>NZ_CM169896.1:0-4389143 GCF_057165765.1 Acinetobacter legionensis | reverse complement strand
AACTTTTTTATCGGATGTGCGTTTTTTCCTCAAAATCAGCATTTTTTTATACTTTTTATCTATTTTTTAAGCATTTTTCATTAGTTTTTTCATATTAAAGTTATTTTTATGCTTTGTTTTCCACTCTCGAATCACAAAATCTGAGCTTTATTCACCTAAATCAGGATTCAAAAAGAAAAACCGCATCAATTTGATGCGGTAAATCCTATACTTTGTGCACTTTTATATTTTGCAGTCATTTCATCTGTTAAATGCTGCAGAATAGAATCCACATTTTCAAAAGGATGAAAACAGGACTGTCGTACAATCACAGAGAAGTCTCCGACACTTAAACGATCTAAAGATTGCAGTTTTACTTTTATATCGGCTTCATGAACAACAAGTTTGAGCTGTATACAGATATTTTCCAGTAAAGCCAAACGCTGTGCATAATTTAAAAAATCAAAATGTATTTTAAAATCGAAACGGCGTAATGCAGCTTGATCAAGTTCATCAAAACGATTGGTTGTCGCCACTACGACGCCATTAAAGCTTTCGAGTTGAACCAAAAACTCATTTACTTGCGAAACTTCCCAAGAGCGGGTTGCTTGACGGCGGTCTTGTAATAAGCCATCTACTTCGTCCAACAACAAAATTGCCTGTAAGTCTTCGGCTTCTTGAAACGCTTTAGCAAGGTTTTGTTCTGTTTCACCCACCCAAGCAGAAATTAAGTCTGAACCACGCTTAATCAGTAAAGGTCTATTGATAGTTTCAGATAACCATCGTGCAAATGCAGTTTTACCTGTTCCAGATGCTCCGTATAAACATAAACGGCCAAAACCATGTTGCAGGATACCAGATGCGATCTCCGCAAGATTCTGCTTACAATTGATATAGTTCAGATCATAGAACTTGGGCAAAGCATTACTATCTTGCAATTTAATGCTTTGATGACCCTGTGCTTTTAAGGTATTGGACACCAATTTGGTCATGCTTTCCTGAACCACTAAATGCTCATTGTGCATTTGAGCCGCTTTGGCAACACGATAACTACGGCGTAAAATTGCTGGAGATAATTGCTCAACATTGGCCAAGGCTTCCTGATAAAAAGGATTAAGTTCTTGACCACAATGTTGTTCGATAAAGCTTCTGCGTTGCTTTTTAGGTGGCACTTTAATTTCAAGCACCATATCAAAACGGCGTATAAACGCAGGATCGAGCTGATCAGAATTAGACACCCAAATCGTTGGTGTACGATTTTGCTCTAAAATACGATTGACCCAAGCCTTACGACTTTGTGCAGTGCTTTTCATCCCCACGCCATTTTCGGTGTCATTAAATACATCCTCAACTTCATCAAACATCAATAAAGCAGATTGACTGTCGAAAATGCACTGCGCTGCACGATACGCACATAAACGGCCTGTGGCTGAAATTGCATCACCATCTTCATCTTCACAGGAGATTTCAAAAAGTTGCACCGCCATTTCATCTGCAAGGGTCTTACACAGTTGTGTCTTTCCTGTGCCTGAACTGCCATAAAGGAAGATATTTACCCCCTGTTGCTTTCTCATTTTGACTTGCTTTAAGTAAGCTAGGAGTAAAGTCAATTCAGTGTGTAAATGAGGATAATCCTCTAAGGTTAATTCAGCAGGCTGACTTTTATTAATGGTTCCAACAAACAGATCCATCACATCATTGGTTTTCACCAATAACTTATCGGCCAATTGGTTTGACACCAAATTCAATTTCCCACGTAAATAATTACGATAGTGTTGTTGAACACTGATTAAGCCACTGCGATGTAAACGCCCTTGTACAGACAAAGCCTGCCGAATTGCTTCATAAGGTAAATCTAAAACCACAGCCAAAGCACGTATGGTTTTAGACGCAGTCAATTCACCGATGGTATCCGCAATATCATCTAGAAGTTGTTCACTGTTTAACATCACGATAAAGCCTAAAATCGTGCTTTCAACAGCATTTAAATCCAGTAATTGCTGTATTAACTTTAGGTTATATTGCAATTCAGCATTGAACTGAAAATTATCTAATAAATTTTGCTGTTGGCTATTTTTATGCAAATGGTTAAGTTCCTGATAAGCAGCTTGCTCATCGAACTTATCTGCAAGTAATGCTTCAGAAAAACCTAACTTTTTTGCAATCCATTGATGACTAAAGCAATGATCAGAAATAAATTCTTTTGCACCACCTAACTCGACCAAAAATCGAAAAGCCCAAAGTTTTACAATCGGAGAAATTTCAGCAAAATCCGCTACGTCAACCTGATGCATATTTTGTGCAAAAGGTTGATTAATATATTCGTTCATATATTCACTTTTTTCTTTTCATGACTAAGGCTAAACTTTTTTCAATTTGCATTTTCTGCAAGCAAAGTCATCCCTCAGAACATGTATATTCTTTAAAATAAGGTTTATTTTCGTTTAATTTAAACGATTAAAAATGTATAGGGTCTATTTAAAGCCCAAAATGAGAAATACGTTAAACAACATGATTTTTCTCCCGAATATTGAATTTAACAGCTGATTCAAATCACATTTTAAGCACCCTGCTTAAAATGATGGGTTCAATCAAGATATTATGGTTATCCTGCAACCAGTGAGTGGTTGTAAACAATCTTGTCAAAAGGCAACGTTACAAGATCAAATTGAGGCAAGTAAAAAGAAAATTGAGGTAGTCTTTGTGATTATTTAAGCCATCGTGGCTAAATTTTGGCTCATTTTAAAGTTAAGGATAGATTTTTGCAATTATTTATTACGCATTCATCACAAACATAGGATTTTGTCAGTTTCCACTAACGACCCAACAAAAAACCCGCCGAAGCGGGATTTTGATTGTCTGTTTCAGTTTATTTTGCTTTATCGATAAATAGCTGGGTACTGTATTCAGCCGTTGCTAATTTATTAATTTTCTTTTGACCTGTCTGACCAGCCAAACCTTGGGCATATTTAAGGAAAGCCTCCGCATAGTCTAAGCCAACATTCACACGGCGCTCACCAGTAATGGTTTTCAAGGTGGTATAGTAGTCACCACCATTCGCAAGAAAATCAATCGTGATCGCTTTGTAAGTCTTATTGAGATCAAGATTTTCATATTGCCCAGATGCATTACGTACTTGTATTTGGTTAAGACGATGGCCTTTGTCTTTAGTAAAGTCAACATTCCAACGCATACCACCAGTATATGGGTAGCTACCCGTATTATTCTGGGCAATCACACCATCTATTGCATCCTCTAAGGTGGCTTTAACTTCAGCACCCGTCAAATCTAAACGCAACAATGTATTCTTGAACGGTAAGACATTATAAATTTTACCAACTGTCACATCCCCTAAAGCAACATCTTCACGGACACCACCACCATTTTGGAATGAGATATCAGCGCCAAAGAAGGTCTTTCCTTGTTGTAAAAACGCTTCAGCAATAATTTGTTGAATATCTCCACCATGTTGATCGACATGGGTATTCTTATTACAGATATCGCCGAGTGTTGAACGATTTACATCACGTTGTGTACCAGGGACTCGACGTGAACAGAGATTATCTGTGGTTTGACCTACGATTTCCTGAGCAAATTTTTTCTTTTGTTCCTGATACGGTTTTAAAACATCCAAGGTCTTTTGTAGAGGTGCTACAAAAGTAAATGGAACCTGATCTGTTTTAAATTGCGTCAGTATTGCTTGTTTTTCTGTTTCGGTGACTGCTTTTGCGTCTTTGGCGGTACGGGTAAAGTTATTGCCAATAAGTACATGTGGTGTCCCACTACAGCTTTCGACATTCCCGTTTTTGTCAAACTTCACATTTAAATCACCCACGATATAACTGTACTGCCAAGCTTGCGCAACACAGACCAATTGACCATCTTTGTTTCTCAGCTGTGTTGGATAAGCACCTTCTGGCGTCATGCCATATTTTTTAAGACTGTCAGGGCCCAATAATGTATGTGAATCGCCCCCAATAATCACATCCACATCGGTAAGTGATTTTGCCAACTGTTGGTCTAAGTCGTATCCCACATGGGTTTGAAGAATAATATTTTTAATGCCTTGCGCTTTATATTGATTAATTTCTTTTTGCGCTGTTTCAATTTCATCTGCAAACAATGTATCAGCATTCGGTTGCGAAGAGTTTTTGGTTTTCTTGGCAACCGTTAAACCAATGATTGCAAATTTCACCCCCTCTTTTTCAAACACTTGTGACTTCAAAATGCGGTTGGTTTTATACAGTGGTGATGATGCACCAAAACTGACATTGGCCGTTAAAATTTGGGTTTTGTCTTTACAAGAACTTTGATCCAAGAAACCAATAAATTTCTTTAATCCATCATCTTTAGAATCAAACTCATGGTTACCCGGCGTAAATGTATCAAAACAAACGGTATTCATTGCATCTGCGTCTGCTTTCCCATCCGTTAAGTTATAGTACAAATCGCCAGTGATCGCATCACCTGCATGTATTTTTAAAGCATTTTTCTTTTCTGCTACAAGCTGGTTAATTAAGCTGGCAACACGTGCAAATCCACCGCTTGCAACACTAAACTCTTCATCCCCTGTCCCCACATTGCTTTTAAATTTAATGCTTTCTTCATCTAAATGTGAATGATGGTCATTAATATGCAAGATATTCAGTTCTAAAGCTTTTGCCTCAACTGGTTTTTCAGTATTTGAATGATCATTATCATCATTACAAGCAACCAACAGCGTAGACAGCACACTCAGCAAAATGATTTGCTTTTTATTATTAATCAACATGATATTTCCAACAAGCAATAAATATTTATGGCCTAGTATGTTGATCATTTGTTTAATTTTGATGAATAATTAAACATTATTGCTCAGCAACAAAGTTTCATCAGAGCTTGAATATTCAAATTATTTTGTGAACACCGACAAACACAGCATACCGATACTTTGAACAACAGCTCTCTTTATGATTTTTCTTTAATGTATTTTTTAAATATTGAAGTTTCAAAAAGTTGTATTCAAATTTAGTCATTTTAAAAATAAAAAACCAATCAAATTTGATTGGTTTTTACGACAAGTTAAATCTTAATCTGCTTGATAAAAAGGTTTATCACCCATCAAAGTGGCTCGATTCATAACACGGTGCTGAGGACGGTAATCATCAACAGCATAGTGGAAAGTACAACGATTATCCCAAAATGCCACATCATTGGCCTGCCACGACCAACGCACTACAAACTCTGGTTTCTGAATATGTTCAAACAACATTTTCAAAACAGCATCGCTTTCTTTGGCTTCGAGTTCATTGATTCGTGTGGTAAACCCTTCACTCACAAATAAAGCTTTACGACCTGTGACAGGATGAGTGCGAATCACAGGGTGGCTAATCGGAGGATGTTTTTTCTTAGCCTGTTCTAGCTTTTCTAATTCGGCAGGATCACCACCAAAACGATCTACTGGAAATGAACGTGCAATATCATGTGTTGCAGTTAAACCAGACAACATCGCTTGCATCGGTTTGGATAATGCTTCAAACGCCGCTGTTCCACTTGACCAAAGTGTATCTCCACCCCATGCAGGGACTTTTTTTGCACTTAAAATTGCGCCCATTGCTGGTGCTTCAAGAAAAGTCACATCGGTATGCCACAATGCATTATCCCGTAAATCATTTAATTCCGTATCTAAAACCATGATTTCTGGTTGTTCTGGAATATTGGGGTAAATTGGGTGGATGTGTAACTGACCAAATTGACGCGCCAAAGCTGCATGTTGCTGTGCAGTCATCGGCTGATTTCTGAAAAAGATCACCTGATGTTTCAATAAAGCTGCTTCAATCAAAACCTTTTGTTCAGGTGTTAAAGGCTGATTGAAATTCACACCTTCAATCAGCGCACCAATCGTTGGATTTAATGGGGTAACTTTAAAAATATTTGAAACAACAGCGTTCATTTCTTCCTCGATCATCTCACGATATATTAAAATGTTAAAACTAAATATGGCGATATGCTATAGAACAGTGTAGCGAAAATAACTTACTGAGATTGCTTATCCCAAGGGACTAATTTCCTTTGTAAACGACGTAAACCAATTTCCAAAATAAAGGCAATCACAGCAATAATTAAAATCCCCACAATCACCACATCTGTAGCCAAAAGCTGTGAAGAAGATTGCACCATAAAGCCTAAACCTTCAGAAGCTCCAACCAACTCTGCTGCCACCAAAGTCGACCATCCCACCCCAAGACCAATACGGATACCGGTTAAAATACTCGGTAAAGAACTTGGTAAAACCACATGTTTAATAATTTGCATTGGGCTTGCACCCAAAGACTGTGCAGCACGAATTTTAGCTTGATCGACTGAACGTACACCGGTTGCTGTTGCAATAACAATCGGTGCAAAAATTGCCAGATAAATCAGTAGCACCTTGGATAATTCACCAATACCACACCAAATTACAATCAAGGGTAAATACGCCAGCGGCGGAATCGGACGATAAAACTCAATGATGGGATCTAAAATACCCCGTACAACTTTATTACGACCAATCGCAATCCCAACTGGAATCGCAGTGATGACCGCAGCAATTAATGCCGTGCCAATACGACCCAAACTTGCACCAATATGACTCCACAAGCTAATACTCATATAGCCATTGCTGAACAAATCATTGAAACGCTGCAAAACGGCGGTTGGTGATGGTAAGAATAAAGCATCAATCCAGCCTAAAGTGGTGACCAGCCACCAAATTGCAATCAAAGTAATGATCGTGATACTACTAATCAAGGTAATATTGACTTCACGTGGAACCTTCACCACCACAGTCTGAGATTCAACTGTACGAGGGATCAATTTAGGGTCTAATTGTGCTGTCATTACTCCACCTTTTCCACTTGAGTTTGGTCACTCTGAGCAACATGGTATTGATCCTGATTATTTTGAATAAACACACAACTCAACACATGCTCTCGCATTTCAATAAACTTAGGATCTGATTTAATACTTCGTGCTGGCTCACCATGGGCATAGCGTTTAGCAAAATCCAACTCTAGCTTTTCCACAATTCGCCCAGGATTCGGTGCAAGAATAATTAGATCTGTTGCTAGAAAAACAGCTTCTTCGATGTCATGGGTAATTAAGAATGTGGGTTTGGACGTGCTCTTCCAAATATCTAATAATAAGCACTGCATTTGTTCACGAATAAAGGCATCCAAAGCACCAAAAGGCTCATCCATCAATAATATTTTAGGGTCAGAAGCCAAAGCACGTGCTAAACCAACCCGTTGACGTTGCCCGCCTGAAAGTTCCCAGATATGGCGTTGACCAAAGCCTTCTAAATTCACCAATTTGAGTAATGCTTGTGCACGGTTTTGACGTGTTTTTTTATCAAATCCTGCAAGCTCTAAACCAAAAGCAATATTGTCTTCTACATTTTGCCAAGGCAATAAAACATCATCTTGGAACACCACACCACGGTCTCGGCTGGGTGCAATGATTACTTCGCCATCCAGTTTTAATGTGCCTGCTTGTGGCTGAGTAAATCCAGCAATCAGATTTAATAAGGTTGTTTTACCACTGCCTGAAGCACCTAATGCAACCATCAGTTGCTCAGAGCCCAGTTGAAATGAAACATCTTTCAGTACCGGTTGTTCAGCACCCGGATACTGTGCTTGTACGTGTTCTACAGTCAATACAGCCATGATGAATACTTCCGATCTCTATTTCGATGTTTGAATAAAACGTGTGTTAATAAACTGTTGATAATTTGGAGAAACTTTTCTCACCAGACCCTGTGCTTTTAAAAAGTTCACTGAATTGACAATATTCTGTGTGGTCCGCCCACCAAGGTATTGAGTGCTTAATTGCGCCTGACGTTCTGGATAGGCGGCACCAGCAAGAAGCGCTGGCACATCTTGAGCATCTACACCAGTAATTTTGGCAATTTTTTGCACTTCAGCCGAGTTGGCAGTCCAACGACTTTTATTCTGGTTATAGGATTGATAATAGTTCAGTGTCACTGTTGAAAACTTTGCTAAGACTTCAGGATGCTTCTGTGCAAAATCTTTACGTGCCACCCAAACTTCAAATGTAGGAGATCCCCATTGCCCAACCTGCCCTGCATCTGTGATGACCTTACCGGTTTTCTTAATATTGGCAAGTGCAGGTGACCAGACAAAAGCTGCATCTATATCGCCTCTGCGCCATGCTGCATTAATTTCAGCTGGTTTTAGGTTCAACAACCGTATTTGATTGGTTTTAATATTCCAATGCTGCAAAGCCCCCAATAAACTGTAATGGGAAGTCGAAGCAAATGGGGTGGCCACCTTTTTCCCAATTAAGTCCTGAGGACTATTAATTCCTGAGCCATTTCTTACTACTAAGGCTTCCGCACTTTTCAGATCGGTAGAAATTAAAAACACCTCTATGGGCAAATTATTGGCAACAGCTGCCCCCAAAGGACTTGAACCAATCAGTGCGATATCTACAGAACCTGAAGCCAATGCAGTTAAAACTTCTGCGCCACTATTAAATAAGCGCCAATCCAGTTTTTCCCCAATTACTTTGTCATACACACCATCAGCCTGTGCAACTTTGGCAGGTTCTATGTTGGTTTGATAACCAATGACGATAGGGCGAGCATTTGCCAAACCACTATAGCTATATAAACTTATGGCTGAGCAAAGCAAAATCAGTTGCTGAAATTTCATGATCAATGTGTGGACTAGAATAAATAAAAAGAGATGGGAATCAGCCTCATGGTACGGTTTTTTTGTATATTATTAAAAATACGTTTTTTAGATTTACTTATATGTTTTATTGATTAACAAAACTTGAAATCTATTTTATTTTTCTAGATCGATCAAAATTAACAAGATTTTAATTAGGCCACTAAACCCACACCAACAAACAAAACAATATCACAATAATATTTTATTAGGATAAATAAATCACATTAAGCAAGCCATTCAATGGTTTACTCATCGGAAATAGAGTAAAAACTCTATTTTTATTCAAATAATATTACTATATTCAGTATAAATAAAACGCGTTTTAAGTATAAGGATATAACATGAAAAAGGAATTTCTTGCCCTTACTACAATCGTATTATTAGGAATATCAAGCACCTCTCAAGCAAAACAAGAAATCTGTGTTTTTGATTTATTAGGGAAAGCTGGCGAATCCTATAAAATGATGGAAGAGTGGGCACTCGCTGCAAAAACATGGAATACCGATGTCCAGCTGATTGCTTACCAAAATGAAGAGCTTGCTGATAAAGATTTTAAAAATGGTAAATGTGATGCTGCCTATATCACCACAATGCGTGCACGCCAATACAATAAATTCGCAGGGTCTATTGACGCGCTGGGGGGGGTTCCAACCAATGCCATTGCACTCAAGGCGATTACCTTTGTTTTGGATAAGCGTAATGTAAAACGCTTAAAAACCAAGATAGACAATGAAGAAATAGAAATTGGTGGAATCGGTCAAATTGGCCCTGCATATATCTTTGTGAACGATCGAACCATTAATACTATTGAAAAAGGTAAAGGTAAGAAATTTGCGGTATTGGCGTATGACAAAGCACAGATTGCAATGGTTGAACGTGTCGGAGCAATTCCTGTTCCTTCGGATATTTCCAATTTTATTAAGAAGTTTAATACAGGTGAAGTACCAATGGTGGGTGCGCCAGCTTACGCCTTTAAACCTTTAGAAATGGAAAAAGGGCTTGGCTCTAAAGGTGCATTGATCAATTTTCCAGTGCTAAATGTCACTGCAGATTTGGTGTTTAGATCTCAAAAATTCCCTGCTACTTTTGGCAATGATTCTAGAACGTGGTTTATCAAGCAACTTCCTCGTCAATTCAGTATGGTCAAACGTTTAGAAGAAGGCATTCCAGCTAAATATCGTTTGAATTTAAGTAAAGCAGATACTGAAAAATATCAAAAGCTTTTACGAGATGGACGTATGGATTTAACCCGACAAGGTATTTACGATCCGACCATGATGTCAGTGCTTAAACGGGCGCGATGTACTGTAGATCGAACCAACTTTGAATGTTCTTTGGCGGGTGAGTAACCTCTCATCAAAAGTTGTTGATAAAAATCAGGCAATGGAGGCATCCATAAATTGCCTGATTTTTTATTTTAAAATTTACTGAGCTGAAGGTTGTTCAACTAAACTTGGGTCATTGGTTGCTTGAGCAGGTTGTGATTGCTGAATCGTTGCATCTCCCTCAACAGCAGTACCTTGTTGAGTCGGATCTACAGTCGCAGTTTGTGCCGATTGCTGTTGATCTGCAGGACCCATTGGTGCTGATTGGGTTGTTTCAGGTGCTTGTGTTGTTTCACTTGATGTACACGCCGTACTCATAACCGCAACACCAGCCAATAGCATAAAAATAAGACCTGATTTTTTCATCATAAATTCCTTTATCACTCTATCAAAAAACGGCAACACAGGACTGCGTTGTCGTGCTGACTATGATTGCTATTTTTTCTGCAAACTTCGTTGAAGCTTGGTTAGACTTTTAAGGTGTTGCCGTATAAGTTATGCAAAGTTTATTAAATCAATGATTTATATTGACCGATTTTATTTTTCATTATACTTGTTTCATTTCACTAGATTTTTTGATGGGATTAAATGCGGTTAGGCAAAAGTCTACCTGATAAAAGATATACTTTTACCATAAAAGTTTCGGATTACTTACATTGTTAATGGCTTTTTACAAGACAAAAAAAAGCTTATCCAAGAAGATTGGATAAGCGATGAAAACATTGTTCAAACTAAAAAAAGAAACTACAGCCATAGAATCTATGGAGCATGATAATTAAATTATTGCTTTTTCGCAAAACCTTATTTTCAATAAGTTTAATCGGTTTTACATGTAAATTAAGCATTTTAATCTGTTCATTCAATTTTAATTTTTGAATTTACTCATCATTTTTGAGCAATAGCTGCATCTATCATCAATAAAGTTAAATTTTTAATCTAAAAAAATAATCACTGATTTGATGATTATTCCAACAAAAATATCTTTAAAGTTTGAGATTTCTCCCTTAGATCAGCTTTTTTCACTGAATTTCATTAAATAATCTCTAAAACTGCTTGAATTTTAGCGGCTCGCCCACATTTCTTATTCATTAATGAATTAAACGATCATGGCAGTTCAAAAATGAACACAGTGCAAAACTGCTGCCGATAAGGACTGTACATGTTTAAGAACCCATTTAAACGGAGTAAATCAATGGCAACTGAGCAGAATCAAGAAGCCCAAGATATTCAAAACGAGCAAGCCGAACAGCAAACTCAGGCTGAAAATGAACAGGTTGAAGTTACCGTTGAAGCTTTACAGGCTCAAATTAGTCATCTTGAAGAGAGCTTAAAACTCGAAAAAGCACGTACTGCAAACGCGGTTTATGAAGCACAGAAAAGTGTAGAACGTATTCAACGTGATGCTGAAAAGCATAAAGACATCGTGTTAGAAAAGTTTGCGAAAGAATTATTAAACTCTGTCGACAACCTTGAGCGTGCCATCCTCGCAGGTGGCGATGAAGAAACACCTGTACTAGAAGGCGTAAAACTGACCTTGAAATCACTTCTCACCACTTTAGAAAAATTCGGTGTTGTTGAAGCAGACACAACCAATGGTTTCAACGCGGACTTACATCAAGCTGTCGGGATCGACCCAAATGCACAAGCCAACCAAATTGGCACAGTTTTGCAAAAAGGCTACACCTTAAATGGTCGACTACTTCGCCCTGCAATGGTGATGGTTGGTCAATAAAGGTAATAAATAGGAGCTTTTTAAAAATATTTTCATGAATTTTCACAAATCATGACTTGAAAATTTTTGAATGGCTCTCATATCGGATAACAAGAAAATCCCTTTTAACTCCCCTTTGTAAAAAGAGGACACAAGGGATTCAAAAGAATTTAGAGGAATTTGATTTATGGCTAAAATTATTGGTATTGACTTAGGTACAACGAATTCATGTGTTGCTGTACTTGAAGGCGATAAAGTTAAAGTAATTGAAAATGCTGAAGGTGCACGAACAACACCTTCTATCGTTGCATATAAAGATGGCGAAATTCTTGTGGGTCAATCTGCTAAACGTCAAGCAGTGACTAACCCTAAGAATACATTATTCGCAATCAAGCGGTTAATTGGTCGTAAGTATCAAGACCAAGCAGTACAAAAAGATATCGGTATTGCACCATTCAAAATCATCAAAGCTGATAATGGTGATGCTTGGGTTGAAGTAAACGACAAAAAACTTGCACCGCAACAGATCTCTGCAGAAATTTTGAAAAAAATGAAAAAAACTGCGGAAGATTATTTAGGTGAAACAGTAACAGAAGCTGTTATTACTGTTCCTGCTTACTTCAATGATGCGCAACGTCAAGCAACAAAAGATGCTGGTCGTATTGCTGGTCTAGAAGTTAAACGTATCATTAACGAACCAACTGCTGCTGCACTTGCGTTCGGTATGGACAAAAAAGAAGGCGACCGTAAAGTTGCAGTATATGACTTAGGTGGTGGTACATTTGACGTATCAATCATTGAAATCGCTGACTTAGATGGCGACCAACAAATCGAAGTATTGTCAACCAATGGTGATACATTCCTTGGTGGTGAAGACTTTGATAATGCATTGATCGACTATTTAGTTGAAGAGTTCAAGAAAGAGCAAAACTTCAACTTGAAACAAGATCCACTTGCATTACAACGTTTAAAAGAAGCAGCTGAAAAAGCTAAAATTGAGCTTTCTTCATCTAATTCGACTGAAATTAACTTACCATACATCACTGCGGATGCAACTGGTCCTAAACACTTAGTGATGAATGTAACACGTGCCAAACTAGAAGGTTTAGTTGCTGATTTAGTTGCGCGTACAATTGAGCCTTGCCGTATCGCACTTAAAGATGCAGGTCTTTCGACTTCTGACATCTCTGACGTGATTTTGGTTGGTGGTCAATCACGTATGCCAATGGTTCAACAGAAAGTACAAGAGTTTTTCGGTAAAGAACCTCGTAAAGATGTGAATCCAGATGAAGCTGTTGCAATTGGTGCTGCAATTCAAGGTGCGGTATTGTCTGGTGACAAAACTGACGTACTTTTACTTGACGTAACACCATTAACACTTGGTATCGAAACCATGGGTGGCGTATTAACTGCAATTATTGAGAAAAACACTACGATTCCTGCGAAGAAATCTCAAGTATTCTCTACAGCAGCAGATAACCAACCAGCGGTAGATATTTCAGTTTACCAAGGTGAACGTAAAATGGCTCAACAAAACAAATTGTTGGGTAACTTCCAATTAGGCGACATTCCACCTGCACCACGTGGTGTGCCACAAATTGAAGTATCGTTCGACATCAATGCTGATGGTATCTTAAAAGTATCAGCAAAAGACAAGAGTACTGGTAAAGAACAATCGATCCAGATCAAAGCAAACTCTGGTTTGTCTGATGCTGAAATCGAAGCAATGATCAAAGATGCTGAAGCAAATGCTGAAGAAGATCGTAAGTTTGAAGAGCTTGCAAAAGCACGTAACGAAGCTGATGCTTTAGTTGCTTCTGCAAACAAAGCTGTGAAAGATCTTGGCGAACAAGTCACTGCTGATGAAAAAACGGCAATTGAAGCAGCAGTTTCTGAGTTAGAAGTGACTGCAAAAGAAAATGATGTTGATGCGATTAAAGCAAAAACTGAAGCTTTACAAAACATCATTATGCCAATCACTCAACGTGCTTATGAAGCAGCTCAAGGTCAAGGCGGCGCTGAAGGCTTCGATCCTAACCAATTCGGTGGTGATGCAGGCCAACAACAGCAAAAAGCTGATGATGGCGTTGTAGATGCTGAATTCACTGAAGTTAAAGATGACAAAAAATAATTTGTCACTTTAATCTTAGAAAACCGCTCAAGAGATTGAGCGGTTTTTTTATATGATCTATTTTTATCCGTAAAGCTATGGAGTCACTTTTGTTTATCTCTGATATCTCTAAAAAAACTGGACTCTCTATCCATACCCTTCGTTATTATGAACAAATAGGCTTACTGAAAAATATCCATCGTAATCAATCTGGGCGACGTGTATATACCAAACTTGATCTGGAATGGCTTGAATGGGTAAAACGCTTAAAATCAACAGGCATGCCTTTAGAAAAAATGCAAGATTTTGCCCAATTTCGACTACAAGGAGAGCAAACCTTAAAACAAAGACAAGCGCTTCTTATTGCGCATTCTGCTCAATTAAAACAAGAAATTAAAAGACTCAAGCAAGAACAAAGTATAGTCGACTATAAAATTGAAATATATGCACAAAAAATGCTTGAGCTAGAGTGAACTCGAGCAGTTAATATTTTTGACTCACGATTTGAGTTAGGAGTAGACAATGTTAAGTTCAGGTTTTTACATCACCGCAGAATTAAAAATTAAAGATAAAAACAGAATATTAGAAACCCGTGAAGCCTTACAAGCATTATGTGAGCTCACTCTTCAACAAGAACCTGAATGCACCTTATTTCAACTGCATCAATGTCAAGAAGAACCAACCCGTTTACTACTTTGGGAGCGCTTCGACTCGGAACAGTCTTACCACGCCCATTTTAAACAGCCCTATACACAACACTATCTTTCCAAAGATTTAACCGAAGTGGTGCAACATTTCGTCAGTGATATTGTGCTATAAAAAAGCTCGAAAAATCACTCTAGTCATCGAGTGGTTTTTCTTATTGATCAATTGCCAATCTTCACTAAATCTTTTATCTTAATTATCACAATAATAATGAGTCAAACGATGAAAAACTCTCCTGCTGTATCCAATACTGTGTATTACAGCTTGATCATAGCGCAATTTATATTGCCTATCATTGCAGCAGTCATCGATATATACAGTACTGAACCCGAGTTAGAACTTCTGGATAAAACGCTTTACCAAGACCCGCAAGCTTGGGAATTGGGGGTTATGTCAGTTGCAGGCTTAATCATCCTCATCATCACATTTGGTTTATGTTTAAAAAAAGAATGGGCAAGAAAGGCTTATCTCTATACATTTTTCCCAATATTTCTGATTTATTTTATGCCCTTTATGCATTGGATTTATATGACCAGTTATGCAGCGATTTTTAACGATCTGGCCTTTGTTTGTTCTGGAATTTTATTGATGATTTTAGTGACTCCATCACTCTATCAACCTATTTTTGAACACGATTAATCATGTATAAAACGCTTGCTATCAGCATTGGCTTATATCTCTTTTTAGAGATTCTATGTCATGGTTTTGCATTTTTTGCAGGGAAAATAGTGAGTAAAGCGGATAAACAAAAGCTTAATCATCCTTTGCACCTTGAATTTACACGGCAAACTTTTTATCGCACCATGTTACTGGTCAGCATTGTATTGATGAGCCATTTTTATACTGAAATTGCCTATTTTGAACAGAATGCTTGGATTCGTTTGACATTAAGTATCAGCATTATTTTACTCATTCTATTTATACTCTGGTGGCTAAATGCTTTTATTCTGCACCAAGTGGTTTTAAAGCAACAACAACAATCCGTCTCTCCAGTATTTAAACAGAAAATCAGCTATATCATGCTGCATCCTTTACAATTCAAAGCTTTATATATCAGCCCTGGCTATTTAAAAAGATCTGTTTGGATGAATCGATTACTCAGCGTTTTTGCTTTTATTCTCTTATTTATTGATATCCAAGTCCTGTTTAACGCTTAAATAAACAGATTATGTGAATGAACCTTCCATCGCGATGCCCAAACTCAGTGCGATGATGGTAAATAATCCTTTCATCAACAAAAGTAATCCTGCAAATATGCAAATGATCATGATGATTCTTTGCTTTTTGCTCAGGCTTTCACGTATCTGTAAATTGTATAGACTGTCAGCTTGTTTTTGCATGGATAAATGATCGGTGATGGTCTGAGAAATCTTATCTTCGATTGGGTTTAATTACGAACCATCGAGTACCTCTAAAAAATAGTGTCCAACATCCAACTCACAATAAAACATCAGCATTGAAGCACGAGAAAAACCATTTTTACTTGCTCTTGCAGTACTTGGTGATAGCTTCACAATCTGCTGAAGATCTGTATTGGTGATTTGTGGATGAATCAATAGCATAGGTGCAAGTTTAAATAATGGACCCTCTTGCCAAATTGCATAGCCGCCCTTTTTGCTGATTTTAAAATTTTTAATTTTTTGATTTAAGACTAAGTCCAGCACTAAACGTGATCGAAACATAAGAAATAGGCTGTAGAAAGCCCTTATCAAACAAGCGATACCAAGGATTAGAGAAATCCAGCCTAAAATCAGCGTTCCATTCATATTGTTGTTTTCCACCTAAAGCAGCTTGTTAAAAACATCATTAATTGAAATCAATATTTATAATGATCACGCAAGCTTTACTTGCTTAAGCATTTGCGATTGTTATATTTTCAGATAAATTATCCACAACAACAATTATTTTTAAATCAATCATGCGTTTTTGGATTCTACTCTGTGTAATTGCCTTTACTGCTTATTTTGCGATACAACGCATGATGTATCCGCAATTGAATCATAATTCTGCCATTGATCGTATCACGCATCCTTTAGATACCCGTTTACGTTATCGTATTGGCGAAGTAGATCCGCGTTTTCATGTCAGTAAACAGCAAGTACAAAATTTGGCACAACAAGCCACAGATATTTGGCATTTAGGAACCATGAAAAGTCTCTTTGTTTATGATGATCAGGCCAAACTGACGATTAACTTAATTTATGACGAACGCCAAGCGGAATCTAGTGCCAGAAACCAAGAGTTGCGTATTTTGCAGAATACCCAACAATATACCCAAGGCCAAAAGCAAAAAATTCAGCAACTTCATGCTGAGTTGGATCGTACCAATGATAAATTGGACCTCCAAAAAACCAATTATCAACGTAAAGTTGACCAGTATAATCAGCTGGTCAATACTCTTAATCAATCCCATCAAAATTTAGATGCCTCAGCAAGATTTCAGCTAGATCAGCAGAAAAATCAACTGATCATCGAGCAGAACCAACTCAAACAACAGTTAGATATTTATAATCAAAAAGTCTATGAATTAAATCACCAAGTTGAACAACTCAACACAGTCAATCAACAATACAATCAATCTGTGGATCACTTTAATAGTCGTTTCCAACCGCGCCAATTTGATAAAGGCGTATTCGATGGTAAAACCATTAATATCTATGAATTTGCATCAGACGAAGATTTACGTGTCACGATTGCACATGAGCTTGGGCATGCTTTGGGCTTAGCGCACAATAATGATCCTAAAGCACTCATGTACCCAATGATGAAAGAACAAGATTTGAAAAATTTTAGATTAACCACAGCGGATTTAGCCATGCTAAACTCAAGACAACGATAAGCAAAATTTAGCGATGATTATCAATTTTAAATCCATAATTTATTTATGTATTTAAATCAGTTTTATGCAAAATCATGTTATTGTGAACCCCTGAAGCAATAAATTGAGGAGATGACTGTGAGCTATTATCATATTATTTTAGAAGTAAATGATCATATCAGCACGATTGAGCAAACTCGTGATATTGAAATTTTTGATATTACTGAACTTCAACCTTATCTCCATTCCATTCTGCTGCCTTATTTCAACGAACAAATCATTGAACTTGAAGACGACAATGTCGAGTTTAAAGATGTTTTACACCTTGAAATTAAACAGACCTTATTGCCGATTCAGCATTTAATTGAAGAAGAACAAAAACAGTTACCTAGCGATACCGATGTAACCATTACAGCCTATGAAATCTTTAATGATCGTGATCATACGCAGGATGTTACTGCCGTCATTTTAGATGTCCTAGAAGCGGTCAAAATTGACCCTTTCGCAATTGAATAATCCACATAAAAAAGGTCTGCTTATGCAGACCTTTTAAGTGAGATCAAACGTTTATTTCATCATATTCTTTGCAGCTTCATTTCTAAAAGCTTTTAAAATCTGTTGCCCTGCTCGACCTGTTGGACTCAATCCTAACTTCACTTGCTCTTGCTGAATAGCCTGACGCGTTTTATCGCCAATCAAGCCATCTGCATCGCCAATCGCATAGCCTTTTTTCAATAAGTAATTTTGAATTTCTCGGCGTTCTGTACGCGATGTTCCTGCATCGTCAGTTGGCCATGCGGTTTGAAAACTGCCCTTGCCTTGTAAACGATCAGACAGATGCGCAATTGCCAGTGCATAACTTTCCGCAGCATTGTACGAATAAATTGCATCAAAGTTTTTAAACACCAAGAATGCTGGACCATTTGCACCCGCAGGCATCATTAAACCGGCCTGAGCGCCTTCGGATAAATTGCCTTGAATGATTGGAGTACCGTCAACACGAGTAAAACCACGATTTACCCAAGTGCTCAACGATTTTTTATTACGACGACTTTCGCCACTTACAGAAGCGCCAGCTGGAATTTTTACTTCAAAGCCCCACGGCATTCCGGTTTGCCAGCCACGTTTTTTCAAAAAGTTTGCTGTTGATGCCAAAGCATCCGAAGTACTTGAAACCAAGTCGCGTCGACCATCACCATCAAAATCCACGGCCAATTCTTCATACGTTGAAGGCATAAATTGAGTATGACCAAATGCCCCTGCCCATGAACCTTTTAACTGTTCTTCGCGTAAATCACCTCGTTGTAAAATACGCATTGTGGCAAAGAATTCACCTCGGAAATAACCTTGTCGACGCCCTTCACAACTTAAAGTTCCCAACGCTTGTAATAAAGGATATTTTCCTGAAATGTCACCAAAATTACTTTCCACGCCCCAAACAGCAACAACCGTTTCTGATGGAACGCCGTACGCTGCTGAGACACGGTTTAAAACTTCACGATGCTGAGCCAGCATTTGACGGCCTTTTTCTACCCGCTCTTCATCGACCAAACCTGAAAGATAATCCCAAATCGGTGTTGAGAACTCAGGTTGATAATCCAGTTTGCTAATGACCGAATAATCAGGTGTTAGATTTTGCGTATAACGATCAAAGGTTGTCCCACTAACACCTGAACTGATTGCTTGCGAACGTAAAGTTGCAATACAGCTTTGAAAATTAGAATTGGGTGTATAGCTTGTATTCGGTGTTGTTGTAATTGGTGAGCTAGATACAGCCTGACCGTTAATGATTAATTCAGCATTGGCATGCGATGCTGCCAACAAAACAGATCCACAAATCAAAGTTAAATGACGCATAATATCCACAAAATAGTTTTAAATTTAAATTATGTGAATACCATAGCAGTCTGTGAATAAAATGACAGATGTAAAAACGTAAATTTTGAATTCATTTTTTGATTTTAAATTCATAATACACAGTTCACTGTTTTGAATTTAAATATAGTTACCCACACCCCAGCAAACTGATCATTTTTTAAATTCAAAACTTTCACACAATTTTTGAATTCAAAAAATATCATTATTTTAGCAACCTTAGATTTAAATTTAAAATTCCACTAAATCCCTTCAAAACTCGCTTAAGTGTTTATTTTTATACACAATTTGGATTTTAGATTGATGAATTAAAACTTATCCACAGTCGTTATTTTCACTTCGAACAAGCAAAAGTTTAAATTTAAAGTTTTAAATTCAAAAACCACGCTCAAATTAATTTAAATGCAAAGTGGATAACTTTTTGGGTTTTGCTGTTAATACTTTTGAATTCAAATGTTTTAAACCCTTTAAATTTGAACTTTGAATTTAAATATAGATGCTTGTTTTTCTGTTTATTGAAGCTGTTTTTTCATCATTCTTGTTTTTATAGCCCCAGAAAATGATCCATTTTTGGGTCATTGCTTAGCGATAAAATAGGGGGAGCGTCATGATACAGAACAGTAGAATAGAAAAAAGCGGGCAAGAGTTTGACCGCTTTTTTTACATACAAAATCAAGCTTAAATGTTCATATCTTCGCTTAATGACAATGGATTAGGTAAAATCTTCGCCAATTGACGACATAAAGTCGTTAATTCAGCAGCATCATTTGGCATCAGGGTGATATGACCAATTTTACGACCTTCACGTTCTGTTTTATTGTAAAGGTGTAAATGTGCACCTTTTAACGCTAAAACATCTTCGGATTTCGGATGTTGCCCAATGATATTTACCATCACTGTTGGTCGAACCACTTCGGTTGAACCGAGTGGTAAACCTGCCACTGCGCGAATGTGATTTTCAAATTGCGAACATACTGCGCCTTCAATTGACCAATGCCCAGAGTTATGCACACGTGGAGCCATCTCATTGGCATATAAGCCTTTTTCAGTCACAAACAATTCAAGTGTTAACACACCGACATAGTTCAAATGGTTTAACAAACGGGTGATGTATTCCTGCGCAACGGGCTGTAAATCAGCACTGTTTGGAGCAGGAACTATTGAATGCGAGAGAATACCATTGTGATGATGATTTTCAGCCAAAGGCCAAGTTTTTACATCACCATCAATACCACGCACCGCAATAATTGAAACTTCACGAGAAAAAATCACAAAACTTTCAGCGATTAATGATCCTGCTGGCCCCAACTCAGCCCATGCCTGATCAATTTGATCGACTGAACGCAGTACAAATTGACCTTTACCATCATAACCACCTGTCGCAGTTTTAAGTACGATTGGTAAGCCTAATTCACTCACTGCAAGCTTAAGCGTCTCCAATGAATCGACTGCTTTGTACGGCGCAACAGGAATTTCCAGCTCATCAAATAAAGCTTTTTCAGAAAGACGATGTTGTGCGATTGCTAAAGCTTGGCGTGGCGGATACAGATCTTTTTGCTTGGTTAATACATCAACATCAATCAATGGCGTATTTTCAAATTCCAAACTAAAAACATCTGCACTGGCAATAAAATCTTGTAACCCATTTTCAGCTTTAGTGCTAAAAACGTGTCCCAATATTGCAGATGGACAATCCGCATCAGCTTCAAAAAATGTGCATTGGATATTTAATGGGAGCGCAGCTTGCGCCATCATACGGCCGAGTTGACCACCACCAAAGATACCGATGGTTTTATTCATAACCTGTGTCCCGTTTTTAAGCTTGACCCGGAATATTTTTACTTGCCACTTTATCGGTTTGAGCGGCACGGAAATCTGCAACATTTTTTGCGATTTCAGGGCGAGTTAAACCTAAAATTTGAGCGGCCATGATTGCGGCATTGGTTGCACCCGCAGGGCCAATTGCTAATGTGCCAACTGCAATACCTGCAGGCATTTGTACGATAGACAACAATGAATCAACGCCATTTAAAATTGAAGATTTCACAGGAACACCCAGCACAGGCAAATCTGTTTTTGCTGCACACATTCCTGGCAAATGCGCTGCACCACCTGCACCAGCAATAATCACCTGAATACCACGTTCACGTGCTGTTTCAGCATATTCAAATAAGCGGTCTGGCGTACGATGCGCAGAAACTACTTCGGCTTCAAAAGGAACACCAAGCTGTTTCAGCATATTGGCAGTGTTTTCGAGAGTTGCCCAGTCTGATTGAGAACCCATAATAATTCCAACGAGAGGAGCGTCTTGTACAGCGGCCGCATTCATTGCATATATTCCATAAACGAATGTAAGGAAGTTTAAATACTGGTGATCAGTGTTTAAATGAATATCAAGAAGCGCACTATTATAGACTGATTTTTCATCTCACGAAAATTTAACAGACGTAGGAAGTCAATTTTTTTTAAGGGAACAACCTAAAAGCCGTTTGATTTGAGAATTAATATGATCTCGAAGATATAAACAGCAGAAAAATTGCTAAAGATTTAGACATAATATGAATATGCTGTCTGAGTGTAATCCTTTTTAATTCATAACATCATAGCTGATCTATTGGCTTCTAAACACAAAAAATACACAGCCCATCAAACATAAACCCGCCCATAAATAATCTAATTTAAATGGTTGTTTAAACAAGAAAATCATAAACGGAACAAACACCAACAGTGTCACCACTTCTTGGGTGATTTTCATTTGCCCCAACGACCAACCATGTTGCGCCAATAGACGTGTTGCAGGAATCATAAAGCTGTATTCAAGTAAGGCAATGATCCAACCAAACAAGATCGCTTGCCACAGAGGTGCGTCATGTAAGAATTTTAAATGCCCATACCAAGCCAAGGTCATAAAGCAGTTGGAGATAATTAGTAATAAAAGGGGGAGAGATAAAGCCATATTGATACCAATTAAATTATCAAGATATATTTTTGAACATTCAATGTCTGAACATTAAAGCGCTAAGGCAATTTTTTTACGTTTTTTGAAATAATAAATGAGCGAGCCTATTTCCAAAGTACCAAGCAACAATACAGTATCGAATACTTGTTTCAATAGCGATTGATCATCATAAAATGAGCTCAATATACCAATTAAAGCCACCCAAATGAGATGAAAAATTAATCCATTTTTTAATTTGTGATCTTTTGAGTCTTTTGTATTGAGGTATCCAATCCAAATGAACGCAAAATATTGGAAGAAGATTAAAATTACAGCTGCGACCATTAAAGGTATGGATATTATTTTTGCAATGCCTGCTATCAAAGCAAAAACAATAATCAAAAAAATAAAATAAGCGATATTTTTAATCAGCAGAAAGATAAAATCATGTATATCCATTTTTAATAGATAATTCAGAGTGTTCAATCGATATTAGCATTGCTAGAAGAATAAAAATACCAAGTGAGAGTTCATTATTTTCAATAAAAACCCACCTTTAAAATCGTAACAAGAAAAACTATCTTTTCGCCTTAACCCTTGCTATCGTTGCTTTCAAATCAAATGAAACGGCTACACCACAACAACAAAGTGATGTGTCTATAAAAGCACTGGAGTTAACACGAATGCATCTGCATATTTTGGGTATTTGCGGCACCTTTATGGGTTCCTTGGCGCTATTAGCGCGTGATTTAGGGCATAAAGTCACCGGTTCAGATGCGAACGTTTATCCACCGATGTCGACCCAACTCGAAAATGCTGGCATTACCTTAATGCAAGGCTATGACCGTAGTCATTTACAACCACATCCAGATCTTGTCATTGTAGGCAATGCAATGAAGCGTGGTATAGATGCAGTGGAATATATGCTCAATGAAGGCTTAGCATATATTTCAGGTCCACAATTCCTTGCTGACCATGTCTTACAAGGCAAACATGTACTTGGTGTTGCAGGTACCCATGGTAAAACCACCACAACAACAATGCTAGCTTGGGTACTCGATCAAGCAGGTTTAAATCCTGGCTTTTTAATTGGTGGTGTACCTTTAGGCTTTAGTGAAAGCGCACGTTTAGGTGGTGGAAAATACTTCTGTGTAGAAGCAGATGAATATGACTCTGCTTTTTTTGATAAACGCTCTAAGTTCGTACATTACCATCCAAAAACTGCAATTTTAAATAACCTTGAATTTGACCATGCCGATATTTTTGATGATCTAGCAGCGATTCAAAAACAGTTCCATCATTTGGTCCGTACCATTCCAAGTGAAGGTCGTATTATTGCCCCGATCACTGAAACCAATATTGATGAAGTATTGCAAATGGGTTGTTGGACACCTGTAGTACGTACGTCACTTGACGCCAATAACAGCGCTGAAGTTTATGCTGAACAACTTTCTGCGGATGGTTCACATTTTAAAGTACTTCAACACGGCGTAATTAAAGGTGAAGTGAAGTGGAATATGACAGGACAACACAGTGTTGCCAATGCTTTAGCAACCATTGCAGCAGCTGAACATGTCGGTGTTTCAATTGAAACAGCATGTGAAGCCTTATCGAATTTTGGTGGGGTTAAACGTCGAATGGAATTACTTGATACGGTAAATGGTATTGAAGTATATGATGACTTTGCCCATCACCCAACTGCGATTGATACAACACTTGAAGGTGCACGTAAACGTTTAGGTGAGCGTAAGCTTTGGGCGATTATTGAACCTCGTTCAAATACCATGCGTATGGGCAGTCATAAAGATGGCTTGGCACATTCTGCACGTCTTGCAGATGAAGTGATGTGGTATCAACCTGAAGGTCTGGACTGGGATTTAAAGCCTGTCATTGACGCTGCAACCAATAATGCCATTGTGGCTCGTACACTGGATGACATTATTAGTACTGTTATTACACAAGCAGGTGAGGGCGATGCTGTGGTGATTATGTCCAATGGTGGTTTTGGTGGATTACATCAAAAATTGATTGCAGCTTTAAAAGCAAAATAAGTCGAAATAAAGTTTAGAAAACCCACAAAATTTTGTGGGTTTTCTTATTGATTTACTGAAGGTGTCCTTTCAATAAATTTAAAATCCTTAAGCTTGACCCACCCTTCAACTAGATCATCTTCTATATTTTGATCTGGATCATTAAATACCACATAAACCCAGTCTTGTTTTTTTCTGTCTTTATAGATTGAATAAGCCGTAACATTATCATTTTGAAGCACAAAAGTATCATTCATCTTACAGATGTTTTTGGGCGCTGAATAAAAATAAATACGATGTTTAGATTTGCCTAACAACTCCCAACGGGGCTGTATTTCTTGCTCTTTTTTATAGGTTTGCAAATTTAATTCAAAACAACTCATTGCTAAACTGAACGATGAACTGCTCAATAACAATACAGTGATTATCATTTTTTTAAACATGTTTAATCTTCTAACCGAATATGAATCTGAACGGCCCAATGAGCATTGGGCACACAATACAGCTAAGCTTTCACATCAACAAAACTTTTATCACGTTTAAACATGACTTCGACATAGGAACAAGTTGGTACAATTTTAAGCTTCTTTTCACGTGCAAATTCAACCAAAGTATCCAACAACTGACGCGCAATTCCTTGACCACGCAAGGAGTCATCTACCCAGGTATGGTTCGCAATGATCTGATGCTCACCATGCCATAAATAACTGATCTCAGCAATTCGCTTACCTTGTTCATTATCGAAGTAAAATTCACCTTTTTGTTGATTATCTACATGTTGGAATTGCATATATTTTTCTCATGGATGTTCTAAACACTATTCCACTGTAGCAAAGCAAACTTAAGATTTCAAAACATCCTGAATCGATTGATCTTTATCAAACACTGATTTTGAAAAAGGGCAGAGTGGAATAATTTTTACATTCTTTGAGCGTGCCATTTCTACAACTTGATCTAATAATTTTCGACCTACACTTTGACCACGCAATTCATCTTCTACAACTGTATGATCAATAATCAACATATTTTCACCCGCCCATGTGTACGCCATTTCAGCCAAATGGTGACCTTCTTCACCAATATAAAATTCACCTTTTTTACCATCATCTTTATGTCTGATTTCTAACATTTTATTTACTCTTATATACGTTTAAATTTATAGGCCTATTCAAAATGCCATAACTATATTTGAATTATTGTTAAATTTTGTCTGACAGTTCTATTTTTTATACAACAAACTTAGCTTAACTTTATCCACAATTCAGCCTAAAATTTAGCGCTAACCTCTTTTAATATTGACCATGTCTGCCTTATCTCCCCAAACTTCAACACCACAATCTGCCCCCAGTGAATCCCAGCAATGGATCAGTGTGATTAGCCTTGCTTTTGCAGCATTTATTTTCAATACCACAGAATTCGTTCCTGTTGCTTTACTGAGTGACATTGGAAAAAGCTTTGCGATGCCTGCAACTGATGTTGGTATCATGATTACTCTATATGCATGGGTCGTTGCACCCATTTCATTGCCGATCATGTTATTGACCAAAAATATTGAACGACGGTTTTTACTGATCATCTTGTTTATGGTCTTTGTGGCCAGTCATGCATTATCTTATTTTGCATGGAGTTTCGATGTACTCCTGATCAGTCGAATTGGTATCGCATTTTCTCATGCTTTATTTTGGTCAATCACTGCATCACTGGCAGTACGAGTCGCCCCCAAAGGTAAGGAATTTCAAGCTTTGGGGCTATTGGCCACAGGTACAGCATTGGCGATGGTTTTAGGTATTCCATTTGGACGAATGATTGGTGAATCTTATGGTTGGCGTAATACTTTCGCTTTGATTGCAATGGGTGCAGCTATAGTTTGCGTCATCTTAGCCAAAACATTGCCACGCTTACCAAGCGTCAATTCAGGTTCTCTGAGTAGTTTAAAGGTATTTTTAAAACGCCCAAGCCTAATGATTGTTTTTGCTCTGACCATTATTGTGATTACCGCGCAATTTACCGCATACAGTTATATTGAACCTTTTGCTCTGAATGTTGCGCATTTTAGCTCGACACAGATTACAACCTTATTATTAATCTATGGCGCAGCGGGTTTCTTTGGCTCTTATTTATTTGGTAAATTTGCCAAAAAATATCCAAAATTTCCAATACCATTAAGTAGTGCTGTATTGGCTGTTTCGATGTTATTGTTGACTTCACTGAGCACTGATTTTACCAACTTTAGTCTACTGAGTTTATTTTGGGGTATGGCAATTATTTGCTTTAGCTTAGCTCAACAAGCTAAAACCTTGGCTTTAGCTTCTGATGCAACTGATGTCGCAATGGCGATTTATTCAGGGCTCTATAATGTGGGCATTGGGGGAGGTGCTTTGCTGGGTGGCATAGTGACTACCAATTATGGGCTCAATCATATTGGCATCGTTGGCGGTATGATTGCTGTTCTTGGGACCCTGTTAGCTTTAGTGCTTGTACAACGTAAAGATTTTATTCAAAAAAATAGGGTCTGTTGACAATTCGTCTACGTTTGCGACTACGTGTGTTTTTTAGGCGATACTAGGCGCGAAATACGAAATTTAGTCATTCTAAATAAGTAGTTCGTAACAACGTAGCGGCAAAAAACACACTAGTCCCGAAGGGTTGTGGTTAAAATTATCTCAGCCTTCGTTATGAAACTCGAAAATAGACCCACTATTCTCTTCGTTTAATGCCTTGCCTGCTCAATTTTAACCTACAACGCAAGCCATTTATGAAATGCCAACAGACCCTAAATATCTTTTTACAAGATTTAAAGTGACATGCTGAGTTAAAAACTTTAACTTACATTAAAGTACTTTGATAAAACAATGATCATCAATGCAACCCATCATTTTATTTAAATTATTAACCACCACGCTGCATCGGCAGTGTGGTCGTATACATTTAAAATAAAATGTAGAAACCAACCCTGCCAATGAGCGGGGTTATTTTTTGCTCCGTGATTTGGTCAATATTTACGGAGAAACTCATGTCTGAGTATCACAATAAACAAGCCTTACTCGTTATTGATCTACAAAATGGCCTATTTCATGCACAGCATCCTCCATTTCAAGCTGATCAATTGTTGAAAAACATCAATCAGCTCATTGAATATGCGCGTGTTAAACACATTCCGATTTTTGCGATTCGTCATGTTGGTCTAGCAGACACAGGACTCGCCCCAAATAGTCCAATGACTCAACTGATCGCTGAATTAAATATTGATCCTAATACAGATTACATCTTAGAAAAAACACGGCCAAATTGCTTTTTCCAAACAGATTTAGCACAACAATTAGAGTCGTTAAATGTTGAAGAAGTGATCATCTGTGGTTTAAAAACTGAATTTTGTATCGATAGCACAAGTCGTGCGGCAAAAGACTTAAATTATAAAGTGATATTAATTTCAGATGCGCATAGCACAATCGATTCAAAGGTTCTCAATGCTGACCGTATTATTCAGCATCATAATTCAACACTTAATCCAGCTTTTGTTGCGCTAAAAACCAGCGCTGAATTTTGTACATAAAATAAACTACATAAAAATACATTCAAAATTTGCACATTTTTAATAAATATGCGATTCTCACTAGAGATTAAGAAATGAAAGATTTCTTACACAGTATATTGAACAAGGGGAGTAGCCTCCTTTAATCAGAATATCGTCATTACGCTTTGAAAAAAGCCGGTATCTGAGCATTTGAGATTGATGTACATAACTCAAATGTAGGCAAGACCTTGATCATGTTGACACAGATGTTTAATCATCTGGCAACAGGTCAAGGTTTTTTTATGCCTGATTGCCAGATTCGGAGAGTTTTATGGAAACTATTGGCAATCCATGGCTGTATCTAGCGTTCTTCGCTATTGTTATTGTCATGCTACTGATCGACTTTTTAGGCTTTAAACAAAAAGAAGGGCAAGAAGTCAAAATTAAAACTGCTGCCTATTGGAGCATTGCATGGGTCAGTGTTGCAGCATTATTTGGTGGTGGTTTATGGCTGTATTTACAACAGACCGCGGGTGTTTCTATTGCCAATAGCAAAGTCATGGAATACTTTGCAGGTTATCTACTTGAAAAATCGTTAGCGATCGACAATGTCTTTGTCTGGTTGATGATTTTTGCTGCATTTGCAATTCCACAAGGCTTACAACGTAAAATTCTGCTCTATGGTGTATTAGGTGCGATTATTTTACGTACCATCTTTATTTTTATTGGCGCATGGTTCGTTCAAGAATTCTCTTGGGTGCTTTATCTCTTTGGTGCTTTCTTGGTTTATACAGGCTATAAATTCCTTAAAGGACAGGATGAAGAAGAAACCAATATCGAAGATATGGCTATTCTAAAATGGTTGCGTAAACACATGCGAATCACCCCAAAATTAGAAGGTGCTCAATTCTTTGTTCGTCAAAATGGCGTGTTGTGGGCAACCCCGTTATTCCTTGTCTTAATTTTAGTTGAAGCTTCCGATGTGATCTTTGCGGTCGATTCTATTCCTGCGATTTTTGCGGTGACCAGTGACCCCTTTATTGTATTAACTGCGAATTTAATGGCGATCTTAGGTCTACGTGCAATGTTCTTCTTATTGTCGGGTGCCGCGTCTAAAATGCATTACTTGCCTTATGGCCTAGGCATCATCTTAGTCTTCATTGGCTTTAAAATGTTAATGCTGGATGTCTTCCATATGCCGATTTGGATTTCGTTAGGTTTCATTGTGATTGTCTTGGCAATTACAGCTTGGCTCTCTATTTGCCATAGCAAAAAGCACCATGAAACAACCTTATAAACACTAGATCAAGCCTTCCAATTGGAAGGCTTTTTTATGATCAACAATAATACTCAACGATTTAAATTGTATAGACAGTATGGAAATGAAATCTTTATCCATCAGCATAATCATCTGTTGTAATAGCTATCTGTTGTCTTGGAGTATGCTCTTCACTATGCTTGGATTGATTTAAATCCTGATCGCCTAATCATCCACAACAAGCAGCTTTTCCCATCTGATCAAAAACTGTTTAGCCTGAATCCGTGCTAAAAAAACTGGATAACTGACTAAACGTTTATTCCATCTTAATTTTAATTCAAACAAATCATTTAGTCCAAACGGCGCAATAATTTCGATATCATCATTATCAAGTAAACGTACTGCAATTGCAGTTGCCGTTTCAACCCATACGGATAAAGCATCGAATAAGGATTGGTATTGAGAGATAGAACATCCATCATCTGTTTTATACCACAAATGCACATAGGCTTGATTAACCACATCCCATTCATTATTGGGAAATTTTTGCTTTAACAATTCAGTCAAACGTTGCTCTTTAAGGCCTTGTTGATCATTTAAATCATAGAAAATGACATCGATTTCAATCTGATCAAATCCATAACCCTGATGATGTAAAATAGACCATACCAAGTTACGAATTACACCTGCACTCAAATATGCATGTGCATGAATATCTCGCAAATACTGTAATCGGAGCATCAATTCAGGACATGAATAGATGATCTGTTTTAACTGCCTAGTATTGTCCATTATTGTCTTATTTCACCATTTTACTAGACTCTACCGATTATTGTTATAAAGATAAACTCACAATATAGAATATGCCTTTAACCACTAATTTTAGTTATATTTCGATAAAAAATTCTCGCTGCTAAAACAATAAAAAATAACATTATTCAATTTTTTAGAATGCTTTCGCGTAAAACTGCATACAACACCTGATACAAATTTCAGGTACAATCAATCGAAAAAAGGATAAATTGCAGGTTTTACATGTCTTGTGTTGTACAGAAAACAGCGGTTCGTGGGCGTTTTCTTGATATTAAAAATACCGTTTCTCAAGCAGCTCAAATATTTGATGAAGTTCGTTATATCGAAGATGGTTTACTCATCACAGAGCAAGGCAAAATCACATGGTTTGGCCCTTGGGAAAATGCACAGTCTCACCTGACAGATGATATTCAAATTGATCACTACCCAGAACAACTGATTGTGCCTGGTTTTATAGACACCCATATCCATTTTCCTCAAACAGAAATGGTGGGTGCATATGGTGAACAACTTTTAGAATGGTTAAATACTTATACTTTTCCAACAGAAATTCAGTTTGCAGATAAAACCTATGCCGACAAAATCGCACAGTTTTTTGTCCAAGAATTACTTAAAAATGGCACCACGACAGCACTGGTTTTTTGTACAGTACATCCGCAATCAGTCGATGCCTTGTTTGAAGCCGCAGAACAGCATCAGATGCGTTTAATCGCAGGTAAAGTCATGATGGATCGTCATGCACCTGAAGCACTCACAGATACTGCTGAAAGTGCATATATTGACTCTAAAGCACTGATTGAAAAATGGCATGGTAAAGGTCGTAACCTATATGCCATTACCCCGCGTTTTGCTCCAACCTCTACACCTGAGCAATTGGCAAAAGCAGGCCAGTTAAAAGCAGAGTATCCAACGGTATATGTGCATACCCATCTTAGTGAAAATAAAAATGAAATTGCATGGGTCAAAGACTTATTCCCAGAGCAGAAAGGTTATCTGGATGTCTATCACCACTATGGTTTAACAGGAGAGCGTTCTGTTTTTGCACATTGTGTTCATTTAGAAGAGCATGAGTGGGATTGTATGCATGCAACTGATTCAGCGATTGCATTTTGCCCGACATCCAATTTATTTTTGGGAAGTGGTTTATTCCCATTAAAAAAATCCTGGGAAAAACAGGTGAAAGTCGGCTTAGGGACAGATATTGGTGCAGGAACAGCCTTTTGCCAATTACAAACCCTCAATGAAGCCTACAAAGTGCAACAACTCCAAGGTGATAAACTTTCGGCAATGGAAGCGCTTTACCATGCAACACTTGGTGGAGCGAAAGCGTTACATTTGGATGAGCAATTGGGCAATTTCAATATCGGTAAAGAAGCCGATTTTGTTGTGCTAGATTTAAAAGCAACGGCGCTACAACAACTGCGTCAGGAACGTGCTAAAAACATAGACGATGCATTATTTGCCTTATTTACCATGGGGGATGATCGTAATATTCAAGCCACCTATATTTATGGACAAAAAACCTATGAGCAAAGCGAAACAAAAAACGCGTAAATCGAAGAAAAAACTAATTTTGATTGGTACAGTTTTTGTGATCTGTGCATTCATTTTAAAACGTGATGCACATTAATCATTTTGGTTTAAATTAGGACATTTACATTTTCAAATGTCAAAAAAGATGCATCTTAATCTGATATGTTTTAAAATTATGTCATCTTTTAGGGTGTTGCTAGTCAACACCTTTTTTAATTTTAGAATTTGATGTTTACGTTTTTAGGTATTTCCCATGACTATTGAAATGAAAGTGATGATTTCTGCTGAAGAAATTCATGCAAAAGTTCAGGAACTTGGTAAAAAAATTGATGCACATTATGCCAATAGCGATAAAGAACTTGTCTTAATTGGTTTATTGCGTGGTTCAGTGATCTTTATGGCTGATTTATGTCGTGCAATCAGCAAAACTCATGAACTCGATTTTATGACCGTTTCAAGCTATGGTGGCAGTACAACATCTTCTCGTGATGTCAGAATTCTCAAAGATTTAGATGGCGAAATTCGCGGTAAGGATATCTTAGTCGTAGAAGATATTATTGACTCTGGCAATACCTTAAGCAAAGTATTGGAAATTTTAAGTACACGGCATCCCAATTCGATCGAGCTTTGTACTTTAGTCAGCAAACCGTCTCGCCGTGAAATCGATTTAGACGTGAAATTTCTTGGCTTTGAAGTTGAAGATAAATTCATTGTGGGCTATGGCTTAGACTATGATCAAAAATATCGTCATATTCCGTTTATTGGAGAAATTGGTCTTTAATTGAGACTTCATCACATCATTTTAACTAAAATGAGTTAAGCGACTTCGGTCGCTTTTTTTTATTTTTTAGCTGTTATAGTGAACAAAAATGCAACAACTTGTAGCAAATAAGCGCTTTTACTTCACAACAGAATATTTGATTATTAAACTCATTCGACACAGTAACTCACGACAAAATAAAGAAAAAGGAGAAAGATTATGATGTCACTGATTAGTGCAATTGTGATTGGTTTTATTGCAGGTTTGATTGCACGTGCGATTCATCCAGGCGATGACAAAGCTGGTTTCATTGTAACAACAGCACTTGGTATTGTAGGTTCATTAGTTGCAACCTATGGTGGTCAATTACTCGGCTTATATCCAAAAGGTGCCTCAGCTGGATTTATTGCCTCAGTCATTGGCGCAATAGTTGTACTCTTTATCTATAACATAATTGCCAAACGTACTTAAATTTTCTTCTCCATAAAAAAAGCACCTTGAATGGGTGCTTTTTTACGCCGTTAGCTTTCTAAGTATTGTTTATAATCCAAAATTTTTCCATATTTTCTCAATTTCTTCAGCAGGGTAGGCGCCCATGACTTTATAACCATTTGAGAAAATAATCGCTGGTGTTCCATGCAAACCTAATTTTTTACCCAATTCCAAATTACGCTCGATAGGGGTTGCACAATTTGCTGGCGCTGTCGGCTTAATCCCATTTTGAATTAAATTTTTCCATGCATATTCTTTATTTACAGAACACCATACTTGCTTAGATGGCAAAATCGATTGTGCTTTGATCGAATAGATAAATGTATAAATTGTCACATCATTGAGCTTGGCTAAATTCCCTTCAAGAGTCTTGCAATATGGGCAATTTGGGTCAGAAAAGATTGCAAGCTGACGCTTACCATTCCCCCTGACTGTTTTTACCGCATCATTCAAAGGTAAGGCTTTAAAATCTATAGTATTTTCTTTAACTGCTAAATCTTTAGTTAAATTATGCTGATCTTTCAAACGAATCATTGAACCAATAAATAAATGCTGAGCATCCTCATTGACATAAACAATTTGATTATCCAAGGTTCCACTATATAAACCCTGCATTTCTGTGATTTGCAGATTATTAATTTTTACATTGGGATACTGCTGGGCTAATTTTGCTTTCACAGTTTCAACACTGGCAAAACCAGCTGTACAAAAAGCTAGGCTTAAGCTCAATGCGATAAATTGCTTTAACATAAATCGATAAAATCAAAATAAATATTGAGATGCATTAAAGCATAATTCATCAACTGACTTGTTTAAAAACTGTGATTGATCCTTATCTCTGATTGCAATGGTTCTCTGCCAATCACAGTACCTTGAACTGTTAAAAAAGCTGTACTTTATTCTTGCTCAGGTTTCACGTGAAACCCAACTAAACATCGCGGTTTTATTGATTTCAACAGAAATATGCACCAATTGTTTATGAATAGATAAAGCATGACGTACCTGATCTGCATTTAAATTTTTATCATTGGATTCAAGCGCTAAAATCACTGAAAATTTGCCTTTAGCAACTTTCCACACATGAATATCGGTTATTTTGGCTTCAAAATTTAGACGCTCAATCACTTTACGTACTTCCTCGACGATAGGATCATCCATTTCCGCATCCAATAATGTTTGGGCCGTTTCTTTGATTAAACCCAATGACCAACGTCCGACTAAAATTGCCCCAACAATCCCCAATACAGCATCCAAAAAATCCCAACCCAAATACTTTGCAGCAAAGAGTGCAATAATCGCCAAGACAGAGGTCAGTGCATCTGCAACCACATGTAAAAACGCAGCTTTTTGATTTAAATCATGTCCATGATGGTCATTATGCATATGTGAATGATGGTGATGGTGATGGTGATGGTCAGCATGATCGTGTAATAACCATGCACAAACCAAATTGACCAATAAGCCTAAAATAGCAATCAAAATCGCTTCATTATAATGAATCTGTACAGGATGAAATAAACGCACTAGCGACTGGAAGGCCATAAATAAGGCCACCACCATCAATAGAATTGCACTGCTATAGCCAGCAAGAATTTCAATCTTCCATGTGCCAAAACTAAAACGCGAATCCTGCGCATAATAATGAGCGGCTCGATAAGCAGCATAAGCCAAGCCTAATGCCAGCATATGCGAACTCATATGCCAACCATCTGCGAGTAATGCCATGGAATTAAAAATCCAGCCTCCCGCAATCTCAAAAAACATCATCAATCCAGTCAAAATGGTCGCCCATAAGATTTTCTTTTGTGCTAAAGGATTACCTTGATCAAATTGATGGCTATGCTTTCGCTGAATGGTTTTGAATTGCATGAGACATGATCCTATATACTCCCCTCAAGTATATAATTTCAATTTAAAATATACTATAAGGGAGTATATAAAATAGCGGATTAGTTTATGAGTCATTTACATCAAGATAAAAAAGTCCTCAATCGTGTGAAACGACTAAAAGGACAAATTCATGCGATTGAAGAAGCTTTGAATGATCAAAGCAGCTCATGTATCAGCGTTTTACAGCAAGTTGCGGCAATTAAAGGTGCCGTGAATGGCTTAATGAATGAATTGATTGAGCAGCATTTAACCGAGCATGTGATTAAAGACACTCAAGCCGTAGATGAAGCTGAATTACAAGAATTTTTAAAGTTGCTAAAACGCTATTCATAACTCAATTCACAGTCATCTGTGCTTGAATGTTTAAGTTTCCATTGACCCTTTACTGATTAAGTTTTAATCTTCCCATACTCAATTCCTTCCATGCCGAACTTTGTATTGAACAGGTTTGGCATTTTTATCTGCAAAACATTTGCATTTGAAGTCCTATATTTATGAATCAACAACCATGGCGTTCATTTTTAATGATCAGCCTAGCCTTATGTATTGGTACGATTGGTACAGCGCTTGCTAGCCCCTTATATCCAATTTATCAACAACTTTGGCAATTACTTCCAAGCCAGATCACCTATATTTTCGTGGCCTATATGTTTGGTTGCTTAACCACATTATTATTTTTAGGACGTAGCAGTAATAGTTTTGGTTTTATTCGTACCTTACAAATCGGGCTATTGTTTGCTGTGATTGGCTTAACACTTTCAGTGTTTGCATCAACCACATATTTGCTTGGATTTGGGCGCTTTATTATTGGTATTGCCTCTGGGTTGATCAGTACCTCCGCAATGTTAGGTTTGATTTATACCATTCCTGACTCACATAAGCAGAATGCAGCACAGTTAAGTTCAATTATTACCGTGATTGGCTTTGGACTTGGCCCGTTTATTGGTGGTGCAATCGCACAATTTTCTGATCGCCCACTTGTCACACCTTATTTACCCGTAATTGTTGCAGCAATCATCAGTTTGCTGAGTTTATTTACGATTAAAACCATGAGGTTTGAAAGGCAGCCATTTTCTATTGCGCCCCACTTACAACTGCCAGAAGCTCAATTTAAAAAACTGTTTTATATCGCCAGTTTTACCGCATTCTGTGCTTTTGGCTCATTTAGTTTATTTGCCTCATTAGCACCCTCCTTTATTCGAGATGTGATTCCTTGGCATGGGCCATTGGTCAGTGGTGCAACCATTGCCAGTATCTTAATGGTTTCTGCAATCGTCCAATTTATCGCAAAGTCTTTTGATATGCATAAAGCATTGAATACTGGCTTAGTCTTATTGATTTCCAGCTATATTATCTTATCGATCTGTATGACCATGCAGTGGAGTTTCTTATTCTTTTTGAGTGTGGTTTTGGTCGGAATGGGGCATGGTTTAACGTTACTGAGTGCTTTTGCATTGATTCACCACATGACCAATGTTGAAAATCGGGCAGCTGTGGTTTCCACTTATTTGTTTATTGCCTATTTTGGTACCATTGTGCCGATCATTAGCGCAGGCTTTTTATCTGATCATTTCGGTTTAATGGTTGGTGTTTTAGGCTTTTGTGCAGGAATTGGTATCTTATGTATTTATTTATTGATCAGTCATTTAAAAACTAAAGCTAGATCAAACATCTAGGCGCTGTGCGCCTAGATGTTGGTTAAAATCGATTATTGAATAATCTCAATTTTAACCACTTCTATATCAGTGGGTTTATAGCGGTGAGTATCCACTTCCCCTATAACTTTAACTTTGGTACCCGGTTTTAACTTTTTTAAATCGATAAGATCATCATCCACTTCGATCCCGATGGTTCCTGTACTGTCTTTTAGCTCATAATGTTCATGTTTTATTTGACGAACAATTGTCCCCGTCAAGGTAACAGCTGTTTCATCATTGGCACGTATTGCTTGTCCAATGGTGATCTTGTTTTTGGCAGCTTCTTGAATAATCACATGATCATCTTTACCTGCCCAAACATTTGACGTCATCACTAAAACAGCAATCGCAAGCAATAAAGGAGTTTTTTTCATGAAAAGAAGCCTTTGTTGAATATGTAATTGATCTTACAGTAAACAATTATAAGATTGATGTAAATTCAGCTTACAAAAGCACAACTTTTCATCAAAAAAAGCGGACTCATGTCCACTTTTAATCTTTTACAGTAAAAGATTACTTTCCAATACAGAACGAGCCAAAAATTACCCCTAACAGATCATCAGCACTAAAATCGCCTGTGATCTCAGCTAAGGCATTCTGTGCTAAACGTAACGATTCAGCGACCAGTTCACCCGCATGATAGACCTCAAGTTGCTCATGTGCTTCTGCAAGATAGTGCTGAGTGCGCTTCATTGCGTCTAAATGGCGAGTCCGTGCAATAAAGGTATCTTCTTCAGGATGGAAGCCAGCATGCGCTGTAATCGCATCTATAAGCGCTTGTACGCCCATTTCCTGCTTGGCCGACACGCTAATATGGCGAAAACCTTGAAAATCACTTAATTCAGGTGATTGTGTAGTTAAATCACACTTATTCCCAATCAACATCAAGCGTTTAGTTTCTAAATGATCTTCAAAATAGCGCTGAGCAAGTGCTAAAGGATTTTCACCTTGGCTGAGGTCATAGACCAAAAGTAATAAATCCGCTTGTTCAATTTCTTTGATTGCTCGGCGAATGCCTTCTTTTTCGACCACATCACCTGTTTCACGTAAGCCCGCAGTATCGGTCAGTGTGATAGGCAAGCCATTTAAAGTAATTTTCTCATGCAGTACATCACGTGTTGTTCCTGCGATATCCGTAACAATGGCACGGTCATTTCCCGCCAAGGCATTCAATAACGAAGATTTACCCGCATTGGGCTTACCTGCAATCACCACTTGCAGACCTTCACGTAATAACTGTCCCTGGCGCGCAGAGTGTTGTACAGCAGAAACAGAAGATTGCACATCTTCAAGCAGATGAAGAATTTTTCCATCTGCCAAAAAGTCGATTTCCTCTTCTGGGAAATCAATCGCCGCTTCAACATGCAAACGTAAATGAATCAGTTTTTCCAATACAGTATTCACTTTATTGGAAAATGCACCTTGCAAAGAACGTACTGCTGAACGTGCTGCGGCTTGTGAGGTCGCATCAATTAAATCTGCAATCGCTTCAGCTTGAACCAAGTCCATTTTGCCATTTTCAAAGGCTCGCATGGAAAACTCGCCTGCTTTGGCGGCAATAGCACCCAGTTCAAACAATCGTGCAAGAAGTGCATTTTGAATTACAGGGCCACCATGTCCCTGCAATTCCACCACATCTTCACCCGTAAAGGAGTTTGGATTTGGAAAGCAAATTGCTAGGCCCTCATCCATCACTTCACCTTTTTCATCAAAAAACTGACGAAAACCAGCAAAGCGCGCTTGAGGAAGCACTTTTTGAGTTAAAGCTTGTGCAATCGCATAAGCCTTAGGACCAGATAGACGAATCACACCTACACCACCACGTCCAGGTGGAGTCCCAATTGCTGCAATTGTGGTTTGGCTTACAGGGTTGCTCATCTAAATTACTCAAACTTTGACAATAAAAAAATCCGCCTAAGATTACCATCTTAAGCGGATTTTTTCAGCTATTGCTTAATCTATGAAGATTAAACCACTTCGCTTGCGACTTTGGCTTTAGCAACATTTTTGTTGATAAACCATTGTTGCAGAATCGTGATCGAGTTGTTCACAATCCAGTATAAAACCAAGCCTGAAGGGAAGAACAGCATAAATACTGTAAACATGATCGGCATGATTTTGAAGACTTTAGCTTGCATTGGATCAGTAGGTTGTGGGTTCAACATTTGTTGAACAAACATCGTTACACCCATGATCAACGGCAAAATAAACCAAGGATCCATTGCAGATAAATCTTGAATCCAAAGCATCCATGGCGCATGACGAAGCTCTACAGATTCCATCAATACCCAATACAACGCTAAGAAGATTGGCATTTGCAACAACAATGGTAGACAACCTGCAAGTGGATTAACTTGCTCACGTTTGTAAAGCGCCATCATTTCTTGTGAGAAACGCATGCGGTCTTCACCAAACTCTTCTTTCATGCGTTGCATTTCAGGTGCAATCACACGCATTTTCGCCATAGAGCGATAGCTCTTAGACGACAAAGGCCAAAGAATAAGCTTAACCAATACAGTCAATAAGATAATTGACCAGCCCCAGTTACCCACAAGATTATGGAAGAACTGTAAGCCAGCAAATAATAATTTTGCAATTGGCCATAACCAACCATAGTCTACAGTTTGGTTTAAACCAACAGCCAAGTCTTTTAATTCAGATTGAATTTTTGGACCTGAGTAGAACGTTGCATCAATGCTCATTGCTTTTCCAGCTGGAACATTGATGGTTGGAGAAGTAAACCCGATGATATTCATACCATCTGCAGATTTACGAGATTCCAATTTTGCTGTGTATTCTTGACCGCCAAAATGACCTGGCATCCAAGCACTTACAAAATAATGCTGAACAATCGCAACCCATCCGCCTTTTGCTTCAGTGTTGAGTTTTTCATCGGTAAAATTTGCAAATTTTAACTTGTTATAATGCTCATCAGGAGTACCCCAAGCGCCACCCAAATATGTTCCAAGTGTAAAAATCCCTTGCGAGGTTTTTCCTGGATCATCTGAGTTATCACGCTTAATTTGACCAAACATTTGTCCTTGCCAATTTTGCGCACTACGGTTGACAACCTGATAGCTCACATCGATTGGATATTGACCTTGTTTAAAGGTAAATGTTTTGATGATTTCAACGCCATCTGCTGTTTTAAATACCATTGGTACAGCTAAAACTTGAGATGTTTTGCCATCTTTGTCCTTGGCTGCTTTGGCATCTGCAATAGTATAAGCAGTTTTTTCAAACGCATAGTTTGGACGATCTGGCTTACTGTCCGGACCATTCAATCCAATTAACCCAGATTGCGCAACATAGGTACGTTTTGCATCACTTTCAAGCATAACAAAAGGCTGATCACTGTCTTTGCTCTTGTCATGATTCAGTAATTCAATACGAACAATATCACCACCTTTAGGACTAATCCAAAGATGATAAAGGTCAGTTTGTACTGAAATCAATTGTTGATTTGCTGTGGCTGGTGCAGCTGTATTCTGTTGTGCAGCAGCTATATTTGCTTGTGGAACATCGCTAGTGGCCGCAGTTGCTTGACCTTTTGGCAGATCGGCAGACACATCATGCGCTACAACAGCCTGCGGTGTCGCAGCCTTCGATGTATTGTCATGACCATAGTCTTTTTGCCAAGCCAAAATGAGCAAATATGCGGTGACTAACATGGCCCCAAGGATTGCAAACCTGGCCCATTGTTGCATATCTATTACCCCAAGTGGTTAGAGTGATTTTGGTTCAATAAACGTTCACGCAAGGGTACAGGAACATGAAGCGTTTGAGAATCTATTTGCTGAAATGAAATAAAACGAATTGTTTTTTTTGGCACAGGATCATAACCATACCCACCCCAAGGATGACAACGACACACGCGTTTGGTTGCTAACCAGCTACCTTTTAATGCGCCGTGCGTATGGATTGCTTCTAACGAATATTGAGAACAAGTCGGAATATAACGACAACGAGGTCCAATGAGAGGACTAATCGCAATTTGATAGAAACGAATCAACCAATGCAATAAACGAATCATTGGTATCCTCTATTTTTGAGGGGAAGATTGAGCTATTTTATGGTGCTTTTTAACAATGCGCTGCAATTTTAACCAAGCAAATTGTAATTGCTGAAAAAGCTCAGCATTTGGAACTGCTTCTATACCAACTTTAGGCATCACCACAATATCCAACAAATCTATATTTTGCTGGTTTAAGCGAAAACTTTCACGCGTTAAACGTTTTATTCGATTTCTTTCATGCGCACGGCGCACTTTCTTCTTTGCAACAACAATACCCAAACGGCTTTTAGGCTGTTCGGTGACTTTTGCTAAGAATATAAAATGGGGTTGATGCACTTTAAAAAGCGCACCATCAAATACATCTTTGTAATCAGCAGCGCAGTGGATTCTCACCTCTGGACTGAAACTATAAAGAGACATAACACCCAAGTCGTCTATCAACTGTTTAAAAGATTAAACAGTTAAACTATGACGGCCTTTTGCACGACGGCGAGCTAATACTTGACGACCAGCCTTAGTAGCCATACGAGCACGGAAACCATGAACACGCTTGCGCTTTAATTCAGATGGTTGGAATGTACGTTTCATATCGAAACTCCAAAATTGATCTTTTCTAAAGGTTCGCGATTGTATTGTGCATTCTTTATTCTGTCAATAAATATACACATTTCTTTTATATAGACGCTTTATTTTTACCCAGCCAACAACTTTATATAGATTAAATTGAATAAATTATTAAAAATATATATTCACAGCATAACTTATTATTTTATAATATAAATAAGAGTTACACACAGATATATCCTCAAAGTTATCCATAGGCTGATTCACAATTTAAATTTAATTTCTTAATTTTAAATTTAAAAATCGTGTTGTTTTGAATTTAAATTCATAACTTAAGCTTTATCCACAGAAATCCTGATCCTTATAAATAAATTCAAATTTAAAATTTATATTTATTATTATTAGGGAGCGTTTTTTCTGTGGAAAACAGCTTTTTTAAGATAAATAATAATAACTTACCCTGTGAGTATCCATGTTTCTATTAATTTGATGGATTGTGGATAACTTTCTGTGATAATTTATCCACAGCTTGTGGAAAACCTTATCCACAGTTGCTTTAAATTTAAATTTATTTACAGAAGGTTGCTTTTTTGAGCGAATTAGATTGAATTAACCATGACAGATGTGGATAACTTGGTTAGAATGGCGACCCCTTCACCTACTAGGGTAGGGGTAAATAGTCTTTTTTGAATTTAAAATTGAATGAAGGGGTTTCACATGCTTTGGACGGACTGCTTAACTCGCTTGCGACAAGAGCTCTCTGATAATGTCTTTGCCATGTGGATTCGTCCTTTGGTTGCAGAAGAAGTCGAAGATACTTTAAAACTGTATGCACCCAATCCATATTGGACTCGCTACATTCAAGAACATCATTTAGAACTGATTTCTATTTTGGCGGAACAATTATCTGAAGGGCGAATTCGCAAAGTCGAAATTATAGTCGACTCGCGTCCGGGAGCTATACTTTCTGCCTCTGAACAACCTGCGACAACAACAGCAGCACTTGAAAGTTCGCCTACACCCACCCATCATACAAAAGCTAAAAAAGATAAAGAATATGAAGTTGTTTCTGCAAAAAATGTGAAGAAACGCCAACTAAATCCATTGTTTAATTTTGCTCTATTTGTTGAAGGCCGTTCTAACCAAATGGCGGCTGAAACGTGTCGTAAAGTTTTAACACAACTGGGAGAATCTCAACATAATCCACTATTTTTATATGGTCCTACAGGGCTTGGTAAAACGCATTTAATGCAAGCAGTTGGGAATGCATTATTACAAGCAAAACCAAATGCGCGTGTAATGTATATGACTGCGGAAAGTTTTGTACAAGATTTTGTCAGCTCTCTGCAAAAAGGTAAGGTTGAAGAATTTAAAAAGAATTGCCGTTCTTTAGATTTATTATTGGTTGATGATATTCATTTATTGGCAGGTAAAGAAGCCAGTCTTGTCGAATTTTTCTATACATTCAATGCTTTATTGGATGAGTCTAAACAGATTATTTTAACCTCTGACCGTTATCCAAAAGAGTTAACCGAATTGGATCCGCGCTTAGTATCGCGTTTTTCATGGGGATTATCGGTTGGAGTTGAACCACCAGATATTGAAACACGTATCGAAATTTTGCTGAAAAAAGCTGAAAGTAGTGGGATAGATCTTCCTCGCAATTGCGCTTTATTTATTGCACAACAAGTTGTTGCCAATGTGCGTGAGCTTGAAGGCGCTTTAAACAAAGTTGTGGCGATCTCGCGCTTTAAGGGTTCTGCAATCGATCTAGAAGTGGTTCGTGAGTCTTTGAAAGATGTCTTGGCGATTCGTGCTCGAACCATCAGTACTGAAAATATTCAGCGAGTGGTGAGTGAATACTTCCGAATTCCATTGAAAGAATTGGTGGGGCCAAAACGCACACGTATTTACGCTCGACCACGTCAGTTGGCGATGGGGCTAGCACGTGAGCTGACTGGAGACAGTTTCCCTGAAATTGGGATGGCATTTGGCGGTCGTGATCACAGTACGGTCATGCATGCATGTGAAAAAGTGCAAAGTTTACGCGACGAAGATCCAATTTTTAATGAGGATTATAAAAACCTCATGCGCCTGTTACAAAGTTAAAATTTGTACAAATTACGCGCTTGCAATGCGGCATAAACTGCCGCATAGTACGTCATTAAAAAAAATTTATTACCCACATTTTCTGTCATATTTAGTTAGAGGAATTCCACCGTGCGTTTGAAAATCGCGAAAGAGAGCTTACTTAATGTTTTGTCCCATGTGGTAGGAGCAGTTGAACGTCGCCATACTTTAAACATTCTTTCAAACGTGAAAATTCAAGCTACAAATCAATCGCTTACGATTACTGGATCAGATTTAGAAGTGGAGCTTGTTGCAAGTACAACTCTAGCTGAAGGCGCATGTTTACAAGCAGGGGAAACCACTGTTCCTGCACGTAAGTTAGTTGATATTTGTAAATCTTTACCAGCAGCAGCTTTGATTGATTTACAGATTACTGAAGATCAGCGCTGTATTTTAAAATCTGGAAACAGTCGCTTTGTTTTAGGGACGTTGCCTGCTGAAGACTATCCACTATTAACCAATGAAAATAGCCAGGGCACTCAAGTTAAAGTGACTGAACGTGAATTAAAGCGTTTATTTGAAAAAACTTCGTTTGCAATGGCTGTTCAAGATGTACGTTTTTATCTAACTGGTACATTATTGGAAATTGATGAAAATCAATTACGCGCAGTCACCACAGATGGACATCGTTTAGCATTGTGCGAAACATTGGCGTCTTCAACTGCTGCTCAATTGGTTCAAGCCATTGTTCCTCGTAAAGCAGTAGGTGAGTTACAGCGTCTTTTAAGTATCGAAGATGAGCAGCTTACTTTGTTAATTGGTCGTGAATTGCTGAATGTTACCATTCAAACCTCTAGCCGTGATAAAGAACAAGGCGATATTACCGTACGTTTCACCACAAAATTGATTGATGGGAAATTTCCTGATTATCGACGTGTGATTCCACGTGGTGGTGACAAAGTTGTAAATATTCCACATGATGTATTTAAGCAATCATTACAACGTGTTGCGATTTTAAGTAATGAAAAATTACGTGGGGTATTCTTAAATTTTAATGCTGATTCTTTGCAATTACGTGCCAATAACCCTGAGCAAGATGAAGCGATTGAAGATTTAGCTATTCAATATGCCAATGCTCCTATGGAAATGTCATTTAATGCTCAATATATTTTAGAGGTATTAAGTGTTTTAGATGGTGATGATGTTGCAATGACCATGTCTGAAGCGAATCAATCTGTATTGGTACAAGATCCAACACAATCTAATCAAACTTACGTTGTAATGCCGATGCGTGTTTAATTGATTTATTTTTAAATCATAGCCATGCATATTACGCGTTTAAATATACAACGTGTTCGAAACCTCAAGACGGTTGCCCTCCATGAGTTGCAACCGTTTAATGTTTTTTACGGACAAAATGGTTCAGGAAAAACTTCCATTTTGGAAGCCATCCATTTATTGGCAACAGGTCGATCTTTTCGAACACATATCCCTAAAAATTACATTCAAAGTAATCAATCAGACGCCATTGTTTTTGCTCAATCACTGACCGAAAAGATTGGTATGCAAAAGCTACAAAGTGGTGAGCAGTTAATTAAGGTAAATGGTGATACTGTTGCAACCCAAGGGCAACTTGCCAAAATCTTGCCATTGCAACTGATTGATCCGTTAAGTACTGATATTATCGATCATGGTGCAAAACCACGTCGCCAATTATTGGATTGGCTCATGTTTCACGTGGAACCAGATTTCTATCATGCATGGCAATATTATTCACGCGCTTTAAAACAAAGAAATAGCTTACTTAAAACGAAACGTAATCTGACGTTGCTCGATTTAGAGCCGTGGAACAAAATGCTTAGTGATTATGGTGAAATGTTGCATTCTCAACGGGTCGAAATTATTGAGCAATGGAAGTTATATTTACAAGAAGATTTGGGGCAGTTATTGCCCGATTTAAAGATTGAGATGGAATACAGTGCAGGGTTCCATGTGGAACATGGTTTAGCCCATGATTTGATTCTATATCACCAAAAAGATGTTGATCGACGTTATACCGAATATGGGCCTCATCGTGCAGATATTCGATTAAAAACTCCATTAGGTGAAGCGGATGTGGTACTGTCTAGAGGGCAGAAAAAGTTATTGATAATGGCTTTAAAACTATCACAAATTGCCATGTTACATGCCTGTAATAAAGAAACTGTGGTATTATTAGATGATGTAACAGCAGAATTAGATTTAAGCGCACAACAACGTTTAATTGAGCGATTGAGCCAACTTGGTAGTCAAGTTTTTATTACCACACTAGACCATGAATCAGTAAAAAAACATTTACATGATTTGTCTATTTCCTACCAGTTATTCAATGTTGACCAAGGTCAGGTAAGTGTTGTTGCAACATGATTTTAGATTTTAGCCAATTTTGGAAAGACCTATTTTTCACTAGGGAGAAACCATGAGTTCAGAAGATCAAATAGCTTCTCAAACAGAACCCACCATTGAAAAGGCTTATGATTCCTCTAGTATCAAAGTATTACGTGGTCTAGATGCAGTTCGTAAACGCCCAGGTATGTATATTGGTGATACTGATGATGGTTCAGGCTTACACCATATGGTATTTGAGGTGGTCGATAACGCGATTGATGAAGCTTTAGCTGGTCATTGTGATGAAATTTTAGTGACTATTCATGAGGATGAGTCAGTCAGCGTTGCAGATAATGGACGTGGTATTCCAACCGATATTCACCCAGAAGAAGGTGTCTCTGCTGCAGAAGTAATTCTTACTATTCTGCATGCAGGTGGTAAGTTTGATGATAATAGCTATAAGGTTTCAGGTGGTTTGCACGGCGTAGGTGTATCTGTAGTCAATGCACTTTCAAGCAAACTAGAACTTACGATTCATCGTGCTGGCCACATTCATCAACAAGAATATAAACATGGTGATCCAGTTTACCCGTTAAAAATTGTGGGTGATGTTGAAACGACAGGGACTATTGTTCGTTTCTGGCCGAGTACTGAAACGTTTAGCCAAACGATTTTTAATGTCGATATTTTGGCACGTCGCTTACGTGAGCTTTCATTCTTGAATGCCGGTGTACGTATTGTCCTACGTGATCAACGTGTTGCCTTAGAACATGTCTTCGATTATGAAGGTGGTTTATCTGAGTTTGTAAAATATATCAATCAAGGTAAAACCCATCTCAATGAAATCTTCCATTTCACCACACAAGCTGAAAATGGCATAGGTGTTGAAGTTGCTTTACAATGGAACGATACCTATCAAGAAAATGTTCGTTGTTTTACCAATAATATTCCACAAAAAGATGGTGGGACGCATTTAGCTGGTTTCCGTGCAGCGTTGACGCGTGGCTTAAACAACTACATGGAAAATGAAAACTTACTCAAAAAAGAGAAAGTTGCGGTTAGTGGTGATGATGCGCGTGAAGGCTTAACAGCAATTGTTTCAGTCAAAGTACCTGATCCTAAATTCTCATCACAAACTAAAGAAAAATTGGTGTCGAGTGAAGTTAAACCTGCTGTCGAGCAGGCAATGAATAAAGCCTTTTCTGAATATTTATTAGAAAATCCTCAGGCTGCAAAATCTATTGCAGGCAAAATCATTGATGCTGCACGTGCGCGTGATGCTGCGCGTAAAGCACGAGAAATGACACGTCGTAAGAGTGCACTTGATATCGCCGGTCTTCCAGGTAAATTGGCAGACTGTCAGGAAAAAGATCCAGCACTTTCAGAATTATACTTAGTCGAGGGTGACTCTGCGGGCGGTTCTGCAAAACAAGGCCGTAACCGTAAAATGCAAGCCATTCTTCCGCTCAAAGGTAAAATTCTTAATGTGGAACGTGCACGTTTCGATAAGATGATTTCATCTCAGGAAGTGGGTACGCTGATTACTGCATTAGGATGCGGTATCGGTCGTGAAGAATATAACCCAGACAAGTTGCGTTATCATAAAATCATTATCATGACCGATGCTGACGTGGATGGTTCTCACATTCGTACCCTACTTTTGACTTTCTTCTTCCGTCAAATGCCAGAACTTGTGGAACGTGGCTATATTTATATTGCACAACCACCACTGTATAAACTGAAAAAGGGTAAGCAAGAGCAATACATTAAAGACAATGATGCTTTAGAAACGTATTTGATTTCAAATGCGATTGATGAACTTGAATTACGTGTCAATGCTGAAGCGCCTGCAATTCGTGGTGTAGCACTAGAGAAAGTGATTGCCGATTATCAAACCTCTCAAAAAAGTTTGCAGCGTTTAACCGTGCGCTATCCTGCGACTCTGCTTGATGGTTTGTTAAGTCTTGAGCATTTTAAACTTGATCAAAATCATGACCAAGATTATGTACAACAATGGGGTGAAAAACTTCGTGCTGCGATCGAAACAACGCAACCAAGTTTACGTCCAGTGTTGAGCTTGGAATCATTTGATAAAGAAACTGCTGATGGGCTTAAAACGACGATTTATTTCCCGCGTATAACGATTTATGTGCACAATTTACCGCATAGCTATTTATTAGATGCGGGGTTATTGGCATCGGGCGAATATAAGCGTTTATTGCAGAACTCGAAGAGCTGGTTCACTTTGTTAGAAGACGGTGCTTATCTGCAAAAAGGCGAACGTAAAATCAACGTTTCGACTTTCCATCAGGTTTGGCAACACATTTTGACAGATTCACGTCGCGGCATGATGATCCAACGCTATAAAGGTTTGGGTGAGATGAATGCTGAACAGCTTTGGGAAACTACGATGGATCCTGAAAACCGTAATATGCTGCAAGTGACCATTGATGATGCGATTGAAGCCGATCGTATGTTTGCATGTTTAATGGGCGATGATGTAGAACCACGTCGTGCGTTCATTGAGGAAAATGCATTAAATGCAGATATTGATGCTTAATTAAACTCATTCTAACCAGTAAATAAGGGAATAGACCTCGGTTTATTCCCTTTTTTATATCGTTATTTTAATTTTGATAGTACTTTTGCTTCTATTTAAAAATTTAAAGCAAAAAAACCAGCTTATCAAAGCTGGTTTTTTGTAGGCTTTAGCTTATTTCATCTAAAGTATTATTCACCACCAAGCGTACATTCAAAGTTGGCTTTATCTACTGAACAACGTGCTTTTTTCAACACAGACATCATACCTGCGTCATAAATACCTTGTTTAGTCAGTTCTAAACGGCCATCACGCATTAACTTTTGGTATTTCAGTTTATCTTCAGCGGTTAAATTCATTTTGTATTTTGCTGGAATAGTTGCTTCTAGACGATTAATCATAGCAAAGCTTTTTGGCAAGTTTTTCACAAAATAATCACGAGATTTTTGACCAAAGCCTGCAGGGAATTTTTCCGGACGGATGACAAAGTCAGCAGTTACTTGTAATACTGGGAAGTTAAACATTGCCCCATTTGCACCTAAACCTTTTTGAATTTCAAGAGGTTTGTAGGCATAAGCAGGTGCTCCGACCATATCAACTTGACCATTGTTAAATTTTGCAACAAAGTTTGTGATATCTGAAGGAACAGCTTGTGCACCAACACGTTGTACTAGAATTTTTTGAGCGCTATCATAGCTTAAAACAGCAAACTTTTTACCAGCGGCTTTTTCAATTGAGTTGATATTTTTATCACGTACAAAAATAAATGCTGAACCAAGTGGTGCAATACCAGCAACTTCGTATTTTTTACCACCCAATGTTGTGGTCATTTTTGCAGCATTACGCGCATCTAAGGCAAAAGTAATGGCTTTTTGTGCAATCGCATTACTTGGCACACCGCCAATAGAGTCGATTGAACCCACAAATTTATTGTATTGACGTGCACGCATTGCAGTCATAAATACGCCATCGCATTTGCCTGCTTTAAAGTCGTTATCTGCAACAGCTTCGTCTTGTTTTGGGATGAGATTGATATCAGCGCCCCAACTTTTTGCTGATAATGCCCATTCTTGCGCCATTTGAAATGACTCACCTGACTTACCTAATAAATCAAATACGCAGACATCTGTCGCAGCTTGAGATGCTGAACTAAATCCAACGATTGAAGTTGCAGCAATAGCGAATACAATTTTTTTCATATTTTCTTCCTTATCTATTTATCCATCTTTAGGAACTTTTCCATAAGCGCAATATTAATCAGCTTTGTTTGAAAAAAATAGAGCATTTACTCCATTTATTATTTTTTTTTTGACAATTATTGTGAATTAGCGAGTTAACTCTCATTTCAGAGGCAAGCTTTTTATAAATAAATCAGTTTTTTAAGCTGAGTTATGTTTTTTCATTACAAATTGTTCGAAATTCATGATCTATGTAATTTTAAATAATTTTGCTGAAATTAAAAAAAATAGATGAATGTTCATTATAAAAAGCGACGAACGGTTAAATTTTGCACTTGAATTTTGTTCTATTAATAACCAAAATAATGTTGATAAGTATGTGGGTAACTTGGCAATTAGGCCTAAATTCAATGAATACAGACTGATTTATTTGCATATTAAATTTCAAAATCGTTAAAAATTCCTCTTAAAAAATGAGTCAGAAGAACTATTTTAAAATTTTAACTTATCCACAAACAATTGATAAAAATATTTTTAAATTCAAATGAATTGTCCTTTTTAAAGCCTTTTTTACTATTATTTAGATATGCTAATATGTTCCACGGTGTGAATTATCTATTATAAATAAAAGTTATGATTGTATTTTGTGGATTTGAAGATGCTTTTAGGCTTGGAAGTGACTGGATGTTAAATAAAATAAGCTTATGATTTTTATTGGATTATTGTGTTAAAAAGCCTTCTTTTGATCTGTGGGTCTCGAATAATGAGAATCAATACGAGAATGTGTTTGCATAGCGTGGCTATGTATTGAATTACTGAAGATTTATGAGAAGTGATAAAGCGCTTTAAATTTTGTTGAAATGATTAAGTTGCGGTTAAAAATTTAAATAATAAAATGTTTTAATTAGTTAGGTTGTTGATTATTAATGTTATTTTATTAAAAATAAAGCTAGAAAAAGCATCTGCCTATTTCTAGCTGATTTGAGGAGCTTATTGTATTAAATAGTACTTTTTAATTAAAAGTGCCTTTTAATCGAAAGAACTTTCTAATGTTTCTAGTTCCATCATCAATTCAAGCATTTTTTCTTCAGCTTGTTCTAATTTTACTTTTAACTCTGTCTGTTCATTCATGAGTTTGAGTAAATCTTCTTTACGGTTTGCCTCATAAAGGGTTGAGTCTGCAAGTAATGCTTCAATTTCTACAAGTCTAGGTTGAATTTTTCCAATTTGACTTTCAATTTTCTCGATATTTTTACGAATAGGACGGCTCAGTTCACGTTGACGAGCTGCTTCTTTACGTTGTGCTTCTTTATCGAGTTTTGAAATACTTGGTTTTTCAACCACCTGAGATTGAACAGGGGCACTAGGCTGTTGTCCATTCTTGATCATATCGATACGTGCTTGACGTAACCACGTTGCATAATCTTGTAAATCCCCGTCAAATTCCTTACTTTGACCTGCATGGACCAAAATAAGTTCATCACAGACTGAAGCGATCAGCTGACGCTCATGGGAAACTAAAACCACAGCCCCTTCAAAATCCTGTAAAGCCATCGTAAGTGCATGGCGCATATCTAAATCTAAATGGTTAGTAGGTTCGTCGAGGATTAAAACATTTGGACGTAACCAAACGATTAAAGCCAAAGCCAAACGCGCACGTTCACCGCCAGAGAAGCTTTCACTTGGGGTGTCCATACGTTCGCCACTAAAGCCAAAACTTCCTAAAAAGGAGCGTAAGGCTGCTTCACTGATCTTCGGGTCAGCAATGCGAGAAAGTTGTAACATCGGGCTGGCATTGCCATCTAAAGCATCCATTTGATGCTGGGCAAAATAACCAATATTGAGTAATTCTGAATCTTTACGTAAACCTTGAATCAGTGGCAAATCACCCACTAAAGATTTGATTAGGGTCGATTTACCTGCACCATTCATTCCCAGTAAACCGATACGACTACTTGGTGTAATCTGCAAATTTACATTGGTGACAATCAATTTATCGCCATAGCCAATATCTGCATGTTCAAGTGTGAGCAGTGGTGAACTCATTTTGCTTGGTTCACGGAAACTAAAGGTAAATGGATTATCCACATGTGCAGGGGCAAGCTCTTGCATACGTTCAAGTTGTTTAATGCGGCTTTGCGCTTGTCGTGCTTTAGTCGCTTTGGCTTTAAACCGGTCAATAAATTTTTGTAAGTGTGCTTTAGCTTCTTGTTGCTTTTCAAAAGCTTGTTGTTGTTGTGCTAATCGCTCAGCACGTGTAGTTTCAAAAGTTGAGTAGTTGCCGGTATATAAAGTCAGTACTTGATTTTCGATATGCAAAATATGATCTGTGATTGCATCTAAGAAATCGCGGTCATGTGAAATTAAAATGAGTGTCCCTTCATATGCCTTGAGCCAATCTTCTAACCATAAAATTGCATCTAAATCTAAATGGTTGGTCGGTTCATCGAGTAATAGTAAGTCTGAACGACTCATCAGGGTACGAGCAAGATTTAAACGCATCCGCCACCCACCAGAGAAACTTGAAACCAAAAGTTCTGATTGATGCTCAAAAAAACCTAAACCGGCCATCAGTTGAGATGCTTTAGATGCAGCTGTATAGCCATGAATTTCTTCAAAACGGCTATATAAATGCGCTAACTCATCATTACTCAAATCTTCAGAATGGTTTAGTTTGTCTTGTATTAGCCAATATTCTTCATCGCCAGATAATACAAAATCAATAGCTTTCATATCTAAGGCTTTGATTTCCTGAGCCATATGGGCAACGGTCCATATATTTGGACGGGTTAAGCTACCACTGTCTGACTCCATTCCACCCAAAAGTGCTGAGAACAATGTGGATTTACCCGCACCATTTACACCTGTTAAACCAATTTTCCAACCAGGATGAAGTTGCATAGACGCTTTTTGGAATAAAATGCGTCCACCACGGCGAATTGAAAGTTGGTCTAACTGAATCATAGGAAACTGACTATTGAATATCGGATGCGGTATAGTAAAGGATAAATGGTAGAGTTCAAAAAATGTATTTGATAAAAGAAGTGACAAAATGTCTTTTCTTGAGTGAAAAGCACAATAAATTGGGTAAATAGGATCAATTCAAAAAAATAAACAATGCTTTATGGTGCATGCTTAAATAAAAAAAGCGTATATCTCGCAAACCAGCAATAATCATTAGAATATTTTAATTTTAAAACCACTCAATAAAAAACCGCTCAATGAAATCAGCTCAGCTACTTATTTTTATCAGAATTTTGCCCTGAATTTTTTATCTCATCTAAAAGTTGGTTAAAAAATTAATACAAAATATCCAATTTATGTAGAATTAATCACAGTATCACCTAAAAATATGCAGTTAAAGTAAAAGACTCGGATTGCTTTTACATCTACAAGGATAAATCTATTTATAAAAATATGGATGTGAGATGATGAATAAAATAGGATATTTACCGATTATTTTTTCAGTTTTTTTCACCTCTGCTACAGGCAAAACAAAATGTGTGTGTGTTTGATTTACTGGGTAAAGCGGGTGAATCTTATAAACTCTTGGAAGAATGGGCTTTAGCAGCCAAAGCATGGGGCGCTGATATTAATTTAACCGTGTATCAGTCAGAAGAAGCCGTGGATAAAAAATTTAAAACCAATAAATGTGATGCCGCTGCAATGACCACCATGCGCTCACGTGAATACAATAAATTTGGTGGATCTATTGATGCTTTGGGAGGAATTCCCAACAATGAAATTGCCAGAAGAGCGATCAACTATGCCTTGGATAAACGCAATGCAAAAAGATTGGTTTCTGAAAAAAATGGGGTCAAATATGAATTGGCAATGATTACCCCGATTGGTATTGCTTATATCTTTGTTAAAGATCGCGCAATGAATACTTTGGAAAAGGGTAAAGGTAAAAAGTTTGCATATCTGCATTACGATCTTGCACAAAAGGTTGCCGTTGAACGTGTAGGTGCAATCGGGGTTCCTTCTGATATTTTTAATTTTGTGAAAAAATTTAATGATGGTGAGGTGGATGCGATTGCTTCGCCAGCCTATGCCTATAAACCATTGGAAATTTATAAAGGTTTAGCTAGCAATGGTGCAATGTTTACTTATCCCGTAGTGAATGTGACTGCCGATTTAATTATTAAACCTGAGCAGTTTCCAGAAGGTTTTGGTATTAAGTCACGTGAGTGGGCTGTGAAGCAGTTACCAAGTTCATTTAAGAAAATATAAAAAATGGAAGCTGAAATTCCAGCAAAATATAAATTAAATGTATCTAAGGATGATGCACTCCGTTATCAGAAATTATTGCGAGAAGGGCGAATTGAGTTAACAAAAAGAGGGGTGTACGATCCTGTGATGATGTCGGTACTGAAAAAAGCACGCTGTACGGTAGATTGCACCAACTTTGAATGTTCACTTCCAGGTGAATAAATTTATTCAATAAAAAAAGCCATCAATGTTGATGGCTTTTCTGGTTTTATTGGCTTACACGGGATTAATCGGTAAAGGTCACTTTTGCAATGGCTTTTTTACTTGCCTGAATAACCAAAGTAACATTTTCTTTTACAGTGAAGTTTGCATCCACAACTTCCCAATCTACTTTTACGGCTCCACGTGAAACAGCATCTTTAGATTGTGCTGAATTCTTGGTTAAGCCTGCGGCACGTAAAATAGAAACAATCGAGATTTCTCCGTTGTATTCACCACGAGAAATAGTCACTTCAGGCGTACCTTCAGGTAGCTCGCCTTCAGTGATTAAGTTACCCGCACCTTTATGTGCATGTTCAGCAGCTTCTGCGCCATGGAAGCGTTCAACCAACTCAAGTGCAAGAATTTTCTTAATGTCTTGCGGATTACGACCTTCAGCCATTTCTTTGAGAAGAACGTCAATTTCGTCCATAGACTTAAAGCTGAGTAATTCAAAATAGCGTTCAATCAAGCTGTCAGGCATAGACAATACTTTTTGGTACATTGCGCCTGGGGCATCAAATACACCAATATAGTTGCCTAAAGACTTCGACATTTTATTGACACCATCCAAACCTTCTAGGATTGGTACGGTAATGCATACTTGAGCTTCTTGGTCATAACGACCTTGAAGAGTACGCCCCATGAGTAAGTTAAAGGTTTGGTCTGTACCACCAAGCTCAACATCAGCTTCAAGCGCGATAGAGTCGTAACCTTGAACCAAAGGATATAAAAACTCATGAATAGCAATCGGTTGATGGCTATTATAGCGTTTAGTGAAGTCATCACGTTCGAGCATACGCGCAACAGTTTGTTGCGAAGCCAATTGAATCAAATCAGCAGCGGTTTTTGTTGCAAACCATTCCGAGTTAAAACGAACTTTGGTTTTATTTGGATCAAGAATTTTAAACACTTGTTCTTGATATGTTTTGGCATTTTCTAAAACTTGTTCACGCGATAGCGGTGGACGAGTCGCACTCTTACCTGTTGGGTCACCAATCATGGCAGTATAATCACCAATCAAAAAGGTGACATCATGACCTAGATCTTGAAACGCTTTTAATTTGTTAATTAAAACAGTATGACCCAAATGTAAATCTGGTGCAGTTGGATCAAATCCTGCTTTAATTTTTAAAGGACGATTTTCTTTTAGTTTCTTCAGAAGATCTTCTTCAGAAATAATTTCGTGAGTGCCTCGGCGAATGAGGGCAAGTTGTTCTTCAGCCGGCAGGAAATTTGACATTACAAAAACCCAAATACTTCAGTTAGACTATTTGTGCGATATACTAACATTTTTTCAGCATAATGCAGGCGAAGAATATCTCATGACAACAATCTATATTGGCGTAATGACTGGAACCAGCATGGATGGCGTCGATTTTGTTGCTGCTTCATTTGATCCTTTACATCTCCATGCCACGCTTACAGTCGCTTTTGATCCTCATTTACGTGATGAATTAATGGCATTGACCTTACCTGATGATAATGAAATCGATCGAATGGGTAAGGCTGATGTTGCTCTTGCAACCATGATTGGCAATGGTATTAACCAACTCATACAAGAAAATAATTTAGATAAAAGCCAAATTAAAGCGATTGGTTGTCATGGACAAACCATTCGGCATCGCCCAGAACATGGGTTTACTTTACAAATTGGTGATCCAAATATTATTACGGAAATTACTCAAATTCCTGTGATTTCAGATTTTCGTCGTCGTGATATGGCGGCAGGTGGGCAGGGTGCTCCTCTAGTTCCAGCGTTTCATCAAGCTTTATTCCAGCATTCAACCATTCATCGAGTGATTCTCAATTTAGGGGGGATTGCCAATGTCAGCATGCTGCCTGCTGGTGATGAGCAGAATGTTTATGGTTTTGATACAGGTCCTGCCAATATTCTTATGGATGCGTGGTGTCATCGTTATACCGGACAACCTTATGACGAAAATGGCAATTGGGCCGCTTATGGTCAACCGATACGTTCATTATTAGACCGCCTGCAAGCAAATGAATACTTCTCTAAAGAACCTCCAAAAAGTACAGGGCGTGAGGACTTTAATTTGGAATGGTTAGATGAGCAGATTTTAGATTGGCGCAATGATTTAGAATACGATGAATTAGAAGATACCCCTGAAAATATTCAGGCAACATTGATGAAACTCACGACACGTGCCATCAAGAAAGCCATTTATCGTTCGCCCCTAGATACGGGTGAGGTCTATGTTTGTGGTGGAGGTGCTTATAACTCACATCTACTTGAACAACTCCGTTGGCGTCTACGTAAGCACAACTGGTCTGTACAATCGACTTCTGCATTAGGTTTAGCACCGACATGGGTAGAAGCAACCGCATTTGCGTGGCTCGCCATGCGCTTTGACCAACAGTTAAGTGGCAACCTACCTGCTGTTACAGGGGCAAAAGGCTATCGTATCTTAGGCACGATTACAGCAGTTTAAAACTAATATGCTTGTTAAAGTGAGTTATACACCTTAGCAATCAATATTTACATAAGAATAAATGCGCTGTAAAACAAATGAAAGCAACCAAAATGAAACCAGTTTTGCTGATTTATAATTGCTACTGATTATTTTAATTCAAACTGTGGTTTCATTTTTGCTTGGCAGTGTGAGATATTTTGTAGAACAATGATCGACCTGTTTAGCGCTGAGATTGTCCTTTACTGCTGTTAAAAAATAGCGCATAAGCTTCCAATATCAATAAAAATTAAAACTGAGATCACAATGAACTTAGCGATACAGAAACAGCGCATAGAATCATTTCAAAGAGAGGGTTTTAGCTTTGATGTGATAGATTCGGGTCCTTGGGATGGGCAGCCTTTTGTCTTGTTACATGGTTTTCCTGAAACCAATAAAAGCTGGCAAGAAACTGCAGAGATCTTGAATCAAAACGGTTATCGTACTTTTGCTGTTAATCAACGTGGTTATAGTTTAGGTGCACAACCGCAAAACCGCCGTGATTATAGAAGTTCTGCTTTAGTTGAAGATGTAAATGCTTTAATCGATATGATCCAACAACAGGTTTATTTGGTTGGACATGATTGGGGGGCAGTGGTTGCTTGGGATGTTGCTCAACGTTATCCTGAAAAAATAAAACATTTGATTACGATTTCTGTACCGCATAAAGCGGCATTTATGCGTTCGATGTTAAGTAGTAATCAATTGTTAAAATCTTACTATATCGGTTTATTCCAGTTACCTAAAATTCCAGAATTATTATTTGAGAAACTACCCAAGTTGGGTCTGGGTTTATTAAAAGATTCAGGTATGACCGCAAAACAACTTGAAGATTTCCAACAAGACATCGTGGAGGAAAAGCGTCTAAGTTATGCATTAAATTGGTATCGAGGACTTCCATTTAGTTCAAATAAAAATTTAACCCAACCAGTTTATGTGCCGACTTTATTTATTTGGGGCAAACATGACTCAGCGATCGGTTCTAAAAGCGTGGCGTTAAATCATCATTATGTAAAAGCAGCTTATAAAGAAATTGTGATGGATGCGACGCATTGGATACCAGTACAGAATGCTAAACAATTAAGCCAACATATTTTAGAAACGATTTAAGATTGATGTCTCAAGCATAAAAATGCCCTCACAAGAAGAGGGCATGATTTGCTTCAAAAATATGCTTTGAATTAAATTGAGAATGATGAACCACAACCACAAGTTGTTGTTGCATTCGGGTTTTCTACAATAAAACGTGAGCCTTCTAAGCCTTCAATATAGTCAACTTTAGAACCGACGAGATATTGATAACTCAACGAGTCAACCAACATTTTTACATCACCATTTATAAATTCAGCATCATCTTCATTCATACTTTCGGCAAAGTTAAAACCATAAGAAAATCCTGAACAGCCGCCACCCGTTACATAGACACGTAACATCAGATCTTGATTACCTTCGCTATCACGAAGTTGGCGAACTTTATTTGCAGCATTGTCAGTCAGCTCAAGTGCTTGGGCGGTCATGATATTGTTCCTCAGATTTCAAATGGCTTAAATGAAAAGACCATATATTCAGTATAACATACTCAATATATGGTCAGTGAGTGAACTTTAAAGTAAATTCAGACTAAATTTATCGGATTTAATCTAGAATTATTTGTAGTTCTCATCTTGTAGCGCACATTCAAAGTTTTTCGGATCGTTTTTACAACGGAATTGCCAAAGGATTTTCATCATTTGTTTGTTATAAACGCCTTGTTTGGTCAAACTGATACGAGATTCACGCATGAGTTTTTGATAACCAGGCTTATCACCATCTGGAACTTGCATCCAGTATTTCGCCGGAATATCTGCTTTCATTTTTCCAATGATGGTGTTTGCACGAGGCAATTGCGTTTTAATCCAATCACGAGATTTTTGACCATAGCCAGCAGGGAATTTATCTGGACGAATGATAATATTACCTGTGACTTGTAGCAGTGGGTAATTCACAATAGCGCCTTTGGTGCCTAAACCCTTATGCAGCTCTAAAGGTTTAAATACAGCTGCAGGTGCACCAATAATATCAACCTGACCATTATTGAATTTACTGCCAAAATTTGTAACATCCGCGGCAACTGCTTGAGCACCGATTTGTTGAACCATAATTTTTTGTGCTTGGTCATAGTCGAGTACCGCAATTTTTTTACCTGCTGCTTTTGCAACTGTATTGATATTGCGATCATTGACCATCAGGAAAGCATCACCTACTGGAATAACACCAACAACTTCATATTTTCCACTGGTCATGTATTTTGCAAAGTTTGGATTTGCTAATCCTTGCATTACTTTTACCGCGAGATTGAGATCTGGAATCGCACCAATTGCATCTAAAGAGCCGGTGAAACTATTAAATTGTCGGCCACGCATACCTGTGATACTGACAGCATCACATTTACCCGCTTTAAAATCTTCAGCAATAACAGATTCATTTGAATTCACTTTTAATTCCAGATCCGCACCCCAGTTTTTCGCTGCAAGTTGATAATCTTTCATTAAGGTAAAAACATCACCATTTTTACCCACTAAATCAAACACACACATAACTTGTTTTGCTTGGGTGGCAGATGTTGCAAGCAAAAGACCCGCAGCAGCAATGAGAGCATTAGACCATTTCATTATTTTTTTCCTTTCCATGATCAATATTATTCATGTTCAATCAAATCGAAGAGCTTCGATCAATAGAACTTTGTGACATCAAAAATGTATCTAGTTTAGAAAATCGTTTATTGCTAAACCAAACATGATCTATTCTGAACAATCGATTTTCCAAATCAATTGTTCAAGTTCAATGATGAATTGATGTTATTGAAATCATTACTTGAAATGAGTCAGTTCGCAATGACCCAAATGACAAAATTTCCTCAGCAAAGAAGAAACGCCAGAAGCTATTAATTACTGAGGAAAATCATTACTTTTGCTTTTATAAATGATTAAATTGTTTGCTAAAAAGACAAAAGAATCTGGGTTAGCCCCAGATTCTTGAAGATTAATCTTTGTTTTGATCTCTGTTTTTACGCTCATCACGTCTTTTATCACGTTGCTGTTGTTGATTTTGACGATCACGCTGTTGCCACTGTTTTTGATCAGGTCGGTTGTCCCAGCGGTGATCACGATTTGATTTATTGTTCCAATCTTTTCTATGTTGTTCCCATTGCTGCCTTTTCATTTGATCACGTTTGGCTTGTTCATATTGCCAACGTTGTTTATCCCAGTTCTTTTGGCGCCGTTCTTGTTCAATGCGCATTTGTTGTAAACGATAGGCTCGCTCGCGTTCCCAACGTTGGCGATCATTGTTTCGGTCATATCTTGGATCATAGCGTTGTCCATAGCCATAATCTCGATACACTGGTTGCCCATAGCCGCGAGAGTCATAACCATCTTCAGGAAATGCAACACAACCAACAGCAATAATAGACGTTATGAATGAAACAATTAATGCTTTTATAGCCATAAGTTGTCTCCATTTAACAAGCAAAATAGCAAAAAAAAATTCATCTATAGCAAAATAGTCAATGACAAGTCATTTAACTCAGATTAGCGTATTTAAAAATTATATTTGTATATCGATGATGAGACTTGTATAAGATTATAGTCAGTCGATGCCTGATCATGTAGACAATATGAAGAATTTGAACATTTAAGGAAGAATCATAATGGTTGCTTTTCAACGTAGTATTCATGATTTAGTCGAAAAAGGGCAGGGTTCAGCAGGTAGGGCTTTAGATCGTTTGCCTACATTCGCTCAAGAGTCATTAACCAAGTTATTGGGTTACCCGTACCAGTTTCCTCAATTGGATAGCTTCACCAAATGTTTGATGGCAGCTCAACTTAAACAGGGCAAAGTGGGTTTTATTGGCGCAGATGTAGAGCGCTCTAGAAAGCAATTTGAATCACAAATGCAATCTATTATAAATAAATCGACCCATATCCAATTTGTTGAAGATATTCGTCTTCCGCTGCAAAGTGGCAGCGTCTATGCACGCCATTACCATCCTGCACCAAATAAAAAATTGCCAATGATTGTATTTTATCATGGCGGTGGTTTTGTGGTGGGTAGTGTGGACACCCATGATGAAGTGTGTCGCCTAATTGCTGCCCATGCAAAAGTTCAGGTTTTAAGTATTGAATATCCACTCGCACCTGAAGTTAGCCCACGTGACTTAATTCAATCTTGTGAAGATGCTTTGGCTTGGGTGTATCAAAATCGCCGTCAATTTAAAATTCTCAAAAACCGTATTGCGGTTGCAGGTGATAGTGCGGGCGGAAATATTAGCGCTGTTGTTGCACAACGCACAGTCAATACAGTGTTTGCGCCTCAAGCCCAGTTCTTGATTTATCCTGCTGTTGATTTTAAGAGTCGACATCCATCTTTCTTTGCTTATAAAGATGGCCTAGTTTTGACAGGCTCAGATATTGATTATGTGACTGACTATTATGCGACGCGTTTTAATATGGCATTGGATGATCCAATCATTTCACCAACCAATGGTCAGCTAAAGAAACTTGCCCCTGCATTTGTAGTAACGGCTGGACATGATCTTTTGCATGATGAAGGTAAAATTTATGCTTATAAGTTACGTCAAAATGGCGTAAAGGTTCATTATCAGGATTATGAAGATCAAACGCACGGATTTATTAACTTAACCCCTGTTTCACGTAAAGCTAAAAAATACGTTATAGAGATGAGTAAAGAGTTTCGTAAATTCTGGGATAAACAATAACAAAATATCATCTTTTACAAATCACTTTTGTTTCACGTGGAACAAAAGTGATTGGCTAAAAAGTAATCAGAAAAAATAATTGTTCTATAAAATCTAATAACAATCGCTTAGCTATACTTTTTTTTGTTTATAAAACATATTCAACAACCAGCAAGGCTTATGACAGCTATATAAATATAGTCGTGAATACTGTTGAGTATTGGTAAACGTGTTTAAATGTCATTTTTCAAAAGAATAAAGGCAGACTACTATGAGAGGCTTATTAATTTAAAATGTTTAAGGAAAAGAAAATGATCAAAAAGATAGGTATCGGTCTTGCTTTAGTGGTTTTGGTGAATCAAGCGTTCGCCAATACAGATATGCAAATTAAAACCAATTTAGGCAACATCAATATAGAGCTTTATGATGATCAAGCCCCGATATCAGTAAAAAATTTTAAGAGCTATGTAAATAGTCAATTTTACAACGGCACCATTTTCCATCGTGTTATCCCTGGTTTTATGATTCAAGGTGGTGGCTTTGATAGCAACATGAAAGAGAAGAGTACGCAACCAGCGATTCAGAATGAATCTAGCAATGGCTTAAAGAACGTTCGTGGGACTTTGGCAATGGCTCGAACCAATGCGCCAAACTCTGCAACCAGTCAATTCTTTATTAATGTTGCAAATAATGACTTTTTAAATAAGTCTGCTGGAAACCCTGGTTACGCAGTATTTGGTAAGGTGACTCAAGGACTGGATATCGTCGATAAAATCGTACAGACACCAACACAAACAGTTGGTATGCACCAAGATGTGCCTAAACAAGCTGTAAAAATCATCAGTATTCAAACAATAAAAACAAATGTGAAAAAATAGTTAAAAAATAAAGCAGAAATATTTTGTTCATATTTCTGCTTTAATATTAAAAGCTTACACGATAAAAAGTTTAAAAATGATCCAAAATAGTGCATAAAAATACAACACTCAATAAAACAATCAGTTAAAAGCACTTGCGTGTGTAAGAAATTGCCCTATAATGAGCTCATCCCGACGCGATACAGCAAACGAACTTAGCTTAGAGGGTTAAGTTGTTAAATGTTTATTGCGTCTTATTTATCACTGACGAAGTGATAAATTAATCATTAAGAGAATATGAAGAACAACTTGTGTGGATTTTTACTGATTGATTGATCGAAATATTATCATTGATTGATTGGTTTAAATTACTCGAAGTTTATTTGAGAGAATTTGTCAGTACATTGATGAGCCAGAATTGTGACCTTAAGTCACTAATGATTTTTAACTGAAGAGTTTGATCATGGCTCAGATTGAACGCTGGCGGCAGGCTTAACACATGCAAGTCGAGCGGGGGAGATTGCTTCGGTAATTGACCTAGCGGCGGACGGGTGAGTAATACTTAGGAATCTGCCTATTAATGGGGGACAACATCTCGAAAGGGATGCTAATACCGCATACGCCCTACGGGGGAAAGCAGGGGATCACTTGTGACCTTGCGTTAATAGATGAGCCTAAGTCGGATTAGCTAGTTGGTGGGGTAAAGGCCTACCAAGGCGACGATCTGTAGCGGGTCTGAGAGGATGATCCGCCACACTGGGACTGAGACACGGCCCAGACTCCTACGGGAGGCAGCAGTGGGGAATATTGGACAATGGGGGGAACCCTGATCCAGCCATGCCGCGTGTGTGAAGAAGGCCTTATGGTTGTAAAGCACTTTAAGCGAGGAGGAGGCTCTTCTAGTTAATACCTAGGATGAGTGGACGTTACTCGCAGAATAAGCACCGGCTAACTCTGTGCCAGCAGCCGCGGTAATACAGAGGGTGCGAGCGTTAATCGGATTTACTGGGCGTAAAGCGTGCGTAGGCGGCTTTTTAAGTCGGATGTGAAATCCCCGAGCTTAACTTGGGAATTGCATTCGATACTGGGAAGCTAGAGTATGGGAGAGGATGGTAGAATTCCAGGTGTAGCGGTGAAATGCGTAGAGATCTGGAGGAATACCGATGGCGAAGGCAGCCATCTGGCCTAATACTGACGCTGAGGTACGAAAGCATGGGGAGCAAACAGGATTAGATACCCTGGTAGTCCATGCCGTAAACGATGTCTACTAGCCGTTGGGGCCTTTGAGGCTTTAGTGGCGCAGCTAACGCGATAAGTAGACCGCCTGGGGAGTACGGTCGCAAGACTAAAACTCAAATGAATTGACGGGGGCCCGCACAAGCGGTGGAGCATGTGGTTTAATTCGATGCAACGCGAAGAACCTTACCTGGTCTTGACATAGTAAGAACTTTCCAGAGATGGATTGGTGCCTTCGGGAACTTACATACAGGTGCTGCATGGCTGTCGTCAGCTCGTGTCGTGAGATGTTGGGTTAAGTCCCGCAACGAGCGCAACCCTTTTCCTTATTTGCCAGCACTTCGGGTGGGAACTTTAAGGATACTGCCAGTGACAAACTGGAGGAAGGCGGGGACGACGTCAAGTCATCATGGCCCTTACGACCAGGGCTACACACGTGCTACAATGGTCGGTACAAAGGGTTGCTACCTAGCGATAGGATGCTAATCTCAAAAAGCCGATCGTAGTCCGGATTGGAGTCTGCAACTCGACTCCATGAAGTCGGAATCGCTAGTAATCGCGGATCAGAATGCCGCGGTGAATACGTTCCCGGGCCTTGTACACACCGCCCGTCACACCATGGGAGTTTGTTGCACCAGAAGTAGGTAGTCTAACCGTAAGGAGGACGCTTACCACGGTGTGGCCGATGACTGGGGTGAAGTCGTAACAAGGTAGCCGTAGGGGAACCTGCGGCTGGATCACCTCCTTAACGAAAGATTGACGATTGGTAAGAATCCACAACAAGTTGTTCTTCATTGATGTATCTGAGGGTCTGTAGCTCAGTTGGTTAGAGCACACGCTTGATAAGCGTGGGGTCACAAGTTCAAGTCTTGTCAGACCCACCAAGTCTACTGAACACAGAAGAGCAGATATATTAAGATCTTAAGCTGGGGACTTAGCTTAGTTGGTAGAGCGCCTGCTTTGCACGCAGGAGGTCAACGGTTCGACTCCGTTAGTCTCCACCACTAATTACAGACTAAGTGATTACAGAACTTAGTAAGCCGATAGCTTATTAAGTTCTGTGATTTATCACAGTTAACTACTCGCTGACGAGGCGGTAGTGAATCATTAACAGAATATATTTGAGTTGAAATAATTGTTTAACTCGTTTTAGTTGATGTTAGCAAGCAATTGTTAATATTGAATGAAATGAGAACTAGCGATAAAACTGAATCAAGCGTTTTGGTATATGAATTAAATTGAAGCTGTATAGTGATTAAATTCACAGGCAACAAATAGAAGTGGTTGAATCCATATTGTTGATCCTCCTTGTAGGGATTAGCGACTGTTTGGGGTTGTATAGTCAAGTAATTAAGTGCATGTGGTGGATGCCTTGGCAGTCAGAGGCGATGAAAGACGTAATAGCCTGCGATAAGCTTCGGGGAGGCGGCAAATATCCTGTGATCCGGAGATTTCTGAATGGGGAAACCCACTTACCATAAGGTAGGTATCGCATGATGAATACATAGTCATGCGAGGCGAACGAGGGGAAGTGAAACATCTCAGTACCCTTAGGAAAAGAAATCAATTGAGATTCCCTCAGTAGCGGCGAGCGAACGGGGATCAGCCCATTAAGTTATATGTGTTTTAGCGGAAAGCTCTGGGAAGTGCTACCGTAGAGGGTGATAGTCCCGTACACGAAAGGGCACATATAATGATGACGAGTAGGGCGAGGCACGTGAAACCTTGTCTGAATATGGGGGGACCATCCTCCAAGGCTAAATACTCCTGACTGACCGATAGTGAACCAGTACCGTGAGGGAAAGGCGAAAAGAACCCCTGTGAGGGGAGTGAAATAGATCCTGAAACCGCATGCATACAAGCAGTGGGAGCCGACTTGTTCGGTGACTGCGTACCTTTTGTATAATGGGTCAGCGACTTATATTCAGTAGCAAGGTTAACCGTATAGGGGAGCCGTAGAGAAATCGAGTCTTAATAGGGCGTTTAGTTGCTGGGTATAGACCCGAAACCGGGTGATCTATCCATGAGCAGGTTGAAGGTTGGGTAACACTAACTGGAGGACCGAACCCACTGTCGTTGAAAAGCCAGGGGATGACTTGTGGATAGGGGTGAAAGGCTAATCAAACTCGGTGATAGCTGGTTCTCCCCGAAAGCTATTTAGGTAGCGCCTCGGACGAATACCATAGGGGGTAGAGCACTGTTTCGGCTAGGGGGTCATCCCGACTTACCAAACCGATGCAAACTCCGAATACCTATGAGTACTATCCGGGAGACAGACTGCGGGTGCTAACGTCCGTAGTCAAGAGGAAAACAATCCAGACCGCCAGCTAAGGCCCCAAAATTATAGTTAAGTGGGAAACGATGTGGGAAGGCATAGACAGCTAGGAGGTTGGCTTAGAAGCAGCCACCCTTTAAAGAAAGCGTAATAGCTCACTAGTCGAGTCGGCCTGCGCGGAAGATGTAACGGGGCTAAAACTATATGCCGAAGCTGCGGATGTATACTTAGTATACGTGGTAGGGGAGCGTTCTGTAAGCCGATGAAGGTGTATTGAGAAGTATGCTGGAGGTATCAGAAGTGCGAATGCTGACGTGAGTAACGACAATGCGAGTGAAAAACTCGCACGCTGAAAGACCAAGGGTTCCAGTCCAACGTTAATCGGGGCTGGGTGAGTCGACCCCTAAGGCGAGGCCGAGAGGCGTAGTCGATGGGAAATTGGTTAATATTCCAATACTTCTGTGTAATGCGATGAGAGGACGGAGAAAGTTAAGTCAGCCTGGCGTTGGTTGTCCAGGTGAAAGGCAGTAGGCATGCATCTTAGGCAAATCCGGGGTGCTCTATGCTGAGAGCTGATAGCAAGCTAGTTTACTAGCGAAGTGGCTGATACTATGCTTCCAGGAAAAGTCTCTAAGCTTCAGTTACACAGGAATCGTACCCGAAACCGACACAGGTGGTCAGGTCGAGTAGACCAAAGCGCTTGAGAGAACTCTGCTGAAGGAACTAGGCAAAATGGTACCGTAACTTCGGGAGAAGGTACGCTGCTGACGGTGATAGGACTTGCTCCTTGAGCTATTGGCAGCCACAGAAACCAGGCCCCTGCAACTGTTTATTAAAAACATAGCACTCTGCAAACACGAAAGTGGACGTATAGGGTGTGATGCCTGCCCGGTGCTGGAAGGTTAATTGATGGGGTTAGCGTAAGCGAAGCTCTTGATCGAAGCCCCAGTAAACGGCGGCCGTAACTATAACGGTCCTAAGGTAGCGAAATTCCTTGTCGGGTAAGTTCCGACCTGCACGAATGGCATAATGATGGGGGCGCTGTCTCCAGCAGAGACTCAGTGAAATCGAATTCGCCGTGAAGATGCGGTGTACCCGCGGCTAGACGGAAAGACCCCGTGAACCTTTACTGCAGCTTGACATTGAACTTTGATCTTACTTGTGTAGGATAGGTGGGAGGCTTTGAAGTAGTGACGCCAGTTGCTATGGAGCCATCCTTGAAATACCACCCTGGTAATATTGAGGTTCTAACTCTGTCCCGTTATCCGGGACGAGGACCATGTCTGGTGGGTAGTTTGACTGGGGCGGTCTCCTCCTAAAGAGTAACGGAGGAGTACGAAGGTGCGCTCAGCGTGGTCGGAAATCACGCGTAGAGTATAAAGGCAAAAGCGCGCTTAACTGCGAGACCCACAAGTCGAGCAGGTACGAAAGTAGGTCTTAGTGATCCGGTGGTTCTGTATGGAAGGGCCATCGCTCAACGGATAAAAGGTACTCTGGGGATAACAGGCTGATACCGCCCAAGAGTTCATATCGACGGCGGTGTTTGGCACCTCGATGTCGGCTCATCTCATCCTGGGGCTGAAGCAGGTCCCAAGGGTATGGCTGTTCGCCATTTAAAGAGGTACGCGAGCTGGGTTTAGAACGTCGTGAGACAGTTCGGTCCCTATCTACCGTGGGCGTTGGAAATTTGAGAGGATCTGCTCCTAGTACGAGAGGACCAGAGTGGACGAACCTCTGGTGTACCGGTTGTGACGCCAGTCGCATCGCCGGGTAGCTATGTTCGGAAGGGATAACCGCTGAAAGCATCTAAGCGGGAAGCCTACCTCAAGATAAGATTTCCCTAGGACTTTATGTCCTCTAAAGAGCCGTTGAAGACTACGACGTTGATAGGTTGGATGTGGAAGTGCGGTGACGCATGAAGCTGACCAATACTAATTGCTCGTGAGGCTTGACTATACAACACCCAAGCAGTTGTATACGAACTTCGAAAGAAGTAAGCATCATTTGATTCATAAAAGATCAAACATACTTGATTTAGTTGTAAAGCTAGTTAAAATATTCAACTCAAATGTTCTGTTAAACTCATTTGGTACGAAGTAAGGCATTTAAATAAGACCCGAACAAGTCCATAACAGTTTGCTGGCGACAATAGCAAGAGTGAACCACCTGATCCCTTCCCGAACTCAGAAGTGAAACCTCTTAGCGCTGATGGTAGTGTGGGGTTACCCATGTGAGAGTAAGTCATCGCCAGCTTTTAAATCTAAAACACCCCGGTCTCTAACGAGAACGGGGTGTTTTTTTATGCGCAGTGCTTATTATCGGAATAAAAGAGATCTAGTCATATTAAGTAAATTGATCACTGATTAAGCTTATGTATTGATGAAACTGAACTCATGTTCTGTATACCTCATTATGTTCATTATTGAAGTGGAGATATAGAAAGAGTCTAGCTATTGAATCAGTGGTTCCTTTATGCTAAAAATTAAAGTATTACGATAAAAACAGTTAATAATATGTTGATTTTCCAGTTTTTCTTTACAGATTATGATGGTGATGAAGTTTTACCCGCTCAAGATCAGTACGCATCTATCGATGAAATCATAGAAATAATGCAATCTGTCTTAATCAGGCCAGAAAACTTTTTAGGAATTGTTGATAAAAATGATCGTACTTTACAGTTTATGGTCAATGATGATTATTCATTAGATGCAGACATTCCTGTTCCTACTCAAAAAGGTTCTTATACAAAAACAATAGGTTTGCATGAAGCGATTAAACTGGTTCAAAAACAAACTGAACTGATTCAAATTGATGCTATTGAAGGGATGGTTTTTATGAAGTGGTAAGTGTTTTACTTTAATTGCTTTTAGTCTATCCAAAATAAAAAACCTCAGACATCCATGCCTGAGGTTTTTTGTATTGGTTCTAAGATATAACTCCTGTAGTACCTTTCGCTATCCTGCATTATCATCCTATCTTATTCTTGTTTTTAGTGGAAACTTCCTGTTTCCTGATGTGTTTATAATATTAAAATTTAGTTGTTCTGCCTATACGCATAATTCGGCAGACCATGTAAGAAAAAGCGTACATGATCATAAAAGGATAGTTTCTATTAAAAATGTGCATTTAAACCAATATAAGGTCCTTTAAAATCAAACTTCATATCGCGGTTATCTAAATCACTGAGTTCAATATTTAAAATACGGTAACCCACTTTTGCACCAAGATCTAAAACTATAGACTTTACAAAGTCATATTGAATTTCAGCCTGAGCGTCTGTGATTTTTACATCATTGACATTGGTATAAGTCGCTTCAGCTTTTGCACTTAAACCTGTAAACGGTAGTTTTGCGCCGGCCTCTGCATAAAGGATTGGAGCATATTCATCAACATCAACATTTTGTGAAAACTGTTTTACAGTACCATTGAGCTTAGTTGCCCCTACACCGACATCAGCTTTTACAATGTTGTCTAAGATTTCATAGTAAAGAATAAGATCTGTATGGTCTAAATCAATTTTAGTTTTAGCAAACTCATTATTAGACTCAGTTTCCGTATCTAACTTGGTATATTTTAATTTTACATTGGGAAGGATTGGAATAGGGTGCTCAAAAGCAACAGAGGCTTGAATCGTACCTTTAGTATCTAAATCATGTTCTGCGTTTAGCCCAGCATAAGGATCTGATAATAAATCATCTGAACCAGTGTTATTAGATAAACCAGATTTATGATTGATTTGAGAAGTTCCACCAAGACTCCAATAACTGATATCACCTTTTAAACCAATAAAATCAGCTTGAGCAAATGAACTTAGACCTAATACAGCGATAAATAAGGGTAATTGAATAGATTTCATATGTCCTTCTTGATGAAATGTTTTTTCATCCTATTTTTTGTTACTTAAATACATTTCAATACTGTATCAACAGAAGGCATGATATAGGGGTTTATCAAATTTTGCATTATTAAAAAGATTAAATCGAGGGTGTAGGATGAGTGATTCTATTGATCAAGCAATGATTGAATTCCCCCTTTATGTCGCCAATAAAGCGATCAAATCAGGGCAATGGCTTGAAGTTCATGATAAATTTTCGGGGGAAATTTATGCAAAAGTCGCTTTAGCAGATGCAAAAACTTTAGAAAAAGCCATCAGTGCAGCCGTGAAAGCTGAAAAAGAAATGGCCGCTTTAAAGCCATTTCAGAAGCAAAAAATACTCTTACATTGTGTTAAACGCTTTAAAGAAATACGTGAAGAATTAATACAAATTTTAATTATCGAAGGTGGAAAGCCTAAACTTGCAGCAGCAGCTGAGGCTGAAAGGTTGATTAATACTTTCCAACTAGCGGCAGATGCTGTCTCCACACTCAATAATGGTCATCTAATGCCTTTGGCTGTTACCGCTGCGGCCTCTGCATATCGGGGAATGGTACAATATGTTCCGATTGGTGCAGTATCTCTGATCAGTCCGTTTAATTTTCCTTTGAATTTAACAGCGCATAAAATTGCACCAGCAATTGCAGCGGGTTGTCCATTTGTATTGAAACCAGCAAGTTTGACACCAATTTCCGCATTAAAAATCGCAGAAATTTTGGCTGAAACAGATTTACCAAAAGGCGCATTTTCAATTTTGCCTTGTCCACGAGAACATGCTGATGTGTTAGTGACGGATGATCGTTTTAAGCTACTCAGCTTTACCGGTTCTGATCAAGTGGGTTGGGATATGAAAGCACGTGCTGGTCGAAAAAAAGTAACCCTCGAATTGGGTGGTAATGCAGCGGTTTTAATTGAACCTGATACAGAAATAAGTGATGCGTTGATTGATCGAGTGATTGGTGGTGCATATGGACATGCGGGGCAGGTGTGTATTAGTGTGCAACGAATTTTAGTACATGCTGATATTTATATAGAATTTAGAAAAAAAATCTTAGCTAAGTTGAAAAAAGTATCTGCGGCAGATCCAGATGTAGAAACCACGATAGTGGGTCCAATGATCAAAGAAGCAGAAGCGATTCGTTTAAAAAAATGGGTAGATAAAGCAGAGAAAAAGGGTGCGAAAATCTTAATTGGTGGCACGTTAAAAGGCGTTTTATTCGAGCCAACTTTACTTGAGAATGTCGATGAATCTCTGGAAATTTATCAAAATGAAGCATTTGGCCCTGTGGCAATTTTAGAGAAATACAAAACCTTTGAGAAAGGGATCGAAGTAATTAACCAAGGTCGCTTTGGTTTACAAGCTGGTGTATATACTCAAAATCTCAATAAAATGCTCTATGCATGGGATCATCTACATGTGGGCGGAGTAATTATCAATGATATACCAACTTTCAGAGTTGATAATATGCCTTATGGTGGCGTGAAAGATTCGGGTTTAGGTCGTGAAGGGATTCAGTCTGCAATTCGTGATATGCAAGAAGAACGCTTACTTGTAATCAAACAATAAGTTGATATTCTAAGGGGCTACGGCTCCTTATTTCCTTTGAATTTTATATATAGTTAAAATGACAATAAAATTTTTCAATTCATTATTTTTAATGGTTTTACTTTCCTTACTGAGTGTACAAATTTGGGCATTTCAATCTGAAAAACTGGTAAATGATGCACGTTCTCAGATTTGGAAAACACTTTATTATGATCCTGCTTATACTCAATTGTCTTATCCAATGGGGGATGTTCCATTGGTCAAAGGCGTCTGTACAGACGTGGTCATTCGTGCATTACGTCATCAAGAAATAGATCTACAACAGCGTATTCATGAAGATATGAAAGCCAATTTTAGAAAATATCCACAAAAATGGGGCTTAAAAGCAACTGATCGAAATATTGATCATCGTCGGGTTCCAAATATCATGACCTATTTTCAGCGTCAAGGTTATCAAGTGAGTGATCAAAAATATCAAGCAGGCGATATTGTGGCATGGGATTTAGGTAAAGGTTTAACCCATATTGGTATCATTTCCAATAAAACCACAATGCTGTCAAAAACACCTTTGGTCATTCATAATATCGGTTATGGAACACGTGAAAATGATATTTTGCATGCATATAAAATTATTGGGCATTATCGTTTACCCAAGAATGTTAATTAGAAATAGGTAATTTTAAGCAATGATCAATCAAAATAGCTAAAAATTAACCATGTGTGATGAAAAGTAAAAAAAACATGGGAAAATGGACACAAATTACAGAAAAAGCGCTGCAAAACGAGTATTGTTACCACATTAAACAGTAATTTTTGTTGATGTACTTTAACCGAGAAGTTTGCAAAGTTACTGGTTTGAAATAATAACAAAGGACCCAAAAGGTGCTGTTTTATTCAAACAACAAAATTTAAAATTGGTACTTCTTTTGCTCGCAGATCACAATGAAAAAAAGCAGCATTTGAGGACATCTACAGAATTAGGTGTTTTATGACAGAATCTCGTGAAAACTGGACATCACGATCAGGTTTTATTATCGCAGCTGTTGGATCGGCTGTCGGTTTAGGTAATATTTGGCGCTTTCCTTACATTGCCTATGAAAATGGTGGCGGCGCTTTTTTAATTCCATATTTAATTGCACTTATCACAGCAGGTTTGCCGCTATTATTTTTAGACTATGCGACAGGGCATAAAAGTAATACCTCACCTCCTAAAGCATATCGTGCTTTATTTAAAGGTGGGGAAACTTTAGGATGGTGGCAAGTCTGTGTCTGTATCATTATTGGTTTGTACTATGCCAGTGTACTGACTTGGGCAGGCAGTTATGTTTACTTTTCTGTAGGTCAATTGTGGGGCAGTGATCCTGAAAACTTCTTCTTCAATACCTATTTACAAACCTCAAAATCAACAAGTTTTGATTTTCAGTTTGTTGGTCATTTATTTTGGCCAATTGTGGGAATTTGGGCATTAACGCTGATCATCTTATTTGGTGGTGTGAAAAAAGGGGTTGAATTATCCAATAAAATTTTCATGCCTTTATTGTTTATTCTATTCACTATTCTTGTTATTCAAGCTTTGCGTTTACCTGGAGCGGTCCAAGGTTTAAATGCTTTCTTTACACCGAACTGGGCTGCAATGTGGGATTATAAAGTATGGCTTGCAGCATATGGCCATACTTTCTTTTCACTCTCTGTTGGTTTTGGGATTATGGTGACTTATGCCTCGTATCTTAAACCAAAAACCAATTTAACAGGCTCAGGTCTCATCGTTGGTTTTGCTAATGCTTCTACTGAAATTCTTGCGGGTATTGGTATCTTCGCTGCATTGGGGTTTATGGCTTTTTCAGCAGGGAAACCTGTAGATCAAGTGGTCAGCGGTGGTATTGGTTTGGCCTTCATTGCTTTCCCTAAAATCATTTCTAGTTTAGGTGCGGGTGCGGATTTATTCGGTTTACTATTCTTCTCTTCATTATTTGTTGCTGGTATTTCTTCAATGGTGAGTATCCTTGAAGTACCGATTGCAGCGATGCAAGACAAGTTAAAATGGGGACGAAAAAAAGCCGTAAGCATTATTGGTGGGGGCAGTGCACTGGTTTCAATTTTCTTATTCTCTAGTGTGAATTCGATTAAACTGGTGGATATCGTCGATCACTTTATCAATAATATTGGGATTATTGGCGGTGCATTATTGTCAATTATTTCAATAGCATGGTTTAAACGTTCAGCATTGATGGAACTACGTGATCACGTGAATCGTATTTCAACTGTTCAACTGGGTAAAGGTTGGGATTTCACTTTAACCGTAATCACTTCTTTAATTTTGCTGGTTACTTTATGTATGACCGTTTTTAGCTTGATTAAAAATGGATACGATACCTATAGTTCAAGTATGTTGATGTTCTTTGGTTGGGGCAGTGTGATTTTCTGTGCTGTTATTGCTTTAATCCTTAGCAAAATGAAAGATCGATAGGAGCGTCAAAATGAATACTTCTGCAATCGTGATGATGATTATTTCAATGGTGTTTTTATGGGGTGGGTTGATTTTATCGATCCTACATTTGATGAAAAATCCTGAAGAATTGGATGAAGTTCTGGAAGAAGTCAAAGACCATCATACGCTTTAAACTTGAGTCAAAAAAAGCAGGCTAATTAGCCTGCTTTTTTAATGCGTTTTTTTAAGCGGTTTTCTGAATTCTGCAATAATAGAAACCATCACCATGATGCGCTTCAGGTAACAATTGACGACCGTGAATTTGTTCTACTCCCCAGTTTGTATCAATCTTGATTTCCTCAGCATCTGCATGTTCAGCAAAAAACTCGACCATCTGCTGTTCATTTTCAACTTTCAGAATTGAGCATGTAATATAAAGTAGTGTTCCACCAACTTTAAGCTGCTGCCACATATGCTTTAAAATTTGCTTTTGCAGATCGACCACTTGCTGAATATCTGTAGATTGACGCAATAACCGGATATCAGGATGACGACGCATAACACCAATAGCAGAACAAGGTGCATCCAATACGATGCAATCGACCAACTCTTTAGGCACCCATGTTGTAGCATCTGCTGTGATGATTTCAACTGTTGCATCAACATTTAATTCAAGGCGTTCCAAGTTTTCTGAAACACGCAATAATCGTTTAGCATCATGATCAAGCGCGATTAATTTTTTAGGATTGAAACGTTCTAAGATATGAGCTGCTTTACCACCCGGTGCTGCACAAGCATCGATAATGACTTTGTCATCTAAGTTGGGTAACAGTGTTGCACACAATTGAGCATGTTCATCTTGAACAGAAAATCCGCCTTCTTCAAAGCCAGGTAAATGAGTAATGTTGCCGGTTTGCTCCAGAACTATACCAACATCTGAAAGTGTACAAGGGCGAGCATCAATCTGTTCTTCATCTAAAATATCAAGATATTCATCACGACTAATTTGACGTTCATTGACACGAAGCGTTAGTGGAGCAACTTGTTTTAAATTTTGACAGATTTCAGGAAGCTGATCGGCCCAATCTTTTTTTAGTCGTTTGAATAGCCAGCTTGGTAAACCATGGGTATTATTCAAAGCCGTTTGAAACTCTGTTGTTTCACGTGAAACACGACGAAGGATGGCATTGACCAAACCACTCATCGGTTCAAAACCTAATTGCTTAGCAGCATTTACCGTTTCTGAAATCGCCGCATGTGCAGGAATACGGGTGCATAAAATCTGGTATAAACCCAAATATAAGCAACTTTCTAGTGCTTCATTTTCTAATGGTTTTGTGAGCAAGGGTAAGGTAATTGCTTTTAAAGAATACCACTGACGTAGACAGCCCAAAGTAAGCTCATGGTATAAACCACGATCACGTTCAGAAACAATATTGATATGTTGGTTTAAAACGGAAGCCAAAGACTGTCCATTTTGAACAGCTAAAAGTGTTTTAACCACTTGTGCGCGCAAATTCAAATTTTTTGCAGATGATTGAATTTGGCTCATGCGAATATATTTCCTACTGAAAGTTTATGGCTTTGTATAATTTGTACAGGGTTAATGGCTTTACCACCTGGCCATTGTAGGCTAGTCAGACAAATCACACCATCTCCACACAGTACATGTACACCTTGTTTGTTCATTTCGATAATGGTTCCGGGTACTTCGCCATTGGCTGTAAGATCTGAAATTTGAGAATTCCATACACGTAAATTATTGGTTTCATCTATTGGTGTAAATGCGACTGGCCAAGGATTGAATGCCCGAATATTGCGATCAAGTTCAACTGCTGATTTAGTCCAGTCAATTTGCGCTTCAGCTTTTGTGAGTTTATGTGCATATACCGTAAATTGTTCATCTTGAACTTCACGTGCATCTAAATATTGTTGTAGCTTTTGTTCTGATTCTAATACAACACAAATTGCTTCAGCACCTTGAATCGCAAGTTTGTCATATAAAGTCGCTGAGGTTTCTTGTGCTGTGATTGGGCAAACTGTTTTAAAGATCATATCACCTGTATCTAAACCAGCCGCCATTTTCATGATCGTTACCCCTGTTTCAGTATCACCTGTTGCAATGGCACGCTGAATCGGAGCGGCACCACGCCAACGTGGTAGCAAAGAACCATGAATATTTAAACAACCATAGCGCGGTGTATCTAATACGGTTTGGGGCAAAATTAAACCATAAGCCGCAACTACCATTACATCTGCACCCAAAGCTGCTAATTCTTGTTGAGCGGCTAAGCCTTCGTCTGTCGATGCTTTGAAATGAAGTGGCTGATAGACGGGTAGGTTGTTTGCCAGCGCAAGTTGTTTCACGGCTGAAGCTGTCATTTTTTGTCCACGACCTGATTTGCGGTCGGGTTGAGTATACACAGCGACGATTTCGTGATCAGTTTCAATGAGTGCTGCTAAAGCAGAAGCTGCAAATTCGGGTGTACCTGCAAAAATGATCTTCAAAAGTTATGCTCAGATTAAATTTTAAATTGAATTATAGCAAACCTGATTATGCGGTGGCGTTTTCAAATGAAAATACGGGTTTTTCTATGTAAAAAATAAAATACGATCAATTGTATATTTTGTTCTGATCACTTATCTAATTTCAAAATAGCCACCAACCGTTTTTAAAATAAATATCACTTTTTTATATAAAAATTTTCACCTTAAATTGATAGAAAAAGGTCTTATTTTTAACTTAATCTAAATAAAGAGAGTATTTAGAGATTGAAACGAGAATTATTGTGACATATTTCGCAGTAAAAATTGTTAACTGGATTAGAATAGGCAGTTAATCAGAATTTAACAATATGTCAAATGTAAACTAAGTCTCGCATTGTTTTGATAAATGTGACAAATTTTGTCACATGGTCAATTTAAGAACAATATGTATTTAATAAATCTTAATGTTTTTTTGTAATAAAATAAACTATTGATTTGTATAGTTAAAAATAAATAAATGTATAGATTTTTTTGTTTTTTTGTAAAAGTTTAGACCGGTTGTTTAAAAAAATAAAAAAAGTGAAATATATCTCATTTTTTCTATTGATTTAAATGTATGTAAATTGTTAAATAAAAAAAATTGTACATTTTATATGCATTGTCGGGGCGGGACCAGCTGCTGTAATGCATCCCCAAAAGGAAAAGTAATATGAATAAGATCTACAAAGTGATTTGGAATGCGACATTGTCTGCGTGGGTTGCAGTTTCTGAATTGGCAAAAGGGAAAACCAAGTCTTCAAAAGTAACTGGGATTATTGGTGCAGCAACAGTTAGTTTGATGATAACCTTTTCCTCTAATGTAACTGCAAATGTTATTAACACAGATTCAAGTACTTGTACCACTGGAGCTACTGGAGTTGTTGGAAATATAAATCCAGGAGCGACTAATTCACAGGCAACGGATGGTTCAGGTACCTTTTCTTTGATTTCAGGATGTAATGCTAAAGGAAATAATAATCTTGCAGCAACTGCATATGGAGCATTTTCAGAAGTTACGGGTGTTGCTGGTACAGCTGTGGGTCATAATAGTCAAGCCAATGCTTTTGGTACGGCTTTAGGGGTTGAGAGTCGAGCGACTGGTGTTGGTAGTACTGCACTTGGTGAAGGCAGTCAGTCAACAGGACAAAATGCTGTAGCATTAGGTGGAACAGCTACTGGGTCTGCTTCTGGAAATGTTTTACCAATTGCAAATGCAGTTACGGCTTCTGGCAGTGGTTCGGTTGCTATTGGTGGTAATACGATTAGAGGCGCACAGTCGACCGGTACGGATAGTATTGCGATTGGTGGCCAATCTAGGGCAACTAATACTGGGACAATTGCGATTGGTAAAAATGCTTTTACAGGCGCTGTTGGTACTGAATCTCTGAATAATATTGCGATTGGTACAAATGCGAGTAATAGTAATATTGCTAGTAGCAATCCAGCAGGAACTGGAGGGCAGATTGCTTTAGGTAATGGTGCAAAAACAACTACATTCGCACAAATCGCAATTGGTGATAATTCTAATGCGGGTGGTAATAATTATGCAATTGCGATCGGTGGAGGAGCAACAGTAACTGCAAATAGTGGTGTTGCAGTTGGTGGTGTGGCTATGGGAAGAAATACCCAAGCAGGTTCTTTTGCTGTAGGTGTGGGTCCAGGTGCTCAAGCCACAGGAGCTAATTCGACCGCACTTGGTAATGCTGCAACTGCAAATAACACAAATAGTACAGCATTGGGGAATGGTGCTCAAGCCACAGGAGCTAACTCGACTGCACTCGGTACTTCTGCTATAGCTAGTATTGATAATAGTGTTGCTTTGGGTAATGGCTCTACAACGACAGCTATTACTGGAACAGGATTTTTAACATCACAAGCTGCTCCTACTGTTGGAGCGGTATCTGTTGGTAATGGAACTGTAACAGGCAACCGTCGTATTCAGAATGTGGCTGATGGTTCTGCTGCATCTGATGCAGTTACAGTCGCACAATTAGATAAAGCATATGATGATACACATACAAATCTGAAAAATGTTCTAGGTGGAAATGCTGCTTATGATCCTGTAACGAATACTTACACAGCACCTACTAATATTGGTGGAACGGGTAAAACGACTATTGATGATGCGATTAAAGCATCAAAAAGAACAGTGATAAGTGGTAGCAATATAGTCGTTACTCCTACAACAGCAGCGGATGGTTCAATAACTTATTCAGTTGCTACAAGTGCAACACCTACGTTTACAAGTGTTACAGTTAACAATGCACCAACAGTTGGCACAGATGCGACCAATAAAACCTATGTTGACTCTAAAGCTGCGGCATCAAAAACTGAAGTTGCTGGTGGAACCAATATAGCAGGTGTCGCAAAAACTACAGGTGCAAATGGCCAAGATGTTTATACCGTTAATGCTAATGGTACAACCGCATCAGCAGGCTCATCGGCAGTCACAGTAACTGCGGGAACTAAAGATGCAAATAATGTTACTGACTATAAAGTTGACCTTGCAGCAAGCACCAAAACCGATATTCAAAAAGGTGTAGATGCTAAAACGGCCGTTGATAATACTGGCTTAACCTTTAAAGGTGATACCGCAGCGACAAGTACTACAAAGAAATTAGGTGATACGGTTTCCATCACTGGTGACACTAATATTAGTACAGTAGCGACAGCGAATGGCGTACAAGTTAAGTTAAATCCAAACTTAGATTTAGGCGCAGCTGGTAGCGTTAAAACGGGTAATACCACTATTAACAATGCAGGTGTAACAGCTGACCAAGTTACGGTTGGTGGCGTTGTTATCAATAAAACAACAGGTATTAATGCTGGTGGGTTAGCGATTACCAATGTTGCTGCACCAACAGTTGGCACAGATGCGACCAATAAAACCTATGTTGACTCTAAAGCTGCGGCATCAAAAACTGAAGTTGCTGGTGGAACCAATATAGCAGGTGTCGCAAAAACTACAGGTGCAAATGGCCAAGATGTTTATACCGTTAATGCTAATGGTACAACCGCATCAGCAGGCTCATCGGCAGTCACAGTAACTGCGGGAACTAAAGATGCAAATAATGTTACTGACTATAAAGTAGATCTTGCAGCAAGCACCAAAACCGATATTCAAAAAGGTGTAGATGCTAAAACGGCCGTTGATAATACTGGCTTAACCTTTAAAGGTGATACCGCAGCGACAAGTGCTACAAAGAAATTAGGTGATACGGTTTCCATCACTGGTGACACTAATATTAGTACAGTCGCGACAGCGAATGGCGTACAAGTTAAGTTAAATCCAAACTTAGACTTAGGTACAACAGGTAGCGTTAAAACGGGTAATACCACTATTAATAATACAGGTGTAACAGCTGACCAAGTTACGGTTGGCGGCGTTGTTATCAATAAAACAACAGGTATTAATGCAGGTGGGTTAGCGATTACAAATGTTGCTGCGCCAACAAATAATACAGATGCAGCCAATAAAAAGTATGTAGATGATGCTGGTTCAACATTGACGAACTTGGGCTTTGGTTTAAAAGCGCAGGACGGCACTACTGTTAACAAGAAGTTAGGTGAAGCGGTTGAAGTTGTAGGTTCAAACAGCAATATCACGACTAAAGTAAATGCAGGTAAAGTTGAAGTTGCGTTATCGAATGCATTGGACTTAGGTACAACAGGCAGTGTTACTACAGGTGCAACTGTTATTAACAATGCAGGAATTACTGCAGCTCAAGTCACAGCAGATAAAGTAACAGTCAACAATGCACCAACAGCTGGTACAGATGCGACCAATAAAACCTATGTTGATTCTAAAGCTGCGGCATCAAAAACTGAAGTTGCAGGTGGAACCAATATAGCGGGAGTAGCAAAAACTACTGGTGCAAATGGTCAAGATGTTTATACTGTTAATGCCAATGGTACCACCGCATCAGCAGGTTCATCAGCTGTAACGGTAACTGCTGGAACTAAAGATGCGAACAATGTTACTGACTATAAAGTTGACCTTGCAGCAAGCACCAAAACAGATATTCAGAAAGGTGTAGATGCGAAGACAGCGGTTGATAATACCGGTTTAACCTTTAAAGGTGATACTGCAGCGACCAGCGCTACGAAGAAATTAGGTGATACGGTTTCTATCACTGGCGACACCAATATTAGTACAGTTGCGACTACAGATGGCGTACAGGTTAAGTTAAATCCAAACCTAGACTTAGGTGCAGCTGGTAGTGTCACGACAGGCAATACAAAGTTAGATAATAGTGGATTGACGATTACAGGTGGTCCAAGCGTTACAAGCACTGGTATTAATGCAGCTAACACGAATATCAGTAATGTTGCTGATGCAACTACCGATGATCAAGCAGTGAACAAAGGTCAGTTAGATGCAGCGACGACAGCGTCAAGCACAAAGACAGATACTTTGGGTACGAGCACAGCGACGAACTTGGGTGGAGGGTCAACTTATGACAACACGACAGGTGCGATCAGTGCGCCAAGCTATGTGACTACAAAAACAGATGGTACGACCACCACAGCGAACAATGTGGGTGATGCATTAACTAACCTCAACACTGAAGTGATCAAACCGGTAACGTTTACGGGTAACAGCGGTACAGTTGATCGTAAACTGGGTGAAACGCTGAACATTACTGGTGGCTTAACAGGCGCGGGTTCGAACAGCAACATCAAGACAGTGATCACTGGCAATACGCTAGATATCCAATTGGCAGATGCACCAGTATTTGCAGGCAAAGTGACTGCGAATGGTTTAGATGCCAATGGCAATAAAGTTGAAAACGTAGCAGATGCAACGACAGCAACAGATGCAGTGAACAAAGGTCAGTTAGATGCAGCGACGACAGCATCAAGCACAAAGACAGATACTTTGGGTACGAGCACAGCGACGAACTTGGGTGGTGGGTCAACTTATGACAACACGACAGGTGCGATCAGTGCGCCAAGCTATGTGACTACAAAAACAGATGGTACGACCACCACAGCGAACAATGTGGGTGATGCATTAACTAACCTCAATACTGAAGTGATCAAACCGGTAACGTTTACGGGTAACAGCGGTACAGTTGATCGTAAACTGGGTGAAACGCTGAACATTACTGGTGGCTTAACAGGCGCGGGTTCGAACAGCAACATCAAGACAGTGATCACTGGCAATACGCTAGATATCCAATTGGCAGATGCACCAGTATTTGCAGGCAAAGTGACTGCGAATGGTTTAGATGCCAATGGCAATAAAGTTGAAAACGTAGCAGATGCAACGACAGCAACAGATGCAGTGAACAAAGGTCAGTTAGATGCAGCGACGACAGCGTCAAGCACAAAGACAGATACTTTGGGTACGAGCACAGCGACGAACTTGGGTGGTGGGTCAACTTATGACAACACGACAGGTGCGATCAGTGCGCCAAGCTATGTGACTACAAAAACAGATGGTACGACCACCACAGCGAACAATGTGGGTGATGCATTAACTAACCTCAATACTGAAGTGATCAAACCGGTAACGTTTACGGGTAACAGCGGTACAGTTGATCGTAAACTGGGTGAAACGCTGAATATTACTGGTGGCTTAACAGGCGCGGGTTCGAACAGCAACATCAAGACAGTGATCACTGGCAATACGCTAGATATCCAATTGGCAGATGCACCAGTATTTGCAGGCAAAGTGACTGCGAATGGTTTAGATGCCAATGGCAATAAAGTTGAAAACGTAGCAGATGCAACGACAGCAACAGATGCAGTGAACAAAGGTCAGTTAGATGCAGCGACGACAGCATCAAGCACAAAGACAGATACTTTGGGTACGAGCACAGCGACGAACTTGGGCGGTGGGTCAACTTATGACAACACGACAGGTGCGATCAGTGCGCCAAGCTATGTGACTACAAAAACAGATGGTACGACCACCACAGCGAACAATGTGGGTGATGCATTAACTAACCTCAACACTGAAGTGATCAAACCGGTAACGTTTACGGGTAACAGCGGTACAGTTGATCGTAAACTGGGTGAAACGCTGAACATTACTGGTGGCTTAACAGGCGCGGGTTCGAACAGCAACATCAAGACAGTGATCACTGGCAATACGCTAGATATCCAATTGGCAGATGCACCAGTATTTGCAGGCAAAGTGACTGCGAATGGTTTAGATGCCAATGGCAATAAAGTTGAAAACGTAGCAGATGCAACGACAGCAACAGATGCAGTGAACAAAGGTCAGTTAGATGCAGCGACGACAGCATCAAGCACAAAGACAGATACTTTGGGTACGAGCACAGCGACGAACTTGGGCGGTGGGTCAACTTATGACAACACGACAGGTGCGATCAGTGCGCCAAGCTATGTGACTACAAAAACAGATGGTACGACCACCACAGCGAACAATGTGGGTGATGCATTAACTAACCTCAATACTGAAGTGATCAAACCGGTAACGTTTACGGGTAACAGCGGTACAGTTGATCGTAAACTGGGTGAAACGCTGAATATTACTGGTGGCTTAACAGGCGCGGGTTCGAACAGCAACATCAAGACAGTGATCACTGGCAATACGCTAGATATCCAATTGGCAGATGCACCAGTATTTGCAGGCAAAGTGACTGCGAATGGTTTAGATGCCAATGGCAATAAAGTTGAAAACGTAGCAGATGCAACGACAGCAACAGATGCAGTGAACAAAGGTCAGTTAGATGCAGCGACGACAGCATCAAGCACAAAGACAGATACTTTGGGTACGAGTACAGCGACGAACTTGGGTGGTGGGTCAACTTATGACAACACGACAGGTGCGATCAGTGCGCCAAGCTATGTGACTACAAAAACAGATGGTACGACCACCACAGCGAACAATGTGGGTGATGCATTAACTAACCTCAATACTGAAGTGATCAAACCGGTAACGTTTACGGGTAACAGCGGTACAGTTGATCGTAAACTGGGTGAAACGCTGAACATTACTGGTGGCTTAACAGGCGCGGGTTCGAACAGCAACATCAAGACAGTGATCACTGGCAATACGCTAGATATCCAATTGGCAGATGCACCAGTATTTGCAGGCAAAGTGACTGCGAATGGTTTAGATGCCAATGGCAATAAAGTTGAAAACGTAGCAGATGCAACGACAGCAACAGATGCAGTGAACAAAGGTCAGTTAGATGCAGCGACGACAGCATCAAGCACAAAGACAGATACTTTGGGTACGAGCACAGCGACGAACTTGGGCGGTGGGTCAACTTATGACAACACGACAGGTGCGATCAGTGCGCCAAGCTATGTGACTACAAAAACAGATGGTACGACCACCACAGCGAACAATGTGGGTGATGCATTAACTAACCTCAATACTGAAGTGATCAAACCGGTAACGTTTACGGGTAACAGCGGTACAGTTGATCGTAAACTGGGTGAAACGCTGAATATTACTGGTGGCTTAACAGGCGCGGGTTCGAACAGCAACATCAAGACAGTGATCACTGGCAATACGCTAGATATCCAATTGGCAGATGCACCAGTATTTGCAGGCAAAGTGACTGCGAATGGTTTAGATGCCAATGGCAATAAAGTTGAAAACGTAGCAGATGCAACGACAGCAACAGATGCAGTGAACAAAGGTCAGTTAGATGCAGCGACGACAGCATCAAGCACAAAGACAGATACTTTGGGTACGAGTACAGCGGCGAACTTGGGTGGTGGGTCAACTTATGACAACACGACAGGTGCGATCAGTGCGCCAAGCTATGTGACTACAAAAACAGATGGTACGACCACCACAGCGAACAATGTGGGTGATGCATTAACTAACCTCAACACTGAAGTGATCAAACCGGTAACGTTTACGGGTAACAGCGGTACAGTTGATCGTAAACTGGGTGAAACGCTGAATATTACTGGTGGCTTAACAGGCGCGGGTTCGAACAGCAACATCAAGACAGTGATCACTGGCAATACGCTAGATATCCAATTGGCAGATGCACCAGTATTTGCAGGCAAAGTGACTGCGAATGGTTTAGATGCCAATGGCAATAAAGTTGAAAACGTAGCAGATGCAACGACAGCAACAGATGCAGTGAACAAAGGTCAGTTAGATGCAGCGACGACAGCGTCAAGCACAAAGACAGATACTTTGGGTACGAGCACAGCGACGAACTTGGGCGGTGGGTCAACTTATGACAACACGACAGGTGCGATCAGTGCGCCAAGCTATGTGACTACAAAAACAGATGGTACGACCACCACAGCGAACAATGTGGGTGATGCATTAACTAACCTCAATACTGAAGTGATCAAACCGGTAACGTTTACGGGTAACAGCGGTACAGTTGATCGTAAACTGGGTGAAACGCTGAATATTACTGGTGGCTTAACAGGCGCGGGTTCGAACAGCAACATCAAGACAGTGATCACTGGCAATACGCTAGATATCCAATTGGCAGATGCACCAGTATTTGCAGGCAAAGTGACTGCGAATGGTTTAGATGCCAATGGCAACAAAGTTGAAAACGTAGCAGATGCAACGACAGCAACAGATGCAGTGAACAAAGGTCAGTTGGATAGCTTAAGTACAGGTCTTACCAATACTGGCTTTGGCTTAAAAGCAGCAGATGGCAATACGATTAACAAAAAGTTAGGCGAAGCAGTTGAAGTAGTGGGTGCAGATAGCAACATCACTACGAAGGTTGCAAATGGTCAAGTTGCGATTGAGTTAAATAAAAACCTCAACAACTTAACTGGTATTACAGTGCACGATGGAACCGATGGTACAAATGGTTCTACAGTGATCGGTAAAGATGGCATCTCAGTTAAAGATGGTTCAGGCAATACTATTGCAGGTGTAGATAACACAGCATTAACCGTTAAAGATGGTAGTGGCAACACAGAAACCAGCATTAACAAAGCGATCAATAGTCTCAATGCATCGCAAGGTGAAACTGATAAGTTTGCAGTGAAGTACGACAAGAATGCTGATGGTAGTGCAAACTACGATAGCGTAACCCTTGCAGGTACAGGTGGAACAACAATCACCAATGTTAAAGCAGGCGCTATTAACGCAACATCAACTGATGCGATCAACGGTAGTCAATTGTATGATGTTGGTAATAGTCTGAAAAATGCAATTGGCGGTTTGACCACTAGAGATGCAACGACTGGTATCATTACGACAAGTAACATTGGTGGCACGGGTTCAAACACAATTGATGGGGCAATCAACAGCATTAAAGATTCAGCAACCAAAGCGAAGACCACAGTTACCGCTGGAGACAACGTTGTTGTGACTGCTGGTACCAATGCAGATGGTTCAAGTAACTATCAAGTTGAAACAGCGAAAGACGTAAACTTCGATAAAGTGACTGTAGGTAATGTTGTTGTTAATAAGGCAAGTGACACAATTGAAGGATTAAGTAATAAAGATCTTACAGCGAGTGATTTTGCGACTAAAGGTAGAGTAGCGACTGAAGAGCAATTGAAGCAAGCTGTCACGAAAAACATCACTGAAGTTGTAGATGGTAATGGCAACAAAGTGAATATTATTGACCAAGTTGTAAATACAAAACCTGACAATAAGAACCAAGATTCACTGTTCTTAACTTATGATAAGCAAGGTCAAGAAACCACAGATCGCTTGACGATTGGTCAAACAGTACAGAAGATGAATACCGATGGTATTAAGTTCTTCCATACCAATGCCGATATGTCGAAAGGTGATTTAGGAACAACTAATGACTCAAGTGCGGGTGGTTTAAACTCTACAGCGATTGGTGTAAATGCAATTGTGGCAACAGGTGCAGATAGTGCTGTTGCATTAGGTCACAATACAAAAGCTGAGGGCAAACAATCCATTGCAATTGGTCAGGGTGCTGAGGCATTAGGTACACAATCAATCAGTATTGGTACGGGCAATAAAGTGAAAGGCAACCATTCTGGTGCGATTGGTGACCCGACCATTGTTGATGGTGCAAACAGTTATTCTGTAGGTAATAATAACCAAGTGCTTACAGATGATACGTTTGTACTTGGAAACAATGTGACCAAAACAGTTGCTGGTTCAGTTGTGTTAGGCAATGGCTCAGCGGCGACGACTGGTGCTGGTGTTGCGGGTTATGCGCTGTCAGCTGCAACAAGTGCAGACAAAACAGCAATTAGCAATACAACATCAACAACTGGTGCAGTAGCAGTTGGTGATGCGGTAAGCGGTATTTATCGTCAAATTACTGGTGTTGCAGCGGGTAGCGCAGATGCTGATGCTGTAAATGTAGCGCAGTTAAAAGCTGTTGGTAACCAAGTTGTTACCACTCAAAATGCACTTGTAAATGGTTTGGGCGGTAATGCGAAAGTCAATGCTGACGGCACCATTACAGGACCAACCTATAATGTTGCACAAGGTAATCAGTCGAATGTTGGAGATGCTTTAACAGCATTGGATAAAGCCATTGGCTCTGCAGCAACAACTTCTAAAACGACTGTTTCTAATGGTCAGAATATTGTTGTGAATAAGAGCAAAAATGCTGATGGTTCAGACAATTATGAAGTATCAACAGCTAAAGATTTAACAGTTGATTCTGTGAAAGCAGGTGATACGGTTCTCAATAATGCTGGAATCTCAATTGGTAGTAATGCGGTTGTGATAAACAACACAGGATTAACCATTGCAGGTGGGCCAAGTGTAACGGTGGCAGGTATTAACGCAGGTAATAAAACAATTACCAATGTGGCAAATGCTGTTAACGCTACAGATGCAGTCAATAAAGGGCAGTTAGATAGCGCAATTGGCACTGTGAATAACAATGTCAATGAGCTTGCCAATAATGCTGTTAAATATGACGATGCATCAAAAGATAAGATCACACTCGGTGGTGGTGCAAATGGCACAACCATTAGCAATGTAAAAGATGGTGCAGTGACTCAAGGTTCTAAAGATGCTGTAAATGGTGGTCAATTATGGAATGTTCAGCAACAAGTTGATCAAAACTCAACGGATATCAGCAACATCAAAAATGATATTAATAATGGTACTGTCGGTTTAGTTCAACAAGCAGGTAAGGATGCAACTGTTACAGTCGCGAAAGATACTGGTGGTACAAGTGTGAGCGTGGCGGGTACAGATGGCAACCGTGTTGTGACAGGTGTTAAAGATGGCGCAGTCAATGCAACATCAAAAGATGCAGTCAACGGCAGCCAATTGAATACGACTAACCAAGCAGTTGTGAATTATCTTGGCGGTGGTGCTGGTTATGACAATATTACAGGTAGCTTCACTGCTCCAACTTACAATGTAGGTGACTCTAAGTATAACAATGTCGGTGGTGCAATCGATGCATTGAACCAAGCGGATCAAGCATTGAATAGCAAAATTGACAATGTCAGCAACAAGTTGGATAACGCTTTCCGTATTACCAATAACCGGATTGATGATGTTGAGAAAAAAGCCAATGCAGGTATTGCAGCAGCAATGGCACTTGAATCAGCACCTTATATAGCGGGTAAATATACTTATGCAGCTGGAGCAGCTTATCACGGTGGTGAGAATGCGGTAGGTGTGACCTTACGTAAAACTGCAGACAATGGACGTTGGTCGATTACAGGTGGTGTTGCGGCAGCATCTCAAGGTGACCCAAGTGTTCGTATCGGTATCAGTGGTGTAATTGATTAAATCACGAGACAAGGAAGATCGAACGGTCTTCCTTTTTCTTGACAACTTTTTAAGAGAGAAAAAATGAAAGCATTTAACAAAAAAATTATGTTCAGTGTATTCAGTGGTCTTGTGATGTCATTGAGTCATGCTGCTGAAATTGAAACATCAAATACCCAAGAAATTCATTTTCCTGAAGTGAAAGATAGTTATCTAAAGCAAGTGAATCGTTATGAATATGATGACGTGGCACGTTTAGATAAAGGTTTAAGCAAAGATCAGATTCGCCATGTTTTGGGAAATCCGCAATTTTCTGAAGGTCTTTTCGCTGTTAAAACTTGGAACTATGTATTGGATGTCCGAGAGCCGAGTTCAAATCAATATAAACGTTGCCAGTTACGCATAGACTTTGATAAGCACTACCGTTCAGAAAATCTATATTGGAAAGGTGAACAATGCCAAGGTCTGATGGCTTGGGGCATCAATAACCAATCCGCGACAGAACAAACGGCTCTATCCTCTACAGGTCAATCAGCCAGTGTTTTATTCTATTTTGATCATTCAGATAAAAGCGGAGTAAAAAATCCTGAAGTGATTAGCAAAATTGCCGATCAAATTAAGCAAACTGATGGGAACAGTAAGATTTTTGTTGCAGGTTATACTGACCGTTTAGGTTCATTTCCGTATAACCAACGTTTATCAGCTGCGAGAGCCAATACCGTTGTAGATTTGTTGAAAAAACAGGGAATTCCTGCTGATCAAATTCAATTTTCAGCAGAAAATAAAACTGACGTGTATCAGAAATGCAATGGGATGAACAAAAAAATTCAATTGGTCGAATGTTTAGCCCCTAATCGCCGAGTAAACATCACTTGGTAAAACTGAAGGCATAATTAAATGAATTCAGTTTGAAAGAAGTTGTTTATTCTTCAAATCGGTTGAGTTTTTATTTTATGCAAACGCCCGATGAATTTCATTGGGCGTTTTAAATTATTCACAGTTATGGTTTATACAATGGTGATTTGTTTTGAAATAAATCATAAACAACCCGATGTGGTCAATTACCAAGTTGACTAATCAAGGAACATCAACAACACACTTTTTAAATAAAGTGTTTAATCAATTTTTTTTGATGAGATGCTTTAAAAAACAATTAACCTATTCACTTAACTTAGCTCTAAAACCTAATTTGAATGTATTGAGTATAAAAATGATGAAGAAGATAGTATTGGCGTTGCTTGGGTTTGGATTTGCTATACAAACACAAGCTTTTGATAAAACTCAGGTGAATTTGGCCAAGGATTTTTGGGGAACTTGGACAGTGTATAATGCGAAGGCCCAATGTACCGAAAGCTATCAATTTACTCAGCCTGACCAATTTACCTACACCACAAAGCAAAAGCGAATGACAGGTGATTTTGCAATATTAAGAAATGAAAATGCTCAGGCTTTGGATGTTTTAGCCTTGAAAGTTAAGTTAGACAACAAAAAAGCCGGTTGTGGTGGCGAGCCTGTAGATTATAGCAATGCTGATATTAGATTAAGTTTAAAATGGGTATCTGCTAAAACAGCTGAGCTGTGTACAGACCGTGAAGGCAAACAATGTACAGGTTTATATTTGATTAAACAGAAATAATCTGTTGAAAAGTGAATTAAGAGGCTTCTTTTGAGGCCTTTTATAAAATAAAATTTAGTGATTTTTATTAAATGATAAATATTTTTTATTAAAAAATAAAAAATTATTCATAGAAGTTTTGTGTCTTATCCAACACGATAGCGTTATATTAAATTCTAATGTTTTATTTATCTATAAAGCTTGTTGGAATATCAATAGACACGTCTTGTTTAAAAAAAGATCATGCTCAAGATCATTGGTTATATGCTAAGTTATAGTATGATGTGTTCATATTTCGACTGATTTATTGTTATATCAGTTTTATTTAGCCAGAGTGAATTGATATTCATTTCAAGCTCAAACAATGTTGGAAATACAAATGCCTGACTATCGTTCAAAAACATCGACACATGGAAGAAATATGGCTGGTGCACGTGGCTTATGGCGTGCAACAGGAATGAAAGATGAAGATTTTGGTAAACCGATTATTGCGGTAGTCAACTCATTTACTCAATTTGTACCTGGTCATGTACATCTAAAAGACTTAGGTCAACTGGTTGCTGAGCAGATTCAAGCAGCGGGTGGTGTGGCAAAAGAATTCAATACGATTGCGGTCGATGATGGTATTGCAATGGGGCATGATGGCATGCTGTATTCATTGCCTTCACGTGATTTGATTGCGGATTCTGTTGAATACATGGTCAATGCGCATTGTGCAGATGCTATGGTGTGTATTTCTAACTGTGACAAAATTACACCAGGAATGCTGATGGCAGCAATGCGTCTGAACATTCCAGTGGTATTTGTGTCTGGTGGGCCAATGGAAGCGGGTAAAGTTAAAATCCGTGGTACAGAACATGCAATTGATTTAGTCGACGCAATGGTGGTTGCCGCTGATGATAGCTTTACCGATGAAGAAGTAAAGGAATATGAGCGTTCAGCTTGTCCAACTTGTGGTTCATGTTCAGGCATGTTTACAGCCAACTCAATGAACTGTTTGACAGAAGCCCTTGGTTTATCATTACCGGGCAATGGTTCAACTTTAGCAACCCATGCAAATCGAAAAAAATTATTCGAAAGAGCGGGTCAATTGATTGTTAAGTTGGCAAAACGTCATTATGAACAAGATGATTACACCATTTTACCACGTTCAATTGCGACCAAAGCATCTTATGAAAATGCAATGATTTTAGATATTGCAATGGGTGGTTCAACTAATACAGTCTTGCATTTATTAGCTGCTGCACATGAAGCAGGTGTTGATTTTACCATGGACGATATTGATCGTTTATCTCGTAAAGTTCCTGTGTTGTGTAAAGTTGCACCGGCAAAACAAGATGTACATATGGAAGACGTACATCGTGCTGGCGGTATCATGTCGATTCTAGGTGAATTAGATCGAGCAGGTTTATTGGATACAACGGTGCATACCGTACATGAAAATACCTTGAAAGATGCCTTAGATAAATGGGACATTATTCGTACAGAGGATCCTGAGGTTTACGAGTTCTTCCGCTCAGCGCCAGGTGGTGTTCCAACTCAAACAGCATTTTCACAAAACCGTTATTATCAAACTTTAGATGGTAACCGTGAAAAAGGCGTGATCCGTAATGCTGAACATGCATTCTCTAAAGACGGTGGCTTAGCTGTACTGTACGGAAACATTGCTGTGGATGGTTGTATTGTAAAAACTGCGGGTGTAGATGATTCGATCCTGAAATTTAATGGTACGGCTCGTGTCTTTGAAAGCCAAGATGCTGCTGTAGATTCAATCCTTGGTCATGAAATCAAAGCTGGTGATGTCGTGGTGATTCGTTATGAAGGTCCACGTGGTGGTCCGGGCATGCAAGAAATGCTTTACCCGACCAGCTATCTAAAATCGAAAGGTTTAGGTAAAGAATGTGCTTTACTTACGGATGGTCGTTTCTCTGGCGGTTCTTCAGGTCTTTCAATTGGCCACGTATCCCCAGAAGCTGCTGAAGGTGGTGTCATTGGATTGGTTGAAGATGGTGATTTGATCGAAATTGATATTCCAAATCGAACGATTAACCTTGCTGTTGATGAAGTAACCTTGGCAGCACGACGTAAAGCTCAAGACGAAAAAGGTTGGCATCCAGCTGAAGAACGTCCACGTAAGGTCTCAAAAGCGTTAAAAGCGTATGCTATGCACACCACTAGTGCATCGAAAGGTGCGGTGCGTGAAATCTAAGCTTTAAAATTAGATTCCAAACAAAATAAAAGCACTCATTGATTGGGTGCTTTTTATTGAATTGATCTAACAATTTAAATTTTATCGAGTTTTGGGATATTGATCATTCAGATTCAAATTGTTATAAGTTTTGTTATGACTGGTTAGAATTAATTTTATCAGCATCACCTGTGAATGAATGGTATGCTTGAGTGAGTTTCAATCAGATTTTCTTTTATTTTTCAGTGCTTATTTCGAGGCTCTACGCATGTCACTGTTACGCCGTTGGTTTGATCCAATCCGATCGAGTTGGTTTTACCAAAAGCCGATTCGTCAAGAGGTGTTATCTACGGAACAGGGACTGAGTATTTATCTGCGTTTAGATGATGTTTATAGCTATCTTGCTGTACAGCAACTCCCCCAATTGGAAGATCTTTTAAGTGATGATTTGAAGCCACTTAAAGTCATTATTTCCAATACCGCAGCAGAACCCCCCAATGGCATGACCATAGAAGAATGGCGCAATTATAGTTTAGAAGATGCCAAAATCTTAGCCAATCAACATCGCTTTAGTTATGATGATGAAAAACCAGAACAACCGACTCAAGAAGCATTACAACAAGCGGAAACAATTCTTAGAAATACACCGTTGACTGGTCAAAATTTCCTTTATTTACTCGAAGATGTATTTCATATGCTGTGGCAGCAGCAGTATGGCAAATTACGCACTTTATTTGTGATGGCGAGTCAGCATCAAAAACCTCAGAATTTTCCAGAACGTATTTTTGGTCAAAGCCCAATTTTAGAAAGCTATTTTGAGTTTGGTGGGCGTAAATATCATGCAGTAGATGATTTATTACGGTTAACTCGTCGTTTAAAACAACAAAAATTATTGATTGATAATCCTATTTTTCTCATCAATCACATTGAATGGCGTGAGCATTTGATGAGTGATGCGGAAGAGCTTGCTGAAATTCAGGCCATGCATCCTGAACTTGATTTATATATTGCCTTAGAAGATCCGATCAGTTGGTTATTATTGGCATATATCAAAGAAGAACTCGCAAATTATTATAATATTCAACTGAATTTATTTCCGCTGAGTTATCACGGTCGGGACTTTTTTGATTGGAGTTTGGCGACCCGTCTTTCCAAGCGTTCAGAAGTAAAATTTACCCCGTTCTGTCGTCCGACCGCAGACAGCACCTTAAATATGGCAAAGATTTATTACAGCGTACCAGAAGAACAACGTGTAGATGTGATGTATGACATTTTACAAGCGGTTTGGACCAAAGGTCGTGATTTATCATTCAAGCCGCATTTACAGCAAATGCAACATGATTTAGGAATTGAAAACCTAACAGATACTGACGTGGAAGCTTTATTAACAGCCAATGATCAGCAATGTGCAGAGAAACATCAGCCTGATTTTCCTGTTTTAGAATTGCGTATTGAAGGAAAGCGTTACGTTTTTAATAGCCTATATCGGGTTTGGATGATTGAAAGTATTTTTAGTAATGTGTTAGAACAGAAGTATAAAGCCGAGAATGAGTTTGAACGCGCTCAACATAATATAGAAGCACAGGATGCAGAAAAAACAGATGATTAAAAAAGAGAAATGTGAATCATTAGAACAAGTACGTGATCGAATCGATCAGTTGGATCAGGAGCTGATTGAACTGATTGCAACCCGTCAATTTTATGTTGATCAAGCTGTCCGATTTAAACGTAATGTAGATGACGTACAGTCTCCAGAGCGTGTACAACAAGTGATTAATAAAGTACGTCAGAAAGCCATAGATGTTGGAACTAACCCTGATTTGGTGGAAATGCTCTATCGGGAAATGATCCAGCATTTTATCCAAAGAGAATTAAAAGAAATTCGTCCATAACGGTGATGTGATTTCAATTTTGCCCATAAAAATATTTATTTTAGAGAACAGTATGAAAAAAATTATTCTAATCTGCATCACAACAATGTTGAGTCAGTATGCACTTGCAGAAAATTGGAAATTTATTGTCAAAGATGCCGATGGTAGCTTTTATTTAGATACCGATCGCATTGTAAAAAAAGACAATACGGTAAATTATTGGGCTAAGTTTGTTGCTGATGCAGACAGTGAAGAACTTGATATGAAAAAAGGTGACTATACACTTTCTCATAATTTAGACCAATGTGCTGATCGTACGACAAATATTACACTGGTTGAAGATTATAAAAAAAATGGTCAATTGATAAATAGCGATCCGCAAGTCTCAGATCCAAGTGATATCGATGATGATGAAATTAATCTGGCATTTTTTAAAGCCGTGTGTAAATAACTTCTAAATTCTTATGTATTTCAATATCTAAAGTACAATTAGCTTTAACGCACTTCAGTCTAAGCTACTTAAAATCCCTTTTATATAAAAGGGATTTTTTATTGATCATTGTTAATTTATGGTCATCATACTATAGCCAAACCACCTAATTATTCATATAAATCATTTGCATCAAGTCATTGATCATAAATGAGCTTATGTTCTTGTATCAACTCTTAGAAACTATTGGTTAGCAATTTGTTTTTTGTACTTTTGAATCATAAATGATTACCCGATCGTGGGGCGACATAGATGTCGCCATTGGATGGAGGTACAGGACGTACCTCTCATCCAACATGAGTAAAAATAAAGCACGGCTTTGTTTGTAGTACAAGGTTTGGTATCCACTACAAAAAGTTAGGCATCACCTACACAAACTTTCCAAGCAAAATGTGGCAATGAACAATCTTTTATAATCAAACAATTTATTTCTCCATTTGGTTGATTTAATTAAAGATATTTATTGAGAGAAATTATATTCTTGTGTATGCGTTTTTTGACAAGTTGACTATATTTTGATTTGGGCATTATCATTTTTGAATTAGTCTTTTATATGCCCCATTCCAATTCTGTATTTGTGATTTTATTGATGACAGATTGATATTCAAATTTTTTACATGCACACCATAATTGCATAAAATCTGAACCAAAATATTGCTTAAAAACCTTATTTTTTTCAAATAATTGTAGTGCTTCAAGCTGATGAGAAGGTAAGAAATGCTGTGAGTTGATCACTTTTACTGGTTGGATTGATTGAGGTAAATCCATTGCTGCATGTAACCCATGCAGTACACCCGTCAGAATAGTTGCAACACACAAATAAGGGTTGACGTCTGCACCCGCAACACGATATTCCAAGCGTTGATTGTCCTGATCTGAACAGGGGATGCGAATGGCAACGTTACGATTATTGAAGCCCCAATTGGCTTCGAGTGGAACATGATTGCCAAGCTGGAATCTGCGGAATGCGTTAATATTGGGTGCTAAAATAGCCATGGATGCGGGCATTAAGTCGAGTAAACCCGCGATCACTTTGTGCATGAACGGGTTTGGGTTTTTCAACTGGTCTATTTTAAAAAGATTGTCTTGCCATTGGTTACGCATGCTCATATGAAAGTGCATGCCACTGCCTGCTTTTGCCATATTTGGTTTCGCCATAAAACTGGCTTTTAAACCATGTTGCATCGCAATTTGACGAATCATTCTTTTAATACTCATGATGTCATCACACAGTTTTAAAATGTTGTCACTGTGCTGAATATTCAATTCAAATTGTCCAGAAGCACTTTCAGCTACAACACCTGTTAAATCAATATCTTGTCGTTTTGCTTCTAATTCAATTTGTTGAATGACAGTTTGAAAATTATGCGGGGTATCGACATCGAAACATTGGGTAGAAAGCGGATCCGATTGGGGAGAAAATGGGGCATCTTGGACATTTTCAGACAAATAAAATTCGATTTCACCTGCCATCATTGGAAAATAGTGCATTTGATGCAGTGTCGATAAAATTCTTTTTAATATATTGCGAGGCTCGATCACACAATCTGAACCATCATCGGATTTCATGGTTAATAGCAGCTGGGCGTGCTGATTGGGTTGATCTGCGCAAGGCTTTAGACTGCCCAAGACGGGCATACATAATCGATCGGGTTCACCAATATATTTCCCAAGCCCACTTTCTTCAACCACTTGACCATCCAAACTCATCGCATAAATAGACAACGGAAAGTAACAGCCTTTCTGCAATTGATGGAGGGCATTTACTTCAATACGCTTACCACGTAGATGACCATTGAGGTCATGCAAGCAGATATCAATAAACTGGGTCTCTGGATAATGTTCTAAATATTGTTGGATTTCTTTGTCAAAATCATACATGCCCTGATTTTCTAAGATCAGTGCTGTGGGGAATATTTTTGTAGAATTGGCAAGTGACATATTCATTGTGAATAGATCCAAATAGGGTAAAAAAATTATAGAAAGCTTGCTTACTCGAGTAACGTAAAATGATCGTAAATTCTTTTCTTAGACGCTTAGCCAAAATACTCAACATCAAGCCTCAATCATTGCTTGAGGCTATATCCTAAAAACAGTGATATTTCAAAGCAAAGCTTTGGCGTAGCATTGCCTCAGAATATTGAGGTAAAACGACATGATGGGATTTGTAATTGGTGTATTTGCAATTGCAGGCATGATTAAAGGCACAATTGGTCTCGGCTTACCTGCCGTTTCAATGGGGCTTTTAAGCCTTGTAATTAGTCCATTTCAAGCCGCAACTTTATTGATCATTCCATCTATGGTGACCAATTTTTGGCAATTGTTTGCTGAAGGCCATGTATGGCGGTTGGTTCGCCGTTTTTATCCCTTATTATTGGGGATTATTATCGGTTCAATTTGGAGTATTTTCCCAACTTTAGGCCACTCTAGTAGCGGTTTTCATAGTGAAGCATTACTGGGGGGAATGCTAGCATTGTATGGACTCTATGGTTTATTTTCCAAACGTATGCCAAATCTTGCACCACATGAAAAATGGCTTTCCCCAATCATTGGATATTTAGGCGGTGCTTTAACTGTTGCCACGGGAGTGGTGGTGATTCCTGTGGTCCCTTATTTACAATCTTTGCAGTTAAAGCGTGATGATTTGGTTCAGTCTTTAGGTCTAGCTTTTACCGTTTCAACCCTGTGCCTTGCTGTTTTCTTACATCAGAATCCTGTTGAAGATACGCCAATTGATTATCAGTTATCTCTTATTGCCTTGGTACCCGCATTAATGGGAATGTGGGTGGGAACAAAAATCCGTTACCGTATTCCAGAGCAAAAATTTCGTAAAGTTTTCTTCTGTGGCTTGGTGATTTTTGGCTTATATTCAGTATTGCATCAATTTGGCGTGATCTAATTCGTGGACTTAAATGGTCGTTTAATGGCTCTGTCTGCAAAGGTGAAGCTATGACCATATTGGGTACACTGAAAAAATTAAAGTAGATGATAATGATTCCGTTAATTTTAAAAATGAATATCAGCGTGGTGCTTAAGTCTTTAACGTGAGTTTGACTTAAAGATATCTTTAATATATTGAAAAACAATGATCTTGATGAAGTCTTACTGAACTGTCATTCAATTTCAGGATCAGCCTGCGGCTCGCCCTAATTTTTTTTCGACATGTGGAGCTAAGCTCCACAAGGGTACCATCTTGCTTAGCCACATCGCTGCTCACCGCAAAATTCGTCAACCACCAGCAATGTATTCAATGAATCGCAGAAACAATACTTTCTGTATGAGATCCTGCCTCAGACAGTTACGGATGACGTTTCCGAGTATCATATTTCATCAAGAATTTTATATCGAATTCAGATTATTTAAACTAAAATCAGTTTCGATTTTTGTGAAATTAAAAATTGGGCAAAGTGTTGATATGCTGTTGGAAGCTCATCAAAGTTTTGAGCAGCCAATTGTAGTTGGCGTTTTGCCCATTCACCGACCAGCTCAATTTGATCAAATGCATAGAGTTGATTGAGTCGCATTGCTGCCCGTTTGGGCATAATGGCAATGCCGACACCACTTGCAACCACTTGAGCGATCGCAGCAAAATTTGGCAATCTTAAGCGATACTGAATTGCACAATTGAACAATTTGGCTTGGTTTTCAATCGATTGCTGTAAAGAGTGATATTGCATTAAACCCACAAAAGCATAGTTCAGTGTATCGACCAGTCTGAGTTCTGATCGCTCGCTTAATTCATGATTTGATGGACAAATCAGCACTAACGGATCATCTGAAAAGGCTAAAGTCTGTAATTGATGTGCATTAAAAAAACTCGAAATTAAGCCGAGTTTTGCATCGCCTTTTTCAATGGTCTGAATAATTTCATTACTTTCAGCTTCTTGTAGATCAATCTGAATATGTGGGTTTTCAACCAAATACTGAGGAAGTAATAAGGGCAGATATTCACTTTGTGCAGATGAATTACACCACAAAGTCATCTGTGTACTTAGACCTTTTGCGAAGGGTGACATCGCTTGTTCAAGCTGTTTACTTTGTTGTATTAGACGTAAAGCCTGTTCTGCAAAAGTTTGACCTGCAATTGTGAGTTTGACCCCAGAGGCATGGCGGGTAAAAAGACTTGCGGCATATTGTTGTTCGAGTTTTTTAATACGTTCACTGGCTGCCTGTAGTGAAATCGACGAGCGTTCTGCGCCTTTGGTGAGGCTCCCTGTGTCCACGATATTGATAAATAGTTGCAAATCGAAGAAGTCTAGGCGCATGCGAATCATTAAGAGCTGAAATGAGATCAAAGTATAGCTGAATAATCATACAAATATGCGATATCGTGTAGATTGTTTCAGAGATGAGTAGGACGAGATTTAAATTGAAATAATGAATGAAGGCTTGATCACGATAATATCGTACGATAGTCACTGGATATTTAAAGTGCTTGTATTGGAAAATATATAGGCTTGAAACAAAAGTAACTTAATCGATATTGATCATATGCCTAACTTGCTCAATTTGAGTCTAAAACGCAAACTATTTATGAAATATGAAAATATTCTAGAAAAGATGAAAATTCTAAGCGAGCAAAAAAAGTGAAAACGATTGGTTTATTAGGTGGAATGAGTTGGGAATCTACAGACTTGTACTATCAAAAGCTGAATAAAAGCGTTCAACAAAAATTAGGAAAATTACACTCTGCAAAAATTGTTTTAATCAGTGTTGATTTCGCTGAGATAGAAATATTACAGCGTCAAGGCTTATGGGACGATGCAGCACTGTATTTAACAGAGAAGGCAATTCAGTTGGAGAAAGCAGGGGCAGAAGGGATCTTACTGTGTACCAATACCATGCATAAAGTTGCTTCTACTATTGAAAGTTCGATCTCAGTTCCATTTATTCATATCGCTGATGCAACAGCAAAACAAGTTTTAAATCAGAACATTGGCAAAGTCGGTTTGTTAGGTACTCAATTTACCATGGAACAAGACTTCTATAAGCATCGGCTAGAAGAACAAGGCATCAATGTACTAACGCCTAACCAAGACCATCGACAGATGGTTCACAATATTATTTATGATGAATTGTGTTTAGGTGTGATCAAGGAAGAATCTCGTCAGAAATACATCCATATTGTTGAGCAGCTAATATTAGAGGGTGCTGAAGGTATTATTCTAGGATGTACAGAAATTTGTATGCTCATTGGAGATACTCAGTTTTCTGTTCCGTTGTTTGATACAACGTCGATCCATGTGCAAGCTGCTGTGGATTTTGCTTTGTCTTGACCTTTTTGAAGTGGGTATTTGTATCAATAAAAAAGCTCCCGAAGGAGCTTTAAATACTATATAAGCAAAGGCTTACATAATTTTCACACCTTGTTGACCCGCAGGGGTAACTTTGAAGATTTCTACTTCAAACGTGATATTTTTACCTGCGAGTGGATGGTTGAAATCCACTTCAGTGATATCTTCACCGACAGTTTTAACCACGCCAAATAGACTTTGTTTGGCTTTGTCTTCAAACTCAATCATGTGGCCTTCAACAGGACGTTGTTCGAATTTTACTGTATCGAATTTTTGCACATTTTCAGAATTCCACGGACCGAAAGCATCTTCTGGTGGAAGGCTAACAGTACGACGGTCACCTGCACGAAGACCAAATAAGGCTTTTTCAAAACCTGGCAATAAACTGCCATCCCCGATCACTAAGCTTACAGGCTCTTCACGGCTACGTGTGTTATCAATTTCAACACCACTTTCGATGGCAACAGAAAAATGCAGTTCTACTTTTGAGCCATCCGCAACACGCGTTTCGTCATTGGGGTTAATCATTTGTTCAGTCATTTTGCGCTTCCGCACGTTGAATACGATGCTTTTCTAAAAAGAAGGTATCAATTAACAATAAAATCGTACCGAGAGTGATCGCACTATCGGCAATGTTGAATGCAGGGAAACTACTGCCTTGGTAATGCAAATGAATAAAATCGACCACATAACCTAATGTCACCCGATCAATTAAATTCCCCAATGCACCGCCAAGAATCAATGCGATTGCAGCAGGTAAGATCAGCGTGGTTTTTGGCATACGCATAAGCCAAAAAATAAAGATGATCGATACAACGCCTGCAAGACCTGTGAATAAATAATGCTGCCAACCGCCCGCATCAGACAAGAAGCTAAATGCTGCGCCGTAATTATGCAGTAATGTCCAATTTAAGAAGGGCAATACAGGTATAGGCTGAGCATAAGTCAGCTCTGCACTTGCAATGTTTTTTGTCCATTGGTCAATGATAATGGCAAGGACAGAAAGTCCAAGCCACATCAAATTATGTGGATAAAACTGTAATAAGCCCTTTTTATTTTGCGGATTAGGCATATTTTCTCTCTTCGCCTTGACCTGTAGGAAGGTTAATAATACAACGAGAACAAAGCCCTGGATGTGCATGATGTGTATTCACATCTGGAAGAACATGCCAGCAACGTGCACATTTTTCGCCTTCAGCAGCAGAAACTTTAACACGTAGGCCTTCAAGTTCTGTTGCTTCACCTTGCTCAGCATAGTCATAAACAATCGCTTGAGAGGTGATCAAGACAAAACGAAGCTCATCGCCCAATTGCTTCAAGACGTTTTGTAGGTCTGTATTTGCCCAAAGTTCAACTTTAGCAGACAGGTTACTACCAACCAATTTAGCATTACGCGCTGTCTCAATCTGTTTATTAACCGCAGATTTGACTTCAATTAAGGTTTGCCAATCCGCTTCAGAGATCAAGTTGGTGCTTGATGCCACTGGAATATCATACCAATGCGCTGTAAATACATATTTTTCAGTTTGTTCTGGAATCAATGGCCACGCTTCTTGTGCTGTAAAGCTCAAGATAGGGCTCATCCAACGAACAAAGGCTTGAACCAAATGATACAACGCAGTTTGAGCAGAATGACGTGCTGTGGAGTCTGCTTTAGTCGTGTATTGGCGGTCTTTGATGATGTCTAAGTAGAAACCACCCAAATCATTGATACAGAAACTGGTCAAAGCATTGGTGACGACATGGAAGTTCATATCTTCATAAGCTTGTTGAATGGTTTTCTGTACGTCTGCTGCACGTTGTAAGATGTATTGATCCAATGCAATCAATTGATCTACAGGTAACGCATCTGTTGATGGTTTAAAGCCATTCAAGTTTGCCAATAAGAAACGTAAAGTATTACGAATACGACGATAGCTGTCACTTACACGGCTAAAAATTTCGTTACTTGCGGCAATTTCATAACGATAATCGCTTGATGCAACATATAAACGTAAACCATCAGCACCTAACTGCTTAATGATGTCTTCAAGTGGGATAAAGTTACCCAATGATTTCGATAATTTACGACCTTTTTCATCCACGGTAAAACCATGCGTAAGCAGGGCTTTATAAGGTGCGCGTTTATGGATCGCAATCGACGTGAGCAATGAAGACTGGAACCAACCACGATGTTGGTCAGAACCTTCAAGATATAAATCAGCAGGATCTTGCAGTTCTGCACGTTCACGCAATACTGCATAGTGCGTTGTACCTGAGTCAAACCATACATCGAGCGTGTCACGAACAGCATTGTACTGTTCAGCATCATCACCGATAAATGCTTTGGCTTCACGGTTATACCAACCATCAATGCCTTCTTTTTCGATGAGCTTCGCCACATCTTCAATGAGCTCTGCGGTACGAGGATGCAATTCATTGGTGTCTTTATGTACAAAGAATGGAATCGGCACACCCCAAGTCCGTTGACGAGAGATACACCAGTCTGGGCGGCCTTCAATCATTGACTTGATACGGTTTTTACCCCAATCAGGGACAAAGTCGATGTCATTTTCAATCGCATTTAAAGCATCTTGGCGTAACCCATTCGCATCCATGCTGATAAACCACTGTGGGGTTGCACGGAAGATGATTGGTGTTTTATGACGCCAGCAATGTGGGTAACTGTGCTTAATTGGCAGATGCGCCCAGAGTTTGCCAGCATCTGTTAATGCTTCAATAATTTTTGGATTGGCTTTATAAATGTGCTCGCCTGCAAAAAGAGGCGCAGTCGGTAAATATACACCATTACCACTTACAGGGTTTTCTACTTTTAAGTTATAGATTAAGCCAACTTTATAATCGTCCACACCATGTCCAGGTGCAGTATGCACAGCACCTGTACCACTGGTTGCGATGACATGTTCACCTAAAATTACAGGTACTTGACGATCTACAATCAATGGATGTTGTAATTGTAAGTTTTCGAGCGTCGCACCAACAAAGTCAGCCAATACTTTTGGTTGTTCAAGTTTGTAACGTTCACATGCAGATTCAACTAAATCTTTGGCTAAGATTAAGTTTTGTGTGCCACGCTCAGACTGAACTTCCACCAATTGATAGGCAATATCTGCATGTAAGGCAACTGCTTGGTTCGCGGGTAATGTCCACGGTGTCGTTGTCCAAATCACGATATCTGTTGGATTACTAACGCTGACACCCACTTTTGCAGACAAATCAGCAAGATCTACAACACCGAAACCCACATCAATTGCATCAGATTTTTTATCTTCATATTCCACTTCTGCTTCAGCAAGTGATGATCCACAATCCATACACCAGTTCACTGGTTTTAGACCAGGTTCGATATGGCCTGCTTTGGCAATTTCACCGAGCGCGCGAACAATATCTGCTTCTTGTTTGAAGTTCATGGTGAGATATGGATTATCCCAATCTCCAAACACGCCCATACGAACAAAGTCTTTTTTCTGTAATTCGACTTGGGTATATGCATATTCACGGCAGGCTTTACGGAAAGTCGATGCGTCAACTTTTACGCCAACTTTACCGATTTTTTCTTCGACTTTGAGCTCGATTGGTAGACCATGACAGTCCCAACCTGGAACATAAGGTGCGTCAAAATCATCTAAAGTGCGACTTTTAACAATAATGTCTTTTAAAACTTTATTGACGACATGACCTAAATGCAATGAACCATTTGCATATGGAGGACCGTCATGCAGAATATATTTTTTCTTGCCAATACGCGAAGCACGAATCTGCTGATAAATGTTGTCGGCATACCACTCTTCTAACCATTTTGCTTCACGTACTGCGAGATTTGCTTTCATTGCAAATTCAGTACCTGGTAGGTTTAGCGTGGCTTTATAATCCACTGCATTTTCAGAAGTTTGCTTATCGCTCATGCAAGTTGTCATCCAATATTATCAGCACCATTGCTGACGCGTTTTACAATAAAAGTTTAAGTTAAAAAGGAAATTTGGGGGTGTTTTTGCGAAACTCAAGCAAACGCTCGACATCATCATCAATTCCCGCCTGAAGCGCTTCAAGTGATGGGTAATTTAATTCACCATGTAAATAGTCGAGGAAAGTGACCCGCATTAACAGACCATACAGATTAGCAGAAACATTTGGAAAATGTACTTCTAATCGCCATTCTGGATGTTCTTGTTTGATTGCAGGGCGTGTTCCCACATGGCCCGCACCAAATAACGCATCTGTTTGATAACCAGCAATACCGATTTTATCGGGGTTCTCAGCTTTGACTTTCTGTGTCAATGAGGTGCTTTCGCAAATAACATCGACGGCATAAATACCACTTAAACAAGGTTTATGACGGCCAAGTCGAACATTGATGGTTGGAAAATTCAAAGTACGACCAATTTGATCACCATATTGCACACGACCAATCATGCTGTATGGACGACCCAATAATTTTGCTGCAAGTGATAAGTCACCCGCTTGGAGAACTTGGCGAATACGGGTTGAACTGACACGTTCGCCATTAAATTCAATGGTATTGAGATTGGTGACATCAAAACCATATTGTTTTAAAAATTCACTATTGCCTTGACGGTCTTTGCCGAAGTGAAAATCATCACCTAAGATCAAACTTTGCGCATTGAGTTTGCTTTTTAACAGGCTTGCAAAGTTTTCTGCACTTAAGCTACGGAATTGATTATCAAATTTAGCGATAGCAATATAATCGACACCCAATTCAGATAAATATTCTACTTTTTCTCTGAGTGATGAAATCCGTGGTGGTGCTTCATAACCTTTGAAAAACTCTAAAGGTTGCGGCTCAAAAATCATCACCAAGGTTTTTAAATTTTGGGCTTTAGCCACTTCTTTGAGTTGAGAAACCATCGCCTGATGTCCCAAATGGACACCATCAAAATTGCCAATCGTCACAGCGGTTTGGGGCAATTGAAAATTTGGTGCTAAGGCATTTAGACGTAACAGCTGCATGGTTTCAAAATAAGCTTAAAATTTGAAAGGACTATATATTGCCATAATCTCACAGTTTCGTCTTTGTTGTTGTGTTTTTATCCAGAAAAAAATGACTGAGAATACTTTGATATCAGTAAAATTGATTCATTTTATGAAATTAAATCAATTTTATTTATTAAAAGATGCTTTTATAATCAATTTATCTGCTGAAATGAGGATGAAGCGATGAAAAAGCCATTTTACCAACTTGAACAAACAGGTGATGTGATTCGACAGTTTACGCCAAACTGGTTCACCATGACCATGGGAACAGGGGTTGTTGCACTGATCTTGCCTGAATTTCCGTTTGCATCTGATTTTTTATGGCAGCTGGCAACTATTTTGTGGCAGTTTAACACGCTACTGTTTACTGTATTTATCATACTGTATGTTCTACGCTGGCTCATCTATCCTCAAGAAGCGAAGCAGATTTTTTCCCATCCCGCAATGGCACTCTTTTTAGGTGCAATTCCAATGGGGTTGGCAACGGTATTAAATGGCTTTTTAAAATATGGCATACCCATTTATGGTGATGTTGCGTTCCAAATTGCGCAGTTGTTGTGGTATGTCGATGTGGTTTTAGCGGTGAGTATCGGGGTGCTGGTACCGTTTTGTATGTTCCACAAACAAGATCATCAATTGCATACAATGACTGCAATGTGGTTATTGCCGATTGTGGCCTGTGAAGTTGCAGCAACTTCAGGCGGTTTACTTTTAGCGCATACGCATGTTAGTCAACAGGCGGTGGGTATTTTATTCACCAGTTACATGCTGTGGGGGATGTCTGTATTGCCTGCTTTTGGGATTCTCACCATTCTAATGTTACGTTTGGCTGTACATCAATTGCCGAGCAAAGAGTTGGCAATTACCAGCTGGTTAGCTTTAGGGCCAATTGGTACAGGTGCGTTGGCACTCTTGATTCTAGGTGCTCAGGCTCCTGAGGTTTTGGCATTGATTCAGTTAGAAAATTTAGGTGTGTTCTTTCAAAATGTTGGGATCGTGGCAAGTTTTATTTTGCTGGGCTTTGGTGTGTGGTGGGTCGCAATCGCAGTTCTAACCACACTCAAACATGCGGCAACTGAGCTACCATTTAATCTCGGTTGGTGGGGGCTAACTTTCCCACTGGGTGTATTTACTTTGGCAATATTGAGTTTAGGTCAACAATTACATCTCAGTTTTATTGTAGATACAGGCTTAGCATTTGCTGCAATTTTGATGATGTTGTGGGTGATGGTGATGAGCAAAACTTTGCAGGGAATGTATCAAGGGAATCTGTTTTTCTCTCCTTGTTTAAAGACTTTTTTAGAACGTGAATAAACAGAAAATGTTGTTGATCAGTCTATAAAAATAATCATTAAGAACCGATGGAAAAAGCGTCCAAACCCAATTGTCTATTGATTACAGTTGGGCTTTTTTAATATTGAAATACAAAATAAATGCTATATAAGCAGTATGATGTTGGTTTGAGAAAATTTAAAAGTGGATGAATATTACAATCAATGAGGATTCAAAAAGCATTTGAACCTGTGCTAGAAAATGTGATTAACCATTTTAGTCGCAGCTTTGTAGAAGATTTACATAGCATCTATGTTTATGGCAGTGTTGCTCAAGGCATTGCAATTATCGGTCAGTCAGATTTAGACCTATGTGTTGTTTTTAAAAATAAACCAAAAAATTTAAATGAAAAGATTGCTGAAATAAGCGTAAATCTTAAGGTTTTACACCCATTTCTACCTAAAGTTGATATCGATATTGGTTTTCTAGATGAGGTTTTAAATAAGCATTCCCTACAAAGTTGGGGAGCATGGATCAAATTCTTTTGTCAGCATATTTATGGAGAAGATTTATCTGCGCTTTTTAACGATGTTCAGATTAATCGCGAGGTAATTAAGGCGATAAATAGTGGTTATGATACAGATATACAAGGTTATTTACGCATATTAGAGGCATCTGATAAAACAGCAAAAGAATTAATCAGCCTTAAGAAATCTTTAATTAAACGGATAATACGACTGCTTCCTTTGACATTGGACAATATAAAAGGATGGCCATGCCATTTAAATGATACTGTGGCACAAACGATAGATGTATATCCTGAACAAAAAGCAGTGTTTCAATACTTGTTAAACGAACTTGATCATCCAAATGTACCAAGTGAGACCTCTATCCAAGAAATAAAAAGCGTTTATTTGTGGATAGATGCTCACATTATATAAAAATAAAAAAAGCAGCCTTTTGGCTGCTTAAAATAGGTTAAATTTATAATTATGATTTATCTTTTAAACTAAAGAACCAGTTGAGTATCAATGCTGCAAACGTTGCAGTACCAATACCACCCAAGTTGAAATCACCAAATTGAAGGGCAAAGTCACCTGTTCCTAAAATGATTGTTACTGCGGCAACCATCAAGTTTTTATTTTGAGAAAAATCGACTTTATTTTCAATCCAAATCTTCGCACCCGCAATGGTAATTAAACCAAAGACCACGATTGAAGCACCTGTTAAAATCGCTGTTGGAATGGTATGAATCACTGCGCCAAATTTAGGTGAAAACCCTAAGAAAATTGCAAAAATACCAGCAATGACAAAAACAATCGTAGAATAAACACGAGTAACGGCCATTACACCAATATTCTCACCATAGGTGGTCATACCAGGTGCACCGACACCACCAGAAAGCGTGGTTGCAATACCATCTGCAACAAAAGCTTTACCAATTTGTGGATCTAGGTTTTCGCCAGTCATTGCACTGACTGCTTTGATATGGCCCAAGTTTTCTGCCACCAGAATTAAAGCAATCGGAGCAATAATTAACATTGCATTGATATCAAAAACAGGTGAATGGAAAGTGGGCGTACCAAACCATGCAGCTTGTTGAATAGGCGTGAAATTAATCGGCGTTCCATTTCCCATTACGTTTGCAACAATGAAATAGATCAAATAAGCCAATAACAACCCGACCAAAAGCAATAAGCGTTGTAATAGACCTTTTGTGAATACAGCAATTGAACCCATACAGAGTACAGTGACCAATGCCATCCACATATTAAAGTCATTACCAGCGACACCTTTCACCGTAACAGGTGCGAGGTTTAGACCAATGATCATTACCACTGCACCAGTCACTACTGGTGGCATGAGTTTTTCAATCCATTTGGTCCCCGTTGCCATCACGAGCAAGCCAAACATTGCATACAACACACCACATGCCATGATCCCACCAGCTGCAATAGCTAAATTTGCGTTTGGCGTACCTGTACCTGATGCAGCATAGCCAGTTGCAGCAATTACTACTCCAATAAAGGCAAAGCTTGAACCTAGGTAACTTGGAACACGACCACCCGTAACAATAAAGAATAAGATGGTACAAATTCCTGACATTAAAATGGCAAGGTTTGGGTCAAAGCCCATTAAAAAGGGGGCGAGTACCGTTGCACCAAACATAGCAAATGCATGTTGAATCCCTAAAACGACACTTTGCGCAGGCGGTAAATACTCATTGGTACCGACAGGTCTTGCATCAATGCTGCCAGAATAAGGACGCCATTTGGGAAACCAGTTGGACATAAATTGAGCACTCAAAAAACAAATTGGACACATCATACGCTTTCTTTTCGAGAGTTTTAATCATTTTAGTCAAACTAAGCATTTGCATTTATTAGGGAAAATTGGTGTTTTGTACCATTTGGTCAAATAATTAAATAATGTTAGTGCGTAAAATCAAAGTATTAAAAAAAATTGTGTGTAAAAATTTAAAAAAAATCCGATTTTGCGATTGGTCAAAAAAAGTTATTGCTGCTTTATAATATGTGAAAAGTTTCGCGTTTTTTAAAAGGAGAGGAGAATGACAGATCACATTCTCCTCGCTTTAGAATTAAGATAATTTTTATAGGGTGGCTTAACCCGTATTACGTAAACCTGCCGCAATCCCAGCAATACTGACCATCAGTGCATGATCTACCGGGGTATGTTCTGCATGACAGTCAGCCAAATATGCACGTCGACGTTTCATTAATTCGGCTTGTAATAAATGTAAGGGCAGTAAATACGGCTTACGTACTTTCATGGCTTGATCAAGCACATCATTGGAACTTAAAAGTTCCGACTCACCTTTCATTGCCAAGAGCGTTTGTACGGCATCATGTAAGCGTTTACGTAATTCTGCACCAAGTACTTTTAAATCTTCATCATCGGTAAGGTGAGATTCATAATACAGTGCAATATTTGAGTCGGCTTTAGATAGCACCATTTCCAACATATCAATTAAAGTTTGGAAATAAGGCCATTCTGTTAACATTTCATCTAATACTGCTTTTTGGCCTTGATCAATCACTTGGTTGATCGCTGCGCCAGTACCCAGCCAAGCAGGAAGCATTAACCGGATTTGTGTCCACGCAAAAACCCAAGGAATAGCACGTAAAGATTCGATTCCACCACTGACTTTACGCTTTGCAGGGCGTGAACCGAGGGGTAACATTTGCAACTCAAGTTCAGGGGTGACAGTACGTAAATATTTTACAAAATGAGGGTTTTCACGCACAGTCTGACGATAAACCTGAACAGATAAATCTGTCATACTGTGCATTAAATCTCGCCAAGCTTGTTTGGGAATAGGTGGTGGTAATAATGTTGCTTCTAAGGTTGCAGCAGCATAAATTTCCAAATTTTGTAAGGCAATTTCTTCTAGACCAAACTTAAAGCGAATCATTTCACCTTGTTCAGTCACACGAATTGCACCTGAAATTGAGCCCGGTGGTTGAGAAAATAATGCTTGTTGAGTTGGTGCACCACCACGACTGATTGAACCGCCACGGCCGTGGAACAAGGTCAATTGAACGCCATGCTGTTTGGCAATTGCGGTCAACTCTTCTTGCGCACGATACTGGGCCCAGTTTGCTGACATAAAGCCAGCATCTTTGGCAGAGTCCGAATAACCAATCATGACTTCATGTTTGCCTTGAATATGTTGTTTATACCAGTGCATATTGAACAGGGTACTCATGGTACTTGCAGCACCATCTAAGTCTTTCAAGGTTTCAAATAAAGGAACAACGCGTAGTGGGTGTTCAATTCCTGCTTCTTTTTGGAGTAATAGTACCGCCAAAACATCACTCGGATATTCAGCCATTGAAATGATATAAGCGCCCAAGCTTTCTTTGGGTTGTTCAGCCAAAGTACGCATGGTTGCAAAGACTTCTTGAACATCAAGATTTTCAATCAGACTACCTGATGGTTCATTTAAATGTTTAGGCAATAACGGGCGTTTGCTTTGTAATTCTTGTAATAAGAAATTTTGGCGAGCTTGTTCTGTCCATGTCTCAAAATTGCCTAAACCAAGATATTCAGTAATTGCTGAGATGGCTTGGCGATGACGACCTGACTCTTGACGAATATCCAGTTTAAGTAATTCAATGCCAAAACAATTTACCCGATAAATAAAGTCGAGCAATTTACCATTGGCAATCTCAGGTAAATTACATGCCATCAGTGAGCGATAGCAGAGCAGTAATGGTTGTAATAATTCATCTTTATGGCGAATGATTAAACTGCGATCTACATCAGAATGTTGACCACGTAATTTATCTGCTAACCATTGACGAGTTGCTTTGAGGCGTTCACGGGTCGCACGCAAATATTCGCGGTAAGGTTCAGGATGGCTATAACCCAAAGCTTGAAGTAGCTCATTGGAATAGGCTTCAATCGAGAGTTCCCAACGAAGATCTTCAATATCACGCACATAAAGGTCAGCCGCTTTCCAGCGCGACAACCACAAAACTTCTTGAGTAATGTTATGCGTAACATTTGGGTTACCATCACGGTCACCCCCCATCCAAGATGCAAAACGAATTGGAGAAATATCTAAAGGCAAGGCCTGTGCACAATTGTCCTGAACGAGGTCATCCAATTCACGTATGAATTTTGGAACTGCATTCCATAAGGTCTGTTCAATCGTGGTAAAGCCCCATTTTGCTTCATCTATCGGAGTCGGGCGGTGTTGACGGATTTCGTCAGTTTGCCATGCGGAACAGATCAATTGTTTTAAATCAGTCAACACATCTGCACGTTGCTTAGGTGTCAGTTTTTGCTGATCAAAAGTAGACAGGCAATGATTAATGCCATCATATTTTTGGATTAAAGTACGACGACTAACTTCAGTTGGATGCGCCGTGAGGACCAACTCAATTTTTAATTCACAAATTTGTTTATAGAGCGTTTCTGTTGAAATTTGCTGATCTTTAAACTTGCTAAATAAATGATCCAGCACATTGGGTGATGGTGAATTTTCATCGCACTCACTTTGACGACGACTGCGTACAACGTGATATTGTTCAGCAATATTGGCAAAATTTAGAAAGTGTGAAAAGGCGCGGGTGAGTGGCAGAATTTCATCATCTTTTAAATTTAAAAATAATTGTTCAAGTTGTTTTTCTGCTTCAATTTGACCATCTCGAGCGCCTTTACCTAAAGCCCGAATTTGTTCAATTTGATTAAACAAATCTTGTCCTGCATGTTCTTTTAGCGTTTCGCCTAAAAGGTTTCCGAGTAAGCGTACATCTTCACGCAGCGGAGCATCAATTTGTTGAACCATTTGTTACTCTCCAGTTCTTGTTATCTCGAATATAACGTGATTCCACCACAATCCAAGTGACTCCCTACAAAAGTATGTAAATGACTGTGCAAGAAGTCGACTTTGACTTAATTTTAATTTGGATATTTAGCTTTATTTTTTGCCCTTTTTATATCAACAAGCCTATGCGATATGCATTGAGTATGCCTTAAACAAGAATTGGACATTATTTTGTTTTTAAATAATTTTAGTTGGGTTTATATTTCAGCATAAATAAATCAATACTTTCGGCGATGATTTGCTGTTTTTCATCTTCCGTAGGAATTTGGCGAATCCCCAATAAGACCTCGTGGTGTCGAACACCCAATAATAATGACAGAATTAGATTAATTTGTTTTTCAATGTCATCTGCTTGAATAAATTTAAGTGTGCCTGCTTGTTGGAAAAAATCTTGCCAGACTGCACACATTCTTTGATGGGAAGAATTATAAAACTGTAAAGCCAAAGGATTTTTCTCTGCGGCAAGTTCTAACAACAAATGCTCGAGTTTAATGGCTTCAGGTAAGCTAATAACAGTAAGTGCCAATTCGCATGCCTGAAAAAAATGCGCATAAAAATCACTTTGAACATTAAGTCGTAATGGTCGAGCATCAATAGATGCTTCACAGGTTGCTTCAATGGCACAGCAAAATAAAGTTTCTTTATCTTGAAAATGGTTATATACCGTCAGCTTTGTGACGCCAGCTTCTTTGGCAATTTGGTTCATGCTTGAACCATGATAACCCAATTTTAGAAATAGCTTTTTGGCGGCTTCCAAAATGTGTTTCCGTTTTTCTAAGTCCTTTGGACGTCCAGCGGTTGTTTGCACAATAATTTCCAAAAAAAAATAGGTTAATTACTCTATACACAATTCACAATTACTGTACCATGCAGTATATTAATTAAAAAATGAGCAAATAAATATACTCATTCTATTTTGCCCGAAAAAATGCATTTGATTAAGAGCCTTGCCTATGCGTAGTTTAAATTTAATGATCACGAGCCTATTGGTATTGTGTAGTGTAACAATAGTGGGGTGTAGCAAACCAGCACCTGAAGCGGAACAAATTCCCTTGGTGATGGTAACCCAACCTGCAACATCACATGAAGATCAAAAAAGTTATGCGGGGGATGTCCAAGCTCGACAGCAAACAGCATTGGCATTCCGTGTCGGGGGACAAATTACAGAACGCTATGTCGATGTTGGTGCTCGTGTCAAAGTTGGTCAAGTCTTAGCAAAGCTTGATGTGAAAGATGCCCAGCTACAATTGAACTCAGCCAAAGCACAACTTGAAAGTGCGCAATCTGCGGCCAAGGCCGCAGCAGATGAATTTAAACGCTTTCAGCAACTCTTACCGATCAATGCTGTGAGTCGCTCACAATATGATTCAGTCAAAAATCAATATGATTCTGCTCAGGCAAGTTTAAAACAAGCCCAATCCAATTATGATGTGAGCGCCAATCAAACCGGCTATAACCAATTGATAGCCAATAAAAATGGGGTGATTACCCAACGTAATATTGAAACTGGACAAGTGATTTCAGCAGGACAAGCGGCATACCAGCTGGCGATTGATGGGGATCGTGAAGTGGTGATAGGTGTCCCTGAACAAGCTATTGCAGAGATTAAAGTCGGTCAAAATGCATGGGTAACTTTATGGTCTAAACCTCAAGATCGATTTGCTGCCTATGTTCGAGAGATTTCTCCAGCAGCCGATCAGTCACGTACATTTATGGTCAAAGTGGCTTTAAAAGAAGGGCAGTCCGCGATTCAACTTGGGCAAAGTGCGCGGGTATTCTTTAATCAAAATATTCAAAATGTATTGAGTGTACCTTTATCTAGCGTCTCGGCAAATAACAATCAAGCCTATATTTGGGTACTGAATCCAGACCAAACCATTCATAAGGTTTCCGTGACTTTAGGCAGCTATGGTCGTGACAATGTTACTGTCGTGAAAGGGTTAAATCCTGGACAATGGGTGGTTGTAGGAGGGGTACATTTACTTCGTGAAAAGCAAAAAATAAACCCAGTAGACCGTGAAAATCGTGCTGTAACTGTTCAAAAAGGAGCATGATCATGAGTCCATTTAACTCCTTTAATTTGTCAGAATGGGCACTCAAAAATAAAGGATTAGTACTTTATTTTATGATTTTGCTGGGTATTGTGGGTTTATTTTCCTACTCAAAACTCTCTCAGAGTGAAGATCCTCCATTTACCTTTAAAGTCATGGTCATCCAAACTTATTGGCCAGGTGCAACAGCTCAAGAGGTTTCTTTACAAGTTACTGATAAAATAGAAAAAGAACTGATGAGTACAGGGCTGTATGACAAGATTATGGCTTACTCGCGTCCTGGTGAGTCAATGGTCATGTTTATGGCAAAAGACTCATTAAAATCTAACCAAATTCCAGATGTTTGGTACCAAGTACGTAAAAAAGTAGGTGATATCAAAACACAGTTACCTTCCGGTGTTCAGGGGCCCTTCTTTAATGATGAGTTTGGGGACACTTTCGGTAATATCTATGTCTTAACTGGTAAAGATTTTGATTATGCTACTTTAAAAGAATATGCAGACCGTTTGCAGCTTCGCTTACAACGGGTAAAAGATGTTAGTAAAGTCAATCTGGTGGGCCTACAAGATCAAAAAATCTGGATTGAACTTTCCAACACCAAAGCCGTGCAAATGGGTGTACCAGTTACTGCAATCCAAGAAGCCTTGGCAAAGCAAAACAGTGTAACCAGTGCGGGCTTTTTTGAAACAGGCACTGACCGTATTCAAGTAAGAGTCAGTGGTGCTTTAAAAAGTGTAGATGATTTGAAAAAAATGCCATTGTTGGTGGGAAACAGAACTATTCAACTGGGCGATGTTGCTGAAATTTATCGTGGATTTAGTGAGCCTGCACAACCTCGCATGCGTTTTATGGGCGAGAATGGGATTGGTCTAGCAGTTTCTATGCGTAAAGGTGGTGACATCATCGCACTGGGTAAAAACTTAGAAACTGAATTTAAAACCTTACAAAAATCACTGCCTTTAGGTATGGAGCTGAAAAAAGTTTCAGATCAGCCGGTGGCTGTACAACGTAGTATTCATGAATTCGTCAAAGTTCTTGCAGAAGCGGTCATTATCGTTTTATTGGTGAGCTTTTTTTCGCTTGGTTTTCGTACAGGTTTGGTGGTGGCATTTTCGATTCCACTGGTGCTTGCGATGACTTTTGCGGGAATGAATTTATTTGATGTTGGCTTACATAAGATTTCTCTAGGAGCTTTGATTCTGGCCTTAGGGTTGTTGGTCGATGATGCCATCATTGCCGTCGAAATGATGACCATCAAAATGGAGCAAGGCTATAGCCGGATGAAGGCCGCTGGTTTTGCATGGACCAGTACCGCATTTCCAATGCTGACAGGAACATTAATTACTGCAGCTGGTTTTTTACCTATTGCTACAGCCGCCTCAAGTACAGGTGAATATACCCGGTCTATTTTCCAAGTGGTCACGATTGCCTTAGTTGTCTCATGGATTGCTGCTGTGGTTTTCGTTCCATATCTAGGAGATAAATTACTTCCAGATTTTAACAAAACACCGCAAAAAGCTCCGTGGTATCAGCGTCTTTTGGCAAGATTACGCAAGCAACCAGAACCTCAGCCTGTGATTCATCATAACGGTGAACATTTTGACCCGTATCAATCTAAATTTTATCAAAGCTTTCGAAAGTTGGTGAACTGGTGTGTGACTTATAGAAAAACCGTCATTTCAATTACGGTTGGGGTATTTGTCCTGTCTGTGGTGATGTTTAAGTTTGTACCACAACAATTTTTCCCGTCTTCAAACCGTGCCGAAGTTTTGGTCGATTTAAAACTAGAAGAAGGTGCATCACTGACTGCAACTGAAGATGCAGTGAAGAAAGTTGAGGCATTTTTATCCAAGCAAAAGGGCATTGATAATTATGTTGCGTATGTTGGGACAGGTACACCACGCTTCTATCTGCCTTTAGATCAACAAATGCCGCAAGCCAGTTTTGCACAATTTGTGGTTTTAGCATCTTCACTGGATGATCGTGATGAAATTCGTAAATCCTTAGATACGCAAATCCGCCAATTATTGCCACAGGTGCGTATCCGTGTCTCTTTATTAGAAAATGGTCCTCCAGTCGGCTATCCATTGCAATTTCGTGTATCGGGTGAAGATATTGCAGTTGTTCGTGAGGAAGCACAAAAAGTTGCTCAACTGGTTAGTGAAAATCCAAATACCGCAAATGTTCATTTGGACTGGGGTGAGCAAAGTAAAATTATTTCGTTAGTGATTGATCAAGACCGTGCCCGTCAAATGGGTGTGACCTCAGAAGATTTGGCGAATTTTTTAAACAGTTCAATATCGGGTGCAATTATCAATCAATATCGTGAAAAACGTGAGCTGATTGATGTTCGTATCCGAGGAGATCAAGCCGAACGTGTCAATGTTGAAGCATTATCCAGTCTTGCTGTTCCAACAAGTAAAGGCGCCACCGTACCTTTGGCGCAAATCGCTACACTTCAATATAAATTTGAAGATGGTTTGATTTGGCACCGCAATCGTTTACCGACCATTACCGTACGTGCAGATATTCGAACAAAGTTACAGCCTGCAACCGTAGTCAATGAACTGGCTGAAAAAATGGATCAGCTTCGTACAACATTACCAAGTGGTTATTTGCTAGAAGTTGGTGGCGCGGTAGAGGAGTCCGCAAAAGGGCAAACCTCTGTGAATGCAGGTATGCCATTATTCCTTGCGGTGGTTTTTACTTTGCTGATGCTTCAGTTAAAGAGTATCTCTCGCTCATTCATTGTATTTTTGACAGCGCCCTTAGGTTTAATTGGGGTGGTTTTATTCCTGCTCTTATTCAATAAGCCTTTTGGTTTTGTGGCAATGCTAGGTACTATTGCATTATCTGGAATGATTATGCGTAACTCACTGATTTTGATTGATCAGATCGAACAAGATATTCGAGCTGGGCAGAATCAATGGGATGCGATTTTGGATGCAACAGTTCGTCGATTCCGTCCAATTATTCTCACCGCCTTGGCAGCTGTATTGGCCATGATTCCGCTTTCTCGAAGTATTTTCTTTGGACCAATGGCAGTGGCGATTATGGGCGGCTTAATTATTGCGACACTTTTAACGTTATTTTTCTTACCAGCGCTGTATGCGACTTGGTTTAAGATTAAAAAAACTACAGAAAATACATAAATTGTTGAGAATATTAGGTGCGAAAAATTGAAAACTTCAATATAGTAGCACTTAATCTTTAACAGAAAATAACATAGGAAATTTTATTGCATAATAAGTAAATCGGTATGCAATAAATTTGAGGTCAAAAACACCCATGGGGCAAACAAATCCAGAACAGCATCGTAAATTTATTACGAGCTCTTATTTGTTTATGTTTCTCGCATTGTTTACGGTGATTACAGCCGTGTTGGCGTATTGGTTAGCACGTAAAGTAGCAGTGGCAGATAATGCAGAGGTATGGATACATGCGCAAGCGTTGTGGATTATGCGCAATGCTCTTATTTTTTTGATTTTGGCAGCCTTTGCTGCGCTATGGTTTATTCCGTTAATCTTTTTCTATTGGGACAGTTTCATTTGGGTAAAAGCGTGCACTGTGGCAGGTGTGGTATTTAGCGCCATTGCGTGGTTATATTTACTCAATACATGGCTCAAAGGTTTTACTAAATATTTGCAGAAAAAAGCTGTTTTTTAAAAAAAACCACATTTCACGCTTGTAAAAAATAACATCGCCCCCAATTTACTCTGCATAGAAGTATTATCAAATTTTGTGGAGCATCGCCAATCATGGCTAAACGTGATTATTATGAGGTTTTAGGTGTTGCTAAAACCGCTAGTGATGATGAAATTAAAAAAGCCTACCGTAAGTTGGCGATGAAGTATCATCCAGATCGTAATCCTGACAATTCAGAAGCTGAAGAAAAGTTTAAAGAATGTGCGGAAGCATATGAAATTCTTTCTGACGGTGAAAAACGTAGCATGTACGACCGTATGGGTCATAACGCCTTTGAAGGTGGTATGGGCGGCGGTGGCTTTGGTGGTGGTTTCAGCGCCGAAGACATTTTCAGTCAGTTTGGTGACATCTTTGGTGGCGCTTTTGGCGGTGGTGGCCGTGGTCAGCAACGTGCGCGTCGTGGTTCCGACCTGCGCTATGTTATGGAATTAACGCTTGAAGAAGCGGTGAGAGGCGTTAAGAAAACCATTACCTTTACTGCACCAGCACCTTGTGATGTGTGTGATGGTAAAGGTTCAAAAAATCCAAATGATGTAGAAACCTGTAAGACTTGCCATGGTGCAGGTCAAGTGCGTATGCAACAGGGCTTCTTCTCTGTTCAGCAGACATGTAGTACATGTCGTGGACAAGGTAAAATTATTAAAAATCCATGCAGCAAATGCCATGGTTCAGGTGTATCAGATCGTCAGCAGACACTTGAAGTTACTATTCCTGCAGGTGTTGATAATGGTGATCGCGTTCGCTTAACCGGTAAAGGTGAAGCAATCCGTGATGGTCAATCTGGTGATTTATACGTTGAAGTCGTAGTGCGTGAGCACGATATTTTCCAACGTGATGGTGCAGACTTATATATGGATGTGCCAGTCAGTATCGCAGATGCTGCTTTAGGTAAAGAACTTGAAATTCCAACGTTGGATGGTCGTGTAAGTTTGAAGGTACCTGAAGGTACACAAACAGGTAAAATGTTCCGACTACGTGGTAAAGGGGTAAAACCTGTACGTAGCAGTATGCAAGGTGACTTACTTTGCCGTATTGTGGTAGAAACACCTGTACACTTGACCAGCCGCCAACGTGAGCTATTGAAAGAACTTCAAGCCACGATGGAAAGTGATGATAATAAATCGTCACCGAAGAAAAAATCTTTCTTCGATCGTTTATTTGACTAATTGAGTTTAGACCTTTTCATTTAGCAAGCTAAACATTGAATAGGTAAAAACGGAGCAACAGATCTTGTTGCTCCGTTTTTTTATTTTGATGCTTGATCCGATGGTGATAAATCAAATTCGTTGTCATCCGGGGCAGCATCTATTGAATTATCATCTTGGGGGAGGATTACCGCGGGATTTGTTGCTGATATCGATGATTCTGACGATGGAGCGGTAGGCGGGGGGGTGTCTTCGGCCCAAACGAGTGAAACAGTTGTAGTCATCATCAATCCTAAAATGATTTTTTTGAGTTGCATGATATTTCCTCTGATATTTGCTTTTTATGATTGCATCCAAGCGTCTTTAGTTTAATAGATCTGAAAATTTAAATTTTGCTTTTTAGTTATTTTTAGCTGTAATTTAATACACATTTCAAGAATTTTTTAGATGATTTACAAACAAAATAAGTGTTGATGTTTAGCTGTAGCGTCTGATTTTTATGATGATGATTACAATTGAATTGAGCTATTTAAAAAGACAGGTCGAAGATATTGGACATACCCTCAACCACTGAAAAATAGGTGCTTATTACTCGATGATTGGTGCATCAATATCTTCAACACGGACTTCTGTTTGAGGTTCAGATGCTGTGTTGCTATTGGGTTGAGCAAGCGTTTTTTCTTCAGTTGTTGCTGATGTTGTTGCAGGCGCTGATTCAGCCCAAACATTTGTCATGATCATGCCGAGTACCAGAGCGAAAGCCATTTTATTCGAATGCATATTGATCTCCTTATAAGCCATATTATTTTCATTCGTGGCATGTAGTCTGCTGTGGGATTCTTGCATTTTGATGAAATAGATTTGAAAAGTTTTAAATTTTTCAAGGTTTTATCAATATGTTTTATAAAATTAATCTATTTATTCGTTCAGGCTATTTTGGATCAATGAGCGCACAAGATCCCAAAGCAAGCAAAAAGATTGCAGTATTTTTTTATATTGAAACGTCGTCTTAGAACCGAGTTTTGTTATAGTAGAGCCAAATTTTCAAATTCAGATTTAGGAATAACGTATGTCAGCAGCTCCACGCATTGGTATTGTAGGTGCAGGTGGCCGTATGGGCCGTACATTGATTCAAGCTGTACAACAAGCTGGTTTTCAACTTGCTGCTGCAGTAGAGCGTCCAGAAAGCACATTAATTGGCGCAGATGCAGGAGAGCTTGCAGGAATTGGTGCTGTGGGGATTAAAGTGGTTGGCAACTTAGAAGAGATCCTCAACGATGTGGATGTGGTAATTGATTTTACTGCACCTGTTGCAACTGAACATAATTTAAAATTATGCAGTGCTGCTGGTGTTGCGATGGTGATTGGCACAACTGGTTTTTCGGATCAACAAAAAGAGCTGTTAAATCAATCTGCGACTCAGACACCGATTGTCTATGCTGCAAATTACTCAGTGGGTGTGAATGTTTCGATTAAATTACTTGAGCTGGCAGCTAAAGTATTTGGCGATACTGTGGATATTGAAATTATTGAAGCACATCATCGTCATAAAGTAGATGCACCATCAGGTACTGCACTGATGATGGGTGAAGCTGTTGCTGACACACTGGGGCGTGATTTAAAGAAAGTTGCTGTCTATGGTCGTGAGGGGCATACAGGTCCACGTGAACGTGAAACCATTGGTTTTGAAACGATTCGTGGTGGTGATATTGTAGGCGAACATACAGTGATGTTTATTGGCGAAGGTGAGCGTGTGGAAGTGACACACAAAGCCACGAATCGTATGAATTTTGCTGCAGGTGCTGTACGTGCAGCTGCTTGGGTTGTCGGCAAAGATGCAAAAAAATACGATATGAAAGACGTTTTAGGCTTAAATGATATTTAAGCTTAAAATCTGATGCGATAGAATTAAAACAATTAGTCAAATTTTGAACATTCAAAAATGAAAAAAACAGTGATGTTATTTGCTTGTGTAATCAGTGCTTTTGGCCTGACTACACAAGCTGCTTTACCAAGCAATGCTAAATTAAGTTTGAATAAGAATAACGTTCAGGTATGGACATACAAGGATGCCAGTAATTCTGTGTTGTCTTATAAAGCTGAAACAATATTAGACGTGCCGATTGATCGTGCTGTTGCTTTGGTATTGGACGTCAAAAACTCACCGAAATGGGTCCCCAATGTTGCCAAAGCTGAAGTGTTATCTCGCGATGATAAAAAAGGCGAATTCAGCATTTATATGGTTTTAGATTTCCCCTTTCCGTTAAAAGATCGAGATATGGTGGTTAAAGGAACCATGTCTAAAGATGCAAATGGCAGTATTTTTATTAAAAACTCTGCGATTCAGCAAGGCAAAGCAGTAAATCCTGACTATGTGCGTTTAAAAGATTATTCAGGTGATTGGACCTTTCAAAAACTGGGTGCCAATAAAGTCAAAGTCATTACCTCTGGACACGCCAATCCAGAAGGCTCTATTCCTGCAAGCTTAACCAATATTTTGGTTGAACAGCAGCCTTATCAGATGTTGCAGAAAATGAAAACAGAATTGGCAAAGAATAAACCCTTTACAGCTTTGCCTGATATTTTAAAATAGGCGTTATTAGATCAATAATCCAGAAGCAGACCTTACTGACGAAACAACGCTATATTTGAAAAAATAATGCTTGGCAGATCTTTCCGCTCATTTAAATATTGAAAGTAACCTTTCTCAATGTGTTGATATAGAAAGAAAGGTTACTTGTAGTCTTTGTGACGATTGTTAATCACTACGCTGAATGACTATACTGCCGTACAGATGCTTTATTCATTTTCATTTGAATAAAAACTAGCACTAACCCTAAAGCTGTGAGTACCGCACCTGCAATAGACACTGCAGCATAACTCATCCCCATACTCAATACTGCTCCACCAGCTGTTGCACCTAAAGCATTACCTAAATTAAATGCACCAATATTCACAGAGGATGCCAATCCAGGTGCTTCATGAGCAACAGACATGACACGCATTTGTAAAGGTGGGACCACTGCAAAGGCTGCAGCTCCCCAGACAATCAGTGCCAATGCTGCACCAACTTGAGTTTGAGCCAGGATTGGAAACAGCAACATGCTCACCATTAGTAACAGTAAGAAACTGGTCAATGTTTTGGTCAGTGACAAGTCTGCAAATTTTCCACCTAAGTGATTACCAATTGAAAAGCCAATCCCAATCAGTACCAGCATCAAGGTAATAAACATCGGACTTGCATGGGTGATGTTTTGTAGGCTAGGCGCAATATAGGTATATAGGGTAAACATTGCACCTGCACTCATCACCGTGGTGAGCAATGCAAGAACTACAGGCAACCGAGTCAGCACTTTTAATTCCGCTTTGACATCTGGACGTTGGCTTGCTTTATCTTCAGGCAAGGCTTTCCATAGCGACAACATGGTAATCACGCCGAGTAAAGCGATTGCTGCAAATGACATACGCCAGCCAATATTCTGCCCAACCCATGTGGCTAAAGGCACACCACCAATGTTGGCAATGGTGAGGCCCATAAACATGGTGGCAACTGCACTGGCTTGTTTGTCTTTAGGTACGACGCTTGTTGCAACAATAGAACCAATCCCGAAAAACACCCCATGATTGAGGCTGGTCAGAATTCGAGCGGCCATTAAGCCCCAATAATTGGGAGCAATTGCAGCGAGAATATTGCCAATGGTAAAAATAATCATGGCTAAAATAAGCGCTTTACGTCGTGGAAACCGTCCAAACCATAAGGTCATAAACGGTGCACCAATCATGACACCGAGTGCATAAGCGGTAATCAGCATACCTGCGGTTGGGATTGAAATATTCAAATTTTCTGCAATTTGGGGAAGAAAGCCCATAGGGGAAAATTCTGTTGTTCCTATTGCAAAAGCGCCAATGGCCAAGGCGAGTAAGGGAAAATTTAATTTCATGAGAAATCTCAAATATACAACATATTGAAAATGATGGCGTGTAACAGCGTTCAAGCAATCAAGTTAATGACGATCTTTACTTTTCAGCCGCTATTTTGATGAAGTGACAAAATAAAGCTTCGCAAGAAACAATCTTGCGAAGCAAGCTAAGCCATGAGCAAAAGGGGTAAAGTGTATTTCGAAGCCTAGCAATCAAACTTTGCTAATCAAAGCCTGAGCCAAGATTTGTTCTGCTTTAAATCACTTTTACTCCATTGGCGAATTAAACATCCCACTGAGGTGCTAAGTTTTCAGGATCAACCTCACGGCCATTACGTTCCAATTGCGCGATTAATTGCATTTCTTCAGCAGATAATTGAATCTCTTGCGCTTTTAAGTTGGAAATTAAGTTTTCACGTTTAGTTGACGACGGAATGACAGCAAACCCTTTCTGCAACGCCCATGCCAATGCAATTTGAGCGCTAGAAGCCTGATGTTGTTTGGCAATTTCAGTTAACGTTGGGTCATTTAAAACTTTGCCATACGCCAAAGTCATATAAGAGGTCACATCAATATTTTGTGATTGTAAAAAGCTCACCAAATTATCATTTTGTAAATAAGGGCTAAGTTCAATTTGGTTGGTGGCAATATTTTCAAGTCCTACAGCAGTAATGGCTTGTTGCGATAAGTCGATATTGAAGTTTGAAATTCCAATATGTTCAGTTAAGCCCAGCTTTTTCGCTTCTAACAGGTTGTGCATCATTTCTGTAACAGAAATTCCTAGATTTGGTGCAGGCCAGTGAATTAAGGTTAAGTTGACAGCATCAGTACCCAGCTTCTGTAAGCTCTCTTTAAGGCTTGGAATAAGTTTGTCGGCTTGATAATGATCTGTCCATATCTTTGTTGTGATAAACAAATCATCACGATGGATATGGCTTTCTGCAATGGCCTGACCGACTTCTGCTTCGTTGCCATAGATTTGAGCAGTATCTACAGCACGATAACCAACGTCTAATGCTGTTTTCACCGAATCAATCACAGTTTGCCCTGTTAAACGGAAAGTACCTACACCAAATTGAGGAACGATGTTTGTCATACTGGATTTCACTTTATTTTCTGAGATTGAGTGTATTTTGCTACTTTAATTGTTGCGGAAAAATACAGGAATATGCAAAATGTTGTTGACTAAAAATCAACAATAAACAGAGCGCTAGCAGCAATGAAATCTACACTCGAAGAATTACAGGCTTTTATTAATATTGTCGATAGTGGTTCGATTGTTGCAGCAGCAACGCATCTTGAACAAACCACTTCAGGTGTAAGTCGAGCCTTGCAACGACTTGAATCTAAACTGAATGTCACTTTATTAGAGCGGACAACACGTAAACTTAAATTGACCCAAGAGGGGCAATTATTTTTAGCAAAAGCCCGAAAAATTGTTCATGATCTCAATGAAGCAGAAGATTCTTTATTAAAATCTGACAGTGATACATCTGGGCTGATTCGTGTGGATTCTGCGACACCTTTTGTATTGCACGTGATTGCACCATTGATGCAAGAGTTTTCTCGATTGTATCCTGAGATTGAAATAGAGTTAAACAGTAACGATCAGATCATCGATTTATTAGAACATAAAACAGATGTTGCGATACGTTTTGGGGATCTTAATGATTCGAGTTTACATGCGCGTTTGTTGTGTAAAAGCCGGTTATATATCGTTGCCAGTCCTGAATATTTAGCAACACATGGTTATCCAGAGACACCGCAAGATATTTTAAATCATACGCAAATTGGCTTTAGCAAAGTCAGTCGTTTAAATACTTGGCCGATTCGAGTCAATGGAGAAAGGCTTACTGTCAAACCAAAAATCAAAGCATCTAGTGGTGAAACTGTCCGCCAATTGTGTTTACGCGGGCATGGAATTGCGAGATTGTCTGAGTTTGAGATTTTAAAAGATATAAAGCAAGGACGCTTGATCGCTCTATTTGAAGATCAAATAGAGCTTTACGAGCAACACATCCATGCAGTGTATTATCAACAGGAACATTTACCAAAGCGTGTTCGTTTATTTATTGAGTTTTTAACGCAAAAGCTGTCAAAGTTTCGATAGTCTTTTGTGGCGGTAAATCCAGACTCAGTAAAGTTTGGCTACGGGGTTGGTGTGGATTAACCAATTGGATTTCAAAATGATCATTTGCTGTCTGAAGGCATTTAAACGCCAAGTCTTTTTGCACAGGAATATTAATTTTCATCCGCTGATCACTGCTGGCATGGTAGCGGTAGTTTCGGATAGGTGCGGTCTGATGTAAAGTTGGCTCTAAATGATCAAGTTGATATTCACCTAAATTTTGTGTTTTTAAAAAGCCTTCAATCAAAGATTTACATACAAAATGTTGTTTCTGAGCAGCTTGATTTACGTGTTGAGGTTGGCAAGCAGTTAATCCAAAGACAATACTGATTAAAGCGATCGTTCTCATTTTTTTCTCCTTTCAAATCAATTTGTTTGTAAAAATTGGCTGTGAAACAAGCATAAATCTGTTAACTTTATAGATACAGATACAACAAATATTAAAATTTGAGTACAGATATGGCTTTTCAATATCAAACATTAGCACAGCAAATTGCACAGAAAATTTATTGCGGTGAGTTGGTTGTTGGGCAACGACTTAGTTCTTTACGAAAATTTGCTGCGTTGCAAAATATTAGTCTCAATACAGCAAAAAGTTGTTATGAATTGCTTGAAGCACAAGGTTTGATTTATGTCAAAGAAAAGTCTGGCTATTTTGTTCAATCACAGCAAAAAATTCCGCAGATAGCTGTACCTGACCATCCTGATTTTAAGTCGAGAGCGCGTGAGGTTTCAAATCTAGACTTACAAATTCAAATTCATGAAGCAGCAATCAACAATAAACTGATCCATTTAGGTTCGATTCAGTTATCGCCTAATCTAGTTCCTGTAGAGGCATTACGCCGTTCAATACAACGTGCTTTAAAGCACAGTAAACCTGAAGACTTTTTATATAATGACCGCCAAGGGCACCTTCAGCTAAGAGAGGCTTTGTCAGCACATTGGGCTGAAGATGGTTTTTATATTGCCAAAGAAGATATTTATATCAGCAATGGTTGTATGCCAGCATTGTCTGTGATGATTCAAAGCCTTAGCCAAATCGGTGACAGTGTGATTGTGCCCACACCAAACTATAATGGTCAGTTGCAATTGTTGGCGTTGCTCAAACGAAAAATTATTGAAATCCCTGCCAATACCGAAGGTTTTGATCTAGATCGTTTAGAACAAGAGATGCAAAACTCAGCTGCAAAAGTCTGTTTATTAACCGCCAATTTTCAAAATCCTTTAGGCTTCTGTTTGACTAATGCCGAGAAAGAAAAAATTGCACAGCTGGCAGCGAAGTATCAGTGTTACGTGATTGAAGATGATATTTATGCTGAATGTAGCTTTAATGCCAAACGCCCGTTACCGATTAAATATTGGGATCAACAGGGCTATGTGGTTTATTGCGGATCGGTTTCCAAGTCGTTGTCGACCTCTTATCGGGTAGGTTGGTTCTGTTTACCACAACGTTTACAGCACTTACATGCCAAGTTGATTTTACAAAATGTTTCGGTCAATACACCATTGCAATTGGGACTTGCTGATTTGATTTATAGCAGAGCCTATCGTCAGCATTTGAGTGAGTTACGCCCTAAGTTGATGACTCAAGTTGCGCAATATCTACAGTTTATTCAACATGCTTTTTATGGGGTAGAGATTCGTCTAAATCAACCGCAGGGAAGTTATGCCTTGTGGTTACAGTTCCCAGAGCAGATTGATAGTTTGGCGTTGTATTATTATGCCCAGCAATACAGTATCAATATTGTGCCAGGGATTATTTTTGGTGAGGATCACCGTTATAACAATTGTATTCGCTTAAATGCAGGGCATGAACTATCGGAAGAGATTCAGGATGCAATTATGTTATTAGCAGATTGGATAAGGGGTGAATTGTTAGCCAAGAGTGTGGCTTAACTGATCTTTGAGCAAACGCATACCACGACAGCCTTATTCCATTCACGGTTCTTGATAAACCGTGATGGATGGTCAGACTTAAATTAGAAATCCGCTTTTAATACGATACGATAACGGGCTTTTCCAGAATGAAGTCGCTCCAAAGCCTCATTAATTTTTGACATTGGATAAACTTCAATTTGCGGTGCAATGTTTTTGCGTGCTGCAAATTGTAATAATTGACGCAATGCAAAAGGGGAGCCCGTTGGTGAACCAGTCACTGATTTTGCACCGCCAATCAGTGCACCCGCAGGAATCGGCATAGGTTCGAGGACTAAACCTAGCATATGAATTGTGCCATTTGGTGCCAGTGTATTTAGATATGCTTTCCAGTCCAAACTCACATTTACCGTACAGAGCAATAAATCAAATTTGCCACGTTGCGCTTTTAACGCATCGGCATCGCGACTATTGACCACATGGTCTGCTCCCATTGCTTTAAGTTCATCTGTTTTATCCAAACTCGATGTGAAAGCGGTGATCTCACAACCCCAAGCTTTGAGTATTTTAATGGCCATATGACCTAAGCCACCAATCCCAATCACACCGACATGGTGAACTGCTTGAATTTGATGTTTTAAAATTGGGTCAAAAACAGTGATACCACCACATAATAAAGGACCAGCACTTTCAGGGTTTAAATCTTCAGGAAAAGGAATAATCCACTGCCAACCTGCACGGACCTTATCTGCAAACCCGCCTGCATGACCAACGATGGTTGCAACTGAACCTCCTGTGCAAAGCACTTGTTGACCACTAACACACGGATCACAGTGCTGACAACTTTCCGCAGTCCAGCCGATACCAACACGTTGACCGACTTTTAATCCTTTCGCTTCTGAACCCAGTTGAATGATGGTACCGATAATTTCATGACCGCCAACCACTGGAAAAACTGAATTTCCCCATTCATTGTTAATCACTGAAACATCGGAATGGCATAAACCGCAATATTCAACTTTGACTTCGACCTGATGAGGCTGTAATTCACCTGCATCAAATTGATAGGGCACAAGTGCTGCACCTGCCTCTAAGGCAGCATAAGCATGAAACGTATTATTTGACATGTGAATCCTTCCTGTTTGCTCAGTTAAACTTTTAGCGGGATATACAATCATTTTCATGGTCATTGACCATGCCCACTGCTTGCATAAAGGCATAGCAAGTGGTTGGACCAACAAATTTAAAACCTTTCTTTTTTAACGCTTTGGAAAGCTTTTGACTGGTTTCGGTTTGTGCAGGCGCTAATTTATAATCAGGGACATCATTGAGCTGTACTTGCTGGTCTACGAAATCCCATAACCAGTTCACCATATCAATGTCTTGAGCTTTCATGTTTTGCCATGCAATGGCATTGTCACGAATCGCTGTTAATTTCCCGATATGGCGAATCAACCCAGCATCCTGACATTTTAGTGCAAGCTCTTGTTCAGTAAAATTGGCAATGGTTTGAATCGGGTGGTTAAAAAATTGGGCGCGATAGCTTTCACGTTTTTTTAAAACAGTAATCCAAGATAAACCTGCTTGTTGCCCCTCTAGGCAAAGCATTTCAAATAAATGCTGTTCATCTCGATTGGATTTACCCCACTCTTGATCATGATATTCAATATAAATAGGATCATCTGAACACCAACCACAGCGTTTATTTGTCATAAAAGATCTACCATTGTTCTGATTGATTTAAGTTTTAATTGTCTAAAGTTTAAATTCGACCCATTGATCTTGTTTGTTGTCCCAATAGGAAAGTTGCGCATGTTCTAAATCTTTAAAATTTACCCAAATATCTTTACCCGCTTTGTCTGCAAAGCCAGTACTGATCATTAATGCTTCATCGGTGATTTCCATAATCCAGCCTTGATGATTTTGTCCATTGAGGGCAATTTTTTGTTGATTGCCTGATTCTGCAAATTCAACTAAACGCTCAAGCAATGCTTCTGACATGGAATATTCCTAAATTGATTCAATCTAAAATTAACGTAAATAAGGGTAGGGGTTGACTGCACCTTGTCCTTTACCTCTTAAGTATAGTCCATAGTGCAAATGCGGTGCAGTATGTCGTGCATTTCCCGTATTTCCCACATAGCCAATTAGCTGGCCTTTTTTAATATAATCACCTTCTTGTAATCCACGTTTGTGATCATTTAGATGTGCATAATAGTGATAAACACCGCCTGGCCCGATGAGCCAAATCACTTTGCCACCTAGATTATTGCTCTTTAAACTGGTAATTACACCTTCAGTGCTACTGTAAACTTTGGTTCCACGTGAAGCCATGATGTCAATTCCTTCATGTGCTCGCCCAGCACTGCGAGATGCACCCCAAGTATCTGTGAGGTTTTGTGGTTTTACTCCATCTACAGGAATTGCCAATCGGGTTGGCATTGACATTGCTTTTAGGCGGTTAATTTGAGCTTGTGGAAGCTGTGGCTTAGATGAGCTTGGTTTTTTAGGTGCAGTGGTACATGCAGTTAAAATAATGGCAAGCAAAGCCATCAAGCAATATTGGATGCTACGTGACACGAGAAATCCTTTTTTTCAAGTTTCAAAAGGGCAAATTAAAATTGAAATATGCTTAGAATACCCGTGTCTGACTATGTCATATTTTTACTGCTGAGATCAATTTTTTCATGGCTGTCGGGATACCCATTTGTGTAGCTTTTTGTGGTGTTAACCATTCGCCCCCAAGTTCAGCCTGGAGGTATTCTTTTTGGTCTGATTCAACTCGAACAATATGTGCATTCAAAATCCAAGTGAAATGGGTAAAGCTATGCGAGATTTGGACAGATTCAACAGTTGAAATAAGCTTTAGACTTTGACAAAGCTGTTGAAACGCGAGCTCGTTTTCAAAAATCGGTAAACTCCATAAGCCTCCCCATAAACCACTGTTAGGACGCTGTTCCCATAACCATTGTTGATCTGACTCAATTAATAACACTGTGGCAGTTCTAGCTGGAACAGGCTTTTTAGCTTTCTTATAAGGTAGTTCGGTTTCTAGCCCCTGTTGATGGGCTTGGCAATGTTGTTGCATGGGACAGTATAAGCAGAGTGGCTTTTTTGGTGTGCAAATGGTTGCGCCCAAATCCATAATTGCTTGGGTATAGTCATGGTTGCGTTCAGTTGGGCATATGCTTTCCGCCAGTTGCCACATGGCTCGTTCATGGATGGGTTTACTCAGGTCATCTTCAATGGCAAAAAAACGGGCCAAAACACGTTTTACATTGCCATCCATAATGACGCCGTATTGGCGTAAGCCAAGTGACATCAATGCGCCACCAGTAGAGCGACCGATACCTGGAAGTTCCACCCATTGTTCTAAGCTTGGTGGGAAATGCCCCTGCTGGCTGACCACGCCTGCTGCTTTATGCAAATTTCTTGCACGGGCGTAGTAGCCTAATCCTGCCCAATAGGGGGCTACATCGTCCCAAGAGGCTTTACCCAAGTCATCGACGGTTGGAAAACGTTGGATAAATTTATCAAAATATTGCAGTACAGTTTTGACTTGAGTTTGTTGCAACATAATTTCAGATACCCAAACTTTGTAGGGATCATCAGCCACTTGCCAAGGTAAATCATGGCGCCCGTGTTGATCAAACCAAGTCAATAGCGCATCTGAAAATGAAAATTGCGACATAACAATCTAGCGTAAAAATTAGATAGTCAGTATAACCAAGATAAATTTATTGCGGAAAATTATCTTAAACCTGAGCATTCAATTTGCATAAAAAAAGACGCCAGAGCGTCTTTCAAATGAGTTTGTATCCACAACTTAACTTTCGTTCACGATACCCCAGCGCTTATCGAGTTTAAGCGGTTCATTTTTATAACGTGGGATAATATGAATATGGAAGTGTCCACTTTGATCTTCACCAAATACATGCCCATCATTAAAGGCAATATGGAAACCTTCAGGTTGATGGCGAATCTTAAGCTCGTTACGAGCGAGTTCCAATAAAGAGGAAAGGCTTTTTCGTTCTTTCTCTGAAACTTCAAAAAAAGAATCAATATGGCGCAAAGGAATAATAACTGAATGACCTTTTGACAAAGGCTGGTGTTCAGGCAAAATTGCACCAAATTCATTTTTATCAATGATATCAAATTCGTCAAAGTCACAATAAGGACATACTTTTTCAGTCATTTCGAATTCCTCGTTTTGTTGTCTCAATCAATGTAGAACGTATTTTAATTAAGCCAGAGTAGGTTAAACCAAGGTACGGTCTAATAAATCATACATTGCTGCTAATCCGTCTTTCTCTGCTTTTGCGTTATAACCTAGATCTACACCATTTGCTTTTGCTTTTTCATCTGCTTGAGGATTACTAAAGCCATGTTTAGCATCTTTAAGGATGATCACTTCAGATTTTACCTGAGCATGATTCATTTCTTGTTTAAACGATTCTACATCCGCCAAAGACACCATACTGTCTTTTTCACCATGCAGGACAAGAACTTGCGCTTTAAATTTTCCTGATTCCGCTGCATTTTGTGCGGATAAATTTGCATGGAAAGTAATGGCAGCTTTTAATTCTGCACCTGAGCGTGCCAAATCTAATATCACTTTACCACCATAACAGAATCCAATTGCCGCCAGTCGGTTTGCATCTACTTCTGGCTGTTCTGCCAAAGCAGCGAGAGCCGAAGCCGCACGCTCAACAATGGTATTTTCATTTTGGAAAGTTTGCATCATCCACTCTTGAGCTTGAGTCGCAACAGTCGTGGTTTTTTTATCACCATACATATCAATTGCCAGCGCAGCAAAACCATGTTGTGCTAACTCTCGAGCACGTTGTTCAGAATACTCGTTTCGGCCCCACCATTCAGGACCAACAATCACGCCTGCAACTTGTTGTGCGGATTCAGGCGCAGCAAAATAACCGATTAAAGTTGTTCCATCTTTTGCTTGGTATTGAATTTCACGAGTTTTGATTGCAAGAGCCATCGGTTAATCCTTGTCTATTGGCGAGAATGAGATTGATTAAAGCATAAATATATAAGATTCAAATGACTAAATTTGGAATATTTACAATTGAAATGTGAAAATTTATGAATAGAAAAGATAGTTTTCAAATGAAAAAGAGAAGAACCGGGGTTCTTCTCTTTTTATTGAAAATTGATCAGGAAAAGTTAAACTTTTCCTCTCGAAATAAATCCAACAATCGCGAGGATTACAGCGACAACGAGAAGAATGACTGCGAAGTCTTTAGACATTCCCGCAACACCACCAAAACCGAATAAACTTGCGATTAAGGCGATCACAGCGAAAATAATTGCCCAACGGAACATAATATTCATCTCCATATTTTTGTTATGTATTTTCAGTATATGCAGAAAAACCTGACTTACTTGTGAAGTTGTGTTTAGAAAGTGTGATTAATAAAGAAATATGTAAAGGTTTGTTCTGTTTTAATTTTTCTAATTTCTGCTTTTATACTGGTATAATTATTCCGCCTTATATGACTTTAATGTTATGCCATGACCTTTGAGATACGTCCCCAGTTTTGGAAGAATTATACGCTGTCTGAGTTAAATCCGACTGAGTGGGAAGCATTGTGTGATGGTTGTGGGCTGTGCTGTTTGGTGAAATTAGAAGATGATGACACACATGAAATTGCCTATACTAAAGTGTCTTGTAAACTCCTCGATTGTACGACCGCTCAGTGTTCTGACTATCCCAACCGTTTAAATTATGTACCCGACTGTATTCAATTAAGCCCTGAAAAATTAGCCAATATTCATTGGTTGCCTTCAAGTTGTGCTTATCGCCGTGTGCATGAAGGTAAAAATTTACCGGCATGGCACTATCTGATCACAGGCTCAAGAAGCAATGTGATTAAAGCGAGAAAATCTGCTGCAGGGCGTTGTATCTCCGAAACCGAAGTCAATGAAGAAGAAATTGATGAGTACATTGTAAGATGGGTGCGTTAATTCATTTATGAATTGATAATCATTATCAAATAGTAATATGATAACTAAGCCCTCCAGTTTGATGTGTTTTAAAATGTTTGCTTTATCTTCGCTGTTGAAAAAAAGTACCTTTTGTCTATGTGCTATCAGCCTGAGTTTTGGTATTCACTCCAATGTTTATGCAAAGCCAGCTTTGCAAGCTTTAGGGCCAAATATTGCGGAGCAAGGCTCCAGTTATTATCAATTCCAAGTAAAAAATTTTAAATCCGCAGATCAACAACGTTATTATAAAGTTTGGGTCGGTATTCCTAAACATATCAATAAAAATAAGATTTTACCTGCTGTTTTTATGTTAGATGGCAACTCTGCTATGGCGCGTTTAGATGAGTCACTGTTGAAAAAATTCTCAGAACAAGACAGCCCAGTGTTGGTGGCAATCGGCTATCAAACCCAATTACCGTTTGAGTCTGCTTCAAGATCTGTAGACTACACACCTGCGGATGAATCTGGAAAAGTAACTGTTGATCCACGCAATCCTGAACGTATGGCAGGGGGAAGTGCGCAATTTAGACAGGTATTGTTTGAAAAAATTATGCCGTGGGTCAATACGCAAGTAAAACTGGATGAGCAACGTACCGCTTTGTGGGGACATTCTTATGGTGGTTTGTTTGTTTTAGATACCCTTTTAAATAGTCAAAGCACAGATAATAAGTTTTCACACTATTTTTCAGCCAGTCCATCTCTCACATGGGCAGATTCGCGACTGCTTAAAGCTGTTGGAAAAGCCAAGCCTGAACAACTAAAAAATAAAAAATTGTGGGTAATGGAAGGTGACATAATTCAGTCTACAACTAGACCAATCAGCCCAAATGCAGATCGGGAGATGATTCAAAATAACCGTCAATTGGTTTTAGATTTGGCCAGCAAAGGTGTAGATGCAAAATTGATGCTTTATCCACATCTCAGTCATGGCCAAGTATTTCAGGCATCATTAATGGATGTTTTACAGAATCGATTATTTTAAAGCTAAAAGTGTAATATTGATGATTTTCCATAGTAGACTAAGGGCAGCATTCATCAATTAAAAAAGCAGTATGTCAGACACTCAAATTCCGCTTCCAGAACGTTTACGTCCACGTGATTTGTCTGAAATTATTGGGCAAGATCATTTACTCGGTGTCGCAGCACCACTCCGTCAAATGATTGATCAAGGGCATTTACCCTCAATTATTTTTTGGGGGCCTCCTGGTGTTGGAAAAACGACAATCGCTTTGTTATTGGCGCAAGCGGTTGATCGCCCATTTATCAGCTTATCTGCTTTAAATACGGGGGTAAAGGAGCTACGTGAGGTGATTGCTGAAAGTGGTGATTTATTAACACCAGTAGTATTTATTGATGAAATTCATCGTTTTAATAAGTCTCAACAAGATGCTTTATTAAATGCTGTCGAAAAAGGCAAAATTACCCTGATTGGTGCAACAACCGAAAACCCTTCATTTGAAGTCAACAGTGCTTTGTTGTCACGTTGTCAGGTTTATACCTTAAATGGCTTAAGTAATGAGGCGATTCAAGAACTCATTTTACGCGCAATTCAACAAGATAAATTTTTACAAGACCGGCATATCCAGATTGAAGAATTTGATGCGTTGGTTCAATTTGCTGCGGGTGATGCACGTAAGGCACTAAATTTAATCGATTTAATTGCTAGCACCTTTGAGTCCGATATAGAAAATATTGTGACCAATGCGATCGTGGTCAAAGTTGCGCAACAGAACATTGCACGCTATGACAAATCAGGTGAGCAGCATTATGATCTGGTGTCTGCATTTATTAAATCTATTCGGGGTAGTGACCCTGATGCAACGTTGTATTGGATGGCACGTATGCTTAAAGGCGGTGAGGATCCGGTTTTTATCGCTCGTCGTATGTTGATTGCTGCTTCAGAAGATATTGGTAACTCAAATCCAAATGCATTGCTTTTAGCGGGAGAATGTTTCCGCTCGGTTCAAGCGATAGGCATGCCTGAGTGTCGAATTATTTTAGGCCAATGCGCAGTTTATCTGGCAACCAGTGCAAAGAGTAACAGCACTTATTTGGCGATCAATAAAGCCTTAGAACTTGCAGAAAAAACTTCCAACCTACCTGTGCCACTCCATTTACGTAATGCACCGACCAAGCTTATGAAACAACAAGGCTATGGTGTGGAATATCTTTATCCTCATAACTATCCTGAAAATTTTGTGCTACAGGAATATTTACCACCTGAATTGAAAGGCACAAAATTATATGAGTCTGCTCGTAATAAGCGTGAAGTTGAAGGTGAGCGTTTACAGCAACGTCGTTGGCAACAAGAACAGCAGCAACAGTAGTTGTGAAGTTTATTTGCTTAGGCATCTTTTAAATAGATGTTCTGTGTCATATAAAGGTTTAAAATATCGGCAAAATTTAAATTAGGCTAATGTTTTTGAAATGTAGCTTGCTAAAAATACATTTTAAAGGCTCTAGAAATTTTATGAAATTATCCGTTTTATCTTTTGCTGTTTTAATTTCTTTGCCGATGTTGAGCCATGCTGAGCTTGTAAGTAAAATTTCGACCCAAAATCAGCCTAAACTTGCTTCGCAGCAGCTTAAAACACTTTATCAACAAAGTTTTGTTCAGCAAAAAACAATCCCTCAAGGCTGGCGTATTCCTGGCAACAATGCCGGCAACGTCTATGTTGAAAATGGGATGCTTCATATTGATGGTCGAGCAAATTCAGTCAGTCCGACCTCAATTTTATTACCGCAAAATCTTGAGAAACAACAAAACTATCGCATTGATCTCGAATTTACTTTAGACCAAGCTGTCAATAACTCGCGTTGGGGCAGTGTGATTTATGATGTCACAGAAACACAGGGGGTGATTCCAAGCAGTTATTATCAATTTACCCTCAGAACAGACACCACTGCAAAAAATGGTACGGAGTTTGGTCGGCATAAAAGTAACGGGCAATGGGAAGTCTCTGAAACGAAAGCATTTTCGGAGAACATCAAAGCAAATCAATGGTATAAAGCCAGCATTGTGGTGTCTGGACAACGGGTACAACACTATTTAAACCACCAGTTGATGCAAGATGTAGAACTTGACCAAGGATCTGCCAAAGGTGGCATCGGCCTTTCAGCAACAGGCCTAGTCTTAAAAGTTAAAAATATTCAAGTCTCTGAACAAACCAGTGCGTTGCCAGACTTAGCCAATAAAGTCACTCAAGTGCAAGAAATTCAAACTAATGTTGGTTTGGCACCGACGCTGATTCAAAAAGTTAAAACTACCAGCAGTCCATTAAATTCAACCAATCAGTTATATTATCAATTAGATGCCAATTTAAACTTGCTTGATCAGACAGGGCAGGTGGTTGAAACATTACAACAATATTTATCCAATCCACAGCGCAATACCATTCCTGTTTTAGAAATCAAAGATCCCAAAAGCATTGAAGCCTTAAAATTACTCTCTAAATCTCACGATATGAGCGATATTACTGTATTGTCCAAAAGTGATGATTTACTCAAGTCTGCGCATCAAATTGTACCTAGGCTTCGAACAGCATTAGATTTAAGTCGCGAAAATTTAAAGGAGAGTCATGTTGGTCTTTCTGAAATTATGCGTCGTACTAATCAGGCCTATGCACGCATCGTGGTTCTTCCGCATAGCCTTGCCAACAAACCCAGTGTCAGCTTTATTCAACGTCATTTAATGACAGTGTGGGTTGATACACCAGCACATGATCCGCAGGATGTTGCCAGTATTTTGACTTCAGGTGTGAATGGGATTATTACAACGCAAAGTACGCTATTTGCCAGTGTCTTAAAACAATTTCCAAAAAACACTTTATTGCGTAAACCCTTTATTATTGGGCATCGTGGTGTACCAAGTTTAGAAGATGAAAATACCTTAGAAAGTGCAAAACATGCAGTTGCTTTGGGTGCAGATATTGTTGAAAACGATATTTATTTAACCAAAGACCAGCATCTTGTGGTGATGCATGATGCAACAGTGGATCGCACTACGCGTTCAACAGGTAAAATTGAAGAAATGAGCCTTGCGCAGGTTCAGCAATTAAAATCTAAAAACAAAGCTTATCCAATACCGACCCTTGCAGAATATTTCACTACATTTAAGCACAATCCAAACTTTGTATTGATGATCGAAATGAAAAGTGCCAATCCAGCATTGGTTGCAAAAATGCAGGATGAAATTAAAAAGTACCAAGTTGAAAATCAAGTCGTCACGACCTCATTTAATGCAGATCAAGTTGCACGTGCACAGTCACAATTGTCTGAGATACCGCGAGGGTTATTGGTTGGAAGCATGCCCAATAGTCGCAATACTTTAATTGCCGCCAAACAAATCAATGCCGATGTTCAGAAATATAATTCAACGTATAACCCTGCTTATCGTGCTGATTTGATCAATCTTTTAGAAACGACCAAGCACCGTGGAATCAGTTTTTGGCCTTGGGCATTGACTGATGAAACATTTAAAAAATTATATATTGCAGGGACCTACGGGATAACCACCAATTCTGCGCAACTTTATGCGAAATATATCGTTGATATTCAAGCACCCAAGAATGTCAAAGTAAAAACTGAACAGCCAGTATTACTCAATGCGCAATTGGTTCAGCAAGATGGAGCGAAACTCAATCAGCAACTCAGCAATTTTGTCATTTTATCAGGTTCTGCAAAACATGAGATTAAAAATGGTCAGTTGAGTTTCTCTGAAAAGGGCACTGCATATGTTTTGGCTGGTTATAAATATCAGATCGATGCACAAAACTTCTATCAAATCTTTTCAGCACCTATAAAAGTGGTGGTGAAATGATGGTTTATGAATCTCGGTTAATTTAAACAATTATTTATACATTGTATAAAACAGTGATCAATTTGCTTCAACATTTTGTCTGAATGATATAAACCAAAATTAAAATCGGGTAACTGAGGAAGTGAATGATTTCTAACTTTCTCTAACTCTTGTGGAATAGAAAAATCAGAACGAATCGAAATTCCAATCCCAGCACGCACAGCTGCCCAGAGAGCATTGAGGGAATTACATTCATAAGCAATATGCCAAGGTAATTGATGCTTATTGAGTGTATCAATTGCAATTTGACGTAGGATACAAGGTTGGTTTAATACAATTAATGGTATAGATTGCTGGTTTTGAAGCAATTGACCCAACTGAAAATCTGGATACTTTACCCAAAATGTTGCAATTGATTGCAGTGTTTGAAATTGATTTGATAAATGATCTTGTTGCCATATCAAGGCAAAATCAATACTATTTTTTTCAATTTTTTGAATTAAATTCGCATTACGATCTACTTGAGTATGTAATTTAACATTTGGAAATTGTTGAATAAATTGAGCAATTACAGACTGTAACAAACCATCCCCAAAATCTTCCTGTAAACCAAAATAAATTTCTCCATCACTTTGATTTTGCTGTAATTGAATAAGTATTTTATCATTGCACTCTAATATTTTTTTAGCAGACTCAAACAGCATTTCTCCTTGTTTTGTTAAGACTAAATGACGTCCTTTCTTTTGTACTAAAACAGATTGAGTTTGTTCTTCTAATTTTCTTAAATGCGCACTTACCGCGGCTGGAGAGCGATAAAGCTGACTTGCTGCAAGATTAAAATTACCAAGTTCAATGCCTATAACAAAAGAACGTAAAGCATCTAAATCAAGATTAACTGGATTTTTCATAATTCATAAATCCTGAAGTATTGATTAAAAATATTTTGCTTTTTTAAATTATAAAATACCTACATAGTAAAGCAAGGACATAGTAGAGGTTCACACAATGTTTAGACCCATTGATATTTCTAATTTGGCTCAAATTTCACCCAAACTTTATGAATTGAGTAAAGACGTACTCTTTGAAGATATCTGGAAAAGAGAAGCATTAGATACTAAAACCCGCTGTGTACTGACCATTAGTGCTTTGATGACTTTAGGACGGTATAGCCAATTAAATTGGCATATTCAAAATGCTTTAAAGCTGGGAATCAGCAAAGAAGAAATTTTGGAAATGGTTACACATTTGGCTTTTTATATTGGTTTACCCAATGCTATTTCAGCATTGGAACATATGCCTGAGGAGATTTGGACATGCCCATGATTCGTATTGTAACAGCACATACTTATAGTGCAGAGCAGAAATCACAGATTTCTGATTTAACTCAATTCTGTATGGAAAATTACTTTAATACGCCTAAAAATGATCGCTTCCATTTTTTTCAACAATTAAAGTCAGAAGATATAATTATTGATGCAAATTATTGGGTGGAAAAGCAAAGGACTTCTCAATTTATTTTATTTAATATCACAGCGGGTAAACTAAGAAGCCCAGAGCAAAAAGCTGAGTTTATACATGAATTAACCAATCAGCTCAACGCAAAATTTCAGATTCCAAAGCAAGATATTATGATTGTTATTCAGTATAACCAATTAGAAGATTGGAGTTTTGGAGAAGGTGTCCGAGGTGATATTTTAATGAAAAAAATTGTGAGCCAATGATTGTTCGAATTATAGGAATAAAAAACCGAGTCATTCAACTCGGTTGGAAGCCCTTAGTTAACTTTAATCTCTACCACTTATAATTAATTTTGCCGTAATAGAATGCACCATTAAAACCAAACGGTGAGAACTGGCTGTATTGCAAACTTCCGCCTGTAGGCTTATTGATGTCATAAACATCTTTATCTGGGTAAACATTGGTAATGTTGTCCCCCCCAACAGTAAATTTCCAATCGTTTAATTGGTATGTTAGTGCTAAATCCAACAGCCATTTTGCAGAAAATTTCTGATCACTGGCAGCACCTGAGTTACTGTAAGTTTCAAAACTTCCATAACGCGTGATATTGGTATTGATACCAAAATTTCCAATTTTATAATCATTGGCTAAACTGAATTTATGTTCAGGAGTACTTCCGGCCAATAGACCATATTGTTCACGACGGTCTAAACGGGTAAGGTTGACACCCAAAGCATTTAAAATTTCAGGGTTTTTATCAACATCGGTGACTTTATTACGATTAAAATTATAAGCCAAAGATGTGGTTAACTCGCCATAAGGCAGGTTTTCCCATTGGTAATTGGCAACTAAATCTACACCACGAGTGCGAGTATTACTGGCATTATTAAAGAAACGTACCGTGCTGAAATTGGTATCGGTAATCCCTTTAGACACCAAATAAGCGCGAACAGCGGGGCTGCTGGCATTGATATTTGAAGATAAGCTAATACGGTCATCAATATCAATTTGGTAGGCATCCAAAGTCACATATAGGTTTTTAGTTGGGGTAAATACCAAGCCAAGACTATAGTTCTTTGATTTTTCAGCTTTTAAGTCTTCTGCGCCGAGCAATTGTGCAACTTGTGAAGAACTTGGAAATGTTCCTGCCTCAACAAACTGTCCATTGACCAATTGCGAAGAGGTTTGAGTGAAATATTGTTGTGCTAGACTCGGTGCGCGAAAGCCTGTAGAAACTGAGCCACGTACCGCAACTTGAGGTAAAAGCTTATAACGTAATGAAAGAGATGCATTATTGGTGTCCCCAAAGTCATCATATTTCTCATAACGATAGGCTGTAGAAGCTGAAAGTTTTTGGGTAATATCTGTTTCTAAATCAAGATATCCTGCATAACTGTCACGTGTCCATTTCCCGGCATCTGCTTGGCGAAAGCCTGATAAACCTGAAGAACCACTTTTATAATAAGAGGCAGGATTGCCTGCTTTGATTTGATATTGTTGGTTTAAATATTGAGTACCAAACGCGACATTTAATGGACTTGCAAAAGCAGCGATCTCAAATTCTTTTGACAAATCAATATTATAAACAGCTTGGGTATTCTTTAACTGTCCATTATGGAATGAATTTGGTGTTGAACCTGTATCTTTGTATAGATCGACATTAATGGTTTTTGTATTTACATCATATTGGTTTAAGCCATAATTGGCTGAAACATCATAGCGCCAGTCTGCGACTTCCCCACGTAAGCCTGCAACAGCACTAAAGTCATCTAATTGACCGCGAATCAGGGGTAAATAACCATTTGGAAATAATGCAGGTACATTGTTCGAGGCATTACTCAAACGATAGAATCCAGCAGTTTCTGCATTACGATGGCTATAGGTTGAAAAGCCATATAATTCAACACTCTCACTGAGGTCAAAACCAGCATTAACAGAAGCTTTTACCTCATCAGATTTTGGATCACCAAAACGGAAGGTTCTTTGTCTGTATGTAGTAGCATTTGGATCACGAAAGTCTAAACCTGCACGATTGGTTGCTTCATTGTCCTGCCATTCACCGGAAAAAATGGCATAACCATAATTGCCCAGTTGAGTACCGCCCGAGACATAGGATTGTTTTTGTTCACCATCACCTTTGTTATAAATACCGTAGCGAATACCAGCATCACCTGTTTTAGGATCAGACTTTAAAATAATGTTGACGACCCCCGCAATTGCATCTGAACCATAGCGAGCAGATGCACCTTCTCTAAGTACTTCAATACGGCTGATGGCAGAAATTGGAATGGCATTTAAATCGGTCGGTGCTGAACCACGTCCAATGGTACCCCCAAGGTTAATAAATGCCCCAGTATGGCGACGTTTGCCATTCACTAAAACCAAAACTTGATCAGGAGAAAGCCCTTTTAGTTGCACTGGGCGAACGAGTTCTGTTCCATCGACAACGGTTGGACGAGGAAAGTTAATCGAGGGGATAATTTTAGCCAGCGCCGTACCTAACTCACTTGAACCTGTACGTTCTGTCAATTCCGCTGCACTAATCACATCAATCGGTTGTAAGGAATCTGTTTTAGAACGTTTTAGCGAACGTGTACCTGTGACAACAATGGTATCAAGTGTTTTAATTTCTTGGGTGGCTGGAATCTGTTCCGCAGCGTATGCATGTGGATACAGAAATGTAAAAACTAAGCTGGCGGTCAGGCTTAATGAATATCGTTTTGATAATGTACGCATAACTCTATTTTGTAGCTCTTTTTGTAACGGTTTGTTGTGATCATAGTGAGCTTGAGATTATTTAGAAAACAACTTTTAAAAATATAAATAGAATAAAATCTGCAAAGTGTATGGTTATTTAAAGTGTTCTCAGTTTAGAAATCTAGATTTTATCATGCGATGTTTTATGGGAAGTTTGATACACAATCTTTTGAAATTATTGATAAAGCGTATGATTTTGAATGGCTCAGTGATGAGGCGATGATATTGAATCAAGTTGATGAAATAGAGTGATGATCAACAATTTACATCAGCAAAAGCTGGGTTTGATCAATGCTATACAGACGTATAAATCCCCTGACAGAGCCCAGTTTGATCAGTTTATATTTGCTTTAATGCAAAAGGGCTACCTTAAATTGATAGCCCTTTTAACTTTATCCAATCAGCTTAGCGTGGAGGAAAGCCCGCTTCTGATAAAGCATCAACCACTTGTTGCTGTGTTGCTGTTGTTTCAACTTTAACACTGTGACTTGGTGGATCGGCAATCACCTTAGCATTTTCATCTACAGATTGAATTGCTTTGGTTACACCACGTGCACAACCACCACAGGTCATATTTTCAATATAAAATTCCATATCTCACCCTGCTCTAAGAAGACTTAAACTTAAGATAAACCTTACCATAATTGTAAGGTCAAGTTTTAATGTTTAAAGTTTCATCGCAACGCTTTTTCAAAAATAATTTACAGTATTTTTAAGTCGTCGATTGCTCAATTTTTTACGAATGCTAAATGCCAACCTCGGTGAATGGTTTATATACAGAATTTATGCTTTGATAGTAAACTCTGTATTGAAATTGTGAATGATAAGAACATGATGATGAATAAAGACCATTTATATTCAGTGATTTACCAAGATATCCAAGATGCTTTCGCTGAAATTCAGCAGCTTACACAAGATCAGCATTTATGTGCTATTGGTTTGGGAATGGTTGAGGATTTCTGTGGTTTCTTTTATGTAGGATGCACATTAGAACAATTAAAAACCTTTGAAGACGTCTATGAAGCATGGTGGATTTCAGAATGGAGTTGTTCAAGTACTGCCAATAATCGTGTTCACAATGCAATCACGGCTTTGTATCAGGATTTGGGAGAGGATTATACAAATGAGCAATATAGCGAATTACAAGCGCAGTATCAAAAGACCATTATTCAAGCATTACAAGATTTAAGAATACAAGGAAAATTAAAAAACCAACAGGGTGAAGAAATTATTGTCATTATTCAATATGCAGACTCATCCGATGAAGATTTTGAGGACACCAGCTTCCCACAAATTAATCCTGAGTTTTTGGTACCTTTATTTGAAAACCGCTTTCAGAAAAAAGCTGGTGAAAATTTATATGATTATCTATTAGAAAAATCAGCATTTTAAAATAAGAAACCGAGCTAAAAAGCTCGGTTTCTGAAGAATCAGTATCTAAAATTAGATATCTGAAAGATCTACACCAATGCGTGTAGCCACTTCTTCATAAGCCTCAACAACACCACCTAAACCTTGACGGAAACGGTCTTTGTCGAGTTTTTTCTTGGTGTCTTTATCCCATAGACGGCAACCATCTGGAGAGAATTCGTCACCCAATACGATACGGTCATGGAACACGCCAAATTCAAGTTTAAAATCAACAAGAAGCATGTTGCCTTGAGCGAATAAATCTTTAAGCACAACATTGACTTTTTGAGTCAATTCTTTCATTTGTGCCAATTGTTCAGCATTTGCCCAACCCAATGCAATTGCTTGAGATTCGTTCACCATAGGATCGCCTAAAGCGTCATCTTTGAAGAACAATTCAAACGTTGGTGGAACAAGTTCTAAACCTTCTTCAACACCCAAACGGCGACATAGTGAACCTGCTGCATAGTTACGCATTACGCATTCAACAGGGATCATTTGCAATTTTTTCACTAAAACTTCAGTTGGAGAAAGAAGTTTTTCGAAGTGTGTTTCAATACCAGCTGCAGCCAGTTTTTCCATGATAAAGGCATTAAAACGGTTGTTCACCTTACCTTTACGGTCTAGTTGCTCTATTTTTTCGCCATTAAATGCAGAAGCATCGTCACGGAAAACTAGAATTAGATGATCCGCGCTATCTGTTTCATAAACAGATTTCGCTTTACCAGTATAGAGCAAGGTTTGTTTTAACATGGGGGAACCTTTTGCAAAAAAAAATTGCCTAGAACGACTAGGCTGGCCAGTTTTGGTAAATCTGGGTTAATAGTTCTGCAGCTTTTTCTTTGTCTGCAAAGCTATTATCGGCGTTAAACACAGCAAGTGTGTTACTTGAACCTACGGAGGTAAGCTTCAATACATAGGTTGAATTATCGATTTTAACAGTTGCCTCATTGGCATTTTTGCTTTGGCCGATAACCTTATGATTTAAGCTACTGAGGGTCGCAAGTGCGTACTGCCAAATTGTAGCAGAATTTCCATCAATTTTGATCAGTGGATTGCCATTTCCATCAGTTAAAATTTGAGGACGACCAACACTTTCAGCTGATGCAGAAACTTCATCAGCAGGTGCACTGATTTGAGCAACATCTGGACGAGGAACTTCGTAACGATTGCCTCGTTTATTTTCAAATTTTGGTGCATGCTGAAGAGCAAGTGGGTCAACAATAGGAGCTGGATACATTGGCGTTGCAGGTCTAACTGTCGAACCTTCAGGGTAGCTAAGTGGCTCTACGGTGGTCGTGTTTTTATAATCTAAAGAACCATTGTTGATTCCAAGGGAACTACAACCCGCCAAGCTTAAAGCTGAAATGGCAAGAGTTAAACCTAAACGTAATTGCATAATACTAAGCTCTTATTAAATGAGACCCACTGCTTTGAGTTCTTCACGCAGTGGTGCACGGTATTGTTCTGCTAGGGGAGTTAATGGTAAGCGAATGCCAGTACCAATTAATTCCATTTCATGAAGTGCCCATTTCACTGGAATTGGGTTCGATTCGCAAAATAGAATATTGTTTAATTTTGCAACTTGGTCATCTTTGCTTTTCGCTGTTGTAGTATCACCTGCAATTGCAGCGGCACAAAGTTCACTCATGATTTTTGGTGCAATATTTGCTGTTACTGAAATATTGCCGTGGGCGCCTAACTGAATCAATTCACTCGCAGTCGCATCATCACCTGAATACACCACCATGTTTTTGCCTTTTAAGCCATCAATCAGCTCTTTACCACGAGGAACATCGCCAGTCGCATCTTTAATTCCTACGATTTGAGGAATATCTGCTAAACGAATTGCGGTGTCGTTGTGCAGATCTACACCAGTACGGCCAGGCACGTTGTACAGAATGATAGGTAAATCAACAGCTTCAGCAACTGCCTTATAGTGTTGAAATAAACCTTCTTGCGTTGGTTTGTTATAATAAGGGGTGACTAAAAGTGCGGCATCTGCGCCGAGTTGTTTGGCTTCTTTGGTGAGTTCAATCGCTTCGTGTGTCGAGTTTGCACCAGTACCGGCAATAATTGGAATACGTTTATTGGCAACACGGATAATTTCTTTAATTACTTCTGTGTGTTCTGCCATGCTAAGAGTAGATGCTTCGCCAGTTGTTCCGACAGCAACAATACTATTAGTGCCTTGTTCTATGTGCCACTCAACGAGCTTCTCGAGACCCTTCCAATCTACGCTGCCATCTTCAAACATAGGGGTGACGATTGCGACAATTGAGCCTTGAATGGTCTGTGCTTGCTGAGTCATTTTAAAAAAATATCCTATTTTTCCATCCACATGCGTTTGAGTAAACATGGATTGGGATGGTTGCAGTATTTTGATTTGAGCGAGAAACAATCATCTTAAAGATTGCCTAATGCTTACGCAAATTATGACTGATTCAGCGTGTCAGAACAATATGCTTTAGTCAAAGCTTGGAAATTCTTTAACAAAAGCAACAAATCACTCACATTTCCAAGCAATTTTTTTAATTTTCATTTTTTTATCCAAATTGAACAGCGTGCAGTTTTAATTCAAATACAGGGTGAAATCCATCCGCGCTAGAAAATAAGTTTCTATTGGATGGCTGAGCCTCGCCGTTTAGAATCTAGCTAACCGTTCTAGATGATTTCACGATTGATTTTGATAAGACGCTCGCAAAAGTATGCTTTTTTATTGTATGTTGAGTCATCGAATATTTAAATTTTTACGATTAAAATAATAGTCATTGGGCCAATATAAGGGTAGGGAAATGTTGCAATCTGAGCGTAGCGCCTTGATCGTTGTTGATGTACAAAATGGTTTCACTTCAGGGGGAAATTTAGAAGTTGCCTATGCTGAGCAAATCATTCCAACCATTAATCAATTGGCACTACATTTTGACAATATCGTACTGACCCAAGATTGGCATCCTGAAAACCATATTTCATTTGTTGAGAATCATCCCAACCGTAAAGCTTATGACCTGATCAGCTTAGATTACGGCCCGCAAGTATTGTGGCCATCCCATTGCATACAAGGGACCCAAGATGCTGAATTCCATCCTGATCTAAACATACCAACTGCTCAACTGATCATTCGTAAAGGTTTTCGTTCCCAAATTGACAGTTATTCAGCCTTTATGGAAGCCGATCATAAAACCACTACAGGCTTGGCGGGCTATCTTAAAGAGCGCGGTATAGATACAGTGTATATTGTGGGGATTGCGACAGACTTCTGTGTCGCATGGACGGCCATGGATGCCGCCAAGTTAGGTTTTAAAGCCTTTGTGATTTCGGACGCTACCAAAGCAATTGATTTACATGGTTCTTTACAACATGCATGGCAAGAAATGCTGGCTGTGGGTGTAAAACGCCTGATCTCAAAAGAGATTCTCAACGCAGCATAAGCATCAAGACTTGCATCATTTGAGAAATATTACTGCTTTAAAATATCTTGCTTTAAGATAAGCCGAAATCCTCAATCTGCTTGGGTAGGGACAATGTCAGCAATTTTACGTTTTAGTCAGTTTGTACAAAAAACTTTTGCCTTGTGGGTTGTGGTGTTTGCCTTTATTGCATTATGTTTTCCAGCAGCATTTGTCTGGATGAAAGCATATATTCCCTGGGTTTTAGGGATTATCATGCTGGGAATGGGCATGACCATGACCGTGGATGAGTTTAAGAATGTCTTGTCAAATCCCAAAGCGGTTGTGATTGGTGTCGTTGCACATTTTGTGGTGATGCCCAGTGTGGCATTCTTGCTCTGTAAAGTTTTTAATTTACCACCCGAAATTGCGGTAGGAGTAATCCTTGTCGGCTGTTGCCCTGGAGGGACAGCATCCAATGTCATCACCTATATGGCCAAAGGAAATACAGCTCTATCCGTCACATGTACATCTGTTTCAACGTTTTTAGCGCCTATTTTGACACCTGCGATATTCTATGTTTTAGCCAGCCAGTGGATTCCGATTGATGCGGGTTCAATGTTCATCGATATTCTTAAAGTGGTGATTTTTCCAATTATTTTGGGCGTGATTTTAAGAAGCCTATTTAAACAAAAGACCGAGCAATATATTCAAGTGATGCCTCTAATATCTGTAGTCGCCATTGTGGTGATCGTGGCGGCAATTATTGCAGCCAGTAAGGCTTCAATTTTACAATCGGGTTTACTGATTTTGGGTGTGGTGATTTTACATAATGGTTTAGGCTTTTTATTAGGCTATTGGGCAAGTCGCCTATTCAACTTATCTTATCCTGACTCTAAAGCTGTTGCGATTGAAGTGGGGATGCAAAATTCTGGTTTAGGTGTGACCTTAGCGGCAATACATTTTGCTGCATCTCCAATAACCGCACTACCAAGTGCTATTTTTAGTTTATGGCATAATATTTCTGGACCTATTTTAGCCACGTATTGGGCAGCAAAAGCAGATAAAATGGCTGAAAATAAACAATAATACTATTTTAAAATTTACGTTTCATTTAGAGAGCTTTGGCTCTCTTTTTATTTATACTGACTTATTCTTGCGCTAACTGCTTTAAAAACTCATCTTCAGTGAGTACGCTAAAGCCATGTTGTTCGAGTAGAGCTGCAGTAACCCCTTTGCCTGATATTTTATGCCCTGAAAATGATCCATCATAAATCATCTGTGAACCACAAGAAGGACTGTTGGCTTTTAAAATAATATGTGTCACTTGATGGTATTGGGCGAGTTTTAGGGTTTTTTCTGCACCTAGAATAAATTCAGCTGAAACATCATCACCATTGGCATCTTTTACTTTGGCTTGCCCCTTTAAAACTTGATAACCATCACCACCTACGATTTCAGCAGGTTGCCGAGGTGTACTCAAGCCGCCTGAAACTTCAGGACAAATCACTACGGCTTGTTGCTTGTCTAACAGTTGTTTAAGCTTGTGTTGTAGGCAGTTCTTGGCATCGTAGCGAACATTTTCACCCACAAGACATGCACTAATCAGGTATTTTTTCATTATCTTGAGGTTAATTCGAGTTGCATTAAATCCATACCAATATCATATAAATCTGTTTTAAAGTCGATGCTTAATTTCTCTATAAAAGCAAAATTTTGATAGAATTTTTTTGCACGGGTGTTGGTTGTTAATACTTCCAAAAATACAGAAGCTTGTTGATATTCACGTGCAATATCAATCGCATTTTGCATAAGCGAAGATGCAAAATTTTTCCCAACCGCCTCTTTAAGCAAGTAAATTTTCTGTAATTCTGCACCAGTAATATCTAAATGTGGTTCATATTGGTTGAGATTTAACTTGGCATATCCAATAATTTGCGCTTGTTCATTTTCCAGCAATAGCCAAACTTGATCAGGATCTCGCAGAGATTCGGACAAATTTTCTAAACTAAAATTTTGATTGAGAAAATTTTGTAGGCCTTGTTCTGACCAAAGATCAGCAAAATGTTGGTGATATGTGGTGCAGGCAAGCTGATTGAGTTGCTTGAGATGGATTGGTGTGGCTGGATAAATTTTCATTATATTTTGTCATCAAATGACGCTTTGCTATACCTTGAATTTGTATTCAATCATGGATGAATTTCATGGGATAATCAATCCGAAATAGGGAAAATGAATCTTGTTATGAGTGTGTATGTCGATCGCGCAAAAGTTCCGTTTAAAGGCCAAGAATGGTGTCATTTGATGGCAGATACACTGGAGGAATTACATCACTTTGCGCAAATGCTGGAAATCGATGCCCGTTTATTTCATCGCTCGGCCTCTTATCCGCATTATGATATTACCCTGCAAATGCGGGTAATGGCGATTGCTTATGGCGCAATTGATGCCGATCGAAAAACCATTATTGCTTGTGGAAAGAAACTGAAGTTGCAACTCAATCAATCTTTATGAAGTGTTGATAGGCTGAATGAATATATTTATTAAATTCAATTTCTTATGTTTTTAGTATGCCTGTTTCATACTTAGATGTTTTTGATTCGTGTTTTAAACATTAGAAATAAAGAGTTGGTTTTTTATTTAAGCTTGATAAAACCGTATCTCCAGAAAAATACTTTATCGCGATTAAGTCTTGTCCTTATGAGAAGCACAAGAGTAGAATCTTTTATGATGAAAAATTATGAACAACGATTGTGATTAATATATGACTTTTAAAGACGGCTCAACAGAAATATCGCAAGACGAGATTATTATTCTGGCTGAAACTTTTCGACTTTTAGGAGATGCTTCACGTCTCAGAATTCTTTTATTCTGTATGCGTGGACCTAGTCCAGTTGGCGATATCTGCGAAGCACTCGATTTGTCGCAATCTTTGGTTAGTCATCATTTACGTTTATTACGTTCAGCACGCTTGGTGAAAAGTGAACGTCAGGCCAAACAAGTCTTATATGAAATCGCTGATACGCATGTCAGTCATGTTCTGTCTGATATGGCAAAACATATTGCAGAAGAGCAGTGCGGTTAAATTTTCTATTTTTCAAATCGATTTTAAAACTAAAGTGAATTTCAAAATGTGGATGCCACAAAGCAACAATCAATGACCTTGTGGCGATTTGTGCTTGATCCATATTAATCTTAATGATTATGTCCAGCATGAGGATCAATTTTTGTCGGTTTTTCAAGGCTACAGGTACTATCCCCTTGCCAATCAATCGCGACAGTTGGATGTTCAATATCAAATTTGGTTTTTAATTCATGCTCAATTTGTTCGGTGAGTGTCTTGATATCAACATCTGCTTCAGGTTGGACATGTAATGTTGCCATTGCTCTTCCTGAAGTGATCATCCATACATGAATATGGCTAATCTTCTGAATGCCTTGAACGGATTTTAATAAGTGAGTGGTGATATCTGCGGTATTGGCATTGGCAGGCGCACCTTCTAATAAAATATGAATGGTTTGTTTAAACAAAGACCATGCACTGCGCAATACAAGTAATGATACAAGCACAGACAAAATCGGATCAATCGGTGTCCAACCTGAATACCAGATGACGATTGCAGCAATAATTGCAGCAACAGAACCCAATAAGTCACCCATCACATGCAGAATCGCACCTTTGATATTTACATGATCCGTATCATCTCGTGTGAGATACCATAAAACAAAGATATTCACCAACATACCAACAATTGCGACGATAAACATCGGTCCCGCAAGAACGGGTTGTGGTGATTGAAAGCGTACTATCGCTTCATAGATGATCCATCCAACAATCCCAAACAATGTTAGAGAATTGATCAGACCTGCAATCACTTCAAAGCGCATATAGCCGAAAGTCCGTGATTTATCCGCAGTACGACGACCAAAGCGGAACGCTACATATGCTAATCCTAATGCCAATGCATCCGTCATCATATGGCCTGCATCAGCTAACAGTGCCAGTGAACCAGATATGATTCCCCCTGCAGCTTCAACAAGCATAAAACTGAAAATAATGAAGAAGGAAATCAGAATTTTTCTTTCATTTCCTGTAGTTGCTTCAGGTACATGCGTGTGGTTGTGATCACTATGGCTATTATGGGGATGATTGTGATTGTGTCCCATAAGGACCTCTGGATTGGATTATTTACATATGAATATATGTTCATATGTTTGTTTTGTCAAATAGCTTCATGTTAATTTTTTACTAATATGAATCAAAAATTTTAAAATTTGATGTCACTAGGTGTTTAAGTTTAATAAAACACAATAAAGTTTTTAAAATGAACTGATTCACTTTTGAGCTTATTTACTTTGATGCGAAGTAAAAAAAAGGAGGCTTTTTCTCGCTAAGGGATCTTGTTGGTTTAAGTTTAAGAGGATGGTTTTTGTTTTGGTTATTTTTAAATTGATGGATCTATAAAAATTAGGCATCAAAAAATCCACACATCATGCTGTTTAGAGCATAGCTTGTGTGGATTGTTTGAGCTATTGATATGTGTATGGAACTTAACTTATTTCATACACTTGTATGAGAGTACTTTATTACTCTCATACAAACACTACAACCAGTAACTAAGTGATTATTCAACCGTAACTGATTTTGCTAGGTTTCTTGGTTGGTCTACGTCAGTACCACGTAATACTGCAACATGATAAGACAACAACTGCACAGGTACACTATAAACAATTGGTGCTAACCAAGTATTGACCGTTGGAACATAGACAACATGTTGACGATCTTTAGCCACGATACCGCTATTTTCATCTGCAAAAACAAACAGTTCACCACCACGTGCTTGGACTTCTTCCATATTGGATTTAAGTTTATCCAGCATTTCATCATTCGGTGCAAGAATCACCACAGGCATATCATTGTCGACCAAAGCCAATGGGCCATGTTTCAATTCACCCGCAGCATAACCTTCGGCATGAATATATGAAATTTCTTTAAGTTTTAATGCACCTTCAAGCGCAATTGGGAATTCTGTACCGCGACCCAAGAACAAGCAATGCTGTTTTTCTTTAAACAGAACAGACAAACGTAAAATTTCTGCATCATTTTGTAAGGTATCTAAAATGACTTTAGGAATATGCCACAACGCAGAAGTGATTTCATCAATATGTTCAGCTGAAATGGTTTGCTTAACCTGACCAAGTTTAAGGGTCAATAACATTAAAGCCGCAAGCTGTGTGGTAAACGCTTTGGTTGATGCCACCCCAATTTCAGGACCAGCTAGGGTTAATAAATGATGATTTGTTTCACGAACCATAGATGAGGTCGCGACATTACAAATCGTCATAGTATAGATATTTGAGCCTTTTGCTTTAGCACGCTTTTGTGTATCACGTAATGCAGCCAAGGTATCCGCAGTTTCACCTGATTGGGAAATACAAACATACAAGGTGTTATCTACAATCACAGGCGAGCGATAACGGAATTCACTGGCAATTTCGACTTGGCAAGGCAGATCAATCAGTTGTTCAAACCAATATTTTGCAATCATTCCAGCATGGTAGCTGGTACCACATGCAAGCACTTGAACTTGCTGAACATTTTTAAAATCTATTTCAGCATTTTGTAAAAAGTCTTCTCGTAGTGTATTGCCATTTAAAGCTTGAGAGATCGTTTGTTGAATTGCTTCAGGTTGCTCAAAAATTTCTTTGAGCATGTAGTGTTTATACTCACCTTTAGAGGCATTACTCACGGTTGCATCCAGCTCTTTCACCGGACGATCAACCAATTGGTCATTGACAAAAACTTCAATCGTTTCACGAGTTAAACGCGCAATATCACCTTCTTCAAGATAGATAAAACGGTTGGTCACAGGTAACAGTGCCAATTGGTCTGAACTAATAAAGTTCTCACCAATACCGACACCAATGACTAAAGGTGAACCTTCACGAACAGCAATTAATTCGTTTGGGTAATCGGTATGCACAATCCCCAGTGCATAAGCACCTTTCAGTTGAGGTACGATTTCTTCAACAGCTTTTAATAGATTGGGTGATGATTTCAGTGCTTCAGTAATTAAGTGAGCAACGACTTCAGTATCTGTTTGAGATGTAAACACATAACCCAAAGCTTCAAGATCATCTTTAAGCTCTTGGTAATTTTCAATAATACCGTTATGTACCACTGCAACATGCCCAGAAATATGCGGATGGGCATTGTTTTCAGTTGGTTTACCATGGGTTGCCCAACGTGTGTGTGCGATACCCACAGAACCTAAAATATTAGACTCTGCAACCGCACCTTCTAAATTTGCAACTTTACCGACACGACGTTCACGTAAGATTTGCCCTTGATCAACCAGTGCAACACCCGCAGAGTCATAACCACGATATTCAAGACGTTTTAGGCCTTCAATTAAAATATTTGTAATGCTTCGTTCAGCAACGCCACCAACAATACCGCACATAATAATATCCTCTTATTTCTTGACCTTTTGGGGACGTTGATAATTTTCTTTCGAAATTTGTTTTGCACGTTCAAATGCAAGACTGTTGTCTGCTACATCATGGGTAATCACTGAACCCGCACCTGTGGTTGCGCCATGACCAATTTTAATCGGTGCAACCAGTGAGTTGTTGGTTCCAATAAAGGCATTATCACCAATGATGGTTTTGTGTTTATTGGCACCATCATAATTACAGGTAATTGTGCCTGCACCGATATTTGAACCCGCACCAATTTCTGCATCGCCTAAATAGGTGAAATGATTGGCTTTTGAACCTAGACCAACAGAAGAGTTTTTCACTTCAACAAAGTTACCGATATGAACTTCATCTGCTAATTTTGCACCTGGACGTAATCGTGCAAAAGGACCAATGTGTACATCGGCACCAATTATCGCATCTTCAAAAACACTATAAGGTTGAACTTTGGTTCCTGCCGCAATTTGGGTATTTTTAATAATACATCCTGCACCAATTTCAACACCATTTCCGAAAGTACATCGACCTTCAATAATCACATTAATATCAATACGAACATCCGTACCCGCCGTGAGTTGACCACGTAAATCAAAGCGTGAAGGGTCAATCAGATGCACGCCTTGCTGCATCAGTGATTTAGCTTGATAGTTTTGGAATTCTCGCTCTAATGCTGCAAGTTGAATACGATCATTCACGCCTTCAACCTCAAAAGCTAATTCTGGTTGAATGGATGCGATTTCCATACCATCAGCTAAAGCCATTGCCACGATATCAGTGAGATAGTACTCGCCTTGAGCATTGTCATTGCTGAGTTTCGGTAACCATTCATGTAATTTGGCATTGCTTACACAGTAAATACCTGTGTTGATTTCTTTAATTTGACGTTGTTCATCAGAAGCATCTTTATGTTCAACAATCGCTTGGATTTTTTCATCCTTACGTACGATGCGACCATAGCCTGTAGAATCTTCAAGCGTTAATGTGACTAAACCAATACCTGTTTGACTAGATACATCAACCAAACGTTGTAGGGTACTTTGTTGTACGCAAGGCACATCACCAGAAAGAATCAAAGAAATGCCGTCTTGGGGCAAAACCGGCAAAGTCACTTTAACTGCATGACCAGTACCGAGTTGTTCTGTTTGCTCTACCCATTGAATATTTTCATTTGCAAATGCATTTTTAACCAGATCACCACCGTGACCAAAGATTGTAATGATATTTTTTGCTTGTAATTGTTTTGCTGTTTCAATCACATGACCGAGTAGTGGGCGTCCTGCTAAAGGTTGGAGTACCTTGGGTAAACTAGAACGCATACGTGTTCCTTTACCTGCAGCAAGAATGATCACAGTTGTAGACATATCACACCTAACAGATCTGGCTTAAGCCATTTTAAAATATAAATAAATCACGATACATATTGCTGCCCAGAGGCCTGCAATAATATCGTCAAGCATGATTCCAAAGCCACCATCGACTTTTTGGTCAATGACACGAATAGGCCATGGTTTCCAGACATCAAATAAACGAAATAGTGCAAATCCAACCAGTGCCCAAATCCAATTCATTTGTCCTAAATAAATTAAAGGCAGGAAGGTGATTGATTGCCCAGCAAACTCATCCCAAACAATACGCCCATCATCATGCACATGGATAATATCTGCGGTTTTCCCACAAATCCAAATACCGACCAATGACATGATTATGATGGCCAATATGGAGCCATAAAAACCAATTGCAAGCCAAATCGGAATAAACAAAAGCGCAAATGCTGAGCCAAATGTACCTGGTGCTTTAGGCGCTAGGCCTGAACCAAAGCCTACACCACAGAACACAATAAAGCGTTCAGCCCATGTCATACTTTTAAAGACAATCGGAGGTTTATGCAAAGTGTTGGTACCCTTGAAGTTGAAGTGGATGGTCTAAGCCATCTTTCTCAAATACAATCCCAGATTTTTGTGTAACTTGGCCGATGATTGTAGTGGTTACATTTGGTTTTAATTGCAAAAGTTTAGCATAATTTTGCATAGTTATTGTAAAGCATAACTCATAATCATCTCCGCCCGCTAAAGCATATTTCCATTGCTCATTGTTGCTGAGCTGCTTTAAAGCTGGATGAATTGGGAGTTGATTTAAATCTATTTTTGCACCGACACCCGAGGCATCTAATATATGCCCCAGATCTTGAGCAAGCCCATCTGAAACATCAATCATACTGGATGCCAAGTCTTTCAACATAGCGCCTAATTCGCAGCGCGGTGTTGGGTAATCTAGACGTTGTTGTAGGGGATGTCCTAAATGCTTTAATCCAAAAGCGGCATCACCAATCGAGCCACTGACTACAATTAAATCATCGACTTGCGCGCCAGAACGGGTAATGGCTTTGCCTGTTTCAATCCAGCCCAGTGCCGTGACGGTAATGGTAAGATGTGGACTTTGCGTGGTATCACCGCCAATTAAACGTACGCCAAATTGATCGCAACAATCATATAAACCCTGACTAAATTGTTTTAGCCAGTCATGATCAATTTGGGATAGGCTCAATGCGAGTAAAATACTGTGGGGTTTTGCACCCATTGCAGCAATATCTGAAAGATTAACAGCAACAGATTTCCAGCCAATGGCATGTGGAGAGGCTTCTAGCGGAAAATGTCGACCAGCGACAAGCGTATCTGTGCAAATCACCAATTGATGATTTAAAGGTGGGGAAAGCAGCGCTGAGTCGTCACCGACGCCTAAATCAACATCAGTTTGCTGCTGACGATTGAAATAGGTCTCAATAATTGAAAACTCAGCCATGTAAAAACAACTTATTTGCTTTGTTGCTTTTCTGCTTCACGCAGGCTTGTTGCTAAACGATCTAATACACCATTGATGTATTTATGACTGTCAGCACCACCAAAGTGTTTTGCCAGCTCAATGGCTTCATCGAGTACAACTCGATAAGGGACTTCAAGATGGTCTTTGAGTTCGTATGCACCCAAACGTAATGTAGCAAGTTCTACACCGTCTAATGCACTCAGTTCACGATCTAGAACAGGAACAAGTAAAGCATCCAATGCTTCATGGTTTGCGATCACGGCTGTGAGCAACTCATGATAATAGCCGAGATCCACTTTATGCATTGCGTTTTCAACACGTGTACGTGCTTCAATTTCATGCACTGGGTTGTGGCTCATTTGCCATTCATAAATCCCTTGTACAGCAAAGCGACGTGCTTTACGTTTTGCTGCATAAGTAGCTTGGAGTGTTTGCGACATGCTTTAAATTGCCTTTAACAGGTTAACCATTTCAATAGCAGTAAGGGCAGCTTCACCACCTTTATTACCTGCTTTTGTACCAGAGCGTTCAATCGCCTGTTCAATACTGTCCGTAGTCAATACACCATTGATCACAGGTAGGCCAGTATCTAAACCAACTACACCTAAACCTTTGGCACATTCACCTGCAACGAAGTCGAAATGTGGCGTACTACCACGAATCACTGCGCCAAGTGCGATCACTGCATCGAATTTACCAGAAGCTGCTAATTTTTTAGCCACAACTGGAAGTTCCCATGCGCCCGGCGCATGAACGACAGTGATATTATCGTCGCTTACACCATGACGATGCAATGTATCAATTGCACCTTCTAATAAATGTTCAACAACAAAGCTGTTAAAACGACCAACTAAAATCGCGTAACGGTCTTCGCTCGCGAGATGTAATAAACCTTCAATTCGGCGAATCGCCATGGCAACCTCGATAATTTAACAGATAAGTGGTTGTACAGACTGCTTTTATTTCCCAACTAGAAACCTAATTGAGTAATACAAGCCATCTGATTAAAAATTATTGACCGGTTTTTTGGTCAGCAGTGATGTATTCCACCACTTCTAAATTAAAACCTGATAATGCATTAAAACGTAATGGTGAGCTAAGAAGTTTCATCTTTTCAACACCGAGATCACGTAAAATTTGTGCACCAACACCAATCGTTTGATATTGCTGTGAAAGTGCGGCATTTGATTTTGTTGGTTTTGGCTTACCAAGTTCTGCTAAAGCAGGGCCTAAGTCAGATAGATGACGTTGACCAATCCAGACCAAAACCCCTCGATCACTCTCAGCAATTGTTTTGAGTGCTTTATCTAGGTTCCAAGCAGGCTCACCATCTTTTTTATTAAGTTTCAATAAATCACGTACAGGGTTGAAACCATGTACGCGGACAGTTGTCACACCTTGTTGCGGTTCACCTTTAACCAAAGCCAAATGAATGTCTGGATTACCAATTTCACGGTAACGGTATAAATCAAAGGTACCGTATTCAGTATCTATGCTTTGTTGATCCAATCGTTCTACTGTTTGTTCATTGGTCATACGATAATGAATCAGATCAGCAATTGTACCAATTTTTAAGCCATGTTTTTCAGCAAATACTTCAAGATCTGGACGACGTGCCATCGTGCCATCTTCATTGATAATTTCACAAATCACAGATGCCGGCTCTAAACCCGCTAAACGAGATAAGTCACAGCCAGCTTCAGTATGTCCAGCACGGTGTAATACACCACCTGGTTGTGCCATCAATGGGAAGATATGCCCAGGTTGTACTATATCAGCAGGTTTGGCATGAGCAGCAACTGCAGTTTGTATGGTATGGGCACGTTCTGCGGCAGAAATACCCGTGGTAATACCATTTGCAGCTTCAATAGAAAGCGTGAAATTTGTACTGTGTTGTGCGCCATTATGGTCGACCATTAATGGTAGATCGAGTTGCTTACAGCGGTCACGACTTAGTGTTAGGCATACAAGACCACGAGCATGGGTGATCATAAAGTTGATGTCTTCAGGGCGTACGTGTGTTGCAGCAATGACTAAATCGCCTTCATTTTCACGATCCTCGTCATCCATGAGGATAACCATTTTACCTGCACGGATATCTGCTACAAGCTCTTCAACAGTATTGAGCGGCATCAACCTTCACCTTTTTGTTCTGTCGTATGACATTTTCATTGAATATATTCGGAGCATAGTCTAACGTGTTTTTACGTATTTTGCCTATGCTTATCATCTTCCTTTGAGATAGATAGTTATACACAAGCTTGTAGGGCAATGAAAAGAGAAGAAAAATGATTTATCGTGATTTAGTATAAAGATCAGACACTCATTTCGAAAAAAATAAGATGAACTTATCGGAAATTGAGCGTAATAAAAGAAAAACCCTCACACTTTAAAAAAGAGGAGGGTTTGATAGATGGTAAATACTTAATTCTCTGAGATTACTTCAGAGTTTGGTGTATTTTTCTTTCCTTTTAAAATCTCAGTACGAATATTTTGTGCAATTTCAGCACAGTCATTATTCATACCATTGATCATAAATGAATGACGAGTCAACACATTGGTTGGATTTGGTAAGGCAACCAATTGATAACAATCACCAATATGCTTGAGCTGATCATTACTTAAATACAATGCCATTTCTTTGGCAATTAAATGGTTCACCAAGCGCTCAGCCGCTTGAGACGCATCAAGTTGCATCGCCTCTACTGAGGTGGTGACCGCACAACGCGTCTGTAAAACAAAGCGCTTATCTTCACGGTAACGTTTATACAGAACTTCTGACAATAATTGAAATACCGAACCAACCATTAATATAGATTGTGCTGCATTGGGTTTTTCAGCATCAATACTCAGGATTGCACCATTCTGATTAAATTCTTGATGAATGGTGAAATCTTTTGCATTCAATTTGAAATGCTGTGCGCAAAGTTCAATACTTTTATTAAGAAAAATCTGACATAAATTAAAATAAGGCAGTGAAACCGATTGGTTGACCGTATTCATCAGTTGCTTTGGATCATAGTACTGAATATTCAGCGCCAAAATCTCTTGGTCATTTTCCAGTGTCGTGGTTACAGGTGTTTTGGGTTCAGGTTTTGCTTTGGCTTGTGCTTGTTGTTGAGCTTGCGCAATCGCAATCGTGCGATTGGCTTTCTCAGCTTCAAGAGCTTCTGTCAATTGTTGAATTTCGTGTTTTAAACGGGCTTCATTGTTGATACGAGCCAAATATTCACTACGTGTTGGGCGAGCAATGGCACGATAGGCCAGCCATAAAAAGGCATGAATCAATAATGACACTAAAATAGCCAGCCATTGGGTACGTAAAATTTCACCAATACTTGGCTTGATCAAGGTAATTTCAATTGTGCCAACTTTTTTCTCGTTCTGTAATGCATCACGAACAAACACTTCACCTTGACGAGTTTTTGCCATACCACTGGTTGCCAACACTTGTTTTTTCGCATCAAGTATTCGAATCGAAGCCACACTTGGATTGGTCGCATAGCGATTTGCCAACAGCGCCAATGACACAGTATTTGCGGGTTCGAGTTCAGACAGGCTGTCCGTGACCAATTGACTGGTCATGAGTTGGCCTTGGCTGGCACGGTTTTCATTTAATTGATGTGTTGTTGCAACTACCAATAAAAAGGTATGAAATGCAAAACTTACAATAAGTAGGCTAGCAAATAGCCCTTGTCTTGGCGCATTCAACGTAAACTTCCAAAGCAAAAAATTTCGATTTCGATTATGATTCTTCCAATTGTTGTAGCTCAGACCCGAGTCAATTCATGCGAGAAATCATTCTTATTTCATTTTTAGGACCTGACCAACCCAATCAGTTTACTCGATTAATGCAAGTGTTGTCCGTACATTCTTTGCAAATATTAGATGTAGGGCAGGCGGTCATCCATAATCAATTGACTTTAGGTATTGTAGTGTCGTCCAACGATCAAACTGCAACAGCTTTAGCCATGAAAGACATCCTTATTTTAGCACATGATATTGGTTTAACAGTTCGTTTTAAGCCGATTTCAGGCGCAGAATATGACCAATGGGTGAGTGAGGGTGGGCGTACACGTTATATCGTGACCGCTTTAGCACCAGAGCTCACAGCCGAACATCTGCAAGCGGTGACCAATATTGTTTCAAGTCAAGGTTTTAACATTGAAACCGTAACTCGTTTATCGGGTCGTCCCGAGCGTAACGGAGACCAAGATGGACTGAAGCGTTCATGTGTTCAATTTGGCTTGAGTGGGCAAATGCTTGATGCACAGGCGATGCGTGCCGCATGTTTACGGCTTTCTGCTGAATTAAATATTGATGTTGCTGTACAAGAAGACAATGCCTATCGCCGTAATCGCCGCTTAGTTTGTTTCGATATGGACTCGACTTTGATTGAGCAAGAAGTAATTGACGAACTTGCCAAAGAAGCAGGGGTGGGCGATAAAGTCGCTGAAATCACTGAACGTGCAATGCAAGGGGAGTTAGATTTTCAACAAAGTTTCCGTGCACGGGTTGCATTACTGAAAGGCCTTGATGCCAAAGTATTGCCACAAATTGCTGAGCGATTAACCGTGACAGAAGGTGCTGAGCGTTTAATCTCGACACTAAAATCATTGGGTTATAAAACTGCGATTTTATCTGGGGGATTTCAGTACTTTGCTGAATTTCTTCAAGAAAAACTGGACATTGATGAAGTGCATGCCAATATTCTTGATGTTGAAAATGGTGTTGTGACAGGTGAGGTTAAAGGGCATATCGTTGATGGTGCACGCAAAGCGTATTTATTGACTGAGTTGGTTGGGAAAATGGGGATTTCACCTGAGCAAGCGATTGCGGTTGGAGATGGTGCAAATGATTTACCAATGCTTTCAATTGCTGGGCTCGGTGTGGCTTTCCGTGCTAAACCTGTGGTTCGTCAAAATGCCAATCAAGCCATTTCAAGCGTAGGTCTAGATGGTGTGCTTTATCTTTTAGGTGTGCATGATAAAGATTTATCACGTGCTTAAATGACTTGGATTATATTGCAGAATCATGACAAATAGCGACTTTAAGTCGCTATTTTTTATTTGAAAATGAATTACTTTGCTGTGATTAGTGGTCAATAAAACAACTTGATCAAACTATTGGTTTTAGAACTTAAAAAAAGATTTTCTAGTATTAAAAGCTGTATGTATTTTTTTGTAATGACACTGCATGATTGATGGTAATTAGATTGTGAGAAAAACAGGATTCTTAAAAAATGTAATGACAAATGAATGTGGCGACAAAGTGTGTCGTTTAACCAGAAAACAGCTCTTTCCTTCTCATAAAAACTATACATAATGCAATGCATAAGCTTCTATAAGGTGATTTAAGAAAAATTATAAAGCTTGAAATTGTTGTGAAACACCTATTTAAACGGTTTTTTTAAAAGGCATCATTTTGACGGAGGTTGTTATGGTATCAACAACATTTGCAACATTGATTGGATTCGGTCTAATTGCTGCAGCGTTGGCTACCGTTTTCTTTTCCCCTTATCGTCATTGGTTAGGGTTTATGTTTGCAGGCATGATCTTCTGGGGCATCTTGGAAGCAATGCGTTATAGTGTACAGAACATCTTTGATATTTCGGTCGCATATAGCTATTTAACCGCGATTATGTTGGCGATGTCTGCATTGATTGCACTTTTATTACGTGAAGATAGCCGTGCACAAAAAGCATTGGCAAATCGTCAATATATTGAACATACACCAGTCTATGAAGATGAATAAGTTTTGAGTGAAAACTTCAGTCAATATGAACGCTAAGATAACAATAGTGACTTTAATTACACGAAAAAAATCAATTTAGACATTCCAAGGTATATCATAATGGTATACCTTTTTTTCAGTTTATACTTTGCTCTGAAAGCCATGTCTACGCAATGACAGTTATGTTAGGATGAGCAAATTCGAATCTAATTTAAAAAACAACAGGCTTAAATGTCATGAAACTTTCTGCAATTCCAGTTGTGAAGTTACCAATCGTTGATGCAAGTACAGATCCACTGGATTTGCTTGTATTGGGTTTAGCACTTCGTATGAAACAATTGGCTCGTACCAGTCCAAAATTTATTGAATTGACTCATGATCGTCAGTTCCGTATTCAGATTGGTACCGACTTGGGCGTGGCACGCCAAATTATTGTGAACAATGGTCAAATTGATACCGTTTCAGGTGCTGAACAAAAAGCTGATTTTGTTTTACAGTTTGCTGACAGTGAGCAAGGTGTAAAAACTTTAGTAAAAGGCGATCCAACAGCTTTTATGACGGGTATGCAAAACGGCAGCATCAAAATGGAAGGAGATTTCAGTTTGCTAGTCTGGTTTAACCAAGTTGCTAAGCTGATTCCACCAAAAGTTCCCAAACCAGTAAAAGACAAAATTAAATTGGCACGTCAATTCTTAAAAGAGAAGACTGGACGCTAAGCGAATCGATAATCTTAAAAAGTCCGATCTGATCGGGCTTTTTAAGATTTAAACATTGCCATTAAGATCAAGATTTTGATTATTCAACTTCCAAGTTAAAGGTCACTGGTCCATCATTGACCAAATGAACTTTCATATCTGCTGCGAAAATACCTGTTTCAACGTTTTTAAATTGTGATCGAGCATAATCAACCAATTGTTGATAAAGCGCTTGAGCTTCAGTGGGCGGCATGGCTGGTCCAAAGTCTGGACGCAAGCCTTTTTGCGTTTGTGCCATTAATGTGAATTGAGAAACCAATAAAATCTCGCCATTGGCTTGGCTGACGTTCCACCCCATTTTGCCTTGCTCATCATCAAAAAAACGATATTTCAAAATTTTATCAATTAATTTTCGACCTTTTTCAAAATTGTCATCCTTAGCTAAGCCTAGAAAAACCAAAATTCCTTTTTGAATTTCTCCAGTGGTTTCACCCTCAACAACGACTTTGGCTTCTAACACTCTTTGTAATAATGCGCGCATATAAACAATAAGACTAAAATATGATAAGCCTATTCTAACAGGGAAAACTCAGTAAGATGATGTGAGTAAGTCATTGATGTAGAGCTGAATCTATTGGTAAGCTTTTGAATAAAAATAGAATTTATGGCATTCTAATATAAATAGATAAATTAAAAAAACAAATATGCCGAGATTTATGTTGAGCCTAACTGAAAATATAGTTCATCACTTATAAATGATTACGTTATCTCAGTGAAAAATATGCTTTAATAAAAACAGCATAGCGAAATTAAAATAGATATGGCGCCAATCATCCAATCCTTGCTCGATACAGATTTATATAAATTTACCATGTTACAAGTGGTGCTACATAAATTTCCACAAACGCACAGTGTGTATCATTTTCGCTGTCGTAATTTAGATGCTACGGTTTATCCCTTGACGGATATTCTGGATGATTTGAACGAGCAACTCGATCATCTCTGCTTACTCAAATTCCAAGAAGATGAATTGCAATATTTACGCAGTATGCGTTTTATCAAAAGTGATTTTGTCGACTATTTAGAATTATTCCAACTGAAACGTCGTTTTATTAAAGCGGGTATTGATGAACAAGGTCGTTTAGACATTTGGGTTGAAGGCCCAATGGTTCAGGCGATGATGTTTGAAATTTTTGTTCTGGCGATTGTCAATGAACTTTATTTTAGCCGGATTCGTAATGATGACATTTATGTTGAAGGTGAACGTCGTCTACAAGCCAAAGTTGAATTATTAAAGAAATTTGAACAACAACAAGGCACACAAGCTCCTCCCTTTTTAGTTTCAGATTTTGGTACTCGCCGTCGCTATAGTCTAGATTGGCAAAGACATGTGATCCAGACCTTCCATGCAGCTGTACCCAATGTATTTAGAGGTACCAGTAATGTCCTCTTGGCAAAAGAATTAAATATTCATCCAATTGGAACCATGGCACATGAGTTTCTACAAGCATTCCAAGCGCTAGATGTCCGCTTAAGAGATTTTCAAAAAGCTGCTTTAGAAACATGGGTACAAGAGTATCGTGGCGATTTGGGCATTGCCTTGACCGATGTGGTTGGTATGGATGCATTCTTACAAGATTTTGATTTGTATTTTGCCAAGCTATTTGATGGCTTACGTCATGACAGTGGTGACCCATTTGAATGGGGTGATAAAGCTTATCAACACTACCGAAAACTAAAAATTGATACCAAAACCAAGATGCTGACGTTTAGTGATGGATTAGATATAGAGCGTGCGTGGGCGTTGTATCAATACTTTAAAGATCGCTTTCAAGTCAGTTTTGGTATTGGTACGAATTTGACCAATGATATGGGGCAAACCCCACTCAATATCGTGTTAAAACTGGTGGAATGTAACGGTCAATCAGTGGCAAAAATTTCAGATAGTCCCGGAAAAACCATGACAGACAACGATACTTTCTTAGCATACTTACGACAGGTCTTTGAAATACCTGAAGTTGTCGAAGCAGTGAAAATTGATATCTGAATTTTTGCTAAAAGAATGTGAAAAATCAGCATATTGGTAAAAAACACTGTGCTAAGATCATTTGTGCTCAAGGTCTTAAAATAGAAAAACGTATGACTACATCAGCCTTTAACTTCGAATTACTCATAGAAGCAGAACAACTTGTGCCATTTTTAGGGCATGACAAAATTCGTATTGTCGATCTAAGTCGTAGCTCTGTGTATGATCAATTACATATTCCACATGCATTGCATGTTAAACCGCAACTGCTGGTGCGACAGGAAGAACAAGCTTCAGGGTTATTGCCTGATGAGGATGGTTTAAAAGCGCTGATTGGCTATTTGAACATCTCTCCAGAACATCATGTCGTGGTCTATGATGATGAAGGTGGTGCTTGGGCTGGGCGTTTGATCTGGAATTTACATTGCCTTGGTTTTTATAATACCAGCTTACTCAATGGTGGAATTCATGCGTGGCTAGCAGCAGGCTATCCGACTTCGGCGGAAGCGGAAAGCTTTAGCAAAGTTGAAGCCTTGGTTACGGTCAATTTACAACATCTTGATCAGCACCGGATTGAATATGCTCAATTGTTGCAAAAGGTTGAGCAGCAAGCGATTCAAGTTTGGGATTGTCGAACTTCAGAAGAGTATACGGGACAGCGGTTGGCAGCGCGACGCGGCGGTCACATTCCAAATGCACAACATTTTGAATGGAGTACTGCAATTAATCGTCAAAATCATTTAAAATTGCATCCTCTTGAACGCACGCAACAACGTCTAGAACAATTAGGCTTTCAATTTGACCAGCCTGTGGTGGTGTACTGTCAGTCACATCATCGTTCTGGTTTGGCTTATATCTTGGGGCGGTTATTGAATTGGAATATTCAAGCCTATGATGGTGCGTGGAGCGAGTGGGGCAATCGCCTCGATAGTCCAATTATTACTGGAGAATCACCTGCGTGAGTCTTACATCAGCGTTAAAAAAACAAATTTTTATCCAAGCACAAAAAGTCATTCCACAACAACAACTCAGTCGAGTTGTTGGTAAAGTTGCAGCCAGTGAAAATCCAATTGTTAAAAATATAGCGATTCAAGCATTTAAAGCCCAGTATGGGATAGACCTTTCTATTGCTGAGCAAAGTGATGCTTTAAAATATAAATCATTCAATGAATTTTTTACCCGTGCTTTAAAAGATGGTGTGCGAGAGATAGATGTAGATCAGACCAGTATTGTCTCTCCAGCAGATGGTGCAATTTCTCAGTTGGGTAAAATTAAAGATGGTGATGTATTTCAGGCCAAAGGCCAAAGTTTTTCTGTAGACAAACTGATTGGCGACCCACAATTGGCTACACCATTTATCAATGGTGAATTTGCCACGGTTTATTTATCACCACGTGATTATCACCGTGTTCATATGCCATTTGCAGGAACGTTGACAGAAACTTTGTATATCCCCGGTGAATTATTTTCTGTAAACCAAACTACAGCAGAGAATATTCCAGGTTTATTTGCGCGTAATGAGCGTATGGTATGTTTGTTTGATACCGAATTAGGACGTATGGCCGTTGTTCTAGTGGGGGCAATGATTGTTGCAGGAATTGAAACTGTGGCAACTGGTAAAGTAAAACCAACAGGGCGTTTAGAGTTAAACCAGCACGATTTGGCCTTAGAAAAGGGTGCTGAGCTTGGACGTTTTTATTTAGGTTCAACCGCAGTTATATTGTTTGAACAGAATAAAATTACTTGGGATGAACAGTTTAAAGCTAATTCTATTGTAGTGATGGGTGAAGCTTTAGGGCATACCGTTTAATTTGCTTATTCTATCATGAGGTGTACTTTCTGTTGTAGAGAGTCACCGAGTCTAAAGCCTTATAGCATCTTAAATAAGTGCATGAATATAACGATATAATGAAGAATTTCTTAGAAAATTAATGTAAGAATTCCGGTATAAGTCGCAATTTAAAGAGCCCGTTATATAAATTGGTTTTATTTTTAGAATAAATCAAAGATGATAGGCATTGAAATAAGACAGCTTTAAAGCGTGTGCATCTGCTAATGCATTGTGTGGATTTTCAGAGGCAACATGGGTTTCGATTGGATCCTGCATCCATAACTGCATGGTGAGCGGAGGTGTTTGGATACATTTCCCAGCTGAAAGCATAAGACTACGGGTAAATAAGGCAAAGTCTTCAGGCCAATCTGCCACAATTTCAAGACTTGTATATCGAGATAAATGAATCTGTAAGCGACTTTGAAATTGCGCTAAGGGAATCGGTTTTCGATTTAAACGAGGCATGACATGGTCTTTAACCCAAGTAATTGGGTCTAAGCATTCTAAAACTTCATAAAAATGCTGATTATTCTCGTCAACCAATGCCAGTGAAATTAATTCACCGCCAAAGCCATTAAATTCACAATCTAAAAATAGTTTCATTAGAATTAATCAAAAAACAAATATTAACCTGCAAAATCAAGGCGCTCTTTGGGAAAAACCACTCTAAAAATAGACCCTTGATTTTCTTTAGAATCAATTTCTAAGTAAGCATTATGTTGCATTAAAACATGCTTCACAATAGCTAGCCCTAAACCTGTTCCACCCGTTTGACGGCTTCGTGCACTGTCTACGCGATAAAAGCGTTCAGTTAAACGTGGAATATGTTTTGGGTCAATCCCGATCCCGGTATCTTCAACGGTAAAATAACCATGTTCACTGTCATCATGCCAGCCGATTGTAACGGTGCCACCTTTTGGAGTGTATTTAATCGCATTGGTAATTAAATTACTAAACGCACTGGCAAGTTCTGCATCGGAACCAATCAGGTCACAATGGCTGTCGATATCTAAGTTTAAAGTATGTCCGTAATCAACATTGTAGGCTTGTGCATCATCAAAAAGCTGATTCATCAAATTCGGCATATCGATGATTTGATTTTTTGCGACTTGTTTATTACCTTCCAAACGTGAAAGCAAGAGTAAGTCATTGACCAACGCATTCATACGACGTGTTTGCGATTGCATCTGTTCAAATGCTCGTTTCCAGCGCGGATTTAAATCCTCTTGGTCGGTAAATGTTTCGATATAACCACTGAGTACAGTGAGTGGTGTACGCAGTTCATGTGAAATATTGTCGACAAAGTCTTTGCGCATCTGTTCTAGATTATGTACACGTGTCACATCGTAAGCGACGAGCAAACGGCTTTCACTGCCAAAACGTGTGAGTTTAATCTGTACATAATGCTCTTCATAAACAGAAGATTTTATTTTAATGCCATCTGGAGATTGGTCGATATTATTAAAATATTCAATAAAGCTCGGCTGGCGGATAATGGTCAAGATATTACGCCCACGATCTAGAGGTTGAATGCCCAACAGTCTTTCTGCCGCAGGATTCCACCATTCAATCTGATGTAATTCATCCGTTAAAACAACAGCTTCGGCCAAAGCAATCAGTGAAGATTGGGCACGGTCAATCAAGCCGACCATTTCAGCCTGAACCACACGTTCTTGGCGTTGTGCGCGATAAACATTAAACAATAGCGCTCCCCAAATACCCTCTAAATTGGGCGGAGAATCGTAAGGACGATTCGAAATCCATTCATTCACCAAGTATAAAGAGCGTAATTGAAATAGGAAAAAAACCGCAAAACCGATGGAAATAGTAATCCAAAAATACCCTATCCCTAAACCAATAAATCCACCAATGATGAGTAAAAAACCAAGCAGGCGTAAATCTTGTTTTGCAAATTCCCACAAGCTACTGTAACGAAATTTTTTATGTTCTCGCGCAAGATCTGGGACGGGGTAGGGTTCATACATAGAAAATTATTTACCTTGAGAATGCTTAACCTAAGGCAACATCTGCACGGGTAGAGAAACGATAACCCGTTCCACGTACAGTTTGTACGTAGCGATCGGCGCCATATGGTTCAAGCACTTTACGTAAGCGGCGGATGTGTACGTCAATCGTACGGTCTTCAATATACACGTTGCCACCCCAGACCTGATCGAGTAACTGGGCACGTGTATAAGCACGTTCAGGATGAGTCATAAAAAATGCCAATAATCGGTATTCTGTTGGACCCATTTCCAAAATATTATCACTAAAACTGACGCGTTGGCTCACTGGATCAAGAATTAATCCATTGGCATCAATGGTTTTTTCGCCACTCAGGGCATTGGCACGACGAAGTACTGCTTTGATACGAGAAACCAATTCACGAGTAGAGAATGGTTTGGTCATATAGTCATCTGCACCAGCATCAAGACCTTGAACTTTATGGTCTTCTTCACCGCGTGCTGTCAACATGATGACGGGAATTTCTGCCAAATTTTCATCACGTTTTAAGCGACGACATAAGTCTACACCGCTCACACCGCCAGGCATCATCCAATCGAGTAAAATCAAAGATGGTCGTTGGTCAACAATCATTTGATGGGCTTGTTTTGCATCTTCAGCTTGCAAGCATTGAAAGCCTGCCATATCCAATGAGGTATGAATCATTTCTCGAATCGGAAGTTCGTCATCGACGATTAATATATAGTCATCTTTCACAACGCAATATCCTATGTATGAACGGTGTACCGTCTTTTATTTATGACAGGCTTATTACAAAGATTAATTATGACAGTATCATTGCAAAAAGAAGATGTTGACGAATTTTTGCAAAAAAATGTGACAAATAATCGTCGATATGATGAATAATCCATGAAATTTTTAAATAAATCTTCCATTTTATGAAAAGAAATTTATTTAAATTGAAAATAAAAATGAGATATTTGACATTTTTATGACGATTTGATGACAAAAATATTTAAGCTAACAATCTTATTGAGATGAAAATGAATCAATCAGCGATACAAATACAATTTCACATGCTGAGACAATTTCTTCAAGCGATTGTTTAAATCCACCCATGACCCAGCGAACCGCAATTTGAGTCACATAGCCATTTAAACCTGTGGCAACCAAGGAAATTTCTTGTTCACTGCGTTCAATATGCGGCATCATTAGGGTAACAAAGGAGTGAATTAATCGGTCAAAACGGCCCATCGTTTCATGGATTGTGGCATGATTATGCAGTTCTTGAACCAGCATGGCGTCAATATAAATAATACGCGCCACACGTGGATCATTTTTTAACATGGTAAAGATTGCAGTTAAGCCACCACGGATCATATTTTTAGGATCAGGTGCTGCTTGCATGACCCCTTGCATCACGGTTTGTTGTAATTGTTCAATCAGTTGTAGAAAGATGACTTGGAACAGTTCTTCACTTTTTTTGAAGGACTCATAAAAATAACGTTCAGTCAGTTTCGCTTCATTACAAATATCTTTAACGGTGACAGAAAAAAAACCATGCGTGCCGTAGGCTTCAATCCCTGCTTCGATCAACTTTTCTCGACGTGCAAGTTTTCGCTCAGATAAGGACATACCCTTAAATTGACGTTCTTTGACTGCTTTATTTATAGTTTTCTTTTCAGTTGAAAGTGGTTCATTCATTGTAAAAAATTACTCGTGTCATATTTGATTGTCACAAAGAAGCGCTTATTTTAGCAATAAAAGCCATTGAAACCTATTCTAGAATTTTTGTATAAAAAAACATCGGTTAAATCACAATATAATATTGACAATAATGATTGTCAAAATTATATTGAGCAAGTGAGCTGCACATCACTCTGAATGCTTTGTGCGGGTTTAAAAAAGGATAGACAATGAAAAATTTTAAAAACAAAGTCGCTGCAATTACTGGTGCTGGCTCTGGTATGGGACAACAACTTGCTATTTTATTGGCAAAAGCAGGTTGTCATTTATCCATTAGTGATGTGAATGAAAAAGGTTTATCTGAAACCGTTGAACTGGTCAAACCATATAATGTCCGTGTGACCTCAAAAAAAGTGAATGTTGCCAAAGTTGAAGAAATGCGAGCTTGGGCTGAGGATACTGTGCAAAATCATGGTTCTGTAAACATGATTTTTAACAATGCTGGTGTAGCTTTAGGATCTACCGTAGAAGGTGCATCTTATGACGAACTTGAATGGATTATGAATATCAATTTCTGGGGCGTTGTCTATGGAACAAAAGAATTTTTGCCTTATATCAAGAAAACAGGTGATGGACATATCATCAACATTTCGAGCTTATTTGGTTTAACGGCTCAGCCGACCCAGTCTGCATACAATGCATCTAAATTTGCGGTACGTGGTTTTACTGAATCATTACGTCAAGAATTAGACATTGAAAAGTGTGGCGTATCTGCTCTATGTGTTCATCCTGGCGGTATTCGTACCAATATTGCAAATGATGCGCGTATGAATGACAGCTTACGTTCTTTGGGGATGAACCCTGAGAAATCAGCAAAAGCATTTAATAAATTATTGCGTATGCCTCCAGAAGATGCTGCTCAACAAATGTTGGATGCTGTATTGAAAGACAAGCGCCGTTTACTTATTGGGAATGATGCAAAAACCTTAGATTTAATTCAGCGTATTTTACCGACTGGATATCAAAAAATTACAGGTTTTGCGACTAAGTTTAGTAAAAAGTTAGAACCAAAATAGTTGATTGATATTAAAAAACCGTCAAGCTGACGGTTTTTTTCATTTTAGACTTTGAGAAATAATGGGTTGAATAACAACTTAATATCCATTCGTTTAAATTAAGATCTCAATGGTTTTCTTTTTCCAGATAAATTGGTAATAAAGACCTTGCATAAGACATAGACTGAAAAAGGTCAGGGCAAGCGCATACCAAATGCCTTGTAAACCAAACCATTGACTAAATAAGTAGGCACACGGAACTTCAATGAGCAGAATGGATAAAATATTAAAAATCATAGGCACAGTCACAGTTCCGCTGGCCCGCATGATCGAAGCAAAAATTGCACTTGCTCCAAAAAATATAATTGACCACAACACGATAAATAGTAATTGCTGACCCAACTCAATTACAGACGGATCTGTAATAAACAATGCCATCAAATATTTTGAACAAATATAGGCCAAGAGTACCAATGAACCTGTAATCACGATATTACTCAACAGCGCTGTTCGCGTCACTTTTGCCAGTAGTTCAGATTTCCCAGCACCAATAGCTTGAGCTGCGAAGATAGAACCAGCAATGGCAATCGACAAAGCAGGGAATTGGATATAGTTCAGGACTTGGTTGACTGCACCATATGCTGCTGTTGCGTGAGCGCCATGTTGATTGACCAGTCCAATCACCACCAGTCCTGCGACCGAGTTGGTCACCATTTGAATACCTGTCGGCACACCCAAGCGCAAGATACTGCGACTAAATTGAGGGTGATAGCGGATATGTTGGATTAACGCTGCATCAGGTCTTAAAGCATGATCTTTTTTATTCAAATAGACATAAAGGAAAACTAAAGTTGAAATAAAGCCTAGGCCACTGGCAATTGCTGGAGCAATAATGCCGAGCTTAGGTAGCCCAAAATAACCGCCAATCAACGCTGGAGTTACAATGACGCCAACAATGATCGTTAGACTTGAAGCCATCAATGGTGTGGTACTGTCACCCACACCACGTAAAATAGACGTATAGGTGATGTAGATGAATAGAAAAGGACTACTCATTAACATCCATTGAACATAGGGCAGGGCAAGATGCATGATTTTGGGATCTATCCCCAAAAGCAATAGAATCTGTTTGGCAAAAAACACCCCTAAAAAGGCAATGATTGATCCACCAATGAGGGTCATAAATAACAATGCGCCAACAATGGTACGCACTTTTTCGATATCTTTAGCACCCCAAGCTTGTCCAACTAGAACAGTCGCACCTGTAGATAGACCAATCACAAAAGCCAGCAATAAAAATAGGATCGGAAAAAATACTGAAATTGCGGCAATCGCTTCTACTCCCAGCATTTGCCCAACAAAAATGGTATTAATTGTTCCAGACAGGTTTTGCAGAATATTGGTTAGAATCAATGGACCAAGGAAGATTAAAAAAACCTTCCAGAATTTGGGTTGGTGAAGCATATCGGGACGAGCTGGCATCTTTTATTCTACTGTCTATTTCGAGTATCTTTATCTTATTGATAATATAACAAACGCTGAGAAAAAAGCCTGAGTATTTGAGTAACTCAGGCTTTAATTTTACAGAGATGATCTGTATGGGTTGGGATTAAATTTGGGTTAAAATTTCACAGGCCTGAATCAAAGTTTGCTCCTTTTTGGCAAAACAAAAACGCACTAAACGTAAATTTTCAGGGGCTTGCTTATAAAAAACAGAAACTGGAATCGCCACAATTTTATGTTCTTCCGCTAAGAATTTACACATATCGATATCATTTAAATCTGGGCGAATTTGGCTGTAATCAACATTTTGAAAGAATGTGCCTTGAGAGGGAATTAAACTGAATTTTGAATTCGCAATACCTGAAATAAACAGGTCACGTTTTTGCTGATAGAAGCTTGATAGATCGTCAATATGTTCAGGATGCTGTTGCATAAAATTGGCAAGCGCCATTTGTACGGGTGTTACCCCACAGAAGTTGGCAAATTGATAAATTTGACGGAATACTTTCATGAGCTCGGGTGTCGCAATGCAATAACCTGTTTTCCAACCTGTTACATGGAAAGTTTTACCAAAAGAACCGACCACAAAACTACGTTCTCTGAGTTCAGGAAATGACAATGCTGAATAATGTTTTTCGCCGTCATAAATCAAATGCTCATAGACTTCGTCTGAAAGCACAATAATATTTTTATCTTGGATTAATTCAATTAAATTTAGCCAGTCTTGTTTAGACCAAATCGCGCCAGTTGGATTGTGTGGGGTATTTACAATGACCATACGGGTTTTATCTGTAATTGCAGATTTGACTTGATTCCAATCCACAGAAAACTCAGGCGCATTGAGTGGAATATGAATGGCTTTACCACCGACCAATTGCACGCTCGGAGCATAGCTGTCATAGCTTGGATCAAAAATAATCACTTCATCGTCTTGATGAATGATAGCTTGTATGGCACTAAAAATCCCGATCGTTGCCCCAGGAGTGATGGTGATTTCGGTGACTGGATCAAGTTGTAATTGATCACGTTTTAAAAACAGTTGAGCCAGTTGTTCTCTTAGGGCTAATAAACCATCACCTGCTGCGTATTGGTTAAAACCATCTAATGTAGCTTGGCTGAGTGCTTGTAGCAACGCTGGTGGTGCATCAAAGTCTGGAAAACCTTGTGACAGGTTAAGGGCGTTAAGACGATGTGCCATAGCGGTCATGATGCTAAAAATGGTGACACCTTGAGCAGGGAGTTTGGAGTGGATTTCGATCATGACCAGACTGATTTTATAAATGTATTAGTGGCAGTTTAGCAGGTCGTTTTAAGGAGCTGAATAGGATTAAGTAATCTATTGGTTAGGGGGAGAGGTGCTGTAGGAATTTAAGATAGAGAAATTAGATTTGAGAGGGGTAATATGTTGTTACAGAGTATGTTGGGTGAAGTTCATTAAAGCGATGTTGTTCTAGAGTCAAAGTAAGTTGACTTGCGGTAGGATCCTGACTATAACTTATTTATAATAATTTTAGCGATACTACAATAATGGAAAATAAATCAATCACATATAAAACTTTATGGGTCTTTGCACTCATTCTAAGTTTAGGATTCATTATCTCCGCAAGTGTCTTGGGCTATGCACTTAAGCAGTTTAATGGAGAAAAAAATTCAATAGTCGTCAAAGGGTTGGCTGAAAAACCCATACAAGCGGATTTAGCACGCTGGGAAATTCATCTGCAAACCAGTCATGCTTCAGACAGTGTTTCAGCCGCCTATCAATTGTTGGATCAAGAAATAAAAGCGTTACAAGATTTCTTTGTTGAGCGTGGATTTAAGGCAACAGAAATGAAATTGGGTAATAAAAGCTCTCAACCCTATTATGAGGAAGTTAATCAGGGAGATGGGAAAGTTACTCGTGAGTTTAGAGGTTATACTGCGATGCAGTCGTTGGTGATTGATAGTCGTGATATTCAAAAGATTGAAAAAGCAGCAAAAGATGCTTATTTATTAGATGAAAAAGGCATATCCATCGAGCAGAAACCGCAGTATTTAGTGTCAAATCTAGAAGAAATAAAAATGTCATTGATCGCCAATGCAACTAAAAATGCGCATAGTCGCGCCAATGAGTTTGCAAAGGTCGGAGGGGTAAAAGTCGGTGCGATGCGTTCTGCAAGTCAGGGAGCGTTTTATATTTTACCTGAAAGTGGTTCTGATGATGATAGCGATTATGGCGGTGCTTATGACAAAGCCACCATTAATAAAATTGCGCGTGTTGTCGTGACCATCAATTATGCGATTGATTGATACAGTTGATAAAAAGTCCAGTGCTAAAAAATGGGAGCTAGACTCCCATTTTTTTATGATTTAAATATGATTCATCACGATTAGCCAAATACCTAAGATAGAATCCATTTTATTGTATTCTTAAATCGCAAAATCAATCACAGCACGAATCACACCTAAACTTAGACCAATAAATGCGCCTACTACAACACCATTGACACGGATCATATGTAAATCACCACCTACCTCATTTTCAATCTTGGCGATCATTTCGGTAGAGTCCCATTCATGGATACGTTGACTAATAAATTTAATCACTTTCTCACTATATTGGTCACTTAAATTGATGGCAATTCCGCTGATTCGATCATTCAATAATTCTCGTACAGACTGATTTTGCATCAAGTTTTCACCAAGCTGTTGAATGGCGATACGTAAATTCATGGCAATACCCGAGTCTGCTTTAAGCAAGTCAGATTTAACCGCATCACATAAAATCACCACGGCACCAGTAATAAAGTTGAGTACCGGTTCGCTGTCTAAAAGAGCATTCTTGGTTTCATTTAAACTTATGCTGGCATGACTATTGTTATCCGCCAATTGCAACATAAGCTCATGTGCAGCTTCTTCAATTTTTTGACGAATAGGATGCTCGTGATCAGCAAGCATGGATTCCACTTTTTCAATCACTGAATCAATGGTCCGTTGCTCAACATCAATCCCAATCCAGCTGGCACCTTTAGCAAGACGGGAAACACCAAGCTCTTTAAACATAGTTTGAGTGATTTCACGGGTTTTTTCAGGATGGGTCATCATCCATTCATGGGCAATATCCAGTCCACGTTGTAATACATCTTGATGAAAATCATTTTCTAAAACTGCGCGCAACATTTCACTTGCCAATTGGTTCATTCGAGTATTTCGAACCCATTGAACACTGTTGTTTTGAATAAAGCGTCCAATTTGGTCTTGCCCCACAAATTCAAAAATTTTCGGAACCGTTTGCTGAATTACGTCCACCACTTGACCGTTATTTTTAGGATTGGCCAGCCATTGACCGACAGCAAAACTAAGATCAATACTTTTTAAACTACGTTCAACAATTTGTGGAGATAGAAAATTCTCTTGGACAAATTTACCCATCGATTCCGCAATACGTGCTTTATTACGTGGAATGATTTCGGTGTGATCTTTTAGAAATTTAGGAATGGGAATTTTCCCAAAGGGATTACGGAACAATACGGTAATCGCATACCAATCGGCTAAGCCACCGACCACGCCAGCTTCAGCGCCCAGCATGAGAATATGAATAAACCAAGCGTACTCAGGCATCAGTTTGGCGGAAATGATCAAAGCAAACCATGCGACAACAGCCACCACCAAGGCGATGGTCGCAAAGCGTTTGCTTCGATCTAAGTTTGGAATTTCATTAAGAACTTCACTTTGTTCAATTCCGCTCATTCATTTTCCTAAATAGATTTCTGCATTTTTATTTCGTTGATGTTACAGCATCAGGCTGTGGTTGCAGTACTTGTCCTGTCGGACTAACACCATATTTTTGTCCTAAAGATTGCAAAATCAGACGAGCGTCAAATGCATCATTCGGCGATGATTTTTTATCTTTATAACATTCTATCGTATAGGAAATTTGAACAGGGTCAATGGTCACGACTTGTGGCATATCATAAAATGGGTCATTCCAGAACACAGGATGACGACGATAGCCCCAGCCATATGGATAGTAGTTTGATGACGGATAAACTACTGCTTTACGAGGCGGTTGCTGAGTTCGATTGCTTGGGTCATCTAAAACCTTGAAGTAAGTAAATCCATTTAAAAGCGTTGTTTGTGCAGCTTTGACAAGATTAATTTCTTCAGCTGTTCCAAAACTCATATTGCTATTACCTTGGAAACTGATGCGATAGCTATGATCATTGAGAGGTACCGTGGTGTATTGTCCAAGCTGGTCAAAGGTACGCGGTTTGCTAGGGGTCGTTGCACAACCTGTGAAGGTGAGTGCCACTGCAATAACCAGACCAATGAGTACTTTGTTCATGTGTCTCTCCTTTCCATTCTTCTGGATGGAATTTAATGAATTTTTAATCCTCTGTATATTGTTCTAAATTGATGGACTGACAATGAATTTCAAGAAGAATTTTGTTAATTCAAGATGATATCGATCATGGAAAATGGTGGTTCACATAAAGTTTAAACAGTAAGCCCAGTATTATGCGTATTTGATCCATAATAAAAATGGACCTTGTTTATAGAGAAATTAATGAGTATTCAAATCAAAGGCTATATTGCAACAAGCGCAGATGGCTATATTGCAACACTAGATGGTTCTGTAGATTTTTTAGCGCCATTTCAAAGTATTGATTGTGGATATGATGATTTTATCCAAGATATCGATATTGTGATTATGGGGCGTAAAACCTATGAAGTGATTTGTTCTTTTGGTGAGGCGTGGCCTTATCCAGACCAGAAAGGATTTATCGTCACTTCTAATCCTGATTTAGCTTTAACTCATGCCTCGCTTTCGCGGTGGAACTTAGGTGTGGATGAACTTGTTGAGCACCTTAAACAGAATTATAACGGTAATGTCTGGATTGTCGGTGGAACACAATTGCAGAATACCTTTATTGAACAGAAGCTACTCAATACCTTAGAAGTTTTTATCATGCCTGTTCTTCTTGGAAAGGGCATACCGCTCTTTCCAAGTTTTGACTCGCGTGAACAGCAGTTAAAGTCCATACATGCTGAAATGATTGAAAATACCATTATTAAACACAGCTATGTTTTCTAAAAGTTGATGATTGTTGTGGGTCATTATGATTTAGATAAGGTACTAAAACAGATTATGCAAAATATTTCTGCATAAGCTGTTTAGATGAAAATGAATAGGATTAAAAATGACTATTTGGCTGTTTTAAAAATTCAATTTCTTCTACCGTTGAGCTTCGCCCTAAAATTTGATTACGGTGAGGATAACGCCCAAAACGATCAATAATCACTTTATGCTTTTTCTCAAAATCTAGATTGAGTGGATTGCCCAACTCTTCAAAAAGTTGTAAAGCTTGAATATGGATAATTTTTGATTCACTGTGCATAAATGGCATATACAGGAATGAACGCTGTTCAGGGCTTAATTGCTGATCTAAATTTAGCTGAATGGCTTCTTGTGATAACGCAAGTGCCAAGGCATCTTGTGCAAAAGATTCAGCATGATCTCTATACAAATTACGCGAGAATTGATCCAAAACAATAATTTCAGCCAAGCGACCTTCTGCTGTGGCGCGCCAAGTCCATAGTTCACAATGTTTGGCTTGATCCAAGGTATGTGCAAATCGCTGGTGCAAAGTTTGATCGAATGCGTCACTTTTTGCGAACCAAAATGGCTGAGTTTCTTCACTAAACCAAAAATCGATAATTTCTTGATAATTCATAGTAGTTACAATTCTTTAGTGATGATTTTTCTATAAAATCACAAATTTTAAATGTCTTGTAGAGGTAGTTTGTGTTAAAAACTTTTCCGAAATAAAATGAATAATTGATTTAAAACAACGATGCTTATACGTGTATATCGATAAATAACGTTATACTGCGGGCATCAAAACATTTTATTTTAAAAAATTCTTTAAGATAAGCGAGTAAGTATGAGTCAACCCGAAACGATTTCCCAATCATTAGTACCAAATTGGGTGGATTCTACCTTATTCAGAGGCATGTTACGTGGCATCGAACGTGAAAGCCTGCGTATGCAAAGTAATGGCTTTTTATCACAGGCTGATCATCCTCAGTCTTTAGGCTCAGCCCTAACACATCCGCATATCACCACAGATTATTCAGAAGCTTTGATGGAGTTTATTACCCCTCCCAAAGAAAGCATTCCTGAAGCCTTAAACTTTTTAACAGATGTACATGCTGTTGTGCATCGTCATTTAGAAAATGGTGAAAAGTTGTGGACTTTGTCCATGCCATGTATGTTGGATGACAAAGAAGAAAATATTCGTTTGGCGCAATATGGCACATCTAATATTGGTCAATTTAAAACCTTATATCGTCATGGCCTAGGCATTCGTTATGGTCGCCGTATGCAGACAATCTCGGGTGTGCACTATAATGTGTCTTTTCCAGATGCGTTATTTGAACAATTACAACAACACGAAAGCAATGAAGCACTTAAAGCATTAAGCCTGCAAGATTATCGCAGTCATCGTTATCTTGGGTTAATCCGTAACTTTATTCGTTTAACTCCTCTAGTGATGTATTTAGTAGGTGCAAGCCCTTCAGTCTGTAAATGCTTTATGACAGGGCGTGAACATCAATTGTTGCCTTTAATTAAAGGCACATTATTTCTACCTTATGCAACAGCATTGCGCATGGGGCGTTTTGGTTATCAAAATTCCGCACAAAAACAATTGGGTATTCATTACAACAATTTAGAAAGTTATGTGGCTGAATTACAAAAAGCGGTTAATTCCCCTTATGCACAGTTTAGTCATTTAGGTTTAAACGATGCCAATGGTAAGCCGATTCAAATTAATGATCACGTCTTACAAATTGAAAATGAATACTATAGCTTAGTACGTCCAAAACAAGTGCCACAAGAAGGGGAAACTCCTTCTCAGGCCTTGTCAAATCGTGGGATCGGCTATGTCGAATTACGCGCGGTAGATGTAAATCCATACAGTGCAATAGGTATTGATGAAGATACAGCAGGCTTCTTGGAAGTGGTTGCGTTGTATTGTTTACTGAAAGAAAGCCCTGATCTATGGGATGAAGAACAAGATATTATTGAGCAAAACCAAGCTGAAGTGGTCAATCGTGGTCGTGCACCAAATGCGAAAATCATTGATGCCGGTGTTGAATATCCATTACTTGAGTGGATTCAACAGCATGTCACCGCCATGCAACCCCTTGCAGATTTATTAAATCAATCCTATTCAACGGATTTATATCGCCAAGCGATGATAGTGATGCAAACACGTATTGATGATGTGGATGAAACACTATCTGCGCATGTGATTGCCGATACTGTAGAGCAAGGTGGCACATGGAATTTTGGTGGCTATATGGCCAATCAGCATATCCAAAGTTACGAACAACATGTATTAAGTCCAGAAACTTTAGCGTATTTTGAGGGGCTTACTCGAACATCTCTCGCAGAACAACAGCAACTTGAACAAAATACAAGTATAAGTTTCGAGGATTATCTGAGTAAATTTAGATAAAGCATTGATTAGATAATGAGGAAGTTCCATGCAATGGCGTAGTTATCGCTTCGTAAGTGGTCTTTTATTTTTGGCAAGTGTGATTGGTATGTCATTTGCGCTCTATTTAGAGCATGTACAAGGGCTTGAGCCATGTCCACTATGCGTATTTCAACGTATTGGATTGATTGGCCTAGGGCTAATTTCACTGATTGCCTTTTTGCATAACCCAAAAACAAATGTATTTAAACGCATTTATAGCTTCTTGGGTTTCGCTGCAATTTCTTGGTCAGTTGGTGTTGCCGCTCGCCACGTGTGGCTACAGAACTTACCTAAAGATCAGGTTCCAAGTTGTGGGCCAGGTCTAGACTATTGGGTAAATACATTGCCTTTAAAAGCGGTGTTTGAAAATGTCCTTAAGGGTTCTGGCGAATGTGCTATGGTCGATTGGACTTTTTTAGGACAATCTTTACCCGTTTGGTCATTATTGTTTTTTAGTGTATTAGCATTGATCAGTCTGTGGCAGTTGTTTAGAAAGTACTAATTTAAAACATCAAGAGCCAGTCTAAACTGGCCCTTTTTTTCAAATAAACTTCATTGATGTATAAATCAAGAAAAATCATAAATCATAAAATAAATTTAGCTGGGATCAGCATACTAGTCTGCTTGTCAACGGCACAAGTTTCTGCAAAGCTAGTCACTGTGATCAGTAAAGATGTGTCTTGTCAGTTTAAATCTGAATTTGATGACACTATCCCAGCCGACATTTCCTATATAAAATTGGGTGCTCAGCCATTTAAAAAATTTATTGTCGATCCAGATTATTTTTCAAGTCGAATTGAAGACTGTCAGTTGCATGGTGGCAGATACTACGTATTGTCCGTATCACAGAGCCATCCTGCTAGAACGCTTGCCCAGTCGCTCATTGAGGTGACGCAATTTGATTTAACAGGTAAAAAACTTAGCCAAAAGAATTATAATAAAGCTTGGACTTGTGAATTAAAACAAGGCTTACTGATCGATACACAATGTGCAGAAAAATCAAACTTTGATGAATATGGTGACATGATTGATCCTCATCAGAACAAGTCTTATCAAATTGAAGTGAAATAGCAGAAAAAAAAGTGGATTGAAGATCTGCTTTTTTACGATTAGGTTTCAACAATCCCTTGCATACTTTCTAATTTAATCAAATATTTGCGAATTTGTTCTTCCGCCAGCTCATCATGGTGCGGATAAAACCATTTGGCAATTTGTTCCGAAACCAAAGGATGATATTGAATCTCAAGATGGTTTAAGCCATAAAACACAGCTTTATGCGATTCAGGTAATTTTAACTGGAAACGTGGGTTCGGATGTTCACCCAAGGCACTTTTAACACTGACCAGATAGTCGCCAATCACTTTTAAGGTGCGGTTTTTGCGGTTTTCAAATTCTAAGGTACCTGCAATTAAAAAGGTATTGATATGAGAGGGTAGCGGAGCGGGTTTACGGTTGTCATCCATCAAACCAATACGAGCATTGTTATGCTCCCAGTCATCATCTCGAACACTTCCATAGCGCAAGTCTAAGATGCCATTACTGCGGATATTGACGATATGACTGATCATTTTAACAATAGGAAAATTACCCACTTTCTCTTGCATGGCAAATCCGAAACGTTCTAATAACGCACCATGATGCGGAGAACCAATACAAACTAGATTCTCTACCATATGGAACCACTGGTGCATGTTTTGTTTGCCATAGAACAGCGCACTGCGAGATACCAAGCCACCCATACTGTGCCCAATTAAATCAATACTGGTAATGCGAGGGTTACGTTTCACTAAGTCTTCTAAAAGATTTGCTAATGAACGTCCATTGGCTGAAATTCTGCGCCCAGTATTGTAGTGAAAATACAACATGGTGTTGTGATCACGCTGGGCCAATAGTTTCTCACCAATACCGCCATTGTTACGGTTGGTCCAATCTTGATAATTCATACATAAACCATGTGAGAAAATCACTACACGTCCAGCCAAATCACCTTGCTGTAATGCACCATAATGATCATAGAGTACAGGTGAGAGTGCCAGAGGATTATGGCTCGCTAACAAATAATCGCCCAATACCCCATTTAAAGCACTGACTAAAAAAGTCATATGGGAGGTCAAAGGCTTATCATGCAAATTTGGAAAACGTTCAATGGTTTTACGTAAAACTGGAGCAAGCAGATGGCTACCATAATTTTGCAACGCGTGATAACCAAATTGATAGAATTTATCGACAATTGGACGTGACTGAAATCGTTTGGCTTTTTGTTTACTTAAGCCAAAAATACTCAGCAACATTTCGCGTTGAATCGACTGGATGAAGTCTTGAACCATGCCACTGAGTGGCGTACTCACTAACTGCGCTAAACCTTCTAATACGTCGGCCTGACTTGGAGGCGAGCGATCCCACTTACAATAGGTTTCGTGTAAAGGGGTTAAGCTTGGCATTGTTATTTCCTCATCCATATTGATCTGGAACAAAGACTTTATTTTTGCTGTAGATCAATGTATAAATCCCTAGGCAATCATCTTATCTTGTTCATCCTGAACGCTATTTAAAATACCGATAATTGCGATTATGTTTTAGTTTTTTGTCGGACAATATCACGACATATACAAATTAAAACAATAATGTGATTCAAATCACATTAAAAACTAAAACATTGGTGGTAAAAAAGCAAACTATTTTCAATGAATATTATTTATTTACATGGTTTTAAAAGTAGTCCTTTATCAATAAAAGGGCAACAATTAGATGATTATTGTCGATGCTATTCATCGCATAGTGTGCATTTGCCTGATTTAAACCAACATCCGCAACTGGTTTTAGATCAAATTTCAGCGCTCATTGAAAAATTGCCTGATGTTGTACTGGTGGGGAGTAGCTTTGGTGGATTTTATGCGACACAATTGGTCGCAAAATATGGTGTGCCTGCTGTTTTAATTAATCCAGCTATGCGACCATGGCAATTGTTCAGTAACTTATTTGGAATTGAACAGATTCCCTATAAGATCAATGAAAAATGGACTTTAGATCGTTTACAACTTGACTACTTGGAAGCGATTGCCGTGCCATTTGTACAAGATGCAGACAAAATACTGGTCTTATTGCAACAAGGTGATGAAGTTTTAGATTATCGTGACGCTGAACGGTATTATAGTGCAGCTCCACACACATCATTAATCATGACAGAAATGCATGGTAATCATGCGATGGAAGATTTTGCAGATAAAATACCCATGATTCTGGAATTTTTATCATACTCCGTAAAATAAAAGGAAAAAACTCAACGTGTCTCAATATACGGCCCAATCACTTGAAGTATTATCTGGTCTAGATCCTGTACGTCGCCGTCCAGGTATGTATACCGATACCACTCGTCCAAACCATTTGGCGCAAGAAGTAATTGATAATGCTGTCGATGAGGCACTTGCAGGACATGCCAATAAAATTACTGTTACAGTATATAAAGATGGTTCGTTGTCGGTCGAAGACAATGGGCGTGGTATGCCCGTCGATATTCACCCTGAATATGGACAAAGCGGGATTGAAATTATCCTAACGAAATTACATGCTGGCGGTAAATTTAGCACTGATAACTATCAGTTTTCGGGCGGTTTGCATGGTGTAGGGATTTCAGTGGTCAATGCCTTGTCTGATCGTGTTGAGGTTGAAGTTCAACGCCACGGCAATCTTTATAAAATGGCGTTTGAACATGGTGAACCTGTTGCGCCTTTAGAGGTTTTAGAAGGCAAAGCGCCAAAACGTGCTACGGGGACAACAGTACATTTTTGGCCAGAAGCAAAATATTTTGACTCACCTAAATTTGCTTTAAAAGCGTTAAAACATAATCTCAAAGCCAAAGCTGTATTGGCTGCTGGTCTACAAATTAATTATATTGATCAGATTAATGACGAAAAAATTGAATGGCAGTTTGAAAATGGTCTCGTCGACTATTTGATGGATGAATTACAAGATCGTGAAATCATTCCAGATCCTGCCTTTGTCGCAACGGGTGAAGCTGAACGCGCCAGCGCTGAGTTTGCAATTTGCTGGAATGCTGAGGGTGGTGAACAAATTCAGGAAAGTTATGTGAATTTGATCCCAACGGCACAAGGAGGAACCCATGTAAACGGGTTACGCTCAGGTGTTACCGATGCGATGCGTGAGTTTTGTGAGTTACGTAACTTGTTGCCACGTAATCTGAAATTGTCTGCTGAAGATGTGTGGGATGGGGTTAATTATATTCTGTCGCTTAAATTCCAAGAGCCACAATTCTCAGGACAAACCAAAGAACGTCTTTCAAGCCGAGAAGCATCCAACATTGTTTTAAATATTGCCAAAGATGCTTTTGCGCTGTGGCTAAATCAAAACTCTGAAGTGGCCATGCAATTGGCTGAGATTGTGATTGCGAAAGCGGGTCGCCGTTTAAAAGCAGCGAAAAAAGTTGAACGTAAAAAGATTGTTGCTGGTCCTACCTTGCCCGGAAAACTATCAGATTGCGTCGGTCATACCCTTGAAGAATCGGAATTGTTTATCGTCGAAGGTGACTCTGCCGGTGGTTCTGCAAAACAAGCCCGCGATAAAAACTTCCAAGCGATCATGCCGATTCGTGGGAAAATTTTAAATACTTGGGAAGTGTCTTCTGACGAGGTGTTGGCCTCTCAAGAAGTGCATAATATTGCGATTGCAATCGGTGTAGATCCGGGCAGTGATGATCTTTCCGAATTACGTTATGGCAAAATTTGTATCCTTGCCGATGCCGATTCAGATGGTTTACATATCGCGACCTTGCTGTGTGCACTCTTCGTGAAGCATTTCCCTGCAATGGTCGATGCTGGACACCTTTATGTTGCAATGCCACCATTGTTCCGTATCGATGATGCCAAAGATGTTTACTACGCGCTTGATAACGAAGAGTTAGAAGCTATCTTAAAGAGAGTTAAATCTAAAAACCCGCAAATTACTCGATTTAAAGGTTTGGGTGAAATGAACGCCAGTCAATTGCGTGAAACCACCTTAGATCCGAATACACGCCGTTTGGTGCAATTGGATTTGGACGACACGCATCACACAACAGGTTTACTGGATAAATTACTTGCCAAAAAAAGGTCAGGTGATCGTAAAGACTGGTTAGAGCAAAAAGGAAACTTAGCTGATTTGAGTGTTTGATTATCGAACTCATTCATATTTGAAAAATGATGCCTCAGTGCATCATTTTTTTGATACCTCTTAAATATCGCATTGATGTAAACAGAATTATATTCTTCGTAAAACAAAATATTTCTGTATAGCCTTTCTATTTTTTCTCCTATTCTTTTACCTCTGCTCCATCCATCTCAGGGATTGGATTATTCCGTCAAAATCGTTTGGTGCTGTAAAGCAAAATTCATTAAGAAAGCTTAAAAATTTAATTTTGGGTCAATTTTTTGCACCCTCATTGCTCATTTTAAATAAAAAAAATCGCACTTAATTTGACCAGTATGACTTTTAATCTCGCACTTTCACCTGATCAACACTCGCACTATTGAGTCGTTGAAAGGCATTTAATGCTTATCAATGCACGTCCGATTTATATAAAAATAAGAGTGACTAATATTTTGATTTTATTATTTTTTATCATGAAATATATTCAACGATAAAAGCACAAATTCTCCACTTGGCATAAAAATTGAATTAAGCCTGTCAGGTAAAAGCAAAATCGCGCATTCAAAAATGCACCAAAAGGTTTGGAGAGAAAAAGATGATGTTCCAACAAAAAATGTTTTCAAAAACACTTCTCGCTGTGGCAATGATGGGGAGCATTGCGCTGACAGCTTGCTCAAAACCAGCAGATAAAACGGAAGCGAAACCCGCAACAGAAAATAAATCGGCAACTGCAACAAGCGGTGACACAATTAAAGTGGGCATCTTGCATTCATTGTCTGGAACAATGGCTATCTCTGAAACGTCGCTTAAAGATACGGCACTTATGGCAATCAATGAAATTAATGCCAAAGGTGGGGTGATGGGGAAAAAGCTTGAGCCTGTTGTCGTCGATCCTGCATCAGACTGGCCATTATTTGCTGAAAAAGCCCGCCAGTTGATTACTCAGGACAAAGTCGCTGTCATTTTTGGCTGTTGGACTTCAGTTTCACGTAAATCAGTGTTACCAGTTGTAGAGGAGCTCAATGGTCTGTTGTTCTATCCAGTGCAATACGAAGGTCAAGAACAGTCTAAGAATATTTTCTATACAGGTGCAGCACCCAATCAACAAGCGATTCCTGCTGTTGAATACTTAATGGGCGAAGAGGGAGGTAAGGCACAACGTTTTGTCTTATTAGGTACCGACTACGTCTATCCACGAACCACCAACAAAATTTTACGTGCATTTTTAAAGTCTAAAGGCGTTGCCGATGCAGACATCATGGAAGAATACACGCCGTTTGGACACAGTAATTATCAAACCATTGTCGGCAATATTAAGAAATTCGCTGCGGGTAAAAAGACCGCAGTTATTTCCACCATCAATGGCGATTCTAACGTACCGTTCTATCGTGAATTAGGTAACCAAGGCATAAAAGCTTCGGATATTCCTGTGATGGCCTTTTCAGTCGGTGAAGAAGAATTACGCGGGATTGACACCAAACCATTGGTCGGGCATTTGGCATCTTGGAATTACTTCATGTCTGTGAAGAATCCAGTGAATACCGAATTCGTCAATAAGATGAAGCAATACGCAGTTGAATATAAGCTTCCCAATGCCAGTAAATTGGTGACCAATGATCCAATGGAAGCCACCTACGTGGGTATCAATATGTGGAAACAAGCCGTTGAAAAAGCGGGAACAACGGATGTAGATAAAGTCCGTGAAGCAATGGCAGGTCAAAGCTTTAAAGCACCGTCAGGCTATACCTTAAGTATGGATGCTACTAATCATCACTTACATAAGCCTGTAATGATCGGTCAAATTCGTGGTGATGGGCAATTTGATGTGGTTTACAAGAGCCCTCAACCGATCAAAGCGGAACCATGGAGCCCGTACATTCCTAAATAAAGACTTTACGACCCCAAAAGCCTGCTACATGCGTAGTGGGCTTAACTGATGACTAAACTTTAAAGGTCATTGTATTTAAACACAAATAGGGGGAGTTGCACATGTCACTTAGACTGAAACTCGCAGCACTTTTTTTTACGATTTCTCAATTATTTCTTATTCAACAGATTTTTGCTGAATCTGAGCATAGCGCGCAATCGTCATCTGCTCAGGCAGTGGTAAGTCATGATGATGCCATTCAAAAATTTGTACGTGCAGATTTCTCAAACCGAAGAGCGATGTTGAATCAATGGCCGGCAAGTATTGACGAGCTTGATAAGTTGGTGGCTTATGTCGAAAACGACGAGCTTTATACCGACAGTTCAGGCAATACCTACATTATGAAAGCTGGAGACAAGCTGTTCAGTTATCCAGATGAACAGGCAATTACTGATTGGCCAGGTGATTTAAATCAAGTGACGTTGGTCAACACCTTGCACAAAGCCTTGAACTTTGGTCAGGCGAAGATCAAGTTACAGTCCCAAGATGCATCACAGCGATTGGCTGCGATTGATATCTTGGAGAACAATTTAGATGAGTTGGATATCAAAGCTATCAACCAACTTTATCTCAATGAAAAAAATAATAAAGTGAAGGCTCGTTTAGCCCAGTTAAAAGCACGAATTGATTTTAATAGTCCAGATACACTCACCAAAATTCAAGCGGTCAAAACGCTAAAAGATTCTAGTCGCCCTGATGTTTTGGCGATCATCGAACAAGCGCTAACACAGCCACACTTAAATCCAGAATTAAAGGCTGCATTGGTCAGTGCGCAAAGTAGTATTAAAACCCGAATTCAAGCAAGTGAATGGACAGGACATGTTTTTTCAGGCTTAAGTACTGCAAGTATTCTTTTGCTTGCAGCATTAGGACTGGCGATTACATATGGCTTACTGGGGGTGATCAATATGGCGCATGGCGAGTTGATCATGATCGGTGCTTATACCACTTATGTGGTGCAAAGTTTCTTTAAAATCCATTTGGGTGCTTATGTCGACTGGTACCTGATTGCAGCAATTCCAGCAGCATTTTTAGTCAGTGCTTTAATTGGTATGCTGATAGAACGAACCGTGATTCGTCCCTTATACGGCCGTCAGTTAGAAACCTTGTTGGCGACCTTTGGTGTCAGCCTTATTTTGATGCAATTGGTACGGATGATCTTTGGTGCACAGAATGTTGAAGTATCAAATATTTCATGGCTTTCAGGTGGAATTTCACTTACACCTAGTTTGATGCTGCCCTATAACCGTATTGCCATTATCGTCTTCACCATCACTGTATTACTTTTACTGGTTTATCTACTCAATAAAACCCGATTCGGTTTATTCGTCCGTGCAGTCACGCAAAACCGTCAGATGGCACGTGCTGTAGGTATTCGTTCTGCACGAATTGATATGATGGCCTTTGGACTGGGTTCAGGACTTGCAGGGCTGGCAGGCTGTGCCTTGGCACAAGTCGGTAATGTCGGACCTGACCTAGGGCAAAACTATATTATTGATGCTTTCCTTGTGGTTGTAGTGGGTGGTGTTGGTCAAGTTTGGGGCGCAGTGCTTGCCGCATTAGGTTTAGGTGTGAGTGGAACAATACTCGAAATTGGTATGGGCGCAGTGCTCGCCAAAATTATTCTCTTGGTTCTTGTGATTCTGTTTATTCAAAAACGCCCACAAGGTTTATTCGCTATCAAAGGTCGTTTTGTGGAGTAAGCCTATGAAAATCACATCATTACTTTCAGATAAACCCTATAGTGCAATCGCCATAGCTGTATGTTTCGCTGTGATGCTGATTCTGCCGTGGTTTCATGTGTTGCCACAAGATTCAGCATTACACCTCTCAGCATATTGGGTGACTTTGATTGGCAAAATCATGTGTCTGGCCTTGGTTGCACTAGCTTTGGATCTGGTCTGGGGCTATGCCGGCATCCTGAGTTTAGGCCATGGATTATATTTTGCTTTGGGTGGTTATGCTTTTGGTATGTACCTGATGCGAGAGTCAGCAGGCGAGCAATTGCCTGACTTTATGCGTTTTCTCAGTTGGACTGAGTTACCTTGGTATTGGGTCGGAACCCAGCACTTCTTATGGGCTTTGGCTTTGGTGATTTTGGTACCTGGTGTGATTGCCTTTATCTTTGGATTCTTTGCCTTCCGTTCCAAAATTAAAGGTGTGTACTTTTCGATTATCACCCAAGCTATGACTTTTGCTGCAGCACTGTTGTTTTTCCGCAATGAAACAGGTTTTGGTGGGAACAATGGCTTTACTGGATTTAAAACCATTCTTGGGATGGATATTACCTCTGCTTCTATGCGAGCAACATTGTGTTTCCTTACTGCCTTAGTGTTGTTACTGAGTTTTATCGGCTTACGTAGTTTAATGAATAAGCCTTATGGTCGAGTGTTGGGGGCAATCCGTGATAGCGAAAACCGGTTGCAATATTTAGGCTATCGTACCCTGTGGTACAAACTGTCGGCATGGGTCCTTTCAGCGGTGATTGCCGGAATTGCTGGTGCATTGTATGTCCCACAAGCAGGCATCATTAATCCAAGCGAAATGAATCCTGTGAATTCGATTGAAATGGCGGTTTGGGTTGCAGCAGGTGGTCGTGGCACATTGATTGGTCCAATTCTAGGTGCAGGTCTGATCAATGGAGTTAAAACCTATTTTACCGTTGCATATCCTGAAATATGGTTATTGATCCTTGGTGCATTATTTATCGTTGTAACCATCTTCCTCCCTAAAGGGGTGATTGGATTGCTTGAGCGCTTTAAAAAGGAGGATCACTAATGTCAGAGCTATTGTCAGATTTGGGCTTAAATTCGCAACATGGTGGTCAAATCGGTGAGGGCTATGGTCGTCCTAAAGCTGAAGGTGCTGATTTCAGCCATGGTATTGCACTTTACTTAGAAAAAGTCAGTGTATGGTTTGATTCTTTCCGGGCTTTAAATGATTTGTCTCTTTACATTGAAGAAGGGGAGTTGCGCTGCATTATTGGACCAAATGGTGCGGGGAAAACCACATTGATGGATGTCATCACCGGTAAAACACGCCCTACCGAAGGTTCTGCCTTTTTTGGTCAAAACTATGATCTTGCCAAAATGAGTACAGAGCAAATTGCAGAAGCGGGTATTGGTCGTAAGTTTCAGAAACCAACTGTATTTGAAAATTTTACCGTGATGGAAAATCTGCTCCTTGCTGCACCAAAAGACAAAACTGTGAAAAAAAGTTTTTTTAGCAAGTTAAGTCCCGATGCACAGTTGGCTTTGGATGAATCTTTGCAACAGATTCGTTTACAAGAGTTTATTCAAAAGCCTGCGGGATTGTTATCACATGGACAAAAGCAGTGGCTTGAAATTGGCATGCTGTTGATGCAACGACCTAAACTGATCTTGTTGGATGAGCCTGTAGCGGGAATGACCGATGCTGAAACTGAACGGACAGCAGAGTTATGTTTGGAATTAAAAAAGAATCATACCTTGGTTGTAGTCGAGCACGATATGAGCTTTATCGACACCATTAGTGAGAAAGTTACGGTTCTGGCACAAGGTGCCATTCTAGCCGAAGGAACTTTGGCGGAAGTACAAGCCAATGAAGATGTGATTGAAAAGTATTTAGGACGTTAAGGGGAGCAATATGCTAGAAATAAAAGACGTCAATCAATTTTATGGGGGCAGTCACATTCTCCGTGATGTGACTTTAACTGCGCCGATTGGTGAGTGTTCTGTGGTTTTAGGACGCAATGGTGTGGGTAAAACCACCTTATTAAAATGTTTGATGGGAATTTTACCGATTAAGTCTGGGCAAATCTTATTGGATGGCAAAGACATTGCTAAAATGAGCCCTGAACAGCGTGTACGCGCGGGTTTGGCCTATGTTCCTCAAGGGCGAGATATTTTTTCTACACTCACAGTAGAGGAAAATATTTTGATTGGCATGGCAAAATTTTCTGGTGCAAAAACCCGTAAAGTCCCTGAGCATTTATATGAAATTTTTCCTGTCTTAGACGAAATGAAACATCGCCGTGGCGGTGATTTATCGGGTGGGCAGCAACAGCAATTAGCCATTGCACGTGCTTTAGCATCGGAGCCGAAAGTTTTGATTTTAGATGAGCCGACCGAAGGAATTCAGCCTTCGATTATTAAAGATATTGGTCGAGTGATTCGAAAATTGGCAGATGGTGGCGAAATGGCGATTGTACTTGTAGAGCAATTCTATGATTTTGCCGAGGAGCTGGCCGATAACTATACCGTGATGGCACGTGGTCAAGTGGTTGCACAAGGCATTGGTGAAGAAATGCCTGAAAAGGGGATTCGTGATTTAGTGGCAATTTAACAGAATCGTGAAAACATTTTGTTTACCTCCCTGAGTCAAGGGAGGTGTGGTTAAACCCTATATTATTGAGGCTCAACTTTCTGATAATAGCCTGTTGATGAAACATTCATCCCAAAGCCACAATCGGCTTGTTCATTTAATTCTTTCACTTTAATAAAATTGCCTAAAGAGGCGTTATAAGTGAAATTGATGTCAATTTGACAATTTTCAAAACGATAGCTTGCTTTCTTGGCATGAAGTGGCATTTCTGTTTCAAATTCGCCAATATTTGGACCATAGATGAGACTTCGAGCACCCATCCATAGACCAGTGAACTGAATGAGATATTTCTGATCACGTTTTTTAATGGTGATATTGTTCCATTCGCCAAAACCTGCATAACTGGCATATTCTCCTGTTAAGTCATTGTTTGGTTTTGGTGTTACTAACTTTTTTAAATTAAATTGACTGGTTTTTGTGGGTTTAATTTGAAACCACGCTCTTGCCCATAAGGGTTGATTGAGTTTGCTATACGTTAAACCCACATTATTATTGGCAATGTCGATGTCATTATCTGAAACCCGAATATCAGCTTCTTCTTCACCCACAGACTGACAAAAAGCACTCCAAGATGCTTGTCTTTGAAACTGATCAAGCGCTTTTTTATAGTTTTTCTGGTCGTAAAATTTTTGTCCCAATTTACGATATTGACTGAGTTTGGCACAACCCTGTTTTATATTTTGTTCATCGTAGTCAGCAGCATGGCTTGCTGTATTAAGTATCAATGCAAATGGTGCCAATAGACTGATTATAATTTTATTCATCGATATTCGCTCTGAAGTTCAGCAATATTGTTTATGGTTATACAACAAATTTTGAAAAAACGACAAAAAAATTTACGACGGATGCTGTATAAATACTGCTCTATTTTAATCAAAATTTAATTGCATCAACACCAAATCACGCCACTGCCCAAATTTTTGTCCGACTCGTGGCATATAACCTGTTTGTTTAAATCCGAGTTGTTGGTGTAGATAAATCGAACCAGTATTTTCGTGGTCAATTGCAGCAACCATAACGTGGATATTGTGCTGTTGAGCATGTTCAATCAATTTCAGCATTAAGCGTTTGCCGAGCCCTTGTCGAGTAAATTCTGGGTCGATATAAACAGAGTGCTCAACTGTATATAGATAACCGTTGATTGCTCTAAAGCTTGCATAATCGGCATAGCCTGCAATGGCATGAGTCGCTGTTTCTTCAGCAACAAAAAGTGGAAATTGCTGTTGTTGTAATTCTAGAAACCACTGCTGGTAATCTGCGAAAGTCTTTAATTGGCTGTTCCATGTTGCTAAACCTGTTGCAATTTCATGATTATAAATACGCATAATCTCAGTTAGGTCAGAAGCTTGAGCAGGGCGGATCTGAAAATTCATGGATACAGGTCAATGGAAAATTGATAGGGGTATTCTAAAAAGATTTATTTTTAAGGGCAATAAAAAAAGCAAAACCGAAGTTTTGCTTTCTGATCAATGGATTTAGCTCAGTCTTAGAAATGATACTTGATTAAAGCGCTGACATTATTTTCGTCTTTGCCTGGAACACCGTATTTGTTGTGCCATACAGAGTGTTCAACACCAAGATATAGACGGGTATCTGGAGAAATGTGTTTACCCGCATTCCATTTCCATTGTGTCGTCCAGTTCAACTCGCTTGAGTGTGCAACTTGATCTTTTTCTGCAGTTGACCAATCAAGGAAACCGTCCACAAGGAATTCTTCAGATGCAATTTTAAATGGAATTCCATAGGTAAATGTCAATTGATAGTCATCTTCTTGGATTTCATTATTGGCACGGTAGAAATTTAATTGCGCATATTGAAAATAAGGAATAGCTAAATCAACACCAACACCGTATAGGTAGTTGTTCATGTCTTTACCACCTTCCCAAGTGGTTGCAATTAATACGTCTTTAATTGGGCCTAATTCAAGTTTTTTCCCAGAAACAGCACCTAAGCTAAGACGTGGAGAAACCTCAAAATAAGTATCCGACTGACCATCACTGTTGGTACGGTCAGCAAAGGCAAAGAAATCACCGTATTTAAGTTTGGCAGCATACTCAAAAGTGATAGTAGATTGTTTCTCATCTGGTGTTAGTTCATAGTTTTCACCATAAAGACCAGTAATACTAAAATCTTGCCAAACAGGCGCAGCTTGAGCCAAAGTTGCAGTTGAAGCGATTGCGCAGATAGCCGCAATTTGTGTAAGTTTCATGAATTCTTCCTTTCCCCCAAGAAAAGCGCTTCAAGAATACAGATTCTTAAATAAAAATAAAGCGAAAATTAGATGGAATGAAAATAAATATGTAAACATCAAGAGGTGAAATGTTTTAAAACGTGAGTCGCATATTTAAAGCAAAGATTTAAAATTTATATCCATTAAAAGTTTAAGAATTAAACATAGTTGATGTTTTTAGTCAGAATTAGTCATTAAAAAATCAATTAAATCATTTAATTATAAAGTAACGTAACAAGATGTCATTTTTCATATTCTTTTCATAAAAAAGTTAAAAATCTACTTGCATATTTTCCAATATGGCCTGATATTGAATGTATAAGAACACCTATCTGCAGATCGTTAAAAGTGTTCATCTTTGCAATAGAGGAGTTACGGTTCCAATTTATTGTAGGTGAAAAGCTGTCTTATACAGCAGGCGCAAAGTGTGCCGAAAATATAAGTTTTGCACTCGTTTTTTGATTAGAAAGAGGATGTTTTTTATGAATATAGAAATCCGTACAGATAAAAATATTAGAAATAGTGATCGTTTAATTACTTACGTACGCGATGAGCTAAATCAAGAATTCCAACGTCATAGCGAACGTATTACCCAGTTTTCAGTTCATATCAGTGATGAGAACGGTGACAAAGGTGGGGCGGATGATATCCAGTGTATGATTGAAGTCAAAGCAGCAGGTTTGAAGCCAGTCGTGGTAAAACATCGAGCGAAAAACATTGATCTTTCATTACACGGTGCGATAGATCGGGTAAAGCGTAGCCTAGAGCACGTATTAGAAAAAATTGAAAATCCACGTGGTGGAAAACTAGAACTTGCTGATGCAGATGAAGCATGATCTGATAAAAAGCCCTTCGGGGCTTTTTTATGGTCTTCAATTTTATGGTTTTAAAACAGTCCTTGATTATCTTCTTTGTCATAAATGAACAATAAATGCCATTTATAAAATAAAAGCGATACGATTAAAATTTTTCAAAGCTATTTTAAAAATATTCGTCATAATGTTGTATAGGAATAGAATAGTGAGATCAACATGTTATCAGCACAACAACAAGTCTTTATACAGGCTTTAGAAGATTTAGACCTTGCTCAAGTCAAACGTTTGCTTGCAGATGGATTTGATCCTAACTTTATGGAACCTGAAAAAGGGCCAGCTGTTTCGATTTGGTCAGATGGATTGTTTAAATGGTGGGAAAAAATTTGTGATGCCTATGAAGCAGGTCATCCTTTAACGGCAGAACAAAAAGCACAAGACTTACAACCGCATTTAGATATTTTGGATGCTTTAATTAGTGCCAAAGCAAACTTTTATTTGTGGGACACTGAAGAGTGCTATGGTCCACTGTGGGATGCAGCAAGCGCAGCCTGTGTACCTGCAATTCATAAGCTTTTAGATCATAAGGTTGACCCGAACACCAAAGATGAAGAAGGGAAGACCATTTTATCTTCGATCAGTGATTTGTTCTTTGATTGTGAATTTGATCAAATAGATTGGTCTCAGGCTTTACCTGAAGAGAAAGAATCTTTAGAGTTACTACGTAGTCGCGGTGCGAAAATGTCCAAAGAATTATCGTAAATTTTGAGTCTTGATATGGCAATTTTAAATAGAATCACATTAGCCCTTGCTTCGAGTCTAAGTATAAGCGCAATGGCAGCAGAATTTTCTTTTGATCGTCCTGGAACAGGTTTTGGAACAGGGATCACGCCTGTGGGACAATTGGCTTGGGAGCAAGGGCTACCAAGTGTGACCTACACGGAAACTAAAGTAGATGGCGCAAAAGCAAAAACTGTAACCCTCAATGGCGATATGCTTTTTCGTACAGGTTTAACCTCGAGTATGGAATTACAGTTAGGATGGCAAGGCCCAGCTTGGATGCAAACCAAATATAAAGGTATTAAAGAGGATGACTCTGGTTTAGGTGATGTTTCTATTGGGATTAAAAAAGCCATCGATTTAAAAGATGATAAATTATCAATGGCGATTTTGGCTCAAGCCTTGATCGCAACGGGTAATGATGGTTTTAGTGAAGAAGATGATATTTATAGCATCGGAACATCATTAGATTATCAGTATAACGATTTGGTCAATACTGGGATCACCATGAACTACGCTGTGCAAGATGGGCATTGGTCAGTGACTGCTGTACCTACTGTCGGTTATAAAATTGCAGGAAATCTTTCAGGATTCTCTGAGTTTGTTTATTCAAAAACAGAAAGCCAAGACTATAAGTATGGTCTAGGTTCTGGTTTAATCTATGCGGTCAATGAGCGTACTCAACTTGATGGAAGTGTGGGTGTAGATTTGGAAGGACGAGACCGTAGTTATAAAGCTGGTTTAGGTGTGGCATTCTTATTCTAATCAATTCAGTCTGGCACATTGTCAAGGAGTAGTAAATCTACTCCTTGACTTGTTTTAAAACCGCACATTTTTCTAAATGCTTTTAGAAAGGCTTTATCTTCTGTATGCTGAGTTCAAAATAAGCAATAAACACAGGAGTATTAAAATGTTAGAATTGTTTATTGGTGATAAAAATTATTCGACATGGTCAATGCGTACTTGGTTAGTGATTCAGCATTTCAACATCCCATTTACAGAGCACTTGATTCCTTTTGATCACTTTGACCTCGACAGCCAATTTAAACAAAGTATTTTAAAAATAAACCCAACTGGCAAAGTCCCAGCTTTAGTAGACGATGGCTTTTTAGTTTGGGATTCTTTGGCGATTTGTGAATATTTAGCAGAAAAGTTTCCTGAAAAACAATTGTGGCCTCAAGATGTAAAACAACGTGCACGCGCAAGATCGATGTCTGCTGAAATGCACAGTAGTTTTATGGCTTTGCGTAGTTGTTGTGATATGAATTTAGATGCTGATTTAAAGCATATTGGTGTACAGCTTTGGCAGGAAAATTTAAAACTACAGCAAGATGTAAAACGGATTGAACAATTATGGTCGGAGCGACCACACCCTGACAGTTTTTTATGTGCTGATGAGTTTACTATTGTCGATGCTTTTTATGCGCCAGTTGTGATGCGGTTTATGGGTTATGGCATTGCAGTATCAGCAAACAGTCAGCGTTATATTGACAAAATATTAGCCGTTCCTGCAGTACAACAATGGATAGCAGAAGCGCATGCAGAATTCCGGTTTGTTGCTTGTGAAGAGCAATATCGTAGCCAAGTTTAATGTATTAAATACCAATTAAGCAATTTCATTGATTTGATCATGATAGAACTGGACTTGATTGCGACCAGACTGTTTTGCTCGATATAGCGCTTTGTCTGCGAGATGAATAATTTTACTGATATTTTCATCGTCAATCGAGGTAGCAATACCAAAGCTGGCAGTAAGTTGTACATAATGATGATCAAGGGATTCAAGTACTTGATTTTGAATCGCTACTCGACAACGTTCAGCAAGTGCTTGTGCAATGCTTAATGATGTTTCAGGTAAGGCGATAATAAATTCTTCACCACCATAACGTGCCACAATATCAGAATGACGAATGTGAGAAGATAATAATTTGGCAACTTTACACAATGCTTCATCACCAAAATGATGCCCATATAAGTCATTGATTTCTTTAAAATGATCAATATCAATCAAGATAATGGCATAATGAGTTTGCTTATTTTGGATTTCATTAAGCTTTTCATTAAAAAAACGACGATTATATAAATTGGTCAGTGGATCTGTTTCACTGAGTTTCTTGATTAATGACTCTCTATGTCGCCACTGAGACAGTAAAATTTCACATAAAATTAAACATACAATTAAAATAGGAATAATAAAGTACAGCATAGTCCCCACCCAGAACGAATTATCATGTCGTTTATTTTCCAACATATGTTCATTAAAAATTGGTGCATAAGGAATTATGCGCCAATATGTACTGAACATCATTGAAATATAGAACAACAGGGCAGTTGTAATTTGAAGATATATAATTTTTCTATTGAATAAAATTAAACCCACACCAGAGATGCAAACGAATGCAAAAACAGTGGCTGGACTATAGATACCCACCAAAAAACCATCTGCAAGCATTAAAATGATAAAAATACTAATGACAACATGGGGCAAGATAGTATTTGCCCATTTTTTATTTTGAAAGAAATAACAAAATGCGATAAGGGAAATAAGCAGTAGGGTTGAACCTGCATTGACAACAAGTTGTGAACGAATCAAGGAGATATTGACCCATTGCCATGTTTCTGGACTCAGCAAAATAAAAATTTTCCAAGCAATCCAAGATAAATGAAGGGCAACGGTCAGGAACAGAATCAAGATACATTTATGTAAACTGCTCCAATTCATAATGATATTTGAATCTAATTGTTGTTTCAGCTTTTGCCAGTAAAGATTAAGTCTTATATTCGATTCCTCCATTCATAATTATTCCATGATTTTTAAGTGACTAGTCATTAAGTGCTGATTAATAATTTTTTAAATTATAGGGGTTAAAATTTATTAAAACAAAGAATTGTTATCATTTATTTGTTAATAATCTGGTAGTTTATTATGAACTTGAAGTAAATAATGCTGTAAATAATTTTTAATTATTTAGGTGTTTTAAGATAAGAGTCCTGTGTCAGCATAACCAGGCTTACGATTTATTTTCGCAATATATAATGCTTGATCTGCTTGTTGTAATACCGTATTACTCATTGTATCTTGTTTAGAAACTGATACGCCATAACTTGTTTGAAGTGAAATGATTTTGCTATTGATCTTTAAATCATAATTATTAATTAAAAGAGATAGCCGATCTGCGATATGGTGTGCTTGATCTTGATTCACATCACTGAGAATTAAAATAAATTCGGATTCACTATAACGACCAACAAGGTCTGTCTCACGGATGTTTTGTAATAACTCTTGGGCAATTGCTGCTAAAGCCTTATGAGCAATTTTAATGTTGTATTTATTTTTGATTTCACACAAATTATCAACACTGAGCAAAACGATACCAAAATTAGATTCGCTTTGTGGATGTAACTCTTTTAAATAAGTGTTAATTGCAAATTGGTTATAAATACCCGTATATGGATCAATTTCTAGATTATTAATCAATTGGTTTTTATGTATTAATTTGGCAATAAATGAGTGTTTCAATACTTGATTGAACAATGAATGAATTTTACGTCGTTTTTCTGAATAAATTTTATTACGCATAATCGAATCCATTCCGTACTTGGATTTTTATTGTATGATGCCTTAAATGTAGCAATTTATTGGCTTGAACTCAAATTAAAGTTTAAGTAAATACTTGAAGGATATATACATAATTTTGAAAAATGTGATTAACTTTGTAGTATAGTTTAAGAATATATTAGAATTTGTAAAACCCGATAAAAATGATCAGACAATACATATAGTTCGAATGACGGATATGCGATTATTTGAATAAATATACGATTTGTTTAAATTGATTATTTTATCTTTAAAAATGAACAACAGTTTGGTTTGTTAAATGATCTGTTGTTCATCATTGAGTAAATATCGAGGTTAGTCGCAGTCTATTTTATGAGCGAATTCAGCAATATCTGCTAAAGATTGTTTTGCCTCATCAAACCATGGACTAAACATTTGGAAATTATGCCACATTCCCGTGTACAACTTGTAATTGACTTTCACCCCAGCAGCTTTGGCTTTTTTTTCAAAACGTTGAGCATCAGATAAAAGAATTTCTTTAGAGCCGATTTGCACTAAAGTTGGCGGCAGTCCTTCAAAATCTCCGAAAATAGGCGAAAGAGGAGGTAGGGAGCGGTCCAAGTTTTTCGGTACGTAAAAGTCAATACCAGACTCAAGTGCTTCGATAGAAAGCAAAGCATCATGCTTCTGATTATAACGTAAAGACTCACCTGTTAAAGTTAGGTCTAAGAAGGGGGACATAAGAATTAAAGCGCTAGGAAGTTGTTGTTTATTTTCTTCCTTAATTCGTAATGCAAGTGCTAAAGCCAAATTTGCACCGCAAGAATCACCTGAAACAATGATGTCCTTAGGTTGCACACCTTGATCTAAAAGTTGTTGATAAATATCATAAATCGCATCACCTGCTTCAGGAAACTTACTTTCCGGTGCGAGCGGATAATCTACATGTAAAACTTGCATCTGAGTGCGTGCAGCAACTTCAGATAAAAAAGCTCGATGGGTTTTAATTGAGCCTACAAAAAACGCTCCACCATGGATATGAAAAATCATTTGGGTTGTATGCGCTTGAGGTTTAATTTCTTCTGCCCGAATCCCTGCAATGCGTAAAGAACGGATCTGCACATCTTTACGCTGCGGAAAAACGCGTGAAAGTTGTTCTATTCCGAAACGTGCAGTTGTGGGCGGAAGATTGAAACGACTTGGAAATTTGAAGCTAGATTTAAGAATAGATTCTGTAATGTATTGTTTCAGAGCTGAGTTAATCTTCATGTTCCTTCCATATTGTTAAATTTGTGACTTTATTTTTGTTGATTCACCAACACTTGTTACAAGGGTACACTATATAGTCACATTCAAGAATTGCTAAATTGGTGTAAATTTTTAATACTATAAAGTGTCAATTAGACTAGGGAAAACAAAACAATGAAAAAAATTGTACTTGCATTAGGCTTATTATCAGCAACAGTTCTTGCAAATGCTGCAGATCCACTGAATGGAACTGTTTGGAAAACAATTGATGATACAACTAAGCAGCCAAAAGCAATTGTAAAGTTCACTGAACAAAAAAATGGAACATTGACGGCTGCAATTCAAAGTGTTTTAACGCCAGGTGAAGAAAACTCTTGTACTAAATGTGAGGGTCCATACCACAATAAATCATTGAAAGGTGTAACGATTGTCACTGGTTTAAAAAATGTCGGTGGAAAAAGCTATGATAATGGTACGATTCTAGATCCTAAAAATGGCAAAACCTATAAACTCAAAGGTGAGCTTGCTGGTAATCAGTTAAAGTTACGTGGTTATATGGGTATTTCTGCTTTAGGCCGCAATCAAACTTGGGTACGTGCAAACTAAGTATATTGATTCACCACAATAAAAAGCCTGATCTATTGATCAGGCTTTTTATTGCTCGATTATTTTTATGCTGTAAGTTTTAAAGCCTTAATTTTATCCTCATCAAAACCAACCACATATTGGCCATTTTGATTAATCATAGGGCGTTTGATTAGACTGGTATGTGTGGTAAGCGCTTGGATGAGTGCTTGTTCACTTGACAAAGCCAGTTGTTGTTCTTGTTCACTGAGTTTTTTCCACGTTGTGCCTTTTTTATTGAGCACAAGATCTTGCCCAATATGATCGAGCCATTGTTTAACGGTTTCTGCATCTATACCTTGTTTTTTATAATCATGAAACTCGTAACTCAAGCCAAGTTCAGTCAGTAAATCAAAAGCTTTTTTCATGGAGTTACAATTTTTGATTCCATAAATTTTCAACATGTCTTAACCTAATATTCAATTGTTTGATTTAACAGAAAGAGTAGCAAAATTGCCAATATAAACAGTATAAGAATAGATAAAAATATTTAAAAGGTATGATTGTTGTCATCAGAATTTAACAATTTGTGCTTAATATTTTATTTAAGCGAGCAAGTAGACTGGCTGATTAAATGATTTAAGTCTAAAAAATAAAAAAAATTGAGACTAAAGGAAATTAAAAAAGAGAAAACCCGCATCTAATCATCCTGATTATGCGGGTCTCATTACAACGTCCAATGTCACATCCTTGGAAAATAAATATTCAAAATACTTATTTCCTTTTCTTCCTACGGCGTCCTATCCTTTTGCTGTCATCCTGACAATGTCCCTGTGCCGTGCGTGTATAATGCGCTTGTTGATATGAAGAAAATATAAGATAACACGACAAAATTTGTAAGTTATTACCCTATAATCAGTGAACAGTTGTTCACAAAATTGCTCAATTCTTATTTAAAAACTGAGCAATTTTCTATTTAAATTTGATAATCAATAATCACAGGGGCATGGTCGCTATACCATTCATCTTTGTAGACCCAAGCATTGACTGTACGATCTTTCCAGTCAGGTGAGCATGCTTGATAATCAATTCGCCAACCGACATTTTTAGCACGCGCTTGTCCACGATTAGACCACCAAGAATATACTTCAGCTTCTTTACGCACTTCACGAAATGTATCGACATAGCCGAGTTCATCATAAATATGATCTAGCCAAGCACGCTCATGCGGTAAGCAACCTGAAGATTTTTGGTTGCCTGACCAGTTTTTAATATCGATTCGTTTATGCACAATATTATAATCGCCACATACAATGATCGACTTATCTTCATCACGCCATTGTTTTAAAATTTTTCGATATTCTTCTAAGAAGTGATCTTTACGGGCTTGTGCTTCATCACCTGATGAACCTGAAGGTAAATATAGTGAGCAGATGTGCACAGGTTTGGCTAAACCGACATCAAATTCTGCACTAATAAAACGACCTTGGCTATCGGCGAGTTCAAAACCCAGACCATTTTGGATCGATTTAAATGGCAAGCGACTGTAAATCGCAGTACCTGCATAGCCTGATTTTTCCGCAGGAAACAGATGGGTAAACCAACCGTCAGGTTTAAATTTATCTGTCCACTGTTCATGCGTAATACGACTTTCTTGGATACAAATCACGTCTGCATCTGACTTTTCCATCCATTCAAGTAAGCCTTTTGTGACGGATGAACGTAAGCCATTTACGTTAATTGAGACAACTCTTAAAATTTTTTGATCACTTGGATAGCTACTCTTTGGTATCATTCGCAGTCATAACCTCAATGTATGAATTTTGGAGCACCTCATGTCAACGCCAGCTCAGTTTAACCCGCAAGCTTTTATCGAACTCGCATTATCACGTGGTGTGCTTAAATTTGGTGAGTTTACTTTAAAATCAGGCCGTGTAAGCCCTTATTTTTTTAATGCAGGTTTACTCAACGATGGTGAAGCATTATCGCTTTTAGCTCAAGGTTATGCAGATAAATTAACACAATGTAACAACGTTGAAGTGATCTTTGGACCTGCATATAAAGGAATTCCTTTTGTTGCAGCAACAGCTGTGGCTTTGTCACAAGTACATGATGTAAGTGTGCCTTGGGGGTTTAACCGCAAAGAAGCCAAAGACCATGGCGAAGGTGGCGTGTTGGTCGGTGCTTCAGTAGAAGGTAAAAAAGTCTGGATTATTGATGACGTGATTACAGCGGGTACTGCAATTCGTGAAGTTGTCACAATTCTTAAAAATGCAGGTGCGACAATTGCAGGCGTATTGGTTGCGCTAGATCGTCAAGAAAAAGGGCAAGGTCAACTGTCTGCCATCCAAGAAGTTCAACAAGAACTTGAGATTCCAGTACATGCTTTAATTACCATGAAAGACTTAATGGATTATCTTGATGCTAAAGGTGAGCAAGATGCTTTAGCAAAAATGGAAGCTTACCGTGTGAAATATGGTATATAAGTAAAAAAAAAGGATAAGATAAGGAGCATAAGCTCCTTATTTTTATGGACTATAAAGGATTAGGTGCCATTTTAAATGTTCATTCTATTGATAATCGTCGTGGTTGCTGTACTTGGCATTATGCTGGTCAAACATATCGACCAACGACGTTGGCAACGTTACCAATTTGAGCGGGATATGTTTTTTCGGCAATATCCATTTCAATGGAAAGGTTTAGGACAGTTTGAGCTGGTTTTAAATATCAATGTGCACGCCCAGAAAAAATTAATCAATGAGTTGATGTTAAGAGCATCTGAGAGCAGTTATATCAAAAAATCACGTATTCAACGTGAACCTGAATGTTCGAGACAGCAATACTCAATTAAAGTCATGATTCAAGATTTAACCATTGGGCACTTAGAAAAGAAGTATGCAGACTTGTTGGGAGAAAGTTTAGACCAAACCGATTTTGAAATTGGTCGCCCGATCGAGCTAGATGCTGAAATCATTGTGTTTGAAAAAGATGATATCGAGTTGGGCTGTCGTGTCAAACTCGCCTTACCGCGTGATCCACGTACTGCGCATCAATACTTGATAGAAAATAGCCAGCAACAATTTCAAGAAAAATAAGCTTAATCAGTATGAGAATTAAGCAAGTAGATACTTTGCTCAATCTCTTTTTGGTCTTGTAAAGTACTGACAATCCGATGGGTTTTAGTCGTTTCAACAATAAATTTGAGTGCATATTCCTTTAAATACTGCTGAGCAACCAAGTTGGCGACAAGTTGGTCATGCTGTCTGAAAACTTGAATTTGTAGTGGCTGATCTAAACAATTTTGAAACTGTAAGTCCTTATAGCCATACACCACAGTTGCATCACTACCTAAAGGGGTAAAGCGCTCATGTTCCTGATAAATATCAATCGAATGTGAATGTCGTTCCGTGATAGTTAAACCCGCTTTTAGCGCATTGATATAGAGCAAACAAGAAATTTGGCAGATTCCACCACCCAGATCTTCTGCAATTTTTCCATTGACCAGATTACGTCCTGTTTTGTAGCCATTATTAAAAGTCGGGGCTTTTACCAAATGCCAAAATGAAAAGATTTGATTTGGCTCAATAACCAAGCCGTTTATGCTCTGAATCGCGAGATCAATGTTATAGGTTTTATTTTCAAAATAACGATTTATATTGATGCTTTGTTGGGTTGAAATTTGTTGGTCTGATTGCCACAGTCCTTGATGTTTTAAGGCAAATTGTAGTTTTGAGAAAAGATGTTCACGACAATACCTGCGTAGTAACTGATAAAGCAACTTCCATGATTTGGGTAAATATTGCCGCATATTCCACCTGCTTATTTTAATCGTTTACTGACGGCTGTTTTTCTAAAACGACAACTAAGTATGAGGCATATTCTTTTAAAAATGAATTGCACATCAAGCTGTCTAGGTTTCTAAACAGTGGGCGTAAAATTGTTGGAATACGATGGATAGGAAAAAATAAAAAGCCCTGGCTTTCAACCAGCTTCCATTGAGTGCCAATCAGCTTTTCAATATCTGCCAATGTCATTTGATGAGCAGCATGCCAACTTTGTTGTTGATGCTTTACAGCTTGTCGACGTTTGGCGGAGGGGAAATCAAAAATAAGCTTGCCATTGGGTCTTAATTTTTGATGCGCCTCATTCAGAAACTGTTCTGTGGTTGCATGGTCTTGATGCATGATCACATGGAAGCTATAAATCACCTCAAGCTGGTAATTTTCGATTGGAATTTCAGTCAGAGTCCCTTCAAGCAAGATTTTATGTGGATATTTTTCTGTTGCGACTTTCAGCATTTCAGGGCTGAAATCTACACCGTAATCTGCATAATCGAGTAAACGACCTGTACCACAACCAATATCCATACAATATGTAGGTGCTGTGTTACTTAGAATACGCTTGAGAAAAACCCGCTCTTGTTGGTCTAAATATTGCCCGTAACTGTTGTTAAAACGATTGTTATCGTAGTCGTGCGCAAGTTTGTTATAGTAATTTTTAATCTCTGAGTCAGGTTGATTCGACATTGAATAACTCTTTTTATTGACGAATAGAAACTAATTCAACTTATAAACTATTTTTTTGAAGATCACACGTTTTACACGCTAAAAACATGCCTATTTTTTCCTGTCGTCCTTGTTCAGTCAACACCCACGGACGATTCTGCCAAGGAGGAAGATGACGCACATGTTGTTGATGCCCACATGCAAGTTCAGCCACATAATGTTGCTCCTCACCCAAATGAAATTCCACAATGGCTTGTTGCATTTCGATCATCATATTCACAATAATTGCTAAGAGTTTAGCGAAATTTCGAAAAAGTACACTACATTCTCCGCTATACTGCATTCAATCCAAAATTTTATAAGAGCATCAATATGCGCGTACTTGTTGTGATGGATCCCATCGAAAGTGTAAACCTGAAAAAAGACTCAACAATGGCAATGTTATGGGCGGCTGCACGTCGAGGGCATGAGTTAGGCTATGCATTACAACAAGATTTGTATATTGATAAGGGCAAAGCATTTGGTTTGATTACACCGCTTCAGGTTTTTCAAGATTACGATCACTATTATGAGTTAGGTGAAAAAGCCAAAGAGTCACTTGCAGCTTATGATGTGGTATTGATGCGTAAAGATCCGCCTTTTGACATGAACTTTGTTTATACCACTTATATTTTGGAACAGGCAGAGCGTGAAGGGGTGTGGATTATTAACAAACCACAAAGTTTGCGTGATTGTAATGAAAAACTATTTGCGACCCAATTCCCAGAGCTACAAGTACCCACTTTAGTGACCTCACAACAAAGTTTGATTCGTGAATTCCTAAAAGAACATGGTGACGTTATTGTTAAGCCACTAGATGGTATGGGCGGAATGGGGATCTTCCGTTTATATCAAGATGGCGTCAATATTGGCTCAACCATTGAAATTTTAACTGAAAATGGCACACAACCGATTATGGCACAACGTTATATCCCTGAAATTGTGGATGGTGATAAACGTATTTTGATGATTAATGGTGAGCCGGTACCTTATTGCTTGGCTCGTATTCCTCAAAATGGTGAGGTGCGAGGGAATTTGGCAGCGGGCGGTTTGGGTGAAGCTCGTCCATTGACTGAAAATGACAAAGCCATCGCAGCCAAAGTTGGACCATTCTTAAAAGCAAAAGGCTTGGTTTTTGTCGGATTAGATGTGATTGGAAATTATGTCACTGAAATCAATGTCACCAGTCCAACCTGTATTCGCGAAATTGATGATCAATTTGGTACTTCAATTGCAGATGATTTGTTTGATGTGCTAGAAGCAGGTCACTCAGCTTAATTTAAGCTGGGATACTGCATTCTAAATCTCAACTAAAAAATAGAGTCGTGCATGGCTCTATTTTTTGCTGTCGATTGGCTATAAAAATGATAAATCATCGAGAAATATAAAAAAATAACGTTTAATTCCACTTTTTTTAACAGATTAATGATAAAAGTAGTTTAAACTTTCAAATCAGTAGAAAAAAACAATGAAAGGCTTGGTGAAAAAAAGTAAATAAACTTTTCCCCATAGCGGATTGTGATTACAATTGGTTGTTTAAGACATTCGTTAATATTTATTTTTGCATTGAAGAATTAGACCGTGACCGAACCCCAGCAAAGCACACCTAAACACATCATGATGATGGCGGCAGGTACAGGTGGACATGTATTCCCTGCACTGGCAGTTGCAAAAGAATTGCAACAGCAAGGCAGCCAAGTGTCTTGGTTGGCGACTCCGACAGGTATGGAAAATCGACTTTTAAAACAACATGATATTCCAATCTATCAAATTGATATTCAAGGTGTACGTGGCAATGGAATTGTACGTAAATTAGCTGCACCATTTAAGATTTTAAAAGCAACTTTGAGCGCGATGCGCTATATGAAACAGCTCAATGTTGATGCAGTGGCTGGTTTTGGCGGTTATGTTGCGGGGCCAGGCGGTTTGGCTGCGCGTTTGTTGGGTATTCCTGTAATTATTCACGAACAAAATGCAGTGGCAGGCTTTACCAATACTCAACTTTCAAGAATTGCTAAAAAGGTCTGCGAGGCTTTTCCAGATACTTTTCCGAAAAGTGAAAAAATTGTGACGACAGGTAATCCTGTACGGGCAGAAATTACCGCAATTTATAATCCTTCTTTTCGTTATAAAGAACGCGAAAATGCGACTGAACCCTTACATATTTTAATTGTTGGTGGTTCTTTGGGTGCGCAAGCCTTGAATGAGTGTGTCCCTCAAGCCTTAAAAAAATTTGATGTTCCATTAAAAGTGTTTCATCAATGTGGGCAAAACAAGCAAGAGATCACACAGGCTTTATATGCGGATGCACCTGAAAATATACAGGTTGAAGTTCAGCCATTTATTGAAGATATGGCATTGGCCTATAGCAACGCAGATTTAATTATTTGTCGTGCAGGTGCATTGACGGTCACTGAAGTGGCGACTGCTGGTGTGGCGGCTGTATTTGTGCCATTACCAAGTGCGGTAGATGATCACCAAACTGCCAATGCAAGATTTTTGGAGAAAACAGGTGCTGCGAAAATCTGTCCGCAGCAGAGCATGACTCCAGATTCATTAAAGGATTTATTAACACCGTTGATGAACCGCCAATTATTAATGGAAATGGCGGTAAAAGCTCGTCAACAAGCTCAACCAGATGCAACACAACGTGTGGTTGGTTTAATTCAAGATTTGTAAGTTAGAGTTGATTATGTCTCCAACAAGCCCTGCTGATAAAGCAAAAAACCTAATTAAAATTCCAGAGATGCGCCGTATTAAACATATCCATTTTGTGGGTGTCGGTGGTGCTGGAATGTGTGGTATTGCAGAAGTATTGAAAAACCAAGGCTATAAGGTTTCTGGTTCTGACATTAAGGCATCAAAAACGACGGCTCAACTTGAAGAAAATGGAATTAAAGTTTTTATTGGACATACTGCAGACAATATTAAAGGTGCAAATGTACTGGTTGTCTCTACTGCAATCGACCCTGAAAATTTAGAAGTAAAAGCAGCAATTGAAAACCGTATACCGGTAGTTCGTCGTGCAGAAATGTTGGGTGAATTGATGCGTTACCGTCATGGTATCGCTGTTGCAGGAACCCATGGTAAAACCACGACAACCAGTTTAGTGACCTGCATGCTGGCAGAAGAAAACATGGATCCAACTTATGTGATCGGTGGTCTGTTAAATCGTACGGGTGTTAACGCAGCTTTGGGTGCCAGTCGTTTTATTGTCGCTGAAGCAGACGAATCAGATGCGTCATTCTTACATCTAGAGCCTATGGCGGCCATTGTCACCAATATTGATGCAGATCATATGGATACCTACGGGGGTAGTTTTGATGTACTCAAAGACACCTTTATTAAGTTCTTACAGAAAATGCCGTTCTATGGCTTGGCTGTAGTCTGTGGTGATGATGCCAATATTCGTGAAATCATGCCACGTATTGGTCGTCCAGTATTGACCTATGGTTTTAATGAAGACAATGACATTCGAGCAATTGATGTTGAACAAGTCGGTATGCAGTCAAGCTTTACCGTATTACGTAAAGGTCGTGAGCCATTACGTTTAACTATCAATCTTCCGGGGTTACATAATATTCTAAACGCATTGGCTGCGATTGGTATTGCAACGGATGAAGGTGTGTCTGATGCTGCGATTGCACGTGCCTTAGAAAGCTTTAGTGGTGTAGGTCGTCGTTTCCAAGTTCAAGGTGAGTTTGAATTGGATGAAGGTACTGTAAAACTGGTTGATGATTATGGTCATCACCCGAAAGAAGTTGAAGCAACCATTAAAGCTGCACGTGCCAGCCATCCAGATCGCCGTTTAGTAATGATGTTTCAGCCACACCGTTATAGTCGTACTCGTGACTGTTTTGATGATTTTGTAGATGTGTTGTCACAAGTCGATCAATTATTATTGTTAGAAGTATATCCTGCAGGTGAGAAACCGATTGTTGGTGCAGATAGTCGTTCTTTAGCGAGGAGTATTCGTTTGCGTGGGGAAGTTGAACCGATTTTGATTGATCCAGTGGAAGGTAATTTACAGAACGCGATACAAAAAGTGTTACAAGCGAATGACTTGTTATTAACACAAGGTGCGGGTAACGTGGGAGCAATTTCTGTAGAATTGGCTCAAAATCAACTGTATTTAAAATAATTGATTTGGTTTTGTTTAAACTTGGATTTAAATAAAGCCTAGAAATTAAATTGACTAACTTATAAGTTTAAGGATTTAAACGTGTCAAATGCTTCTAAATTCGGCAAAGTAGCGGTGTTGCTTGGTGGGAAATCTGCTGAGCGTATGGTGTCATTAGATAGTGGTAAAGCTGTTTTAGAAGCATTATTACGTTCGGGGGTGAATGCGGAAGGCTTTGATCCACAAGAGCGTAGTGTGACGGAACTTGTAGGTTATGATCGTGCATTTATTGTGTTGCATGGTCGTGGTGGTGAAGATGGTCAAATCCAAGGCGTATTAGAATGGATGAATGTACCGTATACAGGTACAGGTGTTCAGGGCTCCGCTATTGGGATGGACAAAGTTAAAACCAAACAAATTTGGCAAGGTTCAGATTTACCGACGGCACCCTATCGTATTATTTCTAAAGATTCTGATTTAAATGAAGTGATTGAAAGCCTTGGTTTACCGCTAATCATTAAGCCTGTACATGAAGGTTCTAGTGTAGGTATGAGTAAGGTTGAAAAAGCTGAAGATCTTACTGCTGCAATTGAAAAAGCCACAATACATGATGCAGTTGTGATGGCGGAAAAATGGATCACGGGGCGGGAATATACTATTTCTTTCCTTAATGGTTTGCCACTGCCAGTCATTCGTTTGCAACCACCTGCTGATGTTGCATTTTATGACTATGAAGCAAAATATAACCGTAATGACGTGGAATATGGTATTCCATGTGGTTTAAGTGAGTCAGAAGAAAAGAACTTACAGGAATTGTGTTTGCGCGCTTTCCAAGCAGTTGGTGCTAGTGGTTGGGGGCGGATTGATGCGATGTTAGATGAACAAGGTAATTTCTGGTTATTAGAAGTAAATACTGTACCAGGTATGACCAGTCATTCGCTTGTTCCTAAAGCTGCAAAAGCTGTAGGTTATAGTTTTGATGAACTGTGTGTTGCGATTTTAGCGCAAACACTCACGGAACAAGCACACTAAGTTTATGGCTCAACTTCCTGCTTCGATGCGTCGCAAACGTGCGGCAATTACATCAATACACGATAGGCCGCCAACACGTCAGGAAAAGCTTCTCAACGTGGGGAGCTGGTTGCTTATGGTTATTGCTATGGCTGTGTTATTTGCAGGAATCTATGGTCTGTATAAAGTGATTACTGATGCTCGGGTAGCCACCCTTCAAGTGGTAGGTACTACCTCATCGGTAGAGTCACAAGCGATTACACAACATTTGTCACCTGTTGTTAAGAATAATTATTTCACCTCGGATTTAGAACAGATTCGAGATAAAGCACTTGAAGTATCATGGGTGGATCGTGTCGTGGTTTCTCGAGCATGGCCAAATGGTATTCGCGTGCGAATTATGCCACGTCATGCAATCGCACGTTGGGGAACCGGGCGATTACTCAGTGATGCTGGAGATGTCTACTCAGAAGCGGTGGCGAAGAATTATTCAAACCTGCCATTGCTTCATGGGCCACTCAGCCAATCCAAAGTCATGATGCGTCGCTATAATGAAATTAATCAATTATTTCACCCAGTCAATTTACGGTTAAAAGAGCTTTATCTTACTGAACGTATGACTTGGTTTATGCAGTTTGATTCAGGGCTACGGGTGATTGTAGATCAAGATCAGACCATGAGTAAGCTACAACGTTTAAGTCACTTGGCTCAAACAGATTTGCAACCAGCTTGGTCGAATATATCCGCAATTGATTTGCGCTATCGAAATGGTTTGGCAATTCAATGGAGAAATTCTATTTCGCCAAAGATTGTGAATGGTCAGTTTGTTGTAACCAGTAATGACATAAGCGTTGCAGGTGGGATGGTTGCACAGCCATAATACGTGGCTTGAAAAAGAGGCATATAGCCAAACATAAACAATGAAGATAATGGTAGCAAAGTGATGAATGAAGCTGTTCCCTCAGTTGTTGCAATTGACATTGGGACACATAAAGTTTCAGTACTGATTGGTAAAGTACATGCCCCTGATAATATTCAGGTTATTGGCATGGCAAGCGCACGCAATAAAGGAATGAATAAAGGCAAAATTGTGAGCCTTGATAAAGTCACAAATGCAATTAAACAAGCCGTTCAAGAAGCTGAAGATATGGCTGAGTGTCGTATTCATTCAGCTTGGGTTTCAATTCCAAGCACCGAATTACAAAGCCATTATGCGATTGGTCGTACGCCGATTTCAAATTCAGAACATACCATTACTACAACTGAAATGGTGCGTGCATTAGAGCTTGCTAAAGCCAGCCATATGACAGCCGATCATTACTTAGCAAGTGCAGTACCTTTAGGTTTTGAGCTGGATGATTCGAGTGAGTGGGTGCAGAACCCAATCAATTTATCTGCCAATAGTATGACAGCCCATTATCAATTGATGATGATGCCAATCAGTACCATGCAGAACTTGGATCGTGCAATGAAAGGTGCCAATATTTCGGTTGAAAAAATGGTGGTGTCTTGTTTAGCAACTGCAGAAGGCAGTTTGCTTAAAGATGAAAAGGAATATGGCGTTTGTTTGCTCGATATCGGTGCTGGAACGACCAATATTGCGGTCTATATTGAAGGGCATTTGGCATTAGCTCATACCATTCAATGTGGTGGTGAAAATGTCACACGTGATATTGCAACTGTGCTGCAAACCACAACTGAAGAAGCTGAACGGATTAAATTACTGCATGGTTGTGTCGATATTCATCAAGTCAAACCAGATCATATGATTCAGTTTGAGGCAATTGATGGCCCACAAACCATTAGTCGTATTGAGTTGACTGAAATTATTATCGCACGTTATGAAGATATCTTAAGTAAAGTCCGATACGAATTAGAACAACGTAGTGCACTACAAAGTTTGTATCATGGTGTAGTACTGACAGGTGATGTTTGTCAGATTGAAGGCATGGTGACATTGGCTCGTCGTATGTTGGGTATCTCTGCACACTTAGGCAATCCACCATTACAAGTGGTGACCGATGATCAGAATTTACCATCTTTACGTCGTTCAATGTATGCTACGGCAGCAGGGCTACTATTGTTTAGTCAAAGTGACATGCAAGAGGCGATTGAAGAGCCTGAAGTTCAAGGTGGAAGACCATTCTTTGATCGGATTGTGAGTGGTTGGAATGCCTTAAATAACAAATTAAAAGGTATTTTTTAGGTGTGGTTTTTTGGGGAATATTGTTAGGAAGTTGTAAGTGTTCTGTCCAATACTTGACAAGCTCTGCAATGAACAGCATCCTAAAAACAATTTTTATTATTGAAGATCAAGGCAGTATACGGGCTTAAGTGACTGCCAAATTATATTAGGAAATCTAAAGGTCATGGCCTCATTTGAATTTTTAGACGATGGACAAACCGATAACAACGGTCAAGCCCGTTTTACTGTGTTTGGTGTTGGTGGCGGCGGTGGTAATGCTGTACAACACATGGTGCAATCTGACATTAAAGGTGTGAAATTTGTTTGTGCAAATACAGACAAGCAAGCCCTTGATCGAATGAATGCTCCTTTCAAAATGCAACTTGGTGAGCAAAGCACACGTGGTTTGGGTGCTGGTGCCAATCCAGATGTAGGTCAAATTGCCGCTGAAGAAAGTCGTGAGCAAATCCGTCAACATCTTGAAGGTGCGGATATGGTGTTTGTGACTGCTGGAATGGGCGGTGGTACAGGTACAGGTGCTGCACCAGTTGTTGCTGAGATTGCTCAAGAAATGGGCATTCTTACTGTGGGTGTGGTGACAACGCCATTTAACTTTGAAGGTCGTCGTCGTCAACGTTCGGCTGAAAAAGGCATTGAAGCATTAGAACAACATGTTGATTCTTTAATTATTATACCGAACCAACGTTTACTCAGCGTTTATGGTGACATCTCTATGCAAGATGCTTACCGTAAAGCAGATGACGTATTGCTGAATGCAGTACGTAGTATTTTTGATCTAGTTGTTCGTCCGGGTCACATTAACCTTGACTTTGCTGACTTGAAAACTGCGATGAGTACACGTGGTTATGCGATGATGGGTGAAGGCAAGAGTAGCGGTCCAGACCGTGCTGAAGAAGCTGCACGTTTGGCGATCCGTAGTCCGTTATTGGATAATGTAAATATCATGAATGCTAAAGGAGTGTTGATTAACATCACTGGCGGCGCTGATGTGACTTTACGTGAAACCGAAGTGATTACAGATGTTGTGAACCAGATTGTTGACCTTGAAGAAGGTGAAGTGTTCTTTGGTACTGTATTTGATCCAGATGCGCGCGATGAAATTCGTGTCACTGTGATTGCAACAGGTTTAACACGTAATGCCAGTGATGCCACTGAAGCAAAACGTAGAACCCATATCAGTAACGTTGCGCAGTCATATAGCCAACAAGCCAGCCACAGCACTGTTGTTGATGAAGATGATGTTCCGGCGATTAATAAACGTCAAGAAGACGGTGCACCTGTTGCAGCACCAAGTTCAAGTGGTCGTTCTACGCCAATGAGTATTCAAGATTATTTGAAAAATCAACAGCGTAAATAATTGATAATTATTAAAAATAATTAAGATTAACGAAAAAGGTAGTGAGATTCATTACCTTTTTTGTTTTTTATCAATGGCTAAATGTGCTAACGTATAGCGGATTTGAGAATGAAGACCGAATTAGCATGTTGAAACAACGTACCCTGAAGCGAGTCGTTAAAGCGAGTGGCATCGGACTACATAGCGGACAAAAAGTCATGATTAACTTTTTGCCACATGTGGCGGACGGGGGTATTGTATTTCGCCGTATCGATTTAAATCCACCTGTAGATCTTCCAGCAGATGCAATGCTAATTCAAGAAGCATTCATGTGTTCTAATTTGGTCAGCCATGAAACTAAAGTTGGAACCATTGAACATGTGACCAGTGCAATTGCAGGTTTAGGTATAGATAACCTGATTATAGAAGTATCTGCTTCTGAAATACCGATTATGGACGGTAGTGCAGGCCCATTCATATATTTACTTATGCAGGGTGAATTAGTCGAACAGGATGCACCGAAAAAATTTATTCGGATTCTCAAACCTGTTGAAGCATTGATTGAAGATAAACGCGCGATTTTTACCCCACACGATGGTTTTCAAATTAATTTTACCATTGACTTTGATCACCCAGCCTTTGCAAAAGAATATCAGTCAGCAACCATTGATTTTTCTACAGAAACTTTTGTTTATGAAGTGAGTGGTGCACGTACTTTTGGTTTCATGAAAGATTTAGATTATTTAAAAGCCAATAATCTGGCGCTAGGTGCAAGTTTAGATAATGCTGTCGGTTTAGATGATACTGGCGTAGTCAATGAAGAAGGTCTACGTTTTGCCGATGAGTTTGTTCGCCATAAAATTTTGGATGCTGTGGGTGATTTGTACCTACTTGGGCATCAAATCATTGCCAAATTCGATGGCTATAAATCGGGTCATGCACTTAACAATCAGCTTTTACGCAATGTTAAAAGCGATCCAAGCAGCTATGAAATTGTAACATTTGATGACGAGAAGCTGTGCCCAATTCATTTTGTCAACGTGACATAAGTCTTTGTCTTTTAGGCATTGTGTTATAATGTAACAATGAAAAGTGTGATATTTATCATATTTTGATCAGTTTTAACCTTAATTTAATCTAATCAGTTTACTTTTTATTGCTTGCCAAACGTAGTAAAGCTTGGCTAAGCTTAGGGTCGCTCACAAAACTAGCGGCATTTTGTAACATTTCAGATGTTGCAGGTTGTATGCTTCTTACAGTTTTATGGGATTGTAGGGGTGTTTCAGTATTGCTGTTTTGAATACGTAAACGAACTTGCAGTTTTTGTAAATCACGAAGTTCGTTGATTTGTGATAATTGAGAAATATACTGTTTTTGAAGATAACCGAGTTGACTAATCATGGCTTGATTTTCACCGGTGATGGTCAAAATACCGTATTGATAACAGACAACTCGCCAATCCTCAGGTTGAGGGAGTAGCGGTTGAATTAATTTAGTAAGTTTTTGCCATTCGGCAACTTGCTTTGTAAGAAACGATAAGTTTCCTGTTTTTAAGTGTTGTCTTGTTGGTTGAAAGACGTTTTTTGGTTCAGACATACATGGTTCCTACATATTTATGTCCTATCTTAAACGTTCATTTTGATAGATATCAAGGATGAGATCACTCAAGAAACTTGACTAAGAACAGTTAAAGAGGTTTTTATGCATACGCGACGTATTTTATTGGCTTTTACTTTAGCAGCTTCCGCTGCAACTGCTGCATTTGCAGACTTGGTTCAATCACCAGATCGTTTAGAACAATTATCAAAGACTTTATCACAAGGCTCTTACAATCCAGATGATTTAGATCTTCCTGCTTCAGCAAAGATGAATATTACTTTGCGTAGCAAAGATGTACCAATCGAGTTAAACAATGCAAGTATCGCTAAAAAATACGGTTCTAGCTCAAACTCTGCTTCTCGTTATACTGCAAACTCTCCATATTCTTGGTTAGTCACTCATCCTCTGCCGGATATGAAGCGCGTAAGCTCTGACTTCGGTGGTCGCACAATGGGTGGTCGTGCCGAACATCATTCTGGTTTAGATCTTTCAGCGCCAAGTGGTACACCAATTTATGCAACAGGTCCTGGTATTGTCACCAAGTCTGGTTGGGGTACGGGTTATGGTCAATATGTAGAAATCAACCATGGCAATGGCTATATCACGCGTTATGCACACGCTTCACGTCTAATTGCACGTGTAGGTGATCAAGTTAAGGCAGGTGAACATATTGCCAACGTGGGTTGTACTGGTCGTTGTACTGGTCCACATTTACATTATGAAGTAGTGAAAGATGGTCAACGTAAAAATCCATCTTCTTACTTAGCAATGTTACCATAACCTTAACCCTTTCATTGTTGAAGGTATGACTGATGCTCTGTATGCATGGTTGAATTCGTAGTCGCGATGAATTAAATACTGTATTCAGACTATCATCAAATAAAAAATATTTTGTATAAAAAACCGCCTTTATTGGCGGTTTTTTGTTATTTTAAGTGTCAATTAGTCAACAACTATTTAGTTGCTAAATAATCCTCACAATCTGCATTTGGCTGTAACGATAACTTAACATGCCCAAAACATGATACATATAATATATAGAAAACTATTCAAGGAGTAAGTGGGAAATGGCGTATTATGGTGATAGCGACGCTCAGGAAACACAAGAATGGCAAGATGCCTTTGATTCAGTGCTCCAGCATATGGGCACTGATCGTGCTGCGTTTTTATTAGAAAAATTATATCAACAAGCAATTTCGAAGCATGTACCTATTCAGCGTCTAAATACCCCTTATTTAAATACCATTCCAGTAGAAGAATCTCCAGCGATGCCAGGCGACCAAGATATGGAGCGTCGTATTAGAGCATTAATTCGTTGGAATGCTTTGGCAATGGTTTTACGTGCCAATAAAACAGGTGATGACTTAGGTGGTCACTTGGCAAGTTTCGCGTCTTCAGCGACCCTATATGATGTCGGTTTTAATCATTTCTTCCGTGCCAATAGCGATAGCTTTGGTGGCGATATGATCTATTACCAAGGTCATTGTGCACCAGGTATTTACGCACGTTCATTTTTAGAAGGTCGTTTGACCGAAGATCAGTTGAGTAATTTCCGTCGTGAAGTGGGTGGTCAGGGACTTTCAAGTTACCCGCATCCTTACTTAATGCCTGATTATTGGCAGTTTCCAACCGTATCGATGGGCCTTGGTCCAATCATGTCAATTTATCAAGCACATATTCAAAAATACTTGATGAATCGTGGTTTGATTAAAGAAGAGAACCGTAAGGTTTGGGCGTATCTTGGCGATGGTGAAATGGATGAACCAGAAAGCTTAGGTGCAATATCGCTTGCAGGTCGTGAAAAATTAGACAATTTAATCTGGGTAGTGAACTGTAACTTACAGCGTCTAGATGGTCCAGTTCGTGGTAATGGTAAAATTATCCAAGAGCTGGAGTCACTATTCCGTGGTGCAGGTTGGCGTGTGATTAAAGTCGTATGGGGTCGTCATTGGGATCCTTTGCTTGACAAAGATACATCAGGTGCTTTGAAAGCCCGTATGGATGAAACGCTAGATGGTGAATACCAACGCTACCAAGTAAAAGGTGGTGCTTATACCCGTGAAAAATTCTTTGGTAAATACCCAGAAGCCGCGGAGTTGGTAAAAGGCTTAAGCGATGAAGATATTGATAATCTGAATCGCGGTGGTCATGACCCATACAAAGTATATGCTGCGTATGCCGCAGCAATGACCAGCAATGGTCAACCGACTGTAATCTTGGCGAAAACTGTCAAAGGTTATGGTTTGTCTGACGAAATTGAAGCTGTCAACAAAACCCACCAAATCAAGAAAATGCAACACGATTCATTGAAATATGTACGTGACCGTTTTAATTTACCATTCTCTGATGAGCAACTCGAAGAGCTTCCATTTTATCGTCCAGGTGAAAACTCACCTGAATTGAAATATATGAAAGCACGTCGTGAAGCTTTAGGTGGTTATTTGCCTGCACGTCGTAAAGACAGCGAAGTATTGGCGATTCCTGAGATTTCAGTATTTGATGGTGTACTTAAAGGCAGTGGTGGTAAAGAGCAATCAACTACGATGGTTATGGTGCGCTTGATTGCAGCTTTGTTAAAAGAAAAAGCCATTAAAGATCGTGTTGTGCCTATCGTGCCTGATGAAGCACGTACTTTCGGTTTAGAAGGTATGTTCCGTCAGTTGGGTATCTATGCTGCGCATGGACAAAACTATACCCCAGAAGACCAAGAACAGCTCATGAACTATCGTGAAGCAAAAGATGGTCACATGTTGCAAGAAGGGATCAATGAAGCAGGTGCAATGAGCGCTTGGTCAGCATTGGGTACCAGTTATTCAACCAATAACTTACCAATGATTCCGATGTATATGTATTACTCAATGTTTGGTTTCCAACGTATTGGGGATATTGCATGGGCAGCAGGTGACTCTCAGGCACAAGGCTTCTTGTGTGGTGCAACAGCTGGTCGTACAACATTAAATGGTGAAGGTTTACAACACCAAGATGGTCATTCTCATATCTTGGCAGGTACGATTCCAAACTGTGTAGCTTATGATCCTTGCTTTGGTTATGAGTTAGCCGTGATTGTGCATGATGGTTTACAACGTATGTATGTGAATCAGGAACGTGTGTTCTACTACTTGACTCTCATGAATGAAAATTATGATCAACCGGCATTGCCTGAAGGTGCTGAAGAAGGCATCAAACGTGGTATGTACTTGTTCAATAAAGATGAAAAAGCCACAGTTCAGTTATTGGGTTCAGGCGTGATTCTGCGTGAAGTGATTAAAGCTGGGCAAATTTTACGTGATGAATACCAAATCCATTCCAATGTATGGAGTGTAACAAGCTTTAATGAGTTGGCACGTGATGGTATGGCTGTTGAAGAATACAATCGCCTGCATCCACTTGAAGACGGTAAAGAGTCTTGGGTTTCTCAGCAATTACGTGACACGGATGGTATTGTTGTTTCAGCAACAGATCATATGCGTGCGTATAGCGAACAGATCCGCGCTTACCTTCCAGATAGCCGTCCATACGTAACTTTAGGTACAGATGGTTATGGCCGTTCAGATACACGCAGTAATTTACGTAGTTACTTTGGTGTAGATGCAGCACATATTGTGGTTGCAACATTGAAAAAACTTGCAGATGAAGGTGAAGTTGATCCACGATTAGTCAAAGATGCAATCTCTTCATTTGAACTTGATGTTGATCGTCCAGTTGCATGGTTACCGCAAGCGCATCCATCTGTACAAGAAGTTGCTGCTTATACTGAAGTGACAGAGGAGAAATAATGATGCAAGTTAAAACTCCTGATATTGGCGTTGATAAGGCCACTGTTGCAGAAATCTTGGTGAAAGTAGGGGATACCATCGCTGTTGATGACAGTATCGTTCTACTTGAGTCAGACAAAGCCTCTGTTGAAGTGCCAAGCACTTCAGCAGGTGTGGTTAAAAGTATTGCCGTTACGGAAGGTGATGAAGTTTCAGAAGGTGCTGTATTGATCGAAGTTGAATCTGCGGATGCAACAGAGACAGAAACACCCGCACAGCCTGCTCAAGAAGCTGCAAAAACTGAACCTGCTGTAGAAACTAAAGTTGAATCTGTGGCGCCTGCTGCATCTGCGACAGCTTCATCTCAAACAGTTGAAGTTCAAGTGCCAGATATTGGTGTTGAAAAAGCTTTGGTCGGCGAAGTTCTGGTTAAAGTGGGCGACGAAATTGCGGTAGATGACAGTATCGTTGTAGTGGAATCGGATAAAGCAACGGTTGAAGTTCCAAGTACCGTTGCCGGCACGGTTGAAAGTGTTGTGGTCAAAGAAGGCGATAATGTTAAAGAAGGTGTGGTGCTGATTACAGTGAAAACTGCAGGCGTTGCAACGACTTCATCGGCAGCGCCTGCTGAAGCACCTCAACAAACATCAGCAACACCGACTCAAACTGCTGCACCAGAAGCATCAGCGCCAGCCCAATCGGGTAAAGTTGAAGTTGCTGTTCCTGATCTTGGTGTAGATAAGGCAACAATTTCTGAAATCTTGGTGAGCGTAGGCGATCAAGTTGAAAAAGACCAAAGCCTTTGCGTTGCGGAGTCAGATAAAGCCTCTGTAGAAGTGCCAAGTACGGTTGCAGGTACGGTGACGGCGATCCATGTGGAATTGAATCAGTCTGTGAGTCAGGGCACTGCTTTGGTGACGATTGAAGCACAAGGTCAAACTGCACCAGCACCACAAGAAAAGCCAGCTGCTCAAGCAGTACAAACTGCATCAACACCAGTCGCAAAAACGGCAACATCAGCGCCAAAAGCTGAAGTAGCAGTTGCTCAAGCGGGTACTGAAAAGTTATCTAAAGCGCAACAAGCTGAAAATGCTAAAGTTTACGCTGGTCCTGCTGTGCGTAAGCTTGCGCGTGAACTGGGTGTGGTTTTATCACAAGTCGAGGCCTCTGGCCCTCATGAACGTGTGATGAAGGATGATGTTTTTGCTTTTGTTAAAGCCAAATTGACTGCTCCACAAGCAGCAGCTCAAACATCTGCTGCGCCAGTCGTTTCAGGTTTGCCTGCATTACCAGATTTCAGTGCATTTGGTGGTAGTGAAATTGCGCTAATGACGCGTTTACAGCAAGTGTCTGTACCGCAATTGTCATTAAACAATTTTATTCCACAAGTGACACAATTTGATTTAGCCGATATTACTGAGCTAGAAGCTTGGCGCGGTGAGCTAAAAGGGAAATTTAAGCAAGATGGTATTAGCTTAACGATCCTTGCCTTTATTGCAAAAGCGGTGGCGTTCCTACTCAAAGAAGAGCCTTATTTCGCGGGTCACTTGGCAGATGATCAAAAGTCTGTGCTGTTGCGCAAAGAAATTCATATGGGCATCGCTGTGGCGACACCAGATGGTTTAACTGTTCCAGTATTGCGTAATCCTGATCAAAAATCGATTAAGCAAATTGCTATTGAATTGGGAGAGCTGAGTAAGAAAGCACGTGATAAGAAACTTTCTCCGAAGGACTTACAAGGTGCAAACTTTACCATTACCAGCCTAGGTTCAATTGGCGGTACTGCATTTACACCATTGGTGAACTGGCCTCAAGTTGCGATTTTGGGTATTTCACCTGCAACGATGCAACCAGTATGGAATGGCTCAGGCTTTGATCCAAAACTGATGTTGCCATTGTCATTGTCTTATGACCATCGTGTGATTAATGGTGCAGATGCTGCGCGATTTACCAATAAATTGACCAAGTTGTTATCAGATATTCGTAACATCTTGCTTTAAGTTTTAAATCATAGAAGACCTCGCTTTAGGCGAGGTTTTTTATGCATCTAATTTTGTTTTATCAATAATTTTCGAACCTGCTTTAAAGTTATGATTCAATATCGTCAATCTGTCAAAAAACTCAGGCACAAGAATATAATTTCTCTTAATTAATATTTTTTATTAAATCAATTATATGAAAAACAAATTATCTGATTATAAAAAAGCGTGCAATGCCACACCTTACATTCAAAGTTTAAATACTATTGCGTAGGCGATGCTTCACTTTTGGTAGGGGGATGTCAAACCTTGCGCTGCAAACAAAGCTATGCTTTGTTTTTGCTCATGTTGGGTGAGGGATACGTCCTGTAACCCCGGCCAACGGCGACATTCATGTCGCCCCACAATAGGATAACCATCTAGGGTTCAAAATTAGTGAGGAACGAAATTGAATTTATTCTATGCGGGTATTAAAAATGCTTCGGTACGATATTTTTTGAAGTTTATCTAAGCTTTAAATTTTTTAATTTTTAAAAATTGAAAATGATCGATAAAGCGTTGTAGAATAGCTGTACTTCATTGGGGAGTAGCCGCTGTTTGTCATCTGCGAGATGATAAATGGGTGATGATCAACATAATTACTCAACAGAGTATGGTCATCATAGCAAAGAACCAATTTAGCTGAAGGTGTTTACTCAGCTATCTTTTGTTGGCAAGACCTTTGATTTATCACTCCGCGTTGAATAGGCAACTATTCATATTGGCTAGCAGGAGGGATAAGTCATCGGTAAATATTGCTAGCCAGAGACTTTGAAATGTTAAATGCCTTCCTCATCTCTTTAGTGGTTGTCGCTTTATCCGAAATGGGCGATAAAACACAACTACTCGCATTACTTCTTGCTGCACGTTTTCGTAAACCTATTCCGATTTTAATTGCAATTTTATTGGCAACTATTGTCAATCATGGTGTATCGGCTGTGCTTGGTCAGTGGATTACCACGGTCCTTAGCCCGACAGTTTTACTTTGGATTGTATCACTTGGCTTTATTGGTATGGCTGGGTGGATGCTGATTCCAGATGAATTGGATGATGAATCTGAAAGTATTAATAAATGGCAAAAATATGGGGTCTTTGGTGCAACCTTTGTATTATTCTTCCTTGCAGAAATTGGCGATAAAACTCAAATCGCCACAGTGGCACTTGCTGCACGCTTTGACAGCATCGGTTGGGTAACCCTAGGGACCACATTGGGGATTATGTTGGTCAATGCACCTGCTGTATTTATTGGCAATAAATTGGCGGATAAATTACCTATTGCGTTGATTCATAAAATTGGAGCTGCAATCTTCTTTATTATTGGTGTCGCGGCTTTAGTTCAGCATTACTTTTTTTAAGCTCAATTCTCCAAGCTGATTGAACATCAATAAAGTCATCTATTTTTAAAGCTGAAAACCCAACTTAATGTTGGGTTTTTTACTATTTTGAGAATGATGACACAAATAATCTTTAAACTTAGGTTGTAGATTTATTGTAACTTTGAAGAAAACCTTATATGTTGTATGGGATAACTAAAGATTTATTTTAAAAAAGGTTTTGGGGTTTCTGGTATGGCTTTAGATCGCACCACATCGCAAGTTTTGTTTGATAATGGCACTCATAAATGTATAAGTTTTACCAGTTTGGTGAAAGGTGAAGGTGTACAAGCCAATCAGTTTCTTATTTTAAATAATGAACGTGCAGCAGTATTAGATCCGGGCGGTGATTTGACCTATGTGCCACTGACCATGGAGCTTAATAAATACACCCGATTACAAAATCTAGACTATGTCATGGCATCTCACCAAGATCCCGACATCATTACTTCTATGCCACGTTGGTTGGTCTATACCGATGCCAAAGTGGTCGCATCTAAATTATGGGCACGCTTTTTACCTCATTTAAATTCCGCATTTATGAGTGATCGTATGAAAGGGGGCTGGTTAGAGCGTCTGATCGAATTGCCTGACCAAGGAGGCTCTATTCCATTGGGAGAAACACGCATTATCGTAGTTCCTGCGCATTTCCTACATTCCGTTGGAAATTTCCAGTTTTACGATCCAATTTCAAAAATTTTATTCTCAGGTGATATGGGGGCATCGATTGTTGATGATGCATCGAAACCAATTGAAGATTTTGCAATGCACATTCCAACCATGCATGGTTTTCATCAGCGCTATATGTGTACCAATCGGGTGATCCGTTTATGGGTGAAAATGGTACGTCAAATGGATATTGAAATGATTGTGCCACAACATGGTAAGCCGTTTATTGGTAAAGAGATGATTCATCAGTTTTTAGACTGGATCGAAAATTTACAATGTGGTGTCGATTTGATGGATGAGTCCGTGTTTACCTGTCCGCAATAAAAAATTCAAAAAATATATTGAGTTTGAGTGCGACTTTTTTTAGGATTTTCTTGCCAAAATTTTAAATTGATAACGAGAATCTTAAAAAAATGTTGTCACAAATATCAGCACAGGATGCGTGCTTAAGTTGCGGGGCGTGTTGCGCCTTTTTCCGAGTCTCATTTTATTGGGCAGAAGGAGAAGCCATGCCAGCAGATTATGTCGAACCTTTGACAGCAGTGTATTCTTGTATGCAGGGCACCAATCAAAAGCAACCGCGTTGTGTGGCATTAAAAGGTGAGATTGGACAGCAAGTCAGCTGTAGTATGTATGAACAACGGAGTTCTTCATGCAAACAGGTACATGCTGGTGATTCTCAATGTGCAAAAGCAAGACAAGGCTATGGTTTGATTCCGCTGATCGAAATCGAGGTTGCTACCCCCAGCAATGATGAAGACTTTGATCAGGTATGTTAAAACTTAAGTGGAAAAATTTAGGATAGAAGAATGTTTATATTCAGTATTCTACGTGGTAAAGAGTGGATTAATCTGAATAATCAACCAGTGTAAAAGTCAGCTGTTGCGCTGTTAAATACTGTCGAGCTCCTCCCACACAGCTGCGCTTGAATATGGACAAATATATAGTCCATCCTGTTGAAAAAGCATCATCAAATGGGGCAAGCTTTTTGGATTTAAGCTATCTTGACTGCGCTACTCAATATAATCATATGTTCAGTAGGGTTTTTGATGAAAGCCTAGCTGTTACTTTAAAAGCAGAGACTGTAAGTCGACACTTTGTTGCAGTGTTAAATCCACTAAAATCTTATATTCAAAGCCTATTTTTATTTCAATAAGATACTGAAAAATAAAGTGAGACTGAGAATAAAAGAAATCCACGTAATAAAAAATGAAAATTGAACGGAAATTTGTATATAATAGCTCACGGAAATTACCAGCGAGACTGTTATGTTGACCATCGTTCAAGAAGCGCTAACCTTCGATGATGTCTTATTACTCCCTGCCTATTCTACTATCCTCCCAAAAGATGTCTCTCTAAAGACACGCCTCACACGCGGCATTCAACTGAACATCCCTATGGTTTCAGCAGCAATGGATACTGTGACTGAGTCACGTATGGCGATTGCAATGGCGCAAAACGGTGGTATTGGTATTTTACATAAAAACATGGATATTTCTGCACAAGCTGCAGAAGTTCGCCGTGTAAAAAAATTCGAAGCGGGAATGGTGAAAGATCCGATTACCGTGACACCTGAAACCACAATTCGTGATTTGATGGCAATTACGCAAGCCAACAATATCAGTGGTGTACCTGTCGTTAAAGATGGCAAAGTGGTTGGAATTGTGACTGGCCGAGATACTCGTTTTGTAACGAACTTGGAACAACCAGTAAGCAATATCATGACAGGACAAGATCGTCTTGTGACTGTTCGTGAAAATGAATCTAAAGAAAATATTCAAGCATTATTGCAAAAACACCGTATTGAAAAAGTATTGGTGGTTGATGAAAGCAATGCATTAAAAGGCTTAATTACTGTTACAGATTTCCGTAAAGCGGAATCTTATCCAAACAGCTGTAAAGATGAGTTAGGTCGTTTACGTGTTGGTGCAGCGGTGGGTACGGGTGCTGAAACTCCAAGCCGTGTTGAAGCTTTGGTTGAAGCCGGGGTCGATGCAATTGTTGTAGATACTGCACATGGTCATTCTGCGGGTGTAATTGAGCGTGTCCGTTGGGTAAAAGCAAACTTCCCTCAAGTTCAAGTCATTGGCGGTAATATTGCAACGGGTGATGCTGCTTTGGCGTTACTTGATGCTGGTGCAGATGCCGTTAAAGTGGGTATTGGTCCTGGTTCAATCTGTACTACACGTATTGTTGCTGGTATTGGTATGCCACAAATCTCTGCAATTGATAGTGTTGCTAATGCATTGAAAGATCAAATTCCATTAATTGCTGATGGCGGTATCCGTTTTTCTGGGGATATGGCGAAAGCGATTGGTGCTGGTGCAAGTACGATTATGGTGGGTTCACTCATGGCAGGTACTGAAGAAGCGCCAGGTGAAGTTGAATTTTTCCAAGGTCGCTATTACAAAGCATACCGTGGTATGGGTTCTTTGGGTGCAATGGCGGGTGCGACGGGTTCTGCAGATCGTTATTTCCAAGACTCAAAAGCGGGCGCTGAGAAGTTGGTACCTGAAGGTATTGAAGGTCGCGTACCGTACAAAGGTCCAATGGGCAATATCGTACATCAAATGATGGGTGGTTTACGTTCATCTATGGGCTATACGGGTTCTGCTACGATTGAAGACTTACGCCAAAATGCAAAATTTGTGAAAATTACTGCCGCAGGTATGCAAGAGTCACATGTGCATGATGTAACGATTACTAAAGAAGCGCCGAACTATCGTGTAGGTTAATCTTTTGTAATATTTTGATTGGAAAAAGCCGTCAGTTTATGACGGCTTTTTTATTTTGGTGTAAAGTAGTAAAAGTTAAAAATTGATTGTTATACAACACATAATAAGTGGGTAAAAAATGAGTTATTTTGGAACAGACGGGATTCGTGGAAAATTTGGTGAACTCCCAATTACCCCAGAATTTGCACTTAAACTCGGATTTGCAGCAGGAAAAGTATTAAAGCAAATTAGCCCTAAATCAAAGCCGATTGTGGTGTTAGGTAAAGATACGCGTTTGTCTGGTTATATTCTTGAAGCAGCTTTACAGGCGGGCCTCAATGCAGCTGGTGTTTATGTACACTTGCTTGGGCCACTACCGACCCCTGCAATTGCTCATTTAACCCGTGCATTGCATGCAAATTTAGGTATCGTGATTTCTGCTTCGCATAACCCTTATTTTGATAATGGCATTAAATTCTTCTCAGATGAAGGGAAAAAGCTTCCAGATACCATTCAAGATGCGATTAATCGAGAGCTTGAGAATGATATTGTTATTGAAGACACAGCAAACCTAGGTAAGAGTGTCCGTGTTAAAGATGCCAATGGTCGTTATATCGAATTTTGTAAATCGACATTCCCCTATCATTTCAACTTGCGTCATTTAAAAATTGTGGTGGATTGTGCCAATGGTGCAGCCTATAGCGTAGGCCCAGCAGTATTTCGTGAATTAGGTGCGAAAGTTATTGCACTTTTTAATGAGCCAGATGGTTTAAATATCAATAAGGATTGCGGTTCGACACATCCTGAAAATTTACAAAAAGCAGTGATTGAGCATCAAGCTGATTTAGGCATTGCTTTTGATGGTGATGCTGATCGGGTGGTTTTGGTCGATCGTTTTGGTAACTTGGTTGATGGCGACCATATCCTGTATATTTTAGCGACACAAGCGTCGCAAAAACCAGCAGGTATCGTGGGTACAGTCATGAGTAATATGGCATTAGAGTTAGCACTTGAAAAAGCCAAAGTTCCTTTTGTACGTGCTAAAGTTGGTGATCGCTATGTATTACAAAATTTAGAAGAAAATAACTGGGTGATTGGTGGTGAGCCATCTGGTCATATTCTGACTTTAGATAAGAGTACAACTGGTGATGCAATCATTGCAGCCCTCCAAGTCTTAACTGTATTGGTTGAGCAGAATAAATCTTTAGATGAATTGGTAGCAGATTTTAAAACTTTACCTAATGTTTTAGTCAATGTACGACTTGAACAAATGTTTGACCCCTTTGCAGTACCGGCATTGGTTGCAGAGTTTGATAAAGTAGAAGCTGCACTTAAAGGACGTGGACGAATTTTAATTCGTAAGTCAGGGACGGAGCCGATCATTCGTGTTATGGTGGAAGGTGATAATCTGCAAGAAGTAACTGATTTGGCAAATCATTTAGCAGATGCTGTTCGTCAAAATGCAGCTTAAAATATTGTATCGTCTGTAGAAGGTTTTGCTTCATGCGTGATGTAATTAAAGACTTAAGTGAGCTTCGTCTGACTTATCAAAAAGGTGAACTACATGAGGAGCAGGTCGATGCTCATCCTCATGAGCAGTTTCTCAATTGGTTTAATTTGGCTTTAGAAGCAAAACTACATGAACCTTATGCAATGTCGTTGGCAACCGCAAATGCACAAGGGCGACCACATGTACGTACCGTGTTATTACGTGGTGCTACGGAGGCTGGTTATGATTTTTATACCAATTATGACAGTCAAAAAGGCTTAGATTTAGCTGAAAATCCTTATGCAGAATTGCTATTCTATTGGCCTGAGCTTGAGCGACAAGTCCGTGTGGGTGGTCAAGTTCAGAAAATATCTGAACAAGAGTCTACTGATTATTATCATAAACGTCCTCGTGATAGCCAAATTGCAGCGCATATCAGCACGCCACAAAGTGGCGTGATTGAAAGTCGGGAACGTTTACAACAGCGTTTTCAAGCGTTGTATGAGCAAGTGGCTGAAAAAAATGAATTGGCTAAACCAGAATTTTGGGGAGGCTATCGTTTAGAGCCGACGTATTATGAATTCTGGCAAGGTCGCCCAAATCGCTTACATGATCGCCTCACTTATGAAAAAGTCGCTGGATCTTGGACAATACAACGTTTGATGCCATAAATGCAAAAATTACAAATTAAACAACGACCTTTGATTACACGCCCTGAAAATTTTCAGGGCGTGTTACCCTTTATTGCTGAAATTTTGGCCCGTCGAGGTGTGCAATCTGAACAAGAATTAGATTTGAAACTTAAATATTTACTTGCACCAGAAATGAAAGGTCTAGAACAAGCCATTCAAATTATTGATCAGGCCTTAGACCAACACAAAAAAATAGTGATTGTGGGTGATTATGATGCCGATGGTGCAACCAGTACCGCACTGATGATCTTGGCTTTACGAGAAATGGCCGCCAATGTTGAATACCTCGTTCCAGATCGTTTTAAGTATGGTTATGGCTTAACCCCTAAAATTGCTGATTTGGCTTTTGAAAGATATCAGCCTGATCTATTAATTACAGTCGACAATGGAATTTCCAGTCATGCCGGTGTAGCACAAGCACAATCACATGGGATGCAGGTGATCATTACTGATCATCATTTGACCACAAAAGAGCCCCCTCAGGCTGAAGCGGTTGTCAATCCCAATCAGTTAGGCTGCGAATTTCCGAGCAAGGCTTTAGCAGGTGTCGGAGTCGCATTTTACCTATTAGCAAAGTTAAGTAGCTATCGGGCAAAATTGGGTAAATCTGCCGCAAAAATGCCACAATATTTGGATTTAGTTGCTTTAGGTACCTATGCTGATGTTGCTAGTCTAGATCATAATAATCGTATCTTAGTGGATGCTGGTGTTAAAAGAATTCAGCAAAATCAATGTCGTGCTGGAATCAGTGCCTTATTAGATATTGCCGCGCGTGATCCTGCTGAGTTAGAAGCATCTGATTTAGGTTTTGTGTTAGGCCCGCGTCTTAATGCCGCAGGGCGTATGGAAACCATGGACATAGGTATTGAATGTCTTTTGGCAACCGATATTCAATCAGCTCACACTTTGGCACGCCAACTCAATGATTTAAACTTAGAACGCCGTCAAGTTGAATCGGAGATCAAACAAGAGGCTTTGGCAGAGTTGGAAAATCTACAGCTTGATCAAGACCATTTACCCGCAGCGCTGGTTATGTTTGAAGAGCATTGGCATCAAGGTGTGATTGGTATTGTAGCAGGACGTTTAAAAGAGCAATTTCATCGTCCCAGTATTGTATTTGCGGCAGATAAAGATGGGATTCATATCAAAGGTTCCGCACGTTCAATTGATGGTATTCATATTCGAGACAGTATTGAAAAGGTTGCCGAGCAATATCCTGATTTGATTAGTCATTTTGGTGGGCATGCAGCAGCAGCGGGTTTGACCATTCAAAAGCAACATTTTGAAGAATTTAAACAACGTTTTACTGAGTTGGTTGCTCAATCAGATGATGCACTATTCCAAGCGGTGTTGTGGACGGATGGTGAATTACCTGCTCAGGCATTTCAACTGCAAACTGTAGAGACTTTGGCGCAATTAGGACCGTGGGGGCAAAAGTTTCCTGCACCGGTATTTGAAGGGCGTTTTAAAGTCATCGATTATCGTTGGTTAAAAGAAGTGCATCTGAAATTGCGTTTAGCTTTGGAAAATGGCCAACCGATTGATGCGATTGCCTTTAATGTACGTGATAAATTCAATTTTGATCCCATGCAAGATAGGGTACGTATTGTTTATGAATTGGATAAAAATCAATTTAATGGCAATGTGAGTTTACAGTTAAGAATGCTGCATTTAGAGCAGTAAATTTAGAGATAAAAAACCGCTTATACAAGAGCGGTTTTTTAAAGTTTATCAATAATTAGAAGCGGTAAGCAGCGCGAAGACCGTAAACATTATCATCATCTTCAAAATCAACAGAACCTTCTAAGCTGATTTGTTGAGTAAAGAATTTTTTTGCACGAATTGTAAAGCTGTCTTCATCATTACCATCAGCACGGCTACCTGAATAAGCCAATCCGACACTGAAGGTTTTATCTAGATATAAATCTGTACCTACGCTGTAATCATCGATATCACCAAATTTTGCATCGCCTTCAAAATTCATATCATAGCGACCCACTTGAGTGACATATTTAGCGCGGATAGTTGGATCTATATCATCATTAAAATCATTATCATAGCCTGCTAAACCAACAGCAACCAAAAGACCTGGGATTGGCAAGTAACCGACTTCAGCAGAGTAAGTTGTCGTATCTAAATCATCTACATGATCGGCCTTAGCTGTTGAGCGCCCAATAGCAGCACTTGCATAAAAATCGGTATTTGGAACAAAATATTCAATACCAACACCATATGCTGTTACATCGTAGGCATCATAATCGATATAGCTAATCCCAGCACTTACGTTGCTTGCGCGATCTAGAAAGGCCGCTTCGTTTAATGGGTTGTTTTTAACTTGAACAGGGTTAAAATAATATGTTCCATCAATAGCAAAAGCAGTAGATGTATCCCCTTTATCTGGATCAACAATGCCGAGTGAACCACCAATTTCAGCTTGGTATGCATGTGCAGACCCAAAAGAAGTAGCAAGTAATGCAGCAAATAAAGTTTTCTTAAACATTGTGTGACCCTTTTGTTATAAAAATATTAATTTTTTGTTACAAATCGCATTGTATGTAAATTAAACGCCATGTCAAGACTAAAGATCTGAAAATTAAAAGTTTACTGTCAAAAAGCATAAAAACGAGAAATTGGCTAAAGCTTTAAGCAATCCGGAACAACAATGAAAATAGCCAATAGATGCTATTGAAAGACTTTACCTGTTTTTTTATATCTTAAATTTTTAAGATAAATCGATTTAAAATAATTTAATTGCTTATTTATCAAAATATTAAAATTTATTCTGTAATATAATGTTGTATTAAGACTTATTAAGACATATCTTAATAATTATAAATTGATCAATTTGAGAAAAATAAAGATGAAATTAGAACGACATATTCATTCACAAAATGACTTTGAGCATCGTGAACAGCATACCGAACGAGGTTATGGTGGACGACGAGGTCGGTTGTTTGAATCAGGTAAAATGAAGCTTTTGGTTTTACATTTGATACAGCAACAGCCAAAACATGGTTATGAAATTATTAAAGCCATCAGTGATCTAGTCGGTGGCGGCTATACTCCAAGTTCGGGCACGATCTATCCAACTCTGACCTATCTTGAAGAAATTGGCTTTCTACATGCTGAAAATACAGAAGGTGATCGTAAGCAATATCACATTACAGATGCTGGAAAATTACATTTAAAAGAGCAGCACGCGCATATCAAACACTTATTAGAGCGTTTGGAAACTCGACGCGAAATTCATGAAAATGACCAATATTTGGATATTCATCGTGCGATGGAAAACTTAAAAACATCATTGCGCTTAAAGCTCAAGGGTAAAGATTTTGATGCCGAGCAAGTTAGACAAGTCGCTGAAAAAATTGATCAAGCCGCAATAGAAATTGGGCGTTTATAACAATGCAATAACAGGGCAATAGAAGGTTTAGGTGAGACATGAGTAGTGAGATACAACAAAAACTGCGTCAGGCAAATTTAAAAGTGACCCAAGCAAGAGTGATTGTATTCAAAGCACTGTTGGATCAAAAAGCACAACTGACAGCAAAGCAGATTTATCAGCAGTTATATGTACAAAATAAGCAGATCAGTTTATCCACTATATATCGAGTGGTGAGCGATCTAGAGAAAGTCGGTTTGATTACTCAAAATCTGCACGGTAGAGATGAAGTTAAGTATGCTTTACCTTATTTATCCGAAGTGGAGTCACTCAATATCCAATGTGCCGACCTGACCCAGATCAATAAAGCGTCTTTAATCGCCTCAGTGGAGCAGGTTTTTCAAGCGTTTGATATTGATGTTTTGGATATTAAATTTAGTACCACATGAGGGTCTGTTGCCATTTCATAAATGGCTTGCGTTGTAGGTTAAAATTGAGCATGAGACGTATACGTCGTAAAGCATGAAACGAAGAGAATAGCAAGACTATTTTCGAGTTTTATAACGAAGGCTGAGATAATTTTAGCCACAACCCTGAGCAAGAACAAAGCACTGCTTTGTTTGCAACGCAAGGCGCAGCGGGGGACTAGCGTGTTTTTTGCCGCTACGTCGTTACCTTGCGAAACGACGTTTCTCATCATTTAGAATGACTAAATTACGTATCTCGCGCCTAGTATCGTCTAAAAAACACACCTAGTCGCAAACGTAGACGAATTGTCAACAGACCCTTCATTAAACAACGGCGAATATTTAACAAGTTAGAGAAATCTTATGAAACAACATCAATATCATGTGACTGTTCAACATCTTGCAGATGCGCAAGGTCATCCATCAACTTATGATGAAAATATCGAATTTAATGTGGGTAATCACGATGATATTTTCCAAATTGTAGAGCGCTTAAAAGCTGCTGAGTTTTTTGATGAAGAAACCACCAAAGCGTTTGCTGTAGGACTAAAACTCTTTTTAGAAGTTATAATTACCCATCGCGATCATGTGCTATTTCAAGACTTTGAACCAGCAGTTAAACAATTTATGAAAAACTTAAAGCAGAACGTCAAGAAAAATGCGTGATTTAAAACCAGAAACCAAGATCGAGAATAGAGGCCATCAACATAAACCTGCCATGATTTTTGCTGGAATTCCTAAATTACCAGCAAAATATGCCGCGTGGATTATGCCATTCATACTTTCAGCTTTAATGAGTGCCACCATTTCCATGATTAACTTATGGAAGAATGTAGGTTGGTTTGATGGATTTTTTACAAAATGGTTTAGCGTCTGGCTATTTTCATGGATGATTGCCTTTCCCACAGTATTAATTTTTTTACCTCTGATTCGCCGTTTCACAGGATTATTTGTGGATCTTAATCCACCACCTTCTGCTTAATTCGATCAAGACTTGAACATGTCATGGTGCGACTACGAGTCTATAAACATTCCAACGTGAATATTCAATTTGGTAAAGTATTGTTTCCAAATTTTGTGATCAGAAAATGCATAACAAAAACCAAACTATTATTGTCCTATTGATAGTATTCAGCGTATTAAGATAGCTATAGGCCGATGTATATAAAACCGATAAGCTAAATAAAATGAAATTGTAGAAGTTGAAATAACGTCCTGAGCTGATGGACAAATTTAGGATAACAACATGACCAATACCAACTATACCGAGATTTCTAACTCTGACGATTGTGAAAAATACGTGAATCAGTTTATTCAAGATTTTCCAATTCGTTCAGCAGAAATAGGCAAAGGCACCGTCATTAAACGTGCATTACCAAGCCGTCAAAAACGCATGATTGGCGCATGGTGCTTTTTAGATCACGCTGGCCCAGTGGTATTTCCTCAGGGAGATGGATTGGATGTCGGACCGCATCCACATATTGGATTACAGACTTTCACTTGGATGATCGAAGGGACGATGATGCATACAGACAGCATCGGCTCTAAACAATTGATTCGTCCTAAACAAGTGAATCTGATGACTGCGGGTTATGGAATTTCCCATACAGAAGTTGCTCCAGATACTGAAACCAGAATGCATGCTGCACAGCTTTGGATTGCCTTGCCTGATGATAAGATCAATATGGCACCGCAGTTTGATCATTATCCAGAATTACCAGTTGTCGAGCAGGATCATATTGAATTTACAGTTTTAGTCGGTGAATTCATGAATATCAAATCTCCTGTCAAAGTGCATACAGAATTAGTGGGGATCGATTTTTTTGCAAAAGAATCAACCAAGACACGTATTCCACTGAATCCTCATTTTGAATATGGATTTATGGCATTAGAAGGTGAAGCAACCGTCAATGGTCATGATTTAAATAGTGACAATATGGTAGTCATTGAACCTGGAATTTCTCAGATTGAGGTTGAACTACCAAAAGGCTCGCGTTTACTGTTGATAGGTGGTGAACCTTTTGAGTCGCCTATTTTACTGTGGTGGAATCTTGTGGGCAGAACACAGGAAGAACTAAAAACAGCAACAGAACAATGGGCAAATCAGGATGCCCGTTTTGGAACGATCCCTGATTATGATGGTCCACGTTTAGAAGCACCAGCATTCCCAGACAAGATGCGAGCATCGAAGTGATGTGCTGCATTGTGCATTGTAATATGGATTCAAACTAAATAATTTGCGTTAAAGGTGTATTTGACCAGCCTTTAGCGCAAGTGTTGCGTTTACAAATTTTATTTAAACTGGCATTCACTAAAAATTTAAAGATTAAAGGAAAATAAAATGGCAATTATTGCAAATGCAAAGGTAAAAACCTATCCAGAACCATGGTCAGGTGAGGTGGTGAGTGGAAAACATCAACTGATTACCGACAAACCAGAATCATTCGGTGGGCAAGACAAGGGCTTAGCGCCTTATGATTTTATTTGTTCAGGTTTAATTTCTTGTACCATGATTACTTTGCGTATGTATGCTCAACACAAAGGGCTTGATTTGGGTGAGTTTACAGTTGAAGCTGATTTTAATGCCAATAAAGAGGGGAAAGAATGGGTCGAGCGTCGCTTGTCTTTTGCGACTCCGTTGTCTGAAGCGGTGCATCAAAAAGTGTTAGACATTTGCCAAAAAACCCCAGTGACCAAGACTTTATTGCGTAGTGTGGAAATCAATACCACGATTATCTAAAAAACGGCTATGTAAAAGATATTTTGTATAAAAACAAAATATCTTTTTTTTCTATCAGTAAGATTATGCAATTTTTTATTGATTATTTACAGGTGTTTACATAAATCTTGTTATAGAATTTATCTTGATTCAACGCTTTAAACTCTAAGTCGTCAAAGGAATAAAAAGCTGCCCCCGTTTCACCATCATGGCTCAACGTAATGTCATCAAATTTTTTCACTAATGTGCTGTTTGAGGTTTTTCCTATAAAGTAATCAGCGCCCCGAATGGCGATAGTTTTTCCTGTGCAATCCACAATAAGTTGTTTAATAACAGATTGATATGTTACACCTTGCTCATCTTTTATAGGATGGGCATATTTTTCATAGATAACAGCTTGCTTAAACGAATCACGAATTTTTTGATGTGCATTTACATCAATAAAGGACTCTCCCTTATTCTCAAGAGCTCCCAGTAACATAAGCTTGGGTTGATATGCATATAGATTTGAACAAATAAAGAAGAAAATTAATGGGGTAAGTGACTTCATTTTTATTCTCAGAATAACCAATATTGAATCTAGAGTATAAACAAAGTTGATAAAAAAATGATTTAAATACAGTAATAGAATTGTTGAAAAGTTGAGATCAATTTATAGTCGAAGAATAAAAACTGAGGCAATACAATGATTACATTACATCACCTTGATCAATCTCGTTCACTCCGTATTATTTGGGCTTTAGAGGAGCTAGGGCTTGAATATCAGATTAAGTACTATAAACGCTTACCTACTTTTGCTGCACCCCCTGAGTTAAAAGCAGTTCATCCGCTTGGAAAGTCACCTGTATTGACCGATGGTGACCTGACCATTGCAGAGTCTGCTGTGATTTTAGATTATCTTCAGGCGACCTATGATACAAAAAATCAGTTTAGGCCTCAAAATCCTAAAGACTTAATGCAATATAACTACTGGATGCATTATGCCGAAGGTTCTTTAATGCCTTATCTTGTTATGACATTGGTGATGACCAATATGCCAAAACATGTTCCTTTTTTAATTCGTCCTATTGCAAAGAAAATTTCAGAAGGTGTACGTGGTGGCTTTAGCAATCCTCGTTTAAAAGAACATGCAGCCTTTTTGGAAGATTATTTTAGTCAACATGATTATGCCGCAGGTGAGTTTTCTTTTGCCGACATTCAAATGAGTTTCCCCGTGATTGCCATGCAACAACGAACTAAAAATAAAACCCCTCGACTGGCTGCCTATGCTGAACGAATTCAGCAGCGTCCTGCTTTTCAACGCGCTAAACTAAAGAGTGATGATTAAATTTTGTATATCAAGGTGATGGGAGAATGCATTTAATTTTTTTACCAGGTGCATCGGGAAGCACAGTGTTTTGGCAACCTGTTATACAGCAGCTTTCAGCCGATCATCAAAAAACAGTGATGGCCTATCCAAGTTTTGCTGGGCATCCAGAGCATCCGCATATTCATAGTTTTGACGATTTGCAGAGTTATATTCTCCACCAAATTCAACAACCCAGCATTGTAATTGCTCAATCTATGGGAGGTGTTTTTGCAGTTCAAGCTGCATTACAAAAACCTGAATTGATCAACGCTTTGGTTTTGGTTGCAAGCTCTGGTGGAATTGATTTAAGTCCTTTTCAGGTTGCCAATTGGCGGGGGGATTACCAGCAAACATTTGCAGTACCCAATTGGTTTGTCGAGCATCAATCCCATCTAGATGATTTATTGTATAAAATAGAGTGCCCAGTCCTGTTGCTGTGGGGGGATGCAGATCCCATTAGCCCTGTGGGTGTGGGTAAATATTTACATGAAAAAATCCAGCATTCTAGATTGCATGTCATTGAACAAGGTCAACATGATTTGGCCAATGTACACGCCCATCAAGTGGCTAGATTAATTCAAGATTTTATTTCTGATATAAAGTAAAAGATTTAAGCTGATGCGGCACATGTCTTTTTCATTTGTGTTTACCATAATGATAATTGTGCTTCATCTTGCTGATCTGTCAGTTGATACAAACCGACTCCGATTAAACGGAATTGAAAATGCTCAGGAATTTGCATTTCGCTTAATAATATTTGAATGACTTGAACCATTTCTTGCTGTGATTGAAGTGCGGTTTTAAAACTTTTACTGTGCTGTAAAACTTGAAAATTCTTGAGTTTTAACTTCACGGTGACACCACGAGCCTGCATGTGTTTTTTTTCTAAACTGAGCCAAACACGTTCAATTAAATTGTCCCAATAGATTGAACACTGTTCAAGGCTGAGATCATCATCAAATGTGGTTTCTTTAGAAATTTGCTGACGTTGTCGTTCGGCTTGTACTGGACGATCATCAATACCTTGGGCATATAAAAATAACTGTCTGCCATATTTGCCAAAATGATGGATCAGTATATTTTCTTCAATTTTTTGCAAATCACCCAAAGTCTCTAAGTTTAAGCTTTTCAGTTTTTCCTGAGTGACCTTACCAACACCGGGAATTTTTTTCAGGGGTAAATCATGGATAAAATGTTGAACTTGGGTCGGTTTAATGATGCAAATGCCATTGGGTTTATTCCAATCCGAGGCAATTTTGGCAAGAAATTTATTCGGTGCCACACCTGCTGAAGCCGTAAGCCCTGTTTGTTGAAAAATATCGGCTCGAATTCGTTCCGCCACTTCAGTTGCACTGGGAATATTTTGTAAATTTTCAGTGACATCTAAATAAGCTTCATCTAAAGATAAAGGTTCGATAAGCGCAGTGTATTTTTGAAAAATTTCATGAATTTTTACAGAAACATCACGATATTTTTCAAAATTCGGTTCAATCACATAGACCTGAGGACAACGTTTTTTTGCCTGTGACATCGACATGGCAGAACGTAACCCAAACTGACGCGCTGGGTAGGATGCAGCAGCAATCACAGCCCGAGGATGATGTGATGAAATCACTACAGGCAAGTGCTTTAATTCAGGACGGTCGAGTAGCTCTACAGATGCATAGAATGCATCCATGTCAATATGGATGATTTTTCTCATGAATTACACAGTGTTGAAACGCTGTGTAATTATTCTAACCGATCTTGATTTGTTTCTATTGATGAATTTGAATTTTGTAAAGAATATGCGACAGCTTATGTCATGAAAGATTTTGATTGCACTTAATTCAACTTATTTTTCTGTAAAAATTGCTGCCACTGTTCTGCATCACCATAAAACACATTTAAATCGACATTTTTTTCGATGCCTTGAATTTTACCTTGGTTGCTCTGTTGCCAAAATGTCCATGCACGTTGGTCTTTTAAATCAGGCTTATCTTTATATTCACGAATCCAAATCGGTGTATCTTTAAACTCACCTGTTAAAACCATGTTGTAAAAGATTTTAGAGGTATAAAAAATCGGTTGTTTACCATAATGCTTTTGCAATTGATCATGCATACTTTTGATCTGTTTGATTAATTGTTCTTTGGTATAGGTGTTTATGCAACTGCTGTCATATTCCAAGTCCATTACAGGGGGCAAGGCATTGCTTTTATTTGGCACTGTTTTGATAAAATTTTGTGCTTGAATGTCACCATCACGACATAAACGAAAGAAGTGGTAAGCTCCCACGCGCATACCACGTTCACGTGCTTCTAACCAATACTGCTGAAATTTATCATCTTGATAATCGCCACCTTCAGTGGCTTTGAGATAGACAAACTGATAGTGCTGCGGAGAGATTTTTTTCCAATCAATATCACCTTGATGATGTGATACATCGAAACCTTTAATCGGATAGGCTTCAGCCAAGGCAGTATTATTATGAACAAAAAACAAAGTCCCGAATATGACGCAACAGAAAAGTGCGATCGCTAAAACTGAGCTATTGCGAGTGATTTTTTGCTGTTTGTGTTTTTTCGCAGCGTATTTTGACATGGTTTTTTTAAATATCCAGATGGATCAGTTTAACGTGCTTTGGTTCTAAAAAACGATGGCTGAATAAAAATTGCAACACTTAAATTTGCGCATCTTTGGGAATTTGAAAGAATATCAACGCCGTAATGATGTTAATCGCACCTAAGCAAATCAGAGTATAGTGAAATGCTTGTGTTATATGCGCTTCACTAAAATAGCCTGTAAATGCATTGAGTAAAGTACCTGCCAAAGCAATCCCAATACTCATTGATAACATCATAATCATCGACAAAAAGCTATTCCCACTACTGGCGTCCTGTTGTGGGAGATCTTTAAGCGTAAGGGTATTCATGGTCACAAACTGTAATGAGTTGAGTACACCAAAAATAAAGAAATGCACCACACCTAACCATGTCGGAGTATCTGCTGTATGTAACGCAAAACTGGCAATACATGCACCGATCAATAAGGTATTAACCAGTAGAAATGGACGATAACCAGTACGTTGTAGAATCGGGCGAATGATGGGTTTAGAAAATAATGAACCAAGTACAATTGGGGTCATCATTACCCCAGTCATAAAAGGTTCCATTTTAAAGGCGACTTGAAGCATCAGTGGCAAAATAAAAGGAACCGCATTTCCACCAAAGCGCGCAAAGAAATTACCGAGTACACCGATGGTATAGATTTTATTTTTAAACAGTCGACTACGAAACAATGCATTTTTATGGGTATGGGCATGATAGGCATAGACCAATGCTGAGATTATCCCTGCGAAAAGTAAGCCTAAGCTCAGGCTTCTGGAGATTTCATTGCTAGCAATATTTTCAATCCCTAAAGCCATTCCCACCATTGCGATTGCCAATAGGATAAAGCCACTGAAATCAAAGGATTTTACCGATGCTTCAGTCACATTGGGCATGGCTTTAAAGGTGACAAAAGTGCCTAAAATACCGATGGGTAAATTAATCAGAAAAATCCAGTGCCAAGACGCATATTCGACCAACCAACCGCCTAAGATCGGGCCCATTAATGGACCGAGTAAGCCTGCTAAGCTCATCAAACTCATTGCAGAAAGAAACTGCTCACGAGGGATGATTTTTAACATGGCGAGTCGCCCGACTGGAACCAGTAATGCGCCACCGATACCTTGAATAACTCGAAATACAATAAGCAGATTGAAGTCATTGGACAGTGCACAGCCCAATGAGGCAGCGGTAAAAATCACGATCGCTGCAAAAAAGATATTTCGTACCCCAAAGCGATCTGCCAACCAACCACTTAAAGGAATACATGCAGCAACTGCCAAGACATAGCTAATCACGATGCCATGCATTTTTAATGGATTTTCTTGCAGGCTTTCTGCCATCGCAGGCAAAGCGGTATTGATAATCGTGGTATCTAAGCCTTGCATGAAAAAGCCGATCGAAACTAAAAAAACCAATAAATAGAATTTAGGTTGGAGTTTACTGTGCGATGGCGTAGTCGTCATAGAACTTAAATAATCCCATTTTGTGAATATTTTAAAACAATCATCTGACTAAATCTGTATGAAATCGTTGCTTTATATTGAATCAGGCGCAATACCCAATTGAATGTTCAAGAAATTGCCATAAAACTGTAATCTGCTTGTCATGGAACTTACACCCGTGATGAATACATTAAGCCAAATTAAACAAAAAATGGGCTGTTTATGAACATAAAAGTTTCAGCATTGTGTTTAGCAATGCTTTCTGTGGGTTTAGTGGCATGTAATGATGATCATAAAACAACAGCGCCAACGGTTGAAGAAAGCACACCTGAAAGCATTAATTTAAGCTTACTGGGGCGTTATGAAACGGGTATTTTTGCTGAAAGTGCAGCAGAGATTCCCGCATATGATGCAACAACAAAACGGGTATTTGTGGTCAATGCCAAAAAGGGTTTGGTTGATGTGTTAGATGTGTCTAAACCAGAAACGCCTGTGCATATTGGTGAGCTTTCGGCTCGTGAAGCTTTAGCTGATTCTGAAGTAAATTCAGTTGCGATTAGAAATGGCATTGTGGCACTTGCTGTTCAAGCCAAACAAAAAACAGATAAAGGTATTGTGGCTTTTTTTAATGCCAAAGATTTGAAATTGATTAGTCAAATCGAAGTTGGTGCTTTACCTGATATGCTGACATTTAGTCCAGATGGTAAAACTGTTTTGGTGGCAAATGAGGCGGAACCGAATGATGACTATAGTATCGATCCTGAAGGTTCAATCAGCATTATTGATATTAGCAATATTCAACGACCAACCGCTAGCCTTGCCGATTTTAAAGCGTTTAATGATAAAAAAGCCGATTTGATTAAATCGGGTGTACGCATTTTTGGTCCTAAAGCGACGGTGGCTCAAGATCTAGAGCCTGAATACATCACCATCAGCAATGATGGGAAAACCGCTTGGGTGACATTACAAGAAAATAATGCCATTGCCAAAATTGATATCGTTGCTAAAAAAGTGACTGATATTTTTCCATTAGGTTATAAAGATCATGGGCTTGCTCACAATGCACTAGATGTCAGTGATAAAGATGGAAAAATTAACATCCAAACTTGGCCAGGTTTGGTGGGGATGTATCAACCTGATTCAATTGCCCATTATCAAGCCAATGGGGCGAGTTATTTAGTCACCGCCAATGAAGGTGATTCACGTGAATGGCTAAAAGACTCAAAAGCGTACTATGCAGGAGATCAAAGCCAAGGTTTTGTTGAAGCAATTCGAATGAAACACCTGTTTAATGTCAAAGGTTTCAATAACAAAGGTGATTATCCAGCACACTTAGTCAATCTTGCAACAGGTGTAAAAGGTGCCAAACTAGATGCAACGGTTTTTGCCTATTGTGGTGCAACAGCGACTGATCCAAGCATGTGCCGTGATGATACACAATTAGGACGTTTAAATATTGCTTGGAATATGGGTTATCAAACCAACACGGATGGCTCACCAAAATTGGATGCCAATGGATTATTGACCTATAGCAAACTTTATAGCTATGGCGCGCGTTCTTTCAGTATATGGGATGCACAAGGCAAGTTAGTTTGGGATTCAGGCAGTGAGTTTGAGCGTAAAGTTGCTGAGCTATTTCCAAATTATTTTAATAGTGATCATGAAGCGGTGGCTTTTGATGACCGAAGTGACAATAAAGGGCCTGAGCCTGAAGGTTTAGCGCTGGGTACGATTGGCAAAAAAACCTTTGCCTTTATCGGCTTAGAGCGCCAAAGTGGGATTATGGTTTATGATATTAGTAATCCACAAAAGCCTGTGTTTATACAGTATTTTAATAATCGTACCTTTAAACAGGATCAGGTTTATAAAGATGCCAAAGGTCAGCCAATCTTAAACAAGGATGGCAAACAGATTCTGATTGAGAAAAGTGATTTAGGTCCTGAAGGGCTGACGTTTGTCTCTGCCAAAGATTCACCAAATGCAAAGCCTATGTTGATAGTGGGCAATGAAGTCAGTGGCAGTACAGCAATTTATCAGATTAACTTAAAATAGCATTTTAGTGTATTCTGTTGCGAGTGAAGAGTGCTTTGGCACTCTTTTTATTGAGGCTATCCCTCAGTTTTATAAGGGATAGTTGTAGATGAGGCACATAAAGTAGATGAATTATTCATCTTTATATAACATCATCAATTTTCAATAAAATTGTATTACTAATCTAAGCCTAACCATTGTCTTTGATGATAAGCGCTATCCCAGAACAGCCATTCTAATTCAGCACCTTTGGTATAGGCTTTATGCATTTTCTCAAGGGTATCTGCATCGCAATGTTCTGCAATACGGTCAATCGTTGCTAAAACATTTTTAACTGCTTGGTTAAACTCTTCACCTGAATAAGTATCGATCCATGCTTGATATGGATTATTGGCAATAGATTTACTCACGATATCTTTACCAACTTCTGCATAAATCCAGAAGCAAGGCAGTAACGAAGCCAAAACCACAGGATAGCTTTCAGACCAAGCCGTCGCAGTTAAAAAAGCCGTGTAGTGATGGCAGGCAAGGGTAAGTGGGGTATTCTCAAAGTCAGCTTTGCTAATCCCAAAATCTTTCATAAATCCATCGTGTAGGCTACGTTCTACAACAATCGCTTCTTTCGCACCTTGGGTAAATTGGATGATATCGTCAGCATCAAATGCTTTTGCACCACAGACAGCCAATGCACGACCATATGCCACCAGATAATGCGCATCCTGAATCACATAATGACAAAAAGCTTCCTTGTTTAATGAGCCTGTCGCAAGTTCTTGGTTAAATGGAAGCGCTAAAGTTTTGTTATATAAAGCAAGATTACGTTGCCAAACGTCTTGAGAAAAAGACATGTCATTTTCCTATGCAATGATTCAAGTTATAAAATGATTTCAGTTTGCAAGACTATAACAACTCTAAATTGCTTTAGGTATTTGAATGCAGAAAATTCGATTGTATTTGCATAAAAATATGACAAAGAACTTTGGATAAATGTGAAAAAGTCGTCATAATGTGCACATTAAAAACGCGATTTTTATTTCAGTTTTCTGATTCAAAAACTATTCTCCGTAGGTCGAATTCCCATGATGAAACATTTTGGTTTCTCAATATTTTTTACGATCGTGTGTTTGGCAATCTCTGCATATTGGGGCTTTACCCATGGTCCAAATGCAGGCGTGCAAGCCATGCTCTCTGCACTGACCATTACGGCAATTCTTGCTGTTATGGAAGTGTCTCTGTCTTTTGACAATGCTGTTGTAAATGCATCTGTACTGCGTAATTGGGATCATTTCTGGAAAATGATCTTTTTAACCGTTGGTATTTTGATTGCTGTGTTTGGTATGCGACTGGTATTTCCGGTTGTGATTGTTGCAGTCACAGCGGATATGGGCATGTTTGATGTTGTGAAAATGGCATTAAATGATCCAATTCAATACTCAGAAAAATTATTGGCACATCATGCTGAAATCGCCGCTTTTGGTGGTTCATTCTTGTTGTTGGTATTTTTAAACTTTTTCTTGGATGAAGGTAAAGATACCCATTGGTTTAAATGGATTGAAAAGCGTTTAGCCAACTTAGCCAATGTACCCGCAATGTCGGTATTCCTTGCTTTAGTTGCATTGCTGATTATGGCTGCAAATGTAGATGAAGCGAAACGCCTTGTGGTCACAATGGCAGGTATTTGGGGCATCGTGATTTATATCGGTGTACAAGTACTCAGTCATTTACTAGGTGGCGAGCCAGAAGTAGATGAAGACGGCAATGCTGTGGGTCATGATGCCAATGGTGCACCTACAGGTGTCATCAAAGCTGGTATTGGTGGCTTTATTTACCTAGAAGTATTAGATGCATCGTTTAGTTTTGACGGCGTAATCGGTGCATTTGCGATTACCTCTGATGTTGTCATTATTATGCTCGGTTTAGCTATTGGTGCGATGTTTGTTCGTTCAATGACAATCTACTTGGTCGATAAAGGTACACTTGATGCCTATATCTACCTTGAGCATGGTGCGCATTATGCTATTGGCGCTTTGGCATTTATCATGATTGCAAGTGGTACAGGTTTACATGTACCTGAAGTAGTCACTGGTTTGATTGGGGTTGCATTTATTGTTTGGGCAGTCATTGCATCAATTCAATATAACAAGCGAATTGAACAACAGAGTTAATCCTTTTTTAAGAAAAGAGATTACAATACAAGAGCACTTTAACAGTGCTCTTTTTTATGCTCAATGTTTCCACAAAGTTGCCACAATATGCGATGATGTGTTTGATAATTAGCTCGCCAGTTTTGATAAGCCAGTAGATATGATGAATCCTTTAGAACGCCGCTCGACCTTTGCATTAAGTAGTATTTTTGCTTTACGCATGTTGGGGTTGTTCATGATTATCCCTGTGTTTGCGGTGGTTGGTCAGTCCTATAAGTATGCGACACCTGCTTTGATCGGTTTAGCGGTCGGTGTCTATGGCCTCAGCCAAGCACTTCTGCAAATTCCTTTTAGCTTATGGGCAGATCGTTTTAGTCGTAAACCTTTGATTATTTTTGGCTTACTGCTGTTTGCTTTGGGTGGTGCTGTTGCGGCAATGTCTGAAACCATTTATGGGGTCATTATTGGCCGTGCGATTGCTGGAGCTGGCGCTGTATCTGCGGTTGTTATGGCTTTGCTGGCTGATGTCACCCGTGAAGAGAATCGAACCAAAGCCATGGCTGTGATGGGCATGAGTATCGGTTTGTCTTTTGTTGTGGCTTTTAGTTTAGGACCTTGGCTCACCAGTTTGGTGGGGATTTCAGGGCTATTCTGGGTAACAACAATTATGGGGTTATTGGCAATTCTCATGTTGTTTATGGTGCCTAAAACCATCCGTCATCATAAAAACTTTAAACAAGGTTATCTGCATCAGCTCAAACAAATCTTAAAAATGGGCGATCTGAATCGTCTGCATGTTTCAGTTTTTGCGTTGCACTTATTGCTTACCGCAATGTTTGTTTATGTGCCTTCTCAATTGATCAATTTTGCTGGGATCCCTTTGGCGCAACATGGCATTGTTTACTTGCCTTTGTTGGTCATCAGTCTGTTCTTTGCATTTCCGAGCATTATTCTAGCTGAAAAATACCGTAAAATGCGCAGCATTTTTCTAACGGCAATTGCGGGAATTATAGCAGGATTAGTCATTCTGATTTTTGGTTATGAATCCAAATATGTCTTGTTGTTAGGCCTTGGATTGTTCTTTATTGCCTTTAATGTCATGGAAGCATTACTCCCATCATGGCTGTCTAAAGCAGCGCCGATTCAATCCAAAGCAACAGCGATGGGCGTCAATGCAAGTGCTCAATTTTTAGGGGCTTTTTTTGGTGGGACACTTGGTGGGCAATTAATTTTGCTCAATAATACAACAATGGGTTGGAGTGTCTTATCAGCTATTGCTATACTTTGGTTGCTCATTAGTTTTGGGCTAGCTCAACCACGATATTTAACATCAATCGTATTACGATTGCCTGAGGATAAACAAACCGATAATTGGACTTCTCAGTTGTTGTCAATTCGTGGTATTGAGGAAGTTGTGGTTATGTCTGACCAGCAAGTTGCGTATATAAAAGTTGATAAACAGCAAATTGATGATGCTGCGCGACAACATTTAACGCAGTTGTTTGGGAAAGAGGTAGCCATTTAAACATAACTCTTATAAAGTAAAACATAGAATCGAATAGGAAGATAACATCTAATGCGTGGTGTAAATAAAGTTATTTTAGTTGGTACTTTAGGTCGTGATCCTGAGACTAAAACTTTCCCAAATGGGGGTTCTCTCACTCAATTTTCAATTGCGACAAGTGAATCTTGGACAGACAAAAATTCCGGTGAAAGAAAAGAACAAACGGAATGGCATCGTATTGTATTGCACAACCGTTTAGGTGAGATTGCACAGCAGTATTTACGTAAAGGTTCAAAAGTTTATATTGAAGGTTCTTTACGTACCCGTCAGTGGACGGATCAAAATGGTCAAGAGCGCTATACCACTGAAATTCGTGGCGAACAAATGCAGATGCTTGACAACAACCGTCAACAAGGTGAAGGCGCTGCTGCTGACAATGGTGGTTATAACCAACCACGTTTCAATAACAACCAGCAAGGTGGTTTTAACAACAACCAAGGTGGTGGCGGTTATGCGAATCAAGGTAATCAAGGTGGTGGTTACGGCAATGCCAATCCACAAGGTGGCTATGGCAATGGCGGAAACAACGTAAATCAAGGTTTTCAATCGCCTAAACCTGCAGCTACACCATCAGCACCTACTGCTGCCCCTGCGGATTTAGATGATGACTTACCGTTTTAATTGATAAAACGGTCAAGCTTGATCAAAAACCCTTTGTGAAAACAAAGGGTTTTTTTATGAACCTCATGATTTGGTTTGAGACAATCACTTTTTTGCTGAAACCCACATAGTAATCACAGCTTTAAATACCAGATCATTGTGCATGTCTTTAACCTCCACATTGACCAAATAATCACTACCTTGATTCCACTGAAAATTGCTTTCACCAGGCGTGGCAATCGCAATTAAATCAGTTTCAGCCTTCTTTAAATATTCAACCGTCATCCCTTTGGGAATCCAACGGTGCGTGGAAGGCACGGTTACATCAGTCATGGTTCCGCCAGCAAGTTCAGCCATATTACACATGGCAATTGCATGGACTGTACCAATATGATTGAGTACAGCACGGTGTTTTTTGATTTTAATTTCAGCATAGTTCGCTTCAAGTCGTTCAAAAACAGGTGAGATACTGCTGAAATAAGGTGCTTTTAAGCACAATAATTTTGAAAATGTCCATTTGCCAGCAGGCTTATTTTTAAATCTATTCCACAGTTTTAGGGTTTGGCTCATTGTTGTATTCCTTATTTAGTTTACAGAATATTATTCTAATACAGAATTAAATTCTGTTGTTGGCTCGACAGACGATTTGAATCGCGTAAAATGTCATATAGAAAATGCTTAAATAAAATCAAAGGCTGTAGATGAATAATCAAAGTTTGTTGGAACGTCGTTATAGTGGGCGCCGTGCAGAATTAAAACGGGTGATTTTAACGGAAGCATTAGCTTGTTTTTTAGAACATGGGATTGAAACAACAACAATAGAAATGATCCGTGAACGTGCACAAACCAGTGTGGGGGCGATTTACCACCATTTTAAAAATAAAGAAGGTTTAGTGGCAGCCCTATATATTTTAGCCATAGAAGACCAAGCGGAACGCCGTGATCAAGCATTATTGTCTGCACAAAGTCTACAGCAGGGTATTCAAGTGATGACAGCAAGCTATATAGATTGGGTCATGGATAATCCAGATTTTGCCAGATTTTTATATGCTGCCAATTTTAGTATTTCTAAAAGTATTCAGCGGGATCAGCTAAAACAGCAGAATCATTTACGTAATCAACACTTATTGGCTTGGATGAAGCAACAACCCGATTATGGGGTGATCAAGAACATTCCCCATGAATTATTATTGTCATTTATGGTTGGATCGACAGAAAGTTATTGTCGGGCATGGTTGTCAGGTAAAGTGAAAGCCACGCCAAAAGTTTACCAAGCAGCATTGGCACATGCGGCTTGGTGCAGTCTAGAAAGCGTATATCAGCAACAACAAGGCTGAATAACCAAGCTTGTTGAATTACGGATACTGTGATTAAAAAATTCGTGAGCTTTGCATATAGTGCGCTGTGACTTGATCTAAGTGATTAAGAATTGTTGCACGATCTTGAGTCTGGATTGCTGTGTCGAGTTGCTGCATATAGCCTAGCAATTGGTTTTTTGCTTTTGCCGCAAATTCAGCAGTAATGGCTTGGTCTTCATAAAGTAAGACATAGTTTTTGGCAAAACCATAAATCATAAAAATCGCCGTTTTCTCAAAATCAGCCTCAGAATGAGCAATTTGAGATTCGCAGTTTATTTTCAGTTGTTTAAAAGCATCTGTACCAAAAGGAAGGTTTTGGAATTGCTCCAAAAGAATTGAGAACGTCATTTTTTAAAGTCCACTCAAAAAGAAAATCTATAGAGTAAAAGGCGAAAGGTCAAGCAAAGTTTGAAATAATATTTTCAATCAAACCAAGGCAACAGATTGGAAAAATAAATCTATAAAACCGATTATTTTTATTAAAAACTCCAGTTTTACCGATTTAATAATTTTTCGTATAGTGATTCCACAGATAAGCAATCCCTGAAATCTATTGGAGAAAGACCAAATGAGTTTGATCAATACTGAAGTTAAAGCATTTAACGCAACTGCATATAAAAATGGTGAATTTATCGAAGTGTCTGAAAAAGACTTCTTGGGTAAATGGTCTGTGGTATTTTTCTATCCTGCTGACTTTACTTTTGTCTGCCCAACAGAGTTAGGCGATCTAGCAGATAACTATGCTGAATTCCAAAAAATGGGCGTAGAAATTTATTCAGTGTCTACCGATACACACTTTACCCATAAAGCATGGCATGACAACTCAGATGAAATCAAAAAGATCCAATATCCAATGGTGGGTGATCCAACTTGGGCTTTGGCAAAAAACTTTGAAGTGTTGATTGAAGCTGAAGGCCTTGCAGATCGTGGCACTTTCGTGATTGATCCTGAAGGTAAAATTCAAATTATTGAAATCAATGCCGGTGGTATTGGACGTGATGCACAAGAATTACTGCGTAAAGTGAAAGCGGCACAATATGTACACGCACACCCAGGCGAAGTATGTCCAGCAAAATGGAAAGAAGGCGATGCAACACTTGCACCTTCAATTGATCTGATCGGTAAAATCTAATCATTGCATAGAGTTAAAATTGAAAAACCAGAAGTTAAACTTCTGGTTTTTTTATGGTTCGATTGGCTTTATAAAATATAACCATCGTGTTTAGGTGCGTAGGCACGAATACCATCGACTAAATCTTCAATCAATTTTTCCATGACTAAGCGTTGACCTTTGCGAGATGCATAAACCAACTGTACAACACCAATATTGGAACACCACTCTGGTAACAGATGGATTAAACGCCCTGAAGAAATGTCTCGTTCTACTGTTAAATAGGGAAGATCGGCAATACCTAAGCCATCGAGTACTGCATAATACGCACCCATTAAGTCATTACTTTTGACTCGAGGCTGTAATGGAATATCGATTTCTTCTCGTTGCTGAATATGATGTAAATGCCAATGATAGTGCTGTTTATCTGTACCTAAAACAATGGTTGGAAATTCACAAAGTTCTGTAACATGTTGGATTTCACGATCGCCTAAAAGTTCAGGACTAATCACTAAACAGTGCGTGGTTTTAATCACATCTCTAACGATAATGCTGGAGTCTTCATTGCTTGAAAAGTTAGTACGAATGGCCAAATCAATATCATCATGCAGCACATCGATACGTCGACTGGTGAGTGCCAATTCAACCCGAACTTTGGGATATTTTTTTAAAAACTGATTTAGAATTGGTCGAATTTGATGTTCCATCATCACCGGTGGGCAACTAATTTTAATCAGTCCCTGTAATTCAATTTCTTGTTTTAATAAGACATTCTGAGCATTATCGGCTTGTTCAATAATCTTTGCACATTCCTCAAAAAACTCTTGTCCAAGTGGTGTGACTTTAAAATGTCGGGTTGAGCGTTGAATCAAGGTCACATTAAATTTAGCTTCTAAATCCAGAATACGTCGGCTCAGTTTAGACTTGGTGATATTACTGGCTTCACTGGCAGCACTAAATCCACCATGCTTTACCACCAGATAGAAATAATAGTAGTCATCAAAAGAGTGCACAGCTTCATCTCAAGTGTGTTGATGATTAAATAGTATCATTAATAGGAAAATATTTTAAAATTTGTACCAATAAAAGCAAGAAATGCAAAAGATTACATTTCTCGCTTAAATCATTGTCTTATTTCTGAGAAGTATTTTGAGTGTAGCTATTGATCAGGTTACGATAGTCAGGGATATGGTTACCAAATAGCGTACCTAAACCTTCAATATCATTACGCCAATCACGATGCAGCTCACAAGAGGCACCAAACCAAGTCATTAATTGCGCGCCTGCATTGCTCATACGATCCCAAGCTGAGTCACGTGTCAGCGGGTTAAATGTTCCAGAAGCATCGGTGATGACAAAGACCTCAAAATCTTCTTCTAGGGCAGAAAGTGCCGGAAATGCAACACAAACCTCGGTGACAACACCTGCGATAATCAGTTGTTTTTTGCCTGTTGCTTTTACTGCTTTGACAAAGTCTTCATTGTCCCAAGCATTGATTTGACCAGGGCGAGCGATATATGGTGCATCTGGAAAAAGTGCTTTTAACTCGGGTACCAGTGGACCATTGGGACCATCTTCAAAACTGGTGGTCAAAATGGTTGGAAGGTTAAAATATTGAGCTGCAGCAGCCAGTGCCAGAACATTATTTTTAAACTTATCTGGGTCAATGTCACGGACTAAAGAAAGTAATCCAGTTTGATGATCGACTAACAATACCGCAGCATCATCTTTGTTTAAACGAACGTAAGGTTTTCCCATTTTTTATATCCTTGAAGTCACTAAAATTTAAATTGTGCTTAAATACAAAACAAATTATTTTGCATGGATTTCATGTTACGTGGCTTAATCATGATAATTAAGCCTATAAACTGAGATTAATAATCTCATAAATAAGATTATTGATTAAAAACTACGCTGAGCCTTGGCTGTTGAATATCCTATATTTGGGATTCAGCGTATTGGTAGATTGCTGTATTGATCACTTTAAAAAACTTAAAATGGATTCATATTAAAGCCTAGAGATAGGAGTATTGAGATGAAAAGAATTATTGGTGTATACCGCAATCAAAATATGCATTGGGTTGGTGATGGCTTTCCTGTAAAAAATTTGTTTTCTTATGATCGTTTAGGTCAAGCGATTAGTCCTTTTTTATTATTGGATTATGCAGCACCTTATACATTTGCACCTAGCCATGAACAGCACGGTGTAGGTTCACATCCACATCGTGGCTTTGAAACGGTGACCATTGCCTACCAAGGTGAAGTTACCCATAAAGACTCACATGGTGGTGGTGGAACCATTAAAACAGGTGATGTGCAATGGATGACTGCAGGCGCAGGCTTGGTTCATGAAGAATTCCATTCACATGAATTCACTGAAAAAGGTGGAATCTTTGAAATGGTTCAGCTTTGGGTGAATTTACCTGCGGCAGATAAAATGACCCAACCTAAGTATCAAGCAATTTCTGCGCAAGATATTCCTGTGATTCATTTTGATGATGATGCAGGCCACTTACGTGTGGTTGCTGGGAAATATGCTGAACAACAAGGTGCTGCTTCAACCTTTAGCCCTGTCAATGTTTGGGATGGTCAGCTTAAAGCGGGTCATGAGCAAATTATTCATGTGCCAGTTGACCACAATACTTTGGTGGTTGTACTAGAAGGTGAAATGCTGCTCAATGGTACACAAAAGGTGCTCGATAGCTCGATTGTCATGTTTGAAAAAGATGGTGATGCAGCAATTCAACTTGAAGCGGTGCAAGATGCTAAGTTTTTGGTGCTTACAGGTAAACCATTGAATGAGCCAATCCAAGGCTATGGTCCATTTGTAATGAATAGCAAAGAAGAAATCGTGCAAGCGTTTAACGATTTCAACAATGGCAAATTTGGTGAAATTGTAGCGGAAGCCTAGTTGATACTGATGAACGGTATTTGTGTATAACGGATACCTTTCATGTCTTTAGTCTATAAGTTCAGTCATGTATGAAATATCGAGAGAAGTCAAAAGCGGATTGTAAAATCCGCTTTTTTTATATTTAAAATTTTTAGCACCAAAAGATTAGAAATTTAAAAAAAAGAAAAGAGCTTTGCTCTTATTGAACAGAAGCTCTCTTACGCTGTAGTTTTTTCTTTAGATGATTATGTCTTGTTTTGATTGGGTTGTTTTGTTGTTCTTGCATCATAATTAATTAAAAGTGTGAAGTAAAGCACAATATATTTCATTTGGTTAATTTGTATCCACTGTACCTTGGCTTTTTTGAATGCAACTATTTTACACGTTGTGCAATTGATTTACTTAAAAAGCAAATTCAAAGTAAAAAAAAGGATCTCTATTCCACACTATAGAGATCCTTTTATGCTGTAGTTTCTTTTATTGTCTGTTGTCATAATTATTTGTTTTTATTGTAAATGTGAATTATTTATCATTTTTATGGTGTAAATAATAATTAATAAATTGGTATTTGTAAATGTTTTTTTAATAAAAAGTTAAATTATCTATATGTTTTTAACAGTATTTTTTTATATATATAAATATCAATCAAGTATAAGCAGTGTATAGCAGAAGGTTCTGGCGTAAAACGACTAAAATTGAATAAACACGGAGGACGGAGATTTTTCCTAAAAAATTTCCAACAAAAAAAGTTAAAACTGGAACTTTTTAATACCGCGATTCAATCGGCTATAGCTCATAATAAAAAAAATGGTTACGCACGGATAATAACTTTGGATATTGCAGTGATTGGTAGTGGTATGGCTGGCCTGGCCACCGCAAGAATTCTTAAAGATGCAGGTCATAACATTACCATCTTCGAAGCATTACCTGGTCGTGGTATGGATAGTCATAGCATTGAGTTTGAAGGTGGTTTAATTGATGCACCTTTGCGCGTGATGAATCAGCATTTATGGAAAAACACCCTGAGCCTTGCAACACACCTCGGCATAAAAACCTTTCCAGTGCGTACCTTTATGGCGTGTAGCTGGTTATTTGAAGATAAAACTGAAACTTGGTTAACCACATCACGTACCCGTATTGGTAATTTTCCCATTATCAATAACCGTAAAGGGCTTAAACAGTATGGTTGGCGTTTAGTGAAAGGGATGTTGCAGCTTAAAACAGCAATCTCTCAGTTTTTTAAATCTAAAAACCAAGACATTACCCTTGCTGATTTTATCAATCACCATGACATTGAAGAAGTATTTTGGCATGGTGCAGTAATGCCAGTGCTTTATACCATTTGCACCTGTGACCCTAAAACCATTGGTGAATGGCCTGCAAAACCGCTCTTAATCTTTTTAAAGCAATTAACCGATGGTGATGCTTTATTGCGTTTACATGGTGGAACGCCTGCTTTTGTCGATAAATTGATTGAAGGTATTGATATTCATAGCGGTTCTGAAATCACCAAAGTTGAGGAACAGGGTAATGCTGTTCTGGTTGAAAATGCACAAGGTGAGCAATTTCAATTTGACCGTGTAGTGGTTGCAACACCGACCAATAAATTAGAAAACTTTTTAAATAAACAACAATTTGCTGACGATATCGCTTTATTGCAAAAATTTAAGTTTGAGCAAGGCGAGTTGGTCATGCATACCGATGCATCCGTGATGCCGCCAAATCGTAAAGATTGGGCTGTATTGAGCTATATGATGGATCGCAAATTTACCAAACAACAATTCACAGTTTGGCTGAACTCGATTGAACCAAGTTTGGTGGGTAAATCTCCAGTGTTTCAAACCTGGCGTCCTGTGACCAGCATCGATCCGAAGAAAGTTATTTCTACAGTGACTTTAACCCGTGCTGTGGTGGATTCTGAAACAGTGGCTTTAAACATCGAGTTGCAAGCGCGTCATAAAGTCGCCAACCGCAAAGTATTCTATTGTGGTTCATGGTCATGTGATGGTTTGCCAATTCTTGAATCTGCGGTAACTTCTGCAATGCATATCGCAGAAATTTTTGGTGCACCATTGCCATTTGTAGGATTAAAACCTAAAGTTGAGGTGGCTCCCCAACTTGGCTATTAAAGCCCAGTGAATTCATATAAAGTTTAATGAATTCATAACTGAATAAGTGAATGATTTAAAATGAAATGGCTTCAAGCGATTCAGCAAAAACTTCCAAAACATAAATATGCAATCGATGCAAAAATGCTAGGAGATGACGCTGAATGTGCTTGGACCAACTTAGGGTATTGGGATGAGGCTACATCCTCTTACCCTCAAGCCTGTCAGCAACTTGCTGAACGTCTTGCACAAGCGGTACAGCTTAAACAACATGATCGGGTACTAGACCTAGGTTGTGGTCAAGGTGCCAGTTTAAAATACTGGTTAGAACACTACCAAATTCAAGATTTAGAAGCGGTTGAGTTACAACAACAGTGTGTCGATAAAATTCAAAAACAACTCCCGCAGATTAGGGCGATTCACTGCCAATCTTTTTTAAATTTAAATGCGCTTTTATTGACGCCACCTTTTGATGTGGTGTTGTGTATTGATGCGGCTTACCACAGCGATTTAAACTTATTTTTAAATTCAGTTGTTCCAATTTTAAATTCAAAAGGTCGTTTGGGTTTTCATACGTTGATGCTTTCAGACACAGTTTTAAATTCAAAACAAAAAATGAAATACAGATGGTTACTTAAAGCCGCTGATGTTGATTTAAAATCACTGATGACCACGACTCAAATCAATCATGCACTGCAACAGCATGATCTTGAACAAATCGCGCTTGAAGATATATCCACAGCAGTATTGGCTGGCTTTAGTCAATATATTGAGACAAGAGCGAAAACAGAGCAAGGAGGGTTAGATCAGCTCAAAATACAAATGACCGCAAAACTTTGTCAAAGGTTATTTGAAGAGGGAATCGTTCGATATATACAGCTCAGCGCAGTCAAAACATAATTTTTATTATTTGTAATGAGATCAAACAGAGCAAAAAATTATAAGAAAATGCCTAAGCTAGAAACAACAAAGCCTCACTAAAAAAGCGAGGCTAAGTAAAAATGGTGCCGGCACACGGATTCGAACTGTGGACCTACTGATTACAAGTCAGTTGCTCTACCAACTGAGCTATGCCGGCAACGTGGCGAGAATTCTACAGAATATTTATAAGATTGCAAGCCAAAAAATAAACAATTGAATAATCTTTAATATTTATAGTCTTAGCGATCGGATATTGGTTTGAAGTTGATAATGCAGTGCGGTATGAATGCTTAGATTTTTAGAGAGAAACGGATTTTACCACTTTTAATTTGTAGACAGAAAAAATAACAAAACATGGACTCGAGCTAGCTATCTCTTTGACTTATTGAAAAACAATGATCTTGGCGGAGTCTTGCTGAGCTTTCATCTAATTTCTGGATCAGCCTGCGGCTCGCCCTACTTTTGTTTCGATATGAGGAGCTAAGCTCCGCAAGGGTAACCATCTTGCGCAGCTACATCGCTGCTCACCGCAAAACTCGTCGGCCACCAGCAACTTATTCAATGAATCGTAGAAACAACACTTTATAAATGGAGTCCTGCCTCAGACAGTTGCGGATGACGTTTCCGCGTATCATATTTCATCAAGAACTTTATATTGAACTCAGGTTAACAAAGATAACTAGAGCAACGATTAGTAATCGCTTTAAGCTTCCGATTAAAAAGGCTTACGGAGGGGTAAGCCTTGAGTATTTGGGGTTAAATCAATAAATCTTTATCAGTTTTGAAATATAGACTTATTTTCTCCTTAAAATATGATCCAGATCTTGTGCGCATTCTTCTAGGGTGATTGCCATATCTATTTGCATTTGGGGTTTCAATTCGTTTGCGAGTTTTCTCCATTGCTCAATCAATTGGATAGCTTTCTGAATTTTATGCTTATTTACATCTTTGGCAATAGTTGGGGTGTATCCACCACGTTTAGCATTTTTGACTTGTCTTACATAATTGGCGCTGTTATTCATTGTCACTCCCGAATAGCAGTTTTATGCTTTTAACTTGTTTGAATCGCTAATAAGTACCGCATCATGATTATCTTAAGAGAACGTTACATCTATATGATTTTTATTTTGTATTTCACCTCCTTTGAATCGTGCTAGAAGTTCTTTTCACTTGATACTAATTCAAGAAAGTTGGAATTGAAATAGTCAATTGTCTTTTTAGTTGAGTGGATATGTATCTATTTGCTTCAAAAAATAGCTCAAATATCGTATAACTAAGTTAAGTAAAAACTAGAACAATTGAGAATGAAACGATTCAGTATTTTATTATTATTTTTTTCTGTCGCACATGCTGAAGCTCCTAAAGAATGTCAGTTACTTGAACAGACCTCCGAAATGTTAATGCAGTTACGTCAAAACGGTTTATCGTTGGATGATGTTGATTTTAATCCTGAAGCATTGACCAATAAAGAACAGCTATTATTAAAAGTCATGATTGACGATGCAAAGGGTGTCCCGATTTATCAGATACCTTTAACCCGACAAAAAGCGATTGATGATTTTAAACTCAAGTGGCAAGAGGTGTGTCAGTCTGCGGATGTAGTGATGCCAACTGAAATGAGATAAAGGATTGTTTTTTATTTCGCCGATAGTGTTAGGGTTAAATAGCGGGTTTGGTTGTGCTATGGACATATGACTCGATGCAATTCTAAGCGATCAAGTTACCGCTCAAGCTAGCGTACAAGTAAGCGATCAAGTTTAGATAAGCTGAAAAGCATTAAACAATGTTATAGGTTGAAACAAAGAGTTTTTATATAGATCTATTATTAGTTTTACTGTGCTGAGGTTTAGTGAAGTGTTTTTATCAAAAGCTGTTTGCGATGAGTAGTTGGGCGCTATACAAATAGAAACCGACCAGCATATCCGTAGCGCCAATCGGTATGACAAGTTCTATGTTTTCAACATGGTACTGTTCAAAACTTATAGTTGAGGTGTTAGATAAATAGAAACCGATTTGTATAATTTACAAGTCGGTTCCTGAATGAAGTTGCTGATAATTATTATTTGAAATGGTGTTCAATTTTAATAGAATAAATATTCTAGAATAAAATGTTTATTTTATCGGTTTTATTTTTAATGGATTTTTAAATTAATTGAGTCTGATTAGATGGATGTAGAAAAAATTATAGTTCCTTATTATAATGTGGATAATATTTTATCTAAAGAGATTGTATTTGGTCGTAAGATTGGTTTGGATAAATATGTTATTGAAAATATTCCTTTGTATGCACCTAATTTGGCTTTAGGTGATATTCTTTTAGTAGAAAAGTTAGATGATGAACAACTATATTTTGAGGATTTATTAGAGACATCAGAGAACTCTACTATAAGAATCGTCTTCTTTAATTATGATCCTATAATTGTGCAGAAAATTTTAAAAGAAATCGAGGGGTACAGTATAAACTGGGTTGGGTTTGTTGGTGGTAGTTATTATTCATTAAACATTAATAAGAATTTAGATTATAAAAAAATAAAAATTTTTTTAGAAGGAAATTCTAAAATAATGGATTATCAAGAGAGTTGTTTGTCAGAAAAACATAGGAGTGAATTGTTGTAGGTTTAAATTAGAAATTAATTGGATATTAGATTTTTAAATTATTGAAATTCTTAGGTAGATTTTATTATTTATTCCTATTTTAGATTGATTTTGAAATACATTATATTGCTGTTAATATTGTTTCGATTATTCCACAAAGGAAGAATGGAAAATCATGGAAAAATACTGAAATAAGTTCGATGAAACGTAATGTGCTACTCGATAAAGTAAAGCATTTAGGCCGGATGATATAGAAAAATGATCAGGCTACTACTTAGGAAGTTTAGTGGGAACTAAGATGCACTGCGTTAAATTACTAGGCGACAAACTGAGGGCAATAATAATGATCACATTGAAGATAAGTTGCAGATGATTTTTCATGTAATTATTCTTTTGATATTCTATAAAGTTAGATCACGTTGAAACTCATTTAGAACGAACAAAATGTTTCACACATCATGAAGAAAATAAGCAACCCATTCATATACAGAAATAAATAAGCAGTTGTAATGACTCATAATGTTGAGGTTTTTGCCATGGATGACTCAGTATCGTTCTAAGGTGGAGCTACCTAGGTTTTTAAGCCTAGGTATGCCTATTTCTTTTTTGATCATGGATATAAGCAATAATAGAATGAGCGCAACGATTAAAAATTTGAGAATTATAGCGAAGCACAAGTCTCAACTAGTTCTTTAGCAAAAGCTTTATTGGCTTTTGTAGATATGAACGAAGCCATTTTTTTATTGTTAATAAAAACATCAATTTTTTTGGCTTTTCCTAGATGAGCGATAAGTTTATCCCAATCATTTCCATTCAGTCTGGATCGTGTTTCATTGGGTACTTCAAGTGCTTTTCCATCAATGATAAAGCTGAAAGATGATTGCTTGTTAAAGCTTGCATACGCTTTACTTCCAGTTGAGAGTTCCACTGAGTGATCAACGTTTAAAACACCGCCACTGTTGCATGAAATGGTCAATTTTTGATTTTGACTATTTTGGAGGGAATACAAACTAAAGCCTTGTACAAAATTATCTTGCCAGATATTGGGCGCCGCTTGAGATGTGGAATACATGCATAGTATGAATGCCATTAATGTGAATTTTTTCATGAGAAAATCCTATAAATATTTTTAGATTGGAATTTATTTAGACCGAAGGACTAAGCCACCGATGATTAAAAGAATAAGTACTCCACCAATGAATTTACCCACGGATGGGAACATGACCGCTGGCCAAATAACACCTTGCCCTAAGTGATAGGCAAATGATTTATAGCTTTGTTGGCCCCAAAAGTTTTGATAGATGGCAAACAGCAACCCGATAATAAAGTAAGCTCTGATTAGCCAAGACTTAATTGATGTATTCATTTATTTTCCCCCAAGCGCAAATTTAAGAAGTAGGTAGAACAGTCCAAAAAAGATCATCAAGCCAATAAACGGTAGGCCGAGAAAACAGATGATCACAATCACACAAATTATTCCTGCAATAGCTCTCATGGCTTACTCCCTCATGCATTGCAGGCCACTTTGCATCAAGTCGTATTGAAATGATTCAGTCTGGCTTAGTGTGTATAGGTTGTTCTTTAAACCTTCTTCTCCATATTTGCTTTCGAGTTTTTTGTAGGCACATTTGCATGCACTACGTTCCATACCTGTGGATTGGCAACCGCTGATAAATTCTCGCTCTGACTTGCTGGCGCAACTCAGTGTCAGTAGTGAGCAACTGATGATTAAAATTGAAGTTAGAGTTTTCATGATTCTCTCCCATTTATTGTTTTGATTATTTTGAAATCGCTGAATTCAGCAAAGTGATCAAATTAAAGACAAGTGTAGGCAGTCCAAAGTACCTATAAGTCTTTAGATCAATTTAAGCTGAAATGAAATCTATGATTTTTGCCAGAAACAGGGAGGTTCCCAATATGGCTTTAGAGAAAAGAATAAAAGTAAAAAATGCTTAGTCATGGTTGACTCCTTTTGATTTAGAAAGAGTCTTACCAAATTACTGTCAAATAATGGAGGCAAGACTAGACGGGTTGACAGACTGGTACAAAAGGAAACCAGCGCACGCAAGCGTGCCCCTCCTAGCCTCACCATTGAGATGTGACTTAAGAGAACGCACAAAACTAGAACCGTGTTGTTGTGCGCCTTTTGTAGAGCGGTCTGTCAAAACCGACTGGCAATGTAGGCCAGCAGTTGAATGATAAAATTAAGGTTGGGTTTAGTCAATCAAGCAAGATTGAAAAAAATAAGTGAAATCAAAAGTGGGAGATAAAATTTGTTGCAAATGCCCAATCAAGATATGGCATTTTGATGAAATGAGAATAAGTGATTATTTTTTATCTGGCATATTTGAAGTAAATGCTTCTTCAGGTAATTGTTTAAATTGATCTTTTATTCATGCTTTTAACAGCAATGGTTGGTTACTTAATTTTTTCATATAACTGAACCTACTTAAGTTTAACCGAAGTTCAATGAATGCTTATAAAACAATTATTTTTTTGACGAATAAAAGTAAACCCTCTTAAGAGGGCTTTTTTACTTGTTTAGGGCTTTTAAGTTTTTGGTACTGTACTTCTGCTTCGTGAAGTTTAGTAACGAATAAATTTGCATTTTCTACAATGCGTTTAAAATAAAATGAAACAAAAATGATTACTGCTCCTTGAAGAAAAAGCATAAAAAAGTAAAAAATATCGAAAAATTTAAAACTCTTAATTTCTAGAGCAATTTGAGAAAATTCATAAAATGAAATACAAAGAGGTATAAGACCTAAAATGTACATTGACTTTAAAAAAAATATTTCAGTAGTATACGAAGTTTTAACAATAGGTAAGAACTGTATATCACGAATGAAAAAGATATGATCTGATATTATAAAGCGAATTTGTGGGTGGCCATATCTATAATATCTAATTAAGTCATTATAATTAATTAAATTATTTTCGTGTAACTCAATAAGCCTATTATTGATAATATGATTCATTTTTAAGATTCTTGTGAATTTTTGCGCTAAATTATCTTTAATCCATGTACTAAATTCATTATTTTTATAACATTTTTTTAAGTATTCCTCAGCGCTAATTTGAACTCCTAATGATTCTAGTTCTCGTTTTTTAGTATATTCTTTCCAAGTTATCCAGCCTGCTAAAACGGTGAAAATTACACCTATAATTGTAATGAAGTTCATAATCATATGAAAATTATTTAATTTGAAAAAATATAAGGCTAGCATATTTTTAAAAATTCAATGTAATTAATGATCGTTTTTTTGAATTAAAAATACTGAAGCCAGCTCTCCTAAGAAGATGTTTTCTACTCTTTATTCATAGCTTTTGAACGAGGTGGATGATCCTAGCTAAAATAGTGGATACAAGATTTCTCTCAAGATAATGTTAATTTTTGAAGCCAAATATGGCTAGCCTAAGCAAAATATCCAACCACCAAAAACCTATGCCTGAGCGCATGGGATTTTTTATGACTTATTAATTTGACTCAAAAGAGGAAGCCACCATGATTAAAGGTTTAGCAATTACATCGCCAGTATTAGGACTGATCAGCATCGGCAAGGTCATCGAAAAGAATGGTAAACGTCTACCTAAAAAGGACGATCAATGTACCATTTCCAGTCAAATTCAAGGTAAGGATGGCTGGATCAAACATCCACTTGATGAACAGCTCCGAGCTAAAGCACCTAATTAAAAACTTCGCACCATTCCAGTACGTATGATCTTTAATGATCCTGAACTCAATCTTAGAGCTGAATATAATTTATTTGATCATCAGACAGGACGACCTGTGTGTATTGAAAATGGTGAGACTTATCAAAGACAAACCAGCCAAGGTATTGAACAACATTTATGTCCATCACTAGATTTATATCCATTGGCGCAAGGGGTGAACTGAAAGCCCTATGGCAGATTACATGTCAATTTAGATGAGTCGGATGAACTAGGCACCTTCATCTTTAGAACTACAGGTTTTAATAGTATTCGTACTTTGGCTGCGAGATTGAGCTATTACCACGCAACATCGAATGGCTTGCTGTCATGTTTACCATTGCAATTGACTCTTCGAGGGAAATCCACAACTCAAAGCTATCGAACCCCTGTGTACTACGTGGATTTAACTTTAAGGGATGGTGTTAATCTGCAACAAGCTATTCAGATGGCAAAAGAGATTGATCAACAAAGTAAAGCATCTGGGTTTAATCAAACTGCACTTGATCAAGTCGCAAGACAGGGTTTTGCCAATGCACAGTTTGAGGTGAATAGTGAGGAGGGTTTGGATTTTGTTGAAGAGTTTTTTACGGATGAGCTTACTGATTCTGAACAGGTACAGTCTGGGTCGAAAACCAAGGCAAAGCCTAAACTTCAGCAGGGGCAAGACTTTGTACAAGATATTCAGAAAGGCTTACAGCAGAATGTAAGGGCTGTGAATTAGATGGGGGTGGACGAGATTGGACTCAGTAAAATTTTATTGGACTGACCTATTATCTGAGCAAATCACCGCTCGCATCAGTGATTAGGAGTAAACATCATGAATGCGTTCACAGGTCAGACTTTTCAGATGAATCAAATTATCAATATTAAAGAAGTAATTCAATTTACAAGTATTAGTAGGGCAAAGATCTATGAAATGATCAATGTAGATTCAAAGTACTATGACTCAAGCTTTCCAAAACCAGTACGTTTAAGTGAATCACGTATTGGGTGGGTGGCTTTAGAGATTCATCAATGGATTGAAGAAAAAATACAAAATCGCTAAGCATGGGAGCGAAAGCTCCCTTATTTTTTTGTTTTTTAGTAGACTGCAATCAAGTAGTTGCTAATAAACCCGTTATGAAAACAATAGATTATTATAATCAACATGCAGACAAATTTATTGCTTCAACTTTTCATATAGAGATGGGAGAATTATATCAATCGTTTATACGTTACTTGCCTGATATATTGGAAGCAGACACTTCCCTTTCATTTTAATGCAAATCAACCATTTCAGTTACATCAAAATAATGGGAATCAGGCAGGAATTATTAGTTTGATTCATAATGCCCAACAGAACTACAAATCTCTTGCTTTGGCACGACGAGATCATGTGAATTGGCTGAAATTAAAAAAGAAAGTGGCCGATACAGTAAAGAGGATGCCTATAACTTATCTACAAAATTTGAAAGGTCAAAATATTGAGTTTTTATATAGTTTAGAGGATTCACGAAAACAACTCATACTTTTGCCAAATGTCATGTATTGCTTGCACCAATTTAGTGAAATTATTGAGGAGCTATGCCAGAAAAAAATGGGTTGACTTTGTCAGGTTAAATAAAAGTAATTTATTGGTTCTGGATGGTTTACCTGATTTGGCAACATTCATGTTTGAACCAAGCCGTAATCAGCTTCGTCAAGTAGGAGAGTTCCTAGTCGACCTGCAAGAATGCAAGTGTTTTTACTGTCAAAAGCCAATAAAGCAAAATAAGTTGGCTGTAGATCATTTCATACCTTGGGCGATGTACCCAGCAGATACAGGCCATAATTTTGTACTTGCAGATGAAAAGTGTAATTCAGATAAAAGTGATTTTTTAGCGTCAGAAGAATTCTTCTTTCAATGGCGGGAACGCAATCAAAACTTTGATAACCTCATTACTGAGCAGTTATCAAAGTTGGGTTTTCTGACAAATATTGAAAGATCACATAGTGTTGCTAGTTGGGCATATGGACAGGCTAAAGCGAATGGGTATTTGTTGTGGAGTTTAATGTAAAAAAGCTGTATATCAGTAATAATCTTAAGGTTGATAAAAATTAAGTACGATATATTTTAGTTTGGAAAGGGAAAAATGCAAAATCGTGGTCGTCAAATTCGTCTTTTCTATGTAGATGGACAGCATAATGGTATCGTTAGAGCAGAGCTAATGAACTGGACTGGTTATGTGTATGCTGCACCTAGAGCAAGCATAAAACAATTACTTGAGAAGGAAGATGCACATGGTTCAGGTATTTATTTTCTTATAAGTAAATCACAAGAGCTTGAAGGAAAATACGATGTTTATGTTGGGGAAACAGTCAATGGAATTCAGAGAATGCAACACCATGACTATAACAAGGAGTTTTGGGACACTGTCATTTTGGTTCAATGTAAGGATACTACATTAACTAAAACGCATTGTGCATATTTAGAATATCAGGTTTATAAGTTTATTAACGAAAAAACATTATATCAATTTGAAAATAAACAAGAATTGAAAAATTATGCGGGAAAATTATCAGATGCTGATATTTCTGATATGGATACCTTTTTAGATAATTTAAGTTTTGTTTTACCTGCGTTAGGGGTCAACTTACTTACACCAGTAGTAACAATTTCAAGTCAGCTCAATACTCAACTCGTTATTGTAGAGGAACTCGTGGATGCAGAATTTTTTCTTTTAAGCCGTGATAAAAAGGTAAATGCACAAGCTTATATAAAAGACGGAATTTTCTATGTTAGAAAGGGTTCCATGGGTAAGACAGAACAAACCTTATCTCAGCACAATTTCATTATAAATCAACGTGCATCTTTGATAGATAAGGGTATGATTCGAGTGGTCGATGATAAAATTGAATTTACTCAAGATGTCGCCTTTACGAGTACTTCGACCCCAGCAGCAATGTTATTTGGCCGACCAACCTCTGGGCCTTCTACTTGGAAGCTCTTAGGTCAGCCCCAAACAAGTTATAAAGATTGGGAAAAAAAGCAGATTATACAATAAATGTAATGTACAGATTATCAATCCAATTTTCTTAAGTTCTACCACAGAAATTTAACATAATAGCTTTTGAAAAATTGTTAATACGCTCTAATTTTTTCTTTTATTTTGAAAGGTGTAAATATTTGCTAGAATCTTCCATATTTTTTATCTTTAGATAGTAGTAATACAAATATGGGCAATTGGATTCAACAAGGTTTACAAGCAAAATTAATTGAGTTAAGTGCAGATGGCTCAACTATTACTTATGTTAAACAAGGTAAATCAAGAAATTTTAATAATCCAGAAGAAAAAGTTCAAGTAGAAGCATTTATTCGTTTAGTTTTAGAATTTGGTTATCCAGTTGAAAATATTAAACAATTTGTAACTGTAACACTTGGGTCAGATAAACGTGAAGCTGACATCATTGTCTATGAAGATTCTTCACATACTAAGCCAATCATCATTGTTGAAGCTAAAAAACAAGAAGTTACACAGGCAGAATTTAATCAAGCTATTAATCAATGTTTTAGTTATGCAAATGCGCTTTCTGGTACAGTTAAATACATTTGGGTTTATTCAACTTTATTAAGTGAATTTTACCGCTTCAACAAAGAGAAAAATGTTAAAGAGGCATTAACTGATTTACCTCATTTTGGTTCAGATACAGTAGCACCTTATACCTTTGTTAAAGGTGGTGGAAAGCATGAGTATCTTGACCCTAAAACTGGAAAAAAAATTACACAAGAATTTAAAGATATTAAGCAAGTTGCAGAAGATGAGCTAACGCGTCGTTTTAAACAAGCACATGATGCGTTGTGGGCTGGTGGTCAATTAAACCCATCAGAAGCTTTTGATGAGTTAGATAAATTGATTTTCTGTAAGATTTGGGACGAACGTTATAATTTATCAGGTGCAGAAAAGAAACGTAGAAAGAAAGGTGAAGTATACGATTTTCAAGTTATTACTGTTCCGGGTAAAGATGAAGCAGATTCGGTAAGAAAAACAAACCAAGCACTCGCAGACCGTATTAAGCATATCTATCAAAAAGGCAAAGATTTTGATAAAGAAGTCTTTAAAGATGATATCCGCTTATCCAATGAACGTATTCGCACGATTGTAAATTACTTACAAGAAATCAATTTAAGTGAGACAGATCTTGATAGTAAAGGTCGTGCTTTTGAAACATTCATGGGCTCATTCTTCCGTGGTGAGTTTGGGCAGTATTTCACTCCGCGTCCTATAGTGAAGTTTATTGTTGATGTATTGCCAATTAAAAATACCTCACGCGTACTTGATACATCATGTGGTAGTGGTGGCTTTTTATTGCATGCTTTAGATAAAGTACGTAATCATGCCAACGATGAATTTCCTGAGTTTGAAACAGATAAAGATGATTATCGAGCTTGGCATGAATATTGGCATGACTTTGCAGAAAAAAATCTTTATGGGATTGAGATTAACGAACAGATTGCCCGTACTGCAAAAATGAACATGATTATTCATGATGATGGTCATACGAATGTCATTTCCTCAGATGGTCTATTGAATGAAAAAACCATTGAAGAAAATACAAAAAATAAGGGCTTTAAATACGGAACATTTGATTTCATAATTACCAATCCTCCTTTTGGTTCAGCAGTCAAGCTGACGGAGCAAGCATATTTAAAAACTTATAATTTAGGTAACAATGAACCAGGTTGGTTGGATATAAAAAATTCTGGTGTAAAAAATCGTGATTCGCAAAGTACAGAAGTTTTATTTATTGAGCAGGCTTATAACTTCTTAAATGAAGGTGGCTATTTGGCGGTTGTTATTCCTGATGGAATCTTAACTAACAGTAGTTTGCAGTATGTTCGAGATCAAATTGAAGATTGGTATCGTATTGTAGCTGTGATTTCTATGCCACAGACCGCATTCTCTGCTACAGGCGCAGGTGTAAAGAGTTCTGTACTGTTTTTGAAGAAATATTTAGAGGTACATACAGAAGACTTAAGACAGCGTAAGTTAAATATTCAAAATAATTTGAAAACTCAGAATGCTTATGAAAACCAGTTGAAAGATTGGGATAAAGAAAAAGCCTTAATCATTAAGAAAATGGAAGGTTTTGACAATCCGTATGATGATAAAGATATGACATTAATGGAATTGAAAAAGACCGAGGAATATAAAGCATGGAAAGTGGAAGTTGATGCTGAATATCGTGAAAAAATTAATGAGCTTAAAGAAAAGTTAGAAGACTTATATTTGCAAATCAAGCAAAATGAATTACCAGATTATCCAATCTTTATGGCGATTGCGGAAGATATTGGTTATGACGCAACAGGCAAGCCAACGCAAATTAATGAATTAGATTTGATCTCTATTGAATTAGCTAAATTTATTTTGGAGATTGAAAATGCTTAATAAGCTTTCATTTCAATTAAATTATTCAGACATTGAGGATCGATTAGATCCGATATTCTATTATGAAAAAAGTAATTTAGATCTAGTTAATAAAACATCATTACCTGTTTACAAACTTAAAGATGTTATAAATATGCAGCGTGGACGTTTTGGTCATAGACCTAGAAATGATCCTAGCTTTTATGATGGAAAGTACCCTTTTATTCAAACTGGGGATGTTGTTCGGGCTAAATTTGGTACAGATATTTCTTACTCTCAAACTTTAAATGATAAAGGTTTGAAGACTAGTCGATTGTTTTCTGAGCCAGTTGTTGTTTTGACTATTGCTGCAAATATTGGGTATACAGCTATCCTGAACTATCCAGCATGTTTTCCAGATAGTTTAATTGGTTTAACCTCAAAAAATGATTTTCTTGAATTAGAGTATATCAATATCTATATTTCTCTAATTCGTCAATATATTGAAGACTTAGCTCCACAAGCTGCACAAAAAAATATCAATTATCAACAGCTATCATCGATACCTATTGTTGTTCCAATTAGAGAATTACAACTTAAAATCATTGACCTATGGAATATTTCTCAAAATTTAGAGAAATTTAAGAGACAACAGGCTAAAGAAAAACTATCCTCAATTGATGCTTATTTATTAGATAAATTGGACATTAAATTACCTGAAGAAAATTATTCATTCTCAAATAGAATTTTTATCAAAAACTTTTCCGATCTGCTTGGTGATGAATGGAATCCGATATCAATATTGAGAGAAAAGTTTAAAATTGAAAATGGAAAATATTCCAATAGAAAATTATTTGAAATAGCATCTATTCAAAAAGGTCAAAGCATTACCTCTTCCGATGTTGTTAGTGGTAATTATCCTGTGATCGCAGGTGGTAAAACAAGCCCTTACACGCATAATCAATATAATTATCAAGGTGAAACCATTACGGTCAGTGCATCAGGAGCTTATTCAGGTTATGTTTGGTATCATAATTATCCTATATTTGCATCAGATTGCAGTGTAATAAAAATTAAAAATAATCTAGTTTTACCATTATATTTAGCTGAGCTACTAAAGTTAAAACAGAAAGAAATTTATTATTTACAAAAAGGTGCAGGGCAACCACATGTTTATCCAAATGATTTAGCAAAATTAAAAATAGCAATTCCACCTCTTAGTATCCAAGAAGAAATAATTTATCATATTCAACAAATTCGCAATGAAGCTAAAAAGTTAGAAGATGAAGCGAATCAAGTTTTGGAAAATGCAAAGCAAGAAATTGAAAAAATTATTCTAGGAGAAGAAATATGATTATTCGGGGAATTTTAGAGTACTCATTAGGTGGTCAATTATGTATTCGAGGTTTTGCACCACTAGGAGAATTAGCTCGTCTATCTCAATCTGATGAAAGCTATCAGCGCGCATATATTCAAGAACGTGAGAAAGAGTTACAACACTATCTTCAAAATGATGAATACTTATTCTTCTCAGAAATTATTTTGAGCTTGGAAGTTAAACAAAATATTAAAAATGAAGGAGAGGTTCCGCCTTTCCAGCAATTATTTAGTGGTACGAAAAAAGCATTTATATCAAATGTTGATAGTGCGCATTTAAAACTTAAATCTGTTCCTTTTAAAAGCACAACAGATATAAGAAATAAGACGGAAGTACAACTTGTTGAGCTGTCAATTGATGACACTTTAATTTCTCAAGGAATAAGACCTTTTAATCGTATTGATGGGAACCATAGATTATCTGCGGTTGAGAATCTTAATAATTCATCAGTTTCAGATAGAAATGCGCCATTTTGTATCGTATTAAGCTCAGTTATTCATGAGCAAGATGGTATAACCCAAAGGGAAAACAAAAAAGCTGAGCGTGTAATTTTTAATAACATTAATGCCAAAGCTGTTCCTCTGACAATGGAACAAAACTTAAAAGCAATTATTACACAAGTAAGTAATGATAGTTTTACTGATGATGAATTAAAGGAAAAATTTGATTGGGCAACTTATGCTGTTCGTAAACTAGATATTGCATCGATAGCTAATTTACAGGATGTTTATCCGAATTTAGGTCAAGATTTTCTCAATTTCCCATTAACATTTTCTAAAAAAATTATTGATATAGCGCTGACGCAAAATGTGATTGTAGAGTCGGATGAAGAAATAAATAAAATTAGACAATCTCTAAGAGAAGTAAATCAGATTTTAGGCAATGAAAGACTGACGAATATATCCGTAGATATTGTCGTGGCTTGTGTGTTTATTCAACTTTCACAAATGAAATTATCAATCTTTATCAACTGGATGAAACAAAATCATATTTTTGATTTGGATCAAATTCACTCATCTTCACTAATAAAAATTTATAAAAAAATTCGAGAAACTAGAAGTAAGCAAATATTTGTATCAATGGATTTTTCAGGTGCTCAAGATGAACACTATAAGATGATTTGTGAAGCGGTTGATGTAATTAACAGGGATTACAATATGGATATTACACTTAAACAAATTAGAATTGACCAACACTCGCAAGGCTTTTCACATGACATCAATCAGATGGTACTTTCTTTGATAGAGAGTAGTGGGTTGTTAATTGCCGATTTATCATTACAGAATGGTAATGTATATCATGAAGTTGGATATCTGATGGGACTCAACCAAGGGAAAGGATTACCCGATGAGAATTTCATACTTATCAAAAGTGAAGCTCCACCATTTGATGAAGTACCTGTGAAGTTTAATTTGACAACGAAGAATCAGATAAGATTTAAAAGAGCTAGTGACCTTCGAGATACATTAGTCATGGCTTTAAAAACTTATTATAAATTAACTTAGTTTCTTAATAGAGGAAGAATACATGAAGTTAGTGCATATAGTTGATGTAGATCAAAATATGTGGATTGATGTTGATGTATTCTTTCAACAGTCGGAAATGGAACTTAACCTATGGCGTAGTAAAATAAGTGAACAATATAAACGGGATAACAATAATCCTTATTTCACCTGTGCATGGTGTCAAAGTCCTATTATCCTTGCTAGACGTACAGATCATATGCAGATCAACACTTCGGCAACATTCTTTTTTAAACATATTCCTGAGCTGGAAAATAATCCCAATTTTAAATGTCCTGTAAAGTATATCAAACAGCTTTTAGATGATGAAAAAACAGCTTTAAAGTATCAAATTGCGAAAGAAACTCAGCAACATAAATTGCTAAAAGAGAATATCTACAAGAGCCTTCAGGCAGATGAGGCTTTTAGTGATATTCATATTGAGCAAGTTCGCAAAAGTATTGACTTAAAGCAATGGCGTAGACCAGATGTATCTTCATTATATAAAAAGCAATTAGTTGTTTTTGAAGGACAACTTTCTACAACTTTTTTGAATGTGATTATTGATCGTAAGATTTTCTATCAAGATAACAATGCTTGCTTACTGTGGATTTTTAATCATTTTGAACCATCGGAAAAAGCGAAGAAGCAGTCAATGCAAGATATTTACTACAACAATAATGCCAATGCATTTGTAGTGAATGATTCTACAGTCGTACAATCAATTAACTCAAAAGCTTTTACTTTAGAGTGTCATTATTTAAAGCCTGAAATACAGAATAATCAGATTGTTAATAAATGGAATAAAGAATTCATTGAGTTTCAAAATTTAGTCCATAACAAATCTACAAAGCAAATATACTTTTTTGATTATGAAGCTGAATATCGAAAGTTAAAGCAAAAATTAGGCTTACGACATAGTTATTTACAAGAGAGTAAGAATCAAAAAGATAAACTAAAAGTTCAAAAATATATCGAATCACTAGAACTGGTTGATCTTGAAACACAAGTTCCATCAAAAACTAAATCTGAATTATTGGTTGAGTTTACTAAACTATGGATAAAAACTTATTATCTTACTGACAATCAATTCAACTATGAGTGGTTCTCTATTCGTAAGGAGCTTGAGCTAATGGGAATTAGTACTCCTAAATATCTTTTACATGCTCCCTATAAAACAGTGGTTAACTCAATTTTAAGTGCAAAATTTGGCTATGCTGTAGGTAATAATATTAACGATATGATTAGTGTGGCTCATAACTTGATGGAACATCATCCAGCTTACATAAAGCATTTTATGCTTACTTTGAAAGTAACTGAAAAACCTAACTTATTGAATGAGAGAGATAGTTCGGGTAAATGGCAAGAACGCTATAAAAAATATACCCAACAGCCTGAAAGCACTAAGATATACAAGCACGATTTAAATCAATTTATTGAGTTTTTAGTGCCAGAGTTTGAAGGGCGGTTGATTTCTTGGGGGGAAAGTAGTGCATCTTATTCTAATGCACAATTTAGTGGAGTTAGCCAAAAATGAAATACCAACCGCCTTATAGTATCACTTCAAAAATCATTCATCTGATTGTACAGATTAGTGAAAATATAGGGCGCTTGACTGTTTTTTCAGAAGCTTAGGGTTGTTGAAACTTAGTAAAGCTAATTCTATCCGCGCCATTCAATGTTTTGATAAAATCTGTGATTGACTAACCTAAAGAAGTGCATGAAATACGTAATGTCATTAAAGCTTAAAATGATTAAATTTTTCTCAACCAAATTGAATGCCTAAAAGTTTATTTTCTGGAGTATCCCCTTTAAGTTGAACTATCTGTTTAGATTTTAAACTATTATATTGTTCAGAAGATAGATAATCTTCCATTGCCTCAAAATTTTCAGTATTAATTGAAATGATATACTGTAATCCTCTTTTTTCTGCTTCCGATGCTATATAGCTGAGCCAATTCGACCTAACCTTTGGATCAATATCTGCAAAGAGGCGATTATCATGCCATAACATGTCAATTGAATGGTTTAGACCAGAAGTTAAAATAATCCAATCAAAGCATAAAATAACTGCATCACCTATTCCATCTGAGCTATCACCTTCTATATTGATATCTAAATTAAATCTGATCTGATTACGGTCACTAGTGTTTGCTGATAGTGTTATACCTGCGGGAGTTCTTGGGTATAGGTGATTTGCAAGTAATTTAAAGTTTTTATCAAAACTCTCTAATGGATTAGCTTCTACGTAGGCAGTAGCTCTTTTATCATCTTCAAGTCGCTTTTGCTTAATTTCAAGCTTCTTTTTTTCAAGAGTTGAAATAGCGCCATAATATTCAGTGAGACGTTCAAATTCATTGTTTAGATTGGACAATTCTTGGGTTAGTGCAACATAATCATCAAGTGCTCTTTTTCCATGTAAATATTGAATTTTTTGATCACGCTCACTTTCAAAATTAAATCTCTCTGAGTCTAAACGTTCTAGTTTATTAAGTAAGTGGTTTTTTTCTTCTTCAAGGCGAACTTTACGATTAACAGATAGTTGTTGGTGGAATCTCTCTACTGAGTCGAAATGCATAAGAGCTTCTTGTTTAAAGACTATTTCAATGCCTTTATAAAGCTCTAGTAGATCATCTTTACTGATATCAGGCTGTTCCATTATCATTTGGCTGATATCAGTCAATTGTTGTTTTATAGACTCTTGTTCAAAGGCAGTATTTTTGATGAGTTCAGTCAGTTCATTAGCTTGTATTTCAATATCACGATAATCATCAGCTACTTTAAAAAGATTAATATCTTTACGTAATCTTGGAATTTCCTGTTCTAGGAATTCTAATCTTATTCTTGGTTGAGTCCCCGCCCGAAAAAAATCTAAAAGTACAGGATCTTCTTTGTACTGTTTGATATTTTGGTTGGCTTTATCTAATTCAGCTTTTGAATTATGTTTGTTTATAATTAATTCATGATTTGCTCCCATCAAAAACATAGTCCGTAGGAGGGCTGGATAATCCTGTTCTTTATCTGTTTTAGATGGGCTGTCGCAATCAGCCTTTTTCACCCTTGAAAAACGTTTAAATAATGATCTGAATCCAAGATCAGATATTTTGCTTTTTAAGTTAAAAAAGATTTGTTCATTTAACCAGTTTCTGTAATCTGTCAAGGAAATAGACTGATCACCAAGCCATATTTTTTTTCCATCACCCGTTCTAGAAATGACATAAACAACATTTTCATGCTTAAACTTTAAAGTAAAAATCCATTCTGGAAAAACAGCAGTAAAAGCAGGATCAGCATTTGCACCCAGACAATGGTGGATGAGCTTCAAAGATAAAGTCTTACCAACCCCATTACTCGTACCATTAAGATCTTTAGCACCATCGCCTAAGATTATAGAAATACCATTCTCGTTGAATACTAAAGTTTTAAAACTTGGTTGATTGCAAGATAAGCTAATCAACTTCATTTGCAATCTCCGCAGAAGTTATAGGTTTTAGCACAAGTTCAGAATAGTCATTTAATGTAAGTTGCTGTATTGCATATAAAATATTGATCGCTAAAATGACTTCTGTAAAATCAGGTTTAATTATTGAATTATCATGCTTTATAGTTAACCATAATTCATCTATGGTCAATGATTTTACTGCTAACTTTGAACGTAGTAATCCTGCAACTGCTAATAAGGAGTTGCTAAACAGAATATGTTTGTTAGGCATGAAGCTGGTTAGGATTGTCATATACGTCACAAGTGTCAAAGTAATGAGCTAAAACTATCTCAGAAGCATTTCTAAATGCTTGTAAGACTGGAATTGAAGCAGTTTGGAAGATATCTGTTGGAATTAGTCTATCAACTATCCAAAAGTATCGCATATCTGCCGAATTCTCTAAAGTGTCAGGGAGGTGTATTTTACTTTCTTTATAAATATTGTTAATTTGCTGTGCAATATCTTGGGAATCTGTACTTTTACTACCTTTCAGGTAATCTCTTACCCTGTGACCTTGTAAGCTATTAGTCTTTAGCTTCAAGTCCAAATTTTGACTAATTCCGTTAAATTTAATTTTTTCATCCCAAATAGGCACATCAATTTCTAAAAAACCTAAACTATTGATATTTTGGTTAGATAAATGTTGGAGTAATTTACCTAAAGCAGAGGGGTCTACTGTAAAAGGTACTTCATTTATTGGCGCTCTATTTAAAAGTTTAAGTTTTTGTTTTTCTGTTAGTATGTCAAAGTAATTTTCAATAATAGCTGAATGAATACATTCAGAACTGTCTAAATTATAAGTACTCTTTAGGGTGGCTAAAGTGGTAATGATATCAGGTGGAATACCTTGGAACCTATCATTATAGACAAAATAATATTCTGATATATTGGGTAGCCCTGTTTGACCATTCCAATGTGTATTTAATTTTTCAAAATCAGTAACAGATTTTTGCAAAACGGTTTTATGTGTTTGGTGAGCTGGAGTCGTAGGTTTTGGTGCATAAATTTGATAGTAGTGTCCTTTGTGGGCAACACATCCATCATTACCACCATCTCCTCCAAAAGGAGCTACTTTTATAAAAAGGGGGGCTGTTAAAAACATCAAGTCTGAGAAGAAAATCTGAAACTCTTCTCCTGAGCGTCTATACATTTCTAAGCGGAAAAAAATACTATAGAAATAGTCCTTAGTTGCTTCATCCATATTTCTATGTGCTCTTGTATCAGTTAATAAATAATAAAGTATAAGAACATTGTAATAGAAGCAATTTTTTGAATGGACTTTATGTTCTATTTATTTTAGAAGGATTTTTAATTTTTTCTTAAATTAAGTTATATTTTGGTTAATTAATAGTTAAATAGAGTATATACGTTCCTACGACTTTGTGATTAAACTACCTTATGCTTAGGAAAAGACAGAGTTTATTTCCTCAAACAATCAATAAAATCTGACCATTCTTGCATCATCTTTGTTCGGTACTCTAAATGCTGTGCATGGTTTTATGCCTGAGATACCGCATTACCAACCTTATGCGCCAACTGAATTTCAATTGCATCATGCATATAACCTTGTTCATGTAATGTCGTTGATGCAAGTCCACGAAAACCATGTCCAGTCATTTTGCCGTTATAACCCATTGTTCGAATTACACAGAGTAAAGCATTACTACTCATTGGCTTAGCGGTACTGTGATTATAAAAAACGTATTGTTTATTGCCCGTCAGTGGGCATAGTCCTTCAATCAGTTCAATTGCCTGTCGAGATAATGGAACAATGTGAGGTTGAGCCATTTTTATTTTATCAGTAGGAATTCTCCATAAACGATTCTCGAAATCAATCTCATTCCACTCCATGTTAATGAGCTCAGCCGTTCTCACAAAAGTTAAAGTCATTACTTGTAAGGCAGTTTTAACTAAAATGTTACCGTGATAACGATCCATTCGTTCTAGGAAAGGAGGAAACTCAGAAATATCTAAACGGGCCATATGCTTCACTTTACGTGGCTTGAGGGCTTCTTGAAGGTGAGGGGTTGGATCATTCTCAATTAACCCTCTACGAATCGCGTAACGGAAAATACGCCCAGCTAAAGGTATTGAGCGTTTCGCCATTTCCAATGCACCGCGCTCTTCAATTTTTTTGGCACAAGCTAATACGTCTTTACCCTTAATATGCTCAATAGGCATGTTACCAAGGATAGGAAATAAATCTTTTTCAAATACCGATAAATCACGTAAATAAGTCGTTTCTTTTATGACGGCTTTACGATCTTCCATTCATTCCATAGCAAGTGTTTTAAAAAGCGTATTTTCATCTGCTTGTAATTATTTTTTTGTTTCTTCGCTTCGTTGGGACTAATCCCATCTTTTAATTTCAATCGAGCTTCATCTTTGGCACTGCGAGCTTGGGCGAGTGTCGTTTCAGGGTATGTACCAATCCTGAAGATATTCTCTTTTCCATTTAAACGAAACTTCATGCGCCAATGCATTCCTCCAGAAGGAGTGACCTCTAGATACATGCCTTTTTCATCAGCGTATTTAGTTTTCTTTTCTAATACTTTTATTCTTCTAACCTTGGCATCTATAAGCATTGCAATGTATTTGTAGAAATTTGGAGGGTATAAAAATTGCAGTAATGAATTATATCTCAACCATATCGAGATTCTGATTATTAGAAAGACAACAAAAAAGCCTAAACCACTACAGTTTAGGCATTTAAGCTTCCAATGGATGAGGTTGGAATAATTTTGGCGGTGAAAGAGGGATTCGAACCCTCGATACGCTATAAACGTATACACACTTTCCAGGCGTGCTCCTTAAGCCACTCGGACACTTCACCAAGGCGTGGGATAATAACCAAAAAAAAGATTTCTGCCAAGCAACAATTGATTTAGAGCAAAAAAAATTTCACAGTGATATGATTGCGCAAAAATAGTGTCTAAATTTTTGAAGACGAATCTATGCAAAGTACTGCAAAAAAAGCCGCGTTACCTGCGATCACGCTCGCAGCATTAGGGGTGGTATTTGGAGACATCGGAACCAGTCCCTTGTACGCCCTACGCCAATGTTTTCTGACTGCACACATTGCCATCACCGAAGCGACCGTGCTTGGGATCTTGTCACTGATTTTCTGGTGCATGATGCTCACCATCAGCTTTAAATACGTCACCATTATCATGCGAGCAGATAACAATGGTGAGGGTGGTATCATGTCCTTGCTGGCGCTGAACTTACGCTCTAATCGTATCGCAGATAATCGCAAAATCTATTTAATTGCCTTGGGATTTATTGGTGCATCGCTGTTTTTTGGTGATGGCATTATTACCCCAGCAATTTCAGTACTTTCAGCCATTGAAGGGCTGAGTATTGCCACACCCATGTTTAATAAATGGTTGATGCCTTTAGCAATCGGCATTCTTACCGCACTGTTTCTTGTACAAAGACATGGTACGGGAACCATGGGGAAGTTTTTTGGTCCAATCACCTTAACTTGGTTTGCCTCTATCGGTCTAATCGGTATTCATAGTATTAGCCAAACTCCTTATGTTTTAAGCATGCTCAGTCCACATTGGGCACTGAACTTTATTTTTCACCAACCCTTTGTGGCTTTTTTAACCATGGGTGCGGTGATTTTGACGGTGACGGGTGGTGAAGCACTCTATGCAGATATGGGGCATTTTGGACGACTGCCGATTCGTTTAGGCTGGTTTATCATTGTGCTGCCTTGTCTGCTATTAAATTATGCAGGGCAAGGTGCGTTATTACTGCGTAATCCAAGTGCGATTGAAAACCCATTCTATTTGCTTGTACCTGAGTGGGGCTTATACCCCATGATTGCCTTAGCTACAGCGGCAGCGGTGATTGCCTCACAAGCGGTGATTACTGGTGTGTTTTCAATGGCAAACCAAGCCATTCAGCTACGCTATTTGCCAAGATTAACCGTGCATCACACTTCTGATGTGGAACAAGGTCAGATTTATTTGCCCTTTATCAACTGGATACTCTATGTCTCGATTCTTTTGTTGATTGTGATTTTCCAAAACAGTGCCAATCTTGCCAATGCTTATGGTGTAGCGGTTACCATGACCATGCTATGCGATACGATTTTGATTTCAATCTTGGCCTATGGTTTTTGGCGTTGGCCAAAGTGGAAAGTGGCATTATTCGCGATCCCATTTTTAGTGATTGATAGTATTTTTATTGGGTCAACTTCATTAAAAATCATTTCAGGTGGATGGGTTCCGATCCTGATCGGTGCAATCGTATTTACTATTCTGATGACGTGGAAAACCGGGCGAGAAATTGTCTTTAACCGTTTGGAAAAAGATGCCTTGCCGTTGGATCTGTTTATTAAAAGTGTCAGCTTGAGTGATGAAACTCAGTTTGTACCCGGTCAAGCGGTATTCTTAACTGGTAACCCAAATATTGTCCCACATGCGATGTTGCACAATATCAAGCACAATAAAGTCCTGCATGAACGCAATATTATGGTGACAGTGATTACCCGTGATGTTCCGTATGTGCCAGACCAAGAAAGAATCCGTGTTGAAGTCTTAGATAAGCGCTTCCAACGGGTTTTTGTTTACTATGGCTTTAAGGATCAACCTGATATTCCAAACGCGCTAGAGTTGGCTTATAAGCAGCTTGAAGTTGAATTTGACATGATGCATATCAGCTTCTTCATCTCACGTGATCGTTTGATTCATACCGTGGGTGATGGAATGGCGCCATGGCGTGAAAAACTGTTTATTTCAATGCAACGTAATACCAGTCCGGTGAGTGATTTCTATCAAATCCCGCCAAACCGTGTGGTGGAAATGGGCAGCCAGATCGAAATCTAAATTCATATCAATCAAAAGCCAGAAGTCATTCTGGCTTTTTTTTGCCCATGGGTTTTATGGGCTGATGTATTACATTGATTCACTTCATCTTTAGTAAGGATTTTTCTCTAAATCCTGAAAATACGAATTCTTATCCTCTGTGTTCTTGATCCTGCAAAAGTAGATGGGCTGATATTACACTGACACAGTATCAAACCCTTTAGAATGCTCAGTTTGAATGCTTTTATCATTCAATTCTCCCCAGCAAATCATGAGACATCCGCATAAAACGATCCTATACGACAAATTGTGTCGCAAAGCTGTCGAACAACACTGCGCAACATGACATAATCATGATCACAAGTGCGATAAAGCATCTGGAAGATATTTGATTTTCTAGCATTTTTTATGAAATAAACAATAAATTGTTACATGGAATGTTGTTTAGTTAAGCATAAATCGTAGAAGCTTTACTCGGTTGAAGGTCGACACAATATCTTTCAGTTTATTGACTTGTTAAGCTATTTAAATTCAAAAACTTAATTTGTATCAGTTTTGAGTGGATTGTTTATTTAACCTTGTTTAGGAAGCCTTTGTTGAAAAATTCAGTAGTTAAAATGGTTTTGGGTGTTGTTGCTACTGGAAGTTTTGCGATTGCGTTTGGCCAAGAGAAAATTTTTCAGTTACTGCCGTTTACCCAAAGTAGTACCAATAACTCTGTGTGTTTAAATCAGTTCTATCGAGAGCAACCACCTGTTCTAATCAAAGAAAGTTTAAAGAAAAACAGTTATCCCTTATGTTTTAATGGGTTTAATGTGATGTATTCGGGGATTTCAAAAACGCCGTTATGGACAGCAGAATATTTATCTCCACAGCGCTTAAGTCAAAAGATTAAACGTGAAGATAATTTCCACGAAGAGCCACGTGTAAACGCTGCACATCGTGCATTATTATCGGATTATCGTGGTTCAGGCTATGACCGTGGTCATATGTCACCCAATGCCGATATGCCCAATAAAGAATCACAGTTTGACAGCTTTTCTTTAGCCAATATGGTCCCGCAAGCTGCTAAAAATAACCAACAAGTTTGGCGTGAGTTAGAAGAAGCAACTCGTGCAATTGTGACCAAGCAAAAGAAAGATGTGTATGTGGTTACTGGCCCAGTCTTTTCAGGAAAAAAACTAAAAACCATTGGAAAGGGGGTGATTGTTCCAACCGCAATCTACAAAGCGATTTACTTGCCTAAACATGGGATCATTGGTGCGTACTATGCGCCAAATAATGATTCACTTCAGGTTAAAGTGGTCAGCGTATGCTATTTAGAAGAGCAGTTGGGAATGAATTTATTTCCACAACTGACCGAAGAACAAAAGCGCAATACGTATAAATTGCCTTTGAACGCAAAGCAGGTCAAGGCCAATAAAGAAATAGAGTACTCACATTGGGATGCGGAAAGCCAATGTGCAGAAGAGGTCAGTCAGGATAAAATCACTGCACTGCAAAAGCAGTTCCAACCCAAAAGTGGTTCAACAGCTACATCGGATATGCAATTGCCGAAAGTAGATCCTGAAACCAAAGATGCCTTGGTGAAACAATTGGTTGAAGCGTTGTTGCAATATATTTTACAAATTTTGAAATAATTCAGCGCAGATGGTGCAGTATCTTTTGAGAATCTATTTATACTGTGAATAAGATCGAAAAAAATTGAGAAAATTAAAAATGTTTAAACCGTTTGAGAATGGCACAGAATCACATTCAATTCATGATTTAACCTTAGAAAATCAAACTGACTGTGTCAGTATTTATGGCAACTTACAGATCACCAAAGATCAAGCAGGCTTAAAAGCGGCTAAGCTTTTACAAAGCTATCTCAATGATGTGGTGGCAAGTTTAGAGAAGCAAAGTGACCTACCAGAACAGCTCGCGCGTCAAAGCGAAGGTGAAATTGAGAATCCATTTCTTTAAAGACCATATTTATTTTTAAGCCATTTTTGAATCAGCTACTTTGTAATTTATTGGTTTATAAGTGTAAAAAACCTGCCGAAGCAGGATTTTTTTACATTGAAAACTTATTTAGGATTGAGGCTCATTACCCACAACCTTATAAATCAGTGCCCCAATGATTGCACCGACAATTGGTGCTACCCAGAATAACCATAATTGACTCAGTGCTGCTGTTTCAGCAAATAAAGCCACAGCGGTACTACGGGCTGGATTGACTGAAGTATTGGTGACAGGGATACTAATTAAGTGAATCAAAGTAAGGGCTAAACCGATGGCAATCGGGGCAAAGCCAGCAGGTGCACGTTTGTCTGTTGAACCGAGAATAACAATTAAGAAAAAGGCGGTTAATACGATTTCAATCAATAAAGCAGAGACTAAAGAATATTTTCCAGGGGATAAATCACCAAAACCATTGCTGGCGAATCCGCCAGTTCCCGTGAATCCCGCCTGACCTTGTACGATTAAATACAAAACAAATGCGGCCAAAATACCACCGATGACTTGAGCAATAATATAAGGCGCTAAGTCTTTAGCATTAAAACGACCACCTACCCATAAACCCACACTTACCGCAGGGTTAAAATGCCCGCCTGAGATATGCCCTAAAGCAAAAGCGCCTGTGAGTACGGTTAAACCGAATGCCAGTGCGACACCAGCAAAACCGATGCCCAGTTCTGGAAAAGCAGCGGCAAATATTGCGCTACCACATCCTCCAAACACCAGCCAAAAGGTTCCGATAAATTCTGCGAGATATTTATTCATATTGATTCCTAAATTATTTTTTTGAACGGAATGGGTTATGTGGCTATTTTAAAATAGTTGATAACCTTGGAGTGGGTACAACTTTTATTTTCTGTATAAAGATAATAGTCTAAAAATATGAAAATAAAATCACAAATAAAAAATATTCATATCAATATCGGTTAATGTTCTGATTTTTATTTTAAAAAATTATATTTTACAGAATCTTAACTTTAAGAGGCTAATCGTGGGAATGGAGGAATATGCTGTTTTTAGCTATAAATTTAATACACAATTACTTAAATTCTCGGTGCTGAATCCGCCATTGTTGTGGTGTTAAGCCTGTCCATTGTTTAAAAGCACGTTGGAAGGCACTTTGTTCTGAGTAGCTGAGAAGGAGGGCGATTTCATGTAGACCTAAATGTGGATCTTGTAAATACTGAAAGGCTAATAATTGACGGACATCCTGAACACGTTGTTGGTAGGTGGTGTTTTGACTTTGTAGATGACGCTGTAACTGACGTATCGACATATTCAGTTGTTTAGCAATGGTTTCAATCTGATAATTATTTTTTTGTAATCCCAATAAAATACTTTGTTGTAAGCGCTCATCTAGTTGGGTGGCATTGGGTAAGCTTGCAAGTAAAGCTTGCGCTTGCTGCATCAGTAGTTTTTGCAGAGTTTGATCACTGCGTTTAAAGGAAATCGCGAGTGCGCTAATGGGAAAGATCAGTTCGACCTTTTCTTGTTGAAAGAGCACAGGACACTTAAAGAACGCTTGATACACCATTCCATTTTTAGGTTGATGATGAATAAAATTAACCTGATAGAGACTGATGTCATCTGATATAAATTGTCTTAAAAACTGAATCAATACAGCCATCGCAATTTCATCAGTAATTTGAGTGGTTAAATGCGTAGGTAGATTTTCCCAGCGGACTGAGATGTGCTGTTCATCATAATATTCAACCTTGAGTGGGCTTCCATCATAAATCAATCGATGAAAATCATGATAACGGGTAAGTGCCTCCCCGAGCGTGTCACAAGATTGTGCAATATAGGCAATGATGCCAATATGTTTAGGTTGTACATGTTTAGAGATGTCTAGACCCAAAGCTGGGCTTTGTACTTGCGCTTGTATGTCATCCAAAATCTCACGCCAAACGGTATATTCAAAGCGTTCAACATTTTGAACCTGTTGTAATTTGGATGAAATCTTTAGACCTTTAGCTTCACTAAAAGTATAGAGTAATTGTCCAAGCCCCCCATATACGGAGCCAGCATAGTCCTTTAATTGCATCATTTACACATCTTGTTATTGTGTGATCTACGTCAGCTGTAGTTTAAGCATCATACTATTTTAATCGAGTTTAAATAAGACAAACAAGCGCCGCTGAGTGGATTCAAGTGGATTTGTCGATACTATTTTAATTTGTCGTAATTTGTCAATGAAAACACTTTTTGATGTCAATACCTATTTCCCAGCATGTTTTATATTCACAATAAGCAAGAGGGATTAAATATGTTAAAAGGTTTTTTAGTTGGATTGGTCGTCGCAAATGGTTTTGAATGGGTTGCGCATAACTATATTTTACATGGTCAACATCGCCCAGGAAAACCACGTTTTAGTCCAGTGCCACGCAGTATGAAATCACATTGGGAACACCATCGTGAAGTTCGTAAACAGGATTTTCATGATGATGGCTATGTAGAAGGGATTTCAAATTGGCGAACCAAGAATGAAATCGTTTCTTTGGCGGTCGTCGCTGGTGCGGCAAGTTTGATTTTCTACCCAATTTCGAAAGGAATGGTTGCGGCATCTATTTATAGTGCATGTAATTATTATTATATCCATCGCCGTGCACATTTAGAGCCTGAGTGGGCGATGAAGAAAATTCCTTGGCATTATGATCACCACATGAACTCGAATCAAGATGCGAACTGGTGTGTCACCAAGCCTTGGTTTGATTACCTGATGGGGACACGGGTGATTTCTTCTGCGGATTTGCAAGAACAGAATCCTTTAGGTGTGAAATTGCCTCAGCCAATCGCAAACTGGTTATCATCCAGCATAGAAAAATATTTTCCAGCCAAATGGGTAGAGAAAAAACCACTATTGGTTGAAGAAAATACAGATAAGCTGAACGATTCTGTGGCTTAGTTTAGATGTTGTTTGGTGAGCGACATTGTGTTTTCTGATCAGTTTAAAAATTGAGTTAAACGAACGGGATGTGTGCTGTAAAAATTATAATTTGTCGTGATTGGTCAGTATTTTCGGTATCTTTGGTCAATATTACGCGATAACATCTCTGTATATTGATTGCACAGCATGTACCCACTGAAGTATTTAAAGTTTATAGGAGTCTCCAAGACTCCTTTTTTTATGCATGGAGATATACCAACAATACATAACCTGAGTTCAATATAAAACTCTTGATGAAATATGATACTCTGAAACGTCATTCGCAACTGTCTGAGGCAGGACTTCATTGATAAAGAGTTGTTTCTGCGGTTCATTGAATGCGTTGCTGGTGGTCGACGAGTTTTGCGGTGAGCAGCGATGTAGCTGCGCAAGATGGTTACCCTTGCGGAGCTTAGCTCCTCATATCGAAACAAAAGTAGGGCGAGCCGCAGGCTGATCCAGAAATTGGATGAAAGCTCAGCAAGACTCCGCCAAGATTATTTTTTTCAATAAGTTAAAGGTGTAATAAGGTCGAGCCCACGTTACATACGATTAAATTTATAAGCTCATGTGATCGCGTCATCTTGTACGATGAAGCAATAAAAAAATCCCCTGACGGGGATTTTTTAGATGGGCATAAGATGCACATCACTTTAGGATTTTTCCCTTGTGAGGCTTTGGTTATTACTCAGGCTTTAAGCCTTCCGCCATTTCCAGTGATTGATCATTATCCAAAAATTTTTCACGCTGTTCTTCTAAAAACTTTTTTGCATCTGGTTCAAACACGTTTAAACGTTTTTCATTGATTAACGTGGTTTGGTGTTTTAACCATTCTTGCCAAGCTTGTTTAGAAACTGTGTCAAATAACACTTGACCCTTTGGACCTGGAAAGGGTGCAAAGTCTAAACCTTCTAACTCTTTTTGATATTTACGGCAAAATACTTGTCGAGTCATATCAAAACTCCTTATGCATAAAGTTTTTCTAAACGGATATAAGCGCGTTCAATTGCAGTAGCAACCTGTGCCGGCGCAGTACCACCAATATGATTACGCGCATTGACAGATGCTTCAAGGGTTAATGCTTTTTCAAACACATCTGCTTGAATTAAATCTGAGAATTGTTGTAATTGCTCAAGGCTTAACTCAGAAAGATCTTTCGATTCTTGCACACCTAGCGCCACGGCTTTACCTACGATTTCATGTGCATCACGGAAAGCAACGCCATTTTTTACAAGGTAATCAGCCAAGTCTGTTGCAGTAGAGAAACCTCGTAAAGCCGCTTCACGCATGATTTCAATATTCGGTACAAGTGCAGGAATCATATCTGCAAAAGCCATCAATGAACCACGCACTGTATCAATGGCATCAAACAAAGGCTCTTTGTCTTCTTGGTTATCTTTGTTATAGGCCAAAGGTTGACCTTTCATGAGGGTGAGCAGGCTCATTAAGTCGCCATAGACACGGCCAGTTTTACCACGAATCAGTTCAGGAACATCTGGGTTTTTCTTTTGTGGCATGATAGATGAGCCAGTACAGAAACGGTCAGGAATATTCACAAACTTAAATTGTGCAGAAGTCCAAAGAATCATTTCTTCTGACATACGTGATAAATGCATCATGATTAAAGATGCAGCAGCATTGAATTCAATCGCAAAGTCACGATCAGATACAGCATCTAAAGAATTTTCAGCAACGGCTTCAAAGTTTAACAATTCCGCAGTATAAGCACGATCAATAGGATACGTTGTTCCAGCAAGCGCAGCTGAACCTAAAGGCATACGGTTGACACGTTTACGGCAGTCAATTAAACGCTCAGAGTCACGCACCAACATTTCAAACCACGCCATCAAATGATGACCAAAAGTCACAGGTTGTGCAGTCTGTAAATGGGTAAAGCCAGGCATGATGGTGTCAGTATTCTTCGCTGCTAAGCCCAAGATGCCTTTTTGTAATTTTTCCAGTAAAGTTAAAATCGCATCAATTTCGTCACGAACATATAAACGGATGTCTGTGGCAACTTGGTCATTACGGCTACGACCAGTATGCAATTTTTTACCTGCAATCCCGATACGTTGAGTTAAACGAGATTCGATATTCATGTGCACATCTTCTAAATCAATGCGCCATTCAAATTGACCTGCTTCAATTTCAGTTTTAATTGTGTTTAAACCATTGATAATGTCATCACGTTCTTGTTCTGTAAGGACACCAACTTTTGCTAACATAGTCGCATGTGCGATAGATCCAGCAATATCTTGTTTATAAAAACGTTGGTCAAATTGAACCGATGCAGTAAATTCAGCAACAAAAGCATCAGTAGCTTCAGAGAAACGACCGCCCCACATGCCTGAAGTTTGGGCTTGTGACGGATTAGAGGAATTAGAAGATGTGGTCATATCGGCTCAGTAGGAAAAAAAGCAGTAGAACTAAACGCAGTATAACAAATTCAGCCTCACTTGCCGAAGTAAAGCGCAATCATTCGTCAATAAAATCTGGGCGTGGTTTTTATCAGTCTTATTTTTTTAGCAAAATGGGCCATCGTAAGTATTTATTCGAATTGTTTATCTCTAGTAATGTGTTGGCTTTTTTATTAGCCCTGGCAGAAGCACAATCATGGGGCAATTTAAACCTTTGGCATGTTTTAGAATATATTTTATATATTAATTGGGTATTATTGGCTTTTGCGGCTTTTCAGGATGTATTTGAAAAAAGGCTATCGCAGTATACCTATTTATCTATTTCAATATTCAGTTTTATACTTTTACAGGTGATCGTGCTGTGCACAACGCTGGTTTTAAATATTATTCATTATTGGGGAACGCATTTTTCTTTACAAAATATTTCCATAACTGACATTTCACATAATCTTATTTTGCATGTCAGTTATGGGGTATTGCTGGGCGCATTTTGTTTACGTTACCTGTATATACGCGAACAAGCTGTATTACAGCAAAATAGTGAACTCAATGCGCGTATTCAGGCCATGCAAGCCCGAATTCATCCCCATTTTTTATTCAATAGTTTAAATAGTGTGGTGAGTTTAATTGCAATTGATCCTGATAAAGCTGAACAAATGCTGATAGATTTATCTAAATTGTTTAGAGCAAGTTTTCAAGAGTTAAAGTTGGTCAGCCTAAAAGAAGAAATACAATTATCTCAACAATACATTGCAATAGAGCAGATTCGTTTAGGTGATCGTTTAAATGTAGAATGGAATATCCAACAACCTTTGTTATTAGATCAGGTCAAAATTCCCTTATTAACCTTACAGCCTTTAATTGAAAATAGTATTTTTCACGGGGTAGAGAAAAAGATTATCGATGCCAAGATCGGGATACTGGTTGAAATATTGCAAAATCAAGTCAACATAGTCATTACCAACCCATTTTTACAAGATAGAATAAAAGTGCGAGAAGGGCATGGAATTGCTTTAGAAAATGTAAAACAGCGTTTAAAAGCACATTTTGGCGATTCTGTTTATTTTCGAAATTATGCAGGGAATGGATTATTTACAATGGTAATTCAATATCAGTATAAAAATAGATGATTGGGAAATTCATTAAAATAAATATGATGTATTTTGGTAAGGAGGAGCAATGGACATCCTGATTTGTGATGATGAACCGCTTGCAGTGGACCGCTTATCACGATTGGTGTCGCAACTTGGGCATCAAGTTATTGCAACAGCGCAACATGGTAAACAGGCATTAGAAATGGTTCAGCAGTTTGAGCCAGATGTTGTGTTGCTCGATATTCAGATGCCAGAAATGGATGGTTTAAGCTGTGCGCAGCATTTAGCACACTTTAATCCTATGCCCGCAATTGTATTTTGTACGGCATTTGATGAACATGCTTTGCAAGCCATTCAATCTCAAGCCCAAGGATATTTATTAAAACCCATTGCCAAGGACGAATTGGAAACGGTTTTGGAGGGTGTTACTAAACTGACCCAAGCTCAATTAACTAACTTAGAAAAAAAAGAACTCATGGACGAAAAAGTGCAAAGGCAGCAAATTGCTGCAAAAACCTATCGGGGTTTGGAGCTCATTCCTGTTGAAAATATTTACTATTTTTTAGCAGATCAAAAATATGTCACTGTACGTCACAAAAATGGCAGTGTACTTATTGATGAAACGCTTAAAGATTTAGAAACAGAGTTTGCAGACCGATTTATTCGTATTCATCGTAATGCTCTAATTTCACTAGATTATTTAGACGGGTTGGAGATGGTGTCCTCTGGCCAGTACCAAGCACGATGCCGTGAATTAGAAGAACGTTTGGCCGTCAGCCGTCGACACTTACCTTTGCTACGAGAACGAATGCAGAATTTATAGTTGGATACGAACATTAAATCATTTTGATAATTCGCTTGCATTTTTGAGATTGCAGGGTAAGTTTAGAGTGTTTAAAAGTTTGGCAAAGCTGAAATGATGAAAACCTTGAAAATAGCAACGCGCCAGAGCCCACTTGCAATGTGGCAGGCTGAGCATATTCGTGATCGTTTAGAGCAATTACACGCACATGTAAAAGTAGAGTTGGTGACGTTTGTAACCCAAGGTGACAAAATTTTGGATACACCTTTAGCCAAAATAGGGGGGAAAGGGTTATTTGTCAAAGAATTAGAAGCAGCTTTAATGGATGGTCGTGCAGATTTAGCCGTTCATTCAATGAAAGATGTACCCATGCAATTACCTGAAGGTTTAGTGCTTGCAGTAATTTGTGAGCGTGAAGATCCTTTTGATGCTTTTGTTTCCAATCATTATGAAAAGTTTGAAGATTTACCACAAGGCGCAACACTTGGCACATCGAGCTTACGCCGTAAATGTCAGCTTTTAAAACAGCGTCCTGATTTAAATGTGATTGATTTACGCGGCAATGTTGGAACACGCTTATCCAAGCTGGATGCGGGTCAATATGATGCAATTATCCTTGCGAGTGCTGGTTTGAAACGATTAGCGCTCTCAGATCGTATTCGTCACACACTTGCACCAGAGATTAGTTTACCTGCTGTGGGTCAAGGTGCACTGGGCTTAGAGTGTCGCTCAGATGATCAAGAAATTTTGGATTTAATCATGCCTTTAATGCATGGTGAAACCAATGCATGTGTACGTGCTGAACGAGCTTTTAATGCTTATCTCGAAGGCGGTTGCCAAGTGCCTATCGCAGGCTTTGCTACGTTAAGTGATCAATTGTTGTCCTTAGAAGGTCGGGTTGGTAGTGCGGACGGCAAAACATTGTTATGTAGTCAAGTCAGTGGCACACCAGATCAAGCAGAGCAGTTAGGTGTGCAACTTGCACAAAACCTACTTGAACAAGGTGCTGGGGAAATACTCAAAGCACTTTATCAAGCTTAGTTTCTAGGCTTTAATGTTGTTTATTAATACTCGCCCGATTGATCGTGCTCAGCCATTAAATGAATGTCTGCGCCAATCAGGTTTTGACGTGGTTGATCTTCCATTATTGGAATTGACCCCACGTCCCTATAACAACATATTACAACAACTTTATTTACAACTTTTATCAACTCAAATTATTGTTGTAGTCAGTCCAACTGCTGTTCAAGTGGGTATGCAATATCTTCAGCAATCGGGCCTATCTCTTTTACAGATCAAACATATTCAGTGGATTGCTGTGGGCAAAAAAACTGCGCAACGACTTTCAGACTACGGTGTAGAAAGTCATGTCCCTATGGTGGAAACATCTGAAGGAATGTTGAACTTGCCCCTATTCAATACCTTAAAAGATCTAAAGAAAATAGCTTTTTGGCGTGGTGAAGGCGGTCGGCAGTTTATGATGCAACAATGTCAAGACCGTCATATTGATGTTTTAAACTTTGTCTTATATGACCGAGCATGTCCTCCAGAAACACATCAGCGATTTTTAGATTTTGTGGCTAGGGTTGACCAGTTTGAACCACCCTATTGGAGTTGTATTAGCAGTGAAGCCAGTTGGAACAATTGGCTTGTTTTAACCCGTGATCATCAAGAGATCGTGAGTGCTTGTCATTATTTGGTTCTGGGTGAGCGTTTGTATCAATTATTAAGACATGATAAAAATGCAACCCAGGCGTGTTTGAACAGCACTAAAATTTTAAATTTAGAGCCAGAAACCATTCTACAAACCATAGTGCAGTTGCAAAGGAAGTTATGAAGAAGTTTATTTATGTCTTATTGTTGATCGCTTTAGGATGGCTCATTAAATTGAGTTATAACTTCTATCATGTTTCACAACAGCTCAATGATATTCAACAAACGCTACATAAAAGTGAACAAAAGAATGCCAGTTTGAATGATCAACTGGTGGCGGTAAAACGACAAACAGATGAACCCACTCAAGAGGTAGCAAATAAAACCACCTCTGTAAAAACTTCAATTTCTGGTATTCATCCAAGTGTGGTGGTTAAACAACAGTTAGACTTGGTGCAATTTGCGATGCAACAACAACAGTTTGTTTACGCGCTTGAGCATCTTACTCAATTAAATCAGTCCTTAGATCAGTATGCGTTGGCGGATGCGGTAAAACAAAGCTTACATCAAACCATTGTGCAAGATATACAAAGCATTCAACATTTTGTGATTGAACGAAATGCCCAGCGAGATCAACTAGAGACTTTACTTAAACAAGTTGATCAAGCATTAATATCCGAGCTAAGAAATAATCAATTGAAACCAGAGCAAGATCAGTCGCAATATTTTTGGGAAAAATGGTTTCAAATTGAGATTGTTGAAACAAATTCTCCAGTATTGGCAAACCGTAAATTTATTTTAAAAGAAGTTCAATTGAGATTATTGCTTGCTCAGCAGTTATTAGTGAAAGGGCAAATTGCTGAATACCAAGAGATGCTGAATCAAACGATTCAACAATTGGATATTTTACCTGACACTGCTAGTCAGAAGCTTAAGCAAAAAATATTAAAAATTAAGCAGACCTCGCAACCCCCGATCCCTAAACTCAATAGCTTGGCTGTCTTGGGGTAGATGGATGAAACATATTTTCCTGATCTATGCCTTTATTAGTCTCATTATTCTAGCTGTTTTAAGTGTGTTGAGTTATACCGCAGGGGCGGGTTATGTTTATGTGTTATGGCACAATATTCAAATACAAACCAATTTATGGTTCTTGACATTTGTTGGTGTTGGTATCAGTTTTTTGATGCATGTGGTGTGGTATTTCCTCAACCGTTATATCCGTAGAGAAAAGAGAAAATTAGAACAAGTACTAAATTTTACTACATTGCATCCATTTGAACAGTTTGGTGTATTGTGGTTGTTGGATGGTGAGGATGAGCAGGAGCAAGTTATACAAACTATTTTTGATCAATCTGGTTTATTAAAGCCCATTGTTCAATCTCGACTATTATTCAAACAACTTCACTATAGTGAAGCCCTGAAAGCTTTAGAAAATAGCTCTCCGTCCGCTTTTGAGTTGGCAGAAATTTTACGTATCGAAATTTATTTAGCGCAAGAAGACAGTCAACAAGCTTTAACACATCTAGAATTTTTAAATCGACATGAACTTTCGCCATGGCTAAATCAGCTTTCAGAAAGTTATAAATTATGTGTGCAAAAATTATGGGGACAGTTTGCCATACAATATCCTTGGCAATATTTACATTCGACTCAATTTGGGCAATTAGAAACTGCAACTAAACAGCAATGGTTAATACAGCTTTTAGGTTGTTATGACCAAGCAAGTTTTGAAGATATTGAACTATTACAACAAAAGTTTTTAGAGATAGAGTCACAACTTGATCAAATGCCTTATGACACAAAAGTGCTTTGGTTGAAAATTATTACTCGATTACCTGAACTTGCTCAGCAACAACAGCAGTTAGTGATTCAAATACTTAATGAAAAATTTGACCAAGATGTCTTTCATTTATGGTTTCAACAACAGTTGTTGAGACAAAATCCAGATTATGAGTATTTAGAGCAACAGATTATAAATCTTGAATCTAAGTATATGAACATTCCTGTTTTTTGCTTTGCTAAATGGCATATATATATTGCGACGCATCGTGAATACGAAGCTGATCAGCTTTTGTTATTATATCCAAATGATATTCTAATGAATTATTTACGAATCAAATCTACTTTAAATGGAAATGATGAATTAATTCAACAATTGAATTCAATTTTTGAAAAAGACAGCAATTATATTCAATTTAAAATTTGAGAATCTACAATGAATCCACTGATAAAATTCCCTATCGTTTATGAACAAAAGGTTGCATGGGGGGATATGGATGCTTTTGGTCATGTAAATAATGTGCTGTATTATCGCTATATTGAAAGTGCACGTATCGAATATTTCGATCGTTTGAATGTATTTGACCAAGATGTTTTAACTGTTGTTGCTTCAAGTCAATGTAAATATTTAAAACCAGTATTTTATCCCGATGTGCTACATATTGGTGCGCGGGTAGAAGAAATGAGAAATAGTGCAATACGCATGCATTATCTATTATTCAGTGAGCAACAACAGCAGATTGTTGCTGACGGAGAGGCAGTTATTGTTTTTGTCGATAAAGTAGAAATGAAAAAAGCACTAATTCCTCAACAGTTGCGAAAAGTTATAATTGATTTAGAAGCGACTGTGCATAATGATTTTGCAAAAACATAAAAATTTCTCAATTATCATCATTATATTTAAAACATAAGAAAATATATTCTTTCTTATCAGGTTTATTTTACTGTTAGAAATAAGCCTTTTGGTGTAATTATAATAATGTTTTTGTTGTTTTATGTGTTTATTGAGGAATATATGTATTGCTTATTGGAATAAATGAAAATACTATTGCCATGAAGTTATTTTAAATAAGTATTAAGAAATTTACGTGGAGAGTTAATGATGCCTGATATTAGTAATTTATCGGTAGAAGAGTTAAGAAAGCTAACAGCTGAAGCAGAAGCTTTAATTGAAACTAAAAAAGATCAAGCCGTTGAAGACGCTTATAATAAAATTATTGAAATTGCGCAATCTGCTGGTTTAACTTTAGAGCAGTTTATTGAATACGGCGCACAAAAGCGCAAAAAGACAACGCGTAAAGCGGTTGAGCCGCGTTATCGCAATAAAAAAGACACTTCTGAAACTTGGACTGGACGTGGTAAACAGCCACGCTGGTTGGTTGCAGAAATTGAAAAAGGTGCAAAATTAGAAGATTTCTTGATCTAATCTTCATCTAAGTGTCATTCAAAGGCCTTAAACTTAAAGAACCAAGCAAATCTGCTTGGTTTTTTTATACGAGTGAATTGGCGTTATGCAAAAATTATGCATAATGTACAAACAAGAGGGCATCATCTTGCATGGAAGAATAAATGAATGATGGTAAAGATGAATGAATAAAAAATCAAAACAGATCACGTGGTGGATTACTGGAGTGGTCGCTTTTTTAATTTTTGTACTTTTACAAGTCCCTGCAACATGGCTGATTTCTAAATTTTATAAGAACAATCAAACCTTACAAAATGTGAGTGGAAATATTTGGCAAGGACAAGCAGATTGGCATAAAGGTAATTTACATGGTTCCGTTTCGTGGAGGACACGCCCGTGGGATCTGATATTATTACGTGTGGGTGCAAATATTGAAGTACACAGTGGGCAGACCCAACTGAATGGGGTAGTGGGCTATGGTATTGGTAAAAAAATAATAATTAATCAGATGCAAGGTCAGATTGCACCAGAAACTTTAAAGAATATTGCAAATTGGCAGTGGCCTGCAAATGCAATTCAAATTTCAGATACAAGCCTGCGTTTTAAAAAAGATACTGGATTTAGTGATGTTGACGGACAAATGCATTGGGGAGGGGGTGAGCTTCGGTATACTTTTGGACAACGTCAAGATCAAATGAATATCCCATCTTTAAAAGCGCAAGTTAAAGATGAGGCGGGTAAACTGATTTTTGATATACAAGATCAACGTAGTCAGAAAATGGCCAATATCAGTTTAGATCCAACTATGATGTTAGATGTGCAGTTAACACAACGGATGTTGCTCAATGTGCCTTCCTACGATGGAAAGGCAGGTTTGGATAGTTTTGTAATTAGTTCAAGACAACCGCTCATTCAAGGTGGTTTCTGATGAATATAAAAGAACAGTTTGAAAATATTTCTTGGAAAAAAACAGAGCATCTTGCACCTGTTGTTTTATTTCTTTTAATTTTAGCATTGTGTTGGAAACTGGCCTCGATTTTTTGGTGGGTGGTTGCGCCACCACAAGTCATGCAACCCGAGCAAGTGAATCTAGGCTCACAACAAGTTCAAGTTCCAAATATTTCAAGCTTTTCATTATTTGAGGAAGTTGGATCTAGTACGACAGCGGATGACAGTATTCCGATGGTCTTACAAGGTGTAGTCGTCAGTTATCCAGCACGTTTTTCATCCGCAGTAATTAAAGTTAAAGAAACAGCAGATCGTTATGCGGTCGGTGACACAATCGAGGGTACTAGTTACCAGTTATCCGAAGTATATTGGGATCATATTGTTTTAAGTCAAAGTGGAAATAACAGTAAAGAGTTGCGTTTTACAGGGCTGGATAGTTTGTATCAGCCTATGCCAGGGCAATCAACAGATCAAAATACTAGCCCGCCAGCAAGTACTCCTGCACCATCGCAACCACAAAACTCAAGCCAAAATGCTTTGGGGCAAGCGATTGATAGGATGAATGAAAATCGGGACGAATACCTAAAGAACATGGGGGTTAACGCAAGTGGCGGTCAAGGCTATGAAGTAACAGATCAAACCCCCGCAGCGCTCCGAAATAAACTGGGATTAAGATCTGGAGATCGCATTCTTTCGCTCAATGGACAATCAGTTGGTCAAGGACAGAGTGATGTTCAGCTGCTAGAACAAGCAAAGCGGGATGGCAAAGTAAAAATTGAAATTAAGCGTGGTGATCAGGTGATGACCATTCAGCAAAGTTTGTAAGTGGCTAGGACTACAAATAAAATTAGGATAGATAATAAGTTATGGCTTTTTTGAATCACAATCGACCACTTTGGGCTTTAGTTGCAGCGGCACCAATGCTGGTTGCAGTTAGTACAGCAACACATGCACAGACGTGGAAAATTAACTTACGCGATGCTGATCTCACTGCTTTTATCAATGAAGTTGCAGATATTACGGGCAAAAATTTTGCGGTCGATCCCCGTGTACGTGGCAATGTCACGGTTATTTCAAATAAACCTCTAAATAAAAATGAAGTTTATGACCTATTTTTAGGGGTGCTGAATGTCAATGGTGTAGTGGCTATTCCATCGGGGAATACCATTCGTTTGGTACCAGACAGTAATGTCAAAAATTCTGGTGTACCTTATGATCCACGGAATAATGCACGTGGAGATCAGGTTGTGACACGTGTGATTTGGTTGGAAAATACCAACCCCAATGATTTGATCCCAGCATTACGTCCATTAATGCCACAATTTGCGCATTTGGCAGCAATACAGGGCACCAATGCGTTAATTGTGTCAGATCGTGCAGCAAATATTTATCAACTTGAAACCATTGTTCGGAACTTGGATGGTACTGGGCAAAATGATATTGAAGCTGTTCCTTTACAACAGAGTCAAGCTGAAGAAATTATTAAGCAATTGGATGCAATGAGTTCGACAGGTGCATCCAAAGATTTTGCTGGGGCTCGGGTTCGTATTATCGCTGATGCGCGAACCAACCGTATTTTGATTAAAGGGGATACAGGTACACGTAAACGTATCCGCAACATGATTGAAATGTTGGATGTCCCGTCTGCTGATCGTTTAGGTGGGCTTAAAGTCTTTAAATTAAAATATGCTAGTGCAAAGAATTTATCTGAGATTTTGCAAGGTTTGGTGACTGGTCAGGCAGTCAATTCTAGTTCAAATAATTCTTCTAATAGTAGTTCTAACAACAGCAATAGCAACAGTTTTAACAATAATAACAATTCATCATCGAATACCGGCTCAAGCACTGGAAGTAGTATTTCAACACCAGCAATTAATTTAAACAGCAACTCAAATAACAATAATCAAAATAACATCACCAGTTTTAATGCCAATGGTGTGAGCATTATTGCAGATGGCGCTCAAAATGCGCTGGTGGTTAAAGCTGAGCCACAACTGATGCGCGAAATAGAGGCTGCCATCCAACAGCTTGATGTACGTCGTCAACAAGTTTTGATTGAAGCGACGATTATTGAAATACAAGGCAATGATGCAGATCAGCTTGGTGTGCAATGGGCAATGGGTGATTTAAGTAGTGGTGTGGGTTTAATTAATTTTGATAATTTGGGTACGAGTTTATCAAAATTGGCTGCAGGTTATTTAACAGGTGGTGCTTCTAGTTTAGGTGCACTCGGTGCAGGAACTTCACTTATTGTTGGGGATTATAAAGAAGGTGCAGACGGTTCACGCAGATTATATGGTGCGATGATTCAGGCTTTAAAAGAGCGTACAAAATCCAACCTCTTGTCTACACCATCTATTCTTACCATGGACAATGAAGAAGCATATATTGTCGTCGGTGAAAATGTTCCATTTGTTACTGGCTCAGTCAGTACTGGGACAGGTGGCACCGTCAATCCATATACCTCAATTGAGCGTAAGGATGTGGGGGTGACGTTAAAGGTAATTCCGCATATTGGTGAGGGCGGTTCGATTCGTTTAGAAGTTGAACAAGAAGTCTCAGGCGTTAAGTCAAGTAAAGGGCAAGCTCAAGATTTAGTGACCAGCAAGCGTTCAATCAAAACTACTGTAACCGCAGATCATGGGCAAACCGTGGTGTTAGGTGGCTTGATTTCTGATGATACTGTTCTTGGTCGTCAGTCTGTGCCATTGTTAGGTGATATCCCAGGCTTAGGCCGGTTATTTAGATCGGATGCAAAGTCGAACATAAAGCGGAATTTACTTGTGTTTATCCATCCAACCATCGTGGGTGGGGGTGCCGATATACGCCGTATATCTCAACAACGTTATGATCAGCTGTATAGCCTGCAATTGGCGATGGATAAAGATGGTAATTTTGCTAAGCTCCCTGCCAATGTTGATGATGTTTTTCAGCAACGATTGCCGTTTAGCTCGACACCAAGTTCGCAACCTAAGCTGGTACAACCGCAACCGACAGCACAACCTTCAAGTCAGTATCAAAAGGTGCCTACAGGAGCCAAGACAAGTGCAGTACAAGGTAATGCTGTGACTACACCCGTTGCAGAAGAGCCAAATGATATCCGTAAGCAGTAGCACATTGTGGGCTTCGCGTAACAAGTGCTTCTAATCACATGCTTTATTTGATATTTAAAATAGTTTGTTAAAGTATTGTGGTGTGTTCTGTTGTGGCATGAACAAAATAAAACTTGGTTTTGCGCTGATTTAGTACTGTAGAAATGTCATGCTAAGATAGACTTGAATTAGAATGGGAAGATAATCATGACTTGGAAATTACAAGCAATTACAGGTGAGTTAGAAGGGCAGGAAGTCACGATCGATCGTGATATGCTGGTTGGTCGCCATCAAGATGCAGACCTGTTATTACAAGCTGCGGAAATTTCACGTCGCCATGCTGCATTTTTATTAAAAGAAGATGCGCTTTGGGTTCAAGATCTAAAGTCATCTAATGGTACATTTGTGAATGATATCCGTATCGATCAAGATAAACTGTTGATGGATGGTGATATTGTTCAATTTGCCAGTGTTAAATTTAATGTACTTGCACCGGTAAAACCTGTTGTTCTGCAAACTGAACATGCAGCGCATGAGGATGAAGTTCAACCCGTTGTAGCTTCACTAGAAACGCCAGTTCAACAACCAGCAGAGGCTGTGGCGACTGCTGAAATCAAACCAGCTACCCCCGTAGAACGTACAGTGGCAGATCAGATGAATGAACAGGGTATGCCTGAGCTTTCAGAACGAGATAGCAGTGTTCAAATCAACCGTGAAGGTATGCCCTCTGGTGTAGCAATCCCTAAACCTGCCCCAATTCCAGAAGGTGTGGATATTCATGCGGCTACACAGCTCAAAGTAGAGCAGGTCAAAGCACCTGAATTTGTGGCAGACGAACATGTTGAAACCCAGAAAAATGCAAAGTTAGGTTTGGCAACACTGGTGATTTTGATCATTTTGGCAATTATTGCATGGCTATTGTTCAAATAATTGGCAAATGCGCTAAACTCAAGGCATGCAATCGCATGCCTTTGTTTTTTGTATTTTCGTTTTTAAATTTAAAACTCGATTTAGGTGTAAATCATGAATGTGGCAAAGCTAGACCAACGCGAACTGATTTTATTTGATTTGGATGGGACCTTGGTTGATTCAGCATTTGATTTATATCGTGCCATGAATTTAAGTCTAGCGCGTTTGAACTTACCCCACGTCACTGAACAACAGGTTCGGGTTTGGATTGGTAAAGGCACTTCATTATTTTGTGAAAGTACATTGAAGTATTTAAAAGGTGAAGTGGATCCTGTACTGCATCAACAGCTTTTAGATACATTCTTGGAAATTTACAATGCAGAGCCTTGTGTCGATACCAAGCCATTCTCTGGAATTTTAGAATTTTTAGAATGGGGAATTAAAAACAATAAGAAATTGATTTGTGTGACCAATAAACCAGAGCAACCCGCACGAAAAATTCTAGAAGACTTGCAAATGGATCACTATTTTGTCGATGTAATAGGTGGTGATCGTTTTGAAGTGCGTAAACCACATCCAAAACCATTATTGTATTGTGTTGAAACTTATCAGTCATCAACTGACAAAACCTTGATGATCGGCGATTCAAGTAATGATGTGGAGGCTGCACGCCGTGCAGAGGTTGATTGTATTGTGGTCAGCTATGGTTATAATCACGGTGAAGATATTCAACTCTGTCAGCCACAACAAGTAGTGGATGATTTAACAGAGCTTTTGGCTTAATACCTGTATATTTAAATTGTTGCGAAAAAAAGGGAAGAGGAATGAATAGCAAACGCACTTTTCGATGGCGTCACTAAGTGAAATGCAGAGACATCCATACTTAGTATTATCGAAAATAGAGAGAATTCCTGATGACAACCTTAGCGCAGTTTGAACAATTAAAATCAGCGGGTTATAACCTTATCCCCGTATATCGCCAACGCTTAGCCGATACGGATACGCCATTATCTGTATTTGCACGTTTAAAACAGCATCAACAAGCTTATCTTTTTGAATCTGTTGAAGGTGGCGAAAACTGGGCAAGATATTCAATTATTGGACTGGGTGAGTCAATCGTATTTTCCTGTAATGCAGGACAGCTCACGATAAAATCGGTAGATGGCTCGATAGATACCCAGCCATGCGCAGATCCATTTCAATATATCCGCGATTTTCAAGCGCAGTTTAAAGTACCCACACAACAAGATTTACCTGCACTGCCTAATTTTACCGGCGGCTTGGTGGGTTATTTTGGTTATGATGCAGTACGCTATATTGAGCCACGGTTAAAGAATGTGCCTGAGGCAGATCCAGTTGGACTACCTGATTTATGGATGATGTTATCTAAAACCGTCATTGTATTTGATAACTTAAAAGATACTTTGTTTTTAATTGTGCATGCAGATGTTAATGATAAAGAGGCTTATGCCAAGGCTCAGCAACAGCTGGATGAGATTGAGGCATTATTGGCTATGCCAATTAGCTTGGTTGCCAAAAAACATAGCGCTCCGCATTTTGAGTCACTGACTGGACACGACAAATTCCTTGAATCGATCGAGAAAGTTAAAGAATACATTCGTGCTGGTGATGTAATGCAGGTTGTCCCTGGGCATCGTATGGTGTCGGATTTTGATGGTGAGCCCTTACAGGTTTATCGTGCATTACGACATCTCAATCCATCACCGTATTTATTTTTGGTACAAGGGCAGACCCTTTTAGATCAAAAGCCGTTCCATATCGTCGGATCTTCACCGGAAATTCTTTCTCGACTGGAAAATGGGATCGCGACTGTACGTCCGCTTGCAGGTACACGTCCACGAGGAAAAACCAAAGAAGAAGATTTGGCACTTGAAAAAGATTTACTTTCCGATGAAAAAGAGATTGCGGAACATTTAATGCTGATTGATTTAGGTCGTAATGATGTGGGGCGTGTCTCGAAAATCGGTAAAGTGCAAGTGACTGATCAAATGGTGATCGAACGTTATTCACATGTCATGCATATTGTTTCCAATGTACAAGGTGAAGTGTTGGATGATGTCGATGCTTTGGATGTTTTTAAGGCAACTTTTCCAGCAGGGACGCTTTCAGGTGCGCCAAAAATTCGTGCAATGGAAATTATTGACGAAGTTGAGCCAGTAAAACGTGGAATTTTTGGTGGTGCAGTGGGTTATTTGGGTTGGCATGGTGAAATGGACATGTCGATTGCGATCAGAACTTGTGTTATTCGTGAAAATAAGGTCTATGTACAGGCTGGCGCAGGCTTGGTTGTCGATTCAAATCCTGAATCAGAGTGGAATGAAACCCAAATAAAAGCTCGCGCAGTGATCAAAGCGGTTGAATTATCGTCAAACGGATTGATTTTATGAGTTTTTGAGGTTTTTTTTGCAAAAAACACTTGCAAGGATTCTGAGTTTTGCTAAACTGCACACCGTTCCGATACGAAACGTACGAAACACTAAGAAACGCCGGCATAGCTCAGTTGGTAGAGCAACTGACTTGTAATCAGTAGGTCCACAGTTCGAATCCGTGTGCCGGCACCATCTTAAGGTTTTGTGTTATAATGTTGAAGAACGACACTGAAAGTAAGTGTAAAGGTGAGATTCCCGAGCGGTCAAAGGGAGCAGACTGTAACTCTGCCACGAAAGTTTCGAAGGTTCGAATCCTTCTCTCACCACCATTACTTCGATAAGTGGTTAATTACCAACATTAAGCGGGAGTAGCTCAGTTGGTAGAGCGGTAGCCTTCCAAGCTACATGTCGCGAGTTCGACCCTCGTCTCCCGCTCCATCGAAGATGATGCTCTTATAGCTCAGTGGTAGAGCACTCCCTTGGTAAGGGAGAGGTCTCGAGTTCAAATCTCGATAAGAGCTCCAGATACAATTTGGTAGATTATTCTACACCAGTTTCTCAAAAGCAGGCTTATTAGTCTGCTTTTCAAGTATTAGGTGTCTAGTTTTTTAGACGATTGTCGATGCTGAGTTGTTTAACTCGTGTTCGACATAAACGAGGAAGAGCAAATGGCTAAGGCTAAGTTTGAACGTAATAAGCCACACGTAAACGTGGGTACAATTGGTCACGTCGACCATGGTAAAACAACTTTAACTGCTGCAATTGCAACAATTTGTGCAAAAACTTACGGCGGTGAAGCTAAAGACTACGCAGCAATCGATTCTGCACCAGAAGAAAAAGCACGTGGTATTACAATTAATACTTCACACGTAGAATACGATTCTCCAATTCGTCACTACGCTCACGTAGACTGCCCAGGTCACGCCGATTATGTTAAAAACATGATCACTGGTGCTGCTCAGATGGATGGTGCGATCCTTGTATGTGCTGCGACTGATGGTCCAATGCCACAAACTCGTGAACACATCCTTCTTTCTCGCCAAGTAGGCGTACCTTATATTCTTGTATTCCTTAACAAGTGTGACCTTGTTGATGATGAAGAATTACTTGAATTGGTAGAAATGGAAGTTCGTGAACTTCTATCTACTTATGACTTCCCAGGTGATGACACGCCTATCATCCGTGGTTCAGCACTTGCTGCACTTAATGGTGATGCTGGTCAATATGGCGAATCAGCTGTACTTTCACTTGTTGAAGCGCTTGACTCTTATATCCCAGAACCAGAACGTGCTATCGATAAAGCATTCTTGATGCCAATCGAAGATGTATTCTCTATTTCTGGTCGTGGTACAGTGGTAACAGGTCGTGTAGAGTCTGGTATCGTTAAAGTCGGCGAAGAAGTTGAAATCGTTGGTATTAAAGATACAGTTAAAACAACTGTAACTGGCGTAGAAATGTTCCGTAAACTTCTTGACGAAGGTCGTGCGGGCGAGAACTGTGGTGTTCTTTTACGTGGTACTAAGCGTGAAGACGTACAACGTGGTCAAGTACTTGCTAAACCAGGTACAATCAAGCCGCACACTAAATTCGACGCAGAAGTATATGTACTTTCTAAAGAAGAAGGTGGTCGTCATACTCCGTTCCTTAACGGTTACCGTCCACAGTTCTACTTCCGTACAACTGATGTAACTGGTGCAATCCAATTACAAGACGGCGTTGAAATGGTTATGCCAGGTGACAACGTTGAAATGTCAGTAGAACTTATCCACCCAATCGCAATGGACCCAGGTCTACGTTTTGCGATCCGTGAAGGTGGTCGTACAGTTGGTGCTGGTGTAGTTGCTAAAGTAACTGCATAACCGCTAATATGTTTATTCTAACCGAGAGTTTAGGCTCTCGGTTTGTTTATAGGTCAGTAGTTCAATTGGTAGAGCGTCGGTCTCCAAAACCGAATGTTGGGGGTTCGAGTCCCTCCTGACCTGCCATTTTTTAAATAAAAAACTTGATGTCGGCTAAACTGGTCATATAATAAGTCGCGAAACCTACGACGAGTACAAAAATGTCGAATGATAAATCACGTGACGCAATGGGCGGCGCGGCAATTCCTCAAAGCAACAATTCTGCTGAAATGGTGAAGACAAGTTCTCCATTTGATTTTATTTTGTGGATCATTGCATTGGCTTTATTTGGCGGTGCGTTGATGACAAATCAATATCTTCCAGCGTATTGGGCACCTGCAAATAGTGTCTGGGTGCGTATTGGGGTAATTTTAGCTTGTATCATCGTAGCTTTAGGTTTATTATACGCCACCCATCAAGGCAAAGGCTTTGTTCGTTTGCTTAAAGACTCTCGTATCGAATTGCGTCGAGTTACATGGCCTACGAAACATGAAACAGTAACCACTTCATGGCAAGTTCTCCTCGTTGTTGTAGTTGCCGCAATTATTTTGTGGTGTTTTGACTATATCATCGGTTGGTTTATGAAGTTTATTATCGGGTAAGAGAGCTATGAAACGTTGGTACATTATTCATGCCTATTCAGGTTATGAAAAACAAGTGATGCGTTCACTTAATGATCGAATCCAGCGTAGCGCTGTTGCTGATAGTTTTGGTGAAGTCCTTGTTCCTACCGAAGAAGTGGTAGAGATGAAGGATGGTAAGAAACGTAAATCAGAGCGTAAATTCTTTCCTGGCTACGTGTTAGTCGAAATGGAAATGAATGATGAAACTTGGCACATTGTTAAAGAATGTCCAAAAGTATTAGGTTTCATCGGTGGTACAGCTGAAAAGCCAGCACCAATTACGCAAAAAGAAGCTGATGCGATTCTTGCACGTGTACACAACAAAGGCGAAGCACCTCGTCCTAAGACGATGTTTGAGCCGGGTGAAGAATTACTTGTTACTGACGGTCCATTCACAGACTTTAAAGGTGTGGTGGAAGAAGTTCAGTACGAAAAATCACGTTTAACGTTGACGATTAATGTATTTAATCGACCAACTCAAGTTGAATTGGAATTTCGCCAAGTCGAAAAAACAATTTAATTTGCACTGTTTGAAAGCGCCCGATTTGTTATGGATCGGGCATTGTTGTTGTAACGGTATCGTTACTTGAAATGTTGGGGAGCTCTAAAAGGCGTTTGTACCCAGAGGTAATTTGAAATGGCTAAGAAGATTGACGGCTATATCAAGCTGCAAGTTCCAGCTGGTAAAGCGAATCCATCTCCACCGATTGGTCCTGCACTAGGTCAACGTGGTGTTAACATCATGGCATTCTGTAAAGAATTCAATGCTGCGACACAAAAAGTTGAACAAGGTCTTCCAATTCCTGTAGTGATCACTGTGTACAACGATAAGTCGTTCACATTCATCATGAAAACTCCACCTGCTGCGATTCTTCTTAAGAAAGCTGCTGGTATCCAAAAGGGTTCTGCTGTACCAAACAAAACTAAAGTTGGTAAGTTGACTCGCGCTCAGTTAGAAGAAATTGCGACTACTAAAGAACCAGATTTAACTGGTGCTGATTTAGACGCACGTGTACGTACCATTGCTGGTTCTGCGCGTTCTATGGGCTTGGAAGTGGAGCTATAAGACATGGCAAAGTTAACTAAACGTCAAAAAGCCATTGCTGCAGCTATTGAAGCAAACAAAGTTTACACTTTGGAAGAAGCAGTACAAGTTCTTAGCAGCCTACCTGCTGCAAAATTCAAAGAATCTTTGGATGTTGCGGTAAATCTAGGTGTTGATCCTCGTAAATCTGACCAAGTTGTTCGTGGCGCGACTACACTTCCTGCAGGTACTGGTAAAACTGTACGTGTTGCTGTGTTTGCTCAAGGCGCTGCTGCTGAAGCTGCTAAAGCTGAAGGCGCGGACATCGTTGGTTTTGATGATCTTGCTGAAAGCATTCAAGCGGGTAACTTAGATTTCGACGTTGTGATTGCTGCTCCAGATGCAATGCGTGTTGTTGGTAAGTTGGGTACGATCCTTGGTCCACGTGGCTTAATGCCAAACCCTAAAGTGGGTACTGTAACTCCTGACGTAGCAACTGCAGTTAAAAATGCAAAAGCTGGTCAAGCACGTTACCGTGTAGACAAAGCGGGTATCATCCATGCTGCGATCGGTCAAGTAGGTTTCACTGCTGAAGCTGTTCGTTCAAACGTTGAAGCGCTTATCGCTGACCTTAAGAAAGCAAAACCTGCGACTTCTAAAGGTATCTACATCCAAAAGATCACTTTGAGCTCAACTATGGGTCCTGGTCTTGTTGTTGATGTACAAAACGTTTCTAAATAATTATTTTTCAATAATTATATTGAGATAAAAGAATTTTAAAGTCCTGAGTGAAATTTGAAGTGTTACTTCAAATTTTACGCAAGAAAGAGTGATGACTTCTATTGAGGTTGAGCTTTTCTTCTTGTGGATTGATAAAGCATTGCTTTGTTAATCATCAGGCGGACTTTGAATTGATAGATGTAAATTTATCAGCGTCAAAGACCTCAGGCGAGGGGAGTCTTCGGATTCGCTTCTTAAAATACCAGTCTGAGTAGACGCGGTGGTGTGATTGATTCCTCCTCCGCGTGTAAGTCAAGAGATTGATTTACGAATTGGGAGTGCAGTCCGTGGATTGCATAAATCACCGTTAGGAGGTTTTACAATGGCTCTTCTTATCGAAGACAAAAAACAGATCGTTGCGGAAGTAAATGAAGTTGCTTCTACCGCGTTTGCTGCTGTTGTTGCTGACTACCAAGGTTTAACAGTTGAACAATTGACTACACTTCGTGTTGAAGCTCGTAAGTTAGGTGTTAAGACACGTATCGTGCGTAACACTTTGGCTAAACGTGCTTTCGAAGGTACTCAATTTGATATCTTAGACGAAAACCTTGTTGGTCCAACTATTCTAGCTTTTTCAACTTCTGAAGATGACATGGGCGCAGCTGCTCGCTTGTTTGAAGAATTTGCTAAAACTAACAAAGCATTTGAACTTAAAGCTGCTGCATTTGATGGCAAACTTTATCAAGGTGCTGAAGTTAGCGTTATCGCGAATCTTCCGAACCAAGAAAAAGCACTTACTATGCTTGCCAATGTTCTTCAAGCTCCTATTTCGAAATTGGGTCGCCTTATTACAGCGCTCAAAGAGAAAAACGAGTCAGAAGCTGCATAAGCTTAATAAATTTCACACACCATTCAATATCCATTTGGAGTTATTCTCATGGCTTTAACTAACGAAGAAATCTTAAACGCAGTTGCTGAAAAAACTGTTCTTGAACTTGTTGAACTTATCTCTGCTTTCGAAGAGAAATTCAATGTATCAGCTGCTGCTGTAGCTGTAGCTGCAGGTCCTGCTGTTGCTGCTGCTGAAGAGCAATCAGAATTCAATGTTGAATTGACTTCTTTCGGTGCTAACAAAGTTGCTGTAATTAAAGCAGTACGTGAAGTTACTGGTCTTGGCTTGAAAGAAGCTAAAGACTTAGTTGAAGGCGCTCCTTCAAATCTTAAAGAAGGCGTTTCTAAAGAAGAAGCTGAAGAACTTAAGAAAAAACTTGAAGAAACTGGTGCTACAGTTACTGTTAAGTAATTTCGCTAGGGGTCGAATTTTAATTTGACCCCAAAAATTGGCTGATGGCTCTTGGGTCATCAGCCTTTTTGCGTTACAATAACCGGCTCGATTTTAGATTGATTGGTAGAAAAACCATCAATTTTTAAAATAAATAAACATAATCAAACGCTTACCAATATTTTTCCACTTTAAAAATATTGTTAAGCGTTTTGTACCACTGAAATTTGCAGCATTTGTATAAAAGTGGTGGTCATATCGACCTGCGTAATTCCTTCTAAGTTCGTTCTGCAGGCGGACTTAGTTTACTTTCCGAGGACTCCAGATGGCATACTCATATACCGAAAAGAAACGGATCCGTAAGAATTTTGGTAAATTGCCCCAAGTCATGCATGCTCCGTACCTGCTCTCGATTCAAGTCGACTCGTACAGAACATTCTTGCAAGATGGCAAAACTCCAAAAAATCGCGAAGATATCGGTCTCCAAGCTGCATTTCGTTCAGTTTTTCCTATTGAAAGTTATTCGGGCAATGCTGCTTTAGAATTCGTTGAGTATAGTCTTGGTAAACCAGAGTTTGATGTTCGCGAATGTATTCTTCGTGGCTCAACCTTTGCGGCACCAATGCGCGTTAAAATTCGTTTGATCATCAAAGATCGTGAAACGAAATCTATTAAAGACGTACGTGAACAAGAAGTGTACATGGGTGAAATGCCACTCATGACTGAGAATGGTACCTTTGTCATCAATGGTACTGAGCGTGTAATCGTATCTCAATTACACCGTTCACCAGGCGTATTCTTTGACCATGATAAAGGTAAAACGCATTCAAGCGGTAAAGTGCTTTATTCAGCACGTATTATTCCTTATCGTGGTTCATGGTTAGATTTTGAGTTTGATGCTAAAGATTTAGTCTTTGTACGTATTGACCGTCGTCGCAAATTGCTTGCGACTGTTGTGTTACGTGCATTGAGCTATAGCAATGAACAAATTCTGAATATGTTCTACGAAAAAGTACCTGTATATCTTGATATGGGTAGCTATCAGATTGACCTTGTGCCTGAACGTCTTCGTGGTGAAATGGCTCAATTTGATATCGTGGACAATGATGGTAAAGCCATTGTTGAACAAGGTAAACGTATTAATGCTCGCCATGTACGTCAAATGGAAGCTGCTGGTTTAACTAAACTTCCAGTTCCAGATGAATATTTGTATGAGCGTATTACTGCTGAAGATATCGTGCTTAAAGATGGTGAAGTGATTACTGCTAACACTGTATTAAGTCATGAGATTTTGGTCAGAATTGCTGAAGGTGGTATTAAACAATTTAATATCCTGTTCACCAATGACATCGATCGCGGTTCTTTTGTTGCTGACACCTTACGTGCAGATACAACATCTGGCCGTGAAGAAGCACTTGTAGAAATCTACAAAGTGATGCGTCCAGGTGAGCCACCAACGAAAGAAGCGGCTGAAAACTTATTCAATAACTTATTCTTCTCTACAGAGCGTTATGATTTATCGCCTGTGGGTCGTATGAAGTTTAACCGTCGTTTGGGTCGTCCTTACGAAGTGGGTACAGATCAGAAGTCTCGTGAAGTAGAAGGTATTCTTTCTAACGATGACATTATCGATGTACTGAAAACATTGGTAGAAATTCGTAACGGTAAAGGTGAAGTCGACGATATCGATCACTTGGGTAACCGTCGCGTACGTTCTGTTGGTGAAATGACAGAAAACCAATTCCGTGTTGGTTTGGTTCGTGTTGAGCGTGCTGTTAAAGAGCGTTTAAACCAAGCTGAAACAGATAACTTGTCTCCACAAGATTTGATCAATGCGAAACCAGTTGCTGCTGCAATCAAAGAATTCTTTGGTTCAAGCCAATTGTCACAGTTTATGGATCAAAACAACCCATTGTCAGAAATTACACACAAACGTCGTGTATCTGCGCTTGGGCCTGGTGGTTTGACACGTGAACGTGCGGGCTTTGAGGTACGTGACGTACATCAAACTCACTATGGTCGTGTATGTCCAATTGAAACGCCTGAAGGACCAAACATTGGTTTGATCAACTCGCTTTCTGTTTATGCAAAAGCGAACAACTTCGGTTTCTTGGAAACACCATACCGTCGCGTTGTTGATGGTCGTGTAACAGATGATGTTGAATATTTATCTGCAATTGAAGAAGTTGGTACTGTGATTGCACAGGCCGATTCGGCATTGGATAAAGATGGACATTTAACTGAAGACTTCGTTTCAGTACGTCACCAAGGTGACTTCGTTCGTATGCCGCCTGAAAAAGTGACGCATATGGATGTATCGGCTCAACAGGTTGTCTCTGTCGCTGCATCTCTTATTCCATTCCTTGAACACGATGATGCTAACCGTGCCTTGATGGGTTCAAACATGCAACGTCAGGCTGTTCCTACATTGCTTGCTGATAAACCACTTGTGGGTACCGGCATGGAAGCAAACGTAGCGCACGACTCTGGTGTATGTGTGATTGCGAAACGTGGTGGACGCATTGAGTTTGTAGATGCATCACGTGTGGTTATTCGTGTCAATGAAGATGAAATGATCGCGGGTGAAGCAGGTGTAGATATCTACAACTTGATCAAATACACGCGTTCAAACCAAAATACATGTATTAACCAAAAAGTGCTTGTGAGCATGGGCGATAAAGTCGGTCGTGGTGACGTTCTTGCTGATGGTCCATCAACTGATGGTGGTGAATTAGCACTAGGTCAGAACATGCGTGTCGCGTTCATGACTTGGAATGGTTATAACTACGAAGACTCGATTTTATTATCTGAACGTGTTCTTCAAGAAGATCGTTTAACTTCAATTCATATTCAAGAATTATCATGTGTTGCACGTGATACGAAGTTAGGTGCGGAAGAAATCACTGCCGATATTCCTAACGTAGGTGAAGCAGCGTTATCTAAACTTGATGAATCAGGTATTGTTTATATCGGTGCTGAAGTTGCAGCGGGTGATATTCTTGTTGGTAAAGTGACACCTAAAGGTGAAACACAATTAACTCCTGAAGAAAAATTACTTCGTGCAATCTTTGGTGAGAAAGCGGCAGACGTTAAAGATTCATCTTTACGTGTTTCTTCAAGCGTTAAAGGTACAGTCATCGACGTTCAAGTGTTTACACGTGACGGTATCGAGAAAGATGAACGTGCTCAAGCGATTGAGAAAGCGCAACTTGATGCTTACCGTAAAGACTTGAAAGAAGAATTCAAAATTTTCGAAGAAGCTGCTCGTGAACGTATTATCCGTTTGTTAAAAGGCCAAGAGTCGAATGGCGGCGGTACTACGAAGCGTGGTGATAAGCTATCTGAAGATGTATTGTCTGGTTTAGAGCTTGTTGATCTTTTAGAAGTTCAACCAACAGATGAAGGTATTGCTGAACGCTTAACTCAAATTCAAGTGTTCTTGAAAGAGAAGAGCTACGAGATCGATGAGAAATTTGCTGAGAAAAAACGCAAACTTTCTACAGGTGATGAGCTTACAACAGGTGTCTTGAAAGTTGTTAAAGTTTACTTAGCTGTAAAACGTCGTATCCAGCCTGGTGATAAGATGGCGGGTCGTCACGGTAACAAAGGTGTTGTATCAAACATCTTGCCTGTTGAAGACATGCCGCATGACATCCATGGTGTTCCAGTTGATGTCGTACTTAACCCATTGGGTGTACCATCACGTATGAACGTGGGGCAGATTCTTGAAACTCACTTAGGTATGGCTGCAAAAGGTCTTGGCGATAAGATCGACAAGATGATGAAAGAGCAACGTACTGTTCTTGAGCTTCGTGATTTCTTAGACAAGATTTATAACAAAGTTGGTGGCGAGCAAGAAGATCTTGATAGCTTGACCGATGAAGAAATCTTGGTGTTATCAGGTAACTTGCGTAAAGGTGTTCCTTTAGCTACGCCAGTATTTGATGGTGCAGAAGAGAGTCAGATCAAAGAGTTGCTTGAGCTTGGTGGTATCTCACGTACAGGTCAAACAGTATTGTATGACGGACGTACAGGTGAGCGTTTTGACCGCCCAGTAACTGTTGGTTATATGTATATGCTCAAGTTGAACCATTTGGTTGATGACAAGATGCATGCGCGTTCTACTGGTTCTTATTCACTTGTAACTCAACAACCGCTTGGTGGTAAAGCACAATTCGGTGGTCAGCGTTTCGGTGAGATGGAAGTCTGGGCACTAGAAGCTTATGGTGCTGCTTATACACTTCAAGAAATGCTTACTGTGAAGTCGGATGACGTTGAAGGTCGTACTCGCATCTATAAGAATATTGTAGATGGTAACCATTATATGGATCCGGGTATGCCTGAATCGTTTAACGTATTGACCAAAGAGATCCGTTCTTTAGGTATCAACATTGAACTGAAAAATGGTGACTAAATCCCCCCCATTCCCCCTTTGTTAAAGGGGGGAATGTCCCTTCTTTAAGAAAGAGGGGGTAGGGGAGATGCCAAATCTCAGTGAAAAAACAATATTTGTGACCCAGTCGTAGCCTGAAAAGCGCTTCGACACACGGAGAAAAAAATTGAAAGACTTGCTCGATATCATGCGCAAAAAGACGGATTCAGATGGTCACGCTCCAGTAGAGTTTGACCGTATCCGTATTGGTCTTGCGTCACCAGAAATGATTAAGTCATGGTCTCACGGTGAAGTTAAAAAGCCAGAAACCATTAACTATCGTACGTTTAAACCAGAACGTGATGGTTTATTCTGTGCCAAAATCTTTGGTCCAGTAAAAGATTACGAATGCTTGTGTGGTAAATACAAGCGTATGAAATATAAAGGCGTCATTTGTGAAAAATGTGGCGTTGAAGTAACAACTGCAAAAGTTCGTCGTGAGCGTATGGGTCACATCGAGCTTGCTTCTCCAGTTGCGCATATTTGGTTTTTGAAATCATTACCAAGCCGTATCGGTTTATTACTTGATATGACTTTACGTGATATCGAACGTGTATTGTACTTCGAATCTTACGTGGTCACTGATCCTGGCATGACGCCAATGGAAAAGTACCAACTTCTTAACGATGAAGAATACTTCACAGCGTTAGAAGAACATGGTGATGAATTCAGCGCGAAAATGGGTGCAGAAGCAGTTCAAGATTTGTTGAAAGACATCGATCTTGAAGCTGAAATTTCTCGTTTACGTGAAGAAATTCCGAACACGACTTCAGAAACGAAGCTTAAAAAAGCCTCTAAACGTTTGAAGTTGATGGAAGCGTTCAAAGAGTCGAACAACAAGCCTGAATGGATGGTGATGAATGTACTTCCTGTACTTCCACCTGATCTTCGTCCGTTGGTACCGCTTGAAGGTGGTCGTTTTGCGACTTCTGACTTGAACGATCTTTATCGTCGTGTGATCAACCGTAACAACCGTTTAAAACGTCTTCTTGACCTTGCTGCACCAGACATTATCGTACGTAACGAAAAACGTATGTTACAAGAGTCTGTGGATGCGTTATTGGACAATGGTCGTCGTGGTCGTGCAATTACTGGTTCGAACAAACGTCCGCTTAAATCTTTGGCAGATATGATCAAAGGTAAGCAAGGTCGTTTCCGTCAAAACTTACTTGGTAAGCGTGTCGATTATTCTGGTCGTTCGGTAATTACTGTAGGTCCAACTTTACGTTTACACCAATGTGGTCTTCCAAAGAAAATGGCTCTTGAATTATTCAAGCCTTTTATCTTTGCTAAGCTACAAGCTTCTGGCCAAGCAACAACCATTAAAGCTGCGAAGAAAATGGTTGAGCGTGAAACCCCTGAAGTTTGGGACGTTCTTGCATCTGTAATTCGTCAACATCCAGTCATGTTGAACCGTGCGCCAACACTTCACCGTTTAGGTCTTCAAGCATTTGAACCTATCTTAATTGAAGGTAAAGCGATCCGTTTACATCCACTCGTTTGTGCTGCGTTTAACGCCGACTTCGATGGTGACCAAATGGCGGTTCACGTTCCATTAACACTTGAAGCTCAATTAGAAGCTCGTGCGTTAATGATGTCGACTAACAATATCTTGTCACCTGCAAATGGTGAGCCGATCATTGTACCTTCTCAGGACGTTGTCTTGGGCTTGTATTACATCACACGTGATGCAATCAATGCCAAAGGTGAAGGCATGGTGTTTGCGGATACTCATGAAGTAAACCGTGCACTTGCAACTGGTCAAGTTGACTTACATGCGCGTGTAAAAGCACGTGTGCACCAAACAGTGATTGATGAAAACGGTAACCGTGAGCATCAAACAATTGTTGTAGATACGACGCCTGGTCGTTGCTTACTTTGGGAAGTTGTGCCTGAAGGTATGGATTTCCAACAAATCAACGTTGAGATGACGAAAAAGAACATCTCTAAATTGATTAACTCTTGCTACCGTAAATTAGGTTTGAAAGATACTGTTATCTTTGCTGACCAATTGATGTACTTGGGCTTCCGTCAAGCAACACGTTCAGGTGTTTCTGTGGGTATGGAAGACATGTTGATTCCACCACAAAAACAAGCAATTATCGAAAAAGCAGAAGTTGAAGTTCGTGAAATTGAACAACAATTTGAGCAAGGTTTCGTAACGGCAGGTGAGCGTTACAACAAAGTTGTCGATATTTGGGCGCGTACCAACGACCAAGTTGCGAAAGCGATGATGGATAACTTGTCCTTCACAACTGTTAAAAATAAACAGGGCGAAGACGAGAAGCAAAAATCATTCAACAGTATCTACATGATGTCTGACTCAGGTGCCCGTGGTTCGGCAGCTCAGATTCGTCAGCTTGCGGGTATGCGTGGTTTGATGGCGAAACCAGATGGTTCGATTATTGAAACGCCGATTAAAGCGAACTTCCGTGAAGGCTTGACAGTACTTCAATACTTCATTTCAACACATGGTGCACGTAAAGGTTTGGCCGATACAGCACTTAAAACTGCGAACTCTGGTTACTTGACTCGTCGTCTTGTAGACGTAGCACAAGACTTGGTTATTACAGAGCCAGATTGCGGTACGCTTGAAGGTCTTGTAATGACTCCGTTCATTCAAGGTGGCGACGTTATTGAGCCATTAAGTGTACGTGTATTAGGACGTGTAACTGCTGAAGACGTGAAAAAAGCGGGTTCAGATGAAGTTGTTCTTCCACGTAACACATTGATTGATGAAAAAATCGCTGCATATATTGAAGATGCTGGTGTTGATGAAGTTAAAGTACGTTCAGTTGTAAACTGTGCTTCCACTTTCGGTGTATGTGCGAAATGTTATGGTCGTGACTTGGCTCGCGGTCACTTGGTAAATCCAGGTGAATCTGTTGGTGTTATGGCTGCACAATCAATTGGTGAACCTGGTACACAGTTAACCATGCGTACATTCCACGTGGGTGGTGCTGCAAGCCGAACATCTGCTGCAAATAGCGTACAAGTACGTAATAAAGGTACGGTTCGTTTTCATAACGTTAAAACTGTTCAACATGCTAAAGGCCATTTGGTATCTGTTTCACGTTCAGGTGAGATCGGTATTGCAGATGACTTAGGTCGCGAACGTGAACGTTATAAACTTCCATACGGTGCGTCTATCTTGATTAAAGATGGTCAACCTGTAGAAGGCGGCGGTATTGTTGCGACTTGGGATCCGCATACACATCCATTGGTGACAGAAGTTGCTGGTAAAGCACGCTTCAGCCAAATTTCGGATGGCGTAACTGCAACATCTAAAACTGATGATGCAACGGGTATGACGACTGTTGAAATCTTACCTGTAACAGCGCGTCCTGCTTCTGGTAAAGATTTGCGTCCTGCAATCGTGTTGGATACAACAGATGGCGGCGAACAGTTCTACTTCTTGCCACAGAACACGATCGTTACTGTTCGTGATGGTGAAACGATTGGTGTTGGTGACGTTATTGGTCGTGTACCACAAGAAACTTCACGTACTCGTGATATTACCGGTGGTCTACCACGTGTAGCTGATTTGTTCGAAGCACGTAAGCCGAAAGAACATGCAATTCTTGCTGAAATCTCAGGTGTTGTAAGCTTTGGTAAAGAAACCAAAGGTAAGAACCGTTTAGTGATTACACCAGATGATGGCTCTGAAATTTATGAAGAGTTGATTCCAAAATGGCGTACCATTAACGTGTTTGAAGGTGAGCATGTTAACCGTGGTGAAACCATTTCTGATGGTCCACAAAATCCACATGACATCTTACGTTTGAAAGGTGAAGTTGCATTAACCAACTACATCGTGAACGAAGTTCAAGACGTTTACCGCTTACAAGGTGTAAAAATCAACGATAAGCATATTGAAGTAATCGTTCGTCAAATGTTGCGTAAAGTAGACATTACCGACGGTGGCGATACAAGCTTTATCAAAGGTGAACAAGTGGATTACATCCGCGTTGTGGGTGAAAACCAAGCAGTATTGGCTCAGAACAAATTCCCTGCGAAGTATGAACGTCAATTGATGGGTATTACGAAAGCATCGCTTTCTACTGATTCGTTCATCTCTGCTGCATCGTTCCAGGAAACAACACGTGTGTTAACTGAAGCTGCTGTAACAGGGAAAGAAGATGAGTTACGTGGTTTGAAAGAAAACGTTGTTGTAGGTCGCTTGATTCCAGCTGGTACTGGTCTTGCATACCATTTAGAACGTCGTCGTCAAGAAGCAGAAGCTGCAGAGCATGAGCTTGTAAATGACTTCTCTGAAGTTGATCAAGCATTCTCTCAAGCTTTAAATGAAGATACTTTCTAAGTTAAACAGCTTTTGAAATGAAGAAGACGCCTTAGGGCGTCTTTTTTTATATACTGAGTAGACTCAAGTCATAAGCATTTAAAATGGCAATAAAAATTAGACATACATTGATGGTTTTACTGGCAGTCATGTTGGTTCCCGCCTGTTTGTTGATGTTTTTACCAGCTCAGCCAGAAATGAATTGGCAGCATAATGTATTTCAATTCATCACAGAAAAATTAAAGGTTCAAACGGGAATGTTTGGCCCCTTGGGTTTTTATACAGTATCGATTACTGCATATTTTTCGCTATTGAGCAGCATCTGGGCCGTTTTTTTATTTTGCATGATTTGGCAAGAAGAGCGTGAAACTGCACCTCAAACAACCACTCAGACAATGCAATTTAAGTTGTTGGATGGGGTAATTATGGTTGTATGTGTTATTGGATTTATCTGGTTTAGTTTTTCGATGATGCAATGGCATTTCGCGAAACAAGATATGACCATAGGTTTAGGTCGAAATGGTTATTTATTCCAATCCTTGTATCACTATCAACTTGGTGTTGTCTTTGCTGAACTCTTTTTTATGCTTTTCTTGGTATTCAGCCAGCTGGCAATCTTAATGCTTGTTTATGCAAGTTATCATTTTCTCAAAGAAAAATTTAAAAGAATAGAATGATGCTTTTAGTTTTAAAAATCTTGTGATTAAGTTAATGCTTTATGAGGACATCGTCATTCAATGATAATTTCTTATTAACATGAATGTTATTTAAATTCGACTGTGCATCTTTGATAATTAAAGACTACAAATAGCAACATGAAAATTTAATTTAATCCATAAATTAGTGTTTTCATAAAATCAGTTGTAATTAATTGCATTTGTAAGTTCAGATAGAAAGGATGAATAACATGAAAAAAATAGTAATGACTATGATGTGTGTGAGTTTACCTATTGTGATGCTTACAGGTTGTGAAAACATGTCAGCAAATGATAAGCGTATTACTTCCGCGGCACTTGGTGGTGCTGTTGGTGGTGGTATAGGTAATCATGCTGGTAATGGTGTGGGTGCTGCTGTTGGTGCAGGTGGTGGTGCTGCTGTAGGAAGCAAAGCCAACAATGGTTCAAACCGTAATGCAACATATAGTGGTATAGGTGCAGGTATTGGCTCAGTCATTGGTAAAGGTGTACTCGGCGGTGATGCCGGCGCTGCCATTGGTGGTGCGATCGGTGGTGGTGCTGGTGCTGCAATTGAGCAAAATAAATAGTCGTTAAAACCAAATCAAAATAAGCGCAACGTTTATAACGTCATGCGCTTATTTTTTTATCAATATCTAATTTTAGAAGAGTTCGGCATCTCTTCACTATTACATAATTTATTGACTATTTGGCTTTAAAATGGCTCATTCAAACAGACTTTAGCGTTTTAATGGGTGAGGGTTTTTACGACGGATATACACCGTTTTTTGTACTTCAGCAATTCTTAAGCCCGAGTCGTCAAAAATATTCACTGTATAGTTACGATAGACTGGACTATAGTTTTCGGCCAAGTTCTTCACATGTTCGATTTCAATCGCATCTAAACGGATATCTGCATAAACCGTACTGCGACCAGGGGAAAGGAAATTGATGTTTGCGGTTTTGTCCCAAACCATATATTTCGGGCCCAAATGATGCATTAAAAGAAGCATATAAAATGGATCAACCATTGAATACAAACTACCGCCAAAGTGCACGCCAACAATATTTTGATTGCTATGCGTCAGTGGCATTTTGACCCGAACGTGATAGTTTTTTAGATCAATTTTTTCGATTTCAATCCCTGCACCTTTATATGGAGAAAAATGATTCAACATAAATTTGGAAACAAATGGGATTGTCTGTAGTTTTTTGATTAGCGCATTCATGGTCAATTCTAGTTATCGATTTTTAAACCATAATAAAGAACAGAATGGAATGTGGCATTGATCTAAATGCCCTTTACAACGAAATCACAGCCAATGGTAAAACAATAAAAGGTGACTCAATGCAAGTGCAAACTTATTGGATATCCACCCAAGACAAACAAAAACTTTATGCAAAAACATGGGGTAATGCTGAAAACCCTGCGTTGGTTTTGGTGCATGGCTATCCCGATAATCAAGAAGTTTGGGAACCGATTATTGAACAATTGATCTCAAAATTTTACATCATTACTTATGATGTACGTGGGGCAGGGCAGTCTTCTGTACCAAAACGAATTCGTGATTATGCTTTAGCACGCTTATCTTTGGATTTAGAGTGCGTGGTAAATGAGCTACTGCCCAATCGTAATTTTCATCTTGCAGCGCATGATTGGGGCTCGATTCAGTCGTGGGAATCTGTGACTGAACCTAAATTTAAAAATCGTATTTTGTCTTATACCACTATGTCTGGACCTTGTTTAGATCATGCGGCTTTTTGGATGCGTGAACAGTTTTTACATGAAAAGCCTAAATTTTTTAAGCAGTTATTTAAATCTTGGTATATCGTTGCATTCCAGTTACCATTTCTTGCCCCGACCGTTTGGCATTTTTTTAGCCCACAACGCTGGGGCGCAATTTTAACGCAACTTGAGAAAAAGAAAGGCTTACCCTTAAACCAAAATATTGCAAAAGATGGTGAACATGGTATCGGACTATACCGTGCTAACTTTCTTCCACGTTTAACTCGTCCACGTGAGCGTTATGCAGTATGTCCTGTACAGGCGGTTGTACTGTTAAGAGATAAATTTGTAAGTCCAGAATTGATTGATGAAGTGCCTAAATGGGCAACAGATTTTGAACGTGTAGAAGTTGATGCAAACCATTGGGCAGTACTTAGTCAACCACAAGAGATTGCACAATATATTGAAACATTTGCACTCAAAAATAGTGAGAGTTGATTCGCTTAAAGTGATGTGAGCTCTTATAAAAATAGGCCATGTTTTCAAATGGCCTATTCATTTTATGACCAGTTCGACTAAATTACAGCTTCATTGAAGTGAATCTGATAAAATATCGGCTTTCAAATTTTCGTAAATTTCTCCATGAATGCTGTCGTTATTGCGATTGCCGTGATGTTTATCTTGTCACTGGCACGAGTTTCTGTTGTTTTAACATTGGTTATTTCAGCAATTATAGGTGGGTTGGTTGCAGGTTTAAGCTTGTCAGATACTGTTACAGCATTTAATGCGGGCTTGGGTGATGGTGCAGAAGTTGCCTTGGCCTATGCGGTATTAGGCGCTTTCGCTTTGGCACTTTCAAAGTCAGGCTTGCCTGATTTATTGGCCTATAAACTGATCGGCTTACTCGGTATGGAAGCCACGCAGAAACAAGCAACCAAAGTAAAATTCTTATTATTGGGTATTTTACTGATTGCCGCGATTTGTTCACAAAATTTAATTCCTGTGCATATTGCGTTTATTCCTGTGCTTGTTCCACCGCTCTTAAAAGTGATGAATCACTTGAAACTCGACCGTCGTGCCGCAGCATGTGTACTGACCTTAGGTTTAGTCGGCACATATATCTTCTTGCCTGTAGGCTTTGGTGCAATTTTTCTTGAACAAATTCTGATGGGGAATATCAACAAAATTGGCGCTGCTTATCATCTGCATGTTGAAAGAAGCATGATGCCTATGGGGATGGCTATTCCTGTATTGGGTATGGTGATTGGTACTTTATTTGCCGTTTTTGTCAGTTATCGTAAACCGCGTATTTATGTTGATCGTAATGTTGCACCAATTACCACGATTGATTTAGATAAACCACTTCGTGCGGTAAATGTTGAGGTATTAAAAGCTGATGGCATAGCCTTAGAGCAAGAAGCCAAGCAAGAAGCCCCTGTGATTGCCAAGAAAACTATTCTTATGGCATTGCTGGCAATCATTTTAACCCTGATCTCTCAATTGTATTCAGGCTCAATGATCCTTGGCGGATTAGTGGGCTTTTCTGTCTTATCTGCCGCAGGGATTTTTAAATGGCAAGAAGCGGATGATGTTTTTGTACAAGGGATGCGTATGATGGCATTGGTCGGTTTTATCATGATCTCTGCTGCGGGGTTTGCATCCGTGATGACCCATACTGGGGATATTAATCAGTTGGTCAACGGTGTTGTTCATTTGATTGGTGACAATAAAGCGCTAGCTGCTTTCTTGATGTTATTTATTGGTTTATTTGTAACGATTGGAATTGGTTCATCATTTTCAAGTGTGCCTGTACTTGCAGTCATTTATGTTCCTTTATGTGTACAATTCGGCTTCTCTCCACTTTCAACCGTTGCTCTGATTGGTACTGCGGCAGCATTAGGAGATGCGGGTTCACCAGCTTCAGATTCGACCTTGGGGCCTACTGCTGGTTTGGGCGTAGATGGGCAACATGATCATATTTGGGATACGGTTGTTCCAACATTTATCCATTTTAATATTCCATTATTGGTGTTTGGTTGGATTGCTGCGATGGTGCTGTAGCGTTTATTTTTTTAGTTAAGGCTGTTTATGATGAGATCTAAACAGCCTTTTTTATATCTGTTCGACTAAAATCATTTAAATAGATGGGTTGATATTCTTTGTAAAAATGGGAGTATTCTAGTTTTTGATATTTAAACAGCAGGAAAAATCTTAAATAATATGCCTGAATTAAGATCAGCAGATCAAGATTATCAATTATCTAAGCCTAAATAATAAGGTGAGTGGGGATTTGGCTGATCAAAGAGATACATATAAAGGTGAGTTATAAACCTTTGTGATCATACTGCCTCAATTCATAAAAATACTTCAGGATCACTGCATAGAGATACCTGATGGTAATAAGATATCATTGTAATTATTGGAAAAAGTAAATATGAATATATGTGAATTAGTGAGTTATATTGAAGTTGGTATGACCAAACCTGTTGTAGTAGATAGAGTTTTATTAGAAGAGTATGGGAATTATATGAGAGTAATTGGTTTTTTGGACAAAGAACAAATATTAATATCCTACTTTTATTATGATGAAAGTGATGAGGATACAGGGATAGATATTAATCTTAAATATGAATCATTAGATAAAGCGATACAGTCAATTGAACAGTTTTTAGGGGTTTCAATAGATGGATGGGAAAATTTTAATCGAACAGGAAATTATCCAGAACCTTTGGAGAACTGTGTTGAAAATAAATGGAATAATTTAGTAAATGATATTAAGCAAGGTACTATGATTCCAAAAGGTTATAATGAAATTCGTTTGTATATATAAATTACTATATTTTTTTATTGATTAAAATACTTTAATTCTTTTATCTTAAAATGAACTGTTTATCTTTAAACAATATGATTTAGACTATGTAACATAACTTTATATTGATGTTTTATTGACAGTATAGGTTGATTTAATTTCCTAATTTATAAAAATAACAAAAAACCAATTTTTCGATGAACTCTCTGTTTTCAATACACTTTTATCTTTCTCGATAAAAAATTCAGAGATGCCAATCTGATTGGCTGAATCTATCATCTAGGACATGGAGGCAAGATTTTTCTCTGAAGATACAGCCCTGAAAATGAGGTTTAAATTTATTTTATAGATATTATTAATTTATAATAAAGAATCCATTTTATATTAAATTTCACTCAATAATCCTGATTAATTTGGTTGGGTTTTAAAACCAACTGTTTTGATATGATTAAAATAAATTTTATTGTATAACAGTTACTTGAAAATATATATTAATTCTTAATTTAAATAAATGTTGCAATATTATTAATACCTATGTTTAATGTTTATTAATAACAACGCTGGGGTATTTATAATGTTAAAGCAAACTGCTCTTATTGCATTAATGGCAATTTCTTCTGCTTCATTTGCAGATTGGCAAGTCAAGGTTGGTGGTTCGGTGATTGCACCAACACAAGACACCAAAGTTGCTGGTGTTGGTACTGTGAAAGCAGACCATGAATATGCTTTTACGCCTTCTGTAGAATATATCTTTGGTGAAACACCTTTCTCTGCGGAAGTTTTATTAGCTACACCAATTAGCCACGATGTGAAATTAGATGGTGAAAAAGCAGTTAACCTTAAACACTTACCACCAACTGTAACGTTTAAATATAACTTCAAAAACTCTACACGTTTTACACCATATATTGGTGTTGGTGGTACAGCATTCCTTGCATGGGATGAGGAATCATCTGGGGCATTGGCGGGCACTAAGGTTAAAGTTAAAGATGATTTTGGTTTTGCTGGTCAAATCGGTTTTAACTTCCAACCTGCTGATGCAAAAAACTGGGGTGTTTTCTTTGATGCCCGTTATGCTCAATTAAGCCCAGAAGTGACTGTTAAAGCGGGTAATACTACTGCTGCAAAATTTGATTTAGATATTGATCCAGTTATCTATACTTTGGGTTATAGCTATAGATTCTAAGTTCGCTTTAGACTCATAAAAAACTCGGTAAATTTACCGAGTTTTTTTATTTTTACAGAGCCTTATATATTGAAACAAGAAGCAATAAAAAATAGTTATTTTTAGCTATATAAGCGCTGATTAAATCCATTTAATCTATCAGAACATCAATAAGACTTTGACATGATATGAAAAATTTAATTTTTATAATATTGGTAGGGTTAAGTAGCAGCACAATAGCCAATGCAGCAAGTTTTAATTGTGAGCATGCTCAGACCAAAAGCGAACATGCCATTTGTGAGCATCGCAGTTTAAACGATGCAGATGTCAAAATGGCGACCACCTATACCATTATCCGTAAACTTGTTCCGATGGGAACACGGGGTGTGATACAGGATCAGCAAGTGAAATGGTTACAACTGCGCAATCAATGTCAGGACAATCTACGTTGTTTAACCGATGCGTATCAGATGCGCCAGCAAAAACTAGAGATTTATATGAATCGAGTTTACCAACAAGGTCCATTTTAAAAAAAATTAAATTTGCCTATTGAAATATGCTTAAACCACTCCATTTCTAATGCATTCAATAAAAAAGCGTTATGAATTTACGGAGTGATTTTATGAGTGAACAGAACGTACAACACAGTTCAAAAAAGCATAGCTTTCAAGCAGAAGTGGCTCAGCTTTTACATTTAGTGACGCATTCACTTTATTCTAACCCTGAAATTTTCCTACGCGAGCTGATTTCAAATGCTTCAGATGCATGTGATAAGTTACGTTTTGAAGGAATTAACCATCCTGAATATTATGAGAATGATCCAGACTTACATGTTCGTGTAAGCCTAGATAAAGATGCGAAAACAATCACCATCTCAGACAACGGTATTGGTTTAAGCCAACAAGAAGCAATTGATAACTTAGGAACGATTGCTAAATCAGGCACCAAAGACTTTATGTCAAAGTTATCTGGTGACCAAAAAGCTGATGCACAACTGATTGGCCAGTTTGGTGTAGGTTTTTATTCTGGTTTTATCGTTGCTGATAAAATTACCGTTGAATCTCGCCGTGCAGGTTTAGATGCATCAGAAGGTGTACGTTGGATCAGTGGTGGTACGGGTGACTTTGAAGTCGAACAAATTGAGAAGGCTTCACGTGGAACGTCGATTATTTTACATTTACGTGATGACGCACTGGATTATTTAGAATCTTATAAAGTTAAACAAATTATCAATAAATACTCAGACCATATCAGCTTACCTATCGAAATGCAGAAGGAAGTTTGGCAGGAAGAAGAAGCAGCTGAAGGTGAAGAGAAAAAACCAGGTCATTATGTTAAAACAGATGAATGGGAAGCGATTAACTCAGCAAGTGCCTTGTGGACACGTAGCAAAGGCGAAATTACTGAAGAGCAGTATGTAGAATTCTATAAGAATTTAACTCATGACTTTGATGCACCATTGGCTTGGGCACATAACCGAGTTGAAGGCAGTACTGAATATACCCAATTGCTTTATATTCCAAGTAAAGCACCAAGTAATATTTTCACGCGTGAAGCTAAAGCAGGCATCAAACTTTATGTAAAACGTGTATTTATTATGGATGATGCAGATAATCTGATTCCAAATTATCTACGTTTTGTACAAGGTGTGGTGGATAGTGCTGATCTGCCGCTTAATGTAAGCCGTGAGATTCTACAAGAAAGCCGTGATGTGAAAACCATCCGTGAAGGTAATGCACGTCGTGTATTGACAACATTGGATGCTTTAGCAAAATCAGAAGATCAAGCTGATCAAGACAAATTTAAAACTTTCTATGCTGAATTTGGTTCAGTGATCAAGGAAGGTTTAGGTGAAGACTTTGGTAATCGTGAACGTATTCTAAAACTTTTACGCTTCTCTACTTCGAGCAATGATGAGGTATCAACATCATTGGAAGCTTATAAAGCACGTATGAAAGAAGGGCAAAAAGCTATCTATTATGTGACTGCCGATAGCTTAGCGGCTGCGAAAAACTCTCCGCAACTTGAATTATTCCGTAAAAAAGACATTGAAGTTTTGCTTATGGCAGATCGTGTTGATGAATGGGCGATGGAGTTTGTGCATGACTTTGATGGCACTCCTATGCAAAATGTTGCAAAGGGTGCAGTCGATCTTGGTGATTTACAAGATGCGGAAGAGAAAAAAGCACTCGAAGCTGCCGCAGAACAGTTTAAACCTGTGGTTGAAAAACTCTCTGATTCATTAAAAGCCAAGACCAAAGAAGTGCGTGTGACAACGCGTTTAGTGGACTCACCAGCATGTCTAGTGACCAGCGATGGTGAGCTTTCGCCGCAGTTAATTCGTATGTTAAAACAAGCGGGTCAGGCTGTACCTGAATCTAAACCAATTCTGGAAATTAACCCTGAACATCCTTTAGTAAAAAAACTTGAAAGTTCAGCCCAGTTTGATGATTTAGCCAATGTGATCTTTGATCAGGCAGTAATTGCTGAGGGTGGTTTACCTGATGATCCTGCTGAATATGTAAAACGTATTAACAATTTATTGCTTAAATAAGTCGTAATTTGTTTTAACAGAGCCTATCTTTAAGATAGGCTTTTTTATATAAACACATTCAATGAATAATTTTAAAAGAATTCAATGTATAGGTTGTTTTGTATTGCTCAGTTTAGCTACAACAGTTGTGATGGCATATGAACTTCCACCAGTTGAAAAGCGTAATGCAAATACCACAGATATTTCAGTACATAACGCCATGTTCTTAAGACAAAATACACAGGCTGCTGTGATGGGTATATTGAAAAAAAATGGCCAGAACTATGAACTTGCTGCTAGCGATGGGAAAGGGGGAATGGCGTTACCGATAGCGGTACATCCAAGCCTTAAAATAGACGATGCTTTAGTCGATAAAGAAGTTAGGGCGATTGGGCGAATGACTTATGAAACAATGTATATGCCCAATTCTAGCGACTTTGGTCCCGCTTATAGTTTTACTTTTGAATTGTTTTCAATTGCCCCATTGAATTAAAAGGGTGTGGCAGGCATTTTACCAACATCAGTGGATAAGTCGAAACTTATCCACAGTTCAGCTTAAAGATTCAGCTTATGCTTAAAATAACGCTTCTAAACGTACCAAAGCGCTTGGGAAATGGCTACGATCTTCACGACGATCATTAAAATAATTTAAGTCGCCTTGTACGTAAAACCATTCACGCCAAACAGGTTGTCGCCAAGAAACAAAAGGCCCCCAACTGTTGAGCTTAAGGTCATTATTATTATAATAACCGCCAGTATAGATACCATAGTTAAAGCGATTATTTTTAAAGAACTGATGTTGTCGATAAGTACGGTTATCCCAAGTTAAATCATCGTCTTGTTCATCTGCATACGTCACATAGAATTGGTTGGAAATAAAGGGCTGATTGGGGCGAGCATGGGTCAGCTCTAAGTTGGTTCTCAAATAGTTTTCACTGTCGATCCCATAGCGGTAAATCTGTTCCGCATGAAAAGTAAAATCATTCCCCAGTTTCCAATCCTTTTGAGCCTTTAAACGTGCATAGATATCATCACCTGAACGAATACCAAGGTCTGCATCTAAGTCAAAAGGTAAGCGTTTAGAAAGCTGTGACCAACGTAAAGCAATCGAGCTGTTATCATCACGAATTTGTTTACCATCCACTCGTTTATCTGGATCGCCATCAGCATGATTATTGTTGATCGCTATATTATTTGTAATTTCATCATCTAATGAATCATCACCAAAGACCACACTTAAACGGTTTTCAAGTGTGGGTAATTTAACTTTTCCTCGTATCCGAGGATTGACATCATAACCATCATGCTTATTCCATTGATTATCAACAATGATCCGCAACGTTGCTGACGCTGGATGTGCAGGATCAGTTTTTCCAAACCAGTTGTCCATTTTATTGGCTGTACGGTCTGCCCAATTGCTAATCTTTTTCTGCTTTTTGTCGGCCCAAGTTTGATCTTCTGTTGCATCCGTTGGGGGAACAATAACTTGATTAGATTGTTCTGGGAAAATGGTCGGTGTTGAGTCAACAATTTTTGGAATATAGTTGAGCAAGCCCATCTCATTTTCTTTGGCGCTGGCTAAAGAAGGTTGCTGATCGACTTTCCCCGTTTTAGCATTCGCTTCAAGACTGCTATTTACTTCTGCAAACGCAGTGTTCCCAAAAAAACCGCCTAATATTAAGACATAAGGTAGTTTTGAGAAGATTGATATTTTATTCATATGCCCACTTCTTAAACTTTGAGTCATTCAGTACTTCATTTTCGATATAACTATGCCTTAAAAAAACACTAAATTTCAATGGAATCGCTATTTTAAGTACAAAAAACATAAATTTATTTAAAATGAAGCGTATTCTATCCACATTATCGCGAATCAAAGCGTGACTTAAGCTATTTTTTAATAAATAAGCGCTTTTTTATCCAAAGCTCAATTATGGTAAAGCTTTTACGCTAAAAATTCTTTGGAGACAAAATCTACACTTATCCAAGAATAGATAAGCGATTTTAAATATAGTCAAACTGCATAATTATTCATGCAAGTGATTTGCTTCAAGTCATTGATTAGACATGAAGCATGTATCTTTTATGAACTTTTTAAAAACTATGGGTTATCAATTCATTTTTTGTGCTTTTGAATCATAAATAGTTGCCCTACAGTGTGGCGACATGGATGTCGCCGTTGGGCGGGGGTATATGAGCAAAAATAAAGCACTGCTTTGTTTGCAGCGCAAGAGCCCTGTTAAACGAAAGATTTTTGTCATCTTGTATCTTGTTCTTTGTAGTGATTAGCTATCACTACACGTAAATTGTAGAGTTTGGTTTGTCATCAAAACTTCGAGTTTCCTGAAAAGATTAAACCTACAATTTACACCTAACCACTGACATAAATCTGGACGGTAACTAAGCACTTTGATGCTGCATTCACAAGAAAAGACTGTGGTTTTTTAATATTAATTCAATCAATAATTAGGTGAAGCTATGTTTTATCTTGGCATTGATGTTTCTAAAGCTAAATTCGATTGTTGTTTATTTCTTGATGACTCTAGTGGAAAAATAAAAACTAAATGCTTTTCCAATAGCAATAAAGGATTTCATCAATTGTTATCATGGTTAAATCGTTTTGGTCTTGTTGCTGAAGAAACTAGAGCCTTAATGGAAGCAACATCCGTCTATCATGAAATGTTAGCTCAATTTTTATTTGATTTAAAATTTCAAGTTTGTGTGGCTAACCCAGCCCGTACTCGATATTTTGCTCAAAGTATCTCTAAGCTTAATAAAACTGACAAAATCGATAGTGAAGTATTGGCGCGATTTGCAATGACTGTAGATTTACATTTATGGCAACCCACTCCTGATAATATCCGATTGCTCAATGCTTTATTAGATAGAAGGTCAAGTCTTGCGAACGGCTTAAAACGTGAACAAAATCGTTTGGAAAAAGCAAACTCCACTCTAATAGTTGTACCAATTTTAAAGTCTATTAAGACTAATATTAAATCATTAACTCGGTAAATTCAGAATCTAGATACACAAATTCAAAACCATATTGATCAAGACCATGAGCTTAAACGTGATCAAAAGCTTCTTGAAAGCATTCCAGCAATTGCTGAGCGTACCAGTTTATTAATGCTTGTTTTTTTACGTGCTCATTCTTTTGAAAAAGCAAGCCAAGCTGCTGCATTTGTGGGTTTAGTTCCCATTCATAGACAATCTGGTAGTTCTGTGCTTGGAAAAAGTCGCTTATCTAAAGCCGGTTCACCTAAAATTCGATCGGGTTTATATATGGCTGCCATTGTTGCAACTCGGTACAATCCTCACATTAAAGAGTTGAGCGAACGGCTCTTAGCGAAAGGGAAAACTAAAATGGTAGCGATTGCTGCTGCTATGCGAAAGTTAATTCATCTTTGCTATGGTGTTCTTAAAAACCAACAACCTTATCAGGCAAATTATAAGGCATGAATCCTTAAATAATTTGCTTGACAGTTAAGACGGTATCTTTTCATCTCTGAAAAGTGAGGCATCGCCTACGCAAAGGTATTTAAGCTTTGAATGTATGGTACGGCATTGCAAGCTTTTTATAATCAAACAAATTATTTCCTAAGGCAATTGATTTAGTTGAAAATATTAATCAAGAGAAATTATATTCTTGTGTATGAGTTTTTGACAGGTTGACTATAGTAGCAATGCACTTTTGAAAAGCGAGAATGAAGAAAAATTATACGCTGTTGTGGATAACTTTAATTTTATCCTCAAAGCCTATTTTATTGCGGCATAAACAAAAACACCTCCAAAAGAGGAGGTGTTGTGTCTTAAAAAATAAGAAAATTAAAAAAGAAACTACAGCGCATGAATTTCGTGGGAACGAAAAATATTTATTGATCTTAGTCTAAGAAAAAGGTGATGAATAGTTGCTTTTCTGCAACGCTGTATTGCAAAAATGGCACGTAAAATTTAAAAAATGACTCATTAAAAATAAGACATAGAAATCATTCAGTATATTTTTTATGATCTGTTTCGGTTGGTTTTTTAATCATTTTCTTAAATATTATTATGCTTATTGAATACTGAAGAAACTCCTTCAAGGAATTTCTCCAGTAGCTGATTTTATTTGTTGGGAACTTCACAAGACTCATCAGCACAAACAGGGCCATCCTGTTGCTCGATTTCAGCATCATTCGCAGTTTCAAGGGCTTTTTCTAACACTTGTACAAAGACTTCACGTGGTTGAGCACCCGCTAAAGCCACACGTTGATCAAAGACAAAGAATGGTACGCCTGTTACTTTTAATTGTTCATGAGCAACTTGTTCATCGAATTTTACAAAGTCAGCATATTCTTCAGAGTCTAGAACATCATCAACTTCTATTGGATTTAAGCCAATACGAGATGCGACATCTTCAATTGTTTCCCGTTCACCAATCGGTAAACCTTGAGTCATATAGCTATAGAAAAAAGCTTCTTCTGCTTCTGAACCTAAACCCTTACTTTGTGCAAGGTGAATGATCCGATGGGCGTTAAAGGTATTTCCTGAGTTGGCATTTTCCCAGTTAAATTGGATGCCTTCTTCTTTTGCCATTGCTGCAATATTGCGTTGCATATCTTCGACTTCAGGGATACTACGCCCATATTTTTGCGCAAGACGTTCAGAGTTTGAAACTTCTTGACGCGTAGGTGCTTCAGGATCAAGTTCAAAACTGTGCCAATGGACTTCAAGCTCAATACCTGCTTGTTCAGCAGCAGCTTCTAAACGTTTTTTACCGATATAGCAAAAAGGGCAAACCACATCTGACCAAATATCTACGCGCATGGGAAATCTCTACAATCTAATTTTGGATTATGATGGGGTTTGTTTGCATAAATTTAAAGTGAAACTTTTAAGCAGTCTTATTTTAAGGTGATTCAACAAAGGTTATTTATTGTTATTTTGCATAATTAATATACAAAAAAGAGTCGCTTAGGATATTCTAAGTAATCTATAAGGATGTTCGGAGTTTGGTATGCGTCGACTTTTGATTGTTTTCGGTATCATCTTTCTGGCTGTTATTGGATTTTTCTACTATGACCATACTTCAATAAAGAATGAAGACGCCAATCGCCAAGCATTTGATTTGGTGATGACTGAAAAAATGCGGCAACTTTCTGAACAAGCCCAAGACCGTTCTAAACCCGTAAATATTGATATTCATGATAATCGGCTCAAAGGTGATTACAAAACCTTGTCTGAGTTTTTATTGAAATATTGGGCCAAGAATGTTGATACACGGAACACTTATTTAAATCAGCTCGCAGCGGCCAAATGGGATCATTTTTTAGATGTAAATCGTTTGGATGCAGACCGTAAACAGAACTATGTAGAAACAACACAGATGCTGGTGACTGTACGACAAGCAATGCAGCAATATCAGCAAAAAAATAGACAAAATAAAACCGAGGCTTTAAACGAATTAAAAAAAATAGATTTGCGCAAGGACCTCAAGAAACCCTTACAGGATAAGCTCGAACAGAATGTTGAACTTGACCCTGAAAATACCCTAATCCTAAATGAGCTACAAATTTTAGGTAAAGCTGAAACCATGTTTGATTTGTTAAAAAAATATGAGTGGCAGAAGCAGGGTAATCAAATTTTGTTTAAAGACGATGCTCAAGTGAAACAGTTTAACCAGTTGTTTCAGGATGTGCTGAAATTGAATAGCCAAATCAATCAGAAAAAAGAGCAAAATGCGGAAGTATTAGAAGAAGCCTTGTAAATTTTAGAAGTAGATGAATGAAAAATATAAAAATATGTTTGCTTTTTACAATGTTTATACTGCTATTGCTGGGTGGGATTGGCTATGTCTACCAGACGCCATTTCTCGTTCAGCAAGATTGTAAAAGCGTTGCTTTATATCGCTATCATTTTGGTGTTTATCAAATTGATCAAGACACAATGCTGGATGCCGATACTTATAAAAAGGTTTATGGATGGAAGCATTTTTTAGGCTTAGCCCCTATTTTATGTGCTGAACAAATTGAGTATGACCAATGTGTCGTGGAGGAAAAGCAAGCGGGGTTAAATGCTGAGCAGGAAAAACAGCAATGGAGCCTTGTGCGGGACAATTTATATATCAATCCTCAACGAGAATTGGCGTTAAAGTTTCCTTATGCAAATCGTTGTAGCGTGTTTCTATCTGAACATGTTCTGCCCAGCAAAAGCCTGTCGATCATGGGTGAGCGTTTTTATCGACATTTGGGTTTTGGTGGTGAAGATGGGCCTTCTTTGAATGACACTATAGATTTAGCGAGCTTTAAGCAGTTAAACCCTTCTAATTTGTATAAAGATAAACGGCATGTTTATCACTACTTTAGCATGCTGGATGGGGGCATGTTTTCGATTTTAGAGGGTGCAGATGCCAGTAGTTTTGAACTACTCGGAGATTGCTACGCAAAAGACAAGCAGCATATTTATGAAGAACGTTTTGGCGAACTTGAGGGTGCAGATTATGCAAGTTTTAAAACCAAATCTGATATGGGATGCGTTGCACAGGATAAAAATGGCTATTGGTTTTGGAATAATCGAAAAGCTTGGAAAGATATGAATAGTGAAGAAAAAGAGCGGGTCCAGGCGCTTCAATAAGATTGATCTCGATTAACGCTTGGTTTCTTCAGCTTTTCCTTGCATTAAAAAAGATGTTAATAGGCTTTGAGATTTTTTGAGTTTGACTAATTTTTCTGAAATATGTTCTAACTCTATTTTTAATGTTTCTTTGGCAACAGGGCATAAGGTAAATTTTTCCTCACCCAAATCGAAACATGGCAATAATAATTTAATGTCTTTTAAATGCATGCCGGCATCATTGAGAACTTTAATTTTTTGAATATCCTCGATGTTTGCTTGATTATAAGCTCGATAGTGATTCGCTGTTCGTTGCGGGCGAATTAATCCTAGCTCTTCGTAATAACGTAACATACGCGGGCTTACTTGAGTTATCTCAGCAACTTTAGCAAGATTCATAATAGACCTCTTATAAACTAAAACGGACCAGTTGGAAAAAAAATTATTGGTGGCTCTATTTAAGCTGTTGAATGAGCAAAACCTATTTAATCTTTATTTCAGAATTTTAACAGTATTTACCGTTTATCTGAGCTTTAGTGAATCTCGCTATAATTTGTTATAGCCTGTTTAATAGACAATATTAAATGTATTGAATCATTTTATTGAATATATACGATGATTTATTTTTTAGGTGAAATGTATGAACTTTATCAAAGTTTCGATACTTGTAACTGCTCTTTCTGTTTGGTTACCCACTGTACAGGCAGAAGAAGTTGCCTCATTGCCTACGATTAAAGTGATGGCGGATTCTGAACTGCGTCAAGAAGCTGTAGGTGTTGTTCCTTATCAAGAAGATAAAGATGTACGTAAGGCGTTACAGCATCAGATCATTAAAAAAGATAATGAGATCCAAAATTATGTGATTGGCGATAATTTTACTACGCTTGATATACAGCCCAAAGCCTCTGAACCGAATATAAATCAAATTTCTTCACCATTACTTAGAAAGTATGTTTTAGCTGTGGCTGCTGGTTTGCAGTCTTCTGACCCGACATCAGGTTTGTTTACCATGATGGAACCACTTTCGATGGGTATGAATCGCGAGAAAGCTTTAGAAGCAGTTCGTAATGGAACTTTTAAGTTGAATATCGATGCTGACCGTTTAGATTTGATGTTAGGTGATAAATGGCGAAGTGCTCTGCCTAAGTGATTCGTTATTTAAAATTTTCATTATTTCATTAAGCCAATCTATTGATTGGCTTTTTGTTAATTATGAATCTAAATTTGAGTGAAAAGAATAATCGCCTAAATAGTGATTTAATTAGAATATTTGTTAGTATATCAATAACTTTATAATAATTGATGAATAGCTATGAGCACTAATTTAATTGCCCATTTAAAAAAGAAATGTGAAGAAGATGACAATGTAAAAATTTTACTGTCGCAGTGGGAATTTGATCAAAAGCTTGTAGGTAAAGCTTTAGAAAATATTGGTGGTTTTTATCCACATTTTAGCAATCATAATGCTTCACATTCACAGCAAATTTTAGTCAATATTGAACGAATTCTAGGTAACGATATTGAATTATTAAGTGCTACAGATACATGGTTAATTCTTGAAGCAGCATATTGGCATGATGTTGGAATGTTAGTCGATGCAAAAAATGCTAAAGAAGTACATTCCAATCCAGATTTTAATTTCATGATCCAAACGATAGCGAATGAAAAGGGACATGATCTTCAAAAATTCTGTCAAGCTTATGTTGAACAAAATTGGTTATCAGCAATTGGCACTGTTGATCATCCTTTTGATGGAATTGAACAATATCGTCAATTAGTCGCGGAGTGGTTTAGAAGAGGTCATGATAAACGAGTTGGTAAAATTGTTGAGGATCCTTTTAAGGATTTGGGAATAACTTCACCTAGAACTGAACTATTACCAAATCGAATTTATCGTTATTTAGGACAAATTTGTGTTTCTCATGGAATGAATTTTGATACTTTGATGGAAACAATTCCTTATAAACAAACTGGTTTAGGTACGGAAGATTGTCACCCACGTTTTATAGGATGTTTACTTCGTTTAGGTGATTTATTTGATTTAGATGATAATCGTTTTTGCCCTGTGATGGCAAAGCACGTTAGTAATATGCCTTCAGTGAGTAAGCATCATTATGATAAGCATCTATCTTTACGTGAATTTCAGCTTGATAAACGAACTGTAAAACTTGTCGCAGAATGTCCTGATGAAATGTCTTATGTTGAAACTCAAAACTGGTTTGGATGGATACGTGAAGAATTTCAAAATCAAATGTCACAATGGAATTTAATTGTACCAAGTCTGAAATTTGGCTCATTACCTACTATTGAACAATTAGATGTAAAAATGGAGATAAAATACGAAAATGGGGTTAAGAAAGAAAAATTACTTCTAAATAATAAGCCAATGAAATTTAAGTTGGATGAAAAAAATGCTATGGAGCTATTACAAGGAGCAAACTTGTATAGTGATGAGTACAGTATTTATCGTGAACTTATTCAAAACTCTATTGATGCAACAATGTTAAGAATATGGCTTGAAGAAGATCAAGAAATTCTTAAAGAATTACATCCTTACCATGAAGACTTTCTAAAAATTCTCCAAAAATATCCGCTTCGATTAGAAATTAATAAGGTTAAAAATATTGAAGGAACATTGGATAGTATTTGGGAGTTTCAGATTATAGATCAAGGTATTGGAATGAGTATGATTGATCTTGGCTATATGCAGACTATGGCAGGATCGAGCAAAAATATTCATAAAAAGAAAATTATTAATGAAATGCCTCAGTGGATGCGACCTTCGGGTGAGTTTGGCATAGGTTTACATAGCGCATTTCTGCTTACAAAAGATTTATCTGATGAAATGCAAAGTATTAGATTTAATACGTATAGCTATTTTTCACATGAGAGTTTAGATATTGAAATGTTTTCACCCTTAGGTGGAAAGCAAGGTTATTGTTTTATAACAAAAAATATCAGTGATACTAGAAAAGTTGGCACAACGACAAATTTTTATATCAGAAGTAATTTTGATCTAGATAAAGTAGAGAATAATAAAGATTTTAATTTGATAGATATAGATGTTTTTGAAAAAAAATGGGGTGATTATCAAAAAGGAAAAATATATGAGCGAATTTTAAAAAATGCACCAATTTATACTTTTGGATTTATAAAGGAAGTAATACCAGATGTGATTTGGGATAAGGAAAAAAATGTAGCATTTTATATAAAAGCTAAAACTAGTAATAATGAGGGTAGATATGAGTTTTTATTTAAAGGTCAAAAAGTAGAAATAAATGATTATAGAGGCTATAGTCTTCATAGTTATAGTTATTTTGACTATCTGGTTGATATATATGGTAGTAATGCTAAAGAGATTTTAAATATAAGTAGAGATTTTTGGAATGTGGATTTCGAATATAGACATGCAGATTATTTAAAAGAATTATTTGATAAGCATATTTCAAAAATTAAAACATTTGAAACTGATCTTTTGAAATTAACTTATTGTGTTGACTATAATGTTGATTTTGAATTGTCTAAGGAGTGGGAGAGTCAAATAATAAATGGGAATAAAGTACAAGATATTTTAAGTCAAGATGGATTTTATATAATTAAAATAAATTCTAATCCGGAAGATTATGAGAATAAAAGAGATAATCTAATAAAATTGTTTGATGATTATATTATTTTAGAAGGGAGGCAATATTTTGATGAGTTGATGTTATATTCTCTAGATAATTTTTGTGATATACAAAGATATAATATTTATACCTTAAGATTGTCAGAAAATGCATATCGCTATCCTGAGCCTCTTGGTTTAACATTTTATAGTAAATCTATTGAACCTGATAATAAGTATAACGATTTGGTTTGGGAAAAGAAAGATTTACATCATAATCATGAAGAGGATAATGTATTCCAAAGTCTATGGGTGAGTCTGAGAAGGCAAAATACTTATGAAGTGGAATCTAATGCTATATTTACAGAGTATTTGAATAATAGTAATGATAAGATAGGTTTACTAAAAAAATTCGAAAAACTTCTCTTTAAGCATCAAGAGTATTTGGGTGAGTTAGGTATTTTATCACCTTACCAAAATATTAATAATAATATTGAACTTTTGGACTTGGATAAATTAAGCGCCTATGTCGCGAATAGAAAAAATGATTTAGTTAGTGTAAAAGAATATAAGGACTTGTATCAGAGATTAATTGTAGAGATTGATAAATATAAAGAATCCCCGCATTAAGCGGGGATTTTATATCTTGGTATTTAATTAAGAATTAAACACGTTCGATAATTGTCGCGATACCTTGACCAAGACCGATACACATGGTTGCAAGACCGATTTGCGTATCTTGTTGTTCCATCACGTTCAACAATGTAGTGGTGATACGTGCGCCAGAACAACCCAATGGGTGACCCAATGCAATCGCACCGCCGTTTAAGTTGATCTTGTCTTGCTTGTCATAGATGTTCAAGCCTTTCATTACAGAAAGACCTTGAGCAGCAAATGCTTCGTTTAACTCGATGGTTTGGATGTCTTCCATCGTTAAGCCAGCACGTTTAAGCGCTTTCTGTGTTGCAGGGACAGGACCATAACCCATGATCGCAGCATCACAGCCTGCAATCGCCATAGAGCGAATCACAGCACGTGGCTTAAGACCTAAAGCTTGAGCACGTTCAGCCGACATCAACAACATTGCTGATGCACCATCAGACAATGCAGAAGAAGTCGCAGCAGTCACAGTACCACCTTTAGGGTCAAATACTGGACGTAACGCTTTGAATGCTTCAAGGTTTGCATCTGGACGAATTACTTCGTCGATGTCGCAAAGGATTTTGAAGCCATTGGCATCATGACCTTCAACACCCACGATTTCGTTTTTGAAACGGCCTTCCTGAGTTGCAGCCCAAGCGCGACGATGAGATTCAACACCAAACGCATCTTGTTCGTCACGGCTAATGCCGTTCATACGACCTAACATTTCAGCAGTTAAGCCCATCATGTTAGATGCTTTCGCATAATGCTTAGATGCTTCTGGGTTAAGATCGATGCCATGCATCATACCAACGTGACCCATATGCTCTACACCACCGATGATGAATACATCACCTTGGTTGGTTGCAATTTGCGCCGCAGCAGTATGGATTGACTGCATAGAAGAACCACAGAGGCGGTTTACAGTTTGACCACCAACAGTCTTCGGCAAGTCAGCCAATAACACGATGTTACGGCCAATGTTCATACCTTGTTCTAGGGTTTGGTTCACACAACCCCAGATCAAATCTTCAACTTCATTTACATCAAACTGGTTACGAGCAACTAAAGCACGAACCAATTCAGCAGATAAGCTGTCAGCACGTACATTGCGGAACATACCGTTTTTGGTTTTACCCATTGCAGAACGTACGCCATCAACGATGACAACGTCACGTGGATTTAAAGTAGCCATTCACGTTGCTCCTTAACCGTAGAATTTTTTGTTGTTTGCAGCCATGTCACGCAACATTTGTGGCGCTTCATAAGCCTTACCTAAGTGTGCATATTTGTCGCAAAGCGCAACATATTCAGCAACACCTGTTTGGTCGATGTAACGCGCTGGACCACCACGGAATGGAGGGAAACCTACACCCATGATCATTGCCATATCTGCTTCAGAAGCAGTAGAAACAATGTTGTCCTCTAAGCAACGAACAGTCTCGTTACAGAACGCGAGCATCATACGGTCAATAATTTCTTGAGCATCAAACTCGTGCTTTTCAGTTGTTGCCATCGTTGCAACAAGCTCATACGCAGTTGGATCAATAGATTTCGCTTTCTTACCTTTACGATCAAGCTCGTATTTGTAGAAACCGATGTCATTTTTTTGACCAAGACGTTTGTTTTCGTACATGATTTCGATCGCGCCTTTATAGTCAGGCTTCATGCGGTCTGGGAAACCTTCAGCCATAACTTCAGCACCATGCACACCAGTGTCGATACCCACAACGTCGATCAAATAAGCAGGTCCCATAGGCCAGCCGAATTTTTCCATGACTTTGTCAACTTGTTGGAAGTCTGCGCCATCTTTAAGCAGAAGGTCAAACGCACCAAAGTAAGGGAACAATACACGGTTTACAAGGAAGCCAGGACAATCGTTTACAACGATTGGTGTTTTACCCATTTTTTGAGCAAGAACAACAGTTGTCGCAATTGCTTCTTCAGATGTTTTCTCACCACGGATCACTTCAACCAAAGGCATCATGTGAACTGGGTTAAAGAAGTGCATGCCTACGAAGTTTTCAGGACGAGTCAATGCATTTGCAAGACGCGTGATTGAAATCGTAGAAGTATTTGAAGCAATGATCGTATTTTCACGAACTTTTGCTTCTGTATCACGTAACACAGCTTCCTTGATTTTAGGATTCTCTGTGACTGCTTCAATCACGATGTCGACTTCTTTAAACTCGTCATAGCTTAAAGTAGGACGGATACGTGCAAGTGTTTCACCCATTTTTGCAGGTGTCATCTTTTTACGTTCAACTTGTTTAGTCAATAAGCCATTTGCTTCAGACATACCTAAAGCAAGCTGTGGGTTACCGATGTCTTTCATGATGATTGGTGTGCCTTTGCTTGCCGCTTGGTAAGCAATACCGCCACCCATAATACCCGCGCCTAAAACAGCTGCTTGGTTAACCGGGTGAGCACCTTTCTCATGTTTTTTAGATGCTTTTTTTACAACTTGGTCATTGATGAATAAACCGATCAATGCGCCAGCTTGTGGTGTAATAGCAGCTTTAGCAAACGCTTCGGCTTCAATTTTTAACGCTTCATCACGTTTTTGGCTTACACCAGCTTGAAGTGAATCAAGAAGAAGTTTTGGTGCTGGGTATTGAGCAGGGTTTGCTTTCGCAAGGACTACACCTTTAGATGAGTTAAACGCCATCATTTGTTCAAGCATGTCTAATTTAACAGGCTCTAATTTTTCTTGACGTTTTGCTTTCCAGTCTAAACGACCAGAGATTGCTTGTTTAACAAGATCAATCGCAGCTTCTTGGAGTTTGTCAGCCGCAACCACTGCATCTACAGCACCGTCTTTCAGTGCAGCATCTGGACGTTTGTTTGCTGAAGTCGCGATCCACTCAACCGCATTGTCAATACCAATCAAACGGCTTAGACGAACAGTACCACCGAAACCAGGAATGATCCCCAGTTTAACTTCTGGTAAGCCAACTGTTGCAGCATTTGACATTACGCGGTAGTCACATACCAAACACATTTCAAAACCGCCGCCCAATGCAATACCATTGATCGCAGCAACTTTAGGAATCTCTAGATCTTCAAAAGCGTTAAAAATCTCGTGAACAGGCATTGCCCATTCTACAATTGCACTTTCACCTTGCTTAAAATTTTCACCAAACTCAGTGATGTCTGCACCAACGATAAATGTTGATTTACCAGAGGTTACGATTAGACCTTTCACTTCACTGTTATTTTTTACAGCTTCAATAGCAGCTTTAAAGTCTTCAATCGTTGCACGGTTGAATTTGTTAACCGACTCACCTTGTAAGTCAAAGCGGAATTCTGCAATTCCGTCCGAAAGCAATTGGACGGTAATGGCATTGCCAGCGTGGATCATGCCCTGATCTCCTTTTTTGGAGGACTTCTTAAGTTGATGTTTTGAAGTGTGTATGCAATTCCCGCACACATTTCGACTTCACTAATCTTACGATAACTATATCTAAAAATAACCTAACAAGTTGTATCAAGCCGTGACGCAAGGGTCATCAATTTTTTTGTTGCAGAAACTTATCCATTTATGTGTTGAATAGGTAGTTATTTCAAATGATGTAATGAAGCATATGTTTAAATTAATTTTTTTAATCATAAGATAAGACTTTTATATCGAAAAAGAACATTGTAATAGACTGGTTTTACCAATGAATTTTTAGTCATTTTGGTCAATTGAGTGTTTTATTAAACAATTTTAAGCTGTGTAAGGTAGTTTATAAAGTTTAGGCTTTAATGCGATTGGCTTTTTGATTTATAGATTTGTTATAATTTGTAGAAACATTCTCCCTTTTTGAGATTTAAAATTCTATCAGCACATGTTGCTTGATTAACCTGATTAATGAAAAGAGTGCTGTATGATTAAATGGATCATATTGGCGATTTTTGTGATTTCTGCTTTGTATATCCAAAATCGCGGTAAAGTGCGACATTCGTTTTATCGTCAATTTTTTGACCATTCAACGATACTCGCACCAATTAACTTTCTCATGTATATGTTTTCAAAAGTGCCGAATCAACCGTATATCGACACGCAACATTTTAAAGATTTAAAAGTGTTAGATGAAAACTGGGAAATGATTCGTGAAGAGGCGCAAGCGTTATATGCCAAAGGTGGAATTAAGGCTTCAAGTACATATGATGATTTAGGCTTTAATTCATTTTTTAAAACAGGTTGGAAGCGTTTTTACCTAAAATGGTATGATTCAGCGCATCCATCAGCAACAGAACTCTGTCCAAAAACAACTGAATTGCTGAAAAATTTGCCAACTATCAAGGCGGCAATGTTTACGGAGCTTGCACCTGATAGTCGATTAGTACGCCATCGTGATCCTTATGCCGGTTCATTGCGTTATCATTTGGGGCTCATTACGCCAAATGATGATCGTTGCTTTATTGATGTAGATGGTCAGCGTTATTCATGGCGTGATGGTGAAAGTGTGGTTTTTGATGAAACTTATATTCATTATGCAGAAAATACTACAGACCAAAATCGTATTATCTTTTTTGCTGATGTAGAGCGCCCATTAAAAACAAGATTTATGCAGCGCTTTAATCACTGGTTCGGTAAAAAAGTGATGACTGCTGCCAGCTCTCCAAATGAAGCAGGGGATCAAACAGGAGGGTTAAACAAAGTTTTTGGTTATGTGTATCAAATTCGTATTAAAGCCAAAGCCTTGAAAAAATCCAATCGTCAGTTGTATTACTTTTTAAAGTGGTTCTTGATGTTAGGGATTTTCTTCCTGATTTTTATTCGACCATATATGTCACAGATCATTGCATTTTTTGAAAAAATGGTTTGATTTGAAGCGCCCGTCAGGGCGTTTTTTAATAACAAATTTTGACTTGAGTTTAACGCTCGATTTTTTTAATTTACTTTCATAATTTATAAAAGTGCTGGAAAACACAAAATGTTTAAAAATTTAGCCTCAGAAATGATGGGTATGAGTGATATTGGAACAATTATTGAACCGCATGATTTCAATAAAACAGATATTGATGATTATATTTTTCATGAAGATAACGAGAAAATTTTCTTTGTAATCAAAAGTAAAACAGATGAATATTGCTTTACTAATGTCGCCTTTATGCATCTCGATGGTAAAAGTGCAATCAGTAAAAAGCGCATGTTGTACCGCTATTTGTACAAACATAATCCTGTGAAAAATGTTCTTTTAGAAACAGCAGGTACCGTGGATTTAGATGCTGAAATTAAGTTTCAGTTAGGTGATCAGCACTTCTCTATTGATATTGATAAAAAGCAAATAGAGAAAATTCGTGATCTATATAAAGCATTATTCACCATTGGTGAGACCTGCAAAGAAATCAATCGTAAACGTAATGTGCTATTACAAAGTACTGACAATGTTCAGAAAATGTTTAACTTGCGAGAGCTCAGTGAGCAGGCAATTTTAAATTTACCTGAAATCATTAACCAGACTGCACAACAAGTTGAAGACTATGCGAATCAGCGTATTCGACAAATCGAAAATTATGATTTTTCTGAAATTTTTGATCGTTATTTGAAAAATTGATTTTTTAGAAATTTAGTCAAGAATTAAAACGCTCGTAAGGGCGTTTTCTATTATGTAAATCAATGATTTTATAGTCATGTTTTAGTCAGAATTCAGGTAAAATAGTATTTTGTATGGGGGAACTTTGAAGCACATTATGCAAAAATTTCATACTAAAATTGATTGGTGGATTTTAGGCTTTATAATCGCGATGACAGGCCTACTCATTCAGTTACTCTTTACCATGTATGCTAAGGGCACAATGGTTGAATATCCTGAGCATTCGGTCGTTTATATTTTAACCATTGCGGTGATTTGGTGGCCAGTTTTAAATACACGTTATATCATTCAAGATGAAATACTGACGATTCATAGTCTATTCTTAAAATGGCGTATTCCATTGGCAAATATTCAGAAAATAAGTAAAACTAATAATTCGATTTCATCACCTGCATTATCTTTAGATCGTTTGAAAATTGAATATATCAAGGATGGGAAAATTAAACAGGTCCTTGTTTCTCCAAGAGATCAGCAGGCTTTCAGTAAGGTTGTAAATAATCCTTTTTTTGATTCTTGCACATAAATATACCAAACAAAACATTTCCGATATGAAGGTTTAATAGCGGAAAAATACAATATGAATGGCAGAAAGCTTTTGGTTAATAGTACTTCTACAGAAGGAGCTGCATAATATTATCTGACTAGAGAGGGAGTTCTTATATTTATGCTCCTTGGTCATTGGATGAAATATTTTTTAGTGGATGAGTAACATTTGATACTGAAGAACTCAAATATTTATAGAGTGGTTATATTTCTCGAAATTTTGGTTTTATTTCATTTCTATAAGAAAGTTGATGTTTTATGTGAATCGATCACAAAAGATATTCATAATCTAATCTGTCAGATCAACAGTAATACGATTGTTTAGATTTTAGTTGCAATATTAAGGATAAGTTGCTTATCTATCAGTCATTTGAAAAATAAAAATCAAGATCTTATTCAATAGAAAGAAAAAGTAATTCACTCAAGTAGACTTGAAAAATGCATGATCTAACTACATCATCCATTTATAGTCCAAATTTAAAAGCCTACTGTGAACGAAAACGCACGTGAAAATATCGAAAAGATTCTAGCCAATATGACGACGCTACCTGGTGTGTATAAAATGCTGGGAAAAGATGGTGAATTATTATATGTCGGAAAAGCCAAAAATCTAAAAAATCGCGTACTGAGTTATTTTGTAAAAACCATTGAACACCCGAAAACACAGGCTTTGGTTGCACGTATTTATAATATTGAAACTCTCGTAGTCCGTTCTGAAACTGAAGCCTTATTACTCGAACAGAATCTGATAAAACTGCATCGCCCACCGTATAACATTATGTTGCGCGATGATAAATCTTATGTCTATATTTTTGTCTCCGCAGATAAACCTTATCCACGGATTGCTTCAGGACGAGGCAAAGGCAAACATCAAGTAGGTAAGTTTTTTGGACCCTATCCAAGTGCTTATAATGCAAGAGACACACTTTTAGTACTACAAAAACTATTTAATGTCCGGCAATGTGAAAATAGCTATTTTTCACAACGCAAACTTCCATGTTTACAATATCAGATTAAACGTTGTACTGCGCCTTGTGTGGGTTTGATTTCACCTGAAGCCTATAATGAAGATGTACAAAATTCGATTCGTTTTTTAAATGGTGATACCAAAGAGCTGAACCAAGAATTGATCCAAAAAATGGAACAGGCAGCAGAAAATCTAGAATTTGAAAAAGCAGTTTTTTTTCGGGATCGTATGGCCTTACTCCGTGATGTACAAGCACAACAAGCCATTTATAAAGTCAAAGGTGAAGCTGATATTCTTGCGATTGCCTATCAAGCGGGTGTGACATGTGTACAGATTATGCATGTACGTAATGGGAAAATGCTGGGCGGGAAAAGTTATTTTCCAGATATGTTGGATGATGATTTGAGTCAAATGCTGTCTGATTTTATCGCCAATTTCTATTTCCAAGTTGCAGACGAGGTTCCAGCCGAACTCATTGTTAATGTAAATGTTACAGATCGAAAAGAATTGGAAGAAGCTTTACATCAGCAATTTGAAAAGAAAATTCAGATTAAACATAATGTTCGAGAAACTCGTGCTGAATGGCTGGAATTGGCTGAGATGAATGTTCAGCATGCGATTAAAGGAAAACTAGCCAATCATTTAGAATTAAATGAACGCTTTCATCAACTAGAACAAGTCTGTGGTCGTCCTATAGATCGTATTGAATGCTTTGATATTTCTCATACGATGGGTGAAGCGACCATTGCATCATGTGTAGTTTTTGATGCAGGCGGAGCACGTAAGCGAGATTATCGTCAATTTGCAATTGAAGATATTACAGGTGGTGATGATTATGCCGCGATGCGGCAAGCGTTAACACGCCGTTATAAAAAAGCCATGTTACCCGATTTGTTACTGATTGACGGGGGCAAAGGGCAACTTCATATGGCGATGGATGTTATGCAAGAGCTTGGCTTAGATGCATTTATGGTGGGTGTATCCAAAGGTGAAGGACGTAAACCCGGTTTAGAAACACTACATTTTACCGACGGCACTAAGATTCAGCTTCCCGAAGACCATAAAGCACTGCATTTGATTCAGCAAGTCCGTGATGAAGCGCATCGTTTTGCAATCACCAAGCATCGTGCTAAGCGAGATAAACGTCGTGGAGGATCGGTACTTGAGGCTATTCCGGGCTTAGGTCCAAAACGTCGTCGTGATTTACTGACTCATTTTGGTGGGATTCAGGGGGTACTTAAAGCTTCTGAACATGATTTAAAAAATGTTCCAGGTTTGGGTGATGTTATGGCACGAATGATTTATAAAGTGTTGCATGAATAACGTCGTTATTGTTTTCGATGATGAGTAGCATTTGCCAAAACAACCATTGACGCATGAGTCACTGATCATTTTCATCTCGCGTCAAATATGAAACAGTACAGCAAAGATCGAAAAATTGGACGGATCATGTCATTAGAATCACTATTTCAGCAGATTGAACAAGAAGAGTGGATTGATATTCCTCAAGGGTGGTTGCAGGGGCGCACGATCTTTGGCGGTCTTGTAGCGGGTATGTTGGTTTATAAAGCAATTGCAACCATTCACGATCCAGTTAAAAAGTTGTTGAGTTGTAGTGTCACTTTTGCTGGGCCTGTTGAAGAAACACCAGTGAAATTAACTGCTGAAATCTTGAGACAGGGTAAATCAGTCACTACAATTGAAGTCAGACTGTGGCAGAATGAGGCTGTGCAAAGTATTTTAATTGCAAGTTTTGGTAGCCAACGCGATTCTAAAATTCAAGTATCTTTAGAGCCTCAAGCCCCTGATTTTCCGCCACTTGACCAGATTAATATTGTCCCTAAATATTTACCCTTTCCTGAGTGTGTAAAGAACTTCCAGCTGGCATGGACTGAAGGGAATTATCCAATGTCAGGCAGTAAGCAGCCTGATTTTTCAGGTTGGTGTCGTTTTGACCCTGAGCTACATGCCAATCGAGCAATGAATGTTTCAGATATCATGACCTTAATGGATGTTTGGCCACCTGGTGTATTGCCGATGTTTAAATTGCCAGCACCTGCAAGTACACTAACTTGGCATGTGACGTTTATCCATCCATTACAAAATCAGTTGAATGATTGGTTTAAGTATAAAGTGTTTACAGACTTTGCTGAGCATGGATATGCAACTGAACATGCCTATCTTTGGGATGAACAAAATCGACTCATTGCGATTGCAAGACAGACGGTTACGGTATTTACCTAGTCGACAGTTTAATGTGAATCGTTTAAAGTACTAAGGAAATAGAGCTTTACTCTAAATTATTATTTACCTTCATTCGGGTAAGTAGGGGACTCACTGGCGGTGTCTATGACTACAGGTCGTATCCTGAATATTCCAAATATCTTGACGCTTGCTCGAATCGCGTTAATTCCTGTTTTTTTAATTATTGCCTATTGGCCACCTGCAATTGGAGTGGCTGGACATACAGGTGGTATGACGCGTCATATTATCTTGACTGCAATTTTTGTTGTTGCTGCAGTCACAGATTGGTTTGATGGTTATCTAGCAAGAACTTTAAATCAGACCTCAGCTTTTGGGCGGTTTTTAGATCCAGTTGCAGATAAATTAATGGTGGCAGCAGCACTGATTGTGTTAGTGCAGTGGCAACCATCAATCACTATGGCATTTGCTGCAATTGTGATTATTTCACGTGAAATTACAGTTTCAGCACTACGTGAATGGATGGCTGAATTAGGTGCGCGTACCAATGTAGCAGTCTCCACGGTAGGTAAATATAAAACAGCCTTTCAGATGATTGCGATCACGGTGTTTTTATTAAATTGGCAACCGCTTGAAATATTGGCTTATGCTTTGTTATATACCGCTGTCATTTTGACACTCTGGTCGATGTTTATTTATTTAAAAGCAGCGTGGCCATATTTAAAACAGCCTTAATCTGCGCAATATAATGCAGTATATAGATCAAAGCCTTTCTCTCGTGAAAGGCTTTTTTTGCGCTTGAAAGTTAGTACAATAGAAAGATTGATGAAAACCAATACAAATCGCTAAACATCACCTTGTGCTATATTGAAAATTAATCAAATTACAAGAAACACTGTAACTGGAATATTGAGAAACACGTCATTGCAGGTGCAGGTAAAATTAAGGAATATACATGGCAGCATTGCTTTATTTATCGAATCAAAATTTGTATTTATTGGATGGAAATAAAAGTATTACGGTTCAATGCCAATCCATTGACTTATATAAAAAGAATTTAGTTGAGATTCAACAACGTAAAGATTGGAAAACCAAAGGTACGGGTGCACAGTTCATGCGAACATCTTCACAAGATGATGAGGTGGATTTAACCCATATTTTCCCAACAGATGTAGCTCTGACCGCTGATCATAAAATGATTTATACTGCTTGTTTGCAAGAAGGCACTTCGATCAACATCAAATCATTGACAGATTTACAAGAAACCGAAGGCTTAGTGTTAAGAAAGAATGATTTTGTGGTGCAGGACATGGCTTATGATGAGTCCAAAAAGCGTTTAGCACTATCTGTTAACACACAGGGCTATGAACGACATATTTGTATTCTACCTTTAGACGCCAATCGAACACAGTATTTGACCGAAGGAGATTGTCAGGATTCAAATCCATGTTTTGATCCACGAGATACCATGCAGTTATATTATGATTCGTGTGGTTTAGCCTATGGTGAATACCGTATTGCCTATAGTCCCAAAGAAATTTTTCATTTGGATATGGCAACAGGCGCGTTGCAAACAATCGCTTCAGATCCAAAGTTTGATTTCTTTAAACCAAAAATGGATGGGCTGGGTAATTTGTATTTTATTAAACGCCCCTATTCCCGTGATGGTTCTCCTCAATCTCCCTTAACGACATTTAAAGATATTATTGTTGCTCCTTTTAAAATTATTCGTGCGATTGTAGGGTGGTTAGATTTCTTTACTCAACGCTATACAGGTGAATCATTAAAAACAACGTCTGGAAATAATCCAGCCAAATCGCAGCAAAAGTCAGAAGAAGAACTATTTGTTGAAGGTAATTTGATTAAGGCTCAGCAAAATTTAGAACGTAATCAGAAGGCGGGCGAAAAATATCCTGGGATGATTCCAAATTCGTGGGAGTTGATCAAAATGACAGCTTCTGGTGAAATGATTGTATTAAAAAAAGGTGTGATGAGTTTTGCTTTAAAAGACAATTCTATTTTTTATTCCAATGGAAAATATTTGGTTGAAATTGATCAAAACAACAATGAGACCTTGAGGGTTGAAGCAAAGCTAATTTCAAAAATTATCTGTTGAGGTCTTGTTTTTCCACACTACATTTAGATAAATCAAAGCCGAAATGAGACTTTGGTTTATCTTAGAATTTGCTTTGAGAAAGAGACAAAGTATCAGGCTTAATTAGTTTTTGATAATGGTCAAAGAGGTATGTTCAAAGCGTGATTTTAGTTTGTGTGTATCTGTCAGTGAGAACATCCCTTTTTCAGACTCCCGAGAAAGAAATACTGAAAGTGATTGAAAATCTACACGGCTAATCAGTAAGTCTTGTATAGAAACAGTCCATTTTTCACCTGAATGTAGTCGCGCAATTTGGTTCGAAATATGGTTAAGCAGATCCATTTTATTCATCCTGATTCAAGTGATTGGAAATTTTTATCTTGAAAATAAAAATTCACTGAATTGATCACTTAAAATATTTTTAACCTGTACACATAAGCATTAAAGCCATCCGAGATGACTATCATGTGACATTAATATTGCATTTTCGTGACAAGTAAACTTGGATATCCGATTAAAATAAATAAACTTTATTATTTTTTGTCTGCCGAGAAATTCGAATTTGCCAAAATATATTCAATCTCTTCTTTTGCCGCAGTTTGCAGTTTGCTACGTAAAGCATTTAAGCTCTCTTCGATTAGCGTTTCTGCTTCTAACTCAAGACGTAGACGAACACTTTCCAACTCTGAAGTCATTTGTGCATCTGTGATGCGGAATTGCCCATTGGCATAATCTATTGCTGGATAATCAGGATTTTTAGTGTATTTTTCACTATATTCTGAAATTTCAATATCAATTTGTTGACGTAAATTTTGTAAGGTCAATTTTTGATGTTCAAACTGCTGAATTTCATCTTGTTGTAGTTCTAAATTATATGCGTGCTGTAATGCTCTTTTTTCAGCTAAAGATTTTTCAAGTGCCAATTGTCTACGGATACGTGCTTCTTCAATCAGCTGGGCTTTTAGCTCAGCATAGGCTTGTTCAACTTGGAGTTGCGCCACTTGCATTTGGCGTTGGTCATTACTTAGCCAGTCCTGTACATTTGTTGTAGGGCTGAGAAGGTCACAGATGCGGTTAAGGTCATCTACAAAAGTTTGGCGTACGGCTTCAGGCGTATCTAACCAGCGCTTTTTAAAATCTTGACCGACATTTAATGTCACCACGCATCTCCTTGATATAAAATGAGAATGAAGAATTAAAGTTTAAATGTTTGAGGCGAAACACCCATTCGTCGATAGGCTTTATATTTCTCTCGACCAATTTGTTTTGCTGATTCAGCATTTTCAATAATTTCTATAATGTGACTAAATTGTGTCACTTGTTCAAGTGCTTGATTGTTAAAATTAAACACAATCCAGTCTAAAGACTCAGGTAATCTTGAAGAAATACAGATCGGTGCATCAATTTGATCAATTCCATGCGCAATAAAACTGGTCGGATCAAAACTCCATAAACGTTCATCCAGTTGTTGCTGCATTTCTACATCAGGGCAATGCAACCAAACTTTGGCTGCATTTCGTAAAATTTTACGACATAAACGACAGGCACTTTCTACCTGTCGCTCAGGGCTTTTTTCAAATAAATAAAAGCTAATTTTAGCCATTCTTTTGTACACGGTTGGCTATTAACTGCATCAACAATGGTACTGGACGGCCGGTTGCACCTTTATTTGCACCAGAATTCCATGCTGTACCAGCGATGTCTAAGTGCGCCCAACGATAGTCACGGGTAAAGCGTTGTAAGAAACAGGCTGCTGTAACTGCGCCAGCTTTTGGACCACCAATATTGGCAATATCGGCAAATGGCGAATCAAGTTGTTCTTGATAATCGTCATATACGGGCATACGCCATACACGGTCAAATGCAGTGTGTCCTGCTGCTGTAATTTCTTCTGCAAGTTCATCATCTGGTGTAAATAAACCAGAAACGACTGAACCTAAAGCCACCACACAAGCACCAGTCAGTGTTGCAATATCAATCACTAATGCAGGGTTAAAGCGCTTAATATAGGTTAAGGTATCACAAAGGACTAAACGCCCTTCGGCATCAGTATTCAGGATTTCAACCGTTTGCCCACTCATGGTGGTTACAATATCACCAGGGCGAGTTGCATGACCAGAAGGCATGTTTTCAGCAGCGGCAATTGCACCGACAACATGAATCGGGAGTTTCGCTTCACAAAGTGCACGAATCGTACCCAGTACAGATGCTGAACCACACATATCAAATTTCATTTCATCCATGCCTAAGCCTGGTTTTAATGAAATACCACCTGTATCAAAAGTCACACCTTTACCCACGAGCACGATCGGTGCTTGATCAGGATTGGCTTTATATTCAAGCGTAATCACACGTCCTGGACGATCAGAACCTTTGCTTACCGCAAGAAAAGCATGCATGCCTAGATCAGCAAGTTGTTGTTCTTCAAGTACAGTCACTTGTAAAAGCTCAGGGAATTCAGCTGCTAAAGCATGTGCTTGTTCTGCTAAATATTCAGGGAAGCAAATATTAGGAGGGCAGTTGCCTAAGTCACGAGCAAAGTTTTGTCCTTTTTGAACAGCTTGAATAAGCGTGATCTGCTCTGCACTCAGACTCGATTGCGTTGCAATAAATTCAATATTTTCTAAAGTAAATTCATTCTTCTTCGATTTGAATTCATCATAAGCATACGCAGCTTGCGTCAAATTTAATGCAAATAGATAATGTAACTCAGACGGCAAAGCCGAAATATCAATGCTGATTTTTTGGAATTTTTTTTGTGAAGCTTTGATAATGGTTTGTGCGATTTTTGCTAATTTCGCGGCTTTAATTTCGGAGGCTTTATCTATGCCGACTAAAGTACATTGCGTAACTTGAGTTAGCTTTCCGATAAGTGGTAGAGTTTCGTTTAAACTTGCTTTGAATTGAGTGTTTTCAATTATGTTGCTCAAGTCATTGATTTTATATATTTCTTGAGCTTGTTTAGCGTTTTCAGAATCCACCAGAATAAATAACGACTGGCTAGATGTAGACGCTGAAAATGACGTATTGATCGTAAGTTTCATGTGTTGTCTTTGTGCCTTTTGTACATTTCAAATCATTAAACCATTGAACCACTTCAAATGGTAGAATTTCAATCTAGTTTTATAATTTTAACTTCGGGTAAACTAGCGCTACATCACGATATTACCCTTATTTGGAAGATTAATTTGATTATTCGACGTTACCTTGTCAAACAAGTCGTTTCGACCTCTCTTGTGGTTGTCACATTATTGACAGTCATTATGATGGGTGGGCAATTGATTAAACGATTTGGTCAAGCTGCTATGGGGCGTGTAGATCCGAGTATTCTGTTGAGTATTATCGGTTTTCGTTTACCTGAGTTTTTGACTTTAATTCTTCCTTTGGGTTTCTTTATTGGATTGATGCTGGTTTTTGGCCGATTATATGTCGATCATGAAATGGCTGTACTGAACGGTAGTGGTATTAGCCGTATTCAAGTCGCTCGATTATTGATTCCACTGACTGTTATTTATTTGTGTGTACAAACTGTTTTAATGATCTGGATGTCTCCGTGGGGAATCCGTCAATATGAGCAACTGATTTCTACCCAAGCAGTCCGAACGGGCTTTGATTTGGTTCGGCCACGTGAGTTTATTTCCTCAGGGGCTTATACAATTTATGCCGGCTCTTTATCCGAAGATCGCAAAAATCTTAAAGATATTTTCTTTTATCAACGTGCTGAAAAAGAAGGTAAACCTGATGTTATGATTTTGGCGAAGGAAGCAACACGAATTGAAATTGCCAATGAAACAGCAAGTGTTGTCGATTTAGTTCAAGGCCGCCGTTATGAAATTTACCCTGGAACACCAAAATACAGTCAAACTGAATTCCAAACTTATCGTTTGCGTTTAGAAAATAATAAAGAAGCTAAGTTTGAAAGTGATGAAGTAGAAGGGCTAACTTTTGGTAAATTGCTTGAAAATAAAAATGACCCTGTTGTGGCAAGTGAATTGGGATGGCGCTTATTTGTTCCGTTTTCTATCATTGTCGCCTTAATGTTAGCAACAGCACTATGTGAAGTAAGCCCAAGACAAGGTCGTTATCTCAAACTTTTCCCAGCATTATTAATTTTTGCCAGTTTAATTGTGGCGCTCATGGCAATACGAACCCGTATTAGTAAAGATGAGGTGGGTGTTTGGGCATATCCTGCAGTGTTATTATTCTATGCTGCCGCTGCCGCTCTATTTTCAAGAAAGCAGAAATTAGCACCTAAAATTAAAAAGCAAATACAGCGAGTAAAATCATAATGTTAGCACGTAGAATTGTCGCAAAACATGTGACTAAAACCACATTGCTTGCCATGTTGGGTGCTACGGCAGTACTGGCTAGCTTACAGATTTTATTCACCTATTTGGGTGAGTTAGGTGATCTAAAACAAGGCTATACGGCTTGGAATGCATTGCAATATGTTTTATGGGGTGCACCTCGTTATTTGTATGAGATTCTTCCTATTGCAGCATTGATCGGTGCTGTACTGGGTTTAGGTTCAATGGCTTCGAACAGTGAATTAATTGTGATGCGAGCAGCAGGCATTAGCTTATGGCGTATTGTCGGTTGGGTCATGCGTTCTGCTATGCTTTTGGTGATCCTTTCGTTTTTATTAACTCAATTCGTTATTCCCTATACCAATGAACAGGCGAAAAGTATTAAAAGCCATCGTAGTGTAGCAGCGCTAGGAGAGGTGAAAGGCTATTGGACACGCGAAGGACAACGCTTTATTTATATTGATTATGCCAATTCAAAAGGGACATTAAAACAAGTTCAAGTTGTCGATTTTGACGATAATTATCGAATGAAATCTTTGTTAAATTCAGAAGAAGGGCAGTTCTTAAAAGAAGGACAATGGAATTTAAAACAAAGTGCTCAAGTCAATTTATTGGCCAATGGTCAAGCTCAAGTTGTAAATAAAAATCAAGAGGATTTAGCACTCGCATTGCAACCTAAATATGTGCATATGGTGACCATTAATCCAGAAGACTTAGCACCTACGCAGTTATTGAGTTTTATGCAATATATGCATGAATACAGTCAAGTACCAAAGACTTATCTTTTGGCTTTTTGGAAAAATGTCGGTTCACCATTTGCTTTGCTTGCATTGGTTTTGATTGCATGTTCATTTATTTTTGGGCCATTACGTCAACAATCGATGGGCTTTCGCTTAGTGATCGCATTATTTGTTGGTCTAGGTTTTTATTACATACAAGACTTCTTGGGTTATGCAAGTTTGGTCTATGCACCTTCTCCTGCTTGGTTTGTATTCTTACCAATTATATTGATGTTTGGCATCGGAAGTTATTTGTTGTATAGAGCAAGATAACTTAATGGATCTGTTTTTTTGAACAATGATCTTTCAGATAGATAAGAAGTTTAGATCATGGCAACTTGTTTTTGCCATAATCTGAGGATAGAGTCTGCCGTAAAAAAACGGTAAGATGTAACGATTAATTTGTAAACAGTAAAGAGTGTAAATCATGACGGATGCAACTGCTGGCAAAATCCCTCACGTTCTAGTGATTATGGATGGTGTGGGTCATCGTGAAGCGGTCGAAGATAATGCGTTTTTAGCAGCAAAAACGCCGAATCTAACCATGATGCAAGACAAGCATCCGCATAGTTTAATTTCTGGCTCAGGTGAAGATGTCGGTTTGCCAGATGGACAAATGGGTAATTCTGAAGTTGGTCATATGAACTTGGGTGCAGGTCGTGTGCTGTATCAAGATTTTACTCGTATTACCAAAGATATTCGGACCGGCGATTTTTTCGAGCATGAAATTCTGATTGATGCTGTAGAAAAAGCCAAATCGGCAAATGGTGCATTGCACATTATGGGACTATTGTCAGAGGGCGGTGTCCATTCTCACCAAGATCATATTATTGCAATGTGTGAGCTTGCTTTGAAGCGTGGGGCAAAAGTCTATTTACATGCGTTCTTAGATGGTCGTGATACACCACCACGGAGTGCAAAACCTTCTTTAGAAAAACTCGATGCGGTATTTGCACAGTATCCAAATCAGGGGCGTATTGCCACCATGATTGGACGTTACTTTGCAATGGATCGTGATAATCGTTGGGATCGTGTGGAACAAGCTTACCGCCTGATGACTGAAGGAGAAGCTTTACGTGTTGTTGATTCAGCCGTTGAGGGCTTAGAGCAAGCCTATGCAGCCAATGAAAATGATGAATTTGTTAAAGCAACCCGTATTGGTGAAATGGCCAAAATCCAAGATGGCGACAGTGTGGTGTTTATGAATTTTCGTGCGGATCGGGCACGTGAAATTACTAAAGCATTTGTAGAAAAAGACTTTGCAGGTTTTGAACGCAAAGTTGTACCCCATCTATCTAAATTTGTGATGTTAACGCGTTATCAAGCGACGATAGATGCACCAGTGGCATATATGCCAGAAGGTTTAAAAAATTCAATTGGCGAATACTTATCTTCTTTAGGCAAAACTCAGTTACGTATTGCAGAAACAGAAAAATATGCACATGTGACCTTCTTCTTTAGTGGCGGTCGTGAAGATGAGTATCCAGGTGAAAAACGGATTCTAATCCCATCACCAAAAGTTGCAACTTATGATCTACAACCTGAAATGAGCGCACCAGAAGTCACCGACAAGTTGGTTGATGCAATCAATTCAGGTGAGTTTGATCTCTTGGTGGTGAACTATGCCAATGGCGATATGGTAGGTCACACTGGCGTGTTTGATGCAGCAGTGAAGGCTGTTGAAGCTGTTGATATCAGTCTTGGTCGTTTATATGAAGCAGTGATGGCAAAGCATGGTCATATGTTGATTACTGCTGATCATGGTAATGTAGAGCAAATGCAGGACTATGTAAGTGGTCAAGTACATACGCAGCATACCACTGAACTTGTACCTTTCATTTATGTTGGACCAACCTCAGCCACGATTGCTGAAGGTGGGGTTTTAGCAGATGTTGCACCGACTATTTTAAGTTTAATGCATCTCCCTGTACCGACAGAAATGCAAGGCCGTAATCTGATTACATTGAAAGCATAAAATTATCATTATTAAAAACTAGGTGTGTGAATGGCTCAAGCTTGGAAATATATTGCTGTATTAACAGGATTGTTGGTCTGTGGAAGCCATTCCGTTCGGGCAGCAGAAAATGCTGCCGCACTTGATTTTGATGGTGATGTCGAAGAAAGTATTGCTGAAGTGCCCATTGAATCGATTGAGCAATTTGTACAAATCTACGGCATCGTCAAAGACAATTATGTTCAGGAAAAACCTGATGATGTTCTGTTTTTGCAGGCAATCAAAGGGCTGGTGGGTGGTTTAGATCGCTATTCGCGTTATCTAAGTCCTGAAGAATATAAACAGTTGATGCAATATACGGAAAGTGACCTTGCGACTGCTGACTTTGAATTGGCTTTTGATAGTCATATTCATCAATGGAAAGTCAAGAATTTACGCGATAATTCAGACTCATTTAAACTCGGTTTAAAAAATGGATTCACCATTTTTAAAATTGAAAATCAAGAACTTAAAAATTTAAATGCCCAACAAGTCGAAGATTTATTACATGGCTCAATTGGTTCAACTTTTCAGTTGCAACTGAATGAAAAAAGCCCAGCAATCACGGTGGTCAGAAATCGCAAATTAGAAGTGGCTGATATAGAGCCGATTATGTTGCATAATCAGGTTTTAGTGCTTAAAGTTAAAGTTTTTCAACAAGATACAGCCAATGAAATTAAACGTTTAATTGAAGAATACAGTACCCAAAAAATGAAAGCTGTATTATTCGACCTACGCAATAATCCAGGTGGTTTACTCTCAGCCGCTGTTGAAACGGCTGATCTTTTTTTAACTCAGGGAACGATTGTTTCTACCAAAAGTCGTTCAGAAGGCAATCAACAATTCCAAGCCTTACCGGGTGATGAGTCGTCCAATACTAAATTAGGTATTTTGATTAATGGTCGTTCAGCATCTGCAGCTGAAGTCTTTACCGCTGCAATGAAAGAACATCAACGTGCTTGGGTTATAGGTGAAAAAAGCTATGGAAAAGGCGTTGTACAGAAGTTATTTCCATTGCCAAATGGGGCTGCTTTGCAAATGACGGTTTCGCATTATTATACGCCAAATGGCAATATGATTGATGGGCAGGGTATTCGGCCTAATTTGGAATATCCATGGACTTTAGATCAAAAAGAAGAAACCTATCTAAATAATGTTGCAGATCAACTATTAAAACATCGTGATAGATAAAGTTGAATGTAAAAGTGAATTCATAACACTGTAGCAGTTTGTGCTACTACATCTGACATTACGTATTTAAATCACGTTGTTTCGGTGATCCTTTAGCTTGTACTGTAAACTAATACAATGCTTGCTTGTTGCTCAGACTGGACATGACCAAATCTTATGTTGAGTAAGGGCTGGATTCAGTACCTCTACTCAACGACGACATCCATGTCGCCACGCTGTAACCATGTAAAAAGCAAAAGCGCTTGAGTTGGTTGATATTATGATGTTGATGGCTATAGGTTGCTTCTATTCATCATCATCGGTATCTAAACCAAACTTTTTCAAACGATAGCGTAAAGAGCGAAATGTCATGCCCAATTTCTTAGCAGCTAAAGTGCGGTTCCAATGGGTTTGATTTAATGCAGATAACAACACTTCTTTTTCGACTTTTTCCAAATATTGCTCCAACCCTTCTTCTGGAATGTTTTGGGCTTTATTCGCGGTGACGATAGGCAAGACTTGACTTTGGATAGGATCACGTGATTCGACTTTGTTGATACCACGATGTGGAGCAGGTTGTAGCTGTTGAATATCAATATAGTCTTCATCACTCATGGTAATGGCTTTTTCAATGATATTGCGTAATTCACGAACATTGCCTGAGTAATGCTGTTGCAAAAGAAAAGCTTTGGCTTGTTCAGTAAAAGACTTTGTTGAAATACGCCACTCTGTACAAATTTGCTGAAGAAAATGGTTGGCTAAAATCAGAATATCACAATCACGTTCGCGCAATGGTGGCAGGACAATATCCATCACATGAATTCTAAAGAACAGATCATGGCGGAATTTGCCTTGTTCAACGAATGCTTCAATGTCTTGATGTGTAGCACTGATAATACGGAAATCAACTTCGATTTCGGTATCACTGCCTAAAGGACGAATTTTCTTTTCTTGTAAAGCTCGTAACAGTTTGGCTTGCATGGCCAAAGAAAGTTCTGCAATTTCATCTAAAAACAGAGTACCACCATTGGCAGCTTGAATAAGGCCTTGTTTGTCTTGAGTTGCACCTGAAAAACAGCCTTTTTTATGCCCAAACAGCTCACTCTCCATCAAGTCTTCAGAAATTGCACCACAATTAATCGCAACAAAAGGGCTATCACTGCGGTTGCTGAGTAGATGGATGAGATTAGCAACAACCTCTTTGCCTGTTCCAGATTCACCGGTGATAAACACAGGTGCTTGTGAACGGGAAATTTTTTTAATCGATTCTCTTAACTTACGTATCACCTGTGAATCGCCGATGAGCATTGATTCCTCAAGCGGCGCATCGCTGATCGTTTCTCTTAACTGTGGTACATGCAAAGCTTTTTGTAAAAGCTGTTGCAGATGTAATTGGTTAATCGGTTTGCTGACAAAATCAAAAGCACCTGCTTTGAGAGAGGCAATCGCAATTTCCATATTTCCATATGCAGTTAAGACTGCAATAGGCGTTTTAGGATAATGCTGCGATACATGTTTAACCAAATCTAAACCACTGCCATCAGGGAGGTTTAAATCGGTAATACAGGCATCATATTTATATTCACTAAAAAAATATTTGGCTTGTTGTAAATGGTGTGCCATATGCGTTTTGATGCCCATTCGAGAAAGGCTCATTTGCATTAACATACATAAATCTTGTTCATCATCTACAAGTAAAACCAATGGTTGTCGTGTAGTCATATCCCCAAAAACCTAATCTAATCCATGAGTGGGCATTCGATACGGAAGCATGCCCCTTGTTGTTTTTGCTCTACGTAAATTAGTTTCGCTTGATTCGCTTCGCATATCGTCTGCGATAGGTACAATCCTAAACCAGTTCCATTGATTTCGGTACTAAAAAATGGCTGAAATAATTGCGAAAGATCTTGTTTTGTGACGCCTTTCCCATAATCAATCACATCGATATATACGTGTGATTCATTTTTAAACGTTTGTACTAAAATGTGTTCAGCATTTTGATCATTATGACGTAATGCATTACGCACTAAATTGATTAGAACTTGTCGAAGATGAGAATCATCAAAATAGATCCAAACATCAGCTTGAATTTCTAATTTGATTTTTTCCTGAGCATCCCCTAAATCATGGCGTAATAAGTCATCAACAAATTCTTGAAAATTAATTTTTGAGGTATGGATCTTTTTATTTTTTGCCATATCTAAGGTATCTTTAATAATATTATTGATACGGATGGTCTGTTTGGTAATCATTTGATTTAAAATGGTTTGCTGTTCTGGGTCACTGCTGATAAACAGGTCGTTGGCCTGGGCAATGGCGGCAAGCGGATTGCGAATTTCATGGGCAATACTGGCCGATAATTGACCCAGTGCGGCAAGTTTGAGTTGTTGTACCTTTTGATTAATTTTTTGTGCATCTTCGAGGACTAAAAGCGTGAGTGCTTGATGCGGAACAATCAATTTTTGTACGCGAATATCGACTGTATACGAGGATTGATGGGATTCAAATTGAAAGCGTTCGCCATCACGTAACATGGCATCTTTTAAAATTTCATATAAGTCCGGTTGAAAGCTGGATAAATGATATTGCTCATGTGCGTAAAGTGGTGAAATGCCCAAAAGTAAACAGGCTGCAGGGTTACTGACGATAATTTTGCATTTTTCATCGAGCACCAAATAACCGACTTCAATCTGTTCTAAAATATAGCGGTTAATGTTCTGTAACTTAAATAATTCAAGAGATTGATAGGTATTTAACGACTCTAAAACTTGGAAGCGATTAATTGCAATCTGCCCAATGCCATAAACCATAAAAAATAAAAAAGCCAATAAGGCACTGTTACTAATATTATTTAAATTTGAAAAATCGAAGAAGCTGCCTAAAAACTGTTGGTAAATAATTGCAATCACAGAAACCAGTGTTACGAATAGCGCTTTATTTTTACTAAGCAGAAAATTCGCGGTAAAAACGGCAATGACAAACAAAATGCTGATGGCTAAATTTGGCCCATTGAGGGCAAATACCAAGGTACTTAGAAATGGAATATCAACAATAAAAAAACCAATAAATTGCTGCCCCACACCATGCGGATAGAATTTGAGCAGCATCATTTGTAATGCTGCGATTACAGTAAACGCGGTTAGAGAATAAAAATATAAACTGGGATATTCGTAATGTACGGGTTGGTTTTCAAGAGTAATCAGAAAAATAATGACTAAGCAAAAAGCAATAACCAATCTATAACCTGAATACAGTGTGCCTAGACGGTAAATTGTTTGATAAATAGGAACCGTTACCGTAGGCGACATAATCGTACTCAAGATAAATTATTGTTTTAATCAATTTATGGCTTAATTAAACCATAACGTATCGCAAGGTGAGTGAGTTTTACATCACTATCAAGTCCTAATTTTTCAAAGATACGATAACGATAAGTATTGACCGTTTTTACACTGACAAAAAGTTTGTCAGAAATTTCTTGTGCGCTTACACAATTTACCACCATCATGGCAACTTGCATTTCACGTTCTGACAGTGCGTCAAAAGGTGAGGTTTGTGTATCGGATAAATAAGAGCTTGCAAGTTGTTCAGCAATATCTGCACTAAAATACTTACCGCCTTGCATGACTTTTTTGATTGCACGAACCATTTCAGTGATTGGTGCGCCCTTGGTAATATAACCACGAGCACCAGCTTTCAATAACAGCGACGGATAGGGTTCTTCAGCCAAACCACTCACAGCGAGTACTTTGGTCTCAGGTGCGGTTTGTAACAAACGACGGGTAGTTTCTACACCACCAATTCCAGGCATGTTGACATCCAATAAAACTACATTGGGATGGTGTTGCCTTACAATCGTAATTGCTTCTTCACCAGATTCTGCTTGTCCAATGACTTGAATATCGGTCTGATCTTCTAACATTCTGCAGATGCCGGTTCTTACTAATTCATGGTCATCTACCACTAAAACAGTAATCACTTACACCTCCTTAAATTTCTCAATATCGACATTTTTGTTACATAAAGCAAAAAAGACTTGCAAAGACATAACAAAATTGGCAATCCTATTCCTAATATCCATTCAATATTTACGCATAATACGGCGTGATTGAAATATTTGTTTTAATATAGTCACGTTTGAGTGTAAATGTAAGTCATATTTGAGGTAATTAGCAAGTTTGTGAATACCTCCTTGAGGTGAGTAAGTTATCGTGAAAAAACCAAAAAAAACGTTAATGCATGTGCTGAGTTTGTCAGTACTACTCAGTTTGAGTTCGACTGGTTTTGCTGAAATCATTATGAACTCATCGGGGGGGAGCGGACAAGCAACTGTAAATTGGTCTTCTTCAGATGCCAGCCAGTTACTCAATGGTGATTCTCTGGATGATGATGGCGAAGATATTTCTCCAAAAGGCTCAACCACGTTAACCACAACAATTCGTGCATCAAATGCTGCACCGACAACATTGACCAATAAGTCTGTACAGATTTATGACACCAATACCTATAATAGCCAACCATCGGTAAATGCGCGTGCCGCATTGGTAATGGATGCAAAAACAGGTGAAGTTCTGTTTAGTAAAAATACCAATATGGCGTTACCTATCGCATCAATTACCAAATTGATGACAGCAGTGATTACCGCAGATGCCCGTTTAAATATGTCTGAAGACATTACCTTGCAACAAATCGATTTTGCGGGTGCTGGTGGTAAGAATTCAAGTTCAACTTTAAAAGTTGGCGATACCATGAATCGTGCTGAAATGTTACTTGTGGCATTGATGAAATCTGAAAATCCAGCTGCAGCAGCTTTAGCGCGTACTTATCCAGGTGGTCGCCAAGCGTTCTTTGCTGCAATGAATTCAAAAGCACGTCAATTGGGCATGAATTCAACCCATTATGTTGAATCTACTGGTTTGGATCCACGTAATGTTTCTTCTGCTCGAGATTTAGGGATTTTAGTCAGTGCTGCATCACAATATGGTTTGATCCGCCAATTTTCAACAACAGCGCATTATGACTTTAATTTGGGTTATCGCGTGCTGAAATCAAACAACACCAATGCTCTAGTACGTAATGGTGGGTGGAATATTAATATTTCCAAAACGGGTTATATCAATGAAGCAGGGCGCTGTGTGGTCATGCATACCACTGTAAATAGTCGTCCGGCTGTGGTGGTATTATTAGGTGCAAGCTCTTCTCAGGCACGTACCAATGATGCAACCAATTTATTGAACTGGGTGAGTAATTTACCGAAACGTATCTAATCAGTTTGTCACTGAAGTTATCCATCCAAATTAAAAAAGCGCTTCAAAATATGGAGCGCTTTTTTTGCTTAAATTAAGCATAAAAAATAGATTATGAAATGTGTAAATTTGCAATGCCAGAGTTTGGGTGGCGCTTTACAAATCCTGCAGACAAAGCAATTGATATTAAAGACAGAAGTAGTCAAACCACCTAATTATCCATATAAGTGATTTCTGTCAAGTTATTGATCATAAAAAAAGCTCATATTTTGTATTTTTGAATCATAGATGGTTATCCTACTGTGTAGCGACATAGATGTCGCCGTTGGGCGGGAGTATAGGTCGTACCCTCGCCCAATATAAGCAAAAACAAAGTACAGCTTTGTTTGCAGCGCAGGGTTTGGCCTCTCTTATGAAAAGTGGGTCATCGCCTACGCAAAGATGGTTAAACTTTGAATGTAAGGTGTGGCATTGCAAGTCTTTTTATAATCAAATAGTTTATTTTTCTATATAAATGATTTAATTGATAATATTAATTAAGAGAAATTATATTCTTGCGTCTGAGTTTTTTGACAGCTTGATTATAGTGCGAGCGGATCAGATCTGAACTATGACTCATATGAAGAAGAATAATAATTTTTAAATTGCGCAAATAAAAACCAGCTGCGAACAACTGGTTTTTATTTTGAAGTCTGTTTTACATATTTGAAAGAATAGAGTCTTTCACTTGATTCATTGTCGCATCAATAGACAACATAATGGCATCTTTACATTGTTTGATTGCAGTATCAGGATCTTTTAGACCATTACCTGTCACTGTACATACAATCACAGAGCCTTCCGCAATTTTACCGGCTTTGATGTCACGGATTGCACCACCAATAGATGCCGCAGAAGCAGGTTCAACAAATACACCTTCATACATAGAAAGCAAACGTTGCGCTTCTAAAATTTCAGCATCTGTTAATTCATCAAACCAGCCATTTGAATCACGAACGACCGCCTTAGCATGATTAAAGCTTTGAGGATTACCAATACGGATTGCTGTTGCAACGGTTTCAGGGTTTTCAACTGGGCCACCACGTAAAAATGGTGCAGCACCAGAAGCTTGATAACCAACCATGATCGGACGACCTTCAGGATTTGGACCTGTAAACTTATCCGTTTCAGGGTCATAAACCACTTGTTCAAATGCTTCAACTGGTTGGTTAGCAACTGCTTCGGTATAACCCATCCAATGCGCAGTAATATTGCCTGCATTACCTACAGGTAAGCAGTGGTAGTCAGGTGCACGACCCAAAGCTTCTACGATTTCATAAGCAATGGTCTTTTGACCTTGTAAACGGTATGGGTTGATTGAGTTAACAATCGTTACAGGCGCTTGGTCAGCAACTTCTTTGACCAAGCGCATACCGTCATCGAAGTTACCGCGAATTTGCATGGTGATTGCACCGTACATCATCGCTTGTGCCATTTTACCCATGGCAATTTTGCCTTCTGGAATTAACACAAATGCTTTGATGCCAGCACGAGCAGCATATGCAGCAGCAGCAGCAGAGGTATTACCTGTAGATGCACAGATAATCGCCTTAGAGCCTTCTTCTACCGCTTTGGTCACTGCCATGGTCATACCACGGTCTTTAAACGAACCTGTCGGGTTTAAACCTTCATACTTCACATAAATTTCAACATTCTTACCAATAATACCAGGAATATTGTCTAATTTAATGAGAGGTGTATTGCCTTCATTTAAAGAAATAGCACGTGTAGTTTTCGATACTGGTAAGCGGTCACGATAGCGATCAACAAGTCCTGTATAGCGATTGGCATTAGACATGATGGTGTTCCAATTGTGTGTAGTGTAGAGCAAATAAGATATTCTTTTAACCTCTAAGCCTCTATTCTGAGAGGCTGAGCCATTCATTGAATGACGCTTTGCATGCAGTTGCTGCAAATTTAGAGGAGTTTAAAAACCCGATTAGTTATCGAGCAATTCTAAACGAATTCGTACGATTTCGCCATGTATAGCAGGTAAGGCCTGAATTTGTGCAATCGCTTCATTCATCTTCGATTCTACGATCGGATCAGTCAAAATCACGATAGGAATCAGATCTTTTAAACGGGGCTGCTGCATGATGGCATCAATACTGATACCCGTGCGACTTAAAATTGTTGTTACATCTGCGAGTACGCCAGTTTGGTCTTCAGCATTTAAACGCAAATAATAGCCTGTAGTCATCTCATCACTCGACAAGATATGTAAGTCGGAAAGTGCTTCAAAGGCAAGCTGAGGAATTGTGCCTGAACCATCTTCTGTGTAAATGATATCACGGACAATATCGACCACATCTGCCACGACTGCAGAAGCAGTAGGACCTGCACCTGCGCCCGCACCATAATACAATGTAGGACCAACCGCATTGGCCTGAACCAAAACTGCATTCTTCACACCATTTACATTGGCAAGAAGCTCTTCTTCAGGAATCAGGGTTGGGTGTACACGAAGTTCGATACCTTTGCTAGAACGACGTGCAATACCTAAATGTTTGATCTTATAGCCAAGCTCTTCAGCGTATTTCACATCTTGTGCAGTAATCTTGGTAATACCTTCGGTATAAACTTTGTCAAACTGTAAAGGAATACCAAATGCACATGATGCAAGAATGGTCAGCTTGTGTGCAGCATCAATACCTTCAACATCAAAAGTTGGGTCTGCTTCGGCATAACCAAGCTCTTGTGCTTCTTTCAGTACATCCGCAAAGGCACGGCCTTTTTCACTCATTTCAGTCAGAATGAAATTGCCTGTACCATTGATAATACCCGCAAGCCATTCAATTTTATTGGCTGCTAGACCTTCACGAATGACCTTGATAATTGGAATGCCACCGGCAACTGCTGCTTCAAATGCGACTTGGACATGGTGGTCATCGGCTGCTTTAAATAGCTCATTTCCATGTTCTGCAAGTAATGCTTTGTTTGCTGTTACGACTTGTTTGCCATGTTTAATGGCTTCCATCATGACTTCATAAGCAGGATGAATACCGCCCATGACTTCAACAACAACATCAACATCAGGCTGGCGGACAATGTCTAAGAGATCGGCACTTTGTTTAATGCTAGCTGGTAAATTTAGATCTGGCCGTGGACGACGAGTGCCTACGTGGGTAATTTCAATTTCTCGACCGGTGCGACGTCTAATTTCAGCAGCGTTTTCTTGTAGTAGTTTAAGGGCACCACCGCCTACGGTTCCAAGACCGAGTATTGCCAGACGAACTGGTTTCACGTCACACTCCAATTATGTATATAAATTATATTAAGCTTAGATCATAGCTAAAAAATGCGCCAGACTCTAGAGTCTGGCGCATCTTTATATTGAGCTATAAATAATAGTAAATTTACTGATAAAAATTATTTATTTAAACGGCTTTCAATTTCATCAGCAGTCATGTAACCACCTAAATATTCACCCTCTACATTGTAGATTGCAGGTGTACCATTCACACCCATTTTTAGACCTAAAGCATAGAGATCACGAACTGGATTTTTACAGCTAGCTGGTGGAAGCGCAGTACCTGCAATGGCTTGATTAAATGCAGCACTACGGTCTGCACTACACCAAATACTTTCCATAGTCGGTATAAATTGTTCACCACGTGGCCATGCGATATAACGTATTTCAATACCTTTAGCGGTGATTTCACTGATATGTTCATGAAGTTTATGACAATAAGGACAACTTGCATCGGTAAATACATAAATCACATGTTTAACTTTGCCTTGAGCAGGGTAGACCAAGAGATCTTTAATATTTAAGTCAGCCAGATATTTCTTGTTTTCTGCAGCTTGTATTTTGTCACCAATGCTAGTGAGTTTATCACCACCTAAACGGATCACATCGCCTTGGATCAGAAATTTACCATCAGATGTTGCATAGACGGAGCTCATTCCTTCCATGCTGATCCAATAAAGATTTGGCATCTCTGTTGATTTAGCATCTAAAATTTTGGCTTTTACGCCTGCTTTTTTGAAATTGGCTTGTAATGTTTGGATTAAACGTTGTTTTGCATCACGCTCAGTTAAATTCGATGCTTCACCTGTTGCAGGTGCTGTCGCAGTTAAAGTGTCATCTTTTTTTGAGTCTGAGTTTTTTGAACAAGCACTCACTGCCATCGTGCTTGCAATAAGACAAGCCAACATCAATTTTGAACGATTCAATTGCATAAATAACTCTTTATGTTTCTTCAGCATGATTTGAGGGAATTAGCATAACAAAATTTTGAATACTGTACTTTAAAACTTGATTAAGGGATGTAAATTGCCGATATACGTTTCATTCTAAGTCTTCAAGCACGAGGATGATATTTTTCATGTAATTGTTGCATACGGATTTGTGCAACATGGGTATAAATTTGGGTAGTTGATAAATCACTATGACCCAAAAGCATTTGTACAACCCGTAAGTCAGCGCCATGATTTAAAAGATGCGTTGCAAAAGCATGACGTAAAGTATGCGGTGATAGTTCTGCTTGGATCCCGGCTTGTAAGGCATAACGCTTGATGGCATACCAAAAGTTTTGACGACTCATAATACCGCCATGTTGAGTTAGAAATAGATAATCGGTAGATGATTTATATAGTTGTGGACGAGATTCAGTTAAATACTTTTCCACCCATTCACAAGCTATCCCGCCTAAAGGAACTAGGCGCTCTTTGTTCCCTTTACCTGTAATTCTTAAATAGCCTTGTTTTAAATTAATCAGATCTAATCTTAAATTAAGTAGCTCTGAAACACGTAAACCACAAGCATAAAGCACTTCAAACATAGCGCGATCACGTAAACCAAGCGCCGTAGTAACATCGGGTGCTTGAATCAGGGCTTCAACGTCTTGTTCAGATAAATCTTTAGGTAAGGCTCGACCGATTTTTGGGGTTTTATGTATCGCCACAGGATTATCTAAGCGAATTTTTTGTTCCCGTAAAAACTTAAAAAATGAACGTAATGCCGAAAGCGAACGTGCAATTGACCGAGGACTTTTACCTTGTTTGGTGAGTTCAATAAGAACATCAGAAATGTCTTCATGCGACCAATCAGGTAAGTAAGAATTTACACATTCACTACATTGAATTAAGTCGGATAAATAGGCATTTCTTGTATGGGGACTGACCGTTTGCGCAATTAAATAATCACGGAATCCCTGTAAAAAGCCTAAATTTTCAGGAATAGTAACAGCAGTAGGAATACGCGGTTTCTTATTTAGCATGGCCTTAAGCGAAGTTTAAAACTTATTTGTTGATGGAATGTAGATTAAAAGAAAACATAAGTCGAATACTTTGTTTGAATGAGAATTGTAATCGAACCTTACTTGGTAATTATTCTCATTTGTATGTATAATAATCTGTCTATCGTGTAAATTTTAGGGTTAATTGCAGTGCGTTTGTCAGACTTGAAAGTAAAGCAAACTGCCATTATCGCAAAGGTCAATCGTACCTCAGAAGATAATGTCAATCAGCCAGATTTAGTGGCGAGTCGTTTAGAAACACTAGGTTTTGTGCCTGGCACACGTGTACAAGTGATCACAAAAGGTATTTTTGGTGGTGATCCGATTCTAATTCAAGTCGGTTTTACTCGATTTGCTTTACGCAAGATTGAAGCCGAGAAAATTGAGATACATCAGGCATTAGAAGGAGCTCCCGCATGAGCGAAACTTTACGTATTGCTTTAGTGGGAAATCCTAACTGCGGTAAAACATCACTTTTCAATCATTTAACAGGCACACGTCAAAAAGTTGCTAACTATGCCGGGGTAACTGTTGAACGTAAAGTGGGTACATTTAACTTACCTTCTGGTCGTGCAGTTCGTGTTCTAGATTTGCCAGGGACGTATAGCCTCAATGCAGCCAGTCCTGACGAAGCAATTACCCGTGATGTAGTTTTGGGTAAAATTGCTGAAGAGAAAGATCAGCAGGCGATTTTATGTGTCGTAGATGCTACCAACTTAAAACTACATTTGGGGCTTGTCCTTGAAATCATTGAACAAGGCAAACCGATTCTGCTTGTATTAAACATGATGGATGAAGCACGTCGTCGTGGTATGCAGATCAATACACAAAAATTATCACAGCGTTTAGGTGTTCCCGTAGTGGAAACGGTTGCTGTACGAAATACTGGTATTGAAAATTTGATGAGTGCTTTGGAAAATGAAAAATTCCATACCCCAAGCACAGAATTGAGTGATGTTAAACTTTCAGGTTCTAATCATGAAAAAATTGACCAAATTTTAAAAGATGTGGTGATTTTTTTAGATCATGAAGATAAACGGACTGATTTTCTCGATAAGATTTTTTTACACCCTGTTTTAGGACTTCTCAGTCTTGCGCTGATGATGTTTATTGTTTTCCAAGCAGTATTCGCTTGGGCTGCGCCCTTTATGGACGGTATTGAAGAGTTTTTTGGCTGGTTTGGTGGATGGATTGGGCAATTTATCTCCCAACCTTTGCTCAATAGTTTAGTGGTTGACGGGATCATTGCAGGCGCAGGAAGTGTGCTGGTATTCTTGCCACAAATTTTAATTCTTTTCTTCTTTATTTTGGTTTTAGAAGAATCTGGCTATCTACCGCGTGCAGCTTTTTTACTTGATAAATTAATGTTTAAAGCTGGTTTAAGTGGTCGTGCTTTTATTCCTTTATTATCCAGCTTTGCCTGTGCTGTGCCTGGAATTATGGCGACTCGAAGTATTAGTGATCCACGGGATCGTTTGGTGACCATACTTGTTGCGCCATTGATGACGTGTTCAGCGCGTTTGCCTGTCTATGCCTTACTGATTGCAGCATTTATTCCATCAAAAATGGTTTGGGGATTTCTCAATCTACAAGGTTTAGTGCTCTTTGGTTTATATATGGCGGGAATTGTGAGTGCGCTCATTGTTGCGACTGTGCTGAAATTTTTCCAGAAAGATAAATCACAACATGCTTTACTGATGGAATTACCAAGTTACCGCATCCCAGATATAAAAAGTGTGTGGATTGGTTTACTGGACCGTGCCAAAATTTTCTTAAAGCGTGTTGGTGGAATTATCTTCGCTTTATCTATTTTGTTATGGTTTTTATGTACATTCCCTCAACCGCCAGAAGGTGCAACATTACCCGCAATTGACTATTCATTTGCCGGGATGTTGGGGCATGTGATGCACCCAATCTTTGAACCACTTGGGTTTAATTGGCAAATTTGTATTGCTTTAATCCCAGCGATGGCAGCACGTGAGGTTGTGGTTGCGGCATTGGGGACTGTCTATGCTTTATCTGCAACTGATGATGATGCAGTGGCGCAGGGTTTATCGCATCTGATCAGTCAGGGTGATTTAAGTTGGTCAGTTGCAACAGGTTTATCCTTGTTGGTGTGGTTTATTTATGCACCACATTGTTTAGCAACATTGGCAACAGTGAAACGTGAAACAGGTTCTTGGAAAACTGTTGCGGGTATGACGGTTTATTTATTTGGTTTGGCTTATTTAATGGCTTTTCTCACTTATCAAATTGCATCACGTTATTTTGGTCTATAAGCCAAAATCTTGAAGCAAAGGAGCTAGAGATGATTGAATTATTGATTATTGCGGTATTGGTGATTTGGAGTGCAATTTTTGTATTTAAGAAAGTCTTCCCAAAGTCAGCGTATTCGGTGTTTTCTAAGCTGGCTCAATTTTGTCAGTCGCAAGGTTGGACTCGTTTAGCCAAATGGATTCAGCCTGCGATGGTGAGTGGATGTGGTGGCGGTTGTGGTTGTAGTAGTGCTGAAACGGATAATCCTAAAAAGGTTGAAGTCCAAGCAGTAAAATGGAAATGATTTGCCTCTAAACACATTACTTTAAAAAGAAAAAAGCCATTCTAGAACATAGAATGGCTTTTTATTTGTATGAGAGAATAACAGTCCATAAAAGATAATGTATATCGCTATCTGATAGACTTATGTTGAATGATTAGCGATACCAAAAGTGCAAGTGATTGAAAGAGTATAACCTTAACATGGGTTCGACCTAACTCTGTCTTTAACTTATTGAAAAGCAATGCTCTTGGCGGAGTCTTGTTAAGTGCTCATTCAATTTCAGGATCAGCCTTAGGCTCGCCCCACTTTGGTTTTAACATGAGGAGCTAAGCTCCACAAGGGCAACTATCTTGCGTAGCTACATCGCTGCTCACCGCAAAACTCGAAGACAACCCGCAATGCATTCAATGAATCGCAGAAACAACACTTTAAGGATGAAGTCCTGCCTCAGACAGTTGCGAAAGACGTTTCCGAGTATCATATTTGATCAAAAAATTTACATCGAAATTAGGTTAACATTAATGTGTGAGCTGGTATAAAATAATGTCAACAATCCCTAGCTATGGGTTTCTTCCTCACTATCATCTTCAAAAGTTCGTGCAATTTTTTCGATATTTAAGCTTTTAGCCATCGCATCAAAAATTTCCTTATAAGCACCATCTTGATGATAAAGATCATGATGTTCACCATGCTCAACGATTTGTCCTTCTTTCATCACATAGGTGTAATCGGCATCAATAATTTGTGAAAGGCTATGCGAGATCATAATCACAGTTCGGCCTTGCTTAATCTCATCTAAACTTTGTTTGATTTGCTCTGAAGCGATGGCATCTAAACTCGCTGTGGGCTCATCTAAAAAGATAATTGGCGGGTTTTTGAGGAACATTCGAGCAAGTGCGATACGCTGTTGTTGTCCGCCAGACAACAGCAAGGCATCTGCTTCATAGGCATGTGGGAGTTTCAAAATCTGCTCATGAATCGAGGCTTTTTTTGCAGCTGCGATGACTTCTTCATTGCTTGCATGGGGCTTACCATAACGAATATTTTCTAAAATTGAGCCTTGGAAAATATGATTCTTTTGCAATACCAAGCCAATATGTTCTCTTAGATAGTGTGTATCGAGTTGCCCTAGATCAATTCCATCGAGTCTGATACAGCCTGAATTCGGGGCATAAAATTTATCCAGTAGACTGATTAAGGTTGATTTCCCTGCACCTGATAAGCCGACTAAGGCCGTGATTTTATTGGGTTGAATAGTCATGTTAATCCGATGTAAGGCTTGATGACCATTGGGATAGATAAAATCAACATTTTCCAATTCAAATTTGCCATGAATTTGAGGTTTCATTAAACCACTGGCTTCGATTTCATGATCTGCTTCTAAGATGCCAAAGAAGCTTTCTGAGTAGATCATTGCCGAGTTAATTTCATCATAAATACGATGCAAAGAACGGATCGGTGCAGACACGTTATTGAACAGCAATACATGGTACATGATCATCCCTATACTCATTTGTCCATCTAAAACAAAATAAGCAGTTAAAATAATGATCAGGACTACACCAACTTGTTCGATAAAGGTTTTTAGACCATCAAAAATATAGCTGGTTTGTCGAGTTTGCATCTGATTTTCAGTCAGTGACTTTTGTAAATTCAGTTGCTTAGTGGATTCAACAGCCTCTTTATTAAAAGATTTAATCACTGTAATTGAGTTAATGATACTCAAAATACCTTGATTCTTCTTTTCCATGTTATCGCGCAAGGCTCGACGTTTGCCAGAAAGTTTTTGTGATTGTTTAAAGGTCAGCCAAAAGTAAATTGGTACAATGATTGTCGCAACCACACCTACCCAAAAATTGGCATAATACATTAGGGCTAAAGCAATAATTGCACTGGTAAATAACGGTAAAATATCAATAAAAAATATTTGCACCAGTCGAGTGAGTGAGCTAACTCCACGGTCGATACGAGTTTGTAATTTTCCTGCTTGGTTATTTTTCTGATCAAAAAAGGCCAATCGATAGGTAATAAATTTTTCGATAATGCCTTGAGATAGGTCCTGTGAAATTAAAATTCTGAGTTTTTCACCGAATGATTTTTGCCCAAATTGAACAATTGCATTGATGACTTCTTTGGCCAATAAAACCACGGTAATGGTAATGATAATGTGCCATCCATCCGCTAGGCCTTGTCCTGCTTGGATCAGTTGGTTAATGCTGTCTACAGCATATTTAAGTGTGAGCGCATTGACCTGAGCGGTGAGTGAACCAATCAACGTTAACACTAAGGTGACGATGACAAGCCAGCGGTAGGGACGTACAAAGGGGCGTAATTTTTGAAATAATTGCCATAAATTCATAGGTTTTTGCTTTTTATCAGCTTGGTTTTAGTCTAAAGCTGAATAAACTTTGCTACAAGTGATTGCTATGTTTTGAATTGTGAAAGATTCTAATGCTAGTCTTATACTAGTCCAAATCTTCACGATTAAAATCCTCTTGAAATTGATCTGCTAATTTAAATCCGAGTTGATTAAGCTTTTCAAAATACTTGAGATAGTCTTCATCTTCCATATCATATGGATGATCATCCCATAAAAAGTGAAAGCCATTGATACCAAACTGGTGCTACTGGATAACCATACAAATAGTTGACTTTTTCAGCAAAGCTCATTTTTGCTGACTCATCAATTCATCTAAATACATCATATGTGATTCTCCTTTTCCCATTCTCCATCCTATTGAATAAGGATGGTATTTTAGTGCAAATTCCATGGAGGTGGGACTTCGCCATATTTGGCTAAATAGGCTTAGACGCCTTCTATATCCCCCTGTTCATTTGAATATTTATCCATGATATGAACTGCTATTCTTCATATTAAAGTTGTTCAATTTTGATTAAAAATGACTTGTTTCATGTTCAATATTGATTCATTGTTGGATGAACCAGTAGCTCATTTTACACAATGAATTTAGATTTATTTGAACCTGAAGCACAAGATAATTTACTGCCTTATGATGGGGTAGTAAAAGACTTTGGCTTAGTTTTGGATCATGAACAAAGTCAAAAATATTTAAATTATTTTCTACAGCATTTGGCTTGGCAACATGATGAAGTTTATTTGCATGGTCAATATTATAAAACTGAGCGCAAAGTGGTGTGGTATGGCGATGAGGATTACCAATATCATTATTCAGGTATGGCAAAACAAGCCCATATCTGGAATCCTGCTTTATATCGACTCAAACAGCATATCGAGCAACTCACAGGGCACACTTATAATTCCTGTCTGGCAAATTTATATGAAAATGGCTCACAAGGCGTGGGTTGGCATAGTGATGATGAGCCATCACTGGAAGCGCCCAACCACAATGTGGTGATTGCTTCATTGAGTTTAGGTGCTACTCGAAAATTCAGTTTTAAGCACAAGTGGAAAGCTAAAAAAGTAGATTTACTTTTACATAGTGGTCAGTTGATTGTGATGCAAGGGCAGACCCAACGTTATTGGAAACATACCCTCGCTAAATCCACGCGAATTTTAGCGCCTCGTGTAAATTTGACCTTTCGTTATTTTTATCCAAGTGGGTAAAGTTTGTCATCAAATTGTTCAAGTTTAGGGAACACTAAAGCAGGTAAATTTTCTAAATTCTCTAAATATTGCTGATAATCTAGCAGGATTTGTTGGCGTGCTTCGTTAGAAATATATGGGACATGGTAAGCCGTAAATGGAGGCAGTACGTCAAAGCCTGCATAAGCTAAAGTTCCACGTTGAATCGGCAGTAATAAGTCTTCAATTGAACCATGAATCGCATGATCACCAAACATATGTTCACGACCACCTAAGGTAAAGCTTAATAAGGCTTTTTTCCCGACCATGCCGCCGTGGTTATAAAAACGTTTGCCACCATAGAAAATACCTGAAACGAATACACGATCAATCCAGCCTTTTAAAATTGCAGGTACAGATGTCCAGTACATGGGAAAACTCAAAATGACTAAATCTGCTCTTTGTACTTTTTCAATTTCAATTTGAATATCTTCAGAGATCTGCTTATTTTTACAAGCATGACGTTGTTCCAAAGCATAATTCATATATTCTGGATTACTCAATTCTAAAAAATCATCACCTGATGCGATTGGATTAAAGTTCATGGCATATAAGTCTGAAACATCAACATGGTGTCCTAATTTTTCCAAGACCTCAACAGCATGATCTTTCATGGCCGTAGTAAACGAAAGTGGTTCGGGATGTGCATGCACGATGAGAATATTCATAGCATTCCTTAATTAAAATTATGCATCATTGTTATTGGATGCTTTAGATTATTCCCGAATGAAAATGATTCGCCAATTACTCTAATTATTTTTTTAGTGGCTCAAAAGTAAACTTGATGGATAAAAGATGTGCAAATAAAAAAGCCTATGTATGAACACATAGGCTTTTTTACTCTGAGGAGGAATTGTTTCCGTAAAAACAATATCCAAAAATCATGGGTTACTGAAGAACATAATCATATTATGAGAATATAAAAACATTATCAAGATATAAAAACATTACAAAATGTTAAATTATCAACCCTATTTCATTTATGGGTGAAATTCAGATAATTGGTCATTTGCAGAGAGTGCCTGATAGCGTTTTTCAATCTGCGCAGCAGACTCTTGCAGTGTTTCAATCAATTTTGGAGTGTTGACGTATTCAAAACGATTTTTTGAAGCAAGCACGGTCAGCGCTAAAGGAGCTTCTTTACTTGAAAACTTCACTGGGATAGATAAGCCAGAAACATTTGGATCAAGTTCGCCTTGTGAAAAATAATATCCTTGTTTTTTTATTTTTTTCATTTTATTGACAAAGGTTTCTTCATTTTCAGCAAAACCAACTTCAGTTAATTGAGTTGCAAAGCGAAGGTAATACTCATGAATTTTCTGCTTAGATAAATGCGCCATGATCACTTTAGGTGAAGAGCCCATGAATACGGGACGAGGGCAACCACGACCATAAGATAGTAAAGTTTCATCACGATACACTTCATGATGAACATCAATACAATAGTCATCATTTAAATGTGTTAGTAAACAGCAAAGTTCTGTGCGCTCTGAAATTTCTTGCATAAACGGTTTGCTGATTTGAACCAGTGGATCTGTGGTTCTAGAAATATAGTCCATCACAGCAATTTTAGGTCCAAGGGTGTAATCACCTGAAGTCCCATTTAAGCGTTGCAAAATATCAGCCGAAACTAACTCTTTCAGATAGCGGTAACTAGTTGGTTTTGATAAACCAAGCTCTTCACAAATCACATCGACATTAATTACTGGGCGAGACACCGAAAATAAATCCAATACGGTGAGAATTTTGCCAAAACTGGAAAGTGCCATTGATGACCTACTCAATTAGTGAGAATCAAAAAAAATAAATAATGAATGTTACTTTATAACAAATTGTTCAAGAAAAAACAGCGGAATTTGCATTGTAAATGCAAATGATTCTACATTTTTAACTTTAGTAGCTATTTTGAGAAAAAGCATTATATTTAAACATTAAAATAAATTTTATTCTAATAAATTATCAATATGAGATATTTTTATTGATTAATTGCATTTTTTTTGAGATTATTGCTCATATGAATATCCAATGATGAATCTATACTTTTTTAAAAGTGTAAATTTTTATCATAAATTGAGTCCTTCTCTACTCAATCGTTGTATTTGAACAAATGCCTAAATTTGTTCTTCTATTCACATCCTTTTTTAAACCACACTGTTTATTTGACTAAGCAGTGCGGTTTTTTGGTCGCTAAGAAAAGAAATGTGATGTACACAACAAACCCTCATAAAAGTGGTGAATATTAGCTTTCTAGATCTTACAGAGCTAGATATGAAAGAGAAAATCAATGAAATTGAATTTATAGTGAGTTGCTTGCATGTTACTGATCAAACCCTTATTGGCTTTTAGACCCAATAAACTCGATTGGATTTTTGCGAGCAAAACTTTCATTGCAGGAATGCTGGCACTCTATATTGCATTTGAACTTAATTTGAGCTATCCGATTTGGGCGATTGGTACTGTCTTTGTGATAGCCAATCCTTACTCAGGGATGATGGCGTCTAAAAGTATCTATCGAATTTTAGGAACCTTGATCGGAGCAATTTTTGCCATCGCAGTGATGCCCCACTTGGTCAATACACCTTGGTTATTTACTTTTGTACTGGCAACTTGGGTGGGGGGCTGTCTTTATTTATCTTTAATTGATCGATCACCACGCAGTTATGTGGTGATGTTAGCGGGTTATACCGCAGTGATTATCTGTTTTAACTCAATTTTTTATATTGAGACAGTGTCCATTTTTGACATGGCAGTTGGGCGGTTCTTAGAAATTTCATTGGGTGTTGTGTGTAGTGCAGTGGTATCTGCCACCATATTTCCTATGCATATCGGGCCTGTGGTGGAGCTACGTGTCACTAAAACTATGCAAGATACCAAACAGGCTTTTGACTCAATCTTGTCTGATCCTGCACATTCGGATAATTACACTCAACTATTGACCAATATCACTCGTGATACGACAGATATTCATAGTATGGCTGTGCATTTAAGTTATGAAACTTCAAAATTTAAAGGCATGACCAAACCACTACAAGAGTTGCTACATCAAGTGACCATGTTAGTGGCTAACTTGGTCGCAATGTCAGAACGAATAAAGCAACTGGATCAAATTGATGTAAATTATCGTCCGTATCTGCTTGAGTTTCACCAAAAAGTTGATGACTTTTTAGCAAATAAACATGCCATTCTTGAGAATGAGCTTAAGCATCTGCCTGAATATTTTGACCAAGAATTTCAAACGATCACTGAGCATGCAACAGCTGAACAACAGGTAATGTTGGGCAGTTTAAAAATGGATATTCGCCATTTTATTCAAAATGTTCGTGCAGTGGAGTTTATTTGGCAATGTATGCAACAAGGCAATCATAGCTTACCTGAGTCAATAGTACCGTTAACCACGACCTATCCAAGTTTGCATCGTGACTATGGAATAGCCGTGCGTGGCGGAGTATCGGCATTTTTAACAACCAATATTGCTTGTGCATTTTGGATTTTAAGTGGTTGGAAAATGGGGTTTATGGTGGCAGAAATGGCCGCAATTACAGCATGTATTTTGACCTTTTTAGATGACCCAGTACCTGCATTAAAAATATTTATCCGCTCCAGTATTTATGCCGCTATTTTGGTTTTTATTTATGCTTATGGGATTTTCCCCCATATCACAGCATTTTGGGAATTGGCCGTTGTATTAGCACCGTTTATTATGTTTTGCGTGATGTTGTATTTGCATCCGCCTTTACATGTACTGGGTTTGCCTCTGATTATGAGTACCATCATGGGATTAAATCTACAAAATCGCTATTTAATGGACCAGATCACATTTTTTGATGCTTCAATTGCGACCGTGATTGGTCCGATTATCACGGTTTGTATCATGCAAATGGTACGTTCAATGTCACCAGAAATGACAGTAAAGCGGATGTTGGCTTTACACTATAAAGCTTTGCGTGAAAGTATTGCGATGTCTTATGGAACAGGCTTTAGAATTCATTTACGCAGTATGCTTGATCGTATTGGCGTGTTAAATACCAAATTGATTCAGTCAGAACAACTCAAAATTGAAATTAATAATGCTTTGATTGAATCAAGTGCTGCTATTGATTTAACCCGTTTGCAGGAGTTGGTCAAAAAATTGTCTCCTGAATCTGCAACAACCAGTGCAATTTTTGAATTACAGCGCTTACTCAATCAGTGGTTAATTGAAAAAGCACTAGCTCAGCCTGATAACAACTTACGACAAGCACTGATTCAGCAATTTGCTCATGTCCTAGAGGAAGCTCAAGCGGTAGGCGACCAAGATATTCGACAGCGCATAGAGATTTCTGTAAATAATATTCGCAATAGCATCTGTCATATTCATCTGGTTGATGCCCAACCTTCAACTGTTCTATTGGGAGCATAAAAATGGGTGAGCTCAACATTTATGGCGTATATGTCCCAATATTTTTAATTCAAGCAATTTTGGCATTCATGATTTGGAAAGTGGTCTGTATTGGCACAGATCGTTTGGTTGAAAAAGAATGGATTGCATTACCTGGAATTTTTAATATCTGTATCTATTTGATTTTATTATGGTCGATTCATTGGGTGTTTATTCAGGTGACCACTTAGCCATTGAGTATAGCTGATTTACTTTTAAGTTTAATGATTGGAAAATTGAAATGAATACGTTTGATATACGTAAGGCAATACGGCCTATATCATTGGCTATCGTGGTGATTATTGCGATATTTTGTGCGCTTCATATTTGGAATTACTACAACGCAGAACCTTGGACACGTGATGGACGTGTACGTGGTGATGTCATTCAAGTGTCTTCTGATATTGCAGGCTTAGTCACAGAGGTGATGGTTCAAGATAACCAAACGGTAAAAAAAGGACAGGTACTTTTTAAAATAGATTTAGCACGTCAAGCTTTAGATGTGGAACAAGCAAAATCAGATCTTGCAAAGGCTCAATCAGGACTGGCAGAGGCAGAAGCGGGGCTTGCTGAGGCAAAAGCCAATATTGTGAAGTCAAAAGCCAATATTAACCTTGCGGAGAAAAATGCACATCGATATGCAGACCTGATGAATGGTGCGATCTCTAGACAAGAACAAGATCAAATGTTTGCTACACGAGATCAGTCTCATGCAGAGCATCAGCAATTGCAAGCTGCAGTACAACAAGCAGAAGCCAATATCAAACAACAAAAAGCCTTGATTGAGGCAGCAACCAGTAGTGTGCATTTGGCTCAATTGAATATGCAACGTTCAGAAGTGATTGCACCTGCAGATGGAACATTATCAAATTTTGATTTGCGTGCAGGGAATTATGTCAAAGTTGGGCAGGCTGTTGCCGCTTTACTTGATCGTAAACAGCTCTACGTTGTGGGATATTTTGAAGAAACCAAACTCAATAAAATACATCTAGGTGATCCTGCAACAGTGCAACTTATGGGCGATTCTTTGAAATATAAAGGCCATGTTCAAGGGATTGCTTCAGGGATTGAAGATCGTGAACGTACCACTTCATCGGGTCTATTGGCCAATGTAAATCCAACATTCAGCTGGGTACGTTTGGCCCAACGGGTACCTGTGAAGATTATTTTAGATGAAGTGCCCCATGATTCATTAGCCTTTGTCGCAGGGCGTACCGTGACGGTACATATTTTAGAACAAGTAAAAAAATAACTAGCATCCATCGTTAAACTTTGATCTTGAAGCCCATTGAAAAATGGGTTTTTTATAAGTTTAGGTCTGCCATAGCGGGCATATGAATTTCCTTAACACAGCTGGCTTGACTGGTCGATAATATAAATTTAATCGCAAGAATAACATCTTGTAAGGGAATTAACTCATGACCACTCTGTTGTAAAACTTCATCTACAGATGTATCCAGATCAAACTCAGTCGCTAAGTAGCCTAAATTTAATATACTCACCCCAATCTGGTCTTTGCGTAAACTTTCTCGGAGAGCGTGGACAATGCCTCTGAGGGCAAATTTGCTGGCTGAAAAAACCACTTCTTTGCCACTATGATTTTCTAGTCCCCACGTTGAACCAATCAAGATAATTTTTGCATTTGGGGACAGTCTAAGATTCTCAATCAAGGATTGAATTGCCAAAATACAGGACTGAATATTGGTATGAATCAAATTTGATATTTCAAGGTCAGTGCATTGTTCAAAGTCATAATCTGCTTGAAAGGCTTTTGTCTCCCAGATCCCGACATTGTAAATCAGAAAATCTATACGCTGATTTTGAATTTGATTTTTAACTAAATCCCGAGCGTGCTCAGGTTTTGATAAATCAGCAGAAATCCATTTAAAATGAGCAAGGTCACACTTAGGTTGAGAACGTGAAATACCAAAAATCTGATCTTGTGTTTGAGGTACTGCGCGTAGAATGGCTTGCCCCAAGCCTTTGCTTACACCGTAGATGACATAGGTTTTAGACATTTTAATGCTCAGTTTAAGGGGTAATTCCTTCAGGATTTCGATACCAACTTTCAATAAATAAAGCAGCTGCAATACTATCCGCTGCTAATTTTTTTGCTCGTCCTTGAGCTTGGTAATGATCCAGTTCATCTCGTGCTTCACGTGTGGTTAAGCGTTCATCGACCATGAATGTTTCAATATTGGTTTGATGACGTAAACGTCGTGCAAATTTACGTGCGCGTGTGGATAATTCTGACTCAGAATCATCCATATTTAATGGTAAGCCGACTAGAAATAAGTTCGGTTGATGCTGTTTGATGATCTTCAGCAGTTCATCCCAATTGGGGATGCCATCTTTCATTGGAAAAAGTGCAAGTGGTGTTGCACTTTCAATAATGGAAGAACCTACAGCCATCCCCGTTTTTTGTGTACCAAAATCAAATGCAATAATCAGTTGTGGGGAATTTAAATCAGGCATGTCCAATCTCAGAAGATAACCAAGTACGATCAATCCCTATTTTACGATAAGCCGCATCCCAACGGTCGGTATAAGGCAAATTAAAGACCAAATCCATATCTGAATCACAAATCAGCCAATCACCACGGGTAATTTCGTCTTCAAGTTGATTCTTGCTCCAACTGGCATAGCCCAATGCAATTTGATAACGACCGACACCTTCGTTGTGTGCAATCGCATCTAAAATATCTTTGCTGGTGGTAATACACAGATTTTCACCTACGGCAATCGATGAATGCCAGGTTGGTTGTCCTGTATGAATCACAAAACCCGCTTCAGGGCGTAATGGGCCACCTTGTAGGACTTCATGCGGATGCACATTATCTGCTTCAATTTCTAAGTCATTCAAAAGTTCTTTGACTTGAATACCTGAAGGTCGATTGATAATAATACCTTGCGCACCATCTTCATCATGACGGGCAAGATAGATTACTGTATTGGCAAAGAAATCATCAGCAAGATCAGGTGGTGCAATCAAGCAGCGATGAGAAAGATATTGTTTTGGCACCGATATGCAACTCCTTTTCAATCCGCTTAAATAATTTTAATTGTTCAAATAAAATCTATATCTATATAAATAGCACAATTAATATCAATAGGTTGTGAATATTTCAAAAGCCTGCAAAAACAGCCTAAGTTTTCAATCAATATGTATAAAATATGAACAAAATGGTATCCAAATAAAAATGTGCCTCTAAACCCTAATAAAAGCGCTGACAACTGTGCCAGCGAATAGGGCTTTTAACTGAGTGTTCTTTCTTATGAAATGTCTTAAGAATGTTGAAATTTCAACTGTCTTAATTGTTTAGCATGTTGCAAGGTGGTTTCACCGATTTCAATGCCACCTGTCATTCGTGCCAATTCTAAAATAAGTTGCTCTTCCTCTAGTGCAACGATGGTACTACTAGCAGGATCTGTTTGTAATTTTTTAACCAATAGGTGTTGATCGGACTGGGCCGCAACCTGAGCTTGGTGGGTAATACATAAAATTTGAACATGTTGTCCTAAGCCTGCCAATAAACGTCCGACTATTTCAGCGGTACCGCCACTGATCCCGACATCAATTTCATCAAACACTAAGACTTCTGCTTCAGTTTTTTCAGCATTCATCACTTGCATGACCAGTGCAATACGTGACAGCTCTCCACCAGAAGCAACACGTGCCAGTGGTTGAGGTGGAATACCTTTATTGGCAGTAAAGAGTAATTGAATAAAGCTTAGACCTTCAGCAGAAACTTGTTCCAGCGGTTCAAATTTAAATTCAAAATGTGCTTCTGGTAGCGCCAGTTGTTTGACTTGCTCAGTCAGTTGCTTGGCTAAAGGTTCAGCGGCATCACGACGAATCTGATCTAGATGTTGTGCTTTCTCGAGAAACACTTGATGAGATTGTTCAACTTGCTCAGCGAGGGTTTCAGGATCTTCAAGTTGGTGTAGTTGCTCTAATTCATTTTGCCATGTTTCATATTGCTGTTTGAGTTCATCGGGTTGAATACGGTATTTACGTGCCAAGCGATGAAAGACTTCAAGTTGCGTATTTAACTCATCCATACGTTCAGGGTCAAAACTTTGACGGTCTATAAACTGACGTAAATTTGCCGTCGCATCATCAATTTCACTTTGTGCATTGATCAATGAATTGTAAATTTCAGACAGAAGTTCACTACGTCCAGCATGGGATTCTAAACGTCGAATAATCGAAGAAATTTCTTGGGTAATATTTTGTTCAGATTCATCAAGAACATTTAAGCTATAGCCGCAGTCTTGCATAATGTGTTCATGGTGACTTAAGCGATCAAACTCTTGTTCGATTTCTTTATAATCAATACGAATGACATCTTCGAGTTCTTCAAGTTGTAATTTTAAAGTGTCAATGCGTTGTAGGCGATTGGCTTGTGCGTCAATCGCCGCTTGATGTGTACGAATATTTTTTTGCCAAGTGCTATATGCATCCCGCACATCTTGAGCAGGTTGATAAAAATTACTATAACGATCTAACCAATGCTTCGGGTAGGGTGGCTCAAGCAGTTGTTGTTGGCTATGCTGACTGTATAGCTGTACCAAGAGACGTCCAAGTTCTTTCAATTCAGCGAGGCTGCTGGGACGACCATTGATCCATGCCTTACTGCGACCTGTTGCAAAGATCACCCGTCTTAAATGAATTTCACCAGATTCATCATCTAATTCATGGGTGTTGAGCCAATTTGCTTCTGGACTCTGTGCTTGATAGCTAAAAACAGCGGTAATATCTGCTTTTTCGGCACCATAACGCACATAATTGGTATCAGTACGTTCCCCTAAACAGGCTGACAACGCATCTAATAATAATGATTTACCCGCACCTGTTTCACCTGTAAGCACGTTGAACCCTTGCTCGATATCAATAGCAAGGTTATCGGCTAAAGCAAAATTGATCAGATTTAAGTGTGTCAGCATAAACGCATCCAAGCTGCGAACGGTGAAGTTCTAAGATAGTGAAGTTTTGTTGTGGTCACAAGTCAGAACGTATTCTAATACGAAGTAATTTTAAGCATTCTAAATAATTTTAATATGAAAATGTAATTTCCTTTGCTGAATATGCCAGTAAAAACATCAAAATAGATAAAGGTTATTGTATAAAATAAAAAAATGATGCAAATATCTACATTTTTTATCAACGTCACAGTCTATCCTGCATTGAGCTTATATTTGAATGCATCTTGAATTTTAGACATATACATTAGAGCTTCTGATAATAATCTTTTGGATGTTTTATTCAACGTGGTTAAGCTTTATGAATCATGAAACTTTTACCATTGCATAGAAATGAAGTGTATGACGATCAAGTTTGCAATGCCCCGCTTTACATTTAAAGTTTAAATCGCTTTGCGTAGGCGATGCCTCACTCTTTGTAGGAGGTTCCAAACCTTGTGCTGCAAACAAAGCCATGCTTTGTTTTTGTGCATGTTGGGTGAAAGGCACGTCCTGTAATTCCACCCAACATGGCGACATCCATCTCGCCTCACGATAGAAAGACCATCTATGTTTCATCAATATTTAAAAGTATTGAATGCTCATTTTGACTAATACATAAATCAGCATATGCTCATCCTCGTTTTCCTCCAAAGCAAGACGTAATTTTAATTTATAGAGATGGGCCAATCTTGAAACAAGACTTTTCTTCACTCTAAGTAGGAAATAAATTGAGCATACATAGGGTGGCATTTTTGCTGACAAGTATTGTGGTTTTGGTCTTTATTGTTAAGGAAGCTTAAGCTTTGATCTAAGCGGACTGATAAAGCTGACAAAAATAGAAACAGCTCAACAGTAAAAACATAGATTGATTAGTTTGCAGAGCAACATTAAACTACATCGAACATAATTTTTATAAATGCGCATTATCTGGAGAATACGCATGTCAGCTCAGTACGATCATGTATCAGTAGTTAAAAAATCTAATGTATATTTTGGCGGTTTATGTATTAGCCACACTGTGCAGTTTGAAGACGGAACCAAAAAGACTTTAGGGGTCATTCTTCCAACAGAAGAAGCTTTAACATTTGAAACACATGTGCCTGAACGCATGGAAATTATTTCTGGTGAATGTCGCGTTAAAATCGCAGACAGTGAAGAAAGTGAGTTGTTCCGTGCAGGTCAGTCATTTTATGTGCCTGGTAATAGTCGTTTTAAAATTGAAACGGATGATGTTTTAGACTACGTTTGCCATTTAGAAGGTTAATTAAAAAGCTTTGCTTAAAGTAAAGCTATGCTTTTGTTTTTAAATTAGGCAAAGAATTTTTGCGCTAAATCGGTTAAACTAGAGCATCACATAAAATCCTGTAAAGTTGGCTTTGCAGGATTTTTCATTTCTATCATCCTGTTGTTAATGAGGTTGTTCATGGCGAAGTCCGAATATTATTATGGCGTTCATTCAGTGGAGTCATTATTGGAGTTAGAACCTGAACGTGTTTTAACCTTATTTACTTTAAAAGGTCGTGATGATCAACGGTTACAACGTATTCTTCAGCTTGCAGAGCCTTTTGGTATCAGTGTGCAAAAAGCAAGCCGAGATAGCTTGGAAAAGTTGGCAGGTCAACCTTTTCACCAAGGTGTGGTCGCAGCTGTTCGCCCGCATCCTGTATTGAATGAAAAAGATTTAGATCAGCTTTTAGAGTCAACCCAGCAACCTTTGATATTGGCTTTGGATCATATTACAGATCCACATAATCTAGGTGCATGTATCCGTACAGCAGCAGCTATGGGTGTAGAGGCGGTGATTGTGCCGCGTGACCGTGCTGCAACATTAACTCCAACTGCACGCAAAGTTGCAGCAGGTGGTGCTGAAAAGGTGAAGTTTATTCAAGTGACCAATTTGGCGCGTACACTTGGACAAATCAAAGATAATTATAATGTTCGTGTGGTGGGGACCATGCTTGATGAAAAAGCCCTCCCTATCCAGAAGTTTGATTTTACCGGAACACCAGTATGTATCGTGATGGGCGCAGAGGACACAGGGTTACGTCCAATTACTCAATCACAATGTGATCAAACCGTATTTATCCCGATGGCTGGAAATTTACAAAGTTTAAATGTAAGTGTGGCTACTGGTATGGCGTTGTATGAGGCATGCCGTCAACGTCAACAAAGTGAATGATTTAGTTTAAATTGTATCGGTAAAATTAGAGAAGTATCATGATGACCTCCCGTACTCAAGGCTACATTTATGTAGCCATCACAATGTGTATTTGGGGAGGTTTTACGATTACTTCAAGACTGAATGCAATCTGGCATATCAGCCCATGGGATATTACGGCATTACGCTTTTCATTGGCATTTTGTATACTGATGCCGATTTTAATCTATAAAAAAGACACAGCTTTTTTATTGAACAAACAACCCTTCATTTTGGCGATGATTGGTGGTGTTGCTTATTGTTTAACTTCATATAGCGCATTTCACTTTGTGCCCGCGGCACATGCAGCCATTTTTTTAAATGGCTGCATTCCATTGTGCACGGCTTTAGCTGGTTTTTTACTTTATCGCCAGCCGTTTGATAAACATATATGGATCAGTTTAAGCATCATGCTGGCTGCCATTTCTGCAATGAGTTTTCTGATGTATACCGAAACAGGTGTTGCTTTTGGTCTTGGGGATTTATTGTTTTTTATCAGTGCAATTTGGTGGGGGACTTTTACCGTATTGCTGCGTCAATGGCAACTTTCCGCATGGCACGCCATGGCAGGTGTTGCGATATGGTCGGCGATCGTTTATGTCCCGATTTATTTGTTGTTTTTACCTAAACACTTAGATCAAGTGTCCACACCACATTTGGTCATGCAAATGCTTTTTCATGGTATTTTTGTGGTGATCATTGCGACTTTGGCGTATGTCGAAGCAATTAAAAGATTAGGTGCTTTTAAAACAGGCAGTATTGTCACACTTGCGCCTTTTATTGCCGCAATTATCGCCGTACCTTTATTAAATGAACCTATAAGCCTCGCAATGATGTGTGGTTTGATTGGTATGGGGATTGGTGCTTTACAACCGTGGCGTTGGTTTACCCATAAAGACAGTTTGCAGCAGCAGTTGGATGAGAATAAACCAAATCAATAAGCAATTTTTAATTAATCATCATTAGAGCTTACGAAAATAAGCTTTGGGATGATTTTTAAATGTGATTAAGCTTTATCAACCATGAAACTTTTACCCTTACATTGAAATTAATTGCGTGAATATCAAATTGGCATTGCCACGCTTAACATTTAAAGCTTAAATCGCTTTGTGTGGGCGATGCCAAACCTTGCACTAAAAACAAAGCCGTGCTTTGTTTTTACTCATGTTGGGTAAGGGGAGCGTTCTATACGCCCTGTACGTCCAGCCAGTATGGCGACATAAATTTCGCCTCACGATAGATACCCCATCTATGTTTCATCAATATTTAAAAGTATTGAATACTCATTTTGACTGATGCAAGTAGTCTACTGATTCAGAAAGCTTCAATTATTTACTAAGCTGTTGTGAGTTTGAGATACTGTTGATGTAAAGACTCTAATTTTGCGTATAGATGATCAATATGCCCATCATTTAGCACAATATCATCTGCTAATTTTTGCTTTTCATGACGTGGCATTTGGGCTGCAATAATTTTCTGAATTTGTTCGATGGATTGTCCATCTCGTTGTGAAGCACGTAAGATTTGCATGTCTTCACTGGCATCAATCAATAGCGTGCGTTGAGTGAGTTCATGTTGGTTGGTCTCAAAAAGCAGGGGAGAAACCAAAATCACATAAGGGCTGGTTGCTGCTTGTAATTGTTGAATAATCTCAGTGCGAATTGCTGGATGAGTAATCGATTCAAGCTGTTGTCGTGCCTGTGGATCTTTAAAAATATGTTCTCTCAATGCACGACGATCAAGTTCACCATTGCTTAATAACACCCAATCCCCAAAAATATGTTTAATTTTTTGAAGCGCGGGTTGTCCTTTTTCAACAATTTCTCTTGCTACAATATCTGCATCAACCACTGTAATCCCTTGGGTTTCAAACCACTGACTTGCTGCGGATTTACCACTACCAATTCCACCTGTTAAACCCAAGATAAACGTCATTGCGCATTCCTAATACTGTGTTGAAATTATTGACCCAAATATACTTTCATAATTTGCTCACCCCATAGAAATGCAATCCATCCTGCGATGGCAATATAAGGACCGAAAGCAAAAGGGACATTTTCTTTACGAATCTTAAGTAAAATAATACCAATGATCGCACCCACCACAGAAGAAAGTAGGATAATTAACGGTAACATCAATGGCCCCATCCAAGCGCCAAGTGCAGCAAGTAGCTTAAAGTCACCATAACCCATGCCTTCTTTACCTGTGACTATTTTAAATAGATAGTAGACAATCCAGAGACAGAGGAAACCAATAATATATCCCCAAATTGCAGCACTTGCTGTTGTATAAAGATGAAATGAGTTAATACCTAAACCTATGGCGGCCAAGGTTAAAGTAAAGCGGTCTGGAAGTAATTGAGTGTCAAAATCAATAAATGTTAGCGTGATCAGCACCCAAGTCAGCAGTACACCAAAAACCATTTGTAGTGTTGGGCCGTAAACAGCAACTACTGTTAATGAACACACCGCAGTTAAAAGCTCAACAAATGGATAACGCATGCCAATTGGATTTTGGCATGAAGCACATTTCCCTCTTAAAGCTAACCAACTGATGACGGGTATATTTTGGTACCAGCGAATCGAGGTTTTGCATTTGGGACAGGTAGAGGCTGGTTGGCTGAGACTGAGTTTTTCTTCATCAATCACAATCTGTTGTGAACCCGCCAGTAATTGGCACTCAGCATGCCAATCCTGTCGCCATTCTTTTTCCATTATCTTGGGTGTGCGGTAAATCACCACATTTAAAAAACTACCAATACAAAGCCCTAAGATACCAACAGTCAAATAGAGCGCTGTTGGTGATTGAATCAGAAAATTTAACAAATTAGGGAGCATATTCATCATTATCAACCAACCACTGAGCCCATTTGGAAAATAGGCAGATACATCGCAATGACTAAGCCACCAACCAATACCCCTAATATCGCCATAATTAACGGTTCCATCATTGAGGTTAATCCATCCACAGCATTGTCGACTTCATTTTCAAAATGCGTTGCAACTTTGTCTAACATTGCATCCAATGCACCTGACTCTTCACCAATCGCCACCATTTGGATAGCCATAGAAGGGAACTTATTTGTTGCGCGCATGGCAAAGTTCAGTTGCTGTCCAGTGGCGACATCCTCACGGATTTTCATTACCGCTTGTTCATAAACCACATTATTGGTCGCTCCTGCGGTTGATTCTAATGCTTCGATAAGTGGTACCCCAGCAGCAAATGTTGTGGCAAGAGTTCGGCTATAACGTGCAATAATCGCTTTATAGACCAGATCGCCAAAAATAGGCAGTTTTAGTGCTGTCCGATCTAGAAAATTTTGGAATTTCTGACTGCGTTTTTTTGCTTCTAAAAAAGCTGTAATTACAACACCAATGAATAGAATTAGAAGAAACCAATATTTTTGCATCCAATTGGACATATTCACCACCATCTGCGTAAATGCGGGGAGGTCTGCACCAAAGGAGCTAAATAAATCCTGAAAGACGGGTACCACTTTGACCATTAAAATAATGGTCACAATAATAGCAACCACAATCACTGAAATTGGATATTTCATGGCTTTTTTAATTTTTTGCTTGAGTAATTCACTTTTTTCTTTATAGATCGCCACTCGATCAAGCATGGTTTCTAAGGCACCGGATTGCTCTCCGGATTCGACTAATGAACAGAACAAGTTGTCAAAGTAGCGTGGATATTTTCTTAAGGCTCCTGCAAAAGTATTACCGCCTTCAACCTCACTTTTTATTCCCAAGACAATTTCACGCATAGAGGGGTTTTCTAAGCCTTCTGCAACGATTTCAAAACTTTGTACTAAAGGCACACCTGCTTTCATCATTGTGGCGAGTTGGCGAGTGAAAATAGTAATATCTAAAGTGGAAATGCCTTTTTTCATTAAACCTTCAAAAATATTATTCCTTTTTTCTCGAATGGTTTTAATGGTAATGCCTTGTTTGCGCAGGGTGACTTTAGCAAGTGCCATATTACGTGAAGGTAATTCTCCTTTAACCTTGATCCCTTTGCGATCAACCCCGTCATAAGCAAATGTAGGCATCATTTGAGCTTTTTTAGCTGCCATCATAATTTCCTTGAATATTGATTATATTTATTCGCTGGTCACACGGTTAATTTCTTGTAAAGAAGTTAAGCCATTGATGACTTTAATTAAACCTGAACGTCTTAGATTATCAAACCCCAATTTCTCCGATGCCGCTGCAATTTGAAGTGCATTGCCATCTTCCATGATAATTTTTGAAATCTCAGGTGTTACTTTCATGACTTCATAGATCCCGACTCGCCCTTTATAGCCTTCACGACATTCATTACAGCCTACAGGTTGAAAAATTTGTAACTCAGGATTATTTAAGTCTTGTTCAGTAAAGCCCATTTCTAACAAACTCTGTCTAGGAATTTCAACAGGTGCTTTACAATGATTACATAAGCGTCTTGCCAATCGTTGTGCAATCACAAGATTCACCGAAGTGGCAATGTTAAATGAGGGTACTCCCATATTGCGTAAACGGGTCAACGTTTCTGGCGCACTGTTGGTATGTAGCGTAGACATCACCATATGACCCGTTTGAGCAGCCTTAATCGCAATTTCAGCAGTTTCAAGGTCACGAATTTCTCCGACCATGATAATGTCAGGGTCTTGACGTAAGAACGATTTTAGTGCGACTGAGAAAGTGAGACCGGCCTTGAGGTTAACATTGACTTGATTGATGCCTTCCAAGTTAATTTCAACTGGATCTTCAGCCGTGGAGATATTTGAACTTTCTGTATTCAGGATATTTAAGCCAGTATAGAGGGAAACAGTTTTACCAGAACCTGTTGGCCCTGTAATCAGTAACATACCTTGAGGTTTCTCTAAAGCCTCCATAAATAAAGCTTTTTGCTTTTCCTCATATCCGAGCGCATCAATACCCAGCATGGCACTTGATGGATCAAGAATACGCAGTACCAATTTTTCACCAAACAAGGTAGGTAATGAATTTACACGAAAATCAATCGCTTTGGTTTTTGAGAGTTTTAATTTGATCCGACCATCTTGCGGGACACGCTTTTCTGAAATATCCATTCTGGACATGACTTTTAAGCGTGATGCCAAACGACTTGCCAGTTGTAAGGGCGGATTGGTAATGGTTCTAAGCACACCATCTACTCGATAACGTACCCGATAACTTTTTTCATAAGGCTCAAAGTGTAAATCTGATGCTCCCATGCGAATCGCATCGACCAAGAGTTTATTGATATATTTAACAATAGGTGCTTCTTCTTCAGATGCTTCATCATCATCTTCAGATGGAGGTTGGTCATCGGTAGCAATGACATCAACATCAAAATCTTCATCGCCAAAGTTAAAACTTTCTTCTACCGTAAAGTGTTTTTCTAATAGTTTTTCTAATTTATGGTGCTCAACAATAATCGGTTCAATATTCAGACCACAGTTAAAACGAATGGCATCCAATGCTTCTATATTGGTCGGATCACTGGTGGCGACATATAAAATATTACCGCGTTGTATCAAAGGGATCACTTTATGTTTGGTGACTAAATTTGGATCAACAATCTCTTTGAGCAGCATTTCAGGATTAAAGCTGTCCAGATCAAAAATAGGCTCTCCAAACTCAACGGAGATCATTTCGGCAATGATCAGTGGTGGTATATTTAATTTTTCACTGAGATAGGCAACGATACTCACTTTATTTTTTTGAGCGTTACTGAACGCATCTTTCATTTGCTGGGCAGATAAAAAACCTTCGTCGACTAAGCGACGGATATACCCCGAAAACTTAGGTGAACCATTTTGCATAGACATCCCCAAAACACATTAAATTTCATTTTATAATTGGAATACGAAAATTATACGATGATCCTTAGAAATATCTAGAATTAAACGTATTTTTATAGAAACATATTTAACAATAATTTGAGCCAATGAGGCTTTTTAGCATTATCTTTGAAATGTTTTATGTTTCTTGCGTTGTTATTAAAACATGACTTTAAATAAGATGACTGAATTGATAAAGAAAAAATACTTTAAAAATATAAATTCCGTGTAGAATGTGCACATTTTCGATAAAAGGTTAGATGTATGTCGAGTTCGACTATTACTCCTTGGGTTGTCGGCAATTGGAAAATGAACCCAATGCAAGCGAATTCGCAACAGCTCATTCAAGATTTAAATCAGTATTTACAACAAACACCGATTACAGAAAAACAATGTCATATTGGTGTTGCACCTATTTCTATTGCTTTATTGTCTGTACAAAAATTAATTAACGATGCAGATTCACCCATCAAAGTTGTCGCACAAGATCTTTCTCAAATGGCAGGCACAGGTGCTTATACCGGTGAAGTCAGTGCTGAGTTACTTAAAGACAGCCATATTGATTATGTGTTGATTGGGCATTCAGAGCGCCGAGAACTTTTTGGCGATGATGTTCAAAAAATTAAAGCTAAATTAGCCAATGCTTTAAATGCAGGGCTTCGCGTGATTTATTGCGTGGGTGAAAGCTTAGAACAACGTGAAGCAGGGCAGGCAGAGCAAGTGGTTTTACAACAAATTTGCGATCTCGCAGCAGTTGTAAAAGTAGAACAATGGCACAATATTGTGATTGCCTATGAACCGATTTGGGCAATCGGAACAGGTAAGACTGCTTCTCCGCAAGATGCACAGACAATGCATGCAAAAATTCGTGAAGGTTTAACTCAAATTACGGCTCAAGCTCAACATACTGCGATTTTGTATGGTGGTAGTGTCAAGCCTGAAAATGCAGTAGAGTTAGCTGCATGTCCAGATATCAACGGTGCACTGGTTGGTGGTGCATCACTTAATGCTGAGTCATTTTATAAAATTGCTCAAGCATTTGCTCAAACAGAAGAATAGGAGTTCAGCATGCATACATTTGTGCTGGTTGTACATATCATCTTGGCCGTTTTGATGATCGGGCTGATCCTCGTTCAGCACGGTAAAGGTGCAGATGCAGGTGCATCATTTGGTGGCGGTGGTGCTGCAACTGTATTTGGTGCCTCGGGTTCTGCAAGCTTTTTAACCCGTTTAACTGCAATTCTCACGGCTTTGTTTTTTATCACCAGTTTAAGTTTAGCGGTGTTTGCTAAAAAACAAACATCGGATGCCTATGGTTTAAAATCTGTACAGAGCAGTTCTCAAACCACAGCACCTGCACCCGCCAATACGGGTGAAACTTCACCAACTGCACCAAAAACTGGCGAATAATGCCATTTAGTTCTTTCTTTTTCTGAATGATGCGACTAGAATGCGTCACAGCTGCGGTGGTGGTGGAATTGGTAGACACGCTACCTTGAGGTGGTAGTGCTTTCGGGCGTGGGGGTTCAAGTCCCCCCTTCCGCACCAACAATGAACCAGATTGTTGGTGTTAGCAGCTGAAAAAAACATTGATGCGGGATGGAGCAGTCTGGTAGCTCGTCGGGCTCATAACCCGAAGGTCGTTGGTTCAAATCCAGCTCCCGCTACCAATTTAATTAAGATGCAACTTAGTTAATGATAATGTAAGTTGAAAAATTTATATTATGTGTGAATTTGCAATGTTGTTGCGGGATGGAGCAGTCTGGTAGCTCGTCGGGCTCATAACCCGAAGGTCGTTGGTTCAAATCCAGCTCCCGCTACCATTTTGATTAAGGTGCAACTTAATCAAGCAAGAAATTCAATGTATCTGTCAATGATGGATTGAAAAAATTAAATTTCTTGTGTATAATTTTGCAACGCTGATGCGGGATGGAGCAGTCTGGTAGCTCGTCGGGCTCATAACCCGAAGGTCGTTGGTTCAAATCCAGCTCCCGCTACCAAGTTTCTAAAAGGGCTCACAGATAGGTGGGTCTTTTTTGCATAGTGAACTTCGGTTTACTGTGCGATAATAGGGGCGATTACGCCCTTTTTTATTGGCTATCGTGTGGTGTGGACATCAATTGGTCAAAAAGACATGCTTCACTATAGTAAGTTTGAATTAGTCCGATGAGCGATTGAATCGCACAAATATGACGAGAGTAAATGAAGCTATCAAATAAAACTCAAGCACTTCAAGACTTAATCACTCCTGCAGTGCAAGCTTGTGATGTAGAACTTTGGGGGATCGAATTTATTCCTCAAGGTAAGCGTTCTTTATTGCGTATTTATATCGATAAAGATGTGGTGGAAAATGCTGAACCAACGATTAATGAAGATGGTGAAGCAGAATTGGGTCGTGGTATTGGCGTACAAGATTGTGTACGTGTGACTCAGCAAGTTGGTGCAATATTAGATGTACATGATCCAATTTCAGGCGAATATGCTTTAGAAGTATCATCTCCAGGTTGGGATCGACCATTCTTCCAGTTGGCACAGTTAGAAAAATACATCGGACAACAAGTTGCATTGCGTTTGATTGCTGCAGTTGAAAATCGCCGTAAATTCCAAGCAAAATTAATTGCTGTAGATTTAGAAAATGAATTCATTCAAGTTGAAGTTGAACAACAGCACGTACTTGAGATCGATAGCAACAATATAGACAAAGCGAATTTGATCTTTCAGGATTAATCCAGAAATAGAAATCTGAATAAATAGGTGACTTATGGCACGTGAAATTCTCACCGTCGTTGAAACGGTAAGTAATGAGAAAGGTGTAAGTCGTGAAGCAATTTTTGAAGCGCTTGAACAGGCTTTGGTTGCAGCGACAAAAAAGAAATTCTACGAAGGAACGAATTCGGAAGAAGCTCAGTTACGTGTAGAAATTGATCGTAAGACAGGTGATTACAGCACTTTCCGTCAATGGGAAGTTGTTGCTGATGAAGATCATGAAATGCCAGCATGTCAAGATGCGATTTCTGATGTTGATCCTGCTCAATGGTCAATTGGTGATATCCGTGAGTTAGAAGTACCATCAATTGATTTTGGTCGTATTGCAGCACAGATTGCCAAACAAGTAATTGTGCAAAAAATTCGTGAAGCTGAACGAGCTTTAGTGGCGGATGCTTATGAAGCTAAAGTGGGTGAACTGATCTACGGTGAAGTGAAAAAACAAACCAAAGATGGCTTTATTATAGACTTAGGTGATAACGCAGAAGCCTATTTAGCACGTGAAGAAATGATTCCTAAAGAAATTCTTCGCCCTAAACAGCGTATGAATGCAATTCTTTATAATGTGAACCGTGAAGGTCGTGGTGCGCAATTATTGTTGTCACGTGCTAAACCTGAAATGCTGATTGCATTAATGAAAAAAGAAATTCCTGAAATTTCTGAAGAAATCATTGAGATTAAAGCAGCAGCACGTCAACCAGGTGTACGTGCAAAAATTGCGGTTAAGACCAACGATCATCGTATTGATCCAGTCGGTGCGTGTATTGGTATGCGTGGTACACGTATCCAAGCGGTTCAGTCTGAATTAAATGGTGAACGTATAGATGTCGTCGTGTGGTCTGATGATCCGGCTCAATATATCGCAAGTGCTTTAGAGCCTGCGGATGTATCTGGGATTGTGATTGATGAAGATGCACGTACAGCAGACATTATTTTTGCAACCAGTGATCAACTTGCGCGAGCAATTGGATCACAAGGTCAAAACGTCCGTTTAGCATCAGAGCTTACGGGTTATAAATTAGATATGATGCTTGAAGATGAGTACCGTGCTCGTCAACAAAGTGAAGCTCAACAGTATTTAGACATGTTTGTAACACGTCTTGATATTGAAGAAGATCTTGCAATGGCTTTAGTAGAAATGGGCTTTACCTCACTTGAGGAAATTGCTTATGTGCCTGCGGAAACTTTCGATGAAATCGAATTAGATGCGGATACAGTTGAATTGCTACAAAGTCGTGCAAAAGAAGCAGCTTTGGCTGATGCATTAAAGCAACAAGAAGATATTCAGGACCCAAGTCCAGAACTTGTTGCGATGGAAGGAATGACTTCTGAAATTGCGCATGCTTTAGCAGCACGTGGTGTGGTAACAATCGATGACTTAGCTGACCAAGCAACGGATGATATTTCTGATATCGACGGTTTAGGCGCTGAGAAAGCAGGTCAATTGATTATGAAAGCACGTGAATCATGGTTTAACTAGGAGGTAATACATGACGGATAAGTCAATTCAAGAGTTAGCGGTCAGCGTAGGACTTCCTGTTGCAAAGCTCCTTGATCAGGTGCGTGAAGCTGGATTGCCACAAAAACAGGCTGAAGATAAAATTTCTACTGAACAGCAAGATGTTCTCGTGAACCATTTGAAAAAAGCACATGGTCAAGATACGGGACAAGCAGGACAAATCACGTTGAAACGTAAAACGACAAGTACGGCTAAAGTTGCGAGTACTTCAGGTAAAGCGAAGACAATTAACGTAGAAGTTCGTAAGAAGCATACGTTTACTAAGCCAGATCCTGAACAAATCAAAGCGGAAGCTTTGGCTAAAGCTCAAGCAAATGCTCAAGCGACGTCAACTCAAAAAGTACAGCAAAATACTGTTGTAGCTGGAGTTGAAAAGACTGAAAGCTCAGCGAAAGCGAATTTAGAAAAAATGCGTGCTGCTGCAAAACAACAAACTGCTGCAAAAGAAACACCAAAAGCAGCTGTTGTTGTAAAACGTAAATCGACCAATAAGCCGATTACTAAAGCAACAGTAAAAACAATTGAAACCCCTGAGCAGAAACGTGCACGTGAAGCTCAAGCAGCACAACTGAAAGCGACTGAAGAAGCAGCTCGTCGTAAGTCGGCAGAAGAAGCTCAACAGCGTACGCTTGAGCAAATGCGTCAAATGGCGTCTAAGTATTCTTCTGATGAAACTGCAACAACGATTCGTGTAGTTGACGATTCACCGTTGGCTGCAGGTTTGGTTGGTCAAGCATATGAAGACTCATTTGCAAAAGAAGACCGTGAAATCAAACGTGGTACCAATACTGCAAATACACGTTCTCCTAAGAAAGGTGGTCGTCGTGGTCAGGAAGAGCAATCTTTCAGCCATAACCCGCATAAACGTGGTTTAAAAACCAGTCAAGCGAATAAACATGGTTTTGAGAAACCAGTTAAAAAGCAAGTTTATGACGTTGAAATTGGAGAAACTATTGTTGTTGCAGACCTTGCAGCAAAAATGGCAGTTAAAGTTCGTGAAGTAATTAAATCACTGATGAAAATGGGTGAGCTTGTTACTCAGAACCAAGCCATTGAGCAAGAAGTTGCGGCATTAATTGTTGAAGAAATGGGTCACAACCCAGTACGTGTATCTGATACACAAGCTGAAGATAACTTACTTGAAGCAGCTGAAGAAGCACGTGGTGCGCAAACAACACGTGCGCCAGTTGTGACAATCATGGGTCACGTTGACCATGGTAAGACATCGTTACTGGATCGTATTCGTCGTGCCAAAGTTGCGCAAGGCGAAGCGGGCGGGATTACACAGCATATTGGTGCTTATCACGTTAAAACGGATAAAGGAATTATTACTTTCCTGGATACGCCTGGACATGCTGCATTTACTGCAATGCGTTCACGTGGTGCCAAAGCGACTGATATCGTGGTACTTGTTGTTGCAGCGGATGACGGTGTAATGCCACAAACTGCGGAAGCAATTGACCATGCACGTGCTGCGGGTACTCCAATTATTGTTGCAATCAATAAAATGGATAAAGAATCAGCTGATCCAGATCGCGTATTGAATGAATTGACAACCAAAGAAATCGTGCCTGAACAATGGGGTGGTGATGTACCAGTTGCAATGGTTTCAGCACACTCAGGTCAAGGTATCGACGAACTTCTAGATTTGATTTCAATTCAAGCTGAAATGTTAGAGTTGAAAGCGTCTGAAGAAGGTGCTGCACAAGGTGTTGTAATTGAAGCACGTGTAGACAATAGCCGTGGTGCGGTAACGTCTATTCTTGTTCAAAACGGTACACTGAAAGTAGGTGACTTGGTTCTTGCAGGCGCATCTTACGGCCGTGTTCGTGCGATGACCGATGAGAATGGTCAACGTATTCAATCTGCAGGTCCTTCAATTCCAGTTGAAATTTTAGGTCTTCCAGAAGCGCCAATGGCGGGTGATGAAGTTCTTGTTGTTAATGACGAGAAAAAAGCACGTGAAGTTGCCGATGCGCGTATGGACCGTGAGCGTCAAAAACGTCTTGAACGTCAAAGTGCAATGCGTCTTGAGAACATTATGGCATCAATGGGCAAGAAAGATGTGCCGATTGTAAATGTTGTTCTTAAAACTGATGTACGTGGTACCTTGGAAGCGCTACATGTTGCACTTGCTGATCTTGCAACTGACGAAGTTAAAGTACGTGTAATCGGTTCGGGCGTGGGTGCAATCACTGAGTCTGATGTGACCCTTGCTGAATCTTCAGAAGCAGTACTTCTTGGCTTTAACGTACGTGCAGACAATACCGCGCGTCAAAAAGCAGATGCAGATGGTATCGACATTCGTTACTACTCAATCATCTATCAACTTATTGATGATGTGAAAGCAGCAATGAGCGGAAAACTTGCACCTGAACACCGTGAAACAATTTTGGGGGTTGCAGAAGTTCGTGAAGTATTCCACTCAAGTAAGTTTGGTGCTGCCGCAGGTTGTATGGTGCTCGAAGGTGTATTGCATCGTAATAAACCAATCCGTGTACTACGTGATGATGTTGTGGTATTCCAAGGCGAGCTTGAATCTCTTCGTCGCTATAAAGAAGTGGTTGAAGAAGTTCGTGCTGGTATGGAATGTGGTCTTGCAGTAAAAGGTTATAAAGACATCAAAGCACTTGATAAAATCGAAGTGTATGATGTTCAGTTGATTAAACGGAGTCTTTAATGGCGGGTAGTCAACGTCTTAAGCGTATGGCAGATACGGTACAACGTGAGTTGTCAGAACTGATTCGCCAAGAGCTTAAAGATCCTCGCTTAGGTGGTCTTGTGACCATCTCTGCGGTGAAAGTGAGTCCAGATCTGGGTTATGCAGAAGTTTACGTTACCGTGATGGGGCGTGAACTTGGCGATGAGCAAAGTGAAGTGGCAAATAAAGAAACGTTAGATGTCTTAAATAAAGCATCTGGTTTCTTACGCCACGAATTAGGTCGTCGTATCAAAACTCGTATAACGCCACGTTTGCGCTTTCATTATGATAAAACCAATGCCTATGGTAACTATATGTTTGGTTTAATTGCAGAAGCAGTGAAAGATTTGCCTGAGCAACAAGACGAAGAAGAAAAGTAAACTTAAACAATAAGCCACCTGAGGGTGGCTTTTTTGTATCTTTAAAAGATGTTTAAATTCTAAGTGAATAATAAAAATAAAAAGATGAAGCTAAAAATTTATCTGCTGATGATCAGATTATACTCTCATGAGTAAAACACTAGATCAGCTTGATCAACGCGCAGAGTTTTTGGGCGATAGCAATGCAAAGTTAATTTAGTCAGGTCTAGATAATTTTAAACATTTAAAAAGGTTTTGGTTTAAGGCATTCTTCAGCAATTTCTATCAAACATGCAAAAATTTAATTGTCTTGTCTTTGGCTAGGTAGCAGAAATTAAACAAAACTTTGCCTTAAACTGTATAGAATGCAGAGATATCAACAAATACAAATAAATATCTTTGAGGAATTGGCAATGAATTCAATGAAAAAAGGTTTAGTTGCACTTACACTGGCAAGCACCTTAGCTTTTTCAGGTTGTGGCTATAATACTTTGCAAGCTAAAGATGAGTCTGTAAATGCGGCATGGTCTGAAGTTGAAAACCAATATCAACGTCGTGCAGATCTAGTCCCTAACTTGGTGAATGTGGTTAAAGGTTATGCAACCCACGAAGAAAAAGTTTTAACTGAGGTGACTGAGGCACGTGCCAATGTCGCAGGTTTAAAAGTAGACAAAGAAGTATTGAACGATCCTGAATTGTTTAAAAAATATCAAGAAGCACAATCACAAATGACAGGTGCATTATCACGTCTTTTAGCGGTGACAGAAAATTATCCAGATTTAAAAGCCAATGAACAATTCCGTGATTTACAGGTTCAATTGGAAGGGACTGAAAACCGTATTAGTACTGCACGGACACGTTATGTTGCATCTGTTCAAGATTACAATACCTATGTGCGTCAATTCCCTCAGGCAATGACTGCTAAAGTGATTGGTATGAAAGCTAAACCGAACTTTAGTGCTGAAGCAGGTGCATCGAAAGTGCCAACAGTTAATTTTAATTAATGATGTGATTTTATTTCTCTGTCTTTAACGCTTGAGATAAAAGATAGTGGGAATATTTTTCATTATTCAATAAAAGGTGAACTATGATTGAATGGCGAGAAAAATCAGTAATGAAAAACATGAGTACAATATTATTTGTATTTTTTGGACTGATGCTTTCTGTTCAATCTAGTGTTTGGGCTGAAACAGCGACAGCCACAGATGAGCAAGAGGTACAAGACGCAATTGTTTTGGGTAAAGTTGTACCCAATGCCAATTTGCCCAATGTGATCGGCTCAAAACCCACAGATGCTCAAAAACAAACACCTACCACACAGCAAGCACCTCAAACTTCCTCAAAAGACTTACCACAAGTTGCCAATGATATGGCAGAGGGTGAAAGTGCTCGAAATATTCCCACATTAAACCAGCCTGTCGTTGATCAAGCCAATGTTTTATCTGCAGCTGAAAAGCAAAATTTAGAACAACAAATTCGTGATATTTATCGCCAAGGTAAAGCACAAATTGGGATTATCATTGTTCCAACCACAGGGCAAGAAGGTATTTTTGATTTTGCAATGCGTGTTGCTGAGCAATGGAAGTTAGGTTCAGCAAAACAAGACAATGGTTTATTGATCGCAGTTGCAGTCAATGATCATAAAATCCATATTGCAACGGGCTATGGTTTGGAGGGTGTACTCCCTGACATTGTGGCCAGTCGGATTATACGCAATCAGATCACACCAGATTTTAAGCAAGGACAATATGCTCAAGGTTTACTGGCGGGTGTCAATGAAATTGAGCGTATTTTAAACCTTGACCCTGAAATTGCCAAACAAGCCGCAGATGAGCTAAAAGAGCGTCAAAACCAAGCATTGCAAGAACAAGAAGCTAAGGATCGAACCTTGACCACTGCTATGGTGATTTTGGTGATTGGTATCTTTGCATCATTTATTGTGGGCAATCGTTTAAGTGCAGCAGTTGCGGGTGTGACAGCAACCGCTGCAGGACTTATTTATGGCTCAGGGATTGTGATGAGCTTAGTTTTGGGTTTTGGTATATTCTTTTTGTTGATTACATCACTGGCACAACTGATTTTCCAAATGTTTTTATCTGGTGGTGGCCGTGGTGGGGGCAGTGGCGGTGGTGGTTTTGGCGGTGGTGGGGGCTATAGTGGCGGCGGTGGTGGTTTCGGCGGTGGAGGAGCATCAGGCTCATGGTAACAAAAACAGATACAACAACAATTGTGACTGAACCGAAGTTACAGGAACAGGTACAACCCAGCTTTAAACGTTGGTTAAAGCACGTTTTATATATGCCTGCCTCGAAACGCTATTTTTCAAAGCAAGATCAGCATGCAATTGCACAAACGGTGAAGCAAGCAGAAGAAGGCCATGTCGGTGAAATACAAGTGGTGATCGAGGGGCATATTCCAAGTCATCAGGCATATCATCAAAATACACGGTTAAGGGCACAACAATTGTTTGCTGAATTGGGCGTGTGGGATACTGAGTATAATAGTGGCGTATTGCTGTATTTAAACTTATGTGAAAAGACGGTTGAAATTGTGATAGATCGTGGTATTTATCAAGCTACTACACAGCAAACGTGGCAACAGATTTGTGATGTGATGATTGCTGAACTAAAAAACAAAAATTATCGAATTGCAGTGAGCAATGGTGTTTTAGAAATTGGTCAAATTTTAAATTTATTTTATGGGGATAAATATAGTCAAATTGATAATGTAAATGAATTATCAAACAATCCAATCATTGTGAATTAATTTTATTCTCGGTGACAATAAATGTCACTTTTTTACGTATAATTACGTAAAAATATAAGCAGTAAAAAAAAACTTGTAAAGCATTACATTCTCTCTAAAATCAAAGAGTCTCGACTGGTTGTTGATTTTTTCCACAAAAAGAACAGCCATATAAATTGCTCAAAAGCTATAAAAATTTTTAAAACATTGGAGAAATGTTATGAATGCTCAAAAAGGTTTTACCCTGATTGAATTAATGATCGTTGTTGCAATTATCGGTATTCTTGCTGCGATCGCGATTCCTGCGTATCAAAACTATACGAAACGTTCTGTTACAGCGCAATGTATTGCTTCTGGTAAAAACTATGCTGGTATGTGGAATCTTTATGTATCAGACCCTGAAGGGAAAACTTCAAAACCTTTAACAACAACATTTTCAACAAATAATTGCTCAATTACTGAACCAGCACCAAATGCTACATCTTTTGATGTGACAGTGACTAATGGTAGTCAACCTAAGGTTACTTGTGATTTAACAAGAACGGTTTGTTCTTAATTTGAGAAGCTGTAAAAAGCTCATTTAAATTGAGCTTTTTACATTTTAAAATATGTAATTATGAGTATATTTAAATCAATTTTTTTTATAATTTTTTAAAGAAAGGTTTTATCTTACTTTCTTGTCTTTTTTTTATTTTTTCAATATTAAATCCATACCATACCCTACCATGGGTAAGTTTTTATTCAGAAAAGTATAGTTTTATATCATTTATTTTTATAGCTTTTTTTTTGGTTAATGAGAAACTAAAAATACCTTATGTAATTATTCCTGTTTTTTTTATTACACTTATTCCTCTTATACAATACTGTATAGGCTTGATAGTTTTTTTTGAAACTGCTTTATTAGGAATGGTTTATTTATTTTGTTTTTTCATTTCAATAATATTTGGCTATAATTTATTGAAAGTATCTAAGGGTAAAAATATATTCGATGCAATCAGTTTGTTTAGTTACACTTTAATTTTTATCTCATTAATTTCATCCTTAATCATTATTTTTCAATGGTTAAATTTTTATAATTTACAACCATATATTTTGAAAATAATGACGAATAGACCATATGGGAATTTAGCGCAACCAAATCAAATGGCAACAATTCTTTTAATGGGAATAGCATCCGTATGGTATGTATATGAGAAAAAAAATGAAAATTCATTTATTTTGGTTGTTATGGCATTACTGATTCTATTCTCGGTCATTTTAACACAATCAAGAACATCTTGGCTTATAATTTTTTTATTGTTTTTTTATTATTTATTTAAAAGAAAAAAATGTTATCTTAAAATAACAATGAGAAAAATATTTTTTTTAGGTGTTTTTTTTGTCTCTAATATTATTTTATTGCCTCTTTATAATTATTTATTTAAATTTTTTAATATTGGCGTTATACAGACAGCAGATGTATTAACTAGAAGTACAACAGGCTATTTAAGAATAGGTGTTTGGAAGCATTTTTTTAAAATTTTATTGGAAAAACCATTGGAAGGATATGGATGGTATCAGACACAATTAGCAAATATTTCATTAATTGAAAAAAGTGTAGAACCACAAGTAATAGATAGTTCACACAACATTATTTTAGATTTATTAGTTTGGTGTGGGATTCCACTAGGCATGATGATAGTTGTTTTATTTCTTTTCTTATTAGTTAGGATTTTAATTAAATCATTAACATTGGAAAATCTATTTTTTTCAATAACAATTATAATTATTGTTACCCATGCCTTTTTGGAATATCCTTTGTTTTACTCTTATTTTTTATTTCCTTTAGGTTTTGTTATAGGTGGTGCGCTCATACAATTTGATCTGGATTATGTTAAATCAACAAACAAAGTAAATATGTTTTCTCTATTTCTTTTAGTCATATTGCTCTTGATTATAAATATTGGTTATGAATATATGTACAAAAAAAGGTTAAATATTGCTTTGATGGAAGGATATAAGAATGAAATTTTACCAAGTTATTTACCGCATGAATCAAATTTTCTCCTTGAGAATTTCATTTATGATAGAAGTGATTTTATTATCTTTTGGATTCAATTTAATCCTTACCAATTATTGAGTGATAGAGAGATAGAGGGGCTAAAAACAAAAGTTCTGGCTACCGCTACGCAACAAGGGTTAATTAAATTGGCTGTACTTTTAACTTATAATAATAAAAAAGAAGAAGCTGCGGATGTTCTTAATATCATTAATAACTTTTATAATGTTGAAATTAAATTTGATCAACTTCTCAAAGCATCAATTTTTGACAAGATTTGTCGTTTTTGTACATAAAAATTCAAAAATAATAAAAAAATAGTTAAAAACTTTTTTTTATAATAAAGTAAAAAATAATTGTTAGAGAAATTATTATGAAATTTAATAAAGGCTTTACTCTTGTCGAAATTATGCTAGTTATAGCTGTGATTGGTATTCTTATGGCAATTGCTATACCTAGCTATCTTTTATATCAAAAGAAAACACAAGTTGCTGCGTGTTTGCATGAAACAAAGAGCTATAGCAATAATGTTTTTGTAGATATATTTGACCAAAATAACAATACACATCCTGGTCAGCCTTCAACTTCATCTTGTAGTTTTATCACAGACGCTTCTTCATGGAACGAGTCAACCACAAATCTGATTATTGAAGCAAAAAGTAAAAATTCATCAACAGTAGATATCCGTTGTGACTTGAGTAAAGGTGCAAACTGTACAATCATTCCTTAAACAAAAAGTGCTAGAAACGCTATAATAAACTCAGTTTTTCTTTTCACTTTTCCTATGAAAGCTATACCTTATCTTCTTTCAGCCGTCTTGCTTTTACTTGCTTGGCTTTTACCGATCCATAAAATGCCTTGGACAACCTTTGGTAGTGAAGAACTGACTTTTCTATCTGCTTTGGTGTTGCTCAGTGCTTTTCTAAATAAAGACTTAAAAATTCCAAAACCGCAACTGCTTATATTGCCTGTATTGGCGATTCCATTGATTCAATGGGGCTTTGGCGAGATTTTGTATTTAAGTAATGCGTTGCTTTGCACAGCCTATATTGCAATGTTTTGGTTGATGCTGGTTGTCGGTTATAACTTGGCAATAGGTGAAAAAGGTCAAAGAGAACAAGTCTTTAAAGTATTTAGTCTTGTGGTTTTTACGGGTGCGATACTTTCAAGTTTTATTGCAATGACCCAATGGTTAGGCGTAAACGAATATTTTAGACCATTGGTCAATTTGCTCAATGGTAATCGTCCCTATGCAAACTTTGCCCAGCCGAATAATCTGGCGACGTTTATGTGTATGGGGGTATTTGCATGTTTATATTTTTATGAAAAGAAGATACTGCCAAATTACATACTCGGGCCATCCACTTTTATTTTTCTATTCACCATTGCGCTGACTCAATCACGAACTGCTTGGGTGGTGTGTTTGTTCACATTGATTTATTTGACCATTAAGCAATTCGGTCAAACTAAACGCTTTGGGTTTATCAAATTACTCGCATGGTCTGGTGTATTTATTGCGTTGATTACTTGCTTACCCATGCTGAATCAGTGGATTATATCTGTATCAACCCAAGAAGTAACAGAGACAGCTTCAGTAGTCGAGCGAGCATCTTCAGGTTATCTCCGTTTAGATATGTGGAATCAAGCCTTAGTCGCAATTTCAGAAAAGCCGTGGTTTGGGTACGGTTGGAATCAAACAGGGATGGCGCAAATCGCTGCTTTTGATTTATATCCATCACATGAATGGTATAAAACGGCACATAATGTGATTTTGGATTTACTGATTTGGAATGGTATCCCGATTGGTGGATTGATTATTGTTTATATGGCATGTTGGTTGTATTGGTTAAATAAAGGCATTAAAGATGCGGTTTCAATTGCAGCGGGTTTGATGGTCTGTGCCATTTTGATTCATGCTTTATTGGAATACCCAATTCACTATGCATATTTCTTACTCCCTTTAGGTTTTTTATTGGGGATCATCCAAGCTCAGTATCCTCGTTTGCCTACAGAGAACTTAAAGTCTTCGGTTACAGTGAGTATTATTGTGATTGGTTTGGTCTTGGTGGGAGTGATTTATCGAGACTATATTTTATACCGCCAACAAAGTGTATTCGTAAATAAGAAAACACCGTTAAGTGCTTCACAGCAAGCAGTGATGAATCAAGATATTTTGTTGCTGACGCAATTTAAAGAACGTGTCTGGTGGATTGGTCTAAATCCATATAGCAAAATGTCGGATCAGCAGTTGCAATATATGGGGCGTATGGTGGCAAACTTAGCTTCGGCATATGATATTCAGAAATATGCACAGGTCTTGGCTTTTAATGGTAAAAAAGCTGAAGCTGAACATCAGTTATGGATTCTAAAGACACTGCATGGGCAAGAGACATCATATCAGGATCTATTACCTGTATCTGTTGCAGGAAAATAATACCCTTTCATAAAAGTGAATTGTGATGACTGTAGTGTTTGCATCGCTACATTTTGAAATAAAATAAAAAATCCCCCAATCAATTGGGGGATTTTTTTGTGATATTTAAAAATTAATTAGAGTTGGCTTTGAATATAATTTTCGATACCAACACTTTCACTTAGATCTAGTTGGGTCGTTGTCCAATCCCAAAATTCTTCTTCTTTCTCAAGAATTTCTTGAACAAGATCACGAGTCACATAATCTAAGTTGCTTTCAGCCAGCTCAACAGCTGTTTTCAATGCATCTATGTTTTCTTTTACTTTACGTACATCACAGTTTAAAACTTCAACCGTATGTTGACCAATATACAACTTTCCTAAATGTTGAAGATTAGGCAAACCTTCTAAAAAAAGAATACGTTCAATGATCTTATCCGCATGCTTCATTTGGCGAATAGATTCTTTGTATTCAGCCGAACCAAGTTTTTCGATTCCCCAATCATTAAACATACGCGAGTGTAGAAAGTATTGGTTAATCGCAGTCAAGTGATGGTAAAGCACTTGATTGAGTTGATTAATTACATCTCGATTGCCTTGCATATGGCTAAAACTCCATTCTAATTGTGTACCTTAATGTGAATTTAAACTGAGTCATTGAAATTTAATGATTAAGGTAATTCGATATGGCTCTATATTAATCAACTTTCTAGAGGGTTACGAGTAGTTTATGGAACGGCAAATGAAAATCGCAATCAAAAACAGTAGGGATGTCGTTTTGGCTAAAAGAGATTGATTAAAAAACGAACCCGCCTTGAGTCGAAGCGGGGGAGGAGAATGATCTGGGGATCATTAAAAAACTTATTTATTGTCGTTATTTATATAAACTTTTTATGCTTGAATCTTTGGATTTAAAACTATGCGGCAACAGAAATACGTGCTGCAATAAGTGATAGCTCTTCATTGATAATGCTTTTTGCTTCAGGAGCACAGCGACCACAGCACGTGCCTAAGTCTAATAATTCACGTACTTCACGGTAGCTCTCTGCACCATTTGCCATTGCATCTTTGATATCTTGATCTGTAATACCACGACATAAACAAACGTACATGAAACTCAACCCTAAGGTTAAATGCGATATCTAATATTATTGATAATTGTTATCATTTGTCAATGGAATTAATTTGAAATATCATTAATCTTTATTGGCTTTTTGAATAAAAAAATACTACCTGATCGGTAGTATTTAGTTTTATTTTTTAAATTATTTAAAATCAAATGTTTAATATTTGACTGCTATTATTGAGGAATAATGACAATGCCATCCATTTCAACCAACGCATTTTTAGGTAATGATGCAACACCTAATGCTGCACGAGCAGGGTAAGGTTGAGCAAAATATTCGCCCATGATTTGGTTAACCAATTGAAAGTTTGATAAATCAGTCAGAAAAATATTGAGCTTTGCAATATCTGCTAAAGAACCACCTGCGGCTTCACACACTGCTTTTAAATTATCAAAAACACGTCGAATTTGCGCTTCAATGCCTTCAACCAACTCCATGCTATACGGATCTAAGCCAATTTGCCCTGATAGATATAATGTATTGTCTACTAAAATAGCTTGTGAATAAGTACCAATTGCAGCAGGGGCATTTTCAGTATGGATCACTTGGCGGGACATTGATTTCTCCTTGATTTCAAATCATTTCATCATAAAGGATGAATAGCATGCAAAGTGCATCGAAGACTCTCGATAAACATTACAGATCTTAATTTAGCACGCTTTTGCTTTTAGCGCCTCGTTAATTGAAACGGGCATGGACATCCGACTAATTCGAGGAAAACCAAATTGCATACGTAATTCACGAATGATTTGCGCAATTTGTTTACGATTATTGACCACGATATTCACATAAGTTTTATCTTCATGAGAACGGACTGATTCAACCCCAGTTTTTGCTTTACGACATAAGTAAATCAATTCTGAAATTTGTTCATCAGTTAAAACAAGGTCAATACTCAAATAAGCATTGAAGTTAACATCGTCTTCTTCTTCCGACGTCCAGTGCAAAGACATGATGTTTTCTGGATGTAAATGTTGCTCATGCAATAAATTATGACATCGTGCACGATGTACAATTAAACCACGACGAGATAAATGTCCTTGAATTGGATCTCCCAATACAGGGTTACAACAGTGCGCATACTTAACATCGACACCATCGGTACCTTGAATCAAGCGCTTAGAAGCGTGTTCCTCAGTGGCTTTGGATTGAGCAAATAAATGATTGGCGACTAGTTGCGGTAGTAGGTCACCGACTGCAATTTGTTCAAATAAGGTGTCTTTATTAGATACATGGCGCCACTCTAATAAATCCTTCCAATCTGCTTCAGACAAGTCTTTAGTTGAGCGACTAAATAATTTTAAAGCACGGTTAAGCGCTTGTTGCCCCACTAAACGTTGTTCATCGGGATCTTGGTCACGCAAGATGTTCTGAATCGCACGACGTGCTTTTTGGGTATTAATAAAGCTTAACCAGTCTGGATTTGGTGTTGCCAATACATCGGTAATAATTTCAACCACCTGACCACTGACTAAAGGTGTTGAAAGGGGTTTAATTTCACCATTAATTTTAGCACCAACAGCATGGTTACCTAAAAACAGACTTGCTGAATATGCAAAATCAACTGCTGTAGCACCTTGAGGCAATTCATGTAGCTGTCCGTGTGGTGTATAGACCCAGATTTTTTCTTGATGTAGATAATCAAGGAGGTCACTAAATGTAGTCTTTGCACACTCTCCCCCGACAAGAATATCTAAATTCTTCATCGACGCTTGAATCGCTGAACGACATGCCTGTGGAGCGTTTTCACCAAGAACCACCCCAAAGCGCGCTGCTTTGCGCATCAGCTCGGTTTGAATGGTTAAAGACAGTGTTGTCCGCTCACCTTTGAGTTTGATCATCAAAGATTGGTTTCCGCCTGGTAATGGCCGACGGATATGATCTTCATAATCGATGACTTGGAAATTTTCTCGTAAGGCATCAACCAATCGGTCACAATCGGCAATGCTTTGTAAAATAATTTCGAAAGCGTGGCTGTGGGTGAGTTCCTGTAAGTCAATTTCGTTTTTTACAAAGTGGCGTAATAGTTCGATATTGTTATTTTTCTTTTTGATGCGCCCTTGAATATTATAATTATTGAGCAGTTCAGCTAAGTTTTGTTCCCAAACCGATTGATATTTACAGCGCTCTGGTTTGGTTTTGAGTAAATTTTCTTGTACATCATTGTACATATCGAGATCGAGATTTTGATAACACAAATGTTCTAAGTTATCCGCCATCTCATTCATACCGACAAGGCGTGCCATGGGAACAAAAATATCAAAGGTTTCTTGCGCAATTCGTGCTCGTTTATCTGGGCGTAAAGCACCCAGTGTTGTCATATTATGATAACGATCAGCGAGTTTGATAATAATGACACGTGGGTCTTGTAAGGTGGCTTGTAGAATCTTACGAAAAGATGCTGCTTTATTATATTCTTTATCACTGGAATGGCTGAGTTTGGTAACACCATCGACCAATTCGGCCACGGTTTTACCAAATTTTTCAGAGATATCTTCTTTGGTGAAATCAGTATCTTCAATCACATCGTGTAATAGTGCTGCCATGAGTGTTTCAGCATCCATACGCATATGTGCCAAAATACAACTCACCGCAATCGGATGTAAAATATAGGGTTCACCACTTTTACGTGTAATACCATCATGCGCAATATCAGCATAATCACAAGCCACAAGTACTCGCTCGACATCGCTTGGTTTTAAGTAAGCGTCGATAATTACATTCAGCTGTTGCTTGGATTGGCTGACCTGTTGGCCTGGCATAGAACACCTATCTTAAATTACAAATTTGAAATATTTTTCCTAATGCTTTAATGAAAAGCATATTGAGCCGCTTGTCAATTTCTAGACATCAAATATATCTATTTTTTTTAACAAATAATTTGAATTTTGTCGATTGATTGGCAAAACTTTTTGCAAAATAACTGAAATAAAAAAGCCTAGTTGAAAAACTAGGCTTTTTATAAAGGCTTAGCTTATTGGAAAGAAAAACCTTCAAGATTAAGATTGTTTGCTGATAAAGCAAGGTCAAGACTAGACGTTTGGTAATCTTGATCACGTTGCTTCAAGATATCTTTAGTCACATGACCAATCGCAATTTCACGTAATGCAACAACAGTCGGCTTGTCATTGTCCCACTCAACAGTCGGTTCAATGCCTTGACGTGCCAATTGACGCGCGCGTTTGCTTGCCACTAGTACAAGCTCAAAGCGGTTGTCCACATGGTCTAAACAATCTTCAACGGTTACGCGTGCCATAAGAGTTCTCGTTTGAATACAAATTTTTTAAATAGACTGTGCAGTATAAAATGCTTTCACTATAGACTCAAGTTTTAATCGAAGCTTATTTAGAAAGCATTGAAATACGATTAAGACTGGGGTGTAATCAGTTTGGTAATTAAAGCTTGATGACGATTTGCCTGTTGATCTATTTTTAAGCGGTTGGCATTGATCACAGATTCCAAATCATGTAACGCTTTATTGAAATCATCATTGATAATGATGTACTCAAAATTGACATATTGTTGCATGTCTTCCACCGCGCAACTTAAACGATGCTCAATGACTTCAACCGAGTCTGTACCACGATTTGAAAGACGCTGACGTAAATCAAATTGAGTAGGAGGGAGGATGAAAATTTGTTTAGATTCAGGAAAAAGTTTACGAACCTGTTCTGCACCTTGCCAATCGATCTCAAGTAGCACATCATGGCCTTTCGCCAATTGGTCTCTTACCGTTGTTTGCGCAGTACCATAATAATTACCAAAAACTTCTGCATATTCAATAAAACCACCTTGATTCACTTGGTCAAGAAAGTTTTCTTTAGAGGTAAAGTGATAATGAACACCGTCGAGTTCGCCAGGTCGCTGACCACGAGTCGTATGTGAAACAGAAACGTGTAAATTGCTCACACGCTCAAGCAGCGCTTTAACGAGAGATGTTTTGCCTGTTCCTGATGCCGCAGAAACGACAAACAATAGACCCGACATGATATTTTTCCTGATATGATAAAATATCTTCTCTATTTTAGAGTAGAGCGAACACAAACAAAACTGTTTTTACACATTGTTTGTGTTTAATCGATAAAATATATCCAACCATTGAAGTGAGCATTGAGGGTTTTATGGAAATTGTATTGGCTAATCCGCGTGGATTTTGTGCAGGTGTAGATCGTGCAATTGCCATCGTCAATCGTGCGCTTGAATGTTTTAATCCACCTATTTATGTACGTCATGAAGTGGTTCACAACAAATTTGTGGTTGACGATCTACGTCAGCGTGGTGCAATTTTTGTGGATGAGTTGGATGAAGTGCCTGACGATAATATTGTTATTTTTAGTGCACATGGCGTATCTAAGGCTGTTCAACAAGAAGCAGAGCGCCGTGGATTAAAAGTCTTTGATGCAACCTGTCCATTGGTCACCAAAGTACATATTGAAGTCACGAAATATGCCCGTGAAGGAACTGAAGCGATTTTAATTGGTCATGAAGGTCACCCTGAGGTTGAAGGTACCATGGGTCAATATGACAAAAAAAATGGTGGTGAAATTTACTTGGTTGAAGATGAAGATGATGTTGCTTCATTAACAGTACATCATCCTGAAAAAATAGCCTTTGTGACCCAAACAACCTTATCTATAGATGATACGGCCAAAGTGATTGATGCTTTACGCAATAAATTCCCTCAAATTCAAGGGCCTCGTAAAGATGATATTTGCTATGCCACACAAAATCGCCAAGATGCTGTGCGAGATTTAGCCACACAATGTGATGTGGTGTTGGTTGTTGGCTCTCCAAACTCATCAAATTCGAATCGTTTACGTGAGTTGGCTGAACGTATGGGCAAGCATGCTTATCTTATTGATAATGCAGATGAGTTACAGCAAGAATGGTTTAACTCAAATCATAAGGTTGGTGTGACAGCAGGAGCATCTGCACCTGAGATTTTAATTAAGCAAGTAATTCAACGTTTACAGGACTGGGGTGCGACCCCGCCACAAGAATTAAATGGTCGTGAGGAAAACATCACATTTAGTTTGCCAAAAGAGCTACGGATTCATGTAACTCAAGCTTAAATTTAAACTTTATTTTTTAAGCAGATAGCTGAGATTTCAGTTATCTGCTTTTTTATGCCTTTCGTCCAACTTGTATTGGTTTTGTAAGTATTTAAGCTATGATTTTTAATAGGGTAAAGTTTTGTTGCAATGGGGAGTAGCAATGCAAAATAATCGGGGATTCACCTTAATTGAGTTAATGGTGACGATTGCTGTTCTGGCAATTGTTGCATCGATTGCAGCACCCTCTTTTTCAAAGCTCTTAGCAACCTATCAGGCAAATAAAAGCAATGAAGAGTTAATGAAAGCACTAAAAGAAGCGAAGAGCCGTGCATCATCAATGAAAATGTCTGTGATCGTTTGTCCAAATAAAGATGGCTCGAATCAGGAAATAACAAAGACACTTTGTTTAACCAAAGCAGGTGTTAGTAGCGCCAATGCTTCAAATTTCATTGATGCAAAACGTGTCATTTTAGCCAATATTGATAAGGCTGTTAGTGTTGGTGGTGACTTAAATGTTGTTTTTAGTGCTATTGGGTCATCACTTGATAATGTGCCGAGTACCAACTTAAAGGCAAGGAAAATAACAATATGTGGTAATAAGGAAATTACCGAAATAACAGTATCAGTTATTGGAATTGTATCCTCTGAAAAGAATGGAGCATGCTCATGAAGAATAAGAAGAATCAATTGGGTGTGGGATTGGTTGAAGTTTTAGTTGCTCTGGTTTTACTTGCGATCGGGGTTTTGGGATTTACTGCTTTACAGTTAAGGGCGGTGGACGCGACTGGTGAAGCGCTTACAAGATCTCAAGCAACCCTAATTTTGAGAGGCTTAACAGAAAGTATTCGAGCTAATCCTAATGGTCAATCTAGTTATCCTGCAGCAGTAAAAAACTATATTGGAGTGGGAGAAAAGTCTCCGAAAAAAAAATGTTTTAATGCCACATGTACGCCAGCAGAAATGGCGGATTATGATTCATATTTGGCTGCTGATGCAGCATCAAGAATCGGTATTAGTATTACAATGACTGATTGTCCAGGGGTAGGCAGTACAATTAAAAGGCAATGCTTATTCGCTGCTTGGGATGAAACTGCATCGAAATTAAAAGCAAGTGATTATAGTGCTTGTATGAGTAGCACAGGAACGTATGTGTTTACTGCAAAATGCCTAATGATGGAGGCATATTAAATGAGATTCATGACGAAGCAAGAAATAATGGGACCTCAGAAGGGTTTCACACTAATTGAGTTGATCGTTGCTCTTGCCATTGGTCTTATTATTAGCGCTGCAGCTTTGCAATTATTCACAGGTGGTTTAATTACGGCAAAAATGCAAGAAGCAAGTGCAGAGTTACAAGATAGTGGTGTGTTCGGTGTTGATTATATTGCTAGAGATATTCGTCTAGCGAATTTTGGAAATGTAAATAATCCAGTGTTAGATACAACAACACCCAATGGCGGAATTATTTTTACCAGTGCTGATCCAGCTTTAGGCAAGGCAAATCTCCAGTTAAAAGATGTAAGTGCGGGATTGTTAACAAAATCAGGAGGTTCTACTGGGACGAGTTCGAGTAGTGATCAACTAACAATTATGTTTCAAGCACCCAATAAAATGATGAATTGTGAAGGTAGAGAAGTACAGGCTAGTGAGTATGTTATTCAACGTTATTTTTTAAGGACAGATAATGGTAACTTGGCATTGGCTTGTGATGCAAACACTCCAGGAAGTAGTGTCCCTTCTATTGCTGGATTAAATGATTCAAACAATGGTGAAGTGATTATGCCGAGAGTGGATCTTGTTAGATTTTACATCGGAGCAAAAGCTGGAAACAATTTTAGCTATTACACAATTGAGCAATTTAAGACTGCAGTAAAAGGGGCGTCCTCTCCCAATATACCTAGAGTTGTCTCGATTAGAATGATGGTTTTGGTTCGCTCTAAAGATCCAATAACAAATAAAAATATAGACCCCTCTAAAGAAAGCTTTAATTTCCCTGATGGTGAAGTGACTTTAACGGATAAAAGCACCAAATATTTACGACGTTTATATACAACAAATATTGCTTTAAGAAATGGCTTAGGAGAGAAGATTTATGAAACATCGAACTAACCTAAGCAAGCAGAAAGGGTCAACGATTATCGTTGTTATGATGATGTTGTTATTTTTAACAATAGTTGGAGTAATGGCGATTCGGACCTCTATGACGACATTGAATATTGCGACAAATGCGCAAATTAGTCAGCTTTCAAGTCAAACGGCTGATACACCAATTAACCAAGTTTTTTTAGAGGATTTAAATAAGCAAGTGAATCTTTCAAGTGTTATAGGTAAGGCTTTGAAAGATGCAGATACAGAACCTGGTAAAGAATATGTATTTTGCTATAAACCTAGAGTGAGTACTCGTTTTGGTTCAGTTACATCTATGGCTGTACTTAGAAATGTGAGTTCTGATGTGGAGTTGGTTGAGGGAAGTACAGATAATTTTTGTAATTTAACCACTGACTTTGGTAGTGCAAGACGAGGTGTAGTGACTCAGGTTTCTATTAAAATTCCAACAGATACATCCGATTTGCCGCCTTTGGCATTACTTGCAAGAAATATTAATGTAAGTGGTGGACAAACAATTCCACAAGGGGTAACTGAGCAAAAACGTATTCGGATGACGACAGTAGCAGTAATGCCCATTTATGCTAAAAACTTGTCCGCTGCTCAAGCATGTTTAAAAGAAAATGTGAATGATAATTCAGATGCGGAAACTAGTGCTCTGCAAACAACAGCACAATGTCTCGTAAATCTTGGTATTCCAGTTAACAGTCAAGTCCAAGAGTTTAATTTACAAACATTTATAAAAATGGTTAAGGCGCCAGTATAAATTTAGGGGAATGTAAAATGATATCTAAAAAGCTTACGGCCTCATTGAATTATGTAGCCAAGCAAAAAAAAATAAATTTAGGCATGGTTGGATTTACAACATTTGTCGGTACATTTCTGATTGTATCTTCTGTCACTCAAGCAAATGATTTACAGATTTATGCTGCACCTACAGCAGGGAAAAAGACGCTGGTGATGATGTTGGATACATCGGGTAGTATGGGACCTGCGAATGGCAGTGGATTCAGTTATAGAGATGATTATGGTTTAAACTGTGGAATAAGTTATACACAAACGGCTTTAGCAACCTTAACCACAAGTTTATCGAATCTTACTAATAATAAAGCATATCGAATTAATTCAGGAACCACTCCTAGTTATGAGCGTAACTTTTGTTATGTCTCTCCTTCTGCTGCAACAGCCGCCGTTAAAAATGAAGTCACTGGGTGTGAGCAAATTAAAAACTCAAGTGGAACAATAACTGGGTATCAATGCTTAGACCGTTTGACTCGTTTAAAAGATGGAATGTTTACTTTCTTAAATAGTGAAGATGCTTCATTAAGACAAGTTCGTGTTGGTTTAGGGAATTATTCTACGAATGGGGATGGTCGTAGTGGTCAAATCTTAGTTCCAGCAAAAGAGCTAGGAGCGGTGAGTTCTACGCAAAGAATAGCATTAAAAAATGCACTTAAAGATTTAACAGCTTACAATGGTACACCTACAGCACATGGATATGCAGAAGCAGCAGCATATTTAATGGGTACTAAAACATTACAATCAGTAACTTTAAATAATGCCCCGATGTTTTTTTCATATTCAACTGGCGGTTGGTGGCCAACAACTTATAATTATCAGTGTAATCAGTGGAATGCTTCAGGAACAAATTGCACCTCTTGGAGTACAGTGAATTCTATCAATACAAGTGGTTTAATAGCTCAATCATGTACTATAAATGGTAATAGTGGTACATGTTATAATAAAACAGGAACTGTTTTATTCTCCAATAGCGATAGTGGATTTACAAAATCTGCTGATGATACAAAAGTCGCTGATAATACAACCTATGACTCTCCACTTCCTGCTGTTGCTGATCGCCAAAGCTGTGATGGGCAAGGGGTGTATATTCTTTCCGATGGCGCTGCTAATACAACAGATGACACTAGATCAAGTAACTTAATGTCTTCTGCCCTAGATACATTAGGTAGTGATTTTAGTTGTGCTGGGGGGCTTTCAGATAACTCTGATGGTGGTTGGCGTTGTATGGGAGAATTTGCCAAAAAACTATTTGATAAAACCAAAAATCCAACAGGTGTCTCTATCCAAACTGCATTTGTGGGGTTTGGTAGCACTATGGATAACTTAAACAATCAATATGTAGAAAATGCTTGCAGACTCAGTTCCCGAACACAGGATGATCGTACTTCAGATGACCAGTGTTCTCCTACAGCACCAAGTTATAAAACAAATAAACCAGGGTATGGTAACGGTGGATTTTTTATTGCAAAAGAATCTGATGAAATTACCAATAGCGTTATTCAATTTATTGATAATTTAGGAAAAAATCCAATAAGCCCATTATCAACCGGGGCGATTTCTGTTCCTGTAGATGCTTTAAGTCCACAATCCTTCCAACCTTATGGATATTTGAGAGCCTTGGAGCCAAAACCAGGGACTCAGAATATCACTTGGACGGGGAACTTGAAAAAATACAGTATTCAAGGTGGCGCTTTAAAATCAGGAAGCAACTTTGTTTTCCAAACCAATGGATTACTCAATCCAAGTTCTCAAGATATTTGGAACAGTAGCTCTTTAACTGATGGTGATGGTGTTACTGCGGGTGGCGTCTATTCAAAAATTAAATTACCGACAGTAGTAAGTCCTAATGGCTATAGACCACTTTTTTCAGATATTAAAAGTGTTGCATCAGGGGGAGTAATTACTTCCACAGATAAAAATTCAGATTTATTTTTAGTCACTCAATCCGCCACCACTGCAACAAATTTACTGGACAAGTTTAAGACAGACAGCAGGTTAAAAAATTTAGCATTAGATATTCAATTAAAGTTATTAAATTACTTAGGTTATAACTTAAGTCTAAGCTCTACGCAGCTTCCAAATAGCCTAGATACACCTAAAGATGCTTTCACATCTATGGGGGCAAGTATTCATTCTTTTCCAGTACAAATGACTTATAAGGGAACATTAGATGCAGATGGCAATTTAAAGTCTACCCGTGATCAGTCAGTGCTTTATGGCAGTATGGAAGGTGCTTTGCGTATCGTCAATTCATTGACTGGTGAAGAGCAGATGGTATTTGTTCCTACTGAAATTTTGCAGGACAGTACTTTATCAAAAGCGCTAAGGAAAGGTGAGTCAGATGTTAATGGAGTTACACAAGGGATCAATGGCGCTTGGGTTGCAGATTCAGATTATAAGGTGACTGGCGGAAATGATACAGAAACCTCAGTCGTTGCAAATAAAATGAATGTATATGGTGGTATGCGTATGGGGGGGAAAAGCTATTATGGCTTAGATGTCCTTAATCCAAGCGCACCTAAATTACTTTTCCGTATTCTTGGTGGGACAGGCGACTACACTCGTATGGGGCAAACTTGGTCTAAACCTGTACTAGCCAATATTCGATATAACAACCAAATTACTCGAGTGATGATTGTGGGTGGTGGTTATGATATGTGCTATGAGAATCCAAGATTTAAACTGAATTCATCAAATTCCAATACAGATTATCCATCTACCTCATGTAACAATAAAGCACAGGCAGATGGTAATGCTGTTTATATCATCAATGCTAAAACGGGTGAGAGAATTTGGTGGGCGAGTAATACTAATGCGAATACCAACAATGCAAATATGACCCATAGTGTGGTGAGTAGAATCAGTACTCTGGATCGTGATGGAGATGGCTTAGTTGATAACCTCTATTTCGGTGATTTAGGCGGGCAAGTATTTCGTGTTGATTTAAATAATGCCAAAAATACTCCAGTAGCATCCTTTGGGAAAAGAGTTGTTCGTTTAGGAAATCTTGCAACAAAAGCGGATGGAACAAGTATTACAAATGGAGATCAACCTCGTTTCTATCAACCACCAACGTTAACTGTACATGATGAAGCGGCCTCAACTTTTGTTATGGTTGGTATTGCATCTGGTGATCGTAGTACACCCTTGGATGTTTCACCGAATAAAGGTCGTGAACTTATGTTACCTCTGAATGAGTTAACTGGACGTCCATCAAATAAAGTTTATGGACTCATTGATCGCGATATTGCTGATAGTGGGTTGATTACAGGTATCAAAGATCCTCAGACAGGTGTTTATAAAGACATTGATCTAAAATCTATTGATATTACTTTAAAATATTTAAAAGAAAATCCACAAAACATAACAGGTATCATTTCTTCGACTTTTTTCCCATACGCTAAAACAGGGATGCAAGGATGGTATCGTTCACTCTCTAGTGATCAGAATGGAAATCCGGTATCTGGTCGAACAGCTGGTGGGGTAAAAGCATTTGAAGAAGAACCTGTTGCAATGACAGGTAGGCTTATTGTTCCAGTTTATGACCCAGAGGGGACAGGTATTGTTGATAAACAAAACCCTTGTCAGCCTCGAATTATTGGTGAAAGTAATACTCAGCAGTTCTGTTTGCCGTATGGGGCTTGTTTAGATTCAAAAGGAGTCGTCGATTGGAACCTTGAAAAAAGTACTGGTTTTCAAATTGTAGATGGCAAGAACCAAAACATCTTAGGGCCTGGTATTCAAGGCATTACTTTTGGTCCAGATGATACTGGTGGTGGAAATAATACTGGTAATAATTGTGGTGCCTTAACTTTGCTGGGTTTACAACAAGGAAAAGGAAGATGGGAGTGTAATAAGATTTTAAACCCAATCCGATGGTATGAAAAATATGTTGAAGCTAAGAAGAATTAATCGATATGGAACTGTGACAAGCCAAGCTTGTCACAGGAATACTTATGGTTTTACATTAATAGAACTAATGGTTGTCATTGTTATCATTACAATTTTAGCAGCTATTATTTATCCAAACTATCAAGATCATGTTCGGCGGGCGGCAGCGGCGCAAGCTCAACAGGAAATGCAGAAAATTGCAAATCAGTTAGAGATATTTAAATCTAAGAATCTCACTTATCAAAATTTTGATTTAAAAAATTTATATAGTTCAAACTCGTCCGAAGTGATTTCAGTTCCTGTTGGATCAACTGGAGATAATATTAAATACAAAATTACACTTAACGATTTATCTAGTCAGAACTTATCGCTGATGAATTCAAGTGTATCTGGATTTGGTTGGGCAATAAAAGCAGAAAGTACAGACGTTAAAAACTATAATTTACTTATGACGAGTGAAGGGCTTCGTTGTAAAACCAAAGATAGTGTCACTTTTATAGCGTGTACAGGTAGTGATGTTACATCATGGTGAAAATTATGAAATCAAAAGGTTTTACATTAGTTGAGCTATTAATTGTTGTTGCAATTATAGGAATTTTAGCTGCAATCGCTTATCCGTCATATCAAGAATATATTGTTCGAACAAATCGAGTTGATGCACAAAGTGAAATGCTTCAGATTGCTCGAAATTTATCCAATTATAAAATGGCGAAAGGCACATATAAAGATGCGAAATTGGAAAACGGAGCATTTGAAGAAGATTATCCGAGTACAGGAGCGACAAAATACAAAGTTAAGTTAGAAATTCCTACAGATAATTTAACATGGTCTTTAATGGCTACCCCAATTTCTGGTTCACAACAAGATGGGAATGGGGATATCGGATTAAATAGCCAAGGGCAGAAATGTTGGACCAAAGGCTCAACCTGCACCCCATCAGCAACCACAAATTGGGATGGCAGATAAAAATCAAATTCAAAATTGTGGATAAATAAAATTTGATCTTTCTTTCAAGCCAAAGATAACGTAAAATATCGCCCTCTATGAAAGGGGTTTGAAATGTGTCGATGGTCGGTACAAGGATAATCCGTAAAAACTATAAGGTTCTATCATGGTTGTAATTCGTCTAGCACGCGGTGGTGCTAAAAAACGTCCGTTCTATCAAGTAATTGTAACTGATAGCCGCAATGCGCGTGACGGTCGTTTCATCGAACGTATTGGTTTCTTTAACCCTACAGCTCAAGGTAAAGCAGAAAAACTTCGTTTAGATGCTGATCGTTTTGCTCATTGGGTTGCTCAAGGCGCTCAACCGTCTGAACGTGTTGCTTCTTTAGCTGCTCAAGCTAAGAAAGCTGCAGCTACTGCATAATTAAACCTTTAATTAGGCAGTAAGCCCATGACACCAGCACAGAATGTGCCCGAAGATCGTATTCAGATTGGACAGCTACGTTCAGCATATGGATTAAATGGGTGGCTCTGGGTCTATTCCAATACAGAACCTATGAGCAACATATTTGACTACCTCCCTTGGTACATTGAGACCAAAGAAGGTTGGCAAATTGTAGACGTAAAACGTTGGAAACCACATGGCAAAGGCTTGGTTGTTTCGTTGAAAAGTGTGAGTGATCGCACTGCAGCAGATAACTTAGTTGGTGCTAATGTTTGGATTTCAAAATCGCAACTGCCTCAAGCAGGCGTGGACGAGTATTACTGGTCTGATTTAAAGGGTCTAATTGTATTAGGTCTGAATGATGAAGAGCAGGAAGTAAATCTTGGTCAAATCCATGAATTGTTTGAAACAGGCGCCAATGATGTCATGGTTGTTCGTGCAACAGCAGATAGCATCGATGGCGAAGAGCGAATGATTCCATGGCATAAAGATGTGGTACAACGCGTTGATCTCGAAGCTGGTCGTATCTATGTCAATTGGGGCGTAGATTTCTAATCCGATAAGGATTGGCGCAGCAGGAAAATAGAGGAGTCTGCGATGTTTTTTGCAGTCATTACGCTTTTTCCTGAAATGTTTGAAGCGATTACAGCGTACGGAATTAGCGGGCGAGCAGCAAAGCGTGACATTGTACAAGTTCATTGTATCAATCCGCGAGAATTTGCTGAAGGTAACTACAAACGAGTGGATGAACGTCCATTTGGTGGTGGTCCTGGTATGGTGATGATGGCTGAGCCATTGGCAAAAGCCATCCACCATGCGAAAGAACTTGCAAAGCAAGCAGGTGCAGTTCAGGTTCCTGTGGTGTATATGTCACCGCAAGGACAGACCTTAAATGAACCAGCAGTACAGCAATTTGTTGAATATGATGGATTAATTGTACTGTGTGGACGTTATGAGGGTGTTGATGAGCGTTTGATCCAAAAATATGTTGATCAGGAATGGTCAATAGGTGATTACGTATTATCAGGTGGCGAACTCCCTGCGATGGTTTTATTAGACAGTATTATTCGACGTTTGCCGAATACCATGTCAGATGAACAATCTGCAGTGCAGGACTCTTTTGTGGATGGTCTTTTAGATTGCCCACAATATACCAAGCCAGATCATTTTGAAGGTTTGGATGTTCCTGAAGTACTTAAGTCAGGGCACCATGCCAATATTGAAAAATGGCGGTTTTTGCAACGCTATCAACGCACTTTAGAACGCCGACCTGAGTTGGTGGAACAAGTTGAGTTGACCAAGCAGCAAAAAAAATGGCTAAAAGATGAGCGAGGGTAGGCAAGCATTGATTATGTTTGTTTGAACGCGAGTCAGAAGCTGTACTTCTAAGTCAGGAAATAGCAATAATTCATGATTATTGCCCTGAGGAATTTAAGTTCCATAAGAAGTCGGCTTCGAGAAAATACTTATTTTTAAGTACTTATATTAGGCTCTTTATTGATCTGAGTAACATCAGAAGTAAAGGGAAAGATAAACGGGTTGATACGCGATTTAGCCTCTATCCCCAGCGGTTGTGCAGACCTCTTCTGTCCCGCAAAACGGAGATTCCCACAATGAGTGGTAAACATCCTTTAGTTCAAGCAATTGAAAACCAACAGTTAAAAACTGATATCCCAGCTTTTGCTCCTGGTGACACAGTTATCGTTCAAGTAAAAGTAAAAGAAGGTGAGCGTGAGCGTCTTCAGGCTTTTGAAGGCGTAGTAATTGCGAAGAAAAACCGTGGCTTGAACTCTGCGTTCACTGTACGTAAAATTTCTAGCGGTGTTGGTGTTGAGCGTGTATTCCAAACTCACTCTCCAATTGTTGCTAAAATCGAAGTGAAACGTCGTGGTGACGTTCGTCGTGCTAAGCTTTATTACCTACGTGAATTGTCTGGTAAAGCTGCTCGTATTCGTGAAAAATTACCAGCACGTAAACAAGGTTAATTTTAACTTTGCTTTACAGCTAAAAAATGCGCCAAATGGCGCATTTTTTTATTTCTTGCTTCTGTTAAAGCCCTTGTAATTTTAGACGATTGGTATGTTCACGGTAGACCTGCACTGGGTCTGGTGAAAAAATTGCACGTAATCCTAAAACTTGATTGACCTCATCTAAGTGGTTCCAGCGGTAATCATCCCGAATAGTTTTACCAAATTTAGCACTACATCGTGAGACTAAACCATCATTATCACGACCAGCGTTAATCAAGAGACTTGTACCAAGTAGAGCAGAATCCAAGTCTAGAAGATTTGTAACAGCCGTATTGCCGGTAAATGAGTAAAATTGAATTCCTTTTTCTTGATACGCCCCTTCACCACAAGTTGTGTTACCGACACCCATGGGAAATTTACTGTTAAAGAGTGCAGAACCTTCAATAGTTAAGCTTTTCCCACCCGCCAAGGCATCATGAGGGAGTTCATTGGGATTAAGACCTTGTGCCCAGACAATTGCTTTTGAAAATAAGTTTACGATACTTACCAATGGGCCTTGGATCGGTGTGCCTTCTACGCTTAAGACTAGGTTTGCAACAGGACTGCCTTTCTGTGGAGAGCCAACAGCTGTGACAGAAGCAATTTGATTAGGCATAATACCTGCGACATAGCGGCTGGTTGGACCGCCATGAGAATGTCCGATCAGATTGACTTTTTGACTGCCAGTAATTGCTAGAATCTCTTCCACTTGTTGTGCCAATTGCTCACCGCGCACTTCGGTAGAATTAAAAGGAGATACTCGTGTGGCCCACGTATTGGCGCCGTTACGAGCCAAATCTGGTAAAATTTGATACCAGTAGTCTAATCCTAAAACATCGCCAACACGAATAAACCCAGCCATACCATGCACAAATACCACAGGATATTTGGTTTTTGCATACTCAGAATTTACTTTGCTAACAGTCACTTGTTGCGCATTAGATGCATGTGCAGTTGTTAATGTACTCGTCAGAAGTAGACTGGCGATAATACGTCCATATTTCATTTTAAAGCTCCATCTATTTTATTATTTGGGGGTTTTAATACCTCAATCTTAAATTTATTGAGTGTAATATATTAATTTTGATCATGTTTTTTTGGATTGTAACTTTGGTTTCTTCGGTTTTTAAATCTAAGTTCAAATCAGATTCTGGAATTCGAAATTCAATACGATGTTGAGTATCAAAAATGGTTCCAGAATCATTAACTATTCAACTATAAAATAGACTGAATGAACAGTACATTTTATCGCCTCTCATCGGCAATATTTACAAGCCTTGTAATTTCAGACGATTGGCATGTTGACGGTATTGATCAAGCGGGTTTGGCGCAAAAAATAGGCCATGTAGTCCTAAAATTTGATTGACTTCATCCAAGTGAGTTTGTCGGTAATTGTCTCGGATTACTTGCCCATAATGGCTATTACAACGACTAACTAAACCATCATTATCTAAATTTTTATAAGACAACGGTGCCAGCGTAGAGATTACACCATCAACAACATCCAAAATGTTGGTGAATTGAGCCGTACCCGTCCAAGAATAATGATAAATACCATTGGCTGTCACTTTTTGACCATCGCCACAGTCTTTTGGAATTGCAGCACTTGGATATTTTGCATTGAACTCAGCAGAGCCTTTCTCACTGATACTTTGTAAAGAGTTATTAAGGCTTATAGAAAGGGAAGGATTACCTTCAAGCAGTGTAATCACAGGTGCTAAGATATATTGACCGAGAATTGTGAGAAGCGCATTTACACCTCGATTATTTACAATATCGTCAGCGACCTTAGAGCCTTTAATTGTTCCAGCAACAGCAGTTAAAGAGGCGACTTTTGTTGGTGCAACGATTTCTATATAGCGAATTGTTGGTCCACCATGACTATGCCCAATAAGATTGACCTTGGGCGAGCCAGTCAGTGCGATCACTTCATCGACTTGCTGTAAGAGCTGTTCACCCCGAACTTGTGTCGATTCCAATGGGGAAACTTGAGTCGCATAAACTTTTGCGCCATTACGGGCTAAATCAGGGAGGATCTGATAGAAATAATCTAAGCCAAAGGATGAGGTTCCTAGACGGGTAAAACCGAACATTCCATGATTAAAGACAATGGGGTATTTAGTTTTTGCATAGTCTGAACTAACATAACGTGGGTTTACCGTTTGTAATCCAGACGCAGATGCAGTCATCGAACTGAGTCCAATGATTAAACTTAGGGCGAGAATATTGATGTTAAATTTCATTTTAAAATACTCTTTTTGTTTTAAGTGAATTATTGATCAACAAGTAGTCTATGTTGCAAGCTAAAATTTGCTTACAACCCTTATGATTTCAAGCGATGGGTATGTCATCATTTTCATTATTACCTGAAACCAAAAGTGCGAATTGCATTAAAGCTTTGTTAATCCCTAACAAATTTCTAGTCTTTGTTAACCCTCCTATGAGATTGTCATAAATATTATTTTCAAATTTAACAGCATCTTTGATATGTGAAATTCCATAAAATTCTTACGCTTAGATTTAAAATCAAAGACGTAGAATGTGGCATAAACTCAGAATTAAATATTTTTTGTTTCTGCCTTTTTATCATTTTATGGCTGCTTTAAATATTTATAGACTAATTCGCAAAAGGTAGTTTGCCTCCTTGATCATGCACTGTTTCGAAAGTTTGTAATCTGAGTTGTTCTTGCTGATTTGCAAATTGTTGTGCTTTTAATTGTTCTACAGCACGCTGTTTGGCTGAGTCACTCAGATTACTTTTGAGGATGTTGTCACGCTCAGCAAGGTATTGATTGACTTTGCCTTTCCAATCACTTCTTTGTACATCAAGTGTTTCTAAGCGTTGTGTCGCTTCTGGTCCCACTAGATTGGTGCGCATTTGACGAAGCTCTTCCGCAGAACCACCACGTGCCTTAATCTCCGCTGTCAATTTTCTTAAGTCTTCAAGTTGATTCAGTTGTTTTAAGTTTTCTTTCCAGTCTTCTGGAAGTTGCTCGAAAAGTTCTTTGAGTTTTTGCGCTTTTTCAGCCGTAGATAATTTTTGATTATCCATAATTTCTAGACGGTCTACGGTATATTGGTCATAGGTGTCCTGTATACCGAATAAGCCTTGAATTTCATAATTTGAGAAGAATTTTTTTCTTAAGTTTTGAGTGTTGACCAAGATCTGCTGATAGTACTTTGCACTTTCTTTATCTGCAGTGGGTGCTGGTAAATCGCCTAATTTACTTCTGTAATCGATATAACGTGTCCATAGATTATTTAATTGCGATAACACAGGCTCTTTATAGCTGATTTTGGTATAACTGAGAAAATCTGCTTTGATTTGCTCAATGGTTTTTTCACCATATTGTGTAATGAAATATTCAAAACAATCTTTGGTCTGCTCATTAACAATTAAACGATTGGAAGCATCAGCGCGGATTTGACAATTGATTTGCGTATCTTGTTGGCTTTTACTGGCAAAGTTCTGTGCTTCAGATGCAGCGAGCTGAGTTGAAGTCAATGGTCCAGTCTGCTGCTGAAGTGCTTTTTCAGATGTTGATGTTGTTTCAGTAGACTCTGTATTTGGTTTTAGCCAAAAAATCACGGCTAAAAGAATGATCAAGAGACTACCAATGATTATCCCAATCATTTTTTTAGATAGATCCATCTAATATTCCTACAATTTTTAGTCTTTTTATTGAAAATAAAATTTGCCATAGAATTCTAAATTTCAAACAGAAAATTTGTAAAAATAGACGAATGGTTTTTGCTAAAATAGCGCATTATTCTCCGTATTCAGACCAATATGTCTTCAAAAGCTCAGAAAATACCGCGTCGCCATATCAGTGGTGTTTTTTTATTGAATAAGCCTTTGGGCATTAGTTCAAATGCCGCGTTACAAAAAGTACGTTGGTTATATCGAGCTCAAAAGGCAGGGCATACAGGAGCGCTTGATCCTTTGGCATCAGGACTGTTACCAATCTGCTTAGGTGAAGCGACTAAATTTTCACATTATTTGTTAGATTCTACCAAGCGCTACCAAACAACCATTCAGTTAGGCCATAGCACGACAACTGGTGATGTAGAAGGCGAAGTTTTACTTGAAAAAGATGTCCCTGAATTAAGCCAAGAAAGTATTCAACAGGTTCTGGCTCAATTTACTGGGGATATTCAACAAGTTCCTCCGATGTATTCAGCCTTAAAAAAACAGGGTCGTCCTTTATATGAGTTGGCTCGTCAGGGAATTGAAATTGAACGTGATGCACGGCCGATTCATATTTTTGCCATTGAGTTGCTTGAGTTTACCCCACACAGCCTGACCCTGGATATTACCTGTTCTAAAGGAACTTATATTCGTGTTTTGGGCGAAGACATTGCCAAAGCACTGGGGACATTTGGTCATTTAACATATTTAAATCGAACTCAAACTGGTCATTTTGATTTGATTCCGGAATATACCATTGAATATCTGGAAAGCCTGACTGAACAAGCGCGTGAAGCTTTGTTGCTACCTGTATATGCACCAATCGATCATTTCCCTAAAGTTCAAGTACCTGAAGGACGTGCGGAATATTTTTGCCGCGGTATGGAAAGCAATATTGAACATGTTGCCTCAACCGAAGTCTTGGTTTTTGATGCTGATAAATGTTTAGGATTGGCAGAAATTACAGATACAAAACGTTTAGTGCCTAAACGTGTTTTAAATCTTTAATTCCGTTTCATCGTTAGAAAATTACTCAGTTTAAATTTAAGCCTGATTAAGCCAAAGTACGGTTAAGTCTCCCAGCGTTAATAGACGCCTTTAAAAGATAAGTGAATGTTATGGAATTTGATATCATCCTCAGTTTGGTGTTCTTTGCCTTTTGTGCAGGGGCAATTGATGCTGCCGTTGGAGGTGGAGGGCTGATTCAAATTCCTGCATTAATGGGGGCTTTACCGCATTATCCTACTGCTACAGTTTTTGGAACCAATAAACTGGCTTCGATTTGTGGAACAGCATCGGCTGCTTTTTCATATTTAAAACAAGTCAAAATTCAGTGGAAACTGTTGGCGGTGATTGGAATCACGGCATTTATTAGCTCATTTGCTGGCGCTGCTTGTGTCTCACTTATCCCCCAAGAAATTTTGCGACCATTTGTATTGTTTATGCTGATTGTGATCGCAATCTATACATTTTTTAAAAAGCAATTTGGACAAGTCCATTTTCAACAAGAAATCACCCATAAAATGTTATTAATCGCGGGTGTGGGTGGCTTATTAATTGGCTTTTATGATGGGATATTTGGACCGGGCACAGGTAGTTTTTTCATCTTCTATTTTATTCGTTATCTGAAAGTTGACTTTTTACATGCGTCGGCGCTTTCAAAAATTGGTAATTTCATGACTAACTTTGCCGCACTGAGTTTCTTTATTCCCACTGGACATGTGTTATTTCAATTGGGTCTACTGATGGCTGTTGCCAATGTATGTGGTTCATTGGTTGGTGTGAGAATGGCGCTGAAATATGGCAGTGGTTTTATTCGAATTTTATTTTTGATTTTGGTCAGCATTTTGATTTGTCGCTTGGCCTATCAAATGTTTATTGCGTAATTTCGCAGATTCTCTCGTTAATTTTTTTGATACAAAAAAGCTTAAATTTTGTCAGGATTTTTTTTGATTAGTCTTCTAATATTGTTGGTTTCTTGATCGAAAATTACAAACCGAAGCAATGGAAGGCAAATATCATAAAAAGAGGGATTTAGATGAATATATTTGAGGCTTTGAGAGAAAGCCATATCATTCAGAAGGATTTGTCAGAACAGTTAGCGCATACCTCAGGCGATAGCCCTGAACGAAGGAAAATTTTTAATTTATTAAAAAATGAACTATTTGCCCATGCGGTTGCGAAAGATCGCTATTTTTATATGCCGTTAATGATGACGGATTCAGGTTTAAATATTACCCGTTTGGCACTTGCTGAACATCATGAGATGGATGAAATATTACAGTCGCTAGAACAAACTGATTTTAGCCACTCACGTTGGTTGGTTTTAGCGAAACGATTATCTGAAATCATCGCGCATCATATTCAACAAGAAGAACATTCTTTTTTTCAAAAAGCCGTAAAAATTTTAGATGAAAATCAAAAATTAATCTTAGCGAAGAAGTATTTATCCGAATATAAAAAGTATAAAGCAAAAGACCTTATCCGCTTGGTGGGCTAAACCTGTTGGTTATCAATTCATTTTTGTACGTTTAAATCATAGATGATTATCCTACCGTGGAGCGACATGGATGTTGCCGTGGGACGGGGGTACATGATGTATCTCTCGCCCAACATGAGCAAAAACAAAGCAGGGCTTTGTTTGCAGCGCAAGATTTGGTATCCCCCTACGAAAAGTGTGGCATTCCAAATTTTTATAATTAAATAATTTATTTCTACATATCATTGATTTAATTTGGAATATTAAGTAATAAGAATTATGCTCTTGTGTCTGAGTTTATTGACAGGTTGGCTATATCATTTATTTACGCTGATCTTCTTTTCTTCCTAAAAACCGCGTAAATATGGTCGGGATTATGTATTACTGGCAGTGTGTTAGCATTGATAATGTTTTAATGAGCATTTGAGCTTTTCGCCGCTCTAAATGTTACTCCTACCGATGCAATCATAATGCAGACTAAAGCAACGGTTTGCCAAGCAGTAATATGTTCATTCAGTAATACCATACCTGAAATTGCGGCAAGAGCTGGAGATAGACTCGATAAAGTACCATAGCTCATTTTGCTTAATTGTTTTAAAGCAAGCAGATCTAAGGCATAAGGAATGGCGGTTGCTAAAAGTGCAATCAGCAAGGCTTTGCCCCAGTACTGTGTTTGTAGTAAGGCATCTGGGTTGTGAACGGCACTGATTGGCAGCATAACCAAGGCAGACAAGACGATTGCAATACTAAGCGCATGCATACCAATATTTTGTCGTACAACTTTTTGCCCGAAATAGATATAACTCGCCCAGCATATGCCCGCACCCAAAGCAAAAGCAGCACCAAGATAGGAAAAATTATGTTGTGTCGCATCTTGCCAAGGCACCATCAGTGTAATACCGATGATGGCAAGAAACACCCAAATATAGTCACCTTTTCGCTTAATCGAAAGTAGTGCCAAAGTTAATGGACCTAAAAACTCTAAACCAACTGCAATGCCTTGAGGTAATTTCCCTAAAGAGGCATAGAACAGCACATTCATCAAACAGACTGAACCACTATAGTAGAGCAGTTCATTCCATCTGAGATAAGGTAAACGTTTTATAATTTTCCAAGAACGGAACATTAGAATAATTAAAATAGAAGCAAAACATAATCTTAAGGTAACCACAGTAATCGGATCTAAAACCTCAAATAACTGTTTTGCAAATGAGGCACTGATCTGATAAGCCACCATAGATAAGACCATGAAAAGCACAGCAGTGAGTTGAGAGTTTGGCATATCTAAGGTGAAGAAAAATATTGCGCAGATTTTAACACTTTCTAGGTTTTATTTAAGTATTTCGAGAATAGATGAATGTTGATTCAACATTTCCCTTTGAGATTCAGCTAACTCATCTGTAAGATGGGGATGATTATACTTGCAATGGCACATGTGTTAGGAATAAAAGATGTCAGGAAATACGAATAAAACTGAAAATTTAGACTTAAATGGAACAGAACATTCACAAGCAGAAGCTTGGTATATCGACGTACTTAAACTAGAACAACAAGGGGTTGCTCAAAATGAGCAAGATGCCCAAGCACGTGTTGATTTGTTGGTCAATGCATCCAATCAGAATTTTGCACCTGCAAGTACCTTGTTAGGGCAGTGGCATGTTTTAGGCCGTTATCTGAATCAAAGTGTTCAGTCTGCCATTCTTTTTTTTCAACATGCAGCAAAGCTTAATCATGCACTTGCCCATTTAGAACTTGCTTATCTAGGGTTGAATAATGCCACCGATCATCTGACAAAAGCACAAGCATTAATTCATTTACAACGGGCGGTTCAACTGAATCACCCAGAAGCGATTTTTGTTTATGCCCAACAGCAATTGTCACAAGATTTACAGTTAGCTTATCAACTACTTTTAGATAATTATTTAAAAAATCAGCATCAAAATAGTTTGAAGTTTTTGGTCGAATTTTCAGGCTTTGATCCAATCAAAGTTCAAAATGAATTATTGAAAATTGCAGAAAAAGATTATTTTGCCTGTGCTTTATTGGCATTTAGTTATTTAAAACAAAACAACCCTGATGTCGCTTTTAAATATGCCAATTTCGCACAAGAAAACAATGATCCATTTGGTTGCTATGTTTGTGCACTTATCGAACAGCAAAGTGCTAAAGTGGATGCCACAGTTGTACAAGAACATTTACTTAAAGCGGCAAAAAATGGACATATTGAATCCGCCTATTTAGCCGCCGTGACGCTGTTAAAAAACTCGGAAAATGCCAAAACTGAGCAAAAGCAAAAAGAATATGCAACGCTGGCTTTTGATTTATTATTACATGCTGCGGTTTCAGGCAATGTTCCAGCTCAATACTCTTTAGCGCAGTGTTTACGTTATGGGATGGGAACTGAGAAAAATCTTGATCAAGGTATTTCTTGGTTAGAACGTGCTGCAATGCAAAACCATCCAGACGCACAGTTTGAATTGTCGATGTTATTACCGTTAGAACATGAACATCATCTCCCATTATTAAATTCAGCTGCAGAGAAAGGGCATGTGCAGGCTATGCTGTGTATGGCGATTTTTGAACAACGTCAAAACAATGCGGATGGTGCACTACTTTGGTTAAATAAAGCCAAAGAACTAAAAGTTCCACGTGCATTCTTTCTGCTGGCGCAAATGTATCAGGAAGGCAAGTGTGTCGAGGTGGATCTAAGCCAAAGTGCAGATTTGTTTAAACAAGCGGCTGATCATGGCGATATCGACTCTTATTTTGAATTATTTAAAATTTATAAAGATGGGATCGGGGTGCGTAAAGATAAAAAAACTGCCAGCAAATATTTGGATTTAGCCAAAAAAAACCAGCATATTGAAGCAGCTTCAATTGAGTTTTAATCAAAGATCAATCTATGTCTGAGTTATCGCAACACAACCTATCTCATGTTGAAACCTATACCCATCACACAGGGCGCTTGTTTGTGGTGGGAGACCTACATGGTTGTTATGATATGTTGATGCAACAGCTTGAACGAATTCAATTTGATTTTCAAAAAGATCTATTGATTGCTGTGGGGGATCTTGTTGATCGAGGTCCTGACAGTTTGCAATGTCTGCAACTGATTACTGAGCCTTGGTTTAAAGCCATTTTAGGTAATCATGAAGAAATGTGCTTACTGTCGCAGATCGATCCAATGATGAAAGATATGCATACGCATCATGGTGGAAAATGGTTTTATGCATTAAGTTCAGAACAGCAACAACAAGTCATAGATCAATTAAACACTTTACCCATACTGTTAGAAGTCATTTATCAAAATAAGAAATATGGTTTTGTGCATGCGGATATTGATGTAAATGATTGGGATGCATTTAAAGTTGCAACACGGTCTAAAAGTAGAGAGTTGGCTTTATGGGGCAGAGGGCGAATTAAAAATAAACGCTTTATGCGTTATTCAACTGTTGTTGGTGTGGAACAGGTTTTTCTAGGGCATACAGTAGTTGATTTTGTCACCAAGAAGCATAATTGCTATTTTTTAGATACAGGTGCTTGTTTTGGAAGTGAATTAACGCTTGTTGAAATAGATCAAAATGTGCCAATAGAAAACCAAGTCTTTGTGCTCAAATCATGAGTTAACACTCATCCATCATTTATTTCAATTTTCGGCATAGTTTATTCTATACCCCGTGCTTTTTGTGCGGTTACGGTGCAACCAATCGATGCACTAATGATAGTGGCTAAGGCTAACCATTGTGTCCATAATAATTGTTCATTTAAGAAAATAAATCCTGAAAATGCTGCAATTGCAGGTTCTAGGCTCATTAACGTGCCAAAGCTTAAAGCAGATAAATTTCTTAATGCAATCATTTCCAATGAAAACGGCAATGCACTTGCTAAGATCGCCAACGCAATAAAATAAATTAAATTTGAAGGTTCAAAAACTTTTAAAGGCATCCCTGAAAATAAGGCAATTGGCATTAAACACAACATACCTACAAACATCCCCAAGCATACGGTATGGTTTCCAGAAACTCCTGAAGGTCGTTGACCTGCAATAATATACAGCGCCCAGCAAGCGCCAGCAGCTAAGGCAAAGGCAATGCCAATAGGATCGAGAGTTTGCTTTGCCTGATCAAATGGAAACAGTAAAACTAGTCCAAGTATCGCAAGTCCGACCCAAATAAAATCGAATTTTTGCCGTGCATGAAATAGAGCCACACTGAGCGGGCCAATAAATTCAAACGCTACGGCGATTCCGAGCGGAATACGATGAATCGATAAGTAAAATAAAGCATTCATTCCTGCAAGGGCAATACCATAACTGATGATGGATGACCATTTCACCTGTTTAAAATTGACCTGCCAAATTTTAAAAATCACGGCTAAAATCAATGAGCCGAGTAATAAACGCATAGCGGAAATGGTTATTACTGGAAATTGATCAAATAATGTTTTTGCTAATGCACCACTACTTTGCATACTGATCATGGCAATGAACAATAAAACTATAGCTTGAAGGTGTGGTGCATTTTTAAAATTTGGCATTCTTTCTAGAATTTAGACTCAGGACTTGGCGGAAAATATCTGCAATAGACTTCTTATTTAAAACAATTTATATGAAAAAGTAATGTAATTTGAAAGCCTATTGAGTTCTAGATAGTACACTGTCTTTGTAGAGTAGAGGGAGAGAAGATGCTAAATAGTTTATTGATCAAATCATTTAACTAACGAAAGAAGTCATTTGAAAGAGAACGACCTCAACCAGATTTATAAGCCCAATAAAAAAACCACAGGCAAATACCTGTGGTTTTCTAGCTTTCGTCGTCTTAGAACAATACGCGAACGCGGATTGTGCCTTCAACTTCCTGAAGTGTATCAAGCGCTTCTTGAGATGCAGTTGCGTCTACATCCATCACCAAGTAACCCACATCACCTTTAGTCATTAATGACTGACCAGAAATGTTGATGCCGTGTTCAGCAAACAGGTTGTTAATTTTAGATAACACGCCTGGCACGTTTTTATGAATGTGCAGTAAACGGTGTTTACCTTCAGTTAATGGAAGTGCGATTTCAGGGAAGTTTACTGCAGATAAAGTCATACCTTTATCTGAATAAGCAACAAATTTTTCAGCAACTTCTAGACCGATGTTAGCTTGCGCTTCCATGGTTGAACCACCAACGTGAGGTGTTAAAATCACATTGTCTAGACCACGAAGTGGAGAAACAAACTCTTCACCATTGGCTTTAGGCTCTTTCGGGAACACATCAACAGCCGCACCAGCAATATGGCCAGATTTAATTGCATCTGCTAAATCTTCAATAACTACACATGTACCACGTGCAGCATTGATGAAGATTGAACCTTCTTTCATTTTCGCAAATTGAGCTTTTGCAAAGAAGTTACGTGTTGAAGGAACATCGGGTACATGCAGTGTAACAACATCTGCATTTGCAAGGAGTTCATCTAAAGAACCGACTTGACGTGCATTACCCATAGGAAGCTTAGTCACTGCATCATAATAAATGACGTGCATACCCATGCTTTCAGCTAAAACTGAAAGTTGAGAGCCAATAGAGCCATAACCCACGATACCTAAAGTTTTACCACGCGTTTCAAATGAACCTACAGCAGACTTGTTCCAACCACCACGGTGAGTTGAAGCAGATTTAGCAGGCACACCACGAAGTAAAAGAATAGATTCTGCAAGAACCAATTCAGCAACTGAACGAGTGTTTGAGTATGGTGCGTTAAATACAGGAATACCACGAATCATGGCTGCATTTAAATTCACTTGGTTTGTTCCAATACAGAAACAACCCACTGCGATCAATTTATTCGCAGCTGCAAAGACTTCTTCAGTTAATTGTGTACGGGAACGAATACCAATGAAGTGTGCATCTTTAACCGCTTCTTGCAACGCTTCACCCTCAAGCGCAGTTTTACGGGAATCGATATTGGTATATCCGGCAGCATTTAACGTGTCGATTGCGTTTTGATGAACGCCTTCTAACAACAAGAAACGAATTTTATCTTTAGGTAGTGAAAGATGTTGGCTCATTACGGCTCCGCTACAAAGGCCAAATTTAGTCGCAATATGATACCATAGACCTTGTTCTATAGATATTTTGATTGTGACAGGACAGTGGATATTTTATCTACGATTTCTGATAAGCATTATTCAAAAATTAAATGAAATGCTAATGCATTGATTTTTATAGTGCTTGCAGCCACTTTATACACAAAGTGTGGATAATGTGAATCAAATCTGTGCTTTATCCTCAGCAGTCATCTAGGTAAAATACTGCTAAAATCAGTAAAATTGACGATTTCAGCTGTAAAAAAATGCTGAAAAATTTTCACAGACTGATTTAAAATCTCGAATGTTATAGTACGACAACCACTTATTTACTTCTTGCTAGGTCCGCAAAACGATGAATGCTCCAGTAACGATAGCACCTGAATTATTGACCCAATTGACGCAAATCGTCGGTGAAAACCGGATTAAAACCGATGCTGACAGCTTAGAAAATTGGGGCAAAGACCATACTAAGCATTTTGATCCTCAGCCATCGGTCATCGTTTTTCCATCGAGCACAGAACAAGTGCAAGCTATTGTTCAATTGGCTAATCAATTTAATGTTGCGATTACTCCATCGGGTGGACGTACAGGTTTATCGGCAGGTGCTGTTGCTGCCAATGGTGAAATTGTCGTGAGTTTCGACAAAATGAACCAAATTTTAGAATTTTATCCAGCTGATCGTATGGTGCGTATTCAGGCGGGTGTGGTGACGGAACAGTTGCAGAACTATGCAGAAGAACAAGGGATGTATTATCCCGTTGATTTCGCTTCTGCGGGCTCATCACAATTGGGTGGTAACATTGGAACCAATGCCGGCGGGATTAAAGTCATCAAATATGGCATGACTCGTAATTGGATACTTGGTCTGACTGTGGTGACGGGTAAAGGTGATGTATTGCGTTTAAACAAAGGCATGATTAAAAATGCTACAGGTTATGCAATGCAACATTTATTTATTGGTAGTGAAGGGACTTTAGGTTTAGTGACCGAAGCTGAAATTAAACTTGAACGTCAACCACATGATCTACAAGTGATGGTATTGGGAGTTCCTGATTTTGATGCAATCATGCCAGTATTGCACGCATTTCAAAGCAAAATTGATTTAACTGCTTTTGAGTTCTTTGGTGAACTTGCGATGAAAAAAGTTTTGGATCGTGGTCATGTGCAACGTCCATTTGAAACAGAATGTCCATTCTACGTTTTACTTGAATTCGAAGCACCATATGAGCCGATTATGGATGCTGCGATGGAAATTTTCGAGCATTGTATGGAACAAGGTTGGGTGCTTGATGGGGTGATGAGCCAAAATCTTGAACAAGTTCAAAGCTTATGGCGTTTACGTGAAGATATTTCTGAAACGATTGCACCATTTACCCCATATAAAAATGATATTTCAGTATTGATTACACATGTTCCTGCTTTTATTAAGGAAATTGATACGATTGTCGCTGAAAATTATCCTGATTTCGAAATCTGCTGGTTCGGCCATATTGGGGATGGAAATCTGCACTTAAATATTCTAAAACCTGTGAATTTATCTAAAGATGAATTCTTTGCCAAATGTCAGGTAGTAAATAAGTATGTATTTGAAACTGTGAAGAAATATGACGGTTCAATTTCTGCAGAGCATGGCGTAGGCATGACCAAAAAGCCTTATCTGGATTACACGCGGACTGCTGAAGAAATTGAATATATGAAAGCCTTGAAGAAAGTGTTTGATCCAAATGGCATCATGAACCCAGGTAAGTTATTTGATCTGTAATGATTTAAATAGCTCGCTTGTACAAGCGCTTCGAGAGAAGCGCTTTTTTATTGCCAAACAAAAGATAAAATAAAGTTACATGCTTGTCGCCATTTGTTGCCGAAAATTTGTTATGTTGATTGCGCTTAAATATTGATAAGAAACTGAAAACTATGCTCATTGATAAGATTTTAATTTCTAAACAAAGTTTAGATAGTGATGATCACTATGATGTGATTATGTCCAATATTGATACCTTAAATGGCTTATTTGAACATTATGTTGAATATGATGAAGTATCCGCAGAGGCTTTATATAGTTATTTTGTCGATTACTATCTTGCTCAAGTGAATAATGGTGGTTTTTCACAATTTGTTTATAACACAGGTTGGGATGCGTTCATGGTGAAACATGTTCGTGAAGGATTAAAAGCCATGAATGCGACTGGGCATTCGGCTCTCTTTGAGCAAAGTGCGGATTTAATTGATCAATTTACGGATGAGCAATTAGAACAGTTCTTAGAGGGTGAATACTTTGGAGAAAATGAGCAGCGAGATATTCTCAATGCTTTTGATGACCAATTTTATGCATTGAATGATAGTGAAGATTTGATTGAAATCAATAGTCGATGGTTAAAACAGCATCCAAAGCTACAGGTTGTCGATGAAGATCAAATCTTGGCGATTATCGAGCAAGTTACAGCTAAAATTCCAAATTTAGAACAACGTAAACAGCAGGCAGCTGAAAACAGCCCCCGTTATTTTAAAATTATTCAAGCCTTATGCCAGCAAGCAGGTCAGGAACTAGATCGTATTACCATTGGTGATCCATCACATGAGTATAATGGGCAAGAGATTGTTGCTTGGCATTTTCTAACCAATGTAGGGCATTTTTATATGCTGGATCTAGGTAATCAAGCCTTGATGTTTGATGAAAATGATCAACAAATCATAGTGCTCGATGTTAGCCATATTGCAGCTGAGTCATAAAGACACAGTTTTTAAATAGTGTACGTTTAAAAAGCATAGCATCATTAGGCTATGCTTTTAGTTTTAGGGTGATCAGAATGAATCGTTTGAGTTTAATTTCAGTATTTTGTTTAGTGACTTTATCTGGCTGTGCAACAACACAAAATTTAATGAATAAAGTGGGTGGTTCAGAGACCCCATTAAGTCAGGTTTTAAATGAACGTCCTGATTTACGTAAGGATCTCGCGACTGTTGAGTTGCGCCAATATTTTAATAGTGTGGAATCACCTACTGTTGCAGAAGTGAAGTTGACTGAAACGGGTTTGATGGATGATTCAGTACGTTCTATTCGTAGCGTATATAGCTTTAAAAATATTGATGGTCAGTGGAAACGTATAGATATGCAGAAGGAATATCAGTGTTATCGTGGTAAGAACACCAAGACCTTCCAAAAGGCAAAATGTCCTTGATCAATTATTTATCGGGATTTAAAGATTTGGAAGATTAAAATCAGGGTACAAACAAAAATGGCAAAAACTAGAGTTGGAATAATTTTTGGTGGAAAATCATCAGAACATCGTGTGTCACTACAATCAGCACAAAATATCGTGGATGCAATAGATCTGCAAAAGTTTGATCTTAGTTTGATTGGAATAGACCAAGATGGTGCTTGGCGTATTTTGGATGTTACTCATTATTTAGAATATGGCCACGATCCTAAATTAATTTCTCTAGCCCCTCGTGAACATGAAGATTATTTGCAGTCAAAACAATCTCAAATCTTTGAAATTGAAAATGCGCAAGGATTACCACCCATAGATGTTATTTTTCCTATCATTCATGGGACTTTAGGCGAGGATGGTGCATTACAAGGCATGCTTAAAATTTTAGATCTACCTTTTGTTGGTTCAGATGTTTTAAGTTCTGCAATTTGTATGGATAAAGATGTCACCAAGCGTTTGTTACAAGGATCTGGGATTGCGGTTGCACCATTTTTAACTGTTCATGCTTACCAGCCAGACGCAGTGAGTTTCCATGAGGTTCAAAATACTTTAGGACTTCCAGTCTTTGTGAAACCTGCGAATCAAGGTTCTTCAGTGGGTGTCAGTAAAGTTGAAAACGAACAAGAGTTTATTGTTGCTTTAGAAATCGCATTTCAATATGACAGCAAAGTATTGATTGAAAAGTTTATTAAAGGTCGTGAAATTGAATGCGGTGTTTTGGGTAATTACAATCCCAAAGCCAGTGTTTGTGGTGAAGTGGTTGTAAAGTCTAGTTTTTATTCTTATGAAGCAAAATATATAGATAATCAATCTTCTGAAGTGGTGATTCCTGCTTCAATTTCAGAAGAGGAAAGTAATAAGATTCGTGAGATTTCGATTAAAGCTTTTAAAGTTTTAGGTTGTTTGGGACTTGCACGTGTCGATTTTTTCTTGACTGAGCATGGCGATGTTTTACTAAATGAAGTAAATACTTTACCTGGCTTTACTAATAACAGTATGTATCCAAAGCTTTGGGAGGTAAGTGGAATCACTTATTCTGAATTAATTACTCAACTCATAGAATTAGCATTAGAGCGTCATGAAAATGTATTAAGAAATTCAAAATTTGTAGCTAAAGGATAATTATCTTTGGCTATTTTATATTTCTTATTGAAAATAGATAGAAATGCTGGATAAAAACGTATCAGATTTGGTACGTTTTTTATTTGGCAAATCACAATAAATGAATATTTTAATTGTAGGTAATGGTTTTGATCCTTCGCATTTTTGACTGATACAAGAAGTTGAATGATAGTCAATCTGTCAAAAAACTCATACACAAGAATATAACTTCTCTTGATTGATATTTTTAATTAAATCAATCACATGTAAAAATCAATTGTTTGATTATAAAAAAGCTTGCAATGCCACACCCTATATTCAAAGTTTAAATACCATTGCATAGGCGATGCCTCACTTTTCGTAGGTGATACCAAACCTTGCGCTGCAAACAAAGCCCTGCTTTGTTTTTGCTCATGTTGGGCGAGGGGTACGTCCAGTTACCCCCGCCCAACGGCGACATCCATGTCGCCCCACGGTAGGACAATCATCTAGGGTTTAAAAGTACAAAAAATGAATTGATAACCAACAGTTTCTAAAAGTTCATACAAAAAATAAGCTTTATTTATGATCAATGGCTTGATGTAAATCACTTGTATGAATAATTAGGAGGCTTGGCTATATATCCAACATAAAGCAAATTATGCTGGTAAGTATCATGATGAATTAAAGCGATTATTGATAAAACTTTTAAATTAAAAATAAAGGGGAGTCGATCTTGAATTCAAAGAAAATTTAAAAAGCACTGAAATTGATGTTATAAAACCTATAGATTTACCCAAAATGTGAACACAATGAACATCCAACAAGAAATTCAAAACTTATTCCAAAACCGAGATGAACATCCACTGTTTTATATCGAAAGCGGTAGTCGTTTATGGGGCATGGCAAGTCCAGACAGTGATTACGATGTGCGTGGTTTTCATCTACCCTCCAAGGCACAATATTACGATTATCGCCAACACCGTGATTTAATCGAGATCATGGATGGCGACTTTGATTTCGTTTCATTCGACTTAAATAAAATGTTTGGACTTTTGGCAAAAAGTAATCCGACTGTTTTAGAGTGGGTACGTGCACATATTGTCTATTTCAATCAATTTCCTGAATGGGAAATTTTTAGAGATGGCTTACTTGAACGAATAGACTATAAAGCTCTGTATTATCATTACTTGTCGCTGGCTAAAGGTGGTATGCATGTCATGCAAACTGCAGATAACTTTACCTATAAAAAAGTGTTTTATTCTATTCGTGGTCTGATGTCAGCAGAGTTGGCAACACAGCAAATTATGCCTGAACTCCAGATTACGCAATTGTTTGATCAAATCGACTCCCATGATCCATTACGTCATTGGGCAGAAGATTATTTAGAAATCAAAAAACAGCAAAAAGAAAAAGCACAATTACCTGTCGCTGAACAAGCACAGATCTTAAAACTGTTAGAAGATAAAATTGAAGCCCTTAATCTAAGAACGATTGAACCTACTAATGATATTGAAAAATTAAAGCAATATCTCACCGAATATAGCTTTAATTTAAAACAACATTTTTATGGCTAATGCTTTTACTCAATCAGAGAATAGTGACACTATGAAAACCCTTGCCTTTATTCATCGTAATGACACCCGATTTGCGATAGGAGATTTTTATCCTGTACTTTCTGTATTTTCGCACTATGAATTAGGCAATACGGTTTCTCCCTTTCTGTTACTGGATCATTTAGGACCTGGTGTTTTAAAACCGACCAATTTACGCAAAGGGGTGAGTGAGCATCCTCATCGTGGTTTTGAAACGGTTACCCTGATTTTTGCTGGTGAATTAGAACACCGTGATTCATCGGGTGGTGGTGGTATTGTTTCAACGGGTGATGTGCAATGGATGACCGCAGCTTCCGGTGTAGAACACAAAGAGGTCTTTAGTGAGGTATTTTCAAAAACGGGTGGCTATTTTGAAATGGTGCAACTGTGGGTGAATTTACCAGCTAAAGATAAAATGAACCCACCACGTTATCAGAGTTTACGAAAAGCAAATATTCCAGTGATTGAACTTCCGAATAGTGCTGGAACAGTACGGGTGATTGCTGGGCATTATCAAGGACAACAAGGGCCAGCAAAAACGCATTCGCCACTTCATGTTTTAGATATTGAAATCCAAGCAGGGCATAAGGTGAGATTGCCTGCTGGCGCAGGGGAAACCACACTGGTTTATTTACGAACCGGCAAGGCATTGTTTCAAGCTGAAGATGAGATTTTTGAAGAGCAAGGGCTTGCCGTCATGTCGAGCTTAGAACAAGACTTAGAAATTACGGCATTGCAACAGTGTAAATTGCTGCTGCTGACAGGCAAACCACTTCAAGAACCCATCAACGGTCATGGCCCTTTTGTGATGAATAGCTACGCTGAAATTCTTGAAGCATATGATGATATTAAACGTGGCACATTTATCAAATCAAAAGTGCTACATGATGAATAAAGCAAACTATGTGAATTATAATTTGCTTTGATAGCTAATTTATCGATTGTTGTTTGTTTTTGAGCGCAATCAAGCCTTTGATTAGCATCGCAATCCCGACACCTACGCATAATCCCATCAAGAACTTGCCAAATATACCAAAACCCAATTCTTTATGGTTGGCTGAACTAATTGCCTTTGCCGTATCTTCAGCCGACCCAGTACCATTGGCCTGAACATCCATCAAGGCCACAAAGCCTGTATCTGTTTTACAGCTTTCAATCACTGAGCTCGAATCTTCCGCATATTTCTTTTGAACCAATTGTTCACATCGAGCCTGATCTTCAGCGCTAATATTTGGTGCAGAACTTATAAAATAAAGTCCTCCACTAATCAACAATAAAATCAGACCAATAATGATCAGTGATACAGGATTTTTATTTTTCATTTAAATTATTTATATCAGCTTAACCAGTATTTAGAGTAGCTGAAGAATAATAAATGTTCAACTTCCCCTGAAAATTTGTCTGTGTTAGACTACCCAAACTTTACCCTGTGTGTACTTCTATGAGCTTTCTTATAGATCGGGTCAAGTTAAAAAATCTCACAAATATAGTTTCAGCAATTACTTTACCTATTGAATTAGACACCTTGTGAATACGGTGTTGAACTGCCTTTATTCAACGTAAATTCCACAATTTAATATTTATATTTCAGTGCTTGTCATTGGGCGTACACTTATCTTTAAAAAAAGTAGTGTGAGCGATGCAAGCCGATAATGATATGTAGAAAACAATGCAAAATTTAGTGCAAAAACAACAAACTGCAAGTTTGAGTCGCGCTACGCTTATGTTTCCATTGGCGTTGGTGTTATTTGAATTTTCAGTTTATATCGGTAATGATTTGGTCCAACCTGCGATGCTCGCAATTACCAAGGAATTTGGTGTGAGTAGTGCATGGGCACCATCATCTATGTCATTTTATCTCCTCGGCGGGGCATGCGTCGCAGGGATACTCGGACCTTTGTCTGACCGTTTAGGACGTAAGAAAGTTTTATTGTCAGGTGTTGCATTTTTTGTTATCACCTGTTTATTAATTCTGTTTACCCACAATATTGAAAGTTTTCTTGTTTTAAGATTCTTGCAAGGTTTTGGTTTATCTGTGATCGCAGCGGTAGGTTATGCTGCGATTCAAGAAACTTTTGAAGAGCGTGATGCCATTAAAGTCATGGCACTGATGGCAAATATTTCTTTGCTTGCCCCTTTGATTGGCCCAGTCATTGGTGCTTTCCTGATTGATCATGTGTCATGGCATTGGGGATTTATTGCGATTGCTTTTTTAGCTTTTCTCAGTTGGTTTGGTCTAAAAGCCAAAATGCCATCACGTACTACCAGTAATCCCAAAAAGCCTTTGAGTTATATTTGGGATGATTATATGCAAGTCCTAAAAAACAAGACTTTCATGGGCCTGACCCTCGGTTTGCCGATGGTGGCGATGCCTTTAATGCTATGGATTGCGTTATCTCCTGTGATGTTGGTTGAAGAACTGGGACTCAGTAGTATGCAATATGGACTGGCACAATTTCCTGTATTGGGTGGATTGATTCTTGGCAATATTGCACTGATTAAAGTGATTGATCGTTTGCCGCTAGGTAAAACAGTTTTGATTGGCTTACCTTTGATGCTGTTAGGTACCTTAATTGTTGTGGCAGGAATAATTTGGCGCGAATATTTTCTTTATTGCGTTATTTTAGGGATGACCTTAGTCAGTTTTGGTGAAGGAATTAGTTTTTCAGTGCTTTATCGTTTTGCGTTAATGTCATCCGAAGTTTCTAAAGGGACTGTCGCTGCTGCTGTTTCAGTGTTGATGATGTTCACTTTCTTTTTTGTAATTGAACTGATTCGAATTCTGTATGAACAGTTCCATCTCTGGGCTTATGCGTTGTCATGCTTTGCTTTAATTACTTTGTGGTTCACTATTCCACGTAGAATAGTGAAAAAAATTATGCTGCAACGTAAAGCAAATGGTGAATTTTAAGCTCACTTGAGTTTCCCTCTCCTATAAAAGGAGAGGGAGCTTTGCTTCATAAATAAAACAGGCTAAGGCTGTTGTAATGCTTTTAATTTATGATCAAAAACAAAAGGTCCAAAAGGTAAAATTGAAGCAATCAAACCTAAAATAAATATCTTAATAGACCACTTCTGTTTTCCACAGACCATCAATAAAACTGCCAAAAAAGCAAGAAATAGCACACCATGCCCCATGCCAATATATTTTACATAGATTGGTGTATCCCAAATATATTTTAAAGGCATAGCAATAAAGAGAAGAAGGAGAAAGGAGATGCCTTCGAGAAAACCAACAATACGTAAAGATTTGATATTCATGGTCACTTAATCAAATGAGAATGAAGCTTGAGTCTAACCGAATTATCTAAACTATTTTAAAAAATGAGTAAATAAAATTGATTCATTTAAATGAATTGATGATCATTCTGGAGAATAATATTTTAGTCTCCAGACCCTAAAGTTTGCTCCGATATTCAGGATAAATTATTGTAATGCTTTGATTGCTACATCCTGCCGTTGCTGTTCAAATTCAGTGATATAAACACAACCGATATAGGTCTTATGTTCACCTTCATCTACAACTGGATTAGATTCAGCTATAGTCAGTTTACGCAAAGATTTTTCCATTTCTTTGGTCTCAAGATCTGTTTTTACAATTTTCTCTCCTGAGAAATAAGGCATATCTTTAAAGAAAGGGTTTTGAGAAATTTGAAACTTTTTCGCGAGAACTTGGGTGTTCGCATTTTTTAAAACAGCCAGCATCCCACCAGAAACTAAGCTAATTTGATCTGTAGATTGACCGAATACCGTAATGGGGACTTTACTGACATAGCTATATTCTTCACCTTGTTTGATCCAGCCATTCTTTTTCAAATCATCCTCAAAGTCAAAACCTATGTCATAATAATTTTTCAGTGTCTTTTTACACTCTAAAAATTGCTGTAAGTCTTGATTAAATTGAGAATCTGCAAAAGCATTGGGCATAGCACCGATAGCTAATCCAGAGAATAAAAACGTTAGGAAAATTTTAAATTTCATGTGATGTCTCAAAATATTTTGTGATTCTTGCTATTTAATTTCTAATCGAAGTAAAGTTGTTTTTAGTTTTAACAACTCAGGTAAGGTTTCCAATAATAAACTGATTTGTTTAAGCACCAAAAGTAAATTATCTGATAAATTTTCTTGATCATTGATGTTCTGAATCTCAGTGAGCTTTGTTTCAATTAATGCTTCATTTACAGCGGATTGGTTAAGCAAAACATCATTTAACGTGTCTTTACACCACAACATCAAATCTAAAATCTGCTGATCATGCACATGTTCACGATGACTGCCTAAAGCAGAAACATAACTGAGCTGGCTATGGCTATAGACCAAATATCTAAATGCATTGTGAATTAAATCCTGATTTGGATTGGGTTCAGCACTTAAACTGGAAATCATCGTGGATAATTCAATCTGTGCATTATGTGCAGCTCGGCGTGCTTTACGATAATCAATACTATTGGTTCGGCCTTGTTGATATTGCTCAACAACCGCATCGAAATAGTCTAATGTTGCTTTGCTGCTTTTACGAATATTGTTGGAAATATCACGGAAGTTCCAGTCTGGCCAAATAAAACTGACCGCAAACCATGCGATTACACATCCCAAAATAGTATCGATAATACGTGGTAAAATAATGGTATAGCCTGCACCTTTTAAATTAAAGATCAACAAAACCATTAGGGTTGCCATTAAAGTCGCCATGGCATATTTTTTTGAACGTAAGTAGAAAAAGGATACCCCAAAAATAATAGTGAGAAGTAACTGTCCTTCTATACTAGGTATAAAATATAAAATGGGAATACCTAAAAGTACGCCTAATACAGTTCCTAAAGTGCGCAGTTTTAAACGACTTTTGGTGGCAAAATAACTGATCTGGCAGACAAATAAACTCGTGAGTAGAATCCAATAGCCATTTTTTGCAAAGGGTAGTAAGGAAATTGTGTACCCGACAGCAAACACAAATGAGATTCGCACCGCATGGCGAAACAATGCAGAATTTGGGGTTAAATGTTGTTTAATCTTGAGCCAAAGGTCTGGTAGATCATGGATATCATCATCCAATAAATTTAGATTATCTCGATGGTGGCTATAACTTTGCTGATAATTACTTTGTTCAATACTCAGATTAATAAATTGATCTTGCACATTTTTGAGATTTTTTAACACCAACAGTAAGTTTTTTACTTCTAAATTATGTGGATTTTGTTGAATCCATTCCAGCATTGAGTTTTCTAAATGTGCTAAAGCAATACTATTGTCAGGATGCGTTTGAAAGATTTGACGCTTTAAAATTGCCTCAGCAAGTTGTTGGCAATTGCGCGCTTGTAAGCGGACATTTTTTTGAATGCGATAAATTAAATCTGTGCGGCTAAAGTTCTGTTGGATCTTTTCATAGTGCAAATAATTGGAAGTAACTTGCTCATGAATATCTTGGGCCAAAAAATATAAGTTGAGCCAGTAGATGGTGTTTTTATTTGCACGAGAGGCTTTTAATCGGGTGAGTAATGAGGCTTTGGTTAAATTTAAGTTTTGCACCAACTGGCTGTTTTGCAAAGATAGGTCAAATAAAAGCTGTTCAATATTGTCGACATTATCAGGATCAAATAGTTTTGCTTTTGATGTCAAAAGCTCGGAAAGAAGATTGAAACTATTAGAGAGGTTGTCTTGTACAGCCTGTGTCGGTTTTAGCAAGTAGAAAATAATAGAGGTCAAGCCATACCATAATGTACCCATGACAAAATAACTGGGTTGTTGATACCACTCAGAATATTCACCTAAGCCAAACATGGTATAAATTGACAAGAGCACAGTACCAAATGAAATGGTGGCATAGCGTTGCCCTAAGGCACCCATTAAGATAAAAGCCCCACTGGAAAGCGGCAAGTAAATTAAAAATAAAAGCTTATAGGAATGTAAAAAATCTAAAATACTGCTGACAGTAAAAAACAGCACACAGACCAAGCCTAGATTTCTTAACCGAATACTGAGTCGGTCATCAAAATCAGTGAGTGCTGTTGCAATTGCGCCAAGTGTAATCGGTACAATAAGTTGATCATAACCTAGAAAATACAGGCCAAGCGTTGTTCCAGTTAAAACAATCAAAATCTGTATGCAATAAATCAAAGTCGAATTTGATTTTATATTTTGAAAGATTTGCTGATAGCTATTCACAGTGTCTATTCAGTGGCTTGGACGTTTCAATATTTTACTCGTTTCTGATAAGGCGATATGATTTATTGCATGTAGAAATGTAAAAAAGAAACGGTAATATTCAACATTTTATATACAGTTGAGCCCTTACTTAAACGCTTAAAAAAACTCAGAATAAGTGATCAAGTACTTAAAATAGTAAAAATGCCAAGAAAGCAAAACACTGAAATAAAACAACCGCGTTACCGCAATGCTGAATTAACAGAACGTCGTAATTTAAAAATGGCAGGTTCCATCCATGCCTATGTACGAGGCAATACTGCCAAATATTATGATTGGTTAAAGCAAGCGGAAATAAGTTCGATACCACAAGGACCAGCGATTTGGATTTGTGGGGACTGCCATACCGGTAATTTGGGTCCTGTAGCCAATGCAGAGGGTAAAATTGATATTGAGATTCGTGATTTAGATCAAACCGTGATTGGTAATCCAGCCAATGATGTTATCCGCTTAGGACTATCCTTAGCGACGGCTGTACGTAGCTCTGATTTACCTGGGGTCGTTACCGCACAGATGATTGAAGCGCTTTACGCGGGTTATGTTTATGCCTTAGCACACAATGGTCAGGGGATTGGTAAATTACAGCGACCTGTCCTTGTGCATAGTGCAATGCAGAAAGCACTGAAGCGAACCTGGAAAAATTTAGCAAGAGAGCGTTTAGAAGCTTTAAAGCCAGAAATCATCTTGGGGAAACGATTTTGGCCCCTATTGAAAAAAGAACATCTCGAAATCCACAGTGTTTTTAATCAGCCTGATATTCAGGACTTGGTCACAATGATTGGCCAGCGTGATCAATCCGCTCAATTGAAAGTCATCGATTCAGCATATTGGGTTAAAGGGTGCAGTTCTTTAGGCCTATTGCGCTATATAGTACTGATGGATTCATCCAATCATATTGTCAGAGATGGGAAAGGCCTATGTTTAATGGATCTGAAAGAAGCCACAACAGCACTTGCACCACGTTATTCAAATACACCGATGCCAAAAGACAATGCAGCAAGAATTGTTGAAGGTGCAAGACACTTATCACCATTTTTAGGGGAGCGGATGCGAGCAAGTAAGTTTTTAGATACTTCGATTTTTATTCGAGAGTTATTGCCACAAGATTTAAAACTCGAAATAGAAGGGGTCAATGAAGTTGAAGCCAAAGACTTGGCTTTCTATTTGGCTTTTGTGGTTGGTCGTGCACATGCTCGACAGATGGATGATCCAGTACGCAATGCTTGGATAAAAGAGTTAAAACGCAATCAATCAAAAACCATCGAGGCACCATTTTGGCTATGGCGGAGTATTGTTGAATTGATGAGTGTACATGAGGCTGGTTATTTGGAACATTGCCGTCGTTATGCGCTTTCACATCTGAAATAAAAAAGATGTGGATAAGAGCAGACTTATCCACAATTTATGATCAAATTATTGAATCACACCACATGCTATACGATCTCCACCACCACCAAGGGGTTTTGGATGATCTGAATAGTTATCCCCGCCTGCATGAATCATGATGGCTAAGCCTTGAATATCTGCCAATTTTAAACGTGGCGCAATTAAGGTTGTTTTTGCATTTCCATTGGAATCTACATTCAGTACAGGTAAATCCCCCATATGTCCATCATTCGGGGTGCCATGACCAGTTTTTTGAGGATTGAAATGCCCACCCGCAGCTAAAGCAGCGCCCATTTTTCCATCCTTTTCAGCAGGTGCACATGAACCTTTTTCATGAATATGAAAACCATGATAACCCGAAGGTAAGTGGCTAAGTTGAGTGTTGATTGTTAAACCATTTGGAGAGTCTTGCAAGCTCACTGTACCAATTTTTGAACCAATGCCTTGTGCAGATACAGCATGAATATCTACTGTTTGTAATGGTGTTTTAAGCTTAGGGTTAACCGTTGTTGTACTACATGCTGCTGTAAATAGGGTGATACATGTACAAAGTATAGAAGTTTTAAAAAAAGTAGATGTCATTGAACGCATCCAAAGTATTTGATTATGATTAGTAACTATTCAAGCAAAGCCCAACAGGATAAACAATGTGAATTAAATGTCTGATTGTATGAATTTATTTAACAGAGATTTTGATTGGTATTGATTATGTTGATTAAAATAAATGAAGAAAATCATTACGTAGTATATCTGCGATATTAAAGATAGCTATACAAGATATATTCGCCAACTCATGCTTATTGGCGAATATAGTGGTTATAACTATTGCATTTTAACGTTTACTTGCTGGCATTCAGCTTAGGATTTGGTGGGTTTATCCTCATCAATGTCATAAGCCATTGTTGCATCAGGCATGAGGCTCTCTGATTCAGTAGTTTCATGTAACCACTCACGCCAAATTGCCAAGAGAATTGCAAGAATGACAGGGCCAATAAACAGTCCAACCAGTCCAAAACTTGCTAATCCACCAAGTACACCAAACATGATCAACAAGAACGGAATCTTGGTTGCACCTGAAATAACCAAAGGTCGAATCACATTATCAGCAGTACTGACAATACAAACACCCCAAGCCATTACACCAATTGCTTCCATGGTTTGACCTTGTGAGAAAAGCCATAATGAAACTGCACCATAAGCAACAGGAGGGCCGAATGGAATCAGTGCCATCAAGAACGTCACAATGGTAAGGACCATTGGATTGGGTACACCTGCAACAAAATAACTCACACCAGCAAGAAATGCTTGAGCAACGGCAGTTAAACCAACACCATAAACCACAGCCCGAGTCGTCTCAGAAATGGTATCAAGATAATGGTGAATACGTGGACCAATTAACATTTGTAAGGCTTTACTGACTTGCTCCAAAATGGTTTGACCATCTCGGTAGAAGAAGAATAAAGACATGATTGCAAAACCTAGCTTAACCAGATTTTTGGTAATTTCGTTCAAGACGAATTTACCATAGTTCATATGGCCTTGAATCCAAAGACCAATGGTTTGTGAAAGGCTGGTAGGATCAGCATTAATTTCACGTACAGTACGGCTAACTTCTTTGCCGATGATGGGGAGTTCACGGATAAAGTCTGGAACAGTCAAATGACCTGAAGATAATTGGCGTTGGAGGTCGAAATAAAGATTTCGTCCTTCATGTTGTAAAATAAAAATGGCAAAAGTCAGTGGAATTCCAACCACCAAAACCACCAGCGTAATCATGAGTGATGCACTGAGGGTAGGTCGATTCGAACCAAACATTCTTAAGATGCGTTTGTACATTGGCCAAGTCATATAGGCAATAATACAGGCCCATAACACAGGTACAATGAAGTATTTGAGAATATCGTAACCTAGAAAAATAAGGATAAACAATAATCCAAACAATAAGATACGTTGTAAGTTCGAAGTGAAATCTTGCACGAATTACTCTAAAAATTGTGAGTGATTGACTCAATATTAACTGAAAAATAAAGTGTGGCAAATTTTAACCCTACTTTATCTGATCTTTATTGAATTGGTTTTAGAACCAATCGCTTGGATCGTCTATTAAAGCATCAAGTAAGGGTTGCCATTGTTCTTGAATGGTTAAAAAGTTCTTTTGGGTTTTATCAAAAACGTTTAAACCTTGCATCGCCAATTGGCTATAGGCAGTACGTTCGGATATCCATGCAACAGGTTTTTGTTCGATTTTATCAAAGAATTGCTGAATATCTTTCGAGCTAGAGCTGTTGGCTTTCATTCGGTTGGCAACCAGATATACAGAAACTTTGCCTTTACGAATTTTTTTAATGTCTTGGATGTGTTTAAGGAAACGTCGAGTACTGTCGATATCAAAAAAAGAAGGTTGTAGCGGAGTGACTACAGCATGGCACTCACTAATCAGTTGTTCTGCATGTTCACCAGTTAAGGCACCTGGTGCATCAATCACTAAATAATCTAGGTTTTTAGGTGCATCACCAATTGATTTTTCATGACGCCAATCCAGACTTTGAATTGTTGCTGCAGTGTTAGGGCGTTGCTTTAACCATTGCAGTGCAGATTTTTGTCCATCTGCATCAGCCAAGGCCACTTTATAGCCTTTTTGTGCAAGCGCTGTCGCTAATGTTATTGCTGTAATTGTTTTCCCACAACCGCCTTTTAAATTTGCAACAAGTATTGTTTTCATGATTGATCAATTAAGTCTGTAAGCTAACCTTCACCTTACTTTAGCATTAATTTTTAGCATATAGGTTATACATGACAAAACTTTAGTAGTTGTTTACATTGTGCAAGATATCGAGTTAAAGGAAAAAGCATGTCCATCTGGATGGCGATGTTAATTGGTGCGTGTATTGGCATCGTTTTAACCACAATCGTGTTATCAAGTACGCGTAATGGCAAAATAAAAGCAGAGTACGAACAGTATATTGCTGAGTTGGAGTTAGAGCATCAGCAGGCTTTAGCAAGCGCGCAAAAGCGTAGTGTAAATACCAGTCGTGCTGTGCTGAAAGGCAAAATGGCGGAACAACTTGCACCAATCATGCCTGAGTTTCGTTATTTACCCAGTGATGCCAAGTTCTTAGGTGATCCTATTGATTATGTCGTGTTTGATGGTTATACCGATTTTCGAGATGGTGAAGGTTTGGCAGAGGATATTGAAGTGGTGTTGATTGATATTAAGAGTGGTGGGGCACGTTTGACTAAAGGACAGCAAGCGATTGCTCAAGCAATTCATGATGGGCGAGTACGCTTTGAAACGATTCGGATTGATTTTCAAGATTAGAGGATAAAAGTGTAATTGAGTGTGCAGCTTTTGGATTAAAGCAATTGTATGGAAAAAATAAATTATTTGATTATAAAAAGGCTTGCAATGCCATACTTTACAATCAAAGTTAAAGTATCTTGGCGTAGGTGATGCCTCACTTTTCGTAAGGGATACCAAACCTTGCGCTAAAAAACCGTGCTTTGTTTTTGTTCAATGGGCGAGGTGTATGTCCTGTAACCCCGCTCAACGGTGACATCTCTGTCGTCCCAGTAGGGGAGGTAGGATAACTATCTAGGATTCAAAAATACAAAAACTTATTCATTGCTAAAAACCTTTAAAAGTTCATACAAAAACATAAGCTTCATTGATGATCAATAACTTGATGAAAATCACTTATCTGAATAATGAGGTGGTTTGACTATCTCAAATTTTCTATTAAATTTATCTATTCTATTAAACCACGAAAGCTTAGAGCTTGTGTGCTCTGGCCATAAACATACGCCGTCCAATTTTTGGCAGATCTTCAGCATCAAAATAATATTTTTCAGAAAACTTAAAATTGGCATTTAAAAGTTCAAGTTCAATATTACGGTTTAAGTGGCAACCATCGGCAATAATCTTTTGTATAGGGGTTAAAATATCTTGCAATTTTTTTAGGGTGCTATTGTCATGATATTGAACATGTTCAATTAGATGTAGTGTACCTTGAGGTTTTAAAACCCGATGAATTTCTTGAATGGCTTTATCTAAATTGGCAATACTGCACATAGTCCATGTACTGACGATATTCTCGACTGAATTATCTGCAAAAGGTAACTTTTCGGCACTGGCTTGAATATGTTGTACATGAAAGGGTGCATCAAATACCCGTTTCTGAGCAAGTTGGTATACATCGCGGTTTGGTTCAAGTGCATAAACTTGATCAACCTCTTGGTAAAATGGCAGGTTTAAACCTGTGCCAAAACCGATTTCTAAGACTTCACCTCGAACTTTTCCAAGTAATTCTGCACGTCCATCCATCATGCTGGGTGTTTGCATCACTTGATTGAGTAAATGCGGGAAGATACGTTGTTGGTAAAATCTATAAATCATAATTTTATGCAATTAGATGGGGATAAGCTAAATTCTAACCAAAGCATACTTTGAATATAAGACAAAAATAGGACGAAATCTCTGTATTTTGTTACCGAAACTCGATTTTTATTTTAAGTTTTTATATTAATACTAGGATTATAGATTTTGTACAATTTTAACTGTGGTTTGAGGAGCATATTATGAGTAAAAAGTTAATCTGTGCAGCGTTGATGGCACTGAGTACTTTTCAGGTATATGCTTTTCAATCTACTGATTCCTCTAAAGTTTCAACAAGTAACCCAGCATTTAATATTGCCAATGGTTTGGCGCCAATAGATCAACATCAGAAAATTTCTGTTTTAGAACCCTTTCATGGGGAGTTTCGGATTCTCGGTTCAAAAGAATATAAAGATGATGAGCAAGCAAAATTTTCTCCAATTGATTATGCGGTAACTCGTGGTTTATTTACTGAACCTGAAATTGCCCGCCAGATTTCAATCAATCAATATGACCGTTTCTTAAATTGGAAAATGGCTCGACCACCCATTCCAGCTCAATTAGCAACTCAATTGGTCAGTAACATGCATATTATCCCGGCTAATCCTAAAATTGCTCAGCAAATCAAACAGGTAAAGCGCGGGGATCTCGTTCGCTTAACAGGCGATTTGGTCCAAGTGAATGATAAAGATTTGGTGTGGAAATCTGCTTTAGATTGGAATGGTGTGGGGGATGGGGCGTGTAAACTGATTCGTGTAAATTCTATTCAGTGGTTGGAAAAGCAAAATATCTAAATTCAAATTGAGCCACATCAGAGAAGATGATAAGGTTTGCTATAATTTTAGCCAATTTGATCATAAAGAGTGTGATAAATGAAAGGTTTAGTGGGTTTTACTTTGTTGTTTTGCAGTTTGGGCTTAGTCGCTTGTCAAAGTTCAAGTCCTACAGTGGAAGGTAAAACACATGAGTATACATTGAAACAAAAGTGCCCAACTTTGATGGATATGAAAGTAGGTGAGGTACTTGTTTTCAATGCACCTGAAAATCCTAGCACAGGTTATCAATGGCAGTTATTACAACCACTTAAAATTTTTAAAACAGAAGAAACCTATTTGCAAAATGACAGTGAAGAGGGGGCAGTGGGTGTAGGTGGAACAAAAACTTTCCGGTTTAAAGCTGAAAAACCAGGACAAGACTATATTGAATTGGTGCATATTCGTTCATGGGAGTCTTCAAAACAACCTGATCAACAATGGCGTTGTCGCATTCGAGTTTCTTAGCATTGAGTTTTAATCTTGATCAGCGTTTCTGCTTTTGTGCGATCTGTTAGCGCACAAGAGCAGATTAAAGCATTTGTTTTTTTATCTTTTATCGGTCAATTGTTTCCAATGATCAAGTTGCTCATCAGCACTTAACATTTCTCCCATACCTTTGACTGCATCACTTGGATTTTTCAGTTCCCCATCTGCAGATTGCTTTTTCTCATCATAGACTTTGGCTTGATTTTCCCAATATTGATAGCGTAACCCTTGAATATAGCGTCCTTGTTCGGTTTTTAGATCCAGCTCTTTGAGCATATTCAGTGCAGATTCAATACCATCACGTTTAAGCTGACGATCTATTTCTTCAGTAAGGCTTCCATCAGAAGCACGTTTTTTAAGATCAGCTTCTAAAGCATTATTATTTTCAGTAAATTTTTGATCATATTCTTCAAGCAATGCAATATCGTGAGCATCGTCTGGTGTACTTGGAAAGGTTTTAATCGGTTTGGTTTTCAATTGATCCATGATCTCTTGAGAGGCATCTTTGGGTTCAGATGAATTATTCTGCTGTGGGCTATCTTTAGGAGAACATGCTGCCATGAAAACGACTGATGTGAGTAAACCTGAAAGGAGTAAAGGGCGAAGTATTAAATTCATGATAAACATTCCTCATTAAAGCGTTTCGATTAGCGCAGTTTCCTAAAGTTATAAACATAGGTAACGTAAGGGAAGTCTATTTCATCTTGCGCATGTTTACCCGTATATTCCAAGACAATATGTTCGAATTTGTGTTTTAGCTTGAGTTGTTCTTGTTTAGACATCGCAGCAATAAAACTGGTGGATAATAATCGCTTGCTCACTACATTTTCTACGGTTCCAGTTTGTACTTGTGAAAAGACTTTGGCTGTTTCAAGTTGGAATAAAAATTGATTTTCAAACACCAATTTCCACTGGCCACTATGGTAACGTGGCGTGTCATCTTCGATTGTTGCGAGCAAATCTGCCAATGCTTTAACCCAGTCTATCGTCTCATCACGCTGGTTCCAGACCAAACCAAGATGACCATTCTGTTTTAAAATATGGTGAATTTCATTCAAAGTTTCAATATTGGCAAACCAGTGAAATGACTGCGCGCACAAAACAGCATCAATACTTTCAGATTTTAACGGAATTTGATCACTCTTTGCTTGAAGCGTTTGCACATCAGGATGTACTATTTTCAATTGTTCCAACATTTCTGTGACGGGCTCGACAGCAATAATATTGGTCGTTGCTTGTTTGAGGTAAGGGAGAAATTTTCCAGTACCTGCGCCTAAGTCAACAACACTTGAATCTGAGCCAAGGGCTAAATCTTCTTTTAACCATTTGACCACATCTTGTGGGTAATTGGGTCTGACTTGTTGATAAAGTTCTGCAGCAGTACTGAAGCCTTTTTGAGCAGCAGGATGTAAGGAATGTGTCATATTTTGCGCTTTTTTATCTGACTAGACTCTATAAAATATGACACTTGATGCAATCAATAGGCAAGTGCCTATTTATTTAATTTCAGCCAATGATAGAGCTAATGCTCGGTGTGCGAATGGATAAGCAAATAATTTTTGAAGATGATCATATTAGAGCAATCTATTTACAAGGCGATTCTGACACTTTAGTTCTGTCATTTGGTGACTTGATTTCTAGAGCCAAAGGACTTTCCATCAATGCTGAAAAGTCTTTGATGAAATATAACTATGCTGTGGTCGGGATTATGCCAAAACAGAAGTCTTGGTTTCCTGCTTCAAGCATGGTGGCATTGTTAGAGCACCTAGATCCCATTTTAAAACAATTTAAAAATATCGTGGGTTATGGCGGTTCGATGGGTGGCTATGCGCCAATCAAATATGCCAAAGCTTTAAAAATGAATCGTGTTGTTGCCATGGTTCCGCAATATTCTATCGACCCTTTAGAGGTTGAGGACAAGCGTTATACAGATTTCTATGATGCTGAATTAAATGCGGATATGCGTATTCAGGCACAAGATATCGTTGCCGACTGTGAATACATCATTGTTTATGACCCTTATTTTGAAAATGATAAAGAACATTATTTAAAAATTAAGCCATTGATCCCTCAATTGCATACGTTACATTTACCGTATACTGGTCATGATGCGATTGCAGTTTTAGCCAACTCTGCGTTACTGCATGATTTTATTGAACGTGAATACGATCAAACTTATTTTTATAAGCAGATTCGTGAAGTAAAGAAAAACAGCAAATTTTATTATCGAAGTGTGATTGCTCACTTATTGGGGACACATAACGAAGCTTTGGGTAAAATTCTAAAAGGTACAGATATTCAACTGGATAGTACTTTCTTTGATGCCAGTTTAAAGCAGACCATTACGCGTATTTTATTGACCAATAAGCGAGTGGATGAGCAAGATTTGCAGAAACTGGGTATTCAAGTCAATTTTGCTTTTGAAGATAAAACTCAGCTACAAGACAGTTTTGGCAATATTTTAGTATTTAACGTGATCACACAAAAGCTAGAAAGCTATGATCAACAAGTAATTGATGTGAATGGGAAATATATCATTCCATTACATGTTGAAAACAATGGTTTGGCACAGGTAGAAATCAAAAAGCAGACCTATTTGATTTGTATGAATGATCGCCGTGTGACCAAATTATTTAAGCAAGATGAAGCTTTGTCTTTGGATATGAATCCCATTGTGATTAAAAAAACCACTGACTTTTATGTGTTGACCTATAAAAACTTTTATATGAGTTGCGATATTCAAGGTTTGGTGAGTTTTGATGATGAAAGCTTAAATGAGTTTTGCCACTTTAAGGTTGCTTAAAGTCAGCGGTTGAGATGGAACACCATTTGGTGTCTAACGATTTCACATTTGAGCCAATTAAATAGACAGATACAGCTTTAGTTACATTGCCTTAAATAGGTGGTTGGAAATAACGCACTATATTTTTTAAATTCATTTTGAACCTCTAAGTCACTGACTTTATAGACTTCGCTGGAATGTTGATAAATATCAGTCACTGCTGCCAGAGAACCTTCTTCACCGTTTTTATAATGATAACGGAAGGTTTTTTGCGTGGCATGGAGCAGTTTTTGCTTCATGGATGGTTGATGAAGGAAGGTATAATTAAACACACGATTTTCCATTTCCAAATAATATCGAGCTTGAATACGACAACCCCGATTTAATTTAATCAGTTTAAATTCATTTCCCTCAGAACTTCTAAACCCAGCTTCGTCCACATTATTCATCGACTGTAAAACATATGCTTTTGCATAGACTGGTGAATATAAGCCAAAACAAAGCAGAGCGAGCATAAGTGACAGATAAGCTGTCCAATTCATTGTAAGATCTTTTTTTTGATTGTTTAATTCACTATAAGGCGTAATCAGGTGTTTTAAAATATAAAAGATCCATGCCAAAGGTTTTTATCAACGAATAAGACGAAGATATCAGTTATCAAGTTTAGAACCTACGATTCGCTCGTTTAAACGTCCCAAAGTCATTAAAACGGACCCCATTTGCTTGCATCACTGGATAGCAGTCTTGGGCAATGGCTTGACGAATATAAAATGGATCACGTACAACAAAATGGTGAATCGCATGTGTACCAGCAAAGTTAAAACAAAAGGCCTGTAAAGGTTTCATCCGCCAATCTGTCCAGACCTGACACTGCTGAACGATATTGCCATCTTCAACATCGCCATAATAATGCATATTGGAACTGGTAAAATGCAGACTTAAGGTGCGTAAGAAATTTGGTGCTGCAATGCTAACGGCATAAAACTTTGTGGTTTTGTCTGCAAGTCTCCATACGCTATTTTTAGGTTGCGCTATGCCCGCGGCTTTCATTGCCAATTTGGCAGCATTGATCAATAAGAAACCATGCCATAAGGCATAATGAATATGTCCAAAGGGTGCATAACTCGCAGAAAGTTTTGCTTTTAATTTGAGTTTAGCGGCTTGGGATAAATGCTTTTGCGCATGAATAAAACGCTTGGTGGTTTTCATCATGGTGATGGGGCGTAAATAGATCGCCAACATATTGTCACCAGTCATCAGCAAACGTTTTAAGCCCCATTGATCACCATTGTTAATACCGCGTTCTTCTAAATCTGTTTTAGTACCCGATGATTTGTGGTGATGTAAATGTACCTCGCGACGTATCCACGGGTTCACGGTACTAGGGCGAAAGGCGTAAACGGCTGCCAACATGGCATCATTGATTTTTTTGTTTTTACGGTAATACATTTGGTGAATAAGATCATGCTCTAGTTCATGTAAGAGCGACATCCAAAATGCAGAAAGCGGAATTGCCACGTACCAAGGCATTTTCCCACGAGTGTATTGTGTTATATTGAAAATAATCCCTGTTACAGCTGTTGCAAGGATGGCTAGGCCAATTTGGTCTTGGTGCTGAACCAGCCAAGGATGACGTTCGCGTAATTGATTTCCAGCTTCCAAAATTGCTTTGCGAATTCGGTGGCTACGTTGTTCATCTTCTGGATCAGCAAAAAGTTTAGTTTTGCTTTGTATGGACATTTGTACATCGGAAAGGGGTAAATTCATCTCCGGTTTCCTCTATATTTTTGTAGTACTACAAGGAAGTTTTTAAAACCAACATTTGTTGGTTTTTATGAGAGATTATCTGATGATTAAAATAACGTCAACGTCAGTTTTAAAAAAAATGACGAAAAAGGTGAGTCAACCAAAACAAGAACGTTCCCAAAAAAGAATGGATAAGATGCTGGCAACCACGCAAGAGTTACTGTTATCCATTGGAATTGAAAAGATTTCGATTCCCGAGATTGCCAATGCATCTGGCGTTCCACGGACCAGTATTTATCAATTCTTTCCGACGAAATACGATATTTTTCGTCACATTGCACTGACGCATTTAAACGATTTAGTTAAACAACTCGGACAGGCGGCTGTTCGAGTGTTGACGGAAAATCCAAATGCACCGATAGAAGTATACGGGCAGTTACTCTCAGAAAGTATGATTCGTACCACAGCCAAATATTTTAATGAATCTGAAACAGCAAGCTTGTTGATTTTAAGTGGACCTTTTACCCGCCAAGCTTATCTGGAATACCAAATAGAATTAAAAAAAGTCAGTCATGGCGTACGAAAAGCACTGGAAATGATTAAAGTGGATGAATATGTACCTCAAGAGCCAGATACATTGACGATTTTAATGGAATTGGTTTTTACTTGTATGAAGCATGGTTATTACAACGAAAGCTATATTTCTGAAGCCATTATTCAAGAGGCCTACCGTATGACCAATGCATACTTACTGGCTTTAAAGAATAATTCTTTTGGTTTTCCAGAAGCATCTGCTTCATAAGCGTAAAACTGGCTCTCTATCATTAAGGAAAAGCAATGAAAGCTGTATTTTTAGATTATGAATCTTTAGATAAACAGGATTTGGATTTTAGTCAGCTAAAAGCAGCTTTTGATGACTTAATACTTTATCCATCGACCACAGCAGAGCAAGTTCTAGCACGCATTCAACATGTAGACGTGGTGATCAGCAACAAAGTGATTGTGAATGCTGATGCGATGGAGCAATGTAAAAATTTAAAATTAATTTTGATTTCGGCCACGGGGACCAACAATATTGATTTAGATTTTGCACGATCAAAAGGTATTGTCGTGTGTAATTGTCAGGGCTATGGCACATCTGCAGTTGCACAGCATACACTGACGTTAATGTTGGCATTAGCGACATCTTTACTCAAATATGAGCATGCAGTTAAACAAGGCGAATGGAACAAATCGCCAATTTTCTGCTTACTGGATTTTCCAATTGTTGAATTATCTGGGAAAACTCTTGGCATCATTGGTTATGGTGAGCTGGGTCAAGCGGTTGCCAAGTTGGCAGAAGCTTTTGGGATGAAAATTTTGGTCGCATCATTACCCAATCGACCAACGCATAAGGATCGAATACCTTTTGCCGAATTGCTTGCGCAAGTCGATTTTCTTTCTCTGCATTGTCCTCTAACAGATGAAACACGTGATTTAATTGATAGCCAAGCATTTGATAAAATGAAAAAATCTGCATTTTTAATCAATTGTGCCCGCGGTGGTATCGTTAATGAACAGGCTTTGGCCGATGCATTAAGACAAGGCAAAATTGCAGGTGCGGCAACTGATGTACTTTCTGTCGAACCGCCGACACACGGAAATGTATTACTAGCAGAAGATATTCCAAACCTGATTATCACACCGCATAGTGCGTGGGGCAGTGTAGATGCACGTCAACGTATTGTGAATCAAATGCTTGAAAATGTTGAAGCATTTAAGCAGGGTAAAGTGATTCGTCAAGTGAATGAATAAAGGCCCTAATTTAAAAGCACAATTAAAAAAAGGTGCGATTAAAAGGTAGAGTTAAAAACATTATTAAATAGCGATATTCGTTTTACTGCTATCACCTTGAGCATAGGTAGCGCAAGGTGTGGCGTGCTAAGAATTAAGTGTGTTTAACTGATTATCTTGGTACACCAACCTCATCATCTGTTGAACTTTGCGTATTGGTTGATTTGGTATCTTTTAAACCTGTGGTATTGGTGTTGACATCACGCTTTTGCTTCTCGATTGGTAATGACTGTTTTTTAATTTCAGGTTCTTCTTGCCCATTGTTGGGTAATTGATTTTGAACTGCGGGTTGAACAGGTTGTGTGGTGATCGGCGTATTTTGAACGTTTGCTGTAGTTGCAGCAGTTACAGTATTCGTCGTATTGGGTGTGGTCGAAGACTGACTTAAACTGCCTTGTTCAATCGGTACATTTAAACTGGTTTTACCCATTACTCGATCTTTGGTTTGCTCAACCTTTTTTACCGCAGTATCGATGCCTTGGCGGGTACTATCACGAGCCTCGGTGGTTTTTTCAGTGGTATATTTTTTGGTATTTTCAATGGTTTCATCCAAAGACGGTTTAATTTTTTGAATTCCTTTTTCGGTCGCATCACCTACTTTTTCAGCGGTATTCTGTACAGCTTCACCGGTCTTATGTGCCAATACTTTAAAAATATTTGGATTATCACCATATGGCTGGGTTTGATTTTGAGTATTGGTTTGCGCATAGAGTGATGGTGTTGCAAGTATTGCAGTGATCACACATAGACTTTTGATCATCTTCATGATGTTTTGATCCCTTTATGATGATTGTAGCGATTCGCTCAGTGTAGATTGGGGTTATCATACTGTTTTATTTAGATAAAAAGTAAAATTGAAAGAAGAATCCTACAGCAAGAAAACATATGTATACATTGCATAGCATATTACTGGCTGATGTATAAGAAAAGCTCACCTGAGTGAGCTTTTCTAAATGGGCATTAAGTTTAAATTATTTTGTAGCAACCTTAGCGTCTGTAGATACGGCGACTTTAGCGCTACCTACTGGTGTTTTTACATGGGTTTGTGAATTTACTTTTGCACCTGTATTTGCTGGTTTAGGTTTAACTAGATCTTTGGTTTTCTGCCAAGTTTTACTTGTTGCTGATTTGGTTTTGTCTTTTACTTTAACCGCTGCTTCTTTGGTGTTATGCCCAGCTTCAGAACTTAGTTTTTTGGTATTCTCCCACGCACCTTTCGTTGCAACTTTACCTTTGTCTATGCCTGTTTCCACACCCGTTCCAACTTTATCAGCAGCATGTTTAGTGCCGTCCCATGCATCTTTAGAAACATCACGGGTCTTATCGACACCTTTTTCTACACCTGTCCCGACTTTATCAGCAACATTTTTAGTGCCATCCCATGCCTCTTTAGAAACATCACGGGTCTTATCGACACCTTTTTCAATTCCTGTACCTACTTTAGCAGCAGTATTCTTAGTGCCATCCCAAGCGTCTTTAGACACATCACGGGTTTTATCAACACCTTTTTCAATTCCATTACCAACTTTATCTGCAGTGTTATGGATACCTTGACCAATGTTGCTTAGAATGCCTCCATTGGTTCCGACTTCAGCAGAAGCATTTGCACTTACATCTGTATTGGCAAAAAGAGGAGAGCTGGCAAGAAGTGCTGTGGCGATCACTGTTGTTTTAAGCATTTTCATAATTAGTTTTATCCTGTACCTGAATGAGTTCAAGTTTGAGTGTTGCCTATAATAATGTGAAATATGTATAAAAATAGTCTTTGAGATAAAACAGCAACAGCTTATCTACAGAGTTTTAACAATAGTGTAAGAATTGTGAATGAATGTTACGACTAAACGTGTTTGGGAGTCTTTGCAATTTTTATTTTTTAAATTCTGATGCTTATAAGAATGTGAGAATGATGATAAAAGAATTTTCTGTAATAATTTCCAGCTTGTTATTAAAACAAAAACGACATAAGCTTTGGGTTAAATTGTTGATTTAATCATCATAATGAAAAATATAATAATCCTGATATTTCTCACCTTTATATTGAGTTTAAAACCGAGTTTTGCCTGTGGTTGTGGCGATGAACTGTCTTCCAGCCATCAAATAATGGGTTGGGGCATTATGGGCGCGGTATTTTTAATTTACTTGATTCCAAGCTTTTATTTTGCAAAATATTTTAAGAAATATCAGCTATTTATTGGGCATTTGATTTTGCCCCATGTGCTAATAATTGCAATGCTATACACAATGATGAATTCGTTTAAATTGGGATTAAATCCAATTTATTATTGGTTTGCTAATTACCTTCCAAATAGTTTCATTTTTGCTGTGATTGGATTGATTGGCGTTCTCATTTGGATATATCCTGTGAATTATGTGGCTAAAAGAGCGAAATAACTTTGTATTTAGCCCTTTTAGCTTCAACGAAGTATTAAAGCGAAGTACTGAGATTAATTACATTTTTCAAGATTTGATATTTTAAAGTTATTTTTAAGTGAGTTGAAGTTTTTTTGCTTTTCAGCATCTTTTGGGTCAAAAACAGTTTGTTTATTTTCGACTTCAGCATCTACATTTGAAAATGCAGAGATGAGCTGATCACCTTTAAAAATCCAATGTTCTGTGGCTTTACCCGTTTCAAAGTTGCCAGTAAATTCGATGACACAGTTGTCTGTTTGTTTGATGAGTTTGGCAAGGTTATGTTTTGTGCTTGGTTCAGCAGAGATATTTTTATGTTGTTCTAAAACAGTTGGAGCGTTTGGATTGGTGAGTGTGGTTGAGCAGGCGGTGAGAGTGATCACTATTAAAGGTATAGATAATAATATTTTAGAATTCATATGCTTTTGATCTTAAACTTAACTTGATCAATTGAGTCTATACAATGTATTGGGAATATTTAGTTTTAGATTGTTAATTTTTATTGTTATGTTTTCATTTATTTATGCGTTTTGGAAAGCGAAAACTAAAAATAAACCCGCTCGGAAGCGGGTTATAATTTATATTTCTACTTAGTGCTGTAACACCGAAATATCTGCAACGCTTGTAAACAAGTCACGTAACTGTGCAAGTAAACGTAAACGGTTTGCTTTGAGTTCTGCATCATCTGCCATCACCATCACATTCTCAAAGAATGCATCAATCGGTGCACGAAGCGCAGCCAACTTAGAAAGCGCAGTGGTGTAGTCTTTCGCGTCCAAAAGTGGTTGAACTGCAGGTTTGATATTTTGAATCTCGGTATAAAGCGCCTTTTCAGCATCTTCAACTAATTTAGCTTCAACAATCTCACCTGTAGGTGCAGCTTCTTTTGCCAAGATATTGGCAACACGCTTATTGGCAGCAGCCAAAGCAGCAGCTTCTGGCAAGTCACGGAAATGATTTACCGCCGTCACACGCTTGTCAAAATCAAGTGGAGATTTTGGCGAAAGTGCTTGAACAGCCTGAATCACATCAACAGCAACACCTTGGTCTTCGTACTTAGCACGGTAACGACCTTCAAGGAATGCGACAGCATCGGCTAAAGTCTTCGTATGATCTTTCAATACATCACCATAAGCAGCCAAAGCAAGCTTGATCAGTTTTTCAATCGAAACATCAAGATTATTTTCAATCACCAAACGTAAGATACCAATCGCAGAGCGACGTAAAGCAAATGGATCTTTCGAACCCGTCGGTGCTTGACCAATCCCGAAAATACCTGTGAGGGTATCTAAACGATCAGCAAGGGCAATGGTTGTACCTGTTTTCGTTTTTGGTAGAACATCGCCAGCAAACTTAGGTAAATATTGCTCACCTAAAGCTTCAGCAACTTCATCATTTTCGCCTTCAATACGTGCGTAATAAGTTCCCGCGATTCCTTGAAGTTCAGGGAATTCACCGACTAACTCTGAAGTTAAGTCGCATTTTGCAAGCAGTGCAGCTTTTTCAGCATCAGTAGGATTTGCACTGGTGATTGCAGATAACGCCACAGCCAATTTTGCAATACGTTCAGACTTGTTCCAAAGTGTGCCCAATTGTGCTTGGAAGACCATATTGGCTAATTTTTCTTTGCGAGAAGCAAGTGGTTGCTTTTGGTCTTGTAAGAAGAAAAACTCTGCATCAGACAAACGAGGGCGTACCACTTTTTCATTACCCTCAATGATTTGAGTCGGATCTTTAGACTCAATATTGGAAACAGTAATGAAATAAGGCTGTAATTTATGCGCTGCATTGACCAAGCAGAAATACTTCTGGTTGTCTTGCATCGTGGTAATCAAAGCTTCTTGAGGTACGGCAAGGAAACGTTCTTCAAAGCTTGCACGTAACGCAACAGGCCATTCAACCAATGCAGTGACTTCATCACGCAGGTCCGCAGGAACGATGGCAATCGCATTAACTTCATCAGCCAAAGCTTTAACTTGTTGGTCAATGATCGCTTGACGCTCTTCAAAAGAAGCCACGACATGTGCTGCTTTTAATTTCGGCAAATAATCATCTGAGTTGGTTAATGAAATCGCTTCAGGGGCATGGAAACGGTGACCATAGGTCAGATTGCCCGCTTTATGATCCTGAATCGTTGCATCAATCACATCATTGTCTTTTAACAAGACCACCCATTTCACTGGGCGAACAAATTCAGTCCGGCTTGCCGCAGAACGCATACGTTTTGCGATGGGTAAGTTATCCAGTGCGGTTTGTAAAATTTGTGGAAGTAAAGCGTCAAGACTTTGACCTTTCACATCTTTTAAATAACAAACTTTTTCAACTTTACCCGCTTGGAAAGTTGATACTTGATCCGCAGTAATGCCTTGACCACGCATAAAGCCTTCTAAGGCTTTGGTTGGTTTGCCTTCTGCATCATAAGCCGCTTGTAGGGCAGGACCATCAAAACGCTTTTGAGTGTCTGCTTGTGCACCATCGACATTGACAATTTTTAATGCCAAACGACGTGGTGCTGCATAAGCTTCAATTGAATCAAATGCCAAACCAGCGTCTTTTAAACCTTTAACCGTTTCAGCTTGTAATGCATCACGTAAGGTCTTTAAGCTTTTAGGTGGTAATTCTTCACAGCCAAGTTCGAATAAAACGGTATGTTTAGACATTATTTATTCTCCTCAGCTTTTGCTTCTGCTTCAACTTGTGCCTTTAACTGTGCAAGCACTTCGTCACGTAAATGCGGTTCAGCCATTGGGAAACCGAGTTTGGCACGAGCAGCCACATAGCTTTGTGCAATAGAGCGTGCCAAAGTACGCACACGTAAAATATAACGTTGACGTTCAGTGACAGAAATAGCACCACGTGCATCGAGTAAGTTAAAGCTGTGTGATGCTTTGATGACTTGCTCATATGCTGGAAGTGGAAGTTCCGCTTCCATTAAACGGGTTGCTTCAGCTTCATAAAAATCGAAGAGCTCAAACATTTTTTCAACGTTGGCATATTCAAAGTTATAAGTTGATTGCTCTACTTCGTTTTGATGGAATACATCACCGTAGGTGACTGTACCAAATTGGCCTTTGGTCCAAACTAAATCATAAACTGAATCGACGCCTTGTAAGTACATTGCTAGACGTTCAAGGCCGTAAGTAATTTCACCTGTGACTGGGTAGCATTCAACCCCACCAACTTGTTGGAAGTAAGTAAACTGAGTCACTTCCATACCGTTTAACCACACTTCCCAACCTAAGCCCCAAGCGCCCAATGTTGGAGATTCCCAGTTGTCTTCTACAAAACGAATGTCATGTGTAAGCGTGTCAATACCAATCGCTTCTAAAGAGTCTAGATACAGTTGTTGGATATTGTCAGGATTCGGTTTAAGCACCACTTGGAATTGATAGTAGTGTTGTAAACGGTTTGGGTTTTCGCCATAACGGCCGTCTTTAGGACGACGTGAGGGTTGAACGTATGCTGCGTTCCATGTTTCTGGCCCAAGCGCACGTAAGAATGTTGCAGTGTGGAATGTCCCTGCGCCCATTTCCATATCGTAAGGTTGTAACACCACACAACCTTGTTCAGCCCAGTAGTTTTGTAAGGCAAGAATTAAGCCTTGGAATGTATCAATATGCGATATGGCGCGACTCATGCAGCATCCACTATAAGTATTAGAAAAAATTGGTTCTAAGTATAAGGATTTTGGGGAGGTGTGGCAAAGGTTAGTCTATAAATATTGATTCTTATCGCAGATCAACTTATGTGCATTTTTTCAGATTTTCTTTTGAGATAAAACTTTTCATTTCTTTGGCCTCTTTTCTTATTTTCATTTCCTCAATGTGTTCTTCAATTTTTGCATCTGAAGCATCGCTATTGATTACGGGTTCCGAGCTTGAATTTTCAGATATTAAAATGAGATCTTCCCTAAAAAAAGCCCAATCTTTTTCTATTGTGGGTGTTTTTTTAGAAGTGGTTTTTGCTTTTAAGATACAGATTTTATCTTTTTTAATTAGGGTAAGTTCAAGTGTGCTTGATGGTTCGCCCGTCATTGTAATTTGCTTTGTTTCTAAAATTACGGGTTCATTTGATGTACTACATGCAGCAAGGAAAAACGAAGAAGTTAAAATGATGAAATGGGTTATTTTGTTCATTGGTAAAATTAAATAAGTTAAATTATATATTTGATATTAACATAAAAAATTTATATTCATGAACTTTGTAAAGGTAGAGAGCGCTTCAAAAGCTGAATGTCGGAAGTTCATCATGACGATGTCACAATGCTTCATTCAATGTTAAGTAAATGAATTATTTAGAAATCATAGGGGCGAATTTAGAGGATGATAAAATGCACAAGATCATTATTGGGCTGTAACAAAATTAGAAAGGGCTAATTAAAACTTAATTTTCAAACTGCAGGGTTTTTCAATGCTAGCGGTTCCTGTCAAAATATTGAATAATTTGTTTTAAAATAAAATTAACTAATTGAATTATTTTATATATAATTTGAAAAATACTTTTTTAGAAATTTATAAATTTAATTTTTATATCAAAATGAGCAATCTTAATATGAAAAAATTCAATTATTTTATGTGCATAGCGACTTTAGGTTTTATATCTACAACATCAAGTTATGCAGTAAATATAGAAGAAGCCCCTTGTTTCGCCCCACAAACAGCGCCTATTTTTAAAGAGTTTTATCAAATAAATAAAGGATTTGATCAAAAAGTATTGTGGGAGTTGTATGTTCAATCACCCATAGAAGGTTATCCAAATGCAAAAATGATTAATCAAACTTTAGAGACTTTATTTGGTCAATTGGGGCTCTCAGAAGAACAGAAAAAGCAGATGAAACCGACCCAAAAAGATGTATCTGAAGTAGAGCCTGAAGAATTAGAAGCCTATAACCTAATGGTTAAAGCACAAAAATTATATTACGGCGATAAAGTTGCTATTGATCAACAACAGGCTTTTGAGTTGCTGCTTGATGCAGTTGGAAAGAGAAATTCAGAAGCCTATATTTTCTACCCTGTACTTAATCAGCATTGTGCTGATCCAGATAGAAAAGAAACAGCAGTTCGTATATTTCATACCATCGAAAAACACATGGGGGATAATGATGATTATCCAACTCCAATATGGGCATATTTAAGTTATGCCTATGCGTATGGTATAGGCACAGAGGTGAATGAAGCAAAGGCTTTAAAATATTGGAAAAAAGCTTGGCGTATCTATTCGTTACAATTTGATGCAGGTGGTTTTGTCGGTTTTATGATGGGACAAATGGCAGAACAAAAGCCTTATTTAAAAGCACATTTGGGTGAAGCTATGAATTATTACAAAATTGCGACCCGAGCAGATGAAAATAACATTCCAGCACAACAGGCAATTGTAAGATTATTAAAAACGGATAAAAAGTTTGAAGATCTGACTTATGAAATAGAGTTATTTGAAGAAACTGAAAACGCAAAGCATGATCAAGACCCAAAATCTGCTTATTTTACTTTGTCAGAATTATATGCTCAGGAGCAGTGGAAAATTTACAATCCTCAACTTTCAATGGAGTGGTTGGCAAAAGCAGCTGAAGCAGGGCATGAACGCGCACAGTTGAACCTACCACTCTATTATGAGCAAGGGAATTTGATCAAGGCAGATCCAAAAAGAGCGATGGAGTTGTATCAAAAATATTATGAACACGACAATATATTAGTGGGTATCTACTTTTTAGATCGTTTGGAAAATGGAATCAAAGGCATTGGTAAAAATCCTGAAAAAGCGAAGTTAGTTCGTGAAGATTTAACTAAAAAATATCATGCTTTAGGACAAACAGGTGAGATTCCAAAACCTGAAGATTTGCGATTAATGCAGCGAATGTATTAAAAACTTTCTTTAGCAAAGATTAGTCTTGAGTCATGGCTCACTAATCTGAGCTATATCTAAAACTTAATGTTCAATCCATAATCCTTTTTCAATGCCAATAAAGCCTCAGCATTGCCTTTGGCATCGTCAACAGGGTTATGGGTATGTGCTGTTTTGCGTAAATGCTTAAAACTTTGAAAGCTATCTTTGACCAGTCCTTTATACAAACAGCCTAAATTTTGTGAACTAAATCCAAACGGATTACTGCCAGTAAAATGATGAAAGTACCAACAGACAAACATCCAGTCAAAACCATTATTATCGCTAATAAAAATAGGGCGATCTTTACTGACTTTGCTCACCCACTTGGCAAAGTCTTTCATAACATGCTCAGGATTGTTAAAGCTTAGGGTATCTTCACGACTAAAGCCTGAAACTGCGAGAGCTTGAGGAATATAATTCTCGGAAATTGGTTTAAGTAAACCGTAGAATTGTTGATGTAAGTGATCTTCGACCAACACTGCACCTAGCGCAATCATTGAGTAATCACCGGGAATTGGACCATCTGCTTCGATGTCCACCTTAATATAAGCCATATATTTTCCTTATTTTAAGATATTGTTTTTATGCTGGAAGTCATTATAAATGATGATTTTAATCGCTGACAAACTTTATCGGTATTTTGCTTTTTTAATATTTATAGCTTATAAATTATTGAATAAATTTAAAACATTTTTAAATCATTGATTATGCAAAAAGTACAGAAAAACAAACTTTGGCTAAGCCTTCTCCTTATTGTATTGGCAGTTATTTCTATTCCTGCAATTCACCTTTTTAAAACAAAAATCAATGAGCAACAAGGAATTGAGCATATTACTAAAGGCTATCGGGATGATGCCAGTCATCTTAATTTGACAAAAGTGCATAAAATTGTGGATGTTGAAAGTACACCCGAAGTGATTCAACGACAGCTTAAAACTTTGCTTAAATATGCAGCTGAACATCATCTAAAAGTCTCGATTGCAGGGGCTAAGCACAGTATGGGCGGGCATACGATTTACCCTGATGGTATAGCACTGAATATGTTGCCCTATAACCATATGAGCTTTGATGAGAAAACTAATATTCTCACGATTGGCTCGGGTGCAACATGGGAAGAGGCCCTTCGGTATCTAGACCGCTATGGCAAATCAATCGCAGTGATGCAATCTTTTAGTAATTTCTCGATTGGCGGTTCAATCAGTGTCAATGGGCATGGATGGCAAAAGAATTCACCCCCGATTTCATCCAGTGTTGAATCATTTACCTTGATGAATGCAGAGGGAGATATTGTAAAATGTAGTCGTACAAAACATCCTGAACTATTTAAATTGGTGATTGGTGGCTATGGATTATTTGGCATTATTCTCGATGTAAAATTAAAAGTTGTTGATAATGTTGCTTTAACATTTCAATCAATTTCAGTTTTACCTGAAGACTATGTAAAGGCGTACCAAAAGATTGTCAGTAATAATCCAAATGTACAATTTGCTTATGGTCGTTTACGTATTTCAGATAAACATTTTTTACAGCAGGCAACCTTAAACTATTTTGAAAAAATTGATAAAAAACCTTTGGCATTATCACAACAACAAAGTAAAAATGCTGAAACCAAGCGAATTGTGTTTCGTGGTTCTGTTGATAGTGAATACGGCAAACGGCTACGTTGGGATCTAGAAAGTAGTCTGAATTCAGTATCGCCTTATGCGACATTTAGTCGTAATGAAATTCTCAGTGAAGATGCCGCCTTGATTGAAAATAAAGATATCCATTCAACCGATCTATTGCATGAATATTTTATTCCAAAGCAGCACTTGGCTCAGTTTATTCAAGATCTCAAGCCCGTTTTAAAAACTAAAAAAGTGGATCTACTCAATATCACGATTCGTGAAGTTGAACATGATCATGATGCATTTATGAATTATGCCCGAGAGGATGTTTTTGGCTTGGTGTTTCTGTTTAATCAAAAGAAGACTGCACAACAAGAGCAGGATATGCAACAACTGACTCAGCAATTGGTTGATATTACACTTAAAAATCAAGGCACATTTTATTTGCCTTATCGCTTACATGTGAGTCGCGACAAGATGCGTTTAGCCTATCCGCAAACGGATGCTTTTTTTAGTTTGAAGAAAAAATATGATCCAGAGGAGATTTTTAGTAATCAGTTCTATCTACATTATCGTGAGTCGTGAATGATGGTCTGGAAAATACTTTTAATAAACCCCAATAACAGCACCCTGCAAATACAGAAATTGCATAAAAAAACCAATCGCTCAATAGTTTCCATAGTGGTGTAGGCAATGATCCAGTAAAAACAAGATAGCCAATGATGTTGACAATTAACCACATCAATAGTGAACCGACGAAAATACTGAAAAAATTAAGCCAATACTGATGTGCAAGCCAAAGTGAAATGACATAAGCAACTGGAATGACTATAACGCAATAAATCAGATAAACGATTAAGCTAATACCAAATATTGTGAGTAGAGACTGTATATCATATTGATGATTCATAAAAAGGAAAAACGCGACCAATAGGATTAAGCTCAGACTGGGTGCTAAAAACAAAGCCTTTAAAATCGATTTATTGCTATATTGAGTCATGATCAAAACAATAAAGGAATAAATATGATAAAAGCATGCATAATCATGATGATTTTATCTACAACTATTTGTTCAATATCGGCTTATGCAGAACAGAGTGTTGCTTCACCCGATGTATATAACCAATGTGTTGAACAAACTATCGAAAAACTGGCTTTAGGAAACATCAACAATGCTGTGGTTGAATCGTGTAGTAATCAGAGTAGGGCATATTATGAAAAGGAAATTGTCAAAGTTCTCGATCAGATCAAAAAACAGAGCCAGATAGACCATCAGCAAGAACGTTATAACGATATCATGAAATCACAACGCTTATGGAAAGCTTATGTTGATCAGGAGTGCCAAAATGCTGGAAGCTATATTGGTTCACCCATGTATGAGTTTTGTCCAATGCAAGAATATGGGAAAAGACTTGATCAATTGACTGAATATGCTCAGTGAAAAATCAGTGGATGAGAAATATCCTTGGAAAATTTATCCATTTAAGATAGATAATAAATATATCTTATAATCACAACATCGTATAATTCACACTTTAAAACGTGTTAAAGCGCAGGACTGTCGTGTTTCATACGCAACTTGAATGGTTAAATACCTTAAAACCCAATTTTAAAGTTTTACCGCTAAAAGATCGTTTAGTCTGTGGTGTTGGTGCACTGCTTGGATTAGCAGTGTCATCATTGGTCAGTTGGTATGTACTCGGTGGATTTAATGCATGGTATATCGCACCGATGGGCGCGTCCTCGGTATTGCTCTTTGCTGTACCCGCAAGCCCTTTATCACAACCCTGGAATATGGTGGTGGGGAATACCATCGCAGGTTTAGTCGGCGTGACTTGTACCATCTTTATTTCCAATCCAACCGAGGCATTTAGTGTTGCTGTTGCATTGTCGATCTTCTTGATGATGAGTACAGATTCATTGCATCCGCCAAGTGGTGCGGTGGCGATTACTGCCGTGTTGGGTGGCGCTTCTATTCATCAGTTGGGTTATCAATTTATCTTTTACCCAGTATTACTCAATTCAGTCTTGCTGCTGGTGATTGCGATCATTTTTAATCGTATGTTGGGAAAGCAATATCCACAAGTTGCACAGCTCAATACACGTTCTAAGGATCCAACGCCGACACAGAAAGTCACCATTCAACCGCAAGATATTCAAGATGTGTTAGAACAACAGACACAGCTTTTAGATATTAGTGAGTATGACTTACAAAAAATCATTTTAGAAGCACAAGAAAAGGCCAATGCAAGGGCAGTACATCAATACCTTTGCCAAGATATTATGAGCAAAGATGTCATGAGCCTAGATGAGCAAGATGATATTCATCAAGCTTTAGATAAGTTTAAACGTGTGAATTTGATGAGTTTGCCAGTGATCAATACTGATCGGGAGTTGGTTGGTACATTGGCATTGTATGAAATTGTAGAATGGTTTAAACGCGCTGCTGATGCTCGTGCCCCTTGGGAAAATTTGGTCAAACAAATTATGAATCGACAAGTGGTCACTGTACAGCCGATGCAACCAATTCAAGACTTGGTGCCTTATTTCGTTGAACGCTCTTTTAATTATATCCCTGTAGTTGATCATCAAAAAATGGTCGGGATCATTAGTCGCGCAGATATGATCGCAGCATTGCAGCAACAACTAAATAATGCACAATGATACTATAAAAAGATGCGATATAAAAAAAGCTACAGCAGTTTGGGGGAACTGTTGTAGCTGAAAAGGGTAATACCTTTAAATCAAATTCAATTAATGGGTCTTCTCTTCATAAATAGTTCGTACAGGGCGCTCATAGCTTTGCGGTTCATTTAGCTGCAATTTTTGTTTGGGCATAATTAACCAAAGCACCAAATACACCAGAATACCTGGAAAAGCTGCGCTCAAACATGAAACGATCACGAAAATAATTCGCAGCAATGTTACATTCCAACCAAAACGTTCAGCAATACCGCCCATTACACCGGCGATCATATTGTGACGGCTTGAACGATATAAACCAGAATTGGCCATTTAAATCTCCTTAAAATAATTCATCATCATTCATGATTAAAAATTTAAAAATGAATTTATATTATTAAATAGTGGCGTTTCTGTTTGATTCTTCAAGTGAATCACCGATTAAAATTGTTAAGACTGTGTAACAGGGCCACTTAAATCATTAAAAATAATGTAAAAAGTGTCCAAACCTCTGTAGTGGGTGGTTGAGACAAATACGTTTTTTATACTTTTGTAAAAAATACATCATTAAGATTTCGAGAACTGGTGTAACACAATAATATATACGTAGGTTAATATTTGATGTTGCTGGTGCTGTGCAATTGGGTTATTTGGATTTATGTATTTAACTTTTCATAAAGTAAATTTTTTTCGAATTCTAGGTATCAGTATTTGTACAGTACTGAGTGCTTGTGATTCCTCAAAATCAAATGATAAACAACAAGGTACATCTGACACACAAAATTCATCGAGTGAGCTTGCGTTACAAGAAACACCGCAACATGCTCATTCAAGCGAAGGAAAAAAACTAACAGACCTTGCGGGTCAAGCAACTCTACCTGCTGTAGTAGATATGCAGAGTCAAGATCAGCAAAGTGGGGAACTTCCTACAAAAGCTGAGGCATTTGTGGGGCGTTATCATGTACAAATGAGCTGTGAAGATCCATTCGCCAAATGTGATAAAGGCAGTGCAGAGTTTATTATTAACTTACTTCCAGACGGCACTGCACATCGCACCTTTGTTTATATGGGGAAAATAACATACGAAAATAATGATATAAAATCGAATCGTGCTTATCAAAAAAATACTTGGATCTATGATGAGCTAAATCATGAAATCGTGATTAACCGAATTGAAGGGATCCAGTTCTATTATAAAGTGGATGAACAAAATGATTTGGTGATGGATATTGATAAAATTATTAATGGAACTGAAGAAAATCGGCTCTATTTTAGTCAACACCATACAGCACCAACAAAAGCCTATGTGTTAAAGAAATTTGATAATTAAAATATTAGTAGTTAAATAATTGATAATTGAAAAGCTAAACAATCAAAAATAAGATCAAACAATGAGCCTTTATCTAGAATGATAGAATAACCAATACTTGATGTCAGACCAAAACCTGTTTCAGCCAATGGTACTGAATAGCCTAAGGTTAAGTTCTATGCATGACCTATAAATTCAATTTAGTCATTACTATAATTAATATGGGTTAAGAGACTATCTTTACCCCAAAATACGTTATCAAATGTTAAACGTGCTGAAAACTCATGCCATGCTCAATCTGACCAACCTAGGTAGTTAAATGGGTTATAGCTCAAATCTAGTAGAGGTTTAATTTGTTTAGATCAATTTAATGCCGTGTTATAGTCAATATATGAGGTAAATTCAAAATGTAGTGATGCTGAATCACCGAAGTTTGTATCGGCAGTAAAGATTCCACCGTATAAATCCGAGTCATGTGACAGTACAAAGCTTCCTTGTAGCGTAGGATCATTAGATTGGTTAGACCACGGAAACGTAGTCTGTTGCGAGTGCGGCATAACCACTTAAGCTAAGACCCGCTGCATGTTCCATTTCTGTGGACACAGCAGAATGGGTTACCATTGTTGTCAGTATTACCGATAAAATTATTGGTTTAATCATATTGATTTACTTTTCGTAAAAATTCTTTTTATTTAAACGTCATTTTTCAACTACAGATTGTTGATTGGTTTTTAACCCATTGTTTTACTCAATTCAAGTGATATTCAAGCAGATGTATATATCGATATTGAATATTGAACAAATACAGGCTTGGGATACTTTTTCTTTAATTTGTTCATGGTTATTCTGGCCTTAATTTTTTCAAAATATTAGATGATCTTGATTTGAAATTTTAAGGTGATTTCATAAATAATTTTGATTTCTTTGCGATGGAGTAACTACTACACTATTCAGTCTCTTTTAGCCCTAATTTAAAAAAACTTAGGGCCTGATACTGAATATAAAATTTAACCCAATTCTCAGATTGGTTATACTTTTTTATTTATGGGATAGATTCCTTATGTCCATAACATCTATGGAAAATAGTAAGATTCAGGCAATTCTTGAAAATCTGTGTCACGCTAATATACGTGATTGATTTACGATCTGGTTGGGTTGTGTCATTTGATTACGATTGTAGGTTTGGCTATTTATAGTTGAATCAGTTGACTCAAATTTAAGTTTATATTTTTGAGTATTAATTTTTAGTATTGATTGAATGATAAAACAATAAATTTGATGACATCGTGCTGTTGTAAAAAATTTAAGTGGACTTATTTTAATGAGGATAAGTTTGTTAAAAATCTGGTGGGTTGTGTGGGGTTCGAACCCACGACCAATAGATTAAGAGTCTACTGCTCTACCAACTGAGCTAACAACCCTGAACGTGTCTAAGCCATAGTTAAACGAGAACAAATGATGAAGCAAAATTTTCGAGGGTGGCGAAGCATCTAATGCAGATGTTTGGTTTTGGTCGGAATATTTGCAGGTTTCGTTTCTATTGTAGTACTTTAACCGTACAGAAAGAAGCCCTAAGAAAGAATGGTGGGTCGTCCGCGATTCGAACGCGGGACCAACGGATTAAAAGTCCGCTGCTCTACCAGCTGAGCTAACGACCCTGAGGGAGATGTGTAAAGCGCGATGCTTTACCCGACATTAGTGAAAATCGAGAATTTTCTATCGGTATCGATTTACAGGTTAAAACATAAAGATGGTGGGTCGTCCGCGATTCGAACGCGGGACCAACGGATTAAAAGTCCGCTGCTCTACCAGCTGAGCTAACGACCCTGAGTGAGGACGTGTAAAGCAGTGCTTTACTCGATATTTGTGAAAATTGAAAATTTTCTATCGCTATCCATTTACAGGTCAAAACAATTAAGTGGTGGGTCGTCCGCGATTCGAACGCGGGACCAACGGATTAAAAGTCCGCTGCTCTACCAGCTGAGCTAACGACCCTGAACCTTCATCCAAGCTAGGCTTGAATATGTAGTGCAAGAAAACTAAAAAGTTTTTAAACACCACTTTGTTTTGATGGAGCGTATTTTAGCAAGATATTGATAGAGCGCAAGTAAAAATTAAGAAAGTTTGCAACGTTCGGTTATAAATAACACAAAATGAACTAAAAAAGCCCTGAAATCAGGGCTTTTAGTTTAGAAACGGTATTTATAAGCTTCAATATTGGCAAAAACCTCTGGAGTGACATCGCAATAGGCATTGGCACTTGGCAGTAATACCAATATACGATCAGAGGTTTTTTCAGGATTAAAGGATTGTTCCTTTAATTTATTTTTCTGATATTTAAATGTACCCGTCGTTTCTACAATTTGTTGGATACGTAAAAATACTGGAACTGCATAGGCTGGCAAGTTCTTTTTAAACTCGGCTGCAAGCTGGCTTAAATCCTGTTCAGTCAGTTCTTCCCCATCATGTAAAGTAATGGCAGCCATACCTGCTCGACCATTGGTATTTGGAATTTCAACGCCGTAAACTACAGCTTCTGTAATTTTAGGGTATTCACTACAAATATTTTCAACTTCAGTGGTCGAAACATTTTCACCTTTCCAGCGGAAAGTATCACCAAGGCGATCGACAAATTGAGCGTGTCGGAAACCAATATCACGAACCAAGTCACCAGTAATAAAGTAAGAATCGCCCTTTTTAAAGACATCTTTCATGATCACTGACTTGTTCTTTTCAGGATCTGTATAGCCATCAAAAGGGGAACGCTTGGTGATTTTACCAATCAATAAGCCTACTTCACCTTTTTTGACTTTTTGACATATACCATGACTGTCGCGAATGGCTTCATTTTTTTCTTTATCAAACTGGACGATGGCATAAGGTGTAGGTGAGAAGCCAACAGTATTGTTAAAATTAAAAACATTACTGAAGCCTACATTTCCTTCACTAGAGGCATAAAGTTCTAAAATTTCTTCGATACCAAAGCGTTCTTTAAATTTGCCCCAAATATTTGGACGCATACCATTACCGATCATTTTAGTGACACGGTGCGTATGATCAAGTTCTGAAGCAGGTGCATCCATGAGGTAGCGGCAAAGTTCACCGACATAACCAATTGCCGACGCATTAAACTTTTTGACATCAGACCAGAATGCAGAGGTAGAGAATTTACGACGGATTGCCAAAGCTGAACCGCCTGCAATTGCACCACACCAGCACACTACCATACCTGTTGCATGGTAAAGCGGTAAAGTGCAGTACATCACGTCATCTTCACCTAAGTTTAAGACATGACCATATGTTCCGTAGGCCAATGTCCAACGACTGTTGGTAAATACCACAGCTTTAGGTAAACCGGTTGTGCCAGAGGTATAGATATAAAACAAGCCATCTTTCCCTTTGACACTTTGTGTAGTCGAAGGATTGAATTTTGGAAATTGTTGAATTTTTTCAGCGAGATTGATAAAGCCTTGAGGTGCTGTACCTGGTTCTTGCATTGTATTTTGATCTGCAAACCAATGTAGACGGTCTAGAGCAATGTTTAAGTCTTGACGAATCTCATCTACCGCAGCACGGCATTCTTCACCGACGATCACCGCAACAGGATTGACCAAGTTGATACTATGTGTCAACACTTTACCTGTTTGTGAGGTATTGACTAAAGCTGTTGTTACGCCAATTTTTGCCAGTGCAATCACGGTCGCAATCAGTTCAGGACGATTTTCGATCATCACCGTGATCGCATCGCCTTTTTTTATGCCAATAGAAAGATAAAAGTGTGCAATTTGATTGGCCCAGTTATTCAGCTCTTTATAACTATAGCGTTGATCTTCAAATAATAACGCATCACCATAAGGATTGCGTTTTACAGCACGTTCAAAAGCAAGACCTAGCCCAGCAGGCGTATTGGGTGTTCTGATATAAGCTTGTTTAAGTCCAGTCAGGATATTGGGAAGCTTATTGATGAGCTGTGGTAAGCGCTCTGCGACATCAGTAAATCCGATGAGATCGGCCTGTGTTGTTTGACTCATATCAATCCTATTTATTTTTCGTAATCCAATACAATTTTTAGAGTATCATCGACTCACATTACATTTGTCTTTTTAATCGTATAAGACTAGTGCAATCAACCTAATCTGACAAATGTCCTGATAATCTCTTCAAAATAGCAAAAAAACCTAGCCATCGAAATGACTAGGTTCTCTTTAATCGCTACATTTTAAGCAAATTTTTACACATTACTCATCCGCTGGTGGTGTCGCTTTTTTTGGCGGACGGCCACGAGGGCGACGAGGACGGGCCGGTTTTTCATCTGTTGCCACATTGTCTGCCTTTTGGGCATCTTCATCTATGCCAACTTCAGCAGTCGTATCTAAAGCAAGTGATTGTTGTGGCTTTTTCGCCTTTTCAGTTGCAACAATTGCTTTTTCAACTGGCTTAGCTGGGGCTTCTTTGACCACTTCAACTTCCGCAGGCGCTGTTTCAACTGTAGTTTCTACGGGTGTTTCAGCTTGCACTTCTTCTTTTTGAGTAACCACAGGTGCTGCTTCAACTGGGCTTGCTTGAGTCTCAGTTTCCACTTCTTCTGGTTGTTGCTCAAGTTCAGCTTGATGCTCTTGCTTTGCTTGTACAGCTGCTTGTTTTGCTAAACGACGACGTTCACGAGGATCATTCGCTACACGGCGATCATTCTCAGGCTTTGGTGGCGTTAAGTCTAAGACATCAGCAGGTTGTGCTTCTGGCGCTGCTTTAGAGATAGCAACATCACGTGTTACAGGCTGCTTGGTTTGTACATCGGTCTTTTCTTCCACAGTTAAGGTCGCTGAATATTCTTCAGTAAACTTAACCAATGCACGATTGAATGTTGGAATTAATCCAAACTGTTCAATCAATACCGCACAGTCATCACCATAAACATGACGAATCAAAGTTCCCACTGTGTACTGATTTAATGTCGGTACTTGAGATGGTGCGATTTTAGGGGTTGTTGCTTTTGCTTGAGCAGCATCACGTTGTTGACGGCGTTTTTGACGCGGGTCATTGCTGGCACGTTGCACAGGCTGTTCTACTCGAACCTCTGCTGCAGGTGTTTTTGCTTCAGTAGTTACGGTCTGACTTTCTACAGCAGGCGCAATAGTTGGTTGAGCGTCTACAGTGCGAGGTGCTTTAGCAACAGTTTCAGCTTTTTCATTGCGATCATGGCGCTTCGGTTTGTTGCTTGCTGGCGCAGCAACTTGTTGCGGGTTTAATGCCACAATTTCACTTTGAGCTTGATCAAGATTGACCACTAAAGCTGTTTCAAGAGCTGCATGCTTCGGTGTGTCAATGAGTTCAACTTTAGGTTGTTGCTCTTGAGTTTGATTATGCTCTACTGGCGCATTGTTATTTGGCGCTTGTTGTTGCTCATCATTAAACACGCTGCTATCGCGATGACGATTTGGGCGGTTTGGACGTTGCTGATGGTTACGATCACGACGTGGAACCGCTTGTTCAGCAGGGGTTGCTTCAGCATTTTGATCATGCTGTTGACGTGGCTGCTTTTGCTGACGACGTTGATCACGTTGTTCCTGACGCTGTTCTTGGCGTTGCTCTTGACGAGGCACCTGAACCACTTCTTCAATCACTTGATGTTGATCAGTATTTTGTTCACGTGACTCTTTATGCTTGTTACGATTTTTGTTTTTATTGTTGTTGTTACGCGGCGCTCTTTCTTCTTTCTCGCCCTGTTTTTCATATTCACGCGGTTCTTGTTTTTGAACAGGTGCATGTGAAAGATAAGCATTGGTTTCAGGAATAACCTGAGCTTCAATCGCTGTTGGAGCAACATTATTATTCACTTGACCAAATTGACCACGGCTTATAGCACCGCCATTAATCATTTGTTCAATTGCCGCAGCTGCATTGTTTGCAGAACGTGATTGGTCAACTGTTGCCGCTTGCTTTTGGACAAACAGATTTTCTAACCAAGCACATGGGCTTGAAGCTGGTTGAGCAACTTGTGCTTGAACCGTTTGTTGAACTTTTTGTGGTTGAGCAGGTTGTTGTTTTCTATTTTGCTTATTGTTTTGCGCTTGAGCCGGTGCAGTATTGTGTTGCGTTTGCTCTTCTTCCAAATGCCACTCAGATGACTCATAGCCCAATTCTTTTTCGCTTGAACGTGTAGCTTCAGTACGCTCATAGCTTGTTGGCGCAAAACCTTCAGGGTTATATGAGATTTCGTAATGTGGAGTTTCTAAATGTGGATGTGGCAATACAGTCACACGAACATTTGACGTTTGTTCTAAGTAAACCAGACTGTGACGCTTTTCATTCAACAAGAATGCTGCAATTTCAACAGGCACTTCAACTTGAACCTCACCTTGACGTTCACGTAATGCTATCTCTTCAACTTTACGCATAATTGAAAGAGAAAGTGAGCGTAAATCACGCACCATGCCTGTGCCATGACAGCGAGGGCATACATAACCAGTAGCTTCTTCAAGAGATGGGCGTAAACGTTGACGGCTCATTTCCATTAAACCGAAACGAGATAATTGACCGAACTGGATACGGGCACGATCACTTTGCGTCGCTTCACGAAGTTTGGCCTCAACCATACGTTGGTTGCGTTCTTTGGTCATATCGATAAAGTCGATCACAACCAAACCACCAATATCACGTAAACGTAATTGGCGAGCAATTTCTTCCGCTGCCTCTAAATTGGTACTGAGTGCAGTTTCTTCTACATCATGCCCACGTGTTGATTTCGCTGAGTTGATGTCAATTGAAACAAGTGCTTCAGTTTGGTCGATCACAATTGAACCGCCTGAAGGAAGTTTAACTTCACGTTCATAAGCTGTTTGAATTTGACTTTCAATACCAAAATGCGCAAATAACGGTTCATTTAAAGTATAGGTTTTTAACTTATCCAATTGATTTGGCATAACCGCTTTAACAAAGTTATAGGCTTCGTTATAGGCTTGCTCTGAGTCAATTAAAATTTCTGCAACATCATCACGTAAATAGTCACGGATAGCACGTGTCACAACACCCGCTTCTTGATGAACAAGCATTGGTGATGGACCAGAGTTTGCAGTACCTTGGATTTGAGCCCAAAGATCTAGCAAATGTTGAAGGTCAAGTTGAAGTTCTTCTTGTGAACGCCCAATCCCTGCTGTACGAACAATCACGCTCATACCACGTGGGGTATTTAATGACGCCAACATTTCTTTAAGTTCTTCACGAACTGAACCCGAAATTTGACGGCTAATACCACCACCTTTCGGATTGTTCGGCATCAATACTAAATAGCGACCAGCGAGAGAGATATAGGTTGAAAGTGCCGCGCCTTTGTTGCCACGCTCTTCTTTTTCAACTTGAACGAGAAGTTCTGTGCCTTCAGTGATGAGTTCACGAATATTTGAAGTTTGGCGAGGATCTGCCTTGTAATAAGTATTGGCAATTTCGCGCATCGACAAGAAACCTTGACGACCTGCTCCATACTCTACAAATACAGCTTCTAGAGAAGGCTCTACGCGAGTGACATGGCCTTTATAGATATTGGCTTTCTTTTGTTCACGTGTACGGTTTTCTAAATCGAAATCGTAAAGACGGTGACCAGTGATGAGTGCAACGCGAACTTCTTCGGCATGTGTTGCATTAATCAACATACGTTTCATGGGTGTAACACCTAATAGTGATTCACACCAACAACTCGCTATCTTTTTAAGTGAAGCGAACATCTAAAATATTGGATCAATGCCCAAATCACGGATACATCCAATATGATTTGAGTAATTTACCCACTTGTTTTGAGCAAGGTTGGGTTTGATGCCTGTATTGATGCTGCAATACTTCTTTAATCTTTGCACGATTAAAGTTTTGAGGTTTTCACTGGCACTTAAGTGGTGCATTGGATGACTGATTTGATTCGTCTTTCACTATCACATTGCTCGAAGAGCATCTCAACTTTTGTGAGAGCGTCTTGATACGGAATTATCATCGTACCTTTACAAATTGTGCAGTTCCAATGCCTCAAACACTTATGTCCTGAATAACACTCTACAGCGACTTGCCTGATGTGCATCAGTTTATGTTTAAAAACCAACGTCTGGGTTGGCGACATATATTTTTAAACAAACTGATTTCTGTACTTTAAGTACAATTAAACGCAACAGTTTGTCTTTTTGCCGATATAATAAAGCCTTCGGCGTCGGCATATTCTTTTGGGACCTTTCCGCATCTGTCGTGAATTTTATCGTATGTGTCACGCTTTCATTTTTAAAAAAGGGTGGCACTAAATTTCACTTACGGTGGTATCCGTGCGCTGACTATAGCAAACCTTGAATCATCTGCCTATGGGCTATATGCTTATTTTGTATGAAAAGCATAGTCTAAATGATCAGTTTTTAATCAAATTTTAGTTTTTTATTGGATCACCTAACTGTATGAATTCTACGCAACAATGGCAAAATGTAACTTGGTTTGAAGTAGACGAGCATCAAGAAGGCCAGCGCATCGATAATTTCTTATTTACTCGCCTGAAAGGTGTGCCGAAAAGCCGTATTTATCGTTTAATTCGTGAAGGCCAAGTACGGGTCAATAAAAAGCGTATAAAAGCAGAAACTAAGCTGGCAATTGGCGATCAAATCCGTGTTGCACCTATTCGCTTCGAGCAAAAAGATGAAACTGATGTACCTGTATCCGATAAAGTTGCTCAAAGCTTGCTTAGCCGTGTGGTGTATGAGGATGAAGGTTTATTGGTGATCAATAAACCTTCTGGAATTGCAGTACATGGCGGAAGCGGTGTGGCATACGGCTTAATTGAAGGCTTACGTGCGGCGACAGGTAAAAAATATTTGGAATTGATTCATCGTATTGACCGTGATACCTCAGGTCTGGTGATGGTGAGTAAAAAACGTAGCACCTTGAAAACGCTACAAGACTTGTTGCGTGAGCATAAAATTAAAAAAACCTATGCTGCAATTGTCAAAGGTCAAGTGAGCTTAGACCAACAGTTGATTAATCAACCTTTATTGCGCTATGAATTGTCCAATGGTGAACGTCGTGTACGTGTTTCAGATGAAGGTAAAGAATCTAAGACACAATGGAAAGTGGCAGAGCGCTTTATGCACGCAACATTGGTCTATGCTTCTCCATTGTCGGGTCGTACCCATCAAATTCGTGTGCATGGCTTAAGTATTGGTCATCCTTTGGTGGGTGACGATAAGTACGGTCATGAAACAGAATATCGTGGACCAAAAGCTCGGAGATTAAGCTTACATGCGATGCGATTAGAAATTCCAGGTTATCCTGTGATTGAAGCGCCTTTACCTGAAGATATGCAAAGCTTGGTTGCACAATTAAGAGCACAAAAGAAAGATTGATTCTATCTTGCTGCTCAGTTTATCTTTTACACAAAGGGAACTTGTTATATGAAAAGTTCCCTTTGTATTTAAAAATGCGTTAGCTTGTCATGTAAAGCGTATAAGATTTAAAAATGAGTCATGCGTACACTGAGCAAATATTGGAAATAATTCATGCAAAAACCTGTAAAGCTTATCATTTTTGATTGGGATGGCACTTTATTTGATTCAGTTGGGCAAATTGTGGCGAGTTTGTTGGTGGCTGCAAAAGAATTTGAGCAGCCGTTAACAGCTGATGCTGCGAAAAGTATTATTGGTTTGGGGTTGCCTGAAGTTGCTCAAGTGTTATTTCCTCAAGTTCCAGAGTTACATACTGAAATTTTAAAATGCTATGGTGATCATTATGTTGAGCATTCCAAAGATGATTTGTGGTTCGCTGGCGTTTCTGAAATGTTGCATGATTTAAAAAATCAAAATATCAAATTGGCAGTCGCAACAGGAAAAAGCCGTCGTGGTTTAGATCGTGTTTTGGCTCAGACCTAGAGTCAGAATTTATTTGAGATCACCCGTGCGGCCAGCGAAACCAAATCCAAACCCGATCCATTGATGTTGGCTGAAATTTTAGATTACACTGGGATTCAGGCGGAGCAAGCCATTATGGTGGGTGATACATCTTATGACTTAGAAATGGCACAGAATATTGCTATGCCACGTGTTGGGGTGAGTTATGGGGTACATGCGATTGATGTATTACAGCGTTTTAATCCGCTGACGATCGCGGATAACGTCGATCATTTACATCAGTTTTTAACTCAACAGCTTAAGGCAACTGAAGTTGCTTAGTTGCTTTTACGCTGTTTGCAGATTGCTCTCAGCGTAAACTTAGATAAAACCAACGAGTTATAATAAAAAAATTGACCATGAGCCGCTCTATTCGATTACTTACTTTATTACAACTTTTACGTGAACAGCGTTATCCCATTACCGCGCAATGCTTAGCAGAACATTTGGAGATTAGTGTCCGAAGTGTTTATCGGGATATTGAAAGTTTACGTGACCAAGGTGTTAATATTGAGGGCAGTGCGGGCTTAGGATTTCAGCTGAAAGAAAACTTTTTACTGCCTCCGATGAGTTTGGATGAAACAGAAGTCGAAGCAGTGTTCTTGGCATTGCATTGGTTAAGGTCAGTGCCAGATCCAGCATTGAAAAATGCTGCACATTCAGTTTTGGCCAAACTTAATGCAGTATTGCCCAAGAATAAACAAGAGCTGATTGATGAAACCATGCTTCGGTCTATCAACCATTGGCTTGTGGTTGACGAAAAAATTGTCGAACAAGTACGTCTAGCAATTCGTTATCAGGTCAAGATCGAAGTGCATTATTTAGATGAAAAACAAAATATTTCTACCCGTATGCTTTGGCCTTTTGTTTTAGGATATTTCAATGACAAAATGCTGTTGGCTGCATGGTGTGAATTACGTGAAGATTTTCGAAATTTTCGTTTAGATCGTATACAAAAATTAAATGTGACTGAAATCATTTACCCAGAGTTTAAGCGCCATCTTTTTCAGGCATGGTGGCAAAAAGAGCTGCAAAAAAAATCCATGCTAAAAAGCTCCTGACAAAAACTGACACAGCCGCCCTTTATATTCAATACACCACTATAAAGGAATGGAAAAATGGGCTTAAAACTATATAGCAACGCGCAGTCTAGAGGTCTCGTTATTGAATGGCTACTGATTGAGCTTGGAGCTGAATTTGAAAAAATTGAGTTGGCTTATCACACTGAAATGAAGTCGGAATCTTATCTAAACATTAACCCATTTGGCAAAGTACCCACCTTAGTCGATGGCGATGTGGTGATTTATGAAATGCCTGCAATTTGCGCCTATTTGGCAGATAAGTTTTTTGATCAAGGGCTTGCACCAGCGCTGGATGATCCAAAACGTGGTTTGTATTTCCGTTGGTTATTCTTTGCTGCTGGACCGTGGGATGCAGCCACAACGGATCGCGCATTAAAGGTTGAGGTTACCGATGAACAAAAAATGCATATTGGCTATGGAAACTTTCAGGACAGCTATACGGCTTTAATTCAGGGCTTGGAGCAGGCTCAACCTTATCTATGTGGTGAGCAATTTACGGTAGCCGATGTGTTTGTTGGCTCCATGCTATTTTGGCAATTGAAGATGGCAGAGATTGAAAGCCATCCTGCAATTGAAAAGTATCTTAATTCAATCAAAAGCAGAAAAAACTTAAGAAATAATCAAGTGCTTTTTAGCGACTAAATCATCAAGACGATGCAAACTTAGCATGATCTCATACTGGGTTTGTATTGAGGTTTTTAGTCATATTCAAGCGCAGAAAATTATAAAAAACTTTGGAGATTGGATTTTGGTGTTAATCCCACTATTTTTTACTTCTGTTAAATAAAACCTGCAGCAACATTAATACAGATCGCCAAAATCGTCGTGTTAAATCCATATGCCAAAAGGATATGTAGAATATTTAAAACTCGCATTGAGCGAGAAGTGATAGATACATCTGCAGTTTGTGCAGAAGTACCAATGACATAACTAAAATATAAAAATTCAGGATAGGTTGGCTTAGGGGTTTTCGGAAAGTCCAATCCTCCATCCTGTCGATTCTCTACGGCCAAATAAAAGTCATGTGCGTAATGAATAGCAAAAATGGTATGCATAAATAACCATGCAAAAATAATGGTAAAAATCGCTAAAGCGATATGTCCTGCTTTAATTCCAGTCACATCGGGCAAATGTGCCAGTTCAATAATAATGGCAATAAAGCACATGATGAGTGAGAGCACAACCAACAGCAAAATGATCCATTTGCTAGCATCCTGCTGTTGAGCACGCTTTAAAATATGCGCTTGATTGGTTGCCCAGAGCATTTTCATCGTTAGGATGAGATAAATCAAAATGGCAATATTCCAACTGAATAACAAATTGGTTGACCACTGCCAATCTGTACCAAAAGACATCCCCATATATACAACTGCGGTGAGTAGAAAACTAATAAAGAAGTATGGGCGAGACTGTATACCTGATCGAAATTGATGAAATGCACGTCCTATCATGATGGACACCGCCTAAGTTAAAAATTGAGATGTATTTGCGTAAAAAAAATGGACATAAGTTTTATGTGTTTAAGCCGTCCTATTTAAAAAACAATGCTGTGTCAATTTTGGAGCAGTGCTCTTATTCTTGCTCTAAGCGATTGATATCCAAATAAAATACTTTGGTTAATAATTCGATGAACTTTTGTATAGCAACCGAGCCAGCACTTTTTCGATAACTCACATACAAGTCTAGATAGGGCAGTTCAATATCTAAAGGTCGAATGACGGTGTTACTGGTGGTCAATGGCGCAATATAACTCGGCAAAATTGTACAGCCTAAGCCCGCTCCAACTGAGTTGATATTCAGTAAAATATTGTCAGCTTTTTGGACGATATTCAATTCAATATTATTGTGTTTGGCAAATTCTAAAATGGTGTTATGTAAGGTGCTGGATTGTTCTTCGGCAGGGATAATAAAGTCGATAGCATTTAATGCTTTAACAGGGATACGTTCATGCTTTGCTAAAGGATGGTCTTTGGGTAAAAGAACAATTAACGGCTCACGCAGCACAAATTTACTTTCAAATTCTTCATTATGAAAATTGTGTCTGCTAAAGCTGATATCTAGCTCACCCTTTTTCATTGCACGTATTTGTTCAAGGTTATTTAAGTTAAATAACTCAATTTTGAGATCAGGATTTTGTACCCTTAAATTAGGCAATACATAAGGGAAAATTTTCATTTCAGCAACGGGCACAAACCCAATCCTTAACAATTGCTGTTTGGCTTTGGAAACTTGTCTGGCCATCGCAACAGCCTTATCGGCTTGCGCTAAGGTTAAGCGTGCTTGTTCAAGGAAAACAGCGCCTTCTTCGGTAAGTTCAACTTTACGCTTTGTCCGATTTAACAGTCGAACACCGACATCTTCTTCAAGATCTTTGATCTGTTGGCTGAGTGAGGGTTGTGCCGTATAAAGTCTCAGTGCTGCTTTGCTAAAGTTTAGTTCTTCAGCCACAGTAATGAAGTATCTCAGATGTCGTAATTCCATATAACGCGTCCAAAGAATAATCCAAAAAATGTCTTACTAATATTTTATAATAGTATAATCTATAAACAACTGTCAGGTGAAGATGATTATAGTATTTAGAAAATAAATGAACTTTTAAAACTCATTGTTATTTTAATATAGAAAATAACATGGTGAATAATCTATAAAATATCTTAATAAAAATAAAAAATATTTCTCTAAGCTCTAGCCTAGAAGCAATCATTTGTACAAAGTTGAATCAATTTATCTATGGCTCTTGCTTGTCAAAATGGTACTTGCAGGAATGAAAGAATTGATATCAAGACTTTCATTAATCTACATAATGGCCATATCTCGCCATTAATCTATAGCGATCCTAATTTATATGAACGAACACTTGAAAAGTGTTTGATTGCACTGGTTTAAGTTGTTTCAATCTATCTTATAGACATGATTATACTGAGAATTTAATAAAATTGACTTTGAGATTGGGTAAAGTCAGCTTTATGTATCTAGAGATTCTAGAGTTGATGAGAGCGTTCATGCTGATGTTTTTGATATCGCTTTATCTCAAAACGTTTAGACGGATGGCTTCTTTAATTTTAAATGCAAAATTGGAAATGGATTACCTTCAGCATCAAGTTCTGAACGCGCAATTTGTTGGAAGTTATGTTTCTTATAAAACTCCAAAGCACGAATATTTTGTTCGTTGACATCTACTTCATGTGCACCTAACTCAAAAGCTTTTTGAATGAGCATTGAACCGATGCCTTGATCAAAAAAATTAGGGTCAATAAATAACATTTCAATCTTTTGATAAGCCAGTCCCATAAACCCAGCGATTTGACCTTCACGTTCCACATGAAACAACTGCACATGATCAAAATAATGATGCTGAATGATGAGTGTTTTAATTTGTAAAATATGTTGTTCATTTAAAAAGTCATGAGTCGCACGCACAGAAGCTTCCCAAATTTTCAATAATTGTGGATGAGACTGCGACGGAGTATTTAGAATATTGGTTAAATTGGGTTCCATAAAAGATTCACTCAATTGTGAAAAACAACAAAAAATAAAGAAAAATCACAGATAGTTTCGCTAATATGAAGCAGGACAGCTATAAAAATCAAATTGATCTATTTGATGATAAAAAACAGGACAATAAATGTCAGATTCCAACAAAATTGTTGTATATGCAGCACTTTTGGGCAATTTAGCCATTGCTCTGGTTAAGTTTGTTGCCGCCTATATTACAAATAGTTCAGCGATGCTCAGTGAGGCAGTCCATTCTGTCGTAGATACTTTAAATGAAATCTTATTGCTGTATGGTTTAAAAAAATCACAACAGCCTGCAAATTATCATCATCCCTTCGGTTATGGAAGAGAGTTATACTTTTGGGCCTTTATTGTTGCACTGTTGGTTTTTGCTTTAGGTGCGGTAGTTTCAATTTATCAGGGTATTCAACATATTCGTCATCCAGAAGTTATACAATCCCCATTGGTCAACTATGTGGTACTCGGATTTGCGCTGCTTTGTGAAGGAGCTTCATGGTTTATTGCGTTGAAAACATTTAAAAAGACCAAAGGTCAGATGGGATATTTTGAAGCATTCCGTCGCAGTAAAGATCCGACAACCTTTACTGTTTTATTTGAAGACTCAGCAGCTCTAATTGGCTTAATCATTGCATTGCTGGGAATATTTTGTGCTCAGCAGTTTAATTTACCCGTTTTAGATGGTGTGGCTTCGGTACTGATTGGTGTTGTCTTGGCTATATCAGCCTTGCTTTTGGCAAGGGAAACCAAAGGGTTGTTGATGGGTGAAACAGCAGATCCAAAACTGCGTCATAATGTATTGAAAATTGCTCAAGAAGATCCTGCCGTACATTCAGCAAATGGCGTATTGACTGAACAAATGGGCGCACATCAAGTGATTGCTTCTTTAAGCTTAGAGTTTAAAGATAGTTTAACTTCAGATGATATCGAAGTCTGTGTGAACAGAATTGAAGCAAAGATTAAAAGTATTCATCCCGAAATCGTGGCATTATTCGTGAAGCCACAAACACAGCAAGTATGGCTTGAAAGAATGAAAGGGCGTTTAGAGTAATCATGTCGAAACAAGAGCCAATGGTCCGTCTTGAAGATACAACGGTACAAGACAACACAATGCAAAATAAGACTGTTCCATCTCAGCAAGTTCAACAATTGCATTATCGAATTGATACTGAAAATTGTCTGTCACATACATGGTATAAACCTGTATTTAGTGTGATTGGTTCAAATCAGCACAATGGTGAACGGTTCTTTAATGAAGTACGTAAACCACAAGGGCGTAGCCGTTGGGATTTGATGAAATGGCTGGGTACCCGAAAATCATATACTTGGAATGTGGATACCCAAAAAGAATCATCAGAATTCTATGCGGCAACACGCGTATTACCTCAGAATCGACCAGATGCTGATGAACATGATTGGCAAATCTGGTTTGTGAGTCATGCGACTGTACTGGTTCAAATTGGTCCCTATAACTTTTTAACTGATCCTGTTTGGGCCGACTATGTTAGTCCGAAACATGGGCGTGGACCAAAACGTGTGATTCCTGCTGGAATTGCTTTAGAACAATTGCCAGAGATTCATGCAGTTTTACTCAGTCATAATCACTATGACCATATGGATTTAGCCTCTTTAAGATGGCTACACAACAAGTTTGCCATGCCAATCTATACAGGTTTGGGCAATGCCTGTTACTTGCCTAAAGAGTTCCATGTGATTGAGATGGACTGGTGGCAATCTGCATTGTTTAAAAACTTAAAAATTATTTATACCCCAGCACAGCATGGCTCGGGTCGTGGTTTACGTGATCAGAATATTGCATTGTGGGGTGGTTTTTCTGTGGTATCGCAACATGGTCATTTCTTCTTTGCTGGCGATACGGGGTATTCACCGCATTTTAAAGAAATTCAAAAACGGTTAGGTTCACCGCGAATTGCGTTATTGCCAATCGGTGCGTATGAACCAAGAGCGCTAATGAAATATATGCACATGAATCCACAAGATGCTTTTCAGGCGCATTTAGATTTACAAGCCAAGCGTTCTTTGGCAATTCATTACCGTACTTTCCAATTGACGGATGAAGCGCGGGAACAGCCTGAGCAGGATTTACAAAAGGCTATGAAGAATTCATCAAAAATGATTAATCCATTCTACTGTATTCGTGAAGGCCGTAAATTGGTGGTGTAGTGAGTCTTATTGAGCCATAAAAATTGAGAGCGCTAAAAAATTGAGAACACTAAAAATGATAAAAATCTTATCGAGTACTTTGTTGTTTTGCTTGGTGATGAGCTCAGTTGCTGCAAAATCTATAGACCTAACTCAAGCGGCTGGGGCTGATGGAGATCAGATGACTATGGCAACAGCCGAAGAAGATAGTCCAGCAGCAGATGATACAGAGAGTATCAAACCTCTCAATGAAAAATATGACTTGGAAACGGGTGATGAATGGAAATTAATTCATCAAAATTCAAATAATCAATTTTTTGAAAGTATCACCACAATATCTGATGGGAATCAACTTATTCAAGCTTGGGTTAAAAGTGTGAACCCAAAAAGGCAATACATGATTAATTATTATCAAGTACTGTGTAAGGATCGGACATTTACACGACTTGAGCAGTTTAAAAGTCATGATGATAAAAACTATAAACTGGTTAAAAAGGTCGAGCATTATCGTCAGACACAACCCTTTAGTCAGGCAGGTGAAATACTTCCAGTTTTGCAAAAGCTGTGTCAGGATTAGGGGGTATTTACCCAGACTAAAAAATAGTGTTGATTCCTGATTGAAAAATCAAGGGAGATGAATAATGAAAATAATCCAAACTTTATTGATGTTACTGGCATTATCTAGTACAGCTTTTGCTGAGACTCAAAATATACAAATTAATCAAAATAATTTTGAGTTGAAAACAGGGATGAATCAAGATGATGTTGATTTATTACGAAAAGATATTGAATTATATCGAGATAATAAAAAGCTGCTCACGCATACAATTTATTCAACCACGGGTGACTGTAGTATTCTCCAGATTGAATTGGGTGATTATGAGATTAAAGATAATAAGATTATTTTTTATAGCTACTGGGCTTCGGGTGATCGGCAGGGACTCTGGACCTATCCTTATGGTGTGCGCAAACAAACCTATACTGTGGATGCAAAGGGTAAAGTGGAATTAGTCAGTGCTGTACTATATGTTGAAGATATTTTGGGTGATCCGCTTAGCACAAACCCAGATGAGGAATACCTTCAATTTTTGCATACCGCTCCCAAAACCAAACAACAACAACGTGCACTGAATGAATATATTCAAACCATGCAAAGTGATTATAAAGGTCGATTTGTGCATGGACAGGAACGAGTGCGCTTAATTCAAGAAGTGAAAAGCAAACTTGCCAAGCAAATTGCGACTGAAACCAAAGGATGGAAAGAGCAGTTTGGTACAAATATGCGAATGTAAGTTTATTCGGCTTTTTGAGCATTGAGAAGTTGAATTGCGACAATAGACAGTGTGGCCATTGCGGTATTCATGATGAAAGGATTAAAACCCCGCGCAAAATAGTGTGGATAAACGATCGCAACAACCAGTAAAAACAACAGCATCGCGATGATATTTAAATAATGCAGAAGCTTTGATTGTCTAAAAATAAGAAATAATCCACCAAATATTATTTCTCCAAATCCTGAGAGTTCAATAAGTCTAGGAATGGGCAACAATTGAATCCCTGTAAATTGCCAAAATTGTTGCTCTTCGATGACTTTATATATAATTTTAGGGATGAGCCCTTGATAAAACCATAATACAGCCAGTGAAATATGAATGGTCAATAAGGCATTCTGAAGTACTTTAGAATTTTGCATCAATGCTATGTTCCAAAAAATGTTTTTTATTTTTAGATGAAGGCAGTAAACACTGTGCAGTTGTACCAAATAAACGATAGCGATTTAAAGCGATTCGGCAATATAGAAAATCTCGGATAAATTTAGGTATCCCGTACCCCATTTTTAAATATGAAAAGGGTGGTCCTAAGCTTTCAATCACTTTTAAAAACGCAGTGGATTCACTATAGGCTTGCCCATTTTTAATCACCAACATGCTATCAAATTGCTCAGTGGGCATTTGGTAATGTCTTAAGATGTCTTGTCCTAAAGGTGATTGCACCGAAGTTAATTTAAATTGTGCCTGTGTATCATATTTGATTAAAAACTTTGCCCAGCCATTACATAACACACAGATTTCATCAAATAAAATGATGTCATGTTGTTGAATTAGCGCTTCAATTTTCTGTTGCATGGCTTTACTCGCAATTGGGAGTTTCTTCAATATAGTGCATTTATACAAAATAAAAAACCGCCCGAAGGCGGTTTCTATTGAATGACTTTTATTGAACTAGACTTATTGAAAACCAGGATGACCTTTACCAGGATCGCTATCCCGTGCAGCTTGTGCATCTGCAACAGTTAAGCCCAAGGCTTTTGCCACGCCTTCACCATACGCTGGATCACATGCATAACAGTTACGGATATGACGATACTTAATAAAATCAAGTGCATCACCCATTGCACCCGCCGTATTATCAAACAGTGCTTGTTTTTGCGTGTCATTCATTAAATTGAATAAAGCGCGTGGTTGGCTGAAATAATCCGAATCATCTTGGCGGAAATCCCAATAATCTGCATCACCACTGATTTTTAATGGTGGTTCTTTAAACTGAGCTTGTTCTTGCCATTGGCTGAAACTGTTCGGTTCATAGTGTGGTAAACCGCCATAGTTTGCATCGACACGGCCTTGACCATCACGGTGATTAGAGTGAACAGGGCAACGTGCAGCATTGACAGGAATTTGTTGATAATTCACACCCAAACGGTAGCGTTGAGCATCGGCATAGTTAAATAATCGCGCTTGCAACATACGGTCAGGTGAAACACTAATACCTGGAACTAAATTGCTTGGTGCAAAAGCTGATTGTTCAACATCAAGGAAGAAGTTTTCAGGATTTTTATTCAGCTCAAACTCACCCACATCAATCAGTGGATAATCTGCATGAGGCCAAACTTTGGTAAGGTCAAATGGATGATAAGGGACTTTCTCTGCATCTGTTTCAGGCATGACTTGAATTTGAAGCTTCCACTTTGGGAAGTTACCATTTTCAATCGAATCAAATAAATCACGTTGATTACTTTCACGATCTTTAGCAACAACCGCTTCCGCTTCAGCATCGGTTAAATTTTCAATGCCTTGTTGGGTGCGGAAATGAAATTTGACCCAAAAACGTTCATTGTTTGCATTGATAAAGCTGTACGTATGACTCCCAAAACCATGCATATGGCGGAAGCTTTTTGGAATACCACGATCAGACATCACAATCGTCACCTGATGCAAAGCTTCAGGTAATAACGTCCAAAAATCCCAGTTGTTGGTTGCACTACGTAGATTGGTTTTGGGGTCGCGTTTTACGGCTTTATTTAAATCTGGGAATTTACGCGGATCACGCATGAAAAAGACGGGAGTGTTGTTTCCAACGAGATCCCAGTTACCTTCTTCGGTATAGAACTTGAGTGCAAAACCTCGAATATCACGTTCTGCATCTGCTGCACCACGTTCACCAGCTACAGTGGTGAAGCGTGCAAACATTTCTGTTTGTTTGCCAATTTGTGAGAATATTTTAGCGCGTGTGTACTGAGTAATATCGTGAGTTACGGTAAATGTACCAAAAGCACCTGAACCTTTTGCATGCATTCTGCGCTCAGGAATAACCTCGCGTACAAAGTTGGCCAGTTTCTCGTTTAACCATAAATCTTGTGCCAGTAGAGGACCACGTGCGCCTGCCGTTAAACTATTTTGGTTGTCTACAACAGGTGCACCAAAAGCCGTTGTCAGGTGGGTTACAGGACATTTTTTTGAGTCTTGGCTCATTCTATTTCTCCATTTTTAATTAATCATGTATTCATTTTTGAATAGATGGAATAGATAAAGAATATTCGCTATTACATGACATTAACCGTAATTGAAAAACCAATATAGTGAACAATTGTTAAATCTAATTGATCTAAAAATAAATGATTTGTCATTTATTTTTAGAAACAACTTACCGGTCTTTATCTGCTTTAAAAATATTGTTGATCAAGGAAGAGCAAGCAATGTTTTAAAGCGATAACTTTACTTTAGAGTGATTTTTTATATTTGTAAAATTGATAAAAATATTATTATTGATTTGTTTTGGCGATTAATGGGGCAGAGCTCTGCGTACTGATAGGTAAAATAATAATTCAGCTTTTATTTACAATAATAATGATGGTTTAAAATATAAAAAAATAAAAATCAACAGCTTGTGTTTTTTTGTGAAAATGGACTTGGATATAACCAACTTGTCTTCATCCATTTGAGAATATTTTGCAGAGCGAAAATTGATTGCATTCAATTTTAGAAAATCTGTTTTTTAATACATATAACGCTATTTATAATTTGAACCATATCCGCTTCCAAAACTTTCCAATCCTTAAACTCAGGTTCGATCAACAATGTCTGCGAGACAAAACCATAGCAAATTCGTTGTACATTTAGACTTATCTGTTTGAGTTGTTCATCATCCTGAATAAAAGGTTTCAGCATGTTTTGCCACATCTCTACCATCATGGCATAACTTTTTTGATACGTTTCAATACTGGAAACCTGTCGTTCTAATAAGAAAGACTGGGCCCATAAAAATTGTTGTGTTTGAATTTGCTCAAGTTGAAAATGAATAATTTGCTGTAAATAGCTTTGAAAATCTGATTTTGTGGATAAGTCATACACGCTTTGTGCATAACTTTTTAAGACTTCTGCATTGCTTTTTACATGTTGGTGAATGGTTAAAGCAATCAAATCTTCTTTTTTAGAAAAATACTCATAGAACGTCCCTAAACCCACACCAGCAAGATCAGTAATTTCACGAATGGTAATTTTATTGGCAGGATGTTCATGTAAAAGCCGAACAAAACTTTCCATCAACGCTTCTTGCGTGATACGTGCCCTTGATTGGCGGGGTTTACGACGCACATTGATTGCAGGTAAAGCCATAAAAATAATCCGAACATCCTTGAAGGTATTTTCTTCTATACTGAATGCAATTGGTAAAAACAACAAGACAGGAATTCAGGATGAACACAGCAGAGAATTGGCAAACACATGAAATCAGCAATCAGTTTGACGAACTGCAAAACTATAATTTATTGACTACAGATCAAGTCTTACAAGAAATTTTGCAACGTTATGGCAGTCAGGATCAGCAATGCCTAACTGAGTTTTCAAAGATTGCGGGTTCTACTGAATATTATCAATATGCCGATTTGGCCAATCGACATACTCCTGAATTACATAGTTTTGATGCTCGTGGTCGCCGTAAAGATTTTCTAGAGTTTCATCCTGCATGGCATAAATGGATGCGGCTAAATCGACAATTTGACACACACGCACATCCATTTAATCATCCACAATCAAGTTCAAAATGGGTCGATTGGGCGGCTCGATTTTTCCTGAGTGGACAAGTCGAGTGTGGCAATCTATGCCCTAATTCTATGACGCTAGGTAGTATTCCCTTAATTCAAAATGAACCTGAGTTGTGGGCAAAAGTTGGTGAAAAGCTCTTATCGACTGAATACGATGAACGTGACATTCCGATTTCTCAGAAAAAATCAATTTGGTTAGGTATGGGGATGACGGAAAAGCAGGGCGGGTCAGATGTGCGCGCTAATGAAACACGGGCTGTTCCTGTAGCTGAGTCAGGACGTGGGCAAGCATATCTACTGACAGGACATAAATGGTTCTTTTCCGCACCAATGTGTGACGCACATTTAGTCGTGGCAAAAACTGAACAAGATGGATTGGCCTGCTTTTTTGTACCACGTTGGCTAGAAAATGGGACAAAAAATTCGGTTCAAGTACAACGACTCAAAGATAAAGTGGGTAATCGCAGTAATTCAAGCTCAGAAGTTGAATTTAAAAATGCTTGGGGCATTATGATCGGTGAAGCTGGGCGCGGGATTCCCACGATTATTGAAATGGCAAACTATACACGTTTGACCTGTTCAGTCGGTTCAAGTGCGATGTTACGTCAGGCTTTGGTGCAATGTATTGCCTATACCCGTCAGCGTAAAGCCTTTGGTAAACATTTGGCGGAACAACCGTTGATGCAAGCGGTATTGGCGGATTTAGCTTTGGAAACAGAAGCAGCCATGCAATTGAGTTTTCATCTTGCGCATTGCTATGAGAGTGATGATGAATTATCTCTGGCATGGAGACGAATCATGACACCAGCAGCAAAGTTCTGGGTGTGTAAGCGTGCCGTGGAGTTGACAGGTGAGATGATGGAAGTCTTCGGTGGCAATGGTTATGTCGATACAGGAATCATGGCACGTATTTTTAAAGAAGCCCCTGTAAACACCATTTGGGAAGGCTCTGGTAATGTGATGTGCTTGGATGTATTACGTGCAATTCAACGTGACCGTGAATCAATTGAAGTCTTATTTAAATCATTTGCACAAGTTGCATCTCAAGATCCAATTTTACAAGATGAATTACAAGCTTTATTTAAATTATTTAATGGCTTACAAGCAGATGAATTGCAATTTATGGCACGTAGCTTAGTCAGTCGTTTGGTTATCTTGGCACAAGCTATTTTGCTGAAACAATATGCACCAGATTTTGTTGCGGATGCTTTTATTGCAACACGTTATAGTGCGTTTTATGGACGCGTGGTCGGAATGTTAGATGCACAAGCTGTGGATGTAAAACGTTTGTTAGATAGAGCTTTAGCTTAATCCCTTCGAAAACGCAAAAGCGGCATTATGTAAATAATGCCGCTTTTTTTTAAGCCACTTTTATCAAAGTTCAAGCTTGGGATGTGTAATCGAAATTACTTTTGTTTTTTAAGCTTTTTTTTGAGCTTTTTCAATTTACCTTCGTGTTTGGAGATTTTTTCCAAACGTGCTTTGATTTTCTGTTTTAAAGATTTAACTTGCTTAGACATCATGTTACTCCTTAGTTTGAGTATCCGTTGGCTGATGTTTTTTGATAAAACTACGGATAAATTTTCTTAACTCACGCGCTGCACTGGTATCCATCGTTTCGCAGAGTTGTAAAAACTGGTCACGCTCAGCACTGTTAATGCGAATTAAGAGTTGCCCATCTTTTTTATTCACCTTTGTCTTTTTGGGTAATTCAGCCATGACGTATTTATCCCCAAAGGTGATAATCCAAAAAATGTATATACAATATATATGCATTTTTTGGATTTGGCAAATTTATATTGTTGAAAATATTTAATATTTATGTTTTTTATTGAAATTTGTTGTAATTAAGTTTTTATTTCAGTAAATAAGTTGTTGTTATCGCAGTTTTTATCTTTTAATAAAAATTTGTTTATGAGCGGAAGAATCAACAGTAGATTACAAGCGGATGCTTTTATTAAAACACCTTATAGTATGTTTTATGGATGAGTTGCTGAAATGTTAGATATGCAAGCTGTGGATGTAAAACGATTGCTAGATAGAGTTTTACTGAGGACATCGGGTATGTAGTGAGTGAGCTATTTTTAAAAGAAAACCCATTTATTTATAATGAGTTTTCTTTGTTCATTGAACTCAGCATTTCACAGAATTAATTAGATTTGATCAGCTCAACTCTACGATTTAAAGCTTTACCGTCTTCAGTTGAATTATTCGCAATAGGGTGTGTATCTCCCAAGCCTTTGGCTGTTAAACGGCTTTGTTGAATTCCAGTATTATTGGTTAAAGCTTTAACAACAGCATTTGCACGTTGTTCTGAAAGCGTTTGATTATGTTTGGTATTACCTGAATTATCTGTATGACCATTAATACTCAATTTGAGTTCAGGGTTGTTTTTTAGCAGTTGAATGACTTGTTCAATTTGGGGTTGAGAGTCGGGCAAAATATTCGCTTGATCCGTGGCAAAGTTAACCTCAATATTGACTTTATTGTCCTTATCCAAAGCTGTTTTGAGTTGGCCTGAATTTAATACTTTAGCTGTAATTTCAACAGGTTTAGTTTCTGCGACGAATAGGCCAGCATGTCCATTCCCTGCCTGTGTCAATTGGAACCAAATATTTTTATTGGCTTGACGTATCACAAAGGTCTGTGTCGGGTTATTAAAAATATCTCCCAATCCTGCAACATAATCGACTTGGAATTTTTGTGGGATCTTTTCTAATTCTTGTTGAGGAATTTTACTCTGTGTAATTTGTTTGCCACCCAATTGCTGGATTACATTTTCCAAATTACGTTGCAATTCTAAAAAACTTCCTTCTTTATAATTTTCATTTTGTTGAATGGCTGCACTATATAATTGACCTTCAATATTTTCGATATGTTGACCTGTCCAAAATGGTATTTTCTCAAAATTTACGGTCGTTGCTTCGTGAAACTGATAACCATTTGGCAAAGAAATATATGGAAACTGACCAAGTGTAATATTTGAAATTGGAATCTTGGAGAGATCAAAAGTGTTCTCTGTAGATTCAGTTTTCGCAGTTTCAGATGGTACAGAACTCGCACTTGATTCAGTTGTTATGACTTCTGCTTTCTCAGGTTTACTACATGCGATTAAACCAAGTGTAGGAATAACCAATAATAGTAGAAAACTCGATAATTTCTTTTGATTGAACACATGATCCTCCAGTTCTAACTCATCACCCTATATTTTATTGAGCATATTTATATTCAAATTTCTTTAAATACTATAGATAACAATACTCATGAATTACATGAAGTTTTCAATCTGATTTGTAAAATTTTAATTAAATTAAAAATGATCTTTTGATGATTAAAATCAATTTGAGATAAGTCTGCAAATTTGCCTTGATGCAATAGTTAAAAAGAGTGCAATAGAAAATAGTCACAAACTTGATCAATACAAATACTTGTATTCTACACAAAAAAGCGTAATATCAGATTCCCACTGATCAAGTGGTATACAGCAAAATAGGTAAAGAAAATGGCAAAGAAAAAAGCAATGCCAGAGGTTGTGATTCACAACTTTGTGGCCAAACACATGCATGAAGTCAACAAAAGCCAAGTGTTTGTAGATCGTAAAAAGAATGCAAAACGGGGTTATGATAAACACAAAAAAGGTCGATATTCTGATGATTATCGGCCTTTTTTGTGGACTGCAATTTTTGCTTAAATAATTATAAAAATCTAATAAAAATAAATAATTAAATATTGACCAAACGATTCGATTTCACCATATCGGCCAAACCATGATGCTTAAAGTAATACTCCATCCAGCTCTTGACCATGAGTGGGTTATTCATCGCTATTACTTCTTCTAATAACTTTTGTGCATCTGTCATTGATACATGACAAATCGCTTTACGCACACGCAAAATATTACTTGAACTCATCGACAAGGTATTGAATCCCATTGCCATAAGTAAAATGGCTGAGAGTGGGTCACCCGCCATTTCTCCACAAATACTGATTGGTTTTTCATACTTATGACATTCTTGAACCAACCGTGTTAAAGCACGGAGTACAGAAGGATGGAAGTGTGAATAAACACTAGATACGCGTGGATTATTACGATCTACTGCCAATAAATATTGTATTAAGTCATTTGAACCGACTGAGAAGAAATCGACCAATTCAGCAAATTCACCAATTTGTAAAAGTACACTCGGTACTTCAACCATAATGCCGATTTTAGGTTTGGCAAATTTAACTTGTTCTTCTTCCTGAACTGCAATCCAGTCACGTTCCAGTAAGTAAAGTGCTTCTTCTACTTCACTGACACTGGTAACCATTGGCAATAAAATATGCAGATTGTTTAAGCCGATACTGGCTTTTAACATTGCTCGGATTTGTGAGGAAAAGATTTCAGGGTGATCAAGGGTAAAACGAATGCCACGCCATCCCAACGCTGAATTTTCTTCTTCAATTTGGAAATATGGTAGGTCTTTATCCGCACCAATATCAAGTGTACGCATCACCACAGGTTTGTTGGCAAAGTGACTGAGCTGTTGACGATAGATCGCACGCTGTTCTTCTTCGCCTGGGAAACGTTCACGCAGCATAAATGGAATTTCAGAACGATAAAGCCCTACACCTTTTGCACCACGTTGAACTCCGCGTACCACATCAATCATGAGACCGGTATTTACATACAGCTTTACTGCAACACCATCAGGGGTAATGGCATCTTTGGTTTCATATTGCTTTAAATCTTTGGCAATTTGTTCTTCTTCTTTTTGGATCTCTTTATAACGTGTACGTAAACGACGTGGTGGATTGACAAAAACCCGACCTTGATAAGCATCGACAATCATTTCGACATCATCAAGCGTATTTACCGGCAGTTCAGTAACACCCACGACAGTTGGAATACCAAGCGCGCGCGCGACAATCACCATGTGTGAGTTGGCAGCGCCTTCAGAGGTTACAATCGCAGCAATTTTATCTACAGGGAGCTCAACCAAAGCAGCCGTACTGATCTCATCCCCAATTAAAATACTTTCAGAGGTGATCTCTTTATGACTAGTATCGCCTTCTTGTAACGCAGCTAGGATTCGGCGTCCAAGGTCTTTTAAATCAGATACACGTTCACGTAAATAGTCATCTTCCATTTGCGCAAAAAGCGCAACATGGCGTTCAATCACATTTTTAACTGCACCTTGCGCCCAGCTTCCATCTCGAATAATTTCTTTAATTTCAGCAGGTAAGGCATTTTCATCCAACATACGTAAGAACACGCTAAATAAAGCACGTTCCTCCGCCATGAGCGAATCTTGCATCTTGTCATCAAGCGATTGAATTTCATTGCGTACAGACGCAATGGCTTGGTCTAAAAGCTTAAGTTCTTCACTGATATCATCGGCATCACGGTCTGGTACCGAAGCTAAATCTGCCGGAGGGTAAAGGATGATGGCACGGCCAAGTGCAATACCGCCTGCACCAGATGAACCTTGGAAGGTCTTGTAGTTAGATGAATTGCTGGGTTTTCGGAAAACATCAATATTACCCACTGCATGTGCATGGGCAATTACCCCAGAGAGTTGCGCACATAAGGTCACCAGAAATGATTCTGCTGCCTCGCTAAAATCTTGAGGTTCGGTGTTCTGAACCACCATCACGCCCATCACTTTGCGGCGATACATGACTGGAACACCAAGGAACGAGTTATAGATCTCTTCCCCTGTTTCGGGGAAGTAGGCAAACCGTTCATGTTTAAACGCATTGTCTAAGTTGACAATCTCTTCACGTTGTCCCACTAAACCAACCAAACCCTCGCCAAGTTGTAAGGAAACTGTCCCTACAGATTCTTGATTTAAGCCTTTGGTTGCCATGAGTACATAACGCTGGTTACGTTCATCTAAAAGGTAAATAGAGCAAACATCAACATGCATGGCTTCGGAAACTTGATTGACCATGATTTCCAAGGAATCATGCAAACTGACTGACGCATTGATCTCTTGTACAATACGTCTTAATGTGTCCAGTTGCATGTTCGACATGGATGTATGCTCCTAATTTAAGCTATGTTTTAAAGCGACTTCATCAGTATTATTTATAACAGTACTACCTTGAAAAATCATTCATATTTTGAAGAAATTTCAGCTGTATATTTCGGCATTCGCATACATAACTCCATCATCGCTTTACGATATACATCTCGTTTAAAATTCACCACTTGTCCAAGCGGATACCAGTAACTAACCCATTGCCATTGATCAAACTCCGGCGGGTCAGAGAGATTCAACTGAATATGTTTCGTTGAAGCTGTGAGTTTCAGTAAAAACCATTTTTGCTTTTGTCCAATACAAATCGGATCGGAATCCGAGCGAATGTATCGAAGCGGCAAACGATAATGCAACCAGTCATCTGTCTGGGCAATAATTTGGACATGTTCGGGTAGGAGCCCAACTTCTTCTCGTAGTTCTCTAAATAGAGCTTGCTCAGGAGTCTCTCCAAACTGGATACCTCCTTGAGGAAATTGCCAAGCATTGTGTCCAATGCGTTTTGCCCATAAAACTTGTCCAATATCGTTTGCCAAAATGATCCCGACGTTGGGTCGGAAACCTTCTGAGTCGATCATTTGGCTACCTAAAATTTGTTAATTTCATTTGACTTTATATATGGGGACATACACTCTTTTGTCCAACTCGATAAAGTCAAAGTAATAATGTTTTAAAATTGCTATGATCTTAACGAATTTCTATCGACTAGCGGTGATAGATTTACAATTTTTTTCTTAAATTTCAGTTTAAACGAGTATTTTTATGGAATTGGCGCTGTTTGACTTAGATCACACCTTATTAAATACAGATTCTGACCATTCTTGGGGAGAGTTCTTAGTCAATGAAGGCTTGGTCGATCCAGTCCGACATCGTGTGATGAATGATCAGTTTTATGAAGATTATAAAGCAGGCAAGCTTGATCCAATTGCTTATAATGAATTTGTCTTTGAGTTTCTTACTCAACACGATAATACTTATTTAACTGAGTTACATCAGTTGTTTATGCAAAAAGTGATCCGCCCACAAATGCGTCCAGCTGGTTTTGCCGCGATTCAAAAACATAAAGATTTAGGACATGCGTTGGTTGGTATTACGGCAACCTCAGATTTTATTACAGCACCTATTTTCCGTGAATTTGGTATCAGCGAAATTATTGCGACCAATGCTGAAATAAAAGATGGGAGATACACAGGGAAAGTGATTAATGTCCCATGTTACCAAAAAGGTAAATTGGCACGTTTAGATCAATGGCTCGATGGACGTACTGTCACTGAATCATGGGCTTATTCAGATTCTATTAATGATCGTTTTTTATTGGAATATGCTGATCATGCGATTGCAGTAAATCCTGATGATCGTCTTGAGCACTTCGCCAAAGAACAGGGGTGGGATATCCAAGATTGGTCGATTTGAGATAGATTCATTATTGTGATTTAAAGTAGTGTTGATCACTTTTTTTTATAGGTTCATGGTTTTGTTAAAAATGCTAAGTTTTGTAAAAATTTTTATAAATGAAGATTTTGTACTTCATTTTCATTATAAAAATGCTATGTTGATTTGAGCACTTTTAAAACTGACGGAGATTATATAATGAGCCAGACACGTCCAAGAATGACCAATTTATTTGAACAACTCGGTTTGGATTCTAGCGAAGAGGCGATTCAAAGTTTTATTGCAAATCACCAGTTGGATGCAGATACATTAATTACAGACGCATCTTATTGGAGTGAGGGACAACGTCAGTTTCTTGCTGAAAAAATTAAATCTGATGGTGAATGGGCATTAGTGGTTGATCAGTTAAACGAGTCTTTACATGAGGACTCAGTAAAGTAAAAAATTGTGCAATGAAGATTTTATAAGGGAATAATTAGTAAGATCATTCCTGTGTAATATGTAAATCCCTTATCTTGAGTCACAAGATAAGGGATTTTTATTGCAGGGATTATTTCATCATCTCAATCAATTCCTGTACAGCTCTAGATTGTGTACGCCCAGGATGCCAAACCATACCCAATTGGCGGTTCATTTCGAAACGAATATCAAGTTGTTGTAAGTCTTGATTTAATAAGGTTTTAGGTAAAACAGACCAGCCTAAACCAATTGAAACCAACATACGAATAGATTCAAGTGGATTATTGCTCATGGTGATTTTCGGCTTTAAACCTTTCTTTTCAAATTCTGCCAATGTGATTTGGCTGGTATAAGTCTGTGCTGCTGGCAATAAGCTTGGGTATTCAATCAGATCTTCAAGCTTAAGATTCTTTTTTTGTGCCAAAGGATGGAAGGGTGCAACCACGAAAACTAAAGGGTCATTCCAAATCGTGATATAACGCAAACGCTCATCACCTTGTGGCGGAAGGGTTAAAAATGCCAGTTCTAAATCCCCAGCGAGCACTTGTTCATGTGCTTGTTCAGAGTCCACAAAATGTACATCTAGTTTAACTTCAGGAAAGTGCTGTACATATTTTTTTAAATGTTGTGGTAAATGGTGTAAGCCAATATGGTGACTGGTGCCAATCTTGAGTTTTCCTCTAACTTCGCCTTGCTCATGACTTAAGGTATGGTGAATATCTCCCAACTCATTTAACCAGTTTTTTACTTTAGGTAATAATGAATGCGCTGCATGTGTGGCTTGGACTCCACGACCTGCGGACTCAAAAAGTTTGACGCCGAAATATTCTTCTAAGCTATGTATGCGTTTGGTGACAGCTGGCTGAGTAATAAACAGATGTTCTGCTGCCATAGAAATAGAACCAGTTTCCATAACTTTGACAAAAGCTTCAAAAGCAGCGAGATTCATAATATTTTCATCCATAAAGAATTTTTATGCGTAATTCATTATTTAGAAACTTTAAGAATTAATCAAAGTAATTTTCAATTTTTTTTATTTTGTACAAAGTGATTGCTTCCATTCATGCGTTGGAAAAATTTTAATACAACTTTTTGCTATACAATTTGAGCAAAGCTCATTTATAGTCTGCGGATAAAAACAACAAAAGGAAAGCTATTTGAATCAATCATCAAACACCGCCATTCACTATTTTCAACATTATACTAGATATACTTTCTCTAAAACTTGGCTTCAATTTTTTATCACGATACTCATATTTTCTGGTTTGGGTTTAATTTGTGTATATTTTTTTAATATCTATTTCCCCATCATTATCGTCGCTATTCTCAGCATAATTTGGTTGAAGCTTCGGTTAAATCGCTTAAGAAAAATGAGAGATTTGGTGAGTTTTAAAATCCCAAATAATATTTGGCTTGCTTTTAAACAAAGACATCCGAATATTCGACAATCTTACTATCCCTTGATTGAAGAAGGTTTTAAAGACTATTTGGCAATTCATTTGTGGCGTAGAGGAGCATATGCAATGCCTTCGCATTCAGTGGACGCGTTATGGCATATATTAATTGAAGAATTTGATGAGTTTTATCAGTCGATGACTCAACGTTTTTTAGGCTATAAACTGATTCATAAACCACATGCTTTACAAGCAACTGAATCACAACAAGCTGCTCAAAGACAGCAACTACTCAATACTTGGCAAGGCGCATGTTATTTACATCGTTTGAATCCACAAAGCACTCAAGTTTTACCGCGACTTTTTCAGGTTGATGCCCATATTCGCTGGCAGCAAGGCTTAATTTTTAGTTTACCTTTTATGATTACGATGTATAGCCAAATGATGAGTTCAGCCTCAGATCTTCCGCAGGCTTCTGCAACATCATCATGTTCTTCGAGCTCTTGTTCAAGTTCATCAAGTGATTCGAGCCACTCTCATAGTACAGGCTCAGATTCTTCATCTTCTTCTTGTAGCAGTTGTAGCAGCTGCGGAGGAGGCGGTGGTGATTAGCATCTCCAGCCCCAGCAAAACATATAATCTAGATTTTGATTTCAGTACTTTGAGCGGCTTTTTGGTCTCGTTTATTCCAAGCCTTTTCATGGAAAAAGAATGCAAATGCTTGTACGGTCGGCTCAAGTAAGCTTAATGTCACAGCCATCCAAAAATTACCTGTTACTGCATAAGCAACTAACATTGCTACGGTGATGTGCATAATGTAATAACTTAAGGTTTTTTTGAAAACACGTTGATTGTTTTGTAAGAAATTCTGGATACCCGCCATGAGTTTCACCACTGATTTATCGATTAGTTAAATAATAATCATTATCAATTGTAATGTAAAAAGGTTTTTTTGATTAATATTGATTGGATAAAACGATATTCTATTCTTTATGTATTGCATAGCGATTTTTTCTATCTCATTTATCCATTTTTTTAAATGATGAACTTGCTTATTGTTTAGTTTACACCTCAACTTTGTTTGCTAATTTCTCGGTTTTTATTGTTGACTAACCCAATTCTTTTAAAATTATTGAAAATATATAATTGATTAAACAAAAGAGAAGTTGAATAATTTATGGATGTGGTTACAGGTTATTTATTTTGACAAAATTAATTCCAAAAAGTTTTTAAATTAATAAAAATGATAAATTAGATTTATGTAAAAACGTGGTTATAATTGAGCTAATGAAAGAATTACCCAGTCCAGTGGAGCATTTCGACATGGCAGGCGAAAACCAAAAAGCAAAAACAGAATCAGTAAAAACTTTGTATGACAAATTGTGGGATGACCATCTTGTAACACAACGTGATGATGGCTCAGCATTACTTTATATCGACCGTCATTTATTGCATGAAGTGACTTCTCCACAAGCATTCGAAGGCTTACAACTTGCTGGGCGTAAACCTTGGCGTTTAAGTGCTAACGTTGCAACACCTGACCATAATGTTCCCACATCAACCAAAGAGCGCTCAGAAGGAATTGCTGGAATTGAAGATGATACTTCTCGTATCCAAGTTCAGACTTTAGATGATAATTGTAAAACCTTTAATGTGGTGCAGTTTGATATTAACGATGTTCGTCAAGGTATTGCACATGTCGTTGGGCCAGAACAGGGTTTAACTTTACCAGGTATGACGGTGGTATGTGGAGATTCGCATACAGCGACACATGGCGCATTTGGATGTTTGGCACACGGGATTGGAACATCAGAAGTTGAACATGTATTGGCAACCCAATGTTTAGTACAGAAGAAAATGAAAAACATGTTGGTGCGTGTTGATGGGACATTAGGTCAAGGCGTCACTCCAAAAGACGTGGTTTTAGCAATTATTGGTAAAATCGGCACTGCTGGCGGTACAGGGCATGCAATTGAATTTGGAGGTCAGGTATTCCGTGATATGTCGATTGAAGGACGTATGACAGTTTGCAATATGGCAATCGAAGGCGGCGCGCGTGTGGGTATGGTTGCAGTAGATGATAAAACGATTGAGTACGTTAAAGATCGTCCTTATGCACCGACAGGCCAGCAGTGGGATGCAGCAGTTGCTTATTGGAATACTTTACATTCTGATGAGGATGCATACTTTGATACGATCGTCGTTTTAAATGGTGAAGAAATAGAACCGCAAGTGTCTTGGGGGACTTCTCCTGAGATGGTGATTCCTGTATCTCAAGCTGTTCCAACGTTGGAGCAGGCTAAAGATGATGTACAGCGTAATGATTGGACACGTGCTTATCAATATATGGGCTTAAATGCGGGTCAGGCGTTGGCTGATATTCAATTAGACCGAGTATTCATTGGTTCTTGTACCAACTCACGTATTGAAGATATTCGTGCTGCTGCAGAAGTGGCGAAAGGTAAAAAAGTAGCGTCAAGTATTAAACAGGCGATGGTTGTTCCTGGCTCTGGTTTAGTGAAACAACAAGCAGAAGCGGAAGGTTTAGATAAAATTTTGATCGAAGCTGGTTTTGAGTGGCGTGAGCCAGGTTGTTCAATGTGTTTGGCGATGAATGCTGACAAGTTACAACCAGGTGAACATTGTGCTTCAACTTCAAATCGTAACTTCGAAGGCCGCCAAGGCAATGGTGGACGTACTCACCTTGTGAGTCCAGCAATGGCAGCTGCGGCAGCAATTGCAGGTCACTTTGTTGATGTACGTTCATTCTAATCAGGCTTAAGGAGCAAAGATATGAAAGCTTATACCGTTGAACAGGGTATTGTTGCACCTTTAGACCGTGCCAATGTAGATACCGACTTAATCATTCCAAAACAGTTTTTAAAATCAATTAAACGCACTGGTTTTGGGGATAACTTATTTGATGAATTACGTTATTTAGATGAAGGTTATCCGGGGCAAGACAATTCTAAACGTCCGAAGAATCCTGATTTTATTTTGAATCAGCCACGTTACCAAGCGGCATCTGTATTAATTTCTCGTGCCAATTTTGGTTGCGGTTCAAGTCGTGAACATGCGCCTTGGGCATTGGAAGAGTATGGTTTTCGTACAGTGATTGCACCAAGCTACGCGGATATCTTTTTCAATAACAGTTTTAAAAATGGTATGTTGCCAGTGATTTTGCCTGAACATGTTGTTGATCAATTATTTAAAGAATGTACTGCTCAGGAAGGCTATCAATTAACCATTGATTTAGAAGCTCAAGAAGTTCGTACTCCAAGTGGTGAAGCTTTTAAATTTGAAGTCGATCCATTCCGTAAACACTGTTTATTGAATGGCTTGGATGATATTGGTTTGACTTTACAGGCTGCGGATGAAATTCGTGCTTATGAAGAAAAAACTAAACAATCACGCCCTTGGGTATTTGCTGAAATTCAAGGTTAATTTTCAGCGAACATTTTACACATAGCGTGAATGCCTAACTCTTGCTAACATGCAAGTATAACAAAATGAATGTTAACTCAGTGAAGTGAGGGTTGGGGTTGAGCAATGACTAAGTTTTTGAGTTGCAGTGTTTTAATAGGTTTAATAAGCCTTATGCTTAGTGCATGTCAATCTACTCAAATGGTTGATTTAATGCGTATCAAGCAAGCTGAAAATAAACATGTCAGCCAAAATTCAGTTTCTGTCTATTGTTCAGGTGCAGAACATTGTGAATTTGCGCGCTTAAATGATGTGATTATCATGGATGAACGTGCACAACGTGCCAATCGTAGTGCCATTCAAAAGGGTTATCTCAAATTAACGGGTGAGCCTTTAGATCAAAATGGTGTTTATTTAACGATTCCACCTCAGCAATATGAGATGGTGATTCGATTCTATCCAATCACTAAACAGCATGCTGAAATTTTCCATGTTATTCATGATTTTAAAGCAAATCAAAAATACACATTTAAGATGTATCGCTTAAGGTCACAGGGTTCAGGAAGTTTGCTGAATGTTTCTTCACCGACGCCACTATGTGTCGATATGATTCAAGAAAAACGGACAATTCGCCGTTTTTGTCGTCCACATAATGCGGTGACTGGCGTGAGCGAATTTGTTGAACAGAAGATTTAATCTCACATCAGTATAGATACTGAAAAATAAATGGAACTACAAATGTCTAAACAAATTTTGATTTTGGCAGGTGATGGTATCGGTCCTGAGATCGTTGCTGCTGCTGAAAAAGTACTGACACGTGTCAATGATAAATTTAATTTAGGTTTAACATGGGAACAAGGTTTGTTAGGGGGGGCAGCAATTGATGCACATGGCGAACCTTACCCAGCAGTGACAGCGGAACAAGCGAAAAAAGCAGATGCAATTTTACTAGGTGCTGTAGGCGGTCCAAAATGGGATAACATTGAACGTTCAATTCGTCCAGAACGTGGTTTATTGAAAATTCGTAGTGAATTAAATCTATTTGCTAACTTACGCCCTGCAATCCTTTATCCGCAATTGGCGGATGCGTCTAGTCTTAAACCTGAAATTGTTTCTGGATTAGATATCCTTATTGTTCGCGAGCTGACGGGGGGCATCTACTTTGGTCAACCACGTGGTATTCGTGAACTCGAAAATGGTGAGAAGCAAGGTTATAACACTGACGTTTATTCAGAGTCTGAAATTAAACGTATCGCAAAAGTTGCTTTTGAAATGGCAAATTTACGTGGCGGTAAAGTCTGTTCAGTGGATAAAGCCAATGTACTTGAAGTAACTGAGCTTTGGAAGCAGACAGTGACTGCACTCAAAGAACAGCAATATCCAAATATTCAACTTTCACATATGTATGTTGACAATGCAGCAATGCAATTGGTCCGTGCGCCAAAACAATTCGATGTGATCGTGACTGGGAACTTGTTCGGTGACATTCTTTCCGATGAAGCAGCAATGCTAACTGGCTCTATTGGTATGCTTCCATCTGCCTCTTTAGATGAGAATGGCAAAGGTATGTATGAGCCTTGTCATGGCTCTGCTCCTGACATTGCAGGCCAAAACGTTGCCAATCCACTTGCAACCATTCTTTCTGTGGCAATGATGCTACGCTACACCTTTCGTGAAGAAGTGGCTGCAAAAGCCATTGAGGATGCTGTAGGGCAAGTTTTAGACCAAGGCTTGCGTACTGGTGATATTATGTCTGATGGTATGCGTAAAGTGGGTACGGCTGAAATGGGTGAGGCTGTCGTTGCAGTGATTGCTTAAGCACTTGTTTTAGATACTTGCTAATAAAAAACACAGCTTAAGCTGTGTTTTTTATTTTAAATTTTAGCTTCTGATAAGTTTTGATAAAAGTCTAACCATATTCTCACCATTATACCGATAGGTATTAGATTCGCTTTAAAATAGCTAACAGGCTCGACCTAAATACTCAACAGATTCAGCAACACCATCTTTTAATTTAAAAGTAACTTTACAATTGAAATTAATGTCATAGCTTGGCGTGCCCATAGTATCATAACGAATCACTGGCATACCCATCCCATTTGACCCTACAGTCGCATTGCCTCCTGCCATGGGGATATTGATTGGTCTAAGGATGGTATAGCTTAACGCGTTATTAGTGGTTTGGATTTTATCGCTTACCTGATAACCCATCGCCTTAAAGTTTAAATTGCTTTGAATCTCAGCACTGCTTTTACCAATGAATTGTTGTAAATATTCATCTAAATTTGCAGGTCGAGTGTTTAAGCTGTTACATCCAACAAGTGCAATAGAGGCGAACAAAAACATGCATACATATATTTTCATAAGCTTCACCTGATCCATAGTTAACTTAATTTAGAAATGATCTCTATTCAGTATAATAAATATACACGCATATGTATGTAGATCGGTTGCAGGGCAAACCAAGTCGTATAAATTTTACCAAATAGAGTCAAACAGACAGAACTGATGAAGCTGTGAAAAGATCAGTTGTATTAAAAATTTAGAACAAATTAGTGCTATCAACTTTGAAGTAAATGGATTACAAGTGATAAATAGGTATATGAAACAGATTTTAATGTGTCAGATATATAATTGCTAGACGACTAAAAAGCGTAAGCAGGAGGGTAAATTTTGTGGATAATGAAAAAGCCACCTAAAAGTGGCTTTTGCTTACACTAAAACTTAGCGTGCACGATATGTAATACGACCTTTAGTTAAGTCATATGGTGTCATTTCAACTTTTACATTATCGCCTGTTAAAATACGAATATAGTGTTTACGCATTTTACCAGAAATGTGAGCAATCACTTCGTGACCGTTTTCTAAACGCACACGGAACATAGTATTAGGAAGCGTTTCGGTGACAACGCCTTCGAACTCGATAAGTTCCTCTTTATTGGCCATAGCCTACCTGATGATCAAATTGGAAAGGCGCAAATTATAGGCAATTTTTTACAGAAAGACAAGAATATTCGGCATTACAAGGCGGTAGATGACTTGAAAATAAGCGAACATATTGTTAAACAATTTCTACAAAAAAAAGCGGATAAATATTGTCAGTTTGGTCAATCGACTGTAATCTAAATTAAATGTTTTAAGTATAAATGAATAACATACAAGGAAGGGCACTGCGTGAGTCAGCTAACTGATGCTTCGGTTGTTTTACGATTAGGCTATCAAGCGATCCGTCGTGCAGGATTGCCGACAGAAGAAATATTATCAAAGGCTGGGGTAGCATTGGGTCAGGTCGACCAAAATGCTCGAACACCATTGAATGCACAATTTGCATTTTGGGTCGCTGCGGAGGAAGTCAGTAATGATCCAGATATTGGTTTACACCTCGGAGAGCACTTGCCACTGTATCGTGGGCAAGTGATCGAACACCTGTTTATTTCAAGTGAAAACTTTGGCGAAGGTTTAAAGCGAGCTTTGGCTTATCAACGTTTAATTAGCGATGCATTTCATGCCAAATTGATCATTGATGATGACGGGCGTTGTTATTTAACCAATGGTGAACAGCCTTGGGGTGAGAACATCGTCAATCGTCATTTTTCAGAATGTGCTATTTCAGGGATTTTACGCTTCTTTAAATTTATCACTGAAGGACGATTTGAACCGATTTACATCGATTTTAATTTTGCCAATGGCGCTTCTGATGGTGAGTATTATCGTGTTTATGGTTGTCCTGTCAGTTTAGGACAAAAAGAGACACGTCTTTATTTTGATCCTTCCATTTTAGAATATCCATTGTGGCAAGCGGAGCCTGAGTTATTGCAATTGCATGAACAACTTGCAATTGAAAAACTGCAAGAGCTTGCACGTTATGATTTGGTGGGTGAAGTACGCCGTGCGATAGGTTCAACCTTGGAAAGTGGTGAAACAACCCTTGAAACTGTTGCTGCACAACTCAGCATTACCCCACGTCGTTTACGTACACAGCTTTCGGAAGCCAATACCAGTTTTCAGCAAATTCTTTCTGATTATCGTTGTCGCTTAGCCAAGAAACTGTTGGCCAATACCACTGAAAGTGTTGAGCGTATTGTTTATTTGACTGGATTCTCTGAGCCAAGTACTTTTTACCGTGCATTTAAACGCTGGACCAATGAAACGCCTGTGGAATATAGAAAGCGTAAGCAGCGTTAAATCGTATGCTTGTGGGAAACGAACTGAACAGTTTTAATATAAAAAATCCTTCTATTGAGAAGGATTTTTTATATGCAGCCCCAAAAAATTATTCAGGCATATTTAACCAATGTGGCCCTAAAGGCATTTTAGGCAATTCAAATTGTTCTGGGTAATCTGCATGAATAAAATAAAGCCCATCTGGTGGTGCGGTGATTCCTGCCGCTTTACGATCTTGTGCCGCAAAAATTTCATCAATATGATCCACTTCATATAGACCTTGACCGATTTCAAGTAAGCAACCCATGATGTTACGTACCATATGGTGTAGGAAGCCATCTGCTTGAATATCCAATACTAGATAGTTGCCATGACGAATTAAGCGACAATGTTTGACATGACGTACAGGCTGATTGGACTGACATGCAGCAGCGCGGAAGCTTTCAAAATTATGCGTGCCTTGAAATTTTTGCGCCGCTTCAATCATTTTATCCACATCGAGTGGATAATAGGCATGTGTTACTTGTTTATGTAATAAGGCAGGGCGGTTTGCCGATTGATAGACCACATAACGATAACGACGAGCCTTTGCCTTAAAGCGTGCATGGAAATCGTTATCCATTTCTTTAATCCATTGGATTGAAATGTCTTTGGGCAATTGACTATTTGAACCCATTAACCAACCACGTATAGGCCGAATCGCATTGGTGTCGAAGTGGGCCACCATATTGGTCGCATGGACACCCGCATCAGTACGACCCGCACCATGTAAAATAATAGGCTCGTCGGCAATTTTACTGAGCACCTTTTCCATGGTTTCCTGAATACTACGTACGCCAGGCTGTTGAGTTTGCCAACCTTTATATCGCATGCCACAAAACTCAATACCAATTGCAAAACGTTGCATAAATACCTCTATTCAGGATGATCATACCAATGGTCATGCCATTGTTCCGAAGAGGGGTATTGTAAATAAATTTTAACAATTTTGGCATAAAGATCTGCTTGGCTCAGTGCATCACTGACTAAAATTTTTGAATCTTTGATCCATTGGCTAATCGCATAGCGCTGATCCATGCCGCCTAGAGGGACTTGAGTGGATAAAATGATTTGACAGCCATTTTCCTGCAAGCTTTTAATTTTTTGGATAATGCTCGCATTTACGGCTAAATTACCTACCCCATAAGCTTGAATGATCAGAAAATGCGGAGCATGTTTGGAGAAAATTTCCAGATTACGTTCAAACTGTAATATTTCAGTCGGCACCATCATCCAATTGATGATATTCAGCGATTTGGCTTTTTCGAGATGTGAAAGTTGTACCTGAAGGACGGAATGATCTACCGCTATTTGTTGTTCTGCTTTGAGTCCTTTAAACGCATCTAAAGCAGTGCTATGGGCTTTTAATGTGGTTCTGGCATGAATCACTTGATGGTAGAAAGCCAAATACACGCCTACAGGAAGTCGAGTGACGGCATCCAGTGCAGTATTTAAATTATCCAGCGCATCGGTGAATTCTCGAGTATTGTCCCCTTGAATATTGAGCAGTGGATATTGGCTTCCAGTAAGGACGACATGACAGGACTCAGCTAAAAAGCGTGATAAGGTCGCCGCAGCATAACTGAGCGTATCTGTGCCATGAATAATGACAAAGTGTTGGAAATTTTGGAGTTGTAGGCTTTGTATTTGTTGAATCAGCATAAGCCAGTCAATGGCTGTACATGCACTACTGTCTTTGATACTGGGCGCCTTAAAGCACTCAATTTTAAACTGAGGTGCTAAGACCTTTTTGAGTTGTGGAATAAACTCAGCATCAGGCATTGGCGCTAAAGGCTCGCCAATACAGCCAAAAGTTCCACCCATGTAAATTAAAGCAATTTTTTTGTTCATAATAAAAAAGCAGCCATTCATGACTGCTTTATCTTAAGACGAATAGATTTAAGAAGCTATTTGATTGAGTAAATTTTGTGATTGTTGGCGTTGTTCAGCGGTATACGCTGCTTCATTTTGTGAGAGTAGCTCACGAACGGAAGCATATGCACCCAAATTTAGATATTGTTGAGCAAGGTCTAAATTTAATTGAACTTCATTCACTTGAGCCAGCTCAGGGAATGAATTGAGTAATGGGTCGTTTGCATCTATGGCCAGACTGGTTTCAGCTTCACTAGGCGTTTCAAGGCTAAGTGTTGCTGTGCTATGCACTTGCTCAACTGTTTCAGGTTTCGGATCTAGATCAAAATTAAAAGTGGGCTGTGTCTCTGGTTCAGTAGGCGTGAGTTTAAATTCAAAATCACGTACTGGTGTGCTTTCTTCAGTAGCTACTGGCGTAATCGATTCAGCAAAATCAAGTTTGAATTCTGGTGCGATTTCAACTTCTGCCGCTTTTTCAACTGGAACTGCTGTAGGTTCATTTGCTGTAAACGTGAATTCTAACGGTTTGACAGCTTCAGTTTTGACTTCTGGGGCAGGTGGTGCTGTTTCGAAAGAAAACTCAGTTGTTGGTGTTGTTTCTTTTTGAGAAGCCGGATCTAAATTAAATTCTAAAGGCTCAACGGGTTCTTGAGTTGTATCAATTTTCTGTTCAGTGACAGTTGAGTGGTTAAATTCTAGCGCATCGACATGGGTAAGATTTTGAGTTTCAGATACTGTTGGTTGTGAAATCGTTTCTGTATTTCCAATCAAGGCATCAAAGGCAGCTGTATTTTTGATTTCAGGTACTACAGGGCTTGAAGGCTCAAAAGCTATGGATTCAATCGGATGATCCGCTTGATTGGCTTTTTGTCGTTCTTCTGCTTGAATGACGATTTCGTCTAAGCCCAATGAACGAATATGATTAATCAATTGGTTCACTGCAAATTCATCTTTTTGTGCAAGATGTACATCTAAAAGATAAAGATATAGTTCATGTTGAGCATTGTCTTGGTTTAAAACTTGATTGATCTTTGCTTCAGCAGAGAAATAGTTTTTCTCTGCAATTAGTCTTTCAATATTCTTTTTTAATTCGGGGCTTAATGGTTTTGTTGCTTGTTTAACAACAACTTCATTTTCAACAACAGTCGTATGTTGTTTCTGTGAGGTACGTGCGGTACGCGCTACATTTTTTTTCGATGTCTTTTTATGATTACTTTTTTTGTTATTGGTGCTGGTATTTTCTTTATTGGCATCTTCTCGTTTTTTTAAAACGATGGCCACGACCAAAAGTAGAACAAATGGAATCACATACAACAACATTTTATTTCCCCTTCATTGAGCACAATGAATCAATATTTTTGAATATCCTAACTATTTGGTTTCTTTGCATTCTGCTGTTTTAATTGCTGTTGCAATTGGGCAAGCTGAGCATTTAATAATTGAATTCGCTGATTCTTTTGTTGTAAACCTGCTGCAAGTTGGTTCACATTCTTCTGTAATTTAACCGTTTTTTCACGAGATGTCATAACTTTTGTAGATAATTCAGTAGTGGTCTGATTCAACTGTGTATTTTGCTTTCCTTGACTCTGAACAGCGGGTTGTTCATTATCTGCGACTAAACTCATTTCTGCTTGATCTAAGCGATATTTGGCAGAACCCGATTGCTTTTTGGCAATTTCAGGTCCAGCCGTTGCAACTTTATTTTTGCTTTGTGGTATTTGACGATAGCTTGCTGCAAGATTGAGCGCAGCACCACGACGAATACGGTTTACATCACCTTGAATAAAGGCATTGGCATTATTTGCTTTAATTTGTCGCATGACTTCTGGAACGCTTTGATTGGTTTCTGCTGCAATCCGCGATGCAATTTTCCACAATGACTCATTGGCCTGAACAATATGCTTAGGTTGTTTATCTAATGCTTTATTGGCCTTTTCTTGTTTGAGCGCTTTTTGTGACTCTGCTTTCGATTTCTCTACGTGAGATTCATTCGGTTTTGCTTGCTTGGTCTCAGCTTTGGAATCTTTTGGCTTTTGTGATTCTGCTTTTTGCTCGTCTAATTTGGCGGGTGGGGTCTGAGCTTTTGCAGATGGCACTGGTGCTTTTTCGGCTGGAGGTTGAGGCGCTTGCTGTACAGTTACCGCCGTTGTTTGTGGCATATTCTGAGCACTGCTTTGATGATTGCTTTGACGAAGGTTTGGAGTATTGGTTGTAGCCGCAGGCGGTGTGTTTGTTGCAACTGTGGTTGGTTTTTGTTCTGTTTTGAGTGCTGGTGGTGCAATCACATTAATCGCCAAAGTACCAGCTGAATCCGTTGTCATCGTTGCTTTGGTTGCTATAGCTGGTGGAGTTAAGACTTCTGGTGTTGTCACGTGGTATTGCGTACTGGTTGGTAAATTTAATGCAATATCCTTTTCGCTGACGATGATTTGAGGTGTCAGAGGCTTTTCTTTGACTAAAGCATTGCTCATTAGAGCAGGAATGTTGCTACGCCCACGGGTCAATGGGGCTTTGACTTGCTGAATATGGGTCGCACTCCCTTCTTTGACTTTTAATAATATATTTAATTCAGATTCAACAATCGGGCGAGATGAGGTAATCACAATCACCCCAGTGCCATCTCCAGAACGACGAGTATAAAAATTTAAATGTCCAGGTGCTTGCGTTGAAATACCAATATTTTGAATATCATCTGCATCGGCTAATCCGACTTCTATTTTTTCATTTGAATTTGCATTACTAAACTTCATTTCAGCATAAAGCAGATCACCAGACCCTGATTGAACTTGGATCGGGTCTATTGTAATCGCACTCACCGCTTGCGACGTCATGATGGCTAAAATGGCAATTTTTAATTTGTTATATACAGTCATCTCTATCCATTGTTCTGACAAAGTTCAAGGCATCCCCATAATACAATATTTAGCTGTAGTCTATATGTAAAATATTAACATTAGAGTTACATAAACATAGTTACATAAAAAAGCCGATCAAGATAGATCGGCTTTTTCATTGTTTATAAGTTTTTTGTGACTTTAAGCATTTTTATAGTCGATTAAGATACGTAACATACGACGTAAAGGCTCAGCGGCACCCCAAAGTAATTGGTCACCAACAGTGAATGCGCCTAAATACTCTTTACCCATATTTAATTTACGTAAACGACCTACTGGCACAGATAGAGTACCAGTCACAGCTACTGGGGTAAGATCCGTCATTGACGCATCGCGTGTATTTGGAACCACTTTTGCCCATTGGTTAGACTGACGAATCATGTCCTCAATTTCATCAAGCGGAACATCTTTTTTCAATTTCAATGTTAAGGCTTGAGAGTGACAACGCATTGCACCAATACGTACACAATGACCATCAATTGGAACAATCTGAGCATTACCTAAGATCTTGTTGGTTTCAACTTGACCTTTCCACTCTTCTTTAGATTGACCACTTTCAAGTTGCTTATCAATATAAGGGATCAAAGAACCCGCTAAAGGCACACCGAAGTTTGCTTTCGGGAAAGCTTCGCCACGTTGTAATTCGGCAATTCTGCTGTCGATATCTAAAATCGCAGAACGTGGATCATCTAACAAGTCTTGAGTATTGTTATATAAATACCCCATACCAGTGATCAGCTCACGCATGTTTTGCGCGCCAGCACCCGAAGCGGCTTGATAAGTCATCGCCGTCATCCATTCCACCAAATTGTGTTGGAAGAGTGAACCCATGCCCATCAACATTAACGAAACCGTACAGTTACCGCCAACAAATGTTTTAATACCATTGACCAAACCGTCTTTGATAACATTTAAGTTGACTGGATCGAGTACAATAATTGCTTCATCATCCATACGTAATGTAGAAGCTGCATCAATCCAATAGCCTTTCCAACCTTCAGCCTTTAGCTGAGGAAAGACTTCTGATGTATAGTCGCCACCTTGACAGGTAATAATGACATCCATTTGCTTCAGACTGGTAATGTCCGTCGCTTCCATAAGTGCTGGAGCAGTTTTACCACCAAAAGCAGGAGATTCACCACCTGCGTTACTGGTAGAGAAATAGAATGGCTCAAAATGAGCAAAATCATTCTCTTCAACCATACGTTGCATAAGGACAGAACCAACCATCCCGCGCCAACCGACCAGACCTACTTTCATGCCACTTTGCCTCGGTGCGTTAAAAAATAAAAGGGGGTTTGAGTGTATCAAAAGGGTGTGTAACTGCAATAGCATACACAATGAAAACACCACTATATTGTGCAATATATCTTGTTTATGATACATGCAAAATTGATATTAATTTATGAATCATGCAAAAATTAAGAATATAAGAGTGACAAAATATGATTTGGATAGAAGTACTTGCGTCGATTGTGATTTGGCTAAGTTTCTGGTCACTGATTCCCCGTGATGAATGGTGGTTTAGAGGTGCTGATTTTCCACGCTTGCAGATATTATTTGTTGGTCTGATTGCAATGGTATTGATGTTGTTTTGGACAGCGCCCTGGGACTTGATCCGTGAGGTGATTTTATTTTTATTGATTGCTGCCTTAGCTTTTCAATTAAAGATGGTTTTGCCTTATACCTTCGTTTGGAAGAAACAAGTTAAACAGGTGACGAAAGATCAGCTTAATCCTGATCAGCAAATTTCAGTGATTGTGTCGAATGTATTGACACCGAATGATCAATATCATTTATTGCTTGAGCAAATTGAACAGCACCAGCCTGATATTGTTTTGACGCTTGAAACTGATCAAACTTGGCAAAATGAACTAGCTCGAATTGAAAAAGACTATCCTTATCGTGTGGCTATACCTTTAGACAACCTCTATGGGATGCATTTGTATAGCAAACTCAAGTTGGTCGATACAGAGGTTAAATTCATTCTCAGTGATGAAATTCCATCTATTCATACCACGGTGATTTTACCATCTGGGCAAGCAGTGCAACTGTATTGTTTACATCCCAAACCACCAAGCCCAACAGAAGCCAAAGACTCGACTTTACGTGATGCTGAATTGCTTATTGTGGGGGATCAGATTAAAGACTTGGATGAGAGCTGTATTGTTATGGGTGATTTAAACGATGTTGCTTGGTCACGCACAACGCGTTTATTTCAGCGTATCAGTGGTTTGCTTGACCCACGTGTGGGGCGTCGATATATCAACACTTTCCATGCTGACTATAAGTTTTTGAGATGGTCTTTGGATCATTTATTTCATAGTACAGATTTTGCTTTAGTGCATATGCAACGGCTGCCTCATGTGGGTTCAGATCATTTTCCGATTTATGTAGTATTACAAACAGGGCGTATTTTTGAGCAGACTCAAGAAGAGTTGGAGCAAACAGACGCGGATGAGCGTGAAGCGCAAGAGGCGATTCAAGAAGGAATTGAAAAAGCAGAGAAAGAGGAAAAGCGGGTAACCGATGAAATTGCGCAAAGTTATAAAGTTGGAACCTGATTGTCTGACAAAAAAATTAAAAAATGGCTATTTTTTGTAAGCAATTACTTACATGGATTTAGGCCCTAAGCGGATAGCATGAAAAGCATATTCGTTTTAATCTTTACTTATCGACACAGGGAATGAGAACGGAAAATCTCACTAAGGAAGACGAAGTCGATGGAGTAATCATCAAGGATTTGATGTTGGAATGGATAACCAAGAAAATAAGAATAAGATGTGAAAGCACAACCTCATGAACCCGAGTTTTGCAGGATGCAGAACTCGGGTTATGCTTTATTTGTGGTATATAATTTAGAACAGATAAGATTGAAAATAAAAAAGAGTGGCTATGTTTTTCGCAAAAGTTCAAGAATTCGCTTCAAGTCTTAAACATTTTACAGGTTTAAGTAGTGATGCTTTATTTATCTATGCAGGTTTAATCATTTATTTTATTGTTGCTGCAATTCATAAAAGACAACTTAAATCAAATTTTGCGATTATCGCCACAGTTGTGCTTGCATTTGTAATTGAAATCTTTAATGCACGCGCAGATATTTTTGGTAGAGGCTATTGGCGTATTTGGGAAAGTATCCATAGTATAGTCAATATGATTTTTTGGCCTTATGTGATTTGGGCGATGGCACGTTTTCGAGCATGGAAAGGTTAGGTCTTTCTACTTAACCCGCTTATGATCCAGATTGTTTTTATTTTCCATAGTGTTGATTTAAGGCGTCTATTTCAGCAGAAATTTTTTGTTGAAGAGCTATTGAACGTTTACCAAGTTGCTTAAATTCATCACTGGGTGCATTTGGATTAAAATCTGAGGCTGTTGAAAGCGTATACATTTTCTGGCTGGTGATTAAATTATCAATCATCTGTGTGCGTAGACTTTGTACTTCACTACTTTTTAAATTTAATGCCATAATTTGTTGTTGAGTTTTCGCTTGTATATCATTGGCTTTGAGTAAAATCTGCTGGCGCTTTTCAGGTTGGGAAGCAGCTGATTGAAGCTCCGCTCTTAATTGAAGTGCTTGAGTATTTGCATGATTGATGATCTGATTAAGTTGAGCCAAGTCTGTTGTAATCTCTGTTGCGTTGGCTGTACTCAGTTCAGTCGCTTTGCTTTTCCAATTGCCTTGAGTTGTTACCCTAGACGTAGTTTCTGAGGTTTTGTTTTGGGCGATATCTGCTTTTTGCTCTGAGCATGCAGTAAATATCAAACTGGAACTGATCAAACATGAAAAAAGAACTTTATTGATGATATTCATGGTTTTATTTTCCTTAAATTTGAATGTATTTAGCTTATTATTGATAAATCTTAATTCGCATTGTTTAATCAAGAAAGTGGGCATATGTAACTAGACGCAGTTCGCCATGAACGATGGTATTTAAACGCTAGATGACCAAAATAAAAAAGGAGATATTTTTATATCTCCTGATTGTTAAAAACGAAAGCTTTCAAAATTAATAAATTTTCTCATAGCCTTTGGGACGTGTTTTAAAGCGACGATGAAACCACATATATTGTGTCGGCGCGATCCGTAGTTGATTTTCAATGATTTTATTGACACGAATCGCATCATCCATTTCATCTTCACTGGGTAATGGATCAACAGCAGGTTCAATAAGTACATGGTATTTTGGATCTTTTATATCACCATCACGATAGAAATACAGTGGGATCGCGACAGCTTTTGATATTTTCAATAAACGTCGATGTGCTGTTACCGTTGCAGCGGGCGTACCAAAAAATGGTGCCATCACCCCTTGTTTTAATCCAAAATCCTGATCTGGACTATACCAAATCGCATCACCTTCTTTCAGATGGCGAATCAATCCACGCATATCATCATGATCAATCTGCGCTTTATAAATCGTTGCACGACAACGATAAATCAGCATATCGAGTAAAGGATTATTCTGTGGGCGATACACGACATCGGGTTCAAAAAATTGTGCACATAAATAACCACCAGCATCAAGCATGGTGCTATGAGTGCCGAGTAACAGTATGCCTTGACCATTTTGTTTGGCTTGTCGGATATGCTCTAGACCTTGAATACTGACACGGTTTTTAAACCATTGTGGTGAGTACCATGCATTTAAGGTTTCAAAGACCCCGACCATTTGATCAACAAAGACTTGTCTTGAATTGTCGATGACTTGTTCAGGCGACCATTCTGGAAAGCAGACTTCTAAATTACGCGTTGTTGTTTCACGACGCGATTTCAGTCGGTCAAAGGCAATATTGCCCAACAGTGTTGCTAAGCGATACTGAATTGCCCAAGGCATAATTGCGAGCATCATCAAAAATACAATCGCAATCCAGATTCCCCAATATTTCGGATGTAAAAATGCCCAATAAAATTTTCCAGGCTCGTATTGATGCTTTTTACTCATAGCAGTTTTGTAAATTTTGGGGCAGTTAAAACTGAAAGGAGTGTAGCATGAAGCGGTTTAAAGAAGAAAATTCAAGATGTCATTCACTCTCATTGAGGATAAGCAAGGAAGCATGACGTGAAAATAATTCGGTTAATTCAAGGTGATATTACAGTTCAAAAGGTGGATGCAATTGTGAATGCTGCCAATAGCTCGTTACTTGGCGGTGGTGGTGTGGATGGTGCGATTCATCGTAAAGGTGGGGTAGCTGTTTTGGAGGATTGTCAAAAGATTCAGGCCAGACAGGGGGGGTGTGCAATTGGTGAAGCAGTGATTACCACAGCGGGGTTGTTGCCCTGTAATTATGTGATTCATACCGTGGGCCCCACTTGGCAAGATGGACAGCATGCTGAAAATGAACTTCTTGCAAAAGCCTATCTGAACAGTTTAAGACTCGCTGAGCAATATCAGCTAAAAACACTGGCATTTCCGAATATTTCAACAGGCATGTATCGTTTTCCCAAATCAGAGGCAGCATTTATTGCCATAAACAGCGTGACTAAGTTTTTAACCCAGACGACCAATTTAGAGGAAGTCAGTTTCGTGTGTTTTGATTTGGAAAATTTTAAAATCTATCGCCAGCATCTTGCTGAGATTGACCAAAAGCACGTACATGTTTTAGGTATATAATTACAGTTATTCACTGATTATTCTAGACAACCTTGCGATGAGAAATACCTACTTAGACAGTTGTAAGGCAACACTGATATTTCTTGTGGTGCTCGGGCATTTTCTAGAACGCATGATCGGTTGGAAAGATCCGCTTGATCATGTCTTATTAGGTACGATTTATTTTGTACATATGCCTGCTTTTATCTTTATTTCGGGCATGTTGTTTAAAGACAGTAAGTGGTTTAAGAATATTTTATTTTTTGTCTCGCTCTATTTGCCCTTTCAAATTCTATTTCCTGCATTTGATGCCATCTGGTCAGGTAAATTTCAACTTAGTTGGAATTTTTTTGAACGAGCTTATTGGATCTTATGGTATCTGTTGGGCATGATGGTATGGACAACGCTTACCCATTTTTTGATAAAAACAAAATTTGCACTGCCGATTGCACTGATTCTTGCTTTATGTATCGGTTTAAGCCCTTGGAACAATTACCAATACTCTATCGGAAGAATTTTTAGCTTCTTTCCATTTTTTATTGTGGGTGCGCTTTATGGCAAAACCATTGTCGAGAAAATTCAGCAATTTAAATTCACTCAAGTTTTAGCTGGATTTATCGTGATGGGCATTGCAAGCTTGGTATATTTCACCCAAATCAACCCATTTTGGTTATATGGCAGTTTAAGTTATCAGCAGCTTAAGGTAAGTATGTGGGATGGTACGTGGATCAGAATAGGCTGTCTATTGATGTCGAGTTTGGGCATTTTCGCGATGTTTGCATGGACAAAATTATTGAATATTGGCTGTGTGCAACTTGGGAAAAACACTTTGGCGGTGTATTTGCTACATGGTTTTGTGGTGATGTTGATTGCACGTTATTGGCAACTGGATTTTCATATTTTTGTGGAAATTGGGATTTGTATTGGTTTATCTGTATTGACTTGCTGGATGTTACAACAGCAATTTTTTGATGTTTTATTAAGAAAATTATCCTTATGGTTAATCAAGCCTGCTGAGAAGTTTGGTTTAAAGTAGCTGAATGGATTTGAAGCGATCCAGAGCATTCGCTAAAAATTTAAAAGCTACACTGTTGGTGTAGCTTTTAAGCATGAGGATCATAATTTTATAAAGCGACAGTTTTAAAACAACGTTTTAAAGTGGATTATTTGGTTGCTGCTTTACCCTCTACTTTTTTTGCTGTTGCTGATTTTTGTGCAGCGGCATGGTGTTTTTGGCTATGGCCAGCTTTATGTTGTTTTTGCATTTGATGGGTTTTAACCGCTTGAGTCGAATGCTGTGCTGGAGTTGCTGCCATTGCAGAACCTGCGAAAATTGCTGTGGTGAATGCTGCAACAAGTAATGATGTAACTTTTTTCATGATCATATTCTCACTAAATAATTCGAGATCTGAACTAGATTCGATAATCATATCTTGGTGGATTTGTATGGAAACATCATGAAGTGCTTGTAGCGAAATTCAGTATAAATGAAATGATCATTGGTAAGATGAGTGGGGAATGGTAAGTGCTTTGATTTTTTAAGTTTTATTTAATTTTAATTAGTAAAGTATTGCCGTCATTTTAACTTGAACTAAGCCATTTAAATAAGTGCGTTTATTTTTAAAAATGAAGGAGTTTGTTATATATCATTTCAAGTATTATTTAGATAACGAAATTCTGATTACAGACTTAAATTGAGCATTTTGATCTTTTACTGCTACTCCACTATTGGAATGCCCCTCACATGAATAAGACAATCAGAAGAGCAACCATTAAGGACTTAATTGCAATTACTCAATTGATTGCGCCTTTTATTGATGAGTTTGCAATTAATGACAGTGGGCGACAACTGTTTTCCGCAAGTATGATTGAAAAAATGCTTGAGAATCCTGAAATTCACTATTTTGTTTATAGCGATCATCAGCAGATGATCGGTGTTATTGCGTATAAGAATCCGGCCCATTTGGTTCATTTCTTTATATCGAAAGAGAAGCAAGCTCAGGGAATTGGCCGAACAATGTGGGACTTTATTTTGCAGGAGGTGAAAAAGTCTGGTGTTTCAGTATTTACGGTAAATTCAAGCTGTAATGCACAACCTGTTTATGAACGATTTGGCTTTGTGGTGAAAGATGAAACCATTGAAAATCATGGGTTACGTTATGTTCCAATGTCCTTAAATCTGGTTAATACATAAAGCTGAAAATATGTGTTGTATATCTATAAGATGATTGATCAATGTTGTTGGTTTCAATGTCGGCAGGCTCAATAAAAACTCCGCATATTTGCGGAGTTTTTTATTGAAAGATTTTATAAGAATTAACCTTTGGTCATTTCTTCTAATGCATCCCAACGCTCCATTTTTTCAAGCAGCAGTTCATCAATCTCGCCAAGTCGTTGCGACGCTTTGGTGGCTGCATCTGCATCAGTCACAAACCAAGAACCATCTGCAAGTTTTGCAGTTAGTTCAGTTTGTTCTTTTTCTAAAGCTTCAATTTCTGCGGGTAACTGTTCTAAAGCACGTTGATCTTTATAACTCAACTTCACTTTTTTAACAGCTGGTTCAGCAGGCGTCGCAGCAGCTTCCGCTTTAGCAATGGCCTTTTTTACATCACTTTTCTGATCGACAACACGCTGATCTGGACGTTGTTCTAGATAGTCTTGATAGCCACCAATGTATTCATCGATATTGCCTTTACCATCAAATACCCAAGTTGATGTCACAACATTGTCCATAAATGCACGGTCATGAGAGATCAATAACAAAGTCCCTTTATAATCACTCAACATTTCTTCAAGTAATTCTAAAGTCACCATGTCTAAGTCGTTGGTTGGCTCATCCATTACGATAAGATTAGACGGTTTAAGCAATAACTTCGCCAAAAGGATACGATTACGCTCACCACCTGAAAGTGCTTTGACAGGAGTACGTGCGCGCTCAGGCGAGAATAAAAAGTCTTGTAAATAGCTGTAGATATGACGGCGACCACCATTAACATCGACAAAGTCTGAGCCTTCAGACACGTTGGCCATTACTGATTTTTCAAGATCTAGCGCATTACGTAATTGGTCAAAATAAGCCACTTCAAGTTGTGTACCTGTTTTTACCGAACCACCATGTTCAAGTGCACCTAAAATTGCTTTGATCAAGGTGGTCTTACCTACACCATTGTCACCCACTAAACCAATACGGTCGCCACGTAGTACTAATGCAGAGAAATCTTTAATAATTGGTGCATTATCACCAAAAGCCACACTTAAGTGTTCAATATCGAACACCAATTTACCTGAACGATTTGCCTCTTGAGTTGCCATGCTCACTTTACCTTGTTGTGAGCGACGTGCTTTAGATTGTTCACGTAAATCTTTTAATGCACGTACACGACCTTCGTTACGGGTACGACGTGCTTTGATGCCTTGACGAATCCAAGTCTCTTCTTCAGCCAAGCGTTTATCAAACAGCGCATTCTGCTTTTCTTCAGCTTCCATTTGTTGTGCTTTTAAGTCGAGGTAGCGTGAGTAGTTACCTTCATAACTACGTAAAATACCACGATCCAATTCCACAATACGAGTCGCAATACTGTCAACAAAAGCACGGTCATGGGAAATAAATAACAGGGTCAGATTGTTTTGATCAAGTAAGAATTTCTCTAACCATTCAATACTTTCTACATCCAAATGGTTGGTTGGTTCGTCAAGTAATAAAACGTCAGGTTGCGTCAACAATGCACGTGCTAAAAGTACACGGCGTTTACGCCCTCCTGATAAATCAGCTAAATCCGCTTCAGGATCTAAGCCCATTTTGCTCAAGATAGAATTTACTTTGGTTTCTAATGCCCAACCATCGAGCAAATCCAGCTTATGTTGTAGGTTGCCCATACGATCACAAGCTTCCATATCACCTAATACACAAGCATCGCTGGCTTCGTGGTATTCTTTTAGGACGAGCGCGGCTTCTCCTGCACCTTCGGCAACAATATCTGCAACTTTGCCCGAATCCATCGGTACATCCTGAGCAAGCATAGAAATTGTAATACCATTTTGTAATGCAATTTCACCTTGATCAGGCAATAAACTTCCCTCAATCAGTTTGAGTAAAGTAGACTTACCTTCACCGTTACGACCAATCAGACAGACTCGTTCGCCTCGTTCTAAATTGAAGTTTGCGCCATCGAGCAGGGCAGGTCCACCAAACGCAAGTTGGACATCCCTTATAGTAATATAGGCCATACGGTTTCCTAAACATCCCACACTGAGGACTAAAAATGACTAAACATAAAAATATTGATGATCAGGCGTCATTTTCCGCACCCATAGAAGATTTGCAAGTCCGAATTGCATTTTTAGATGATTTAGTCGAACAATTAAATGATCAAGTAGCGCAACAAAGCTTGGAAATCGCTGATTTAAAAAAACAAATGCAGTTAATTTACCAACGTATAGAATCTGCTGATTTGTCAGAAGGTATTGCAGCATTTGACCCAATGACCAATCGTCCTCCGCATTATTGATCTAACGAAAGTGAAATATGAGTGGCTGAGGTGTGCTGAATCAAGAGTAAATTCACACATAGCAATGGTATTGGCAAAGGATTTGCATAACGCAAGCGCTAAATTTGTGGGTTAAGATGGATTATGAACTTAAAAAACCTCGAAGCATTTTATTGGGTGGTGACCTTAAACAGTTTTAATAAAGCCGCAACAAAGCTTCAAACGACTCAGCCTGCAATTTCTCAAAAAATTACTGCGATTGAGAATGATCTCGGTTTTAAAGTGCTTGATCGCCGTTCTCGTCAAATAAAAGCCACGCATAAGGGCATGACCTTATTTAAATATGCTGAAAAGTTTATGCGACTGGAAACAGACTTAGTGGCTGAACTCACAGAAAGTCAGTATTTAACAGGAACGATTCGTTTAGGGGTTTCCGAAACGATTGTCCATACTTGGCTAGTGGAATATATGGAGCAAGTCCAGCAAGAGTTTCCAAAAGTTTCCATTGAAATCGTGGTGAATTTAACTCCAGATTTACAAGAAGGTGTACGCACTGGTGATTTGGATATGGCGTTTTTACTGGGGCCAACTTTGCCTTTTGAATGTATAGAACGTTCATTGTGTGATTTTGAATTAAGCTTTCTGGCATCACCTTCATTTAAAGGTGGAATCGGGCAGATGTCATTGCGGGCATTGATGTCGCATACCATTTTAACCTATCCAAGAATTACCTATCCTTATAAAGAGCTCAAAGCAAAAATGAAAGAACAAAAGATAGATGAACCACTATCCATTACAAGTTATTCATTGGTCACATTATTACGTTTAGCTGAACAAGGTTTAGGGATTGCAGTGGTACCTAAACTAACGGCAATCAAAGAAATTTTAGATGGGCGATTGGAAATTTTGGATACGCCAATCCAATTAAAGACATTCCACTTTACCGCAATCTATACACAAGGCAATAACACCGCATTAAAAGAAAAGTTGACCGATTTAGCGGTTTTAACTTCGGAAAATGCCATGAAAAAGCTGAATAATAAAATTAGATAGTGAAGAATAAAACGGCATTTTATTCGGCTTTGGTTTTGATTTAAAAATTGCAAAAATATGAAATATTGATAATGAGAACTTATAGAAAGTGATAAATATTCATTATTAAATGATTTTAAAAATAATAAAAACATATGAATTCAATATCTTACGTTTAATAAATTTTGAATAAAGTCTTATTGTGACTCACCTTCGCCTATGCTTTTATTTGAAATACAGATTTGGTTCAGCATAACCAAAAAATCTTAAAAGTTTAAAGGATTAAAGAATTTCATATTTTAGAAAAATAGATGTTCTTTGTTTCACTTGAAATAGCGTTGATTAAGCTCAAATGGATGAGGAACGCCTACATGTCTTTATTGAAATCTTCTTTTTTATCTGACCGCCAATGGGCAATTGTTGCATCTATATTTATGATGGCAACATCGGCGATGGGGCCAGGTTTTCTAACCCAAACCGCTGTATTCACAGTGAAATTAGGTGCTGCATTTGGCTTTGCAATCCTAGTTTCGATCATTATTGATTACGTTGTTCAGCAAAACATTTGGCGTGTAGTTACCTTAACGCAAATGCGCGCTTCTGATATTGCCAATAAAGCTTTACCGGGGAGTGGTTACTTACTCGCATTTCTGGTTATTTTAGGTGGGTTTTTCTTTAGTATCGGTAACATTGCAGGTGCTGCACTGGGCTTAAATGCACTCTTTGGGTTGGATACCAAGGTCGGCGGCGTGCTGAGCGGTGCTTTGGCAATTCTGATTTTTGCCTCCAGAAAAGCCACACTGGCGATGGACAAGAGCATGATTATTTTGGGTTTACTCAAAATTGTTTTGATCGTGATCGTTGCATTTATTGTCATGCCACCTGTGGGGCAAGCCGTTCAACAAACTTTTGCACCTGATCAAATTGATTTCGCAATCATTACAACCATTGTTGGCGGTACAGTGGGTGGTTATATTTGCTACGCAGGCGCGCATCGCTTATTGGACAAAGGTGCTGTAGGACCAGAAAATATTGATGAAGTTGCCAGAGCCGCAACCAAAGGTATTGTGGTGGTCGGGATCATGCGTTATGTATTGTTCTTGGCATTCTTAGGGGTTGTGGTCAGCGGCGCAAATATCGATTTAGCAAGTCACGATGCCAATCCAGCTGCGCAAGCATTCCAATATGCTGCGGGTACATTTGGTTTTAAACTGTTTGGCTTGATTTTTTGGGCAGCGGGAATCAGTAGCACAATTGGTGCAGCTTATACCTCTGTTTCGTTTATGTCCGCATTTAAAAAGAACTTAACCACCAAACATACCAATTACCTCACGATTAGCTTTATCTCTTTAGCCCTGTTGCTTTACGTGATTCTAGGTGCAACACCAGCGGGCTTATTGATCTTTGTGGGTGGTTTTAATGGTTTGGTATTACCAATTGGTTTAACGATTTTTGTCTATGTTGCGGCATGTCGTAAAGACATGATGGGCAATTATAATTATCCAAAATGGTTGCTGGTTTTGGGTGTATTAACCTGCTTACTCACATGGTGGATGGGTTATATGTCATTCACGACGGTATTTAATTACCTCACCAAGCTTTAATCAACTTCACACTCAATTGAAAAGGAATGATCACAATGTATGTCGATTTAAATAGTGACTTGGGTGAAAGTTTTGGCTCATGGAAAATGGGCAATGATGAGCAAATTTTACCTGTTGTCAGTAGTGCTAATATTGCCTGTGGCTTCCATGCAGGTGACCCATTGGGAATATTGAAAACGCTTCAACAAGCAGTGCGATTAGATGTCACGATTGGTGCGCATGTTTCCTACCCAGATTTGGTTGGTTTTGGTCGCCGTAATATGGATCTGTCTCAAGACGAGCTGATTGCAGATGTGCTCTATCAAATTTCGGCACTTGATGGTTTGGCAAAAGTTGCTGGCTCCAAAGTGCAATATGTCAAGCCGCATGGGGCATTGTATAACACCGTAGCCAAAGATCCCGTACAAGCCGAAGCCGTGATTGAAGCCATTAAAATGTATAATCCAGCATTGGTACTGGTTGCTTTGGCTGGGTCAAATTTGGTTGCACAAGCACGTCAGGCAGGTCTAAAAGTGGTTTCAGAAGCCTTTGCTGATCGTGCTTATAACCGTGATGGTTCACTGGTTTCACGCCGTTTGGAGGGTGCTGTTTTGCATGATGCAGAGTTTGTGGCAAAACGTGTTGTTGCGATGTTAAAAAATGGCGGGGTTGAGTCAATTGATGGCATCTTTACTCCAATTCAAGCCGATACGATTTGTTTACATGGTGATACTGCTGGCGCATTAGAAATTTCCGCAGCGATTAAAGCTGAGCTGTTAAAAAACGACATTCAAGTTCGTTCATTTTGTGCATAAAACAATAAGGACAATACACATGTTTAAAGAGATTAAAGTCGATCCAGTTCAACTAAAAGCTGCATTGGATGCGCGACAACAAATTCGTGCGGGTTTTGATCAACCCACAGCAGGAATGGCTGCTGGAATGACACAAGTGAATATGATTTCTGTACCCAAAGACTGGGCATATGATTTCTTGTTGTATGCCCAGCGTAACCCACAAAGTTGCCCTGTGTTAGATGTTTTGGAAGAAGGCGTATACCACTCTCGATTGGCTGCTGACACAGACATTCGCACTGATTTTCCACGATATCGTGTTTGGAAAGACGGTGAAATGGTTGATGAGCTCACTGATGCGAGTGAGCTTTATAACGCGCATCCTGATTTAGTGACCTTTTTAATTGGCTGTAGTTTCTCCTTTGAAACAGCTTTACAAGACGCAGGGATTGAAGTGCGTCATATCCATGACAAGACCAATGTACCGATGTATTTGAGTAATATCGAATGCCTTTCTGCTGGACGTATTTCAGGGAATATGGTGGTTTCTATGCGCCCCATTCCTGCCCATCAAATAGCTGAGGCGGTAAAAATTACGGCGCGTATGCCGAGTGTTCATGGTGCTCCCGTACATATTGGTCATCCTGAAAGTTTAGGAATACGCGACATCAATCAGCCAGATTTTGGTGATGCCTCACGTATTGAACAGGGTGAAATTCCAGTATTTTGGGCATGTGGTGTAACGCCTCAAGCGGCAATCATGAACTCGAAAATCCCATTTGCCATTAGCCATGCACCAGGACATATGTTGATTACAGACATACCTGATCGTGCGTGGATGCGTTAAGACAAGAAAGGATCAGTAAATGCGATTTTTATCGGTAAATTCCGACAGTTTCTTGATTGAGCTTTCTAGTTTAGAAGAAACTTTGGCGTTATACAGTAAATTGCAAAATTTACACTTGAATGGAATCAAAGATTTAATTCCTGCTGCAAAAACAATTTTAATTTGTTTTAACGAAATCAAGACTGACTTTAAAACCTTGAGTGTTTTGATTGGTACGTTAAACCTTGATTCAGGTTTTGATCGCAATACGCAGGAAGTGATTATTCCGATTCGTTACGATGGCGAAGATTTAGTACAAGTGGCGGAACTGCAAGGCCTCTCTATAGCCGATCTGATATTAAAACATCATCAAAGTACTTGGGACGTTGCCTTTATTGGCTTTGCTCCAGGTTTTGCTTATATGAGTAGCCTTGATCTGCCCTTTACAGACGTTCCTCGTCTAAAGACACCGCGTAAAAAAATTCCATCAGGTTCACTTGGACTTGCTGGGCAATACTCAGGTATCTACCCAAAAGATAGTCCAGGTGGTTGGCAATTGATTGGAACAACGTCAGAAAAAATGTGGGATTTGGAGCGTCAAAATCCTGCGCTTTTACGACCAGGAATGCGGGTGCATTTTGAGGATATAACTCATCGGCCTGTATCTGTGGATGTGCCCAAGCAAATCACGCCACGACAAGATTTAACTTTAAAACACCCCTTATTTAAAATCACGGCATCTGGCTTGCAAGTTTCGATTCAAGATGAAGGACGTTTTCAGCACAGCAATATCGGTGTGGGGACAGCAGGTGCGATGGATGTGGTTTCGATGCATTGTGCCAATCGAATCGTGGGGAATCCAACGGATACGCCTGTGATTGAGGTACTCAATGGTGGTTTAAAAGCAGTCATGCAAAATTCAGCTGTCATTAGCGTGGCAGGTGCAATTTCCAATATCCATGTGAAATTTGCAGATGGTCAAAAAGTAGATTTTGACAGTTATCAAGCGATTGCACTGGATGAGGGAGATGAATTTCAAATTCAAACGCCGAGTGCAGGGTTACGCAATTACCTTGCGGTTCGTGGTGGTTTGGATATTCAACCCATTTTAAATAGCTGTTCTTTTGACAGTTTAGCCATTCTTGGTCCAGCCCCTTTAAAAACGGGTGATGTCATTTACCAAGGTCAAGTTGTCCCATCCAATATCAGCATCAACGAAGTGCCAAAATCCAATCTCCCGTCCCTTGGCGATACGATTGAACTTGATATTGTGATGGGACCTCGAACGGATTGGTTTGAGCAAAGCAGTATTGAAAAACTGTGCAATCAAGCATGGTTAGTGACTCATGAAAGTAATCGAGTGGGATTACGTTTATCTGGGAAAGCACCCTTAACACGTAAGATTCACCATGAATTGGAAAGCGAAGGCACATGTATTGGTGCTTTGCAGATTCCACCCAATGGTCAACCTGTATTGTTTATGAATGATCACCCATTAACAGGTGGTTATCCTGTGATTGCTTCGGTTGCCAAGCATCATTGGGATTTGGTGGCACAAATACCTGCGGATTGCCATATCAAATTTAGAAAAATCGCCGAATTTGTAGATATCGAGAACTAAGATGAACCAGCAAAAATATGTAAATGAAAAATTATTGATTGCCAATCGTGGTGAAATTGCTGTGCGTATTATCCATGCTTGTCGGGATATGGACATTGCTTCAGTGGCGATGTATGCAGATGACGATATTGGCAGTTTGCATGTCGAACTTGCAGATGAAGCGTGGGGTTTGGTTGGGGCAACTGCAAAAGAAACCTATTTAAATATTGATGCCATTATTGATATTGCTAAAAAATCAAAAGCCACGATGGTGCATCCGGGTTATGGTTTTTTGTCAGAACGGGCTGAGTTTGCACAAGCCGTGATTGACGCAGGATTGAAGTGGGTGGGTCCATCTCCTGAAGCAATTACCAAGTTGGGTGACAAAATTGAAGCACGTAAAATCGCTGCTTCAGTAGGTGCTCCATTGGTACAAGGCACACAAGACCCTTTGAACAATGCAGATGAGGCTTTAGCTTTTGCAAAACAATATGGATTGCCAATTGCAATTAAAGCAGCCTTTGGTGGTGGTGGACGTGGCTTAAAAGTGGTTTGGAAACTTGAAGAAGTGAAAGAACTTTATGACTCTGCTGTACGTGAAGCACAAGCTGCATTTGGTCGAGGTGAATGTTTTGTTGAGCAATACTTAGATAATCCACGTCATGTTGAAGCGCAAGTTATTGCTGATTTACATGGAAATGTTGTGGTTTTAGGCACACGCGATTGTTCTTTACAGCGTCGTAATCAAAAATTAGTTGAGGAATCTCCAGCACCATTTATCAGTGACAAGATTTACCAAGAGATTTTAACTTCAGCAAAAAATATTTGTCAGGCTGCTCATTATGTTGGAGCAGGGACAGTCGAGTATTTATTGAGTCAAAACGGGACGCTATCATTTTTAGAAGTCAATACGCGGTTGCAAGTTGAACATCCTGTGACGGAGGAAACAGCGCGCGTTGATTTGGTGGTTGAGCAAATTCAGGTGGCTTTGGGCGAAGAGTTATCGATCAAAGAAACCCCTAAAGCACAAGGTCATGCCATTGAGTTTCGTATCAATGCAGAAGACCCTAGCCGTGGTTTTATTCCAGCATTTGGTACACTAAGTTTATTTGAAGCACCTTTTGGTCATGGTGTGCGTGTCGATACTGGCGTGCGCACAGGCTCTCTGGTTTCCAGCCATTTCGATTCTTTAATGGCAAAGCTGATTGTGACGGGGGAAACGCGTGAAATCGCAATACGCCGCGCAAAACGTGCTTTAAAGCAGTTTAAAATTGAGGGTGTGGCTTCAGTTTTAGATTTTCATCGAGCCGTGCTGAATGAGCCTGATTTTATCGACGAATTTAAAGTACATACGCGTTGGATTGAAAATGACTTTAAACAAGACTTAAAATCAACTCGACGTGCGATTCCTCAGCATCAACAGCCTATGATTTTGAGTTATATTGAAATAGATGGAAAATTACATCGTCTAGGGTTACCTGCAGGGATGTTTGCTCAAGGTGCAGTTCAGGCTGATCTACAACAGACGCAAACACCAGAGTTAGCGCTTAAACCTGAAGATGTACAAGCACCCATTAATGGGGCAATCATTTCTTGGAAAGTCCAAGCTGGCGAGCACGTAAGTGCTGGGCAGGTTGTAGCAATTATGGAAGCAATGAAAATGGAAGTTCAAGTTTTGGCTCATCAAGATGGTCTAATTCAATTGCTTAAAGAGGTAGGTGCAACCTGTTATGCAGATCAAGTGATTGCAACAATCCAATGATATTTATCTTTAAAATTTAAAACTTATAAATTTAAATCAGGTGGAATTGGGAGTTTAGGATTAAATTTCCAATTTTATTTGACCTTTTGTTGAAAGCTAGTTGTAATGCTTGGCACTGTTCAGTCGCAAAATTTTTGACCATGCCGAATAAAGCTGTTCTTCTCGATCTTGAAAATAATATGCCTACAGCCAATATCCTGAGGGAGATTATTGAACATTACCCGACACTCTATCTTTTCAATTGCACAGGGCAATTTCAGTACTCTCTAGAAGACTTAACTGAGTTTTCAGGCTGGGTGAGCAGTGGCCAGGTGGTGATTTTAGAGGTACCGAATGCATCTGAAAAAGAATATGAATATGCAGTTGTGGTGGGACAACTATTGGCATTATTAGAACCTGAAATTAAGATTGACGTAATTTCTGCAGTGCCAAGCTGTCGCTTATTGTTAGATCTAATGCGTAGTGCTGATCTTGATTGCAGTTTTATTCAAGTTCAGTCGACGCTAGAGCGTCAACGCAACAAATACTCAATACCAAGTCTACAAGCGATTAAAAATAAGCCATATTTAATCATGGTGAAGAAGTATTGTGATGCTTTGGGAGAAATGACTGGCAAACCAAATACGATTGAGAAATTAAAAAATTCTATTGTTAATATTTTGCAAATTGTTCCAGAAAAAGCTCAACATCTTGTTGGAATGTTAATCAATTTGAAAATTGTCAAACGCTTTGATGATCAAGTTGCTTACCGTAAAAAAGTGTTGAAGCAATGGACAGCTCTTGATATTGAATCTCCTGTTTTAGTAAACCTAACTGAGACAGAATCCGTAGCACAAGCTAATATTAAAATTGAAAAAATTGATCAATTTTTAGAAAAATTATGTGCGGACTCGGATCGAGTTTTACAAGAAGTTGATCAGCAAGATTCGGTGAGTTTGGTACACAATGTTTTATTTAAAAACTTTGAAAAAATAGATCCTGTACAAATCGAAGTCATCCATAAATTGAATGATCTAAAAACAGATAAACCTAAAGATATTTATGCGTTACGAGATTTATTGGAACAAATGTTTCCAAAGTCAGATATTCGTTTATTGCTTAAAGAGTTGATTGAAAAAGGCTATATTTACTGGAATGGTCATGAAGTTGTTTATAGTCATGAAATGTACTTAAATTAGACCAAACTTGAAGTTATCAGAGCAAAACAAAAAAGCGATTAGATTTAATGTTAAACGCTTTTTTATTGAGTTATAGATCCTGTTTTGATAAGTCTGTACGTTCTTATAAATTTGCGACACCTCCATCTATTAATAGTTCGCTACCCACTATAAATTTAGCTTCATCTGAAGCAAGATAAATAAAGGCATTGGCGATTTCTATAGGATCTGCCAATCTTTTAATTGGTACCAGATTTTCAATACTGACTTTAAGTTGTTCGGTCTTAGCGGGGGTATTGGCGACTTTGTTAAGGGCTGGTGTTAAAGTTGGTCCTGGGGAGAGTAAGTTAAAACGTATTTGATGCGCTAAAAGCTCTCTAGATAATGTTTTGGCTAAAGAGCGTAAAGCGATTTTAGATGCGGCGTAAACGCTACTTTTCTCTAAGGCAATATGAATACTGGTCGAACCACATAAAATGACTGAGGCATGGGGATTGATCATTGAAAGCAAATTTTGAATAAGAAAAAATGGGCCTTTTACATTGGTGTTGAAAATCACATCGAATTGTTCAGTTGTCCATTGACCAAATGCCTCATGTGTGACATTACCAGCATTGATATAAATTACATCGAATTTAATTGATAATTCTTGTATTTTTTGAGTGAAATTATCTTGAGATGCTAAATTGGAATGATCACATGAGATGCCCAAGCTTTGCGTACCGAGTTGATTTTGTGTTTGCAAAATTTGGTCTTGATTTCTGCCTGTAAATACAACAAAAGCACCTTCTTCTATTGCTCGTTGTGCGGCTACAAAACCGATTCCACTGGTTGCACCTGTAATTAAAACCGTTTTATTCTTTAATCGCATATTGTTCACTAAATTGTCTAAAGACTCTTATATTGTGGAAATTTATTTGCGAAAGTAAGTACTTACCAATTGGTGACTTAGTCGTTGTTTGGTTTGAAATAGACTAAACTCATATACTATAAAATGTAGCTTTATGTAAGGTGAAAAATAATGACACTGCAATATGAGCAAAATTGTTCGATTATGCGATTTGTTGCATTATTTTCAGGAAAATGGGTGTTGCCGATTGTCTATCATCTTATTGAAGCAAAACATCCTGTTCGGTTTAGCCAATTACAAAAGGCTTTAGCGCCTATTCCCCAAAAAGAGCTATCGAAACATTTAAAATTGCTTGAGCGATACCAACTTATAACAAAGCAGATTTACCCAGAAGTACCACCTAGAGTGGAATATCAAATCACCGAATTGGGACAAACGTTGGAAAACTCTATTCAGTCATTGGGAATCTGGATGGAGTTTTATGAAAAAAATATGAATGAAAAATAAGAGATTAAACTGACCTCAAAATGAGTAATTGCAGGTAATTTTAATTTTAAACTTGCGTTTTATATTCAGCTTATGCAACTCTAATATAGGAATTAAAAGGTGAACTATGGAACACACTGGTCTTTGGGTTGCGCTCGTTATTATTGTTTTTGTATTGGGCTCGATTTTTGGCTTACGCGTAAGCCCTAGAGAAAAAGCATTAGGTTTAATGCGAGAGAAAGCACGTAAGATGGGCTTACACCCACGTTTAGTGGCTGCACCAGAGTGGACGAAAATCCCAATGGCAACAGAGTCTCGTGCGAGTATGGTGGCTTATTATAGTGTACTTATTCCAGATGCACGCTTAGCTTTGATGCGCGCCCGTGTAGCAGAGCAAAAGCTTCAAGTGGTCCTCGGTGATGAGAAATTTAAAGATTTTCCCATTGCATTAAAAGGGATTTATGCTATTGATATGCAGGCCAACTGTGTAGGGCTTTATTGGGATGAAGAATCTGACCTCAGAGCAACACAGCTTGATGATATGAAGGCATATTTACTTACATTGGCTGAAATTTAACTTAATAATAGGAACAGTGGTTTATTATGGCGAACGCTCCTCGGTCCACATCCAAAAGCACAACAGCAAATTCTCCTGATGCTGGGAAAAAACGTGCACTAGTGATTGTGGAGTCGCCTGCAAAAGCGAAAACGATTAATAAATATTTAGGCTCAAATTACATTGTGAAGTCTTCGGTAGGTCATGTTCGTGACTTGCCTACAGGTGGTTCAAGTAAATCGACAGAAAAAAAACCAGCAACACGTACCAAATTGACGGATGAACAGAAGGCTGAAAAGGCACAATCCGCTTTAGTCAATCGTATGGGGGTTGATCCTGAGCATGGCTGGAAAGCTAAATATGAAGTGCTTCCAGGCAAAGAACATGTCGTCGCTGAACTGAAAAAACTGGCCAAAGATGCAGATGAAATCTATCTCGCAACGGATTTGGATAGAGAAGGGGAAGCGATTGCTTGGCATTTAAGAGAAGTGATTGGTGGTGATGATAGCCGTTACCATCGTGTAGTCTTTAACGAGATTACCAAAAATGCCATTCAAGAAGCATTTAAGCAACCTACACGACTAGATTTAAACCGTGTGAATGCGCAACAGGCTCGTCGCTTTCTCGACCGCGTGGTTGGCTTTATGGTTTCACCATTACTGTGGGAAAAGATTGCGCGTGGCCTCTCTGCAGGGCGTGTACAGTCGGTTGCGGTAAAATTGGTGGTCGAGCGTGAACGTGAGATTCGTGCCTTTATTCCTGAAGAATACTGGCAAGTTTTTGCAGATACCCAATCTGCAAAAGATGAAATTCGTTTAGAAGCAGTCAAGCAAGCTGGCAAAACATTAAAATTACAAAATAAAGCGCAAACTGATGCTTTATTGAAAATTTTAAAAAATGCTGAATATAAAGTTGCAACACGCGAAGATAAGCCAACTAAGGTCAATCCAAGTGCGCCTTATATAACGTCAACTTTGCAACAAGCTGCTAGTACTCGCTTAGGTTTCTCAGTGAAGAAAACCATGATGCTGGCACAGCGCTTATATGAAGCTGGTTTTATTACTTATATGCGTACTGACTCAACATTCTTGAGTGATGATGCTGTCAGTATGGTGCGTAATCATATTGAAACTGAATTTGGTGCAAAGTACTTACCTGCTAAAGCAAATCGTTATGGGAATAAAGCCAATGCGCAAGAAGCCCATGAAGCGATTCGTCCTTCCAATGTTGCCTTAAAAGGCGATAGTTTGGCGGGTGTTGAGCGTGATGCACAACGTTTATATGATTTGATCTGGCGTCAATTTGTTGCATGTCAAATGACTCCAGCAGAGTATTTATCCTCAACGATTTTGGTTGATGCCAATGGTGTAGAACTCAAGGCCAAAGGTCGTACTTTAGTTTTTGATGGTTTTACCAAAGTGCGTGGTCAGAACAAGTCTGATGATGATGTTTTATTACCAGCAGTCAAAGTGGGTGAAATTCTAAAACTTGAGAAACTTGATCCTTCTCAACATTTCACTAAACCCCCTGCACGTTTTACTGAAGCATCTTTAGTTAAAGAATTAGAAAAACGTGGTATTGGTCGTCCATCTACCTATGCTGCGATTATTTCTACGATTCAAGATCGTGGCTATGTCAAACTCGACAATCGGCGTCTTTTTGCAGAGAAGATGGGAGAAATTGTTACCGATCGTCTAGACGAGAATTTTAATAACCTGATGAATTATGCATTTACTGCAGATTTGGAAGGTCAATTGGATAAAGTTGCAGATGGTGAACGTAATTGGAAAGAGCTGTTAGATAGTTTCTACGGTGATTTTAAAAAGCGTTTAACTACAGCACAGGGTGAAAACGGTATGCGCCGTAATCAACCTGTAGAAGTTGAAGCTGTTCACTGTAAAGAATGTGAACGTCCGATGCAGATTCGTACTGGTACAACGGGTGTCTTCCTTGGTTGTTCTGGCTACAACTTGCCACCAAAAGAACGCTGTAAAGGGACGTTGAATTTAACACCAGTTGAGTCGTTGGCTATACTTTCTGATGATGACAGTGCTGAAACTGCTGACTTAATGTCGAAAAAACGTTGTCCAATATGTGGTACGGCAATGGACAGCTATGTGATTGATGGTGGTCGCAAGTTACATATTTGTGGTAATAACCCGGATTGTGATGGTTACGAGCTGGAAGAAGGCGAGTTCAAAATCAAGGGTTATGATGGTCCAACCATTCCATGTGATAAATGTGATGGCGAGATGCAGTTAAAAACAGGTCGTTTTGGTCCATATTTCGCTTGTATGAGTTGTGACAATACCCGTAAAGTTCTGAAAAATGGTCAGCCAGCGCCACCTCGTGTCGACCCAATCAAAATGGAACATTTACGTTCAGTCAAACATGATGATTACTTTGTTCTACGTGATGGAGCAGCGGGGTTATTCTTGGCTGCAAGCAAATTCCCTAAAGTACGCGAAACACGTGCACCGAAGGTTGCGGAGTTACGTTCAGTTGCAGATCAACTTGATCCTAAGTATCAGTTTATCTTGCAAGCACCTGATCAAGATCCAGATGGTAATCCAACATTGGTTAAGTTTAGCCGTAAAAACCAAGCGCAATATATTGGTTCAGAGACCCCAGAAGGTAAACAAACCAAATGGTCTTTGGTCTACCAAGATGGGAAATGGGTAGAAGCTTAATTCATAGATATTTAAAAATGCTGGCCTAGGTCAGCATTTTTATTGCAATTAAAAATTGAGAATATAATCAATGTGGAAAAAGATTCGAGTTGGTATTTTACTGATCATTCTGCTGATTGTTGCAGTGAATGCTTGGCGTGATATGAACCAAGATTGGAGCAAGCCCATCTTTGTTTTATTACATCCAATTAATGCAGATGGTCAACGCTCCACATCAGTCTATATTCAGCAAATTTCAACAGATGATCTTGAAGAAATTAAACATTATTTAAGTTTGCAGTCTCAAGTATTTCGTGGACAACCGATTTCGTTCCATTTTCAACTTGGACGTGAATTAGATACTTTGCCACCTAAGTTTCCAGAATCAGGCCGTATATTGGATACAGTTCTGTGGAGCTTAAAATTTAGATTTTATGCATGGAAACAGCATCAAGGAGAAGATGGCTCACCATCGGTGACCCTGTATTTAAATTATTATGATCCGAAGTTGCTGAAAGTATTGAAGCACTCCACTGCATTGGAACGAGGACGTATTGGCTCGGTGAATCTATTTGCATCGCGAAAGCAAAGTTCGAGTAATAAGGTTGTTCTTGTACATGAGTTGTTACATACCTTTGGCGCCAAAGATAAATATGATTTTAAAACAGGGCAGCCACTCTATCCAACAGGCTATGCAAATCCTGAGCAACAACCACGCTACCCGCAACCACGTGCAGAAATCATGGGTGGATATATTCCGCTTTCAGAAAGTAAAAGCAAAACACCTGAAGAACTAGCAGATACTATGATCAGTCGACTCACTGCACAAGAAATGGGATGGGTGAAGTAGCATATAGACCTGTGCAATTTATCGCTAAGATTCTGCTCAAATAAAGCTTTATTTTCGTATAGATGCAGATTTTATACAGACAAACAACTGAATTAGATCAACAATAAAATCAATGAATAACAACCAAGAGAAGAATATGCGTACTGTAGGAAATGATTTAGTTCGTCATCAACTCCATGAAAACCGTAAATGGTATCTTCTGCTTGGAGCTTTATTGGTGATTTTTGGATTAGTGCTATTGGCTTCACTGAGTATGGCAACATTGACAGTTGTTGCATTGTTTGGTGCTTTAATGATGATCGGTGGGGCTTTACACCTGATTGCAGCATTTAAAATTTTTGATGGCGGTTTCCGTTGGCTTTGGGCGTTGTTTGGTGTGTTGTATATCGCAGCGGGTTATTATGCCTTTAAATCTCCGATTACCACTGCAGTGGTATTAACCAATTTACTGGCAATTGCTTTATTGATTGGCGGTTTTATTCGTATTTTTAATGCTTTTATGTTGAAACCAATGTCTGGATGGGGTTGGACATTATTTTCAGGGCTTTTAACATTGGCAACAGGCGCAATTATTTTGGCATCACCTGATTCTCCTTTTTGGGTACTCGGATTATTTTTAGGTGTGGATATTTTATTCCAAGGAGTGAACTATCTTACCTTCGCAGCAGCAATTAAACACATCCCTCCAGCGAGTCATTAAGGTTTCACTTGATATTTGAAATCGTATACGCTTTTAATAAAATGCCTGATGAATGACATCAGGCATTTTGCATTTTGGCGTAAATATTTATGCAACTAGAGCAGTATTCAGTTAAATCTTATCTTAATTAACACGCTTGAAAAGCGAAGTGTTGCCTAGATAAATTGATTAAAGTGCTAAAACGCAGCTTACTTTGCAACTTTATACTGGCTAGAAATGGCGATACGGTTCCATGTATTGATCACAATCGCAATCCATTCAATCGCTGTAATTTCATCACTAGATAAATGCTGTGCAGCTTGCTCATAAGCGTTATCTGGAAAATGTTGATTGGCAATTAAAGTAATCTCTTCAATTAAAACTAAGGCCGCACGTTCTTTTTCAGTAAAGTATTCACTCTCACGCCAAGCACTAATCAAGGCAATACGATCGGTTGACTCGCCCGCTTTAATTGCATCTTGGGTATGCATACGAACACAGAAAGCACATTGGTTAATTTGCGAGGCTCTTAATTTGAGCAAATGAGAGAATCCAACATCAAGCCCAGCTTGCTGAACTTTTTGCATAGATAAATTTTCAAGCTCGATGACCGTTTTATATAGTTCTGGGGCGGTCTTCCCAAGGTTTACACGTTGCATAGTTGTCATTTCTTTAGTCTTAATTATGAATTTATTAGTTTATCTATACTCGAAAAATCGTTATGTTAATTTTTGAATCTCATCAAAATGCATTTGCTCATGTCTAAAGTTTTTGTTCTTGCGCCTGACTCATTTAAAGAAAGTATGACAGCCGAACAAGCTTGTTTTGCAATGCAACGTGGCATTGAAAAAGTCATTGCTGATGCACAGTTTATTCATGTACCTATGGCAGATGGTGGTGAGGGAACAGTCGATGCTTTGGTCGCTGCACGAAGTGGTCGTAAAGTATATATTGAGGTCACTGGTCCATTGGTTCAGCAACGAATATCCACCTATTGGGGATTAATTGATGGCGGTCAAACGGCTGTTATAGAAATGGCGATGGCAAATGGTATTCATTTGATCGAAAAATCCCAACGTAATCCTTTGGTGACATCAACTCTGGGTACAGGGGAAATGATTAAAGCCGCTTTAGATTTGGGTGTTGATAAAATCATTATTGGTCTAGGTGGGAGCGTCACCAATGATGCTGGTGCTGGGATGGCACAGGCTTTAGGGGCAAAATTTTTAGATGAAAACAACCATCCTGTAGATGTGGGTGGTGGGCAGCTTCAACAGATCAAAAGCATTGATCTTTCACAACTCGATGTGCGTTTAAAAGCGACTGAGATTATTATTGCCAGTGATGTAAACAATCCATTATGTGGTCCAAATGGTGCTTCTTTTATTTTTGCACCACAGAAAGGAGCAACTGCTGAGATGGTTGGGATCTTAGATCAAAATCTTGATCATTTTGCTATGTTGGTGAAACAACAATTGCATGTGGATGTGGCAAATATTCAGGGTGCTGGTGCTGCAGGCGGTTTGGGTTTCGGACTTATGGCTTTTACAGGAGCAAAAATACGCTCTGGTATAGAAATCGTGATTAAAGAAACCCAACTTGAGGAAAAAATTGCCCAAGCAGATTATGTGTTTACTGGTGAGGGCGGGATTGATTTTCAAACTAAGTTTGGCAAAACACCTTTTGGGGTAGCACAAGTTGCTAAGCAGTTGAATAAACCTGTGATTGCTTTTGCAGGGCATATCGGTGAAGGCGCCGAGGAGCTTTATGCAGAAGGCTTTAGCGCAATTTTTGGTATTGTTGATGGTGCATGTGATTTAGCCACGGCATTAAAGCACGGTGAGCAAAATTTAGAACGCTGTAGTGAAAATGTGACACGGTTGTTAAGGTTATAAGCTGTTTTTATTGTTGAAGCCTTTCTTTAATCTCTCCAAAAGATAGGGGAATTTTATTGTCTTGAGTTTTTCTTCATTTTTATGTCCTGATTTAAGCGTCAATTCACGACTTGATTCTTGGGTTAAAATGCATAATTTCACTATAGCTCTGCTAAACTAGCAGCCATCCATAAAATGATGAGTGAAAATGAGTTTAGCCAACCTGATTAATGAATTAAACCCTCAACAAAAACAAGCTGCTACGACTGAAAAAAAACATAGTCTAGTTCTTGCTGGGGCAGGTTGTGGCAAAACCAAAACCATTGTGGCACGAGCTGCATATCTCATTGATCAGGGCATTCCTGCCAATCAAATCCAAATTCTGACATTTACCCGCCGTTCTGCCAGCGAGATTGTGGCGCGAGTAGAACTTGCTTTAGGTGATCAGGCCAAAGGGTTACGAGCATCTACATTTCATACCTTCTGCATGTATTTACTCAGACGCGTGCCAAAAGCTTTTGGATTAGATCAATTTTCGATTATAGATCGTGATGATCAATTGATGCTGTTTCGTTTGATTCGTGGAAAAGACGATAAAAAGAATCCCAACGCTTTACCCAAACCACAACAGCTTTGTGATTTATATTCCTTTGCGCGTAATACCCGACAAAAACTAAGTTTGGCTTTAGAAAAGCAATTGCCTGAGTTTTTAGATGATAAAGACCAAATTGCTGAAATCATGAAAGAGTACGAAACCCGAAAGCGGGCACGTAGTTTTCTAGATTACGACGATATTCTCGCCGTGGTTGCTTCTGCTTTGGCTCAGTCGGATGGCTTAGCAGATTATGTCGCGGGCTTATGTCAGTACATGCTAGTTGATGAAATGCAGGATACCAATCCTTTGCAATGGGCGATTCTTGAACCATTAAAAGACAAAACATCATTGTTCTGTGTGGGGGATGATGCACAGTCAATTTATGGTTTTCGTGGTGCGGATTTTGAAAATATCCACCATTTTAAAGAACGTGTACCAGATGCAGAGATTTTTAAATTAGAAAAAAATTATCGCTCTACTCAAGAAATTTTAGATTTTTCAAACTGGTTGCTTGATCAAAGCGATATTCATTACGATAAAAAACTTGAAGCTTATCGTGGTGAAGGCATTAAACCGCGAATGCATGTTTTTCCAAACGAGTTTGATGAAGCAAAATGGATCGCGATCGACATCAAAGAGCGACATTTATTAGAAGGTTCAGCTTGGCATGACCACATGGTGTTGGTGCGCTCAGCCTTTGCGGCAAGACATATTGAGGCTGCTTTTATCCAAGCCAATGTTCCTTACCGATTTATTGGTGGGATGAAGTTACTTGAAACAGCGCATGTTAAAGACTTACTGAGCTTATTGCGTGTTATTGCCAATCCATTGGATGATATTGCATGGATGCGGTTTTTAACCTTGTGGAATGGCGTGGGCGATGTCGGTGCGAGTAAGCTGGCGCAACAACTGTTACTTGATGCAGATATTGAGAAAATCACAGAAAAATTAGAAAAGTTTGGACGCATTCCTGACAATACATTGCTGATTATGAAGCAAATGAGTGTATTGAAAACTGAAGTTGAAGCCTGTGTAAAACTCGGTGTAGAGGCTATTCTCAATCAACTTGAAGAAAATTATGCCAAAAAAGATTGGCATAAACGGGTGGGTGATTTTGATTTGGTTAAGCAATTGGCATCTAAACATACCCAACTGAGCGAGTTCTTAGAAGAATATGTGCTTGATCCTGTTTCAATCAGTGAAATTGAACGTCAGTCGCAAGATGATGTGGTGACTTTAATTACGATCCATTCTGCGAAAGGTACAGAACAAAAGGTTTGCTATGTGGCAAATGTCTCTGCGGGGCAATATCCTAATGCACGTGCTCAAGGAAATTTCGATGAAGTTGAGGAAGAGCGTCGTGTGCTTTATGTGGCTTTAACACGCGCCCAAAATGAACTTATTTTAACCAAACAAAATTTAAGTTTTTGGGCCCATACGCAAACGGATGAACAAGGTCGTAAGATTGAAAGTTATTTTCTCAATGACTTAACTCGAAATTTATGTACTACAGAAACCCACTACAGACAGCGAGAGCAAACTGTAAAAAGTGCCTTAATCGAACGTCGGGCGATTAATTTAGATTTTGGTATAGATCTAGATTAAACTATAGCAATCGTTTTTCATTCAAAAAGTAGGTAGGCGAGTGCTTTTTGATGTTTTTTGCCTCGTTTATATTTTAAGGTTGTGAGATGAAAATTTTAGTTCGTAATTTAGAACGTACTGTAACTGAAGCTGAATTGTTAGAGTTATTTAAGCAATATGGTACAGTAGATACTTGTACTTTAGTGCTTGATACGGCAACAGGAAAATCGAAAGGTTTTGCTTTTGTTGAAATGCCACATGGTAGAGAAGCAGTCAAAGCGATTAAAGCTTTGAATACTTTGCGCTTACATGGTCATGGAATTCGTGTAAAAGCAGCGGAAGATAAGCCAGAAGCATAATTGGCAGATATTCTAAGGAGCATTTATTGCTCCTTTTTTTATTTTAGTATTTAAATGATCTCGCCAAATCATGATAAAAATAAAAACTTAAACTGATATTTTTGTAAAAACGAGCGCTATCTATTTTATTGACATACAACATGGATAAAATTCATTGTGATTTTTGTTCAATAAAGATTAAGCTAAGACTGTAAAGAATGCCAAAATCTTAGGGAACTTCCATGTCACGTGTAGCTCGCTTTCATGCAGACCGTACCAATCAAAAACTTTACTTTGCTCGTCTTGCATGTATGCAAGGAGAACAAACTGAAAATGTTCAACAAGCTCAAGCACATCGTGAAGCAGCAGTATTTCATTTACATGGTGCGGTTTTAGCCTTTCTGCAAGAGTTGGTACGTTATTACCGTTTAAATGATTTTTCCCCAACCTTAAAGTCAATCGAAGAAAATATGGCGGCTAAAGGACAAGTATCACCAGAAGTTTTAGTGATGCAAAAATTAGCCAAAGAAGGATTTATTGCCGAACTCAAAAGAGCATATCGACTTTGTCAGTATGCACCTGAGCCAAGTGCACCAGAACCAGAAGATGAAACATCATCAAACTTAATTATCAAAGTGACTCAAACACCACAAGCTTGGTTGCCTGATACAAAGATTCTAAGAGAGTGGCACCGAGATTTATCGCAGCTTATTGATGGTTTTCGTAATGAAATGGTTGAATTCTGATCTTTTTGATCAGATATACTTGAAATTTTGTTTTAAATGACTATATAAAATATCTACAAGATGCAAAGTGCATTCAGCACCTTGCCCCATGTTGAGCATGGAGGATTTATGTCTATCGAACAGTTAAAAGAGTTATTTGGAAATCAGGAAGCTATTTTGGAGTTGGTACAGCTCGAAGGTGGGGAGCTGGCACTGCGTAATGCAGGTTCTGAAAAAGAGCCATTGGTCACTATTCAATTTAATGAAGAAGTGAAAGCACTACTGGGTGATCAAACGCCAGCGATTGCGCAACAGATGATTCAAGCTGCATTATTTGCGTTACTTGAAAAACAGGCAGATGAATGGCACGCTGAAGTTGTAGATGAACAACCAAAATTTATGAGCTAGTGATTTCATTTATTCTAGAATAAATACAATAAACGCACTTTCGAGTGCGTTTTTCTTTGTATGTCAATAGCATGATATTCATAGAGGATATCAAAAGAAGATATCAAATTATAAAAGCTATATCTTTGTCCAATAGTGGCATTCATGCCACTATTGGAGGTAAACACCACGAATAAGCAAACTTTCACAAATAAATGTTCAGTTGCTTTAAGTGAGTTTTGACGATAGCCCTATTTCAATGTGTGGGTTCATGATGATGAGCAATTTGGATTTGGTTTAAAATATGATTACTCATGTTTTTCGCCATTTCTTCTTTTGCATAATACACTTCACCAACATTGTCTTTACGGATCACTTCAGCTTCTTCTTTATTTTCAGCACAGACTAACACTTGAATTTCTGGATTAAGTAGCTTGGCCGTATCGACAATTTTATGAATATCTACAATATCCATCGGTGAAATCACCAATAGTCGTGCATGTTGGATATGGGCTTGAATCAATACACTGGGTTCAGTTGCTCGACCAGAAACCGCAGCAATGCCTTTTTCACGCAAATTCTCTACAATCTCGCGGTTCTCTTCAGCGATAACCACTTTGATGCCATCATCCATCAATGTTTTGGTTATACGACGTCCGACTTCACCATGACCAACAATCACCACTTGATCGCGTAAATACGCTTGATCGACTTCATCTGGAAGCATCGCCAATGGGTCACCACTACGTTCAAGTAAGCGTGCTAAATGCGAACGCTCACGGATCCAGTTTTGTACTGGTTCAATCGCAGAAAATAGGAATGAATTGAGCGTGATGGAAAATAAAGCACCCGCTAAGATTAAGTTTTGTGCTTCAGGACTAAGCAATCCCAGCGATAAGCCTAAAGTTGCGAGAATAAAGGAAAACTCACCAATTTGTGCCAGACTGGCACCCACTGTTAATGCTGTGTTGATGGGATAACGGAAAAATAATACCAATGCCATTGCAGCTAACGTCTTACCAATCATAATAATGGCGATGACCGCTAAAATATGCAGAGGCTGTTCCACAAGGATACGCGGATCAAATAACATTCCGACAGAAACGAAAAATAGGATCGAAAAAATTTCTCGTAAAGGTAAGGTTTCCTCTTCTGCACGATGGCTAAAATCTGATTCCTTAACCACCATCCCGGCAAAGAATGCTCCAAGTGCCATAGAAACACCGAAGATTGCGTATGAGCCATATGCGATGGATACTGCTGCTGCGACCACAGTTAATGTAAAAAGCTCTCTAGAGCCTAAACGTGCCACATATTGCATAATCATTGGGACAAGTCGTTTCCCAATAATCAGCATAAATGCAATAAAACCTGTCACTTTTAATAGGGTAATACCGAGTGTTAACCAAATATTTTGATCAGATTCATGCCCTGCAATGGTGTGTCCGCCTAAAAGTACTGCTGTTGCAGGCAGTAGAACGAGGACTAAAACCATGACCAGATCTTCGACCAACAACCAACCAACGGCAATTTTACCATTTACAGAGTTAAGTAGTCCTTTGTCGCCTAATGCTTTGAGTAAAACCACAGTACTTGCACAAGATAAACTTAAGCCAAAGACCAGCGCAGAGCCAAAGCTCCAACCCCAAAAAATGGAAACAGCCATACCGAGTAATGTGGCAACTGCAATTTGTAAAATCGCACCAGGAAGGGCAATTTTTCGGACTTGCATTAAATCATTCAGTGAAAAATGCATCCCAACACCGAACATTAAGAACATGACACCTAATTCAGCAAGCTGATTGGCCAGCGCGATATCTGCAACAACACCTGGGGTATTGGGGCTGATGATAATTCCCGCAATTAAATAACCAATCAAAGGTGGTAGGCGTAATCGTGCAGCGATATAGCCAAAAATCAGTGCTATACCAAAACCAACTGCAAGTAAAATAATCAGATCTACATCATGAGGCACTAAATACTCCTTAAATCTTCAGGAGAAATCATTCAAAAAATCATTTCTTAAGGTAATGACTTTGTATAAAGCCATATAAAATGCACAATCAGTGCCAAATTCGTTAAAGAGTTTAACAAGTCGAAGAAAAAAAAGGCAAAAAAAACGATCCAAATGGATCGTATTTTTTAAGAAAACTAAAATTATTTAATTTTAGCTTCTTTGAAGATTACGTGTTGACGGATTTTTGGATCAAATTTTTTGATTTCCATTTTTTCCGGCATAGTACGTTTGTTCTTAGTAGTGGTATAGAAATAACCTGTACCAGCAGTAGAAACTAAGCGAATTTTATCACGCATGGTTCAGACTCCTTAGATCTTTTGACCTTGAGCACGAAGGTCAGCAACAACCTTTTCAATGCCCAATTTGTCGATAATACGCATACCTTTAGTGGTTAAACGAAGACGTACGAAACGTTTTTCGCTTTCTAACCAGAAACGGTGGTGATGCAGGTTCGGCTCGAACCGGCGTTTAGTTTTGTTGTTGGCGTGTGAGACGTTGTTACCAACGACTGGACGCTTGCCGGTAACTTGGCAAACCTTAGACATGGTGTAACTCCATTGATTTAGCCAACAGCAAATCTGTATGGCCAGTCAAAATAAAACGGATTGAATTCATTCAAGGGGCGTTTTATACCAAAATTCCGCTTAAAAGACAAGCGGAATTCGTCAAAACGCAACATGATCCAATTTGATAGATCATGCCTTGATCAGTTAACGTAAGAAAGTTTTCTCTAAAATCTTATTTAGGGCTTTGTCATAAGGCGCTAATATGAATTTTAAGCTAAATAGCTTAGGAATAGACATTACCGAACGCTCATGTGATAAACCAAAGAAACCTTCTGGGCCATGATATTTGCCCATACCAGATGCGCCAACGCCACCAAATGGTAAATCGTCTTGTGCAACATGGGTAACTACGGAATTTTGACCGAAATGCCCAGAATGGGTACGTTGGGAAACGTATTCTGCGCGGGCATTGTCAAAGTCGAAGTAGTATAAAGCAAGTGGACGCGGTCTGCCATTAATAAAGTCAATCACATCGTCAATTTGATCATATTCCATAATAGGAAGAACTGGGCCAAAGATTTCATTCTTCATAATGTCCATTGTTGGTAGGACGCTTGTTAAGAATGTGGGCGCAATTTTACGTACACTTGCTAATTCTTCATTTTGAGGATTGATTTCAATCAGCTCAGCACCTTGCTGTCGTGCATCCTCTAAATAACCTTGAACACGGTTATACTGCTTATCGTTGATAATACTAGTATAATCTTGATTGTCACGAATCGTTGGATACATTGATGTTGCAACTTGTTTAAAGCTTTCAATAAACTCGGTAGTTTTTCCTCTAGGGAGGAACATATAGTCTGGTGCTACACAGGTTTGACCAGAGTTCCATAATTTACCAAAAGCAATACGTTCAGCGACCAGATTGAGATCGCTTGAAGGATGTACGATTACAGGTGATTTACCACCAAGCTCAAGAATAACAGGCACTAGATTTTCGGCAGCAGCAGACATGACGGTTTTACCGACATTGGTAGAGCCAGTAAAAATGATTTTATCGAATGCTAAATGTGAAAATGCATCTGAAATTTGACCACCACCATTCACCACGGCAACCAATTCTTGTGGAAAAGCTTCTGAGAGTGCATTTTCAAGTACGAAGCCAAAATTAGAAGATGAACTTGAAATTTTGAGTATTGCGTGATTTCCTGCAGCCAATGCACAAATCAGTGGACCAACAGAAAGTAACAATGGATAGTTCCATGGTGCAATAATTCCAATCACACCTAAAGGCTGATATTGCACCCAAGCTTTGGCTGGTTGGTGTAAGATAGACACATGGCGCTTAGATGGTTTCATCCATGCTGTTAAATGCTTGCTATAATATTTAATTTGTTCTAAACATGTGAGTAGTTCACCAATTTTAGTTTCGCTGATCGAACGATTCCCATAGTCTTGATTGATTGCTTCTGCAAATTGATCTTGGTATTTTACGAGAACTTTCTTTAAGCGAGCTAAACGTTCAATACGTTCCTTTGCTGTAGGAACAGGATAGCGTTGATAAGCGACTTTCTGTTGTTCAAGAATGTCATGCATACGTTGAACTTCAGGTGAGTAAGAAGTCATTGAATTTGTTTTTGTATGACTGTTCATGACAAACACCATTTACGAATAGGTTAATATAATATAATTTTTAGAGTAAATACTCTAAATAGTCAAGTCACTTTATGTTAGCTTGTGCTAACGGTTAAAAATGGTAATAGGATGTCGAGCTCCAAAACTTTGAAAACGAAAGACCGAATTTTGCAGATTAGTCTGCAACTTTTTAATGAGCGCGGCGAACGTGCAGTTACAACAAATCATATTGCAGCAGAGCTTGGGATCAGTCCTGGAAATTTGTATTATCATTTTCGAAACAAACAAGAAATCATCAAAGAATTGATGGAACAATACCAAAAAGAAACTTTAGATATGCTGTCATTACCCGATGACCGTGGAGTCAATGCGAATGATAAAATCCGTTATTTCCAAGTTTTAAGCAGCCAGCTATGGGAATATCGCTTTCTACATCGTGATGTTTATCATTTAATTGAAAATAATGATGACTTTAGAAAAATTTACCCTCGCTTCGCTGGCAAGGTGATGCAACAAGGGCAAAAAATTTATCATGCCTTTGTTGAGGCGGGACTTATGCAGATGACACCTTCTGAAATTGAAGCACTCATCATCAATATTTGGATCGTGCTGACCAACTGGACAAATTTTCTTTATATGTCTGGGCATTTAAGTGATTCGAACCATTTAGATGAAAAATGGATTTGGCAAGCATTGCGCCAGATGGTGTTTTTGGAAGGCCCTTATTTACGTGGCGAAAGTCGTGAAACCTATGAACGCTTGCTAGAAAGCTTCGGTTCTTCGGAATTATTTGCCAGTTTATCTGCTGTAAAACGTGATTGAGGCTGAATCAAGATTGAAAGCTGATGAAAAAGCGTTAAAATATTTGGCTGTTTTTAAATTAACTTATAAGTGATATCCATCAACATGAACATGACTACTGCCAACACAGCGCGTCTACTGATTACTTGTGAAGACAAGCCAGGAATCGTGCAAGCTGTATCGAGCTTTTTGTATCATCAGGGCGCGAACATTACTGCGCTTGATCAATACGCAACTGAAGCTCAAGGCGGGCGTTATTTTATGCGTGTTGAGTTCGAACTCGATCATTTGCAATCTCGTCGAGAGAGTCTCATTCAAACTTTCGCAAGCAATGTGGCTGAACGTTATAGTATGCATTGGCGTTTGGCTTTGGTCAGTGACATTAAAAAAGTCGGTATTTTGGTGTCTAAAGTTGACCATGCTTTGCTTGAGTTGTTATGGCGTCATTCTCGAGGTGGCTTACCTTGTGAAATTACCCAAGTGGTTTCAAACCATGAAGACTTACGTGAATCTGTAGAAAACTTTGGTATTCCTTTTTATGTGGTTCCTGTTAATAAAGAAAATAAACGTGAAGCCTATACAAAGATCGATGAGTTGATGCAAGGCAATGATTTATTAGTTCTCGCACGTTATATGCAAATTCTTGATGAAGAGTTTGTACAAAAATGGGAAATGAAAGTGATCAATATTCATCACTCATTTTTACCTGCTTTTGTGGGGGCAAATCCATATAAACAGGCGTATGAAAAAGGCGTTAAATTGATTGGGGCAACAGCGCATTATGTGACTGCAGATCTGGATCAAGGTCCAATCATTGAGCAAGATGTAGAGCGAGTAAACCATGATTTTACTGTGGATCAACTGCGTGAATTAGGCCAAGACGTTGAACGTAATGTACTTGCTAGAGCGGTAAAATGGCATCTAGAAGACCGTATTATTGTCGATGGTAATAAGACTGTTGTTTTTCAGTAGCATATGAATATACATTTAATATGAGTCGTAAAACAAGGATGCTTTATGCATCCTTTTTTTATTTTTAATTTGTAAAATCGATTAAAAATATTGAAAAACCAGTTGCAAATGAAAACACTTCTCATTTATCATTGTTGCACTTTAATTGTTCTATCCGATGAGCTTAATCTATAAAATCATATTTTTGTAGTTTGCTCAATTTTAGGTATTTAGATTCTTATGAGTCAGTCTTCCATTGCACCACTTCAAACGCCACCACCGATGAAGAAAAAAGTCCTTGCTGCAGTATTAGCAGTTGTTGTCGGGCACGCAGGTGTGTTGTGGGGGGTAAGTCATATGAAACCATTTGAACTGCCTCAAATAAAGAAAGAACCTTTAAAAATCAAGTTTTTAAAGTTAAAAGAAGATGTTCCACCGCCGCCACCTCCTCCATCTGAACCCATCAAACCTAAAGTTCAACCAAAACCTATAGAGAAGAAAGTTGAGCCTAAACCAGTGGTTAAGCCAAAAATCATTGAGCAGAAAAAACCTGTAGAAAATGATGATCGGGCAAGAAAGCTTGAAGAACAAAAGCGTTTAGAAGAGCAACAGAAGCAGGATAAGGCACGTCAAGATGAGCAAAAACGTCTAGATGATCAAAAGCGTGCGGAACAGCAGAAACGTGAACAAGATGAACGTGACCGTCAAAAACGTGAACAAGATGAGCGCGATCGCCAACGTCGTGATCAAGAGCAAAGAAACACGCCGCGTAATGTAAACGAAGGTCAGGTGTCTTGGAGTCGTAGTCCACGTATCGCAAAAGAGCAATTACTTAAACTGATGTCTCCAGAAGATGGAACCAAGGTTGTAAATCTAGAAATTACTGCGGATGCGGGCGGAAATATTACCAATGTTCGTATTCTTCAATCCAGCGGTAATTCAAGTTTAGATAGTTATGTTGTTAAGCAGACTCAATCTGCAAAATTTAAAGCTTATAAAGAAAATGGTGCGGGTGTGCCGTTTAAAATTAGGCAAGATTTTGCGTTGTCGGTCTCTAAAGGTAAATAATTTTTTTAAGAATTAGGAAATGTGCATATGAACTTTTCAGTTTATTGGCAACATGCTGATGCGGTCAGTAAGACACTGTATTTTGTTTTATTGGCAATGTCTATTGCAACGTGGACTGTGTTCATTTTGCGTATTCTAGGCACGCGTCAACTCAAGCAGGTTGCTCAGGATCACCTTGCTCAGGCTTTAAAAGCCTTAAAAGCCAAGCTTGCGCCATTAAGCTTTGATCAACGTAAAGCAGTTGCAGAACAAGCGTTACTACGTCAAATTTCAGCTGAAAAAGCCAATGCAGAAAAAGGTGTTTCAGTTTTAGGAACGATTGCTTCACTTGCACCATTTGTAGGTTTGTTTGGTACAGTATGGGGAATCTTCCATGCGCTTGTTGCTGTAGGTAAAAGTGGTCAAGCCGGTTTAGCTCAAGTTGCAACACCAGTTGGTGAAGCACTGATCATGACGGGTTTAGGTCTTGCTGTTGCGATTCCAGCAGTATTGGCATATAACATTTGCGTACGTTTTAATCGGACATTGTCAAATGAGTTGCAAGATCAAGCACATGGTTTGTTAATTGATACGATGTTACAACAAGATTCTTCAACGCAAAAAGTTGAATCTGAATCTACAAATAAAGGTTTAGTTGGAGGTCAAGCTTAATGGCTTTTCAATTGGGAGAAGACAACGATTCTGGCATGAATGAGATGAATCTCATTCCGCTGATCGATATTATGTTGGTATTGATGATCATCTTCTTGGTGACAGCCACCGTTGCTAACCCATCGATACCATTAACTTTACCAAAGACCACAGCTGAAGTGATTGCGCCTCCACCTGAAGCAATTACCATCAGTATCAATCAGAATGGTGATGTGGCTTGGAATGATAAAGTCATCACTTTAGATGAATTGGCTAAACGATTTGATGAAGAAGGTCAAAAGCCAGTAAAACCAGCTGTTCAGTTAAGAGCGGATAAAGAATCTCGCTATGATACCGTTGCACAAGTGATGTCTCGTGCAAGTGAAGCAGGATTAAATGATCTTGCATTTATGAGTGATAATTAATTTGAATAATTACAAATATTTTAAAACCTCCTTTTAAGGAGGTTTTTTTTATGTTGATTTAAAAACAGACTTTTGTGTGAACCAAAAATTGAGCATTAAAAATTGATATGCATTTAAATTTTGATAAAACATAGATGGTATTTCTATCGTGAGGCGACATAAATGTCGCTAAGTTAGAGGAGGGTACAGACGTACCCTATCCAACATGAGCAAAAACAAAGTATTGCTTTGTTTGCAATGCAAGGTTTGCCATCCCACTACGAAAAGTGATTTAAACTATAAATGTAAAGCAAGGCATTATAAATTTGATCTTTAGAGATTTATCTTTCTGCAATAGTAAAAGTTTCATGCTTGATAAAGCTTAAGCACTCCTAGAAATTATTCAAAAACTTAGTTTGACAAGAAGTCTAATAGTTTGAGTATTTAAAATACTTAATCTTTGAGTAAGTCTTGAAACTGGCTATGGAGTTTGAGTAATTTTGGCGGAATGGCAAAATTACAATAACCTTGTGCAGGATTACGGGCAAAGAAGTTTTGATGGTATTCTTCGGCAGGATGGAAGGCGGGTGCTGAACTGAGTTCAGTCACAATATTTAAGCCATCTGCTTTGAGCTGTTCAATAAATTGCTCCGATTCAAGTTTTTGCTGTTCATTAAAGTAATAAATCACCGAACGATATTGTGTTCCAATATCATTACCTTGGCGATTTAATGTGGTTGGATCATGAATTGCAAAAAAAACCGTGAGTAATTGCTGATAACTGATTTGCTGTTCATCAAATTCAATCAAAATCACTTCAGCATGATTGGTATCCCCATTACAAATTGCTTCATAAGTTGGATTGGGAGTATGCCCGCCAGCATAACCACTGACTACGTGATTGACACCTTTGAGCTGTAAAAATACGGCTTCGGTACACCAAAAGCAGCCACCACCAAATAGAGCCTGTTGCATGTGAAGATCCCTTTATTTTTAAATTATAGAAAAGATGAAACGATACTAAAGATCATATCGTGAACTTGCTTAGTTTGTCATATAACCATTTAAGCATAGGTACAATACCTGTTTGATTCACTAAAGAGATCTGTTTAAATTGTTGCAAAATTTTAAAAGAGCAATCTACTTAAATTGCTGTTAACAACTTAAACTTTTATATTTAAGTCGAATCAAAAGACATTCAATAGAATGCCTTTTACTCATGATAATTTATTCGTCGTCTAATAAATCCATTTGTTTTGCAATTTGATAGAGATTATTTGAACGATTCCCTGTACGACAAAACATAAGTACTGGTTTTGGAAGCTCGTTAAAGCGGTTAGCAAAGCTTCTGACATCAACTTCTGTGATTTGACCAGCAACGACAGGTAGAAATACATAGTCCAAACCTGCTGCACGTGCAGCTTCTTCAATTTGAGCACTTGTGGGCTGTTCAGTTCCGCCTTCCAAATCAGGACGATTATTCATTACAGACTTAAAGCCTTTTTCTGCCACTTGAGCAATATGTTCTGGACCAATTTGACCAGCAAAACCAACATTTTCACTCATTTCGTCACTCCTATATGATTTAAAATCCAATATGCTATATATAATAGCATTAAGCTCAGAACTGAGTTTGAACGATAAAAGATTTATAAAAGAAATATCTATAAAAGATAACGCAATGGAGTGTGTATGTACGCATATACAGTTGAACCACTATATATCCCCATTGGACAAGAAGTCATAGCGGCAGATTTTTATCGACCTAAAAATCTAAAAAAACCTGCTGTTATTATTATGGCTCATGGATTTGCATGTTTAAGACAATTTAAGTTGGTGAGCTATGCGCAAAAAATTGCACAGGCAGGCTACGCGGTTGTGCTGTTTGATTATCGTTTTTGGGGAGGAAGTACAGGCTTTCCTCGTGAACTCATTTCATTGCAAAATCAGTTGGATGATTGGAAAACCGTGGTGAGTTATGTCGCAACACAAAAGAAAATTAATCCAAAAAAAATAGTGCTTTGGGGGACTTCTTTGAGTGGCGGCTATGTACTTAGTCTTGCAAGTGAGCTAAAAAGTGTCCAAGCCATTATGGTGCAAGTGCCTTATGTGGATGGGGCAGAAACTGCAAAATTATTTCCAATTCAACAGTTACCCAAGGCATTAAAAATATCCAGTCAAGATTATATGGGGGCAAAAGTTGGGATACTTCCACGAACTTTACCTGTGGTGCACCCCTTTGATTTATGCTTTATTCCGACTAAAGATAGTTATAACGGCTATATGTCAATTGTAAATCCAGACTACTTTTGGAGTGGTGAAGTTCCAGCACGTGTATTTTTTAATTTAATTCGCTTTAGACCCATTCAGACCGTTAGAAGTATTAATATTCCTGTGCTATTTATTGCGGCTAAAAAAGATAGTTTTATCCCTATTGAATCTAGCCGAGAAACTGCAACAAATATTGCACCTTTTGTGCAATATCATGAATGGGATATGGCGCATTTTGATATTTATCATGGGAAATGGTTGGAAAAATCAATTTTGACCCAATTAGAGTTTTTACATCAACATATTGGAGTGAGCTAGATGATTATTGTATGTCCATCATGTGGCGCAAAAAACCGAGTTCCCGAAGATAAATTAAATGCTCAACCCACTTGTGGTCAATGTCATCAAAATTTGATTGCACTTGCTCCTATTGAGTTAAATGAACAAAATTTCAGTAATTTTGTTAGTCATAGTGATTTGCCAATTATGATTGACTTATGGGCCGAGTGGTGTGGTCCTTGTAAAATGATGGCACCACATTTTGCTGAGGTTGCAAAAAATAACCCTCATGTGGTTTTTGCTAAAATTGATACCGAAGCGAATCCACGCTTAAGTAGTGCATTTAATATTCGCAGCATTCCAACTTTGGTTTTAATGAATAAAACCACGGAAGTTGCTAGAATAAGTGGTGCGTTACGTGCTAACCAATTACAAGAATGGTTAGATCAACAATTGAATGCCCATAAGTAATTTAGGGGCTCGGAGTTATTGTGTCAGATTCTCATGTAAAACCTGAAGGTACACTGTCTTTACAAACCATCGCAATGCCAGCAGATACAAACTGGAGTGGTGACGTTTTTGGTGGTTGGATTGTTTCACAAATGGATTTGGCTGGCGCAATTCATGCAGAACGCTTTAGTAAAGGGCGCTGTGCAACGATTTCGATTAATCAGATGACTTTTCTTGTTCCTGTAAAAGTGGGGGATGTGATCAGCTGTTATACCAAGCTGTTAAAGGTCGGTAATACATCGATTCAAATGCAGATTGAAGTTTGGGATAGTCATGACAGCTCTCGTGCTGCCAAACGAGTGACTGCTGGTGTATTTACCTTTGTCGCTGTAGATGTTGCGGGAAATAAACGTCAAATATCTGAAGATGTAAAACAGAAGTATTTAGCTTCGCAAAGTGCATAAATACTCGATATAAAAAATCCCAACATTGTTTGGGATTTTTTTATGGAATATGTGTTTTGAATGGTTTATGCAAATATCTTATTAGAACATGGTATTACTATTAGCGCTTGATTCGGGAACAGCTTGTTGTACATCCCAGTGTTCAAGAATTTTTCCATTTTCGACTCTAAAGATATCGACAATTGCAACACCACGATCATGTGGATTTTGAGCTGAATGAACGTGTAAAAACACTAAATTTCCTTCAGCTACTGCACGTTTGATTACACTTCTTGCTTCTGGATTGTTTTGGAAATACTGAGTAAAGTGATTTACAAAAGGTGCTTTGCCATCTGGAACACGTGGATTGTGTTGAATATACCGATCATCAATATAACGATCTGCATATGTTTTGACTTGATGCTTTTGAAATACACCCTCATAAAAATCAGTCACAATAGCTTTATTTTGTTGCGCTTGTTGGGTTGTTGAATTTGCTGGTAATGTGTTGTTCATTGTAGTAGTAGCAACGTGACTTGGATTTTGGGCACATGCAGTGAGAAATATAATAGGGCTTAGAGTTAGGCTGAGTACAATAAATTTTCTTGGCGTAGCTGATCGCATGATTATCCTCTATAGTTCAAGTCTCAATAGTTCAAGATGGTGGTGGAAATAACACCATCTTGATGAGGAAGTAAGCATGAATATAGTGAATAATGGTCACTCATTATTTGTACTTTGGTAAATTTTATACTAACTAAACAGTAAGTTTTATTTACATTTGCAGATTTTTACTTATTTCTTTTTCAGGCGTTCTTTTGACACCCAAGCCCACACCATTTGGCATTCGACAGGCTCTTTTCCAGACTCATCCATAATGGTGACTGGAACTAGCGTTTCACCTTTTTCAGAGCTTTGCATTTCTAAAATTTGTTCTTTGCTCAATGTCGCTGTTGCTGTCATATCACCTTTAGACGGTCGTTTATATTCAATATGCATGCTTTTGATCAATACAATTGAACTATCAGGAACATTCATACCTGTGACAAAGCCTGTTGCTGTTTCAGCAATCAGCGCCATTGCAACAGCGTGTAATTGTCCAATATGGTTTTGCATAGCACGGTGATTTTTAATTTCAACCACAACTTTTGAATGGCTGACCTCTAGGTATTTAATATTGGCTGTACCCACCATAGGCACAACTCGACCAAACGCCTTACTCCAGAGCGTACTACGAATGCCTTTAGGGAATTTAGAGGTCGCTTTCACAAGTTTAGATAAACGGTTGGTCTGAGTCATGTCTTAACCTATAGTGCTGCTAAAGAGCTTAGTCTTTGAAGTTATTAAATTGTAAAGGTACACCGAATTGTTGTTCTTTTAAAAATGCCATAACTTGCTGTAATGTATCGCGCTTTTTATCAGTTACACGTATCTTGTCACCTTGGATAGAAGATTGCACTTTGACACCACTTTCTTTAATGGCTTTATTAATTTTTTTTGCAGTATCTGAGTCAAGTCCGTCTTTAAGCTTGATCACTTGAACAATGTTTTTACCTGAAGCCGTCATTTTTTGTGGATCAAGGGCTTGAATATCAACTTTACGTTTAAAGAAATGATTTTCGAGCATGCTATAGACTTGTTCGCACTGGAAATCACTTTCAGTTGAAATTTTAATTTCTTTGGCTTTTTCATTAATTTCGATTGAAACGTCCTGACCACGGAAGTCAAAGCGTGTTGCAATTTCTTTTTGGGTGTTTTGAACAGCGTGATTTACTTCAAAAATCTCTAATTCTGAAACAATATCGAAAGATGGCATAGTTTAGACCTTTACAAATGGAAAGAATATCTGAGATGCTAGGGATGTTTTCTTCATTTGCCAAGTGTTGTTTACATCAAAGGAGTGCACAATGATCCGTAAATTAGAAATTACAACATTTGAGTTCCCAGAAAATGCCGTTATCTGGGATGTTCGTGATGCAAAAGCCTTTGCCGAAGGCCATGTTAAAGGTGCTGTAAATCAGCCTATAGATGGTTTAAGTGCTGAGAGCTTAACTCAAGTGAATTCGGATCAGTCCATTTACATTTTATGTGGTGGTGGAAGTAAAGCGCCTCGAGCTGCTGAAAAATTAGAGAGTTTAGATGGTTCTCGTGATTACGTTGTGCTTATGGGGGGAACACGTGCAGCACGTGATGCAGGCCTCCCATTAGAACAGGGTTCGTAAAAAAGCGCCGAAAGGCGCTTTTTTATTACAAATAATCAATAAAAAAGAATCATGGTTGTATCGGTTTAAAATAAGGTTTTTTCTCTTTTACTTTCTTTTGAAAGCGGTTTGGATTTAATTTTTGCAATAAATTTTGAGAAATCGGGCAAGCTTGATGAAGGACCAAAGCTACCAAGATTTCACTACACAAGGGCGCAAATAAAAAACCTTTAGAGCCCAGCCCAGAAAATGTATAAACCTCTTTCTCAGCTTCAACTTTTCCCAGTAATGGAAAATAGTCCAGACTTTGAGCACGTACTGAAGCACGACCTTGCCATTCATCTACTTTGCAGAGCGATTCTGCGTATTGTGGAAACACACTGTGGATAAGTTCATAGTTATGCACATGGTCTTCAAGCAAAACTTTAGTGTCATCACGATTGGGATAAAAAGAAGCACCTAAAATCAAATGCTGCTCATCAAGCTGCATACAATAGCCTCCATAACTGTAGGCATATTGCGGATCTAATCGGTGTTTAACATTGTTGAGCCAACTGACTTGTCCACGGATCGGGTTGAGTATCGGGAACTGCTCAAAAAAAGCATGGCTTTCTTTGGCACAACATACAATCACATGATTAAAATCACCAAGATCTGTGTGTTGGCTATCTTGTAGTGTTAATTGATGGTGATTCGATTGAGCAATACTATGAATGTGAGCATGTTTAAATTGAATCAGCGGATGTTCAAGAATTTGGTCTTTGAGTTGCTGAGGATAAATTGAACCTGCTTGAGTGAGCTGTAAACTCTCTAGTGTGGTTTGTAGCTCTAAATCATCGGATGTTTGGTTTTTAAGTAAACCTTGGGGATACTGCACTGCTAAATCCAATAAATGCTCAGTATTTTTTTGTGCTAATTGTTGAACGGCAATAGGACGAAAAGCCTGAAATTTTGGATAATGCTGCAAAGCATGTTGCCAAGCCAAGGTCATTAAATGTTCCGAACTTTGCTCGATAGGGCAGAGTTTCGGATTTAATAAGGCCAGAGGGTTGCCAGAAGCACCTGCTAAAGGCGCTGATTGGTCGTAAATTGTAACTTGATGTCCTCTTTGGGCAAATCCCCATGCGCAGCTTAAACCTGCAATTCCAGCGCCAATGATGGCAATGTGGCGTTGATGTAAATTGTTTTGAGTTTTCCATATTTTTTTTTGAATGTTTTGTGCTGTAAGATCTATTGACTGCAATTGATTTTCTTCGACTGCTTGTTCAGGCGCACTCCAAATGGCTTTTAGCATTTCACGTTTATGACCAAAACCACGCGGACGTGAAATAGTGATTCCATGCTGCTTTAGACCCCGTTTAAGCACACCTGCTACGCTGAATGAGGCAAAAGTTGTTCCAAAATCTGACAGTCTGACAATATTGTTTAAAACTTTGTCTTCCCATATGTCTGGATTACAAGAGGGGGCAAATCCATCTAAAAACCATGCGTTCACTTGTTGAGATTTAACCATTGCTGGAAATACATCATGTGCATCACCTAACCACAGATCAATTGAAAAACGTGCTTCTGGAAAGCTTAAACGGTGACAACCTGCGATGGGCAATGGATAGTGTTGAATCAACTGATCAGAAAATTGTTGAAGTTCAGTCCACACCTTTAACGCACGGGTTAAATCCTGTTTAGACAAGGGGAACTTTTCTACACTGATTACATGTAAGTGGCTGTGATTCTTTGGACGAACATTGTGCCAAAGTTGCCACAATGCCAAAATATTTAATCCTGTACCAAAGCCAGTTTCACCAACACAGAAATATTCAAAATCATCTAAATCTGCAAGTCGTGTTGAAAGATCATTACCATTCAAAAATACGTGTCGGGTTTCAAGTAACCCGTTGTCTTTAGAAAAATAGACATCACCAAATTGTTTGGAAATTGGAACTTCAATTCCATCAATACATTGCCAGTCTAAATCGGCAGTTTGAATGGCATTTGACAAAGCAGATTACCTTTTGATAATTAAAATGAAAAAACCTGACATTTCGCAGTATCAGGTTAAAGCGTGAAACTTTCTAAGCACAAAGTCAAAGCAGTGGGCTTACCACTGACGACGACGTTTGGTATAGATATAGCTTGCGATTAAAAAGCCAAGTAAAACACCAACAGCAATGGTCGCAGCACCATATAAGAACATTTGCGCACTTTGTTCACTTTGTAGAACTTGAACTTGTACACCCAGATTGTCATTTTTGAGTTGTAATTCTTGGTTCTGTGAAAGGGCTTCTAAATTGGCCTTTTCAAGTTGCTGTAAACGTGTTGCTTGGTCTTTAACCAAAGCTTTAGCTTTGGCATCTTGAGATGCTTTTTCTTTGCTAATTTGTTCAGCCGTTAAAGGTTTATTTTCTTGCGCTTGAGCCTGCGTTTGGATGCTGGAATTTGCACCTGCTACAGCAGGAATAATACTCGGTTTTGGCGGTGCAACAGGTTGGGCCACCTGAGTAGGCGCTGCCGTCGTTGCTTGAGTCGCTGAAGATTGAGTAGGCTCAGCCGAGACAAGGGGGGATAAAAGTACAAAAGAACTTAAAGTCAGACTAAGTAAGCTTTGGACGACAACGCGCATTATGTTATCCCTTAGGCAATGCTTTATTGAATGGTTTAACATCAATATGACTATAAATTCCTTCTTTTAAGAAAGGTTCGTCTTTTAACCATTCATCCAAAGCTTCACGGCTGTCAAAATCGAGAATTAAAGTACTGCCATAAAAACCTGCTTGTGGATTTTCACGATCAATCGGCATCGCGCCGGCCACGATGACACGACCTTCAGCATCTAACTTTTCGAGTCGAGCTAAATGTTGTGGACGCACAGCAAGACGTTTTTCTACTGTACCTGCTTGATCGGTACAAGTAATTACAAATAATGGCATGATATTTCTCGATTTTCTAAAACACTTTATTCGTCGGTAGATTTAAAGTGTTTTCGTAATATAACAAACTGGATAATAATAAAGGAAAACATGACAATCATGTCACCAAATGCTGTAAATTCGCCCCAATATTTTCCACCTGCAAATAAAAATGCGAAGAAAATATGTAAACAAGACATGACAATGAACATCGCAGCCCATGCAAAGTTTAGATTTTTCCAACCTTTTTCAGTCAGGTTTAAGACTGGACCAAATAACCTTTGAATGAGTGGCTTCTTTTCTTTACCAAAATAAGGAGAGAGCAAGAAAGCGCCAGCAAAGGCTAAATTCAAAATTGCAGCTTTGAGACGAATATAAAAATCATCACTCAACATCAAGGTGATTCCACCAAAAATGACGGTCATGAACAAAACAAACCATTGTTGTTTATCCAGACGGAATTTTTGGAAAATAAATAGCGCACCATAGACCACAAGCATTGAAATAATCAGACCTGTAGTTGCAACAAGGATGTTGTTGTTGTTTACACCACCTGCTGAACCGATCAATTGTAATAATGGATGATCGGTGTTTTTAGGATCAACCGTTTTGTATAAATAAAAGAAAATTATGAGTGGCACAAAGTCTAAAAGTGCTTTCATGTTAAAGTATCTAGTCTGTTCAGGTTGATGGGATAGTATAAAAGATGCAAGGCATAGATTTACATACTCACAGTAATATTTCTGATGGAACTCTGACTCCAGAGTTATTGGTTCAAGCTGCCATCGAGAAAAGCATACATACACTTGCATTGACGGACCACGATAGCATGGATGGCTTAATACAAGCTGAACAATTTGCAAAAAATCAACCAATTCAAATCATTTCAGGTGTGGAAATCTCTAGTCAATGGTCTAGACCTGAGACTAAAAAAAGTTATGGTGTGCATATTGTTGCACTCAATATGCAAAATCCTGAACCATTACAACAGCTTTTAATGCAACAGAAGAAAATTCGTGCTGAGCGAGCCAAGCAAATCTGTGATTTGTTAATTCCTTTGATTCATCAGGATATTTATGCAGAAGTTGTGGCAAAGGTGGATGGTGAACCTGATCGGATTACTCGGACGCATATTGCCAAAACCCTTGTAGAAAAGGGTTTTGTTCAACGCGCACAGCAGGCATTTGATAAATACATTAAGGAAGGTAAAAAAGCCTATGTAAAATTTGATGGTTTAGGTTTGGCAGAAACCATTCAGGTGATTCATGAAAGTCAAGGTTTTGCAGTATTGGCACACCCAACACGTTATGATTTATCAGCAACAAATACCCGTTATTTAATTGAAATCTTTGCACAATATGGTGGTGATGCTGTTGAGCTTCCACCAGCAATGGAACCTGCTTCAACACGACAAATGGTTGATCGAATGATTGCTGAACACGGTTTAAAAGTGTCTGTGGGGAGTGATTTCCATGGTGACAATATGCCTTGGATTAAATTAGGCAATATTCCACGTGTCAAAGAAGGGCAAGTTGGGATTTGGGAGAGTTTCAGATAATACACCTTGATGATGTATTCAAATACTTAGATTTTTAATGAGATCTGTTTTTGAAAGACATCTCATTTGAATGAAACAAAAAATCCCTCTAGAGCAGAGGGATTTGGGGTTGATTATAAAATCAGCTTTCTTTAACAGTATAAGGGTTTTCAAAGCCTAGTTTTTTCAAGATTTCAATTTCGAGTGCTTCCATTTCTTCAGCATCATCATCAGAAGTTTCATGGTCATAACCCATTAAATGTAAGGTGCCATGAACCAGCATATGAGTGAAATGCTCAATAGGTGTCTTTTGTTGTTCAATCGACTCTTGTAAAACCACGGGGATGCAAATGACTAAATCACCGATGGGTAATGCATCAAGCATGGGTAGAACTTCTTCAGGAATCTCACTTGGAAAAGACAATACATTGGTGGGTTTGTCTTTTTCACGATATTCAAAATTTAATTTGTGACTTTCATCTTCATCAACACAAGCAATTCCGATTTCACAATCTTGGTCTACATCAATATGACGTAGTGTTGTTTCAATGACTTTTTTTACATAGACACGTTTGAGCACCAATTCTGGTGCTTCAAACGCTTGTTGTAACGATAAGCTAAGTTTCAAAAACAGTCCTTAAACATTTTCTTGATTTGCAGCAGAATGTTCTTCATGTTGAGCATCTGCGGCAGAATCATTTTCAGAAATTAAGGCTTCTTGACGTGCTTTACGTTCTGCACGAGCTTCAGCACTTAAACGGTATTGTTCACTGTCCCATCCTTCATAAGCCTCTACAATTTTTTGTACCAGCTGGTGACGAACGACATCTCGGGAATGGAAGCGAGTGATGTGAATTTCTTTGATCTTTTCGATGATACGCAATGCGTGAGCAAGACCCGATTGTTGCCCGCGTGGTAAATCGACTTGTGTAATATCCCCAGTGATCACTGCACGAGAACCAAAACCTAAACGGGTCAAAAACATCTTCATCTGTTCAGGGGTGGTGTTTTGTGCTTCATCGAGAATTACAAAGGAGTGATTTAATGTACGACCACGCATATAAGCAAGTGGTGCAACTTCAATCACTTGGCGCTCAATCAGTTTTGCAACTTTTTCGAAGCCCAGCATTTCATACAATGCATCATAAAGCGGGCGTAGATATGGGTCGATCTTTTGGCTTAAATCGCCCGGCAAGAAACCGAGTTTTTCCCCAGCTTCAACAGCAGGGCGAACCAAAAGGATACGTTGAATTTCATTACGTTCAAGCATATCTACCGCAGCAGCGACTGCAAGATAGGTTTTACCTGTACCTGCAGGGCCGATTCCAAAAGAAATATCGCTTTGTAGAATACGTTGTACATAACGTTTTTGATTGGCACCACGAGGGTTAATTCGACCTTTACGCGTTTGCAACCAGACATCATCTAAACCGGTATGCTCATTGTCTGAAAGGTCGTCTTGTAACTCACGGTCAGTTTGGCTGCCTTGAATCATCAAATGAATCGTATCAGCACTGATTTGCTGAGAGAGTTCAGCTTCTGCATGCAAACGCTGCAATAAACCTTCAGCTCTCTCAACGGCTTCTAAATCACCATCGATATAGAAGTTATCGTTGCGATGAGAAATGTTGACATTTAAACGTTGTTCGATTTGTTTCAGATGACCGTTATAAGCACCTAACATGCTTTTTAAACGTTCAACTGAAATACCTGGAAAAGCTACTGTACGTCGAATCGCTGCAGTCAAGAGATATCCTTTTTAAAGTAAAGTCTATACCCTTACATTACGCCACGTCAGGCTCAAGATTCAAGAGTTCTCCATAAACTAAATTTAGGGTCTTAATCTCTGTAACCTCAATCTCTGCAAAGCGTCCGACCCAAGAGGCGTCACCTACAAATGTTACTAAACGTGTATTGTCAGCTGTACCGACCAATAAATTTGGATCTTTATTAGAAACATTTTCAACCAGCACACGTTGAATGGTGCCTAACATCGCATCGGTTTTACGAATACTTGATTGCTTAATCCAGTGTTGAACTTTGGCTAAACGTTCTTTCTTGACTGCATCAGAGGTGTCATCAGGTAATTCAGACGCTGGTGTGCCAGGACGTTTTGAATAAACAAAACTATAAGAATGATCAAAGTCTAAATCTTGGATAAACTGATAGGTTTCTTCAAAATGTGCATCAGTTTCACCGGGGAAGCCGATAATAAAATCTGAAGATAAATGCATATCTGGACGAGCTTTACGCAGTTTGGCAATTTTTTCGATATAGACATCAATGGTGTGGTTACGCTTCATCGCTTGTAACACATCATTTGAGCCACTTTGTACTGGTAAATGCAGATGTGAAACCATTTGTGGTAGGTCACGGTAGCATTGAATCAAATCTTCATTAAATTCGAGCGGATGTGATGTTGTATAACGTAAACGACCGATTCCTGGAATCTCTGCAACCAAACGTAATAAATCTGCAAAGGTACAAATTTCACCTTCAAAAGTTTCACCACGATAGCCGTTTACATTTTGTCCTAAAAGGCTGATTTCGCGAACGCCTTTTTCAGCTAAACCGGCGATTTCTGCCAAGACATCATCCAAAGGACGAGAAACTTCTTCACCACGAGTATAAGGAACCACACAGAAAGAACAGTATTTCGAGCAACCTTCCATGATTGAAACAAACGCTTTGTAACCTTCAACACGAGGTTCAGGTAAAAAGTCGAATTTTTCAATATCAGGGAATGAAATATCTACAAGTTTAATTTTATCTTTCTTCGGCTTTTCAATTTGCTCAACATGCTGATCCAGCATTTGTGGTAAACGGTGCAATGTTTGAGGGCCAAAAACCATATCGACATACGGTGCACGTTTTTGAATGTTGTCGCCTTCTTGAGAAGCAACACATCCACCAACACCGATAACGAGATCAGGATTTTTTTCTTTTAATTTGCGCCAGCGACCCAACTCAGAAAATACTTTTTCTTGGGCTTTTTCTCGAATTGAGCAGGTATTCATTAACAGGATATCTGCGTCACTTGGATCTTTGGTTAAAATATAACCGTGTGAGTCGCCTAAAAGATCTGCCATACGATGACTGTCATACTCATTCATCTGACACCCTTGCGTTTCGATATACAGTTTTTTTACTGCACCGTCGGCTGGGGTGTGCTGTGGCTGGGTTACAGTGTTTTCTGAGGCAGCTTTGGCACCATTGGGAATGAAGGTTTGAACCGTCATGGAGGCGTCTTTCCTATGAATAAAGGGAGTTTTGAATGTGTACTAAGCCTGCTATTTTAACAGACTCATAAAAGGCGCGCCATTTTATAGTATTTAGAGTGAACTCAGGAAAATATTTAGCGTCTATTGCCATTTATTGAATTGTAGGGCATTGAAAATGAAAATTATGAAGAAAAAATAGAGAACAATATTAATGATGAATCATAAGGTTACATAACACAACAGTAGAAATGGATTAGAATAATTAAACTAGGCACAAATAAGTGCATCAGTATGTTAAAGGCACATCATGCAGGTTGAGAGAGAAACGGTGTTAAAGCAGCAACTTAAGCAAAATAAATTAAAACTTTACCTTTTAGGAACAGTTGCATGTACAAGCCTGCAAGTGGCTCATGCTGCTGAAGAGCAGTTTAATGATGCTTTACGTAATGCAAATAATCCAAGCGCTTTAGAACAATACCGTTCTTCAATGCAAAATGATGCTTTGGGCTATTATCCTGAGTATTGGTCACTGAATTCAAATCTCGCTTTTCAACCTTCTGCAAATATCATTAGCTTTGCGCAACGTTATCCTCAATCGGCGATGGCGGAAAAGTTAGCTGCGGATTATGTCGAAGAAAAGGTTAAACAAGCAGATTACGCCAGTGCGCAGCCTGTATTGCAATATGTCTCTAATCCAGATCAAGCAGAACGTTGTGCCGTTGCTCAAGTTCGTGCGAAAACTGGTGACGTTTTGGTCTATGCTGAATTTAAAGATGTTTGGTTGGCAACCAATTCTCAACCTGAATCATGCAATGGTTTAGGCCGCATGATGCTTAGCAGCCCACTCATGACTGCTCAAGATCGTCAACAACGATTATATGCACAACTGAGAGCAGGGCAGTCTGGTCTAGCTATCGCTACCGCACAAACGATTGGGGTTAATTTATCATTAACCCAATTGAACCAAATCCAAGCCAATCCATTAAATTATTTATGGTCTGCACCAAAAAACAATGTAGAAGATTATGCTTATTTGGTTTATGCACTGGGTCGTGCAGCAGATACGGATTTAACCAGCGCTTTGCAGTCAGTACCTAAGTTGGTTCAGGGTGTACCAGCGGATGTACAAAAATATATTTATCGTACTGTCGGTTATATCGGCGGAACGACCGTTATGAAAAATAATTTTAATCGTGAAGTACTGCAAAATTTTGATGCAAGCTATGGTGTGCCATTCAGTGCAGAAGAAGCAGAAGTTTACGCACGACAAGCCATTCGATTTGGGGCTTGGGAAAGTGTAATTCGTGCAATAGACAGTATGAGTGTGACACAAAAGCAAGAAGACCGTTGGCAATATTGGTTGGCACGTGCTTCAGAACAACGCAATGATGCACAATCTAAAAGAACCGCCAAAGATATCTATCAACGATTGGCAATGTCGGGTGATGATTATCATAATTTGCTTGCCAAAGATCATTTGGGGCAAAAATATAATGATAGCCCTGCCAGAGAACAGCCTTCAACTGATGATCAGCAACGCTTAAATAGTGATATTCATTTCCGTCGTGCATTTACTTTGCGAAATATTAATGCGCCTGCAACATATACCAATAGGGAATGGAACTGGGCGGTACGTCAGGCATACTTAAAACATGATGATGGGCTGCTGCTTGCTGCCGCAAAACGTGCAACTGATATGGGTTGGTATGATCGTGCAATTTACGCAGCAGAACGTACTGAGAAAAAACATAACTATGTTTATCGTTATGCCACACCTCATCAGTCGTTGGTGGTAAGTCATAGCCGTAATGCGGGTATTGATCCAGCTTGGGCCTATGGTTTAATGCGCCAAGAAAGTCGTTTTGTGACTGCTGCTCGCTCACATGTTGGTGCAGGTGGTTTGATGCAAATCATGCCAGGCACTGCAAAGTTGGTGGCAAAACAAATGGGTGAAACTTATAATCCTGCTGCACTCAGTGATGCCAATACCAATATTCGCTATGGTACTTTCTATCTTTCCATGATTCATGGTCAATTAAGCAGTAACCCTGTCTTGGCAACAGCAGGATATAATGCTGGGCCAAATCGTGCGAAACGTTGGCAGCCAGATTATCAAAATCTTTCAGCTGATCAATATACGGAATCTATTCCTCTGAATGAAACACGTGACTATGTAAAAAATGTGATGACCAATGCAGCACATTATGGAATATTGTTGGGACAAGGGCCTCAAGCGATTGAAAGTCGTATGCCTGTTATTCCAACCCGTGTTTCACAATAAAACTATTTAGACTTGGATGAAACTTTGTTGGTAAATCAATGATTTTCAAAATTTTGCGTAAATTGAAAGAATTTTGCTTAGCATGGACCTTATGCTTTGTGGGATTTTTTGGGCTCAATATGCAGTTACATGCTGCACCGCAATTACAAGGCTATGTCATGCAAGTCCAGATGACACCTGCTGTATGTGCATTAGATTCCTCTAAACAAAAACAACGCAAATGTCTCGAAGGTTATTCATTAACAATCACAGGTTTATTGCCTGAAACGACAGAGCGGAATTGCACCACCAATACATCTGCAAGTTTAACGCCTCTACAAGCCAAGGTCGTTGCACGGGTAATGCCTGAGGAAAATGCGCGTATTCAATTGTGGCGTAGTGTGGGTGGCTGTGTTCCAATGAACGCGAGTCAATATTTTAGAACAGTGATTAATTTAGCAGATCGTTTGAAGATTCCTACAGATTTAACCAGCTCTGAAAATAAGAATGTACAACATAATGCGTTAAAAACTCAATTCGTTAGATTAAACCCGGGAATGAATAACGATAGTATCCGTTTTACTTGTCAAAGTTCATCATCAAACCCTGTATTAACCGAGGTTCAAGTGTGTTATCGGGTCAATGGTCAGTATAAACAATGTTCAAATCACATTGTTTCAAACTGCCCAAATACATTCTCAATCAAAGGGACTTATTAATTCTTCTGAGGTATTTTATTTATATTTCCTATCATACTTTTGTTGAAAAGCATTCTCTTTTACATGCAACTGTTAAAGGATTGGAGTACAATCTTTGCCGTTTATGATAATTCGATTAAAACGGATTTAACCGTTTAATCACATTAACGATCCTCATTGGAGATAATTACATGAAGCAACCTGTTCGCGTTGCCGTTACTGGCGCAGCTGGTCAAATCGGTTACAGCTTATTATTCCGTATCGCTAGCGGTGAAATGCTTGGTAAAGACCAACCCGTTATTTTGCAATTGTTAGAAGTTCCATTTGAGAAAGCTCAAGCTGCGCTTAAAGGCGTAATGATGGAATTAGATGACTGTGCTTTCCCATTATTGGCTGGCATGATCGGTACTGATGATCCAAAAGTTGCATTTAAAGATGCTGACTACGCGTTATTGGTTGGTTCACGTCCACGCGGTCCTGGTATGGAGCGTGCTGACTTGTTAAAAGTGAACGGTGAAATCTTCATTGGTCAAGGTCAAGCACTTAACGAAGTTGCGAGCCGTGACGTTAAAGTACTTGTTGTAGGTAACCCTGCAAATACAAATGCTTATATCGCAATGAAATCTGCTCCTGATCTTCCAGCGAAGAACTTCACAGCAATGTTACGTCTTGACCATAACCGTGCATTGACTCAAATTGCTCAAAAAGCAGGTGTTGCTGTAGCGGATATCAAAAATCTTACAGTTTGGGGTAACCACTCTCCAACAATGTATGCGGACTACCGTTTTGCAACTGCAAATGGCGTAAGCTTAAAAGACAAAATCAACGATGCTGATTGGAACGCAAATGTATTCCTTCCAACTGTTGGTAAACGTGGTGCTGCAATCATTGAAGCGCGTGGTCTTTCTTCAGCTGCTTCAGCTGCAAATGCTGCGATCGACCATATGCGTGATTGGGCGCTTGGCACCAATGGCGAGTGGGTAACAATGGGTATTCCTTCTGATGGATCTTATGGAATTCCTGAAGGTGTGATGTACGGTGTTCCTGTGATTTGTGAAAATGGCGAATACACACGTGTTGAAGGCCTAGAAATTGATGCATTCAGCCGTGAACGTATGGACAAAACACTTCAAGAGCTTGAAGAAGAGCGCGCAGCTATTGCTGATATGCTTAAATAATTAAAACTTAATCTTTTAAAGATTAAATTTGAAAAAGCACTCTATTTAGGGTGCTTTTTTTAGATTCAAGTCAAACATTCTGAGAATCGATAATTTAACTTAAGCCAACTTTTGTTTGTTTTTTAATCACAAATTGAAACAAGAAAAATAAAATCTAGACTATCTTTTAAAATTATTTTCTTATAAGTTAATTGAATAAAACATGACAAATAAATTTATATAAGGAGGCAATATGATCAGGACGAACACACCATCCTTAGAATTACTATTTTCTCAACTTGGTTTGGCAAATAGTCCAGCAGCAATTGAGTTATATGTACGCACTCATCAATTGCCAGCAAATCTTTCATTACATGAAGCGCCATTTTGGAATAGATCTCAGCGTGACTTGTTAATTAGTCATTTGGTACAAGATGATGATTGGGCGATTTGGATTGATGAGTTAAACCAACAATTGCATCTAGATGCGTATAAGTTAACAGCTTAATGATTTAGTTTTCCCCAGAGCAACAAAAAGATGGCCAAATGGCCATCTTTTCTATTTCGCATCGATCAAATTAGTATTGATCAAAATCAATAAAAAATAGTGTCATTTTGAATGGGCATAATACTGCTGATCAATGCAATTTAGACTGAATCATTTGACTAAACCATGTCTCATTGCGAACAGGTCTAAATGCAGTATGTTGTTGCAGTAATGTTAAATCAAAATCAGTAGTCTTGATATATTTACTCAGCCAGTGACGAGTCAATGCAAATTCATTTTTACTCACAGATGCATAAGCCAACATAAAGTAAATATCAGCATGATGATGTTGCGCCAGTGGTTTTAATATCTGCTGAGTAATCAATGCATAACGTGATTCTTTAGTCAATTCAAAGTAAATCATATAGGCTTTGGCCAAATGCAAAGAAAGCTGAATGTACACTGACATTGGCATTTCTTCATATTCAAATCGTGCAGTTTCAAGCAACACAATTGCTTCTTGCAAAAAATGGATTTGTTCCTGCTTTGAATGACTTTTAGTGACCAGCTGTAAGCGTAAGTCCCCACGTTCAAGTGCAAGTTCAGGTGTATTGCCTGACAAATACAATTGATCTGTTTCCCCAATACGCGAGATGATTTGTTTTGTATTATCAAACATGTGCTGAATCCTCTGAATTTATGAAGAGTATTATGAGGCCTATTTCAATAATTTAAAGCTTGGCGCATAGAGATACAGCATTGCAAATTCGAAAACTGAGTATATTACAACACTGTATTGTCACTTCTTAGCCATGCGGTAATTGATAATCGCTGATGTTTGGCTTCTAGCACTTCATGTAATAAATCACTTTGGAACATAGCAATACGATTAGGCTGGGGTTCTATAATATGCCACACATTATTTTTATCCTGTAAGTGTAACTTTCCACCCCAGTCATCCTGCCATTCTTGGTGTAAATAATACACCGTAGAAATCATACGGCCATTTTTACCATGTGGATTATCACGATGAAGTGCATAGAATTCCCCAGCGTTATAGCAGGCAAAATGTGCTTCTACATCCTGAATGCCTAAATAAAATGAGTAGTTTAAAATTTGCGAGAGTTGTTTAAGTGCATCAATATGTTGTTGTGCGATCGTAAGCTCTTCATTGATCCACAAGATATGGTCGCTGCGAATATTGCTGATCACACCATTTTGAATTGCTGCTTCACGAAAGCGATTTAAATTTGAAGTACATTCTGCAACCAGTTCAAGTCCGTATTCAGCGGAGTAAGCATTATCAATGATGGTAAATCCATGTTGATCTAAATCATCAAGAATTTGATCAACATTCCATGACTTTGGGAGTAGCAGGGCTTCCATAAATTACCAAAAAATAGTGCAATAAAGATATGTTGTTATATTAGAACAAACGATGGACAGTGAAGAAATATTTTTTCGTGTTAAAATGATTATTGAACTCAGGAATTAATCGAAACATGAATTACCGTCACCATTTCCATGCAGGCAACTTTGCCGATGTCATGAAACATGTGTTATTGCTGCAACTTTTGACACGTCTAAATACTAAAGACAAACCATATCGCTATATAGATACACATGGTGGTGCAGGTAAATATGATTTATCTACTTCTGAAGCACAAAAATCAGGAGAATTCTTAACCGGTATTCATCGTCTGGTTAAGCTTGATGAGTCGATTAAACGTAATGCGCCTGAAGGTGTAAAACAATATCTTAAAATTGTTGAAGATATGCGTGCAGGTTCAGGTAAAGGTGCTTATCCAGGTTCACCTTGGTTTGCGCTTGAAGGCATGCGTGATATTGATAAAGCGACTATTTTTGAAATGCAGCGTGATGTGTTTCAACAATTGTATTTTAATATTCGTGATAAACGCGCGGGTTTACATGAGCGTGATGCTTATGAAGGCCTTTTGGGGGTTATTCCACCCAAAGAAAAACGTGGTTTGGTGATGATCGATCCACCTTATGAATTAGAACGTAAGGACTTTCCGCAACTGGTCGAGTTGATTGCCACTGCACATAAAAAATGGCCAACAGGTGTATTTGCAATTTGGTATCCAATTAAAGACCGTGCCATGATTGATCGTTTTGAAAAGAAAATGATGAAAACAGGGATTCGCCGTCAGTTGGTCTGTGAAGTTTGTGTTTGGCCAGATGACACACCAGTTGGGTTGAATGGTTGTGGTTTGTTGGTGATTAACCCACCTTGGAAATTCTCTAACGATGCTGATGAGGCATTGCAATGGTTGTTCCCACATTTACGTATGAGTGAAAATGGTGGACATGCTGCTGTTCGCTGGTTAGTGGGTGAATGATCCATTCGATTGGATATCAACAGAAACATGAACGATGGTGTGAATTACAAATTAAGACGAAATAAATTGAGTAATTCACATCAATTTCACTTAAAAATGAATGTGATAAAATATTTAAGTGAGATATCAACAGCTCTATCAGAGCCATAGATAGGATTCAAAAAATGACAAATATAAATAAACCAGAAAGCCCAAACTCTTCTAATCAAGACCATGGATTTGATGGCATTACTTTTGAAGTGGAAGAAGAAGAGCATACCCATGAAGGGCAGAAGGTCAAACGTCGCGGAATCTATTTGTGGCCAAACCTGATTACAACTTCTGCGTTGTTATCTGGCTTTTATTCGATTATTGCTAGTATGAATGGTGACTTCACTCAAGCTGTTTATGCAATATTCCTTGCAGCACTATTTGATGGTTTGGATGGTCGTGTTGCTCGTGCAATTGGTGCACAAAGTGCTTTTGGTGAACAATTCGATTCACTTTCAGATTTGTTGGCATTTGGTGTTGCCCCTGCGATTTTAATGTATAGCTGGAGTTTGCATGATCTAGGGCGGATTGGCTTGGCTGCTTGTTTTGTTTATACCGCATGTGCTGCATTTCGTTTAGCACGCTTTAATGTACAAATTGGTGTGGTCGATAAGCGTTATTTCATTGGTGTCGCAAGCCCATTAGCAGCGATTATTATTATTGCATGGGTATGGGTTGGACAAGATTTTACCTATATTTTTGATTTAAAAGATGTTGCGATTCAAGCGACCAATGCATTTGTTATCATTGCAGTAGGTTTGTTGATGATTTCAAATATCAAATATTATTCTTTTAAAACTGTAGACCGCAAACGTGTTCCATTCTTTGTATTGCCTATAGCAGTTTTTATCCTTGCAGCAATCACTTATAATATTCCTGTAGGGATTTTAGTCATTTCGATTATCTATGCGATTTCTGGTTTTGTGACAACATTCTTAGCGAGAAAGAATAATGTTGAATAAAGTGTAAAAAGATAAAAGGGTAAGGGGGCTTGATATGCGGTTGTTTCAAGATTTCTTAGATCAGTCTAAACAGCTGAATCAAGCTCAAACGCCTATAGAACTTTGCTGTCATCCCCCTCAAGACAGATATAAAATTATTCATCAAAAATTAGTGCTTGCCGATCTACCTGCACCATTGCATTACCTCAATTTTTTTAGTTTGATTGGACAGCCCAATAGTCCTGTTTTTTGCAATAACAATGAAATCTCGACAACTGCTTTAGATACAGCAACCCTGCTGGTCAGCTCTAGCCCTCATATGGTGGGGCAGCTAAGCTCATACTCAATTCAGCATGAATGCCAATTTCACACCGATGAAAATTGCAATGTAACCTATGCGTTTGGTCAAAAAGAAAAAGTGTTTGGAAAAGTTCCTCATTTTACTTTTCAAAGACTAGATGACGAATTGAGTGTGAATTTAAGTATTACGACATTGCCTTTAATTTCTCATTTTATTCATTTGAAATTTGGATTTGCGCAGCACTGGTCTTTGGTTGCGCACTGTAAAGGGACAATTCAATACAAAGATCAAAATTATGAAATTGAACAAAATGCTGTTTTTGAATATATGAAAACAGTAAATTTCCCTTATCTACCTTATGCACTATATACATATCAATTGATTCAAGTGAATGATGAATTACAGATTATTTTTATGCATAGTCGTGATCAGATGAATAATATTTTACATTCACGTATCTATATTCGAGATATTCAAAACAATGAAACAAAAATGCTTGATCGACAGGTCTGTTTCAATATTCACCGTGTGTTCCCTAAAGTCACAACAGTAAATCATCAGGAGATGTATTTACCACGCGAGTTCGAATGGCAATATCAAGATGAAAATACCAAAATTGATATTCAAGCACAAAGTCGTGGGGATTATAAATTTGGTTTAGCCGCGGGTTATGTTGGAAGTTTTTTTTATCAACTACATCTAAATGAAGAATATTATCAAGGTGAGAGTGGTTACTGTGAATATATAGATTGTCGTCCTTTAAAATGGCAGGAAATAGACAAAGACAATAAGTTATCAAACAAATCGAGCAATCCAGTGCTGATAATGCTTAAAAAATAGCTCAAAAAACAAAAAAAAGATCAATTTAGAATAATAAATAAGCAAGTGATAGAAAAAATGAAAAATAATTAAAAAAAGGGGTTGTGTTGGATTGTTAATGCTGTAGAATGCACATCCATCGGCGGTGATGTTAAATAAAACTTCTGATAAATCAGGCACTTGATTAAGTTGTTAAGATTTCGAATTGAGATTTTAAGATGAGATTGGAGTTGGGTTTGTTGGAAAAAATAATTAACATTATAGATTGACTTTTTAGAGATAGAGAGTAGTATAGCCGACCTAGCTTGATGCTGACGAAGCATTGAGAAGATCATTAAGAGAATATGAAGAACAACTTGTGTGGATTTTTACTAATTGATTGATCGAAATATTATCATTGATTGATTGGTTTAAATTACTCGAAGTTTATTTGAGAGAATTTGTCAGTACATTGATGAGCCAGAATTGTGACCTTAAGTCACTAATGATTTTTAACTGAAGAGTTTGATCATGGCTCAGATTGAACGCTGGCGGCAGGCTTAACACATGCAAGTCGAGCGGGGGAGATTGCTTCGGTAATTGACCTAGCGGCGGACGGGTGAGTAATACTTAGGAATCTGCCTATTAATGGGGGACAACATCTCGAAAGGGATGCTAATACCGCATACGCCCTACGGGGGAAAGCAGGGGATCACTTGTGACCTTGCGTTAATAGATGAGCCTAAGTCGGATTAGCTAGTTGGTGGGGTAAAGGCCTACCAAGGCGACGATCTGTAGCGGGTCTGAGAGGATGATCCGCCACACTGGGACTGAGACACGGCCCAGACTCCTACGGGAGGCAGCAGTGGGGAATATTGGACAATGGGGGGAACCCTGATCCAGCCATGCCGCGTGTGTGAAGAAGGCCTTATGGTTGTAAAGCACTTTAAGCGAGGAGGAGGCTCTTCTAGTTAATACCTAGGATGAGTGGACGTTACTCGCAGAATAAGCACCGGCTAACTCTGTGCCAGCAGCCGCGGTAATACAGAGGGTGCGAGCGTTAATCGGATTTACTGGGCGTAAAGCGTGCGTAGGCGGCTTTTTAAGTCGGATGTGAAATCCCCGAGCTTAACTTGGGAATTGCATTCGATACTGGGAAGCTAGAGTATGGGAGAGGATGGTAGAATTCCAGGTGTAGCGGTGAAATGCGTAGAGATCTGGAGGAATACCGATGGCGAAGGCAGCCATCTGGCCTAATACTGACGCTGAGGTACGAAAGCATGGGGAGCAAACAGGATTAGATACCCTGGTAGTCCATGCCGTAAACGATGTCTACTAGCCGTTGGGGCCTTTGAGGCTTTAGTGGCGCAGCTAACGCGATAAGTAGACCGCCTGGGGAGTACGGTCGCAAGACTAAAACTCAAATGAATTGACGGGGGCCCGCACAAGCGGTGGAGCATGTGGTTTAATTCGATGCAACGCGAAGAACCTTACCTGGTCTTGACATAGTAAGAACTTTCCAGAGATGGATTGGTGCCTTCGGGAACTTACATACAGGTGCTGCATGGCTGTCGTCAGCTCGTGTCGTGAGATGTTGGGTTAAGTCCCGCAACGAGCGCAACCCTTTTCCTTATTTGCCAGCACTTCGGGTGGGAACTTTAAGGATACTGCCAGTGACAAACTGGAGGAAGGCGGGGACGACGTCAAGTCATCATGGCCCTTACGACCAGGGCTACACACGTGCTACAATGGTCGGTACAAAGGGTTGCTACCTAGCGATAGGATGCTAATCTCAAAAAGCCGATCGTAGTCCGGATTGGAGTCTGCAACTCGACTCCATGAAGTCGGAATCGCTAGTAATCGCGGATCAGAATGCCGCGGTGAATACGTTCCCGGGCCTTGTACACACCGCCCGTCACACCATGGGAGTTTGTTGCACCAGAAGTAGGTAGTCTAACCGTAAGGAGGACGCTTACCACGGTGTGGCCGATGACTGGGGTGAAGTCGTAACAAGGTAGCCGTAGGGGAACCTGCGGCTGGATCACCTCCTTAACGAAAGATTGACGATTGGTAAGAATCCACAACAAGTTGTTCTTCATTGATGTATCTGAGGGTCTGTAGCTCAGTTGGTTAGAGCACACGCTTGATAAGCGTGGGGTCACAAGTTCAAGTCTTGTCAGACCCACCAAGTCTACTGAACACAGAAGAGCAGATATATTAAGATCTTAAGCTGGGGACTTAGCTTAGTTGGTAGAGCGCCTGCTTTGCACGCAGGAGGTCAACGGTTCGACTCCGTTAGTCTCCACCACTAATTACAGACTAAGTGATTACAGAACTTAGTAAGCCGATAGCTTATTAAGTTCTGTGATTTATCACAGTTAACTACTCGCTGACGAGGCGGTAGTGAATCATTAACAGAATATATTTGAGTTGAAATAATTGTTTAACTCGTTTTAGTTGATGTTAGCAAGCAATTGTTAATATTGAATGAAATGAGAACTAGCGATAAAACTGAATCAAGCGTTTTGGTATATGAATTAAATTGAAGCTGTATAGTGATTAAATTCACAGGCAACAAATAGAAGTGGTTGAATCCATATTGTTGATCCTCCTTGTAGGGATTAGCGACTGTTTGGGGTTGTATAGTCAAGTAATTAAGTGCATGTGGTGGATGCCTTGGCAGTCAGAGGCGATGAAAGACGTAATAGCCTGCGATAAGCTTCGGGGAGGCGGCAAATATCCTGTGATCCGGAGATTTCTGAATGGGGAAACCCACTTACCATAAGGTAGGTATCGCATGATGAATACATAGTCATGCGAGGCGAACGAGGGGAAGTGAAACATCTCAGTACCCTTAGGAAAAGAAATCAATTGAGATTCCCTCAGTAGCGGCGAGCGAACGGGGATCAGCCCATTAAGTTATATGTGTTTTAGCGGAAAGCTCTGGGAAGTGCTACCGTAGAGGGTGATAGTCCCGTACACGAAAGGGCACATATAATGATGACGAGTAGGGCGAGGCACGTGAAACCTTGTCTGAATATGGGGGGACCATCCTCCAAGGCTAAATACTCCTGACTGACCGATAGTGAACCAGTACCGTGAGGGAAAGGCGAAAAGAACCCCTGTGAGGGGAGTGAAATAGATCCTGAAACCGCATGCATACAAGCAGTGGGAGCCGACTTGTTCGGTGACTGCGTACCTTTTGTATAATGGGTCAGCGACTTATATTCAGTAGCAAGGTTAACCGTATAGGGGAGCCGTAGAGAAATCGAGTCTTAATAGGGCGTTTAGTTGCTGGGTATAGACCCGAAACCGGGTGATCTATCCATGAGCAGGTTGAAGGTTGGGTAACACTAACTGGAGGACCGAACCCACTGTCGTTGAAAAGCCAGGGGATGACTTGTGGATAGGGGTGAAAGGCTAATCAAACTCGGTGATAGCTGGTTCTCCCCGAAAGCTATTTAGGTAGCGCCTCGGACGAATACCATAGGGGGTAGAGCACTGTTTCGGCTAGGGGGTCATCCCGACTTACCAAACCGATGCAAACTCCGAATACCTATGAGTACTATCCGGGAGACAGACTGCGGGTGCTAACGTCCGTAGTCAAGAGGAAAACAATCCAGACCGCCAGCTAAGGCCCCAAAATTATAGTTAAGTGGGAAACGATGTGGGAAGGCATAGACAGCTAGGAGGTTGGCTTAGAAGCAGCCACCCTTTAAAGAAAGCGTAATAGCTCACTAGTCGAGTCGGCCTGCGCGGAAGATGTAACGGGGCTAAAACTATATGCCGAAGCTGCGGATGTATACTTAGTATACGTGGTAGGGGAGCGTTCTGTAAGCCGATGAAGGTGTATTGAGAAGTATGCTGGAGGTATCAGAAGTGCGAATGCTGACGTGAGTAACGACAATGCGAGTGAAAAACTCGCACGCTGAAAGACCAAGGGTTCCAGTCCAACGTTAATCGGGGCTGGGTGAGTCGACCCCTAAGGCGAGGCCGAGAGGCGTAGTCGATGGGAAATTGGTTAATATTCCAATACTTCTGTGTAATGCGATGAGAGGACGGAGAAAGTTAAGTCAGCCTGGCGTTGGTTGTCCAGGTGAAAGGCAGTAGGCATGCATCTTAGGCAAATCCGGGGTGCTCTATGCTGAGAGCTGATAGCAAGCTAGTTTACTAGCGAAGTGGCTGATACTATGCTTCCAGGAAAAGTCTCTAAGCTTCAGTTACACAGGAATCGTACCCGAAACCGACACAGGTGGTCAGGTCGAGTAGACCAAAGCGCTTGAGAGAACTCTGCTGAAGGAACTAGGCAAAATGGTACCGTAACTTCGGGAGAAGGTACGCTGCTGACGGTGATAGGACTTGCTCCTTGAGCTATTGGCAGCCACAGAAACCAGGCCCCTGCAACTGTTTATTAAAAACATAGCACTCTGCAAACACGAAAGTGGACGTATAGGGTGTGATGCCTGCCCGGTGCTGGAAGGTTAATTGATGGGGTTAGCGTAAGCGAAGCTCTTGATCGAAGCCCCAGTAAACGGCGGCCGTAACTATAACGGTCCTAAGGTAGCGAAATTCCTTGTCGGGTAAGTTCCGACCTGCACGAATGGCATAATGATGGGGGCGCTGTCTCCAGCAGAGACTCAGTGAAATCGAATTCGCCGTGAAGATGCGGTGTACCCGCGGCTAGACGGAAAGACCCCGTGAACCTTTACTGCAGCTTGACATTGAACTTTGATCTTACTTGTGTAGGATAGGTGGGAGGCTTTGAAGTAGTGACGCCAGTTGCTATGGAGCCATCCTTGAAATACCACCCTGGTAATATTGAGGTTCTAACTCTGTCCCGTTATCCGGGACGAGGACCATGTCTGGTGGGTAGTTTGACTGGGGCGGTCTCCTCCTAAAGAGTAACGGAGGAGTACGAAGGTGCGCTCAGCGTGGTCGGAAATCACGCGTAGAGTATAAAGGCAAAAGCGCGCTTAACTGCGAGACCCACAAGTCGAGCAGGTACGAAAGTAGGTCTTAGTGATCCGGTGGTTCTGTATGGAAGGGCCATCGCTCAACGGATAAAAGGTACTCTGGGGATAACAGGCTGATACCGCCCAAGAGTTCATATCGACGGCGGTGTTTGGCACCTCGATGTCGGCTCATCTCATCCTGGGGCTGAAGCAGGTCCCAAGGGTATGGCTGTTCGCCATTTAAAGAGGTACGCGAGCTGGGTTTAGAACGTCGTGAGACAGTTCGGTCCCTATCTACCGTGGGCGTTGGAAATTTGAGAGGATCTGCTCCTAGTACGAGAGGACCAGAGTGGACGAACCTCTGGTGTACCGGTTGTGACGCCAGTCGCATCGCCGGGTAGCTATGTTCGGAAGGGATAACCGCTGAAAGCATCTAAGCGGGAAGCCTACCTCAAGATAAGATTTCCCTAGGACTTTATGTCCTCTAAAGAGCCGTTGAAGACTACGACGTTGATAGGTTGGATGTGGAAGTGCGGTGACGCATGAAGCTGACCAATACTAATTGCTCGTGAGGCTTGACTATACAACACCCAAGCAGTTGTATACGAACTTCGAAAGAAGTAAGCATCATTTGATTCATAAAAGATCAAACATACTTGATTTAGTTGTAAAGCTAGTTAAAATATTCAACTCAAATGTTCTGTTAAACTCATTTGGTACGAAGTAAGGCATTTAAATAAGACCCGAACAAGTCCATAACAGTTTGCTGGCGACAATAGCAAGAGTGAACCACCTGATCCCTTCCCGAACTCAGAAGTGAAACCTCTTAGCGCTGATGGTAGTGTGGGGTTACCCATGTGAGAGTAAGTCATCGCCAGCTTTTAAATCTAAAACACCCCGGTCTCGTTAGAGAACGGGGTGTTTTTTTATGTGCGCTGTTTAGTGGCATAATGAAATAGAAATGTTTGGAAGAAAATATAAAAGCTCTATTCTTCAAAATAGAGCTTCAGGTAAAAGCGTTATTTAAGTTGTCTTCGGGCATGTTTTAATGCTGTTCTTAAGCCTTCTTCCAAAGTTGGATGATAAAAAGGTTTTGCTAATACTTCATCAATTGTTAGTTCTTCGGAAATGATCCAAGAGAGTAAGTGAGTCATATGTTCAGCAGATTCAACAAAAAGTTCAGCACCTAAGAGTTTTCTGCTTTGCTGATCTACATAAACTTCAGCAGCACCTTTATTTTTACCTAAAACCAATGCACGACCTTGCTTTTCATAAGAAGCAAAACCTGTAATAAAATCTATGTTTGATTTTGATAGTGAGGCAAAGCTTTGACCAGCAATTCCCATTTCAGGACTACAGAACACGATACCTAAAGGTGATAGGTTATTTAAGTTGTATACATTGGGGAAATTTAAACAACTTGAAATGACATTTCTTCCTTCATTCGCAGCCTCATGTTGTAAAGGTGTTTGAGTGAAAGCATCACCAATAATAAATATTGGAAAATCAGCCAATTGTTTAGTGTTGTGATGAACCGGTAATTGTTTTAAATCTGAGAATGCCTGATCAATATTTTCGAGGGATAAGGTTGATAAGTTTGTAGCACGACCAGTCGCATTTAAAATATAGTCAACCTGTATGGATTTAGACTCATTATTTTCGATAAATGATATTTCAACACCATTTTCAAGATCTTGAATTGAATCAGGTAAAACTTCAAATTTTATATTAAGTTCTTTGGATAATTCCGTTTGTGCAATTTCTTGTAAATTAGGGCTACTCAATACCCCTACTTTTTTGCTTCTTGCAAAAATAGTCGTATTTACGCCTAAGCGATGCATTGCTTGAGCCATTTCAATTGCAATCACACCACTACCGATTACGGCAATAGATTTAGGCAAAGTCTCAAGTTCAAATACTTCATCCGATGTGATCAGTTTATTGCCTATTTTATTTTTCCAATCCTGGTTATAAGTCGGTGTTGAGCCTACAGCAAGAATAAATGATTTAGATTGATAATGTTTTCCATCGACCTCAACCGTATTTGCATTTACAAATTTAGCTTCGCCATCAATTTTATGTGCAGTTTCCCAACTTTCTACATCTTTAAGCGTCGCACGAGCAAAGCGGTCACGTAAATTTCTGACATGTTGCATAACTTGACGTGTATCGATCTCTGCTTTTACCTCTAAAGCGACTTCTTTAGCATTTTGAATGTCATACATTCGATTTGCAGTTGAAATGAGAACTTTACTTGGCATACAGCCAACACGGACACAGGTTGTATCCCATGGACCTTTATTGATAATCAGTATGTTAGATGTATATTTGATTGCTTCTTTATATGCACTAATACCTGCTGTACCTGCGCCGATGATGATGATGTCGTACATGATATAAACCTAATTGTGAATAATAGTAATTACATTAAAAAACATTTTGAAATAGCATATTTACACATATAGATAACTATGGTTACATAGCACTCAAAATAATCTACAACAATTTTTGGGGATTCTTAGGTTGAGTAAAATTATGGATACTAGAAAACTTACTGGAAAGTTAAGTGCTATTGCAATTTCTATTTTGTTAGCGAGTTGTGGTGGGGGCGGTGGAGGTTATTATGATAAGAATGATAACGGAACAGGCAATGGTAATGGTGGAACTACAGTTGAAGCTGTAAATATTAGTCCAATTACTTTGTTGAATACAGATTCTATAGCTACAAACACAATAACAGTTTCTGGTGCTACAGCAAAAGTAAAAGTTACTGATGCTAGTGGAAAAGGAATTAGTGGAGCATTGGTTACTTTTCAAGGCACAGGAGTGGTGTTTGGTACTTCAAATGGTGCTGTTTTAACCAATGCTGATGGAGAAGCAAGTATTTCAGTTAAGCCTGAAAATAGTACAGACACTGGTAGTTATCAGTTGACGGCAACAGTGAGTCATAAAGATTCAACTGCGACAACAACGCCTTATAATTATTCTCTACAAGCTGCAAATATAACCTTTGAAAACATGGTTGCTGCAAATACCTCACTTGATTCTGGTGGCTCAACGATCATAACGCTTAAAACACAAGACTCAGTGACCAAAAATAATCAAAATAACATTACTGTGAATTTCAGTACAAGTTGCGGTACTTTTGATAACAACGCTGTGGTTTCATCAAATCAAGGTGATGTTGCTGTTACATATAAAGCAATCGATATAAATGGTAAGTTGTGTGAAGGCGGACAAAAGATTATTGCAACTGGCAGTAATGTTTCTGTTTCTAAATCTGTTGATATACAAATTGCAGCAATTGCAGCCAATTCTTTAGTTTATACAACTGTTGGTAAAGTAAACTTAGTCACTAGAAATAGTGGTTCAGCTTCTTCTGGAAGAATTGAGTTTACTGTGTATGCAAACGGTACGCCTGCAGCGAACCAAGATGTCAACATAGAATTAACGAAAGCTCCGAGTGATTTAAGTTTTGTTACGGATGGTAATCGAATTCCCAAAATAGTGAAAAGTGATGCATCAGGTAAAGTAAATGTAAATCTTTATCCAGGTAACTTACCTGGACCAGTAGAAATTAAAGCTACACTAGCAAGTAATACCAATATTTTTGTGTTGTCTAAAGAAGTAGCAGTTGCTTCTGGTCGTGTAACACAGAATGGTTTGAGTTTGTCTGTAAGTAAAATAGCTTTAGCTGGTGATGGCGATGGTGATATTTCAACAATTACGGCACGGATGGCTGATCGTGTAGGTAACCCTGTACCAGATGGAACCGTAATTAGTTTTATTTCGGAAGGTGGAAGTGTTACTCCAAATTGTGCAACAACGAATGGTGTTTGTTCGGTTAATTTGACTACTCAAAATCCGCGTCCACTTGATAGTCGAGTAAGTGTTTTAGCTTTTGTTGAAGGTGATAAAGAATATGTGGATGTAGATAATGATAATATGTATACGATAGGCATTGATAAATTAACACAAAATATTGGTGATTTCTTTTTAGATGATAATGAGAATAATCAGAAAGATGAAGGTGAATTTAAATATGTCCGTGGGGCATCAGGTGCAACATGTATTCCATCTACAATCGCTCAGCCAAATATTGAGGGTACGTGTAATAATCAACTAGATGCAGTATTACGTAAACAATTACGTTTTGCTTTCTCAAGTGAAACCCCTACATTTGTAGCTCTGAGTGGAGTGAATAGTTCAATGACTCAAGCTTTACCTGGAATCTTTACTTTTCAAATGTATGGTAATAGTTTAAAAACAGTCCCAATGCCTTCAGGTACAACAATTTCAGCTACTGCAAAAGATAATACAGATAATAATTTGACTTGTGAGGCAGAAGTTGTTGGTGGGGCGCTTACTGTTCCAGGTATTATGGATTTACTCTTACCAGGCACATTCCCTCAGAAAGATAATAAGATTGTCACTTACAGTGTTCGTAGTCTGAAATGTGCTGCAGGTGATGAGATTCGTATAACAGTAACAACACCTAATGGAACGATAACGAAACCGTTAATTAATGTGGTTAATAGCCTGAATTAATAGGGAAAACAGCGCTTCGGCGCTGTTTTTTTATTTAATAGATGTTCCCATACTTACCCCAACCGTAGGTCTTACATTCATTGAACTACATGCAGATAAAATTAGGCATGAGATCAAGATAAGGCCAATGAATTTCATAGAAATATCCAAATTTTAAGTTGTTGTTATTCTAATCCCAATGATAAGACAGCGTGTGTAGTAAAATTATTGTCTTTCATTGATTGAGTTAAAATTTTTATTCAATTTCATTGTTGATATTGGATTCTATAATCTGAGGTGTTTAAAAGCCTAACGTTTTAAGCTTTTAAACTGTGTATATAAATAACTGCTTAGACGATGTTATGGCGTTGTAAATTGCAAAACACGATTCCCATATTGATCAACTAACTTTAACGTTTTGTCATAGACTTGATAACCTTTCACCTTATTGAGTGCTTCAGTATAGTCAGCCGCAAGTTTCATAGTGTCCTGACAATACATCCGAGTAGAGCCGAGTTGCCCTAAGGTTAAGTGCTGTCCTTTGATGGCGTATGCACCCATAATACGATTACAACCATCTGCACCACTTACCCGTAAATCTGAACCAAATTGAATACTTGGCACGTTGTGAGCATTTGGTGTTGCTTTATATTCTGTTGCACTAATATGCGTGAGTGTCCAATTTTTGTTTTGCAACAAACTTAAATTTTGGCTTTGTTGATCAGCACTTGGTGTAGATGCACATCCAGAAAATAAGAGCGTTGCTGTGATGAATGTGGTTGCGAGTATGGATTTAAACATGCGTATTCTCCTAATTTTAATGATTATATAAACAAAATTGAGTTAAACCATAAAGACGAGCTGACTAAAGCTATACATTATTGAGCATGTTCATCAGGTAAACCAAAACGAATCACTTTAGAAAAGTTATCGCTATTTTGATATTTAAACTGAGCATATTCAGCTGTTCTTGGATTGATATGTGCTTTTTTATACCATTCTTTGATTGACCATTGATGATTTAATGCACCCAAATCATAAAGATAATTGGGTAAATAACCTGAAGCCAATAAACGATAATCTGTTGGTAATTTTTCAGGGGAAATCGCCTGAACCATATCAAAAACCAAAGTTGTACAGTTACTGGTTAGGGTGTTGTACCACTTTGGATGTTCTGCCAAAGCGGAAGATTTCAAAAGATACTCTTCAAACAATGCTTTGGTTTCTGCTTTTGGTAGTTGAATCGGGAAAAAATAAACCTGCTCACCTCGAATATTACTCCGTGTATAAACAATATCTTTTTCATCTGCAGCGATTAGACTTAGCTCAAACTGTCTAAAAAAACCACCAATTGCAGAAAAGTTTTCATTTTTTTCTTTCCGAATTTCAATGGAAAAAACGAGTGGGCGCTGATTTAAAAAATCAAAGCTAACCAAGGTATGGGCAATCTGTGGTCCCATCCAATAAGAGGTGATGATATTGACGCCTGTAATCTCATCTAAGTTGTAGCTTCTGGTTTCCCAGCGTTCGTCATATTGATCAGGGGAGTGCCAATTAAAGTTACGGACATTATGAATCGTGACAAGATGACCTTGCTGCTCGTAAGTAAAAATTCTGGAAACTTCTGGACTCCATTGACGATCTTGTTGCGCAGGAATATTAAAGTACCAGACTAAGCTGACAATAAAGGCGATGATATAGATCAAACTGTCAGTTTTTCGGCTAAATATATTTTTAGTAAAATAGATTCCAAGAATACTCAGTGCAAAAATAATCCAAATAGGGATGATGATATAACTGAAAATCTTTCCTAAGGGATGTTGAATCCAAATTGCGAAACAAAACCACAGGCTGCTCAATACGACAAATAAGCTAAACAAGGAATGGATTATCCCCATTCCAAGTGTATGCAGTATTGATCTTGCTTTTAAGCTATCCATAAGCCACTATTTTTATTCATAAAGTTCAGTGCTATTTTCGGTATGTTGCAAACTCAAAAGCAATAGCTGTTTTGTCATCAACATGTGACTCGCTCGCAACTTTTTTAAATTCCGCTGGAATTTCTGGATAATACGCATCACCTTGTACATCGAGTTCAATGTGGGTGAGCTCTAAACGATCAGCAATGTGCATGGTTTGTTTAAAAATTTCACCACCACCAATGATAAAGATACTGGCAGGTTTTTCTGAGACCAATACATCAGGAATCGCTTGCTCCAAAGCAGCATCTATACTATGGGCCGTTTTAACTCCAGCAAAACTCCAATCCTGATCACGGGTAATCACCCAATTGACACGTTTAGGTAATGCACGTCCCATCGATTCAAGCGTTTTACGTCCCATCACCACAACACCACCTTGGGTGATTTCTTTGAAGTGCTTAAGGTCTGCTGAAATATGCCATGGAAGATCGTTCGCTTTACCAATGCAGCGTTGTTGATCCATTGCAACGACATGCACAATTTCAAAGTTTTTAAATGTCATAATGAATTCGCTTATTATCCATTGGAAAATTTTCCCTCCTATTGCAAGGAGGGAATAAGGAAAGACTGAATTAAAATATTTAAACAGCTACAGGTGCTTTAATTGCAGGATGTGACTCATAACCTGTAATTTCAATATCTTCAAATTTAAAGTCAAAAATATCCTTAATTTCAGGATTTAATTTGAGTTGGCACAGTGGTAAGGGCTCACGTGTTAACTGAAGTTTCGCTTGTTCAAAATGGTTAACATATAAATGTGTATCACCGCCAGTCCAGACAAAATCACCTACGCCTAAACCACAAACTTGAGCAACCATATGAGTCAGTAGAGCATAGCTGGCAATATTAAATGGCACCCCTAAGAAAACATCTGCACTACGTTGATAAAGTTGGCAAGACAACTTTCCATCTTGAACAAAAAATTGGAATAAAGTGTGGCATGGCGGTAAGGCAACTTTACCTGCTTCATTTGGATTCCAGCCAGACACAATCAAACGACGTGAGTTTGGATTGGTCTTGATTTCATTGACCAACCAACTGATTTGGTCAAAACCATCATTTTCAAACAAACCATTATCTTTTTGCGTAGCGCCAAAGTTACGCCATTGATGACCATAGACTGGGCCCAACTCCCCTTCAGGGCGTCCAAAACGGGCAGTCTGCTCAGCGGTAGACCATTCATCCCAAATCGAAACTTTATTGTCTTTAAGATATTGAACGTTGGTGTCGCCTTTTAGGAACCACAGCAATTCAATCACAATTGAGCGGAAATGAACCTTTTTAGTGGTTAGTAGCGGAAACCCTTTTGACAAGTCAAAACGCATTTGATGACCAAATACAGAACGAGTACCAGTACCAGTACGATCACCTTTGTCACCGCCATCGTCTAGGATATGTTGTAGAAGGTCTAAATACGCTTTCATATAGTGTCCAATTTGGGGCGTCCATACGACATAAATGACAGATTATGTCGCATGATTACCCATTCGTAATGTTTCTGAATAGCTTCAGAGTTTATACTAATCTGAGTTTCTTTTTAAGCTAGATTATTTTCTGTTTTGCATCCATCTAACAGCTAAAACTAAGAGTATTTGAAAATGAGTATAAATTTGAATGAGCTCCCAGCATGTTTACAGCCATATAAAACGCAAATTATTGCGACAAAAAAAGACAGTATAGAAATATCATTAGTGCCGACTGAAGATTTACAGATTTGGCAAAGCAAAGTAGGTGGAAATCCCTATTTACCTGTAGAGACGCAATATCCGCAGAGCGCGGAGGGTGATGACCTACAATTATTGGCGCAGATCAATTTTGCAGAAGTGCCAGAAAATCAACATTATCCAAAGTCTGGAATTTTACAGTTTTTTATCAATCCGCATGATGATTTATATGGTCTCAATTTTGATGATCAAAAAAAGCAAGATGGCTTTCGGGTGGTTTTTTATGACAAGATTGAGCAAGATCTTGCACTTTTACAAAGCGATTTTCCAAGTTTTGTTGAGGACGATATTTATAGTCCTATCGCAGGACAGTCTGCGATTCAGTTTGAGAAGGCTGAAAGCTATATTGATATGAATAATTTTGATTTTGCTCAAAAAGTCACAGACCCTTATGAAAAAGATAATGAAGAAGAGTTTTGTGATGAGTACAGTGAAGTTTTTTCCGCAAGCGGTCATCGTTTAGGTGGATATCCATTTTTTACTCAATCTGATCCGCGTGAATACAATGAATCTATTCAAGATTATATTTTACTGTTGCAGATCGATACAGGTGAAGCTGAAGGTATTGAGATCATGTGGGGCGACTCAGGTGTAGGGAACTTCTTTATTCATCCGGATGATCTTGAAAAAAGAGATTTCTCTAAAGTGGTGTATAACTGGGATTGTTATTAAGCACCGACGGCATAATTTCTAAAAAGCTGATGTTGATAACATCAGCTTTTTATTGAAAAAATCTTTCTTTGGCATACGATTTTGCTGAATTCATAAAACAAAAGTGTGACTGAATTGACAGTTTAATGTGTTGATTAGATTAAGAAAATATTTTAATGATACGGCCGAGTAAACCTCTATTGATTAATTTTTAAACAAACAAACCCAAGTGATGAATTGTGTAATGTCAGCAGTTTCAGTAGCTTGAGGCGTTACAAATGAGATTTATTAACACTTACATATTTTTTTACATGTTTTAAGTCTACATTTTAAGAATTGCTGATTACTATTCATGGCTTGTGAAAAGTTGTTATTGATTTAAACAAGGTAGTTTGAATCAATTCAAAAGGGCAGTTTGAGGACAATGCATGATTTACGACCACAATGTTAATATGAATGAATACGTGAATCCCACGGTTCATATTCAGATTCGATCGGAAAATCAAAATAATAATTTTCGACCAGATGAATACTTAAAAAATAAAGCATTTGAAACTTTTAAAAATCAAACTGAAGCATTTAAGAAAGAAAGCTTAATCGATATTAGTAAATTTACTGAAAAACTTGTCAGTATGTCACGTAGTACTACTGCACATCGTTGTGCAAGATATGTGCGTATAGCGCTTGAATCAGCTGGTGCACGTTTTTCTGATCATCCAGTTGCGGCTTCAGATTGGGGTTCGACTTTAACTGAGATTGGTTATAAGCAAATCCGTCCTGACTTTGATAATCCTCAAGAAGGTGATATTTATATCATCAACAGTACCAGTCGCCATCGTTATGGCCATATTGCTGGATTTACAGGTTCTCAATGGGTTTCTGACTTTAGACAGCGTAGTTACGATGTGTATAAAGACCCAAATGTAACCTATGAGTATTATCGTTTAGCTGCTTAGTTTCACAGTCAAAATCATTTAATCTATTACGGATTAAAAGATAAAAAAGGAAGCTTTTGGAATGAAAGGCTTCCTTTTTTATTGCAATGCTTTTTTTTACAACATCTTTAGTCAAAACGTTTTGCGCGATTTTGATAAATTGACATGATAAATAGACCTAAAGCAGCAAAGCCAAGGGCTTGAATTGATGTCAATATTTTATGTTGTGCAGGTAAAAAAGCCATTAAAAGCATAAGTGCAAGAAAAGGGTAGATGGAAAATAAAATTTTGAAACCTTGAGTATAGACATTATTTTTAGAGATTTTTAGCCCGAGCATTCTTAATAAATGTGTAGAGATTCCAATCGCTAAACACATCACGGTAAACGTTGGACTTAACTTCTCAATCGTGGTGCAATAATAAATTATTGCGCAGGTTAAGATTGAAATGACGACTTTAATTTCACGACTACAGCGCGCTGAATACCAAAAATCTAACATTATTTAGAGACTTGTTCAGACGAATTTTGATTGAGTAGGGATAGTGGTGAAAAAATACAAACTGCTAGAGCCATAAAACCAATACCTTGAGCGCCTGGGATCAAAATTTCACCATTGTTCATATTTTTAAAAACCAATGCCAAAACTAAAGCCAGTGGAATCCAGGTCAATAAACGATAAAGAAATCCTGTGGGGTTTTGGGCTGCAAAATGAACTTTACAGTAACGACAAATCAGAAAAATAATACCTGTACCTGCAAAAAGTAAAATATTATCAAGGGTTAAAGGCTGGTACCAATAGAGTCCAATAGTGACCAGTACCAATAAAATAAGAAAAATGAGCTTCTTTGCAACCGAGACTTTAGGATCAAACCAAAATTCAAGCATAGTGATTTCGTTTAAATTGGATAATGATAATTTAGCATAAAAAAGGTGAAGCTTAGCTTCACCTTTTTCAACTTAGCTCATAAGGCTTAATTATTTTTTTGTGGACCCCAGTCAAAAATTTTCTTTTGGTAAGCATACCAAATTAACCATAATCCAATCAGAATCATTGGGAATGAGAGGATTTGACCTTTGGTCATCCAACCAAACAAAATATAACCTTGATCCGCATCAGGTTCACGGAAGAATTCCATAAAGAATCGAGCACAGCCATAACCCATTAGAAAGATTGCAGATACGGCATAACGTGGGCGTGGTTTAGCACTATAGAACCATAGAATAAGGAACAGCAGCAGTCCTTCACACAGCGCTTGATAGAGCTGAGATGGATGACGAACCAAATGTAGTGGATCTGTCGGGAAGATCATACCTAGCGCAAAGTTAGGGTCAGAAACTTGACGACCATATAATTCACCACCTATGAAGTTACCAATTCGACCAAACATCAAGCCCGTCGGTACACAGGGTGCAATGAAATCTAGTGTTTCAAACCAAGTTTTCTTGTATTTATGGCACCACAAAAGCATGGCGATCATTACACCAAGGAAGCCTCCGTGGAAACTCATACCACCAGTCCAAACTTTAAATAGCCAGATAGGATCTGCTAAAAATTTGCCAAACTCGTAAAATAAAACATAGCCTACACGACCACCGAGCACAACTCCAAGTGCACCAAAGAACACCAGATCTGAAACCATTTCAGAGTTCCAGTCAGCACGTTGTTTAGCACGATAAGTAGCAAGTCCCCAAGCACATAAAAATGCCAAGAGATACATCAGCCCATACCAATGGACGTTGAGTGGACCCAGTGATATCGCAATTGGGTCAATATTCGGGTAGGTGAGCATTCCTAATCCTTGATTTTCTATTTTGCACAGATTTTAGCTGAAACATATTAAAAATGTTGTACATTCAATGTGTAAACTTCATGGAATGTATTTTATGTGTATTGTGGCATTGGCTTGGCAAGTTTTGGATGATTTACCTGTTTGTTTAATTTCAAATCGTGACGAATTCTACCATCGTCCAAGCACTCAATTACAGTCATGGGCGAACAGTCCGATTATTGCAGGGCAAGATTTACAATCCGGCGGAACATGGATGGGGGTTACACCACAGGGACGTTGGGCAGTGATTACCAATTATCGTGATGGTGCTGATAAACAAACTTATCCCACTACGCGTGGCTATTTGATTCAAGCCTTTTTAGCGTCAGATCAAACACCAATTCGTTTTGCACAAGCATTGGAAAAGCAGCAAAGAGATTATGCGGGTTTTAACTTATTTGTGGGTGATCGACAGCAAGCTGTTTATATGAGTAATCGCGGTGAAGCCCCACAAGTGTTATCCCAAGGTGTATTTGTCGTTTCAAATGGCTTGATGTCAGATGATTGGGAAAAAACCAAGCATTTACGTAAACGCTTTACCCAAGAATTTTTACCCATGTTGCAAGTCCCTTCTATCTCTGAGCAAGATCTACAATTCGCTGTTTGGGATATTTTAGAAGATGAACGAAAAATTATTCCTGATTTACTGCCCAATACTGGAATTAATCCTGAGATGGAAGCGTTGTTGTCTTCAACATTTATTCAAAGCCCAATTTATGGCACACGCTGTTCCAACTTTTTAAGAATAAGCAGTACGCAGATTCATTGGATCGAAAAAACACAACAAGGTGAACATATGGGTGAGTTAGTCGAGATTAAGCGCACTATTGAAAAATAAAAAGCCATAGCAACTTTCGTCACTATGGCTTTAAAAAAATAAATTTAGTTGATTAGCCAGCAATTACACCGCCATCTTTACGAGTAATGACGACCGTTGCAGAACGTGGGCGAGCAGTCTTGTTGCTTGGATCTTTTTGTGATGCAGGCCAGTTACTTGAAGGCTTATCAAAGCTAGGTGAGTCTTCACCTGGATGTTGAACATTGATAAAAATGGCTTTGTAGTCGGGTGTCATGGTGACACCCGTGATTTCACATTGTTTTGGACCTGTTAGGAAGCGACGCAGGTTTTCATCAGTGACTTGTTTACCCACGATCGTTTCTTGCCCAGCAGATGTTATTGCTTTTGCGCCATCACCGACTTTACCAGGGAGTGCAGCAAGCATCATACAGTTGGTGGTATCTGTATAAGCACCATCATCCGTTTGAATCCAAAGTACACCACGTGGGTCGAACCACATACCATCTGGTGAAGATAAATCATTATTATCATTTAACCCAGACAAGTTGATGTTACTGGCCATTTTTGCTTCAGCACCAAAGAGGTAGATGTCCCAAGTAAAGCTTTCAGCTGTAGTTTTATTATCTTTTTCATGGAAACGGATAATGTGACCATTTACATTGCCTTTACCACCTTCTGGGTCGCTATAGTTTCGTGGATTTGCGGCATCTAATGCATGTGCTGTACCACGGTTCGAGTTATTGGTTAGTGTGACATAGACTTCACCATTCTCTGGGTTCACCGCAACCCATTCTGGACGATCCATTTTAGTGGCTTTGACTGAATCACCGGCTAAACGTGCAAAAGTAGTGACATCGGCTTGAGACTTGAAAGGATAGACGGTATTGCTATCATTTAAACCGTTTTTACCATACGCCAATTCAATCCATTTACCTGTACCATCATTATTGAACTGCGCAACATATAGCTTGCCACTGTTCATATATTTATCGCCAGCGCGATAGCCACCATTTACATCTTTTGCATCCCACTTCGCATCAGATACAAATTTGTAGATATATTCGCCACGTGAGTCATCGCCCATATAGAAGGCTAGATTTTCCCCTTCGATTAAACGGCTTGAGCGACAGTCTTCATGCGCAAAGCGACCTAAAGATGTTCGTTTAACGGGGTTTGAACGACTATCGAACGGATCGATTTCAACAATCCAACCAAAGGTATTTGCGCCGTTTCGATAATCTTTGTCTGCGGAGTCAGCAGTAATTGAAGAGTTCCAGCGGTCATATAAATCTTGGCTTTCGATTGCCCCAATCGCGGTTTCCCAGCCATAACGTGAGCTGGCACCATCTTTTAAACCATAGCGATTCAGTGCGATGATCTCAGCCGCACTACGTTTTGCATCATCACCTTTATTACGCACAAAGTATCCAATAAAGTTTTCTTCTGTGGTGAGGTAAGTTCCCCAAGGGGTATAACCATTACCACAGTTATTATGTGTGCCGCGTGTTTGCTTTGCTGAGCTTGAGTATTTGGTTTTCACCAAGTCTGAACCTGCAACTGTGCCTGCAAAGTCCATGACCGTTGACGCTGTAATACGGCGATTAAATGGAGAACTTTTAACAATCTCTACTTTTTGTGTAGTTGCATCTTTCTTTAATTCAATGACGGAAACACCATGCGCATTGACTTCACGAATCACTTCATCTTCTGGGCGACGACCATTTACTTTTGTTGCACCTTTAGGATGTAAGAAGGTTTGATTAATGTATTCATGATTCATGACCAGTAAGCCACGGTTTGACGCTTTAGCATCATATTTAGAGCTATTGGAATTTAAGCCAAAATAGCTCATACCATCATGACAGTCACCTGAACGTGCTGTAAAGCTGACCCCTGAAGGAACATTGTTATCATCCCAGTCAGGGATCGTCTGCATTAATGGATCACCTAAAGCATAAAGCACATTTGCTTCATAACCCGCAGGAACAGTGACGATGTCATTGAGGTTTTTTGCAACAGGGTTAAAGGTGAATTTTTCAGGTTTTTTAATTGTCGTGGTGGGTGTTGAATTATTGTCATCGTCATCATTACAACCAACTAGGCTCGATGCTAAAGCGAGAGCAGCTGCACCGCTTGCTGTTTTTGTAATTAAACTACGACGAGAAATCCGTTGTTCTAAAATGTCACGGAAATGCGTGTTATTCGAAGTATTGTTATCTAACTCTTGATTTTCATGATATGGCGTGAGGTCTGTCATACGATTCCCTTTGGCTTTAAGTCTTGATTAAATGTGATTTTGATTCAGCTTAAAAACATACAGAACAAATGTGTAAGATCTCTTACTCTTATATTTAATATTGGTTAAATTTAATCTTATTTTAAGAAAGTAATAGGATTGTCATATTTATATTTAGACCATTACTCCGTTGTTCAATTTCTATAAGAATTAGGTTATGACTGATTAAGCATGATATCTGCTTGGTGAATTGAATAAACTGGATTAACTTTCAATTGTTTTAAAAAATAGAGATTTTTAACAAAGAGCTCTTAATAATAGGCTTCTTTTATAAACGCTTATCAAAAGCATAGATCAGTATAAAATCGCTCTCATCCTAACCGTCTCCCGAGGGGAGAAGGAACTTTCGATCGCAATATAATTCACTCAACATGATCATTTTTCGACTTGTGAAATAGATCTAATGTATTTGAATAAAAGGGCAGAAGATTAAGCAATAGACTTGTTTTAATAATTGTTTCTAAAAAAGAATTTAACAAACTTAAAATAAAAATGACCTCAAAAGAAGTCATTTAAATATTAAAAAGTTTTTTATTTTGATAGTTAAGCATCTACAGTTTTACGTTTTTCAATCACTTTACCCAGCAATAAACCCAGCTCAAATAGCATCCACATTGGAATTGCGAGCATGATCATTGAAATTGCATCTGGTGGGGTAATAAACATAGACACGAAGAAACATCCCACCACGATAAAGCGACGCTTTTCAGCCAATGTTTTAGTGGTGACGAAGCCAACTAAAATTAAAACTAAAGTAATAATTGGGATTTCAAAGGTCACACCAAATACCAAAAATAATTTTAGACAGAAGCTTAAATAACTATTGATGTCAGTCATTGGCGCGACGGTTTCTGGTGAAACACTGATAAAGAAATGCAGGATGGATGGCAATGCAATAAAGTAAGCAAAAGCGATCCCTGAATAAAACAGCACAATACTGCCAAACAACAATGGAAATGCTAGATTTTTTTCTTTTTCGTATAATGCAGGTTTAATAAACGCCCAAAGTTGATAGATGATAAAGGGCATCGCCAACATCAGCGCAATAAAGAAGTTTAACTTAAACGGCGCCATGAAGGTTGCTGTAACATCAGTTGCAATCATGGTTGAGGTTGCAGGTAATTGTTTTCTGAGTGGTTCTGATAACGCAATATAGGTCTTATTGGCAAATGGCAATAAACAAAAAAATATAGCGATGAGCGCGCCAACAATTTTAAATAAATGCTTACGTAACACCATCAGGTGTTGAGTAATCGGCATCGCATCTAAAGGCGGCGTCTCGGTAGATGAGGCATCATGTACTTGTGGTGCTAATGAGTCGCTCATACAGCCACCTTCAATTGCGGTACTTCTTTAACAAGAACAATTTGTGGTCGAGTTACAGTACAGTTTTGTTTATCTAACCAAGTCTTTGACATATAAATAGCGGGAACCGTAATATCGAGTTTATGATAAGTCGTGTGAATTTTTTTATTGTCTGTTATTGCGAGATGACTTTCTTGTTCTACAGCAATTTTTTGTTGTTGTAACTCTTGCATTTGAGCCTGCATTTTTTGTTCAAGTTCTTGAATTTTTTGCATCTCTTGTTGCATTTGTTCTCTAAATTCAGAAAGACGTAATTCACGGTCGATGTCATTTTGGACACTACTAATTGCACGTTTAAATTTGCTATACCATTTGGCAGCAAAACGCGCAGCTTCAGGAAGTTTATCTGGTCCCAATACCAAGAGCGCAATGATCCCAAACACTAACAGTTCTGAAAATCCAACATCTAACATGATCTACGCCTCACCGATTAGTGTTTTACTGTAGAGTTCACATCAGTATTGCTAGTTTGATGTTCTAGTGTACGCGTTTCAGTCAGTGAAGCAGTTGTTGCCTCTTCTTCTTTAATCGATTTCTTAAAATCTTTGACGGCACCACCAACATCTTTACCTAAGTTTTTTAGCTTTGATGTACCAAATAGTAGAATCACAACGATTGCAAAAATAAGTACATGCCAAATCGATAATCCAGCCATAGTTTTAACTCCTATTTATTAACAGCTATAACAACAGTTATCCATGACAAAAAAGTGACACTAATATTTCAATTTAAAGACAGACAATATTTATAAATTATTTTGATATGTTAAACGTTATCTATATTTGGAAAATGCTAGTATGTTCATGATTTGAGAATAAGGTGTAGTATTGTGGCTTTGTTATTTCCAGTTTTATCATTTATCTGTGGGCTGATACTGGCAAATAGCAAATTTTCAGTAAACTTAAAATCATTCATGTCTTTGCTGTTGGCTCGCTTATTTATCCCGATTGTGATTATTTACAATATGGTATTTTATAAATCGGGCAGTATTGCTTTAATTTTATTTGCTTTTTTCTCATGCTTTACGCTTTTCTTTATTTATCTCACGCTGTCTAAAGATCGTTTAGCTTCATTGTGTTTTAGCTATACCAATATGGCATGGCTCGGCTTTCCGATTGCCTTGGCTATATTTGGTCCAGACAATAGTATGCTGATGATACCACTCTATATCGGGGTTTCAATTTTTGGAAACTCTTGGGCGGTGACTTCGGTAAGTTCAGCCCCGCAATCCAAACAATTGCTTATCAAAAAAGTACTGCAATCGCCACCTGTGATTGCCTTGATCATTGCAGGGCTTTTACGTTGTTTTGATGTGCAACAGTTTCAGACAAATGATTGGATTAATTGGATTTATACTCTGGCTAAATGGAGTATGAGTTTTACTGGTATGTGTGTATTGGGGATGTGGTTAAGAAAAACCAAAGTCCATATCGAGGATTTACTGTCCAGTACTAAGCTCGCAATATTAAAGTTAGTTTGTGGTGTTGTATTGTGCAGTCTGGCTTATTTCTTTTTACCTGTTCCACAGATCCATCAATATATTGGGGTGATGTTTTTACTGTTTTGTTTACCGCCAGCTGCCAATATTGTCGCATTGGAAACCCACTATCAAGGCACTGGGGTTTCAGCAAAATATATTGCTTCGGGAACGATAGTCAGTTGTGTGGTATGCATCCTATATGGTGTGTTGATTCATTTTTTATAGTTTTATCGGTTGATTGGTTTATTTTGCTTCGTTTTAGATAAGTTTTAGCGATATCCATCATATTCCTCCTTTGCTCAAAGGCGAGGAGGAATCTAACAAAATCGTATGATTTTAAACGGCTGGTTTTAACTGCTTATTTCAAGCTTGCTTTAAACAATTGCATCGCCTGACCACGATGGCTAATTTTGTTCTTTTCTGCTTTACTCATTTCTGCGCTTGAAATATTTAGCTCGGGTAACCAGAACAGTGGGTCATAACCGAAGCCATTTTCACCTCGAGCTTGCTCTAGTACTTCACCTTGCCAGATCCCTTGGAAAATTTGTGGTAAAGGGTCATCTGCATGTTCAACCAATGCCAATACACACACGAACATTGCTTCAATCGCTTGATCGTCTTGGCGTAAAGGCTTAAGGTTTTCCAGCAATTTTGTATTATTGGCTGCATCATCGCCATGTTCACCTGCATAACGTGCAGAGTAAATTCCAGGTGCTCCACCTAATACGGGAACGCAAATCCCAGAATCATCAGCAATCGCAGGTTTACCTGAAATACGGCTCGCATGACGTGCTTTGATAATTGCATTTTCAATAAAGCTTAAGCCATCTTCAATCGCGTCTTCGATATTCAGTTGACCTTGAGGAATCACTTCAACGGGTAAAGCCAATTCAGCAAACAATTTTTCAAATTCAGCAATTTTGCCTTTGTTATTGCTTGCGAGTACCAGTGTTCCTTGTGATAACCAATCTTTTGATGACATGATGCAGACTCAAAATTTAAAATTGAGTTATTTTAACTTAATCTGTGTCATAAAATGCGGCTAAATTCTCTCGTCCTTTACGCTTTACTGGATATGTTTTGCTTTTGCGCTAATGCGTTTGTCTAACTGTTGTTTTAAATCGAGAACATCCTCATTTTTCATAAAACCTAGTCCAACATTGAGTTTCTGTTTGCTGTTATCTTTCATGATAAAAAGTAAATAGTATTGTCGATCAAGTAAGGTTTTTTTGAGCTCAACTTCATAGATCTCTGGTATTTTAATGTGTTTTTTAATGATCACTCTACCTTTAAAATCAATGCTTCTAATCATGTCTTGGGAGAGGGTTAAAATAGGACGTTGATTGCTAAATATCTGAATAGCTTTATTACTGAAAAAATAAGCAATGAGACCCAATGGCGTAACAAGAAATAGCGAAAAGAGACTTTTTAAGCCATTCTTCCATTCAAATATTTCCAAGATTAAAAGCACGGTCGCAGCCCAAAAGGGGCAGGCCAAAATTCCAGCAAAAATCGCCAAAGGAATTATTTGTTTGCGTGAAGCATAATATTTTTTCTTTTGCATATTTTTCCATACATAGAAGAACTCGATTTACTTCTCAAATGCACAAGTGGTGCCTTGGTGGAAAATCATTTGCCATATACCGTGATCATTCATAACCCAAATTGAACTGCGTAAAGCCACATTGTATTGAGCTTGAGTTGCCACATTGATTTGATGGCTTTGATAGGTCAGTAAAACGCTATGATCAGATAACGACTGAACTTGAAAATCCTGTGCTTGAATGATGTCGGTATCTGTATCGTTTAAAAGTGCTTCAATCATTTGGGCTTTATGCACAACCCACCCTGATTTGGTAATTTCTTTAAAATCTGGATGTAACCGTTGATCAAGTATTTGAAAGTTTTGACGATCACGATGATGCAACCCGCATTCATATTGAATTAATTGTTTGAATAGGTCTTGCATTGTCAACAATCCCAGTTGAAATACTTAAATGGATAGCAGTAAAAAAAGCACCCGAAGGTGCTTTTATGATCGATGAAAATCAAATTATTGAGCTTGAATCCATTGATCTGCACGTTGTGTTGCAGTACGAATTTGGTCTTGAGTTAAGTTAGCAGCCAAAGCAGTTTTTTTGGTTTGCGACATGTTAATTACTTTATTGTCTAACATACCATCACGTGTAGAAAGCTCATACCACTGATAAGCGCCCATGTAGTTTTTCTTTTGCTCTTCCATCACCGCAAGATTAAAGCTTGCACGGTTATCGCCGTGGCTTGCTGCTTTTTCAAAGTATTGACGCGCAGATGTTTCGCTTTTAGAAACGCCTAAACCATCAGCATACATACGACCAACATTCAACTGAGCCGCAGAAATACCTTGGTCAGCCGCAGCTTTAAACCATGTAAATGCTTGTTTAAGGTCTTTAGATACACCGCCAGTACCAGCCTGGAAATGTGTTGCTAAATAAAATTGTGCAGCAGGTTGACCAGCTTTGGCTGCTTTTTGCAAATCTGTCACATTCATATGTGCATATTGTGCTGCCATTGCTGATACAGATTGTTGTTGCTGCGGTACATAGTCCGCATGGGCTTGAATACTCACTAGCCCAAAAAATAACGTACTGCCTAATAATAATTTCTTCATAGAGCGCTCACTCGATAAATAGCGACTTCGCCGAACAAATTCGGTATGGCTTTACTTAAAAAGCTACCTTGTTGGTTCCCATTTACAGCGAGTCGATCAATAATTTGAATCTGATTTTCAGCACATAATGCTTCAAAATCACGAAAGGTGCATAAGTGGATATTAGGTGTATTGTACCACATATACGGTAAGGCATCAGAAACAGGCATCTTGCCTTTCAGTGCAAGGAAAGACCGTGTTTTCCAATACGCAAAGTTAGGAAACGTAATAATTGCTTGTTTCCCCACACGCACCATATCGCGCAGAAGCACATCAGGTGCATCTACAGCTTGCAAAGCTTGTGCCATAACCACATAGTCAAAAGACTGGTCGGCAAAGCGTCCCAAACCGAGGTTTAAGTCTTGTTGTATAATATTTAACCCTTTGCTGACGGCAATTGCAATCTTTTCTTGATCGATTTCTAGCCCATAAGCGTGAATTTGCTGTTTTTTGCTCATTTGTGACAATAATTCGCCATCACCACAACCTAAATCGAGCACACTCGCACCAGCATTGATCCATTTTTCTGCAAGCTGTTGGTCAATACGCATTACAAAGCCTCCTTAGGTGTTGAATTAAGGTGTTCAATACCACCTAAAAATGCACGTAAGGATTTGACGTACAAGGGGATAGGGAATAGGAATGAGTCATGGCCCTGCTCAGCATCGATATCCAAATAACTCACAGGTTTTTGATTGGTAATCAAGGCGTTGACAATCTCTTGCGAGCGTTCTGGGCTAAAACGCCAGTCTGTTGTAAATGACACTACTAAAAAGCGACATTTGGTATTTGATAGGGCTTTAGTGAGTGACTGTTCATATTCACGTGATGGATCGAAATAATCCAAGGCTTTGGTCATGATCAGATAAGTATTGGCATCAAAGTTTCGACTGAATTGTTCGCCTTGATAACGCAGATAGCTTTCAACTTGGAACTCAACATCGAAACCATACATAAACTTGCCTGATTTTAAATCACGACCAAATTTTTGTTTCATGGCTTCTTCAGAAAGATAGGTAATATGACCCACCATACGTGCCAAAATTAAGCCACGTTTTGGATAACTATCGAGTTCTAAATAACGGCCATTGTGAAAATCTGGATCAGACAAAATAGACTGACGTGCCACTTCGTTAAATGCAATATTTTGTGCGGAAAGCTTTGGTGCGCTGGCAATGATGACACATTTTTGTAAACGATCTGGATAGTCCACAGACCATTGTAAAGCCTGCATGCCACCTAAAGAACCACCAATGATTGAATACCAAACATCTATCCCTAAGCGGTCAGAGAGGAGGGCTTGGGTTTTAACCCAATCACGTACAGTCACTAATGGAAAGTCGGGACCGTATGGGCGATTTTCATTTTCAGGGTTAGGTGAAGTGGGTCCCGTTGAGCCACTACAACCTCCAATATTGTTGAGTGCGACCACGAAAAACTTCGAAGTATCAATGGCTTTACCTGGCCCAATACATGCATCCCACCAGCCTGTTTTTTTATCGTCTTCGTGGTGATAGCCAGCCGCATGATGATGTCCTGAAAGTGCATGGCAAATCAAAATTCCATTTGATTTATCTGCATTGAGCTCACCATAGGTTTCCACCATGATTTCATAGCGTGGCAATACTCGACCACACTCAAGCTCTAACGGTTCTTCAAATTCAAACTTTTGTGGAGTAACGAGCCCCACTGAATCAGCTGGAAAAGACACTGGAAATGTTCACCTTAAAGTTTTAGAAGGTCGATAAATTACGAATATTAGAGATATCTAAGACATCTATATAGCTAATAAATTAATGATATTCCATGGTTTTCACAATAGTGTTTTATCATTAAAGTTCACTTTCAGAATGAGTGATGATGTCTAGAGCGATAGTGAGTCGAAATGGAATGTCTTCACTTCACTGGCTTTAACTTATTTTCCATTTTGGAAAATGAAATGCAAAGCTTTGCAACAGAACGATCTTATGAATCACTACGGAACTTACTCGCTACTCATTCACAGCTGTCTGATCTCAAACAATCATGGATGAAATTTCCACGTATTTTTTATCTTTGAGAGGCATAAAGCTATTCGAGAAAGTCACTTGCTAATATCCATGAATGAAAGAAAGGATACCACTAGGGGGCATCCTTTCTAAAGTCTTTTAATTGATATGGCTTATACAGCAGCTGCGATGACTTGTTCAGTACTTAAAACACCTTGGTCAATCAAACGATTGGTTGCGGCAATGATTGCTTCAATTGAAGAGGTGACGATATTATCATGTACACCAGCGCCGAATGCAGATTTACCTGTGCCTTGGACTTGAAGTTCGATCAATGCCAACGCTTTTGCATGTGCGCCTGAACTGATACTGCGTTCTTCGTAGTTTAAGACATCAATTGGTAATTGAAGTGCATTTAAAATCGCAGAAATTGGACCATTCCCTTCACCACGTAAGTGCTGAGTTTCACCATTGATGACCACATCAAGTTCAATCACTTGACTACCATTTTCATCTGACAATCTATAGTTTTTTGCTGAATAATGTGCATCTTTTGCAGCAACGTAGGTATCTTTAAACAAGGTCCAAATTTGTTGAGCTGAAACTTCAACGCCTTCTTCATCTGCAACTTGCTGAACAATTTGTGAGAATTCAATCTGTAAGCGACGAGGTAAAACCACGTTATAGTTAGATTCTAGCAAGTAAGCAATACCGCCTTTACCCGACTGTGAGTTGACACGAATCACCGCATCATAATCACGACCTAAATCTTTAGGGTCGATTGGTAAGTAAGGCATATCCCAAATTTCTTCATCTTTTTGGAACTCAAAGCCTTTTTTAATTGCATCTTGGTGAGAACCCGAGAATGCAGTAAAGACTAAATCACCTGCATATGGATGACGCGGATGTACAGGCAAACCAGTACATTCTTCTATTGTGGCAATAATCTCGTTAATGTTTGAGAAATCTAACTCACATGCCACACCTTGTGTGTACATGTTTAATGCAATTGCAGCCACGTCAACGTTACCAGTACGTTCACCATTCCCAAATACACAACCTTCAACACGATCAGCACCAGCCATGATCGCTAACTCAGATGCTGCAATACCACAACCACGGTCATTGTGACAATGCACTGAAATAATCACACCATCACGACGTTTCAAATTACGATGCATCCATTCGATTTGGTCGGCATAGACATGCGGACCTGAAACCTCAACAGTTGCAGGTAAATTTAAAATAACTTTATTGTCAGGCGATGCTTCCCAAATTTCAGTCACAGCATCACAAATATCTTTAGCAACCTCTAATTCTGTTGCTGTAAAACATTCTGGGCTGTACTGGAAAATAAATTCAGTTTCAGGCTGTTTGGTTGCATATTCTTTTACTTTGCTTGCCGCATTCATTGCCAATTGCTTTGCACCATTGACATCAACATTCAATACTTTTTTACGGAAAGTGGGTGAGTTTGAGTTATAGATATGCACAATGGCGCGTTTCGCACCTTGTAAGGCTTCAAAGGTGCGTGCAATTAAATGATCACGGGCTTGCACCAAGACTTCGATATAAACGTCATCTGGAATATGACCTTCTTCAATCAACTTACGGGTGAAATCAAAATCAATTTGTGAAGCTGAAGGAAAGCCAATTTCAATATGTTTAAAGCCAATTTTGACCAACATTTCAAACATTTTGAATTTTTGTTCGATGTTCATTGGTTCGAAAATCGCTTGGTTACCATCACGAAGGTCGGTACTCATCCAAATTGGCGCTTTATTGATTTCGTTATTTGGCCATTGACGGTCAGGCAAGTCTACACGTTGGTACATGCGACGATATTTTTTACTTGGATCAGCCAACATCATGAGGGAACTCCTTGTGTAGTTGTTGTTGCTCGTCTCTTGGATAAAGGCAACTTACTACAAATATAGATTGTGTCTATCTGTTCAATTTACAAGTGTTTTTATGATGAAAACACTTATAAATTTTCATAAACTTATACGTGGGTAGCACGAGATAAATCTAAACACTGATAACTTACAAATGGTTTAACTTGAGATTAATTCTAAAACAATTATCTTGGAAATAATTTCCTTAATTTGCATAAAAAATATCAGTTGAGAGAAAAATTTTCTTTGAATGTCTTAATCTTGAAAAATATATTCTTGATTGATTTCTTTTACGGTAGCTGTTCCCATTAATGCCATGGTAATTTCAAATTCTTCCTTTAAAATTTTAATCACATGGGCGACACCTAAAGCACCAGCAACAGAGAGCCCGTAGATCGCAGGACGGCCAATCAGCACCGCAGATGCGCCTAATGCCAATGCTTTAAATATATCTGTACCACGACGGATTCCACCATCCAAAAGCAAAGGAAAATCATGAGGAACAACGGCCTTAATTTTTGCTAAGGCGATCAGTGGGGAAATACTCGTATTGAGTACCCGCCCACCATGATTGGAAACGATTAAGCCTTTTACTCCGATTTCGACTGCTTTTTTTGCATCGAGTGGATGTAGCACACCTTTTAAAATTACAGGCAAATGGCTATGGGCAATTATAAATTCGATATCTGCCCATTTGGGTGCAATTTGCATTAAGCCATTGAATACTGGATGTTGATGCTCAGAAATTTCGGGTAGAGGAATGTGGGTGGGGGTATGGGGATGTAGCATGCCTTCTGGCAATTGGAAATTCACCCGACGTTCACGATCACGAATCCCTGTATGCGGTGAATCTACTGTAATCACAAGCGCTTTAAAATTTTGTTGTTCTGCGAGTCGAACTAAGGCCAATGATTTCTCACGATCACCTTGCCAATACAATTGAAACCATTTCAAAGGGTTTTCTTGTTTTAAACTTCGCATATCGGTATTGGTGAAAGTGCTCAGTACAATATTACTTTCTAAAACTTCGGCCGCTAGTGCAGCCGCAGCTTCGCCGTCAGGGTGGAACAATTGTTGATGCCCAATCGGTGCAAGAAAAATTGGATGAGGAAAATTTTGTCCTAAAATCTCACATTGGGTCGAGCCTTGAGTTAAGTCATTGAGCAGTCTTGGAATCAGTTGAATATTTTTAAATTGTTGTAAGTTTTCTTGAACACTTTGCTCATCCATCGCCCCACCTTGCAAATAGTGCCAAGTGTTTTCAGGCAGATGCTGTTCTGCTTGTTTCTCGTAATCCGCAATGGTCTGTAAATATGCTGGAATTTGAGTGAGTGGTGCTTGGATTTTTTTACTCATTTATTGATTGTCCAAATTTATACAAAACACTTTCATTACAATAATGACTTGCAAGCTAAAACTTATAAATCACTCCATTCACGTAGAAGGTTGTGATAGATCCCTGTAAGACTAATCACTTGCTCATGTGTAGCAGATAGCTCGATGGTCAGCTTTTGAATATTTTGATCTAAGTCAAAGAGAATTCGTCGTTGCGCATCGGATGATACAAAGCTTTGTACCCAAAAGAACGAGGCAATACGTGCACCCTCAGTGACTGGGTTGACCTGATGTAAACTGGTAGAAGGATAGACAATTGCATCGCCAGCTGGAAGTTTTACTTCTTGTGTACCAAAAGTGTCTTCGATCACCAGTTCACCGCCATCATATTCATCGGGATTGGTGAGAAAAACAGTGCAAGACACATCAGTTCTTAAATACTGATTGAGTTGAGGATGACGACGGATAGCATTATCAACATGCATGCCAAAGTTTCCGCCGTGTTGATAACAATTAAACAGCGGAGGTAAAAATGTTTTTGGAAGAGCCGCGCTAAAGAACAAAGGATTTGCATTGGCAGAATTTTGAATGATTTGTCCAAGTTCAAATGCTTGTTGAGAATCTTGAGCCAGTTGTAAATTATTTTTTAAATGCGCAGATTGATAGCCTGTTGTTACTTTTCCATCTGTCCACTCTGCTTGAGAAAGTGTCTGACGACAATGATTTAGTTCATCCAGACTAAGTAAATTTGGAATATGTAAAATCATGATTTTCTTCCCCAAAAAAGAAACAGCGCCTGATGAATCAGACGCTGAATTTTAACATAGATTGGCTAAATCTTAGAACTTATAGTTGATGTTGAATACGCCTTTGCGACCCTCACCAGGCATTGCCCAACCATTGTTACGGATATGGGTGTAGTACTTCTCATCACTTAAGTTTTGCCCCAATAATTGGAAACTTAAATCTTTGTTGTAGCTGTAGGTTACAGAAGCATTGTGAATCACATAATCTTCAGACTTGACCTGCGGCACAAGATTATTCGTCGCTGAACGTGTGCTTAAATACATTTCACCTTGATAGGTTAAGCCATAGCCAGCTTGCCACTGATCATTGAATTGATACGTTGTCCATAAGCTGCCTGAAATTTTAGGAACATTGACCAATTTGTCACCTTTTTGGAAGTCAGTATTCGGTGAACCATTGACTTTAGTTTGGTCGTATTCTCCTTCCATATAAGCAGCACTAGCGGTGATGTTCCATTTTGGCGTAATTTCACCAGCTAAACCAAGTTCAACACCTTGTACATAGTTTTTACCATCTAATTTGGCATCTGGTTGTCCAGGTATATCATTGGTTACACGGACTTTATCTTGTTCATTACGAAATACTGCGGCAGACACTAAGAAGTTAGGATGTGCTTGCCACTTTGCCCCCACTTCATAGGCAACTGCATTTTCTGGGTCTGTACTGCAAGAATTTGCTGTGATTGCATTGTTGGTAATAGTTTGAGAACAGCCACCACTTGCAGTATTTTGTACCGGCTTTTGAGCATTAGCATAAGACAAATAAAGACTGGTTGCTGGTGATGGTTTAAATGTCAAACCTGCATTATAGGAAATTAAATTATCAGACTGTTTATAGTTTTGACCACGAGTTACCGCTGCATTAGTTGTTGAAATAGTATCTGAACGATATTGACCGTCAGTATAATCATTACGCACACCAAGGTTAAGTAACCATTGTTCACCAAACTTTAAAGTATCAAACAAATACGCTGAATAAACATTTAAGTAGCCTTCAGCAACAGCTGTTTTACGGAAATTTGTTGGACCATGCCAAAAGTTATCTGGATTGTACACATCCATGTAAAGCGGGTTAGTAATAGAACTGCCTGCTGATGAACCATTTGAATTATATAAAAAGCCAGCTGTGGTAATCTCATAGTCTTCACGGCTAAAGCCAACCCCAGCAACAAGAGCATGATCGATAACCCCAGTTTTGAATTGCACATTGATGTTGGTGTCATTGGCAAATTGCTTATTATGGGTATCACGATAATAACCACGTGGACCAGAAATATAATATGAACCCTTTGGAACAGTAATCGTGGTTGTACCAGAAGTTACATTACAATTTTTATATCCAGTTTGGTTGGTATTGGTCAGTGCTGTTGGTGATGTGCCATCTGCTAAACAAAATGTTCCTTGTGGTGCAGAAACAGTTGCTTTTTGTTGAATATCACTATAACGAGTAATGGAGTTCAGTTTTGCGTTGGGACTGATCTCGCTTTCTACTTTAAATGTGACAACCTGATTTTCAATATCTTGTTGATCTAAGTTGCTATAGCCATAGTTATTTTTATCTGAAATCCCTTTGACAGGTTTGCCATTATAATAAGGAACGCCGTACTGTGGATCATTTTCATCTTTTTGATATAAGTAAGATAAAGTTGCCTTGGTCGTATCGCTGATTCCAAAAGTAACCGATGGCGCAATTCCCCAACGTTTCATTTCTTCATCACGACCCGCATAGGTGTTTTGATGCCCCATTATATTTAAACGAAATGCTAAATCTTCATCTACAACTTTATTAAAATCACCGGTAAAGCGTTTATAGCTATCTGAACCAAAACCTAAAGTAACTTCATTGCTGTCACGATTCTTAGGTGTTTTAGAGACTAAATTGACACCACCACTGATTTGTCCTACACCATTTTCAACAGAATTCGCACCTTTGATGATTTCAACAGCTTCATAGTTGAATAAATCAGAACGGTTGGTTAATGCTGCATCACGTAAGCCATCTACAGTTGTGTTATAGGTTGCATCATAACCCCGTAGGTTGATTTTATCGCCATAACCACCACCACCTTCGCCAGCACCAAAACTAATGCCTGGAGTTGTTGCAAGAGCTTGTTGTAGTGAAAGTAAGCCTTGATCTTTGAGTGCTTTTTCCGTGATGACCTGAACAGTTTTAGCGGTATCTAAAATGTTTTCTGTACGTTTAGTTGAAGATGTTTTTGCTGCTAAATATGCAGTATTTTGTTCTGCACGAGCTTGAATAGTAGGAAGTTGTACTGTTGTGTCTTCATTTGCTGCAAAAGCTAGGTTGGGTAAAGCAATTGCAAGTGCAACTGTTTTAACTTTTTTGTTTTTTACAGAGTATTTTTGAGCCATTTTTTGCGTCCATCGCAGGTTGTATCAAACTTACCCAATACTGCTCAGGAAACATCATGTCGCAATAATGGAGAAATTGTTAGGGTATGTAACCATTGTTGCGAATTCTAATGATAATTATTTTCATTAACAATAAGTATAAATGATTATTCATACGGAAAAACTGTTTAATCTATTAAATATAATTAAAGAAAACTATAGGGGATATGATTGATGGAGTTTGATCATATTGCTGAAATTTAAAGTATTTTTACTTTTTGGTAAAAAGTAACTATTGGAAGTTATAGAATTATTTTTTAGTGAGGATTAATAACAATGAGATTTATCTTTAATAAAAGACACAACGAGCTAAATTATCGGTAAAAAATGGCCCCTATGAGCAGGAGCCATTTCACTTTAATTTTTAATATTTAAAGTTTAAAGAAACTACAGCACTACGGCCTTCAGCTTCCGTTGCAAAGTGTGAAGAATATGCTTTTGTGAAATAACGTGTATCCGATAAGTTGTTTACGTTGAGTTGCACGTTTACATTTTTGTTTACGTCATACTTTGCCATAGCGTCGTAGCGAACATAGCCTGGAACAAATTTAGTATTTGCGGCATTGCCATAGACTTTATCCATTGCAACTGCACCTGCACCAAGTGTAACTTGAGGCAATACTTTATAAGTTGTCCAAAGCGTTGCAGAGTTTTTAGCAACATTCTGTACTTGGTTACCATTACTTGGATTAGACACGTAGTCATCACCTACTTTAGTGTAACCACCGTCAATAAGTTCGCTGTCTAGGTAGGTATAACCTGCCATTACTGCCCATTTGTCAGTGATATTGCCTGTTACACCAAGCTCGATACCATCAACACGAGTCTCACCAATGTTGCTTGTTGTACCTTCGGTTGTTGTTGCTCGAGTATTGGTTTTTTCTGTACGGAAAATTGCAGCCGTTAGGTTTAATTTCTTATCAAGTAAATCCCATTTGGTACCTAACTCGTAAGTTTTTACCTCTTCAGGTTTTAGATTTTCAATAGCTGCGGTAATACCTTCTGAACCATCACCACCATCGACGCCCACTGGGTTAGAAGATGTTGCATAGCTGGCATAAATTGAACCATTCTCCACAGGTTTAAATGTGATACCAGCTTGCCAGTTGATAAAGTCTTTATCGTTTTTGATAGAAACTTGATCACCTACATTCGCTGTTGGTTTTACAGCAGTCACAGCACTATTAAGTGCGCCATAAGTCATGGTTTGTTCAGTTTTATATTTATCCCAACGTATCCCTAAATCTAATAACCATTTTGGGTTAAGTTCAATATTGTCAAGAAAATAGACTGAAGTGTTTTTACTTTGAATATTATATTTATCAGCACCTTCAGTACTAATAGAACCATTCCATGAGCCACGGTTAGGATTTTGTACAGATGTACACCAACCTGAGCTAACAGCAACTGCATTACAAGAACTATTAATTGTACCAGTAGAGCTTAAACCATCAATAATATATTGAGTACGATCAGTTTCTTGATCTGAATATTCAGCACCCAAATTGAAACGATGTTTTAATACGCCAGTATTGAATTTACCAGTTAAAGATAGTTGATCTGTGAATGTATCTGTATTTGCTATACGAGAGTTTACGCGTGCCCAAACATTACCTGTTAAGGCACCTGTTTTTTTATCATAAAAATTACCTTTTGAATCATCTGGGTTAGTCCAGAGGTAATCATTTTTTGATTTATTGTAGACGGCAGTATTACTAATTGTTAAATCATCTGTTAAATCATGTTCTAATTTGATAGTACCTGATTGATTTTCTTGTTTTTGAAAATCACGATCAGCCCAACCATAATATGTACCTTGTTTAACATCTATTGGCTTACCATTGCCATTTAAACTAGCATTTGCATTTGTAGCTGCAAAGGGATTATTGTATGGGATGCCTGAATCTGGCGTGTCATCTGTTTTTAAGTAATAGTAGCTTAATGTTGCACGAGTCGCGGTGTCTAAGCCAAAAGTAATACTTGGTGCAATACCTGCACGTTTATATTCAGTACCATCGTCTTGACCAGCCTTTTCATTATGATGACCCATCACAGCAACTCGAGCAGCAATCCCATTACCAAAGTCTCTATTACCATCTAGGGTAATACGTTGGTAATCATCTGTACCACCCGCAACAGAACCTTCTAAAAAGTCTCCTTTTTTAGCGACTTTAGAAATCATATTGATGCTACCACCAGAAGTTCCAGCACCACCCATCGCTGACGCAGAACCTTTAGTGACTTCTACTTGCTCGATAGCAAACATTTCACGGTTTTGCGAAGTTGAGTTACGAACTCCATCAATATACATCGAACTTTCAGAGTTATAACCACGAATAAATGGACGGTCGCCATTTGGGTTACCACCTTCACCAGCGCCTAAGGTAATCCCAGGAACTGTACGTAAAGCATCACTCAATGTTGTTACTTGAGTATCTTGAATCAGTTGTTTTGAAATAACAGATACAGATTTAGGTGTATCCAAAAGTGGCGCAACAAATTTTGTATTGGCAGACTGATCTACTTTTAAACCTTGTTCAGTCGTTGCTTGTGCTTTAATTGTTGGTAGTTTTGCGATTTCGTCTTGAGCGATGGCTGACGTTGCAATAACTGAAAGAGATGAAGCGATTGCTGTAGTAACAATCTTTTTGCGTGATTTGATAAAAGACATACTTAAACTCACTAAGAGTAGTGCAAATTTGTATGCGAATAATAATGATTCTTATTGTTTATTTCATCTGTTTGAAATTGAATTTGTCGATAGTTCTAAAAGTTTATGATGAGAAAATGAATTGAAAATGTATTGAATTTTCACTTAACTTTTTGAATTTTATCTATTTAGCTTTATTTTTGGATATTTCAAAATGTAAATAAATTTATTCTATTGTCACTAAAGTATTTGAATTTGGTAAATTTCTCAAAATATGCGGATTTCTGCCTTTTGACTACAAAGAAGGGGATTTGTTTAAAAAAGCGACATAATGGGGAAATCCGTGACCGAAATAAAATGATTTACACAGGTGTTTTGTATATATTCAAATGTTGTCATATAATGTGGCACTTTTTGAAAAACTGTAATTATTAAATTCTATCGAGGAAGCCATGCAAGTAACTTCTGAAGCGGTTTCGGGCGTTGCCCGTCGTTTAAATGTATCTGTACCGACGAGCCGTATTAACGAGCAGTTTGAAGCTCGCTTGAAACGCACTGCCAAAACTGTGAAGATCAACGGCTTCCGTCAAGGTAAAGTGCCAGTAAACGTTGTACGTCGTGAATACGGCGCTGGTATTTACCAAGAAGTTGTAAACGACATCATTCGTGACACAGTATTTGAAGCAATTCAACAAGAAAAAATCAACGCTGTTGGTATGCCAAACATCGACAAAGTTGAAAACAAAGATGATGCTTTAGTTTATCAAGCTACAGTTGAAGTTTATCCTGAAGTTGAAGCTAAATTTGAAGGTCTTGAAGTATCACGTAAATCATCTGAAGTAACAGATAAAGACGTTGATGCAATGCTTGAAAACCTTCAAAAGCAACGCGCTGAATGGACTGAAACTAAAGGCATGGCTAAAAAAGACATGCAAGTAACTTTCGATTTTGAAGGTACTGTTGATGGTGAGAAGTTTGAAGGCGGTGCTGCTGAAGACTTTAAACTTGTTTTAGGTTCTGGTCGTATGATCCCTGGCTTCGAAGACGGTATCGTTGGTATGAAGAAAGGCGAAGAGAAAGTGATTGATGTAACTTTCCCTGAAGATTACCAAGCTGAAAACTTAGCAGGTAAAGCGGCTCAATTCAAAATCACAGTTAAACTTGTTGAAAAACAAAAACTTCCTGAAATTGATGCTGAATTCCTTAAAATCTTCGGTTTAACTGAAGAAGAAGGCGTAGAGAAATTAAAAGCTGACGTTCGCAAAAACATGGAACGTGAAGTAAAAAATGGCCTACGTAACCAAGTAAAAGGTGCAACTTTTGATGCACTTGTTGCTGCAAATGACGTAGAAGTTCCTGAATCTATGTTGGCTCAAGAAATTGATCGTCAACGTCAACAAATGATTCAACAATTTACTCAGCAGTTTGGTGCTCAAGGTGCTAAAGCATTTGACAGCAGCATGCTTCCTGATGAATTGTTCAAAGAACAAGCTGAAAAAGCAGTTAAACTTGGTGTATTGGTAAGCAAAGTATTGGCTGATGCTAAACTTGAAGTAGACCAATCACGTGTTGATGCTTATATCGAAGATATGGCTTCTTCTTATGAAGATCCGACTGAAGTGATCGAATATTTCAAAACTGATAAGCAACAACGTGCTCAAATCGAAGGCGTAGTGTTAGAAGATCAAGTTGTTGATCATATCTTAGCTGCTGCTAAAGTAACTGATGAAGTTGTTAGCTACCAAGATTTGTTAAAAGAGCAACAAGCGCGCCAACAAGGCTAAGTTGTTTGATCTAAAAAAGGCGCTTTGGCGCCTTTTTTTATGAGCTTAAACATGGATTTAATCATTCCATTCACAATACTTATGCAAAAAATATCTGATATTAAGTTGGGAATATTTTGCATTTTCAGCAATTATCCCTCATATTGTGAACATGAGTGAAGTAACAAGAATTCAGGAATAAATAACGTATGTATGTTCCATCAATTGAAAGCGCTTTGGTGCCAGTAGTCGTAGAACAATCTTCACGTGGTGAGCGTTCTTTCGATATTTTTTCACGTCTTTTACGTGAACGTGTGATTTTTTTAACTGGTGAAGTTGAAGACAACATGGCGAATCTTATTGTCGCGCAAATGCTGTTTTTAGAAGCTGAAAATCCAGATAAAGATATCCATTTATATATCAATTCACCTGGTGGTTCAGTGACTGCGGGTATGGCAATTTACGATACGATGCAATTTATTAAGCCTGATGTAGTGACCTATTGTATGGGGCAAGCTGCATCTATGGGGGCTTTCTTATTAAATGCTGGTGCAAAAGGTAAGCGTTATTGCTTGGAAAATGCGCGTGTGATGATTCACCAACCATTGGGTGGTTTCCGTGGTCAAGCATCGGATATTGAAATTCATGCACGTGAAATTTTATTCATCAAAGAACGTTTAAATCGTTTAATGGCTGAACATAGTGGTCAAGATTACGAAACTGTGGCTAAAGATACAGATCGTGATAATTTTATGACTGCACAGCAAGCAAAAGAATATGGTTTAGTGGATCAGGTATTAAGTAAACGACCTCAAGACTAAACATTTATAGATAAGATTTAAGAATTTGGAGTGAAAATGTCCGATCTTCCTCAAGGACAAAAGCATTGTTCATTTTGCGGTAAAACGCAGTCTGAAGTCGGTAAGCTGATTGCAGGCGAGGACGCATATATTTGTAATGAATGCGTGGATGTGTGCTTAGACTTAGTGCAAACGAGTCAACAGGTGGAAACAGGCGATTGGGCAACACGTCCATTGCCAAAACCACATGAAATTCGTGCGGCTTTGGACCAGTATGTAATTGGTCAAGACACAGCAAAGAAAACACTTTCAGTTGCAGTGTATAACCATTACAAACGTTTAAAAGTATCTCAGACAGGGCATAAGCCTAAAGATGCAGTTGAAATTGCTAAAAGTAATATTTTGCTGATTGGACCGACAGGTTCAGGTAAAACATTGCTAGCACAAACACTTGCACGTTTGCTTGATGTACCTTTTGCAATGGCGGATGCAACAACTTTGACCGAAGCTGGTTATGTTGGTGAAGATGTTGAAAACATTATTCAGAAACTTTTGCAAAAAGCAGATTACGATGTAGAAAAAGCACAAAAGGGCATTATCTACATTGATGAAATTGACAAGATTACCCGTAAATCTGAAAACCCTTCGATTACACGTGATGTGTCTGGCGAGGGCGTGCAACAAGCATTGTTGAAAATGATTGAAGGTACGGTTGCGTCAATTCCGCCTCAAGGTGGACGTAAACATCCACAGCAAGAGTTTATTCAAGTCGATACTGCAAATATCTTGTTTATCTGCGGTGGTGCATTCTCTGGTCTTGAAAAAGTTGTGCAACAACGTCAAGAAAAAGGTGGCATTGGTTTCACAGCAGATGTAAAGAATAAAGACGATAGTAAGAAAGTATCTGAATTATTCCGTCAAGTTGAAGCAGCAGATTTGGTGAAATTTGGTTTAATTCCTGAGTTTATTGGTCGTTTACCTGTGATTGCGACACTTGAAGAACTTGATCAAGACGCGTTGATGCAGATTTTAACTGAACCAAAAAATGCATTAACTCGTCAGTATCAATATCTCTTTGAGATGGAAAATGTAGACCTTCTTTTTGAAGATTCTGCTTTACGTGCGATCGCGAAAAAGGCGTTAGAACGTAATACAGGTGCGCGTGGTCTGCGTTCTATTTTGGAAAATGTATTGCTTGAAACGATGTATGACTTACCAAGCCGTTCAGACGTTGGTACTGTGATTATCAATGAAGCTGTTATCAACGATAAAGCTCAGCCAGAGTTTAAGCCTGAACGTCAACCCAAGCATGAAAATACTGAAGTTGAAAAAGTAGACTTGAAGGTGTTGGATACTAAGTCAGCTTAAAAGCTGGGTTTCGATTCATCCTCAGTGCAATTCATCTGAAACGTGCAACTAGCTTGACTATTTGCACGTTTTTTATTTTTAAATGGTCATTGAAATGTTAAGCTGGCTGTAGACAATAGGGTTTATTAAAAACGAAAATAAAAAATACGCGGTGAGGGAAAATCATGCGTTACATCGGTCTAGTCGTTTTGATCAGTTGTGGGTTGGCAGCTTGTCAAAGTCATCAATCTGTTGAACAGCAACCAGCAAAAGTTGTTTCAACTTTAGAGCCAATCGATTTCAAAAAAGAAGATTCGTTGGTTCATGAAAAGCTGGAACAATATAAAGTTGCATCATTTTCTACAGGGTCTTGGGTCAATCAAAAACCGGGGCAGTATTTTAAGCTGGTTAAACCTCAGAACCCTCAAGCTGCAATTGTGTATTTTTATCGACCTGATAGTCGTTGGAATAGACAAGAAATTATTCCAAACAATTTTTTTCTGAATGGTAAGAAAATTCCAAGCTTGATCAGTAATCATTACTACTGGATTGAACTGGCTGAGGGGGATTATAAGTTAAGTCTCAGTCGTCCATTAACTGTTTTTCATTTCCAGAAACCCAAAGTTGCTTACTTCTCAGTGGAAGCTGGCGGGCAGTATTTTGTCAAATATGAAGAAGAAAAGTTTCGCGGTGGGCCAAATGGTGAAGCTGGGTTATTGCGTGTAGGGCCTTTAATGCAAATGCCTACCCGACAAGGACTAAAAGAAATTTCAATGACTCAATTGAAGACACCTGGTCTTAATTTTGTCGCAGAAATGACTGCGGATGGACGATTGATCAAACCTAAAGAAAAAATCAAAGGTGAGCCATACAAAGTGAGTGATGACGTACATTTGGGGCAGCAGTTTAAACTTTGGAATCCAATGACTTGGTAATCTATCGCTAGATGCTGCTTGATATAGAAAAGAGAGCGAAGCTCTCTTTTCTTATTTGTTTTATTGAGTATTTGCAGACTTTTTTAAAGCATCTAATTTTTTAGTTACTTCTTTAAAATCTTCAGATGCATTTTGTACACTTTTAATCAGTTGGCTGTTCATGACTTTCATGGTTTCTTGAGCAACTTGAGGTGTTTTTTTCAAAATTGACTGTCCAATAGCACTTGAATAAAAATCAATTTGAGCTTGAACTTCTTCAGCACTGTATATGTCTTTATAAATCTTAAGATAAACGGGTTTGATTTGATCCCAAGCAACAGTTTTTTTACTTTGCTCATACATTTTGTCAGCAAGTTCATTTGCTACAATTTGTTCTTGTGGATTGAGCTGATCTTTTTTGACCGTCATTTGAATGATTTGATAAGCCTGTTGATCTAGCTGAGGACGAATCTGTTGTAATGTTTCTTGCAGCAGTTCATCAATATTCATGACTTTCAATAATTGTTGAACTTGTTGATCTGAAGCGGGCGCTGCAAAAGCAAAATTTGTGGTGATACATGCGCTTGCAAGTAGTAAGTGTTGGAATAATTTCATAAAATACCTATAGGATCCTGCTGTAATTAACATCATAAAATGATTGAGTGAAAGCTTAATCAACCTGAAGAATTGGCTTTAAAATCGTTTCCATTTTTTCCTTCAATGCTTTTTGATTTTCTACTTTCATCATTTTTTCTTGAGAAAACGTTGTGGTTTCTTGCATGACTTCTGTCATCAGGGTGTTCATCTTTTTATTGATAGATTGTCCAATCGGTGTACTTAAAAAAGCGATATTGGCTTGAACTTCTTCTTCTGTAAAGGTCTTTTTAAATAATGATTTAAACATGTTGAGATATTCGGGGTCAGTTACCAGCTGTTGTTGAAGATCACTATACAGCGCACTAATTTGTAGTGCTGCATTTTGTTGATCGATATTCAATGTTTGGGCACCCGTCACTTGGCGGACAAGTGCTTCTGCTTGATCGTCAAAGTAAGGTTGCATATCGCGGGTACTTTGTTTGAAAATCTCTGAGATATTGGAAAGTTGCATCAACTTGTCGACACTTTTATCTGTTGCTGGAGATGCAAAACTTGACACTGTGATGCAGCATAAACTTAAAGTTAAAACGAACTGCTTAATTTTCATAGGTTTTCCTTTATTTATTTTCATCTAAATGATGCAGTTGCTGAATAATTTCTCCAATTTTATTGCGATATTGTTGGATAAATTGAGGGTCATTGACTGCCTTATGAATAGCAGCATTGCTTTCTATGAATATTTCTGTGTCAATATTGGCAAGTTTTGTGTACAGCTCTTGGCTCAACCTTTTATCACGCTGATAGAGCATTTCAATTTCTTGAGAACTTAACGATTCTAAAAGAATTTGTTTGGTTTGAGCGATAAATTGTGGATCTCGGAGAATATTTTCTGGTATTGCCTGATAAATTTCTACAATTTGAGGGATGATTTGTTTTTCTTCATCAGTGAGTTCTATTGTACTTAATCCGTTTTTGATTAAATCTTCTGCTTGATTTTGATAAATCCTTTTTGCACTTTCATTGTATTGTAGGCGCCATATCTGATTGATAATAATACCTTGCGCTAGTCGGTCAACGACGTCACTATCTGTGTTTGAAGCAAAACTTTGAATAGAGATCAAGCATACAAATAACCCAGGAAAAAAAATATATTTTATAAAGTTCATGATCTGACTCAAAATAAAAAGCACTCTAATCATAGAGTGCTTTTTAAGTGATGCTCAAGCTTAATCTAAGCTTTAGATCAGATTATTGTGCAACAGCATCAACCACTGGGATTTTACCAATTTTGGCTTGCCAGATTTTAGGTGCAGTCGCATGAATAGAAGTACCATTGACATCAACTGCAACAGATACAGGCATGTCTTGTACTTTAAATTTGTAAATAGCTTCCATACCTAAGTCAGCAAATGCAACAACTTCTGCTTCACGAATGGCTTTAGATACTAAATAAGCAGCACCACCAACAGCCATCAAATAAGTCGCCTTATTATCTTTGATCGCTTCAACAGCAGCAGGACCACGATCCGCTTTACCAATCATACCGAACAAGCCAGTCGCTTCAAGCACTTGACGTGTGAACTTATCCATACGAGTTGCTGTTGTTGGGCCAGCAGGGCCTACCACTTCATCGCCTACAGGGTCTACAGGTCCTACGTAGTAAATGAATTTACCTTTAAGATCTACAGGTAACTGTTCGCCTTTATTCAACATATCAACCATGCGTTTATGCGCGGCATCACGACCTGTATAGATAGTACCGTTTAATAATAAAGTATCGCCCGGTTGCCATGAGTTCATTTCTTCCTGTGTGATATTGTCTAAGTCAACACGTTTAGATGTTGAGGTATCCCAAGTCACTTCAGGGTAATCAGAAAGTAAAGGCGCTTGAATATGTGCAATACCTGAACCGTCTAACTGGAAATGAGCGTGACGTGTTGCAGCACAGTTTGGAATCATACCCACTGGTTTACCAGCAGCATGACAAGGGTAGTCTTTGATCTTGATATCAAGCACTGTGGTTAAACCACCAAGGCCTTGTGCACCGATACCCAATGCATTTACTTTTTCAAAGATTTCAATACGCAGTTCTTCGATTTGGTTCTGAGGACCACGACGAAGTAACTCGTCCATATTGATTTCTTCCATGAGCGATTCTTTTGCAAGCATCATGGCTTTTTCAGCAGTACCACCAATACCAATACCGAGCATACCAGGAGGGCACCAACCCGCACCCATCGTTGGTACAGTTTTAAGTACCCAATCTACGATCGAATCAGAAGGGTTAAGCATTGCCAGTTTAGATTTATTCTCTGAACCACCACCTTTCGCTGCAACAGTAATATCGACTTTATTGCCTGGAACGAGTTTGTAGTGAATTACAGCAGGTGTATTGTCTTTAGTATTTTTACGACCAAAAGCAGGATCTGCTAAAACTGAAGCGCGGAGTACGTTGGAGTTTTCTAAGTAACCTTGGCGGACACCTTCGTTGATTGCATCATCTAAGCTCATGGTTAAATCAAATTTAACATCTAAGCCCACGTCAACAAATACGTTAACAATACCAGTATCTTGACAGATTGGACGATGACCTTCTGCACACATACGTGAATTAATTAAGATTTGTGCAATAGCATCCTTTGCAGCTTGGTTCTCTTCACGATCATAAGCACGGCTCATCGCTTGGATAAAGTCTTGTGGATGATAGTACGAAATGAACTGAAGCGCGTCCTTGACCGATGTGATCAAGTCATCTTGTTTGATAATAGTTGTCATATCAAAAATCTCTTGAGCGGGCTGTTAGCTAGCGGGCTAAATTATACGTGATATTGCTTGTTTTGTGGTGGCTTAGATCTAATTTCAGCCTAAAGTTTTATGATTTTATTTGAGAAACTCAGCTTATATTTTGGTTGATCAAGTCAACTTTTCTACTTTATATATATTCAACCTGTCAAAAAACTTAGATACATAAATATATTTCTCTTAATTAGTATTGTTAATTACATCAATTGAATGGAAAAATAAATTGTTTGATTATAAAAAGCTTGCAATGCCACACCTTACATTCAACGTTTAAATGCCTTTGCGTAGGTGATGCCTCACTTGTCGTAGGGGATGTCAAACCTTGCGCTGCAAACAAAGCCGTGCTTTGTTTTTGCTCATGGGTGAGGGGTACGTCCTGTATCCCCGCCCACGGCGACATCCATGTCGTCCCACGCTAGGATAACTATCTAGAATTCAAAAATACAAAAACTTATTCATTGCCAAAACTTCTAAAGTTCATACAAAAACAGGGTAATTCTCCCTTAAAATAATTGAACTTAAAAGGAGACAATCGAATAATCTTATTGAAATAAATTTCAGATTTTACAGGGTAAAAAGCTCAATACTCTTTGAAGTCGGAAGCTTGGGCTGAATAACAACAATATGGAAAACTATACACATCTTGCGAAAAATATTATTGAAATTTTAAAAAAATGCCCGTGCATGGACTGATTTACGTGGGGAATTTCTTTATGAAAAAGCGTGGTTGGATCGCTTTTTAACTTTTAATTCCAGCTCACTCTCATATTCTGGATTTGGGCTGTGGTTCAGCAAAGCCCATTACTGCTTATTTGATTGAGCAAGCGAATACAGTGACAGGTGTTGATAGTTCTGATGTGATGATTGAAATGGCGAAACAGAATTTTCCTGAGCACACTTGGATTTTAGCTGATATGCGAACAGTAAATTTAGATCGCAAGTTTGATGCAATACTTGCTTGGGATAGTTTTTTCATCTTACACCACAAGATCAGAGAAATATGTTTGAAATTTTTAATCAATATACAAAAGCTGGTGCTACTTTAATGTTTAGCAGTGGACCATCCCAAGGGGAGGCGATTGGAGAGATGTTTGGTGATGCTCTGTATCATGCGAGCTTATCATCGGCTGAGTACCACGAACTATTTAAAAAGTATAATTTTGCAGTGATAGCGATGATTGCAGAAGACCGTAATTGTACAGGACATACTGTTTGGTTAGCCAAGCGAATATAAAATACCTAGATGAAAATAAATTAAGCAATAAATTAAAAATATCTAAAAATTTTAAGATTCTCAAATTAAGAGACTCATCTATTTTAATTGTGAGTATTAAAGTTATTTTTTAGTTAAATTTCTAAATAAGAAAAAAAAGCCTATCTCCTTTAATGTACTTTTCACGTTTATTTTATTTACCTATGATTATTTTGTAGTTAAATTAGCATGTTATTGTAAATTTTGGTGAGAAATTGTATTATAATGATAACTATTCTCATTATGTTTTTGGTGTAATCATGCCTTTTGTTAAAAAAAGCTTAACTTTAATGATGCTGTCGACGGGAGGACTTTTCGTTTCCTCTCTAACATTTGCAAATACAGATAGCAGTGAAGAACAGAAAAAAAGTACAGCAACGCTTCCCACGATTGTAATTGAAGCAATGAATGATGGTGACCCAATAAAAACATATGTGGACTATAAACAAGCCAATGTTACGAGAAATGGTTTAGATAAAAAAGATATACCACAAACGATTGATACAATTGATGTTTCTAAATATAAGCTATATGGTGCAAATGATTTGAGTGTCATGCTACAAGGCACACCAGGCGTTTCAACCAGTTACGATATGCGTGGTGATGGTATTATGCTGCGTGGGTTTAGTGCGGATTCTGGGGATATCTATCGTGATGGTGTGCGTGAAAGTGGACAAATACGTCGCAGTACCGCCAATGTTGAACGAATTGAAATTTTAAAAGGTCCTGCATCTGTATTATATGGCCGTAGTGGCGGCGGTGGTGTGATCAATATGGTCACCAAATATGCAAATTTTGACTCGGGAAGCTCAGTTGGGGCATACGTGGGTTCTTATGACAATGTTGGCGGAACGCTTGATATTAATAAAGTACTTAATGATAACTGGGCTGTACGTTTGGTTGGTGAAAAGTCAGATACCAATAGTTTCCGTTCAGAAATTGGTGCCAATGAGGAAATGATTTCTCCAAGTGTGACTTATCGTAGTGATGATGAAAAGCTACTTTGGACAACGGAATTTACTTACGACAATATAAATCGAGTTCCTGATCGTGGGCCTGCTTATGATAATTTGCCTGCAGGAACTTCAATTAAGATGGGGTTTGCTCAACCTGGTGATTATGTAGAAGATATTCTTCAAACAATGCGTACAGATGTTAAATATGAATTTGCACCAAATTGGAAATTTCATTGGGGCTTAAGCCATCGTGAGTCGGAACAAAATTTTGATCATTTTTATTTAGGCTCTATGTGTACTGCTGACGTGAAGCCAACGAATACAAATAAAGGGTGTTATAAAGGTTATATCAATCAAATTTATTATTGGCAACAGACAACCAATAAAACCACAACCAATACTTGGGATATAACTGGTGAGTTTAATACTGGGACAATTAAACATAATATTCTAGTCGGTACAGACTGGTCTTATGAGCAGAGAGAACCCTTACTATCAAATAAAAACAAGGATGGCTCATTGATTTATGGGTTTGTTAATCCATTAACAGGTGATCGTTTTAGTAACCGTGGTACAGGGCATATTACTACCTCGCATAATTATAATGAAGGAACAAATTATGCGCTTTTCCTTCAAGATCTTATTAGCTTCAATGATCAGTTTAAAATGATGTTAGGCGGGCGATATGATTACTATGAATCAAAAACCACAAATAAATTAGAGAGTTCAACCTCATATCGACAATCACGCGAAGTTAAAGATGAGACATTTAGTCCAAATGTAGGTTTTGTATGGCAACCCGTCCCTGAGCAAAGTCTATATGCATCTTATAGTCGAAGTTTTTCACCCTTTGGTGGTAATATGGGCGTCAATGTTATAAATGCAACTGATGACCTAAGCGCATTTAATTATGAGCCACAATATCTTGATCAATATGAAGTGGGTATCAAAAGTGATTGGCTAGATTCTAAGCTAAACACCCAACTATCTGTATTCAATATTAAAAAACATAATATTCGAGCGCGTAAAGATCCAGATGATAATAACTCGCCTTATGTTGTTATTGGTGAAAATGAATCTAAAGGATTAGAGTTTAGTTTTATTGGTCAGGCACTGAATAATATTTATGTTCGAGGTGGCTATGGTTATACAGATGCCAAAATTACTAAACATGATGTAAGACCTGAATTAGTTGATAATAATTTACGCAATGTGTCCAAGCATACAGGCAATTTATTTGTACGTTATCTTCCTACCGAAAAAATTTATGGCGAGGTTGGTGCAACCTATATGGGGGATTATTATACTTCTGATGAAAATACCATCAAAATGCCAGATTGGACTCGTGTAGATGCTGCAATTGGTTATAAAGACGATAAATGGGGCGCGACGATTGCTGTAAATAATTTAACGGATAAAGAATATTGGCGTTCAAATGCAATGCTAGGGACTCCTCGAAATTATTTATTCCGTTTAAACTATTTCTTCTAAACTTTAATCTCATCGGAAAAGAGGTTGCCTGATTACCATGATAGCAATCTAATCGTTTGGTCAGATGAAAGCATGATGCATGCGTTTATAGTAAGTCGATAATAAAAACCACCCAATTGATTTGGGTGGTTTTTATTATTAGTAGAGAATTAATGTGTAGTTTGTTGTTCTGACTGAATCGCTGTCAATGCAATGGTAAACACAATATCATCCACCAATGCTCCACGAGACAAATCATTTACAGGTTTATTTAAACCTTGCAGCATTGGACCAACACTGACGACATTGGCAGAGCGTTGAACCGCCTTATAAGTCGTATTGCCCGTATTGAGATCAGGGAAGATAAAGACATTGGCACGACCTGCAACTTGAGAGTCAGGGGCTTTAGAACGGCCAACACTTTCAACGGATGCAGCATCGTATTGCAAAGGGCCATCAATCAATAAATCTGGACGACGTTGTTTGGCAATTTCAGTGGCTTTAGCTACTTTTTCGACTTCTGCACCTGCACCTGAGGTTCCTGTTGAATAAGAAATCATGGCAATACGTGGGTCAATACCAAATGCTTTTGCTGAGTCTGCGGATTGAATTGCAATCTCTGCCAATTGCTCAGCATCTGGATCGGGGTTGATTGCACAATCACCGTATACATAAACCTCATCTGGCAACAGCATAAAGAAGATTGAAGAAACCAATGAGTACTCTGGTGCGGTTTTGATCAGCTGGAATGCAGGGCGCACCGTATTGGCGGTAGTATGTACAGCACCAGAAACCAGTCCATCGACTTGATCAAGTGCCAGCATCATCGTACCAAGGACCACAGTATCTTGCAGTTGCTCACGTGCTTGTAATTCGTTGAGTTTGCCTTTACGTAATTCAACCATTTGCGTCACGTAGTTTTCACGGATCAGATCTGGATCAATAATCTCTAAATCCACAGGAAGTTCGATATTACGTGCTTTGGCGACTTCAAGTACCGCTTCAGGTTTTGCTAACAATACACATTGCGCAATACCGCGTGATTGACAGATCGCTGCGGCTTGAATAGTACGAGGTTCATCGCCTTCGGGCAGTACAATACGTTTTTTTGCAGCAATTGATTTTTGTACCAATTCATGACGGAATGCGGAAGGGGATAAACGAGGTTTATAGTCACCGTTCAACATCTGGGTCAGCCATGCTGGATCAATATGGCTTGAAACGAAACGGGTCACTTGATCTGCGCGTTCGGTATCATCCACAGGAATTTCATTGCTTAAATTGGCAAGCTGCTGTGCTGTTTCAAAGGTACTGAGTGGTGTATGTAAAATAGGTAGACCATTTTTAATTGCAGACTGGCAGAATTCTAAAACCAATGGATTTGGCTCATGATGTTCAGTTAAAACTAAACCTGCGAGTGGAATGCCATTGCTGGTGGCTAAACTGCTCGCCAATAGCACATCAATACGATCAGAAGCACTGATAATCAGTTCGCCTGCAACGAATTTTTGTAGCTCATGTTCAATATTTGAAGCAATTAAGCTACTGTGCAACACACGACGTGTGTTAGCTTTGCCCTGATTAATCCATGTGGCTTGAATTTGTTTAGCTAGGTCTGAAATACGTGGCACACTTAAGGTATCACTGAATGGAACTAAGCCAATAATTGGGAATGCTGCTGAACCAATGTGTGCATAAGTTTTTTGAATTTCAGTTTTAAATTTTTCAGTATCTGCAACTAAACGTAAACTTGGATCAATGGTTACTGGAATTTGTGCAGATTCAGCAGGTAGACCACGAGTACGCATAAACAATACGCCCGCATTACGCGATGATGATGCTCCACCAAAATTACGTACTTGTGCTTCAACTTTTTCAGCAGTTTGTTCTGGTTTTTCGATATTGGCATTGCTGACGAAGATGACTTTGGCATCTAAAGCTTGCGCTAAAGAGGCATTTAAATCACTGGCAAAAGCATCACGAGCAGTTGGTACTAAGCCCTCTACAATCACAATGTCATGGGACTTTGCAATTTGGCGTTGTAAGCTGACCGCTTCTTCAAGGAGTTCATCTGTTTCACCATCATTGAGCTGTTGTGTGATTTTTACATAAGCTATTGGTTCAACTGTATCTAATTTTGAAATATGACGGTAAAGCGCAGTTGTGCGATCTGGTTCAGTGATTAATTCTTGTGAAAATGGTTTTAAAAAACCGGCTTTAACACCGTGGCATTCCAATGCATAGACCAAACCTAAACACGCCGACGTTAAGCCAACGCCTTCCCCAGTCGGAACTAATAAAATTGTTTTCATAGACGATTCTTTAATCAGTAAATAGTGTGAATTCATGGATAAATTGAAGATGAATATCTCCAATCATCTACAAGACTGGTTTATATATTTATGCCAGCTTAAACGATTACAAAATAGCTTTATATCAAAAATCTGATTAAGATCATTATAAATAATGATCTTGAGTATGCTGCTATTTCAACATGTACACGCAAAGCTCGTACAAGACTTACGACAGCTTAAGCTGTCGTAATATCAGATTCAGACTTTTTTGCAGCCTGTTGTACCTCGTGTTCTACAACATGAACCGTTTCTTTAGCGATTCGACCTTCTTCATCGGTTGGAATTACCCAAATTTGAGGGCCTGTTCCTGCATCAATTCGACCTTCTGTTCCACGTTTTAAACCATCATTCTGTTCTTTGCTAAGGTTGAAACCGAAGTGAGGTAAGTAAGCAACAGTTTTTTCACGAATGTAGGCAGAGTTTTCGCCAATACCACCAGTAAAGAACAAACCATCGATACGTGGTAAGCCACAGCTTAATGCAGCCAGAGATTTGGCTAAACGATAACAGAATACTTCAATCGCTAAAGTTGCATCTTCATTGCCTTGTTCTGAGGCATCAATCAAGGTACGCATATCATTTGAAAGATCAGATAGGCCTAGTAAACCTGATTCGCTGTTTAGCATTTTATCAATTTTATAGATATCCCAGCCTAAGTTTGAAGCAAGGAAGCTATGAATGCTAGGATCAACATCACCACTACGTGTGCCCATCACCACGCCTTCGAGCGGGGTAAGTCCCATGGATGTATCGACACTTTGACCGTTCCAGATTGCGCAAGTTGAGCTACCGTTGCCTAAGTGTGCTGTTAACCAACCGCCATGTTTGTAGCTACCCGCAAGTTCAGAACCACGTTCAGAAACATAAGCATGACTGGTACCATGGAAACCATAACGACGAACATTGTGTTGTGTATAAAGAAACTTTGGTAAAGCATAACGATATGCATGTGCAGGCATGGTTTGATGGAATGCAGTATCAAATACTGCAACCTGTGGTAATTCAGGGAATAGGCGCATTGTCGCATCAATACCGACTAAATGAGCAGGATTATGCAGCGGTGCAAGCGGTGTTGCTTCACGAATTTTTTCTACAATTTCAGGTGTCAATAATTCCGCTTTGGTTAAGGTACCCCCGTGAACGACACGGTGTCCAATGGCTTGAGGCTTATATTGTGATAAGCGACCTAAGATCGTTTCTAAAGCTTTTTCATGGTCTGCATAAGGAATTGACAGTTCAAGAGGCTGATTACCCGCCGTGATTCCTTTAATACGTGCATCAGCAGAACCTAGGTTTTCTGCTAAACCAAAGATTCGATCTTCACGACGTTCAGAAACAAGCGCATATTTGATTGATGAAGATCCGCAGTTAATTACTAATACTGATGTAGACACGTTTGAATACCCGAAATTATAATTTAAAAAAGTCATCCTGATTGATCTGATTATGCTTGTTTATATAGGGCAAATTAGATCGGCAGTCATGTTGTACCATGTGTAGTTTTTTTGTCCTAGATAGACTTTAGGTGATTAGACTTTTGGACTATCGACCTGATATTGATTAATAATTAATATTTATCAATTGATTGTTAAAAATTATCACTCATTGCCGTTTTTATCTATCTGCATTATATAGTTTCTTGTAAATAATCTTGTCCTATAAAAATGATGTTGTTTTGGTGTTTTAAAATTTAATTAATTGTTTTTTTATAAAAAAAATTGAATTTAGTTATATTTTAACGATGTATTAAAAGTAAAAAACTCAGCATTTATTGTTAAGATAAATGCTGAGTCGAGTTATTCATGCTTGGAATTAATGACGAATCTGACCATCTCCCAAAACAATCCATTTTTGAGAGGTTAATCCTTCAAGACCAACTGGACCACGGGCATGAATTTTATCTGTAGAAATCCCAATTTCAGCACCTAAGCCATATTCAAAACCATCAGCAAAACGAGTCGAAGCATTGACCATGACCGAACTTGAATCTACGCGTGTCAAGAATTGACGCGCTAAGCTAAAGTTCTCGGTGATGATTGCATCAGTATGATGTGAACCATACTTGTTAATATGTTGAATGGCTTCCTCAATCCCTGTCACAATTTTCACTGCTAAGATTGGGCCTAGATATTCTTCATACCAATCCTCTTCACTTGCTGGTTTTACAGCGTTGCCTAAGATTTTTTGAACATTTCTACAACCACGTAATTCAACGTTTTTTTCTGCATAAAGCTCGGCGATACGTGGTAAAAACTCCTCAGCGATTTTTTCATCAACCAAGAGAGTTTCCATTGCATTACATACACCATAACGATGTGTTTTGGAGTTTAATGCGATAGGAAGTGCTTTATGTAGATCAGCTTGAGCTTCAACAAAAACATGGCAATTTCCATCGAGGTGTTTAATCACTGGGATGGTTGCCTCATTGGTGATGCGTTCAATCAAGCTTTTACCACCACGAGGTACAATCACATCAACATATTCAGACATGGTAATTAATTGGCCCACGGCTGCACGGTCAGTGGTGTTTATCACTTGTACACAAGTTTCTGGTAAGCCCGCTGCTTTTAAACCATGTTGGATGGCTTCAGCAATTGCTTGATTTGAATTCAATGCTTCAGAGCCACCACGTAAAATGATGGCATTGCCAGATTTTAACGCAAGTGAGGCAGCTTCAAGGGTAACGTTTGGGCGTGATTCATAAATCATGCCGACCACACCTAAAGGCACGCGCATTTTACCAATCTGAATACCTGTTGGGCGGAAAGCAAGATCCGTGATTTCACCAATCGGATCGACAAGACCAATGACATCTTTTAAGCCTTGTAACATTCCTTTAAAACGTGTGGGGTTGAGTTCTAAACGATCAAGTAAAGCACTATCCAATTGATTGTCACGACCTTTGCTCATGTCAATTTGGTTGGCGGCCAAGATTTGCGGTTGACTATTTTCCAAAGCAGTATAAATCGCAGATAAGGCATTATTTTTTGCAAGTGTAGTTGCGCCTGCCAAAACACTAGCGGCTTGGCGTGCTTGCTTCCCTACAGTTTGCATATACTGTTCAATTGAGTCTTGCATAGCAGTTTATTTGATCATTAAAAATTTCCCTTTGATAGTAGCAGTCTAAGTAAAGCCAAGGAAGTATTTCACTGAAATAAACTTATTTTGTGTTGCCAGAACTCAGAATATTTTGCAAAGTCTTTTGCCATTTAAACTGGATAAACGGTCAATTTAGCGATTGCGTATAAATCACACATCTGTAAGAATGAAACAATAAGGACATTGAAGTGATACAGAATTTATACGTATCACGAATTTGAAAGAATAATGCGGGTCAAAATCTTGCATATTAAAAGAATAAAGCAAGGATGGAGGAAGGATATGAATTCCATTATCCAAATGGACACAGAATCACACCAATCTTTATCAAGCTTTGGTTTTTTCGACATATACCACAAAAATAGTTTTAAGCAGGAACCAAGAACAACTTGGATTGATGGCTGGAAAATTGAGTATATGGCGATCGCAGATCCACGAACAATTCACAATACCCCTATTGTGATTGTGGGTGGAGCATTCCAAAACTTTAACTCATATAAATATTGTGTAGAGCAGTTTTTTGAAAGTGGCCCAGTCATTCTGATTGATTTGCCCTCAATGGGCGCCAATCAACAAATCACCAATATCGATTCTGGCTTATCAGCAGGTACATTAGAGTTACCAGATCTTTCTCGTATGTTGGGACAGTGGCTTGATATTGTCGCGATTGAAAAGGTTGCCGTGGTGGGGATATCTTTAGGTTCTGTGATTGCTTCATTTTTTGTTGATCAACGTCCAGAATTGGTCGAGAAAATGATCCTGATGGGCGTCATGCAAGAAACGCGTAAAAGCTGGCGGATGCTGTTAGAAGAATCATTGATGCTGATGAAAGAACAACGTATGGGGGAGTTTGGTCAAGCGGTCATTTTGTATTTAGTCAATCATGCTAAATTAGACAAAACCCGAATGTCGCCTACAGCAAAAAGATTGTTCTTTAAGCAAATGGCTGAGTTTTCTCATACAGAACAAGAACGTTATGAAATCAATTGTAATCGCTTATTGCGGTTAAACCATGTGCCGGTCCCTCAAGTCAATACGCTGGTGGCATGTGGTCAATACGACAGTTTTACCTTACCCCATGAAAATGCAAACTTTGCTTTGCAATGTCCAGACATGCAGTTTGCAATGATTGCCAATGCAGATCATGTTCCACAATTACAGCGTCGTAAAGAAACCATGACCTTATTCACTACTTATTTAAAAGGTGATTCTATTCAAGGGCTAGATGGCATTGTTAATTTCACACGGGAACAAATGCAACATATCGAGCGCCGTGGAGAACAACGTATTCAAGTGCTTGATCCGCATCGCCAGTTGAGCCACCGCCATTCAAATAGAGTGATACAGGTAGATGTGATTGATTTAAATTATTTTGGTCTGTTGATAAGCCTTGATCATCAACAGGATTTAGCTTTTGTCAATGAACATACCCGTGATTTGGCTTTAAACTTAAGTGATGATGAAGGTGAGTTTGCGATTGAATGTTTGATTTTTGAAACATCTGAATTTGGTGTTCGCGCTCTATTTAAGCATGGTAGCTTTGAAAATGCAGATCGCTTATTACGCTTTATCGCGCGCCAAACTCAAACAGTACCGGTGTGTATTGAACAAGAAAATGCTGTAGCTTTAAGGTAGTCAGGGTTTATTCTGTTAAAAAACCAGTCTTTTTCACTGGTTTTTTATAGTTAGGAGTTCAAGTCTCGATCATAGCAACAAATGATTGCTTTATCGTTGTGCATCAATCATCCACACCAAATCACCTAGATGTTCTTCAGCATCGTGTTCAATTGAATTTTTATTAAAATAGGAACTAGGCTGGATTACTTCAACTTTTTGAAAACCAGCTTGATAGATAAAATTTTTCACTTGTTCTGGATTGATAAAGTGAAAGGTAAAAGCACTTCGAGACATGATTTTTAATAGCTTGCTACTATTCCAAATCACTTTAGCCAGTTTGTTTTTTACAGGTTCAGGATAGAGGTCTGTGAGATAATGTAAGCTCTTGAAGTCTTGTCCGTACTGGGAAATCGATTGAATCAATTGTTGTAAAAGTGCTTTGGTAAAGTAGTTAATTAAACCTTCACTGATCACAACGAGCGGTCGTTGGGGATCAAATACGTCAAAGGCTTTTTTAAAATCGTCTGTAAATAAATCTACAGACAATACATCTGGGCTCGCGTTATCAATTTGCTTAAGCGCTGCTTGCTTAGTTTTTGCCATATCGGGCAAATCTAATTCACGATAATCAATCGTGGGATAATGTTGCCTAAACCACCAACCTCTTGGTGATAGTCCTGCGGCTATTTCTAATACTTGTAAGTCAGGAGACTGTTCGATCAGTTTAGCTAAGCGCTCATCTAACATAGTATGACGTTGTTTGAGTGTGGTACGCATACTGCCGCCTACATATTTTTCTCCCCAACTTTCTATTGGATGGGCAATCATCGCTAAAGTTTTACCCTTTGATGTAGCAAATAATGGATGAGAAATTCCCATTTTATACCAAATATAGCCTGTGTAATGGGCTGTAAATGAGATATGGCGGTGCTTTGAAAGTTGTTGGTCTGACATAGTTATCCTTAACTTATATTTTTTCTAATTCGATGATTACGAAAACAATTAAAAAGAAGACTAAAATTTAATTTTACTCAGTTCTTCTTTTTTATCCTTCCCAATGCACTATTTAGAGATATGCATTTTAAGCTTTTTAAACTGTTAAAAAGCTTAAATTTTTCTCTTTCTTTTTATAAAAAGAAAGAGATGTTAATTTTTCTAGATCAACATCATATAGATGTGTTTCTATTCTTTTTAAAGTGAATTTTTAAATTCTTCAATGACTCTTTTGACAGTTTGCCATTCATTTCCAAGCTCAAATTTTTCACCAATGGTGATATCTGGAATTTTGCCACGCATACGTTCTAAACGTGCTTGATTTGGTAATGGTAGATTGTTAATTCCAGCCAATGCAATACATGCTGATTCACGATTATTACACACCAAGCCCATATCGCAACCAGCTTCGAGAGCAGCTCGGATACGTGCGTCTGCTCCGCCTGCGACACAAGCAGCTTGCATACTTAAATCATCTGAGAATAACACACCATCAAATTGAAGTTCTTGACGTAAAATCGTTTCAATCCAATAGGGTGAAAAGCCCGCAGGATTTGGATCTACATTTTCATAAATAACATGTGCAGGCATAAGTGCATCCAGCTGGGTTTGTAACTGAATAAAACTTTGCATATCATTATTATAAATATCTTGGTATTCACGTGGATCAATTGCTGCAGCAACATGAGAATCTGCTTTAACTGAACCATGTCCAGGGAAGTGTTTGCCTGTAGTTGCCATACCAGCACGTTGCATCCCTTTCATAAATGCACTAGCTAGGGGCACAATATCTTGTACATTTTTTGCAAAGGCGCGATCGCCAATCACATCACTTATATCATTGAGATCTAAAACAGGGGCAAAACTAAAATCAATCCCGACAGCAAGCACTTCAATTGCCATGAGCCAACCACATTGTTCAACCAGTGTTAATGCTTTTTCAGGTTGAGTTAAGTAAAGCTCACCAAAATGCCCCATAGCTGGTAGTAGAGTAAACCCTTGTTTTAAGCGTTGTACTCGCCCCCCTTCTTGATCAACTGCAATAAGAATGTCTGGGCGAATTTGGCGCATATGATCGGTTAATGCGCGAACTTGTGCAGGTGATTCTATATTTCTTGAAAATAAAATCATGCCACCGACTTGCGGAGTTTGTAATAGTTCAATATCTTCTTGAGTAAGTTCTGTGCCTGCAATATCAAGCATCAATGCGCCGATCATAGGAATCCACGGTTGTATTTATTTAAACTGGGAAACAATACCCGATTTCTGCAATGATTTGCTACACTTAGTCAGTACAGATTATGCTAAAACTACACAACATAAACAGATAAAGTCGTTTAAGATATTGAAACTGTTGAGTTCAGATTGAAAAACGATATAGAAATTGGAAAACCCAAGGAAGTATTAAGAATTTATGAAAATTCAAACTCTCGCTTGCGCTATAGCACTTGCAACAGGTGGTTTATTCTTTACCCATACCATCAATCAGGCAATGGCGGAAACCAATGCTACAAACGTGTCTCAATCGATTCATCCTTCACAAGATCAAGCTTTAGTGACACGTCAACTTGCAACATTGATTGACCGTCAGCATTATTTGAATATGCGTTTAGATGCAACCACATCAAATCGTATTTTAGACATGTATATTGATAGCCTCGATCCAGAGCACACATTATTTTTAGCTTCAGAAATTGAACAATATAAAAAACAGTATGGTGCAACACTTGGCGCAAAACTAAAAGCAGGTGATTTGTCTGGACCATTTGCGATTCATGCGCATTATCGTGCGCGTTTAAAAGAATTTTATGAATTTGAATTGGCTGAACTTAAAAAGACACAGAACTTAAATCAACCGAATGAGTTTATTGATGCCGATCGTGAAAAAGCTGCGTTTTTTGCAAGCAAAGCCGAGTTGCAAAACTATTGGCGTAAAATGCTGGTGTCGCAATTAATCAATCTCACTATTGCTAAGCAAGAAGATCAAGCCAAACAAAAAGCATTAAAAGATGATCCAACATTGGCCAATGGTCAGGATTTGGCCGCATCAGAAGATCTTACACCGGTTCAAACGCTTACCAAGCGGTATACCCGCCAACTAGAGCGTATTGGACGAACCAAGAGTGATGATGTACTGGAACGTATCCTCAATGCAATGACCTTGACCTACGATCCGCACAGCAATTATTTTCCACCTGTTGATGCCATGGAGTTGAATCGTCAAACCACCTTACAACTTGAAGGTATTGGTGTTTCGATTCGTCCTGAGCGTGGTAATGAAGACTACACTAAGATTGAAACTATTGTAGATGGTGGGCCGGCAAGTAAGACTGGACAGGTTAAATCGGGTGATCGCATTATTGGTGTTGCACAAGATGGCAATAAGATGGTCGATGTGATTGGCTGGCCAAGTTCCGAAATTGTTGGATTGATACGTGGGAAACGTGGAACCAAAGTTTCAGTGAAATTGTTAGCTGCTGGTGCCTCTATGAGCCAAGCGCGAGTTGTCACAATTACTCGTGATGTGATTCAAGAAGAAGATGCTGGTGTCCGTTCACGGACTGTGGAACTTACACGTGATGGTAAAAAGCATAAGTTTGGTGTTTTAGAAATACCATCTTTCTATTTGAACTATCGTGCACGTCGTGCAGGGACTGAATATCGCTCTGTTTCAGAAGATACCAATAAAGCATTGAAGTCACTTGCAGCACAAAATGTTGAAGGCATTATTATTGATTTGCGTAATAATCCAGGTGGTTCTTTAGAAGAAGTTGCCAAAATGATTGGGCAGGTAATTAAAGAGGGCCCAGTGGTTCAAATCCGTGACGGTAACGGGAATGTGAGTGTGTTTGAAGACACCGACGGTGGTGCTCAAACTTATTCAGGACCTTTGGCTGTTTTGGTTAACTTAGCATCAGCTTCTGCCAGTGAGATTTACTCTGCTGCACTCCAAGATTACGATCGTGCAGTTATTTTAGGGAGCACAACAACAGGTAAGGGAACTGCACAAGTTCAATTAGATAGTCTTGCTTATGGTCAAGCGACCTTAACTCAGCGTAAATTTTATCGTGTTACAGGTGGAAGCACACAAAACAAAGGTGTGATACCAGATATCAAATTGGTTGATATTTACGATGAAGAGTTTGGTGAGCGTAAAGCGAAAAATGCCCTGAAATGGGATACGATTCCGACTGCGCCATTTAAACGTGAAGGTTCAATTCAACCTTATGTGGCACAGCTTGGTGAAAAATCAAAAGTTCGTACGGCAGGCGATTCTCAGTTCCAATATTTAGAGACGCGTAAAGCGATTGCTCAAGAAGCTAAAGATCAGAAACGAATCTCTCTAGATATTGATAAACGTAAAGCGGAGTTAATAGCGCTTGAAGCAAGAACATTGGCTGCAGAGAACAAACGCCGTACTGAAACAGGACTAAAACCATATTCAAATTGGGAAAGCTACCAAGCAAGTTTGGATGCTTTGGCTGAGTCGAGAGCAAAAATGAAAGTAAACCAGCGCCCAGCTTTGCCAGAAGAAGAGACTTTTGTGAATGAAGCTGCCAACGTTCTGTTAGATTTGGCACATCTAACAAGTAAATAACTAAAAATTCTATTTAGGTAAAATAAAAAAGCATATCTCGGGTATGCTTTTTTATTTCGATTTAAAAAATAACTTGACGTTCAATAGGATAGTGATATTTTAAGTAAAACGAACGCTCTTTAAAAAAGGTGAACCTTCTCGCAATTTTAGGTTGTATATATAAAGGTTGCTTATAACAAAAATAGGTTCATTACTGGAAGTAAATTTTTATGAGTTATATGAGTTATGATAGTAATCTCGTAATAGGCTCTGCATGTATTGCAGTTATCATCTGTTACGTAGCTATTTCATTAGAACAACTCATATTTACGCAACATTCGCCTCGCCAACAAAAAATTATATTATGCTTGAGTGGCATGGTTTTTGGGTTTGCAATTTGGGCAATGCATTTTATCGGAATGTTGGCTTGTGATCTACCACAAGGTTATTCCTTTGATCTAACATTCACAGTGATTTCATATATTATTGCTGCATTGGCGTCGACTTTTGCGATTTGGCTGACAACTCAAGAAACTTTGCCTATTGTACGGCTGATTTTGGGTGGATTGTTGATGGGGTTGGGAATTTCTGGGATGCACTATATCGGCATGCTGGGTTTAAATATTCCAAATCAACAAGTTGATTATGATGTTATTTTAGTGATGCTCTCAGTCATCATGGCTATAAGTGGTTCAGGATTGTCTTTCTGGCTCGCCTTTAAATATAAGAATTCTTTTAATCATAAGATGCTCTATAAAATTGCTGTATCGATCATGATCGCGCTCAGCATTGTGGGAATGCATTATATTGGTATGGCTGCGGCGACGATCTCATCGGTGCATGAAAAACATTTTGGAAGTCAACTACACGAAGGACAAGGTATTTTATTGTTTACCATTATTTTTGTAGCGAGTTTGATCCTTGTTTCTGCTTTTTGTGTAGCGATTTTAGAACGAAGATTAGAAGAACGTAGTTTACAGTTATTACAAGCCAATAAAGAGCTTGAAGACTTAGCACTTCAAGACAATCTGACTAAACTTCCAAATCGATTATTTCTAGTTGAATACACAGATGCTTTATTTTTAGGTTATAAAGAAATACAGACTAAAATTGCGTTTATTTATATTGACTTAGATCGCTTTAAATCAGTCAATGATGCGTTTGGTCATCATATAGGTGACGAACTTCTGGTTAAACTCGCACAGCGTTTATATCCTTTGCTCAAGGACGGACAAAGACTTATTCGTATTGGTGGAGATGAGTTCATTCTGATTCTTGAAGATTCTAATCGTAATGAAGCTGAAGAAATTGCTGAATTATTCTTACAAAAAATACAAGATGGGTTTCAAATTTCAGGTAAAGAAATCAATATTTCTGCCAGCATTGGAATTGTATTTTTTCCAGATCATGGGCAGAACTTACAAGATTTATTGATTAATGCTGATTCAGCCATGATGCAATCGAAAGAGCAGGGTCGTAATACTTTTAGTGTTTATAGCAGTTCTTTAGACCAACAACACCAAAGCCGAAGTCAATCTAAACTCATCAATGATTTATATAAAGCAGTAGAAGAACAACAATTTATTCTATTTTATCAACCTAAATTCACAGCCGACTACCAAATTTGTGGCGTAGAAGCTTTAATCCGTTGGAAGCATCCAACCCTAGGCTTACTTGCACCGAGCATGTTTATTGATGGTGCTGAGCAAACGGGTCTGATTATTCGTATGGGTTATTGGGCTTTAGAAAAAGCATGTAAGCAAATTCAAGAGTGGGAAGATAAAAAATATGCTTTTGGTCCCATCGCCGTAAATCTTTCAGCTGTGCAATTTGAACATAAGCATTTGATTGAAACTTTAGAAAAATTGATTCAAAAATACCATGTCAAGAATGGTAATTTAATTATTGAGATTACTGAATCTACAGCGATGCATCATATTGATGACAGTATTCAAACCTTTGAGAAATTAAGAAATTTAGGTATCCGACTGGCAATTGATGATTTTGGAACGGGCCATTCGAGTTTCTTGTATTTAAAAGATTTACCAGTAGATGAATTAAAAATAGATCGAGAATTTATCCGTAATTTGTGTGAAGGTTCAAAAGAACAAATCATTTTAGAAAGTATTATTCATTTGGCGATTCGTTTGGGTTTGGTGGTGACGGCAGAAGGTGTTGAAACTGAACAACAGGCGCAGATTCTTAAACGTTTAGGTTGCCAGCAATTACAAGGTTATTTGTTAGGAATGCCGCTACCTGTAGACCGTTTGGAAACCAATTATAGTATGGTTAAAGCCATACCTTAAATATAAAAATATTCAGCCAACTAAAGACCTAGCACGATCATTCAAACGAGGTTTAAGCTGAGCATAATCACGTTTTACTTAACCATCAGCACTGTATATTGAGATCTACGTTGATCTTTAAAACGATTTGCTTGTCGTCTGTATCGCTCATCCTCTTTCTGGAATTTTTGCTATGTCTGCGCGATCAAAGTGCTTAATCATATAGCAACAATCGTTAAAAACGACGCTAAATCTGATACAATATCGCCAATTTTTGAATTCCCATTTTCCAGTTCAAGTACATATTTATAAATGTGTACATAACTGTGTACATATTGTAGATTTTTTATGTTTAAAGATGAATTAGCGGCGCAAGTCGCTCAGCGACGTACCTTCGCTATTATTTCCCACCCCGATGCTGGTAAAACGACAATGACAGAAAAACTGTTGTTGTGGGGTAAAGCAATCCAAGTTGCAGGTATGGTTAAAAGTCGAAAGTCTGACCGTTCTGCGACATCTGACTGGATGGAAATGGAAAAAGAGCGTGGTATTTCGATTACCACCTCAGTCATGCAGTTCCCTTATAAAAATCATGTCATCAATTTACTTGATACTCCAGGGCATGAAGATTTCTCTGAAGATACCTATCGTACTTTAACTGCCGTTGACTCAGCGTTGATGGTGATTGATGGTGCAAAAGGGGTCGAGGAACGGACCATCAAATTGATGGAAGTGTGTCGTATGCGCGATACCCCGATCATTTCTTTCGTCAACAAAATGGACCGTGAAATCCGTGAGCCATTAGAATTGCTTGATGAAATTGAAAGCGTGCTTAAAATCCGTTGTGTGCCGATTACTTGGCCATTGGGTATGGGGCGTGACTTCGCTGGTGTATATAACATCATTGAAAATAAGCTTTATGTATATAAAGCAGGTTTTGGTTCGACTATTACAGATATTGAAATCCGTGATGGATATGACTATCCAGACATTCGTGAAAAAGTCGGTGATCTGGCCTTTGCTTCATTTGAAGAGTCTTTAGAACTGGTGCAAATGGCGAATGATCCACTTGATCCAGCGGAGTTTTTAGCAGGGCGTCAAACCCCAGTACTGTTCGGTACCGCTTTGGGTAACTTTGCGGTTGACCATGTATTAAATGCATTTATTCAGTGGGCACCACAACCGAAAGCGCATCCAACACATGAACGTACTGTTGAAGCAACGGAAGAAGGCTTCAGTGGATTTGTATTTAAAATCCAAGCCAATATGGACCCAAAACACCGTGACCGTATTGCCTTCATGCGTATCTGTTCAGGTAAGTATGAGAAAGGTTTAAAGATGAATCATGTACGCCTTGGTAAAGATGTACGTATCAGTGATGCATTGACATTCCTTGCGGGTGAACGTGAGCAACTTGAAGAAGCTTGGCCTGGTGATATCATTGGTTTACATAACCACGGTACGATTCAGATTGGTGATACATTCACTTCTGGTGAAAAACTTCATTTTACGGGGATTCCACACTTTGCACCTGAAATGTTCCGCCGTGTACGCTTAAAAGATCCATTGAAATCTAAACAATTGCAAAAGGGTTTAAAAGAGCTTTCAGAAGAAGGTGCAACGCAGGTGTTTATGCCGCAAATCAACAATGACTTGATTGTTGGGGCTGTAGGTGTACTTCAGTTTGATGTAGTGGCATACCGTTTGAAAGAAGAATACAAAGTAGATTGTATTTATGAGCCAGTGAACATCAACACAGTGCGTTGGGTTTCTTGTGATGATGAAAAGAAATTTAATGAATTTAAGAAAAAGGCACATGACCAACTTTCTGTCGATGGTGGTGGGCATTTAACTTATCTCGCACCAAGCCGAGTAAATCTACAATTAATGCAAGAGCGTTATCCAGATATTCAATTCCGTTCTACACGTGAGCATTAAGTTCAGCTAACTTATTGCAAAATGTAAAAACAGCTTCCTTGTGAAGCTGTTTTTGTATCAAAATACAATGCTTTTTGTCCAAAGGGATTTATGCAGTGCAATTTTCAAAAAAAATAATTTCAGTGCTTTGCTTAAGTACAATGGTTTTGGTTGCATGTGATTCTAAAAAAGATCAGGACAAAGATGGTTCTGTATTCCAACCCAAACAAGAAGCCGCTGAAGTCTTACCTTATTTAAATATTCAAGAAACCAAAGCTGATTATGCCTTACCGTTTTGTGAAAAAAATAATTGCATTGAAATCGATATTCAAACCATTAAGACTCAAGACAATTGGTTAAATCAGTGGATTGCAAATAGTCAGTCCAACGTGATTCAGGCACAGATTGATTTAAAACAGAACATGACCTTACAACAGGCCATTAATGCTTTTGTCAAAAAATCAGATACTTGGCAAGAAGAATTCCCGAAAAATAAAGCGTTTGAACTGCATATGCAAACGCGTATGGCTTCACAACGTAATCAGTATGTTTTGTTGCAAGTTTCAGTCAATAGTTTACAAGCAGATGTCAGTATCAAAGAACGACAATACTTTTTTGTTGCTGACCGGAAATTGAAGAAAAGCTTAAGTATTTTAGATGTGATTGATGCCAAACATCAGAACCAACTGAATACTTGGGTCCAAGAAAAATATGCAGAATGGTTGGAAAAGCAAAATAGCGATGTGAAAAAGAATGCGCCTAAAAAGTTATATTGGGGACAAGCCGATTGGTTCTTTGATGGTGAAGGTGTTGGATTGCATTATCGCGCCAATGAAATTGTCGAAGATGGTACCCAGCTGGATATTTATTTGAGCAAAGAACAGACGCAAAAAATACTTAAGCCTGAAGTGTATCAACATATGTTCTAAGGTGTATCTTGATCATTCTGCCAATTTTAGCGGGATTTTAAAGCAGAGCGGTTAAGATTAGTTGGTCGTTGTTGAATTGACTCAGCGATCAATAAACTTGAGCCACTTATTTCATAACGCTTCAATTTTCATACAAATTTTGATTGAGGATTTGTATAGAGAAGAATAGGCTAATGAATATAGAGATTAAAAAATCTTGGCTTGATTCATTGGATAGGTTTGTGAAATGTTAAATAAAAAAAGTACTTTAGCGCTTTCAATTCTGGTGATCACTTTAGGGTTAACTGCATGTCAAAAATCTGACTCGAAAAAAGCAGAGCCAAAAGTTGATCAAAGTGCTGCATCTCAAGTGCCTGATACTTCAATGTTATTACAGGGCGATACAGAAAAAGTAAAATTGACATTACCTGAGTGTAATGGCAATACATGCCCTGAGTTTTCTATAGAAAGACTAAAAAGTAATCAGGCTTTTGTTGATGAAACGATTGATCAAGCGATTTTAGATAATCTGGATAAAATGCTGGATATCGCGCAATTGAGTAAAGCGAAAAAAGACGCAGATCAGCAACAAACGGCTTCACAAGCTTCAGCAAGTGAAGTGCAAGTCAATAAAACCCCTGTTCAGCAATTGCAAGAGCGTGTACAACCTTATGCAAATTCATTCCTTGAGATGGATAAAGAGCTTAAAACATTAGGGGCAAGTGGCCAGATCACGATTAGTTTAAGTCCTAAAATTTTAAACTCAGATAAACCTTTAGCGACGGTGGTATTAAATACCAGTAGTTATTTAGGCGGCGCACATGGGGCATCTGCGCAAACCTATTTTAACTTTGATTTGGTGAGTAAAAAACAAGTTGGCTTGGATCAAATCATTGAAGCCAATCAAAAAGCTAAATTTGAAAAATTGGCACATGATGCATTTAAAACTTGGGTTATCGATTCAAAACTTGCTGAAAGCGTCAATGAATATGAACAGGCGTGGAAGTTTACATTATCAGACAATTTCTATTTGGGTAAACAAGGTCTGATTTTACAATATGGTGAATATGATATCGGGCCTTATGTTGTTGGCTTACCGCGCTTGATGATTCCTTACGATCAGTTAAAAGGCGTGTTGAAAAGTCAATATTTCCCAGCGGAGATGCAAGTTGATCAGCCAAGCAGTTCTGCACCTGTTGCAAGTGGGAAAGCGAAATCCTAATGCCTTGGCCTTTGTTTGATACACATACACATTTTGATGTTCCTGATTTTGATCTGGATCGAGAACAATTGGCCTATCAAGCAAAAAAGGTAGGTGTAGAACATTTGATTTTGATTGGGTTTTTATATGAACGCTTTCAAGATTTGATTGACACTCAACAATTTTTAAATCAGTTAAATAATGCACCCCGAAGCCATCTTGCACCGGGGTTGCATCCCTTTTATATCGAACAACACCGCCTAGAGCATTTAAATGCTTTGGAAAATATACTGAAAACTGAAGCTTGTATTGCGGTTGGTGAAATAGGCTTGGACACGTTTCTTAAACAGCATAAACAAGCTGAAATTTTTCAAAAACAACAAGATTTTTTTTCAGCCCAAATTGAACTCGCCCAGCAATACGATAAGCCAATTCTTCTACATATTCGTAAGTCACATGCTGAAGTTCTTGCAATGTTGAAACAGCACCAGTTTAAACATGGTGGTATTGCACATGCTTTTAGTGGGGGGGTAGAAGAGGCGAAAGCCTTTATTAAATTAGGCTTTAAACTCGGTATCACAGGGCAAATTACCAATCCAAATGCGAAAAAACTGCATACAGTTGTACAAGCGGTTGGTGCGGAACATTTAGTACTAGAAACCGATTGTCCAGATATGACACCGTTGTGTTGCCAGACATCTGACCAGCAGCATACCCGTAATACGCCGGTGAATTTGCCTTTTGTCTTGACGGGTTTAGCTGAAAGCTTGGCAATTGAACGAACAACACTTGCAGGTGTATTGTGGAAAAACTCACATGAATGCTTACATTTACCGATGTAAATTTGAATAAAAATAACCAATCAACAACACCTAAAATAATTATTTGTCTTAGATTTAAAGAAGTACTCCAAGTAGCCAATAAGAAAGTCAACGCCAAGCTGGAGGTTTAACCAATGGCAAAATATGGTCATATCAATAGTTTAAATTCTTTGCAAAACTTAACTGTAGGGAATACAAATTATAAAATTTTTAGTTTAAATCAGGTTCAAGCGAGTTTAGGTGATATTTCAAAATTGCCTAAATCACTCAAAGTACTGCTGGAAAACTTACTCAGATTTGAAGATGATGTAACAGTGAGGCAAAGCGATATTCAAGCGATTGTCGATTGGCAGAACAATAAAACTTCAGATCAAGAAATCCAGTATCGCCCTGCACGAGTATTGATGCAAGATTTTACTGGTGTACCTGCTGTTGTAGATTTGGCTGCGATGCGTGCAGCTGTACAAAAAGCCAATAAAGATCCCAATTTAATTAATCCTTTATCTCCAGTAGATTTGGTCATTGATCACTCTGTGATGGTGGATCATTTTGGGACAGATCATGCGTTCGAAGAAAATGTTGAAATTGAGATGCAACGCAATGGAGAACGTTATCAATTCCTCCGTTGGGGGCAGTCTTCATTTAATAATTTTAGTGTGGTACCACCTGGAACAGGGATTTGTCACCAAGTCAATTTAGAATACCTAGCTCAAGCAGTGTGGCTGGGTGAAAGTGAGGGTGAGGTATTTGCATTTCCCGATACCTTAGTTGGTACAGATTCACACACCACGATGATTAATGGCTTAGGTGTATTGGGTTGGGGCGTGGGGGGGATTGAAGCCGAAGCGGCCATGCTTGGACAGCCGATTTCAATGCTGATTCCAGAAGTGATTGGTTTTAAATTGACAGGAAAATTGCGTGAAGGAATTACCGCAACGGATTTAGTTTTAACTATTACTCAGATGCTACGTAAAAAAGGCGTGGTGGGTAAATTTGTTGAATTTTATGGTGATGGGCTCGCATTTCTACCGCTTGCAGACCGTGCAACCATTGCCAATATGGCGCCCGAATATGGTGCAACATGTGGCTTTTTTCCGATTGATGAAATCACTCTAGGGTATATGCGTTTAACGGGTCGTAAAGAAGATCGTATTGCATTGGTTGAGGCTTATTGTAAAGAACAAGGCTTATGGCGTCATACTGGGGATGAACCTGTATTTACCGATGTGCTTGCATTGGATATGGGAACCGTTGTAGCAAGTGTTGCTGGCCCGAAACGTCCGCAAGATCGAGTGGCATTGCCTGATATCCCACAAACTTTTAGTGACTTAATGGCGCTGGATCTTAAGCCAGCTAAAGGTGAGGAAAAAGAACGTTTAGCCAATGAGGGTGGGGCCGGTAACGCCATTGATTCAAAACAATCTGCATTACAAAATGAAGAACCACATTGTGTGATTGACGGTAAACGCTACCCATTGACGGATGGGGATGTGGTGATTTCTGCGATTACCTCATGTACCAATACTTCTAATCCAAGTGTGATGTTGGCTGCGGGTTTGTTGGCAAAAAAAGCCATCGAAAAAGGCATTCAACGTAAGCCATGGGTGAAAAGCTCTCTAGCACCAGGCTCTAAAGTCGTAACCGATTATTTAGAAGCGGCAGGTTTGATGTCTTATTTAGACCAGTTGGGCTATAACCTGGTTGGTTATGGTTGTACCACATGTATTGGTAATTCAGGGCCATTACCCCAACCGATTGAAGATGCTATTCAGTGCCACGACCTGAATGTTGCATCGGTACTTTCAGGCAACCGAAACTTTGAAGGGCGGGTACATCCTTTGGTAAAAACCAATTGGCTAGCATCACCGCCTTTAGTGGTTGCATTTGGCTTATTGGGCACCATTCGTAGTGACATTACCAGCACAGCATTGGGGCATGATCAGCAAGGACAACCAGTATATTTAAAAGATATTTGGCCGAGTCAAATCGAGATTGATGAGGTGCTGCAAAAAGTCAATACAGCGATGTTCCATAAAGAATATGCGGCAGTTTTTGATGGTGATGAAAAATGGCAAGCAATTCAAATCCCTGACTCTGAAACCTATGAATGGGATGAAAACTCAACGTATATTCGTCATCCTCCATTCTTTGAAGGCATTGATCAACCCGCGAAACCAATTAAAGATATTCTCAATGCAAATATCTTGGCCGTTCTTGGCGACTCAGTCACAACAGATCATATTTCTCCTGCGGGGAATATCAAGAAAGACAGTCCAGCAGGTCGTTATCTAGAAGCGCAGGGTGTCGATCAAAAGGACTTTAACTCTTATGGATCTCGTCGTGGCAATCATGAAGTGATGATGCGAGGAACCTTTGCCAACATTCGTATCAAGAATGAAATGCTCAATGGTGAAGAGGGCGGCAATACCCTCTATATCCCGACAGATGAGAAGTTAGCCATTTACGATGCTGCGATGAAGTATCAGCAAGATGGTACGCCGTTGGTCATCATTGCAGGTAAGGAATATGGTACAGGCTCATCACGTGACTGGGCGGCGAAAGGCACCAATCTTTTAGGAGTAAAAGCGGTAATTACTGAAAGTTTTGAACGAATCCATCGTTCAAATCTGGTTGGTATGGGGGTTTTACCGTTGCAATTTGTGGATGGTCAAACTCGTCAATCACTCAACTTAACTGGGCGTGAGCAACTGTCGATTTATGGACTTTCTGATGACATACAACCACATGAAAGTTTAGATGTGGAGGTTAAACGTGTTGATGGTTCAATAGATCGTTTCAAAGTGTTATGCCGTATTGATACTTTGAATGAAGTGGAATATTTTAAAGCAGGTGGTATCTTGCATTATGTGCTGCGTAATTTAATCGCTTCATAGCCTAATCAATAAATCACGATTTATTTCAGTTCTCCAAGCCCTGTATAGAATGCAGGGCTTTTTTTATTTGTTTAAAAGAGAACTTGATGTTGATTTTTAAGGAAGTAGTGAATTTAATTGCCATATACCGAAGGAGTTAAAATAAAGTGAATCTGCTTCAAAAAACTCAGATGAGGAGCGTTTAGAGAGTTTGAATTTTTCCATATCCTCTTCAGCCCTGAATGTATCACCTTTTTTAAAATCAGGATCTTCGGCTAAAATATAAAGTAGAAATTGATTTAAGGTGAAACTGGCTTCATTGACACTAGACGAAATACAGCCATCTGGTTTTCCAAACTGATGCATGCCGCACGAATAAAGATATTCTTGATCAGAAACAACTGGTATAAATGCCTTAAAAATATCCAATAAATTCGTTGCAGAAAATTCGAGCCATTGTTTTTTGCTATGTGTAAGCCCTGCTGTTTCTATTTTTATACCTAATCCACCTGCCTTTAATAACGCTTGTCCAAGCTTAAAGGCATCTTGTACACTTTGAAAATGACCACCTTTGCATATGAGGTAGAGCACCATATTGTGCTGATCGATTTGATCGAGCTCATGGTCTGAAAAGCGTTGCATACTGAATAATCTGAATATACGACTTACTTCAGGATCATGATTATGTTCTTCAACTTCAACAAAATGATCAGAATGCAGTGATGTCATGATCATCCCCGCATAAATATACCCAGTGTCGCATTCAAGCATGGCATGAACTAATTCCTGATGATTTTTCCATACCCCAGGAATGCATAAAATAATCTGTTGTGAATTTTGCATTGTTCGAACTTTTATATTTGTAAAGTTTGATCTTAGCATTGCAAATTTAATTTTTCATTTTCACTGCTTATTTTTGATAAAATGAGCTTGATTTTTTGAGCCTAGATTTGAACCATGACTGAACTTTTCCAAAATGATGAATATGAGCGCCGGTTTGCAGGTGTAGCCAAAATTTATGGAGAAGATACATTCAATCACTATGAAAAAAGTCATGTCATGGTAATCGGTATTGGTGGAGTCGGTTCATGGGCGGTCGAGGCCTTAGCACGTACAGGGATTGGTGAGTTAACACTGGTCGATATGGATTCAGTGGCTGCTTCAAATATCAACCGACAGCTGCCTGCAATGACCTCTACTTTAGGTCATGAGAAAATTGAAGTCATGGCGGAACGTTGCCGTTCAATTAATCCTCGGATCAAGATCAATTTGATTGATGATTATCTCAGCCCTGAAAATGTGAAAGAAATTTTAGAAAATGTTCCAGATATTATTTTAGATTGCATCGATGACGTTAAAGCAAAATTTGCACTCATGCTACATTGTCGTTTTAATAAAATTCCTTTGATTGTTTCGGGTGGGGCAGGTGGTAAGCTTGATCCTCTAAAAATTCGTGTTGCTGATTTATCTAAAACAGAACAAGATCCGATGCTTGCTAAATTGCGGAGTCAGTTGCGCGCCAAAGGCATTTGTAAGAAACCAAAAGAAAAATTTGGCATTACTTGTGTGTATTCAATTGATAATCCTTTTTCTAGTGCTGATGTGTGTGCAAGTGCAGGCTTGCGTTGTGGTGGATATGGCTCGGCTGTGGTGGTGACTTCTAGTTTTGCGATGGTCGCCGTTGCAGAAGTGTTGAAAAAGTTAGATCGGATCAAATAAGCGCTTGGTATTTTTAAGTAAAAGTTTAGGTTCATTTAAAAATCATAAAAATTCAGTTAAATTAATCTGAAATAAACGCAATAACAGAGAACAATCAAAATGAGTTTTTTCAAAAAGTTATTTGGAAAGAAACAACAACAAATACAAATCAATCGAAACCGCTATGCTGAATTTTGGCAATGGTTTGAACAGCATCAAGAGGATTTTCACCGTATTGTGGATGAGTTAAATCAAGATACGATTCAGGCGGATTTCTTTGATAAATTATCGCCTGAATTGGCCAAAGTTCATGGTGGAATTTTTTTCCTTACCGGGATGCTTGATTCACAAACAGCTGAATTAATTTTAACGCCAGATGGTGTTGTGGCAAACATTGTATTTGTAGAGGAATTGGTGGCAGTAGCCCCTGAAATTCCCGGCTGGAAATTTACCGCACTTAAACCCGCAAGTGATATTCAGCAAACCAGTATTGGTATGCATGGTCATGAGTTTAGTCAAAAAACGCTATCGTTTTATTTAAAAGACCATGAAGAATATCCAGATGAAATTGATCTCGTGGTTGTGCATGATCAATATAATGAAGCTCAAAAAGCTGAATTCTTACAAGCAGTTTATATCTTTTTGGATAATTATTTGGGCGAATATGATTCGATTACAAAACTAGATCAAGTTTCGCTGCAATTCAGACAAGATGTTGAAAAAGAATTAATGCCTATCGATCGTTTAAAGAATATTTTAATTTTAAAGAACGGTGAAATTTCTCGCTTAGACAAAATAACTCGTTCAAGTACTGATGAAGATGAATATATCAGTTTGGAGGGGGAGACCAATGAAAGTTTGCCTTTGGTGGCGATCTTAAATAGTACCCTTTTAACATGGGATCAAAAGGCTTCTCACCCTTGGATGATGCTGGTTGAAATACCTTATGCTGGTCAGAACTCCAGTGGTATGCCATCTGCTACAGATTATGAGTTGCTTAACACGATTGAAGAAGAATTATTAAATGAGCTAAAAGATTTTGAAGGGTATTTAAATATTGGACGCGAAACGGGTAATAACTTAAGAACTATGTATTTTGCTTGTAAAGAGTTTAGAAAACCCGCCAAAGTTATAGATCAGGTGGTTGAAAAATATCAGAACAATTTTGAAATCGATGTCAGCCTATTTAAAGATAAATATTGGCGTTGTTTAAATAAGTTTGGTTGTTAACTATGCTGAAAAGTCGCTTGAAATGCTCTATAGCATTCAGACCATAAACATGGACAGCTTAGAGAATGAAGAGGCTTTTTAATCGACCTATCCTCGATCTTAAAATAACCCTATTGGCGATCCTACTGATTGGCGGGATTGCATATTACCTTTATTCAACGGTTCGTCATTTTCAGGCGGTCAACCAATTGGATGAAGCTAAAACAATAATGCGTGATATACAGAACTTGCTGGGCTGGTCAATCCTTCAACCTCAAGCAAATGCAATTCAAGTCTGTAATTTGCAAAATATCCAACAGATCAGCAAACAGGAAGAGTTTCAAAAGATCAAGCAACTGTTGGGCTGGGAGGTCAATATTCAACAACACAGCAAATATGTTGAAAGTATAAACGTGTATGCAGCACCTGATTTACACGGCTGTATTATACGTGCTCATTTTCGAAAAGACGCCTTTGTGAGTGATGATCTTGCTGGCAAGTATATTACTTACCAATATGATTTTAAAAAAAGCACCACAACATGCGTCACCAATATAAAAAAGTATGCTTTGGTGAAATCTTGCACGCGTTTGTAAAAAACATACTTTATCTGTTCAGCTCAATCAGTCCTGCAAATAAATAAACTCATGCTGTTGGGGCACTTTGCCCGTTTGTTTTGCGATAAAACCATCATAAAGATTGAGTAAAACAACAGCGCAAATAATACAAATAAAAACCAGTAATTGTTTGGATGTCCTCATACTATTTCTCTCTGATGTAAGTCGCTTTAAGTAAAGTCTAGTGAAATCAAAAAATCTAATCTAATATAGAAAAAAGCAGAATTGATCTAATTTTGAGATGGATATGGCGACATTCAAACAATTTAATTATTTGATTAGAATTGTGGAAGAAGGTGGTTTTATTGCGGCTTCTGAAAAGTTGTTTATTGCCCAATCTGCTTTAAGTCGCCAGATTAAGCTTTTGGAGGACGAAGTAGGATTTGAAATTTTTGACCGCAGTGATAAAAAAATAAAACTCACCCAAGCCGGACAGTTCTTTTATGCTCAAATTAAAAATAATTTGCTTAACTTAGATCATATTATTGAAAATGCTAAAGATATTGCAGATGGAAAAAATCGACTCATCAAAATTGCACACTCAAGTAGCATTAGCATGAGCTTAGAAAAAGTCAAAATATTTGATCAAACCGCAAAGCATCTCAATGTTAATTTCGAAATCAACACCTTGTCATCTGAAGACCAAATTCTTGCACTGATGAAAGGAAATATTGATGTTGGTTTTATTCGCCCACCTGTTTTAAATCGCCTAGATGAGTTATATACAACCACGCTCTACCCTGAACCTTTATACGTTGCACTACATCAAAATCATATTTTAGCTTCAGAACGCAGTATCAAAATCCAACAGTTAAAGCATGAAAATTTTGTTTCTACACCACATGCAGAACGGGGAGGTTTAAGTTATTTGGTTGCAAACCTTTGCTTAAGTGCTGGTTTTTCTCCAAAGAAAGCGGCGGTTCAGTCCCGTAAAGTTTCACAATTGCAATTGGTGGCTGCTGAAATTGGAATTTGTATTGTTCCTGAAGAATTTAGACATATTCTACCTAAACAGGTACGACTGATTGCTTTGGATGCTGAAAATGCATGGTCTGCTGTTGTGATGGTCTGGAGTAAAAATGCAGATGGTGTCATTCAGCGATGTAATGAATACATGATCAAACAGTTTCAACGATTTTAAAGACCATCGTTTGATTGAAAAGATAGCTGTGGATTAAGACTGTATTGAATCGTAGAAATTTTCAGTCGTGATCAGACAGACTGTTCTCGAATATAATCTTCTGTTCGCTTCATGGCTTCTTTAATATTGATAATGGCATTTTCAACATCTGCAAATGTTTTGGCATTACCGCCACTTAAAGCTTGACGCCATTTACGAGCACCAGGAAGGTTTTGAAATAAGCCTAAAATATGGCGCGTAATAATCGATAGAGGTGCGCCTTCTTGCATACGTTTGGCAATATAAGGCAGCATTTGATCGATAATTTCAAAGCGATCAGGTAAGTCTAAGTTCCAGAGTTGCCCCAATTCTGCCAAGAGGTAAGGGTTGTGATAAGCCTCACGCCCAATCATGACCCCATCAACATGCTTTAAATGTGCTTGAGTTTCAGCAAAAGTCTTAACCCCACCATTGATCTCAATCAGCAACTCAGGACGCTCTTGTTTTAAACGATAAACATCTTCGTAGCGTAGTGGTGGAACATCGCGGTTTTCTTTTGGTGATAAACCTTGAAGCAAGGCAATACGGGCATGTACGATAAAATTATCACATCCAGTTTTCGCAACTGTATCGACAAAATGTAGCATCTCTTCATAAGATTGCATGTCATCAATACCGATGCGGTGTTTTACAGTAACTGGAATATCAACTGCATTACGCATTTCAGCAATACATTCTGCAACCAAATCAGGCTCTGCCATTAAGCAGGCACCAATCTTATTGTTTTGCACGCGGTCACTTGGACAGCCCACATTTAAATTGATTTCGTCATAACCCCAGTCTTGAGCCATTTTGCTACACGTTGCAAGATCTTTAGGATTTGAACCACCGAGCTGTAGAACAATTGGATGTTCTTCATGGTTATAGTCCAAATGACGATTTGCTCCGCCATAGATGATGGCACCTGTGGTGACCATTTCTGTATAGAGGATAATATTGGGGTTAAACAAACGTGCAAAGAAACGATAGTCACGAGTTGTCCAATCCATCATCGGGGCGACCGAAATACGAGGCGTTAAAGATTGGAGCTCAGACATACAGTCAACCTGAAAAAGATAGAAAAAAAGCAAGTGCGGATTATACGTGCTTTATTTTAAAATCAATAGCCATACTCAAAAGATAGAATTTGTAAATCGAATTAAAATTTTGATTATGATGGTGATTTTTAAATGTGAGAAAGTAAGATTTATGGGGCTTGATTAAAGCGTTATCAACTTGGTGAAACCGCTTAAAAATAAAATTAGTGTGTTGGTAGAGCATATTGGTTGAACAAAATACGGTGTGGCTTAGCACTACAAGTACGCAATAACATGAGCTATAAATGCCCTAAATCTCTTGAACTCTCTATCATTTCATACAAAATACTGACGGAATAAAGCTGCTGCCAATATTCCTGCTGCAATCGCCAACAGCGGGTTTTTAAGCAATAGCATAACGATCAATGTCGTCAGTAATGCTAATCGAGCGCCATGATCACCTTCAACCGCAATGGGGGCCAAAAGTGCAACCAGTACAGATCCTGACATTGCGTTAATAAATCGCTGTACACGATCACTAATAGGAACATAAGACATAATTAAAACACCACCCCAGCGAGTGGCTAATGTCACAACGGCCATAATAAAAATAATAATCAAGGGATAAGTAGTGCTAATTTCTAGGTTCATACCCGTTTCTCTTTCCAGAAAATTCCGACAATTCCGCCAAATAAGGCACCCACAACGACATGACTATTTTCTGGTAAGTACCAATAGGCTAGTAATGAACTACAGGCAGCGATTGCCCAGATGATGAGTATTCTGAGATTTTTTTGTCCACCCACAACCATCGCCAGTAGAAAACAAGCCATGACCATATCTAATCCCAGTAGTGCAGGATGATGAATGACATTACCAAAATAGAAACCCAGTCCTGTGCCTAAAACCCACGCGAGCCAAAGCGCAATGCCCCCTCCAAACAATAAGCCCATCCCTGATTCACCACGATTAAATGCTTGTAGTGAGAGTGCCCAATTGGCATCAGAAATAACCAGCAAGATACTGTATCGTTTGATGGGAGACAGGTGACGTAACCAAGGATAAAGAGATGCGCCCATTAAAAGATGCCGAGCATTGATAAAGAAAACTGTGACTATTAAGGGAATCAGTGATATTTGCGCACCCCATAGTTCTAAAGTCGCAAATTGAGATGCTCCTGCAAAAACAAAGCTACTCATTAACATGATAGAGCTATTGTCTAGTCCTGTTTGCGTTGCAGCTAAGCCGAAAGCAGCCCCAAAAATCACCACGAAAGATGAAATTGGAAGAAGGCTTTTAAAGCCTGACCAAACTTGGGAATAACTTAAACTGTAAATATCTGGGTCAACATTCGACAAAATAATTTCCTTATCTTTTTAAATTTTCTAGTGAGCTATATACCTAATGATCGCTGATGAAAATTAGGGGAAATTCCTTCTTTTCTTAATAAATTATGGACTTAGAAAGTTAGAATGAAAAGCGCATAATTCTTACATATACTATTCGAAAATCGAATAATTTGGGGGTGATCATGAATCTACAAAATCTACAGATTGATTGGTTAAAATGTTTTGTCGCAGTTGTTGATACAGGTTCTCTTTCAAATGCAGCACCTGAGCTATACCGTTCACAGTCTGCTGTCAGTATGCAGTTAAAAAAACTGGAATGCGCTTTAAAATGCCAACTTTTAGTTCGAACGCATAGACAAATTCAACTCACTTCTGAAGGACAACTTCTTTTAGGTTATGCAAGACGGATACTTGATCTACACCATGAAACACAAATGGCTTTTAATGGAGAAGAGTTAACTGGTCGGATTAGACTTGGTGTACCCGATGATTACGCTGCTAAATATCTAACGCCTGTGCTTAAGCGTTTTGCACCACGTCATAGCGGCGTTGAAATAGAATTTATTTGTGAACAATCGACTTCATTGATCCCACGTATAGAAAATGGCGAGATTGATTTAGCTTTGATTTCAAGGGATAACCCCCGTCAAGGCACTTTATTGTTTCATGAGCCAATGGTGTGGGTAGGTTCTCCCCAATTTGAATTATGGCGTGAAGATCCGATACCTATTGCTGTTTATGAAAGTACCAGTTTAGCCAAAAAAAGTGCGATCAATTCGCTTGCATTGCAAGGTCGCCGTTATCGTGTGGTTTATAATAGTTCAAGTTTAATCGGGCAAATTGCAGCAGTTGAAAGTGGTTTGGCCGTCGCAGTTTTCACACAATGTAGCGCCCCTCAGCATTTAGAAATTTTGGGAGCGGAGCATAGACTAGGCCCATTAGCACCCATGGAAGCATCTGTATATAGAAGTAGAGCCTCGCTTAATTCAAAAGCGGTCGATCATTTATATGAACTGTTAATTAAGACATTAAGGCAATCCATTACCTATTAAGAAGGTTTTTATTTAGATATTTCACATAAACTTGAAAAAATCTATGTATAAAATTAATTTTTAAGTCTTGCCAATATTGGGGGGTAGTAATTTTAAAAGATACATTAAAAGCAATAGAGGAAAGCTTTTCTATTTGCAATCTTCGTTCATTGCAAGCAAGCCCATGCTTATCGCATGGGCATTTTTAATGTAAATGATCAGGGGCAGAACCCCCTGACCAACAACTCAGAACAGAAGTTCCGAGCTACTTTCAGCATGTTTTGACAATGAGCGTAGATCTGAACCAGAAGGCGCTTGATAAATTTTTAGCCCAAACTCAGGGATAATTGCCATCAGATGGTCAAATATATCAGACTGGATTGCCTCATAATCATTCCATACCGTTGTATTGGCAAATGCATAGATTTCCAGTGGTAATCCCTCACTCGTCGGTTGTAACTGACGGATAATTAAGGATTGGTTTTTAGCAATACCAGCATGTTGTTTTAAGTAGAACTCCACATAGGCCCGAAATGTTCCAATATTGGTTAAGCGGCGCTGGTTATAGACTGACTGATCTTCAAACTGCTGATTAAAGCTGTCCAGTTCAGATTGTTTATTATCCAAATACTGATCCAGTAACAGGAAAGCTTTTAATTTCTGTTGTTCTTCATGGGTAATAAAATGAATGCTGGTTTGATCAATAAAGATTGAGCGCTTGATTCGTCTCGCCCCCAACAATTTCATCCCACGCCAGTTTTTAAAGGTATCCGTGACCAACTTATTGGTGGGAATTGTGGTAAAGGTTTTATCAAAATTCTGTACAGTAATGGTATGTAAGGACATATCAATAACATCACCATCTGCATTTAATGTTGGCATTTCAATCCAATCACCGATACGAACCATATCGTAGGAAGAGATTTGCACCGACGCTACCAAGGACAGAATCGTATTTTGAAAAACTAGTAACAATACCGCTGCCATCGCACCAAAACCAGCAAGCAGGGTAAAAACATCTTTCTTTAAGAAAGTACCCAAGATTAGCAGACCACAAACGATAAACAGAATCAGCTTGATCAGTTGAAGATAGCCTTTGATGGGCTTATTCAGTGATTTTGGATTACGTTGATAAAGCAGATTGAAAACATTTAAAAGTTCACTGATGGCCAGTGCAATGGTCAGGAAGATAAAAGCCTGTGCAGCCATTTGTATCAGGCCAACCGCTTTTAAGGACAAATGTGGAACTGTGGAAATACCATTTAAAATAACAATGGCAGGAACAATATTCGCCACTCTGCGGATAACACTATGCTGAGAAAAAATTTCACTATGTGCAAACTTCATTTTTGAAATAAGTTTACGTATCCCACGAACAACAACTTGTTTTGCAATATAATTTGCGACAAAAGCGAAAAAAATTAGAATGAATAATGATGTTAGCATCTCTAGCCATGGATACTGATCAGACCATTCCTGAATATTCTTTAAGAAGGCAAATTTATCCAAAAGTACAACCTCAAAATAGCAGATACGCTATTGTATTGATTGTGAATGACAATAATTTATAAAAATACTTTTTAGCTACATTCGGGCATCAATTACTTACTCAACAAGATTGACAGACTCTCAGAAAGTCCAAGTGAGTAGGTGAAGATAAGTATGCAACCGTTGGGCATAGGTAAGCCCAGTTTCACGGATTACAATATGCCAATCAACAGTACTTTATTGAATACGATGGGATGCTCAGTTTTAATTTGTGAGACTCAATAGTGGCTGATTTTATCCGCAAGATTGGCAATACGGTTCAGACGGCAAGACTGTGCATCTAACATTTGTCCTTGTCCTTCGGTTTTCGGATCCCAATTACAATACTTGTCGGTGTTTTCCCACCATGCTGCGATTTCATCCATCTGCCGGTCTTTTTTCACACTGTCTGGACGACTGATGATTTTGGCAAAGGCCTGTTGAACGCGGTTCTTATGTTGAGCATATTCTTGGTCCATACAGCTTTGCATTTCAAATGTTACTGCACCACTTTGTTTTATACATTGGCCATAACTGCTGCTTAATTTGGCATGAATATAAGAATCATCTGGAAGGGGACGAGACATTTCATCATCGGCAAAAGTTGCAAAAGGCAGAAGAAAGATGAACAACAATGTAATACTTTTAATTTTTTTCATATATTTAACCTTTAGTTTTATATTGATCTCGCTATGTGTTCTTGAATATCTCTATGCTTTAAATTCGCATTATTGAAGTAAATTCAGATAGCGTTGCAATTGTGCAGTACGGCCTGCGATACGCTGTATATCATTAAGTTCAGTTTGCAAGTTGTCTGGCTGTGATTGACCATACAGCGTTGTTTCCAGTTCAGCATCACTTTGACGTGATTGTAGCCAAATGCGTTGCGATGCAACCAGTTTTGTTTTCTGGTTAGCATTCAAATGCGATTGTAATTTTTTATAGGTACTATTCAATCGCGCATCTTGACGTTTAGCCTCATCTTTTAGACAAGTTGCCTGTTCAATGATACCTTGGGCACTGTTGTCACAGTTTATAAAAGCTTGGCTTAATAAGTTTTCATTACCTATTGGCGCAGCGAAGACCAAACTTGAAAAAGTACATAAAAAACTAATCGGTAAGCATGCTAATCGTATTTTTTTCATAAGGGATAAGCTCTTGGTTGATCTATCAGGATGTATGTTATAGGCAAACTATTGTGCTGTATGATTGATTGAGGATCAATGTTCGCTACTGTGCGAGCTGAATAAAACTTTGCTTGAGTATCGTCAATCACGCTTTAGCAAAGACAAACAGGGTTATCATTTTGACCAAAGTGTACCAATTTTAAACTTGAATAATCATGGATATTTTTTCCAAAAAACATAGATTGCCCTGTACAAATTTATTGAAAGGACTGAGATTTATCTTGCGTATAATTCTGCTCCTCAACTATTTATTCATATAGCTTCAAGAGAGTAACCCGTATATCCATTTAAATTAAAATTGTATACATCGCATTTTTTGAATTTTATAGAATAACCTGAGTTCGATATAAAAGTCTTGATGAAATATGATACTCGGAAACGTCATCCGCAACTGTCTGAGGCAGGACTTCATTCATAAAGTATTGTTTCTGTGATTTATTAAATGCATTGCTGGTCGTCGACGAGTTTTGCGGGTGACAATGGTTTTGCCTAGTTTTCCCAAAAGAAAAGTAGGGCAAGCCGCAGGCTGATCCTGAAATTCGATGAGAGTTAAACAAGACTCCGCCAAGATCATTTTTTTCAATAAGTTAAAGATATAGCTAGGTCAAACCCACGTTAGAATATTATTTGTATGAATATATTATGATCGGTTTTTTCACACAATAGTTACAGTGAATATTATTCAAATAGAATGATTTGGGTATCCGTTTTTTTATTAAAATAATAAGTCTCTTAAAAAATCAAAATCCCTCAAATTTTGAAGGATTGTGATTTTAGAATGCTTTAAATGGTCTGTGCTCTATTGAGATATAGACGATCTAGCAGAGAAAATAGTGCAGACCCCATAACCAGACATACACCAACAAGACAAGTCATGGTCCAACCTCCATGATGCCATGCATAAACCCCTAAAGCAGAACCACATGCACCACCTGTGAAATAGGCTGTCATATAGATAGAGTTAATCCGAGATTTCGCATCTGGGCGTAAACGGAAAATGATATTTTGATTGCTGGTATGAACCACAGCGAGTCCAAAGCTAATCAGACCATACCCTAAAATATAACTGGTGAGGTACTTTCCACCGAAATAAAGCAGCGCCCAACTGATGATCATCAACGCTACCCCAATCCATGTCAGGATACTGGTATGTCCACGGTCTGCAATTTTACCAATTTTTGCAGTGGCTAAAGCACCAAATACCCCAATGATCGTTGCAACACCAACCAAAACATCAGGTAATTTAAACGGTTCAGAAGTTAGTAAAACAGCAATCGTTGAAAATAAAATACTCATGGCTGCAAATGCAAAGCCACCAATAATTGCACGATAGACTAAACGACGTTCTTCTTTTAACAGCACACCCATCGAGTAGAAAATTTTGCCATAACTCATTTTAAACACAGGTACATGCGGCAGACGTTTTTTCAATAAATAGGCAAGTATTAACATCAATACCGCACTAACAAAGTAAATCAGTTTCCAGTTAAACAGGTTAGACAACAAACCGGCAAGACTGGTGGAAAGTAGTAATCCAACCAATAGTCCACTCATTAAAAAGCCAACAACTTCTCCTGTTTTTTCAGGTTTAACTGCCATCGTTGCAAGAGGGATTAACACCTGAGCCGCAACTGAAAATAGACCTGTAATAATTGTGCCAACCCAAAGCATGGGTAAATTGACTGCAAAAGCACACATCAATAAACCAATCGCAGCACAAAACATTAACCACGGAATAAATTTGATTTTATTGACGATATCGCCCATGGGCACAATGAATAAAAGACCAAGTGCATAAGACACTTGAGCAAAGGTCACTGTAAATGCCACTTGTGATTCTGGCATGTTGAAATAGAGTTGAATCGAGTGAATCAGCGGCTGACTATAATAATTTGCTCCTGCGCATAAACCGCAGGCAATCGCCATCAGCCAAAGTAATGCTTTATTTTGGCTAATATCGAGTTGAGCATTCATAAAAATATCCTAGTTCTTGGAGTTACATACAATAGGCAGTTGCTTCAATTTCAATGAGCATTCCTTGTAAAGCAAGACACGGGACAGGAATCAGTGTACACGCAGGGAAAGGTTGATCTTTCCAAAGTTGTTGCATTTCCTGAATTAAAAACTGATGTTTTTTGGTACTGTGATCGACCACAAGCACTCTTAAAACAGCAATATCCAATAATGATGCATCAGCCGCTTGTAGGGCATGTTGCAGATTGACAAAAGCTTGATGAACTTGTTGTGCAAAATCTTGGGATAATTGTCCTTGTTGGTTTTCACCACCTTGTCCAGATATATGCAAAATACGTAAATAATGGCGTACTTCGGCCACATGACTATACGCAAATGCTGTTGGATTATAAAGTGTATTTGGGTTAATCATTTGGAACGATTTGATCTGTGCAGATTCTGATCTGGAATTCATGGATGACTCTTTTGATTGACTGGAAATTTCCGTTAGTATCAAAACTCAAGTTAACTTAAGGTCAAGTAAAAATACCTAGAAAAAACCGAAGCAACTGATCGTATTTATGAATGGACATTCAACGGGCTGTTAAACGAGAAAACCGTCATATAGAAAAGTGATCAGAAGAGAGGGCATACAAGTGAAGTATTGCTCAGTATTAAAAGTATATAGGTTGTTTATCTTTGCTTTGATACTCTTAGAAAATCCCAGTAAGCACTGACTAGGATTCCATAGAGGCATATCTTGTGCAATTTATTGGCTATTTTTTATATTCAATGTGCTGAAATGGCACTGTACTTTAAATAACTCAGTCATTAAATAACCTAGCCGTTAAATAATGAGTTGTGAATCTACAATCTTGCCCGTTTTCCCTAACCAAAATGGACGGTTGACTTCACCATGACCAAACCAGTCACATTGGTAAAGTGGGATGTGCAGTGGATCGAGATGTTCTTTCACAATCTCAACAATACTTTGCGGGACATTTTTTTGTGGGCATTGATAAAAATCACCCAAGACCAAAGCCTTTAAGTTTGAAGTATCAATACTTTGTAGGAGCTGAGTCAATGAACGTTCAATTCGATAATACGGTTCGCCTACATCTTCAATCAGTAAAACACTCGGCTGATTCAGTTTTAACGCAGACGGTGTGCCTTGTAAAGTACACAGTACAGTAAGATTCCCGCCTAAGATTTTAACATCTTCAATGTGCTGATCTTGAGCAAAACCATTTGCGCTGGATAAGGGATAATGACCGTGTTGGTTTATATCCGCTGATAACAGGCTAATGGTTTTTAAAGCATCATACGACAGGGAGCTATTGTCTAAATTTTTAACGGCAATTTCCTGAAATACAGGCGCATGTAAAGATTGTCCATGATGCATCGCGATATAGTTTAATAACACCGTTGTATCTGAATAGCCAATAATGGGTTTATTTAAAATCCACTCATCTAAAAATGGCAATAACATGGCAGCACCAGTACCACCACGACCACACCAAATTGCATCAATGTCTGGATCTATACATGCTTGTTTTAAATCTTGAATACGTTGTTCAACTGTACCTGCCAAATAGCGATGTTGTGAAAATACATGTTCACTTAAGCTGACTGTATGACCTAACTGTTCCAAATGCGACTGTGCCAACTGGATATTTTCAACATCTACACAGGCACTCGGCGATACAATTTTAAAATGCATATTCCTTCCAAGTTTCTGCACAATTTAGTGTGCAAGTTTCTTTTTAGACAAAGTAATCATCATGACACCGATGATATTCAGTAAACAACCAAACCATTGTATCGCATTCATATGCTCACCGAGCAAAGCCACAGCCAAAATAATGGTTAGGATCGGGCCAATCGAACCAATCATAGCTGCTTGTGCAGCACCTAAACGAGAAATACTTTGCGCGACCAAAATCGTCGGTAAAACCGTCACCAATAAGCCTAAGGCGATACCATACCAAATGACTTGTGTCGGAAGTTGAATTAGCAGTTGAATCGGCTGGGGAGTTGCAATGATAAAATGGGTTAGCGTACCAAAACATGCAATGCTTAATGCCAAACCAGTGTAATTCCATGAACCAAATTTTTGAATTAAACGCGGGGTCATGAGCAAATACGTCGCAAAACAGACCGCACTGGCAAAGACTAAACTCACGCCTAGCCAGAAATTTCCTTCATGGGGTACTGTACTTTGCTCTTGCAGCATCACAATCACTGTACCACCATAGCTTAATGCAATCGCTAGGATGGTTCTAAAGTTGAGTTTTTGCTTATAAATAAAGCTTGTGGCAATCACTGTCAGTGTTGGATAGAGAAATAAAATAATACGTTCTAACGAAGCACTGATATACATCAGACCAGCGAAGTCGAGCCAACTTGAAAGGTAATAGCCCATCAAACCAGCAGCAACTAAGAAGGCCCAGTCTTTTCCTGTCATATTTTTATTGTGATGGCGATTGAACCAACACAATAAAAGGAAAAAAGGCAGGGCACTTGCCATTCTCAATGCCATGAGCACGGTGCTGTCGACTAATGGCGATAATGCGTAAGCCTGTTTAATAAAAATAGCTTTGGTACTAAATAAGAAAGCCGCACCAAGTGCGAAAATCGAACCGAGTTGAGTACTGGATAACGAAAGTTTCATGAATTTGACTGCATTGACAATGTCGCTATACGACATGTAAATTTGAACAAGCAGTATAAATGTTGTTTTCAATCAGTGGAAATACAAAAAAAGAATGAATTGGCGCAATAAAAGGAATATAAAGCACAATTGCTTACTTAATTCTTTGTGGATTTAAGTGTCATTTAAAGAGATGTAAACAAAAAATGTATAAAAATCAATCTTGAAATTCTTGTTTATAAATTACTCAAATTCTATATGTTATTTTTTTGCACAAAAAAGGTGCAATATCACCATGACTGGTTCAAGCTGTTCGAGTATTATTAACTGACAAAATGGCAAATAAAAAAAAACTAAAATTTTTTGTAATTGCTTTAGGCTCGGGTCTAGTGTAATTCTAATGGTTATCCCAAGTACTTTTTTTTATTAATGAAATTAAAAAATGTTATAAAAACCGACTTACATTTTTGACGGAAAAAATGATAGAAAAGGCCAATATAAGCTGATAAAAAAACCATGTAATTTGTCAGAAAGGTCAATAGGGATGTTCTTTTTTGTGCTAAATCTATTGTTTTATAGAGTATTTAAACAGCAAGTTGGAATGCTTAAAAGTGAATCATACTGCTGTAAATGCCAATCGGTAGGGTAGGGTAAGCAGCTTAAAACATCCAGATAAGCTTAAAAAAACATCGTTTTTAAAAATTGGAGACAGGATATGTCAAAAAAACTGAGCAGGATAATGCAAGAAAAATACAATAAATTAAATATAGGGTATGTCGCACAATTATATTTATGAATCATCAGTTCAAAATATGGGTATTTATTAAATAAATATTGGGTGGTATTTTAAAAAAGTTCAATTAGAATCCAAAAATTCATAACAACGCATCTGGGGGAAACATCGGGTTATTTACGATGTTTACTTGAAGAAAAATTAGCTTGAGGAACGCTCATGCAGATTGGAATCCCAAAAGAATCTGTCGTCGGTGAAAACCGCGTAGCCGCTACGCCAGAGACAGTAAAAAAGTTGATTAGTGCTGGTCATAGTATTGTCATTGAACGAGGCGCTGGTAAAAAAGCGGCTTATATTGACAGTGCTTATGAACAAGTCGGCGCTAAAATTACAGATGATGCCTATACAGGTAGTCAAATTATTTTGAAAGTTCGTGCACCACAAGGTGAGGAAATTCAAAAGCTTGCCGCAGGAACAGCTGTGGTAGCAATGTTTGACCCATACCGTAATACTGAACTTGACCAATTTGCGTCACAACAAGTGTCTGCATTTGCGTTAGAGCTTTTGCCACGAACACTGTCTCGTGCGCAAAATATGGATGTATTGTCTTCTCAAGCCAACCTTGCAGGTTATAAGTCGGTGTTACTGGCCGCTGCGGAATATCAACGTATGTTCCCAATGCTGATGACCGCTGCAGGTACTGTAAAACCCGCTCGTATCGTGATTATGGGCGTGGGTGTCGCAGGTCTTCAAGCCATTGCAACTGCAAAACGCTTAGGCGCAGTTGTTGAAGCAACAGATTTACGCCCAACTGCACGTGACCAAGTCGAATCGCTTGGTGGTAAGTGGTTAGATGTACCGATGTCTGATGAAGAAAAACAAAAAGCTGCTGATGCCGCTAAAAATGGTTATGGCTGGATGCCAGGTGAGCAATATATTCAAGACCAAGCCATCATCGTAGATAAAGCCGTGTCAAATGCAGACATCGTGATTACCACTGCGTTGTTGCCAGGTCGTGATGCACCTCGCTTAATCAAAGCTGAAACTGTTGCCAAAATGAAACCGGGTTCAATCATCCTAGATATGGCGGTTGAATCAGGCGGGAACGTTGAAGGCTCTAAGAATGGTGAAAATGTTGTCACTGACAATGGCGTGACGATTTTAGGTATTCCAAATATTCCTTCTACAGTATCGACAGAAGCTTCGGCACTGTATGCACGTAATGTTTTCAATTTCGTAGAAACTTTGTTTGATCAAGAGAAAAACTTTGCGATCAATCAACAAGACGAAATTCAAAAAGCACTTCTAGTAACTCATGGCGGTCAAGTACTGCTGAAGCGTGGTTAAGGAGAGTCATCATGGTTGAAACTATTACTATTTTCGTCTTAGCCATCTTTGTTGGTTACTACGTGGTTTGGGGTGTAACACCTGCATTGCATACGCCGTTAATGGCAGTAACCAATGCATTGTCCTCAATTATCGTTGTGGGTGCGATGATACAAACTGTTGGAATTCCTGGTGTTGTAGAGGCAAGTGTACAATTCCAGTCCGTGAATGTTGTTAGTGTACTTGGTGCAATTGCAGTGTTCTTGGCAAGTATTAACATTTTTGGTGGCTTTGCAGTGACTGCACGTATGCTTGAAATGTTTAAGCCAAAACAAAAGAAAAAAGAGGGCTAATCTATGGAATTTATTCGAGAATATGCGGATTGGTTCTACCTTGTAGGTGCTGTCCTTTTCATCTTAACTTTACGTGGTCTTTCAGGTCCTAAAACTGCGATTGCTGGTAACCGTTACGGTATGATTGCCATGGCGATTGCAGTAATCACCACATTCTTTGTCGCAGATCATCCTGTTGTATGGATGATAGGTGGTGCCATGGTGTTGGGTGCAATTGTGGGTATTGCTCGTGCACGTACAGTTCCAATGACACAAATGCCAGAAACAGTGGCATTGATGCACTCACTTGTCGGTTTGGCTGCGGTACTGATTGCAATTGCTGCAATTTTACATAATAACCAACTGACTGCTTTGTTTGCTCAAAATGAATCTGCTTTAACGGCTGCTGGTGTACAGCATGCACATATGAGTAAAGTTCATTTATTTGAATTATTCGTCGGTTGTTTCGTAGGTGCGATTACCTTTACTGCATCTGTATTTGCTTATGGTAAGTTAGCTGCAAAGAAATGGGCAAAAACCATTTCAGGTGCTTGGGTTAAACCCGTTCAAGCGATTATTTTCCTCGCTATGCTGGCGTGTGGTGTGTACTTCTTTACCACAGGTAACATGCAAGCATTCTGGACGATGACTGCACTGGCGCTGGCATTTGGTTGGGTTTGGATTGCACCAGTCGGTGGCGGTGATATGCCAGTTGTGGTTTCACTACTGAACTCATTCTCTGGTTGGGCTGCGGCAGGTATTGGTTTCACACTTGAAAACAACATGTTGATTGTTGCTGGTTCATTGGTGGGTTCATCAGGTGCGATTCTGTCTTACATCATGTGTAAAGCAATGAACCGTTCAATCATCAATGTATTGTTTGGTGGTGCGATGGGTGGTACGGCTGTAGCATCGGTTGATAAAGGTGAGCAAGTTCAACGTAATTACCGTTCTGGTTCTGCGGATGATGCGGGTTTCTTGATGTCAAATGCTGACAGCGTTGTGATTGTACCGGGTTATGGTATGGCGCAAGGTCGTGCACAAAACGCAGTGAAAGAATTGTGTGAAATCTTGAAAGAGCAAGGTGTAACAGTTCGTTTTGCAATCCATCCAGTTGCGGGTCGTATGCCTGGTCATATGAACGTATTGTTGGCGGAAGCTGATGTTGCTTATGAAGACATCTTGGAAATGGACGAGATCAACTCTGATTTCCCAGCGACTGATGTTGTACTGGTAATTGGTGCAAATGACGTTGTTAACCCTGCAGCTAAAGATGATCCAAGCTCACCAATTTATGGTATGCCGATTCTTGAAGCACATAAAGCACGTACCATTATGGTGATCAAGCGCTCTATGGCAACAGGTTATGCGGGTCTAGACAATGACTTATTCTACAATGATAAAACCATGATGATCTTTGGTGATGCCAAGAAAGTTGTTGAAGAGATGACGAAAGCAATCAATGGTGGTGGGCACTAAGCTGCTCTTGGATTAAATCCACCCCAACCCTCCTTTGAGAAAGGAGGGAGCCTAACCGCCTTCGGGCGGTTTTTTATTATTCACAGTTTGATGTTATGATTTTGATAAAAATCGACTGAATAAAAAATGATGAATCAACCATTTAAAATAATCTGTAACAGCTTAGGCATCTATTTGGCATTTTCCTTGTCTATAACGAATGCACAAGTTTTTGAAATTCAAGATGGTTCGAAACACTATGATGCCGTAATTGATATTGCATGTGAAAAAGATGAATGTGGGGCTAAGGCCGAAGTAAAGCTATTAAAAAAGGGCAGTAAAGCGGTATTTCAAACATTTCACTCTGATGAGTTGACTATGTATTTAGACGAAAAGTTTAAACCGAGTGTCAATGTTATACAGCTTTATGGTGAACAAAGTCCTTTGATTTTTGATGATTTTAACTTCGATGGAACAGAAGACCTCGCGATTAGAAACGGTAATTATGGTTCTTATGGCGGTCCTGTGTATGACATTTATGTATTTAATCAAAGCAAGAATAAATTTGTTTTGAGTCAGGAACTGTCTGCACTCACTCAAGAAAATTTAGGCATGTTCGAGCTAGACAAAAAGCGCAAACGCATCATCGCCTTTAATAAAAGTGGCTGTTGCTACCATATTCGTTCTGAGTATCAAGTTGTACCTAGAAAAGGTTTATTGCTGGTTCGAGAGTTTATTGAGGATGCTACTTCACCAAGAGGTGATCAAGTTGAAGTCACAGATCGCAATCTGGTCAATGGAAAATGGAAGGAAAAGACCAAGTATTATCCAACTGCAAAATATTATGCTCAGTAGTCACAATTTACCTCGTATCGCTATTTTGTATTGACCTATAGCCAAACTCTACCTAATTGTTCATACACGTGACTTGCATCGAGTCATTGATCAGAAATGAAGCTTATATTTTTGTATGAACTTTTAGAAACTATTGGTTATCAATTGGTTTTTTGTGCTTTTGGATCCTAGATGGTTATCCTACCGTGGGGCGACATGGATGTCGTCGTTGGGTGAGGGTATATGAGCAAAAATAAAGCACTGCTTTGTTTGCAGCGCAAGAGCCCTGTTAAACGAAAGATTTTTGTCATCTTTGAAAAGTGAGGCATCGCCTGCGCAAAGGTATTTAAACTTTGAATGTAAGGTGTGGCATTGCAAGCTTTTTTATAATCAAAAAAATTATTCTTCCATATAATTGATTTAATTAAAAAATATTAACTAAGAGAAATTATATTCTTATGTATGAGTTTTTTGATAGGTTGACTATAGCGTGATGCTGAATTGTGGGGCAGAGTAAGGTCTTATGAATAGAACAACTTCTTTTACGGTGTGATGTTAAATTTTAAACATAAAAAAGCCCATCCAAAGATGAGCTTTTTTAATTAAAACTGAAACTTAATGAGGAATATGCTCTTCATCTTCAAATTCAGGTTTAACTTGTACGATAAAGTCTTGACGATTAAGACCACGCCACAATGCAAATGCAGTACCGATATAGATTGAAGAATACGTACCTACAAATACACCAATAAACATAGCAACTGAGAACCAGTGTAAGCCATCACCACCCAAGAACATCATTGCAAGTACAACCAGCAATAATGTCATCGAGGTATGAATAGTACGTTTTAAGGTTTCAGTTAAGGCAATATTCACAATTTCTAACGGTGTCGCGCCACGAATCTTACGGAAGTTTTCACGGATACGATCCGATACAACAATGTTATCGTTTAACGAGAAGCCGATTAAGGCAAGAATAGCCGCTAAAACAGTAAGGTCAAATGGCCATTGCATCATTGCAAAAATACCAATCGTTACGATCACATCGTGCAGTAATGAAAGCACTGCACCCACTGCAAGTTTAAACTCGAAGCGAATGGTCACGTAGATCAGCATAAGTAGCATTGCAAGCGCTACAGCACCTGCAGAGCGTAAATATAGCTCATTACCGACTTGACCACCGACAGAGTCAACCTTATGAACAACGGCAGTGTTATTCGGCAGTTGAACCGCTTTGGTGATGGTATTACTTAAGTCTTCAACTTTAAGGTCTTGCGCTGGCATACGTACAATTAAGTCTTTGTTTGAACCTAAGGTTTGTACAACTGCATCTTTAAAGCCTGCTTTATCCAAATTCGAAATAACGTCTGCTGGTTTTGCTGCGTATTGATAGTTCAACTCTGCAGAAACACCACCAGTGAAATCTAAACCAAGATTTAAGCCTTTGGTTGCAATAAAGAAGATACTTGCAATGGTCAAAAGGATTGAGATGATTGCCGCTAGTTTGGCAATCTTCATGAAATTAATTACATGCTCATCATCAGGGCGACCATATTTCTTTTTCGGTTGAGTCACATCAGTCATCATCGATCTCCTATATGCTCAACTTATTCAAGTTACGTTTTCTGCCATATACCAATTGGACAATTGCACGTGTTACTGTAATTGCAGTAAACATTGAGCAAATAATACCAATCATCAGCGTTACAGCGAAGCCTTTGATCGGACCTGTACCAATTGCAAACAGAATAAATGCAACCAAGAATGTGGTTAAGTTTGAGTCGAGAATGGTGTTATAGGCTCGATCATAACCGGCAATAATGGCCTGTTTGGGCGAGGCCCCCCAGCGCATTTCTTCTCGTATTCGCTCACAGATCAGTACGTTGGCATCGACCGCCATACCAATGGTGATGACGATACCCGCAATACCTGGTAGGGTAAGTGAAGCCCCGATCCAAGACATGATGGTGAGAAGCATTGCCAAGTTAATCACTAATGCTACATCAGCAATTAAACCAAATAGACGGAAGAACACGATCATCCAGATTGCAACAAGCAGGAAACCAACTTGAGTTGATAATACGCCTTTGTCGATGTTCTCTTGTCCCAAACTTGGACCAACAACACGTTCTTCTACAAAGTACATTGGGGCAGCTAAAGCACCAGCACGTAGCATCAATGCAAGTTCAGCCGCTTCTTGAGGAGAATCTAAACCAGTAATACGGAAAGATGAACCTAAAACCGCTTGAATATTTGCAGCATTGATTACCACAGATTCAGTATATGGTGTACGAACTTCTGTCATAGCACCTGTAACTGGATCAGCAACAGAGGTGATTTTTTGTTTATTTTCAATAAACAAAACCGCCATACGTTTGCCAACAGCAGTACGGGTTGCATCTGACATCAACTTACCACCAGCAGTATCTAAAGTAATATTTACTTCAGCACCACCACTATCTTGGCTAAAACCACTTGATGCATTTTGTACACGTTCACCGGTAAGGATGCGACTGCGATTTAATAATAGTTCACGACCACTGTCCAAAGATTCGTAAGCAAAAACTTCAGTACCAGGCGGTAACGGTTGACCATTATATTTACCTGAGAAACGGTCAATATATTGATCATTTAAATCGGACACTAAACGGAATTCTAGGTTTGCAGTACGCCCTAAGACACGTTTAGCTTCAGCAGTATCTTGTACACCAGGCAGTTCAACCACAATACGATTGCTACCTTGACTTTGTACCAAAGCTTCAGCCACACCTAACTCATTAATACGGTTACGTAAGGTGGTTAAGTTTTGATTGAGTGCATAAGATTGAATGTCTTGCTTGGTCGCATCATTATAGGTCAACTTAAGCGTAGAACCTGTATCTGTTGCTAGAGCTTGTTGATTGAACTTATTCCCATCACGACGTAAAAAGTCCATTACCGCTGCACGGTCATCATTATTTGCAAACTGAATCGTAATGGTATTGTTGTTCAATGAAAGACTATTAAATTTAATCTTATTGTCACGGAACTCACGACGTAAGTCTGTTGCTGAGGTTTCCATACGTTGTGCAATAGCTTTGTCCATATCTACTTCAAGTAAGAAATGAACACCACCACGCAAGTCCAAACCAAGCTTCATTGGCTTAGCGCCAATTTTTTGCAACCACTCAGGTGTGGTTGGTGCAAGGTTTAATGCAACGGTATAGTTATCACCCAAACCTTTGCTGAGGACATCTTTTGCTTTTAACTGTGCTTCAGACGTATTTAAACGCAGAAGGGCAGCATTGTTAGTGAAGGTATTATCATGACTGCTAATATTTTCACTTTTTAAAATTTGCTCTGCTTTTTGTATGACAGACTGATCAATTGTGGTACCAGCCTTGGCACCAGAAATTTGAACAGCAGGTTCGTCAGGATACAAACTCGGCAGCGCATATAATGTACTGATTACTAGGACCACTAGAATCAATATATATTTCCATGCAGGGTAACGCATTCGCTTTCTTCTTAAAATGAAAAAGTCGTGCTAAGTGCACGACCGTTTTATGATTAAAGGTTATTTAATGTGCCTTCAGGGAGTACTGAAATAACACTTGCACGTTGAACTTTGACTTCATTGCCTTTACTTAATTCAACCACTGCAAAGTCGCCATCAATTTTTAGGATACGACCCATTAATCCACCTGCAAATACAACTTCACTGCCAACACCTAAGCTCTCGATTAACGTACGGTGTTCTTTTGCACGCTTAGCTTGAGGACGCCAGATCAGAAAATAAAAGATGGCAACAAATACCACAATCATTAATATGTTTGCCATCATGCCTGGGCCTTGTGCAGGCGCTGCTGCAGCGTGAGCAGAAGAAATAAATAAGCTCATTCTAATTTCCTAATGTTAAAAATTATCTGCCATTTTCATGGCTTTTAAATTGACTTGTTCAGCAATTTACCTTGTCTTGGGTTTCAGCGCAAATACTGTTGAATTAATCTTCAATTCAACTTTACATTGGGGCACTAATCAGCAGGACAAGCTGGAACTTCTAAACCGCGACGTTGATAGAAATCAGTTACGTATTCATCAAAAGTTCCCTGATCTAAAGCATCACGAATATCTTGGGTAAAACGTTGGTAATAACGTAAATTGTGGATCGTGCCCAACATAGAACCAAGCATTTCACCGCATTTTTCTAAATGGAATAAATAAGCACGGGTGAAGTTGCTACAGGTATAACAGTCACAATGTGGATCCAGTGGACTTTGATCATGACGATATTGGCTGTTACGAATTCGGACCAGACCATCAGTAACAAAATAATGACCATTACGTGCATTTCGAGTTGGCATCACACAGTCGAACATATCGACACCGCGACGAATTGCTTCAACGATATCTTCTGGTTTACCCACACCCATCAAATAACGTGGTTTATCTTCTGGCATTTTTGCAGGCAGGTAATCCAAAACTTTGATCATTTCTTCTTTGGGTTCACCTACAGATAAACCACCAATCGCAAAGCCATCAAAATCAATTTCTTTAAGACCGTTTAAAGACTCTTCACGAAGGTCTTCATACATTCCGCCTTGAATGATTCCAAACAATGCGTTTCTATTTTTTAAAACATCGTGATGCTGTGTTTTACAACGCTTCGCCCAACGTAATGACAGTTGAAGCGATTTCTGTGCTTCTTCATGGGTTGCTGGGTATGGCGTACATTCATCAAAAATCATCACAATATCTGAGTTCAATGTATGTTGAATGTCCATTGAAATTTCAGGAGATAAAAAGACTTTTGAACCATCGATAGGTGAGCGGAAAGTAACCCCTTCTTCTTTGATTTTACGCATAGCACCCAGGCTGAATACTTGGAAGCCGCCTGAATCAGTAAGAATCGGTTTGCCCCATTTCATAAACTCATGCAAACCGCCGTGTTCACGGATAACATCTAGTCCAGGACGTAAGTAAAGGTGGAAGGTATTGCCTAAAATAATTTGTGCTTTGATATCTTCGATATCGCGTGGCAACATGCCTTTAACTGTGCCATAAGTTCCCACAGGCATGAACACAGGTGTTTCAATTACACCATGTTCTAAAGTTAAACGACCACGACGAGCACGCCCCGACTGACCTAATTTTTCAAACTTCATAAGTAACCTAAATCTGGCGAAAAAACAGTTCGCTGATTGATAATTGCAAAAGGGGGCTATTTTCCCTGATTTTATGGTCGAATACCAGTCATGTTGTTTTTCATAATGTTAAATTTAAAATTATTGATTTAGCGCTGTGAACATCAATAGATTAATGCAAGAATCATTTTTTATAGTTGAATAATTATTGTTTGAATATCAAGGTATTATTTTTATGCAGTTAAAAAGCGAAGAGTGGTTCGCTTTTTTAACTTAGATTTGGACAAGATAGAAAATTAGTCTTTTGCCTTACGACCGATAATAATCAAGGCGATAATTCCCAGAATCATGATAAATATCCCATAATGATTCCAAAAATTACGTTGCATTTTATTTTCTTGGTATTCAGGATTTTTACCTAATGTTGCAATGACATCATCAGGCAATTCATAAAAAGTATCTGGCTCTGCATCAGTCATGCCGACCAAGGTGCAGTCCCAAGTTTTGACATCTGCCCATAAGACTCCAAAGTGACTACATTTATATCCTGCATTTAAACTTTTAAGATCATCATATTGACTTAATATTTCTTGTGGAAATGGTCCAACCTTAAACATTTCATCGCCTGTATTGAAAACTAACAGGCCTTTCGCTTGAGCAGGCGCTTGCCAGAGAAAACACAGACATAACATCATGAATAATTTTTTTAACATTTGATTTACTCCAATCTTTAGATTGTCTTTTTATTAAGTTGATCATTTTTAGTTGATCGTTTTGTTCTAAAAATAGTCATTTTTTAGCGGTTTGAAAATATCAGAAAATGATCGAAATGTCATTTTTTATGTTGAAAATAAACACAATTATGGCTAAATTTTTATTCAAATTTCCCTGTAGTGATTTAGGTAATATGTTTCGAGTCAACTATGCTCAATCGCCATAATCTATTCCTGATCATGGCTTTAAAGCTGACCCAAAAAAATTATTGAATTTATCAAACTGATTTAACACTTGTTCAACCTTGGCAATCCTTTGTTCTAAACTTCCTGTTAAAGCGATGTATGGAATCCGACGTTGTTTGAGATCTGCAATAATTTGTTGATGAAAAATAGCTCTTTTTTGTGGGCCACTACGATCCCAGGTGTCGTCATAAGCAATATCATCTTCACATAAGAAAAATAAGTCATAGCGCTGTGCATTTTCGAGTGCAAGTTGTTTGAGGTGCTCCGGTAGTCGGCCATGATAATCCATACAAAACATCGCTGTGGTTATCGCGTTGGTGTCTACAAATAAATAACAGTTTGCATCTAAAGTGGCCTGATCTTCGTAGGCGATATGACGATCTGCAATAATGTTGAAATCCTCAAAACCGATACGACGATCAACTTGGTAAGTTTCCCAATATTCACGCCCATATTCTGGGGCAAAAGTTGTTGCATACTTTTTCGCAAGTGCTTCAACTAAGGTAGACTTGCCTGTAGACATGGCACCAACAAAGACGACTTTGCTAATCAAATCTGCATAGACACAGTTGGGAATAAACTTCCGATTTTGGAAGGCATTTGCTCGAATCATTGTAGCGGAGATCGGCACCTGTAGACGTGGCTCATCCACTCTACGATCAATTGCATTGAGTGCCCTGCTGACATGCGTACCATAAAATTCACTACTATAAAAATGCGAAATTTTCACACCATTGAGCTTTTGAATGATGTAATTTTCTTGTTCTATTTCAAAAGCCCGATCATTGGAATAACCCTCAGGCCCATCCCATGCCTCAATCACATAAATTTGAGGAAATAAATCTCTGATCCATTGGGCGCGAATGTTCAAGGGAATGGTTGTAATTGAACTTTGATAGATCAATACATATAGCTCATCCACTTCCTGTAATGCTGTTTCAAATACATGTACATGCCCTGCATGTAAGGGGGCATATTTACCAAGTGTCAGTCCGATTTTTTTCATAGTTGTTAAATTCAATAGGATGAGTTTGAATGGTTTTGTGCAAGTTTATTCCAATTATAGTAACCGTAGATGGCATTGATCAGAAAGGCCGACCACATCAATAACATCATTGCACCATCACCACTCCCATCAAGGGTTCGGATCGCCCACATTAAAATACTGAATATATTTAATGCAATATAGAACCACCATTGCTCTTTAAAACGCAGCAGCATCAAAATCGTTGCCGAGATTGCAAGAATATTGGTGGTTGCATCTATATAAGGCGTATTTTGAGTGGAAATTTGGGCAAGTAGGTAACCGAGTATAGCAATACAACCTATATTGCTCAGGATGATCAAAATCAAATAAGCATGCCGAAGGACATACGCCTGCTGTAATTGTTTTTCTGTGGTATGTTTCTGCCAAAGTAGCATGCCGATCAAAGCAGTTGGGACAAAGAACAAGAGATTCAGTCCCATTTCGCCATAAAGCCCGTTGTTATAGCAAATCCATGCATAAGCACAGCTATTGAATAAACCAAAACTATAATTGAGAATATTGCCTTTTGCTGCCAATACCACACAGAGAATTCCGCTGAGTAATACCACGAAATTAAACCATGTATCCTGTTGAACTAAGGTAATGATACAGCCGATGAAAATAAAACTAAAAAGCCAAACAATTTCAAATACATTCCAATTTTTGAAAAGAAGCCGAAAGGGTGAGGGAAAAAAGAGTTTCAACATAGGGTTTGTAATTCTAACGAATGCTGCTGGTGTTATTTGCTGGTAATTTATACCGGATTTAAATCTTACAGACGATTTGAAATTTCAGTTTAATCGTATGCAAGGACTGGATTGTTGCCTATTGTTTTTTACCAAGCCTTTTATATATGCATTATCATGATTCATTTTTAATGTATTTAATCAAGGGATGTTTGATCAAAGAATCTTCCCAACATTTCTTTGAGACTATCATGTTTTTACCGCTACGTATTACCTTGCGAAACGATATTTTTCATCATTTAGAATAACTAAATTTCGTATTTCGTAGCTAGTATCGCTTAAAAAACACACGTAGTCGCAAACTTCGACGAATTGTCTACAGACCTTAGTTAAAATTAGGTTTGTAATCAAAATTCTGAGTGACCACATTGTCTGAAAATGGACGAATTGTTTTCTTTGCCAAAGTAATGGTATTGATCATATTGTTGGGGAAAATTTCGATGGTGTTATTAAATTCTTCAACATTACGGTTAAAGATGGTGATTGCTGCACCGACATTTTCATTTTGTTCTTGAATATCATCCATCATTTTTGCATACAAAGTATCCGCTTTGAGTTCAGGATAATTTTCAACCACCACATTTAAACTTTTCATTAAATCTTGATTGAGTTTTTCAACATGTTGCAGTTGAGAAACATCAGTATTGTTCAAGTTTAGATTCAAAATTTGCTGACGTAACTCGGTCACTTTTTCTAAAGTTGATTTTTCAAACTGTGTATATTGCACCAAAGTTTGCTCTAAAGTTTCCAGTGTTTTTACTTTCTGGCGTTCAAAATTGGCAACCTCAGCCCATGCACGTTGTGTCGCATTGAAATAACGCACAATGTTATTTCTAACCAGAATACCCCAAGCGATCAGAACAATAAAAATCCCAATAAATATGATTAAACCCATTTTGATTATTCCTTTTAATTTATGAAATCAAGTTTAGCATGCACTGTTTAAATTTTTCATATTCAGGCATGGTTAATGTTCTTAAATGTCCACGAAGTGCTGAAATATCCTGAAGCTTTTGTTTTTTACGACGAATGCGAAAGAGATCTTGATCTCCCATATAGCACAGCATATTTTCTTCAAAATGATAAACAATATCACCTGAATAGTGTTGAAAAAAATCACTTAATTTTAAGGTGATACTTGGACTAATGGTACGGGCAAGTTGATGTTGATTATAGCCAAAAATATATAAATTTTGATTGACCAGAATATCCGCAGTTTTCCATATTTGGGTATAGGGCGGAATAAATTCATGGTGTTTATTACTGGCAGCAAAGCCGAGGGCGGGTAATTGAAAAATAAAAGCGCCCCATTGGTTTTTATGGGTTTCCTTAATTTTCTGTTTTTCACCCTGAGTATTGGGCAGTGAAAACTCATCGACATAATGATACTGAAACAACATCACATGATGTTCTTGTTCACCATCAAACCATTTGGTGGATGCAAATTGTTCAATCTCGTTCAACACATTGCCTTGCGAAAACAATGGAAAACTTTGTTTTAACTTGCTCATGACCAAAAAGGTATTGCTTGTTGTGGAGATATGACTTGGCGTTTTATTAAAATCTAATTCGTAGCGGAGAAACATCATGCGCTGTTCTAAAAAATTGATGGCTTCATCAATTGGATCATTTTGCTCATAAATTAAATAAGCACCAAAACAGCATAACAACGCTGCTAATAGGCTCAATGGATAGGGAATATAGTGATGAATCAGCCAACCAAAAAGTGCAGTCATTACCCCAATCATAAATAGCAGTCTGGGGATGAGGTTATGAAAAAATAATTCTCTACATTCTCCCCACGGATGTAAGCCATCTAAAATATCTTGTGCTGATTGAGCCTGTTGTCCAATTTCCCAAAGCCGAGCGATATTGCGCATCACATGTTTATTTTTTCTTGTGCGTAGGTGAAGTAATCGCTCAACGGTTTCTATAGGCATGGCAAATCATCATGATTAAAGGATATTAAAGTTCAAATTCCAGATTGATAAGTATGCGATAAATTATTGTATCGACAAAGTAAATTGTTTATTTTTCAACTTTATTTGTCTCATAATGGGGTTGGATTTCTTGTAGAATTGTGATCATTGAATCTTTTAGCTGTTCATAATTAGGCATGTTCATACTTTCAAGTTGTGCAGCTAAATCATGTACAGTTTGAACTTTATCGACTTGCATCTGTGCTTTGGTAATATCCGTTTTAAACAGCCAGCACAAAGTAGGGCGCTGGACTTGAACATAAAAATCACCTTTAAAATAAGCCATGGCTTGTTCAAGCATTAATACATGATTTGGTGTGAAAAATTTGGCAAGTTGCATTTCATTTGTACCACTTAATTGGTACTGATTGTCGAAACGAATATCCCCACTCGACCATTTTACGCCAAGACGGCAGGCTCGATTTTGTTTAGATGAAATGCTGATACCTTGAGCAGGGAAGTTCTCTAGGATGATCCCCCATAAATCATAATGACGATATTCAATCTTTTTCTTACCGTCTGAATCACGAGTTTCGACTTCATCCACATAATGATAATTAAACAGCATATATGGATAGTTGATACTGTTGATCTGCCAAGCGCCATAAATGCAATGACCAATGGTATTTTCATGATCCCCTAAACCAAATAACGGGAAATTATAGGGAGACTCAATATTTTCATCAAAGGCATTGGGATAGAAGCGAATTTGATATTTCACTTCTAGGTTCTTTTGATGAGTATCCTCAATCAATTGATTGAGGGCTTTTGTCGAAGTACGCTTATAGAAAGCAAAAGCCACACTAGCGACTGTTGCTAGTAAGAGTATCGGGTGGGTAAAAATAGCCAGTACAAATAAGCCAATCGCAATCGCGATAAAAAGCCAAAAAGTATAATTTTGAATAGACAGACTCGGATCATCTTGCCAATTCTTTAAGCTTGTAATGATCTGTTCAAAATCTTGATTTGATGAGAGTAACTGATTGATCGCATGTATATTGTGCTGAGTCTTGCCATTGTTGGCGTGTTGTTGGCTAAAAGCATTTTGAATTTTTGTGAGTAAATCATTCATCTTTATTCATTATTGTGGCAAGTGCTTAGATGCCTGATTGTAACGAAAAAATGATTTTGAATGCAAAGTGTCGTGTTTAAACCACACTTTGCATATTGGTAGTCTGACTAAGCAATAACTTTTAAATAGGTTGCGCTTCGTTAGACCTTAGCCATTTGCGTTTTCAATCAACATTGCATCGCCATAACTAAAGAAACGATATTTGCTTGCAACAGCATGTTGATATGCGTTCATAATATTGTCACGGTTGGATAATGCAGATACCAACATTAACAAGGTAGATTCTGGTAAATGAAAGTTGGTGATCAAGCGATCAACCACACAGAACTGATACCCTGGATAGATAAAGATTTGTGTATCGCCTGTCCATGCGGCAATTTTTCCCCCAGACGCTTGCGCTGCACTTTCTAAGGCACGTGTTGCTGTCGTTCCGACGGCAATTACTTTGTTGCCACGTGCTTTGGTTTCTTGAATCAATTTTGCAGTTGCTTCAGGCACATCACACCATTCACTGTGCATGATGTGATTTTCGATCTGATCTGTGCGTACTGGTAAGAATGTTCCAGCACCCACATGCAAGGTTACAAAAGCTTTATTTACGCCTTTTTGCTCTAATTTTTCTAATAGGGCTTGGTCGAAATGCAAACTTGCTGTCGGTGCTGCTACGCTTGCCAATTTGGTTGGATCGTTAAACACGGTTTGATAGCGTTCTGTGTCAATGGCTTCTGCTTCACGGTTAAAGTAAGGCGGAATAGGTAGTTGTCCGTATAAATCTAAAACTTGCAAAATAGGCTGAGAAAATTCCACCACAAATAAGTTTTCATGACGCCCTGTTACCGTCACTTTAACTTCATCTTTGCCAATAAATAACTCAGCACCTGCTTTAGGCGAATTACTGGCTTTGATATGACAATGTGCAATGGTCTGATCAAAAATACGTTCAACCAAAACTTCAATAGCACCACCAGAGGCGCGTTTACCTTTTAAACGTGCTTTCATCACTTTGGTATCATTGAGTACCAATAAATCACCTTCATTGAATAAATCAAAAACATCGGTGAAGTGAAGATCTTGGTATGAACCCTCTGCATTGAGATGTAAAAGGCGAGAAGCGCTACGTGTTTCAAGTGGGTAGCGCGCAATGAGTTCGTCGGGAAGTTCGAAATTAAAATCGGAGAGTTGCATCATGAGGAAGAAAAACTGACATTTGGGATTTAAAAACTGCCGCTAGTATAGCCGTTTTTCAAATTAATGGCTGAAATTGATGTTTTATAATCCAAAAAAACCAGATCTGCCTTAAAATTAAACAAATGTGAAAACTTGTCGTTGACAAGAAAATGAAACGCGCTATTATACGCACACAACCTCTCCCGAGGTGGTGAAATTGGTAGACGCGGTGGACTCAAAATCCACTGTCAGCGATGACGTGTCGGTTCGAGTCCGACCCTCGGGACCATTAGTTTAGGTTAAACAGATTAGATAAACCCCGAAGCCTTGATACATATAGGCTTCGGGGTTTTTTCGTTTCTGGGTGTTGGGTTTTTTTAAGGTATTTTGAGGTATTCTTAGCTATTCATTTACACGTTTTTTACACATTTTTTAACGTGTGTTTATTTGTATAAGTCATTGAGGTTGTAAACTTTATGAGTCTGTCAATTTATCAACTTGAAAATGGTAAGTGGAGAGCAGATCTTATTGCCTTCAATCAAAGAAAAAGTAAAACATTTAAATCCAAGAATGATGCGAAACGATGGTCAGAGATTCAAGAGCGTGAATTCTTCTTAAATTTTTCTACCAAACAAGCTTTAAATAATAAAATAGTTCTTACTGTAGAAGAAGCATTGACTAGATATATGAATGAAGTGTCTAGGTATAAGAAAACTGCGAAAAAAGAGATCCAACGGCTAAAATATTATCAAAATAATCTACCTTTTGTGGATTGGCCATTAGCTAATTATCGCTCTGAACATCTCAAGCAATGGGAAAGCATAGTTATGAACCGGACAATACGCCCTTTAAGTGCTGCGAGTGTACTTCGTGACTATTCAACACTATCTGCATTTTTTAACTGGTGTAGACGAGATAAAGGTTGGATCGACTTTAATCCAGTTGAAAATTTACGGAAGCCCAAAAAACCTGAACATCGTGAACGTCGTATTGAAATAGATGAATTGCAAAGCATACTTACTGCTTTAAAATATACACCAGGCACAGTTCCGAATTCTAAGATGCAAGAAGTAGGTTTAATATGGTTAATTGCAATGTCCACTGGTATGAGATCAGGTGAAATTGTTAATCGACCATTGTCAGATGTTTTTATAGAAAAACGTTTTATACGTTTGCCTGATACTAAGAATGGATCTAGTCGTAATGTCCCCCTTGATGATTTTGCGATTCAGCTTTGGACATTGGCCATAAAAATTGACCGTAAAAATTCTCCAAAAGTTTTTACTATTTCTGATGGCTCTAGGGATACATTGTTTAGAAAGGCTCGAAAGGCTGCAGGTTTAGAAAATTCCGATTTAACATTTCATGATTCGAGACATGAAGCGGCAAGTTTAATGGCTAGACGTATAAAAAATGCTTTAACTTTATGTAAGATTTTTGGATGGAAAGATCCCAAGCAGGCTTTGATTTACTACAATCCTACTAACGATGAAATTTTAGAAGAACTAAATATCAGTCCTGGTTTATCAAGATTAATCGCTTAGAAAATCATAAATAAAATAAAAGCCACTTTTGTGGCTTTTATATGTTTTGTTCTTCTCAATTCCCGTTGTATTTCAAATTTGATTTATCAAACGCCATAGCATATTTAATTACATCTGTTGCTTTCCAACGTGGTGATGTACGGTCACTATCTTTTGATGTCGGTAACTGTCGACTAGGTGGAAAGTTAGGGCATGGAATAATATTTTTTCTCGTATAATCCACTGTATATTTTAGATATTTTGCGATATCTTTTTCGTCCCAGAGTTGGTGTTCAACAGGTAGAATCAATTTTGAATCCAATACTTTTGTCATTTTTAAAAGATATTGATCGAATGCGTTATCGTTCATGCTGCATCCTCCAATTTCCTAGCTTCTTGGCGTTCCATCAATGTAATTTTTGCATGAACACCTAAACGATCTCGCCCTAGTACTTCCGCAATAAAATGTACCGGATATTTATCTTCAAGCATTGAAATAAGTACTTTTTCTTCACATGGCCACCAACCGCCACGAGCAATTTTAAAAGGGTTATTTTTCATAAGTTATTTCTCCTTAAAAAGAAGTGCAAGCTTCTTTATTCACGCTTTAAAAATTATTTAAAAGGTGTGTGTTGGTTGTAGTATGGATTGGTAAAAAGCCAGCATTTGACGACACGTTCACGCATTTCTGATGTCACATTTTTAACTTCATCTGCAGGGAAGTTTTTAGACTTAACTGGTTTATTCATTTCTATGAATTTATAACGTCGGCTTGATCGAAGTAGCGTTCGCATTTCATTGATGTCAGGTAACGATTGATAGTTACGGGCAGCGACTTTGTAGACTTCATTTAGATTGATAGCGATGCTTTGGGCGTCTTGATCATGATGATTTAAGCTGAATGCTGCATTTCTGCTGACATTCATATATTCGTAGGCATCCCAAAATTGTTGAACCATAGGGTGGTCGCTACTTAATTGCTCCACACGCTCCCGTGCCATTGCCTCTAAAATACGTTTGGCATCGCAAATTTCATCTAAGTCGATGACTTCTTTTAAAACGTGTTGTTCAAGTGCATCAACCATTGCTGATACTTGTGCATGACAAAGTGCAATACGAGTATGAGTAATGCCTTTTTGATGAAATTCTTCTTCTAAGGCTTGGATATTTTCTGAATAGGTTTGCAGAATTTTTGCTTCATTTTTTAAGCAATGCGTCATGTAAGTACATGCGTCTTCTAACGAAATACGAGAAAGACGATCGGCAATTCTTTTCTTTTCTAGGTTATGGCCTTTTGTTGTCACTGTAATATGCAAGGTACGAGATAAAATCGCTTCTGAGGCTTGTATAGGCGTGTTTTGACTGATCATGATTGCACCACGGAATGGTGGCTCATACGTTTCATTCCCTGCGGTTTTTAAGCCTTTTGAACGAATTGCTCGACCGTTAAAGGCGTCTTTCAATTCATCCCAACTAAATTTAGCTTTTTGGACACCACCATTTTGATCATTTCGGTCGCCCTCAATTAGAACGATCGGCATATTAGAGGCTTGGGCAAAATTACGATAAATTGCCACACTGGTAGATTTATTCGGATCAAAGCCTTCATAGGCTTCTCGACCGCTAAATTTCCAAAGCAACTCAAGCAATGTTGATTTACCTGCACCTGCTTGACCAACAAATTCAAAAAAAGGATATGAGGAATTAAGAGCACGGATCTGTTCAGCAAAATATGTTCCTGTCCACCAAGCAAGAACAATTAAGCCATTTGCGCCATTCAATGTATAAAAATCTTTCCACCAACTTGCAGAAAATTCCTTTTTAGGATTCAGGGTAATCACTGGTGAATTTGCTAGGCTTTTCAATTCTTTTTTTCCCGTTTTGTAGAAATCATGTTCATTTTTGGGGATAACTTGCCCGTTATGCACAGCATATTTATCAAAGATATAGGCTTGATAATCTTTGCTATAGCCAATGAAATCGATAGTTTTAACTTCACGTAATTTTTCAGTTTTACGTTTAATAAAGGTTTCTAGTTGTTGATCACTGCCAGTCCACATCGCACCTGAAAGGACGGACATTACACGAGGCTTAAATTTACTGCGTGATGCCATGTGTTCAGCAGTAAAAGTGGTCTTGGTTTCTCCCCATGGGCTTTGAAGATGGAAGTAATACCAAGATTCATCGGTGATTTCGTTTCGTTGGAAATACAACGGCTCAAGCTGTGCATTACAGATTTCTTTCGCTGAAGAACATGTTTTTAATGCCTGAATACGCTTTTCATCTTCTGAAAGCATTTGTTCTTGTTGGCTTTCCTCAACATATTGGACAGCTTTGTTATATTTCTCATAATCTAATTCCCACCAGTATGTACGGAACTTATGATTAAAAAAGAATTTACTTAGATTGCTACCATAATAGTTATAGATCAATAAGCCTGCTTCTTCAGGCGTTTCAACAATTTGAAGCTTGCCAAAATGGAGGTATTTCTCCTGGTCTTTTTCTGTGAGTTGTTCACGTTGAAATAGATCATTCCAATCTAGTGATTTTCCATTAATCGGTGTTGGTGGAAGGGCAGCAGTTGAGATCCAACCTTGATCGGTAGCATGTTTATGGTGTTTAGGTAAAAACTTCTTGCCTGCGTTGTCATTGTCCAAAGCCCAAACTAAACGTGGCTTATCTTTGTTGAGTTCATGACAGCGTTTGCTGATCGTATCTAATAATTGTGTGGGATAATTACCACTGTTCATATTGCTCAAGCTAATAATGCCTGATTGTGATAGCGCAATACTGTTAAAGATGCCCTCAGTGATCCATATACTGCCTGCAGTACAAAGATCATCTAACTCATGTAATGTCCATGCCAAGCCATTCCATTTGCCGATAAAATTGGCTTTCTGACGACCAAAACGATCAGGACGATCAATGATCCGTTCCCAATATATTCCTTCAGCTAATTTGAAGCGAACAGTTGCACTGACTAAATTTCTATTTTTAGGCGCTTGATATAGTTCCTGTGTATATCTGCCTTTTAAATTTTTAAGGTCAAAACCTCGACCATCCCTCAAATATGCATCTGCAGCGGCATTTGGATTCTCATGGGTTTTAGGGTGATATTCTGACCAATCTTTGAAAAATTCTTCGCAGATATCTTTGACGTATTCCTCATAACCACACTTATTAATACGTCCACATTTCACCATGCGTGGTGTTTCTGCATGTGTGTAAAGTTCTTTCTCATTACAACTTGGACAAAGACCTTGACGATACCATTCACCAACTCTTTTAAAGTTAAATAGTTGGTTAAGTCTGTCGTCGATATGACGCTGAAGATCCATCACTAATGCCTATATAAGTTTCATTTGTAGAAGTCGGTTGCGGTAAGTCGTAGCCCTGGTCAAATCAATTGTTGACGAATGAAAGAGCGCAGAAATAAAGCCTTCTACATAATTTTTTTGGTGTTCATCAATTGAGGTTTGGAGTTCTAAACTTTCGATGTGATGTTCAAGTTCTTGCTCCCACTGGCGTTTATGCTGTGGTAATCCTGTTTGAACTTCAGGATTAGGATTGATGCTGTTCTGAATTGGTCGCACCATTTCTAAACTCGCTGCAAAACTTGCAAGGCATTGATCATTGCGACATGAAACAATCAACTCATGTAAGAGTGGCGAAGGTCTTTTTCGGCTAGACACATGCATACGCATGCCACAGTGAGGGCAATAAAAACCAATTGATTTACTCATCGTTCAATTCCTTTACTGATTTTATTAAACGACTTGGAGCAATCACATTTGATATTTGAATGTGAAAATGAACCATAGTCATGCATGTCAGCTCCCGACACTCACCTACATAACCTTTGGGATTTTCTAAATAAACAACGGTCCCCAAAATTCTTAATGGCTTGTCACATACCGGACAGCAAATTTTTTCATTAAAAATGTGTCCATTTATTTCAGAAAGTGCGCTTGGCATGAATTCCCCAAAATCTGTGACTTATGATTGTTTTTGATCAGAGCTTTCGTCATCAATATCGATACCCAAACCTTCCAAAAGATATTTTTTGGAAAACTGATTTGGTGTTAGAGATCCTTCTACTGCTGCTTTAATTCGAATTTGTTGATGTTGAGCTTCTGAAACACGAAAAACGATTTGTTTTTCTTTTTCTGAATTGTTGGTGTTTTGGGTACTACTCATTGCAATGACCTCATAAAAATTTAAAATGGTAGAAATCGGACTGTGTGTGATTTCTGACAATGTTAATTTACTTCGATATATCGAAGTATTCAAGAGATATTATTCAAATGGATGAATTATTTTCTACTGCTAATCGAAGTATTCGCCTGAAAGAAGAACGAAAAAAGCTAAAGCTTACTCAAGTGAAAGCTGCTGAAATTATTGGTGTACTTGAGGCTTCATGGATTCGCTATGAAAAACATGGCGAGTCTATGAATGAAGAACAGATTTATGCATTACAAAAGTATGGCTTCGATATGTCGTATGTTTTATTTGGGAAGTACAAGTTAAATATGCAGTCTGCAAATAGTGAGCTATTAACTCTTTATGAACAGGTAGCTGAAGAGCAAAAAGAAGGTTTAATATTTTTAGCAAAGGCATTTGCTGCTGCTTATCCTAAAAATAGATAAATAATTATATTTGAGTAAATATTCAATGATTTATTTGCTCATCCTTTTAAAAATATAATATTTTGAGCTAAAAATATGACACTAGAAGAAGTAAAAAGTATCGCAATATCAATAGGTACACTTATTACTGCATTTACAACAATTTTTATGGTTTTTTATAGAAGTAAAGAATTTCAAAACTATCATGAAAATATTTTGAACAAGCGGGTTAAATCGAGTATTGAGTATCATGAAAAATTTGTTAGAAATTCCAATAAAATAGAATATTCGAAAAATGTTCAAGATGCAGCAGCTTGTGATTTAGTTGGAAATGGAAAAGTTGATGCTTTTTTAGTTAATTTTCTATTAGAACTCCATGAAAAAAAATTGGTCGATATAAATGAAATGATGGGTTTATTTCATGGTGGGGAAAAATTTGGGCACTTAAAATACCTTAAAAATAGAGGATTACAAGATTGCTTTGTTTTTTATTTTAGTAAAAAAAATAATAGAATTTACTGTTTAGAGAATCTTGATAAAATTAAAAAAAGTATAAAATGGTCAAAGATTATTTTTAAAGGAACTTTTATTTTATTGATTATTTATTCATTGTTTTTTGCTTATTTAGTTTCAGTTTCTGATACAGCGTTTGATTTTTTCTTTGCATTTTTCTTTGGGGTTATTACGTTTATATTAGCAATATTTTTTCCACAATTATCGTTCGCAATTGATCAAACCTCTATTTTTTTAGAAAATTTTTATGCTGCAGAGAAGCTATATAAGAAGATAAAAGAAAAAGAAGATCAGAAGTTACTGGAGGAAAAGAGTAAAACTATTGTTAGTAATTATAGTTTATATACACGCTCTAAATACTAAAAAGCTCCCAAAAGGGAGCTTTTATCACTCAGTTTTTATCTGTTGTAAAATTGATCGAGCATCATTAGATAAACTTTCAAATACTTTCTCAATTTCTATAGGTTTGATGCTTGGATCAATTGTGCATTTTGATAAAAAGTTAAGTTTAATAAGTAATTTCTTAATTTCGTAAATTGTCTCTTCATCGATTTCTACACTCATTGTATTACCCCTAATTTGATTATTAATTTATGGTTGAAAAACCACAATTTATAAGATCGGATAATTCATTAAATAGCGTCCAACTTTGGTCGCTGTTTTCCAATACTAAGATTGCCTGAACAGCGCAAATGTTCAAATTATAGCTATCAAACTGTTGATTGTAGTGATAGTCAATATTTTCTCTGAGTTTAGACCAGGTTATATTGGTTTCAACGAAAGTTTTATAAGAAACATTAGGACTTATCAGATTGTAAAGTTTTCTTGAAGAAACAAACAATTGACGTTTGTTATTTTGAGGGTTCTTAACTCTAAGAATAATTTTTGAAATTCTCATTTTTTATATCCCTATCAAATGTGCAGGCATAACCTGTTCAGGTGTATGCCATTGCCATTTATTTATATCGAGTCTTGATGTCGCTGAGGCAACATAAGCAATTACTTCCCGTTGTCGATTTTGCCAAGCCAAGAGTAAGGGGCTGTCATAAGTAATGTCGAGTTTAAGCTTGCGTAATTGGCGATAGAGCTGTCGATTGATATCAAGCATGGTACAAGCTTGTTGAGGGGTTGCTTCAGGATGGATGGGACAATCTGTCCCCTTTGGCGTTTCAGAAACACCTGGTGTCGGCTCAGATTTTGATTCCAAAACACCGAAACCGAATATTTCTTTTAGTTTTTTATAGTTAATTGTGTAGTAATTGACACGCATAGACTTGTTAGGATCTAGCTTATTGATTTCAATCAGTCCCATCTGTTTAAGTTTTGCCACCGCACGTTTGATGGTAGCGATACTGAATAATCCTAATGTGTCAGTCCACTCTTGATAGGTATGAAACCACCACTTTCGATTATTGTGTTGAGTCAGGTTCTTTTTACGCTTGTATTTACGAGTTTCGTTGAGTAAGTAATACAGTTTTTGTAAGAAAGTTGCAGCTGGCAAGCCTAGCTCTTTTGAGAGCATAGGCGAGGCAATAATCGGATATTCGTTGTTTTGCAAGAGTATGTTTTTCATATGTCATACCCCGTGCGATAAGACTCCATATAACAGACTTTACAACGGGCTGCCCATTTTTGAATTCCATTTTTTATGCCGTTTTTAAAAAAGAATTCTTCATCAAAAGGGAAGTATTCATGACACATGGGACAACATTTTTCAGTACCTAATTCGGTCTGAATATAGATTTTTGACATGATTTATCCTCGCTTTTTAGAACGAAGAAATTTCAAAATTTGAATACTGAGTTTTTCAGGTTGAGCGAAATCTGGCGCATTTAAGCGTTGAATACAGAGGGTGTCTAGACATACAGGTGCTGAATACACACTTTTATTTTGAGTGTTCATAGTCGTTTTCTCAGTGACAAGGTTATATACCTGACATCATTACTTCTCACGGTAATGGTGACAGACTAAACAGGGGTGAGAATACCGTTCACTGAGTACGGCCAGCACAAGGCTGCCCTGCCTAGCCTGCCATAACGACTGCTAAACAGTAGGCAAAAAAAATGCCGCTTAAGCGACTTTGATTTGCGCTCAGTGATGATAAAACAGGTTCTCACGCCCGTTCACAGTTTTGCTGTGATTTAATTAGTATTAATTCAATTTAATTTATTGTCAATCATTAGATGAATAAAAAGATAATTCATTTTGCTAATGATTGGATTATGAACATGTAATTGATTAAGTAACAATTGATTATATAAGTGTATTTATTTCACTATTGATTGGATTATAAAGAATTAAAAGAATGACAATTAGGTTGCGATACAATTCTTTTATATTTCTATTCTTAATTCTTTTTATATAGAAGAAAGTGTCAAAATGAGCTAATGCATAGTGTCATAATGAGCTTATCGATTGGTTCATATTGAGCTAATGCATAGTGTCAAAAAATGTAATTAATAAGCCATCTAAATTTTAATAATGGGGTAGAAATGGAAGTTATTTTTGTATTGTCTTTTCTCGCTTTGATAGCGGTATGGGTTCTTACTTTCATAGGTTTAATTAGTCCAAAGCGTTTACAAAGCTTACGTAAAAGTAAAGAAATTACTCGACAAGACGTTTTGATTGGTGGTGTGATTGGCAGCATAATTTTATTTTTAGTTATTGGTGTGACTGCACCTGATCCTGTTAATGATGGTCAAAATAATACTACCTCTGCAAATGCTACCAATAATGAAAAAATAGAAGAAAAAATTGTTGATCTTGAAAATGTCAAAATTGATTATGAAATTATTTCTGATGATAAAAAGAGAGATATTGTTCGTAACGTTAGTGTGGAGTTACCAGAGCGTATCTCTGAGCAACAGCTGAGACAAATTTCGAATGAAATAAAAAATGGTGATAGCAATAGCTATGAGCGCACTTTTATTATGTACCGAATAAAAGGAGAGCAAAGTGTTGCAGCATGGGCAACAGCTCATTTTGATCCAAGCTTAGAAGTTAAATTTATTGGGTTAAGTTCTGATAATTTCAAAAAACTATTAAATGTAAAACATGATGTAGATGGTGAAGTGATTGGCCAATGGATTTCACCAAATGGGTTCACTGATCATATCGTTGTTCTTTATAAGAAAGATAAGAAATATTTTAAACAAGATTTTTATATTGATGCGACTTTAAAGCCTTATGAATTGCTTAAAGATGTGGCAACTTATCGTTATAAAGATCCTGATGAAACTCAATACTTCATAATTGATTCAAGCGGAGATTTAGAGTACCACGGTGAAAGTAGAAATATTTATATTGCTAACAAGATTGAAAAATAATAGATATCTATTTAAAGAAAATGCCCCAAATTTGGGGCATTTTTAATGCTAGGGTTTTAAGAATCTAATTAATTTATCTAATTTATTATTAATATGATTAATGCAAATATTTGCAAGTGGACTATCATCTTGTTTCAGTTGTAATTCTTTAAGGTGTTTTTCTAAGACATCCATATAAACTTTTGTTGTGCCTAATTCATTCATTTTAAAGCCTTATTTACGCGTTTCGATAAATATATTTTCGCTCTCCTTGCGAGAGATAGTAAGCAAATAATAAGACAAATATGTCGTATTTATTTCTTGATTATAGGACAAATATGTCGTATTATTGCTTTATCGTTTTGAAGGAGATGTGCTATGAAGTACAGTGAATTCGAGCGATGGTTGAAACAACAAGGTGTCGAAGTGTTACGAAGTGGAAAAGGTTCTCACCGAATAGTTAGCTACAAGGGAAAACAAACTACATTACCGTTTCATAAAGGCAAGGAAATTGGAGAAGGCCTTCGCAAGGAAATTCTGAAACAACTAGGGCTTTAAGCCCTAGTTGTTGAACTTTAAAGTACATCTTTATATGGAATGCAATACTTAGAGGAAATATCTATTGCATTGTTTGCATCAAAGATTTTGATTTAAATTCTTTGATTTTTTTGTCTAAAAAACATTCTACTTAAATCGCACTAAGTAGAGTTAAGTAGAACATTTGATGAGGTGTTTAGTATGTTATATCCAGTGTTTATAACACGCGATACGGATAAATCTTACTTGGTACGTAGTCGTGATATACCTGAAGCTTTCGCTGTCGGTTACTCAGAAGAGGAAGCTTTAACTGAAGCATTAAATGGTTTAGAAACAGCTTTTATTATTTATATGAATGAGCGAAGAGCTATACCATTACCTAGTAAAAAATTAAAAGGAGAAGTTCTCGTTAAGTTACCTTTTCGAGTAAGTTTAAAAATTTTTTTATACAATGCAATGATTGAACGAGGTCTAAAAAAAGCTGATCTTGCACGTGAGTTACATTGGGATCAGAAACAAGTTGATCGATTATTGTCATTAAATCATTCAACTAAATTAGAAGCGATTGAAGAAGCTTTTAATGTGATTAATAAAGATGTCGATTTAATAATTGCATAATTACTAAGTCGAAAAAAAGCCCTCATTATTTGAGGGCTTTTTTTATATTTATTTTCTTCTTGTTTTTAACTCTTTGAAGTAATCTTCTAGTTCTCTTAAATCACTTTCTAACTCATCAATATCTGGAAAAACACCAGACATCGCTTCAGCCATATCATGCCCATTCATATAGGTACTACACTTACCCATAGCAGCATAAATTTTTTGGACATCTTGTTCAGTGATATCTGTTAAATATCTTGTATTTTGAGTTTTAATTTCACGGCTAAAGCGTTCAACAACACTTTTAATTAACCATTCTTCAACAAGTCTTTCCCATGTTTCTCTTTTTTTTCCATAAATTATACATGCATGATGTTGATATTCTTCTATTGAATTCTTTGCTGCTTTTCTAGCTTCTACTACTTTTACTTTAAGTTGTCCGATCCTGTCAGCAGTTTTTAATGCATCCCATGGAGGTGTATCAAGAGGTATTCCTGTAACTTTATTGCTTCTAGTAATAGCTTTGACAGTTATATCATTAGATACTTCTTGAAGCATTTTAAGGAAAGGTAAGTCATGCGTTAGAACAATGACCTGCCTTTTGTTGGCTTCCTCAGCAATTCTTTTGGAAAATTTTAATCTCCAAATATGATCAAGAGAATTTACGGGATCATCAAAAATAATCGCTGACTTTCTACTATCAGTAGACAATTCTGCAAAAAAACTAGCTAGAGAAATGCACTTTTGCTCTCCTTCGCTAGCAATATCAAGAATATTCGCATTATTTTCAGAAAGCTGTAGGCTGAAATTTTGATTTCCTTTTGCACCTTTTGTTAGTGTATTTATTGTGAAATGATCAAAACCTAGTTTTTTTAGTTCAGCGTTGAAAAATTCTTGCATTTTCCCTATAGAACCAGTGTTGGATATTTCATTATTCAGTAATGTAATTGCAGTTGTGGAAGTAGAGCGTTTAAGTTTGTTAAAACATTCGATTTTCTTCGCTTTTTTAATTTCTTCTTTAATTTGCTCTTTGACGATTAATATTTTTTCTTTATCTTCAATTTCTAGGATCCTTTGAGTTTTTATTAATATCGTCGTTGCTTTTGTTTCATCATCTAAAACAGATTTTTCGATTTCTTCTAGCTTGCTAATATGTGTATTAAGTCTTGTTAAAGCTTCAAAATTTAAATCTTCAATATCAAAAACTGGTAAATCTAGTAAAATATTTTCTGCTTTTTCTTTTAACTTATTAATTAATGACGTAAACAGTATACCAAGTTCTTGATCCTTTTCTTTTATTTCATTAAGGATTGCATCATAAGGAACTGTAGAAAAACTCAAATCTCTTATTTTTTTTAATATTTTGTTCCAGTTTATAAGAGCCGAAGTTGCATCTTTTTGGAGTTCATTCTGAAGGTAAACATCAAATGATGCTAGTCTTGATGCTGCTGTGTTATCTATGACTTGTAAACATGTAGGGCAGTGATCTCCTTCTAGTAGAGGGAATTTTTTGTCTTGGTCTAGATTCTCAATGAAATTTTTTACAGCATTCCACATTGTATGCCATTGCTCTGTGCCAATTTTTGATACTGGTAACTCTGCAAATGTAGCAGTACTGAGCAAATGTGCTGCTAATTTCGTTTGTTCTTTTGTATTGTAAATTTCTTTAAATTTAATTATTGATTCTAGATTTAGTTCATTGACTAAAGCTGTTAGGAATCGTTGAAGCGGTACTAGTCGTAGCCTTCTACTTTTATATTTTTCTCGTAACTTTTCAGGTGAATTATTGGTTAATTCAAGCACTTCTTTTCTTAAAACTATTAGTTCGGCTGACTCTTCTTGTGTTGCGCAGAATAAATCTATTTGTTCCGGTTCTAAGGTGGAATTTATGATTAACTTACTTGGCGTTGTGCCTTGATTCATTTTCGGTAGAACTGGTAATGGTATATAACTTATTTCATCATTTTTTGCTTTATCCATAATAAAGCTACTAGCTTTTAATAGTTCATCCAATAGTTTTAAAGCAGTTGGCTTAAAATCTAAAGTGCCTGTTTTAGATAGATAGTGAATGGATGAATTTGAATCGAAAACCCTGATTGATTTAAGACGAGAGTGAGGCTCTAAACGAGTGTTCCATGATATTAATTCAGAGATACCATTAGATTCAATCTGAATTTCAGCAGAAGGTATACCGACTTTCTCTTCGAAAATGTTATGCCTTAATTCAGGGAGTTCACCTCTAGTCAAGCAAGCATTTTTTAATATCTTTGCATAACTAGATTTTCCAGCTCCATTATTTCCATAAATAACTGTTAATCCTGAGGTAGAAAATTCGATCTTTTTCTGTGATGCTAGAGTAGAAATATTAGATGTATTTCCAACAGAAACAAGTTTATTTTCTTCCACTTCTTCATGGTAACCAGTCGCTAGAACTGGCTTCACTAATGATGAGTAGTCTATACTTTTTTCTTCGAGACCAAATTCCATTTTAGCAAGTAAATAAGCTTTCTCTAATTCTATTGAAGATAATTCTCCACATTCAATTGCTTTGCTTAGTGTGAATCTCCACCAATCAGGTTTTCCTTGATTATTTACTAGACTACATATTTTAGTTGCTATAGGCATTATTATTTCCTTAATTATAAATTTGGAATAAGTAAGTGGCTGTATTTCTTGTAATATATCATTAATATTAAGTACATACACTGTGTTTTGACTTTTGTATAAAAAGAATATTGAGATGTATTCTATAAATTTAATTCCAAATAGTTAAATAAATGCTTTAAACCAGTATTTTTGATAGGAAATGAGTACTTAATTTACTCACTTCAAGTTTGATTCAAGTTCTAACTGCGTAATTAAACCATTGGATTTGTTATATGTGTGAGTGGCTTTCTCAACAATCCACTTCAATCGATCAATCTCATTTTTAAAGCCATCTAATTTGACAGGTGACTCTGTACTGATTTCAGGTATTCCATAAGCGAGACTAATACTGAACTTGGCCATTTGCCGTTTTATCTCATCCATTTTTGCATCTGCAGCACGTTGAGCATCCTCTTTACTCGCAAATGTCCCTTTTATGACTTTGGTCTTGGTTGACGGATCATTGCCACCACCACGTTTTTCGGGATTACCTGAGGTCACTCGCTGACGTTTAGCTTTGCCTAAATCTTGGTAGCCTGCAGAAACACCGGTGTAATCTGATTCCCGATCTTGCTCGTTATAACGGAATTGATCGCCAGTGCTCCTGGTCACAGTAATTGATGACAAATCTTGACCCGAAGCTGATTTAGCTGTGCCAGCCTTAAAAATAAGTAAACGATCTTTTTTGACAGCCATTTCTGCGCCATTGGTTTTTGCTAAACGTGCTAAAAGGTTGAGATCCGATTCATTGGTTTGATCGATATGATTTAAATTTATGGCTTTTAAATCGGCAGTCATGATCAGTTCTAATTGATGGTTTTTCGCAATTTCATTTGCAACCTCACCAAAAGATTTGCGGTGATATGATTTTGACTTTGCAACTTTAATGCTGCTCTTAAAATTAGCGCTCGAGGCTTTAACAGTGATGGCATCTGCAGGACCTGACCATTCAGCCTCATCGACAATGAAATCACCTTTATCGTGAAGTTCTTCACCAATAAACCCCATTTTACAATTCAGTCTTACTCCTCGTTTGGGTAATTCCAAAGCTCCATCACTATCATCAAGTACAATGCTGAGTTCATCCGCTTCATTGGCTCGATTGTCGGTTACGGTTACGCTAATGATTCGACTTAGAATTAAATCATTTAAGGGCTTATTGTCTGCAGTAATCAGGCATGTTGGTGTTTTTATCATGTGATCACCTCATCTGTGTTTTCAGGTGCGGTTTGCTCCTCGATGCGCTCATCATCGGTACGGGAAAGTTTTAAGGTGAAATCAACTTTTCGGGGGACGCCATTGTCTAAAAGATAAGTCTTGGTTTCATCAATATTGTCGATGACATAGACACCGTATAAATAACCGCTGCCATCCATAAGAACAAAGCTTTGGCCAGTACTGGCCATGCTTGCAAGTTCATCAATCGCATAGCGACGCCCGAAGCCGTATTCTTCATAAATTAGACCAGGTAAAGTAACCGTATCTGAACCAACACCGGTGTATTGTTTTTTGGCTCTGCCTGCAGCCACTTCATTTTCAGCATATTTCCATGCCCGTTGTCGCTGAATTTCGGTAAAACTCAAGGTATCGATTTTAAATAAAAACTGTCCAAGGCTCATTAACATGGTTTATTCCTAGTCCTGGTCGCTATAACTACGGTTTTGAGCTGAAGTGACAGATTGCTGCCAATTCTTTAATTTTTGATCCATTAATAAACCAACAGCCTGAGTATCAGAAACCCCAGAAATATGAATCTGTGCCGGTGCAAAATGATTGATTGATGTTTTTGCTTGAGGCAAGCGTAAAGGTACGATCGGCTGCGTTTGAATGGTTTTAGTGGGGATCGTGGTTCCAGCCGTTGCAGTATTACTAAATTGTGGAATTTGAGGAATTTTTGGAATATTCACAAAGGGGATTTTGTTCAGTCCAGTAATGAGCGTATTGACAGCGCCAATCACTAGTCGAATCGGTGAAAGTAAATGATCAACAATACTCGCTCCCACGGCCACTACACCGCTTTTAAAGTTTTCCCATGCTGCCATAGCAGCGCCAACAAATATCACGATTTTGGCTGCAGTCTCGCCCAACCATCTGCCAATAGTCACAAAGGATTGGATAAATATGCCTGCAAGTAGACCAATAAATTCACCCAATATTTTGCCGTAATTGGTCGCATTTTGAAGCTCTTGATTGGAGGCTTGCATAGGTGTCAGTATTTCCCCCAATATGCCTTTAAATGCGGTCCAAGCACCTATCAGCGCATCCCAAACCGGCTGTAAGGGTGCGAGTATGGTTTTGATGTTATTAAATGCGCTACGAATTGCATCTATGGCAGGCGTAAGGCCAATTTTTAGACCATCCCAAAATCCTTTAAAGAATGCTTTGATCGGCCCCCAATATTTATAGATGACAAATGCGAGCAGGGCGATTGCTGCAATAATCCAAGTCAAAGGATTGGTAAGTAGGGCAATGCTCATTGCTCGTAACCCTACAAGCAATAAGGGAATCGCACGACTGGCCAAGAAAGTAAAAGCGCGACTTACAAGTTGAATGGTTTTTGCTATGAGTGTGAAACGGCTCGGTAGGCCGATACCTAGCTTGCCTGCAACGGTTCGCAATATAAACATTAAAATAGCAAGCTTGGTAATGCCTGCAATCACGCCAACAATGGCCCCAAAAAATAAGTTGGTGGTGTATCTAATACTTAACATCGCCACTTTAAACATGATCAATTGCATAGCAATTTTAGCAAGGGTACGAACAAGCTCAGGGTTTGCATCCACCCAATTTTTAACTCGATCAATGATCTCTGTAACTTGTTGGATGAAAGTACGTAAGTCATTGCCAAGCACTTTTTGTATGGAAATACTAAAATCTTGCCAAGCACCACCCATATTTTCGATATCACCTGAAAGATTGTCTTTTAAAATCGCAGCAGCTCGTGCAGCTGCGCCTTCAGAGTTTTCGAGCTCACTTGTGAGTTGCTTAATCTTATTTACAGTTTTGCCTGTGTTTTCATCAAGTATTGCTGTTTGATCAACCAATACAGCCATTGCTGAAGCAGCTTCGACACCTGAAATATCTGAAATGAGTTCTAGACGTTTTTGAGATCCCATACCTGCAGTGGATTTTCGAATATCATCCAAAATATCAGACATATCACGCAGATTGCCTTTAGTATCTACTGTAGTGACATTTAACGACTCAAGCGCTGCTTTGGCTGCTTTTGGTGGTGATGCTAAACGCAACATGATGCCACGAAGCGAAGTACCGGCTTGAGTATCAAGAATATTATTATTTCCCAATAGGCCAGCCATTGCGGTGGTTTCTTCAATACTTGCACCATATTGCTTGGCAACAGGTGCAACATACTTCATGGTTTCCCCTAAACCTTGAACACTGGTTGCAGTCGCATTGGTGGACTGTAAAAATATATCATTAACTCGGTTGATATCTTTAGCTGCTAAACCGAATCCATTTAGTGTACCTATGGCAATTTGCGCTGCTTCAGCAAGTTCGACCTTGCCTGCTTCAGCCAATTGTAATGTACCGCCTAAAGCCTCATGGATCTGCTTCGGATTAAAACCGCCTGAACCTAAATTGAATTGTGCCTCTGCAGCTTCCTTTGGGCTAAATGATGACGCTGCGCCCCATTTACGCGCATCATCCTCAAGCATTTTCATTGTTTTGCTATGTTTTTCTAAATCTAAAACTGCCTGAACACCACTCATTTGTTTTTCAAACTCAAGGGCAGGTTGAAAAAACTTATAAAGTCCTGCGCCTGCAGCAATACCGCCTATGGCCATGCTTTTAAATTCTTCTCGCATTGCTGCTCTACTTTCAGCAAGTTTGGCATTCCATTGATCTGTTTTATTGAGGACTGCAGATAATGCATGATCAACATGACCATATTCAGTCACCAACATTTTTGTTGCTGATCGAACGGCATGGGAATATTTTTCTGTTTGTTTTAGGGATTGATTATATTGTTGTGCATCTGAACCGCCCAAAGTTCGATTTAAGCGGTCAATGCTACGGGTAAGGTCTTCAATAGAATTTTCGGTGTCATCCGAATTCTGACGAATCATTTTAAGAGGACGAGTAGCTTCATCCACGATCATTAAAATTGCACTTAGACTTAGACTACTCATATTTTTACCTGGTCAATGATTAACTTCAGAACGTGCGCTCGCTCGTTCATTCCATTGCATTAATTCTTCTATTTCCCAATGTTCACAATCTTTCGGTGTCCAATGGAAAACCACAGCAAGATTCGCTATGACGTCATCAACGCTGCTTGGGATTTGGCTTTCGCACTGACTAAAAAACTGGTGAGCTCCACGGTTAAAGTGGTGTAGTCAGACACATCCATGGCGTTTAATTCAGCCACATTAAGGGCAGGTTGAGTGACACGGGTAAGTACTGTATTCACCGCATTAATTTCCCACTTGAGCACATCTTGTAGGCTTAAATTTCGTAAAGTCCCGACGTTGGGTTTACGAATTTGAATTTCAGTAATTTGAATCTCACCACGAATGATGGGGTTTTCTAAAATCGCTGTTTTAACATTCGGATCTGTGATGGTTTCTGAATTAAGTGCTTGAGTGGTTTTTTCAGTTGCTTTAGTCATGATTTTCTCTGATTTAAATATAGAAATGATGGGTAAAACTTGGTCTATTAAAGACCAAGTAATTTTTTGATATCGGCAACGAGATTACTGTCACCAAAGCGTTCAATACCTCGAATGAAATCAAGTTCAACTTCGATCACACCATCGACTTCCATGCGGTAATAGGTGTAGTTGTAAGCCATTTTAATTTCAGTTTTATCACCATTTTTTGATGAACCAGGATCAAGCTCCAATGCTTGGCCACGCATATAAATTTCGACATTTTGAATCTTGCAGGTATCTTGATTCTCATAAATGCCGACAAAGCGCACAGGTAAATCGTTGGTCCCACATACCCCCAATTGTCGGTATTGTTTGACGTCAAAACCTGCATAGGTCACTTCACCTTCAAGTTTTTCATAGCCCATGGCCAAAGCGACATCACCGATCATGCCTGCGCCTCGGAAGTCTTCAGTCTTTTTAGTGATTTTAGGGATATTGAAGCTTTCGGCTACGGTTGCCCATGAATGCATATTGACGAAGACATTAAAATTTTTAAGTGTTCTTGGTAACATGCTTAAACTCCTTCTGTGGTGTTTGCGCCATTGATCAACTGAGCAAAGTCGACCAAGTATCGACCTGTGATACGTTGGTTTAAGCCTAGATTTTCAAGTGGTGGAATAGGGGTGTAGTCATAATCGACCCACATTTGCCCTTGCTGTAATTGTGTTGTTGAGTTCTCATTCGGGTCATACCAAACCGATGCACCCAATAGGTGTTTTTCGCCGACATGCTCCTGAAGCTCTGCATCAATTGAATCAATAATGTCTTTGGCCAAGAAAGGCGTTAAGGGTTGATCAACAAAGGGGAAACAGCCATTAATAATGGTATCAAGTAGAAAATGGGCTGTTCGTGTTGAGACTTCAAATGCAAAGTTAGGATCTGCAGAACAAGTGCGGTTGCCCCAAAAACGAAGGCCTTGATGTTGAATAAGCGTTGTGATTTCTTTGCTGTTTAGATAGCCAGCGTCAGTGTCAGGATCTTCTAGATCCCAAGTAATAGGGCGACTGATTCCTGTTGGTCCAGTCACTGGAATATTTGAAAGTGATTTATGCCAGCCGACTTTTTTGTCAGTTTCAGCTCGTAAAGCAGCAGCAGCCACGACGGCAGAGAGGATGCCTGGTCCGTATGTAAGTTCCATATTAAAGTCCTAAAAAGTTTTGAACACCACAAGAGTGAATTTCAAAAGGGCTAACCAATGGTGTCGCAGAATCTTGTCTTTTTAAAAAATCAAAAAAATCATATTCAGCGTTCAAAGATTTTTTTAAAGTAATCGTCGCAGCGCTTTTTGTTGTAGATCCATCACCCCCCATAATCCAACCACGATAGGATTGAAAATATGCAACTCCACCACCGCCACCCGTGAGTAATTGTTGACTGCTTTCTACAAGTGAAATTCGACGAATAATCGTTTCAAATTCTTCTTGTGTACTGTTTGTGCCACTATCAAATTTTAAGACCTGATTTTTTAAATCAATGTTTTCTACAGGGATGTGAAGATCATAAGTAATCGTATATTGAGCCGTTGTTGGTAAATCCATCGCAACATCTTGAACCGCAAAATACGATGGATCACATTGGCCTTTCGACTTTCCCAAGAAGACATTTCCACTGGTAAACTCTGGCCAAATCAACATGATTTCACGATCTGAAAGTGTGTCTCGATAGGCTGTAACGTCTTGCATGGTTTCAAGCATTACCCCGAACATATCCCGTGGGGTGGCATAAGAGAAGGCACGAATTTTTTTATTGATGGCTGCCAAGGCTTGGACAACTTCAGGGGTTTCTACATCCGGTGCAATGTTAATTTTTGGCGTGATTCCCAAGATTGATTTTGCAGTCAGCAATGCTTGGATACCTGTGCGTTGACCTGTTGGTAATGTGGTACCAATGACCAGGCTTTGATTAAAAGCTTCGCCTTTAAACGGGTCTTGAATACGAATAACCACCAATGTTGGAGAGGTAATCGCGGACATGGTTTCTAAACAAGCTCTTAAATTACCTTCAGTCCCTGAAGCTGCAAGTGCTCGATTGATTGATGTCACTAAAGTCGGTGTGTCGAGTGGAAAAACATTCTCATCTGCATCATCCGAAAAGGCGATGAGTCCGATGACATTGGTGTCAGCATCTCGCATCGGGATGATGCCTGACGTGGGTTCTCTTTTGGATATCCCGTGATGAAACTCAGCCATGATTACTCCAAATATGTTGTTTTGGCAGATTTGAAGTCATCATGCGGTTTGAGATTTTATAATTCTATAAGTTCGATCCTGTTTAAGTCTTAAACAGGATTTTTGCATTTGGTCAGTTTATTGGTTGAATGAAATTTGCATAAATATCCCAAGCCGATTTATAGGCATCTACTGAAGCAGCAGGCACATATATTGTTTCTAACGGATTATTGGAAAATGATGCAAAGGTTTTGCCTATGGTAGGTGGGATCATGCTTAATGCAGTCACAGTTTTGATTTGATTATTTGCAAATGCATAACTATCGAGTTCGATTAAATTTGTGGGTAAAACGATTTCGCTGATTTGATTATTTGCAAAGGTATTTTGTTTAATCCGTTGTAATGACTCAGGGAAAACGAGTTTTCCTGAAATCTTATTTTCGTAAAATGATCCATCACCAAGATATTCAACACCCTCATAAACAACCACATGGGTAATATTTAAGGATCTGAATTGTTCGAATTCTGCACCTATTAAGTATTGGGTATTTACGATTCCATTAATGGTGTAATCGATACGTCCACCACTGGGCTGAGGAATATTATTCCCTTGAAGCACATTGCCACTGGTAAATTCAGGCCAAATCAGCATGATTTCACGGTCTGAAAGGGTATCTCGATAGGCTGTAACATCTTGCATGGTTTCAAGCATTACCCCAAACATATTCCGTGGGGTGACATAAGAGAAAGCACGAATTTTCTTATTGACGGCTGCCAAAGCTTGGACAACTTCAGGGGTTTCTACACCTGGTGCAATATTAATTTTAGGTGTGATTCCCAAGATTGATTTTGCAGTCAGTAAAGCTTGGATACCTGTGCGTTGGCCAGTTGGTAAGGTTGTACCAATGACCAAGCTTTGATTAAAAATCTCACCTTTGAATGGATTTTCAATACGGATAACCACAAGTGTTGGAGAGGTAATCGCGGACATGGTTTCTAAACAAGCTCTTAAATTACCCTGAGTTCCTGAAGCTGCTAGTGCGCGATTGATTGATGTCACTAAAGTCGGTGTGTCGAGTGGGAATACATCCTCATCGGCATCATCTGAAAACGCGATGAGTCCGATGACATTGGTGTCAGCATCTCGCATCGGAATGATGCCTGAAGTGGGTTCACGTTTTGATATTCCGTGATGAAACTCAGCCATGATTACTCCAAATATATTGGTTTTGTGGATTTGAAGTCATCATGCGGTCTGAGATTTTAATATTCTATAAGTACAATCCAGTTTAAGTCTTAATCAGGATTTTGCTTTTATGCAGTGCGGATCCAAACATCGACCACCATGGATTTTTGCACGATATTATGGGCTTTATCGCCACCAATCTCGTTAGTTTTCAAGTCAGCAGGCTTATCAGTTGAAAAATTAAATGAGGGACGTGCAGTACCAGGGCTGTCGGTTGTTGTTGCATCGATATTAATGCGATGTTTTGGTAATTCTTCAATGCTTAATTTATGGGTATATTCGCCCCCGGTGTTGCCTATTACTTTCATAAAACTAGGCGCAAGTTCATTACTTTCTAGGGCACGGCTGACCAGGGCATGACCATCACCCGACTTTTGCCATTCGCCATATCCTTTATGTTTATTCACTGCATCTGAATTATTGAATAAGATTGTGGTGATGAATGGATCGCCAATGGCAATATCATGTCGGCTTAAAAGGGTTTCTTTTAGACTATTGATTTGATCTAAAACCCATTGTTTATTTGCAGTGACAACGTGGGAATCAATTTCGACTAAAACTTGAGCGCCTGAATCTGCTTTAATTTCGGTGACAATTTCAAGTTCACCACCTGCACCTTCAGCAATCACCGGTTTGTATGCGCCATGATAATTACCAATATAAACCAGTTGGCCAGTGGCATCGATAAAGCCATATTCATGCATATTGAAACCACCGATATTTGCTTCAATCGTGGCAGAGACTCGTGCAGTTTGCCCTAGTACTTCGACAGATTGAATAGGAACTCTGGCACGTTCATTGACTAAAGATGTTCGGCTTTTTTGGTCAATAGGTTCATAAGGTTGATTATTTGCATCACCAATCACCATTGCGGTGAGTTGAATGCTGACAACATTATGAGCTTGAGCAATCAATGATGAACCGTACTCAGTCAAAGCGACATAGTATTTTGCAGCCATAATTTAAACCTTATTAAATTGTAGATAGATAAACGGTTGCACCAGTATGTGATGCACCAACAACATTAAAATGACTTTCTGTTTTAACTTTTGCAGTGATTGAATAAGCATCTCTTGCCGATTTTGTTGCTTCAATAGCCGTTAATACTTGAAGTAATTGGTCAATCGTTAGCAGGTAACTAGTCGGAATATTGACTATAAAAGTAAATGGCGGTTGTTTTGGGATGAGCGCATGCCAAGGGGTTAATTGGAATTGAGGGACGACAGTTGAAAGTAGACTTTCAATGGAAGATCGGGTGCCACGTTGCGCATTGAAAGCCTTACTTTCTGTGATGGCATTACGTTTTTGTGATTCGGCCCAGTTAGGCTGCCAATACTCGACACGGTGCTCCCATGCAAGCCAAGGTAAGTGAGCAACAGGGCAAAGATGAATACGATGTAAATCAACAAAAGGGACGGGAAGTGCAGTAATTTTTTCACCAAGCTGCTCAATATTTTTTTCAAGTTTTGTGGCGTTGGGAGGCAAGAGTTTAGACATCGCGAAACTCCGTAATTGTTAGCGTTGTGCCAGTACATTTTGCATACCGGCTTTTGGCTAAAATGATGTCACTCGCTGGCGCAGTCAAAATGACATTTTGTACACCAGCCACATGTAGAGCGTGATAAATTCCGCTGCGAGTGACGTCATACCCCAAAGCATTAACCATTTTAATGTAGGTGTTGAGGGCATCTTCAGCAGCCGTTTGAACTACTGCAGAATCAGGACCAGGGAATAAAACTAAAGTGGCGTTTACCGCCCATTCAAAAGGTGTGGCTGCTTTTATAGTTACGGCATCTGTAAAGGGACGCTTAGTACCAGGATCTAATGCGACATCGATAATATTGAGTAAAGTTTGAGGCGCAACATCATCAATATGACTTTGTACAAAAATATCAACGTATCCAGCTGCAGGCGTTTCTACCGCAATATCCTTAACATGGCCATGTGCACCTAAACCCCAAAATTGATATGCACCGACTGAACCTGCAGATTTACTCTCAGGCTCTAACTGAACTCGACGACGCAAATCTTCGTCGTCCTCCATAACAGCTTCGACAGGTGGGTTTGCGGTAGGATCTGCTTCAATAATGGTTTTTCGATAAACATTACGGTTAGCTGCTAAATGGTCTAAATCTGCCCCTTTTGCATAAGCCAACATGAGTGCTTTTGCTTTGGCATTAATCTGGGAGGTTTTAAGCAATAAGCGATAAGCAAAGGTTTCAAGTACTTTAACGATTGGCTCACTTTCAAAATTTAATACTGGCGCTAGTTCGGGATCTCTTGCGATGAGATCTTGTTTGCATGCATCTAACTCCGCTTCAAAGTCGAGCTGCTCTATAACATTTGGAAAGGGTAAAGCAGAAAGATCGATACGATTTGAACTCATGTAGCTGCCCCGATTAGAAATTCTTGTTTAACTGTTTGAGTACCTGTAATGGTCTTAATATTGCCTAGAATGGTAATCAGCCAATAGCCCACAACAGCAGCAGCTTGGCTAACTTGAACTTGACTAATTTTGATGCGAGGTTCAAAGCGAATCAGTGCAGTCGCTGAGGCATTCATAATCTGAAGCTTGGTAAAGTCATTACAGGGTTGATCGATCAGATGCGGAACAAGTGAACCGTAATTTCTTCGACATAATCGAGTACCGATCAAGGTGCTAAGAATGTCATGCATAGATTGATATAAATGCTCAGGAAATGAATCATTATCAGTAATTGCTTTACCAGTGCTTCGATGCATACCTTTCATTGAGTTGGTCCTCCTGAAGTGTCTGTACCACCTTTCACACCTAAAGTTTTATGTGTAGTTAAGCTAATGTTTTGGGCGATGACATCCGTATCAGAGGTGATATCTTGTTGGGCGTGGATGCCTTGTGTAACGTCCAATTTTTTTTGAATTTTGACCTGACCAGTAAATTCAGTTTCAGGAACATCAAAGGTGCATTTGCTTAATTTAAAAATGGCTTCGCCTGAAGCGACATTGACAACAAAAGAATGTTCGCCTAATTGAATATAAACCTCGTCAGGGTCTACGCTTGGAGGTGGGAAATCTTCAGAAAATAAACTGATTTGCGGTACCGAATTAGTTAGCTCACCGCCTTGAGCTGAAACTGAAAATTGTTCTCCGATCGATGGACAGCGCCAAATTTTAACAACGCCTGCAGCCATGGTCGGAATAGGAATCCAATCAGTCTCATTTTCATCAATTTTTAAGCGAATTTTCCATGCTGAAGCATCGACTGCTATTACAGTTCCAATACTGGAAAGGTTTTGAAATTGGCGTAAAAGTTGATTGCTCATGATGATTTAAACGTAAAAATGCCCATGCTTGAAATCATGGGCATTTTGTTTTTAAAGTGCGAGGAATTGAATCCTGTTTAGCGCTTAATCAGGAATCTTGAAATTGGTAATAATGATTTCTTTACCATTATTTTCATCTTCAGATTGAGAGTTGAGTGACCAACGAATTTTTTTAGTTTGAAAGTAAAAGCCTTTAAACAATTCACGCACTTCAGGCACATCATTAAGGCTTAAAATAAATTTTCCTTTGATATTTCGTAAAATATCATTCAGTTTTGAAAAATCATCTCGGCTAAAAATATCTTTACCATAATAGTTTTCGCAATTGTAATAAGGTGGATCTAAATAGAATAGAGTGGTCGGACGATCCATTTTTTGAATCAAAGTATCAAAATTGCGATTTTCAATATTTACCTTTTGTAATCGCTGATGAATTATAGACAAGGTTAATTTTAATTCATCACCTAATTTTAAATGTGGTTTACGTTCAACATGTGAAAAGAAATTTGGTGCCGCGACTTTTGCTCCAAAGCAGTTTCTCAATAAGTAATAAAATCGAGCTGCTCTTTGAATGTCCGTTAATGTTTGAGAGTTTGATATTTTTAATCGTTCAAACTCATCACGACTGATGAGTTGGGTTTCAAACTCTTGCACCAGGGCGTCAGGATGATATTTAAAAACGCGATATAAATTTATAAGGTCGCCATTAATATCATTGATAGTTTCAAGTTTGGAGACTGTTTTTTTAAACAGCACCCAACCTGCACCACCAAATACTTCACAGTAATGATGATGCTCAGGCATCATGTCAATAATAGTTTTGGCCAATTGAGATTTACCACCAATCCACCCTGAAAATGAATGTCCTGAAGGATTATAGGAAGGTTTTGATACTTCTTGGTTTGGGTTAGTTTTCGGGGACATAATGTCTACTCCGTTGGTAGCTCAAGGCTATCTAACCTGACGCTCTAGGCGTTCCAATGATTCAGCACTCGGCAACGAGTGCACTTGATTTCTAGATGTACTGTGATCTTTTCAATACGACCTAGTAATTTTCCGCATTTACATCTGAGTTCAATCATATTCTGAAGAATCTCTCTAACTCCGTTTCAATCCATTTTTGATCATCTTGACTAAAACCAACCAATTCACGAATTGGGTATTTAGTTGGTTTTGCATGATCAGTAGGGCGGATCGTTTTTCCCTCCTGGTGTACTTTCGCAATTTGGGCTGTACGTCCACCAAAACCTACTGAAGCTTTATCGGCTGAATATTCTGTTTTTAATTGTTGGCCAATCTTTTTGAACATATCACCTTTACGCTTAATACTTCCAATTTGATCCCTTTTTCTTGGCGTAAAACGATTACCGTTTGGATCTCTTTGCTGACTAATTCTGTCTTTAGATCGTATTCTTAATCCTTGAGCTAAACGACGCATTAATTCTCGTCGTTGAGATGGCTCTAAGTGCTGAAGATATTGATCAAACCAACGATTTAAAGCAGCAAAAGATTTCATTATTCGAATCCTTTCGGAATGAATCCACCTCGTAAATCACTCCATTCCAACGCAGGGCAAATATGATAGCCCTGGTCATCTATTACCACTTTATCCCGTTGTGGAAAGTCAACTTCGAGGTCAAAGGTATCATTATCAATAATTTCAGAACTAAATGAAATTTGTAGATCATTGCCCGTGGTGTCTAAATGCAGATTTTGAGTTTTAAGCCAACTCCGAATTAGCATGATGACTTCAATCGGATCTAAGCGATAATCAAGAAATAAAAGCCGAACGGTATAATCCATATAACCTTTTGCTTGTGTGCCATTCACAATAAATAAATGGCATTTGTCTGCAGTCATACTCGGCAATTTTTCTTGCAAAAATGTTTTTAAACCGATCAATGCGATCATGATTTAATTATCCAATGCTGCATAATTTAACTGGCTTGCAACACGTAAGGTCCAACCTTTTCCATAGCGTGGCCAAGTGCTTAAACTTGTATAATATTTCAATCGTTCTGCATTAAATTTCAATAAAATATCATTCAAATCAGCTTTATTAATGGCTTGAATTGTTAAGTTTCCGATGATGCCATCATCTAACACGCCTACAGCCAATTGTAGTTTACGTTTGGCGGTTCCCATGCCTGCATTAATGGCAAAATCCCAAACTTGAAAGACAAGGGCAGAGTCGATTTGATCGGCATTGATCTTGTCCCACCAATCCCGTTTATAAATGTTTTTGGCTTGTTCAAGGTTTAAACTTTTAATATCTAAATCAGGATAAGTCATGGCAGAAATACCATACTTTGTGCCGTTGAGTTGACCTTTACCAATTACACCAGTCGTCCAATTGCCACGGTCTTGACGATCATTTGTAAATTTACCTTCATGGCCAATGAGACGTTCAAAGGCTTGATCAAATGTAAGTGACATGATGATTTCCTTATTTATTGAACATTGCAGCAAAAGCAGCTTTAACTTCAGCAATAATTTCGCTAAAGGTTTTACCTTTGAGTAACTGCATAGATTGATACCAAATACCAATCAGCAACATGCCAAACACGGCAAAAAGCAACATCACAAAACCTTGAGCCATATGTGAGTATTGCTGTAATTGATAATATTCAATGCAAGCAGCACCACCATATAAACTGATAGTTACGCTAATCGAAAATTTTAAAATCACACCAACGGTGATTTTTATACGACCTTGGGTGTCAATATCACCACTTAAAATCAAGGCGAGAATTGCGCCCATGATCGCTGCAATAATTTTAAAAAGCCATGGTAACCCCTTAATTGACAGCGGATCATTCATCGTTTTCCCCTTGAGGGAAGTTAAGTGTTCAAACATAACTAATCCCATAATTTAATTGTCTGAGGCCGTTGAGCTTGTACCAGTTCAGGTAAATTAATGATTTGATGTTCTTGTAAAACGACTTGTTGCAAATTTGAGTTTGCTTCAAGCAGTGCAGGCAGCATGACTATCGACTGATTGCCGTAATAGCGGTAAGCGAGTGAATCAAAAGTATCGTTTTGCATTGCTTTGATTTGATTCATATCAATTTCACTCGATTACGTTTTGGTCTGCCTTTACTGATTAATTTACCGACGCTGTAATTCACTGTTCGACGTAAAGCTTGCGTTTTAACTTGTTGATTTTCACCCCGGGTTTGTCCCGTTGTTGTGGTATCAAAATCTAAATTATCTTCACAAATCAGTGCAGCCGCTTCATAGCAAACTGCACGTTTGTAATATCGAATTTGAGTATCAGTTTCGATATTAAGTAAAAGTGTTTGATCATTAATGTTATCCATGGCGAGCATGATTTTTTCAGTCAGCAGTACTTCGCCTTTGGATTTGTCTAAACGCACCTGACCCAACAAATCTAAAATACTGACATTGGGACGCATTGGATCAGGATTTTCGACTTCATTATCAGGAACAGGTGCATTTAGTAACATTTGACCTACTCCGCAGCCGTGGTGGAGTCGGTGGACGCAGGTACTGAGGCATCGGCAGTTTGATCTGCAGATGTATCAGCCTGCGAGCCGACAGTGGCGTCGGGAGACGACTCGGTTGTTTGCTTACTCAATCGTTTTTCAAGGGCGGTAAGATCTTTTTTACAGCCGACTTTATCATTGAGTCGCAAGGCATTTTTATAGGCATTGAGTGCTTCAACAGGCTGCGCCTCGTTTAATGCATCCCCAAGCGCACGGTAAATTTTGGCACGGGCTTGATCGACCATTTGTTCACCAACACCCAACTCAATGATTTTTTTAATCAGTTCAGCATGGGCAATGGCAAGGTCAGAATCATCACAAAAATCTATAGCGGATTGCTCTGTAACGAATTCTGCAATGCCACGGCTGTAGCCTTCAGGCATCACCATTTCATTTAAAATTGCATATTCAGCAATACGTACCGCAAGTTCATATTCGCCTGCATCTACGGCCCAAATCATTAAAGTCACTAATGTTGTATTTTGAGCTGAAGGGGAAACAGCTAGGCAACCATCGATGTAACCCAAATATTCAGGAAGCCATTCTTTTTTCTTGGCTATTTTTTCCTGAGTTGATTTGATTTCTTTCAATTGGTTCATGTGATTGAACAAACGCAATTCAATATTTGCCGTTGGTGAGGTTGGTGTGATAACGGTTTTATCACCTTCAGGCGAAGCAGGCGCAACACCCATAATGACCGATTTACGTTTTAGGCGTGGATCTTGGCTTTTTGCTTGTTGTTGCGCTTTGATTGCGAGCATCTTTTCACGATGCTCACGCATTGAATTCGTTGCCATTAGTCTTGTACCTCAATGTTTTCGATAAGAACTGCCTTTGTATAGTCTTCCACCACAAAATCTTCATTCACGGATTGGAAGTCCACAGCACGATCCCATTCAGGCTGTTCAGCAATAGAACGCATTAAAGTACCTGACTGAAGGTAAATTGATAGATTGTCAGGCGTCGTAATTAGAATGGTTTTTGCCGGGAATTTAGGCACATGCAGGGCACGTAAAGTACCAAGCTGCTTATTGGCATAGATTGTACGAGCAGCCAATTGTTCCGTTGGATCTTGAATGGTATTCAGCAATGGTAAATATTTATCGCTGAGTACCCCACGGCCACAAATTGCGATTAAACCGCTATCACGATGTTGTTCTGCGATGTATTCTTCAACTGCAAATTCAACTAAACCATCCAGTGTTTTAAACTCATTGCCTGCGCCAATTTTGGTGACAAGTTTTCCTGTACCGTCATCAACGCCTGCATAATGTTGCTCAGGCGCATTGTCACGAATCTTTTGTAGCCAACCTTTTTTTACATCTTGTAAAAGGGGATTAGCCACACGGTCAGAAGTTGGCGCACGATATAGGCCATTAAAACCAATACATAATTTATCCAATGCTACTGCACGAACAACCATAGATTGTAATTTGGCTTTAAAGTTTGGATGGTGTTTCCATGCATTTAGTAATGACCAGTAATAGGCGACGTCATAGTTAGTCTGAGTACAATCATATTCATCTAGTAAATCGAGCGAACCGACTGCGGTTGGTGCACGTGCTTTGACACGAGTATCAGTTGTCCCTGCAATGGAAGTACCTACAAGCAGGGCAATTTTTTCACCTTTTGCATTGTCCACTGGAAATATATTAATTTGCTTTAAAAAATCTGCTGCTTCTTGATAAGCAGCAATGATTTTTTGTTCAGGGACAGGCTGAACTGCAAATGTATATCTAACGTCTTCAACATTATTTGCACGAGCAACATCGGCCATATAAGCAGATAATTTTGTACGGGCAATGGGATTAAGAGCGACTGACATATTTATTTGTATCCCTATTAATAATCAACTTTGTCAGCTTCACCGCCTGCAGCTGCAGGTGGAAGATTGACTGGAGTCGTTGAAAGTTGGTTGAATTGAGTTTGTAAGCCTTGAATTGATTGCAAAATCGGTTCGAGTACTTTGCTTAAATCATCTTGTGGCGCAGCTGCAGGTTGTTCTGTGGTTTGAGCTACAGGCGTTGTAACAGGTGTTGTAGTTGTTGCAGGTGCCGGACTCAATGTACTGAATTTCTCATTCAAGTCTTTGATCGATGCAAAAACAGCAACAAGACCTTGGGTAACCACCTTTTTAAACTCATCTTCACTTTCAGTCGGCTTTGACGGTGTGAGTAAGGTTTTAAGTTGTTCTAATAAACCTTTTTGATCGGTTGGAACTGAATTGATTTCAGTTGGAGCTGTCAATGACATGTAAATCTCCGAATCGGGTTGAGTGCGTAAAGAAAATTGATTTGATGAAAACTTAATAGCTTGAGTTCCCAGTGATGCAGGTTGATCAGTCATGCCAAGACCGACTTGATAGGCTTTATTTGTCCCTGCAAAATTGCGATAAAACTCAATTGAGGGAAATATTTTCTGTCCATTTTTATTCATGGCCACAAAATTTGGTAAGGCAGAAATTGTGTTGTAAAGACAAAGTTTTCCGCCTTCTTCAACAGCTTCAACTTTGATAATGTCGCCATATGCATTAAATGGTGGTTCAGGTGACCAGCCAGCAAAATGCTCAATGTTGATGCGCCCTGCATAATGTTCAGGATTGTATGTATCGGCCATGTCTTGAATTTCTTGACGACTCAATTCACGACCATCGACCGTTTGACCTTCACGGGCAACTCGAAAGCGTTTTTCTACACGTCCTTCTCCTGGTAGTCCCATTATTTAAATTTCCATCTATGTTTCTGATGTATGCAGTCTGCTTGTGATGACAGGGAGGTCGCAACGATCTAAATCCTGTTTAACGCTTAATCAGGATTTTGTTATTCGTTGAAAATGAACACATAGCGCTACATTAAGCGCATGAATACATCACATCCTTTGACTTTCGAGAATCTAAACCCACGGCAACATGGACGAATCCTATTTGCGATGGGCATGACTGTGTCTGAAATCTCAAAACAATTAGAAGAAAATCGGGCAACGGTAGAAAGTTGGAAGCAACGTGATAGTTGGGAAAAAGCAGATTTATTCGATGATCTAACGATAGGTTTAAAAGTTAGATACTTAGCGCTGACTTTTATGGAAAATAAAAGTAATGCCAACTATAAAGAAATGGATTTTATCGGGATTCAATTTGAACGTTTTGCTCGAATTGAAAAATATCGCGCAGGTGGAACACAAGCAGATCTCAATCCAAAATTAGAAAATCGCAATAACAAACCGAAAAAACGCAAACTTAAAAATCAAATTACTGAAGATGATTTGGCATTGCTTGAACAAGCATTTCAAGATTTTTTATTTGTTTACCAAGAGGAATGGATGGATGCAATATCCTGGTCTCGAATTTTTATTTTATTAAAATCTCGTCAAATTGGTGCGACTTTTATCATTGCGTTATGGGCATTTATTGACTTACTTAAAACAGGTAAGAATAAAATTTTTATGTCAGCTTCAAGAGCACAGGCATATCAGTTTATTGAGTACATCAAAGCTTTTTGTTTGGAAGTTGTTGGCATCGAATTAACAGGAGATCCAATTGTTGTCAATGGACCCAATGGACAAGCAACTCTATATTATTTAGGAACAAATGCGCTTACAGCACAAGGACGCCATGGTGATGTCATTATGGATGAGTTCTTTTGGATTCGTAACTTCTTAAAATTCAAAAAAGTCGCTTCAGCGATGGCTTCACAAAAGATGTATAAGCAAATTTATATGTCGACGCCATCCAGCATTTTGCATGAAGCTTATGCGTTTTGGACGGGTACTGACAGCAAGCGTAAATTACCAATTGAAATTGATGTCAGTAAAATCGCATTAAAAATGCCCGTCAAATGTGCGGATAGAAAGACTCGTCAAATTGTGACTTTGGATGCAGCCGAAGAGAAGGGTTGTGATCTTTTTGACCGGGATGACTTGCTAGCCGAGTATGGTGATGAAGAGTTTGCCAATTTATTTGATTGTGATTTTATTGATGATTCAGGTTCTTATTTTCCACTCAAAGATATTATTCCTAATATGGTGGATTCATGGGAAATTTGGAACGATTTTAATCCGACTCAAACACCACATTATGACGGTGAAGTATGGATTGGCTATGATCCGTCATTCACAGGTGATAATGCTGCACTTGCAGTCATTGCTCCACCGCAAACGCCTCTATCCCCTTATCGAATCTTAGAAGTAAAACAGTTCAAAGGGCAGACTTCTCAAGAACAAGCGCTATATATCAAAAAAGTTTGTGCACGTTACAACGTCACTTTTATTGGAATTGATAACACTGGTAATGGTCTTTCTGTTTCTGAATATGTGTCTAAATTTTTCCCTGCACTCACGAGATTGAACTATAACCCTGAATTAAAAATTCGTATGGGGCTTAGAGCCAAAGAGTTATTTCAAAAAAGACGACTTAATTTTGATGCCGGTTTAACAACTGTCGCCAAAGCCTTTCTTTCTATTAAAAAAGCCATGACCAGTGGTGGTGGTAATAAAACTTTGGTTACAAGTCGCTCTGCTGAAAATGGTCATGGTGATTTGGCTTGGGCAATTATGAATGGTTTAGAAAGAGCACCGATTGTCGATATTACCGATCCATCTCAACAAGGCGCAACACGTAGCCGAATCAGAGTATTTAAATCATGAATATAAAATCTATGCTATCTCAGCAGTTGGATCGTTTACGTGTGTTGCCAACACATCAAACAGCAGCTGCTCCAACCAGTAAAATTATATGTAAGAATTTTGGGGAAGCGCAGCCTGTTTTAGACGGGCATGACCTATTCGAATATGGCTATTGTCCTAAATGGCAAGATTGGTACGAGCTTCCATATGACATGATGGCCACGGCAAAATTATTTCGTGCAACTAGTCACCACACCAGTGCTTTAATTGTAAAACGTAATATCTTAACCAGTGATTACATTCCTCATCCTTTATTAAGTCGGCATGAGTTTAATGCTTTGGCTTTGAATCTTTTAACCTTTGCCAATTGCTATGCACATATCAAAAGAAATCGCTTCAATGGAATTGTTGGGATTGGATCTAGACCAGCACTTAATATTCGTCGTGGTTTAGATTTATCCAGTTATTACCAACTAGATTGGGATCAAAGCAATAATTATAAATTTGCGCCACAAGATATGATTCATGTTTATGAATCCGATATTGGTCAAGAAATTTACGGTGTGCCTAATTATTTGAGTAGTATTAATGCAATTTTATTAAATGAAGCAGCAACGTTATTTCGTCGTCGTTATTATAAAAATGGTGCACACGCAGGATTTATTTTACATATGACAGATGCTTTGCAAAGTCAGCAAGATGTCGATGATTTAGAAGATTCACTGGAAAATTCAAAAGGGGCAGGGAACTTTAAAAATTTACTTGTTTATACACCTGGTGGAACGAAGGACGGTGTTAAAGTAATTCCATTAGCCGAAGTTGCAGCAAAGGATGAATTCTATAATATTAAAATTGCCAGTCGTGATGATCAACTTGCCGGGCATCGCATACCACCTCAACTCATTGGAGTTGTTCCACAAAATGCAGGTGGATTTGGTGATGTTGAAAAAGCAGCTAAAGTTTTTTATTACAATGAAATTGTGTATTACCAAAACCTACTAAAACAAATTAATGAAAGGTTAGGGGCTGAAGTTATAAAATTCAAAGAATATGAGCTTTTATTACCTAGTAAGTAGTTAGATTATTAATTTGTAGATATTTTGGCATAAAAAAGCCCGACATCCTGTCGGGCTTTTTTACGTAATTGATGCGTTGGTCTGACTCCTGTCGTACCTTTACATTCCTTGTATCTTATCTTGTTATTCTTGTCTGGAGCATCCTGCTCTCTATGTGTCTATAATAAAAAATTGTATTCAATCCGTATATTGGCTAAATCCTTCAATGATTGTACGCCTAAGCGTACAACACGCTATGTTAAATAAAATTACTCTACTAATTAAAGTAAAGTGGAAAATAGTAAGGTAATTAAATTAAAGAAATAGTAAAATCACCCTATGCTTATGATTATTAGATGAAAGGTATTTTATGATAACCCTTGCTCAAGCTGAGATAAAATTAAAGAAATTTGTACAAGAACACAAAGCTGAATTTCATACAAATCAAAATGAAGCTCAAACTAGATTTTTTATAATCGACCATCTTTTATTTGAATGTTTAGGATGGGATAAAAATTTTGTCGAAGTTGAAAATAATGAAGAAAATAAATTTACTGACTATGAGTTAGGTAAACCCACCCGATTAGCTATATTAGAAGCAAAAAGAGAAGGAAAGATTTTTGAGATCCCTGCATATGATAGTAAATCATTAACATGTGATATTAGATCTTTAATTAAGATGTGTTCAGCAACTGAAGATACTATCGATCAAGCCATTAGTTATTGCAATCAGCGAGGAGTTCCTATAGGAATTATTAGTAATGGTCATCAATACATTATTTTTATAGCTTCTAGACAAGATGGGATATCTATAAAAGATGGTAAAGCTGTTGTATTTAAAAGTCTTGAACACTTGGCTGATAATTTTAAAGATGCTTGGCAGATTATGTCATTCCATGGAATTAAAGAAAAAAATATATATAAATATTTAAAACCGGACTTTGAGTCGATACCATCAAAACTCTCATCTAAACTAAGAAATTATCCAATCGTTCGGTATGGAAGCGAGCTACAGTCTACTCTTAGACAGTTAGCTGAAATATTTTTTCAAGATATTGTTGAAAATGAACAGGTTGAAGAACGATTTTTTAAAGAATGTTATTGTGAAAGCGGTGCTTTATCAAAATATTCGTTACTTAGTAAAAATATTCTTGAGGCAAGATATGCTTCTTTATTTAATCAATCTGAAACAGCACCATTTATTACGCCAGTAAGAGAAAAGAAAAATAATAATATATCTCCTGATATTTTATCTGAAGCTTTATCACGTAGACCTATAGTCTTATTAGGTGATGTTGGTGTTGGTAAAACATCTTTTGTAAAAAATCTTATATATAATGGTGCATATGAAGAGTTTAAAAGAGCTTTTTATATTTACATTGACTTAGGTTCAAGTGGTGCTCTTACAAATAATTTAAAAGACTTTGTTCTAGAAGAAATTGAAAAGCAACTTTTAGAAAAATATAGTGTAGATATTAATGACTATAGTTTTATTAAAGGTGTGTATGCATCGGAAATAAGTCGTTTCTCTAAAGGTCTTTGGGGGCAAAAGAAGGAGTCAGATCCAGCTTTATATGAGACTAAACTTCTAGAAATGATAGCTAATCTTTGTGAAAAAAAAGATGCACATTTAAAAAGATCAATTAATACAAGAGCAAAATCAGAAAATAGACAAATAATCGTTTGTCTAGATAATGCAGATCAACGTGATTATGAGGTACAACAAGATACCTTTATTATTTCACAGGAATTAGCTAAAGACTGGAATACAACAGTTTTTATTTCAGTTCGTCCGCAAACATTTTTTAAATCAAAGAGATCGGGAGCATTGTCTGCCTATCCTCATAAGGTTTTTACTATCTCACCTCCTCGAATAGATTTGGTAATAGAAAAAAGATTATTGTTTGCACTAGGAATGGCTGAAGGTAAAATTCCATTAGAGATAGCTAACTATGTTCAAGTAAACTCTAAAAATTTAGCAGTCTTTTTAAAGGTTTTAATTGATTCCTTAGCTAATAACAATGATTTGAAGGAGTTTTTAACGAATATAACGGGAGGTAATATTAGGAATGCGATAGAACTAATAGTCAATTTTATTGGTAGCCCAAATGTAGATGCTCAAAAAATTATTGATCTCACAGAAAGAAATTCTGAGAATAAAAAGTATATTGTACCTCTCCACGAGTTCACAAAATCAGCCCTTTTAGGTGATTATTCTCATTATAATGCCGATACGTCAATTGCAATGAATCTATTTGATGTTTCAACATCTGATACATATGAGCATTTTTTGACTCCGATTTTATTAGCATTCCTTTGTTCGGATAACTCTAAAAAAGATAAAGATTCTTTTTTCTCATTGAATATTCTTCAAGAAGAATTACAAAATAATGGATTTACAATTAATCAAATTCACTATGCAATTAGACGATGTACAAATAGAAAATTGATAGAAACCTCGCAAAGAATAACATTCGATGAGGATGATAAAGGATTACTTATTGGTGATATGCCTGATAACTTTAGGATTACTACTATAGGTGCATATCATTTGAAAAAGTGGATGGGATCATTCACATATTTAGATGCAATGGTATTTGATACGCCTATTTTTAATGATGCTATTAATGAATCATTGGTCACACATCTAGAATCATTGTCAATTAGTGATCGCTTAGAAAGAACCCTAAGTTTTAAACAATATCTTCAAGATTTATGGCGGAATTATCCACATAAACCCGAATATTTTGATCTATCAAATAATTTTGAAGATAGCTTAAATACTTTTGAACGTGTAATAAGAGCAGTAGAGCGTGAGGAAGTAGTAAGTAATTAGATTTATCACATATGGTTTACTTATTGTAGACTTTAACCCCTAATTTTATAAATACTTATGATCATTAAGTTTTTCTAAAATTAACATAATACAGCTTATGCGAAACCAAAAATGGGAGATTTAGGTTCCCATTTTTATCAATCTTGTTAAATCTTGAGTTTAATTTTCTCAATTTAAACTTAAAGAGCCTTCAATTTTAACAGCATTTTTCCAACTATCTAGCTTTGTTAAACCATCGACATAACGTTTAATATACGGATAATTTTCTCCCTGATTTAGTTGATAAATTAGACTATTTAATGCGAAGCCCATCATAAAATCGGCACCAGTTAAACGATCTGCAACGAAGTATTGTTTATCTTTTAAATAGTCATTTAAGAAACTAAACACTTTATCAAATTCTATTTGGGCATAATTTTCTAAAAATACTAAGTTAGTGCCATGCTGGTTTTCAATAGAATTAAATATTTTTAATAAGTAGGGCACCATTGCCGAACTTTCTGAAAAATGTATCCACTGTAAATAGTCGATATAATCTAGATCCTCAAGGTCAGGTGCTAGCTGAGGCGCTAATTTTTGAATTAATAATTCAACAATTGCACCAGACTCAATAATTACTTTTTCATTCCACTCTATTACTGGGGATTTACCTAACGGGTGAATAATTTTTAAAGATTCTGGTGCTAAATGAGTGATTGAATCTCGATAATATTTTTTTAATTCATATGGTTGTTTAATTTCTTCCAACAACCATAGTATGCGAAAAGAACGTGATTGGTCTAAATGATGTAATGTAATCAAAACAATTTCTAACTTTTAAAACTTCAATGGGTTAATTATAGATTAAACGCATGTCAAACTCTAAAGACTAAGTTTTATAAATTTTCTTAAATTTCAATTTTACATATCAAAAATTTTCGAGCTAAGCCAAACGCAGTCTCCTCTCCCACCTGCCCACTTACTAAATGTCTCATTTTTGATGCATGCAGAAATCAAGTCTAAAGCTCATGTTTTAAAGGCTTTCAGACATTTTAATGAATTAATTTTGATGCAAAGTGATGCGATTTGATGCAAAGAGAAAGGGCATTGAATTATGTGAGGTATTTTACTGTTTTTATAAGTCCAAAAATAAAAGTCTAATTTAGGTTACCAAGCTTTAAAGTGATATATAAGTTATTAATATTTAATAAAATAGTTGGTAACTTTTATAAGGTTACCACGGGTTACCAAGACAATTAAAAAATCAATTAATTATTAATTATCATAAGGTTAATAGGTTACTGTCGGTAACCTAAAAAACGGGTTACTGGTAACCCTAAAGTAACCTAAAAGTAACTTTTATAAATAGTATTTAATTTTAATATATTCATATAGATAACTGTATAAAGTAATAATGGTAACTAAAGTAACCTGTTTTTTTTATGACCTGAGATTTTAAAAAGTATTCCTAATTATCTTTGACCATATCTTATTTTCTATCGTCAAATTGATGCAGCTACCTAGAATTTGCTTCCACGTATTTACACATAAAATGTATAGATTATTGAAATTAAAGTAAGTTTTGTATCCGACCCTCGGGACCATATATTATGAAAAGCCTTCAAGCATATTTAGACTTGAGGGCTTTTTTTATTGTTTGAAATTGGTGCTATCAGAACTTAAGAAACCAAATAAGAACATGAGTGCTTTAAAAAGAAAAAAACTGATTTTGATCAGTATGGACCAATTAATAGATTGGCATTTAAATGATGGTTTCGATGTTTAATTAAAATTACGTAATTTCTAGTGTTCCATCGCTCCCTCTTTAATGACGCATTTTTATAACAAGTATCAGTATGCGAGAAATAGCGCCTGATCACTTAACAACAACAGTTAAAATTTTTAATTTCAATCATTTAAAACTTAACCAAAGGTGTACATATTTCTTGCCTATAAGAAAATTAATTAATTATAGTTAAAAGTATTTTAAATAATTTGAAACTATTTTATTTTTTCTCGCTATTTCAAAAAATATCTAAATGATCTTTATGCAGGTTGTTCAGCAAAGAAGATTGGCTTTATTTAAGGAAAATCAAGGACACATCATGGGGATTCAGAAATCATAATCGGAGTAAAATTATAATGAATCTAAGTATTATGATCATCATTGGTTTAATCGTGTATTCGATAGCAGCCATGACTTATGTATACCGTTGGCGAGGAAATGTACGTTATGACTCACTCTCACAATATTTAAGAAAAAGTTGGCCTATATTTGCACCATTTAATTGTGTTCTGTATATGACGACACGCAGCTTTGCAAAAAAGCCAATATTAGATGCTGACTTTTTAGAAAATATTGAAGTACTTAGAGCCAATTGGATAATTATTAGAGATGAAGCAATAGCATTAGAGTCATCGGGTATATTTGAAGTGATCAAGACACCTGGAGCAGACGGTTATTATGATGTTGGTTTTCGCACTTTTTACAAACGTGGTTGGAGTAAATTTTACTTAAAATGGTACGGAACAACGCATGTTTCTGCGCAAAGATTATGTCCTAAGACATTGGAGTTACTTAATCAAGTTCCTGCTATTCGAGGTGCCATGTTTTCACTGTTACCGGCGGGTTCTGAACTGAGCTTACACGCTGATCCGATTGCTAGTAGCTTTAGGTATCATCTCGGTTTGGTGACACCTAACTCTGAAACTTGTCAAATTAATATTGATGGACAAACTAGTACTTGGTTCAATGGTAAAGACTTTGTCTTTGATGAAACATATCCACATTTTGCATATAATACAGCGAATTCAGCGCGATTGATTCTGATGTGTGATGTTGATCGTCCAATGAACATATTTGGACGAATTTTTAACAGCGCTTATCGTATTCTTGTTAAAGGTACTGTTGTTCCAAATACACCTGAAGATAAAAGAGGGGTGTATAGTGCTATTTTTAAATTTTTTGCACCATTTAGACAGTATTCAATACAATTTCGTGAAAAGCATTTCAAAACTTATAAAATACTCAAATTCATTTTAAATATGAGCCTGCTATCCATCATTTTTATCGTCTTGTATGGGATGATCTATTTTTTCGAAATGCTTTTTTAAGGGATTAAAATAACTCATTTCCTCAATCATTTGAGAGATAACTTTAGTAAAGTTGTTGCTGAATTTCGCTATTTTGTCTTTGATCTTTGCAACCTCTCTGTCACTTATACATGCCAATAGCTTGATAAATACTTTATGGTTTGATTGCGATGATTTAAATTAGAGGTTTTTATCAAAAGCTTGGTTTTTTCTATTTAAATCATAAAAATATATAAAGCAGTAACTGATTGTGCATGTTAAATAAAATGTGAAATTTATCGAAAATTTCATCCCATTGTTTTTATTTGATTGTATTGCTGTTATATTGTTTTATGTGAACATTTGTAAGTGTTTCTCTAAAGCGATGTTTTCAAGTTTGTATGTGTTTGGAAGAAGTTGATATTTAAACGTTGGCGATTTAAATAACTAGCGTGTTAACTGAAAGTGCAAATGAGGTAAACATGAAATTAGAATTCTTAGAAGCTCATCAGACTGAACAGCTTAGTGCTTGTCAACTATCGTTGATTTTAGGTGTTTATACCACAGACAATAAAATTGAACGTTATTTACGTGTAGCTCGTGCTGTTCTCAATGTAGAAAATGCTTTTTTTACTTTTCATAATGAACCTTATATTTGGGTTGCCGATGAAAGTAGTGATTTTAAAGCAGCATCTATTGCTTGTAAATTGAGCTTATCACCATATTTTGGCAATCAGTGCATCGTTTCAGAAATGCATAAAAATTATGAAAAATTCTCACAATATATGGTTGAAATTGGGATAAAACACCAACGTTTATTGTGCTACGATTTTAAGTTAGAAGATAACGACTCTATTGCACATGTTTATTTCTATGATAATAAAAAAACAACATTTACAAGCAAGCAACAGGCTTTATTAGAAGAACTTAGCTTAGGTTTGGTGACGATCTTAGAGCGTAAATCTGAATCCCAAGATTACTATGAGTTATATGAACAAGAACGCGCTTTAAATTTTAGTAAAACTAAGTTTTTCCAAGTTATTGCTCATGATTTACGTGCGCCTTTTCATGGATTGATTGGCTTCTCAGATGTCTTAGCAAACGAGCGTGAAACTTTGAGTGAAGAAGGTGTACAGGATATTGCAGATTATTTGCACGATACCTTGCAATCGACCTATTCCTTACTTGAAAACTTACTCAATTGGGCGATGGCAGAAGGTGGGCGCTTTGTTTATCACCCAATTAATTTTAAATTAAAACAGACCACAAAGATTGTTTACGATGTGCTTAAGCCTTTGGCAGTGAATAAAAATATACAACTGATTGAAAATGTTGCTGAAGATTTAAGTGTTTTTGCAGATATGAATATGGTGACCTCGGTGATTCAGAATTTGGTTTCGAATGCCTTGAAGTTTACCCGTACTGATGGTTCTGGAAAAGTTTCCATTGTTGCGCACCCAGTAGGAAAAGATATAGAAATTATTATTCATGATACTGGTTTGGGAATGACTCAGTCGCAAATTGAGCAGCTGTTTGAACCACAGATCAAAGCCAGTATAAAAGGTACGATTGGGGAGCGAGGAACAGGATTAGGGCTGGTTCTATGTAAACGGTTTGTGGATCTCAATCATGGAAAAATCTCAGTAAGCTCTAAAACAGGTGAGGGAACGACTTTTATTGTTGCTTTACCTGCTGCAAAAAATACCCATCAAGCTTTGGTTTGTCCTGAAATCAAGCAAGATAAAATAAAAATTTCATAATTTTATATTTGAATAATTTAGATTGATTGTGAGTGGTGGTTTTTTGAGCTTTGTTTTTTAAGAAAAGTACAAAAACCTCCCTAAATGTAAAGCAAACTGCTATAAATAAGCTGATAAAACATAAGTACAGGCTTTTCAATGAACATTGAGCAATTGCAAAAAACATTACATGCAAGTCAGTATGCAGAACAAGTATTAAGTCTACATCAAGCCACTTTAGAACATGATTATGCAATTGATCAATTTCAACAATCGCTCAGTACAGCACAAATTCAACAACTCGTTTACGATCATTTAGTCAATATTCAAGATGAAAATACGTGGATGAAAGTCTTACGTATTCTTCGTGCACGCTTAATGTTTCGTTGGATTTGGCAAGATGCTAACCAACTGACCAATGTGGTGAAGTTGACACGAGAACTGTCTGATTTTGCAGATGCCTGTATCATTGCAGCAAAAGATTTTGCTCGGATTCCTTTGCTGGCAAAACATGGCGAACCGATAGGTTATAACGGCAAGCTTCAAGATTTGATCGTCATTGGGATGGGCAAGCTTGGGGCACAAGAGCTGAACTTATCTAGTGATATTGACCTGATTTTTGCCTTTGATGAGCAAGGAGAAAGCAATGGTCGTAAGTGTATTGATGTACAGCAATTTTGCATCTTGTGGGGGCAAAAGCTGATCTATTTATTAGATCATATTACTGCAGATGGTTTTGTATTTCGTGTGGATATGCGTCTACGTCCTTGGGGGGATGGTTCAGCACTGGCAATAAGTCATGTGGCTTTAGAAAAATATTTAAGTCAGCATGGGCGCGAGTGGGAACGTTATGCATGGATTAAGGCGCGTATTATCACAGGTGGACAAGACGGTGATAGTTTATTGGATATGACCCGCCCATTCGTTTTTCGTAAATATGTAGATTACACCGCTTTTGAAGCCATGCGTGAAATGAAAGCCATGATTGAACGTGAGGTGGCTCGGCGTAACATTGCAGACGATATTAAGCTGGGCGCAGGTGGTATTCGTGAAGTTGAATTTATTGTGCAGGTTTTTCAGCTGATTTATGGCGGAGCAAAATTAGAGTTACAAGACCGCCAATGCCTTGTTAGCCTAAAACATTTGGGTGAGGCGGGATTACTCGATCATCAATCCGTTGAGGATCTTGAAGAGGCTTATCTATTTTTACGACGTGTAGAGCATGCTATTCAAGCCTTGAATGACCAGCAAACACAATCTTTACCTACAGAACCTGAACTTCGTCAGCGAATAATTGATACCTTGGGTTTTGATGATTGGGCTGCTTTTATTGATTTTCTCAACCAAAAGCGCAGCAAGGTGACTTTCCAATTTGAGCATTTGATTAAAGAAAAAGGACTTGATTCTCCGATTGAAAGTTTTAGTCAGTTGGAAAGCCAGCTCAATGAGATCTTAGACCGTAATGCACAAAATCTGATTCATGAGTTTTGGTATGGTCATGCAATCAAGAAACTGCCTGCTAAAGCTGTACAGCGTTTAAAAGAATTTTGGCCGCATTTGGTTGAAGCAGTCCTACAGTCGAATAGTCCGCAAGTGGCTTTAATGCGATTGATGCCGTTGGTCGAATCTGTAATGCGCCGTACCGTGTATTTGGTGATGTTGATTGAAAGCAAAGGGGCGTTGCAACGTTTGGTCAAAATGGCGACAGTTAGTCCGTGGATTTGTGAGGAGTTGACTCATTATCCTGTTCTTCTGGATGAGTTTTTATCCATGGATTTTGAACTGCCTCGACGAGATTATTTGGAAGATTCGCTCCGCCAGCAATTACTGCGTATTGAAATCGATCAAGTTGAAGATCAAATGCGAGTATTGCGCTTATTTAAAAAATCCAATGTGCTTACCGTTGCTGCAAGCGATGTGCTGGCAGAAAGCCCGTTGATGAAAGTTTCGGATGCTTTAACAGATATTGCAGAAGTTTCTGTGATTGCAACATTAAATTTGGCTTATCAGACAGTTGCTAAGCGTCATGGTTATCCTGTCGATGCAGAAGGCCTGCGTTGTTCATTAGACCATATGGCCTATGCTGTGATTGGTTATGGCAAAGTAGGGGGCATTGAGCTAGGCTATGGTTCAGACCTCGATCTAGTTTTTATTCATTATATGGATGAACAAGCAGATACTGATGGTCAAAAGGCCATTAGTGGCTTTGAATTTGCCATGCGTGTTGCGCAAAAATTTATGTCTCTGATGACCACACAAACTTTAGATGGTCGAGTCTATGAAATTGATACCCGTTTACGCCCTTCTGGTGAAGCAGGCTTATTGGTCACCAGTTTAAAGGCATTTGAACAGTATCAACTCAAAAGTGCCTGGTTGTGGGAACATCAAGCAATTGTTCGAGCACGCTCAATTGCAGGTGAGCAAAGCTTAAGAGCAAAATTTGAAGAATTACGTTGTAGGGTTCTCACATTACCAAGAGAAGAAGAGACAGTTCGCAAAGAAGTCCTGAACATGCGTCAGAAGATGAAAGATCATTTGGGTTCCTCAAAAGATCAGAAAAAAGATGGAATTTTTCATCTAAAACAGGATGCAGGTGGTATCGTTGACATCGAATTTATGGCACAGTATGTCGTATTAGCCTGGAGTGGGACGAATCCTGATCTCGCCCATTATTCCGACAACGTACGAATCCTTGAAGATGCCGCAAAGGCAGGTTGCTTATCCAGCGACGATGTATCCGCATTGATTCAAGCTTATCTCAGTGAACGCGCCGAGAGCCACCGTTTGGCACTTGCAAATCATAATATGCAAGTGAGTGCTGCGGATTGGCACGATACCCGAGAGGTCGTTTGCAAGTTATGGCAAAGATTAATTGATCCAACAGCGAGTTTCGCTTTGGAAAGTGAATAATTGTGTAAAAATTTGGAGTGTGCGCCATGAATTTGGCTGATCGTGATGGTTTTATTTGGCAAGATGGACAAATGGTTGATTGGCGTGAAGCTAAAATTCACGTCTTAACTCATACATTACATTATAGTATGGGTGTTTTTGAGGGTGTCCGTGCTTATGAAACACCTAACGGTACTGCGATTTTCCGTCTCCAAGACCATACAAAACGTTTGTTAAATTCTGCAAAAATTTATCAAATGAAAGTTCCATTTGATCAAGCAACTCTTGAACAAGCTCAAATTGATGTTGTCCGTGAAAATAAATTGGCGTCATGCTATTTACGCCCAATTATTTTCATTGGTTCGGAAAAATTAGGTATCGCTGCAACTGATAATACCATTCATGCGACAGTTGCTGCATGGAGCTGGGGTGCTTACCTTGGCGATGAAGCAATGGCGAAAGGTATTCGTGTTAAAACCTCATCATTTACGCACCATCACCCTAACGTGACCATGTGTAAAGCCAAGGCTTCAGGTAACTATACTTTGTCTATTCTTGCACACCAAGAAGTGGCACATTCTGGTTATGATGAAGCGATGCTTATGGACCCTCAAGGGTATGTATGCCAAGGTTCAGGTGAAAATGTATTCTTAGTAAAAGATGGTGTATTACATACACCAGACATTGCTGGCGGGGCATTGGATGGGATTACGCGTCAAACGATTATCACCATTGCGAAAGATATGGGGATTGAAGTTGTTGAACGTCGTATTACCCGTGATGAATTTTATATTGGTGATGAAGCATTCTTTACTGGGACTGCTGCTGAAGTGACGCCGATCCGTGAATATGATGATCGTGAAATTGGTTCAGGCGCTCGTGGTCCGATTACTGAGAAGATTCAGAAAGCATTCTTTGATGCTGTTCAAGGTAAAGATCCAAAATATGCACATTGGCTGACTTATGTAAAATAAGTGGCTGCATGCAAAAAAAGGATTCCTAGAGGAATCCTTTTTTTGCTTAGATCTGGCTGTTGTAATAATTGAAAAAAAATTCAAAGGCTAAAATTTAGCTTTAAACTAAATAAAAGCCTTAATTAAACTTGATAAAAATCTCGATACCAATCTACGAATTGTTTAACACCATCTTCAACAGAGACCGATGGTTTGTATCCGACCATCTGTTCTAAAGCACTGCTATCCGCAAAAGTATCCGGCACATCACCTGGTTGTAATGGAAGTAATTCTAAAATTGCTTCTTTGCCTAAGGCTTTTTCAATAGCATGAATATATTCAATCAATTTTACTGGATTGTTGTTGCCGATATTGAAAATACGGAAAGGCGCATAACTGGTCGATGGATCAGGATTTTTGCTGTTCCAATTTGGATCAGGTTGCGCAATTTGATCACTTGAACGAATCACACCTTCCACAATATCTGAAATAAAAGTGAAGTCACGGGTATGGTTGCCGTGATTGAAAACAGGAATAGGTTGGTCTTCAATAATGTTCTTGGTGAACTTAAACAAAGCCATGTCTGGACGGCCCCAAGGACCATAGACAGTAAAAAAGCGTAAGCCTGTTGTTGGTAAATTGAAGAGATGGCTATAACTGTGCGCCATGAGTTCATTGGCACGTTTCGTTGCGGCATAGAACTGTACAGGATGGTTAACGCCATGTTTTTCACTAAATGGCATGGTGGTATTTGCACCATAAACACTACTGGTACTGGCATAAGTTAAATGTGGTGTTTTGGCATAACGGCATGCTTCAATAAGATTGGTAAAGCCAATTAAATTACTTTCGACATAGCTCAATGGATTTTCTAATGAGTAACGGACACCAGCTTGTGCAGCCAAATGAATCACCCGATCAAATTGATGATCTTGAAAACATTGATCAACGATTGCTTTATCGGCAAGATTGGCATGAATAAAAGTGAATATTTGCTGGGTTTGTGCCGCCGTATCTTTGAGAACCGCTAATCGGGCTTGTTTTAATGCGGGGTCATAGTAATCATTCATATTGTCAAAGCCAACAACATCATCACCACGTTCTAAAAGTTTTTTTGCAACATTGAAGCCAATAAAACCTGCTGCACCTGTGACGAGGACTTTCATTCATCTGCTCCGAAAATATCTCGTGTATAGACTTTATCTAATACATCACTTAAGTCATTAGAAACCCGATTGGCAATAATCACGTCACTTTGCTGTTTAAATTGTACTAAATCATTGACGACTTTGGACTTAAAGAACTGGTCCTCTTGTAAAGTCGGTTCATAGACAATCACTTCAATACCCTTGGCTTTGATGCGTTTCATCACACCTTGGATTGCGGACGCTCTAAAATTATCTGAACCACTTTTCATCACTAGGCGATAAATACCAACTTTATTGGGGTTACGTGCAATCACCGAGTCTGCAATAAAGTCTTTACGCGTGCTGTTTGAGTCAACAATGGCTTGAATCAAATTACTTGGAACGTGATTATAGTTGGCTAAAAGTTGTTTGGTGTCTTTGGGTAGGCAATAGCCACCATAACCAAATGATGGATTATTATAGTGATTACCAATACGTTGATCTAAACAAACACCATCAATAATTTGATGAGTGTCTAAGCCAAAAATTTGCGCATAGGTATCCAGTTCATTGAAATAGGCAACGCGCATAGCGAGATAGGTATTGGCAAATAACTTAATTGCTTCAGCTTCAGTTGAATCGGTAAATAAAACAGGGCTGTCTTTTTTGATGGCCCCTTCGATCAATAAGTCAGCAAACAGTTTTGCCCGATCAGATTTTTCCCCAACAATAATGCGGGAAGGGTATAAATTGTCATGCAATGCCTTTCCTTCCCGTAAAAATTCTGGAGAAAAAATAATATTTTCAGTGTGAAATTTTTCTTTTAAACTCTTGGTGAAGCCGACAGGGACAGTTGATTTAATCACCATCACTGCATTGGGGTTGACCTCTAAGACTTGCTGAACTACGCTTTCGACACTTTGCGTATTAAAATAATTGGTTTTGGTGTCGTAATCCGTTGGTGTTGCAATAATCACAAAATCTGCATTGCAATACGCTGCTTGGTAATTTGTCGTAGCTGTAAAATTTAATGATTTTTCTTTTAAAAATAATGAAATATCCGCATCTTGAATGGGCGATATTTTATTGTTGAGCAAGTTAACCTTAGATTCTAAAATATCTACTGCAACAACTTCATGATGTTGTGCAAATATCATTGAATTGGATAAGCCAACGTAACCTGTTCCAGCGACTGCTATTTTCATAAAAACCTAATATAGAAAATGTGCTTGCAAAAGTTGTATTCAATTTCACAGTGCATTCATTCAAAAAAGATTGCTCAATAAAATATCGAACAATTAAAATGATCATGCTCAATGTGAATTGTTAACGCATCATAGCATATTCTCATGAAACAAATTGTTCAGCATATGCAATCGAATACAGTAACTTGGCGAGGGTAATGGTATGATATGGCGATTGCTCAGGTGGAAGATTGATGCATGCAGGTCAATGAATCAAATTTACAGTCGAATTTAGTTGAATCAGAACAGAATATCGTTTTGTGTATGAAGTGGGGCAGCAAGTATGGTGCTGAGTATGTCAATCGCCTATATAACATGGTGAAACGACATACCACAATTGATTTCCAAATGGTGTGTTTGACTGATCGTACGGAAGGTATTAATCCCGAAGTTCAATGCTTTCCAATTCCGCCATTAGCATTACCTGAAGGAAGTCCTGAGCGAGGATGGAATAAACTATCTACTTTTGAACCCAATTTATATGGTTTAAAAGGCAATTTATTATTTCTAGATCTTGATGTGGTCATTGTAGACAATATTGATGATTTCTTTACTTATCCCGGTGAATTTCTAATTATTCACGATTGGAAACGTCCTTGGCGTGTGACCGGAAATAGCTCAGTTTATCGTTTTAAGTTGGGCACCTTTCCTGAAATTTTGCCGTATTTTCGTGAAAACTTTAAAGAAATTAGTCATAAATTCCGAAATGAACAAGAGTATTTATCGTGGTATGTCGATCAGCAGCAAAAACTAAGCTACTGGCCAAAAGATTGGTGTAAGAGTTATAAATACCATTGCTTGCAAAAATTACCATTGGCTTATTTTAAGCCACCAGTAAAGCCACAAGATGCCAAAATTATTATTTTCCATGGGGAAATTAATCCACCTGATGCTGTGACTGGCGGTGGTGGTAAATGGTATCGTTATGTGTTGCCTTCAGACTGGATTAAAGACGCTTGGCAGTAATTTTATTTAGATCATTAGAAAATTTGAGAACAATATAGATGCAAAACCTTGATATCGTGATTGCTTGGGTCGATGGCAATGATGTTGAGTTAAAACGTAAACGTCATCAATACCTCACAGGTGGAGATGCCTCAGATGCTGTGAGCGATACACGTTTTGCTAGTAATGATGAGATCTATTACAACATTGCATCTATATTGAAGTATGTACCTTTTTGCCGTCATATTTTCATTGTTACAGATAATCAGCAGCCTGAATTTTTAAATGAATTTGCAACACAAGGTCTTTGTGATGCAAATAAAATTCGTGTCGTTGATCATCGTGAGATTTTTGCTGGTTATACGCAATTTCTACCCACGTTTAACACCCGGTCAATTGAAAGCATGTTATGGAATATTAACGGGCTTTCAGATTATTTTATCTACTTAAATGATGACTTCTTTTTCAATTCACCTGCTCAAATTGAAGATTTTCTTGAAGCCAATAAAATCGTCACCTATGGACACTGGAAAAGTTGTTTTAGTTACAAGGCTAAGCTGAAATATCGTCAGTTTTTAAATCGAAAATTTAATAAACCGATTCAACCTGGTCATGTGATTGCACAAATGCTGGGTGCTGATATTCTAGGCTTTAAAGAATTTTTTGAAATCCACCATTATCCACATTGCGTAGATCGTAAAATTTTAAGTGAATACTTATTGCATCATCCAGACCTATTAGAAACACAGATTAAATATAAATTTAGAAGTGTCGAACAGCTAAATCCGATTTCATTGATGAATCATTTAAAGATTCAAAAAAATGAAGCAGTTTTAAAATCTGATTTAGCTTTGGCTTATTTGAAGAATGCTGAAAGCTTACCTGAGTTTGTAGAAGCATTGAATCAAGGCAATATTAAATATGGTTGTATCCAAAGTTTAGATCAACTAAATTCTGAGAATGCTGAACAGGTACGTCTTAAAATGATCGATAAATTATATGATTATTTACCTAAATCAGTTATTTCAGCCAAAGTTTTATCGTAGGAAGCCCATCATGAAAGTTAAAACATATCTGATAAATTTAGATGGTAGTGATGAGCGACTTGCTCGCGCAACAGAACAGTTACAGGCGGTAAACTGGGAGTTTGAGCGTTTTTCTGCTTACGATGGACGTGGCAAAGGATTGTCATCTTTTCAGGATTATGATGATGCGTTGACGCAGCAAACTTTAGGAAGACGGTTACTCAATTCTGAGCTAGGGTGTTATCTCAGTCATTATGGCTGTGCTCAGAAATTTTTAGCAAGTGATGCAGATTATCTTGTTGTCCTAGAAGATGATATGAAAATTACAGCTGATTTCAAACAGTCTATGGATCAAGTTTTAAATTATTTAGATACGCATCCAGACTTAGACTGGTATCTGATTAATTTAGCCGCGAAGAAGAAAAAGTTAGCCAAAGACATTACTCAGTTTGATCACTATTCATTGTGGCACGCTTATTATTTTCCTATTCGTGGTTTGGGGTTAATTTGGTCACGAAAGGGTGCTGAGGCGTTTATTGCACAAGGTAAAACAATTGCGATGCCTGTTGATATCTTTTTCCAAACTTGGTTGAGTAAGAATGGAAAAGGATTAGGTGTTTGGCCTGCTTTTGTTCGTCCAGCAGGTTTGGACAGCGATATTTTAGGTACAGTTGCAACACAGGGAATATCTCGTAAAGAGAAAGAAAATCGTGACCATTCTTATGGTTTTAAGAAGCAAAAACGTATGTGGCGTGATCGGGTATATGCTCTTAAACATCTTTATTTTTAATTGTATTAAGATGTAATTGGATAATTGTTGGTTAAATATACTGTGTAAAATGTATTTTTATCAGTATTGCTTTAGGTAAACGTTGTGGATCTATTATATGAAAATTTTTAAAAAATTATTTTATTTAGCTAAATTTCATATGATGTACTATTATAAAATTAGACATACCAATAAAAAAATTGATAATTATGCAGGACAGCTCATTTTTAATCCTGTTACTACTTCTATTGAGTTACCTAAAAAAATTTGGATTTATTGGGAAGGAGGTTTCCCAGAGTTTGTAGAAAAATGTGTCGAAAATATTCGTGAAAAAAACCCATCTTATCAAGTATATGTACTTAACCCAAAAAATGTAAGTGAGTACAGTGATATTGATTTTTCTTTATTGAAGGATGCGACGCCTCAACAAAAGGCTGATCTACTCAGATTTGATCTTTTATATCAGCATGGTGGGATCTGGTTAGATGCCAGTATAATTCTTTATGATAATTTGGATTGGATTACTGAACTGATGCAAAATAATCAGACAGAATGTTTTTCTTATTACCGAAAAAAAAATACTACGAATATCGATTATCCAGTATTGGAGAATTGGTTATTGGCAAGTGTTAAAAAAAATGTTTTCTTTAAGCATTGGTATGATGAATTATATTTAGCAATTCAACAAACGCCTAAATGCTATGTACAAAATATTCAAAAAACTGAAAAAAATAGCAAAGATATTTTTCAAAGAATTAGTAATTTGGAATATTTAGTGGCTTATGTCGCATGTCAGAAAGTGCTCAGACGATCTTTCCCAAGCATTACTTTAATCGATTGTGATGAAAATGCCTTTTACTACCAAGTGAAAAATCGCTGGGTAAAAGAAAAGATTTTGATTGATATGGCAATTAATTATCCAGCTGAAGAATATCCTAAGTTAATAAAACTTGCAGGAAAAGAGCGTAATTATTTATGCCAATATTATGATAAAGGAATGTATTTTAAAGGATCTTTTATTGATTTTTAACTTAGAACTCATTCAATCATGTTAAAAAATAAGCTTTGATCTCTTTTCTGAAATCAAAGCTTATTTAGACTAAAATCCTAGCTGACCCAAATTTTTAACTAGTTTGAAGTAGATAAAAACTGTTTAAGTACTTTATATTTAGGCTGTTGAGTAAAATACTCTTCAGAGGACAGTGAACCAAAAACAGATAAATGGCGACCATCCAAAGAGTAAGGAATACTTTCTTTTGCCATATGATTTGGTTTAAACAAATCTGCTTGAGTGAGCAATAACGTATTTGGATAGTGCTGAGTCGTATCTGTAATGAGCCGTGAAGCATTTTTTTGCTGTTTAGCTTTAACATTATCAAAATAACTATTTAGATTGAAATTTCGATGTAACCACAATGACCGTTTGTATAACATGCTAATGTTTGCATCAAATGCATAAGGCTCAGACATTACAATCACTTTCTTATGTGATTGATTCGCTAGTTCGAGCAAATTTTTAAAACTTTGTTCTTGATGCTGTTGCACAATATCGGACCAGCGACCTGCAAAAATTAATACACTATATCGATCTATATTGTTTTTTAAGTAATTTCGATTAATCATACATTGCTGGTAGGCCGTTGAATTCTTATCCCCTGTGAATTGATCATCCGTACTTGGATAACACCAATTTGTAGTAATTGCATGGATATTTAAGTTGAGTTTTTTACCCAGATAATGCCAAAAGGGAATATTATGTCCAGCAAAAGAATCACCAAATAAAAGTACTTTTTGAGCATCAGTTTGTTTCGATCCAATATGACATTCAAGTCCTTGTTGACCTACCTTAAGGCTGTGATCATCTTTAATATTATAAAAACACCAGCCATTGGAAACCTTTGGCATTTCAAGTTTTTCATTGTGTTTTAAATAGAGTGAATCGGCACGATTTTTTAAACCGTCTTTATTTATATATGAATAGAGTGTGGATGAAGAGATCAGGATGATAAAGAATAATAAATAGCAGTAATATACCTTAATACTGACTAAATATTTTCTTGAACTTTCAATATATTTATAGCTTAACCAGCCTAAAATAAAAGAGATCAGAATCCCTAGACTAATATTGACTATGTTTTTTTCAAAGAAAAAATATCCAAGTAAAAAGGCAACTGGCCAATGCCACAAATAAATAGAGTAAGAAGCACTGCCTATATTTTGAATAAATTTAAATTTGGTGAAAACTGAATTTTGTTGGTTAGCAATAAGAATAAGCATCGTTCCAATTACAGGAACTAATGCGTTATAACTTGGCCAGATTGTATTTTGACCAAACAGGACTAAGCTTAGTGCAATGAATGAAAAACCAACAAGTTCAAAAAAATATTTTATGGGTTGAGTTGGCGTATATGTTCTAAAATAATAATAAGCCAAGCCACCCGCAAGCAACTCCCAAGCACGAGAGGTGAGCTTAAAAAAAGCATAGATTGAGTCTTTAGAAGAGATATAAATTGAGAAGCTTAAAGATGAAATACATAATAAAATTAAAAATATTCCTAAGAATTTTTTATTTTGAATAATTTTAAAATATAAATAAACAAGAATAGGAAATAATATATAAAATTGCCATTCTACTGATAAAGACCATGTATGAAGTAAGGCCTTATCATGAGAACTTACTGCAAAATAATCACCTGCTTGACGATAATATAAGTCATTAGATAAAAAACTTAGACTATATTTTGCATCTTTAGCAAACAGTTTGAAGTCTTCTGGGATGAAAAAAAACCATCCGCAAATTGTCATGATTAAGATGACAAAGAAAAGTGCAGGAAAAATTCGTGTGATTCTTGCTAAATAAAAGTTTATAAAAGAAAAACTATTTTTTTCAAGGTTCTCAATAATGATTTTGGTCATTAGATAACCAGAAATAACAAAGAAAACATCGACACCTAAGAATCCAGCAGAAAATCCTGAAACCCCAAAATGGAATAGAACAACAAGTATTACAGCATAGGCGCGAAGCCCGTTGATATCATCACGGAAATTTTTGGTTTGCATATTAAAAACAAATTAAGAGCTAAGGTGAATCCAAAACTTTATAAAAGCTTTGGATCTAATTTCTCAAAAGACTCTATCGCACTTTTCAGTGAAAGATTGTAAACTTTAATATTCTGCTTGTTTAAATAGTGAGAAGCGGCCTCAAATGCTGGAAATATTTCCGTTAAGTATTGGTCAAGCATCGTTGGTTGTTTGTTACCGCTTTTTTCATAAAAACGTGGTTGATTAAAGTTATTCATATCTAAACCTGCTAAATAAATTTCTTCATAAGACAGAGAATAAATAATTTGTAATGCGACATATGACACTGTGAAATAATCAAAAATGGAATCACGAATATGCAGAGAAAATCCTTTACCATCTTCTAAATAAAAATAGTCTTGATGGGGATTAATAGTGAGACGGGGACCTAAAAATCGCTCAGTTACACCATCCGTAATCGTTTCAATGACTTTGATCTGACATTTAATTTGGTCAGGATTGATTCTTCTTAGAATGATGTCTAGACAGCGATGAGTGGTGAAAAAAGTACATTGACTTTGAAGTACTTTGAGTACTAAATCAAAACGATTTTTAGTAAAATTAAAGTCGATAATGACATAATATTTAAATTGAACATAGTCCAATGAGATTGAACCATTAATTCCGATATAATCTATATCTTGTCTTTTAAAAACATCTTCTGGGCATTTCTGAACGGAAGGACCAGTTGCAACCAGCATGCTTTTTTTACAAGAGCGTGTAGGCATAACTGAATTGTCAGCAATGAGTTTCTTACGAAAATACACCTGATCAATTCCACCAAGTTCATTCCTTTTAACGGAATAATAAGGCCAGTATTTACGATTATGTCGATGTGTTTTAGGATGGCTATGTTTATAAATAAATTTATAGATATTTCTTAAAACAAAATTTGAAAAGAATAATTGAATCGATTTTGGTGTTTTATGGTTCATATAGAGTCGTAATGAGAAAAGGATTGAAGATGGATAAAATGTCTATTCGACAATTTATCCATCTAAAGTAAATGTGGGCTTTTTAAATTTAGCTTTAATTTTTCGGATTTGCTTACTCAACCAATTGGTTTCTTGGTCTGGGCGAGTCACTTTATTCCCTTGGTAGTTAATTTGAGTTGCTTTTGAAAAAGTTCCAAAAGGTTCAATTAAATAATTTTCAGGTTTATAGCCAAGCTCTAGTGCTTCCGCATAATATTGATCAAATAACTCAACTAAATCTTGGCGAGGATGAGGCATTATTTTGCCATCAAACCAATGTTTTTGATTCGCTTTGGCAAGACGTGGAATTGCATATTTATGACTAAATTGAGTTCCCATGTCCGAGTAGTGTAATACTTTAATTTGTTCGATCGCTAAGTCTTCACCATCAATATTATTATAAGAATCTTGATAAGGTTCAACTAATTGAGGCTTGTCTTTGATAAGACGCATTAAATTTTTATGACTCTCTGGATTAGTGCGGATTTCATCAAGTGGTGGGAGGTATTGTTTGGCTTTCTCACAATCCCATACACAAGTACATAAACGCGCTGTACTTTTCCCGCCTTTAGCGATAACGATTGCATCATTATTCATAGGGTGTGACCAAAGTTCTGCAATATCACAGAGTACGACCACATCAGCATCCATATAAATTGCGCGACCTGTGAAATTACATAACTCAGGTATTGCCCAACGGAAACCAGAAAAAGGTGTTGCCCATTTTTCTGTAGACCATCCATTACCTGTTTCTTGGTCGCTATACCACGGACTATTTATGTCATGACTAAGTTGCATCCAAATAAATTCAACATTATGCTGTGTATGTTTACGAACACTATGTTCTAATACCATGAGTTGTTCAAGATCACAGTTATTTGGATCGCAACCTACAAAAATTTTAATGTTTTCACTAATCATTATTTATAGCCCCTAAATCACATTTATTAGAGTGGTGCCGTATAGTATATCGCTAAATGCGATTAATTTAAATGAACATTGATCTTTATCGTGGAGTCGATCTCAAAATTAAATTTATGAGTAATTGTTGTAAGAGTTTTTATGAAAAAATTTGTCATTAGTTTATCAACTGCTCAAGAGCGCCGTAAGCATATTGTAGCTGAATTTACAAAACAAGAAGTAGATTTTGAATTTTTTGATGCGATTACGCCTGTGAATATAGACATCGCGACATCTAAACTTGGCCTGGTCGGGTATACAACAGCTTTACACCAAAATGAAGTCGGTTGCTTGCTGAGCCATATGCTGTTATGGAAAAAAGCAATAGATGAGCAACTCGATTATATTGCAATATTTGAAGATGATATCTATTTAGGTGATCATGCAAAAGATTTTTTATTGGATGATGTATGGATTCCAAAAGAATGTTCTGTGATTAAGTTAGAGGTCTTTTATAAAAAAATTGGTGTAGCGTTAAAACAACATAATCTCTCGGCTCCCGATGCCCGTAAGCTATTGTTATTACGTGAAGCGCATATGGGATGTGGCGGATATATCATATCGCAAGATGTAGCAAAAAAATTGCTGAATTTTATTGTTGAATCGAAAGCATTAATCCCTGTGGATCATTTTTTGTTTAGAGAGTGCCCAGAGCTAGAAGTGTATCAGCTTAGCCCCGCATTGTGTATTCAGGATATGATATTGACGAATGGTAATACACAGTTTCCAAGTGCCTTGGAAGAAGTTAGAAATATTAGAAAAGGGAAGTATCTAAAAAAGAAAAAATTGAAATTTAGTGATAAATTGAAAAAAGAATGTTCAAGAGTTATTAGACAAATTCAAAAAATGATGATTAAGCTGGCAAAATTTAGACAAGGCATTCGGACTGTGAAAATAAAATTTCGTTGAAACTAATGTTTTAGCTGTTAATTTTTGAAGTTCTGTTTGGTGGACATGAATTTGCTTATTTATACAAATTCCTGCCACCCTCTAATTTCCTAAATCGTTTATAGCCCCATAAATACTGTTCAGGAGCAATACTAATCATTCGTTCCATTTCTTTATTCAAGGTATCGACTGAAAGCTGTAAATCTTTAGAATTAATATTTTGTGATAGTGCGGTAAAATGTAAATCAAAACCTGAGAAATCAGAGCGGCGAACACAAGTTAAACCCACGACGGAACATTGGGTTTTTGCAGCAAGCTTTGAAAGTAAAGTTGATGAAAATGCTTTTTGCCCATAAAACTCAGAATAAATACCGCCAGACTCTTTGGGGATATGGTCGGGAAGGATGGCAGTAAATCCACCTTGTTTTAAATGTTTAAATAAGGCCCGTACACCAGTATCATCAGTGGGTACTAATGTTGCATTTAAGCGTTGGCGAGACTCTAACATAAATCGATCTAAGTCTTTATCTCTACTTGGTTTATACATGATAACAGGATGAGTATGTTGGTTGATCCACGCATTCATGAGCTCCCATGCTCCAAAATGGGGTACCACACCAATACAGCCATTGGGATTCTTCAAGGCATTGAGAAAAATATCAGCATTATAAACCTGTTTAATTTGGGCTAAGGCGAATTCTGGAGAAGATCCCCAAATTTTAATTGACTCTGCATAAGTCATACATTGGCTTTTTAAACTGGCCTTAATCAGTTGATTGCGTTGTTGTTCATCAAGCTCGGGATACGCTGCTGTTAAATTCAATGCAGTGGTACGTTTTGCTGAAGAATTACTCATAAACAATAAATTCCCCACACCTCTAGCAATACTTTGTATCATCCCTAGAGGTAATCGAGAGAAAGTTTTAAGTAGCTTATACATTTAATTAATATTAGTCGCGATCAGCATTGCCTTTCAACACCAAATAAATTAGTGCTGAAATAATAAAGAAACCAGCAATAAAACTGCTCATGCTGAAATATAGAATACGTTGATAAGTATCTAAATTAAACAACTGATGGCTTAGGATATAACGCATAAATCCCCATTGAACCACTGAAAATACAATGATAATAATTGTATGACGAAGTACATTAGGTCGCATAGCCATAGGTTTTCACCTCAAAAGTTAACAGCGATAGTATGCCATTTATGAGAACTTATCTCAATTAGAACCTATCGAAATAAAATGCATATGAAAAACAGAAAACCCTGCATAAAGCAGGGTTTTTGATGAAACAATTAAAAATTATTTAGATTCTTCAGCTTTCGGTTTTTCGCGTAAACGAATACCCAAGTCACGCAATTGATTTGGTTCAACTGGTGCAGGTGCTTGAGTTAATGGACACTCAGCAGTTTTGGTTTTCGGGAAAGCAATCACGTCACGGATAGATGATGAACCTGTCATCAACATCACTAAACGGTCTAGACCGAATGCTAAACCACCATGAGGCGGTGCACCGAATTTTAAAGCATTTAATAAGAAACTGAATTTTTCTTCAGCTTCTTCTTCGCCAATACCTAAAGCTTCAAAAATTGCTTTTTGCATTTCTAAAGTGTAGATACGTAATGAACCACCACCGATTTCGGTACCATTCAATACCATATCGTAAGCAACAGAAAGTGCTGCACCAGGATTGCTTTTCACTTCTTCAACACTTGATTTTGGAAGTGTGAACGGGTGGTGAACAGATGTCCATTTACCATCATCAGTTTCTTCGAACATTGGGAAGTCTACGACCCAAAGTGGCGCCCACTCGGTTGTTGACATGTTCATGTCATGACCGATCTTGATACGTAAAGCACCCATTGCATCATTTACAACTTTGGCTTTATCTGCACCAAAGAATACGATGTCACCGTTTTCAGCACCAACACGCTTTAACAAATCAAGCACGATTGGTTCGATGAATTTAACGATTGGAGATTGAAGACCTTCGATGCCTTTTTCAAGTTCGTTGACTTTAATATAAGCTAAGCCTTTCGCCCCATAAATTCCAACGAATTTAGTGTATTCATCGATTTGGCTACGTGGCAATGAGCCTGCACCAGGTACACGAAGTGCCACAATACGACCTTTAGGATCTTTTGCTGGGCCTGCAAATACTTTGAACTCAACGTCTTGCATCATGTCCGCAACGTCTACAAGTTTCAAAGGAATACGTAAGTCTGGTTTGTCAGATGCATAATCACGCATTGCATCGGCATAAGTCATGCGCTGGAATTTGTCGAATTTCACACCAAGAAGTTCATTGAACATCTTAACGGTCATGCCTTCCATCAAATCCATAATATCGTCATCGTTTAAGAACGATGTTTCGATGTCGATTTGAGTAAATTCAGGTTGACGATCGGCACGTAAGTCTTCGTCACGGAAACATTTTGCGATTTGGTAATAACGATCTACACCACCAACCATCAACAATTGTTTAAACAATTGTGGTGATTGAGGGAGCGCATAAAAGCTACCATTTGAAACACGGCTAGGCACTAAATAGTCACGCGCACCTTCAGGTGTTGCACGTGTCAAAATGGGTGTTTCAACATCCAAGAAGCCGTTTTCATCTAAGTAGTTACGAATTAACGTGGTCACTTTAGAGCGGAAACGTAAACGGTCAATCATTTCTGGACGACGAATATCGAGGAAACGATATTTCAGACGGATTTCTTCAGAAATATTGGCATTTTCATCATTCAATGGGAATGGTGGAGTTTCAGATGCAGCAAGAACTTCGATTTCTTTACCTAAAACTTCGATTTGACCACTCACCATATTGGCATTTTCGGTGCCTTCATAGCGACGACGTACACGTCCTACAATTTTTAATACATATTCTGAACGTGCTTTATCCGCAGTTGCAAATGCTTCTGGAGTATCAGGATCGATGACGACTTGAACGAGACCATCACGATCACGCATATCAAGGAAAATCACTCCACCGTGGTCACGACGACGATGTACCCAGCCACAAAGTGTTACAGTCTGGTCAATTTGAGCTTCGGTTAAAGAACCGCAATAATGAGTTCGCATCATAGCGTTAAAAATCCAACTATATGGGTTAAGGAAGCGAGTACGTAAACAGCGCATCGCCTAAAAATGTAATGTGAGATTATGCCTCTTTGAGAGGTGAGTCACAAGGACTTGGGGCAAAAACTACCACATTGCAGAATAAATTTAAGCTAATTCCGAGAAAGTTTAAGTGACTCAATCGGCAAATAGAGCATCATTAAAAATATTTTTTATAATTTAAATAATGAAATAGTAGACAGCCAAAAGTAAAACAAAGAACAGAAGCTTGAGTAAAGGTTTTCATAAAGAAACCAATCAGTACATACAAATCAGTGTCTTGAGGAGCTAATCCTGTGATTTTGGCAATGTAAACATAATAAATGCAACCGCTAAAAAAAGAGGTTGTAAATAAGGCTATACAGAATATTTGTATTTTAGGATTTCGTATTTGATTGACTTTATATTTAAAAAAGTAATGTAACCCCATCCACATTAAAAACGGTAAAGCCACAACAGAACAGCCGATTTGTAGGACTTTATGCATAGGATAAATACGATCAAACATACTGACAGGTTGGGCTAAAAACTCTTTAAAAGCGAAAGTTCGAAAATCTAAATGGGTTAAACCGTCCCAAATAATATGAGTTGCTGTACCTAAGATAATCGCCAACACTATCCAAATTAGAAATTGAAAAAAATTTGAAAAAGAAGCAATGTTTAATGGTTTTTGAATGCCTAAAAACTTAAATAATAATGGGCGATATAAACTATACCAAAGCAAGCAGAACAATAATCCCACCAATAAATCTGGATAGATGATTCCTTTGAATTGATGATTTAAATAAATTTCAGTTTTAACCAATACTCTATACAAATCTGGTGTCATTGTGCCAATTGCGAGTGCAGCAATCGGTAAGCGATTTCCTGAAAGTTTGGACAAAGGCGGCGCTAAAATAGCATGTGAAAGTGTGAAGGGCATTAGGATATTAAAAAGTTAAGCAATGGTTTTGATCTGATTCTATATAAAAAGCCAAAGAGCAAATGTTTTTTATTGCAAAAATATTGAAATGTTATAATATAACGTAATTCAAAAATACTGAGCTTTGAGAGCATCCCATGTCTTTTACCAAAAGCGCCCTAACACTTTCCATTTCTGCAGTTATTTCAACTTCTATTTGGGCGGAAGATCAAATCAATACTGCAAAAAATCCACAACAATTAGAGACCATTACAGTTGTTGGGCATCCCTTGGTCCGTTCAAGCCAAGATTTTGGTGTTGCAGATGAAACTGTTTCACGTGAAAAACTACAACAGGCTGGCACGACCTTAGGCGAAGCACTCAAAGATGAACTAGGGATTTATTCCAATACATTTGGGGCTGGCTCAAGTCGTCCTGTAATTCGTGGGCAAGAGGGTGCGCGGGTTAAAGTGACTCAGAATGCAACAGAAACCATGGATGTTTCAAGCTTGTCACCAGATCATGCTGTCACTGTAGATCCGCAACTTGCACAAAAAATTGAAGTTATTCGTGGACCATCAACATTATTATATGGGGCTGGGTCTGTGGGTGGCTTAGTCAATGTGGTTGACAGCAAGATTCCGACAGTGATGCCTGAAAATGGTTATGAAGGCAATGTTGGTCTGCGTTATAACACGGGCAACGATGAAAAAATGGCAAATGCTGGGGTGACTGTTGGATTAGGTTCAAATGTTGCATTACGTGTAGAAGGTTTAAAACGTGATGCCAATGATTACATTACCCCGAACTATATAGTAACAGAAGAACATGGTGATCATGCACATAGTACAAAAGAGCGTCGAGTTGGCAATACATTTTCAGAGTCTGAAAATGTAAATGTGGGCTTATCTTGGATCGGTGAACGTGGTTTTGCGGGTGTGTCTTATAGCAACCGCCAAGATCAATACGGTTTACCTGGACATAGTCATGAATATGAGTCATGCCATTTACATGGTTTATCACTCCACTGTGGTGGGCACGATGATGATCATGCAGGCCATGACCATGATGAAGGACATGGACATGGGCATGGTGAGGAAGAGCATGATCATGCTGAAGCAGGGCCATGGATTGATATGAAAACAGAACGTTATGATTTCCGTTCTGAGCTCAATGAACCTTTTGCTGGCTTTAAAAAACTTCGTGCACAAGCAAGTTATACCGACTATCAACATGATGAAATTGAAGGAAGTACAGCAATGACAACCTTCAAGAGCAAAGGTTATGAAGGTCGTGTTGAGTTGTTACACAATCCGATTGCTGCTTGGGAAGGCGTGTGGGGTGTTCAAGCCAGCCAGCAAAAATTAGATATCACAGGTGAAGAAGCGGTTCTTGCGCCAAATAAAACCCAAAAATATAGTGTATTTGGCTTAGAGCATCGCCAATTTGGTGATTTTCATGTGGAATTAGGGACTCGTTTTGATCATCAAACAGTGGATGTTGATTCAGCTCAAAAAGACTTTGATGGTAATGCATTCTCATATTCTGGTGCTGTGAATTGGGCATTTGCACCAAATTACACGCTCTCTTTAACGGGTTCTCATCAAGAGCGATTGCCTTTAGCACAAGAACTTTATGCTGATGGAAAGCATTATGCGACCAATACTTATGAATTGGGCAATCAAGACTTAAATAAAGAGAAGTCAAACAATGTGGAATTAGGTCTTCATTATGACAATGACAAGTTGAGCTATCATGTACATGTCTATCAAAATTGGTTTGATAACTATATTTATGCCAAAACTTTGGATCAATACGAAAACTTCCGTTTGATCAAATACAGTCAAGATAAAGCCAAGTTCTACGGGACAGAAGGTGAAGTCGCTTATCAGTGGAATGATGTGTATAAAACCAGCCTGTTTGGTGACTATGTACGCGGTAAAATTGAAGATGAAAATGCACCACGTGTTCCTGCTGGTCGTTTAGGCGCTCGTGTAAATGCTGAGTTTGATGAGCGTTGGTCTGGTTTAGCAGAATATTCACATGTGTTTAACCAAGATAAATTTGCGTCTTATGAACAAGAAACCAAAGGTTATAACATGGTGAACCTAGGTGTTGCTTATCAATATCCTTTGGCCAACAAACAAGAAGCGAAAGTATTCTTTAAAGCCAACAACCTGTTGGACGAGAAGATTTATGAACACACTTCTTTCTTATCGAATATTCCACAAATTGGACGTAACTTTGTCATAGGTATGGACTATAAGTTCTAATTATTTGCAATCATTCACCAAATCGTTATTGAAAAATAAAGGAATTCGACCTAGGCTCTAAGGGTCTGCCAATACTTCATCTGTATTTGCGACAACGAGTGTTTTTTAGAGGATACAAGGCATGATCTATGAAATTTAGTGATCTAAATGAGTAGGTCATAACGATGTAGCATCAAAAAACACTCTAGTCCCTCAAGGGTTGTAGTTAAAATTATCTCAAACATCGTTATGAAACTTGAAAATAGTCTCGCTATTCTCTTCATTTTATGCCTCGTTTGCTCAATTTTAGCCGACAACGCAAGTTATATATGAAATGTTGACAGCCCCTAAATTGGTCTAGGTCTTTTCTTATGCGTATCTTTAATAAAATTCAAAACAAACTGAATTGGTCAAAACGTCGCTATTTCGGCATTATTATCGGCATATTGGCCTTAGGATATCTCTCATCTGCGATTTATCATGTTTATAAACCGCTTCCTAAAGGGCTGAATTTTACCGGACCATTGCGTCATGCCAATGTAAAATTTATTGCCGATGAAACTTATATTGATGCGCAAGGGAAGCAGCAACTTGATCAACATATCTTTGATCAAGTGTTACAGCTGATTAAGCAAGCCAAGACCACCATTGTGATCGATATGTTTCTATTTAACAGTGAAGTCGGCGATTCTAAAGTTCAGCAACGAGAATTAACCAAGCAATTAACCCAAGCCTTGATTAATGAAAAAATTGTAAACCCAAGCTTAGAAATTAAGTTTATTACCGATCCTATCAATTCTGTTTATGGTGGAATTCAGCCTGAACAATATCGTCAATTACGTTTAGGCGGTATTGATGTGATTGAAACGAATTTAACACCACTCCGCGCATCTAATCCTACTTGGTCTGGAATATGGTATTTATGTTGTCAGGATATTGGCAATAATCCAAATAAAGGCTGGCTGAATAATCCATTTGGTAAAGAAAAAATTACAGTCCGTAGTTATTTAAATTTATTTAATTTTAAAGCCAATCATCGTAAAACCATCGTGGTCGATACAGCGGAAGGTTGGAAAACCATCGTCACATCCGCCAATCCTCATGATGGTAGTTCACGTCACTCTAACATTGCATTAATGGTTGACGGGGCAACTGCAACAGATATTTTAAATACTGAACAAACCGTCGCGCATATGTCGGGAGGAGATACGCCTTTTGTTGCCTTTGGCAAACTACCTGAAAATCCGAATGATCCTCAGGTTCAAGTACTCACTGAAAAAGCAATTTATGATGCAGTCTTAAACATGTTGGCATCAGCAAAAGCCAATGATCAAATTGATTTAGCCATGTTCTATTTGTCAGAGCGCCAAATTATTAAAGGTTTAGTTGCTGCCAAGCAACGTGGAGTGAAATTACGTATCTTGCTTGATCCCAATAAAGATGCATTTGGTCGTCAAAAAAATGGTATCCCAAACCGTCAAGTGGCTTCAGAGTTAAATGACGCAGGAATTGATGTGCGTTGGTGTAATACCCAAGGTGAGCAGTGCCATAGTAAAATGATCGTAAAGCATAATGCGCAATCTGCGGAAATGATTTTAGGTTCTGCCAACTTTACCGCACGTAATTTAAAAAATTATAATTTGGAAACTGATTTACGCGTGGTTGGCAATCCACAACAACAAGTCTTTATCGATGCTGAACAGTATTTTAATACGGCTTGGTCAAACTTAAATGGTCGTCAAATGAGTGTGGATTACAGCAAATACGCTGATGAGTCAAAACTTAAATACGGGGTTTACCGTTTTATGGAATGGAGTGGTTTGTCGACGTTTTAGTATTTATTTTGCCTAGATTCCTTTATCAATGAGGGAGTCTAGGTGGATAAGAAAAAGATAAGCAGAGTTAGAGTAAATGATTGAAACAATAAAAATATACTTAAATATTTATCAGCAGTTGATAGAAAAGTTTATTGAAAAAGAACAATTATCGATTCAGCAAAAAGATTTAATTTTTAAATCGTTAGCCACTCAGGTTGACATTGACATGCTCTCTAAGTTTGAAACACTCAATCAAGTTGAAATACCAATTGAATATAAAAGATTTTTAACTGAAATTGGTAATGGTACAGGGGATACCTGGGAAAGTGCTGGGATAGGACCTGATCTGGGAATTTTAAAAGTAATATTCCATAAGGACCAATGTCTAATTTTGGGGGATATTTTAATTGACCTGCAAACACCATTTCCATTTGTCGATGCATATAATTTGGAAAATTGGGAGGAACTTGCTGAGCAGTTTAACCAGTGGTTAGAAAAGTATAATACTGAATTTAGAGATAAATTATTTCAGCGCATCGAACCAACAACCGAAGAGTTTGAAAGATTTATTCAGCATCATGGTGAAAATCCACGTGATCAGTATTATGAAAACTTTGAACTCAATGGGATTTTGCCTATTTGTGGTATTGGTTGTGGTGAATATTATTTTTTAGTCATTAATGGACCATCAAAAGGTGAGATATGGATCGATTCTCGAGATCTATGGGGTGGGATTGCGCCTATATTGGATGAGAGTGGAAGTAGACAAAAATTTGATAGTTGGTATTTCAATTGGTTGAAAGCAGAAGTACTGCATTTGCAAAATAAATTAAAAATATAAGTGAGTAAGAAGCTCAAGTCGATATTTGAGCTTCTTACCGCATAATTCTAAATTTTTGAGATTCATGTAGATTGAATTACTGCGGATTTGGTGGAACTAACTCATCCAAATCTTTATTTGAAATATGATCTAACTCATGTAAATCAGTTTTGATTTTCCATTGGCTTTCATCATCTACAGGTTTTGGGAGACGTGCCTCTAACCAGTCACACACCACATCAGGTGAAAAATCTGCATGGTTACATTGAATCACCCAAGCTAAAAATTGTTTCGCCTCACCATTCATATACGGAGGAGGAGATACGGGTAAAAACTGAGTCGGAAGACGTTCATTTTTAGAAATATAATTTAAAACGTGACCAAGTTCTTGCACAGTTTGCCAGGCTAAAGGGTGGTCAATATTGATTTGAAATTTAAACCACCATGCTTGTTTGCCATCTGAACCATAGCTATCAATAAATGCTTCTTGCACACTTGGGATTTTGCAAAAAAATTGATGTAAACGGTCAAAGCTCAGTTCAGCCACAATACAGCACTCATCAGATTAAAATTATATTTTATCAGATTGATGTCAGAATTTACCTAAGTTGATGTATAAACAATAAAGAAGATTAAATTTTGACTGCAATTCATCCATTATTTATCTTGAATGATATATTAAGCTGTTGTGTATACGTTCAAGTTTGGAGGTTGAAATGAAACAGATACTCAGTTTAAGTGTCTTGATGTTGATGCTTTCAGCAACTTCAACAATGACATGGGCAGACGCTAAAGATTGGGCGAATTATCTCAGTGTTGAGCGGCCTCAAAAGAAATATCCAACAACGACCTATAAATATACAGATCAATATGGCCGCCAAATGTCACAGGAGATTCCTGTTCGACCTCAATACCAGCATTCCTATCCAACGTACCCAAGTTATCCAAATAGGCCCTATCCGCATCCAAATGCCCCATATCCAAGTTACCCACCACAAAATGGTGTGACGATTATTTATAATCACCAGTTTCCAACTCAGACTGAGTATTCCGGTACTAGCTATGGTTATGTAAATGGAGAGGGCGGTCATATAGAAAGCTCACAATACACCTTAATTAGTGATTGGCGCCGTTATGGTTTACCTGATCCTCAGGTTGGTATGCATTGGATTTTCCAAAATGGTCGTTATTTACAAGTGCCTAATAATCGTTGAACATGATTTAAAAACGTCATTATGATCAATATGAATGCATACAAGAGTTTTAACATATTAAAAAGCCCCTTCTCCTTGTTGTTTTGCGCTCCAATAAAGTATTGTTTTGATTTTGCTTAGGAAGAAGGGCTTAGGTTTAGATTAAGAGGAGAGGGGGCAGACTAAGCCAACTCATCGTCTTCTGGTCGCGGTGTTTTACCGTGTGGTAATGATTTTTCAGTGTGCTTATCACGAATAACAGAAGGATATGTCCAAGAAGCATATCTCACGATCAAAATTGCAATGGCTAAGATTAAAACTGACCCTGTGATAATCACTAAATCCATATCGGCTTTATGGTCATGCTGAATATCTGAAATTAGTAATCGCGTGAGTGCGGTGATTGCGATATAGATTAAGAAACGTACAGGCATGTGATTGGTCTTAAAATAGATCCCCACCATTGCGCCTAATTCCAAATAGATGAATAATAACAAAATATCATCAATACTGGCGTATTGTTTCATGGTTAAAATTTCAATAATTGTATGTACCGCTGACCAAGCGATCATACAGCCAATGATAAACAACGCAATATAATGAAATGCTTCTACTGCAATATTGCCCAATTTATCGAGGAGGTTTTCTATTTTTTCTATACGTGGATCTTTATTCATAACATCCTCCATTTGCGTGTGTTCTTTATCATTAAACACTATGCAAATTTCATGCACATGAAAAGTGAAGTAAAATGTTTATGGCGAATAAATAACAACTATTTAATTAAGAAATTGATCATTTCACCTGATTAGTCTATAGATAGATTATTTTCAATACAATTAAAGGAATAACAATGTATTTGTACCGACCAATTGGACTTTTTGAATATCAATTGATTGAAAAGAGTGGCTTTAAAAATTTCCCACCAAGATTGTATTGGCAACCTATTTTCTATCCTGTTTTAAATCAGAAGTATGCTGAAAAAATTGCTTTAGATTGGAATACCAAAGATCAAGCAAGTGGTTATATTGGCTATGTCACACGGTTTGAATTGAATGATGAGTATCTGGCTCAGTTTGAAGTACATACGGTTGGTGATGATTTTTGTCAGGAGTTATGGATCCCAGCTGAGCGACTAGACGAGTTTAATCAGCAAATTATAGGGGAAATTGAAGTGGTTAATATTTTTAAAGGTGAAGCTTTTACTGAAAATGCTGAATTACCTGAAATATTTAAAACCAGCCCAGATGGCTCGAAAGAGTATTAGGAAATAAAACATGTATCTTCCTACTCATTTTAAACAAGAGAATCTCCCTGAACTTTTCGATTTAATTGAACAGAATCCATTGGGAAGTTTGATGGTTACTTATGACGGTGAAATTGAAGCGAATCATATTCCTTTTGAATTGGATCGTTCAGCTGGCAAGTCTGGATTGTTACGTGGACATATCGCCAAAGCCAATCCTTTATTTAACTTGTTAGAACAGGTTGAATCGGCTTATGTGATTTTCCATGCTGAGCAAAGTTATATTTCACCGAATTGGTATCCAGGAAAATTTGAGCATCATCGGGAAGTACCGACATGGAATTATCGTGTTGTGCATGTGAAGGGAACAATTCGAAAAATAGATGATGAAAAATATTTGCGGGGTATTTTGGCGCGATTGACACGTCAGCATGAAGCACCACAGGTTGTACCTTGGAAAATGGGGGATGCGCCGAATGATTATATCGAAGAGCAATTAGAAAAAATTGTGGCGATTGAGATTGAAATAGATTCAATCTTAGGGAAATTTAAAGTCAGTCAAAATCGCAGTGCTGTGGATGCCACAAGTGCAGCAAATGCTTTGCAAACCCAAAATCCAGAGATGGCTGAATCAATTCGGAAGTTTTATCCAAAGTAAGATTTTTTGATGCAACTTGATTTATATTGCGGTCAACTTTTATAGCCACACGATATAATTTTTCTTAATTAATATTTTTAATTAAATCAACTGTATGGAAAAATAAAATTGTTTGAGTATAAAAAGCTTGCAATGTCACATCTTACAACCAAAGTTTAAATTGCTTTGCGTAGGCGATGCCAAACCTTGCGCTGCAAACAAAGCAGTGCTTTGTTTTTGCTCATATCCCCCGCCCAATAGCGACATCCATGTCGCTCCACGGTAGCATAATCATCTAGGATTCAAAAGTACAAAATTGAATCGATAATCAACAGTTTCTAAAAGTTCATACAAAAACGTAAATTTCATTTCTGATCAATGACTTGATAGAAATTACTTGTATAAATAATTAGGTGGTTTGACTATAGAACAGTAAATGTTCTAAAAAAAAGCATTAGTTGTAAATAAAAAAACGCCCGAATGATCGGGCGTTTTAATGTCTTATTTCAGTTGATGATGAAATTAAGCCTGATTCGTAAAATAATCTTCGCTGAAATTCATAATAACTTCTGCACCTGCTTTGATTTTAGCAACACGTGCATTTAAATCAGGCAAGAGGCGTTGGATGAAGTAATGAGTCAATGCAAGTTTGTCTTGGTAGAATTGACCTTGCTTATTTTTTGCAGCATTGGCAATACGAGCAAACATATAAGAGAAGCTTAATAACCCAACGACATGTAAATACTCTACTGCCGCAGCATTTGCGAAATCAGCATTTTCTTTTGCCCTTTCTAAAATATGCTGCGTAATCATATCTACTTCAGTTGCAATATCTAAAGTCGCATCTTTAATGAAGTTTAAGTCTGTATCTAGACCATTGGCAAAATCACGGATTTCTTCAATATATTCAGCAATGAATTCACCATTACATTTAATTGTTTTACGACCAATTAAATCTTGTGACTGAACGCCATTGGTGCCTTCATAGATTTGTGCAATACGTAAGTCACGAACACATTGTTCCATGCCCCATTCACGAATATAGCCATGGCCACCAAACACCATTTGCGCGTCAATCGTGGCATTAAAAGCTGTATCCGTTAAATAGGCTTTAGCAATTGGTGTTAATAACGCAACACGATTATTTGCCTTCGCTACAGCTTCAGGATCGGTTGAAAATTTGGTAATGTCGAGTTGTTGACCAACGTAAACAGCAAATGCACGAGAAGCTTCATTGTTGGCACGCGCATTGAGCAACATACGACGCACATCACCATGTACAAGGATGCTGTCAGCAGGTTTGTTTGGTGATTTAACACCTGTTGCACTACGACCTTGTACACGATCAGTCGCATATTGTGCTGCATTTTGGTATGCATATTCAGAAGCACCTAGGCCCTGAATACCCATCGACAAACGTTCGTAATTCATCATCACGAACATCGCTGCTAGTCCTTCATTTTCTTTACCAACAAGGAAGCCTTTGGCTGCATCAAAGTTCATGACACATGTTGCAGACGCTTTGATTCCCATTTTGTGTTCAATTGAACCAGGACCCGCTGTATTACGTTCGCCCAATGAACCATCAGCATTAACAAGGAATTTAGGCACGATAAAGAGTGAGATCCCGCGTGAACCCGCAGGTGCATCAGGTGTTTTTGCTAAAACAAGGTGAATGATGTTGTCAGCAAGATCATGGTCACCACCAGTGATGAAGATTTTAGTACCAGTAATGTTGTACGTACCATCTTGGTTGCGTTCAGCTTTAGTTTTGATAATACCTAAATCTGTACCTGCATGAGGTTCAGTTAAACACATCGTTCCAGACCATTCACCTGAATAGATTTTAGGTAAATAGGTTTCTTTCTGCTCTTGAGATGCATAGCTGTTTAACGCCATACCAGCACCGACAGAGAGAAGCGGGTAGAGCATGAATGATGGATTGGTAGCAAATAACATTTCATCTGCAAGTACAGTCAGCATTTTTGGCATTGCCTGGCCGCCCCATTCCTCTTCAGCACCTAGGCCAATCCAACCGCCTTCAGCATATTGTTGGAATGCTTCTTTAAAACCAGCAGGTGTCGTGACTTTGCCATTTTCATAATGAGCGCCTTCTTCATCACCTGTACGGTTTAAAGGAAGCGTAACATTTTGTGCAAATTTAGCCATTTCTTCTAAAATTGCTTCAGCCGTTGCCGCATCAACATGTGCAAGCTTTTCGTTGGCTTGCCAGAATTGCTCTGCATTGAAAACGTCATTCAGAATGAATTTCATATCTGCAAGTGGCGCATTATAAATTGGCATGTTCGTTCACCTGTTTATTGTTTGAATCTGTAGACTTAGATCAGTTTAACCAACAAACATGTATGTTGTTAGATGGTCTAAGTAAATAACGCTCTATTTATAAAGAAAAAGGACTGCCAAAGCTATGACCGTCCTTTCTCTATTTCTGCACTCTTGAGTACAGTTTTTTAAATGCCTAACTCGACATTCTAATTAGAATGCAAAGTCTTCTGCGTCTAATGACATCAATGGATCTAAGCCACCCGCGATCACGTCAACATGTGAGCGAACACGTGGTAAGATTTTCTTGAAGTAGAAACGCGCAGTCTTAATTTTTGCATTATAGAAGCCAGTTTCAGTAGAACCTTCAGCAAGCTTTTGTTGTGCAACAAGCGCCATGCGAGCCCATAAGAATGCAAGTGTTACATAACCAGAGAAGTATAGGTAGTCAACCGCAGCTGCGCCAACTTCATCCGGGTTTTGCATTGCTTTCATACCGATTTGCATGGTTAAATCACCCCACTCTTTGTTTAGAGCAGCAAGTGGTTCAACAAATTCTTTCAGTTCAGCATTGTCTTTGTTTGCTTCAGCAAATTTATGGATGATCTTGGTGAAGTCTTTCAACATTGCACCTTGCGTACCCAATACTTTACGGCCTAACAAATCAAGTGCTTGGATTTCAGTTGTACCTTCGTATAAGCAAGAGATACGTGTATCACGTACAATTTGCTCCATACCATGTTCAGAAATAAAGCCGTGACCACCAAATACTTGTACACCGTGTTTCGCTGATTCAGAACCTGTTTCAGTTAAGAACGCTTTTGCAATTGGTGTTAATAATGACAAGATGTTGTCAGCAAATTTACGATCTTCTTCAGTGACACCTTGCTCTACGATATCTGCATATTGAGATAAGAAGTAAACCAATGCACGACCACCTTCAGCAAATGCCTTTTGCGTCATCAACATGTTACGTACAGCTGGGTGAACAATGATTGGATCAGCTTCTTTCTCTGGTGCTTTAGGACCAGAAAGTGAACGCATTGCTAAACGATCTTTCGCATATGCAAGTGCGCCTTGGAAAGATGATTCAGATGCTGTTAAACCTTGAACAGCAGTACCAATACGTGCAGTGTTCATAAAGGTAAACATTGCATGTAAACCACGGTTTTCAGGTCCAATCAAGAAACCTTTTGCGTTATCAAAATTGATCACACACGTTGCGTTACCGTGGATACCCATTTTGTGTTCAATTGAACCACAACGAACTGCATTACGGTCTGCAATAGAACCATCTGCATTTACATTGAACTTAGGTACGATGAATAACGAGATACCTTTAGTACCTTTAGGAGCACCTGGTAAACGCGCCAAGACGATGTGAACGATGTTCTCCGCCATATCGTGTTCACCAGCAGAGATAAAGATTTTCTCGCCAGAGATTGCATAGCTACCATCTGCTTGTGGCTCAGCTTTAGAGCGGATAATTCCTAAGTCAGAACCTGCATGAGATTCTGTTAAGCACATAGTACCAGTCCACTCACCTGAAACAAGTTTAGGTAAATATGTTGCTTTTTGCTCAGCAGAACCATGATGCTCAATCGTACGAACCGCACCATGTGAAAGACCTGGGTACATACCCCACGCCCAGTTTGCCGCACCCACCATTTCAGAAATAGCTGTTGCTAAAGAACCCGGTAAACCTTGACCGCCATGCTCTTCTGGAACTGAAAGAGAAGGGAAGCCTAATTCTACATATTTGTCATAGGCTGCTTTAAAGCCTGTAGGTGTGGTGACTACACCATCATTCCATTTACAGCCTTCACTGTCACCGATTTGGTTAAGTGGAGATAATTCATTTTCACAGAAATCCGCGCCAGCTTCTAAATATTGATCAATCAATTCACGGCTTACGGTTTCTTGGAATGCAGGGAGTTTCGCGTAATGTTCTTCAGCATTTAATAACTCATGCAAAACGAAGTGCATATCACGTAAGGGTGCTTTGTATTGTGGCATATCGGTTTCCTCAATACTGGTTAAACCAGATTTATAATCTTCATAAATACGACGTGTGTCTTCTATGACACATATTTGTTCCGCTACATCGTGCAACATCTTATAGTGACGTACAAGTATTTCATGGTTAATTCTCTGTGACTGTAAAGTCAAAGAAAAAAGGCTTGAAAGCTGTAAGTATATTGAGTGTAAACACTTTTCATTGAAAAATAAGGATACAAATAGTCAAAATCGTAAAAACTTGTGTCCAATAAAATGCCAGTCAAAATATGCCTCTCAATGATTTAAACCAATAGACGAATTGCATGTTTTGTTGATGGTGATATTTTTATGGCAATCATTGACTCCAAAGCCGATCCACAATGTCTTCTACCGAATATTCAAAGTATCGTCCTGCTTGATCTTTATTACGTTGAAACAATTGATGTTTAAATGCTTTAAAATTGAGTTTTAAAAAGTTATAAAAATACCCGCCTGAGAAAATGGTACGGAGGTAAAAAGCATTGATGAAATCATTTGCGTGTTGAGTATTAAAATCTGAGCTTTTAATCCGCTGGATAATTTCAGTAAGTTCTTGTTTTGAAATATTGTGGATGATTTTAGGCTCAGGTAGGCAAATATCAAAGCTTAAATTTTCAATACCTTCGGCTTCCCACCACTCCCAAAGTTCATATTGAGAAATGTCTTTACTGGTAATTTCTGTAAGTGTTTCACTGAGTTTTTGATATTCAAGCGAGTCTTCATCACCAAACTCATCGCAATAGTCTATGTAATTGGTAATCAATTCGAGCACAGTTAGATAAAGTTGTTGTGCTGTTTCAAAATCGGGTTCTATTTCTGTACGAAGTTTATTCATCGTTTATTATGTTTAAATGATCAAAAAGTTTTAATGATGCTATCAATAAGCGACAAGAAAAGCATAATTTCTAAAATGAAGTCGAGAAATGAGAAATTAAAGTTTTAAGCCCATTTTTACCAATTTATTTTATTCTTTCAGCAATTTACCTCTCTCTCCAGGATGACCTTCTAAATAAAAACAGTCGTTTATTTTTACTGGGAAGAGGAGGGTAAATTGGATGATTCAAACGGGTAGGCTAATTAAACTCGCCCACTGAGCGCTCTTTTGCCCAGTCACGTAAGATAAATTTTTGCAATTTACCTGTCGATGTTTTTGGAATCTCACAAATCACTACACTTTTAGGGACTTTAAAGCGTGCCAAATGCTGTTTACAGAATTCAATCACCTCTTCAGGGGTGGTCTCTGCACCTTGTTTAAGTTCTATAAAGGCACAAGGAACTTCTTGCCAACGCGGATCGGGTTGCGCAACCACTGCCGCTGTCATAATTGCAGGATGAGTATAAAGAACCTCTTCAACCTCTAAAGATGAGATATTTTCACCACCTGAAATAATGATGTCTTTTGAACGGTCCATAATTTTTGCATAACCATCAGGTTGGCAAACCGCTAAATCACCGGTATGAAACCAGCCACCTTTAAAGACTTCTTCTGTGGCTTTAGTATTTTTTAAATAGCCTTTCATGACGATGTTGCCACGGAACATAATTTCTCCCATGGTCTTGCCGTCATTAGGCACAGGTTGCATCGTTTCAGCATCCAACACACGCATACCATCTTGTAATGGATAAGGTACACCTTGGCGCGAGTGTAGTTGAGCTTGTTCTTGAATAGACAGTTCACTCCAACCTGCTTGAGAGGCACATAATGCAGAAGGGCCATAAGTTTCAGTGAGACCATAGACATGATTGACTTGAATGCCGATATGATGCATTCCTTCAATAATTGCCGCAGGAGGTGCAGCCCCAGCCACCATTACTTCTACATGATGTTTAAATTTAATTTGTTGCTCTTTTGGAGTGTTGATCAACATTGAAAGGACAATCGGTGCACCACAGAAATAGTCAACTTTGTATTGATCAATGAGTTGATTAACCAACTTAGGATCAATTTTACGTAAACAGATATTGGTACCGCCATTGGCGGCAACAGTCCAAGCAAAACACCACCCATTGCAATGGAATAGCGGAAGTGTCCATAAATATTTACAACGTGGCGTCATACCGCAGGCAATGATATTACTGGCAGCATTGATATAAGCACCACGATGGTGATAAACCACTCCTTTTGGATTGCCTGTGGTCCCTGAGGTATAATTTAGACTAATCGCATCCCATTCATCCTGAGGTAAATGCCACTCAAAATCTGCATTGCCACCTTTTAGCCATTCCTCATATTCAATTTGACCAATACGCGCTGTAGCCTCATTATTTTCGTATTCCTCATCTGCAACATCAATGATATAGATTTGTTGATCAATAAGCGCTACAGCTTCTTTAGCTAAAGCCGCAAACTCTGGATCAACCAATAGGACTTTGGTTTCAGCATGTCCTAACATAAATGCAATGGTTTTGGCATCTAAACGAGTATTGAGGGTATTTAAAACAGCGCCAGCCATGGGTACTGCAAAATGTGCTTCGACCATCGCAGGAATATTGGGTAAAAGAACAGAAACAGTATCGTTTTTTTGAATCCCAAGATTTTGTAATTGATGGGCAAATTGACGACAACGGGTATAGGTATCACGCCAAGAGATATGACGAGCGCCATGTACAATCGCATCTTGATTTGGATAAATGTAGGCTGCACGTTCTAGATAACGTAAAGGTGATAATGCTACAAAGTTTGCAGGGGTACGTGGTAATTGATCATAGGCACTAACCATGTTTAGCTCCATCTATATTTGTTCTAATTTCCGTGTTTAAAAGATATGCATAAGCCTGTAAGAATTCATTTAGGCTTTAGTCGAGTATTTCAGCTAAATATGCATCGTTAGACATCTTTACCATTGTTTAAATATTTTGTAATATTTAATTTATTGAATTAAATTAATATTTTGGACATTTGATGTAAATATTAATCCTGATTTTATTGAGAATCTTATTTAAAATCTCATCATTTAAATACGAATAACTGAACCCATCAGTTTCGCTTTTTTGTATTCCGTTGGCGAAGATCCAGTCCATTTTTTAAATGCACGACGAAATTCCCTTAACTCACTAAAACCAAGATTGAAACTGATTTCACTAATCGATTGATTTTCTTCAATCCACTGTTTGGCTTTTTTTTCTAACACCAGTTGCTTTAATAACTGAAAATTTAGCCCCTCATTGAGTAGTAAACGCCGTAAATGACGTTCGCTAAAATGAAAATATTGCGCTGCTAGTTGCATATCAAAGCGTTCAGGTAGATGGCTTTCAATCAAATGTGCTAATACCTTTGCCAAACTGTGCTGATTCATTTGATCAAATTGTTTTAAAGCTTGATCACAAATCAGAATTGCGCTTTGATAATTGACAGGGCTATAGTTTTTGAGTCTTCTCGACAAGAGTGTTTTGTTAAATCTGATAATATTTTTAGTCGATTTAAAATAAATCGGGCAATTGAAAATTCTTTTATAATCATTGAGGTATGCTGAATGATCGTAGCTAAGTTCCAGACTCACCAACTCATAGCTATCGTCTAGCATCATATTGACACAGGTAATAATACTGGCAAATACTTCATCACAGAAAAATGCTTTTAGCTCACCACAGTTACTTCGCTCAGAAAGTTCAATTTCACAATAATCATCAACAAGATTGACGGTTAAATCTAACACACTACCTGAAATGGGATGATAGTGCAGTGCGGTCTCCAATGCTTCAGCTACTGTTTTGCAGGCTTGCATGGCAAAGCCCAAAATACCAATTGAAATCTGACCTTCACTACTGCCCAGCAATAAACCTAAATTTTGTTGCTGAGTATCTTTAACTGCGAGATGAATAACCTCACATAGTTCTGAAAAACCAACAAAACCATGCCCTTGGCGAATTTTTTCCAAATCTAAATTTTGTGCTGTAAACCAAATGTCATATTGCCAGTGTCGTTGTTCGGCATAATGAATCAAACTCGTCAATATCATTGGTGGAATATAAAATTGAGAATTGGCAATTTCCTTTTGCTGCAAGCTCATAAAGTCCGCTTCGCCCCCCATATTATTGTTGCTTTTACCCTAGTTGGTATCGCATATTTTTGATTAAGATTCAATCTACTTCTCGTGTTCGCTGATATAAAAAAGATAAAGGATGATCGCATATGTTTATGGTGGGGTGGGATAAGCAAGAAATAAACATTCAGCCGCAAGGTTATGCCATGTTTGGTTATGGTATGTGGTCGCATCGTGCTTATGAAAAGCGTACAGCTTTGTTTGCTCGATCATTTAGTATTCGTAGTTTAGCTTTAGAACAGCCGATTATTTTTTGTTGTCTGGATTTTGGTTGTATTACATATGCGATAAGAAGCGGCGTTGTTGAGCGCTTAAAGCAAAAATTTACAGACCAATTTAATGAACAGCATTTGGTATTGATGGCAACGCATACTCACTCTGGGCCAGGCGGTTGTGCGTATGAAGCGTTATATAATATGCCGACTCCGGGTTTTGTAGCAGAGCATCTCGAAACTGTGGTTAATGCGGTCATGCTCAGTATTTCCAATGCTATAGGCACAGAGAAAGAAACTGAAATTCGTTATCAATGTTGTCAATTTCCTCACGATATTCCTGTGGCATGGAATAGATCCTTGCAGGCTTATAATCGTAACCCAGATGTGATTCAAAGAACCGAAGCAGAAACTCATCTCGCCTTAAACCGTGAAATGCAATTAATAGGTTTTTATCGGGACGATCAATTATGTTCTTTTATTTCATTATTTGGGGTGCATGCAACATGTTTGAGTAGCCAACTCAAAGCACATGATGGTGATAATAAAGGCTATGCTTCGGCATTAAGTGAGCAATACTTATTAACACAAGGCATTCAACAACCTGTTGCAATTTTTGCACAAGCAACAGCAGGTGATGTATCGCCACATTTTCATGGTCCTAAACAAGATGCGACTCGCAAGAAAGTTAAGGGTGAAAAAGAATATCAATATGCTGAGCAAAATGGGCGTTTTCAAAGTGAAATTGCGCTTAAAGCACTGACTACACCGATTGAAAAAAATACCAACATAGTAATGGAAGCATGTTTACTCCAAGGTGGTATCGATGCTGTTTTATCCTATGTAGATCTGAGTCAAGTTGATGTGCCAAGTGAATTTAGTCAGGGGATCCAAGGGGCTAAAACCAGTGCAGCTTGTCATGGTGTCGGCTTCTTTGGGGGAACGCCTATAGATGGTAAGGGGACACCTAAAGCGATTCTTAAAGTGATGTCTTTACTGGCTAAGCGAGTACGTAAGCAACGTTTAGTAAACTCGAATTCTCCACATTACAGCAAATATAAAGCACTCTATGACTCACAATTCCCGAAAGAGATTGTTTTAGAAAGTCCTGACAATCAGTTGTTGGGTCAACATTTAGATTTTCCCCCAAGTATTTTTGATCCTTTAATTGCAGAAATGAATCGCCAAGTCAAAGCTGGTGCCATTCAAGATAGCCCACTGGTTCCGAGTGTTATTCCGCTACAGATAATCCAAATTGGTCAATTGGCCTTGATTTGTTGCCCCGGAGAAATAACTACAACAGCAGGGCAACGAGTGATTCAGACTGTGACAAAACAGTTTGCAATCTATCGGGGTATTTCAAAGGTTGGTTTGGTGTCTTATTGCAATGATTATATGGGCTATATCACCACCAATGAAGAATATCAGCAACAAGCTTATGAAGGTGCACATACCTTATATGGCCAATGGACACATGCTGCAATTCAGTACAAATTTTGGCAATTAGCAGCGCAGTTAGATCTAGATAAATCTCAACGCGAATATGATCAAGTCACACGCCCATCAACGATTCCACTACACGAAATAGAAAAAAGAACAAATCACGGCAATTTAAAAACTGCTGTACGCTAAAGGATGAGCATTATGAATCAGTTGATTAATCAAGCACCAAACAAGCACAAATCAAATCAGCAAAAATGGAACAATTGGTCGGGCTATCAACAGTCTCACCCTGAGCTGATTTTAAAGCCTGATAGTCTTGACGAGTTAAAACACATTGTCGAAACCCAAGCAAAGATTCGGGTGGTGGGAGCAGGTCATTCATTTACACCTTTGGTGTGTACTGATGCAACATTGCTGTCTTTGGATGGTCTTTCTGGTGTGGATCAAGTCAATACTGAATTTGCTCAAGCCAGTATTTGGGCGGGAACACGATTATTTAATTTAGGGCAATATTTAGAACCGATGCAACAGTCATTAATGCAACAGGGTGATATTGACCAGCAAAGTTTAGCTGGTGCTGTTTCAACAGGAACCCATGGTACTGGCATAGGCTTATATTGCATTTCCGGTTATGTACAAGCATTTGAATTACTCACAGCATCAGGAGAAACACTTCATTGTAATCACCATGAAAATCCAGATATTTTTGCTGCAGGACGAGTGTCTTTAGGGAGTTTAGGGATTTTGACTAAAATCACCATGCAAAATAAACCACGTTATAAACTCAAAGAGCAAGTTAGACTGTGCGCGGTCCAAGACTTTATTCAAAATATTGACCAATGGAAAGCACAATATCGGCATATTGAGTGTTTTGCATTTTCTCATGCAGATAAGTTGATTTTAAAAACCTTAGATATTACTGAAGATGAGATTCAACCAAGAACTGAATCATGGCCATCTGAAGATACGTTATTAACCTTATGTTGCGAGTTAACCAAATCTTTTCCGGCATTGAATCCAAAACTACAAAAGCTCTTAGGCGTTTTTATTAAGCCAAGCACATTTGTTGATTGGTCAGGCAAGATTTTCCCGACACCGCGTGAAACGAAATTTAATGAAATGGAATATCAGGTTCCAGTTGAATTGGGTGTGGAATGTTTGCAAGCTGTTCTAGCAGCGCTAAAAAACTCAAAAATACAAACCTTTTTCCCTGTAGAGTTTCGATTTGTCAAAGGTGATGATATTTGGTTGAGTCCGTTTTATCAGCGGGACTCTATTTCCATCTCAGTACACCAATATCATAAGCAAGCACCTAGACAATTATTTGATGAAGTTGAGTCGATTTTGCAACATTATCAGGGACGACCACATTGGGGGAAAATGCATAGTATGACAGCAACACAACTTCAGACCTTATACCCTAAGTGGGATGCCTTTATGCAGTTGCGAGAACGACTTGATCCAAGCGGAAAGTTTTTAAATCCTTATTTAGAAAAGCTATTCTTATCTGAATAATGGATAAAATTAAGTGAATGGGTAAAACTAAAATAGACCATAAAGATAGACTATGAACAACTTTTTTGAGCAATTAAATCGTGATTTAAAACAGTCAAATGGTGCATTACCTCGATTAATTGTTGATGATCAGGCGCTTGAACAAAATCTACAGTACGTTGCCAAAAAGCTTAAATACGCTAGCCATTTGCAACCACGCCTCGTGGTAAAGTCTTTGGCATGCTTAGCATTATTAAAAAACATTAGTCTAAAGCTTTCGACTCAACGATTTATGCTATTTCACATGCCACAGCTTCCCCCCATCCTTGAGAACTTTTCGGATGCAGATGTATTGTTTGGGAAACCGATGCCTGTGAGTATAGTTCAGCATTTTTATGCGATGAATCAAAATTGCAGACAAGCCGATATACAATGGTTAATTGATTCTAAAGCACGTTTATTACAATATCTTGATGTTGCAAAACAGTTTAGTTTAAAGCTTAAAATCAATATTGAAATTGATGTGGGTTTACATCGCGGTGGTGTTCGTTCTGATTTTGCACTGATCGAAATATTAAGATTGATTGAGCAACATCCTGAGTATTTAGCACTTGCTGGCTTGATGGGGTATGATGCTCATGTGACGAAGCTGCCTTCAGTGATTAAAAAGATTGATGTTGCCTATCGAGAGTCACAAGACATTTATCAAAATTATAAAAATATTATTCAACAGCAATTTCCACATTTATGGCGAGCTAATCTTTGTTTTAACGGTGGCGGTAGCCCTACATTTTACCTCCACGTGGAGCAAAGTGTCTGTAATGATCTTTCTTTTGGCTCTATGTTACTCAAACCAAGTGACTTTGACAGTGATGGTTTAAGTGTTTTACAAGCTGCACTATGGATTTCAACCCCTGTTTTAAAAGTGCTGCCATTTACCCAGTTACCTGGATTAGCCGTTTTAGATAAATTACCACATAGCTCTAAAGCCTTATTTGTGTATGGTGGATATTGGATGGCCCATTATGTTTATCCGCGGGGGATTCATCCGCATGCACTTTATGGGCGAAGTACCAATCAAGAAATGGTTAATGTGCCTAAAAATACTGAAATAGCTGTTGATGATTTTGTATTTTTAAGACCCACGCAAAGCGAAGCGATTATTCCTCAATTTCATAAATTATATTGTTATAAAAATCGAGATTTTGAAGCGTGGGAAACCTTTAGAGAGTAATTTGCTAAAAAGGGAGAGTCGATGGATAATCAAAAGTACAATTTAAATCAGAATAAAGAATAATTTTAAGACAAAGGTTTATAAATATGCTGTAAAGGTGTAAAATTTGACACACTTTTATTTTGTTCCACCGATTTTATCTTGAGGATTTTCCTCGATCATAATCTCGCGGTGACATGCTCCATTGTACGGGGCATCACTCCTTAAGGATTTTTAAATATGCCTATTATCACATTGCCAAATGGCGATCAAAAAAGTTTTGATCAAGCTGTTTCCGTTATGGAAGTTGCTCAAAGTATTGGACCTGGACTGGCTAAAAATACAGTTGCTGGGAAAGTAAATGGTCGCTTAGTCGATGCAAGTGATTTAATTACCGAAGACTCAACCTTACAAATCATTACTCCAAAAGATCAAGACGGTGTAGAAATTATTCGTCACTCTTGTGCACATTTGGTGGGTCATGCGGTAAAACAACTCTTCCCTGAAGCAAAAATGGTGATTGGCCCTGTCATTGAAGAAGGTTTCTACTATGACATCTGGATGCCCCGTCCATTTACTTTAGATGATATGGCTGCAATCGAAGCGCGCATGAAAAAGCTCATCGATCAGGATTATGATGTCATTAAAAAAATGACACCTCGTGATGATGTGATTGCTGAATTCACTGCACGTGGTGAAGATTATAAGTTACGTTTGATTGCTGACATGCCTGAAGAAACTCAAATGGGCTTATACTATCATCAAGATTATTTAGATATGTGTCGTGGTCCACACGTACCGAATACCAAATTTTTAAAATCATTCAAATTGACTAAAATCTCTGGCGCATATTGGCGCGGTGATGCGAAGAATGAACAATTACAGCGTATTTATGGTACTGCTTGGGCAGACAAAAAAGAATTAGCAGCTTATATCAAGCGCATTGAAGAAGCTGAAAAGCGTGATCATCGTAAAATTGGTAAAGCTTTAGATTTATTCCATATGCAAGAAGAAGCGCCAGGTATGGTGTTTTGGCATGCCAATGGTTGGACGATCTACCAAGTGCTTGAACAATACATGCGTAAAGTTCAACAAGACAATGGCTACCAAGAGATTAAAACACCACAAATTGTAGACTTCACTTTGTGGGAAAAATCGGGTCATGCTGCCAACTATGCAGAAAATATGTTTACGACACATTCAGAAAGTCGTAACTATGCGGTAAAACCAATGAACTGCCCATGTCACGTTCAAGTGTTTAACCAAGGTTTAAAATCTTACCGTGATCTTCCAATTCGTTTGGCAGAGTTTGGTTCATGTCACCGAAATGAGCCATCAGGTTCGTTACACGGGATTATGCGTGTACGCGGCTTTACTCAAGATGATGCACATATTTTCTGTACAACTGAACAAATTGGTAAAGAAGTTGCAGACTTTATTAAACTGACTTTAGATGTTTATAAAGATTTTGGCTTTGAAGAAGTACAAATGAAATTGTCTACACGTCCTGAAAAACGTGTGGGTGCTGATGAACTTTGGGATGTTGCAGAAAAATCTTTAGCAGATGCTTTAGATGCTGCAAATCTTAAATGGGAAGAACAACCTGGTGAAGGTGCTTTCTACGGTCCAAAGATTGAATTTTCATTAAAAGACTGTTTAGGACGTATCTGGCAGTGCGGTACAATCCAGTGTGATTTTAACTTACCGTTACGTTTAGACGCTTCATATGTAACAGAAGATAACGATCGTGACCATCCTGTGATGTTACATCGTGCAATTCTTGGCAGTTTTGAACGTTTTATTGGTATACTAATTGAACACTACGCAGGCTTTATGCCACCATGGTTGGCTCCAATCCAAACATGTGTCATGAATATTACGGATTCTCAAGCGCAAGCTTGTGAGCAAGTCGTCGCAAAACTCAAAGAAAATGGAATTCGAGCAATTTCAGACTTGAGAAATGAGAAAATCGGCTTTAAGATTCGTGAGCGTACACTAGAGCGTATTCCATACTTATTGGTACTTGGAGATCGAGAAGTAGAGGAAGGGACTGTGAATGTTCGTACTCGCTCTGGAAAAAATTTAGGTACTATGTCAATAGACGCATTTATTGACCTAGTGAAAGCAGCCGTAGCCGAACGCGGCCGGTATATTGTGGAGTAAGAAAGATTAAACAGCCTGACCGTAACCAACAACAAGGTGCTAAAAGTAATCGTCCTGCATTAAATGATGAGATCAAAGCGAAAGATGTGCGTCTCGTTGCTGCAGATGGAGAGCAAAAAGGTATCGTTTCACTTGCTGAAGCTTTGCGTGCTGCTGAAGAGGTTGATCTTGATCTTGTTGAGATCGTGGCGAATGCAGAGCCACCTGTTTGTAAAATCATGGATTTCAACAAACATTTATTTGATCTGAAGCAAAAGCAAAAAGATGCGAAAAAGAAACAGCATCAAGTTCAAGTGAAAGAAATCAAGTTGCGCCCTGGTACAGACATTGGTGATTACAATGTTAAGTTGCGTGCTATTCTGAAGTTTCTTGAAGAAGGCAACAAAGTCAAAATTACTCTACGTTTCCGTGGTCGTGAAATGGCTCACCAACAGTTGGGTCTTGCACAATTGCAAAAAATTGAAGCAGACGTAGCAGAGTTTGGTATTGTTGAACAAGCACCAAAAATGGAAGGCCGTCAAATGGGTATGTTACTTGGACCTAAAAAGAAAAAGTAATTATTCATCTGTTAAAAAAGCACTGCATTAAGCAGTGCTTTTTTACGTTAAAATGGTAGTAAATCAATCTGAATCGAGTGGAATTGATATGTCATCTATCCAAAATTCAAATGAATTATCGAGTATTAACCAAAAAATTATTCAAGCAGGTGAGGTCTTGCCTGTGGTTAAATTAAAGGATGGTAGTGCTGTACAAACTGGTACAGTGGCAACCATGTTGCATAATATCAATCTGTATAACTCAGGTTTACGTGGAGAGATTGAGCAAGAACTGATACTCGCTATCCCTACCTTAGTGAAAGTCGGTTTATTTGACTTATTTAATCCCGATGAGTGGATATTGGGAAACAATGCTGGGCGTAAATTTGTGGGTGAAAAGGCCAAAACATATATAGATGCAATTGCTGAAGTAGATATTTGAAATTAGTATCATAATATGAGAACGTGCTGTATTTTATAAAATGCAATAACATAATTTTAGAATAGATTATTAGAATAATCTCTTTTTATAGCATACTGAATTAAGCAAATTCATGTTATAAAAGTAACCGATTAACGCAATAAAATTCAGAAAATACGTGAAAACGCAGAAGGATGAAATATGATTGATCTCTATTATTGGGGTACGCCCAATGGCCATAAAATTACCATTGCACTTGAAGAAATGGGTTTGGATTATCAGATTTTCCCCATCAACATCTTAGAGAATGACCAATTCCAGCCCGATTTTCTTCGTATCTCACCGAACAATAAAATTCCCGCTATTGTCGATCAAGATGGCCCAAATGGTGAGCCGATTTCAGTATTTGAGTCAGGCGCAATCTTGCAATATCTTGGTCGTAAAACAGGCCTGTATTATCCAAGCGATGAGCAAGATCGTGTTGAAGTTGAACAATGGTTAATGTGGCAAATGGGCGGGCTGGGGCCGATGTTAGGGCAAAACCATCATTTTGGTAAATTTGCTAAAGAAAAAATTCCTTATGCAATTGATCGTTATGTTACGGAAACTCAACGTTTGTATGGTGTTTTAAATAAGCAGCTCATTGGACAAAAATATGTGGCTGGTGAATATTCGATTGCAGATATGGCCATTTTACCGTGGGTATTACGCTATGAGTGGCAGCAAATAGAGTTAGAGGATTATCCTTATGTTAAAGAATATATTGAGCGTTTAACTGCGCGCCCAGCGATACAAAGAGCGCTATCAATAAAAGTGTGAAATGTATTTTATGTTAAGATGAGAAACCACGTAACGTGGTTTTTTATTTTTTAAATGATCGATTTTTGGATGGTTGGTAGGCTTTAGTCATGAAAGATTTCTTTTTGAACTTTACGAAAATATTAGAAACGAATCCAAAAATTTACTGGAGTATCATTGTTGGTATTGCCGGTTGTTTAATGCTCTATATTGCGGAAATTGTGCATATTCAAAATATTTTAGAGGAATTAAATGGTCAAGCGTCAGCCCTGATTAGAAGTGTGATAGACCCGATTGCGCAACGTTATCAATGGTCTCGGATTATCTTTATGTTATTGGCGATTATTTGGGCACATTTTCAGTATCGTAAAACAAAAAAAATGCTAGATTTAGGATGATTGAATTGGAAGTAGTAAATCCAACAAGGAGGTGAGTATGAAGCAAAACTTTGTTTGGCATTTCCTCATCTCTTTTGCCGTGATGCTAATCACAGCAATGCTTTGTAGCATCTTACAGTATCACTCCGCATATGATTACTTCTGGTTTATTATTTTGAGCATCGTGAGTGTTTCAGGCTTGGTTTTTGCTATGCTCTTTGGCATTTTTCAAAATAAATTACAGCAAAGCATTTTGAATACCATGATCTTAGTCATTTTGCTTTCACTTTATTTTATTGTTTTATTCTACGGCTTTATTCATATCAGAATCGATTGGCAAGCGATTTCAGAGGGTAAAGCTCAACTCACATTGTTGCAGAAGTTTTTTAAATCAGACCTTTCATTTTGGTTGGCTTTTCTTGCTCCCTTTATCCTGTCATTCTTGACTTATACCTTAAAACCTAAACCCAACTTTAGCTAATTTTATGGCTTATTTTTTACTCTTCCTTTCAGCATTTGGTGCTGCTACTTTACTCCCGTTGCAGTCTGAAGCGGTATTGCTTGGATTATTGATACAAACCCAGCATTCTGAATATTTATTACTTGTTGTTGCAACGATTGGCAATGTTTTAGGCTCATGCGTGAATTGGTATTTGGGACTTAAAATCGAGCAGTTTAAAGATAAGAAATGGTTTCCTGTTTCTGAAAAGAATATGCTCAAAGCGGAAAAAATATATCAAAAGTATGGCTTTTGGTCTCTGTTATTAAGCTGGACACCTATTATCGGAGATCCAATCACACTGATTGCAGGGCTAATGAAAGAGAACTTTTGGCGTTTTCTTTTGATCGTAACCATTGCAAAAGCTGGTAGATATGTTTTTATCTATTTGGTGTATATCGGATTATTTTAATAGAAAGTTAGGGTCTGCTGGTAAGCCATTTATGAAATGTCAACAGACCCTAAAGACACAAAACTATCTTTAACCTTAAAAGACGCATCTTTATGAATTTATTTACATTCATTGATTTTAAATTGAATCGCATCATTGAAGCTGGATTGTTTATAAATCCATAAAGTCCGGTAAGAACGTTTTACATTGATTGATGCATGCTCTACGGCTGTAAGTACTTGTTGATCAAGTGCATTAATACCAGAACGTTGAGTTAGCTTAACTTGGGTAATTTCGCTTTGTTTATTGGCTTTAAATTTAAACTTTACTGTACGATCTTTATTCTTTAATAGTGGTTGATCCAATGTAAGTTGTGGTTGTTTTAAATAAGCAAAGGGAACCGACTTATCGAGTTGTTGTTTGTTCCAATTCTTTGAATTAAAACTATAGGTACATTGCTTAGCGCGCTGAACATGATCCGTTGCATTCTCTAGTGTTAAAGTAAATGTTTGATAACCGACTAAAGCAATGGCTTTTCCATTTTTTGAATAGGGTTTAACTTTTGCATTTTCCACAGCATCTACAAGTTTCTGATCCAATGCACGGATGCCTGTACTCTCTTGGATATCAGCATCTGTGACTTCACCAACATTATTGGCTTTTACACGAATGATCGCTGAACGATCTTGATCTTTTAATTCAGCGATTTGATAGTGAATTTGGGGAAATTTGATCCATTGTATACGTGTAGTTAGATGCTGAGGATCATTTTGTTCAGATTGCTCCCCCTTGACCTTTATTGTAGGAAGTTTATCCGCACTATAGCTATAGGTTGAAAGGCACAATAAACAAGTGGTAAAAAGAGCTTTATTCATAGGTTTGGCAATCCATGCAGTTTAATACGCATGAGAGTAGTTTAATTGCGCAAAGTATTTATCGAATTTTGTATTCTCGCAATAGAAAATGCACCCGAAGGTGCATTTTTTTACTGTTTTTTATTCAGCCAAACACATTACTCTTGGCCTTTGGTAATGTCTACTTTAAATAAATCAGAGGTTTTTACCCAACTTATTGCGACGACGGCCAAGGTCATACATCCACCAAATACTGTGGCAGTGATTGTTCCTAAATATTTTGCAGCCAGCCCAGATTCAAATGCACCCAATTCATTACTCGATGAAACAAACATCCCATTCACTGCGGCGACACGGCCACGCATATTTTCAGGAGGGTAAACTTGTAAAATGGTTTGGCGTACAACCACTGAGATACTGTCACAAGCACCTGTCATAGCCAAAGCAAATAAAGAAAGCCATACGTTGCTTGAGAATGCAAAAATAATGGTAAACACCCCAAAACCTGCAACGGCAATCAGCATATTTCGCCAAGCATGATGTGTGGGTGGAAATTTGGTTAAAGCGATCATGGTTATTAACGCGCCAATAGAAGGGGCTGCACGTAAATAACCTAAACCTTCAGGTCCTACTTTAAGAATATCTTCTGCAAAAATAGGAAGCAGGGCAATCACACCACCAAACAAGACTGAAACCAAATCTAATGATATGGCCCACAGTACAATTTTAGTTTTCCAAATAAAGCGAAAGCCTTCACTTAAACTGTCCCAAAGATTGTCTTGTTCCATGGTTGGAAAAGTACGCTTCTTTAACAAGTTAATCAGACAGAAGCAAATAAATAAAAGTACCGCTACCGAGAGTAAGCTGTTTTCACGACCGATTCCTGCCAGCATAAAACCACCCAGCATTGGGCCAATAATGACGCCACTTTGCCATCCAATCGTGGTCCATGTCGCTCCATTTGCATACAGTTCACGAGGAATTAAAAACGGTTTTAATGAGGTTGCTGATGGATTATAGAACCCCCGGATGGTCCCCAATCCAAAAATAACCGCATAAATCCCCCAAGATAGAGTAGTCACACCAATTTGCCCATGATCATAACTGTGAAATAACCACCAAAGCACCAATGGCAAAGGGAAGGAGAAGAATAAGCAAACTTTCATAATGGTTTGTTTATTCAACTTGTCTGCAAAATAACCACCCCAAAGCGACAGTGCAATAAAAGGGATTGCTTCTGCTAGCCCAATCAGACCCAAGGTGAGCGGGTCTTTGGTAATTTGATAGAGTGAATAGGCAACAATAATTTCTTGAATTAAAATTGCGAGGGTTAAACAAAATTGATTGATGGTAACAATTGAGAAATCTCGATAGCGAAGCGCAGCAAAAGCATCCTGTGCAGGGGTCATAACTGTCCAGTTTTATCATGATGTGATGATTATAAAGATTTAATCCTGATTTTTCTTATAAAACTAGGTGAAATTTATATCGAAAATTACATTGGAGAAATGTGAAATTGTTGGATGTTTTGCTTTTGTTTTGTACAGAGATGATTTAGAATACTGCCTCCCTTACCTGCAGGTCGTTGTCGCAATGGTGCGAACGTACCGAACAGGTGTTTAAAGAGGTTGTTATGGCTAAGTTAAAAACTCGCCGTGGTGCAGCTAAGCGTTTCAAAGCGACTGCTAACGGTTTCAAGCGTAAACAAGCGTTCAAACGCCACATTTTGACCAAAAAATCTGCTAAACGTATTCGTCAATTGCGCGGTTGTGTCATGGTTCACGTAAGTGACATGAATTCAGTTCGTCGTATGTGCCCATACATCTAAGGAGATTATAAATGGCTCGTGTAAAACGTGGTGTACAGGCTCATCGCCGTCATAAAAAAATTCTTGCTCGTGCTAAAGGTTACTATGGCGCGCGTTCACGTGTTTATCGTGTAGCGTTCCAAGCAGTAATTAAAGCAGGTCAATACGCTTACCGTGACCGTCGTCAAAAGAAACGTCAATTCCGTGCTTTATGGATTGCGCGTATCAATGCTGGTGCTCGTCAAAATGGTTTGTCGTACAGCCGTATGATCGATGGCTTGAAAAAAGCTCAAGTGATCATCGACCGTCGCGTACTTGCTGACATCGCTATGCATGACTCAGTTGCATTTGCTGCTTTAGCTGAAAAAGCTAAAGGTGCATTAGCTGCTTAATCATCTTTGATGATTAAAAAAAGACCGCTTTTATAGCGGTCTTTTTTATACCTAAAAGTTTGTTTTCAGACTATTGTAGGAACTTTTAGAGCTGAGTTTCCTTTGAGTTTGATTGTTGAAATACAGCACTAATCATTGAAATTTCTGTTGAAGTAAAATCTGTCATTATGAATGCTCTAACTATTTTGTTATGGCATTGAATTGACCAAATTGTGAATCTAGTCTTATGCGTAAACAATATCATTTTCGCCAAGTTGGTGAAGACACTTATATTTGGGATGTACATCATCTAGTTGAACTAAGCCGAGACATCCCAATCGATGAAGTTCTATTGTCTAATATACAAGAACTCAATGAAGCGTATTGGTTTCCAGATACACATCCAACAACACAGCAAATGATTGAACATTTTCAATTGATACAGCAGGCAGATTTAAGTTATCCAATTATTCTATCTGCTGATGGCAAGGTGATGGATGGTATGCATCGTGTGGCAAAAGCAAAATTACTCAATCATCTTACGATTAAAGCCATCAGGTTTGAAATTACACCACCAGCAAATTTTATCAATATTGATGAGGATAATTTGGATTATGATGATTGAGCAGGCCTTGTGAATGATTTAAACAATCAAATAACTTTGCATACACATTACACAATATCAACGTGAAAGCATTATTGTTTTAGAAATAGCTCGCATAGAGTAGAACAATGAACAATAGAAAATGATGGAGCAGATATGCGTGTTGAGATTGAAGGTTTACAACAAGGTGCAATTGAAGTTGAGTTGCAATTATTACCCAGAGTTGGGGAAGTTTTAAAAGTGATGTATGGTGCAGATGCTGAAGTTAAAGGTGAAGTCACAGCAGTGGAGCATTATATCAATCAACATGCAAATGAACATAAAGTGATACTCACCATACGCCCCTTATTTTGATATACATCATCTAAAATGATTGAATCATGAGTGGGTTGTTGCGTGATTTAAAGTAGCTTGTTTGGCTACTTTTTATTTCTAGAGAGTTCTTAAATCTATGAAACGCATCAATGTCGTGGGGACTTCTGCGTCAGGAAAAACAACATTTTCAATAAAATTGGCTCAAAAATTAAAACTCATCTACATTGAAATGGATGATTTATTTTGGTTGGATGATTGGCAAGAGTCTACCGATACTATATTTTTTCAGAAAATTCAGACCAAATTAGATCAAGCTAAATCTGGCTTTGTCATCGATGGTAATTATACGTGAACCACGCATATCAAATGGCAAGATATCGATACCGTAATTTGGTTAGATATTCCTTTATTGATTGAATATATTTGTGTAGCTGATATCTTAAGTTGCTCTACAGAAAGCTGTGTTTTTACTTAGCATACAAAGTGATAAACATCTTGGATTGGGTGGGGTATGTGCAGTAATTTCCCCGTTGCTGATATCCATGACATCGCGCGACAGATACAAACATGTAAGATTAAACAATATAAAAAAGTTTTTTACCTAATTTTTTGAAGGGTATAAAGTTTGGTTTCGAGATAAGTCCCAATTAAATGAGGATGATATGATTCGATTAGCTGTTATAGGTGATGCTCAGCAGATTGCTGAAGTACATTTGCAAAGCTGGAATGAAACCTATACTGGTATGATTAAGCAAGAAATTATAGATCGCGCAGATATCGAAAAGCGAGTACAGCTTTGGCAACAGATTTTTTCGCATCAAGATCACCATGTACTGGTATATGAGCAAGATGGCCAAATTGTTGGTTTTCTAAGTGGTTATTTTAATACAACGCATAATATCGCAGAAATTAATGCTTTTTATTTATTAAAGAAAATTCAAAAACAAGGTGTTGGTCGTGAGATGTTTGAGCGCTTTTATCAATATGCTCAAGCTAAGCATTATCAATTTATTCGCTTGGGCGTGATCAATAAAAATCCAAGCCGTCATTTCTATGAGAAATTAGGGGGAAATGTACTTGGAGAGGAGATTCTTTCTGATTATGGTGATGGCATAACAGAAGTATCGTATCAGTGGGATATTAATCATAGGACAATAAAATGAGTGATTCTCAATTTTTAACAACTTTACAAGAACAAGTAAAGAACGGGCAAAAGTATAGTTATTTGTGTTTTTGGGGGCATAGTCAAAAGACTTCTGGAAAAATAGACAAGAGCTGTTTAAGTCAATGGTTTCCTGCAAAATTTGAAATTGAAGGTGTCAATTATCAAAGTACAGAACAGTATATGATGGCGCAGAAAGCCAAACTATTTAATGACGAGAATATTTTTCAGAAAATTTTACAAACAGACGATCCTAAGAAAATAAAAGCATTAGGTCGTTTGGTCAAAAATTATCAAGATGAGATTTGGATTGCTCATCGTTATGAAATTGTGGTTCAAGGTAATTTGGCTAAGTTTTCTCAAGACAATGATCTTAAAGCGTTTCTACTGAGTACCTCAGATCAGATCATTGTTGAAGCCTCGCCTGTAGATCAAATTTGGGGGATTGGACTTGCAGCAGATCATGTTAATGCGACAAATCCAAACGCATGGCAAGGTTTAAATCTTTTGGGTTTCGCCTTAATGGAAGTGAGAAAGCAACTTTAATGTTGCTTTCTTTTTAAGATTCATTTTATCAAATAGATAAGACATTATAGTCCAAAATAATAAGCTGCAAGGCAGATTAAAATGGTCACAATAATTAATGCAAAAACACCTGTTTTACCTGGTTTATGCTCAGGATTTGTCTTGTTGCTAAAAGCCTGACGCTGCTCGATTTTGATATTGTCATGCATGTCAAAAGGCGAAGCAATTTGTTTTGGCGTTAAGCGTGCAGATTTATAATGATTTGCAACTTTAACAATAAATTTTGATTTTAAATCTTCAACTTTTTGGAGGAAATGGCGCAAATTCATTTGCTCTTCAGGACTAATGATTTGCTCATTTTCATCATAGGGATGCTTTAATTTTGCAGAAATAAAACATTCTAATGCATCGATACGACAGAAGGTTTCGTGTGCGTAATCAGCTTGATAGTCAGTGGGTAACAGCGCAAGTTTAAGACTTGTATCCTCGGTGGTATATAGCGTTTCATCTAATCCATAATAAGGTAAATCTTTATTTACAGGTTCTGGAAAACCTTTGGCATATTGGGTATCGAACAATTCACTGTCTGTATAAACTTGAATATCATCCCAATTGGGTTGAACTAAATCTTGTTCAATTCGTTTAATTAATTTTGCATTCAGATTATATCGCCAAAAAATCTCGGTACGTAAATTGGGACGTTGCGTTTCAGGTGCTTCGTAATCATTGTCTGCGCTATACCATTCAGCCAATTCTTTACCAAAAATCCATGCGGTTTTCTTTTGTTGATCATGGCTAACAATAAAGTGGGGGATGGCTAACAGTTCAACATTGGCATTTGGATTTTGCTCATCATTTAAAATACTAGAGCTATGTAGACTGAGTCGATACACGCCTTGTTTCTTCAGCCCTTCAAGCCAAATCTGAAAATGCTGTGCCAATAGGTGCTGGTTGGTTAAATCACGGAAGCCAAAAGCATGCTGATTAAAAATGGCATGATTGACCCAACGAGAAAAACTAATCCCTTGAGTGAGATACTCATTGCCATAAGTGACGAGTGTAAGTTGACGTTTCCAGATTTGATCGAGTGCCATTTTTTATAGATCTCAGCGACATTAAATCCATTTTATACTTTTTATAAATCAAAGTTCTAGCATTTCAACAGGAATCAAACAGGGAAATATACAAATTATTTAGAATAAGTTGTGACTAATCGTATTTTTTGTAAAGCGGAAACTTCATTCGACTGCATAAAAACTGTTAGAATATAGAGTTATATTATTTTTCTAAAATATTGCTTTGAGAGTTACTATGTCACTGGAAGCCCTGACCACTGAAGCGCTCGCTGCGATTGCAGCAGCTCAAGACCTGACTACACTCGACCAAGTACGAGTGCAATTTACAGGGAAAAAAAGCCAGCTTGCGGAACAATCTAAGGCACTTGGTAAAATGGACCCTGAAGAGCGTAAAGTTCAGGGTGCTGCAATTCATGCAGTACGTGAAGCGATCAGTACAGCGTTGATTGAACGCCAAACTGAATTACAGAAAGTTGAATTAGAATTAAAGCTAGCAAGTGAAACAATCGATATTACTTTGCCTGGACGTGGGCAAGCTGTAGGAAGTATTCATCCTGTTACTCAGGTTCAAGAACGTATTTGTCAATTCTTTACCAAAGCGGGTTTTACTGTTGCGACAGGGCCAGAAGTTGAAGATGATTATCACAATTTTGAAGCATTGAATATTCCAGGACATCATCCTGCACGTGCGATGCATGATACGTTTTACTTTGATGCAAACCATTTGCTACGTACCCATACCTCAGGTGTACAAGTACGCACAATGGAAAACTCGCAACCACCGATTCGTATCGTTTGTCCAGGGCGTGTCTATCGCTGTGACTCAGATCAAACCCATTCTCCAATGTTTCATCAAATCGAAGGTTTATACGTTGCTGAAAATACCAGCTTCGCAGAATTAAAAGGTTTGTTGATTAATCTGCTAAATGAATTTTTTGAGAAAGATTTAAAAGTACGCTTCCGTCCGTCTTATTTCCCATTCACAGAGCCAAGTGCTGAGGTGGATATTATGGATGAGCGTGGCCGTTGGTTAGAGATTTTGGGTTGCGGTATGGTGCATCCAAATGTTCTACAAGCTGCGGGTATTGATCCTGAAAAATACAAAGGCTTTGCATTTGGTCTTGGTGTAGAGCGTTTCGCAATGTTGCGTTATGGCATCAATGATTTGCGTATGTTTTACCAAAATGATGTGCGTTTTTTACGCCAATTTGCTTAACAAATTTATACCTCTCCCTGACCTCTCCTAATGAGGAGAGGGGATGTCCAAGATAACGAGACGAAGGGTTCTGATTCTTTTTAAAAAAGAGTCAGAGAGGAATTCATAGATATTGAATATAGGTTTTAGAAATGAAAATTAGCGAAAATTGGCTTCGCACATGGGTCAACCCTGCAATTGATAGCGATACTTTGTCTGATCAACTGACCATGTTGGGACTCGAGGTTGATGAACTAGTTCCCGCAGCTAAACCATTTACAGGTGTGGTGATTGGTGAGGTTTTAACTGTTGTACAGCATCCTGATGCAGATCGTTTACGTGTCACCACGGTGAATATTGGCTCGGGCGAACCTTTGCAAATCGTATGCGGTGCACCAAATGTACGTGTTGGTATGAAAGCACCAGTTGCAACCATTGGTGCAGTACTCCCAGGTGATTTTAAAATTAAAAAAGGCAAACTTCGTGGTGTTGAATCACAAGGAATGCTCTGTGGCGCTTCAGAAATTGACCTTGAAGATAAAATTGATGGACTGTTAGAACTTCCTGCTGATGCACCTGTAGGCACAAATATTCGAGAATATTTAAATCTTGATGATCATGTTATCGATATCAGCATCACGCCAAACCGTGGTGATTGCTTTAGTATTCGTGGGGTAGCACGTGAAATTGGTGTAATTAACCAATTACCTGTAACCGCACCTGAGATTCAAGACGTTGCTGCTACGCTTGCTGACCAGAAGCAAGTTGTTGTGACAACGGATGGTTGTCCTCGTTACTTAGGCCGTGTAATTAAAAATGTAAATACCAAAGCACCTACGCCAGAGTGGATGGAGCAAGCTTTAGCACGTTCAGGTATTCGTCAACACAGTATTCTTGTTGATATTACCAACTATGTACTTATGGAACTTGGTCAACCGTTGCATGCGTTTGATGGTGATGAGGTTCAAGGTTCAGTGCATGTGCGTCAGGCAAGTGCAAATGAAAAGCTTGTTTTGTTAAATGAACAAGAAATTGAATTGACCGAAGATGTTATGGTGATTGCAGATGATGTAAAAGCATTGGCGATCGCAGGCATCATGGGGGGTTTGTCTTCATCTGTTACAGATGAAACCACTGAGATTTTCCTTGAGTCTGCATTCTTTGCACCATTACATATCGCAGGTCGTGCACGCCGTTATGGTTTGCATACAGATGCGTCACAACGCTATGAACGTGGTGTGGATTTTGAATTGCCTATGATTGCAATGCAACGCGCTTCACAATTGATTCAAGCCCTTGCAGGTGGTGATTTCGGTCCAATTACCGTATCTGAAAAAACTGAATTATTGCCTAAACGTGAAGCAATTGAATTGAATCAAGCGCAAGTCGATCAATTGCTGGGTTATCAAGTTCCTACTGTATTTATTACAGATGCACTGCAACGTTTAGGTTGTGATGTGACTGTAAAAGCTGAAGGTGAATGGATTGTTGTTCCCCCATCACACCGTTACGATATGGCAATTTATCAAGATTTAATTGAAGAAGTTGCGCGTATACATGGTTATGACAATATTCAAATTAGTCTGCCAGTGATTGATGTAAAACTTGCTCAACATCAGGATCAATTTGAACTGACTCAATTACGTCAAACGTTAGTAACACTCGGTTATCAAGAGGCGATTAGTTTTAGTTTTGCAGATTTAAAACTTGAAAAACAATTGAATTCACAAGTAAATCCATTGGCGCTTGCAAATCCGATTTCAAGTGACTTGGCGGTAATGCGTTCAACTCTTCTTTCAAGCTTAATTCCGTGTGTTCAGTACAATATCAATCGTCAACAAAGTCGTGTACGTTTCTTTGAGCTAGGGCTACGTTTTGATTATCAAAACGCGAAAAGTATAGAAGATTTGAAACAGATTCCAACTTTGGCTATGATTGCCGTAGGATCAAAACAAATTGAATCTTGGCATGGAAAAGCTCAAGTTATGGATTTCTTTGATCTCAAAGGCGAGGTCGAAGAAATTTTAGCAGCTGGACGTGTTCAAGTTGAATATGTTCGTTCTGATCGTGAATGGTTACATCCAGGTCAGTCTGCGGAAATTCTCGTGGATGGTAAGTCAGTAGGTTATTTAGGTCGCCTACATCCATCTTTGGAAAATGCACTGGATTTGAGCACAACTTGGATCGCAGAGCTCGACCAATCGGCTGTTTTGCAAACTTATGTATCTAATTTTACAGAATTATCACGATTTCCATCGGTTAGACGTGATATTGCGCTTGTAATTAGTGATAAGATTAATGTTAGTGAAATTCAGCAACTTATCGAAAAAACGGGTGGAGAGCTTTTAGACTCTACTTGGTTATTTGATGTGTATACAGGGCACGGTGTTGAACAAGGTAAACGCTCATTGGCATTTGCATTGTTATGGCAACATCCATCACGTACACTCGAAGATGCTGAGATTAAATCCGGTATGGATCATATTATTCAAGTGTTAGAAGACACTTATCAAGCGACATTGAGGGCCTCATGACAGCATTAACAAAAGCAGAAATGGCTGATCATTTAAGTGAGCTTACGAGTTTAAACCGTCGTGAAGCAAAACAAATGGTCGAGTTGTTCTTTGACGAGATTAGCCAAGCATTAATTGCAGGTGAACAAGTTAAACTTTCAGGTTTCGGAAATTTTGAGCTACGTGACAAACGTCAACGTCCAGGTCGAAATCCTAAAACTGGAGAAGAAATTCCAATCTCAGCACGCCGTGTTGTAACATTCCGTGCAGGTCAAAAATTTAGACAACGTGTGGGAACAGAACAAGAAGATTAATTGGTGCTCTTTATGTCGTAAGATGAAAGCTCTGTAATCTAAAAAGTTTTGTAAGATAAAAACCCTGAGCAATATGCTTGGGGTTTTTTTATTGCAAAAATAAATGCCGCTAGAGTTGTATAAACTAGCTTTGTTGGAATGATTGTGACAAGGATTGATATCGTTTTATCATAATATTAAATGATCAACTGGATTTTTACGTAGACGAAGTTTTAGTTAAAACAAGGCGGGGGAATGTGTTGCAATTGTTGATAAGCAAAGCTCTTATGGCTAATAACTTTAATCTGAGAAAACTCTAAGCGTCTTTGTAAAAACACAAATAAGTAAAAATATTATAGTGTTGGCTAAGATTATCCGATTAGATCTGTTATTTTAAAGGATGATAATAAAAGTAAAATATAGTTCTAAGGGATTCGTGTTAGTACGGTCTAAAGAGGTTTAACTTGAAGGTGATATGGCTTGTTTATGATTAATCCAATTTTAACAAAAAATATAGCAAAAAAAAGAGAACCTAAAAGGTTCTCTTTTCTTGATAACAATCTAAGCGATTATTATTGAGCAGCTGAAGCAGCAGCAGAAGCGTCTGCAGCAGCAGCAGTAGCATCAGATGCAGCAGCAGTAGCGTCAGCAGCAGCATCAGTAGCAGATGCAGCAGCAGCGTCAACAGCAGCAGTAGCTTCAGAAGCAGCTTCTACAGCTTGAGAAGCAGCAGCATTTGCGTCAGCAGCAGCTTCTTCAGTTTTTTTAGCACAACCAACGAAAGCTAAAGTAGTAGCAACTGCAGCAGCAATAGCGATTTTTTTGAATAACATGGCATCACTCTCATAAATTTAATTGAGACAAAAAACCCAAGTTAGCCTGTTTTTTGCTTTTTGCATGAGCAGTCTAACTGGTATGCGAATATGCTATCACTGCGCATTTTGAATTGCTACTGTTAATCTTAAAAAAACTGACCAAATTGATGAAAAAGTGATGTTTTTTTAACAGTATTTTACAATCAAGATGCACTTTTAGATTGGTTTGTTGATAAATAAGCTATTAATAAATATAAAAAATATTGGTCAACAATTTATATATTTAAATATTTGCAATGTTCTGTAACGTTGAAGCTCGGTGATTGTATATTTATGTAAATAATGTCAACCAAATAAAAAGGCTACTATTAAAGTAGCCTTTTTAAATACTTATCGAATTAGTTTGCAGCTTTACGTTTCATTTGATCAAAGAAATCATCATTTGTTTTGGTTTCTTTCATTCGATCTAATAAGAATTCCATCGCCACTAATTCATCCATAGGATGAAGAAGTTTACGAAGAATCCATACTTTACGCAGATTTTCTTCGTTCATGAGACGCTCTTCACGACGAGTACCCGATTTTTTGATATTCATTGCTGGGAAGACGCGTTTTTCAGCAATACGGCGATCAAGAATGATTTCTTGGTTACCTGTACCTTTGAATTCTTCGTAGATCACTTCATCCATTTTACTGCCTGTTTCAATCAAGGCAGTAGAAATAATGGTGAGAGAACCGCCTTCTTCGATATTACGTGCAGCACCAAAGAAACGTTTAGGACGTTCTAAGGCATGTGCATCAACACCGCCCGTAAGTACCTTGCCAGATGAAGGAACAACCGTGTTATAAGCACGTGCTAAACGTGTAATTGAGTCAAGTAAGATTACAACATCTTTTTTGTGCTCTACCAGACGTTTGGCTTTTTCAATCACCATTTCAGCAACTTGTACATGGCGAGCTGGAGATTCATCAAATGTTGATGCAACAACTTCACCACGCACAGTACGTTCCATTTCGGTCACTTCTTCAGGACGTTCGTCGATCAAAAGTACAATCAGGAAGCATTCAGGATTATTACGCACAATAGATTGAGCAATGTTCTGTAATAACATTGTTTTACCCGCTTTTGGCGGTGCTACGATAATTGAACGTTGACCTTTACCAATGGGTGCAACTAAGTCCACTACACGCGCTGTCAAATCTTCAGAAGAACCATTACCTAATTCCATAACCAATTGCTCAGTTGGGAAAAGTGGTGTGAGGTTTTCAAATAAAATTTTATTGCGTGAGTTTTCAGGAGTGTCATAGTTAATTTGATTAACTTTTAATAATGCAAAGTAGCGTTCACCTTCTTTAGGTGGGCGAATCGTACCTGTAATCGTATCACCCGTTCGTAGATTGAAACGACGAATTTGTGAAGGACTAACATAGATATCATCCGGACCTGCAAGATAAGAACCTGCAGCGGAACGTAAAAAGCCGAAACCATCAGACAAAATTTCAAGAACACCATCACCAAAAATTTCTTCGCCATTCATTGCATGGCGTTTGAGGATGGCAAAAATGATGTCTTGCTTACGATTACGAGCCATTCCTTCAAGGCCCATAAACTCAGCAATTTTAATGAGTTCGCCGATCGGTTTTTTCTTGAGTTCAGTTAAATTCATAAATGGTCAGATTGAATAAGGATGTGTGGAACACAGATAAAGAGAAAAGAAGCAAAAGTCGCCAGCAGTGTAATAGGTGAGTTGAAGTTGTATAGACACAAAAACAAACTCAGAATCTATGTAGTTCTTTCGAGGAGAAATATGTAAAACAATTTCTGTTGCCGAACGGCGATCTTATGTGTTGTCCTTTAAGAAACAGGAAGAGAATCCTAATGTTCCTTGAGCATGGAATATAAGTTAGATCAACAAGTTTGTCAAATTATAGTCGAAAAAAAATACGCTAGAAAATCAAGCGTATTTCTCATTTTCCTAGATTTATACAAATAATGTATAAATTCAGCAAATTAAATATTTTCTTCAATGAATGCAGTTAATTTAGATTTTGGCACTGCACCAATCTGTTGAGCAACAACTTCACCATTTTTGAACATCAATAACGCTGGAATGTTACGAATGTTATAGTTGACAGCAGTTGCTTCACATGCAGTCACATCAACTTTAACGATTTTAACTTTACCTTCAAATTCAGTTGAAAGTACTTCAAGAACTGGTGCAATCGCTTTACACGGTGCACACCAGCCAGCCCAGAAATCTACGATTACAGGGATATCAGATTGAAGTACATCTGCATCAAAGTTGTCATCAGTGGTATTTACGATATTGCCAGACATGGATTTTGCTCCAAAATATTTTAAAGATGAATCTATCTATGGATATAAGTATTACATAGTCATCTTTAACAATGTAGGGGGATGCTTAAATTTTCATTCTAATTTGTGAGTTTGTCCAATTGATGCTCACGATATTTACAATCGGATCTTTAGAAAATCAGTGAAACTGTCACATAATTGTCATATATGCTGAAAAAATAATGACTCATCAAATTGTCTAAATAAATGGCTTTTAAAAAGCGTGTATGTGAATTAATCTAAGCAACAATTCAGTATGAGTTTGTATAAATAATGTCTGATTTTTTGATTGATGAAGAATTACTTGCCGCGATTGATATGGGGTCAAATAGTTTCCATTTGGCAATTGCTCGTGTGGATCATGGTGAAGTTAAGAAAGTTGCTTCTATGTCAGAAAAGGTTCAGCTTGCGGCTGGATTAGATGAAAATAAAAACTTAACTGAAGCTGCACAGCAACGAGGCTTGGCTTGCTTAGCGCGTTTTGTTGGACGTTTAAGTTCAGTACAGCCCACTCGCCTCAGAATTGTAGCGACAAATGCTCTACGTCAAGCTAAAAATGGGCATGAATTTATTCAAAAAGCAGCTGAGATCCTGCCAAAACCCATCGAAATTATTGCGGGACGAGAAGAAGCCCGACTTATTTACTTGGGTGTCTCGCATACTATGGCCAATAGTGGTCGTCGTCTGGTGATCGATATTGGTGGTGGATCTACTGAATTGATTATTGGTGAAGAGTTTGAGCCGATTCATACCGAATCTTTACAAATGGGCTGTGTTGCTTTTACTAAAGCCTATTTTGCCGAGGGCGATATTAATAGCAAGGCTTTTGATAAAGCTGTGGTTGCTGCACGAAAAGAATTGTCTTCGATTGCAAATACCTATAAAGCTGCGGGTTGGGATACTGTGGTCGGTTCTAGTGGAACCATCAAAGCGTGTCGTCAAATTGCTGTCAATATGGGCTGGAGTGATGAGCAAGAAAATCTTACTCGAGAAGGTTTAGAAAAGTTAAAAGATAAATTGCTGAAATTTAAAAATATTTCAGATATGGAGTTTGAAGGCTTAAAAGAAGACCGTCGAGCTGTATTACCTGCGGGTTTAGCGATCCTTTATGCTGTTTTTGAAGTCTTGAATATTGATAAGCTGGTATATTCTGATGGGGCATTACGTGAAGGTGTAATGTATGACTTATTAGGCCGTTTCCAACATGAAGATATTCGGGATCGTAGTGTACAGGCAATGATGGGACGCTATGGTGCAGATGCAAAACAAGCTGAGCGCGTCGTAGAAACAGCACAACATTTGTTTAATGCCGTGGCCAGTACATTAAATTTAAACAGTGATGATAGTGATCTTTTGCGTCGAGCTGCTTATTTGCATGAGATGGGCTTAGCCATTAGCCATAGTGGTTATCAAAAACACAGTGCTTACTTATTACAACATTCAGACATTCCTGGTTTTTCACAAATTGATCAAAACCATTTGTCACATTTGGTCGCTCATCATCGTCGTAAATTGCGAGTAGATGCCAAATTAGAAGTGCTAAAAGTGGGCGGCAACAAGCTTGTGTACTTGTGTTTGTTACTCCGTCTTGCTGTTTTACTGAATCATAGTCGTAGCGATGAGATGCTTCCTGCCATTGAATTGGCGGTAGAGAATGAGCAACAATGGCAACTCAGCGTTTCTGGTGATGCCAAACAATGGCCATTGCTGGTTGCAGATTTGCATGATGAGCAAGTGCAATTTAAGCATTGGGACATTGAATTGAATATTCAGTCGGAACAGTTTATCGATTAACTTAAAGGTTTTGTGATGATGGAATGATCAATCATTTCATATCACTTAAACCTAAACTTCCGATGCGTAATCCATCGGTGAATTAGGGATAATACTCGACTTATGAAAAATAAAGCTGCTCAATCTCAAGCTTGGAAAACGGTTCAAATTGCACGTCACCCTGAGCGTCCGCAATTTTTGGATTACGTAGGCGAAATCTTTACTGAATTTGATACCTTGCATGGTGATCGTCTATATGGTGATGATGGTGCAATGGTGGGTGGTTTGGCCCGTTTTAACGGTCTACCAGTGATGGTTGTGGGTCAACACCGTGGTCGTAGTACGCGTGAAAAATTACAGCATAACTTTGGGATGTGTAATCCTGAAGGGTACAGAAAGTCTCAACGCTTACTTGATATGGCGGAACGCTTTAACCTTCCTGTATTTACATTTATCGATACGATGGGGGCATATCCTGGTATTGGTGCTGAAGAGCGTGGTCAAGCGGAAGCAATTGCAACAAGTTTGGCGCAACTTTCAAGCCTTAAAGTGCCGGTGATTGCGACAGTTTTGGGTGAAGGCGGTTCTGGTGGTGCTTTGGGGATTGGTGTTGCTGATCGCGTCATTATGCTTTCGCATAGTATCTATTCTGTGATTTCTCCTGAGGGTTGTGCATCGATTCTATGGAAAACTGCGGATAAAGCTGAACAAGCCAGTGAAGCACTTGCATTAACTGCCAATAAACTGAAAGAAATTGGCATTGTTGAATATGTGGTTGATGAAGGTGATGGCGCTCATTTGCATCCTTTTGAGGTTATGGAAAAACTTAAGGATGTGTTAAAACAAGCGCTTGATGAATTACAGCCAATGACTGCGGAAGAACGATGCGAAGCACGTTATCAACGTTTAATGAAGTTTGGCAGCAACAATTTAGGTCTTGCTTCTTAAAACAGTATTCTCAATTTCCTGAAGATACCCGTTTCTTAATCGGATGTAGCGGTGGTATGGATTCCATGCTATTGCTACATCTGATGGCACAGCTTTTTCCTGAGCGAATTCGTGCAATTTATGTCAACCATCAACTGCAAAAGGTCAGTGATGAGTGGGCTGATTTTGTTGCTCAACAATGTACAGCGCTTAATATTCCTTATATTCTTCAGCCAGTTCAAGTCGCTCAAGGCAATCTTGAGAATCAAGCACGTGAAGTGCGTTATCAGGCTTATTTTCAGCATATAGATAAAAATGAGGTATTGGTTCTTGCTCACCATCAGCAAGATCAGGCCGAAACGTTAATGTTACGCTTGTTGTCAGGTGCGGGGGTTACAGGTCTATCAGCAATGCAATCCATCGATCAGCGCGATCAATTGCTGATCTGGCGGCCTTTACTTGATACTTCCCGTGAGCAGATTTGCCAATGGGTTGAGCAACTGAAAATCGATTATGTGGATGATCCTTCCAATTTAGATATACATTATGACCGTGCATGGTGTAGACATGAACTTTGGCATATTTTGCAAAGTCGTTATCCTAAAATGCAGCAAGCATTGGCACGTACTAGCTATTTAATGCAAGATGCTGATGAAATTCTCAATGAGGTAGTACAGCAGGATTTAAAGTTCTGTGGTCATCCTACACAATTGGATTTAGCCAAATTGGCATCACTTTCCCCTGCTAGACAGCGGCAACTTCTCTCAATGTGGATGAAAGGTGAAGGGACATATCGCCCAGCTTTGGACATGGTGCAAAGGCTACAAGATGAGGTAATTGAATCTAAGACAGATGCGCAAGCCGCTTTACATTGGAATCATTTTTATTATTTACGCTATCAAAATCAGCTTTACCGAATTGAGCAAAACCAATATTTAGCGTCAAAATCTAAACAATTGCCTCAAGAACAGGAAGTTCAATTTCAGCTTCATCAACAACTACAATTCACATCTGGTGTGTTTCAGATCGAAAGCTCTAAAATGGGCCTGGCTTTTGCACTGTTCAATCATAAGCTAACATTAAAGCCGCGTTTAGGTGGTGAAAAAATTCATCTTTATGGCAGAGTAGGTGCTTGGCCTTTGAAAAAAGCTATTCAAGAAGCACATATTTTTCCGTGGATGCGTCATACAATTCAAATATTAAGTGTAGATAATGTTATGCTTGGTGTGTTTACACCAAATGGTTTTTGGTTGGCGCAATCTGAATATTGTGAAGTGGGTGGATGGCAACCAAATTTAATCTCTGAGTTAAAAAACTAAGGTCGAGCGTGATTCATGAGTGCAGCGTTAAATTGTAATATTACTTTTATTGGTGGTGGGAATATGGCACAAGCCCTAATCGGTGGCTTGTTGAGTCGTGGATTACCTGCAACACGTATTACAGTTTCTGACCCCTTTGAAAATATTCGACAATTGCTACAAGAAAAAGATGTGCATGTGACTGACGATAATATCGCAGCAATTAAAAACGCCGATATCGTTGTTTTTGCTGTAAAACCTCAAGTTTTGGGTGGAGTGCTTAAACCATTAAAAGGTTTACTCGAAGATAAATTATTGATCTCAATTGTTGCAGGTGCTGAAATTCAAACAATTTCAGACTTAACGGGTAGTGAGCGTATTGTTCGTGTTATGCCGAATACACCTGCTTTGGTTCAAACTGGTGCACATGGTATTTTTGCTCAAGAAGAGGTCAGTGCTAAAGACCGCGAATTGGCAACACAAGTACTTGCTTCGACAGGTTTAACGATCTGGGTGACTTCTGAAGCGCAAATTGATGCTGTGACTGCTGTTTCTGGTTCAGGCCCTGCATATTTCTTCTATATGATGGAAAGCATGATTCGCGCTGGAAAAAATATGGGTTTAGATGAAAAGGTTGCGACCGCTTTAACTTTACAGACAGCACTTGGTGCAGCACAAATGGCAATTACCAGCTCAAATGCGCCATCGGAATTGCGTAAAAATGTGACTTCTCCAAACGGTACTACACAAGCTGCTTTAGAAGTATTTGATCGTGCTCAAATTTCTCAAAATATTCAGACAGCTTTAGCTGCTGCGCAGAAGCGTAGTCAGGAACTGGCTCAAGAATTAAGTGACAGCATTAAATAATTATTGATTTTTAGGAACGTTCCAGTATGGGTGCAAATTCTGCGCAAATTTTTGGCATTATTATTAACGTAGCGATTTTGCTCGTATTCTTTCGTTTTTTAATGCAATTGGCCATGGTGAGTCCATACAATCCAGTGGTGATGTCGACAGTCAAAGCGACAAAAATTGTGGATATGTTTGGTCGAATTTTTCCGCCTTTAGCCAAAGGGCGAGTAAATACAGCTGCATTAGTTTTGCTGGTGGTGTTATATCTGCTTAAGATTTTTGGAATGATGTACTTGCAAGGTGCAATACCTAATAGTCCTGTACATTTGATCATTCTAACTTTTGTAACCATGATCCAAGACCTGATTCGTTTTTGTCGCTATTTAATTTTTGCGACCATTATTCTTAGTTGGGTGGTGATGTTTACCCAGTCGAGATCACCTTATATTGAAGTGATTCAAGAGCTTGCCGAGCCATTATTGGCGCCGTTCCGCCGTATCATGCCAAATATGGGAATGATTGATCTTTCTCCAATTCTAGCGATTTTGGCATTGATCATTGCTGAAAAAGTTATGGATTATGCTGCGATTGCGTTGTTAACAGGCCTTTAACTTACCAGTTTAAATAGCAAAAGGACTCAATAGAGTCCTTTTTTTGTGAGTATTAAAAATATAATATTGAGTATGTTTTCAACAAAAGATGATCTCTCCCTAACTTTTTCTAGAAAGTTAGGGAATAGTCTAAAGGCTTAATGTGCTTCACCCCAATTCTTGCCTTGACCGACTTCAACAACTAAAGGTACCGATAAGGTAACGACCTTTTGCATCACATCTTTAATCTGTGCAGCCAATTTATCTGCAATAGCCTCATCAACTTCAAACACCAATTCATCGTGTACTTGAAGTAAAAGTTTCGCCTGATTTTGAGGTAAGATTTTATTGACTTCAATCATCGCCATTTTAATAATTTCAGCAGCAGAGCCTTGGAGTGGGGCATTAATCGCAGCACGTTCCGCACCTTTACGCACCATCATATTTCGAGCATCAATATCTGGTGTATATAAGCGACGACCTGTAATGGTTTCTACAAAACCTTGTTCCAGTGCGACTTGGCGGGTACGTTGCATATACTCATAGATACCCGGATAACGGTGGAAGTATTGCTTAATATAGTTTTGCGATTCTTCACGAGTAAAGCCCAGTTGACGAATCAAACCAAACTCAGACATACCGTACAATAAACCAAAGTTAACAGCTTTCGCTTGGCGGCGTTGATCAGAGGTCACATTTTCTAGCGCGACACCCAAGACCTCAGATGCTGTACGACGGTGTACATCTTGCCCATTTTGAAAAGCATCAACTAAAGCATCATCTTGTGAGAAATGCGCCATTAAACGTAATTCAATTTGTGAATAATCGGCTGCCAAAAGTACACGACCTTGAGGTGCGATAAAGGCTTTACGAATCTGACGACCAATTTCCTCACGTATCGGAATGTTCTGTAGGTTTGGATCGGTTGATGACAAGCGTCCTGTTGCTGTTAATGCTTGATGGTAACTGGTATGGACGCGGTGGGTATCGGGATTGGCTTGTTTCACTAAGGCTTCGGTATAGGTACTTCTAAGCTTAGTTAAACCACGATACTCAATGATTAGTTCAGTAATTGGATGATCGATTTTTTCTAAAACTGCTTCAGAGGTACTGTATTGTCCCGTTGCGGTTTTTTTGCCACCTTTTAAGCCTAATTTTTCAAATAAAACTTCACCGACTTGTTTGGGTGAACCGACATTAAAAGATTCGCCTGCAATTTCGATAATTTGATTTTCAAGATTTTGAATGGTATTGGCAAAGTCTACACTGAGCTGATCCAAGAAGCTTAGATCAAGTTCTATCCCATTTTCTTCCATGGTTGCCAAAACACTGGCTACAGGCATTTCAATGTGATGTAAAATATTGATCAGTTCAGGAATTTCTTTCAGCTTACGTTCCAGAACTTCATATAGGCGGTATGTGACATGTGCATCTTCTGCTGCATAATGTCCAGCGGTTTCAATCTCGATTTGATTAAAGGTCTTTTGTTTTGCACCTTTACCTGCAACTTGTTCAAAAGTTGTGGTCAAATGGCTCAGATAAACGCGCGCAACATCATCCATACCATGGCGTGTTGTCACTGCATTCAATACATAAGAGGCCAGCATGGTGTCAAAATACCAACCTTGTAAATGAATACCGTGATTTTCAAAAATATGCGCATCATATTTTAAATGATGTCCAATTTTTTCAATACTTGGATCTTCAAGAATCGGTTTGATTTGCTGAATAATCGCATCGCGATTGAGTTGCTCAGGAGCACCTTCATAATCATGTGCTAAGGGGATGTAATAAGCATCATTGGCATCAAAAGCTACTGAAAAACCAACCATTTCAGCGATACGATAATCTAAGCTTGTGGTTTCAGTGTCAATTGCAAAACGTTTTTCTGTGCTTAAGCGTTGGAAGAGCTTATCCCATGCTTCTTGACTTAAAATAGTATGATAAGTGGCTTCACCAAGACGGTCATCAACACTTGAACTTGTGGCTTGATCTGTAATTTCACTTTCAACAGGTTGTTCGGTTTTGCTAATACTTTGAGTTGTTTGTTTATAGGCGGGGCTATTTGGATTATTGGGATGATCAAGCGATTGTAATTGATTACGGAATTCAAGTTCAGTATACAAACTACGCAATGCTTCAACATCAGGTTCACACAGCTTTAAATCATCATAGGTCAAACTTAAATCGAGATCGATAACAATACTTGCTAATTGATGATCAAGCGTAATTCCTTCAACATTGTCTTTTAAACTTTGTCCAACTTTACCTTTGATATTATCAACATTTTCCAAAATACCAGCAATCGTACCATACTCATTTAACAGTTTAGCGGCAGTTTTTGCACCTACACCCGGTACGCCACGAATACCATCAGAGGCATCACCCATTAAGGTTAAATAATCAATAATTTGATCTGGGCGGACGCCAAATTTTTCGATTACACCATCGACATCCATCGGTTTGTCTTTAAAACTGTCTTCAAGGGTAACCTTATCAGTGACCAACTGGGCCATGTCTTTATCACCCGTAGAAATCAAAACTTGATGACCAGCTTTTTCAGCACGTTTTGCCAAGGTTCCAATAATGTCATCAGCTTCAGCACCAGGAAGCGTATGTAATGGAATACCTAAAGCACGGATCAAGGCATGCAAATAAGGAATTTGTTGTGACAATTCTTCTGGCATGCTTGGACGGTCACCTTTATATATCGGTGACAGCACATGACGAAAGGTGGGTTCAGGTGTGTCAAAAATAACCGCCATATGTGTTGGTTGCACACGACGCATCAGTTTTTGAATTGCAGAAATTGCCCCACGAATCGCATTGGTCTGTAATCCAGTTGATGTGGTTAAAGGTGGGAGTGCATGAAAAGCACGAAATAAAAAGTATGACCCATCGACCAATACAAATGGTGGCATTGATATTTTCCTAATTCAAATAACCGCTTTATTGTACGTGATTTTTTACGCTTGCGAAGATGCAACAGTCATCCTTGTGTTACTGAATATCTGATGAATTCACATAATCATCAAGCAAGGCTGTTGTATTATCGAGTTACTCAGGATCGAGAAAGATGAAATATGCTCAAAGGGCAGAGTGAAATTCGTATCATTTGGTTAATGATGTTGATCATTATTGCAGTCAGTGCATGGTTTTTGGATGCACGAATATTGACATACATCAGTGGTTTAGCATTTGTCATGAGTGTGATGCAGTATGTTGATGCGATTCAAGATCCATTGCAAGAGATTGCACAGCAGACATTATTTCCATTACAAAGCACCTCAAAAGTGCCTTTGTATATTTCTTCGATTGTTGCTGTTGTAGGGCTAACACTGCATTTGAGCTGGATGGTTGGTTTAGGTCTCACAGCTTGGATTTTCTTTTTCTTACGCTGGTTACGCCGTTTAGAGCGTTATTTAACTCAAGTACAATTACAAATTCAACATTTGAACTTTTCAGAACATACATCCCCAGATTTAAACCATCCGCTATCGATTAAACAAAGTATAGCGATGAATAAAGACTCTTCCCTGAACTTAATGGGACAAATTCGCCAATGGATTTTTCAAGGAAATCCTGTTTTAAAAGTTGCGATCTTGGTTTTGGTGATTGGCATTGTGTTATTGCTACGTTTTGCGACAGAGCATTGGCAATTAAGTTTAGCAGTCAAACTTTCAATCGTTGCTTTGTCCAGTGGAGCAATCACCACATTGGGAGTGTTGCTACAAAATAAAAATCGTAGTTTTGCCTTAGCAATAGAGGGGTTGGGGCTTGCTGGATTATTTTTAACCTTATTCTTTGCCTATTACAATCAGTTGCTTCCGAGTCTTTATCTGGCAAGTTTATGTTTTGCTGTAATTATGGCATTGACACTGAGTTTAAGCTTAAAGCAGCAAAGCGTGGAATTGGCATTGATGGCAGTCCTTATCGCATATATTGCGCCATTTACGTTGCCTGTGCGAAATGCAACGGTAGCAGAACTGATAGCTTATTATTTAGTGATTAACATTGCAATTGCTGTACTTAGTACCTTAAGACCTTGGAAATATTTAAATCAGATCGGATTTTTAGTGACAGTCATCATTGGTGGTGGTTATGCTTTCTATTATGGATATATTCAAGAAAAACAGTTACTCACAATACTCATTTTTGCACATCTCTCCGTATTCATTTGGCTTGGTTTTCGATTCAGTCAATTGATCGCCAAACAGGACCTGGAGCAATTTAAACTTAAACCCAGTTTAGATGTTGCGTTGATTTTTGGGGCACCGATAATTGGCTATTTATTTATATATTTAATGTATTTTCACCAAGAGCTTATCCTTGCTGGATTTAGCCTTGGTTTTGCTGTGGTGTTTGCAGGAATTTACCAACTTTCTAAACGTAATCAATCTATTCAACTGATTTCTCAAAGTTATTTTAGTTTGGCATTGATCTTTATTGCTTTAATTCCACCGATTCTTCTGCATGGTCAGTGGAGCGTGGTGGGTTGGGCTGTTGAAGGCTTATGTATTTTTGGCTTTGCTTTATATCGACAATCAGTGATCAGTCGTTATATGGCGATAGCCTTGTTGATTGTTGCAGGTTGTTCAAGCCTTTATTACTTATTTGAATTGCCTGATTTTCCAACCACGATGTATTGGTGCTTAAGTTTAAGCTATATCGCTGTGGTGTTATTGGCAAATAGTCGTGATGATTTTCGCAAACAGATCAGTTCAGTAACGACCTTGTTTTTAAGCCTGCTGATGATTTCTGCAACCACGATGATTCTTGCATTATTGCTTGATCACCTAGAGGGAGAAAATCGATATATATACACTGTATTGATTGTGGTTGTCGCTTATCTGTTGATGAATGAATTGATGTTATGGCTAAAGGCCAGATCAACATGGTTGATTCCAAAATGGATTGGGGTAATTCCTGTCTATGTATTTACACTCATTTTATTATTGGATATTAGTAAAGATGGCATGTTGCTATGGACTAGTGATATTGAACGATGGGGGATCGTAGTTTCAGGTTTAGTGCTAGCGGCAGTATGGTTAAGACCTGCAAAAGGGATACAGTTTGAAAGTGAATGGCTGAGTTTAGGTGTTTTAGTTAGTTTAAGTCTAAGCAGTCTTAGCTTGATTGCAACGATGCCTTATATCAGCGTAGTCATTTTACCTTTAGTGTTTTGTGGATGGTGTTTCTTTCAGAAAAAATCAGAATGGACGATGTTCTGGCAGACGCGAAGTAGTTTATTACTGATGCTGATTTGGATGATTTGTTCTCAGCTATTTTCACAGCAAGCATTTCAAGGATATTTATTACCAATCTTAAATCCATTTGATTTGGTTAGTATCGCCATGTTAATTGGTTTTTTCTGGATGCTGTATCTTCAATTTAAGCAAGGTATAAAGCAGGGAATAGACCATGGGATACTTGCTGTTCTGTGTGTTCTAAGTTTGTTGTGGCTGAGTAGCTATATCATTTTAAGAGCTTTACATGTTTATTTTGCTACTCCTTATAATCAACTTAGTCTATGGCAAGATGCCACTACACAACTGAGCTTAACCTTGCTTTGGGTGAGCTTAGCTTTTATCGCAATGAGCTTTGCCAGTCGTAAGTTTTTACGTCCTTTATGGATTTTAGGGGGGAGTATTTTGGTGATTGTCACCTTAAAATTGGTGCTTTTTGATTTATCACATATTGGAACATTAACTCGAGTGGTTTCTTTCTTGGGGGCGGGTTTTGTGATGCTGATTATTGCTTATATTGCCCCGATTCCTGATCAGAAAAATTTAAATCATTAATTATGGATTGGGTGATAATTTAGGTTGTTCAGTTGAAAGCAAAATAAAAGAGGCATTTACTATATAGTAAATGCCTCTTTTTAAGTTTAAGTATTGAGATACTTAAAGAATTTCAATTGCTAGAGCAGTCGCTTCACCACCACCAATACAAAGGGCCGCAATCCCTTTTTTACCGCCAGTACGTTTTAAAGCATGAATTAAGGTCAAAATAATGCGCGAACCTGTAGAACCAACAGGATGACCTAGGGCACATGCACCACCGTGAATGTTGACTTTTTCAGCGTCCAGTTTAAATTCATCGATTGGGCACATAGTGACCATCGCAAATGCTTCATTGATTTCCCATAAATCAACATCTTGAACATCCCAACCGGTTTTATTCAGGACCTTTTGGATTGCACCTACAGGAGCAATGGTAAACTCAGATGGATGCTGTGAGTTTGAAGCATATGCAACAATTTTTGCTAATGGTTGGAGCCCTTTTGCAGCAGCATGATCCGCAGAAGTTAATACAAGTGCAGATGCGCCATCTGAAATTGAGCTGGCATTCGCAGCCGTGATAGTTCCATCTTTGGCAAATGCAGGACGTAAGGTAGGAATTTTTTCGATATTGGCATTAAATGGTTGTTCATCTTGATCAATAACAACATCGCCTTTACGGCTTGAAACCGTCACAGAAACGATTTCATCTTTAAACCAACCTTCAGTAATAGCTTTTTGTGCACGCTGTAAAGAACGAATCGCAAAATCATCCATTTGTTGACGTGTATAGCCTTTTGTATTTGCCATATCTTGTGCAAATGAACCCATTAGGCGACCCGTTTCAGCATCTTCTAAACCATCAAAGAACATATGGTCTTTTACTTCACCATGTCCCATGCGATATCCGCTGCGGGCTTTAGGAAGAAGATACGGTGCATTGGTCATAGATTCCATTCCGCCAGCAACAATGACGTCTGCCGAACCTGCTTTGATCGAATCCGCAGCTTGCATGACTGCTTTCATCCCTGAACCACACAGTTTGTTAATGGTTACAGCACCCGTTGTATCAGGTAAGCCAGCTTTGCGCATCGCTTGACGTGCAGGACCTTGTTTTAAACCAGCAGGTAATACACACCCCATAATGACTTCTTGTACATCGTTTGGTTGTAATCCAGCACGGGCAATGGCTTCTTTAATTGTCGCAGCACCTAAGTCAGGTGCAGTCAAACTGGTCAGACTTCCTTGAAAACCACCCATAGCTGTACGGGCACCATTAACAATTACGATGTCAGTCATTGTTCTATCTCCAAATGATTATTCTGTGAATATATCCAAAACCTAAGCAGTATATAAAAAATAGTGTAAGAATAAAGTCTAGGTATTGAATATATGCTGACCGTAGAGAACAGTTTTTAACATTCGGGTCGTGGTCCTAAATTTATAGCTCCCATTCGTCCGATTTTGTATCGTTTATTATTTTCGACATCATATTGACTGCAATAATAGAAACTTCCAGGTGAACCTCTGGGTAGGCCAGTATCACCTTGTAAAGTTAACGCATCTCTACTGCTTGCACTTCCAATCCAGCTCAGTGTGCCATATTTAATTTTATTTTCAGTTTTTAGGAGTATGTGGTCTCCAGCATCAATCTGTTTATTTTTATTTTTATCTGTAAAAATAAGTAATCCTTTATTCCATTTGTCTTTTTCACATTGAATTAAATCTTCAGATGAACAAATGACCACAGTTGTATGTCGGACCAAAGCTTGACTTCTTGCATAAGAAACATGTTGCTGTATTTGTGCTGAAACAGCCCTAATCTCTTGTTTCTGCATCCAATTATGATAATGCGGTAAGCAGATTAAGCTGATAATTGCAATAATACAGATTATGGTAATTAGTTCGAATAAGGTAAGACCTTGCTCTTTACAATAAAAATACATCATTAGGTCTTCTGTTAAGTCTTGTTTTTTATTTGAAAAATAATGATTTTTCTATTAAATTTAATTGAAATGTTAACGTAGTAAAATATTTATTACTATCGGTTTCTTTTACTGCTAAAATGCATGTAGCAAAAAGATAAGCGATCCACGCAAAAAAATTGAGTAAAATGTTACCGAATTACAACGGAAATTGTAAGTAATTTTGTCAATAATTTACTTGATTAAAGTTATCAAGCACTTGGAAAAAGCCTCAAGTGTTTGTATGATTCAACGTGAGTAGCTTAAAAATAATACTGGGGTATTAAAATTTATCTCAGGATAGCCAATAAATTTTAGGCTAAGCTTGAACAACAATTGTTATCTCTGGAGGATATCCATGAAATTGAGTCGTATCGCACTTGCTATGCTTGTTGCTGCTCCATTCGCTGCTGCTAATGCTGGTGTAACTGTTACACCTTTACTACTTGGTTACACTTTCCAAGACTCTCAACACAACAATGGTGGTGATAAAGGCGAGTTAACTAACGGCCCTGAATTACAAGACGATTTATTCGTTGGTGCTGCACTTGGTGTAGAACTTACTCCATGGTTAGGTTTTGAAGCTGAATATAACCAAGTTAAAGGTGACCTTGACGGTACTGGCGTAGCTGGTTCTGAATACAAGCAAACTCAAATCAACGGTAACTTTTATGCTACTTCTGATTTGATCACTAAAAACTATGACAGCAAAATCAAACCGTATGTATTGTTAGGTGCTGGTCATTACAAGTATAAACTTGATGACATGTCTTACCATAACAACGAAGAAGGTACTTTAGGTAATGCTGGTGTTGGTGCTTTCTGGCGCTTAAACGATGCTTTATCTCTTCGTACTGAAGCTCGTGGTACTTATAACTTTGACGAAAAATTCTGGAACTATACTGCTCTTGCAGGTCTTAACGTAGTTCTTGGTGGTCACTTGAAGCCTGCTGCTCCTGTAGTAGAAGTTGCTCCAGTGGTTCCAGTTGCTCCAACTCCAGTTGAACCAGCTCCACAAGTTCTTACTGAAGATTTGAACATGGAACTTCGTGTGTTCTTTGATACAAACAAATCAAACATCAAAGATCAATACAAGCCAGAAGTTGCTAAAGTTGCTGATGCGTTAACTACATTCCCGAATGCGACTGCTCGTATTGAAGGTCATACAGATAACACTGGTCCACGTAAGTTAAACGAACGTTTATCTTTAGCTCGTGCTAACTCTGTTAAATCAGCGCTTGTAAGCGAGTACAACATTGATGCATCTCGTTTGTCTACTCAAGGTTTCGCTTGGGATCAACCGATTGCTGACAACAAAACTAAAGAAGGTCGTGCTATGAACCGTCGTGTATTCGCGACAATCACTGGTAGCCGTACTGTAACTAAATAATCCTTTATTTAGTGAATAAAAAAGCGACTCAATTGAGTCGCTTTTTTATTTAAAGTCCTTATAATTATAGAATATTTAAATAAAACTGAATCAGAAATTAATAATTACAGGTTAACGATGAAATATATCATTTTAGGACTGGTACTCATGGCATTAAATGCCTGTACGTCGACATCAATAAATCCAAATCGTGTCTCAATCCAAAAACAATATCCAAATGAAGTGAAGTCATTGAAAAATGGGCTGTCTATATATTTTCAACCGAAATCGATAGATATTGAAGCTGAGTATAAACCCGCTTTGTCTGTTGCTTCAAAATTATTGAAAGACAATAAAAATTTTGTTCTCTACATTGAAGGTCATACAGACAGTACAGGCTCTTTGGCTACAAATAATAAAGTATCGTTAACACGCGCAAATATTGTGAAAGATTTTCTATTAAATGAATATCAAGTGAATCCAGAGCAATTGATTACACTTGGTTTAGGACCAATAAAGCCAATTGCTGATAATAAAACGGCAGAAGGTCGAGTAAAAAATAGACGGGTAACAGTGACTTTAAAAATTAAGTAATTTTGATAAAGCATCATAATTCAATTTTATAACGTTATAATTGTTGATTGTGATTTCTACAAGTTTGAAAATTGAATGAGTGTACAACTGCCTAAAGCCTTATTAGACCTAGAATCAAATTGCGGTATTTTTGCTGTTTGGATGTTATTGCACAATTACTCAATTCAGTTAGATACTCAACAGCTGGTTAAACTTTGTCATCACGATGCAGAAGATGGTACTTTTACGATTGGCTTAGCTGTTGGGTTGAAAAAATTAGGTTTTGATCTCGCTTTTTATACAGATGAAGACTCAAATATTCATGAAAAAGAAATCGTCCGTTATCAAGACGCGAAAAGGTTAGGGTTGCAGATCAGTCCAGCGCTAAGCTATGAAGAAATTCAAGACTATACTGAACAAGGGTGCAATATCATTGTTTTTTATGACACTTTAGAAGGCATTGGAAATCATTCGTTGGTTTATTCGATAAATGATCAGGAAATTTGTTTCTATGATAATTTTGAAGCCATGCCGAAAGCGGTCTTTGAGCAACAACGGCTAGCTGAGGGAATCTGTCAGCAAGTGATTGTGATTTATCCCGATATTCCACCTGTACGTTATTGTTAATCCAATTAAAAATGTGAATCTCAGTAAATCGAAATTTACTGAGATTTGTGATAAAAATTGAGGGCTATTTCGGCTTTAGCCTTTAATACACAATACTTGTTTTAGTGTATGGACCACATCAATCAGATCATTTTGATTGGCCATAACTTGATGAATATCCTTGTAGGCACTTGGAATCTCATCAACCACACCTTTATCTTTACGGCACTCAATGCCTGCTGTTTGTGCAATTAAATCTTGCTGATTAAACAAATGCTTGGCTTTAGAGCGACTCATTTTACGTCCTGCGCCATGTGAGCATGAACAAAACGAATCTGGATTACCCTTGCCTTTAACAATAAAAGATTGCGCGCCCATTGAACCGGGGATAATCCCATATTCATCGAGCCCTGCACGAATTGCACCTTTACGTGTAACAAAGACATCTTCACCAAAGTGAAGTTCTTTCTGTACATAATTATGATGACAATTAATCGCTTCTTTGGTCATTTGAAAACTTGGTAATAAAGGGCGGATCGCTTCTAAAATTAAACGCATCATCTCACGTCGGTTTTCAAAAGCATATTCTTGTGCCCATTCTACAGCTTCCACATAATCATCGAAATTCGTTGATCCTTCTGCAAAGTAGCTCAAGTCTTTATCAGGCACGTGACCAAAACGATGCTGCGCTTCTTTCTTGGCACGTTCGATAAAATAAGTACCAATCACATTCCCTAAGCCACGACTACCTGAATGTAGCATGATCCAGATATCTTCATTTTCATCAAAACACAATTCAATAAAGTGATTACCACCACCCAGGGTACCGAGTTGCTTTTGCCATGTAACATCAAAACTGCGCAACATACGTTTTAAAGCAGGGTGTTTATCTGTAATTCGCTGGAGCTTTTTATCTAAGGGTGAAAGTGTAGAAGCCTTGGCTTTGATTTGTTTGTGCATTTCAAAGCCGACAGGTACTTTTCTTTCAATAGCATTGCGTAAAGTACTTAAATTATCGGGCAACTGGGATGCTTTTAGACTAAGTCTTAATGCATTCATACCGCAACCGATATCCACGCCAACCGCAGCAGGAATGATGGCATTCTTGGTTGGAATAACACTTCCCACTGTTGCACCTTTACCTAAATGTACATCTGGCATGACTGCGATATGCGAATGAATAAATTGTAATTGTGCCATTTTTCGCAGTTGCGTTAAGCTTTCTTCATCCACATCTTTTGTATAAATTTTTACAGGAACGCCATATTCTGCTTTGGCGTTTAAAATCATTTGTATGCTCATTTTTTTTCTCGAAGCAAATTTTTTATTGTCCGAAGGTGGTTAAAATTCTATTGTCAAAGCAATGATCTATTCAGATTTTAAAGACAATAAAAAAACCTAGCGAATGCTAGGTTTGACTGACATTCGGACACTTTGATTAATTCAGTGCCCGTGAGTAGACGACTGCTTAATCTTACTTTAAAGTTTTCTCAAATTGATGCATGTCGTACTCCTATATTTTTTGATTTAAAATCAAGGGTGAAAATTCTGATTGAACACTATCCAATGGGCATCATTCTATAAATAAAAAAAACTTTGTCAATAAAACATAGTAAATTAATTTTTAATTCAGGTGGAATTACTTATGTAAAAATAATAAAGCAGCTAAAAAGCTGCTTTATTCATATCAAATGATTTACTCTTTTTCGACTTGAATCGGTTGTACATCCATTTGATCATAAGCAATCAATTTGGATTTGTGTTTCCATTTATAACCAAGCCAAATAACAAGGAACAAGGGAATACTAATATAAGTAGACAATACACTCATCCATTTTCCATCAAGCACAGCTTCTGCATTTTGACCAAGAATAATAATGGCACAAAGAACAAATGCAAACCACGGACCAAAAGGAAAGAATTTTGCACGATAAGCTAAATCTTCAAGTTTATAACCTTGTGCTAAATAGCCTTTACGGAAGCGATAATGTGAGATTGCGATACCTAACCAGACAATAAATCCGCACATACCTGACATGTTTAACAACCATGTAAACACGACACTTTCACCAATAAAGGTGGTTAAGAAGCACAGTGCTGCAATTGCAGTGGTTGCATACAGTGCATTCATGGGTACACCGCGAAGATCGAGTTTAGAGAAAACTCGTGGTGCTTTACCTTCACGTGCCATATCGAACAACATACGTGTTGATGAATACATACCTGAGTTACCAGCAGACATAATTGCAGTCAAAATCACGGCATTCATTAAGCCCGCTGCAAATGCTAAACCTGCTTTTTCATATAACAGGGTAAATGGTGACAGGGTAATGTTTCCATCACCTTCCGCAGCAAGTGCAAGGTTTGGATCTGTATACGCAACCAATGTACCAATAATAAAGATACACAAGATATAAAATAAAAGAATACGCCAAAAGATTTGTTTAATGGCGATAGGGATGGTTTTTTTCGGATCTTTAGATTCACCCGCTGCAACGCCTACCATCTCTGTTCCTTGGAAAGAGAATCCAGCGATCATTGCCACACCGACTAAGGCTTGAAAACCACCGACAAATGGCGCTTCACCAACAGTCCAATTTTTGCTAATTGAATCTGTTGGATCTAACATGATTTTACCAATCATGAATAAGCCAATGACAATAAAGAAGATGATGGCAATCACTTTAACCAGTGAAAATAAAAATTCACTTTCACCAAAACCTTTTACAGTTAATGCATTGATAAAGAAGATAATCGCAAGGAATAGCGCACTCCACCAAAATCCAGGGATATCGGGAAACCAAAATTTCATGATGAATTGAACGGCAACCAATTCAAATGCAACAGTAATGGCCCAGTTATACCAGTAGTTCCAGCCCAGTGCGAAACCAAAACCTTCTTCTACATATTTATTACCATAGGTAAAGAATGCACCTGATGTTGGATTATGGGTTGCAAGTTCACCTAAACTGGTCATCAAGAAATAAATCATGATACCAATCAGAACATAAGCAAGTAATGCACCACCAGGACCAGCTGTGGCAATCGTTTGACCAGAAGCAAGGAATAACCCTGTACCAATAGAACCGCCAATGGCGATCATGTTTAAATGTCGTGCTCCTAGCTTCCGCTGGAGTTGTTGGGGATGATCTGTTTCGCTCATCGTTATTCCTTACTACTTTTTTGAGTGTTGGCGAACAGCACTTTAAAGCCTTGTTGATCTGCTTTAGTCGTACATTGACTAAAACTCTGCTCAATGAGTAATGGGTAATTTAGGAAGCGGTTTGCCACAATCCATAATTCACCACCTGATTTTAAATGTCGTCTAGCAGTTTTACATAACGTTTCACTGGCATTGTAATCTGTTTGAATACCTTGGTGAAATGGAGGATTACTCACAATCGCATGTAAGAACAATGGTGCATCCTCAATCCCTGTGACTGCTTTTATTTCAAGTTGTTCTAAAGGTAAATTATTTTTTTCAAAGGTCATTCGTGTTGATGCTAAAGCAAAAGCATCGACATCTAAAGCAAAAATGCGATTTTTCGGATTAAGTTTACTGAGATAAGCACTGATGACGCCAGCACCACAGCCAAAGTCTGCAATTTTTCCAGAAGTGACCTGCTTGAGATAAGGTAAAAGAACCCCAGTTCCAATATCGAGACGATTTTGGCTAAACACACCAGGGAGTGCACAAATGCTAAGTTCTCCAGCAGGTGTTGGAACATTATAGACTTGCGCCCATTCTGCTAATGGCTTTGCAGTTACAGTTTTATCTGTGGTGAGTTGCCACATTTGACAATGACGTGCGCTATCAAGCTTGATGGCTTGACCATAAGGCTGGAGTTGTTTTGCAGCACGTTCTACCCCACCTTTTTTCTCTCCAACCAAGAAAATCGAAGCGCCAACGGCTAAACGACTGACTAAATTGTGCAAGATATAATTGAGTAGCTCTTTTGATTTTGGAACAAAAACAACAGCCTGATCAAATTCAGCTTCTGGCAGGTCAGTACCAAAATGTACCTTTGCCTGCTGATTCTGAAAATATTGAAACTCATTGTAATTCCAAGTCCAAATGCTTGCTTCGATGTTATGAGCTAAATTTGAAAGTAGATCATCCGTTGCTGCATTTACAAATAGCACGCGTCCAGAAAGGTAGTCATGCTGTCGAATGACAACTTCGCTTTTTGGCTCCATATTCACCATCCATCAATAAAAATTAGCGCAATGCCCAGTCTAAGCTGGGCATTATAAAGAATAGATTTATTATTTTTTAGTTTCGGGTAAAACTAAATTCAAAATTAATGCAGCGAGTCCGCCAGTTGCGACACCAGAACTAAAAATATTACGCGGTAATTCTGGCAAATGTTCCAAAATTTGAGGAACTTGCGCAACCCCTAGGCCGAGACCCAAAGAGATAGCAATAATTAGTAGTGCACGACGGTCTAGTTGAATTCCCGATAAAATGTTAATGCCTGAAGCAGCAACTGCACCAAACATTACCATAACCGCACCGCCCAGTACCGCTTGCGGTACCGCCTGAATGATACCAGCCACAGCAGGGAATAACCCCAGAATGATAAGCAGGATTGCAATCCAAATCCCAACAAAACGACTTGCAACACCCGTCAACTGAATTACACCATTATTTTGTGCAAAGACAGAACTTGGGAATGTGTTGAAGATCCCTGCAAGGAAAGAGTTGGCACCATTGACCAATACACCACCTTTAATTCGTTCCATCCACACTGGGCCATCTACAGGCTGATTTGAAATTTTAGAGGTTGCGGTGACATCGCCAATTGCTTCTAATGACGTGACAAGATAAATAAACGCCATAGGAATAAATAAGCTCCATGAGAAGCTAATTCCAAAATGCATTGGTGTCGGAATTTGAATCAATGGGGCATCTTTTAAACCAGAAAAATCCAAATAGCCCATAAAGCCCGCAAGAATATAGCCGATCACTAAAGCAATGAGAATTGCAGAACTTTTCACCCAAACTACTTTGAAGCGATTGAGAAGAACGATAATTGCCAACACTGTACATGACATAATGAGATTGTCGGCACTGGCAAACGTATGACTTTCCATGGCTTGGTAGCCGCCGCCCATGCTGATTAAGCCTTCTTTAATTAAGGTTAAACCAATTAACAGCACCACAATTCCTGTAACCAATGGTGTGATCAACTTTTTTACCCAAGGTAAAATACGAGAAACACCCATTTCAATAAATGAGCCTGCAATGACCACACCAAAAATAGATGCCATAACTGCCTCTACTGGTGTGCCGGCAGCAACCATGGCAGAACCAATCCCAATCATTGGACCAATAAAGTTAAAACTTGTACCTTGAACAATCAGTAGCCCTGCACCAAATGGTCCAATTTTTTTACATTGTAAGAATGTTGCCACTCCAGAAATCACCAATGACATGGAAAGAATCATATTGGTATCTTGAGGAGAAACACCTAAAGCTAAACAAATCAGTAAACCGGGTGTTACAATTGGAACAATAATCGCAAGTAAATGTTGCAAAGCCGCAAAAAAAGCGATGAGTGGTTTTGGACGATCATCTAGACCATAAACAAGATCGATTTGAGTCTGTTTCTGATTGGGAGAGGGGTTAGAATTGGACATGGCACAGCAATTGGAAGTGGCAAGATGGCGCTATTCTAATCGCTTTACACACTATTACAAAATAAAAAGCCTGCTGTTGTGAAAAAAACTTGTAACTGTCAATAAACTGTCACTACTAAAAGTTAAGATTTTTCTGTATAATTTGCCCTCAAATTTAAAGCGTATCGAATTTACATGTCTGATATTAAAACTCTCCGTAATATTGCCATCATCGCGCACGTCGACCATGGTAAAACGACTCTTGTCGACAAACTTTTACAACAATCAGGTGCACTCGGTGACCGCGCGGGTGAGATTGAGCGTGTTATGGATTCGAATGCGCTTGAGTCTGAACGCGGTATTACCATTCTTGCAAAAAACACTGCGATCAAATGGTTAGACAAGCGTACAAATACTGAATACCGCATCAACATCGTCGACACCCCAGGACATGCTGACTTTGGTGGTGAAGTAGAACGTGTAATGTCTATGGTTGACTGCGTACTTCTTCTTGTCGATTCACAAGAAGGCCCAATGCCACAAACTCGCTTTGTAACACAAAAAGCGTTTGCTCGTGGTTTGAAGCCAATTGTTATCATCAACAAAGTAGATAAGCCAAGCGCTCGTCCAGACTGGGTTATCGATCAAGTATTTGATTTGTTCGATAACTTAGGCGGTAGTGATGAACAGTTAGACTTCCCAATCGTATATGCTTCTGGCTTACGTGGTGTTGCTGGTCCTTCTCCTGAAGAATTAGCTGAAGATATGACACCGTTGTTTGAAACAATCGTAGATATCGTTGAACCACCAGCAGTTGATATTGATGGTCCATTCCAAATGCAAATTTCATCACTTGACTATAATAGTTTCGTGGGTGTAATTGGTGTTGGCCGTATTCAACGTGGTTCAGTAAAAACCAATACACCAGTGACTGTGATCGATAAAGATGGCAAGACACGTAATGGTCGTATCTTGAAAATTATGGGTTACCATGGTTTAGAGCGTGTAGATGTAGATTCTGCTCAAGCGGGTGATATCGTATGTATCACTGGTTTAGATGCATTGAACATTTCTGACACAATCTGTGATCCTAAAAATGTTGAAGCATTACCTGCATTGTCTGTAGATGAACCTACAGTTTCGATGACGTTCCAAGTAAACAATTCACCGTTTGCTGGTAAAGAAGGTAAATTTGTAACTTCACGTAATATCCGTGAGCGTTTAGATCGCGAATTGATCCATAACGTTGCTTTACGTGTTGAAGATACTGACAGTCCAGACCGTTTCAAAGTTTCTGGTCGTGGTGAACTTCACCTTTCAGTATTGATTGAAACAATGCGTCGTGAAGGCTTCGAGATGGGTGTTTCTCGTCCGCAAGTGATCATGAAAGAAGTGGATGGCGAAACTCAAGAACCATACGAAAACGTTACTTTTGATGTTGAAGAACAACATCAAGGTTCTGTTATGGAACAAATGGGTAACCGTAAAGGTGAGTTGACCAATATGGAAGTTGACGGTAAAGGCCGTATCCGTATTGAAGCAACTGTTCCATCACGTGGTTTGATTGGTTTCCGTTCTGAATTCTTAACCATTACCTCTGGTACTGGTATCATGACTTCTAGCTTCTCGCATTATGGGCCTGCTAAACAAGGTGCAGTTGCGAAACGTCAAAACGGTGTGTTGATCTCAATGGTTAACGGTACTTGCTTAGCGTTTGCATTGTTCACTTTACAAGACCGTGGTCGTCTATTTGCTGAACCACAGTTAGAAGTTTATGAAGGTATGATCGTGGGTATGAACTCTCGTTCAGACGACATGACTGTGAACCCAACGAAAGCGAAACAGTTAACTAATATGCGTGCATCTGGTACAGATGAAGCGTTAACGTTAACACCTGCAATTAAATTCACGCTTGAACAAGCATTAGAATTTATTGAAGATGACGAATTAGTTGAAGTAACACCTAAATCAGTTCGTATTCGTAAAAAATTCTTAACTGAAAATGAACGTAAACGTGCTTCACGTGGCTAAGCGTTCAAACTGGAAATAATTTAATTTCTAGAAAAAAACCGCAATTTTTTAATAAATTGCGGTTTTTTTATATAAATGTAAAAGGATATTGGTTTTTAATAAAAAGCGAGTAAATTAGGCGGAAATATATGTTGAAACATAATGTATACTTCGTCACATAAAAAATACGCAAAATCGGCGTGGAGTTAAAGTATGAGTATTCTTTCAGAGTTCAGAGAATTTGCCATTAAAGGCAATATGATGGATTTGGCAATTGGTGTCATCATTGGTGGTGCTTTCAATAAAATTATCGACTCATTAGTGAAAGACGTGATTATGCCTTTAATCACAGTGATTACGGGTGGTGGTGTTGATTTTACTCAAAAATTTGTCGTACTGGGCGATAACCCAAATAACCTTTCATCATTGGATGAATTGACCAAAGCTGGGATTAACGTACTAACCTATGGTAATTTCATCACAATTGTATTGAACTTCCTGATCTTAATGTGGGTGGTTTTCTTGTTGGTTAAATTCCTCAATAAAATTCGTAAACCTGCTGAAGAAGCGCCTGCTGCTACACCAGAAGATATTGCATTACTGCGTGAAATTCGTGATGAATTAAAGAAACGCCCTGAAGCTTAATCTTCATCAAATTGATTCAAATTACAGTATTTTAATATGTCTAAAGCCTGATAAAGCTATTAAATCATTGTAAAAGAGTTGAATGAAACGGTACGATCAAGTACCGTTTTTTATGCAAGCAAGAAAATAGAGATGGGGCTGATGAAAAAAAACATAGGGATTATGGCAATACTTATCAGTTTGTATGCATGTTCAGAGCATCCAAAAGAGCAGCAATCCGCTGATACTCCAACATCTACGCAAGCGGATCGAAACCGACCTGCCAGTGGTTTAACTTTTAATGAAATGCCAAATGAAGATACCCGCTACGTCACTATAGAAACCGACTCGGTAGATGAAAATGAAACATTACTGTTGGCACTACAAACACGTTTATTAAAAGCCAATTTTGAGTTTATAGAAAAAGACAGTGGTAGCTCTTGGTCTGAAAATGATTGTTCTCTGAATAGGGTGATTCAAGTAAAAGGTGAGGGCATCCGCTCTTATAAGGCAATCAGTAAAGTTAAGTTAGGTGATGAAAAACAATATCGCCCAGATTTTGTTTTGCTGGTTTTTGCTTTTAAGGATGAACAGCTTGCTGAGCAAAGTTTTCAAATGCTTAAGTCTGCTGTCTATTCAGCAGGAGGATACTGTAATGGTAAATCTCCTGAAACCATCGTTAGAAATGGTAATGAAATATTTTACTTTACCACTCGCGAAGAAGCATTTAGATCATATATTGATGATTATGCGAAGTTTATCCATGAGTTTAAACCTGAGCAAATTGATTCAAAAATATAGGATGGTTTAAAGTGACTAGAACAGCTCAGATTTTTATTGTTTTGGCGAGTTTTCTAATCTATGGATGCCAAGCCCAAGTTAAAGTTGATGAAAATTTTATTAAGCAGTTCAGCCCAGAAATACGCCCTCAAGTGATCTCGATATGTGAACAATATGATTCTAATGATCAGGTTCAAGGGATTTATTTTAGTCGCTATGCATTTGGTTTATATACCTTTATTGGAATAAAAAACAACAGATTTGAAATATTAAGCTTTGATGATGTCAAGTACTCTCCTATAGATGAAGTTTCAGATATTGAATTGCAAACGGGTCAATATATAAAACGAAATGACCAAATCATTTTAAAAACGGAAAAATTGAATAAGTCAGACCCCTTGGCAAATCAAAGTGCAGATTTTGAAAACTTTATATATTTGCAAAACGCTCAGAGTGCATTTTTAATTAAAGATATTGAGGATGTAGCCAGTTCAATGTCATGGTCACAAACGATGGGAAGTGCACGTTCACAATTTAAGAAGATTCATTGTCATATTCAGGATTATCATCATTATAAAGGTGATGAAGAACCATCACCATCTTATCAAGCATTACCTGAACGCTTTAAAGCGCTTGTGTTTGAGCAACCTTTGCATTTGACAATAAAGTCTGCGGAAGACATTTCTAAGTCATTAGAGCGAAATGATGATTCCGAAACAGTAATAGAGCAAACAGTTCAAATTCTAAGTGGAAATACTCAGAAGTTATTTATGAATCAGCCAATCTGTATTATTGAAGGGCAAGGAAAAGGATTGTATGGATACATAAATCAACCGAGTCAGCCCCTTACTAAGGCATGGATGAGTTTTGAGCGAGGTGCGAGTATGGGAATTGCCAGACAAGGGGATATCATTTCAACTTCATACCAAGAATGTAAATCTTTAAACTAAAAATCCATGCGAAATTTAATCTCAACCAAGTGAAAGCCGAATTGGCTTTTTACTGGGCCATGGAGTACACGTTCAGCAGCGGTAAATACAAGTTTATCAATCACAGGAACAAGCTGTCCTTTTTTCACTTCACCCAGTTCACCACCACGTTTTGCTGAATTACATGTGGAATGCTGTTTGGCCACTTTGGCAAAATCAGCACCATCATGAATCTTCTTCTTAAGTTGTTCTGCCAAGTCCTTATCTTTGACGAGAATATGTCGAACGATTGCAGTTTTCATTTACTTTTTCCTCGTGGTTTTTGTGGGATGCTCTTCGCGATCTTTAATGGCTGGCATTGTGGGCAAAACACACTGGCTCTTTGTCCTAACTTTAAATTTTCTAAAGTGGTTTCACAGTTAATGCACATCTCACCCGCACGTCCATAAGCCAATAAGGTCTGCTGAAAGTAGCCATTCTCACCCATGGCATTGCTATAGTCTCTTAAGGTTGACCCACCCAAATCAATCGCTTGCTTTAAAATTCGTTTAATTTCGATGACCAATTTTTGAATTTGCGCTTTCGTCAAACTCGAAGCAGGCTGTGCAGGGTGAATCCCTAAATTAAATAAGCTTTCAGTTGCGTAAATATTACCTACACCCACAACAATATGGTTATCCATGATTGCAACTTTTGTGCCGACATTTTTATTTTTAAACTTTTCTGCTAAATATTCGGCATGAAATTCATCACTCAATGGTTCAGGCCCTAAAGTATCAATCAATTTTGTTTGGCTTTCCTCATTCAGCCAAATGATACAACCAAAGCGTCGGGGATCATGATAGCGCAGCTGTGTGTCTTCAAATTGAATGATCAGATGGTCATGCTTTCTAAGCGCTTCATGTTCATCACAGATTCTAAAACTCCCTGACATACCCAAGTGCCATAACATGCTATGGGTTTCAAACTCTGCCAAAATATATTTTGAACGACGTGTTAAGCGAACGAGTTTCTGACCTTGAAGTTGTTGAATATCTTCGGGAATTGGCCAGCGTAACCGTGACTCACGTACTTGAACATGAAGAACTTTCTGGTCAATCAGGGGGAGTAAACTGTTTTTTGTTGTTTCAACTTCTGGTAATTCAGGCATGCACTTGTCACATTGGTGTGAGGACTGAATATTGTATGCAAGAATTGGATTGCATTAAAGGGCGGTTCTGTTGAGCCTACGACTTTAGGTTGAAATTATAGAGATGATCGTTGAATAAGATTGAAATATTATTCCTAAGCCATTGTTATATAATATAAAGTTTATTAATAAAATAAAGTTTTCCAATTGATAAAAAATATCTGATAGTTATATGTAAAAAAATGTGTAAATTTCTAGTGAATTGTTTGCTGAAATAATTCTTTTTATCTCGATATTTCAGCAAAAATAGTCATTTTAAAGCTGGAACTTTCTATTAAATTTAGACAGTTAAAGTGATTGAGAGTTGGCTGGTTTATCTTTATTCGTTTTGTTCCTGATTAGGCTTTCCCATGAAAAAAATTGCTTATCCTTTATTGGCAATCTCTGTATATAGCATAATGTCTTTTGCCTCAGCTGAAGATGCGTTTAATTTACATGGCTCGACCATGACGGGTGACTGGAATGGGAGTCGGACTGAATTTGCAGAAAAGGGAATCAAATTTGATGGCACGATTGCCATGGACAGTTCATATCTCGCTGAGGGTGGTTATGATGCGCACCAAGCGCCAACATTTGCGACACAATTCGGACTGGGTACAACTTTAGATATGGGGAAGCTGGCGGGTTGGAATGATGTGACTATTCGTGCTTTAGTTACAGCACGTCAAGGTGAAAGTACTTCACTCAGAGGTATCCAAGCACCAGATGCACCTCAGTGGGCAAACTCGCAAGCCAATTGGGGCCGTGGTAATTCGGGGAGCCGTCTCAGCGAATTATATATAGAAAAGAATTTTAAGGATCAAGGACTAAGCCTGCGTTTAGGTCGTATGGGTTTAGGTACTGAATTCAATACCATGGCTTGTGATTTCCAAGGCAATGCATTTTGTGCAGCACAGATGGGGAAATGGCAAGGTAAGCTTTGGTATAACACACCAGTCTCACAATGGGGCGCACGCTTAAAATATCACATCAATCCTGAACTATTTGCACAAGTGGGGGTGTTTGAATACAACCCTGATAATGCTTTAGAGCGACAAGGCTGGAATTTGGATACAAAGCATGCCGATGGTGTAAATATTCTTTCTGAAGTGGTGTGGTCACCTAAGCAGGGTGTGAATGATTTACCAGGCAGTTATCGTATTGGTACGCTTTACAATACTGCTGATGAGGCTCAAAATCAGTACGATGTTGCTTATAAAGCAGGAACTAAGGCTGAAGATCGTACATACGGCGGTTGGTTTGCGTTTGAACAGCAGTTGACTTCAGCTGGGATAGGAAAACGTGGTTTACACAGTTTTGGTAACTTCACCATTCATGATCGTACGACGACAGCCGTAAATGATTCACAGCAACTTGGTCTAAAATACTATGGTCTGTTTGATAGTCAACCAAACGATATTCTAGGTCTAGCTGTAAATCGAGTACATTTGAACGATCGGTATACTAACTATGTGAATAGTGCTCGTTCAGGAACAAATTTAAGACAGTTGAATGAAGATGCAGAGTATAATGTTGAGTTGAACTACTCATATTACCCTGCCAAATGGTTCATGCTTCGTCCTTTAGTGCAGTATGTGGTACATCCTGGTGCAACCAATCAGGTGGACAATGCATTTGTCGTTGGCTTGGGGTCTAAAATTATTTTTTAATACAACTCGAGGACACCTTTATGCAAAGAGTGAAACATCTAAAAATTAATACAACACTACTTTGCTTAACGGTATGTATCACACAGAGCTTATATGCTGAAGTGGAATCTCAAGATTCCACTCAGCAGCATTCTACTCAGCAACTTCCAACCATCAAAATTGAAGCTACACGTTCTGATACTAACATATTAAATACCCCGGCATCGGTATATAGAGTCGATCAACAACAAAATCAAAATAATATTGGGGTAAACCTCACTGAAACACTCAAGGGAATCCCAGGGTTACAGCTCAATAATCGTGAAAATTATGCCCAAGACTTACAACTGTCTATGCGCGGTTTTGGCGCACGCTCAACTTTTGGAGTCCGTGGGATACGTCTTTATGTCGATGGGATTCCTGCGACGATGCCAGACGGACAAGGCCAAACTTCAAATATTGATTTAACGAGTTTAGATCATATTGAAGTGCTAGGTGGGCCATTTTCATCACTGTATGGAAACTCCTCTGGGGGCACGATTCTCACCACGACCAAAGAAGGAACAGGGCGTGATTCGGTAGAGTTAGGTTATTCAGGTGGAAGTAACAATAAAGGCCGTGCTGACATCACCTTACAAGGTGGTGCAGATAAAGCCAATGAACCAAGCTATGTGATCAGTTCTTCTTATTTTGATACTGATGGCTATCGTGATCACAGTGCCGCAAGAAAAGTGTTGAGCAATGCCAAACTCACGTGGGACTTAGATGATGGTTCTAAGATCAATTGGCTGATCAATCATGTGGATATTTCCGCTGATGATCCACAAGGTTTGACACGCGAGCAATGGAAGCAAAATCCTAAACAGGTCAATGACAGTAAAAATATCTATGACGTTCGTAAAGATATTAATCAAACACAAACAGGTATCAATTGGACTAAGCCCCTGAATGATCATCAAGAGCTTTATAGTATGGCTTATATTGGTCATCGTGAAGTGACTCAATACCAGTCCATTCCAAGTTCTGCTCAAAAGAATCCACGTCATGCTGGTGGGGTGATTGATTTCGAACGAGACTTTTATGGCACTGATTTACGTTGGACTGGCAAAGACTTATTACCGAATACACGGATCAGTGTAGGCGTGGCTTATGATGCAATGAATGAAGACCGCCAAGGGTATGAGAATTTTAATGCCAATGGCCAATATGGGGTAAAAGGCAACTTGCGCCGTGATGAACGAAATACTTTATGGAATTTAGATCCTTATCTTCAGGCATCTTGGCAGTTTTTGCCGACTGTACGTCTAGATACAGGGTTACGCTATAGCAATGTTCATTATGAGTCAAAAGATCACTATATTATTGGTTTGAATGGCGATGATAGTGGTCAAACCGATTATAACAAATTGCTTCCATCGGCTGCTTTGACATGGGAAATTACTCCTGAGATCAGCAGTTATCTCAGTTATGCTAAAGGCTTTGAAACACCAACCTTTACCGAAATGGCCTATCCAACACAAGGCACGGCAGGGATTAATTTTGCGCTTAAACCTTCAACCAGTGATAACTATGAGCTTGGTTTAAAAGCACAAAATCGCCTAGGTAATTTTACTGCTGCAGTTTTCCAAAGTAATACTCAAGATGATATCGTTTCTGCGGGGACACTCAATGGACGTGCAACCTATCAAAATGCAGATAAAACACTGCGCCAAGGTGTAGAGCTGTCATGGAATAAAAAGCTGTGGAAGAATTTAACGGCTCAAGCTAGTTATAGCTTGCTTGATGCTACATTTGATGCAGACATTCCCAACAGTGATCCTAAAAAAGTCATCCAAAGTGGCAATTACATTCCTGGTATTGCAAAAAATCAAGCCTTTGTATCTTTCGGTTGGTTGCCTGAGCAGGGCTTTAACGCAGGTGTAGATGTTCGTTATATGGATAAAATCTATGTAGACGATCTCAATACAGATACTGCACCAAGTTATACAGTAACCAGTATGAATGTCGGTTATATCTGGAAAAACAATGATTGGAAAGTGCATAGTTTTGCTCGAGTCGATAATTTATTCGATAAAAATTATGTTGGTTCAGTCATTGTAAATGATGGTAATAGTCGATTCTTTGAACCTGCTGATGGTATTAACTGGAGTGCAGGACTTAGTATCACTAAACAGTTCTAATTCATTGGGAAAATAATTTATGTCTGCTCAACCAAAGTTATTTGAATCTATTCAATTTGGTTCACTCTCCCTCAGCAATAAAATTATTATTGCACCAATGTGTCAATACTCAGCAACAGATCAGGGTGAAGTGACTTATTGGCATGAACAACAATGGGCAAGTTACGCTTTGTCAGGTGCGAGCTTATGTATTATTGAGGCGACAGCGGTTCAAGCCGAAGGGCGGATCAGTTATGCTGATGTGGGACTTTGGAATGATACCCAACGAGATCAAATCAAAGCTTTACTCAATAAGGTAAAAAGCATTGCTCCCACACCTTTTGCTATTCAGCTTGCGCATGCAGGTCGTAAAGCTTCGACTGAAAAGCCTTGGTTGGTGAAGCAGGGGAAAGGTCAGATTGCGCCTGACCATGAACACGGATGGCAAACTGTATCAGCCAGCGGTATTGCTTTTAGCCCGAATGATATTGCACCGCATGAATTAACCATTGATGAAATTAAAACAATTATTCAAGACTTTGCGCAAGCGGCGATTCGTGCAGTAGATGCTGGTTTTTCATTGATTGAAATTCATGCGGCGCATGGGTATTTACTACATCAATTTATGTCACCACTGTCTAACCAGCGAACTGATGAATATGGTGGAAGTTTTGAAAATCGTATTCGTTTTACATTAGAAGTTTTTCAAGCCATTCGAGCAGTTGTGCCAACTGACTACCCTGTAGGTGTACGTATTTCTGCAACTGACTGGATGGATGCAGAAAATAGCTGGAATGTTGAATCAAGCATTGGCTTATCAAAAGCTTTAGCGCAACTTGGTGCTGCTTATATCCATGTATCTTCTGCGGGATTGCATATTCAACAAGATATTAAAGTGGCTGCAAATTACCAAGTGCCTTTTGCAAATGCGATTAAAAAGCAGGTGAATATTCCTGTAATAACAGTGGGCTTAATTACCGAAGCTGAGCAAGCTGAACAGATTCTTCAAGATGCTGAAGCAGATGCAATTGCATTGGCAAGAGCGATTTTATATGACCCACGCTGGCCTTGGCATGCTGCAGCAAAATTGGGTGCAAAAATCTCGATTGCACCACAATATTTACGTTGTCAGCCGCATGGAATCAAAGATCTGTTCTCAGCATATTGATGGCATAACAGTTTTGATTCACTCATTATTCTTTAAACGTATTTAAACTTAATAAAGATATATTCTAGGATATATCTTTATTTGTATGATCTGGAAAAGGAACGGCTTGAATGATTTTTTCGGTAATTTTTCCAGTATTTTTCCTGTTATTTTTGGGTTTTATATCTGTCAAAATCCAATTGATCTCTAAAGAGCAAATTACTGCAATTGGTGCTTTTGTAATCAAAATTGCATTGCCTGCTTTATTACTTCATGCACTGGCTGCAAAAGATTTACATGAGATTTGGTATCCTGCCTATTTCTTTGTTTATACAGGGGTTACTTTTACTCTATTTATTTTGGCCTTTATTTTAGGGCAAAAGCTTTTTAACAATCATTTTACCCATGCTTCTGTGTTTTCACTTGGCGCATCAATGTCCAATACTGGGTTACTGGGCGCAGCAATTTTGACTTTGCTGATGGGTAGTGAAGCCATGATTTATATTTCACTGATTGTTATCATTGAAAGCGTATTTCTTGTACCGCTGATGTTAACCTTGGCAGAAATAGGGCGACAAAGACAAGCCAATTTAGCCGCTATTTTAAAAACAACATTTCTGGCTTTATTAAAAAATCCATTGTTCTTGTCAGTGATGATTGGCATGAGCTGTACGATCTTCGAAATTCAAATTCCACATGTATTAGACCAAGTATTTGCCTTGTTAGGTCAGACTGCCTCACCTTTAGCGTTATTTATTATTGGTGGTGGAATGGTTGGGATTACGATTCAATCACTTAATCTACAAACCATTTATTTGGTGGTTTCTAAAAATATCTGTATGCCGATATTGGTCTATTTAGGCTTGACTCATTTAACCGACTTGGATCAAAAGATGATTTATGCAGGTACCTTGATTGCTGCTTTGCCTATGCCCTCTATATTTGGAATTTTTGGCCAAGTCTATGGTTTAAATGAAAAAGCACTGACACCATTGATGATTAGTACTTTACTGAGTTTTATTGTGGTGAGTGTTTTGATTGGTGTTTGGTGGTAAAAAAATACTCTCTTGCGAGAGTATTTTTTAAGAGCTGCTTATTTTTTTGCTGGTGCTTTGGGAGCAGGTGTTTTGCCTTTTTCAGCAATTAGTTTGTTTACAACATCCAAAGACTCTTTTGCCTTAGGCACATTATTTTTAGCAAGTTCTGAGAAAATCTTTTGTGCTTCTGGCAGATTTTGATCAATGATATTGCCATTAGTCAGCATATTTCCGACAGCCATCAATGCTGGAATATATCCTTTTTTAGCTAAATCTTGGATTGATTTTAAACCTTGATTAACTGCTGATGCATTTTTCTTCTTTAAGCCATCGGTGATGTCATACAGCGCTTTCGCATGAATTGCAGGTGCAAAATCTTTTTTCACTAAAGGATCAAGTTTTTGTAAGCCGAGTTTATCAGATGCAGGTGTACCTTCAGAAAATAATAAAACAGCCAATTCCACGGTAGCATCATCAAATCCTTGAGCAGAGGACTTCTCTAAGTATTCACGGACTTTCTTTTCATCTTTGGCTAAGCCCAATTGACCTACTGCATAGCTTTGCGCCAAGACATAGCTTGCAACAGAATAGCCTTTTGCTGAAGCATCTTGATAATATTTCAAAGCTTTCTTATCGTCTTTGGTTGTACCTTGTCCCGTTTGGGTTAAATAGCCTAAGTTATATAATGCTTGCGCATTGCCAGCCTTTGCAAGACGTTCAAGTTCTTGATACGCCGCAGGATAGTTTTTTGCTTGAATTAGCTCTTGTGCTTTGGCAAATGTAGGGTCAATGTTCGCTTTAGCTGTATCTGCTGCAAATGCAGAAATACATGAAAAGCTGAGTAGTGTAGCGAATAGAATTTTTTTCATTTTGACGATATACCTTGTTTTAATTTCAACATAATTCCATTTATGGTGTGAGAACATTGTTGAGGACGTTTTTATCATAATTTGAAAATTATAAATGTAAACATGCCTATTGTATAAGTTAGTGTATTTAAATTTTAATTTATTTATAAATAAGAAAGAATTAAGGATATTTTAACAACATTAAAGCCTAGAGAAATTTTTTATTCTCTAGGCTGTGGGCTGTTATTTTACTGCTTTGAGGAGTAATTCAATTTCGCCTGCTTCACGTGCCCCTGAAATACGGGTGCCATCTTGTAAGAAGAATGTTGGTGTACCATCGACTTCGAGTGATTTTGCTAAAGCAATATTTTTCTCAATTGGGTTCGTACATGACTTGTTTGAAGTCGGTTGTTTCTTATCAATTAAATAGTCTTCCCACGCTTGGTACTGGTTTTTAGAGCACCAGATTTGCTGTGAAATACTTTCAGCATTTGGATGTAAACGGGTAATTGGGTATAAAAATAAGTAAACGGTTAAGTTGTCGATATTTTTTAATTCTTTTTCAAGATGTTGGCAATATGGACAGTCAGGATCACTAAATACGTAGATTACACGTTCACCTTTACCTTTGACATGCTTAATGGCTTGTTTCAAAGGTAATGATTTTACATCAATACTTTTTAGCGCTTGCATACGTTCTTCAGTCAGATTTTTTTGTTCTTTAAGATCAATTAAATTGCCGACAAAGAAATATTTTGCTTCTTCATTGGTATAAACAATACGCCCACCCATATAGACTTCATAAACATCTTTAATTGGTGAGTTTTGTACCGATTTCACCTGAATCTCAGGATATTTGGTTTTTAAGTTTTGCTGTAAAGTCTGAATATCTGCATGTGCAGAAGAAAAGGTAAAAAGACCCAAAGTCAGAAGAGATAACCAGATTTTCATGTTAAAGCTCAAAATAATAATGTGGATATTGTGCACTCAATAAAGATCAAAAATATATTGAGATCATGTAATTGCCAATGCGATATTCAGTTGATACCACGCTTAATTTCGTATTGTATTCTGGATACCATGGCGTGTTAACTCATTTCTGAGTTGTTGGATATATTGATTTAATTCTACTTGTGAGTCACTCCGTAAGCGTAATTGCGTACTAAAATTAAAGATTCTGCTGCGTTTTCCATTACGCTGTAAAATTTGAAAGTGCCCAATATGACTACCATTCGCTGTTGTCCTATGGGTACTAAATTCAACGCATGTGACCTGATCTAATGGGTAAGAGGTCATCATCAAATTACTGACGATCAGTTTATGATTGCGTATATAAAATGGGGAAAAATTTAAATTAAACCGTTTAAATATCCACATCAGCATACTCAAAAATGCTATGAAAATGATTGGAACCAACAAGCCCCAATATTTGTCTGAGCGGTTAGTTGTCTCTACTTCGAGTAATTCTACATGTTTGGCTTCAACCATTTTTTGCTCTTCAATCCATTGTCGAATATCGTCAGTGCGTGGTTGAGTTCTCAGTAAATTTTGAATCGTTTGTGGGTCGCGAATATGATAAATCGTGGCCTTAACCAGTTGGCTATTTCCTAACTGATCAAAATAGTAAAATGCATTGCCATTTTTCCATACACTGCCATAGTTGTAATTTACATCCCCAAGTTTTTGCCATGAGGAATGAAGTGGTTCAGCTAATTTTAGAATATGGGTGGATTTGGAAGAGGCTGATCCTTTATTGCTGCGATATTCACTGGCTTGTAGATAGAGAAGCTGTGTGCCATCAGAAAAAATCAGCGGTGCGATTTCTTTAAATGCTTTGCCTAAAAATGGACTATCACCTGCGCGACGCATTTTTTTCTTATTCAGATCAAAATAATAAATCCCTGTGTCGTTATAAAACAAAGCATGGTTAATATGATCGCCATGTTTGCTTAAGAGATGATAAGGCGCATATTGAGGATCAAAGGCAAATTCGTTGACATAGACCATACCATCGACAGGATTGAGCAAATAATATTGGTTATTTAAACCGTCTATTTCAATACTATAAAGCTTTCCATTGTCTTTTAAATCGAGCAGGGTGTTATTGTAATAGACGTTTTTTCCATCCGCTCGATAGGCATAGTTACGTTCACCTAAGACAAGTTTGAGTTGGTCTGGATTGGCTCCTGAAAGTAATTTCCCTTGAAAATAGGTGAATGTCCCATTACTTGCCGTATCATTTCCGGAATTGACACGATAAGGCAGATTGCCTGATCCAAGTTTAAAATAGGGGTAGAGATAACTTTGTGGTTTTGAAGCTAGGGCAAAATTTTGTTGCATGATTTGCCATACTTCTCGAAGCGCACTTAAATCTTTATTTCGTTCGGTGGAGGGGGAGCAATACCAAGTGTCTTTTCCAGCAGTAAAATAACCATCCCCAATAGTTTTCACCTGTTGAGGTTGCACACCCTTTAGGATGATATTGCCACAATAGACATGCAGTTTATCTGCACCTAGTTGTCGGTATTGGTAATTATCATTGGGTAAATAAAAACTTTGAACATCTGCTTCTGGGATCAAATAATCACCATTGCTGGGTACAGCGGCATAGATTTGGTTGTTATATTTTTGAAATATTCCCAGTTTTTCTGTAGTCGCCGTAAAAGGAATCTCATCTGAATTTGAGTCAGAAAATCTAAATATAAAACTAAAGCTGAATAGAAGCGCGCATATCACCAAGATAAGCGTGAAGGTTTTAAGGATAGAAAATACTTTTAGTGGATTCTGCATCATTTATTTTATTGTTAAATATTGATCGGGTTGAGTTATGGCAATTTAAGGTTGTTTCGTCATCATTTTGATTATGAATTGGTCATACAGATTGATGGCAAGGTCTTTAGCATTTAAGGCAAATAGGGTTGCATAGCCTCTGTTAAAATTTCGATTAACTCTTCATCCATATAGTGATAATCGTCTGGAATATCCAATACCATGACTTTTTTATGTTGTAACTGGTTGGGGAATTTCTCTTTGATATTTTGTTTATGCTTTTGCTCCATGACAAAAATCATATCTGCCCACGCAATATCTTTGGCAGAAATACGATGTTTGGCGTGTTTACTTGTTCCCGCAGAGCGCGTGGAAATGCCATAGCCCACTGCAAAGACACGCTCGGCAGTGGGACTACGCCATTGGTTACGACTACAAATAAAAAGGGTGTTCAATCAGCAGTCTTCCAAAAATCATATTGTGCTTGTTTTCGTCTTTTGGCAGAAGAAATACGTGGATATTCAATTCTTAATTGTTTAGAACGAGATCTTTTTAACGATCTGTTCCAAAGTAATTTCCAGTCTTTTTCTGGTTTCCAAAGGCTTGAAGTATGTCTGCAATCTCGACCACGGTGTAAATAATTTACCTTACGTCTCCAAGCGCGATTGCGGTTTAATTCATTTTCAAAATATTGTTGTGTATTGTCCATAGCTAAAATTCATGAGTTGATCGGGTTCAGCAGCCGCGATAACACATGATTGGGCTATTTTATAAGTATTTATCGGGTTAAACAAGCCGAATGATTTTGATAATGTTTATTTAGGGCCATTTTAAAGGCACTGAAAAGGGTATAATTCTGGCTAAATAGAACGTGTGAGTAGATGATGTTTATAAAAGGCATTAGACGTAATTATGACAAAGTCAGCCAAGATGACAGTATTGCCGATGAAGATAAGATAGATGCCTTATTGATCAAACTGGGTGGTGAGTTTCTTGTCAGTAAGGATGACCGTGTTTATATTTTTGAAAAAGATGGTCAAACGGCCAAGTTTGATGCAAAACATGCACGGGCATTTCACTTTAAAGATTATTTGTGTAAAGACATGAATAAATTATTTCATGGGTTTTAATATCCATTGAAAATTAGTGAACTGTTCAATTGGGCTATAAAAATATTTTAAGCATTTGGATGAGCCCTCTACCGATGTATTGATGGTGGTTAGGGCTTTCTAAAGTAATAACTTTTGATGTTGTCATTGTTTATTTTCTTAGTTCTGTTTTTTGATGCGCTGTGTGCCGTAGAATGAGAGTGAATGCTTTAATCCACTGCAATGATACATTCGGAGCTTGGCTAAAAACAATATAAAACAATGGCTTGTATCTAGATGATCTTTGTATTTTTCTAGCAAAATTATTTGACTATATACTCGTGCTTCAAGTTATATAATATAAAAAAGAAGGCTGTTTTTCCTAAGATTAATCGAGACGTATCTATGATGAAAGTACTGTCAATCTTATTCATAAGTTTAGTTTGTTCAATGGGGATTTTAGCTCAACAGCCAAATCTTGTGCCTCAGCAGGTTAAGTTAAAAAATGGGAAGCGCTTTTCTTTAAATCTTCCAGCAAATTACGAAATTATTCCAGCGGCTGAGGGCTTAAAGCGAGTTCGTTTTTTTAGCAAAGCTCCTGATGGCAGAATGTTTGTAACAGATATGCACGATTTGACTGATAATAAAAAAGGCATCGTTTATATTTTGGATGAATGGAACCCTGAAACGGGAAAATTCGGCAAAATTATTCCTTATATGACGGGGCTGAAGAACCCTAATTCAGTTCAATTTTATACAGATTCTTCAGGACAAGATTGGTTGTATTTAGCGGAAACTAATCAACTGACCCGACGAAAATTTACCAAAGGTGAAATTAAACCAACCGATAAAGCCGAAGTTTTAGTAACTTTTCCTGACTACGGTTTAAGTTATAAATATGGTGGTTGGCATCTAACACGGACACTTGCCGTGGGTGGGAACGGGAAAATTTATGTTTCTGTCGGCTCAAGCTGCAATGCTTGTACCGAGAAAGAAAAAGTTCGGGCAACAGTATTAGAAATGAATCCCGATGGTTCGCAACAAAAGATTTTTGCTACAGGTTTACGCAATGCAGTCGGTTTGAAATGGGTTGGTAATTTTTTATTTGCCACCAATCAAGGTGTGGATCATTTGGGTAAAAATAAGCCTGATGAAACTTTTTATGCACTCAAACGTGATGCAGATTATGGCTGGGCTTCATGTTATTCGTCGAATGGAAAAATTTTGGCAGATCCAAAATTTAAACGTCCGTCAGCTTGCAAAAATGTATTGCCTCCTTATGCCTATTTCCCAGCGCATTCATCTGCACTTGGTTTTGACTATTTTGATCATCCCAATACAGATGACACCATCAAAAATTCTTTTTTAGTTGCTTTACATGGTTCTACCGATGCCACGATTGGTCATGGCTATAAAATTGTGATTATGCGTAAAGGGCAAAAACTACAGACGTTTATGGATGGCTTTTTAGTGGGCAAAAATGTCTATGGTCGCCCTTGTGATATTTTTCGAGTAGATGAAAATTCATTTTATTTCTCTGATGATAAGAGCGGTGTGATTTATTATGTTCGGCAAAAAGCATCTTCCTAAATTTTGAACTTTTCTAAAAATTTAGGCGTTAGTTAAAAGAACATGGCTGAGAATAAAAAATTCAGGTGAAAGTAAAAATATAAATTGTCGATAAATCTTTGGAAGCAGTATTAGACCGGAAAGTATTCATCTATGAAAATGAAGCTAACCAATTGCTAATGTTAAAGTTGTTTTGATTGACTCAATCATTTTATTCTCTAAATAAACCTACAAGGTTGTAGGTTTATTATTGTAGACAATTTTGAGAAATTACTGCGGTCTCGCCACATCACCACTTAAGCTTTCAGGTAATGCTAAAACAGTCACATCTAACTCTTCTAAAGCATCAGGACGGGCAACCACAAGCGCAATATAACCATTTTCAAATGCTGCACTATTTACCACTTGAACACCTTTATTCAATTGTTCAGCTTGAGCAGGGGCAGGACCTGTACCTTGAATGACATGTAACCATGCTTTTGGTTTTGCCTTAAACCAGAGGCGTGCAATCACTTCCTGACCAAGATAACACCCTTTGTCATAATTGATTCCTTCACGTTGGTGTAAGCGTAATTCTTGTGGTTGAAATACATGTTCAATTGCTTGATTTATATAAGCCTGACCAGTTTGAATTGCAGCAATTTCCCATACTGAAATATCGGTTTCTGTAGCAGAAAAATCAGTCGTTGAGCCGTTCAATGTTGGAAAAACTTGTCCAGTTTCTTCAAGCTTCATTTTAGAAAAAGCGCCGTATTTTTTAATATGTTTGGCAAATTCTTCGGCTTGATCTTGAGTCGTAACAATCTCTAAATGTTCAGGATTAATTTTTTTAAGCCATAAGCCAAAATGAATACGACCTTTAAGATCACAAATCGCAGTGTATTGGGTGATGTTTTCAGCCAAAGCTTCAACGTTTACAGTCACTTGACCTTGTAGAAATTTGATTGCATCAACACCAATCAAGGTAAATGAGGAGAAAGCTAGATCGCTCATGAATTGCTCGCTTATCTTAAATCTAATACTAAAGAATTAATGTTATTTTCCGCTATTTTTCAAAAAAAAGCAGATTTAGTGCAAATATTTTAATGAAGTTGTTACTAAATATTTCAAAAACCCCTGTTTTTATATCTAAGCTTATGAAATATAAACGATTTGGGAAATGGGTTTTCGACAGTGTACTATGCCAATCATTAGACACGCAGTACAAAATGATGCAAGAGGCACAAAACTAATGAATAACAACTATCGTAAACCACTGCAAGGTACCCAGCTCGAATACTTCGATGTGCGTCAAGCCGTAGAAGACATCCAGCAAGGCGCATATGCAAAACTTCCATACACTTCAAAAGTATTGGCCGAACAGCTGGTACGCCGTTGTGATCCAGCCATTCTCGAACAGTCTTTAAAAGAACTAATTAACCGTAAACAAGACCATGATTTCCCTTGGTATCCAGCACGTGTGGTATGTCATGACATCCTTGGACAGACGGCATTAGTCGACCTTGCAGGTTTACGTGATGCGATTGCAGATCAAGGCGGTGACCCTGCTAAAGTTAATCCTGTTGTACCAACACAGTTGATCGTTGACCACTCATTGGCGGTGGAATACGGTGGCTTTGATCCAGATGCATTTGAAAAAAACCGTGCTGTAGAAGACCGCCGTAATGAAGACCGTTTTCACTTTATTGAATGGACCAAAACAGCGTTTGAAAATGTCGATGTGATCCCAGCAGGGAATGGCATCATGCACCAAATCAACTTGGAGAAAATGTCTCCAGTGATTCAAAACCGTGAAGGTATCGCATTTCCAGATACTTGTGTCGGTACCGATTCACATACGCCACATACAGATGCGTTGGGTGTAATTTCTATCGGTGTTGGTGGTTTGGAAGCTGAGAATGTGATGCTGGGTCGTGCATCTTGGATGCGTCTTCCAGACATTATCGGTGTGGAATTGGTGGGACAGCGTAAAGCGGGTATCACTGCAACAGATATCGTTTTAGCACTTACAGAATTCTTGCGTAAAGAACGTGTAGTGGGTGCATATTTAGAATTCTTTGGTGAAGGCGCGGACAGTATGTCTGTAGGAGATCGTGCAACGATTTCCAATATGACTCCAGAATATGGCGCAACTGCGGCAATGTTCTATATCGACCAGAACACCATTGATTATTTAACCTTGACTGGTCGTGAATCAGACCAAATCAAATTGGTGGAAAGTTATGCCAAAGAAATTGGTCTTTGGGCATCGGATATGCAACAAGCAGAATATCCTCGCGTACTTCGTTTCGATCTTTCAACGGTAACACGTAATATTGCAGGTCCATCAAACCCACATGCACGTGTATCAACAGCAGATTTAAAAGAGAAAGGTATTGCAGGCGTAGTTGAAAACCGTACTGATGGTTTAATGCCTGATGGTGCAATCATTATTGCTGCGATTACCTCTTGTACCAATACCTCAAACCCTCGTAATACAGTTGCTGCGGGTTTGTTGGCGCGTAAAGCAAATGAATTGGGCTTAGTGCGTAAACCTTGGGTGAAATCATCATTTGCACCAGGTTCTAAAGCTGCTGCACTTTACCTTGAAGAAGCTGGCGTACTGGAAGATTTAGAAAAGCTTGGTTTTGGTATCGTGGCCTACGCATGTACGACGTGTAACGGTATGTCTGGTGCTTTAGATCCAAAGATTCAGCAAGAAATTATTGATCGTGATTTGTATGCCACTGCGGTACTTTCAGGTAACCGTAACTTTGATGGTCGTATTCATCCTTATGCAAAACAAGCATTCTTGGCTTCACCCCCATTGGTGGTGGCTTATGCAATTGCAGGCACAATTCGTTTTGATATTGAAACGGATTCATTGGGCAATGACAAAGACGGTAATCCAGTTTATCTAAAAGACGTTTGGCCATCTGATGCTGAAATTGATGCGTTGGTTAAAGAGTCTGTAAAACCAGAACAGTTCCGTAAAGTGTATATCCCGATGTTTGATTTGGGTGTGACAGAAAAATCAGAAAGCCCGTTATACGATTGGCGTCCGCAAAGTACTTATATTCGCCGTCCACCATATTGGGAAGGGGCTTTGGCTGCACCACGTACATTGTCAAATATGCGTCCACTTGCGATCTTACCTGACAACATTACCACGGATCATTTGTCACCATCGAATGCAATTATGATGGATTCGGCAGCGGGTGAATATCTGCATAAAATGGGCGTACCTGAAGAAGACTTTAACTCGTATGCAACGCATCGTGGTGACCATTTAACTGCGCAACGTGCAACTTTTGCCAACCCAAAACTGTTTAATGAAATGGTGGTTCGTTCAGACGGTACCATTAAGCAAGGTTCTAAAGCGCGTGTTGAGCCAGAAGGCGAAGTGATGCGTATGTGGGAAGCGATTGAGATTTATATGAATCGTAAGCAACCACTGATCATCATTGCTGGTAAGGATTATGGTCAAGGCTCTAGCCGTGACTGGGCTGCGAAAGGTGTTCGTCTTGCTGGGGTTGAAGCGATTGTGGCTGAAGGCTTTGAACGTATCCACCGTACTAACCTTGTTGGTATGGGAGTGTTACCACTTGAGTTTAAAGCGGGCACCGACCGTAAAACCTTAAAGCTTGATGGTACTGAGCTGTATAGTGTGATTGGTAATATTGCACCACGTACAGACTTAACTTTGGTGATTGAGCGTGCCACGGTTGATGGTAAGAGTGAAGTGATTGAAGTTCCTGTAACTTGTCGTTTGGATACTGAAGAAGAAGTGCATGTGTATGAAGCGGGTGGGGTATTACAACGCTTTGCACAGGATTTCTTGGAAGGGCAAGTGGCTTAATTGAATTCTATTCTTTAAATCCTCCCCCAACCCTCCTTTGAAAAAGGAGGGAGTTCTTCTCTTTTTAAAGATGAGAAGTATTACTTCGCAAGGGGGGCGATTAAGGAAAAAAGGAATTGAAATTGTTGAAAAAAATCCCTACTGTTCAGTGGGGTTTTTATTTGGGGAATAAAATGTCTTTATTACGAAAAACTCAAAGTGATACGGTAAATTCTGATGAATCAATCACAGCTGAGCGTCTTTTAAACGTATTGTCACAGATGCCTGATGATTTTTATGAGGAAGAAAGAACAGATGAACCACCTCAAGAAAGAGAAGAGCTTTAAATGGTTTGCGCTATTTAATGATTAAGCAGTAGCTCTCAAAAACCATAAATTTTTCTTTTGAAATCATTTCTTGCAAAAATGACACCATCATTTTTAGAAATAGACAGTAGACATACATCAAAATATGGCTATACTTTATTCACCATTTCTAAAACCTATGGAGAACAAAAATGGTTACTGCTGGCGAAAAACCCGGAACAGGCTTCTATTTTTGTGTCCAATGCGGACATCGCACTTACTTAGAAATTGGTACAGATCGTTTACCCCAGTGTACCAAATGCCTTGGCAATCAATTTAAAAAATAAGATTGCTAAGCCGCACAGATAAAACAGATACTCCCTGTTTTAAGCAAAAGCCCTATCCAGTGATAGGGCTTTTTGTTAATTTAATAATAGTTCAAAAGATAACGAGAAAAAGGCAGATAAATCATTATGGAAACAATCCTGAGTCTATGTATTGGCATTGGTTTAAGTGCCGCCTGCGGTTTTCGTGTATTTGTACCGTTATTGGTGATGAGTGTTACATCACTGATGGGCTGGTTTGAGCCAATGAAAGGTTTTGAGTGGTTAGCGATACCATCGGTATGTATTGGTTTAGCTGTCGCGACTATTTGTGAAATTGGCGCGTACTATATTCCTTGGGTCGACAATGCTTTAGATACTATTGCCACGCCAGCAGCAATGGTAGCTGGAACATTGACCACCATGGCGGTCAGTACAGGTGAAATGTCACAGTTTGCAAGTTGGGCGGCTGCGATTATCGTTGGTGGTGGTACAGCAACAGCTGTACAAATGGGCACGGTTGCGGTTCGTGGTGTATCTACTGCAACGACAGGCGGAATAGCCAATCCTTTGGTGTCTACAGGTGAGTGGATTGGGGCAATAGTGGTATCGGTATTATCACTTATCGTTCCTGTATTGGTGGTGATTGTTGGTATTATTTTGATGGTGCTAGCGGTTCGCTGGTTAAGAAAGAAAAAACAAGAAAGCGTTGTTCATCCATTGTAGTTAGTGTGTTTTAGCATTTGTGAAACAAGTGTTTATCAAGATTCAAAGAGGATAATGACTCAATTCAATTGGGTTGAGTCATTAAATTGGATTAAGTGTTTTCTGTTTTTTGACATAAAATTTGATTCACTCTAAATCGAATACAAAGACAAATTTCCCCAACAATAAATCAATAAAAGAGAGATTGATTTTTGCACCTTAAAGGCATACTTTTGTTATGGGATTGATAAAAACATCGTTTTTATGGATTTAATCTCAAGGTCTTTTTAAGAGTATTGGGGGAAACTTTTATGATGGACAAATTTATTATCAATGTAAATGCGCAAGTCAATGGTGTATACGAGGTACACAATGCAAGCAAATCTTGTGAGCATTTACCTAAGGCGGAAAATCAAAATCTACTGGGATTTTTTGCGACAAGTGAGCTGGCAATTAAACGAGCAAAGATGAATTGGCCTCGTGAAAAAATCAAGGGATGTATTTGCTGTTGTTAAGAAGCTCATAGCCTTTAACCATCACCAATTTTACCTGCAGTTCCATCTTTATGTGGTGGAACTGCATAACATTAAAAGGAATAGAGCGTATATCTATTCAATTGAAATGTATATTTTAAACGTCAATTGTTTGAAGTCACGATGAAAGCTTATGCTGACTCATCGTTTTAAAAATAACTTGGGGATTAAAAGTATGCTGATACTTTTTACTGTTTGATATAAAAATAGAAAAATTAATAAAAACTTCATCAATAAATAATCTGATTTTTGTGATGTGTATTTGATAAAAAGTAATAAATTTTAATGATTTAACATAAATATTTGTTTTAAAACAAAAATATAAATGCTATTAATAGCTCATAATATAAACATCACATGGATAGGTGAGAACAATGAGAAAGTTCGAGATCGAGATCAATTTGCCTGCACAAGATATCGTATCATTTGAGGCAGAGGACATTGAGCAAATTCATGCAAAATTTTATGCGATCAATTGGCGCCGTTTATTCCTGACGCAGGGGCAAGTTGAAAATTCTGATATTTCCTTTGCTGTACAGGACACGGAGACAGAACTTTATTTACATATCCAGTTAAATACACACTCGAGTAAAGCAGACCCTGTTTTTCAGATCGATAGCAATATTCAACTGGTTGTTGAAAGTAAAGAATTTTTGGGGCTTTTAACACGTAAAAAGAAATATGATGTGGTGTATAAAAACTTAAACCAATCACAAGTTTCAGAACAGCTCAGCTTATTCCTAAACGGTCAAATCGACGAGATGACAGAACAATATCGACAATTGATGCATAAAAAAATGCTACAAGAGCATCGTTTGGCATAACGACTAGAGATTGACATCTTCTATATAAAATAAGGAAGCTTGAGCTTCCTTCTTGATCTGTAAAAAAGAATAAACGGGCTTGATTGTTTGACCAAGAGATAAAATACACCTAGTGCATATAAAAATCAAATATAGTGATAAATTTTACAATTTGTAATTTAAAATCAATGATTAATTTATAATTTTTTGATTGGAGTCGCTATTAATTTTAAAGAGTGTTGTTACACTACAAATAGATTTTAAGGGTATGCGTTATAAAATAATGAACAAGTTTGAAATTCAAATTCAGTATCCTAATCACGCCGATGAGCGTGAGATGGAGCAAGAGAGCGATTTAGACATTGCTGAGATATTGGCGAAATTTGAAAGTATCAGTTGGCGCCGTCAACGCGTTTTGCAATTACAATTGGATGGTCGAAACACTATTTTTACAGTGTTGAACTCAGCGTCAGAAGCATTTTTAAAAATTACATTAAATGCTTATGCAAAAAGTGAGAATTTTGAATTTAAGATAGAAAGCAATATCAAATTGATTTTCCCACAACGCGAATTGTTTGGCTTGATGACACGAAAAAATAAAGAAGTATTTGCAATCAAACACAGTACACTTGAACAGGTAAAAGCGAGTTTAACTGCATTTTTAAATCAGGATACCCAAGGCTTGGAAGATATTTTGCGTGATAGTAAAACAACCTCGCTAAAAGATGCGCCTTAAGTTAGCAGATTAAAGCGTGTGATCATTGAAATAGAATGACTAAAATGCAAATTTATAAATTTGCATTTTTTTTAAAATTTATGCAATAAAAAATCATTAAATAAGCTTTGTTGAAAAATTTTCTTTATTAAGTAACTTTTAAAGGAAAATTTTCCTAAAAAATAAAAAAATTAATCTATCTTAGGAAAATAATCCCGAGTCGATTTGGCTAATATTTATCTCAAGGATGTAAGGGATCGAAAAGAGTAGATTGCTGCCAGTTGCGTACAACGTGAGTGCAGTACTTACCCACAAGGTCTCGATTCGGCTTAGGACGCTATAAACCATAAGTTTATAGGCAATAGGATTAAAACTTACCAAGTTTTAATAGTTGAAGTAAACCAGAGTTGTTTTCCCACTCATCCTGAAAAATTCGATAAAAATAATGTGAAAATCTCAAATTAGATTCATCAATTAAGCCTATTCAAAACATCAGAAAAATACATTAAAGCAAAATGATTTCATCTCAGCATCCCATTAAAATAAGTTCTATACTTTATTCAAATAATGAAAGATATTGAAACCAAACAATGATAAAGAGTAGTGTAATGAATGATAAAAATGAAAATCATATTTGCTTAATATGTAATCAAACTTTTTCACATGCGAATGTTGTTCCGCTCGGGGCTATACGTAAGGTTATTACTGAAGAAATTGCACGAGATTTTCCCAATTGGTCTGCGCAGGATTATATTTGTAAATTAGATTTAACCAAATATCGTATGCAGTATGTGCAATCTTTGCTTCAATCGGAGCAGGGGGAGGTGTCAAACCTAGAGTATGAAGTGCTTAATAGTATGCAACAGCATGAATTAATAACAAAAAATACTGAAACACAACTTGAAAAAAAATGGACCATTGGGGAAAGGCTCGCAGATAAAATTGCAAATTTTGGCGGAAGTTGGACGTTTTTAATTTGTTTTATGCTCTTTTTAGTTGTTTGGATTTTATTAAACACAGTTGTGATCGTAAAACAACCTGCTGATCCTTATCCGTTTATTCTATTAAATCTTATTTTATCTTGTCTTGCTGCAGTACAAGCACCAATTATTATGATGAGTCAAAACCGTCAAGAAGCCAAAGATCGTATACGCTCCCAAAATGATTATAAAGTCAATTTAAAAGCTGAATTAGAAATCCGTCATTTACATGAAAAAATAGATCATTTACTCATTCATCAGTGGGATAAACTGGCAAAAATTCAGGAAATTCAATTGGATTTATTATCAGAAATGAATAAAAGAGAAGTAAAAAAAGGCGAGTGAAAGATTAAAAATACAGAAAAAGCTTTTGAGCGTTACGGCTCTTTTGAGTTGGTGGCTTTGTTGATAAGAACAGAAATATATTCTCGATTTTTTAAATGAGTTTGCAATAAAAAATCATTTTAGAAATATAAAAGATAAAAAATCCTTAGATTGTGATTGATTTTGGAAAATAATTCTAAATTTCACGAGAAAATCTTAATCTTAGGAAAATAATTCCGAACCGATTTCGTTAATATTTATCTCAAGGATGTAAGGGATCGAAAAGAGTAGATTGCTACCAGTTAAGTACAACGTGAGTGTAGTACTTACCCACAAGGTCTCGATTCGGCTTAGGACGCTATAAATCAGAAGTTTATAGGCAATAGGATTAAAACTTACAAAGTTTTAATAGTTGAAGTAAACCAGAGTTGTTTTCCCGCTCATCCTGAAAAATTCCATGAAAATTATACCGTAAAATTCCATTTATTTGATCTCATTAACTTACCGACAAAGCAATTAAGAAATTATCAATAAGAAGCTAAAAATCATACAGATTGTTAAGATGCCGCAGTATAGGTATGCATTAATGTACCGACCTAGAGCAAGCCATAAATGGCAATTCATACAATTATATGAATAGAGATAAGTTTCAATATTTTATTCGCTCACGGCAGAATTTTAATCTGTAATTATTTCATTACTTAAATAACTTCTTTTGGGGATTCCATTAGTAGATCTGCTGCAAGTGAATACTGATCAATAGCCTATAAATATTTTACTTCTAATGTGGTGATTAAGGTTTCTAAGAGCAATAACACATCGGCTTTCTTGCGTGCATCAATAAAAAACACAGGTAAATTTAGATCGCGTTCCATCAACCATTGACGGTATTGGTGCGTTGGCTTATTCATATCATCATCGATATGGGTGACTCCAATCACAATGTTTTCACCATACTGTTTAAAAATATTGAGGTAGTATTCAAGTTCATCTAAGGGTGTTGCTAAGCTATGATCAATCAACAAAATCGTACCAATCGCGCCTTTGCATATCACGCCCCACATAAAGTCAAAGCGACCTTGTCCTGGTGTGCCATACAGCCCAACTTTACTGCCATCATAAAGGGTTACTTCGCCATAATCGATTCCCACGGTTGTGTTTAGTTTTTTATGGCTACGATCATCGGTGTTAAATGCTTCTGTTGCTAATACAGGTATTTCTGATAAAGATTTAATCGCTTCAGTTTTACCTGCCCCCATTGAACCAGCAAAAACAATTTTGTACTTCTGAATAATCATCGTAGATTTATCCCTTAAAATTTAAATCGACTTTTTAATTTGTTAAAAAAGCTTTTTAAAATCCCTTTTTCTTCCGTTTGCTCAGTATCACTTGGTGTTTTATCAAATCGACTTTCTTTTGCTGAAATCAGTTCAGCGTTATGGATGGCTAAATTCGCAGCAACAAAGTGTTGCACGGTTGCGACTGGAATGTTGAGTTTGTCTGAGACATGTTGGATTTCTGCCCCAGAAATAAAGCATGCACTTAGTTGTAGCAGTAATTTCTTATCCAACTCATTGGGTTGAATCCAAAATTTGAGACGATAATGTTTATCAGCTTCAGGTACAGTAATTAAATTGGGATTTGTCCAAATCAGGTTAAATAACCAATTTTCTAAATTGAATTGTCGTTTACGTGAAACTTTTATAAAATCCGCAGTGACTGCTGCCGTATAGTGTATCGAGCGATCTGTTTGGTATTCTTCACGAGTTGCTTCAAGCCATGCCAGATGCGCATGATGGTCGATAATCGCAATCGTGCCGAGATGATCATTTAAAATGACTTTACGACTGTCGTGATGGAAAAGCGCTGCAAAAAAATCAATTTCTTTGATTTCAAGTTGATCATCACCTTCATCATCTGAAATTTGGCTAAGTTCAGATTGTTCTATTTCAGTCTTATGCAGTAATTTGATGTTGACCCAGTTTTTCAGTGTGAATTCGTCATAAATAGGGATGCAGAGTAAATTATCTTCAGCACTTTCTTTATGTTCACTATGTTTTGAAATTTTCAAATAAGGAATATTTTTATTTTGGATAATATTCTGGATATTATTGTTTTCAAAAAACTGCTCATTGATCAAAATACAATTTATATTTTGATCTGAAACACTTGTCCAATTTATACCAATATTGGTTGGTAAAATTTTTCTAAGCCTTATTTTAAGATCGTCAGAGGTGGTTAAACCTAAGCCTGAAATTGCGATATTGATACATTGATTGTTCATAATATCACTTATCTAATATTAAAAAATTAAAGTGTAAACTGTTTTTTAACGGTCGTAATTAGTTTAAGTTAACGCTAGATTTGTTCTTTTTCCAGTAAAATCATTTTTTTAATGTTTAATTGCTTGGCATTTAATCAGTATATTTCTTACATTATTATCCTCCTGTGTAAACTGTTAATTTTTCTTAAAGTTTAGAGAGTTTCATTGCTTTAAATTAACATTAGTTATTATAAAAAATCTATCTCAAAGTTAAATAAATTGCTTAGTTATTTTTATCAATAAAAGCTTAACTTAATAGTAAATTAAATATTTATTATGTTTGTGCATGTTTTATCATTTATAATATTATTACTGTGATTTTAATCACATGAAATGATTAAAATTACTTAAGTATTTTTTACATGAAAAAAAGCGATCATTTCGATCGCTTTTTATAATTTTTGATTATCAAACTAAATTAAGCAAAAAGCTTCGTCGCTGCTTCAAAAAGAATATATAAAACCACAAGTGCTACCACAGGTTCTGCAATTTTAGCCCAAGTTGGATTTGCGGTTTCGGTTACTATGACTTCTTTGTGATCAGCATGAAGATCTACTTTTTGAACATTGACCATTTGATTAAACTCCTTCATCGTTTCATCTAATGATATCTCTTCTTCAGGCACAGGTTGAGAGCCAATCAGTTCGGTTAGTTCGTTTGTTGACCAAACCCAATCTTTTGCCTGACCCGATAGGTGCTCAATTTGACCAATCACCAATTCTCGAAGACCTCGCTTACCTAAACTTCCTGCTGTTTCAAGTTGCTTTAATTCTGCAAGCTGTAGTTCAAGAATTTCCGTTGTTACAGGTTCAAGTATAGATTTATCTAAACTGGATTTATTCTGGGTAGAGGTGGTGAGGTGTCGAGAAATTTCTTGGCTGTATAACTGATCTTGCGAAAGAATTTCTTGATATAAAGCATCATCATCCTTACGCCATAGCGTAATGAGTTTACCCAAGGTTAAAGCATTGAGTTCTTCAATATGTGCAATACGTTGGGCAGGCTCTAATTGAGATAATAGCTGAGGCTTTTGAATCTTTATCTGCTCAGCAAAGTATTGTACGAGATCAAAAGCCATTCAGTTCTCCTTGTTCTATTCTAAAATTCTTAAACTTGGTTTTTTCTTTGGTGCCTCAGTTTTAGTTTCTACTTCTTCACTTGTATTTGATTCTAAAACATCTTCATCAATTTGCACATTGGCATATTCATCTGGATCAAAGAATAATCCTTGTCCATTTTCACGTGCATACAAGCCTAATACCGCATTTATAGGCACATAAATATCTTTGGATGCGCCGCTAAAACGAGCAGAGAAGGTAATTGCTTCATTGGTCATATTTAACATATGTACAGAATGTGGTGCGATGTTCAATACAATTTGTCCATCTTGTACAAATTGTTGTGGTACATCGGTATAGGGTTTAGTTGCGTCAACAAGTAAGTATGGCGTTAAATTGTTGTCGCAAATCCATTCATATATTGCGCGTGCAAGGTATGGTCGAGTTGGGGTTAAGTTCAATTCTTGTTCAGACATTAAAAAATACTCTATTGATTTGCGATCTAGAATTTTGCCAAAAATTCACTATATCTGTGTTTCTCTTTAAAAGTCATCGACTTTAAAAAAGCAGGGCGGCTAAAAATCCGTTGGCAATATAATAAAATTGGACGAGATTGCTGTTTCGGTAATTCAATTCCCATATGTTTTAACCGTATGAAAATTGGCGCTAACATGCAATCTAAAATTGTAAAGTTTTCAGACATAAAATAAGGATAATGTTGAAACAGTGGGGTCAGGGATACCAAAGTATCTTTTAATTGTTTTTGTGCATTCTTTTTTGCAGCTTCATTAAGTGTATCTGGGTGGCGTAGCATAATGTCTGCAAGTTTAAGCCAATCTTGTTCAAAGCGCCAAATATACTGTCTTTGCTCTGCGCGTGGTGCTGGGGCATCCGCATAAAGTTTGTTTTGTCGATAACGGTCATCTAAGTATTCAGAAATAATACTAGTATTAAACAGCTTTAAATCGTTTTCAATCAGCATAGGTAGTTGATTATATGGATTTAAACTGGCTAAATCTTCATCATCTTCTTCGACAATGATTAAGGTATGTTTAATTTGTTTTTCTACAAGAAGAAATCTAATCCAATGTGAACGAAAGTCATCCTCGTGGCTATACAATGTAATCCCTTGTTGAGGCGCATTTTCGACAGGCATATTCCAAAAACTAAGTGAAGTGAATAGAGTAGAATACTAAAAATAGACAATAAAATCATCTTAACTTTAATAAGCTTATGGTGGGTATTGCTATCAAATAGATAGGAAACAAGGATAAACCTATGAATTTAATAAATAAGCACAGTAAATTGGCGTTGGCATTGCTGTTAATGATGGGTATTTCAAATACATATGCAAAGAAGCAACCTTTGGATACTCAAGTACAAGAGGCTGCCACTGAAGCAATCGAAGCTGCAGGAGCAGAAGTGGCTGGAGAAGGAACCTTATGTAGTGCTGATGAGGCCTGTGATGTTGCGTCTGCTGCTTCTGAAGAAGAAATGTATGGTGGGATCAAACAAGAATATGTCGTAAAAGGTTGTAAGGTGACGATCTACAATGATGGACCCGTGAAAATGGTCAATGTAAAGACCGATAAGCCGTGTAATGCACCGCTTCCGAAAGATCATAAGTTCTCTAAGGAAACTCGAACTTATCAGGAAAATGGCTGTACGATTACAGAATCAAAAGCTGCCGATGGGATTTCTGACGCTGTCATGGACTGCTCTAAACGAGATAAAACAAAATAACTTCAAATAGTTAACCCATAAAAAAACCTCGGCAAATGCCGAGGTTTTTTGTCCGATTCGGTAAACGAATTAACGTTTAGAGAATTGAGGACGTTTACGAGCTTTACGTAAACCAAGTTTCTTACGTTCAACTTCACGAGCATCACGAGTAACGAAACCAGCTTGACGAAGAGCAGGTTTTAAAGTCTCATCAGAAGCGATCAATGCACGAGTAATACCGTGACGGATAGCGCCTGCTTGACCACCGATACCACCACCAGCAACAGTGATGTAAAGGTCAAATTTTTCAGTAACTTCTAAAAGCTCAAGTGGTTGACGAACAACCATACGAGCAGTTTCACGACCGAAATACTGTTCAAGAGTGCGGTTGTTGATTACGAGTTTACCAGTACCAGCTGATAGGAAAACACGTGCAGTTGCGGTCTTACGGCGACCTGTACCATAGTTAGTAGCCATGTGCTGTATCCCTTAGATGTCCAAAACTTGTGGCTGTTGAGCAGTATGAGGATGCTCAGTACCAGCGTACACTTTCATTTTCTTGATCATCGCGTAACCAAGAGGACCTTTTGGCAACATGCCTTTTACAGCACGTTCGAAGATTTCTTCTGGTTTGTGAGCAACTAATTTTTCAAAATTAGTTTCACGAATACCACCAGGGAAACCAGTGTGGCGATAGTATTTCTTATCAAGTGATTTTTTACCAGTCACTTGTACTTGTTCAGCATTGATCACAACGATGTAGTCACCAGTGTCAACGTGAGGCGTATAAGAAGTTTTGTGTTTACCGCGTAAACGACGAGCGATTTCAGTCGCAAGGCGACCTAAAGTTTTGCCAGAAGCATCAACAACATACCAGTCATGTTGAACTTCAGCTGGCTTAGCGCTGAGAGTTTTCATTAAACCACTACCTATTATAGTTGGTTTGGACTATGGAATCTGTCCAAACAAAAAGGAGTGCGAATTCTATCTGAAAAGAGTTAGAGTCGCAATTGAAATATTGAATTTCAAGCGCATCATTATATTGATAAACGTAGCCAAAAGCAAAGCTTAGTTTGGATAAAATGTTGTAAGGTTTTCTGATTTATATTGGAATTGTGACGGACTTCATGAATAATAAAAGTGATATAAAGAAAATAAGTCAGGCAAAAATGAAAATAATAAATTCAATAAAATTCCTTCTACTGATATTGGGTGGAGGCAACTTAAACCTTAGTTTTGCTCAAGCTGATTTGCTGGATCAGGCATCATCTTTACCGAAACTTCATCCAAGTGCTCCTGTGCATTATCAAAATCAAGCTGATCTTGGAGACAGGATTATCTCTGTTCAATGGATGACGGAAGATTTTTCTACAGAATTAAAAGGCGGTGTGGCTGTCACTTGCCAGCCTTTCGGTATTCAAGCGACTACAAAAGATATTGTTGCAGGCTCAACGATTCCACTTACGCTATATGATCCAGAAAATGACAATAGAGACGAATATAAATTAAAAGGGACTGTTGGTGCGGATGGTATCGCAAGAGTAGTTTTTGACTTGTGTGAACCAGAAGCATTTCATGATTTTATTACAGCGCCAAATGAAAAGGTGATACCGTCTAAAATCGTTGAAAGCAAACTTGCTCAAAAAAATCAAATACAGATCCCGTTTTCTTTAAAGTCAAACCAGTTAAAACAAAGTCAATTAAATAAATCCCAGTTCAATCAATTGAATTCAATAAAAACAGAAGAAAATGACAAAATAAAACAAGTAGGAACAACCAACGAAGAAAAAGCAGCAAGAAAACAACAGCAAGGAGAACCTGTTACGATTCTGGATGCGAAATGGATGACGGTCGATTTTAGTGAAGAAATTCAATCCGCATATCCTTGCCAAGCGGTTGGATTACTTATTCAAACACAACATATCCCTATTGGTGAGGAAGTCGATGCTGTCGTGCAATGGGGGGATGATGATGATAAAAGCCGAAGTGGCGAATATACAGTCTATGGAAAAGTTGAATCAGACCATCGAGTCAGAATAATCTTTGATCAACATATTGCCCCATCCAAGTGTGGGAAAGAGGTTGAATCGATGTTTGATTTCTCTGAGATTGATCAACAGCAAGCTAATCCAGAAACTCGGCCAGCGTCTAAAAGTCAGCTCTAAAGCATTTTAAGTTTCCATCATCTAAGTCTGATGAAATATAAAAATTGTTTGCAATGGTCTTATATAGGTGGTTTGAGAAATATTTTTGGTTCATTTTTTACGTGATTTAGTTATATTCGATATAAAAAATGAACTTGAATTGGAAATGATAATTTAGAACCGATGTATACTGTCTATGCAAGGTCTATTAAAAGAGTTCTAGATGCTTCCTTTATATATAACCAGTGGTGAGCCTGCTGGCATTGGCCCAGATATTTGTTTAGATTTGGCAGATCGTATTGATGATCGTCCAGTTGTTGTATTGGCTGATATCAATATGTTGAGGGATCGTGCCAAAATTTTAAACAAAAGTGTTCAGCTCATTGAGTATAAAGGACAGACGGAGCGTTTGGCTCAAGGTCAAGTCTATATTGAACATGTTCCTTTAGCTGTAGATGTTATTTTAGGGGAGTTAAACCCACAAAACTCTGCATATGTGATCGAGCAATTGCGTCGAACTGCGTACTATGCGATGCGCGGGCTGAGTGTTGGTGTTGCTACAGCGCCAGTACAAAAGTCAATTATCAATGATGCAGGGATCCACTTCAGTGGCCATACAGAATATTACCAAGAGTTTGCGGGTGTGGAGCGTGTGGTTATGATGCTTGCAACAAAAACGTTAAGAGTCGCTTTAGTGACCACCCATTTACCATTGCGGGATGTTGCAGATGCCATTACCAAACAACGTCTCCATCAGGTGATTGATATTCTGATTCATGATTTAAAAACAAAATTTAAAATTAATCATCCGCGTATTTTGGTGTGTGGTTTAAATCCTCATGCAGGTGAAGGTGGTTATTTAGGTCATGAAGAAATTGATACGATTAATCCTGTACTTGAAAGTTATCGAGCGCAAGGCATAGACATGAGTTTAAGTATGCCTGCTGATACTTTATTTACTGTGGATCATTTAAAAGGTACTGATGCTGTTTTAGCGATGTATCACGATCAGGGGTTACCTGTGTTAAAATCGCAGGGATTTGGCGAAGCCATTAATATTACTTTAGGTTTACCTTTTATTCGGACCTCGGTCGATCATGGTACTGCGCTCTCCCTTGCAGGTACAGGCCTTGCAAAAAGTTCAAGTTTGCATGTCGCTGTCGATTTAGCACTTGATCTAGCTCGTTCGAATTAAGTTGTAAACAACCTTATTTATCACGTTGGATATTTTTTATGTATCAAATTAATGCCTTAAACCCAAAAGATGAAGGGCATCATACGCGCAAGCGTTTTGGACAAAACTTCTTACATGACCAACGTGTGATTGCCAAAATTGTTCGTTCTGTCGCCCCGCGAGCAGGAGAAAATATTGTTGAAATTGGGCCAGGTTTAGCTGCTTTAACTTCGCCTTTAAATGGTGAATGTGATGCTTTGACTGTGCTAGAGCTGGATCGTGACTTGGCAGCAGGCTTACCGGGTCGAGTACCACATCCTGAACGTCTAACTATCATTGAAACTGATGCATTAAAATATGATTTTACTGAATTATTTCAGGAAGGTCGTCCTTTACGTGTAGTCGGAAACCTACCTTATAATATTTCAACACCTTTGCTTTTTCATCTCTTGGAATTTGGTGACAAAGTCAAAGACATGCATTTTATGTTGCAAAAAGAAGTGGTTGATCGTATTACAGCATCTCCAAACACCAAAGAGTATGGTCGTTTGTCAGTCATGATTCAATACTTTTGCAAACCTACTTTCTTGTTTGAAGTACCACCGGGATCATTCAATCCACCACCAAAAGTAACGTCTGCGGTATTTCGTTTAGAGCCATATGCAACTAAACCGATTGTTGCTAAAAGTGAAAAAGCTTTGGCACGTTTAGTATCGCATGTGTTTACACAACGCCGAAAAACATTACGTAATAGCTTAAAAGGCATGTTGGTTGAAGACGGTTTTGAAAATGCTGGTGTAGATCCAATGGCACGTCCAGAAACCTTAACATTGGCTCAGTTTGTTGCATTATCTGACCAAATGGTGGCTTAAATGGCACTGGAAAAAGTTAGATATAATTATGTGATTGGCGACGTACAAGGGTGTTTTGAAGCACTGAAAGCACTACTCAAAGAAATCCAATTCGATGCTGATCAAGATTTTATTTGGTTTGCGGGCGATTTAATCGCCCGTGGTGAAAATTCAGTGGGTGCAATACGTTTTATCAAAAAATTATGCGAACAAGGCAATGCTGCAACAGTCCTTGGTAATCATGATTTAAATCTGCTGGCGGTTGCACGTGGGATTAAAAAGCTTAAAGAAAAAGACCATATTGCTGATGTCATTCATGCTTTAGAAAGTGATGAATTGGTTGATTGGTTACGTAAACAGCCTTTGTGCTTATTTCCCAATGAAAAGACAATTTTGACTCATGCGGGTATTCCGAATATTTGGGATGCGGAAAAGACCGTAGCGTTGGCCAAAGAAGTGGAAGCAGTCTTAGCGCATGATGACTTTACTGTGCTTGATTCATTTCTGAAAGAGATGTATGGCACTGAGCCAGATTTATGGGTAGATGATTTACAAGGTCATGCTCGCTTACGCTGTATTACCAATTATTTAACCCGTATGCGTTTGACCGATGCCCAAGGTCGTTTAGAGTTTAGCTTTAAAGATGCTTTAGATGAGCCGATGCCAGTCGGTTTTCAGCCATGGTTCAAATTTGAATCGCAGACAGCAAAAACTCATCAGATCGTTTTTGGACATTGGGCAGCGTTGCAAGGTGAGCGCATCAATCCTCAAATCCAAAATGTCGATGGTGGGTGTGTTTGGGGGCATCAACTGCTGGCTTATCGACTAGAGGATCAAAAACTTTTCAGTGTAGATAACCCTTTTTTTTGATATGAATAAAGCCACAAGATGTGGCTTCTATTTTTGGCAATGTCACGAGATTCAAGCATAATGTCAATGCGCCATTTTAAATGATTTTAATCTTTTAACTGGCGAATTCATCTACCAATTGAAAAGTAAATTATTCTTGTCGAATCCAAGTCTGACTTCGACCAATGAGTGAAATACCAAGATAGCCACGTAAGGTCAGGCGGTTTCCACTTGCATTTAAGCGGGCTTTACCGTGATAAATTTTTCCTCCGCGAGGATCCAGAACTTCGCCACCAATATAGTTGTTTGGGTTATTTGGATCAGCTTTTAACTTTTGTAAAATGGTTAAGCCAATAATCGGTTTATTGGTAAAGGGTGCGGGGCAATTGCGGCATTGTGTTAAAACCGTTTCACCGGGTGCTGGAAAATCTTTAATGATTTTGCCGACATAAGTATCATCTTTTTGTTTCTCGATTTGAATATGTGCACGCACATAACCTGTTTTATCATCGACAGTGCGCCATGTGCCAGTAATGTCAGCTGCATGTGTCCAGCTGATCATTCCCAGTAGCATACAACTGAAAATTCCTTTTTTCATAAGCATACCTATTTTCTTTTAAGTTTAAATGTTGTGATCTGTGAATAAGGCCTTATTCACGAATCCAAGTTTGACTACGGCCGAGTGCAGACACTCCAACATAACCTCTTAACATCAAGCGATTACCGTTTGAGTTGAGTTTGGCTTTCATGGAATAAATTTTACCTGTAAGTGGATCGATAATTTTTCCACCGACATAGTCTTCATCACTGGTTTGTTTGAGATTTTTAAGAACATCCATACCTAAAATGGGTTTATTGGTATAAGGCGCTGGACAGTCTATACAGGTTTCTTTTGGGGTATAACCAGGACGCGGGGTAATTTTGATGATTTTACCAGTATATGTGCCATTGGCTTCTTTGCGTATTTCAAGCACAGCTTTAGATGAGCCAGTTTTATCATCGATATTTTTCCAAATACCAGTGATATCTTTTGCCATACTGCTACAGCTTAAAACAGAAAATAATGTCCCTAAGATGAACTTATTAAACCTCATTTATTGATTCCTTATCAAAATGGGGGAAAGAATAGTTCATCTTAAGCTGAATAATTACTCTAGGCAATCATGTGAAAAGTAAAATAAATCACATTTATTTTATAAAAAGTATAAAAGTTGGCAACCAGATGGCTGTGAACACCGCATTTACTGCCATTCCAAAGGCTGCATAACGACCTGCAACCGCTCCACGTTGCCAAGCTTGGGCCGTTCCGATGGCATGTGCAGCCAGTCCTAAAGCCAAGCCAGATGCGCGTTCATCATTAATATTACGTAAAATAATCGATGAAAATGCTGCCCCAATCACGCCCGATAAAATTACGATCAAAATCACTAATGTGACTGGTGAGTGCAGTAAAGTTGCAATATTAATTGCAATTGGCGTTGTCACAGCACGTGTGGCAAAGGCCATAATAGTCGGTTCTGACATATGCAGTAAATAAGCTAAGCTCATAGGTAATGCAACAGCACTGATACTGGCAAAGACCAAGATCCCTACGACAGATTTCAGTGGTAAATCATCATAACGCATTGCGGCTAATGGAATAGCCAATGCCACAGTGACATAACCGAGTAGGTGGCTAAATAGACCATTCATATCGGTATTGTATTTTTCGTAAGGAATTTTAAAGATCATTAAAATTCCAATCACAAAAAACATGCCAATAACCAGAAGCGGAATTTGAGGAAAGCGTTTATTAATTGGTTTCGCTGCCAAGTAGGCAATTAGTGTGATTAAAAAACCAGTGATTACACTTAACATATCAGCCTCCTATAGCCACTTCTTCGCCATTTTTGCATAAATCCAGAGTGGAATCAGTGTACTGACAAACATCACAACCAAGAATAAGGGGATCTCTTTTCCCATACTGACCAGCATGATTAATGAACCCGCACATATCGGTAGGAAAGCAAATCCACTTTCTCTCATTAATTTATTGTTGGTATCGACCAGACGGGCAGGGATTTTCTTGAATCTACGCCATAAAACCAACACAAATAGTAGGCTGAGTAGACCTGTTAAATTGCCCAATTCAGGATGATTAAATTGTGACATCACTAACACAGAAGCTTCACGAAAGAAGATGATAAGTCCTATTGTGAAGATCCATGCTTGCCAATCGATACCTTTTAACTGATCCATGTGTGTTTATTTATAAAAATTGATCTTTCACGTTTTAACCGATTTAGCGCTTTATTTCAAACTCTTCTAACGGTCTTTTAAATTGCTCTGCCTTATTTCCAAGTATTTCAACGAGTGGTAAATGTGCCTGATTAATGAGCTGTTCCAGTTTTTGTGGTGCCATGGCAACCACCAATTGTAAGTTGCCTTCATCGTCATAATGTTCAGATTCGATGACGTTAAGATCGTAAAGTTGATTTTTTAACTTACCATAAGCGGGTTTTAATTGTAGTTCAAAACGTTGAATTTGGCCCATCAAACATTCATGTACCGCTTTACGTAACAGGTCTAAACCTTGTTGTGTATGGGCTGAAACATAAACACGCTCAGGTTGGTGCGGTTTGGCATAAATGATTTTGGCTTCTTCTCCGCTTTGATCGATCTTGTTATAAACTCTTAATATTGGAACATCTGCGCCAATTTCATTTAACACCGTTTCTACGGCATCAATTTGTTCCATGACATCAGGACTACTCGAATCGATGATATGTAGCAGTAAAGTGGCTTCTAAAGTTTCTTCCAAAGTTGCCTTAAAGGATTCGACTAAAGAATGAGCTAGATTGCGCACAAAACCAACAGTGTCTGCAAGAACAAGCGTGCCAATACCATCCCAATCTAAACGGCGTAAGGTTGGATCAAGTGTGGCAAATAATTGATCCGCTGCATAAACATCACTATTTGCCAAAATATTAAAAAGTGTTGATTTGCCTGCGTTGGTATAACCGACTAAAGACACAGTTGGAATATTGGCTTTTTGGCGAGCAGCCCGGCCTTGAATACGTGTTTTTCGGACTTTTTCTAGACGATCTTTGAGCTGTTCCATACGGATGCGTAATAGACGTCGATCTGTTTCAAGTAAGGTTTCACCTGGTCCACGTAGACCAATACCACCTTTCTGACTGTCTAGATTGCTACGACTGCGGACTAAACGTGATGAAAGGTGATCTAACTGAGCCAATTCAACTTGTAGTTTACCTTCATGGGTACGGGCACGTTGCGCAAAAATATCAAGAATCAAACCTGTACGGTCGATCACACGACATTTTAAAATACGTTCTAAATTGCGTTCCTGAGCGGGCGATAGTGCTTGGTCAAAAATGACCAATTCCACTTCATCTGCCTCAACTTGCTCAGCAATTTCTTCTGCTTTACCTGAACCAATAAAAAACTTAGGGTCGGGTTTAATCCGTTGTACGCTTAAATGCTCTAATATATCCGCGCCCGCAGATTTAGCCAGTAATCGAAATTCTTCTGCATCAAGATCTTCTAAGATTTGAACATTCACACTGACTAAAATGGTTTTTTCACCACCTTGATTTTGATCAAAGTATTCCACAGATTGTAAAACTCAGACATTAGATTAGAAAAATCATTCTAAAGGATATTCTGTGTTAAATCCTTAGCCGTATGCAAAGTATTGGAATAAATTTATAACCATTTGAATTTATTTTAAAATGTTTATTTATATTTCTCTAGTGATTTTTTAGATGTTCTGAAAAAGCTAGCTGCGTGATTGATACTCCATCTTCTTATAATTTAGGATTGTGCTTATCTGAATATTCATTTAGCAAAGTTAATCAGGGTTAATGTCATCTATGATGAATGCAAGTTGGTTTAGATATGTATACAATAGTGCCAGTTTAATATGAAATACATTTTGTTTAGTGAATATCTATGACTCAACAACAAGCAATCAAAAAGTCAAAACCATCGAAATTAAGCGCTTTATCTAAAGTCTTTTTGTACAGTAAAAAACTGATATCAGGAACATCTGCTGTTGCAGAAGGCTTTTATCTGGTTTACCGCCATCAACTCTATAAAGATCCCAATAATCCTAAAAATACCCGTTATGTTCAATATTTTTGTCGCCGGCTAAGTGAAGTATTTAATGTTGATGTACGTGTACATGGCGATATTCCTCGTGAACCTGCATTGTGGGTGAGTAACCATATTTCATGGTTGGATATTGCTGTTTTAGGTTCTGGGGCAAGGGTATTCTTTTTAGCGAAAGCTGAAATTGAAAAATGGCCAGTTTTTGGCAATTTGGCTAAAGGTGGTGGAACCCTATTTATTAAACGTGGTTCAGGGGATTCGGTGCGTATTCGAGAGCAAATCGCTGAGTTCTTAAGTAAAGATATTCCAGTTTTGTTTTTCCCTGAAGCAACGACCACCGATGGTTCAAAAGTCAAAAAAGTACATGGTCGGATCTTAGGTGCAGCGATTGAAGCTAAGAAACCCGTACAAGTGTGTGTGATTTGCTATGTAAATCAACATGGGAAATTAGATACCGTGGTGCCTTTTATTGGCGAAACCACATTTGTTGAACATGTTCAAGCTGTGCTGGAAATGCCAAAGGTTGTGGCGCATCTCAAAACCTTTCCTGCGATTGCAACAGAAGGGCATACAGTTGAAAGCCTGACTCAACAAGTGCAAGTGATGATGCAAAAAGGCTTGGAAGATCTACAGAAAGAAGTCCTAACAGATTGACGATCTATTCAAAATGATGTTTCTGACTGTTTTGAATAGCTCAAAAGCTGTCTGCAAGAGTGTGTAGGTTTATAAAATATCTTTATTTTTTATCAGAATAGATAATCATGATTTTTACTCAGCAAGCCAACATATTTGTCTCTGGAGCAGAGTCACAACGAGGATTGTTCGAAAAAGCAAAAAATAATAAGTGAGGACGATTGATTCTAGATTCAAAAATACAGTGAAGGCATTATTGTTTCTCAACGATTTTACCAGAGATGGCTATCGCATTTGTCGGCATGGATGCCGCCGTTGGTCAAGGGCGATAAGGATTGCCCCTTTGACAAACTTGAGCAAAAACAAAGCACGGCTTTGTTTGCAGCGTAAGTTTTGGCATTGCCCGAGAAAAGTAGAGCATCGCTTATGCAAATTGATCGAAACTTTTCTCAAAATATAAGGCAGTGAATACACCTTATATTATGCAATTTTTCATGAATTGTATTACTTTGCTTATTCAGTGCTTATACCATATCTATGAAACTATTCAGGATTACATAAAGCCCTCAATCGGCAACCAAGAAATCACCTTAATTCCTGCTTTTTGCCACCACTTCATTTTTGGTTCTTTTCTTAAAGTGACAATACCTTGAGGTGTTTCTTTGAGCCAATTGATTTTATTCTGTGAATCTAGAACCAACTTATAAGCATATTTTTTTAAATTATCGTCCATGGTTTTATGTACAGCAATTGCCAACGGTGGACTGTTGATAATGACGCCAATTTCAGTATTTAAGTTGGCTGAACGTGGGTCGAAATTAAATGAACCAATAAATACTTGCTTATTATCCACAGCCATCAGTTTGGCATGCAAGCTAGAACGGCTTAAGCCCTTTAAACTGACTTTGGCTTTCTTTGAGATTTCTTCTGAATTGGCATAGAGATTCTCCTCAGAAACGGCAGGCAGGAACTCATAAAGCTCGACACCATTTTTTAATAAGTTATCTCGATATTTTGCATAAAATGCATGCACCAATGCGACATCATTGGCTTTAAATGAATTGGTCAGGATACGTACTTTGACGCCCTCATCTGCCAGCTCAACCAGTTTCTTTGCGCCTTTTTTTTGCGGAACAAAATAAGCAGAGATCAGATCGACATTTTGAGTTGGGATATCTAAGCGTTTCACCATTTGGAAGTTGAGATGCTGTTCTTTTTTTGCCTTGGCCTGAATTTTATCAGGGGCATCTTTGACCACCTCTGCTTTGACCCAATCAAGTTGAATATTCTGATTGAGCCACTGATCAAAAGCATGCGTACGATTACTTAAATTTAAATAATTTTGAACCGTAATTTCTTGGTAATGGTGGGTTAATTGTTCTTTTAGGCTGTCATAACGTAAGGTGTAGGTACTGTGATTGACAATATTTCTTACCGGATAAGCATAGCTATGATTCCAATATTCATCAAAAGAATGGGTAATATCATCTACCGCTTGGCCTACAAGCATGACATCAACATCTGAAAATTGATAATTGTCACTAACATTGTAATATTGATTACTCATATTACGTCCGCCAATTAATGAAATCTGATTATCAGCAGTAAATGTTTTATTATGCATACGACGATTAATACGTTTTAAATCCAGCACCATATCGATTGGACGAATACTTCTAAAACGGTAAGGGTTAAATAATTTTACTTCTATGTTTGGGTGTTGATCTAAGGCGAGATAAACCCCTTCCATTTGTTTAGCATTATTATCATCGATCAGTAAACGAACTTTAACACCGCGATCTGCGGCTTCAATAATTTTGTATAAAGCCAATGAGCCAATTTTGTCATTGTCCCAAATGTAATATTGCAAATCTAATGTTTTTTGTGCTTTTTCAATCAAATTGATGCGTGCTGCGATTGCTTCCAGCGGATCATACAGAACGTGATAACCAGTTAACTCTGGATTTTGCGCTTTTAATGGGGAAATAATTTGTGCTAAAGGGGTATCTTTGGTTTCTATATCGTAAGCATATTCGGGTTTAATATTTTCTTGTCGAGGTAGAGTTGAACAGGCAGAAAGGCTGAGTAAGAGGCAAGAACCGATCATCACCCAAAATTTTGACACATGGTGATTGTGAGCTTTTTGCTGTAATTGGGTATTACGATTGATCGTTCTTTGCATAATATTTTCTAAGATTTCTCAGAGCTAGAGTATAATTGCCTGAGGATATATTGACAATTCATTGATGTTTGCTGAAATGCAATCCATTTATGAAATGCCAATATCCCCTTTTCAAAAGATAAATAGAGAGATGACAAGTACATACACAGTACTTGAGAGATTGAATATGTTTCCAACCCTAACCGTTACATCAATTTTTTATCTCTGCTTCATTGTGCTTGCAATATGGGGAATGAGCCAAGCATGGTTAAGTCAATCTAGAACTGAAACGATCCATCCTTTTAAGTCTTTCGTCCATTTACTCGCATTCTACCTATCTTATTTATTAATTCCGTTGTTATTTTTTAGCATTTATGCAGGTTACATCGGAAAATTCTCATTACATGAAAGTATTTTTGTTTTTTTGCTCAGTGCATTACTGATTTATGCTCGTTTTATTGAACCACATACAGTTCATGTTCAGCATATAGGTTATTGTTTGGGACAAGAGAAAACATTTACTCAACCGATTAAAGTTGCGCTGCTTGCTGATTTACATATCGGACTATTTTCTGGACATGAGCGTCAGCTGAAAACAATTGTCAAAAAAATTAATTTAGCTCAACCCGATTTTGTTGTAGTTGCGGGAGATTGGACCTATGAGCCTGAAAATAAATTGGTTGAAGAGTTGGCGATCTTAAAAGAGATTGAAGCTCCTATTTATTCAGTGAATGGCAATCATGATGAGCAATATCCGGGACCACCGATTCAAGGGTTATTGGCAAAAGCTTTAGCAGCCAATAATGTTATGGATATTGAAGGTAAAATTGTTGAATTTGATGATTTTCGTTTAATCGGTGTGGGTGATTTATGGGCAGGTAAAGCGGATATGCGCTATATGCCTGACTTACCTCAAGACAAACCGTGGTTAATTTTGTCACATAACCCCGATACGGTAGATATGGTTCCGCAATTACCTACACGTCCGCTGATGCTGTCTGGGCATACACATGGCGGGCAAGTTGAATTGCCGTGGTTGACCAGCTATGTGATGAAAAAAGTGTCTATCCTCGGTCATAAACGTGGTTTATATCAGCATGAAAATGCCGATGTATTTGTCAGTGTCGGTACCGGTATGGTGGGTGTACCTTTTCGGTTTAGAGTACCACCAACTATTGATATTATTGAACTGAGTTAATTTTCATACTGATCAATCATGTTTTAAAATCGTAAAAGGCTGCAATCCCAATCAAAACAAGAAACCCAATCAATAACAGCATGCTGCTGGACATATTCTGATGACTCAAGTCTTCCACCCCTGAGGTTTGAACCGAAGCGTAAGTAGGGCTTGTTGAATCATAAGATGAAGACTTTGCTTGTGATGAGGTATTTTGCGTCTGTCCTTGTATAAAGTTTTCGGCAAATTTGGATAAAGCATCTGGTTGAGTCAAATCGATTTGGAATTGTTTTTTGATCTCTTGCCAGTCGGGATGTTGATCATTGATTTCAATGGTTTTACCATCCTGATGGGGTATTTTCACCGTACTAGATGAAAAGTTGAATTGAAAAGATTTGCTTTCATTTTTTATATTTGGTATTTCGCCCGATAAAATTTGAGGGTTTGCTTTAAAAGCATGAAGCGCATCGGGTGATTCATGTAGGATGCGGACTAAATTTTGTGCTGCGGTAGGATCTAGTTGAAGTTGTGCAATAAGGAATTGTTCTGCTGGTTCTATTTGATGGTATTTAAGTAGATCAAGCAATGCTTGTAATTATATTTGATTCAATGGGTAGATGCTTACCCCGAATAATTTAAGTGATGAGAACAAGAGCTTTTAGTCGAAAGGCTTTCTTTTGACTGTTTTAAACTTTATTAGACATTTTGCATTGCATATTCAATCTTATTGCTGTGTTAAATTTTATCGCGGCGTTGCATTTTATTGCTTGATAAAAAATTGATATGCAAGCACAGCAACAATCGCAATAACAATAAGCATAAAAATAGGTAAGCCTTTTTTCTGGGTTTGATCTTCAATACCGACCGGTTGTATTGTCACGCTGGATGGGCGGGGAATTGAATGAATATTATGTGTCGAATTGACAGCGCTATCACGTGCTTTGGCTTTCATTGCAGCAATGTAGTCAGCAGCCGAATCATATGTTTCACCTTGCGTAAAATGATGCATAATTTCATTCCAGTCAGGATGATGTTCATCTATCAACACTTTTTGATGATCTTGATCTAACACATAGATTTCGCCAGTTTCAAAATTCGACTGAATTGCCTTATAGCGTGGATGCTGACTATCATAAAAATCATCATCGAACTGAAATTGATTGATTGCTAAATGAGGATTTTCAGTGAGCTGTTCTACAAAGTCTTTGGAATCTTTTAGCCCAAGGTTTGAATTTTCCATGACCAGTTTAATCGCTTCAATTTTACGATTTTGTTGAATCAGGACAAGAATGTCTTGTTGTGGAGTTTGCAAGTGTATATCACGAGAAATAACACTTTGGGCAGTATCTGAAAATGCAAAGTCGTATGAGTTTTCTGTCAGGTTTTCTACATAATCCTTCGCGTCTTTCAAGCCTAAGTCTGAGTGGTCTTTGACCCATTTAACTGCTTCAACTTTACGACCTTGTTGAATCAGTAAAAGAATTTCTTGTCGTTGTTGTTGGCTAAAGTCTGGCATCATGCACCTGTCATTATTAGTTTAATCGTCAATGAATATAGGTTAACAATAGATATGAGTTTTATTAATCATAGAATTAATTCAATTTTTATTACAAATTGACGTCAAATAAAAGTAGTAATTTGTGTGCGAATGGGCAATATTTTAAAACTGTCATAAAACTTTGATATTGTAAACTCATAATATTTATAACCTTAAAAGAGGGCTTAGCCATGACTCGTGATTTTGAAAAATTCCCAGAAGATGATAACGGTAATCTACTTTGGCAAATGCACGAAGATGGTGATGATTTGGAAGAGGTACATGAAATCGAGTTTTCTGTGTATTTTAAAACACAAGAACTTGCTGAAAAATGTGCAATTTATCTTTTACACGAAGAGCAAAAAGTTTCACTGTATTTGGACGAAGAAGTACAGCCAAATGAATGGGTGATTACAATTTATGTTCATCTTCTTCCAGACTACGAAGACATTGTGGATTTAGAGCAATGGTTTACTAAAATTGCTGAGCAGTTTGAAGGTGAGTATGATGGTTGGGGATGCACAACCTATATATTTGATGATGAAGACGATGAGGAATAGATGACTGATATTGTTTTAAAAGCATATCCTTGTTGATCTGCTTTTTTAAGTTTCAGACTACTCAAACCATACATATGAAAGCTTTATACAGCGCTAAACTTGATTTTCAACAAGAATAATAGTCAAGGATATGAGTATGAGTAACACGGTAAAATTGCATCGCGTTTTTAGTGCACCACCAGAGCGAGTCTATAAAGCATTCTTAGACCCAGACGCGATTGTAAAATGGATGCCACCCCATGGATTTACCGCAAAACTTTACCAAATGGATGCGAAAGTTGGCGGTTCTTATCGGATGTCTTTTACCAATTTTTCTACAGGTTCAACTCATTCATTTGGTGGAACTTACGCGGAGCTTATTCCAAACCAGCGCATACGATATTTTGATCGCTTTGATAATCCCGAATTAGCTGGAGATATTGAAGTGATCATTGAAATAAAAGGGGTGCTTGTCGGAACTGAAGTCAATATTACCCAGTCAGGCATCCCCAAAGTGATTCCTGTTGAAGCCTGTTACTTGGGATGGCAAGAGTCTTTGCAGTTACTTGGGTTATTGGTCAATCCAACCATTCCAGACCAATAAAATAGTGCTAGTGAAATAATGAAAATAATCGTTTTCGAGAGCAAATGGTGCACCGCTATCCTCAACAATAAGTGGGCAATTCAATCATCGATTGTCTAGATTGCGTAAGCAAGTATAAGATAGTGCTATGTTTTTAGTGCAACAGCTAAGGTGGGGCGTGCATATTTATTGTTACTCCAGTATTACCTTGTGAAAGGATATTTCTCATTATTTAGAATCACTTCGGTTAAGTACAACTCCAGTTTGGAAAAATAATGACGATTTATAGTAAGCGGATTTATGATGCTGTTTCAGAAACAGATGGTAAAAGGATTCTCGTTGATCGCTTATGGCCACGCGGTATCAAAAAAGAAGATGCTAAGATTGACTTATGGCCAAAAGACGTTACACCATCTAATCAACTGAGAAAATGGTATCACGAGGATATAGAAAGCCGTTGGGATGAATTTCAAAAACGATATCTGGTTGAATTATCTCAGGTTACAGTATCGTTAGATGAATTGCGGAAACTTACAGCACAAGGTCCTATAACCTTATTAACGGCGGCCAAAAATCAAGGTCGAAATCATGTCAGTGTTTTGCTTGATGTGTTAAATCCTAAAGCTTAGTTTAATGATCGCGGTTGATTTTTAAATTATTCCTTATATTTATTATGGTTTTTAAGTTGATGAAAAATCTTAAAATGCTATGATTGTGATTTGATCCTAAGCTGAGCTTATTATGTCGTTGCCCCATTGTCCGAAATGTAATTCAGAATACACCTATCAAGATAGTGATTTATTGATTTGCCCAGAATGTAGCTATGAATGGAAAGATGGTGAGCAAGTAACAGCAGATGTCAACGTGACGATTAAAGATGCTGTTGGAAATATCTTGGCAGATGGCGACTCAGTGACGGTGATTAAAGATTTAAAAATTAAAGGTTCTTCTTCAGTGGTCAAGGTAGGAACGAAAGTCAAAAGTATTCGGTTACTTGTAGACAGTAATGATGGTCATGATATTGATTGTAAAATCGATGGGATTGGTCCAATGAAATTGAAATCAGAATTTGTGAAAAAAGCTTAATTTCTTAGGCTCATACATGATCACAGTATAATGACTGTGATCATTTTTAGTAGCTATCATTTTCTCGAATAATAATTTTTGAGGTTAGTTCTGCTTTGGAGCGAACGCCCAACTTTTTCATTAAATTTGCTTTATGTACTTCTATGGTCCGGTGTGATAGCTCTAATTTCCGGGCAATTTCTTTACAGGTAAACCCATTGACAATCAATTGGGTAATTTCAGATTCACGTTTTGTGAGTTTTTGCTTAGAAGATAACACCTGATCTTTTCGTTCAAAATGCCAGACCATTAATTTAAATGGATCTTCAGGCGTCAATGTTTGCCCATGAGTATGTGTCCAAAAGATTTCGCCATTTTTGTGCTGCATAAAACGCTGATCGGAATAGTAATGGCTTTTTTTTAACAGTAAACTTTGTAATGCATCATTGCCAACTTTTTCATAATCCTCAAGGCTAGGAAAAATTTTCACAATAGATTGCTCGATCAATTCCCCACGCTCATAGCCAAACAAAGTGGCAAATGCAGAATTCATTTCCATCATATGTCTATAACTTAATACAACGATCGGTGCAGGGCTAAAATCAAATGCGATTTTATTATAGTTCATAATAAGCATCCTTACTTAGTATAATAATAAATATAGCGAGCTAGATGGAAATAACAAGTATTAAACCGTTATTTTTTTATAATATGATGAAAATTAAATAGATTATTTTTATATGACTATGTATATAAATTTAGTATTTTAAATACTATGCAATGTATCACATTTTTTATATTTAACTTTAGTCTATATTTAGGTTTTTAATATAACTAGTTGTATTTGCTTTATTTGTTTTATTTTTAAAACTACTTAAGTAATTAAGGGTGTTGACTGAAAAAAGCAATTGATTCACATTGATGATGAGAAGCCTGTAGGTTATTTAGAATTTTTTATCAAAATAAATCAATATTAATCTTGGCTGCTTATTTTAACTTGTTTATGTAAAAAGAATGAGCTCACCTTAATTAATATAATCAGGATAGATTATCTCTAAGGTGATGAATGGATGACAATACTAAAAATTGGGCGAGGTAGCGATGGAGCACATACAAGGATCAGGTCCTCAACAACAGAAAAAATCTTCACACCGTTTAGCTGGTATATCCAGCATGGTGGGAACGACAATTGAATGGTATGACTTTTTTATTTACGGTGCAGCCGCAGCGTTGATTTTCAATAAATTGTTTTTCCCAAATCTTGATCCATTAACAGGCGTACTGGCTGCATTTGCCACATACGCAGTTGGTTTTATAGGACGTCCGTTGGGAGGTATTATCTTTGGTCATTTCGGGGACAAAATTGGTCGAAAAACAATGTTGCTCACTACCCTGATTATGATGGGGATTCCTACCGTTTTAATTGGCCTATTGCCAACCTACGAAAGTATTGGATATTGGGCGACCTTTTTTCTGGTGATTTTACGCTTTGTTCAAGGTATGGCAATGGGTGGCGAGTGGGGTGGTGCCGTGTTGATGGCTGTGGAGCATGCACCTGAAGGCGGTAAAGGCTTTTGGGGGAGTTTACCGCAAGCGAGTGCCGGTGGTGGTTTAATGTTGGCCTCTATCGCACTGGGGTTGGTTTCACTTTTACCCGAAGCAAGTCTATTTAGTTGGGGCTGGCGTTTGCCTTTCCTTGCCAGCATTTTATTGTTAGGTGTGGGGTGGTATATCCGTGTCAAAGTACCTGAGTCACCAGATTTTGAAAAAGTAAAACAACAAGCACAAGAAGTTAAAGTTCCAGCAATGCAGGTCTTTAAAAATCATCCGCGTGAATTACTCACGATTATCTTTGCCCGTGCTGCTGAAAATGCATGGTTCTATATTGCTTCAACTTTTGCCTTAGCCTATACCACAACCAAGTTAGGTATTCCTCGCCAAGACATTTTGTTTGCAACGATTTGTGGTGCAGGCTTAATCATGGTGATGACGCCATTGTGTGGACATTTATCCGACAAAGTGGGGCAGCGGAATATGTTTATGTTTGGTCTAGTGGTCCTTGCATTGTATTGCTATCCGTTCTTTAGCATGCTGGATACCAAAGATCCTGTGTTGGTCTGGACCGCAATTGTTTTAGCAATTGGAGTGGTGTTTCCGATTATGTATGCGCCACAGTCTCAGTTGTTTGCTCGACAGTTCCCTGCCGAAATTCGCTACAGTGGCATCTCGATTTCAGTTCAATTTGCAGGCGTGTTAGGCGGTGGATTAGCGCCATTGATCGCCACCAAACTACTCAGTATTGGTAATGGTAGTCCTCATTTGATTGTTATCTACATCGTAAGTATGGCGATTTTCGCAATCTTCTGTAGCTTGTTTATGAAGCGTGATGATCTCAGCCTAGCGCGACATCGTAAAACGGTTAAAAGCAAATTGTCTGTTTAGAGTAGATGATTGATTTAAAGAAAATCATTGCAATCAATGATCAAATTTACAACACTTAATTTTTAGGAATAAATATGAATATTTCCTTTATTGGTCTTGGGAATATGGGGCTTCCTATGGCTAAAAATTTGCTCAGTGCACAGTGGAAGGTGACAGGCTTAGATTTATCCCCCGAGGCTGTTGCAGCATTTAAATCCTTGGGTGGTGTAGCCGTAGATCACAAGCACGTTCTTCAAGATGCAGATGTTGTGATCACCATGTTACCCAACTCAGAAAGTGTCAGAAATTTTTATCTTGGTGATCAAGGTATTTTAAAAAGTTTAAAAAAGGGTTCGTTGATTATTGATTGTTCGTCGATTGCAGCTTTAACAAGCCGAGAAGTCTCAAAGTTTGCAGAATCTATGGGAGTCGACTGTGTAGATGCACCTGTTTCAGGTGGAACTTTAGCTGCCCAAGCAGCAAGCTTGACCTTTATGGTGGGTGGTTCAAAGCTGCAGTTTGAGCGAACGAAATCTATTTTAGAGAAAATGGGTAAAAATATTTTTCATGCTGGAGAACATGGTGCAGGGCAGATTGCCAAAGCCAGTAATAACATGCTGCTGGCAATCAATATGATTGGTACCAGTGAAGCTTTGAATCTGGCAATGCGACATGGTTTAGATCCCAAAGTCATGTCTGAGATTATTCAAAACAGTTCCGGGGCAAATTGGTGTGTGGAGAAATATAATCCTGTCCCAGATGTTTTGGAAAATGTGCCTTCAAGTCAAGGTTATATTGCGGGATTTATGACCGATTTAATGTTGAAAGATTTGGGATTATCCCTAGATGCAGCATCCGAAGTCGATGCACAGGTGAGTTTAGGAACATTGGCTCAAACGATTTATAGTAAGCATAGTCAAAGTGGTCATGGAAAGACCGACTTCAGTAGCATTTTTAATTTAGTTTCAGTCGCAACGTGAAGGAAAAATCAGGATGAATACTTTAATCGGACATTATATTTCAGGTCGTCATATCACAGAAGCTCAACATTCAGGCCCAGTATTTAATCCCTCTACAGGTGAAGAAATAGCACGTTGTGCTTATGGCGATGCAACAGTGATTGATACTGCCGTAAAAGCTGCGACATCAGCAAATGCAAAAAAATGGGCAAAAGCTTCACATGCTACACGCTTGCAAGTTCTGTTTAAATTACGTGAGTTAATGATTGCCAAAACATTTGAATTAGCAGAAATCATTGGTCGTGAACATGGCAAAACTATTGCCGATGCAATCGGTGAAATTGGCCGTGCGATTGAAGGAATTGAATTTGCTTGTAATGCCCCACAGATTACTAAGGGCGAATATGCACGTAATGTTGCTGGCGACATCGATGTGTTTTCTGTACGTGTTCCTGTGGGTGTGGTGGGCTGTATTACCCCGTTTAATTTTCCCATCATGATTCCTGCTGTTATGATGGCAATGGCTGTGTCTGTGGGTAATTCAATTGTTTGGAAACCGTCTGAAAAAGTGCCTTCGGCTGCATTATTTTTTGCAGAGTTATGGAAAGAAGCTGGTCTTCCAGATGATGTATTTAATGTTGTACAAGGGGATAAAACCGCAGTCGATGCATTACTTGAACATCCTGAAATCGCAGCTGTGAGCTTTGTGGGTTCTACACAGATTGGTGAATATGTTTACCAAAAAGGCACCTCACATAACAAACGTGTTGCCGCATTTACAGGCGGGAAAAATCACATGGTGGTGATGCCTGATGCCGATCTTGAAGCAGCTGCAAATGCCTTTGTTTCAGCAGGGTTTGGATCAGCAAGTCAACGTTGTATGGCGGTGTCATTGCTCATTCCCGTCGGTGCTGAAACGGCAGATCGCTTACGTCAACGTATCGTGGAAAAAATCAATGCATTGAAAGTTGGCGCATATAATGATCCAACTGCAGATTTTGGTGCGGTGATTAGTGCGCAATCGCAACAGTCTGTTTTAAAGGCGATTGATCAATGTATTGCAGATGGTGCTGAGTTGGTATTAGATGGTCGTGATTTTAAACATCCAGAGTATTCAAATGGCTATTATATTGGGCCAACTCTATTTGATTATTTGTCTACAGATATGGATTTTTATCAACAAGAGGTTTTTGGCCCAGCGCGAGGAATTTTACGCGTCAATAGTTTAGATGAGGCAATTGCTGTGACCAATAGCCATGAATATGGCAATGGTTCGGTGATTTTTACCCGTGATGGAAAGTCAGCACATCGCTTCTTTATGGAAGTTGAGTCGGGCATGATTGGTGTTAATGTGCCTGTACCACTCCCAGTGAGTTATTTTAACTTTGGTGGTTTGCGACGTTCAAAATTTGGTGAGTCGCATTTATATGGTCCAGATGCCGCTCGTTTCTATACGAAGTTAAAATCTGTTTCACAAAAATGGCCTGATCCTGAAGAACAAGATCAAGCCATTTCTTTGGCATTTAAAATCACTTAATTGATTGAATGCTTATGATCAGCCAGCAGATGCTGGCTTGTTTAGATGTGAGTGAAAGTCAGATATATTGAGTATTGTGTTCTTTATAATGTTGCACTATGAATAAAACGTCTTGAAACATTGCATAGATCAAGGGCTCAAAGCTGCAAGTCGATTGTACTGTGCAGCTTTGTTCATCCCTTAAATATTATTGGCTTGCTGCAATTCCGATTTTTTTAACATTTAATCGTTGTGCGGCTGCCATCACCATTGCTACATCCTTATATTCAGTGAGTTTATCTGGCTGGACTTTAATCGGATCTTGATCTGATTTCTGTGCAACACCAGCAAATAAAACGTCTAGCGCTTGTTTATTTTCAACAGCTTGATCATTCCAAAAGATTTTACCTTGAGGGTCAATACGTAAGGTGACTGGCTCAGGTGGCTTCTCATTGGTAGGTGGTGGTGCACCATTGGGCAAGTCAATATTGATCGCATTATTTGGAATTGGGATGGTGATAATAAACATAATCAACAACACCAGCATCACATCAATAAGTGGTGTCATATTGACATCTAACATCACATCATCATCGTCTTTATTGGCACCGACATTCATAGCCATAAGCTGTTCCTTTTCTCGATTATGGTGCGGCAACTGGTGTCGTGACAAAAGCGATTTTGCCGATACCTGCTTGCTTGGTAGCACTGATTACTTCATCAATCGCTTCAAATTTTGTTACTTGATCACCACGAATATGTACTTCTGGTTGTGGGCGTTTTGCTGCTTCAGCCTGTAAACGATTGATCAATGTATTTTTATCTGCGATATACTTTTCGTTCCAAAAAATATCCCCCGCTTTATTGACAGCGATTTGCACATTAATTGGTTTAGTGACATAAGGTGTATTTTTTTCCTCAGGCAATTTGACTGGAACCGTGTGAATTGCAACAGGGACAGTGATTAAAAATATAATCAGTAAAACCAGCATAATATCCACCAAAGGTGTGGTATTAATCGCAGAAATCACATCATCTTCGTCACTGTCTGAATTGACTGTCATGCTCATAACTGATCCCTCATTTATTTAGCATCACTACTGTTTTTGATCTCACCACTGAGTAAAACAGTATGTAAGTCAGAACCAAAAGTACGTACATTATCCAATACTGCTTTATTGCGGCGGGTGAGCCAGTTATAACCAAGTACCGCAGGCACTGCTACAGCGAGACCGATTGCTGTCATGATCAGTGCTTCGCCTACAGGTCCAGCAACTTTATCAATAGAGGCCTGACCCGAAATCCCAATTGCAGTAAGTGCATGATAGATTCCCCAAACTGTACCGAATAAACCTACGAATGGTGCGGTAGAACCAACCGTTGCAAGAAATGCTAAACCACCACTTAAGTGGCTTTGAATTTTATCAATTGCCCGTTGAATCGACATTGTGACCCAAGTGTTAAAGTCGATACGCTCAAGTAGGTTTCCACCATGTTTTTTGGTTGAGTTAATGCCTTTTTCAGCAATAAAACGGTAGGCACTTGCTTCGCCTAGTGTTCCCGCAGCGCCGTCAATTGATGCAGCATCCCAAAATTTGGCTTCAACCTCTTTACCCTGACGTTTAATTTTTGCCTGCTGAATAAACTTGGTTACCATGATGTACCATGTTCCAATCGACATCAGGACCAAGATAAATAGGGTTGATTTAGCAACAATATCACCTTCGCGCCATAGTGCTTCTAAACCGTAAGGGTTGTGTACAGCTTGTGTTGTTGCTGGTTTAGGTGGTGGTGTATGGGCTTCACTTGTTGTTGTATTTGTTGCCGTTATAGTCGCAGGTGTTGCAGTGGTTTCTTCTGCAAATACACCAGATACAGGCAGTAGGGTGCTTACAGTTAAAATGCCAACTGAAGCAAATAGTCGTACAGATTTGAGCGCTTTATTCATCATTTATCTCCAAATTTTTATTTAATTGATTAATTCAATACAAATTCATAAGGTATGTCATACCAAGAATCTTGAGGTTCACCATTCTTTAATGCAGGTTTAAACTTACATAAACTAAAAGCTTTCGAGGCAGCTTTATCTAAGCTTTTACTCCCACTCGATTTTTTTACTTTGGCCTCTTTAACCTTTCCATCACTACCCACAAATACCGAAATAAGGACCTCACCTTGTTCTTCGTTTTGTAAAGATTCACGTGGGTAATCAGGGGTTTTACAACCCGCTTCTCCACTCGACACACCGCGTGTTTCACCTGTTGGTTTTGCTTTTGCAGGCTCAGGTTTTGGTGTTGTTTCTGGCTTTGGCGTCGGGGTTGGTGTCGGCTCAGGACTTTCTGAGGTCTTAGGCGTTGCTGTGGGTGTAGCCGGCTGCTTTGGTGTTGCTGTCGGTTTTTCCATTGGTTTTTCAGTCGGCTTTGGATCTGGCGTTTTCAAAACTTTCTGCACCAACTTTGGTAGTTCTGGTGGTTTTTCAATGGGTTTAGGTTTTTCTGGTTCAGGTTTTTTGTCCTGAATAATCAGTAATTCAACAGGTTCATCCGCTGGTTTTTCAACTGTTTTAGATAAACCCGTAATCAAGCCATAGAGAATGATTAGATGCAGTAAGATGACTGCTCCAATCCCGATCAGGCGTTTGGAAGAATTATTTTCTAATTCTGAAAAATTCTTGCCCATTGCTACTCCTGAAATGAGAGACAAACAATAAATAGTAAAAGAGAGACGATAAAAAATTCTGTTCAATTCTTTTGTTTGGCTAAGTGAATGAATCAATTACGCAAACACCATGACAAGGCTTAGATAATGTTTGCGAAATGCCCAATTAGAATTTGTAAGTTGCTCTGACGTAATATGCGCGACCTGTTGGGTCTGCATAGCTAGAGTCATAACCGTATTGGAAGTTATCAGTCACGTTGGATGCAGGTGGATCTTGGTCAAAAATATTTTTGATCCCGCCAGTGAGTTCTAAGTTCTTAAATCCGCTATAAGTGCCCGCAATGTTATAAAGGATGTAATCACTGACTCGATGGTTATCATATTTGGCTTCACCAATAGAATTTGAGTCTTTATAACCACGGCTAAACTGTTGCTCAAAGATCATTTTCCAGTTGTCATAACTCCAATTGACATTGGCAACATGTTTCCAGCGAGAATAGACTTGCTGGTTATAATAGCTACCTGTACGGCTGACCCATTCCCCGCCTTTTTCTTCTTGTTTGTCATATTTAATGACATAGGTTCCATCAATACCAAAACCAAAACGCCCTGTTTTAGTTACAGGCGTGAGATAGTTCAAACTTAAATCAACTCCTTGGGTTTTAATTCCACCCATATTGATCAAAGTGGTACTCACATATTTGATCCGCCCATCTGCATCACGGACAAATAAACTTGAATATTTGCTTGGGTCAGCAAAAATAATTGAATCGGTAATTGCATCAATCAGGTTGTCTACTTTGATGTTGTAGTAATCTGCTGTAAATACTAGATTTTTGATTGGCTCAAACACCAGTCCAGCAGTATAAGATGTTGACTCTTCAGCTTTTAAGTCGGGATTCCCACCTTGCATACGCTTAAATTGGACATTACATTCAGTTTGGTATTGTGGTGAAGTTGCAGTACCACCGGGGCAGAGCACAGGGTCATTGTATTTCGAACCTGTAAAGGTTTGGCTTTGCGGTGAGTTGATGTCATATAAGCTGGGTGCACGAAAACCTGTGCTGTATGAGGTACGGAACATCAATTGCTTTAACGGTTCCCAACGTAAAGCAACTTTTGGATTGAAGGTATCGCCAAAATCACTATAGTCATCATAACGTGCTGCGAGCTGCGCTTCTAAATTGGCTAAAATCGGGATATGTAATTCTGTGAATACTGCAGATATATCTCGATCACCCTTACTCACAGGTTTATCTGGATCTATACCGCTACCAGGCACTTGTCTGACGATCTCAGCATTAATTTTTTGATCCCAATTTTGTTTGGTAAAACTACCACCTAAGGCAAATCCAACGTCACCCGCAGGCAGTGTATAGATTGGACGAGATACAGTGACATCAAAAGAGGTTGAGTCTAAGCTGGCTTTATTGGTATCCCCATTGACTTCAAAAGATTTCCAAATATTAGCATCGGCTGAAGGGCCAAATGGATTGAGTGAACCGTCGTTTAAAGCAGCTTGAACTTTACTTTGATTGAGGTAACCCGCATTAAAGCTATCGGTTGCTTCACTTTTTGCATAGGTTAAGCCTGCATTGATATCCCAACCATAGGCTTCACCCTCAATTCCTGCAAATGCACGATGTGAGTCATTGGTTGTTTTGCCTGAACGGTTTCCCCCTTGTGAACGCAGATAGAGTTGTAAATCTCCATTGCTGAGTCCATTCACTGCGGGGACAATACCTTTGCCTGGATAATATTGACTTGTCGAAGGAAGCGTGACTGAACGGCTATATACATCAGGCGCAATCGAAGTAGTAACTTCGTTACGTGAGAAGATATATTCTCCAATCAGATTAAATTTATCTGAAAGTTTAAAGGTTCCGCGGCCAAGTGCTGAAATTGTTTCAACTTCTGGAGTAATTCCAATCAGTGCTTGGGTATTGAGATAACATAAGCCGCCATCTGCAGCGACATTTGGTGTGTTATTACAATTTGTATTGCCGTATGGATTTGCCAAAATATTGTTTTTGGGATCAAAAATATTTGCTGGGAAAGCATTTGCTGAGCTGGCATCTAAACCGAGCTCAGGAATTACACCACCACGGCGACTGATCTTGCGGTCTTTTGCCATGATATTGTTGCTTCTACGATAATCGACCACACCGTAAACATTAAAGCCTTGTTCATCTAGATTGCCATAGCCCCCAAAGATGGAAATATCTTGTTTATCACCACCACTGGCTTCGGGCTGAGTCGCTCCCACACTGATGTTGAGACCTTCAAAGGATTTTTTGGTAATAAAATTGATGACACCACCAATTGCATCGGCACCATAAACCGCTGATGCGCCATCACGGAGGACTTCGATACGTTCAACCATTGCCATTGGAATAATATTAAGGTTGGTGGTTGATGTACTAAATGGGCTATAAGCCAGACGACGACCATTCAATAAGACCAGAGTTTTATCTGTGCCTAATCCACGTAAATTGGCTGATGAACCCTCGGTATTACTTGCACCCACATTTTGAGATGTAGAAAAACCAGCTTGGTTAGAACTGACTTTGGTCAGTGCTTCTTCGACAGTGGTTACCCCTTGTTTGGCTAGATCTTCACCTTTAATAATCGTAATGGGTGAAGCACTTTGAGCTGCAACACCTTTAATTGAAGACCCTGTAACTGTGACTTTGGCTACTTTTGTTGGCTGTGTTTTTTCTTCAGTTTCTGCTGCATGCGCTAGCGATAGCCACATCATACTTAGACTAAGCGTACTCAACTTTAGTAAGGTTTTCCCCATCGTTGGCGATCCCAAAGTGCAAACATTTTTGTTTACTTTCATATTTTCAGACATCCGTTTTTTTTTGTACTTAGCGATATTGCTGCATTGCTTTCTAGCAATTCAAGTGCCAACTATCTAATTATATGTTTTAAAAATATACAAAAAAATGATAAGAATTTACGTGACTAGTGTTTAATCTTCTTATTCATCCGTGACTTGATGGTAGAAAAATAAGTTTGGAAGTCGTCTTAATTAATGTTAATACAATATGAAGTTGTGATTAAAAAACACGCTGATGGCTTTAATTATTCTTTATATTTATTTGTTATTTAAAGACTTTAACTAGATCTAATGAATCGTATAACTATTAATTATGACTTTGTTTTTGATATTAATTATTTTAAATCAAAAGATTAAGTGAGTATTTAAAGTGTTTGATAAAATAAGTGATCAATTTTGGAACGTGTGTGTACTTAAATTGTGCATTATGAGTAGTTCTGATAAATGATATCTGAATTTAATATTTAGGCTGGGGTGGAAGATGACGATAGGATGTCAATCATAGATATTCATAGAATTAATGTGATTTTATTACGGTAAAAATAAATAAAATTTAGAAGGGGTAATCGTAGTGGCATGATATTCGCTTTGCATTTAATACTGTTATATCGTTCAATTTTTCACTATTGTTAATTTAACGTTCTGGTTCGGCACCAAAGCAGCAATCTACAGGATGATGGTGTTGCCAGTATTCTGTTTAAATAATTTGATGAATAAAAATACATAGGTGTGAATTTGGAATTCAAGCTTTTACAATTTGCGTTGTTGGTCGGTGCAATGAGTTACAGGGAAATGGCGATCGCGAAAACGCCTGCGCAACCGAATAAAATCCTGAATTTGGCTTTTGAAGCACCAGATGATGGTTTCGATATGGTGAAAACCTATAATTTTTATAGTGGGAATATCGCAGAGGCGATATTTGAACCTTTATTAAAATATGATTATCTGGCTCGTCCTGTGGTATTGGTGCCCAATACGGCACAAGCATTGCCAAAAATAGAACAAGAGGGCAAGGTCTATACTTTTAAAATTAAGCCAGGCATTTATTTTACCGATGATGCTGCGTTCAAAGGCAAACGACGTGAGCTGACTGCTCAGGATTATATTTACTCTATTCAACGTGTGAGTGATCCGAAAAACCATTCGCCTACCTATTCTTTTATTGATGGCAAAATTCAAGGTTTAGAGCAAATAGTTGCCAATGCGAAAAAGACAGGCAAGTTTAATTATGATGCGCCCATTTCAGGGCTTAAAGCTTTAGACAAATACACTCTACAATTCACCTTAACCCGTGCAGATTATAATTTCCCTTATATTTTGGCCTATGTCACTTTTAGCGGAACAGCGCGTGAAGTTGTTGAGTTTTATGGTGATCGTATCGGGCAGCATCCTGTAGGTACAGGTGCTTACCAACTGAGTAAATACGTGCCACGTAGTAAAATTGAGCTGGTGGCAAACCCTGACTATCGTGGCTTTATTTGGAATTATAAATCGACAGGTACGGCATGGGATAACCAACTTGTCAAAGAGATGTCGGGTAAAAAAATGCCTCAAGTCGGTAAGGTTGTCGTGAGTATTATTGAGGAAGAACAGTCAAGGTGGTTGGCGTTTAAGTCAGGCCAATTGGATTTTGACAAATTAACCTCAAATGCGGTTCCTCAGGCTTTAAACGGCACACAATTAAAACCAGAACTTAAACAACAGGGCATTCAACATTTTCCCAATAAAGACCCTGAAATCACCTATACCATGTTCAATATGAAAGATCCGATTGTGGGAGGTTATAGTCTAGACAAAATAGCGCTACGTCGAGCCATTACGCTGGCATACAACCAACAAGAAGCGATTAAGCAACTTTATAAAGGTCAAGCGGTTAGGGCTGAAATGTTGGTGCCAGATGGGGTGCAAGGGCACAATGCTCAATATAGAAGTAGTATTGCCTATAACCCGTTATTGGCCAATAAATTACTGGATCGATTTGGTTATAAGAAAGGCAAAGATGGTTATCGAACTTTACCCAACGGGCAGCCGTTTACCCTGAAATATAATACGGAAAATAGCTCAAGCTCAGTCATTCATTCTGAGTTATGGAAGAAAAACTTAGATGCTATTGGAGTGCGTGTAGAATTTAAGGTCAGTAATTTTGCCGATAACTTAAAAGAAGCCATGCAGTGTAAACATATGATTTGGGGTGGGGCATGGATTGCTGATTTTCCTGAAGGAGAAAATTTTGCCCAATTGCTTTATGGTCCGAACTCAGGCAAAGGAAATTTAAGTTGCTATCAATCTAAAGCTTATGATGCACTGTATCAGCAAGCTTTAACTTTACCGCCACAACAACGAACGCCATTTTATGAAAAAATCAGTCGGCAGATAGAGGCAGATAACCCTTGGATTATTCATAGTACCCGTATTCGTAATTGGCTGTTGCAACCACAAGTTCAAGGCTATAAAGCACATCCAATGATCAATACCGTTTGGCAATACCTTGATGTTCAGCCAGCTAAAAAATAACCTGATGAAGTTGAATAAAATGATGAAGGATGATTTAAATCAAAAGTTAAAGCAGATTGGGGTTAGTGCATTATTGGGGGGCATGCTCCTGACAGTCACAATGAATGTATTTGCCAAAAGTCCAGCGGATCCAAATAAAGTTTTACGTTATGTTTTCCCAGTTGCAGAAACGGGTTTTGACCCAGCAGGTACCCAAGATCTTTATTCTGCACATGTACATAATTCAATATTTGAAGGCTTATATACCTATGATTATTTGGCATCACCCGCCAAATTAGTACCACGTACCGCGGTGGGCCTGCCTGAAGTCAGTGCTGATGGTTTAACCTATACTTTTAAAATTCAAAAAGGTATTTATTTTGCCAAAGATCCTGTATTTAAAGGCAAAGCCCGTGAATTAACCGCGCAAGACTATGTTTATTCTTATAAGCGTTTGTTAGACCCAAGTTTGCACTCGCCCAATAGTTGGTTGTTTGATGACAAAATTCTAGGCATGGACAAAGTGCTTGAGCAAGCTAAAAAAACAGGGAAGTTTAATTATGATCTATCAGTTGCAGGGCTTCAGGCGACAGATCGTTATACCTTGGTGATTAAACTGAAACAAGTTGATCAAAACTTCCCAATGCTGTTGGCACATCAACCAGCTGGCGCAGTTGCACGAGAAGTGATTGAACATTATCGTGATCGGTCTGGTTTTGCCATGGCACATCCTGTGGGAACAGGTCCCTATGTCTTGACAAAATGGACACCCGGCTCACGGATTATCCTGAAAGCCAATCCAGATTATCGTGGTTATATTTGGGATTTCAAAGCATCCACACCAGAAGATCAAAAAATTGTAGATGCCATGAAAGGCAAAAAAATGCCGCAAATCGGTGTGGTCGATATTCAAGTGATGGAAGAATCACAATCACGCTGGTTATCATTTAGTAAAGATGAAACTGATTTATTTGTGTTGGATGGTGATCTCAGTGTTCAAGCCATCCAAGACGGTCAGCTTAAACCCGAACTTGCCAAAAAAGGGATTCAACTTTCCCGTATTGCCGATCCTTCAATTGATTATTATTACTGGAATATGCAAAACCCTGTTGTTGGTGGTTTGAGTAAAGAAAAAATTGCTTTACGTCGTGCCATGGCAATGGCCTTTTCACCTGATAATCAAATTAAGATTTTGATGAAAGGTGATGCGCAACGATTACAATTCCCCATTCCTTATGGAGTGATTGGGCATGATCCAAACTATAAAACCAGTATTCCTTATTCCGTCAAAGCCGCCAATTTACTGTTAGATCGTTATCATTATAAGGTTGCTGCCGATGGTTGGCGTACCTTGCCGAATGGTAAACCTTTGCTAATTGAATTAACTGTTTATGGAAATAGTACACGTAGTCAGCAAAGTGCTGAATTTTGGAAAAAGACTTTAGACAATATCAAGGTCAAAATGACCACCAAATCCTTGCCTTTTGCGGAAGGTTTAAAAGCAGAAAAACAATGTAAAACCATGTTTAAGGGATCAGCTTGGATTGCAGATTATCCCGATGCAGATAACTTTATGCAGCTATTTTATGGAAAGAATATCCATTCAACCAATAGTGCCTGCATGAAAATTCCTGAATATGATCGCTTATATGAACAAACGCAAAAATTGAAACCGGGTCCTGAGCGTGATGCTTTATACCATAAGATGGCGCGAATATTAGAAGTGTATATGCCGGTACAAATGGCATCGACCCGTTATCGCAATGCTTTGGCGCAACCGCGTGTCATTGGCTTTAAAAAGCATCCGATTATTCCATCGGAATGGATGTATTTTGATATGAAAAAATAAACTCTATCAAAAGCTTAAAAATAAACAGATTGAAATTTGAAAATGAATAAATGAAAGATTGGAGAAAATGAAAATGAAGCGATTTAAATTAACTACACTCTGTATGTTGTCAATGGGTATGGGGCAATGGGCCTTTGCAGAAACTGAGCGCAGTACTTTACCCAAGTTTCAGGCCAAAGATATCCCTGCCCAATGTGATGCAAAAATTACAGACGTTAAAACCAAGTTGGCTGAATTTGCCAAAGTTAAACTCAAAAATAATGCACCTGCTGGAGCAGTATTGGCAAAGTGGGATGAAATTTTTGCAGAGTTTGAAGATTTTTATGGACCAATTAATTTAGCCAGTAATGTTGACCCAAGCGCGGATTTACGTAAAGCCGCAGAAGACTGTGAAGTTAAAATCAGTCAGTTTCAAACTGAAGTGTATCAAGATGGAAAGCTTTATCAGCAAATTAAAAAAATCAAAGCCAGTGATGAGATTGACCGTAAATATCGCCAAGATATTTTAGATGGTTTTGAAGATACAGGGGTACAACTTCCCGCAGAAAAACAAGCACGTTTAAAAGTGATTTTAGATGAATTGACCAAGATTCAACAAGAATATGCCCGTAACATTCGAGACAATCCTGAAAAATTAGAATTTACTCCAGCCGAATTAAAAGGCTTACCAGAAAGCTATATTGCCAATCTAAAGAAAAATGAAAAAGGCAATTACCTGTTGGGTTTTGACTACCCAGAATACCGTCCTTTTATGGAATTGGCAGACAGTGATGATGCGCGTAAACGTTATCAAATTGCTTATACCCGCCGTGGTACTGAAAAGAATTTAGTGTTGCTTAAACAAGCGATTGATTTACGGCATGAACTTGCACAATTATTCGGTAAAGCCAGTTATGCCGATTGGGCATTGAAAAATCGTATGGCCAAAAATCCTGAAACGGTCAATAAATTCCTCAATGAGGTACATAGTACGGTTGCGCCATTAGAGAAAAAAGAAGTGCAAACACTGCGTGAATTTAAGGCTAAAACCTTAAATATTCCTGTGGAAAAAGCGGAAATTAACCGTTGGAGTGAGGGCTATTGGAGCGAAAAATTACGCCAAGAAAAGTACAAAATTGACCAAGAAAAAATGCGGGAATATTTCCCGACTCAAGCATCACAAGATTGGTTATTTGCAATTTCTTCAAATCTATATGGGATTGAATTTAAGCCTGCCAAGGTTGATGTCTGGCAAGATGAAGTTGAATATTACGATGTAACAGATCAGAAAACAGGTCAGCTTTTAGGTGGTTTATATATCGATAAATTTCCACGTGAAGGAAAGTATGGTCATGCAGCGGTGTGGGGCGTTAAGGGGGGCAGTACCCTAACCCAGCGTAAACCGATTTCAGCCTTAGTCACCAACTTTAACCGTAAAGGTTTAAACAGTGATGAACTGGAAACCTTTGTACATGAGTTTGGGCATGCTTTACACGGAATTTTATCAAACACCCGTTATGCCTCACAATCTGGCACCTCAGTCGAGCGAGATTTTGTTGAAGCACCGTCACAGATGTATGAAGAATGGGCACGCCGTAAAGAAACGCTGTCGACCTTAGCCAATTATTGCAAACCCGCCTGTCCGCGTGTCGACGATGAATTGATTGGCAAATTAAAAGCCGTTAAAAACTACGGTCGTGGCTTATTTTATTCTCGTCAAACTTTATATGCGCAATACGATATGGCACTGCATACCGCAGATGCTTTAAAAACCCAGCCTTTAGAGGTATGGAAAAAACTCGAAAATCAAACCGCCTTAGGGTATGTGCCAACTACAGAATTCCCAGGGCAATTTGGTCATATTATGGGCGGATACCAAGTCGGCTATTATGGCTATATGTGGTCTGAAGTGATGGCCTTAGACATGCTTTCTGCTTTTGGCGATAACTTAAATAATCCAGAGGTTGGAGCACGTTATCGTAAAGCAATTTTGTCACAAGGTGGACAAAAGAAAGCAGAGCAGTTGGTTGTTGATTTCTTGGGCAGAGAACCGGATAACAAGGCATTCTTTCAAGAAATTACCGGTCAACGTGATTAAAAGGAATTAGAACTATGCTGGCATATATCACGCGCCGTATATGGCAAATGATTCCCACCATGTTGGGAGTCGTGTTGCTGATTTTCTTTCTATTTAACTGGGTAGGCGGAGATCCTGCTTATATCCTTGCTGGAAAAATGGCAAATCCTGAACAGATTGAAAATATTCGTCAGCAACTTGGGGTAGACCAACCATATTACGTTCAATTGTGGATTTTTATTAAGCAAATCCTGACTTTTGATTATGGCAATAGCTGGAGTACCGGGGAATCAGTTTCAAACATTATCCTGACCCGTTTAGGTCCATCACTGACCATCATCATTCCACTGACAATTTTACAAACTGTAATTTCAATCATTCTGGCTTTGGCTGTTGCTTCGGTACGTGGTTCGTTGACGGATCGTATGGTGATGTTGTTATGTACCATTGGGATGTCGATCAGTATTTTGGTCTATATCATCGTGTTTCAATACGGTCTTGCCTATAAGCTGGGATGGTTCCCTGTACAAGGTTGGAGCGATAGTATCAGTGAAAATCTATTGCAATACGCACTATTGCCAATCTTAATCATGTTAGTGGTGAGTATTGCACCGACTTTACGTCTATACCGTAGCTTTGTCTTAGATGAAGTCAATCAGGACTATGTGCGTACTGCACGGGCAAAAGGGGTCGGTGAGGGACGTATTTTGGGCGTGCATGTGCTGCGTAATGCATCTATTCCGATTATTACCGATGTGATGTCGAGCCTGCCAGCGTTATTGATTGGAGCATTTTTAATTGAGCGATTTTTTGGTATTCCGGGGATTGGACGAGAAGTCATTATTGCAGTAGAACGAAGCGACTTTCCAGTGATTAAAGCAATCACCGTATATGTTGCTGCTGCGACCATGATTTTTAACCTCATTGCCGATTTGATTTATAAAGTGGTTGATCCACGCGTACAGTTGAAGTAGGTGGGATGATGCTCGGAATTTTATCTAAAAAAGTAGACGTCCAAGACCAACAGACTTCTCCTGGTTTATGGCGATTGGCGATGCGACGTTTAAAAGCAGATCGTATTGCTATGCTGTCGTTATTGGTGTTGCTGTGTTATTTCATCATATTGGTACTCTCCATGACGGGTGTGATTGCATCAAATTGGAATAAAGAAGTCGCCGTGAGTTATGCGCCACCTACATTTATAGGGGCAGATCAAAACACGCAAGATTCTGAAAAAAAAGCCACACCTGTAGCAGCTTTACCTGAAAATCCTGTTGATCCTTTAAAAGATGTGATCAAAGAACTAAATACTGAAATTTCAACAGAACAAACTTCAGGTGGTGAGATTGACTACTACGGTATTCAAGATCCGCTTGCAGAAGATATGAAAGCCATTGATCAGCAATTGGGTGGGCATTTACTTGATCAGCAAAGCGAACTCAAACAAACCTTGCCTTTTGGTGCGGATAAATGGGGACAGGATGTAGTACTAAAAACCATTAAAGGTGCAGAAACGTCTATTATTGTGGGCTTGATCTCGGCATTGCTGGCAGTGGTAATCGGCACATTCTTAGGGGCAATCGCTGGTTATTTTGGTGGTTGGGTCGATGATGTTCTGAACTGGTTTTATAACATTTTTACCTCGATACCTTATCTATTGTTGGTGTTGGCGATTGCTGCTGTACTGCAACAAAAGGGTATTCTTTCCATTGTTTTAATTCTTGGATTAACGGGTTGGACTGGGGTATTTCGTTTAATTCGTGCCGAATATATGAAACATAATTCACGCGAGTATGTACTGGCAGCCAAAGCAATTGGTGTCAGTAATACCCGAAGGATGTTCGTGCATATTTTCCCAAATGTAAGTCATATTGCTTTGGTTCAGATGTCGATCTTGGTGGTTGCATTTATTAAGTCTGAAGTAATTCTAAGCTTCTTGGGCTTTGGTGTACCTGTGGGAGTGGTGTCATGGGGTAGTATGTTGAATGAAGCACAAAGTGAGCTAATTTTAGGCAAATGGTGGCAATTGGTGGCAGCTTCAGTAGCGATGGCCGTGCTTGTGACCGCATTTTCAATGTTTACAGATGCATTGCGTGATGCATTAGACCCTAAACTAAAATAAGGAGCATAAAGATGTCAGAACAACAAGCGACACCTCCTGTACTACTCAGTGTTAAAAATCTGAGTGTGAGTTTTAAGGGTGAAAATAAGCAATTTATTGAAACTGTAAAAGGCATTTCATTTCAGATTCCTACCAATACCACCGTGGCCCTGGTTGGCGAATCAGGAAGTGGCAAATCTGTAACTTCCCTAGCAACCATGGGTTTATTACCCAAAGGCCAATCTCGTATTGCTGAAAACAGTAAAATTATTTTTGAAGGTAAAGACTTACTCAGTTTAAACAGCAAACAAATGCGTGCAATGTGTGGTAAAGATATTGCTATGATTTTTCAGGAACCGATGTCATCACTTAATCCTGTGTTTACGGTGGGTGATCAAATTGCTGAAATTATGCGTATTCATTTAAATATGGGGCGTAAACAAGCACGACAACGTACTTTGGAGTTGCTCACTGAAGTTGGAATTCCATCCCCTGAAAGCAAGATTGATGCTTATCCCAGTCAACTTTCTGGTGGTCAACAGCAACGGGTCATGATTGCCATGGCAATCGCCTGTGAACCCAAATTACTGATTGCTGATGAACCGACCACAGCATTAGATGTCACTATCCAAAAACAAATATTGGATTTGTTGGAGGCTTTACGTAAGCGCCGTCAAATGTCTATGCTGTTTATTACTCATGACTTGGCATTGGTGAGTGAAATTGCTGATGAAGTGATTGTGATGCGTCATGGTGAAATTCGTGAACAAGGTTTAGCAAAGGTTGTTTTAGAACAACCACAAGATGCCTATACCAAAGCATTATTATTATGCCGTCCGCAACTTTCGCATCGTCCATATCGCTTACCAGTCATTAGTGATTTTATGCAAGTTCAAGATGTACCTGAGACTGAGGCGGTGAGTTTGACTGAGGTGGATTTTGCGGAGCGTAAGCGAGGTCTTATTGGCGGTGAAGAAATTATTTTAGATGTACGTGATTTAAAAAAATCATTTTTTAGCCGTAAAGGGCTATTTGGCAAAGATGAATTTCAGGCAGTCAAAGGGGCATCCTTCCAACTGGCGAAAGGTAAAACTTTAGGGCTCGTCGGGGAGTCTGGCTCAGGTAAAACCACCATTGGTTTATTGTTGATGCGCTTGCAACAAGCTTCTGGTGGCCAAGCTTTGTTTCAAGGTAAAGATATTTTGGCAATGTCTGAAAAAGAGTTTGCCCAGTATCAACGTAAGATTCAAATTATCTTTCAGAATCCTTATGCCTCACTTAATCCGCGTTTTACCGTGGGGCAAATTTTGATGGAACCGATGCAAGTTCATAAAATTGGCGCAAATGATACTGAACGTAAAAAGATGGCTTTGGAATTACTGGAAAGAGTAAGCTTACCTGCGCAAGCCTTTGATCGTTATCCGCATGAGTTTTCTGGGGGGCAACGTCAACGTATTGCAATAGCACGCTGTTTAACTTTAAAACCTGAAATTTTAATCTGTGATGAATCCGTCTCAGCACTTGATGTATCGGTTCAAGCACAAGTCCTGAACTTACTTCAAGATCTGCAAGATGAATTTGGCTTAAGTTATATTTTTATCTCACATGATTTGTCTGTGGTGAAATATATTTCGGATCAAATTATGGTGATGAACCACGGTGATATCGTTGAAATCGCCAATTCGGATGAGTTGTATCAGTCACCACAGCATGACTATACCAAACGCTTATTGAGTTCAATTCCGCAAGGAACCAGACAGGTGATTTAGATTTTTACTGTGTAAAAAGCCACTCGATTGAGTGGCTTTTTAGTGTCAATAAATAAGTGTTAAAGACTTAGAATTTTTTAAAACCTTTTGTCACAACAAACGGTTTTTTCTTTTCAGGTTGTTCGCTACGTTCTTGGCGATCTGAACGATCTAAACGTTCGTTTGGATTATAGCGACCTTCTGAACGGTTACGGTTTTGTTGATTGCCATAACGGTTTTCAGAACGGTTGCTATTAAAACTATTACCACGGTTGTCCGCACGGTCATTGTTGTAGCTGTTGCCACCAGAACGTGCTTTATTAAAGCGGTTGTCTGAGCGTTCATTGCGATTGTCAGTACGGTTTTCAGTGCGGTTTTGACCATATTGGTTTGCACTTGGCTGAGAATCACGACGATCATTTTGATGGTTGTGAGCTTCTTCACCTTCGCTATCACGACGTTGTTGACGCAGGAATCCACCGCGACGCGCAGCCATAGGTTTGTCTTGCATACGTTCGGTACGACGTTTTGCCATACCAAATAAACCTGTACCTTGACGTGGTTTAAGTTCAACAGCTTTGGTTAAATTATCGATATCAGTTTTATCAAGTTCCATCCAACGACCTGTACGAAGTTCACGAGGCAAAATCACAGTGCCGTAACGAGTACGGAGCAAGCGACTTACTTTTAGACCTTGTGATTCAAAAATACGGCGAACCTCACGGTTACGACCTTCTTTTACAACGACTTGGTACCAGCGATTGATTCCTTCACCACCAATTTCAGAGAAAGATTCAAATTTTGCTGGACCATCATCTAAAACAACGCCATTTGTCATGTTGTTTTTGATTTGAGGCGTTACTTCACCCATGACTCGAACTGCATATTCACGTTCGATTTCATTTGAGGGATGCATTAAACGATTGGCAAGTTCACCATCATTTGTAAAAAGTAATAAACCTGTTGAGTTGATATCTAGACGACCTACCATCACCCAACGGTCATTGGAAATCGGGGGCAAGTTATCAAACACAGTCGGGCGAGATTCTGGGTCATTACGAGAACAGATTTCACCTTCAGGTTTGTAGTAAATCAATACACGACGACGAATTTCGTCTTCAATTTGGAACTGAACTTTACGACCATCGATGCGAAGCTCATCACCTGGTTCAATACGTTCGCCCACTTGAGCAACCTGCCCATTGACACTTACACGACCAGCGGCAATGACCTCTTCCATATAACGGCGAGAGCCCAAACCCACTCGTGCGAGTACCTTTTGCAATTTTTCACTCATGACAGCATAACCTTAGAAATAATCATCAACAGTGCACCTATTTAAGACTTGGCAGCTTGCGCATCCAAAATCATAAAAGCTTCCTTGGCATCCTGTAGGGGAGGCAATTGATCTAAAGACACTAGACCAAAAGCATTTAAAAATTGTGGCGTTGTCACTAACAACGCGGGTCTACCTGGGAGTTCTCGGTAACCAGATTCTTTAATCCAGTTCCAATCAAACAAAGTCCTGAGTATTTGACTATTATTTGTAACCCCTCGTATTTGCTCAATATCAGCACGGGTTACTGGCTGATGATAAGCGATCACTGCAACAGTTTCTAACAGTGATGGCGATAATCGAGTCGGTCGATCTGGCCAAACTTGCGCAATCACGTTGCGGTATTTTGCCCGCACTTGAAAACGATAACCTTGAGCCGTTTCGACAAGTTCGATTGAACGACCATGTTGTAACACAGACAATTGCTGTAAATACTGTTGCAACTGTTGTTTAGAATACTGATTTTGAAATGCTTCTCTTAAGCGAGCAAGCGATACAGGGGCATCACTTGCAAAGATAATCGCTTCAAGTTGCATCAGAACTTCGTGATGTAATTCATCAACATTAAAGGCATTATTTTGATCAATGGTCATGCCGTTGCTCCTTGAATTGCAAGCGGGGCTTCAACACCAGAAGAAATAATTTGGACTTTTTGCTGACGAGTCAGCTCCAAGATTGCCATAAATGTAACCACCATGCCCATTCGACCTTGGTTTGGCTTGAGTAATTCTTGGAAACTGAGAACTTCTCCAGATTCAATCATATATTCGATATAAGCAATGCGTTCTTCAAGAAGTACAGGTTCTTGTTCAATCTTATGGGTTACGGGTTCAGGACGGTTAAAAATGCAATATAAGGCATCTTTTAGCATCTCAACGTCATAACCTTCATACACTTTTGGAATATGACCAATTGCAATATGTGTCGCAAAAGTATCTCGGTCTAAAACTGGCATCTGGCCTAAACGTTCAGCTGCTTTTTTAATCCGTAAATAGGTTTCTAAGCGATCGATTAATTCCTGTTTTGGATCTTTTTCAATATGCATGGTTTTTGGTTTTGGCAATAACAAGCGAGATTTTAAATCTGCCAATAATGCTGCCATCACCATATAGTCTGCGGTTAGCTCGATATTTAACGATTTCATACTGTCCATATAAGACAAATATTGTGTTGCAATCGGAGCAATATCTAACTGTAAAAGATCGAAACCATTTTTTTGAATCAGATAAATTAAAAAGTCGAGTGGTCCTTCGAAATGTTCAAGCAGAATTTCGAATGCAGCAGGAGGAATATATAAATCCTCTGGAATTTCTTCTTGCCATTCATCCAATACACGGATGTTGGAAATGGATTCCATAGGATGCTGAGTTGCTTGAGTCATTACAGTTTATTAGCCACGCGAATTTTCAAAGGCATGTTTTATTCGTGTTACCACTCAATAGGCACATAGGAGAGGGTGGTGACGAATTACAAAAAGATATTTGGCTTATTTTAATGGAAAAGTTAAGAGGAATACATTGTTTAATTATAAAAACCATAAAAAAACCTGAAAATAAATAGGGAATATTTTGTTTTATGATGATTAAACTAAGCTAAGTTTATAATTTTTAATGTAAATTTTTATATGTTTTTAATAGAAAATTTATCCATATTTTAATAGCATAATGTGAAGTGGATCAACTTTATATGTTGGGTGGGTTTGAATACTAAGGAGCTTTGTTACTTAGGACTGTCTATAAAGGCTGAGATAGAAATATAATTTTCAATTAATAAAACTGTATTTAAAATGAATTGAGTAAAGGAAATATTCTGTATGAGTACAATTGATTTCAAAGCAGTTCAAATATGAATATCAATAAATATTGAAGTAAGTAGCTAATAAAAAATTGAACGGAATTTTAAAAATTATTAAGTAAAAATTAATAGAATAATGTTATTAAGTTGATTTTTATAGTTATATACTTAAAGATATATATTAATTATTAAGATTATGTATAAAAAATATGTCTAACAATATTTACTCTGCTTTGGAGCAGCTTGGATTATCAGCACAAAAACGTGCGATCCACGTACAATTTTCTAATTCGGCGTTGAGCCAACAAGTATTCCTACAACGTATTGATGGAACACATCAAATCAATGAGGGTGTTCGACTTCAGCTCATCTGTCTTTCAACGTCAGCAAGCATTCCTTTAAAAAGCTTTATTGGAACGCAAGCTGCAATTGATATTGTCACAGATAAATCTGAATTAACCCGTATTTCAGGAATTGTGACCCAAGCCGATATTGGCGCATCTGATGGTTCTCTTACCATCTATCGTTTGACTGTAGAAGACCCAACAGCACTTTGGAAACACCGTAGAAACTCTAGAGTATTTATGAATAAGTCGGTTGTGGATGTGATCCAGACCGTGTTCCAAGAATGGGTACAGCGCAGCCCACTATTTGCTTCAAGTCTGACATTAGATAAGAGTGGACTGAGCAAAGACTATGATGTGCGCCCATTCATTATGCAAGCATCTGAAAGTGATTTTGACTTCCTGACCCGTTTGATGAGAAGTGAAGGGATTAACTGGTTGATCGATGAAGCACAACTTAAAGTGTCGAGTTCAACAGAACAAATCCAAGCACAAAAGCTTCGTTTAATTGATGACAATTCACAATTTAGTGCCTTAGAACGCCGCAATATTCGCTTCCATAGAAGCAGCGCCGTAGAAAAAACTGATTCAATTACCAATTTTATTGGTCAGCGTTCCATTCAACCGACTTCAGTGCATATCCAGCGTTGGCAAGCTGATGTACTGGATATTGATGAAGGCGCTGGCAGTGTCCAAAGTAAACACAGCCATAGTGAAAATTATGACAATGCCAGTCTAGCTTTAGAACAAGCATGGCACTTTAGCCCTGCATGGATTCAAGACCTTAATGGCGAAGATGGTGCAACGCCATCGGGCAACAGTCAGATTGAAAAATTTAACCAAAACCTCAGCAACTATTACGATTCACAAGCCAAACAATTTACAGCAACGTCAACTGTGCGCGATGCACATGTTGGTTATTGGTTTGAACTGAATGAACATCCTGAGATAGATCAACACTCAGGTGCAGACAAAGAATTTTTAATCATGGCTAAAAGCTTTTATAACCAAAATAACTTACCTAAAGATCTCACCGATCAAGTCACCGCTTTAGTCCAACAAAGCAATTGGCAAACAAGTCAAATCACCAGCAACACGAGTGATGAACGTTAAGCCAGTAATTTAACCATTCAACGTCGTAATATCAGCACGGTTCCAGCCTATAACCCATTACAACACCGACCGATTGCATCACCACAACGGGCCAAAGTAGTAGGGCCAAGCGGAGAAGAAATTCATGTTGATGAATGGGGGCGTATCAAAGTTCGCTTCCTGTTTAGCCGTAATGAAGACAATACCCATGATGGCGGTGCGGGTTCTAATGACAATGACACAGATTCAGCTTGGGTCGATGTCCTGACCCCATGGGCAGGCGAAGGCTATGGTGCGCGGTTCTTACCGAGAATCGGTGAGATTGTCGTGATTGACTTCTTTGATGGTAACATTGACCGTCCATTTGTGGTTGGGCGCATCCATGAAGCACAACGTCATCCAAGCAAGTTTGATGACAAAGGCAAACTGCCTGATACCAAGAAACTGGCAGGAATCAAAAGTCGAGAGTATCAAGGCAGTGGCTACAATCAACTGAGGTTTGACGATACTACTGGCCAAATCAGCAGCCAGTTACAGAGTAGTCATGGGGCCAGCCAACTCAACTTGGGCAAACTGAGTCATCCAAAAGACAAAGCAGAAAGTGATGATCGTGGAGAAGGTTTTGAGCTGAGAACTGACCAATGGGGAGCACTACGCGCAGGGCAAGGTTTACTGCTTTCGACCTACAAACAAGACCAAGCCAAAGGTGATCACCTTGATTCAGAGTTTGCCAAAAAGCAACTTGAGGGTAGTCAGACCAACAGTAAAGCTTTAAGTGATATTGCCAAGAACCAAAAGACTGATCCTTTAGAAAACTTAGATCATTTGAAATCGTTTATTTCTGCTTTGGAAAAAGATGACTCAGATGAAGCTAAGAACCAAGCCGAGGCATTTAAACAGGCGTTAATGATATTGGCTTCACCAAACTCAATTGCGCTTACCAGTAATGAAGATATTCATCTTTCAGCAGATGGGCAAATTAGTCATAGCGCAGGCGACAGTATTAATCTAAGCACTCAAAAGAGCTTCTTAGCGCATGCACAAAACAAGATCAGTTTGTTTGCAGCACAAGAAGGCGCAAGGTTATTTGCAGGAAAAGGTAAAGTTGAAATTCAAGCTCAGGGTGATGGTGCTGATGTCATTGCACGTAAAGACATCCAAATTATTTCAACTGAAGATGCAGTTTATATCATAAGCCCTAAAGAGATTCGACTGGTTGGGGACACTTCTGAGGTAAGGATCAATGGTTCAGGTGTGTTTGCGACAACATCAGGATTGTTTGAGGTGAAGTCGGGGCAGCAGAAGTTTGAAGGAGGAGTACATGTACCTAATTTTAAAGTAAGTTTACCAACACCTAGAACACTTTACAGTAATAAAATTGATTATAACTGGAGTGACAATATTGGTAATGACAAGGAAATTTTTGTTCTAAATAAACATAATAATTATTTAATAAAATCTAAAATTGATAAATTGAATGATAAAAATAATATGAGTTCTTTACGCTTTTATACACGGGAAGAAACTGATTTTATTGCATTAGGGTTTGATTCATCATATGTTTCTTTAGTGCAAAAACGATTAGATGGAGAAAATATAGATGAATTATTAGATGAAGCATTATCGAACGGTGATGATGTTTATTCTGAAGAGGATTTTTAGTAATGTCTGAATTAAAAACAATTACAGTAAAATTCTTTGATAGTTCTGGGAAATATGTAGTCAATTTAAGTGTCAAATCTAAATATAAGGGGTCATCTAAAGAGAATCTTCAGAAAACGAATTCGCATGGCTTGTTTGTATTTCAAGCTTCACCAAATAGAACGATTGAAATTCTTGTTCAACCACCTAATCAGCAAAGTTATACTGTTTTTAAAACAATCAATTCTTCTGTAATATCATCTGAAGATAATCCTATTAGAATTCAATTGCCAAAGACGATTGACGAATATAAACAAAGCAATAGGTCTTCTACGAACAAAGGAATAGTTAGTACTTTATTTAAAGTTGTTGATAGTAATGGAAAAGTTATGGTTAATTTTCCGATTCAATCTAGACCAAAAGGAAAAGGAAACTCTCCAGATAAATATACAAATAGCCAAGGAATAGTAGAAGTTCTATCATCTGCGAATCGAGATATTGAAGTTTTAGTACTTACATCAACTGATCAATTTCAGCTTAAGTTTTCTGGGAACTCAGGAAATGGGATAAAGCAACCAATATTACTCAAACTAAATGAACCATATGATCGCTTTAAAGGTGTTACATTAATAAAAGTATTAGATAAATCAGGACAGCGTTATGCAGTTAATGATGTCGATGTTGAGATGATTTTTAACAATAATCAAAAAAAGAATCTTAAAGTTAAAAATGGACAATTAAAGTTAATTAACTGGGTTGGTCAAAAAATTAAATTAATCATTTTAAAACCAGATGGAACTCCTTTTTGATTCTGTTAGCTTTATGGTCAGAAGAGTTAAAGAGGAATTTATTGATTTACAATTAAGTGTAGATATTTTGAATGGAAGAACAGCAACAAATGATCCTAATATTCCTAGACGTATAGAGGATAGTATTTCAGGAGAAATAATTTCTTTAAGCTTTTTTAAGGAGGTATATGGTTCTCGAAAGTTATTTTGGAAAGAAGGAATGAACGGTAAACCGACACAGAATACAACTCCTGAACAATTTGTACTCGCCTTAAATAAGGGATTACTAAAATATAAAATGACAGACAAGCTTATGCTTTGTCATTTTCTTGCTCAGATCTACCATGAATGTGATCATTTTTATACATTAATCGAGTATGCGAGTGGGAGAGATTACGACATTTCAACTTTTCCTCCATCTGTATGTGATATTCCAAAAAGTAGAGCGTGTAGAAGGCGTAAACAAATAATAAAAGAAGGTAATACTACGCCGGGTGATGGACCAAAATATAGAGGGCGAGGTTTAATTCAATTAACGTGGAAAAGTGCATATATTTTATATAAAAACTATTCAGGACTTGATGTGGTAACAAATCCGGATTTACTTTGTAACGATCTTTTTCATGCTGTTGAAAGTGCTGTATGGGCTTTTAATGAATTTAAAAATGCGGATAATTTGGTTCGGAAAGGATATAGTGACTTAAATGGGACTTATACCAATTCTCATCATTTACAAGTTGTAGATAAAGTAAGCAGAAGGATTAATGGTGGTACAGTAGGTTTAGCTGAGCGGAAAAGTTTATTTTTGAAAATATTAAGAGAAGTTGAGAAAAGAAATGGGTTTAAGTAAAAAAATCTTTTTAACAGTAGCTCTTTTATGTCCACCACTAACTTTTGCTGATAGTGATAGCCTAGTAAAGGATAATCATAAAGTTTATTTTAAACAGGGTTCCCTGAAAATTTTCCTATTTGATGATGCTAATTATTGTTTTGATAAAGATGCTTTTTCTGTGGAGAGTTTAACGAATGATAAAAGGAAATATTTGTTTGTAAACTATACAGATGATTGCAATCCTAGTGGAAAGTATCAAATATTCGATATATCAAATAATAAAGCTCATAAGTTTTATTTGAGTCCATTATACGATCCAGAAGTTATAAATGATAAAAAACAAATTATTGAAAGGTTTAAAGATGGCTCTATAAGTTACACACGTATATACAAGTTGAAAAATGATAGATATTCTTTGCAAGAAGAACTAAAAACATTAAGTGATAATCTTAACCTAAGTGTTATTTATTATAATAAATCAACTATTTACTCTCTAAAAGACAATTCAAATCAAACAGTAAAAAATATAAAAATAAATTTACCTAAAGTGTTTTTTCTTGATAAAAATTATATAAAAACAAAGGCTTATATTGTAAAAAATGATAAAGTAACAATAAAGAATATTATTAAAAATAGTGACTCATTATACCTTCATGTTGAATATTATGGAAAAACTAAGACAACAGAAGGATATATTAAATTATCTGATATTTTTTAGGAGTTTAGTCATAATTACGTTTGAGATTCATCATCAAAAAATATTTACCATAACCATATAATTTTAATTGATATTTATCGAGCTGGCTGCTTTTAACAAATTTAATATTTATAAAGAGGCTATTAAATGATGAGTATAAGTCATTATTAGATGATGTTTTTTTGCCAACGGTAGTTACCCAACAGTCCAACAATAGAAAAACTTAACTGATCAATCTAAAAAATACTTTCGATCTTCATTTCTTCTCAATTTCCTAATCCAAGAAATAAGCCAAATAGCAACCAACACAATAAAGCCCAACACATTGGTAATCAGATCAGTTTTTTTATATACACTTTTAACAGCATTTTTGCTTACTCATTTCTTGAGTTTTATCATATAGCCCAGCCTCACAATCCATTTATTCATGTTACTCACTCTTAAACATGAATTTGGTTCACTTTTTTGTGAAATTATATCATTTTTATTCATGTGCGGATTGGGGTATAAATTACACCAAGCGCTTCACGATAGACAAAATTATCGTTGATTCTGAAATGAACGACTAAGTACAAATCAGAAAATACGGAAAATACTATTGACTGGATAGATCCAAAGATAAATTGGATGGTTCAGAAAGAGCATGAAAAAAATTCAGGTTTATTTCAGAAAATAGGGTATCAGATCATCATGAGTAAAGATTTTACATTTACGATTAAGAGCATTAGTTTCGACGAAAACTATCATCCCTCTAATAATACGCGTATCACAACCAACTTTGCCAATTTAGCAAGAGGTGAGAGTCGCCATGACAATCTGCGCAATACCCTAACGATGATTGACAATCGTTTTAATGCCTTAGCGCATTGGGATAATCCAGAAGCAGATCGTTATTCTGTTGAGTTAGAAATCATTTCAGTTGATATTGATATCGAAGGCAACGGTGAGACTTTCCCTACGATTGAAATATTGAAAACCAATATTGTTGATCACAAAAATAATCAACGCATTGAAGGTATTGTGGGCAACAATTTTTCTTCTTATGTGCGTGATTATGATTTTAGTGTATTGCTGTTAGAACATAATAAAAATAAAGATCAATTTAGCCTGCCAGAAAACTATGGCGAGCTTCATGGGAAGATTTTCAACGCATTTGTAAATTCAAATGCGTATAAAGAAAACTTTAAAAAATCACCTGTGATTTGTCTTAGTGTTTCAAGTAGCAAGGTGTATCACCGTACTGCAAATGTGCATCCAGTATTGGGTGTTGAATATCTACAAGATGAATATTCGTTAACAGATGAATACTTCGGAAAAATGGGTTTGCAGGTTCGTTATTTTATGCCGCCTAATAGTGTTGCGCCTTTGGCATTTTACTTCCGTGGTGATTTGTTGAGTGATTACACTAACCTTGAGTTGATCGGTACTATCAGCACCATGGAAACTTTCCAGAAGATTTACCGACCTGAGATTTACAACGCGAATTCTGTGGCAGGTAAATCTTACCAACCAAGTTTAAAGCATCAGGATTATTCACTTACTCGTATTGTGTATGATCGAGAAGAGCGAGGCCAGTTGGCGATTAAGCAAGGGAAATTTACTGAAGAGCAGTTCATCAAGCCATACAAACATATCCTTGAGCAGTGGTCTGCAAATTACGTTGCTTAATTTACCTAGATAGACAAGATTATTGATTATGAAAATATTATTACCAACTTCAACTGCTGGCAGCTTACCAAAACCTTCTTGGCTTGCTGAGCCTGAAAAACTTTGGTCACCTTGGAAATTACAAGATGAGCAATTAATTGAAGGCAAACAAGATGCTTTACGCTTGTCATTGCAAGAGCAACAACACGCTGGGATCGATATTGTCAGTGATGGTGAACAAACGCGCCAACACTTTGTCACCACGTTTATTGAACATCTGAATGGTGTGGACTTTGAGAAGCGCGAGACTGTACGCATTCGTAATCGCTATGATGCAAGCGTACCAACTGTTGTCGGTGCGGTATCTCGTCAAAAGCCTGTTTTTGTTGATGATGCCAAGTTTTTACGTCAACAAACCAATCAACCGATTAAATGGGCGTTGCCTGGTCCAATGACCATGATTGATACGTTGTATGATGCGCATTATAAAAGTCGTGAAAAACTTGCTTGGGAATTTGCCAAAATCCTCAATGAAGAAGCCAAAGAGTTAGAAGCTGCGGGTGTGGATATTATCCAATTTGATGAACCTGCATTTAATGTGTTTTTTGATGAAGTCAACGACTGGGGTGTTGCGACTTTAGAAAGAGCGCTTGAAGGGCTTAAATGTGAAACTGCGGTGCATATTTGCTATGGCTATGGTATCAAAGCCAATACAGATTGGAAAAAGACTTTAGGTTCAGAATGGCGTCAATATGAAGAAGCATTCCCTAAACTTCAACAATCTAAAATTGATATCGTGTCTTTAGAATGCCAAAACTCTCGTGTGCCAATGGATCTGATCGAATTGATCCGTGGTAAGAAAGTAATGGTTGGTGCTATTGATGTGGCAACCAATACCATTGAGACAGCAGAAGAAGTTGCCAATACATTACGAAAAGCACTTCAGTTTGTCGATGCGGATAAGCTTTATCCATCGACTAACTGTGGTATGGCTCCTTTATCTCGTGAAGTTGCAAGAGGCAAACTTAATGCTTTAAGTGCTGGCGCAGAAATCGTTCGTCAAGAACTTAGCCGCTAGTATTCAACGATATTGTGGTGTAAAAAGGGTGACCTGTTTGGGTGAATGGATATCCAAGACCCAACTGGAAACCCTGATCACAATTTAGAGAACGTCAGTTCTACTGAGAAACTCATCCAGATGCAGTGCCTACATGACGGAATAGCAGGGTAATGCTAAATCTAAAAAAGTACGGTTCAATTTAGGAACAATGAAATGATTGAAGCAACAGACTTTAGAAATGCAATGTCTTTGTTGACCAGTGCAGTCAGTGTCATTACCACGACAGGTTTGTCTGGTCGTTATGGATTTACTGCGTCTGCCGTATGTAGTGTGACGGATTCGCCTCCGACTTTATTGGTCTGTATGAATAAAGCGGCGAGTTCGCATGTGCATTTTGTTGAAAATAAAATTTTAACTGTAAATGTTTTAAGTGCACATCATCAGCATATTTCTAAAGCGTTTTCGTCTAAATTAAGCCCAGAAGAACGATTTAAACATGGCGTTTGGACAGAATTAGAAACTGGCGCACCGGTTTTAGATGATGCTTTGGTGAATTTTGATTGTGAGATTGAGCAAATTCAGGAAGTTGGAACACATACGATTTTTATTTGTCGTATCGTGGCGATTCAACAAAGTGAACATGATCAAAGCTTAGTTTATTTTAATCGTTCTTATCATCATGTTGGGCAGACCGAGGTTGCTTAAAGCCAGTTTGCTTTTGCGTTTACGCCTTATGCCAGAGCTAAAAAATAATAAGGCGTGTTGATCTGTTGAATTGACCGAATAGGCTTGTTTAAAGCAATCATAATCAATTATTTAATTACTTGAAAAATAATAATAATTTTAATTTTTTGCACAAAATATGACATTGACACCCTAAAAATCTCCGATTATTCTTTGCTGGCTGGCCTACATTGCCAGTCGGTTTTAGCAGACCGCTGCCTAAGTGCATTGAAAAAACTTGTTTTTTTGATGTAGACTCGTTCGTCCCCCTTTTGTTGCGGTTGGACGGGAGGGGGACACCTTCGGGTGTACTGATTCTTAGGTTCAGTCTGCTAACCCTCTTTCGTTCTGCCACCATAATTTTTATACATTGGCAGAATTTTGAATTGTTCAGGAGTTGGCCATGTATTTTATTCATACCCCATCAGATTAGTGTTTAGTACGGTTGAACAGCCTTTGGGTTTTTTGGCATTGGCTGGTTATACCTCAAAATATCAACAATAAAACTTGAGATTCATTCTGGTTACCTTTTGAAGCCGTTGCATGCTTTTTTGCTTATAACAAGATCGAGAGTGACTTTATCTTATTTAATTAAAAAAATGATTTATATGGAAAATATATGTCAAATTTATATATTTCATTTCTAGCTTTAAGGGTGCTCGATTCCTCCCGAAAACTCTTTAATACATACGGTTTTCATCATGTCGGGATAAACCGTATTGTTGAATCTGCTAAAACTACCAAAGCAACGTTTTATAAATACTTTCATTCTAAAGAAAGTTTGATTGAGAGGAGTTTAACCTTTCAAAAAGCCACATTGAAAGAAGAAGTGTTTGTGCTAATTTATAGGCGGAAAGACCTTACCGTTTTTGAAAAACTTAAGCGAATTTTCTTTTTACATGCCGATGTTGAAGGGCTGTACCATTTATTATTTAAGGCTATTTTTGAAATTGAAAAACGCTATCCCAATGCTTATCAAATCGTGGTTGAATACCGAAGCTGGTTAATTGATGAAATTTATAAATTGCTTTTAACCAGCAATGTGAATGCCTCAAAACAAGATGCACATATGTTTTTGTTTGTGATTGATGGGGCAATGGTTCAGCTTCAGGGTGAAAATAGTGTGGATGATCGAGAAAGGTTAGTGGGGTGTTTTTTGGATGGGTTGGGGTTTTTGGCGAAATGCAATTAGGGCTAGCTGCTGAATTGATGAATATAGATAAAAGAAATCCTGATTGGTTGTATGAAACATTTGTTGTCATTTTTACAGATGCAACAGTTGCAATGGATTTTGTTGCAAAAAATGTAGTGCGTGGTGGAAAAATTTTAGGTAGAAAGCTTACCTTGCAAGAATCAACCATTTTTTATAATGCAGGGAAAATTGCTCTAAATAGTTGGATAAAAGGTGAAATTCCAAAAAACGATTAGAAAATGCAGTATATGCACGATCATGGAAATGGCAAGAAGCTATAAAATTGGCTCTTAACGGTGATGTTATTGAGATTCCCGATGGATGTGAAGGAATTTGTCGCGCTGATCCAGAAAGGCAAGTTGAAACTTGGAAGTTTGACCCATCATTAAAATTGAGTTTATAAGTCATGATTAAATATTTAGCAGTAGTATTCTTATTTTTATCTGGTGTAGCTGGCTATACAATTGATAAGTTCGGTCAAGATTTATGTGTTTACGAATATATAGCTGTTAACACAGTTACCTATTTTAAAGAACTAAACGGAGTATCGGCGAATGATCCATCCATGCTTGGTATGTCTGGGCTTTTATCAATAATACTAGCAATCATATTGATTTTTATAAAAAACAAATACATTTATGTTGGATTGATATTTATACTGTTAGTGTTGGAATTGACTCTATTAAACATGATCGAAACTGTGTCATATAAAGAAATTATTTACGATTCAATAGTTAAATGTTCAAATTTTTCTGTTTTAGTTTGGCTTCTTTGCCAGATTGCTTTTTTAATTCTAAGTGGAATATATCTGGTTAAAAAACAATAAATTAAATACCTCTATCAGGAGGTATTTTGCTAATAGTATTAAAAACGGCTGTTTATTGTTCTATTTTAGGGGGACATCTGTGGGTTGAAAAGAATTTAGCTCAAATCTAACCTGACAGTCTCAATCAAATATTGATAACTGTCAGATCAGGGCGATGTCACTTCTTACCAGCTCAACGCACCACCAGTTTGATAATCAGTTACACGCGTTTCAAAGAAATTCTTCTCTTTACGCAAGTCCATCATTTCAGACATCCACTGGAACGGGTTATTTACACCAGCAAACTGTTCAGGTAAACCTAACTGCGCTAAACGACGGTTACAGATGAATTTCAAATACTCTTCCATCATCGCTGCGTTCATACCCAATACACCACGTGGCATTGTGTCACGCGCATATTCGATTTCAAGCATAGTACCTTCAAGAATCATCTGAATGATTTCTTCTTGGAATTCAGCAGTCCACAAGTTTGGATTTTCGATCTTGATTTGATTAATCATGTCGATACCAAAGTTCAAGTGCATAGACTCATCACGTAAGATGTACTGGAATTGCTCAGCAACACCATTCATCTTGTTACGACGACCCATAGACAAGATCTGGCTGAAACCACAGTAGAAGAAGATCCCTTCAAGTACGCAATAGAATGCGATCAAGTTACGCAATAAGATTTGATCGTTTTCAGGTGTACCTGTTTGGAAGGTTGGATCACATAAAGACTGAGTATATTTCAAGCCCCACGCTGCTTTACGAGCAACTGACGGAACTTCACGGTACATGTTGAAGACTTCGCCTTCATCCATACCTAAAGATTCGATACAGTATTGGTAAGCATGCGTGTGAATCGCTTCTTCAAATGCTTGACGCAAGATATATTGACGGCATTCAGGGTTGGTGATGTGACGGTAAATCGCCAACACCAAGTTATTTGCAACCAACGAATCTGCAGTAGAGAAGAAACCTAATGAACGCATCACGATGGTACGCTCATCTTCGGTTAAGCCATTTTCAGACTTCCAAAGTGCGATATCGTGGTTCATGTTAACTTCTTGCGGCATCCAGTGGTTTGCACACCCGTCTAGATACTTTTGCCAAGCCCACTCGTATTTGAATGGTACAAGTTGGTTTAAGTCAGCGCGACAGTTGATCATGGCTTTATCATCAACTTGTACACGTTGTGCACCCATTTCAAGCTCTTCTAAGCCAGGTGCAACGTCTAACTTTTCTAAGGCGTGAGATGCTCTTGCCAACGAATCGGTTGGATTTGTTGATCTTGCTGTATAGGTTCCAGCGGATTGTGTAGTTGCCACATTCTGCGATGACTGCTTTGTATCAGATACCACTTGCGAATCAGTCGTTTTTTTCTGTTCGACGGGCGCAGGCTGGTGAGCTTGTGCAGCTTGTTTCTGTTCATCATCTTCAAAATCGTCCCAACTTAGGATAGACATCGTTGTTCTCTCTTCGTTGTTAATATCTATGTTCGACATCTCACAATGGAAGATGTCACTACTATACGCTTATTCTGTGCAAGCAAAATTAAGTTTTGCCGATAGTTGTTTTGTTCTTGTTCGAAAGAACAGATATCCACACTACTTATTTTGCTTACGCTTTTGCTGCTTACGGATCGCAAAGAATGCATAGACCGCAGGCACGTAAAAAACTAAAAAGGCTAAGATCAGCACGATTACGCCTAACTCATAGTTATGACTTAAATGGAACATTTCTTCGCCTTTTATAATTTCAGATTTTTTGAATCCCCCTAACTCCCCCCTTTTTTTAAAGGGGGGGAGTTTATTCCCCTTGAGGATTGGGGAGGATTACTTACTGACAAGCCTCACAATCTGGATTGTCGATTGAACATGCTTGTGGTACTGGTGCTGCTTGAGCGAAACCATCTTCTTCAGCAGGCGCTTCAGGTTTAGTTTCTTGAGCAACCGCAGCCACTGGTGCAGCAACAGTTGTTGCTTTTACTGCGTTTAAAGCACCCGTGTTAATGGTTGATTTTTCCGCAGAGGTTGCACCTAATGCACGGAGGTAATAAGTTGTTTTAAGACCACGTAACCAAGCCATCTTATAAGTGATGTCTAGTTTCTTACCATTTGCACCAGCGATATAAAGGTTCAATGACTGTGCTTGGTCGATCCATTTTTGACGACGTGATGCAGCATCTACGATCCAACGTGTATCTACTTCAAATGCAGTCGCAAAAATTGCTTTTAACTCTTCAGGGATACGTGCAATTTTTTGTACTGAACCCTCAAAGTGTTTCAAGTCGTTAACCATCACAGAGTCCCAAAGACCACGATCTTTTAACGCACGTACCAAGTACGGGTTGATCACTGTAAATTCACCAGAAAGGTTAGATTTTACATAAAGGTTTTGGAAGGTCGGTTCGATAGACTGTGAAACGCCACAAATATTTGAAATGGTTGCTGTAGGGGCAATCGCCATTACATTTGAGTTACGCATACCATCTTTTTGAACTTTAGTACGTAATGTATCCCAGTCCAAACGTTGAGTACGGTCAACTTCAAACATACGCTCTGGACGTGATTTTGCAACGATATCTAAAGAGTCGATTGGCAGGATACCTTGATCCCACAATGAACCTTTGAATGTTGAATACACACCACGTTCAACAGCAAGGTCGCTTGATGTTTGAATCGCGTAGTAGCTGATCACTTCCATTGATTCATCAGCAAAATCTACCGCTGCATCAGAACCATAACCCATACCCAATTCATATAAAGCATCTTGGAAGCCCATGATACCCATACCGACAGGGCGGTGTTTCATATTTGAATTACGTGCTTGTTCAACTGCGTAGTAGTTGATGTCAATCACGTTGTCGAGCATACGAACAGCAGTTTTAACTGTACGCGCTAATTTTTCACGGTCTAATGCGCCACCTTGAACATGTTGTACAAGGTTGATCGAACCTAAGTTACATACTGCGATTTCATCTTTATTGGTATTTAAAGTGATTTCAGTACATAAGTTAGATGAATGCACTACACCTACGTGTTGTTGTGGTGAACGTAAGTTACATACATCTTTGAATGTGATCCAAGGATGACCTGTTTCAAACAACATTGATAACATTTTGCGCCATAAGTCTTTCGCACGGATTTTCTTATGCAGCATGTTGTTTTCTTTTGCAATGCCTTCGTAGTAAGCATAGCGTTCAGCAAATTCACCGCCAGTTAAATCATGCAAATCAGGTGTTTCAGATGGCGTGAACAATGTCCACTCAGCATCTTCAATCACACGTTGCATAAACAAATCTGGAACCCAGTTAGCCGTGTTCATATCGTGGGTACGACGACGGTCATCACCAGTGTTTTTACGAAGCTCTAGGAATTCTTCAATGTCCAAGTGCCAAGTTTCTAGGTATGCACATACTGCACCTTTACGTTTACCACCTTGGTTTACTGCAACAGCAGTATCGTTGGCAACTTTAAGGAAAGGTACAACACCTTGTGACTTACCGTTAGTACCTTTGATATATGAGTTCAAGGCACGTACTGGTGTCCAGTCATTACCTAAACCGCCTGCCCATTTAGAAAGAAGGGCATTGTCACGCATCGCACCATAGATGTCATAAAGATCATCTTGAATCGTAGTTAAGTAACAGCTTGACAATTGTGGACGTAATGTACCTGAGTTAAACAGGGTCGGTGTAGACGCCATATAATCGAAGCTAGACAATAAGTCATAGAACTCGATTGCACGATCTTCACGCTGTTCTTCATTTAATGCAAGTCCCATTGAAACACGCATAAAGAACAATTGCGGAAGTTCGAAACGTACATCATTTGAGTGAATGAAGTAACGGTCAAATAAAGTCTGTAAACCTAAATAGGTAAATTGGTTTGAGCGTTCTGGTTTGATTGCAGCTGCCAATTTTGCAAGGTCAAAGTTTAAAAGCTCAGGAGAGAGAAGCTCAAGCTCGATACCTTTGTTTAAATAAGTTTCGAGCGCATCGCCTTCGATAGTATCTGTAGCTAAACCTAAGAATTTTAAACCTGTCGCAACCAAGTCATCACGTAATAGACGTGCAGTTACATAAGTATAGTTTGGTTCTTGTTCGATACGGGTACGTGTCGCCATCATCATCGTGGTTGAGATGTCTGACTGTTTTACACCGTTATATAAGTTTTTAACTGTTTCATCGACAATGGCTTGAACATTGATGCCTTCTAAGCCTTCACTTGCTTTTTCAATCGTGGCTTGAAGTTTGCTCAAATCTAGAGGCTGAAGCTGACCGTTCGCATCTGTGATTTGTAAGGTTGGGTGATGATGAGCACCAGTTTGTTTACGTGCATCAGAACGTTGTTCACGATAGATTACATATGCACGTGCAACTTTTTGTTCGCCTGTACGCATAAGCGCCAATTCAACTTGGTCTTGAATTTCTTCAATATGAATTGTTCCGCCAGAAGGTAAACGACGATTAAAAGTATTCATCACCATCTCTGTGAGCTGAGTGATGCGATCATGAATACGGCTTGAATCTGCACTTTGTTGACCTTCTACAGCCAAAAAAGCTTTACCAATTGCTACAGAGATTTTATCTGCATCAAAAGCGGCAACATCACCAGTGCGTTTAATCACTTGTAGTTGACCTGGGGTTGTAATGGCGTTCATTGTCAGCGTAGCTCCATTGTCATCATTGTTATGTTTATGGACCATTTGAATCGTACAAACTGCAAAATTTGTTGTCACGATGTTTGAGGACTAAACACAATACTTAGTGGTTTAATTTAATTTAGAACACAAGATACGGTAATTTTAAGGGTAGATCAATATTGACATTTCAAGAATATTTTATCCGTGAAAAGTAAATTTTTATTTGCATCTTTTTGCCTCAAAGTGTCATTTTTGTTATATGCCTTATGAGACAAGCACATAGCATAGCAAAGACTCAGTAGAGTGCTTATAGATAAGTGTGTGGATAACTAAAAAAACGATAAACTGATGAGACAGAATATGAACAATGAAATATTTTGTATAAAAATTAGTCCAGCTATTGATTGTCTTAGAGAAATTTACAAATGATGTGTATTGAGTTTATAAAACTGCCTACAATTCAATAGTTAATAAAAATATAACAAATTGATACGCTCATGTATCAGTTTGGTGAATGAGGTCTTGTTTACATTGTAAACGTGTGTATATTGCAAAACATAGTGTGTTGAATCTGCGAGCTTTGTAGCAGACTCCAAAATCAAATATAGGGGCAAATAGATGAGCCAAGAAGAAAAGTTACCAAAGATTCTGATTGTTGAAGATGACGAGCGCCTAGCTCGCTTAACTCAGGAATACTTAATTCGTAATGGATTAGAAGTTGGGGTAGAACCAGATGGTAACCGTGCGATTCGCCGCATTATTGCTGAACAACCAGACTTGGTTGTATTGGATGTGATGTTGCCGGGTGCAGATGGTTTAACCGTTTGTCGTGAAGTTCGTCCACATTATCATCAACCGATTTTGATGTTGACTGCACGTACCGAAGATATGGACCAAGTTCTTGGTCTAGAAATGGGTGCAGATGACTACGTTGCAAAACCTGTTCAACCGCGTGTACTGCTTGCGCGTATCCGTGCGCTATTACGTCGTACAGATAAAGCGCCTGAAGATGAAGTTGCACAACGTATTGAATTTGACGATCTTGTGATCGACAATGGCGGTCGTTCAGTGACACTCAATGGTGAGTTGGTTGACTTCACCAGTGCTGAATATGATCTACTTTGGTTGTTGGCATCCAATGCAGGCCGTATCTTATCGCGTGAAGACATCTTTGAACGTCTCCGTGGTATTGAATATGATGGTCAAGACCGTTCGATTGACGTACGTATTTCACGTATTCGTCCAAAAATTGGTGATGATCCTGAAAACCCGAAACGTATTAAAACTGTACGTAGTAAAGGTTATTTGTTTGTTAAAGAGACTGGTCTATAAACGATGGGTCGGTCATCCAAGATGCTTGTCCATCACCGGACAAGCATAAAGAAGGTTAGTTTGCGTGTCTAAACACAGTATATTTTTGCGCATCTATGCAGGATTAGTCATTCTTGTTGTGTTGGTTGCCTTGTTTGGATATTTACTTGTCCAAATAATTAATTATCAACGTGCGCAGGAATATCGTGAGTCTCTCACAGATGGAATTTCATTTGTGATTAGTGAGGGTGTGGCACGTCAGCAAACTGAGCAGCAGCGTCTAGATTGGATTTCAGATGCTTCTGATTTGTTAGAGCTTCCCATTTATTATCTCGAAGCAAGAAAGGTTGATTTATCTCGTACTGAAGAAAAACGCATAGAAAATCAAAAAGCGGTGGTGCGTTATGATGCAGAACAAGGGATTGCTTATCTAGTTTTAGGGATCAGAAACGATCCAAAGCATTATTTATATATCAAAGTCGACCAAATCGGCGAACGCCAAATGAAGGCGCTTCCTGTGTTCATTCTGGATTATTTGGTTTATTATCCCGGTCAAGAACAAGAATATCTTAAAAAAATTCAACAACATTTTTCCTATCATGTAGGTGTTGAAAAGATTTCTCAGCTCAATCTCGATTCAGAGCAAATTGGACGTTTAAGATCAGATCAAAGTGTAATTTTATGGCGTGACAGTGCAACTGTACGTGGTACAACCATTTCGATTGTTTCTCCATTGCCAAATTCGCCTACAGATGTCTTGGTGCTGGGACCTGTTCCAATGTTTAACTGGATGCCTGTTAAATTGGCTGCTGGAATAACATTGTTGAGTATGTTCTTGCTGTGTTTGGGGGTTTATGGCTTGATTGTGCCAATGCAACGCAAGTTGAAACAGGTGAATGAAGCCTTGGATGTGATGAGAACAGGGGATATGTCGCAACGTGTACCTGTTGAAGGTTATGATGAGATGGCAAGTCTGGCCACCAGTTATAACAGCATGTCTGATCATATACAGCGTTTGATTGAAGCACAGCGTGAGTTAATGCGTGCCGTATCGCATGAGTTACGTACACCTGTAGCGCGAATCCGTTTTGGTATGGAAATGCTGGCAGACGAAGATGACCATGAGTATCGTTTGCAACAGGTCGAGATGATTGATAAAGACATCGAAGCGTTAAATACACTGATTGATGAAATCATGACTTATGCGAAATTAGAGCAAGGTACACCTTCTTTAGATTTTGAAAAAATTGTGTTGATTGATGTATTAAAGCAAGTTGCAGTAGAAACAGAAGCATTAAAAACCCAAAAGATTATCCACCTCAACCCACTTTCATCTGATGTGATTGTCGATGCAGAACGTCGTTATTTACATCGAGTTGTACAAAACTTGGTGGGGAATGCGATACGTTATTGTGATCATCAGGTCAATATTAGTGGTGGTGTTAATCACCAGACTAGTATGGCTTATGTCTGTGTGGAAGATGATGGCCCTGGGATTCCAGAGGAAGACCGTAAACGTGTATTTGAGGCATTTGCACGTTTAGATGATAGCCGTACCCGTGCTTCAGGTGGTTATGGTTTAGGACTTTCAATTGTGAGTCGTATTGCGTATTGGTTTGGTGGGACGATTGAAGTCGATCAAAGCTCAGATTTGGGTGGTGCAAGATTTACCATGTCTTGGCCGGTAGAGCGCTTTAAAAAGAAAAAAGTTTAGACGTTAAATCGTGCCATTAAAATATATGATTAAGATCCATTCGATTTATTTTATCAGTCATCTTTAAAGCCATCATTTAAGATAAAACCACTTTCATCCTTTCCTTTATTCAGAGGAAGGGATGGGGCTTTCAATATGATTTAATTTCCTATAATTATTTTTGATTTATAGTTAAACCACCTAATTATTTATACCAGTGATTTTTATCGGCTGATTGATCAGAAATGAAGCTTATGTTTTTGTATATACTTTTAGAAACTATTGGTTATCAATTGGTTTGCTGTACTTTTGAATCATAGAGGGTTGTTCTATCGTGTGGCGACATGGATGTCTCTCCTTGTGCCGAGGAATACGGGGGTATAGGACGAACCCCTTGCTTATGAGCAAAAACAAAGCACTGCTTTGTTTGTTGCGTAAGGTTTGGCATCCCCTACGCAAAGGTATTTAAACTTTGAATGTAATATGAGGTATTGCAAGCTTTTTTATAATCAAACAATTTTTTATGTAATTGATTTATTTAGAAAATATTAATTAATAGAAATTCTATTCTAGTGCTTGAGTTTTTTGACAGGCTGACTATATAAAAAATCTATTGTTAAACTCAATAAAAAAACCACCGAAAATTTTCAGTGGTTTTTTATGTCTGGCTGTTGCTCAGTCTAGATCCTATTGTTGAAGCGTTGCATCAGGCGCAATGATTGGCTTGCTGTCTCGCAATGCTTGTAATGCATCATGATTAAAATCAATCAATAAGCTGTTTTGTTCAGCGTCAATTTTATAACTGCTAATGATTTTTTGATCACCTTGAATGGTGTCAATACGATATTCATCCGCGATATTTAAAATCCCTTCTAGATTTGTCGTGGTTGCGGCAAGATCTTGGCGGAAAAGCTCATACACATCTCTTAGATCAAAAATGGCATTTTGTGCATCAACGTGTTTTTTGACATAATTTTCAATATGACGAATCAGTAATTGTGCAAATAAAAAATAGTTTGGCTTGCTGCTGAATTCCATCTTGTTTTACCCCTAAATTTTTGATTTAAAGTTGTTCATATTGAATAGCATATACATAAAAGTGGTTCAATGTGTATAGGCTCTGTAGACAATTCGTCTAAGTTTGCGACAACGAACACCTTTTTCTGTAATTGGGTGCTAAATATACAATTTACTGATTTAAGCGACGATAAGTTATTCACCTTTCAAATGGCTTTAGTTTTGGAAAACTTGGGTTTGTTGTATATGCGAAAAATGACATGATCGACAGTGCTGACTGTTTTGAAAATTCAAATCAGAAAATCATAAGAGGGCACAAGGTAGGTCAAAAGTAGGCATTGGGCATTTGGCGTTGGATGGTTTAAAGCGGCTTATTTCATTGAAATAAGTTGGTTTTGATAATAGTGAAGTATAAAAAATTATAAATAACTTTGTAATATTTAAAAATTATCACAATAAGATAATTTTTATCACTTGATTGATCTAATGTGACTATTTTACCACATAGAATGTAACAAAATATTTTAGATGGTAAATCCTTATATTTGTAGAAATTAGCCAATTAAATCGCAGAAATACATGCATAAATCATGGCTTTTACTTGGGCTGAATCGGATTAAGCTACTGATTTGTCATTTTTAATTCATGATTAAAAAATAAACTTCGGAAAAACTAATAAGAATAGGGATAGAAATTTAATAAAACGATAAGTCAGCGCTGTATCGCTGTGAATCAGGAAAAAATATGGTTTTTGTCTAAAAAATCATCCGAAAGACTTAGAGCTATTAACTAGCAACAGATGACATCAATCGGGTACAATTGACCAGATTTATTTTGTGTTTGGTGTATTTGCAAGGCCAATACATACATTCTTTGTTAAATAATAGGCCTGCCAGGAGTTATCCCCGCATGAGTGCCATTACTCCATACGATTGGGCAATCATTGCCTTCGTGATCGGCGTGACATTTTTATGTGTCTTTATGCTCACCGTTCCTTTGCTCCTTGGGGGTAAATCATGGGGACGTGCGAAGCAAGAGCAATTTGAATCAGGTGTGGTTAGTGCTGGTGGTGCACGTATCCGCTTGTCTGCGAAGTTCTACCTTGTTGCAATCTTCTTTGTTGTATTCGATTTGGAAGCCCTCTATTTATATGCATGGGCGACATCTGTACGTGAAGTAGGTTGGGTTGGGTTTTCAGCTGCAGCTGTATTTATTTTAGTTTTACTCGTTGGTTTGATTTATGAATTATCTACAGGTGCATTGAACTGGTCACCTTCAGATAAACGTAAAATCGCAGGGATTAAACCTAAAATTGGTTCACCAAATATGGACCTTGCAGAAATTACTCGCTTCAATTCAATTGAAGAGTTGGTGATGGATCCTACAGGAACTATTCCAGCTCAATCTTCTGGTCGTGTGAAAGATAAAACACCGACCATGTCTCTGAACAAGGAGTAACTCGGGAATGAAATATACTTTAACCCGTGCGAATCCAGAAGCTGAACAATATCCGCTTCAAGATCGTCAAATTGTGACAGATCCACTTGAAGAAGAAGTGAATAAAAATGTGTTCATGACTCGCTTAGAGGATGTGGTACACACAGCTGTAAACTGGGGCCGTAAAAACTCAATATGGCCTTTTAACTTTGGTACATCTTGCTGCTACGTTGAATATGCAACCACGTTAACCGGTGTGCATGACTTGTCACGCTTTGGTGCCGAGGTTATTCGTGCTTCGCCACGTCAGGCAGATTTGATGATTGTTGCAGGGACTTGCTTTGTTAAAATGGCGCCTGTAATTCAACGTTTGTATGAACAAATGCTTGAGCCTAAATGGGTGATTTCAATGGGTGCTTGTGCAAACTCTGGTGGTATGTACGACATCTATTCTGTTGTACAAGGTGTGGATAAAATCATTCCTGTTGACGTGTACGTTCCAGGTTGCCCACCACGTCCAGAAGCATTGATTCAAGCCTTGATGTTATTGCAAGACCAAATTCAATTAGAACGTCGTCCGCTCTCTGCGGTAATCGGTGATGATCTTCAGCCAGTGTATAAGCCAAAGATGATGCCAGAACGCGACCGTAAGAACGCTGAACGTATTGCAGTGAAAAACTTACGCTCTATGGATGAAATTGAGTAATTTTTTCTGATGAATATTTGACATATCTGATGGATATGGTCATCAGGGAATTTGACAGAATTTGTATTAAATAGGAAGCCAAGCCAATGGCTGAAACTGAAATTGCTATGCCAGAATCGACTCCAGTTGATTCCCGCCCAGCATTTGCAATTGTAGAAGATCTCAAAGCCAAATTTGGCGAGAACTTTTACGTGCAACCGACGTTTGAAGATTTTCCGACGGTCTGGGTTGAGCGCGCACGTGTACAAGAAGTTCTAATGTACTTGCGTAAAGTACCACGTCCTTATGTGATGCTGTTTGACTTATCTGCGGTCGATGAACGTTTGCGTAACAACCGTGATGGTTTACCTGCATCTGATTTCACAGTGTTCTATCACTTACTTTCATTAGAACGTAATAGTGATATTCGTATCAAAGTGGCGTTGAGTGAGAACGATATTAACGTTCCAACGGCGACCAATATTTGGCCAAATGCCAATTGGTACGAGCGTGAAGCTTACGATATGTTTGGGATCAATTTCGAAGGGCATCCAATGCTTCGTCGTATCTTGTTGCCAACCTATTGGGAAGGTCATCCACTGCGTAAAGAATATTCTGCACGTGCGACTGAATATACACCGTATATGCAAGACAAGGCTAAACAAGATTTCGAACAAGAACATCTTCGTTTCGTTCCAGAAGATTGGGGTCTAACACGCGGTAACGCGGATGAAGACTTTATGTTCTTGAACTTAGGTCCTAACCATCCATCTGCGCATGGTGCATTCCGTGTGATTTTGCAGCTTGATGGCGAAGAAGTGAAAGATTGTGTGCCTGATATTGGCTATCACCACCGTGGTGTGGAAAAGATGGCTGAACGTCAAACTTGGCATTCATTTATTCCATATACAGACCGCGTTGACTACTTAGGTGGTTGTGCGCAAAACATGCCTTATGTCATGGGTGTTGAACAACTTGCAGGGATTACCGTTCCTGATCGTGCACAATGTATCCGTGTCATGATGTCTGAATTATTCCGTATCAATAACCATTTATTGTATATCGGTACTGCGATTCAGGATGCTGGTGGTATGACACCAGTATTCTATATGTTTGCGGATCGTCAAAAAATCTATGACGCAATTGAAGCGATCACAGGTTTCCGTATGCACCCAGCATGGTTCCGTATTGGCGGGACAGCACATGACCTTCCAAACAACTGGCAAAAACTGATTCGTGAAATTCTCGAATGGATGCCAAAACGTTTGAAGGAATATCATACTGCTGCGCTGAAAAACTCAGTATTTGTGGGGCGTACCCGTAATGTTGCGCAATACGATGCTAAATCGGCATTGGCTTGGGGTGTAACAGGTACAGGTTTACGCGCAACAGGTATTGATTTTGATGTTCGTAAATATCGTCCATACAGTGGTTATGAAAATTACGACTTTGAAGTGCCGTTAGAGTATGAAGGCGATGCTTACGCACGTGTGATGGTTCACTATCGCGAAATTGAAGAGTCATTAAAAATCGTCAAACAGTGTTTGGATAATATGCCTTCTGGTCCTTATAAAGCGGATCATCCATTGGCAGTTCCACCACCAAAAGATAAGACTTTACAAGATATTGAAACTTTGATTACGCATTTCTTGAGCGTGTCATGGGGTCCTGTAATGCCAGCTGGTGAAGCCTCTGTAATGGCAGAAGTGGTGAAAGGTGCATCTAACTATTACTTGACTTCAGATAAGTCAACGATGAGTTACCGTACACGTATTCGTACACCTACTTTTACCCACTTGCAGCAAATTCCTTCCGTGATTAACGGCAGTCTTGTATCTGACTTGATCATTTATTTAGCGACAATTGACGTCGTTATGGCTGACGTGGATCGCTAAGGGGTAAACGCATTATGATGATTTTGACTGATAAAAAGCCACGTGTGAATGTTGAAGGGATTCTGACTAGCGAAGAAATCCATGAAATTGAACATCACATGGGTCACTACCCATACCCACGCGCAGCGTCTTTGGATGCTTTAAAGTGTGTACAGCGCCGTAATGGTTGGGTGGATGACGCGCAGTTACATGCAATTGCTCAATTATTGACAATTACAACTGCGGATTTAGAAGGTGTTGCAACATTCTATAACCGTATATACCGTCAGCCTGTAGGTCGTCACGTAATTTTATTATGTGATTCGATTGCATGTTTCTTGATGGGTGCGGAAACTTTAGCAGAAGCTTTCCAACGTGAACTGGGTATCCAATTTGGTCAAACGACAGCTGATGGTCGTTTTACTTTATTGCCGATCTGCTGTCTAGGGAACTGTGACAAAGGTCCAACCCTGATGATTGATGAAGATACACACGGTTTGGTTGAAGTGACTTCTGTGAAACAGTTATTGGAGAAGTATGTATGAATACCGAACCAAGACCAATTTATGGCGAAGGAAACCCTGAAACTCATCCATTAACATGGCGTTTGAGTAAACAGGAATTTGTTCGTAGTGCTGATGACTATGAAGCTTTAGAAGGCTATGCAGGCTTTAAAAAAGCGCTTTCTATGCCACCTAAAGACGTTCTTGAAGTCATTAAAGCAGCGACTGTAAAAGGTCGTGGTGGTGCAGGTTTCCCAGCAGGGATTAAATGGTCATTGATGGCACCCAATGATGGTGGTCCTCGTTACCTAATCTGTAATGCCGATGAAATGGAACCGGGAACATTCAAAGACCGTTTATTGATGGAAAAACTTCCACATCAATTGATCGAAGGGATGTTGATTGCAGGTTATACCCTCGAAGCGACTCAGGGTTATATCTTCATTCGCGGTGAATACATTGAAGCTGCACAATACTTAAATGAAGCTTTAGAACAAGTGCGTGCTAAAGGTTATTTGGGTGACAACATCTTAGGCACAGGTTGGAATTTTGACCTGCATGTGCATACCGGCGCGGGTCGTTATATCTGTGGTGAAGAAACTGCATTGATTAACTCACTCGAAGGTCGTCGTGCAAACCCACGTACTAAGCCGCCATTCCCACAAGTTGCAGGTGCATGGGGCCGTCCGACTATCGTAAACAACGTAGAAACCTATAACAACTTACCAGCAATTATGTTGCGTGGGCCTGAGTGGTATATCGGTTTGTCTGCGGGTAAATCTAAAGATCCAGGCACTAAAATTTATGGTGCATCAGGTAAAGTGACTTTCCCTGGTCTTTGGGAATTACCGTTTGGTACGACTGCACGTGAAGTGATTGAAGACTATGCTGGCGGTATGCGCGATGGTCTTAAACTGAAAGCATGGTTACCGGGTGGGGCATCGACTGACTTCTTGGCTGCTGAACACATTGATCTTCCAATGGATTCAGAAAGCATTATGAAAGCAGGTTCTCGTCTAGGTACATGTTTGTTAATGGTCGTTGATGAAACCCAGTGTATGGTTTCTGCAACGCGTAACTTAGAAGAATTCTTTGCACGTGAATCATGTGGATTCTGTACGCCATGCCGTGATGGTTTACCTTGGGCGGTCAAAGCACTTGTCGCAATTGAGAAAGGTGAAGGGAAGATGGAAGACATTCAACATCTTCAAGAACTGACTCGCAAATTGTGGATTGGTAAAACATTCTGTGCTCACGCACCAGGTGCGATGGAACCATTGATGGGTGCACTCAAATATTTCCGTAGCGAGTTTGAAGCTAAAGTGACAGATCGTCCTGTAGCCCAAGCCAGCCACGTAGAACAAGTTTAAGGAATTCGACTATGGCTACAATTCATGTCGATGGAAAATCGTATGAAGTCAATGGCTCGGAAAACTTGCTACAAGCATGTTTGAGTCTTGGCATCGACATCCCATATTTTTGTTGGCATCCAGCTTTAGGTTCTGTCGGTTCTTGCCGTCAATGTGCTGTTACTCAATATGCGAATCCAGAAGATACTCGTGGTCGCTTAGTAATGTCATGTATGACTCCTGCATCTGACAATACCTTTATTTCGATTGAAGACAAAGAAGCAAAAGATTTCCGTGAATCGATTGTGGAATTCTTAATGACCAACCACCCACACGACTGTCCAGTCTGTGAAGAGGGTGGTCACTGTCATTTACAAGATATGACAGTAATGACGCAACATGATCGTCGTCGTTATCGTTTTACCAAACGTACGCATCACAACCAAGAGTTGGGTTCTTTCATTGCACATGAGATGAACCGTTGTATCGCATGTTACCGTTGTGTTCGTTACTACAACGATTATGCCGGTGGTACAGACTTTGGTGTTTATGCCAATGCATCACGTGTCTACTTCGGTCGTCCAGAATCAGGCACTTTAGAGTCTGAGTTCTCTGGTAACTTGACTGAAGTGTGCCCAACAGGTGTATTTACCGATAAAACTCATTCGGCACGTTATAACCGTAAGTGGGACATGCAGTATGCGCCTAGCGTATGCCAAGGCTGTTCTTCTGGTTGTAACATCTCTCCGGGTGAGCGTTATGGCGAATTACGTCGTGTAGAAAACCGTTTCAATGGTGACGTTAACCAATATTTCCTTTGCGATAAAGGTCGTTTTGGTACGGGTTATGTGAACCGTGAAGATCGTCCACGTCAGCCGCAATTCCGTGCTGCAACAGAAGTTAAAACTGTTTCTGTTGATGTGGCACTGGATTCAGTGATTGAAAATGTTCAAGGCAAAAAAGTCTTGGGTATTGGTTCTCCACGTGCATCATTAGAATCAAACTACGCGTTGCGTGAGTTGGTTGGCCAAGAAAATTATTCAACAGGTCTTTCTCAAAAAGAACAGAGCTTGGTTGAACTTGCTGCATCGATTATGCAAGCTGAGGGCGTTTACAACCCGAGTATGCGTGAAATCGAAAGCTATGATGCAGTCTTGATCTTGGGTGAAGACTTAACACAAACTGCACCACGTATGGCATTGTCTGTTCGCCAAGCTGCGAAAAATAAAGCCAAACAAATGGCTGCAGACCGCCGTACCCAAGATTGGTTAGCTGAACCGGTAAAACGTATTGGTCAGGATGCAAATTCTCCAATCTATATCTTGGCTGCAACACAAACACGTTTAGCTGATATTGCTGAGGGTGAAGTTGTTGCTTCTCCAAATGATATTGCACGTTTAGGTTTTGCGATTGCTGCCGGTGTAAACGGTGATGCGATTCTTGGTTTAGATGATGATGCTAAAGCATTTGCACAAACCATTGCGGATACGTTAAAAGCTGCAAAAAAACCATTAATCATCTCGGGTACGAGCTTACAAGATGCTGCCATCATGGAAGCTGCTGCACAAGTTGCACAAAACCTAGGTGGAAATGCCGGCTTAACCTTGACAGTTCCAGAAGTGAACTCAATGGGTATGGCTTTGTTTGGTGGTTTAAGCCTAGAACAAGCATTTGCTCAAGATTATGAGTCAATCATTATCGTTGAAAATGATTTGTTCCGCCGTTTACCTGCTGTACAAGTTCAGGCTGCTCTAGACAAAGCGCAAAGCGTGATTGTGCTTGATCACTCTGAAACTGAAACCGTAAAAGCGGCTGATGTCGTCTTGTCTGCTGCAAGCTTTGCAGAAGGCGATGGGACAGTGGTCAGCCAAGAAGGTCGTGCGCAACGCTTCTATCAAGTTTATGACCCAAGCTATTACAAACCAGAATATGCCATCAAAGAATCTTGGCGCTGGTTACATGCCATTGAAACGGGTGTGAAAGGTAAAGCGATCTCATGGACATTGCTTGATGATGTAATTGAGTCTGTGGTCAAAAATGTTCCAGTTCTTGAAGCAATTCAAGATGTTGCACCTGATGCGGGTTACCGTGTTCATGGCTTGAAAATTGCTCGTGAACCACGTCGTTATTCAGGTCGTACTGCAATGCGTGCACCATTAAACGTACATGAACCGAAACAACCTGTCGATGTCGATTCCGCATTAACATTCTCTATGGAAGGTTATGTTGGACCGCAAAATGCATCGTCATTGGTTCCATTTGCATGGGCACCGGGTTGGAACTCACCACAAGCTTGGAATAAATACCAGGATGAAGTGGGTGGTCACCTTAAAGGTGGTGATTCAGGCGTCCGTTTATTTGATCGCTTAGTAAAACGTCCTGCACGTAGCTATGTGGCGCCAACTGCGGTTGTGGCAAATCCAGAGAGTTTCCGTCTAGTTCCAATGCATCATATTTTCGCTTCAGGTGAATTTACGATTAAAACGCCGGTGATGGAATCGCGTATTCCAGAAGCGACTTTTGCCGTGGGCGAGCAAGATGCAGCACGTTTAAATGTTCAAGATGGTCAACAACTGACAGTTAAAGCAGGCGAAACGACGATTAGTCTTCCTGTGCATGTAATTGAATATTTACCAACAGGTTATATCGGTTATCCAGTCGGCCAAGCACCAACAGTTTCACTTGCTGAACCTGTATCTGTAACGGTAGGAGTGTAATCATGAATGAATCTTTACGCGCACTACCGACATGGGCACAAGACTGGCCAATCGCTTATTCAGTGATTCAAGCCATCGTAATTTTGTTGGTTGTGGTTTTACTGGCCGCTTTGATGTCATTTATTGAGCGTCGTTTGCTGGGTTTATGGCAAGACCGTTATGGACCAAACCGTGTTGGTCCTGGCGGGATGTTCCAGATCGTTGCTGACATGTTGAAAATCATGTTCAAAGAAGACTGGACACCAAAGTTTGTAGATAAGTTAACCTTCCGTTTAGCACCAGCAGTAGCAATGGCGACTGCAGTACTGTCATTCATGGTTATTCCTGTTTCACCTTACTTAGGTGTTTCAGACATGAGTATCGGTCTATTGTTTTTTATGGCAATGGCAGGTATTGCAGTATATGCGGTGTTATTTGGTGGTTGGGCATCCAACAACAAATATGCACTATTAGGTGGTCTACGTTCAGCAGCACAAACCATTTCTTATGAAGTCTTTTTAGGGATTTCATTGATGGGTGTGGTGGCAATTGCGGGTTCATTTAACTTGCGTGAAATCGTAGAAGCACAACGTGATGTATGGTTTGTGATTCCACAATTCATTGGTTTCATGATCTTCGTGGTTGCGGGTGTTGCGGTAACGCATCGTCATCCATTTGACCAACCAGAAGCTGAACAAGAATTGGCAGAAGGTTACCATGTCGAATATGGTGGTATGAAATGGGGGATGTTCTTCGTTGCTGAATACGTCAACATCATTCTAATTTCTGCACTGATCGTGACTTTATTCTTTGGCGGTTGGTTAGCACCATTTAATTTAAATATTCCATTCATTCCAGATGCGTTCTGGTTCATTGCGAAAACAGCATTCTTTGTAATGATGTTTGTCTTGGCACGTGGTTCTTTAATGCGTCCACGTTATGACCAAGTTATGAATTTTGGTTGGAAAGTGTGTTTACCACTTGCATTGGTCAACCTTTTGGTGACTGGTGCTGTGATTCTGATGAATCAGGCCTAGGACAGCAGGGAGTACAAAATGTATAAAATTCTAGCTGGCGTAGGATCAATTGTTCGTTCGTTGTGGATGGTGTTTAGCCATGTCACACGCAAACGCGATACGATTTTATATCCAGAAGTGCCAGCCGAACAAATCGTACCTCCACGCTATCGTGGTCGTATCGTATTAACACGTGACCCAGACGGTGAAGAGCGTTGTGTTGCGTGTAACTTATGTGCGGTTGCATGTCCTGTTGGTTGTATTTCATTGCAGAAAGCTGAAAAAGATGATGGACGTTGGTATCCAGAATTTTTCCGCATTAACTTCTCACGCTGCATTTTCTGCGGTATGTGTGAAGAAGCATGTCCAACAACTGCCATTCAGTTAACACCAGATTTTGAGTTAGGCGAATATGTCCGTCAGGATCTTGTTTATGAGAAAGAAAACTTACTCATTTCAGGACCAGGTAAATACCCAGACTACAATTTCTACCGTGTAAGTGGTATGGCAATTGATGGTAAAGAAAAAGGTCAAGCGCAACGTGAAAGTGCGCCTGTAGATGTACGGAGCTTATTACCATGATGTGGCCATTTTATTTAATGGCTCTTGTGGCCATTGTTTCGACGATTCGTGTTGTGACCAACACCAATCCAGTACATGCTTTATTAAGTTTGATCGTTTCTTTACTTGCTGTTGCAGGGATCTTCTTAATCATTGGTGCACCATTTGCAGCTGCACTTGAAGTGATTGTTTATGCGGGCGCGATCATGGTGTTGTTCGTATTCGTAGTAATGATGCTCAACCTTGGTCAACATACAGTTGATCAAGAGCGTAAATGGTTGACTTCAGATGCTTGGGCTTATCCAGCACTCATGAGCTTCTTAATCGGCTTATGTTTGGTTTGGGTATTAGGTTCAGACTACACGCAATCTGGTGCAGTACTTGGAACTCAAGTGATTGGACCTAAAGCAATTGGTCAAGCACTCTTTACCCACTATTTATTATTGGTTGAAGTTGCCGCAATGTTATTGCTTGCAGCATTGGTTGCAGCATTCCACTTAGGCAAACGTGAACCGAGTGCAGCAGAGGATAAACAGTAATGGGCAACATTCCTTTAGAACATGGTTTGATCGTCGCAACTATCCTTTTTGCACTGGGTTTTTACGGTGTAATGGTGCGACGCAACCTATTATTTATGTTAATGAGCCTTGAGATCATGATGAATGCAGCAGCATTGGCATTCGTTGTGGCAGGAAGTGCATGGGCACAACCTGATGGTCAAATTATGTTTATTTTGATCCTCACACTTGCTGCGGCAGAGGCTTGTATCGGTCTAGCGATCGTCCTCCAGTTCTATCATCGCTTCCATCATCTGGATGTAGATGCTGCTAGTGAGATGCGCGGATGAGTTATTTATATTTAACGATTTTATTTCCGCTGATTGGCTTTGCACTTTTAGCGGCAGGACGTAATAAACTTCCTGAAAATGTAGCAGCAATTATTGGTGCGGGTTCTGTTGGCCTTTCTGCTTTATTTGCATTGATTGCAGGCATGGACTTTGTTAAGCAGGGTTCAGTTGCGCAAGCACAGCATTTATGGACTTGGTTCAATGTAGGCGGTTTTGCACCGGGTGTAAGTTTGCATCTTGACGGCTTGTCATTATTAATGATGGGCATGGTGACAGGTGTAGGTTTCCTGATTCACATCTTTGCAACTTGGTACATGCGTGGTGAAGAAGACTTCGCACGTTTCTTCTCATACTTCAACTTATTCGTTGCAAGCATGTTGGTGCTTGTATTGGGTGACAACTTAGCGTTGTTATTCTTAGGTTGGGAAGGCGTAGGTCTGTGTTCTTACCTGTTGATTGGTTATTACTACCAAAACCCTGCAAATGGTTTTGCGGCAATTAAAGCATTTACAGTAACGCGTGTTGGTGATGTATTCTTACTGATCGCTTTGTTCTTGCTTTACCAACAATTTGGTACTTTACACATCGGCACGATTGTTGCCAATGCTTCACAAGTTCTGGCACTTGATCATAACTTGGCATTGATCACGTCATTGATGTTGTTCTTGGGTGCAGCTGGTAAATCTGCGCAAATCCCATTACAAACATGGTTGGCAGATGCAATGGCTGGTCCGACACCAGTATCTGCATTGATCCATGCTGCAACAATGGTTACCGCTGGTATCTACTTATGTTGCCGTATGTTCTCTGTATTTGAAATGACACCAGAAGTGATGCAGTTCATTTCGATTACAGGTGCTGTAACATTGTTGGTTGCTGGCTTTGCGGCTTTGGTTCAAACAGATATCAAACGTATTCTGGCTTACTCTACCATGAGTCAGCTCGGTTATATGTTTATGGCTGTGGGTGCAGAAGCGTATCAAGCAGGTCTGTTCCATATGCTTGCACATGCATTCTTTAAGGCATTATTGTTCTTGTCTTCGGGTGCAGTGATCTTGGCTTACCATCATGAACAAAACATCTTTAAAATGGGTGGCTTGTTCTACAAAAACAAATTCTTATTTGCTTGCTTCGCGATTGGTGGTGGTGCACTTGCTGCAATTCCATTTATTACGATCGGCTTCTTCTCTAAAGATGCAATCTTGGGTGCTGTTTGGGCGCAAGGTCAATCTGTGGCATTGTATAACTCATTGTATTGGGTGGGTGTTGCGGGTGCATTCTTAACTTCGATTTATACATTCCGTTTAATTTGGGTTGTATTCTTTGGTGAAGAAAAAACACATTATCACGAAATCAAAGGTGCAACGTATTGGGCGCCTTTAGGTATCTTGGCTGTTCTTTCAACAGGTTTGGCTTACTTCTTAAAAGCGCCAGTGATGAACATTTTAAATGCAGCACATATCCCAGCATTTGAAGTTTCTCAAGCGATTGAAGAAGGGATGCATGGTGCAGAACACCTTGCAGTCGGTATCGCATTGGTCGGTTTAGCTGTAGGTGTGGTGTTATTTGCTTTCGCTTATAAAGCGGTGCAAGGTTTTGCAGCCACTTCATTTGGTGCTGGACTTGCAAATATCTGCCGTAATGCATTTGGTTTCGATTCTTTATACAACCTTGTTTTTGTTCAACCTTATTTACTCATTGCGAAAATTTTAGGTCGTGACCCAGTTGATGGTTTATGGCTGTTATTACCTGCAATCGTAAATAGTGGAAATAAATTTACAAGTACCCGTCAAACAGGTTCATTACGTGAATATGCATCAAGTATGTCACTCGGTGTGGTGGTATTGCTGATGATCTTGATCGTGATTCAGGTAGTGGGGAAATAAGATGGAAATCACAAACAATTGGATTTTACCCGCACTGATTCTTGTACCTTTTATTGCAGGTTTCGTGTGTTGGTTGGTCGATAAACTTGATAAACATTTGCCACGTTATATCGCATTAGTCGGTATGCTCGTTACATTGGGCTTAACACTGATTTTGTGGAAACAAGGTGGCTTTAGCTATGAGTTGGGGGCGAAGACTCCAACTTGGGCAGCAGAATTTTATTTACCTTGGATTAAATCACTCGGTATTAACATTCATTTGGCTGTAGATGGTCTTTCATTGCTGATGGTGGGCTTGACTGCATTACTGGGTGTACTTGCAGTGGGTTGTTCATGGGGTGAAATTCAAAAGAATGTCGGCTTCTTCCATTTAAACCTTTTATGGTCTTTGGGTGGGGTAATCGGGGTTTTCCTTGCAATTGATATGTTCTTGTTCTTCTTCTTCTGGGAGATGATGCTGGTCCCTATCTACTTCTTGATCGCACTTTGGGGTCATAAAGGCGCAGACGGTAAATCACGTGTTTATGCTGCAACCAAGTTCTTTATCTACACCCAAGTCGCTGGCTTAATCATGCTCATCGGTATCTTAGGCTTAGTGGTTTATGGTTCTCAGATGTCAGGTACGATTAGCTTCGACTATAACTACTTACTTGCTGTTGCAAATACTTTAGATGCTCAGGCACCACATATTGCCTATGCGTTGATGATCTGTTTCTTTATTGGTTTTGCAGTCAAGTTGCCAGTATTCCCATTACACGGTTGGTTACCAGATGCCCATGCACAAGCACCTACAGCAGGTTCTGTAGACTTAGCGGGGATCTTGATTAAAACTGCTGCGTACGGTTTATTGCGCTTTGTATTGCCATTCTTCCCAGCAGCATCTGCACAATTTGCCGATATTGCGATTATTTTAGGTTTGATTGGTATTTTCTACGGCGCTTGGTGTGCTTTCCAGCAAACAGATATGAAACGCCTGCTTGCTTATACTTCTATTTCGCATATGGGTTTCGTATTACTTGCACTTTATGCCGGTAATATTCTGACATTCCAAGGCTTAATGATCATGATGTTGGCACATGGCTTGTCATCTGCTGCATTGTTCATTATGTGTGGTCAAGTGTATGAACGCTTACATACCCGTGACTTACGTTTGATGGGTGGTATTCGTGGTCAATTCCAGTATTTACCATTCTTCTTGATGTTCTTTGTCTCTGCACTTGTGGGCATTCCAGGTTTAGGTAACTTTATTGGTGAATTCCTGATCTTGATGGGTTCATTCGCTAAGTTCCCAACATTTACCATCATTGCTGCTATTAGCTTGGTCTTTGCTGGTCTTTATGGCTTGATTCTGATCCACAAAGCTTTATTTGGTACGCCAAATGAAGAACAGAAAAAGCATTATGAAAGTCCATTAAAAGACTTGAATGTACGTGAAACAGTAATTCTATTGATCTGTGCATTTGGCTTATTATGGTTAGGTGTATATCCACAAAGCTTCCTTGATATTTCTCACTCAAGTATGGCGTGGTTATCAAATAGCTATATTCCAGTTCAAGAAGTTGTTGATGCGGCACAACAAGTCGTATCTCAACAAAATGTGGAGATCCAATAGTCATGAACTTCACTATGTCATTTTCGGGTCTCATGCCTTTAGCGCCAGTTTTTATTGTTGCTTTAACCGCTGTAGTGGTGATGATCCTAACCTCGATCAAGCGTAATCATAATTTGATTGCGACTGCATCGGTGGTGGGTTTAAACCTTGCTGCAATTGATATTTTATTCATGATGTTTGGTGGTTCATTTGCACCATCAAATGTGATGAACATGTTTGTGGTTGATCCATTTACATTGTTTTATCAATTTATTGCAGTAGTTGCTGCACTCGCATGCTGTACGTTATCTCACGCTTATATTGAAACTTATAAAGATAATCGTGAAGAGCTTTATATCTTGATGTTGATCTCTGTAACAGGGGCAATGTTAATGGTGGCAAGTTCTCACTATGCGTCGTTCTTTATTAGTTTGGAGCTTTTGTCAATTCCTGTGTATGGCTTATTGGCATATACGCATCAGCGTGGAAAATCGCTAGAAGCTGGCGTAAAGTATTTGGTACTTTCTGCAACCGCTTCAGCAATTTTGTTGATGGGTATGGCATACGTTTATGCTTATACAGGTACATTGTCATTTACTGACTTCCCAGGTTTGTATGGAAATCAGTTAGCACAAGTGCAACAAATTGCATCTTTGGCTGACTTTATTGAACAGTTAAAAGGTTTCCTTGCTCAACCAATGATTTTGTTGGGTTCAGGATTAATCGTGATTGCGATTGCGTTTAAATTATCATTGGCGCCATTTCATAAATGGACACCAGATGTTTATCAAGGTGCGCCTGCGCCAATCGCTACTTATCTTGCAACTGTTGCTAAAGTCGCAACGATTGGTTTATTAGTACGCTTTATTTTAAGTTCAGGTTTCATTCTTGTACCGTCTATCGTGACTGTATTAACAGTGATCGCTGTGCTTTCGATTTTAGTCGGGAACTTTCTTGCATTACGCCAAGTCAACTTAAAACGAATTTTAGGTTATTCATCAATCGCCCATTTTGGTTATTTATTGATTGCTTTGATTAGTTTAGGTTATGCAAGTTTAGGCAGCGTAAGCGTCTATGTGGTGACTTATACCTTAACTACGATTGGTGCTTTTGGTGCTGTCGCGTTAATGTCGAGCCCATATAACAATGTTGATGAAGCTGAGTCTCTTGCGGATTACCGTGGTTTATTCTGGCGTCGTCCAGTACTGACTGCGACATTAACAGTGATGATGCTTTCTCTTGCAGGGATTCCATTAACCGCTGGTTTCATTGGTAAGTTTATGGTGGTGATTGCTGCTGTAACCACAGAACATTGGTTCTTGGCTGCTATGGTAGTGGTGGGTAGTGGTATTGGTTTGTATTACTACTTACGTGTGATGATCGTGATGTATATGACGCCACCAGATAATCCTCGTATTGATGCTGTTGATCACTGGGGACAAAAAGTGGGTGGTCTTATGGTGCTCGGTGCTGCTGCTTTGGTATTGATCATTGGTGTTTATCCAGATCCAATCATCAGCTTGGCGTTGAAATCAGAAATTTTATCTCCTTTACATTTCTTGATGAGCCAGCAACACTAATCGCAATAAAATCCTGCTATTAACAAAAAAAGCCCTCATTCATTGAGGGCTTTTCTTATCTCAGATATAAAAAACATTTATAATAATGGAAATTTACTTTTATCCTTTTAGGTGTCCTCCCGTGTCTATTCAAGAAATTCGTCATCCACTTATTCGTCATAAATTAGGTTTATTACGCCGTGCTGACATTAGTACTAAGAATTTCCGTGAACTTGCTCAAGAAGTAACTATGCTTTTAACTTATGAAGCAACCAAAGATTTACCTGTGTGTGATCACGAAATTGATGGTTGGAACGGTAAAGTCACAGTGGACAGAATTGCGGGTAAAAAAATCACTGTAGTGCCAATTTTACGTGCTGGTATTGGCATGTTAGAAGGTTTTTTAAATCTTATTCCAAGTGCAAAAGTTTCAGTTCTCGGTTTAGAACGGGATGAAGAAACCTTGGAAGCACGTACTTATTATAAAAAATTGGTTCCAGATGTACAAAATCGTTTAGCTATGATTATTGACCCGATGTTGGCAACTGGTTCATCTTTGGTTGCTGCGATTGATGTGTTGAAAGCAAGTGGTTGTAAAGATATCCGTGTTATGGTGTTAGTTGCAGCACCTGAAGGCATTAAACGTGTGGAAGCAGCTCACCCAGATGTGACGATTTTTACTGCTTCAATTGATCAAGGTTTAAATGAACAGGGATATATCGTGCCAGGTCTAGGAGATGCTGGTGATAAAATTTTTGGCAGTGTGCAAAAAGATTAAAATTTAGTATGATCAAAGGAGGCTATAGGGGCCTCCTTTTTTAATTATAAGAGAATAAAAAATGTTCAGAAAAGGGACAGTAACCTTTTTCGATAATGATTTAGGGCAAGGTCTAATTGAATTAAATGATAATCATCAACAAGTTGTTTTTAAATTAGAAGATTTTTCAAATCAATCCATTCTTCCTCAAATTGGCGAGCGGATTAAGTGTGTTGTTTTAGAACAATATGGTGCAACCTTAGCTAAATTTATTGTGCGGTTTGATTATAAAAATTATGAGAACGATCAAAATAAGTTACCTAATACGCGTCTCCATTCAGAAAATGGCTATGAACAAATTAGAACTATTCGAAAAGCGCTTAAAAAGAGAAGATTGGTAGCTGATAACGATTTAGCTAATATCAAAACACAAACTCAAACAGAGCAATTGGTTTCAGTAGAAGCTATTCCAGCTATTGACTTAGTTGTAGAGGAGCAACAAGTAATCTTTGTCGAGCCCATACAAACTCTAATTAGTAATCCTATGATAGAAGAAGGTAGCATAAATTTATACCAAAACAATCAAATTGAGCCTGTAGCGCAAACACAAGTTGACCTTTCTATTAAAGTTATCCAAAATACTGAATCCGAAGACGAAATTCATACAGTTAATAACATTAAAACCACTGAAGGAATTTGTGAGGTTATGCTTTCTGATTTGGGAGAGGCGTATCAAAATATTGAAATTGCGGGGGACTCTAAGAAACAAGAGTTGGTTAAGCCTGTAGAGATGTTGGTAGAGGGGCAATGTTTTAAAGAACAAGATTTATATTTTGATAGGCAAATGAATCAGCAGTTGCTTGAAAAAAATATGCGTTTAAATGCGATCCAAAGTTTAATTCAAAAGTTAAAAGTTAAATTTTTATACTCAAAACGCAAACAGCCTATAAAGAAAATTAGACTTGAAAAACGTCTAGCATTGAATTCTTGGGTGGTGACCGTTGCTGTAGTGATATCCATTGGGGTAAGTTCTGTAATGTATGCAAAAGATCGTTATAGGCAGTACAAAATCGAAACTGAAATGAGATTTCAACAATATCAACAACAACAAAAGGACAAGATTAAACAGCAAAAACGCAAGGCATATTCACACTAAACATCTGAAACGAGTTGAATTTATTGTGGTTCAAACTTATTTTAAAAGAGAAGTTTTATGTTTTATTTGGGGCAAATCATTGAATATCATCATGATAAAGGTTACGGACTTTTATTGGATCATAATTCAGCGCAATCTGTCGTATTCTACATCGCTGATTTTCCAAAACTAGGTGGTCAACCGAAAAAAGGGGAAACTATAAAGTATGTAATTATCAATGAGCAAGGAACATTAAAAGCACATCAAATGATTCGTTTGGATGTAGCGATGAGTAATGAATTAAAAAATAAAAACATCAATATTGATAAGCAAAAAAATATATTAAGACGAAGTAAAAGTGAAGGACAGAAATTTGGTTTTATGTCTGTGGTAATTTTAGTGATTGTTTTTGGCTTCGTTTATTTTAGTTTTGCGACATGGAATCAATACCAAACCTATCAGGATGAACAGCATAATAAACTTACCTTGTTAGAACACCAGCAGCAACAAATTATTGAGCAACAACGCAAAGAAATTGGTTATGTCAAACCAGTAAAGTTTAGTGAAAAATCGCAAAATGCTTTAATAAATGGTGATCATAACCTAGTAAGGACTGAACATGCTCAGGTAACAGTGCAATCTAACGCAACTGTAGCGACATCATCAATGGTAAAATCGCCTTATCAATGTGATGGGCGGACACATTGCAGTCAAATGACATCCTATGATGAAGCTGTATTTTTTATTAAAAATTGTCCTAATACGCAAATGGATGGCGATCATGATGGTCAGCCATGCGAAAGACAATTTGGTAAATAACTTTATTAAGCTAAAAATTATATAAAAGCTCCAAGAGGAGCTTTAGTTTTATCCGTGTTCACAGAATTTTAAGAAGGCTCTTAAACCAGGACCTTGGTACTTTTGACGATGTACAAGCATGTACAAAGGACGTGCAAGTTGCCAAAAAGGAGTCTTTAAAATTACCAATTGCCCTTTGTCCAGCAAAGGCTGAATGGCTAATTTAGAAATACATGACATTCCTAAACCACCTGCGACAATTTTTAAAATCGCTTCATTATGACCCAAAGTTAAGCGGATATTGGCATCTTCTAGGTCTTTTAGAATGGCATTGTCAAAAACTTCACGTGTGCCAGAACCTTCTTCACGCAAAATCCATTCAACATGTTGAAAGTCAGACTGTTTTAATTCACGATGTAAATTTGCAAGTGGATGATTAGGTGAACAACATACCGCAAGTTCGTCATCTCGCCAGTGAATACATTGAAGTTGTGGTAAGAAGCATGAACCTTCAATCAATGCTAAATCCAGTTGGAATTGGTTGACGGCTTCAATCATTTGACGGGTATTGCCAACTTGGAGTTGCAAATGTGCTTGAGGTTGAACTTGTAAAAAGTTTGCCATTAAGTCGGGCATTAAATAATCACTGATAGTCAGTGTTGCACCAATGCGTAAATCAATACTTTGTAATTCGCCTTTGGCTGCTTGTTCAAAAGCTTCACAGCGGCCTAAAATTTCTAAAGCTTGGGGAAGTAAGAAGCGACCAAGATCATTGAGCTGTAAGCGCTTACCAAGACGATCGAAAAGGGGGGCTCCCAGCCCATCTTCTAAATCTGCCAAAGCCATACTTGCCGCACTTTGAGTCAACCGAACCGCATCACTTGCTTTAGTCACGGTGCCTTCTTGAGCGACAGCAACAAAAACCGCCAACTGGCGTAAAGTCATTCGCATAAGTAGAGCCTTAACATTTTAATATTCATAGATTATATAGTCATGCTACCATGAGGACTATGTTTCATGCCACGAAGAAATCATGTCAATTGAAAAATTTAGCATAGAAAAGGTTTTGTCTGTTCAGCGTTGGACCAATACACTTTTCAGTTTCACCATGACTCGACCTGCTCATTTTAAGTTTACCGCTGGGCAATTTGCTCGCATTGGTTTAAAAGTGGGTGATGAATTGGTGGTAAGGGCATATTCCGTGGTTTCATCCCCGTTTGATGAAACACTCGAATTTTTTTCAATCGTTGTTCCTGATGGTGCATTTACCTCCAATTTACAGCATTTACAAGTCGGTGATGAGCTTTATTTGGAAAAAATCCCCTATGGATTCTTAACTTTAGCACGTTATCAATTGCCGTTGCCTAAAGATTTGTGGTTGTTGGCAACGGGCACAGGTTTAGCGCCTTTTATTTCGATGCTACAAGATTTTGAAACTTGGTCAAAGTACGAAAAAATCAACTTGGTGTATAGCGTAAGAACTGAATCTGAATTGGCTTATGTCGATCGGATCCAAGAGATTGCCCAGCTTTTTGGGGAGGGACATACAGGTTTTAAATTTATCCCGATTGTTACGCGTGATCCCAATGCCACCTTGCATGATCGCTTACCAATTTTGATTGAAAATGGTGAATTGGAAAAAGCCGCTGATTTAAAATTCAATGCAGATACCACTCATGTCATGCTATGTGGAAACCCACAAATGGTGGATGACACCAAAGCCGCATTAAAATCCCGTGGTTTAACGATGAATCGTCGGGGTGAAGGTAATATTGCTGTAGAGAATTATTGGTAAATCACTTGTCGGCATCAGCAATTTTATCAATCGTTTTCGATGAGAGAAGCGACTAAGCGTCTTCTCTTTGATTGTTTCATGCCAGAACCTAACACTTTTTAGCTAAAAGATGATTACTGAGTGAGAGGTGTATATGCAGTTAATCGCTCGGTTGAATAAGCTGTTGAATCAACATGTGTATCTTGATTGAGCATCAATTGTCTTAATAACTGTGCAGAAGCAGGCCCCATACATAAGCCATTACGGTAATGTCCAAAATTTGCCCATAAATTGTTCAGTTTAGGCATTTTTCCTATATATGGAATGCCTGTCGGTGAACTGGGACGTAATCCTGCCCATTGCTTAACAATAGGGAAGTTTGTCAATTCAGGGACCATCTCGATACAGGCTTTATAAATATTTTGCTGTGTTTGTACATTTGGACGCTTATCAAACCCGATATTGTCCATGCTTGAACCACATACGATATGACCATCTAGGCGTGGGATCAAATACATGACATTGTTCATACACATGGTGGGTAGCCAGTTTTCAGGGGTTTTAAATAACATCATTTGTCCTTGAACTGGCTCTACTGGGATCGAAAGCTGTAATTGTTCTGCCCAGCAATTTGACCATGCGCCTGTGGTAATCACAAATTGATCTGCGAAAAAACGTCGCCCATTGGTACTTTCAACAGACTGAATTTTTTGATTTTGAATATTAAATTTTTCGATCCATGTATTTTCATACACTTCAACTTGAGGGTGTTGTTTGAGATAGCTGATCAGTGATTTAAGAAGTCTTGGATTTCTAACATTGGCTAAGTGTGGAAAATAAATTGCATGTTGAAATTGTGCTGAAATATGTGGGTTGATGGTTTCAAGCTGCTCTCTTTGCAGGTATTCACAATGCTGCATCGGTTCTTGATGTTGGTCTTTATAACCGAGTCCAAGCTCAAAATCTGCTTCGTCAAAAATTAGCATTCCAGTTTCATGGATTTGAAAGTCTATCCCTGTTTTAGGCTGTAGTTTCTCATTCCATTGTTGGTAAAGTTGTTTGCCATGTTGTGCCAGATGATTGACTTCATTTGGATATCTCCATGGATACATGGGTGACAAAATACCGCCACCCGCCCATGAAGCAGCATGTCCAGCATGTTGTTGATCGAACAGAGTGATGGTGCAACCTTGTTCAACAAGTTCAAGCGCGCTGAGTAAGCCACTTACTCCTGCACCGATAATGGCGATATGCATTGTGTATTCTGTACCAATTTAGAATTTTAATCCCCACCTACAAAAGCAATACTGCTTATCTTTTGAAAGAGGGGACTTTCCTTCCACGACCGAATCAGTAATGGACACTTCCCTTTCTAAAAGGTAAGGAACAATGAATTCAGTAAGGAAGGAATTTTTTACTTCATCTCTTTTAATTGACGTGCTGCATCTTCTGCATAATAGGTCCAAATACCATCTGCACCTGCACGACGGAAGCACATCAATGATTCCATGATCACGCTTTCTGATAACCAGCCATTTTGGATGGCTGCAGCAAGCATGGCATATTCACCACTGACTTGATAAACAAAGGTTGGGACACCAAAGGTATCTTTAACTTCACGTACCACATCCAAATATGGCATACCTGGTTTAACAATCACCATGTCTGCGCCTTCTTGAATATCGAGGGCGATTTCATGCAGTGCTTCAGCACGATTACCGACATCCATTTGGTAGTTATACTTATTACCACCTTTTAGGTTGGATGATGAGCCAACTGCATCGCGGAAAGGACCGTAGAAACTAGACGCGTATTTTGCAGAGTACGCCATGATACTGGTATAAATAAAATCGTTACTTTCTAAAGCTTGGCGGATTGCACCAATACGGCCGTCCATCATGTCACTTGGCGCGATCACATCTGCACCTGCTTCAGCATGGCTTAAGGCTTGTTTGATCAGGCATTGGACTGTTTCATCATTTAACACATAACCTGTATTGTCAATAATACCGTCCTGACCATGGGTGGTATAAGGATCTAATGCACCATCGGTGATGAGCACCATCTCAGGCAGTTCTTTTTTTAGCAAACGTAAAGTATTTTGAACTAAACCGTCTTCATGCCACGCTGCTTCTGCTGTTAAACTTTTGTCTTGTTGTGGTGTAACGGGGAATAAGGCAAGTTTTGATACACCAAGTTCTAATAGTGTTTCTGCTTTTTTCAACAATAAGTCTGCTGACAATCGTTGAACATTTGGCATACTTGGTACATCTTGGCTTTGGTTTTGTCCCGGAAGCACAAATACTGGATAAATGAGATGATCTGCTGTGAGTTGAGTCTCTCTTACCATTGCTCGAAGCTTATCGTTTTTACGGATACGGCGCATACGTGTAGCTGGAAAAGCAGGACGATTGAACGTATAAGTCATAACAATCTCGATGTTCAGTATTAAACTAGGCATATATTGTAGCCCTTTCATATATTTTTTGGGAAAAAGCTGAAAATTTTTCTCAATATTGGTTTCGAAATGATGATGAGTGATTCTTCTAAAATTGATTCTGCGCCTAGCGAATCGCAAAAAAAGTGGACTGGTAATTTACATTTAGGCGCGAAAGCAGATCTAAATGTGGTGCTTAACCAACTCACTAAAGCGTTTAATGGTTCGCCTTATTTTTCACATAACAATATGCAAATGCGTGTTGTCAATGATGAGATTGAAGGCTACATCGAAATGAAACCGTATTTGATTGGCAATGTCGCATTTCAAATTTTACATGGTGGTGTGGCCGCGACATTGCTGGATAGTATTGGTGGAATTGTGGCAATGGGGGAGCTATATAAACGTGCAGAGCCAGATCAATTGCCAGACACGTTAAAGAAAGTTTCTCGTTTAGCGACAGTTGATATGCGTGTGGATTATCTTGCACCTGGGCGCGGTGAATATTTTATTGCCAAAGCTGAAACCTTGAGAATGGGGCGTAAAGGTTGCACCATGCGTATGACCATGCTCAACAATGAAGGTAAGGCGATTGCGACAGCTATTGCTTCTTATGCTTATTGATTAAGTTGAAAAGTGTACTAATCAGTACACTTTTGTATTCTTTGTGTCAATATAAGCCAGCAAAATAGATATTTTGTTGGCTTATTTTTTTTCAAAAAAATATGAATATCAATAAGATCATCCTATTTTATAAAGATAAACTATAGAGTAATATTTTTATTCTCATAATATGATTTTTACCTGTAAAATTGAGCACCACAATTTTAAGAAGTTGACTTATTCAACCATCAAGCAATGTCATATAGATATGATTAAGCAGTTTTTCAGTTTATATCTCCAAAATGCAAAGATGTTTTGACAAGTCCAAGTAAGCTAGGAACATGCGATGACTGACGCGCAAACGACGAATGCCTCTCCAAATGATGAAAATCAAGCGCAAGCGGATTTGGAAGCCAAACAAAAACGTAAAAAAATGCTGAAGATTTTTGCCATTATTGTTGTTGTAGCTGCAATTCTATATGCAATTTGGGCTTTTATTTTTGGCAATATTGTTGAAACAGACAATGCCTATGTCGGTGCTGAAACTGCTGAAATCACTTCGATGGTCAGCGGACAGGTTGCTGAGGTTTTGGTCAGTGATACTCAACAAGTGAAAAAAGGCGATGTGCTTGCAATTATTGATAATCGTGATGCAAAAATCGCTGTTGCAGAAGCTGAAGCAGCGTTGACCAAAGCCAAGCGTCAATATACGCAAAGCTCGGCAAATAGCAGTTCATTGTCCTCACAGATTTTAGTCAGTGCAGATGATATTAACAGTGCTAAAGCACAAGTGGCGCAAGCTGATGTGGCGTATCAACAAGCACAACAAGAGTTTGCACGCCGTCAGCAGTTAAGCGCGACAGGTGCAATTTCTAAAGAAGAATTTAGCAAAGCACAAAGTGCTTTAAACAATGCCAAAGCAAATGTCGATGTGGCAAAAGCAGCATTGGCGCAAACGGAATCTAAACGTAAAGCTGCACAAAGTAATTTAGATGCCAATGAAGCTTTAATTCGGGGTACCTCACAAAGTTCAACCCCTGATGTATTGGTGGCTCAAGCCAAACTTGATCAAGCACTTTTAGATTTACAACGTACAGAAATTAAAGCGCCGTTAGATGGTGTGATTGCCCGCCGTAGTATTCAAGTCGGTCAGCGTATTGCACCAGGGACAAGTCTGATGAAAGTGGTTCCTTTGGCTGAACTTTATGTGGATGCAAACTTTAAAGAAAGTCAGTTGCAAAACGTGAAAGTTGGTCAGAAGGCAACCCTCACTTCAGACCTCTATGGGAAGAAAGTAGAGTATCACGGTACGGTGATCGGCTTTTCTGGTGGTACAGGTTCAGCATTTGCGTTGATCCCTGCACAAAATGCGACAGGTAACTGGATTAAAGTGGTTCAACGTCTACCTGTACGTATCAAACTCGATCCTAAAGAGTTGGCTGAGCATCCATTACGTGTGGGTTTATCCATGAATGCTGAGGTTGATACCTCTTCAGCGAAGTAATCACTTATGAATACAGCAACGTTTCAAAGTGAGCTTAAAGGTGGGCGTTTACTTCTTGCCGCCTTCTTTTTAGCACTTGCCAATTTTATGGTCGTACTGGATATGACCATTGCCAATGTTTCTGTGCCTCATATTACCGGAAGTTTAGCAGTATCAAGTTCTCAAGGGACTTGGGTGATTACTTCCTATGCTGTTGCTGAAGCCATCTGTGTACCTTTAACGGGGTGGCTCGCAGGACGTTTTGGTGCTGTTCGGGTATTTACCATCAGTCTGATTGGCTTTACCACATTTTCAATTCTTTGTGGCTTATCCAATAGCTTGGCGATGTTAGTGATCTGCCGGATCGGACAGGGTTTATTTGGTGGTCCAATCATGCCACTCAGTCAAACTTTGTTGATGCGTATTTTCCCACCCGAAAAGCATTCTCAAGCAATGGGGATGTGGGCAATGACGACCGTTGTTGGACCGATTCTAGGTCCTATTTTAGGCGGTACGATCAGTGATAACTGGTCATGGCATTGGATTTTCTTTATCAATATTCCAGTGGGTGTGATCTGTGCTGTTGGGGTGATGCGTCTATTAAAAGTTGCTGAAACACCGATTGCTAAACTTCCGATTGATACCATTGGCTTAACGCTACTGATCATTTGGATTGGCGCATTACAGTTAATGCTCGATTTGGGGCATGAGCGGGATTGGTTTAATAACAGCTTTATTTGTATTTTGGCTGTGATTTTGGTAGTTGGATTTATCGCCTTTTTCATCTGGGAATATTATGAAAAACATCCTATCGTCAATATACAAATTTTCCGATACCGTGGTTTTACTATAGCAACAATCTCATTGGCTTTTGCCTTTGCAGCATTCTTTGGCAGTATTGTGCTCATTCCACAATGGTTACAGATTAACTTGGGCTATACCGCATCTTGGGCAGGTTATCTGACTGCGACGATGGGCTTTGGTAGTTTGATGATGTCGCCAGTGGTTGCCAAACTTGCGACTAAATACGACCCCAGAGCCTTGTCGAGTTTTGGTCTGATGATTTTAGGTGGCGTTACATTAATGCGTTCATTTTGGACCAGTGATGCTGACTTTATGGCGCTGGCGTTACCACAGATTATTCAAGGTTTTGCGGTACCATTCTTCTTTATCCCACTGTCTAATATTGCTTTAGGTGTGGTACGTCCAGATGAAGTGGCTTCTGCTGCAGGTTTGATGAACTTTATGCGAACTATGGCAGGGGCTATTGGTGCATCTATTGCGGTGACCATTTGGGATGATCATACCAAGCTGGCACGTAGTGAAATCGTGTCGACCATGCATGTTGAGGAAACTCAACGTAACTTGGTCAACAGTGGCTTTAGTCCTGAAATGGCTTTAGGCACCATTTCAAATTTGGTCGATAAAGAGGCTTTAACACTTTCGGTCAATCATGTATTTTTGATCTTTGCGATGATTTTTATTTTCGCAGGATTGATTATTTGGTTATGTCCAAAACCGAAAGGGAATGTCGGCGCAGGACATGCGCATTAGAACTCAAGTTGTATAGAAGCCTGCTGAAAAGTGGGCTTTTTTATCGCTGCAATTAGGATGAAGCAAGACTTTTTTTTGCTATTTTATCTATTGATCAAGATCAGGGTATAATACAGCGATTGTGTACCGCGATGAGTAATATGTATGAAGCCTGAATTCCAACAAGGAAAAATTAAACAATACGATGCCGATAGAGGCTTTGGCTTTATTGGTGGACTTGAACAAGATATTTTCTTTCATATTTCGGATTTTCCGCTTGCAGAGGGTGAGCCAAAGCGAAATGAAAGAGTTAAATTTATCGTTGTTGAAAATAACGGCAAGTTAAAAGCAACCAAAATTGAACGCGTTGAAGATCAATCAGCAAAGGCCAAAAAGACCCGAATTGTTGAAAACAATAAGTCGATTACCAATAATTTGTTGTCTAATTTTAGAAAGTAATAGGTATAGATTCAGGCCATTTTATTTTTGGGTTATTGGATCGTAGTTTTTTTAGATAAATCCCTTTAATTGACGGGATTTTGTATGAGGGAATTGGTTTTTTAATATAAAAATATTCCTTTGTGCTGCTAAAATCGCAGTTTCCCTCTTTTTTGAAGAGGGGAATGTTGCTAATTTTATGATGGTATTGGATTTGCAATATTGCTTGCTGAAAATGAAGTGCAAGAACGGGCAATTGGAAAAGATTAAATAAATTTAAAAAGAAGAACAGCAATGCAACCCGATAACAAAAACTTAAAACAACTGTCTCGTGATCTTAGGAATAATATGACGGATGCAGAATTATTGCTTTGGTTAAAGTTACGACACAAGCAAATTTTAGGTTTACAGTTTTATCGTCAGAAACTGATTTTAAATTACATCGTCGATTTTACTGTCCCGCTATAAATTTGGTGATTGAATGCCATGGTGGGTAGCATTATACAGATGAGGGTTTAGAAGCTGATCGTATCCGTGATGAAGCATTGACTCAGCAAGGCTTAGTTATCTTAATATTTGATAATGGAAGAATTTTGCTGGAAATTGATAGGGGGATTTCGAAGGTTTTTGATGTGGCGAGTCAGCATTTGGAATCCCCCTAAATCTCCCTTTGATAAAGGGGGACCTGCCGTGAATTGGATGATGGTCTTCGATTCGAGCTATTCCCTCCTTCTTGAACTTCGTTTTAAAGTAATACTTTAAACTTGTTCAGGGACGAGCTTTCACGTAATTCAATCGAGACGTGCAGTTCCCCTCTTTGAAAAGAGGGGTTAGGGGAGATTTAAATAAATCTAAGCAATCGAATCATCCAAATTCGGTGCTAACCAACGTTTGGCTTCATCCAAAGTCCAATTCTTACGCTTTGCATAATCTTCTAGCTGATCCAACGCAATTTTACCCACGTTAAAGTATTCAGACTGTGGGTTGGCATAGTAGAAACCACTGACACTTGATGGTGGCCACATTGCAAAACTGCTGGTCAATTGCGTACCAATCTTATCCGTGGTGCCTAACCAATCAAACAAAGATGCTTTTTCAGAATGCTCAGGACAAGCTGGGTAGCCCGGTGCAGGGCGAATACCGACATACTTTTCTTTAATTAATTCTTCATTCGACAGTTGCTCATCGGCTTGATAGCCCCAGAACTCTTTACGAATACGCTCATGCAAATGTTCAGCAAATGCTTCAGCAAAACGGTCACCTAAGGACTGAGCAAGAATGGCAGAATAATCATCACCTTTGGCTTTGTACTCATGCGCCATTTCTTCCGCACCAAAAATTGAAACGGTAAAACCACCCAAGTAGTCTTCGGCTTGTGCTTTGGTTGCAACAAAATCAGCCAAAGACAAATTAGGTTTACCTGTAACTTTATCTGATTGCTGACGAATATGATGGAAGGTATGGGTTACAGATTGACCATCTTCATTAAAGACCTCAACAGAGTCTGCGGCTGAACGGTTTGCAGGATAAATCCCAAAAACGGCACGCGCATCGAAACGCTTATTGTCAATAATGTCTTTGAGCATCGCTTGAGCTTGATTATACAAATCAGTCGCAGCTTCACCGACCACGTCATCTTGTAAAATTTTCGGGAATTTACCCGCCAAACTCCAAGAAATAAAGAATGGCGTCCAGTCAAAATATTCTACTAACGTATCAAGAGGGTAATGGGTTAAGGTTTGCAAACCAATAAAGTTAGGTTTTACTGGTGGATTGGCGGAAAAGTCAATTTTTAGACCATTTTCAATGGATTCTGTATACGACAATTTAGCTGCTTTTGGTTGCTTATTGGCAATACGTTCACGTACTTTTTCATATTCAGCACGATGTTCATCCACAAATTTAGGCTTCATTTCGGGAGACAACAGGGTGGTTGCAACACCCACCGCACGAGAAGCATCGGCAACATAGATCACTGCATCATTTGAGTATTGAGGATCAATTTTTACTGCAGTGTGTGCTTTCGATGTAGTTGCGCCACCAATCAACAGTGGAATTTTAAAACCCTTGCGCTGCATTTCTTTTGCAACAAACACCATTTCATCAAGCGATGGGGTAATCAAACCTGATAAGCCGATAATATCGACTTTTTCATCAATTGCAGTCTGTAAAATTTTCTCGCAAGACACCATGACACCAAGGTCAACAATGTCATAACCATTACACCCCAGTACAACACCGACAATGTTTTTACCAATATCGTGTACATCGCCTTTTACAGTCGCCATCAACACTTTACCTTTGGATTGGCTGCCTGTTTTTTCGGCTTCAATGTACGGGTTTAACCATGCTACGGCTTGTTTCATCACCCGTGCAGATTTAACCACTTGAGGTAAGAACATTTTACCTGAGCCGAATAAGTCACCGACCACATTCATACCGTCCATCAATGGACCTTCAATCACATCAAGTGGACGTTTGGACTTTAAGCGGGCTTCTTCAGTATCTTCATCGATAAAGCTGGTAATCCCTTTGACCAATGCATATTCAAGACGCTTTTCAACAGGTTCATTACGCCATTCAAGGTTTTCAACCTGTTTTTGGGCAGCACTTTGACCACGGTACTGTTCAGCAACTTCAAGCAATTTTTCTGTTGCATCTTGACCGCTGTCACCTTGATTCTGGTTGAGAATGACATCTTCAACAGCGGCTTTCAGCTCCTTAGGAATATCATCATAGATGGCCATTTGACCCGCATTGACAATTCCCATGGTCATGCCTTGTTTGATGGCATAGTAAAGGAATACAGAGTGAATGGCTTCACGGACAGGTTCATTGCCACGGAAAGAGAACGACACGTTAGACACACCACCAGAAATCATGGCATGTGGTAAGTTTTGTTTAATCCAGCCGGTTGCTTCAATAAAGTCCACAGCATAGTTATTGTGTTCTTCAATCCCCGTTGCAACAGCAAAAACGTTCGGATCAAAAATAATGTCTTCCGCAGGAAAACCAACTTCATTGACCAACACATCATAAGAGCGCTTACAGATTTCACGTTTACGTGCGGCAGTATCTGCCTGACCTGTTTCATCAAATGCCATCACAATGACAGCTGCACCATATTGGCGACACAAACGTGCTTTATGGACAAACTCATCATAACCTTCTTTTAAGGAAATGGAGTTAACAACAGGTTTACCTTGTACACATTTTAGACCTGCTTCAATGATTTCCCATTTAGAGGAGTCAATCATGATTGGTACTTTAGAGATTTCAGGCTCAGATGCAACCAGATTTAAGAAATGTACCATCGCGTTTTGCGAATCGAGCATTCCTTCATCCATATTGATGTCAATGATTTGTGCGCCTGAAACTACTTGTTGTAATGCAACATCGAGTGCTTCTGCAAAGTTTTCTTCACGGATTAAACGGAGGAATTTTTTAGAACCAGTGACATTGGTACGTTCACCAACATTGACAAACAATGAGTCGTCATAAATATTAAATGGCTCTAAACCACTGAGGCGACATGCAGGTTTGATGTCTGGAATTTTACGCGGTGGGATGTCTTTAACCGCATTATAAATGGCACGAATATGGTCAGGTGTGGTACCACAACATCCACCAGTGATATTGATTAAGCCACTTTCAGCAAATTCTTTTAAGAAGGCAGCTGTTTCTTCTGGTGTTTCATCATAGCCACCAAATGCGTTTGGTAAGCCAGCGTTTGGATGCGCTGAAACAAAAACATCCGCAACATCTGATACAGTTTTGACATGTGGACGCATGGCATCTGCACCTAAGGCGCAGTTAAATCCAATTGACAATAAATCGCCGTGACGAACAGAGTTCCAAAATGCTTCTGCAGTTTGTCCTGTTAAGGTACGACCAGAAGCATCCGTAATTGTGCCTGAAATCATCAGCGGTAATTCACAGCCAAGTTGTTTAAAGACTTCTTTTACCGCAAAAATTGCTGCTTTACAGTTTAAAGTATCAAACACAGTTTCAATGAGAAGGATGTCTGCACCACCTTCAATTAAAGCATGTGTGGCTTCAATATAATTTTCTTTGAGTTCATCAAAGGTAATGTTGCGAAACGCTGGATCATTTACATTCGGTGAGATCGAGCAGGTACGTGATGTAGGCCCCAATACTCCAGCAACAAAACGTGGTTTGTCAGGGGTTGAGTATTTTTCACAAGCAGCTTTGGCAAGTCGGGCTGCTTCAAAGTTGATCTCATGGACTAAATCTTCCATGTGATAGTCAGACATTGAAACACGTGTACCGTTAAAGCTATTGGTTTCAATAATGTCAGCACCAGCATCTAGGTAAGCTTCATGGATGCCTTGAATAATTTGGGGTTGAGTTAACACTAAAAGGTCATTGTTACCTTTTAAGTCAGATGCCCAATCAGCAAAACGCTCACCACGGTAATCAACTTCTTCCAGTTTATGGCGTTGGATCATAGTTCCCATCGCACCATCAATAATTAGGATGCGTTGGGCAAGAAGCTCTTTTAACGTGGTAAGCGTGGACATTAAAACTCTCAATAAAATCGGATTTTAAAAATAGCCGATATGTTATCAGAATGTAGACTTTCAAGGTACCAGTCTTGATGTACTTCCTGATTGTAGATTTTTGATCTGTAAAATTATAAAAAATCATTGGGTTAGGTTTTTTTTGATCTTTTTATATCATTGGTATTTACAATATACTAGGTTTTGTTCGTAATCATTTTATGTATCGATTGAAAAGTAAATGATTGATCGGCGTGTTAGCGCAAGGTTTTTAAAATGTGTGGGATATTGTTCAGATGATCTATTTATTGGTCTGGCACATTTAATTTAAGACGATTCGTTGAAGATATAGGATACTTTTTTAGTGTAGGGCAATTGTTGGCGTTAAACTTGCTTGGATTAGGTAAGCGGGATTTATTGGAACATATGTAAAAATAAAGTTAAAAGTATGTTTGTTTTTTCATCAATTTGTCATAAATTTCATGAAAAATAGCAATACCAAATGATAAATAGTTCAAATTGATCTGAAATATTACAAATATTATTTCAGATTAAAATAAAATATTTTGCTCAAGTTATATTGGTTTTATTAGTTTAAGATACTAATTATAAATAATAAAAATATTAATTTTGTCGCTTATGTAGCGAAACACTGAGGTGAAATAATTATAAATTTCACTTCATATGATCTCTATTTGTCATATAATTGTCACAATTTAATTGAACAATAAGCGCATTCTAATATTCGCTAACTTTCTGCATGAATTCGAATTTACCTCCCGTCACAGATTCTGCACAGTCACCTAAACCCGTTCAATCGACGAATGTGCACGTCCCTACACCGAAATTTTTTATGCCGGTGTTTCTGACGATTATCATTGCTACCTTAATCTACATTGGGGTGCAAGTTAGTGCAGATTTAGCACATGTTCCACCGTTAAGCCTCTACTCAGTGATTCTTTTAGCGACAGCGTTGTTTATCGCTTTGGGTTTTGAGTTTGTAAATGGTTTTCATGATACAGCCAATGCTGTAGCAACCGTGATTTATACCAATGCATTGCCTGCGCCTGTAGCAGTCATGTGGGCAGGCTTTTGTAACTTCCTTGGGGTAATGGTTGCCAGTGGTGCAGTTGCGTATGGAATTATTGCATTGCTTCCTGTTGAACTGATCATGAATGTAGGCAGTGGCGCTGGTTTTGCTATGGTTTTTGCCATGCTAATTGCGGCGATTCTGTGGAATTTAGGCACTTGGTTCTTAGGTATTCCGGCATCAAGCTCTCACACCTTGATTGGCTCAATTTTGGGTGTAGGCATCATGAACTACATTTTGCATGCTTCAACGGGTGCAAGTGGTGTAGACATGGATCAAGTGCTTAAAGTGGGTAAAGCATTACTGTTTTCTCCTTTGATTGGTTTTGCATTTGCAGCAATTGTATTTTTGATTGTTAAAAAAATATTTAAAAAGCAACTTGAGTTGTTCCAACCCCCTGAAGGCAATAAACCACCACCACCATTGATTCGTGCGGTTCTGATTTTCACCTGTACAGGTGTGAGCTTTGCACATGGTTCAAATGATGGTCAAAAAGGTATGGGGTTAATCATGTTGATTTTGATTGGTATTGTGCCTTTGGCTTATTCGTTGAATAGAGGATTAGACCAACAGCATTTACAGTCATTCTCACAATTGTCTGGTCAAACTGCGACGGCAATTTATGCACAGCATGCCGATATTCCAGATGAACAAGCGCGTGTAACCATCACTAAATTTATCCAAACCAAAGAAATGAATCCTGAAGTTGTTCCAGCATTGGCCAGTTTGACTGATCATTTGGGCGAGCGTGTTGGTAAATTTGGTGATCTCAAAGATATTCCAGAAGCTGAAGTATCTTCATTACGTAATGATATGTACTTAAGCACCACGGCTTTTAAACGCTTGGATAAAGCGGATCAACTTCCAAAAATGGATGAAGCTCAAGGCAAAGTGGTAAAAGAGTATCGCAAAAACTTAGATTCTTTCCTCCAATATATTCCAAACTGGGTAAAAGTTGCTGTGGCATTGGCATTGGGTTTAGGAACAATGGTGGGATGGAAACGTATTGTGGTTACTGTGGGCGAGCGTATTGGTAAACATCATATGACCTACGGTCAAGGGATGTCTGCTGAGCTTGTGGCAATGTCGACAATCGCTGCTGCAGATGGCTTTGGTTTACCCGTTTCAACGACTCATGTACTCAACAGTGCGGTTGCAGGAACCATGGTCGCCAATAAAACTGGATTGAATTTTGCAACAGTCAAAACGATTCTTTCTGCATGGATTTTTACCTTACCTGCAACGATTTGTTTATCAGGTGGTTTATTCTGGCTATTTTTAAAAGTATTTTAATTTAAAAGTTAGAGATGGCGATTTTTTAAAAATTGAATGATCGTTATTATCTGAATTTAAAAGAAAAAGAGTGCACTTTGGTGCACTCTTTTTCTTTTGGATAATGGAATTTTAAAATATGAATAACACAATTTCACCATTGAAAAAAACTTATAAAAAAATTAAGGTGTGTTTGTAAATCAAACTTGAGAACAATGAGCATGTATTTAAGAAAATCACTTTGTGCTGCTGTATTACTTGGAATGTCTTTACCTGTATTTGCACAGGGAATCGTATTAAATAATGAAGATCTTCGCACAGATTTGAACTGGTTAAATCAACAAGGTGTGATACAAATCAGTACATCGACTTGGCCGATGAGTGGGGATGAAATTCAACGTGCCTTATCTCAAGCAAAAGTTTTAAACAATACTCAACAAAAAGTTATTGATTCAATTCAAAATGCCTTAAAAGCAGATAATCAAACTGCAAAATTAGGTTTATTTGCCGAAACTGATCAAAAAAATATTCCTCAAGCTTTTGGGGATAGTGCAAAAGCACAATATGTGGGTTCATTAGAATTCAATGCGGGTGGCGAGAATTGGGATGCAAAGCTTCGTGTCAATGGTGAAAAAGATCCGCAAATTGACAATGGTCAAGATGTCAATGTGGAAGGTTCATATATTGCTGGGAAGTTATGGAATCAATGGGTTATTGCGGGTCAAATCCCAACATATTGGGGGCCGGGACATGATGGTAGTTTGATTCGTGGTGATGCCAGCCGTCCTGTGTATGGCTTTACTGTACAGCGTGCTGAACAAAAGGCTTTTGAATCTAAATGGTTGTCTTGGATTGGTCCTTGGCAATATCAAGCATTTGCTGGACAGTTAAATGATTATACGGCTGTACCTGATGCACGTTTAATGGGATTGCGCTTAACTGCTCAACCTTTACCTTATTTGGAAATCGGTGCATCACGCGCTTTCCAAATTGATGGAGAGGGTCAACCAGGAAGTGCAAAAGCTTATTGGAATGCTTTTATTGGAAAAGACAATGAGTGTGCAGATAGCACTTGTACGGGGGTGGGTAATCCATCCAATCAGCTTGCTGGATTTGATGCGCGTTTAAATCTTCAGTCTTTGCTGAATGTTCCTATGAGTTTTTATGGGCAATATATTGGTGAAGATGAAGCGGGTCTATTACCATCTAAAAAAATGTATTTAGCTGGTGCTGACTATTCATCAAGCTTTAAAAATTTACCATATCAGCTTTATGTTGAATGGGCGAATACAGAAACAAATGGTGATCCATTAGGTGTTTCTTATAGTCACCATGTCTATAAAGATGGTTATTACCAACAAGGTTTCCCATTGGGACATGCAATGGGTGGTGATGGTGAAATGATTTCTGTCGGTGGTGATATTCGTTTTGATGTGATGAATCGTTTATCTGGTCGTGCACTGTATGCCAAAGTTAACCAATCTGCTGCTCTCTTTGGTGATAAGCAAATCAACTTAGCCTTCCCAGAAAAAGACAAAATTAAAGCATTAGATTTAACTTGGACACATTATATTAAACCGACCATGCCATTAAAAATTAATGGTTGGGTCAGTGATTCTGATCTACATGGCAATGATGCAGGTGCTTCTGTAGGAATCGAAATTCCTTTAGATAAAGCATTATTCGGCCATTAAGACCTGAGTTATCGGCTGTATATATCTAATTTTAAGCATATACAGTTTGATAAGTTGGGACTAAGCTAAAATCGCTTCTTTAAATTCTAGAAGCGATTTTTAGTTTTTGATTGTTGATTGAATTATTTGCTACACAGATCTTTAATATTTTTAAAGGCTGACTTGAAAAAGGTGAGCCTTTTTTATGTTTAGGCTTGATCTTTTTCAAGCGTGAGCATTTGACGGTCATTATTAAATGAATTACATCTATTAGGGTCTGTTGACATTTCATAAATGGCTTGCGTTGTAGGTTAAAATTGAGCAGGCAAGGCATGAAACGAAGAGAATAGCGAGACTATTTACGAGTTTCATAACGCAGACTGAGATAATTTTAGCCACAACCCTGAGCAAGAACAAAGCACTGCTTTGTTTGCAGCGCAAGGCGCAGCGGGGGACTAGAGTGTTTTTTGCTGCTACATCGTTACGAACAATTTATTTAGAATGACTAAATTTCATATTTCGTGCCTTGTATCATCTAAAAATCACTCGTAGTCGCAAACGTAGACGAATTGTCAACAGACCCTAGTTATGTTAATACCTTTTTATATTGGATAAATCCTGTTTTACTCGCAATACGATCATAAAGGTGTTGGGCGCTAATATTGTATTCTTGAGTGAGCCAATAAACACGGTCAAACTTTGTTGCGCAGACCAGATAACAATGCTCAATTAATTGTCGTGCTAAACCTCGATTCCTAAAAGCTTCATCGACAAATAAATCTTGTAGATAACAATAGGGTAAATCTGTCCACATGCTCATATGTGCAATCAAATGTACAAAGCCAACCACTTGACCATTTACTTTGATGGCAAAACCAAACATATCAGCTTGTTCAGGATTTGTGATTCGCTTCCAAGATAATCTTATTTGTTCATCACTGAGTTGTGATTTATAAAATGTTAAATAGCTGCGCCAAAGTGGAAGCCATTGCTCAAAATCAATCTGTTCTAGTGCAATAATTTGTGTGGTCATGCCGATCTCTTGTTGTTGCTTATGATGTTTTTATATATGAATATAAAAAAACAAGCAAAAGGGTTGAGGTGTAAATCACTATAATGAATATAAATTTTAATATGTGTAATAAGTACACGTTTTTGTGAGCTGGTGCTGTCAATGCCTATATCTGAGGAAAGACTTACTCATCTAAAACAGCTTGAAGCTGAGAGTATTCATATCATCCGTGAAGTTGCTGCTGAGTTTGAAAATCCAGTGATGCTTTACTCAATCGGGAAAGACTCAGCTGTCATGCTGCATCTTGCTTTAAAAGCATTTTATCCTGCTAAACTTCCTTTCCCACTGTTGCATGTTGACACAGGCTGGAAATTTAAGGATATGATTAAATTCCGTGACAACATGGCAAAAGAACACGGTTTTGATCTGATCGTGCATCAAAACAAAGAAGGTAAAGATGCAGGCGTAAATCCATTTGATTATGGTAGTTCAAAATATACCGATATTATGAAAACCCAAGGCTTAAAACAGGCTTTGGATAAGTATCAGTTTGATGCTGCATTTGGTGGTGCACGCCGTGATGAAGAAAAGTCACGTGCAAAAGAACGTGTTTATTCTTTTCGTGATTCTAAGCACCGTTGGGATCCTAAAAACCAACGTCCAGAGCTTTGGAATCTTTATAACGGTAAAGTCAATAAAGGCGAGAGTATCCGTGTATTCCCATTGTCAAACTGGACTGAGTTAGACATTTGGCAATATATCTACCAAGAAAGTATTCCTTTGGTGCCTTTGTATTTAGCAGCTGAACGTCCAGTTGTTGAACGTAGTGGTACGTTGATCATGGTGGATGATGAACGTATGCGTTTAAAAGAAGGTGAAGTTCCACAAATGAAATCGGTACGTTTCCGTACTTTGGGCTGTTACCCGTTGACAGGTGCGGTTGAATCAACGGCAACGACACTGCCTGAAATTATCCAAGAAATGCTTTTAGCCACAAGCTCTGAACGTCAAGGTCGTATGATTGACCATGATGAAGCGGGTTCGATGGAAAAGAAAAAGCAAGAAGGCTATTTCTAAGGATTTTTTATATGAATCCCCCCTAATCCCTCTTTATAAAAGAGGAGGGAACTCCAGCAACAAAATGGAGGAAAGTCCTCTGCTATCAAAGGAGCTTTTAGGAGGATTTAAAGATATAGCAAGAGATTTCAAAATATTGTGGAGCTTTGAGCAATGTCTCATCAATCAGAATTAATTAGTCAAGATATCTTGGCATATTTAAAACAGCATGAAAATAAAGACCTATTACGTTTTTTGACATGCGGTAATGTGGATGATGGTAAATCAACGTTAATTGGTCGTTTACTTTACGATTCAAAATTGATTTACGAAGATCAATTACAAGCAGTAACCCGTGATTCGAAAAAAGTGGGTACAACAGGTGATGCACCTGACTTGGCCTTGCTTGTCGATGGTTTACAAGCTGAACGTGAGCAAGGTATTACCATTGATGTGGCATACCGTTATTTTTCTACTGAAAAGCGTAAGTTCATTATTGCTGATACACCAGGACATGAACAATATACCCGTAACATGGCAACAGGTGCATCTACCGCAGATCTTGCAATCATCTTGATTGATGCCCGTTATGGCGTACAAACGCAAACTCGTCGTCATACTTTTATTGCGAGCCTATTAGGTATTCGTAATATTGTGGTTGCGATTAACAAAATGGACTTGGTTGAATTCTCTGAAGAACGTTTCAATGAAATTCAAGTTGAGTACAATAATTTTGTCAATCAATTGGGTGAGCGTAAACCTGCCAATATCATCTTCTCGCCAATTTCTGCATTGAATGGCGATAACGTTGTAAATAAATCCGCAAATACGCCGTGGTATCAGGGTAAAACCTTGATGGAAACATTGGAAACTGTTGAAATTACACATGATGTAAGCAAACATGAGTTCCGTTTTCCAGTGCAATATGTGAACCGTCCTAACCTCGATTTTCGCGGTTTCTGCGGTACAATTGCTTTAGGTGAAGTGAAAGTTGGCGATGAAATTGTGGCTTTACCTTCGGGCAAGAAATCAACAGTGAAAGAAATAGTCACTTTTGATGGTAACTTAGCGCATGCTATAGCAGGTCAGGCTGTAACTCTAACGTTAAATGATGAAATTGATATTTCGCGTGGTAATGTCTTGGTCAAAGCAGGTGAGCAACCGCTCATTTCACGTTCTGCTCGTGCGACAGTCGTATGGATGACTGATCAGCCATTAGTGTTGGGCAAACTTTATAATGTGAAGTTTGGTACACAAACCATTCCGGCTAAGGTTGCGAAGATTAACTATCGTACCAATGTCAACACATTGGAAAAAATGCAAGTTGAACAGCTTGATTTAAATGCCATTGCAGATGTAACGATTGAGTTTGATGCACCAGTGGTATTTGACCGTTATCATGACAGTCGTTATACGGGTTCTTTTATCTTCATTGACCGTTTAAGTAATGTGACTGTTGGTGCGGGTATGGTTGAAGCTGCGGTTGAATGGACTGCACACAATGAACCTGTCACTGCTGAAGCACGTGCTGCACGTTTAGGTCAAAAACCTGCTGTGGTTGCTGTATCTGCTCAAGTACTTGAACATTCGCAAGCTCTTGAAAGCTTGCTGATTCAACAAGGTGTTGTTGCGATTGCAAAAGCAGGTTTATCAAGCGATCAAGTTGCATTGCTTCGTCAAACTGGTGTTGTGGTGGTGACGAATGTTGAACAAGGTGCTGATGTAGTATTTGCTCAAGAAGCAGTTGAAGAATTGGCTGAAAAAATTGTGGAATTGGTTCGTCTTTAACAGATTGGATTGATTGAGAGAAACCCACCATAAGGTGGGTTTTTTCATGCAAAAAATTTAATATATATAAGATAATACTAATCAACATTATATAGATTAAAGCATTTTGAATTTTGCGTTATTTAATACTTAGAGCGTGTGTTTTGCTATAAATAAAGGGATTTTTAAATTACTATTCTCAGCAACAGTCGATGAGTACTTTTTGCAACGCTCAGCTAAATTTATTTAAAACTAATGAGCGGCACGGCTGTGTAAGCTGTAAGATAAGAAGAATTAACATTTATGGAATGTGATCAAAACAGACTTACAACAGCACAAGCAATAAAATTTAGTTTTAAATCAAGTTAAGATTTAATAGTAGGTCATGTAATGAAAATATTTTTCCTGATAGGAATGACAAGCGTGTTGACAGCATGTGCTTCAAACCCACCGAAGAAAATACCTGAGCCGACCAAAGAATGCCATAATTATCATGCAATGATGACGGCACCTATGGATCCGATGGCAATGCAACGTTTAAAACAAACTTGTGAAGAGTCCGAACAACAAAAATAATTTAATGATCAATCATGTGCCGATCATTATAAAAAATGCGCTAATTCTATAGGCTTAGCGCATTTAATTTTTATATAGTTGCGAATATTATAGTTAAAAAGCATGTTGCGTTTTTAAAGTCAAATACGCTCGTAAATCTTTTGGATAGTCTTGAATTAGTGCTAAAAACAGCGCTTGATTACCTTGATATAAAGCACGAGTGGCTTCCTCATAATTTGGCATATTGCCTGACATTGCTGACATAAAACGATCAGTTGCCTGTTTTGCCAACATTTTATTGCTTGCTGAATTAGGGTTATTTAACTCTTGGTCAATCAATTTTCGAATCACAGCAGATGCACTAGAACTTTGTTGATCTAACCAATCCCAATGCTTTTGCTGCAAAGTGATTTCACGAGAAATCACCCCTAATTTAGGACGGCCAACTTTTTTAACCGCTTCAGGTTTAGCATAACGTTGTTGAATATCTGCTGTAGATCCGATGGTATTAACATCAATGGCTTGGCCCGTTTGATCATTAAAAATCAACACAGGTGTGGAGGTGTTTTGTTGAGTCTTAATGGTTAATGCTACGTTTAACAAAGAATCAGTGATTAAACGCTTATTGCCAACAAAGGCAGAGTAGGTGTTTTCAGTATTCATTTTAAAACCTTTGAATATTTTTATCAGGGTAAAACTAATTCGTGTTTGAATATTATCAGGGTAAAATTAAATTAGCAAACAAAAAATGATCAATATAGTTTTTTGATGCCTAAAAACGGTAATAAAAAAGCATGTAAATCTTTAAGAATTAAATGCTTAATTGTCAAAAATATAACGATTAAAAGCGATAACCTATTTTTAAATCATAAGTGAGCGCATGGTGATCTGTAATTAACAACATAGTTTGTTTTTTTCATCTTTGTTTTTATGTCTTTATCCGTTTGGTGCCATTTGTATAAATATTTGAAAATTATATTTTTGTAAGGATACCCACTATATTTTGTAGACATTGGTGGTGAAATATTTGCACATGCACTGGTTTATGTTCAAATACAGAAAACATGAAAAGTAATGAATGGAATAGGAAAGAAATTATGTCTACAAATAATATGCAACAGGTCATTATTACAGAACCTGGTGGTATAGAAAAACTGGCTTATGAAACGGTAGAAATTCCTCAACCCAAAGTAGATGAAGTTTTGATTAAAGTCCATGCATTTGGGATTAATCGCCCCGATATTTTACAGCGTCAAGGCTTATATCCTATGCCAAAAGGGGTGACACCTGTTCCTGGTTTGGAAGTTGCTGGAGAAGTGATTGCAGTGGGCGAAGATGTTACTTTATTTACTGTGGGCGATAAAATTTGTGGATTAACCAATGGTGGTGGCTACGCAGAATATTGTGTCGTGCCAGAATCTCAAACCATTCATATTCCTGAAGCTGTAAGTTTTGTTCAAGCTGCAGCAATACCTGAAACTTTCTTTACGGTATGGGCCAATGTTTTTCAAATGGCACATGCCAAAGCAGGTGAAACACTATTGGTACATGGTGGTACAAGTGGTATTGGTACAACCGCATTAATGTTAGCGCAATCATTCGGTTTGAAAAGCTTTGCAACTGTAGGTTCAGATGAGAAAGTTCAAGCTATTCGCAATTTGACTGATGCAATTAATTATAAAACTCAGGACTTTGAACAGGTCATTACTGAAAAGACCCAAAATGAGGGTGTTGATATTATTCTTGACATGGTTGGGGCGCCTTATCTAGATCAAAATCTAAATCTACTCCGTAGAGATGGGCGTTTGGTCTATATCGCATTTTTGGGCGGTGCAAAGGCCAAAGAGGTAAAATTGGGACAGATTATGATGAAACGCCTCACTATTACCGGTTCAACTATGCGTGCACGTACAACTGCTGAAAAAGCTGAAATTGCCAAAGGTTTGATGCAACATGTCGTCCCATTGTGGGCAAAAGGGGAATGTTTACCAATGATTTATAAAACATTTAAGTTTGATCAAATTCAGGCTGCGCATGCATGTATGGATACAGGTGAGCATATTGGTAAAGTTGTGGTGGAAGTGATTTAAGATAAGTTTTCTATTTAACTTTGTGATTAAACTATTTCTCTAAAAGTTGATTCTCATTATTAAAGAATTAGCACTACCTCGTATTAGCTTGAAAAGTTTACGTAGTTTTGCGTAGGCGATGGCTCGCTTTTCGTAGGGATTGTCAAACCTTGCGCTGCAAACAAAGCAGTGCTTTGTTTTTGCTCATGTTGAGCGAGGGGTATAGGGCGTACCCCTCGCTCAACCGCGACATCCATGTCGCTAAGCTATCGATACACTATGTATGATTAAATGATGAAAAAATGTTCAATTTATATTTAATTCATTAAATTGATTGATATTCACAGGGTCATTTAAATCTTTTTATAAACCTTTAAGCGATTCTTAAAAATTAAATTTTATTCGAGTGGTTAAAAGCCTGCTAATACGATCTTACCAATGCTTTTACCTGACTCAATCAGTGTATGAGCTTGGGATATATGTTCAACATTGATTTGACCGAGGTTTTGTCCCAAAGTGGTTTTGAGTCTTTGGTCATCAACTAATTTTGAAACTTTATTTAAGATATCACCTTGGCGGCTGAGATCTTTGGTCAGGAATGTAGAGCGAGTAAACATCGATTCCCAATGAACTGAAACAGACTTAACTTTAAACGGGTTAATGATAAAGTTTTCAGGATCATCAATTAAACCAAAATGACCTTGGGGTGCGATCAAATTTGCAATGGCTTGTGTATATCGCCCTGTACCGTTAATTGAAAAAATATAATGAGGTAGCCCAATATTCAAGTCTAGAATTTGCTGTTCTAAAGGTTGGCTATGATCCACAATATAATCTGCGCCAATTTCAGTCAGCCATGCTTTAGATTCAGGGCGGGAAGCTGTAGCAATCACTGTAAATTCAGTCAGTACTTTTAACAATTGAACTGTAATAGAGCCAACACCTCCTGCAGCGCCAATGACTAAAATCACAGGTTTTTCAACTTTGGTGTCTTGGATTTTTAAACGGTCAAATAACATTTCATATGCGGTGAGCGACGTTAAAGGCAACGCTGCGGCTTCTGCATCACTCAATGATTTCGGTTTTAATCCAACGATACGTTCATCAACCAATTGGAATTCAGCATAAGAGCCTTGTCTTTGGTTTGAACCCGCATAAAAAACTTCATCACCCACTTTAAAATTTTGAACATTTTCTCCGATTGCTTTCACAATTCCAACCGCATCATGACCCAAAATTTTCCAAGTATCATTTTCTGGCGAAGTACGCTGTCGCATTTTGATATCGACTGGGTTGATTGAAATGGCTTTAACCTCAATCAGTAAGTCATGACCAGTTGCAACTGGCTGTTCGATTTCGATTTCGGAAAAAACATGGGCTTCTGAAATTGCGAATGGTTTTTTATAAGCAATAGCTTTCATAAGGTTTCACTTTTTATTGGCATATCAAATCAATAGCAAAAAATCCTCAATTAAGAAAGAAAAAAATTGTCAGTTTATGCTTATTGATAAGATTTTATCAAATGATCTTAATCAAGAAATTTGGACAGTAACAAGCGTATACGCAAGATAAACAATTGCCAGTATATGTAAAACGGTAGAGTCAACCAATTTTCATGATTCAAGGTGCGGTTAAATGTTTGTCGTCCCTTTTGATAAGCCGCAGGGTAGCAAAATATATTCAAACCACCTAATTATTTATACAGGCGATTTCTATTAAGTCATAGATCATAAATGATGCTTATGTTTTTATATGAACTATTAGAAACCAATGATTATCGATTCATTTTTTGTACTTTTGAATCCTAGATGATTATCCTAGCGCGGGGCGACAGGGATGTCGCCATTGAGCGGTGGTGTAGGATGTACCCTCGCCCAATATGAGCAAATACAAAGCACTGCTTTGTTTGCAGCGCAAGGTTTGACAATCCCTACGAAAAGCGAGCCATCGCCTACGCAAAACTATTTAAACTTTGAATGTAAGGTATGGCATGGCAAGTTTTTTTATAATCAAACAATTTATTTTCCATGCAATTGATTTAATTAAAAATATTATTTAAGAGCAATTATATTCTTTTGGCTGAGCTTTTGACAGGTTGACTATATGAGTAAAACTGTTGCCAGCACAAGGACAGAGGTTAAGGTTGTTGAGCAAAATAAAAATAGATAAGATATAAGGCAGAATAAAAACTAATACAGGCAAGTAGGGCTAAAACAGCATTAAAATATTATCCTTTATTGTTATTTGATCAGCTAGAGATACATCGCCACAGATTAACATTATCTCTGACTTAATTTTAAAATTGTGCGAAAATAGGATTTCTATTTATTTTTGTTTTAGGACTCCCATGACAGATTCTTCTGCTTCATTAAGTGATATTGAAATTTTAGACATTCTTCAGTCGATGAAATCGGATGAATTGAATGTTGAAGCACAAAAAATCATTCGTGATGGTGGAAAAGCTGGGCGTCAAGAAGCACATAAACAGGCATTGGTTGCTTTACATCAAAGCTTTGAAGACAAATTTGTTGAAGCTGTGACTTTGGCTTTAAATTTAAATGAAGCGCAGGCCAAGAAAATTCGTTATAAGAAAGATCGAATCCGTATTTTAAAAGCAAAAGGTATCGATTATTTAGCTCTTGATGGGGCAGAAACCGCTCAAGTGTTATCACAAGTTGCTCAAGCGATTATTCGTGAAGATGCAATCGTGACGCGTGACCTGCATAATATTTTTCCTTTCTGGAAAGAAGGCTGGCCAATGGTGCAGTTTGATAGCGCTTATAAAATTTTAGAAGATGATATTTCAATTCATTATCAAGCATTGCTTGATGTATTGATTCATGCTTAATTGGATTTGATTCTAAATAAATCATTATTTTAAATAGATGATGAAAATAATCTATTTAAAATGAAAAAAGCCGATATTTATATCGGCTTTTTTCTATTAGTGTAGTGTTGAATAGAGTGGGAATACACCGAGCAGCATGGCTGCAACAAGCATTACCAAACAGGTCAGAATCGCCCATTTAATAGTGAACTTTTGATGCTGTCCAAATTCGATACCAGCCAATCCACATAATAAATATGTTGAAGGAACCAATGGTGAAAGTAAGTGTACAGGTTGGCCGACAATTGAAGCACGCGCCATTTCTACAGGTGTAATACCATAATGACTTGCCGCTTCAGAAAGAATCGGTAACACTCCATAATAGAAAGCATCATTCGACATAAAGAAGGTCAAAGGCATACTAATCACAGCAGTAATGGGCGCTAAAAAAGGACCCATACTTTGTGGAATAATCGCCACCAATTCTTTAGACATCGCATCAACCATGCCTGTCCCTGAAAGAATCCCAGTAAAAATCCCTGCAGCAAAAATAATACCCACAACGTTTAGAGCACTACCTGCATGATGAGCAACTAAAGATTTTTGCATATCGACATCTTTATAGTTGACCACCAATGCAATACAAAGTGCAATCATAAATAAGATCGGTAAAGGCAACACGCCTTTCACCAAACAAATCATAAGGACAACTGTCAATAAACCATTGAACCATCTTAAATGTGCACGATTTGCTTCTGGATTACTTGAAATTTGAATGTCATCACCATGACTAACATCAAGTTCAATAATACCTAAGCGTTTACGTTCCATACGGCCATACATAAAACCGACAAAGTAGAGCCAAAGAATAGCAGCGAGCATTGGTAAAACCATTGGCACAAAGATTTCACTGGCTTCTACATGCAGCGCGCTTGCAGCACGTGCCGTTGGTCCACCCCACGGGGTAAGGTTCATGATTCCGCTTGCCAGCATCATTAAACAAGCCATGATCAATGGGCTCATACCTAACTTTTTATAAAGTGGGAGCATTGCTGCTACACAAATCATGTAGGTGGTAGAACCATCGCCATCAAGAGAGACGATGAGTGTCAGGGTAATGGTACCAATAACGACTTTAAGTGGATCACCTTTGACCAGCTTCAAGATAAATTTTACAGAAGGATCAAACAATCCCGTATCAATCATGATGGCAAAATAAAGAATTGCAAAAAGTAGCATTACGCCTGTTGGTGCAAGTTTTTTTACACCATCAAGCATCATTTCACCGAGCTGTTTGATTTCTAAATGCCCAAGGCTGTCGAAATAGAAGCTAAGACCGTAAGCGATTAATGCAAATAAAATTGGAATAAGTGTGAGTGCTGCAAGAGCAGTCATTCGTCTAGACATAATTAAGTACATAAAGCACAAAATCATGCCCAAACCTAATACGGTTAGCATAGTTCGATCCTTGAATGAGACTTTGGTAACAGAAGTCTTTTAATTTTTTAAGCAGAAGCATGCTAATAGTTATTGGATTAAATTAAAATATCCTTGTAGAAATACTGAATTCAGTACTATTTTTTAAATAAATAGAGTATTCAAAACAGATATTTAAAAATGAATATTATAATTGCACCAAAATGGTTATAAAATTTAAGATATTGATTTATATGTTTATTATATTTTATGATTTTAAAAACTGTATTCATGTTAATTTTCATATTTTTAAAATTTATAAATCAAAAGGCTATAATCTAATCAATAGCGTTCTGGATCTTGCAATATTAAAGCGCCACTTTTCATAAAAAAAGCTTAGCAAGGTGATTGCTAAGCTTTAAATGAGCTAAAGAAGCTTATTGTGAAGAGTCTTCTGATGTCGAGGGTTCTGCTTTTTCAAGTAAGCGTGTGACAAGTAGCTGGTCAATTTTAAAATGATCAACATCGACCACTTCAAATTTATAACCACCAAAAATCACGGTGTCAGCTGGTTTAGGAATTTTTCTTAACTGATACATCATAAAGCCTGCCAGTGTCTCGTAGTTCTCTTCATCTGGCATCTCATCAATTGCTAAAGCATGCTTCATGTCTTCAATTGGTGTACTACCATCAATTAACCATGAGTTGTTATCACGTTTAATAATTTGTAGTTCTTCATCCATTGGTGTAACCCAGTCACCCATCACAGTGATCATGATATCTGACAGGGTAATAACGCCAACGACAAGGGCATATTCATTAAATACGACTGCAAATTTTTCTTTGCTAGATCTGAAGCGATCAAGGACTTCAGATAGTGTTAATGTATCAGGAATGGTCAATACTGTACGAATAGTTGACTCATGTAACTGATTAATTTTCTGGTTATTGAGAATACGAACTAGAATATCTTTGGCATCGACATAACCAATCACTTGGTCAATGGTTTCGTTGCAAACAAGGAACTTAGAATAAGGGTATTCAGCTAGCTTTTGGCGAATACTTTCTTCTGGTTCTTTTAAAGTAAAAAACACTACGTTTTCACGTGGGGTCATACTGGATGGAACATTACGTTCTTCAAGTTCAAATACATTTTCAATAAAGTGATGTTCTTGCTTTTGTAAAACACCCGCTTGTGCACCTGCATCCATCACCGCTGAAATATCATCAAAGGTAATATTGTCTTCACGCGTTGTATTGACTTTAAACAAGCGGAATAACAAGTTAGCAACAGCATTGATAAACCAAGCTAATGGTTTACATACCACGATAAAGATCTGGATGGGATTGATGACTGAAACTGCAATTTTTTCGGGTGCAATCATCGCCATACGTTTTGGCATTAAATCGGCAAAAAGAATAAAAAGTGAGGTGACTAAAGTAAATGAGAGGACAAAACTGATGGTTTCAGTCCAATTTCCGACATAGAAACGAGAAACAAATTCAAGAAAATAAGGGCGAAATGCACCTTCACCTAAAATACCGCCAAGAATAGCAACAGCATTTAAACCGATTTGGGATGCGGCAAAGAAATCGGCAGAGTTTTGCTGTAAGTCTAGGACTTTTTGTGCTCGCTCATCGCCAGATTCGGCAAGAATTTTGAGTTTAACTTTACGCGCACCCGCAAGTGCGATTTCAGTTAAAGATAAAAAACCAGCTCCTGCGATGAGGACAGCGATGATTAGGATATTCTGGAACAGGCTCACGAATCCACCTATGGATCATCATTATTATGAGATATTTTTAACACATAAAAGGGGGTGGTAGTGAGTAACACACTACCGATCTAGAATTAGTATAAGCTTGAAATGATAAGAATTTAACAAAATTCCTATTAATATTGAGAAAAATGCGAATTATTTTGCATAAATTCACGATTTTCTTCTTCAATCATTTGACGTGCAACATAAAGAATCAATTGGCGTAACCAACGATGTGCAGGATGATGATGAAGTAAAGGACACCATGCCATTTTTAATTCAAATTCAGGAATATAAAATGGCGGATCTTTAATGAGTAAATTTTGGCTTTTGGCTTGTAAACGTGCGATACGGGTTGGTAAGGTCGCAATTAAATCGACATTTGAAGCCAATAATGCAGGCATTTGATAATGACGCGTAAAGACTGAAATTTTACGCTTTTGACCAATCCGCTCTAAAGCTTGATCAATCCAACCTAATCCTGCTTGTTTTTCAGGATTCACACCAAAACCAACACCCATCCCTGTTTTTGATACCCAGATATGTTGTGCATCTAAATAACTTTTAAGATTTAAAGTACTTGAAGCTGGATGTTTGTTATTGAGTAGACAAGAGAAACTGTCACGCCACACTAAAACTTGGTGAAAACTTTGTGGAATTTCATTAAACCGGTTGATGGCTAAATCAACTTTTCCTTGTTCCATGTCACGATATGACACGTCACTTGGTGTTAAAAAGTCGAGAACAACATTCGGTGCTTCAGAGCGCAAGGCTTTGACTAGACGAGGAACAAGTGTTGCTTCGGCATAATCAGAGGTCATAATACGGAATACACGGTTTGACGTATAAGGTCGGAACTCAGTACGAGGTTCCAAAATCATGGATAAATCAGACAGTGCGTCACGGATGCGGGGTTGTAATTCTAAAGCACGTTCTGTTGGTGTCATACCTTCAGAAGAACGAATTAAAAGAGGGTCATTAAATAAATTACGAAGACGACGTAAAATATTACTCATTGCGGGTTGGGTAACGCCAAGCTGTTCAGCAGCACGAGTCACATTTTTTTCACGTAAAAGAACGTCAAGGTAAATTAAGAGGTTGAGATCGACCCGCTCCAGATTCATAAAAAAAATACCGAAAATAAAATTTAGAAATCACAGAGGATTATGCCATAAGGAAATGCTTTTGTGTAAAAAGTAGATAAAAAAACAGCAGACGATTTATTGTTGTAGAAGAATCAAGAATTGTTGTCTTAGTTTTAAATTGAGATGCATGTTTGAATAAATCATAATTTCGCCATTATATGTGAAGATAAGCAGATTTTTAAGCAACAACATTGTTTATCAATCGATGAATCACCCAATTATGCTTTGTCCGATTCTTGATCATTCAGGGTGTTTTTATATTAAAAAAATGCAGTTTTGGTTTTTTTGTTACAAGCTCAGACTTAAGTCTAATAGAGATAAAATTATCAAATTGACTGATATTTAAGCAATGTATAGGTAGTTGTTAATTATTAAAAATTATATAAATTAATTGTTTATCGATTTTTGGTTTAATTATAATATGACTTTGATCTACATATTTTTTAAATAAATACTGAAAATTAACTCAGAATATTGGATTAATTTGAGGACTCAATCTAAGCTAAGACCATAACAACGAAGTGTTCTAAATCTGAACAAACAAATACCGAGTGGATTTAGCTCTTCGATTGATGAAATCCTAATATTATTACAGGAACATATCATGACTACATACCAAACAGCGATTGATGCAATCCGTGAATTAAAAGCAAAATTCGGAAGCACATGGCGCGATATTAGCCCAGAAGATGCTGCGCGTATGCAACTGCAAAACCAATTTAAAACTGGTTTAGATATCGCTAAATATACAGCTGCGATCATGCGTCGTGATATGGCTGAATATGATGCTGATTCTAGTAAATACACTCAATCTTTAGGTTGCTGGCATGGTTTCATTGCGCAACAAAAAATGATTGCAAACAAAAAATATTTTGGTACTACAAGCAAACGTTATATCTACCTTTCTGGTTGGATGGTTGCTGCACTTCGTTCAGAATTCGGTCCACTTCCTGACCAATCTATGCACGAAAAAACTTCTGTACCTGCTCTAATCGCTGAAATCTATACATTCTTACGTCAAGCTGATGCGAAAGAACTTAATGATTTATTCCGTGCGCTTAAAAAAGCAAACGAAGCTGGTGATACAGCTAAAGCTGCTGAAATCACTGCACAAATCGATGGTTTCCAAACTCACGTTGTGCCAATTATTGCGGACATCGATGCAGGTTTCGGTAACGAAGAAGCAACTTATTTACTTGCGCGTAAAATGATTGAAGCTGGTGCTTGTGCACTTCAAATCGAAAACCAAGTATCTGATGCTAAACAATGTGGTCACCAAGCTGGTAAAGTAACAGTTCCACATGAAGACTTTATCTCTAAAATCCATGCATTACGTTATGCATTCTTAGAAATGGGTCTTGATGACGGTATCATCGTTGCGCGTACTGACTCTGAAGGCGCTGACTTGACTCAAAAAATCCCAGTGGTTAAAGAGCCAGGTGATATTGCTTCTCAATATATTAGCTACTTAGATACAACTGAAATTGACATTGCAGATGCTCAAGAAGATGAAATCTTGATTAAACGTGATGGTAAATTACACCGTCCTAAGCGTTTAGCTTCAGGCCTATATCAGTTCCGTGAAGGTACTCAAATTGACCGTGTTGTACTTGACTGTGTGTCTAGCTTACAAAACGGTGCAGATCTTCTTTGGATCGAGACTGCGACTCCAAACGTTGAAGAAATTGCACACATGGTTAACCGTGTACGTGAAACAATTCCAAATGCGAAGCTTGTTTATAACAACAGCCCATCATTCAACTGGACTTTAAACTTCCGTCAACAAGCTTACGATCGTTGGGTTGCTGAAGGTAAAGATGTTTCTGCTTACGACCGTGCTAAATTAATGAGCGCTGAGTACGATGCTTCTGAATTGGCTGCTGATGCTGACTCGAAAATTCGTACATTCCAAGCAGATGCTTCTCGTGAAGCGGGTGTATTCCATCACTTGATTACACTTCCGACTTACCATACTGCTGCGCTTTCTACTCATGAGCTTGCACAAGGTTACTTCGGTACTGAAGGTATGTTGGCTTATGTTGCTGGTGTACAACGTAAAGAAATCCGTGGTGGTATCGCTTGTGTTAAACACCAAGCGATGGCGGGTTCTGACATTGGTGATGATCACAAAGAAATCTTCTCTGGTGACAATGCACTTAAAGCGCATGACGATGCTAAAAACACAATGAACCAATTTGCTGCTCACTAAGCATTGACTTGATTCAAAAACCCAGCGCAAGCTGGGTTTTTTTATGACAGGTTATTAGAGTCTGTAGAATTAAATACTTCAACTTCAGACATATCAAACAGGAACTACATTTAAATATAATTATCCAGTGCTGATATACAGGAGTGATTTAAAGTAAATCATAAAAGCAATGCGTATTTACAAAGCATATGGTTGTTTGACATAAATAAAATTAAATGATGTTTAAACGTGATTAAAGATCAAATAAAATAGTGTAATTTTAGAAAAGTTAATTTGTTCATATGAAATTATGCTGACTGACTTAATTGTTTATATGGATGTTTTTAATATTTTTTTGTAGGAAATAGTATAGAACATTGAGATATAGACATTGATAAAATGGGATATGTAAACTAAAAAACGCCCAATGAAGTTCATTAGGCGTTTATAGATCAGCAATATTTCAAGACTACATTGCTCGTTGGTTGAAGTGCTTAAGCAAACTTCGCTAATACTTCTAAGAAACCTTCTTTTTGACGCGGGTACTCTGCAATCACATCATGAATACGTAGACCTTCTGGATTAGTTGCGTTGATATTTCGACCAGCAGCAACAAACTTAGTCAATAAGCGTTCATAGTCAAAAGGACGCATATGTTTAAAGGCATGATAAAGTACATGAAAATCAGTATTAGTACCTTCAGGAGGAAGTTGATCTAAGTAGGCAAAAACACGCTCGTCTGACCATTCTTCATTGAACGTTGCTGGCTGTGAAAGTGCCATAACAGCATCTCCTCAAATAAAATAATTCTAAATTAAATGATTAATTTACAACATTATATCAACCTTATTTATCTTTCATTTTATAAGGATAAATACAATCTTTAGCTGAAAAAAATCTAAAACAAAAAGGGCAAAATATATTGCACGAGAAAAAGTAACCCTTTTTTAACTCTGCCCTATATTTTGCCCTGAATCAATTCGCTTGACTAATCAATAATGAAATTATCGTTCTTCAGGTAAATTGATATTCATTTCCAACATTTCAATGTTGGCTTCAGAACGAACTTGCATTTGAATATGCTGTTCATCCACGCCACGGACATAACGATTAACCACTTGCATGATTTCTTTTTTCATTTGGTCAATCTTGTCTTGGCTTAAACGTTTGCCCAAACCGTTTTCAGAAGCAACAATAACTTTTAAGCGATCTTTAGCAGTTTGGGCGCTAGATGGTTTGTCATCATTGCTAAAAAGTTTACTCCAAAATCCTGCCATTTCTACGCTCCAAATAACCGTGCTAACCAACCCTTAGGTTTCACTGTAATATGTCGATAAGGACGTTCCTCACCCAAGAAACGCGCAACTAAATCATCATATGCTTGCCCAGCAGATGCTTCTTGGTAAAGAATGACAGGTTTACCTTCATTCGATGCCTGAAGTACGCTAGGGCATTCTGGAATGACGCCTAAAGTTGGTACACGTAAGATATCTTTTGAGATATCATCAATGGTCAACATTTCTTGTTTATCGGCACGTTCAGGGTTAAAACGCGTAATACATAAATGTTTACGAATACGCCCTTCGTTGTTTTCTACTTTTTTCGTCTTACTGTCGAGCATACCAATAATACGGTCTGAATCTCGAACAGAAGAGATTTCTGGGTTTGTTACAATAATCGCTTCATCTGCATGATACATGGCTAAAATTGCACCACGCTCAATCCCTGCAGGTGAGTCACAGATAATATAATCGAATTCTTGTGCAAGCTCATCGATTACACGAGCAACACCATCATCGCTCAGTGCATCTTTATCACGGGTTTGCGATGCAGGTAAAATATATAAATTTTCAATATCTTTATCGCGAATTAGCGCTTGCTGTAAGCGCGCTTCGTTATTGATGACATTTACAAAATCATATACGACACGGCGTTCACAGCCCATGATCAAATCTAAATTACGCAAACCCACATCGAAATCAATCACAACAGTTTTATGACCTCGTAGGGCTAATCCTGTTGCAAAAGATGCACTCGTCGTAGTTTTACCTACGCCACCTTTGCCTGATGTAACGACAACAATTTTGGCCACCGAATCCACTCCTGTTATGGTCATTTTACCCGATTAAACGAGTTTTATATGGTGTTTAATTTATACCTTAAAATTGCAAAGCTTCAAACACTAGCTCTTGCTGGTCATTCAAGTAAATATGTACAGCTTTTTTAATTACATCTTGAGGAATGTCATCTGCTACACAATATGTTCCCGCAATAGAAACCAATTCGGCTTCTAGTGAATGACAAAAAATTCTTGCACTGGTGTTACCACCTGCGCCTGCAATGACTCTACCACGAACACTGCCATAGATATGTATATTTCCTGAAGCAATCACTTCTGAACCACTGTTAATACCAGCATTCAGTATGATGTCTCCATGATCTTGAACCAAACATTGCCCAGTTCTTAAAATTTCATCATGGTATGAAGTGACATGACTCAATGTTTTAGACGCATCTACGCTTACATTTGGTGTCGCTACAGCGGGTGCTTTTACTGGAGTTTCAACCACTTGTTCTTTCGTCGGTTTAATCCGTTGCAATGGACGATCGGCAGGCAAGACTGGGAATTGAATTGCACGTGCTTGGTCACCCAATAAACCATCAATCACAGCCATAGGCTGTAAATCTAGGCTGATAATGAGTTGAATCAGGGCAATAAGCTCTTGTTCAACTGTGGTATCAATAATGACCAAAGCCCCTTGATAAGAGGTCTCACTCATCATTGAAGTTAATTGCTGGCGGATGGCATCATGATCATTAGTATCGAAGGTTAATCGGGTAAAATTAACCATTCTGCCTGTAATCCGTATATCAGCCATAATTATTCCTTAAAAGGCATGTGACCTAAATTTTTCTATCTAAGCGTCAAAAATTGTGAAATAGGGCAAATGCTAGAACATATTGAATGATTTCTCTAGCAAAGATACAAATATTTTCAATGAATTGCTTATTCTTTGAATCACTCATCTTTTACTTGATCATTTTTTTCTAATTCAAGCTGCCATTGTTTTACTTTCACTTGTTTCCTTAACGATTCTAAACTTTCATAGACTATAGATTCAACTAGTTCTTCAAGTTTTTGATTTTCAATATTTAATTGGCTTAATTTGGTTGAAATTAATTGATAGGTCGCGTTTGGATTTTGTAGATTGCCTTGAGTAAACGGTTGCACCAATCCTTGCGTAATATTCTCACCTAGCTGTTGCCCAATATTTTGAATCTGATTTTCAATCATACTGCCTGCAATTGGGATCATGCGCAATAACTGGGTCAATTGCGGGGTGTCCTCAATCGCTTGACGTACAATCTGTCCGACATTATGGGTAATCACATGACTTTGTGCTTTTAGTTCAGTGGCCAAAGATTCTTGTAATACTTCAGCTAAAGTTTGTGCAAAACGATCTCTATGGTGATCAATTAAATCATGAATGATTTTTTTATGGCTTGAGCTGGTGTCTAATTCTTGTTTAATTCCATCAATGACGGTAATCACAACACGATCTGATAATTCTTCCATCAGTACTCGATAATAAAACAGCACACGTTTTAGAATGTTATCGGGAATAACCTTATAACCTAACTCATGAAAATGATAAGCAATAATACCGACGCGAATTAAACGTAAAAAACGTAAATAAGGAATAATCGCTAAAATCTCATACCAGTGAATAAATGGAAAGAAGAACCAACGCGCATGGTGTTTGTTGATAATAGCGATGAGCCAGCGAATGCCTAATTCAACAATCAAAAAGGTAATAAACCAGCTTTCAGTTTTAATCACCCACGGATGCAGATCTGTTTTGTAATACTGTAAAACTTGCGGTAGATGAATTTCATTGAAAAGCCAGTCACCAAAATTACTCATTAAAAAAGCATTGGCACATAAACAGAATAGGTTGAAGACGATGATAAACATCATAAAGATGTCATAACCAAAAGCGATCCACCATCCTCGTGACATATCGTTTTTCGTTTCTGTACTGTTTTCGAGTGGTGGAACTTGCTCTGTCATATCCATCCTATTCTGTAGTTTTTTCTTCAATTGAAAGTTAGTGATTATATTTTTGTTTTATGGTGCTAATCAGTTGATCTTTTTCACTCCATAAATCATCAACCCAGTTTTGAAAGCGTTCGCGATATTCTGCATCATCTTCATAATTGCCGCCCAGTACCCATTCAGGAATCTCAATTTTACGCATATTAACTGCAATTCGAGGTACTTCACCTAACCAAAACTCACCATAACCGGGTGCACCATCTGGATACACAATGGTCATATCCACCAGAGCGTCAATCTTATCACCTAAGATATTTAAGGCGAGAGCAAGTCCACCGGCCTTAGGTTTAAGTAAATTGGTAAAAGGGGATTGCTGTTGAGCATGTTTTTTTGGGGTAAAACGTGTTCCTTCAAGGTAGTTGAGCAATGTAAAAGGCTGGCTTAATAACTGTTCACAGGCTTTACGTGCTTCTTCCATATCACGTGTTTTGAGATCAGGGTTCTTTGCAATCTGCTCTTTTGTATGGCGTTTCATCATCGGAAAGCCAAGAATTTTAAATGCTTGCCCGACAAATGGTATAAAGATCAGTTCCCATTTGGTGAAAAAGCGGGTGAGAGGCATGCGTGTTAGACCAAAATATTGGTTTACGGTAGTATCGACCCAACTTTGATGGTTACAGGTCATTAAATAACGACCTTGCATATTTAAATCCAAGTTGTCATCAACAGTAATGTCCCATTGTGTTTCGGGAAGAACATGATCAATCAACCAATTATTTACACTTAACCAACTATTGGTGATATTGATATTGGTTTCATCCACCTTTTTTGACTTTTTAAATAATTTGGTCAAGCCTAAAGCTAAAACAGGTGGGCCGTGAAAAAAAGTACTGCCAGTAATCACTGAGCCAACGGTTAAACCTTTCGTAATTTTTTTTAAAATAGGTTGCTTCTGCTGTTGAGATGACATAGAACAGTCCTAATGATTTATTGTGAGTGCCAGTTCAAGCGACTAGATATTTTTTACTGCTACGTTGCGAAATAATGTTTATCATTATTTAGAATGAATAAATTTCGTATTTCTTGCCTCGTATCACCTAGAAATATACATAATCGCAAACATAGACGAATTGTCCACAGCCCTTAAATATAATCGTTACAATGCAATTTAAAAAGACACATTTAATGACTATGTACAAATTATGATGATCACTTTTGTAAATTTCATTGTAAATATTACAAAATGTAAAAAAATACGTGATTGTTAACAAAACGCCTATAGTGGTGCTTTGTTTTTTATACCAAAATTAAGCTAACAAAAAACACAACTTGGAGGCATGCAATGCGTGCACTATTAATTACAACACTTACAGCAGGGGCTTTAGTACTTTCTGGCTGTCAATCAACTGGTAATAACATTGGTGGTATGGAGTACGACAAATCTGCTATTGGCGGTTTGATCGGTGCAGCAGCGGGCTATGGTTTGTCTCGTGGTAATGCAAACTCATCTGCACAAAACAATCGTGCAGCAGCAATAGGTGCGCTTTTAGGTGCGGGTACTGGTCTTTATTTAGACAATAAAGAGAAGAAATTACGTCAGCAAATGCAGGGTACTGGTGTAGAAGTTAACCGTAATCCAGATGGTTCTGTAGCTTTAGTTATGCCAGGTAGCATTACATTTGATACTAACAAGTCATCAATTAAACCGAACTTCTACGGTACGTTGAATAAAGTTGCACAAACTTTAATGGAAGACAACAAGAGTGTAATTCTTGTGACTGGTTATACGGATAATACAGGGAATGACTCAATTAACATTCCATTATCTCAAAACCGCGCATACTCAGTTGCTAACTACCTTAAAGGTAAAGGCGTACAAAGCCGTATTGATACCCAAGGTTATGGTTCGCAAAATCCAATCGCAGATAACTCAACTGCTGCGGGTCGTGAACAGAACCGTCGTGTAGAAATTAGTATTTATGCGACAAACTAAGAAATCGTAATAAAAGTAGCGAATTTTTTAGCTAAAAGTGTTGAAGAGGAATCATAGTTCGCTATGATTCCTTTTTTTTATTTTCCAAATTTTTGCTTAAATTTTATTAATCTTTTTAAGCATGAGATTAAGGTTTTTATCATTAATACGAGCGTTGATTCGAGGATAGTCTCTCTTCTTGCTGCAGTGTGTTAACCGTTATTATGGCTTTGGGTGATAGCTTTTGGTTATGCTTTCGCCATTTGATCACAGGTTAACTGAATAACAACAGCTCAGAGCAAAATAGAGTATTGAAACAAGACGGTTTGAAACTAAAGCATAATTTAACTGAAATTATTTTTATCTGGTTTTTATATTTGAAAAATTCAAATTAAGCATTTTGCAACTCTACTTTAGATGACTATAATCGAGCTCGAAGTTTTTAGAGGATGAACAATGTCGAAAGCAAGTCAACTAAATGACAAGCAACTTGAAGCCATGAAATATACTCAAGGACCCTTGTTAGTACTTGCAGGGGCGGGTTCAGGTAAAACCTCAGTAATTACAAGAAAAATTGCGTATTTGGTTCAACAGTGTGGGATTCCTGCACATCGAATTACTGCAATGACCTTTACCAATAAAGCTGCACGTGAAATGAAAGAACGTGTCGGTAAGTTGTTGGGTAAAGAAGAAGGGAAAGGGCTTTCGGTTTCAACCTTTCATACCTTTGGTTTAAATTTATTACGAATTGAGCTGAAAAATACCCCACTGAAAAATAATTTCTCAATCCTTGATGCCGATGACTGTAAGCGTATTCTTATGGATTTGATGCATCGTGATAATTTATCGGGCGCTGAAAGTAAAGAATTGATTGCTAAAGCCATGAAAAAGATTTCAGATTGGAAAAATGATTTGATTGTGCCTGAACAAGCACATACGACTTGTGAAACACCAGAAGATGTGCAGTTTGCCCACTTGTATCAATTATATGAGCGAAATTTACGTGCTTATAATGCCGTAGATTTTGATGATCTGATCGTGATGCCAACACGCCTCTTACAAGACAATGCAGAAGTTCGTGATCGTTGGCAAAACCGAGTTCGCTATCTACTTGTGGATGAGTATCAAGACACCAATACCGCGCAATATATTTTGGTGAAATTATTGGTCGGTGTGATGGGGCAGTTCACCGCTGTAGGTGATGATGACCAATCCATTTATGCATGGCGTGGTGCAAAGCCTGAAAATATGGCATTGCTCAAAGAAGATTTCCGCAATTTAAAAGTGATTAAGCTGGAGCAAAACTACCGCTCTACCAGTCGTATTTTAAAAGCCGCGAACCATGTCATTGAAAATAACCCACACATTTTTGATAAAAAGTTGTGGAGTGATAAAGGCCATGGTGAAGTCATTCGAATCATCACCTGTCGTAATGATGATGATGAATCTGAACGCGTAGTAAAAGACCTGCTCACGCATAAATTGATGAATGGCAAAAACTGGAAAGATTATGCGGTGTTGTATCGCGGAAATTTCCAAGCACGTGTATTGGAAACTCAGCTACGTCAAATGCAGATTCCATACAAGCTCTCTGGTGGTCAATCTTTCTTTGGTCGTGCAGAAATTAAAGATGTGATGAGCTACTTGCGTATCATCATTAACCCTGAAGATGACAGTGCTTTCCTACGTATTATCAATACGCCTAAACGTGCAATTGGCCCAGTAACACTTGAAAAGTTAGGTCTTTTTGCCCAAGAAAATCATTTATCACTGTTGGCTGCGGCAAGTGATCAACGCTTAACTATGGTGATGCCAAAAAAGGCCACCACACAATTGGCTGAGTTTGCTGGCTTTATCAATGATTTCACTCGTGAATTGTTAGATGACGATGAACCTGTTCCTAAAATTCGTCAAATGATGAATGATGCAGGCTATATCGATTATTTACGTGAAACTGCGGCAACGCCTGCACAAGAAAAAACCAAGATTGATAATGTGGAGATGCTCTATACCAGTATTCAAAGCTTAATCAACCGTGCTGAAGATGTAGATGAAAAGAACATTGAAAGTGTGATTCGTAAAATGGTGTTGTTGGATATGCTTGAGCAACAACAGGAAGATGAAGACACCGATAAGGTCAACCTGCTGACATTACATGCATCTAAAGGTCTGGAATTTCCATTTGTTTATATTATGGGCTTAGAAGAAGAGCTTCTGCCACATAAGAACTCCATTGCTGCGGAAACGATCGAAGAAGAACGCCGTTTAATGTACGTGGGGATTACTCGTGCACAACAAGGTTTGACCTTGACTTTGGCTGAGCAGCGTAAAAATGGTGGACAAATGAAGCAAATGACGCCAAGTCGCTTCTTAGATGAATTGCCACAAGATGAGCTTGATTGGCTAGGGCGTAAGAAAAAAATAGCTGAACATGTCGATCCAAAGCAACAAGCACAGCAATATTTACAAAACTTAAAAGCGTTATTAAAACGTTAATTTTTAAACCAGTTCTTTTTTTTCTTTCGATTTGATTTTGAACAGATCGAAAAAAATAAAAAAACTTTTAACAGCTTTATTTAACCAAGGATTTCAATATGAAAGTTCAAGTAAAAGTACTTGATCAACGTTTAGGTCAAGAATGGCCAATGCCAACATATGCAACATCAGGTTCAGCAGGTTTGGACTTACGTGCATGTGTAGAAGAAGCGATTCAGATTGAACCTGGTCAAACTGTTTTAGTTAAAACAGGCATGGCCATTTATATTGAAGATAGTAATTTTGCTGGTCTAGTTTTACCACGTTCGGGCTTGGGCCATAAGCATGGGATCGTATTGGGCAATTTGGTTGGGTTAATTGATTCAGATTATCAAGGTGAATTAATGGTTTCTGTATGGAATCGTGGTCAAACCAGCTTTACTTTAGAGCCTGGTGAGCGTTTAGCGCAATATGTATTAGTGCCTGTAGTTCAAGCGCAATTTGATATTGTAAATGAGTTTGAAGCGACTGAACGTGGTGCGGGTGGTTTTGGTCATACTGGGAAAAACTAGATTTTTCTATAATTTTTAAAGCCTGATTTATCAGGCTTTTTTAATATTATATTGATTTGTAACAAAAAGTATGTATAAAGCCTTGTATGAAATTGAATATATTATCAAGAGTTTTTAGTATATTGCATTTGACCTGATATAAATATTTTCATATAAATGAATTGATTGCTAATCATTAGAGAGATGAAGCTAACAAAATAAAGGGTTGAGCAAATAGAAGTTTTGCTTATGAAAAAGATGAATGATTTTCCTTTTCAGATTTTCCGCGCCTATGATATCCGTGGAAAAGTTGAAATGATGACCCCAGAATTGATTCAGGCAGTGGCATATGCTTTAGTTAATCAACTGATTGAAAAGAGTCAATCAAAAATAACCTTGGGTTATGATGCACGATTAAGTAGTCCTGCGTATGCTCAAATTATCAAACAGGTATTTCAAAATAACCACATTGAAGTTACTGAAATAGGCTGCTGTGCGACCCCACAATTGTACTTTGCCGCAAGAAATACGCAGGGCAATGGCATTATGGTGACAGCAAGTCATAATCCAAAAACTGACAATGGTATTAAATGGATTATGCAGTTTGAGCCACCTTCTCCTGAAATGATTCAAAACATTGGAATTCAAGCAAAAAATTATCTGCAAAATAAGCAGTCAGCATGGATTGATACAGGAGCTATTGTTGAAAGGGCAACTCATCAAATAAAGTCTGAATTTTGTTTATCCTATCAGTCCGCGTTATTAACAGATATTCAATTAACCCGACCACTCAAAGTCGTGATTGATGGTTTAAACGGTTCCGCAGGCTTTTGTGCCAATCTTGTTTTAAAAAAATTGGGCTGTGAGGTGATTGCATTACGTTGTAATGCTGATGGAAACTTCCCTGATCATGCACCAGATCCTTCACAAGCTTCACATTTAGAATTACTACGACAAAATGTACTCAATCATCAGGCAGACATTGGTATTGCTTTAGATGGTGATGGTGATCGTGTGGTTTTGTTGGATGAAAATGCACATATTATTTCAGCAGATCGACTTTTAGCACTGTTCGCGCAAATCTGTTTGAAAGATCATCCACAGCATGAAATCGTGTTTGATGTGAAATGTTCATCTATGGTGCGTCAAGTGGTTGAGCGTTTAGGCGGTCAAGCCAAGATGATTCGAACTGGCAGCAGTTTTTTACGCAAATACATGTCGCAATCTAAAGGCCAAGCTGTCTTTGGTGGTGAGTACGCAGGTCATTATGTCTTTAATGATGGGCGAGGATTTGGCTATGATGATGGGTTATATGCTGCTTTACGTGTGATGGAGTACTTATGTTATTTTCCTCAAGCCACATTGTCTGAAATCTTAGCGTGTTATCCCGATCGTTTCTATACCGAAGATACCTATATCAGTACCCATTGTACTGATCCGAAAATTGTTTTGAATGAGATTGAATATCTCAGTCAACAGTTTGGTGCTGAACTGAGTAAAATTGATGGCATACGCCTTGATTTTGAACACGGGTTTGGCATTATTCGAGCATCAAATACGGGTGAATATTTTACAGTACGGTTTGATGCTGATGACCCAATTTGTTTAAATGAAATTCGTCAGACATTTGCGTCTATGCTTCGTGACCGTTATCCTATGATCGCCAAAGATATTCTACAGGCACACTGATTTCTTAATTTATCCATATTCATCAGTCTAATTCCTACAGCTCACTAAGGAGAGGCGAATGCCACATCAGCATACTGGCATCGACAAAGCGCAAATATTGACAGAGGCTTTGCCATATATTCAACGATTTACAGGTAAAACACTCGTTGTAAAATATGGTGGCAATGCAATGACTGATCCTGCTTTGGAAAGTTCATTTGCTCGTGATATCGTTTTACTCAAGACTGTAGGTTTAAATCCGATTGTCGTACATGGGGGTGGTCCACAAGTAGATTCATTACTTAAACAGTTAGGTCGTGAGTCTGATCGAATTGATGGAATGCGGGTGACGGATCCAGCAACCATGGAAGTAGTCGAGATGGTTTTAGGCGGCAGTGTCAATAAATCCATCGTTAACTTGATTAATCAACACGGTGGACGTGCTATTGGTTTAACAGGGAAAGACGGTAATTTATTACGTGCTCAAAAGCTCTTGATGGAAAAAACGCTTGCAGATGGTACAGTCACACAAATTGACTTAGGTCTTGTGGGAGAAGTGATCGGGGTTAAAACTGATGTCTTGGAAATGTTTACCCAGAGTGATTTTATTCCAGTGATAGCGCCTTTAGGTGTAGATGAAGATGGTCAAACTTATAATATCAATGCTGATTTAGTTGCTGGTAAAGTGGCAGAAGCTTTAGGGGCGGAAAAATTGATTCTATTGACCAATATCTCGGGTGTTTTAGATGAAAATAAAAACCTCCTTACTGGTTTGAGTACTCAAGAAGTGGATCGTCTTATTGAAACCGGAGTGATTTACGGGGGGATGATCCCCAAAGTGGGCTGTGCGTTAGATGCGGTTAAAGGTGGGGTTGTTAGTGCACATATTGTGGATGGGCGTGTACCCCATGCAACGCTCTTAGAAATCTTTACAGATCATGGTGTAGGAACATTAATTACCAACCGTGGCAAGCCTCATAAATAATTTTTAATTTATACGTTAATTTCTTTGAAAGCCAATGTGAAAGCATTGGCTTTTTATTTTACCGACACTGTTTCAAATTAACTACTCATTGCGTGTTTTTAAACGGTCATTTTTTCGTCATATAAGTGTCATCGGGATTGCCTAGTGTAAGTAAAAGCTCAAGGAGTCGAAAATATGTTCGCAAAATTAAATCAGTATCGTCAGAACTTCCAGAACTTAAATTTACCTTTACCAAAATCTAAAAAAGCACAATCACAATATAAATTTGAATGGGTCGAAGACCTGAAACAACTCAAAGAAGTACAAAAATTTCGTGCAGTACAGTTCGGAGATCAATTTGGCATTACATTTGAAAATGGGTTAGATCAAGACTTATATGATCTTGATTGTGAACATGCAGTATTACGTGATAAATGGAGCAATGAAATTGTTGCTTATACACGCTTGAAGTTAATTCAAGGGCATGAGCTTGCACGTAGTTATAGTGCACAAGAGTTTGATCTTTCTCAGCTTTCACATTTATCTAATATTGTAGAAATTGGTCGTACTTGTGTGCATCCGCGCTATCGTAATGGGCGTGCCTTGTCGATGTTATGGTTAAATCTAGTTCCGACAGTGCTGTGGAAAATGAAAGCAAAACATTTAATAGGGTGTGTCAGTATTCGTCTAGAAGACAATAAGGCCCGTGCTTATTATACGCATCAGCATTTGAAGAAAATGACTAGCAAACAGTCGATTGATATAAAGGCAAATTCTGCTTTTGAACCGTGTCATCCAGAGTACAGCTTTCCACAAGATGAACGAATTCCGAAGTTATTTGATGTCTATTTGAAAATGAATGCTCGTTTATCTAAACAGGCTTATCATGATGAGGCATTTAATTGTTTAGATTATTTTGTCTTTTTAGATGTCAATGAAATTGCCAAAAACTTTGTTTTAAAGAAAATGGTTAATCGCTGAGTGTCCGAAAAAATAAGGATACTTTGACTTAGATATCCTAAAATTATCCCAAGCATTTTGTTGTTCTGTGTGAAGTCATTAGTCTAATATGCATCTGTTTGCAGTTATTTTCAGTTATTGAGATTTGCAAGCAGGTGCGTAGTCATGCACAATATTCTTATAAATAAAATGCTGTATGAATACACTATGTGCCAATTGCTTGGAATGAACTGCGCTGCTCCCACTGATATTACCTTTTCGTTTCGTGGGTTTTCTCAACGCGCAGGAATAACCTCTGATCATTCTGATGGGTTTGGTATTGCTTTTTTTGAAGATAAAGCATGCCGTTTATTTGTTGATAATCAATCTGCTGTCTTGTCACCAATTGCTGAACTGGTGCGTAACTATCCGATCAAATCTCGTAATGTTATTGCGCATATTCGCAAAGCAACCCAAGGTAAAATCACCTTAGAAAACTCTCATCCATTTATTCGTGAGCTATGGGGGAGACAGTGGATTTTTGCACATAATGGTGATTTACATAACTTTCATCCGCATTTATCGGGGCGTTTTACCCCTGTAGGCAGTACAGATAGTGAGTTGGCATTTTGTTATTTACTTGAACAATTAGTTTTAAGATTTGGTTATTTTGAACCGAGTTTAAATGATGTTTTTGCCTTGCTTGAAGAAATCTCACCTAAAATTGCAGAATATGGCACTTTTAATTTTTGCCTCTCCAATGGACAAGCATTGTTTAGTTATGCGACAACTAAGCTGCATTGGATTGTACGTGAGTATCCATTTACATATGCACGCTTAGTCGATATTGATGTTGATATTGATTTTAGTCAATTTACAACAAAAGAAGATCGTGTTGCCGTGATTACCACAGAGCCGTTGACTCAAAATGAAGTTTGGACCGCATATCAGCCTGGTGAGATGATTTTATTTAAAGATGGTCAAGCGATAAAAGCCGCAACGACCCATGTGGAAAGACTTGCTCGTGAGGCCGCTGATCCAAGTTTGGTTAGAGTCACCAAGGCAGATCAATATTAGTTTGATCTGAATGAATTCATGTGAAGATTGGGGGAGGCGTAATTCGTTAACTCCATATTTTTTAGAATCTAAGTCATTGTAAAAATAAATTTAATTTATAGTCAACCTGTCAAAAACTCAGACACAAGAATATAATTTCTTTTAAATAATACTTTTAATTAAATCGACTGTATGAGTAAATAAAATTGTTTGATTATAAAAAGCTTACACTGCCACATCTTACATTCAAAGTTTAAATACCTTTGCTTAGGTGATGCCTCGCTTTTCGTAGGGATTATCAAACCTTGCGCTACAAACAAAGCAGTGCTTTGTTATTGCTTATGTTAGGCGAGGGGTACGTCCTGTACCTCGCCCAATGGCGACATCCATGTTGCCATACGGTAGGATCACGATCTAAGATTCAAAAAAAATGAATTGATAACCAACATTTTCTAAATGTTCATACAATACATAAGCTTCATTTATGATCAATGGCTTGATGCAAAACACTTGTATGAATAATGAGGTGGTTGACTATATGGGATTGTCATCTTTGATAATTAACTAAGTATTTTGATGTTGTTACAATAAACAGAGGACGATTAAATAATAATATTTAATTATATTCTTTATATAATTTTTGATGTAATGATACCGTTATAATTATTTAAATATCATATTAAATAGTCTTAATAAAATTTATATTTCAACTCTTTTAAAGTGAGTCATGAAATAAGAGGAATAATAATAGTATCTATAAAATATTTTTACTTGAATAAAGAAAGTATTTAAAAATACAACAAAATCACAAAAGAATATTTATTCTGATTTTGACAAAATTATCTTAGTTTTTTAACGAGAAATCGTATAAAAATAACATTTGAAGTGATTGTAAGAAAAATCGATTACACAATTATAATCATTTATTCATGCTTAATAATAAATATAGACAATCAATAAAATCATTTAAATTTAATAATTGGTTAAAAAATATCTTACTCTTTTAGTGCGGATTAAAATATTATCCAAGTATAAACAATAACTTAATTTATTTCATAGTTTTTTTAATGAATCCCGACTAATACAGTTCATTTTTATTTAGAGAGATAGCCGTTAATATGGTTGCTTAAGGTCAAGACATTATTTTAGGGTGATCGTATGAAGATGAGATGGATTCCAGAATATAATACGGGTATCGATGTGATCGACGATCAACATAAAAGGATTTTGGATTACATCAATGAAATTGATGAAATCGGTATGGCAACGGATCGTGCTCGTATCAAGCAAATTCTTGATAATATTATTGACTATACGCAATCACATTTTACCTTTGAAGAAAGCTTACAAGAAGAGGCTGGTTATAAATATCGTGTTCCTCATAAGCGTGTACATGACCTGTTTATTAAACGTATAGAAAGTTATCGTACCAGTTTTGAAGAAGGGCATTCTATAGAAAAAGAATTACATGAGGTGTTGTCTAAATGGTTAATTAATCATATTCAACACGATGATGCAGATTATGTGGGGGCTGTAAAATTAAATATGATGGGGATCATTAAAGAAAACGAAAAGAAAAAAGGAAAAAATTGGTTTGCAAGATTTTTTTCGTAATTTACAGACATTTTATGATTGTGAAATTATGGAAATCACCAGCTCTCTAACTAAAAAAATTCAGAGGGGATAAAAAGAAATAACAAAGATTATAACAATATCTAGCGCAGCAAATCATCGAGGGGTGATTTGCTTTTTTCTTTTAAACTTTGATTTTCAGCATCGACAAAGGCAAAATAGCAGAACTTTTTACGAAACACCTCATGCAGGATTATTCTATGTCACGATGGTTATCGCCGCTCATGGCATTTTGTTTATCATTTATAATTATCGCAGGCTTAGCACCAAGTCTGGATATTCAAATTGATCGACAAATTGATTTTTGGATATTGTGGTTAGTGTCAATGCTCGTGTTGGCATTGCCGATTACTTATTTAGAAGTTGCATTAGCAAAGCGTTCTAAAACAACTGCACTCAATGCCTTGTCTAGCTTAACTCGTGATGCTGATGCATCACAATCGTGGCGTATTGTTGGCTGGCTGGCTGTTATCTTTATTCCGTTCTTAGCGGGTGGGATTTTATCGAATATCAGTCAAAGTACTGTGCAAATGGTGAATTTACCGATACAAAGTCATCTATTGTTTGCTGGTGCCGCTGTCATGGCTTTTGCTTTGTCATTTGCACCTCGTCAAATTTTAGTGGGTTTGATCACGGTAGGCGTGCTGCTTTCTTTAATTCTTGCACAAGTCTTTGGTACCCATTTACAGACTTGGCATGTTACCCCTTTAGAATTTAAAGAGTGGGGCAATGCTACGATTTTAGCCCTTGTGGCCACAGGGCTCGGTTTAGGTTTGTATTGGCAAACCAGCTTGTTAAATGTCCAACAGAATAATGAGGCGTCTAAAACAGCTTTACCTATTTGGATTGCGCAACTGGTTGCTGTGATTGCCTTTAGTTTTTTTGCAGCTTCAGCACAAATCCCTGCGTATACTTTATTATTTACTGCAGTCATTTCAGCCGCGCTATTATTACAACTAGGCAAAGAACAGTTAGCTCAACGCCAAGTCGCAATACTTATTCAATTTGTAGTGTTATTGGTGGCATTATTCATTTGGGCAATTCCAAATATGGTCGTGGTGTTTAATCCATTACTGATGATTTGGGGCTTGGTCATTTGCTTGATTTATTCAATCTTTGTGGGTTGGATTATGAAAATCAGCCATCTACGTAAAGCGATCAATTTTAGTTCTGAAGCGTTTTATAATATTTGGCGCATTGCGGTACGAATTATTTTACCTTTGAGCATTGTGTTGGCATTGGTATCCTATATTGGACAGTTAATTTAAGGGTCAAGGTGAATCTCGTGGCAAAAATTTGGGTGGCATATGCTGCCGAAAAGCAACAATTTCACATTGAGTTACAATTTTCTCAAGGCATGACGATTGCTGATGCAATTGCGCAAAGTGGATTGGTGCAACAAGTAGAACTGCCTGAAAATTTTAGTTTTGGTATCTTTGGAGTGAAAATAAAACAACAATCACATGTATTACAAGCAGGTGATCGTGTTGAAATTTATAGACCTTTAACGATTAATCCAAAAGATATTCGTCGCAATCGCGCAAAAGCAAATCCTGTCGGACGTTACTGCCGTGGAAATCGCTATCAACAATTGTTATTTAAATAAGGCGTTATTTACAATAATCGCTTTAAACAATTGAATGCATATGAAAAACCCCTCACTGAGGGGTTTCTTTTTATCGCAAAGTGTCTATAGTGGGGGCGCATTCAATATTGCTTCTTTAGAAGCAGGTAAACCAGGTTGAGACTCAGGAATGGTTTCTAAACCTTCAATTTTGTTTACGACACCTGATTGATCAAAATAAACCTTTAAATGTTGGCCATGTGCTGCGGGAATCTTCGCTTTTTTCGCGTAAGTTCCTGGGATATAGTTGTAAATGTAATCCCATCGTCCTGGATTCAATGGATCTGAGACTGTTGGGCTACCCAACAAGAATTGTACTTGTTGGTAGGTCATACCGACTTGAATTTTTGAAGCTTGAGCTTGGGTTAACGGTGTTCCTTGAGGAATATCGACTTTGTATACTCCAAATACAGAACAACCACCAAGTAAAGAAGCGACGAATAACGTCAGCATGATTTTTTGCATTTTGCTACACTATCCCAAATTAATTATGATGCAATTGATCCATGGATAGATCATACTGCATCTCAACTCTGTTGCATATTCCAACTTAAAATTTGTTGAGAGACCTTTTTATATGCCTATTTCAAATCAAGATTTACGCAAAGCTGGACTTAAAGTTACCCTACCACGAATCAAGATTTTGGAATTATTAGAAAATTCAAGACAACACCACTTGAGCGCGGAAGACATTTATAAAACATTACTCGAACAAGGTGAAGATGTCGGTCTAGCGACCGTATATCGTGTGTTAACACAATTTGAAGCTGCTGGAATCATTCAGCGCCATCATTTCGAAAACAATCATTCTGTTTTTGAAATAATGCAAGAAGATCATCATGATCATTTGGTTTGTCAAAATTGTAATAAAGTCGTTGAATTTACTAATGAAACCATTGAACAAGAGCAACATTCAGTAGCTGAGAAACACGGTTTTCAGTTGACTGGACATTCTTTGAATCTTTACGGTTATTGTGATGAACCTGGATGTCAGGAAGCTTATCGTAAGCGCTAGAATCACATAAATACAACAAATGAAGGGGGGCTTATTTAAGCCCCCCTTTTTTTATACGCTCTTTTTTTGATTTGGGACTATTGTCCATCAAAGGTGAGTTTACTATTTGCATTAAGTAGTTGTGCACCACCTTCTTCATCCAATTTAATTTGTAGACGTAAATCATTTGGAGAGTCAGCATGTTTAAGTGCATCTTTATAGGTAATTTGTCCTGCTTTATAAAGGTCAAATAAAGCTTGGTCAAAAGTTTGCATACCCAATTCACGAGAGCGTTTCATCAAATCCTTAATCTCATGCACATCACCTTTACGGATTAAGTCTGAAACCAATGGTGAGTTGATTAGAATTTCAATTGCAGCACGACGTGAATTACCATCAGGTGTTGGGATTAATTGCTGTGCTACCATCGCTTTTAAATTGAGCGATAGATCCATAAACAACTGGCTATGACGATCAGACTCAAAGAAGTGAATAATCCGATCAATTGCTTGGTTTGCGTTGTTGGCATGCAGTGTGGCAAATACTAAGTGTCCCGTTTCAGCAAAGGCTATGGCATAGTCCATGGTTTCACGAGAACGAATTTCACCAATCAAGATCACATCTGGCGCTTGACGCAAAGTATTTTTTAGCGCAATTTCAAAAGAATCTGTATCGATTCCCACTTCACGTTGCGTAATAATGCATCCTGCATGTTCATGCACAAATTCAATCGGGTCTTCAATGGTGATGATATGACCTTTAGAGTTTTGATTACGATAACCAATGATAGACGCAAGCGAAGTTGATTTACCTGTCCCTGTTGCTCCGACAAAGATGATAATTCCACGTTTGGTCATTGCCAGATCTTTGAGGATAGGTGGTAATTTAAGCTCATCCATAGTTGGAATTTGAGTTTCAATACGACGCAAAACCATACCTGGCATATCACGCTGCTGAAAGGCACTCACACGGAAACGAGCAGTTTTATCGCGATTGGTAATGGCAAAGTTACATTCACGCGTCTCAGCAAATTCTTTACGCTGCTTTTCACTCATAATTGAGTTAAGCAGTTGCATAATAATTTCGCCGTTTAACTTGGTTTTTACTACAGGAACAATTTGACCATTAATTTTCATTGATGGTTCAACATCGGCAGTAATAAATAAGTCTGATGCTTTTTGCTCAATCATCATATTGAGCAAGTCATTAAAATCCATCTTTTTTAAACCTCAATAATCCATTTTATAAAAATGATTCTGGTTGTTTTGCTACATTTCTTGCAACTTGAGGACTAATAATACCTTTGGCAACCAGTGTTTTTAAACTTTGATCTAAGGTGGTCATACCATAGTTTGCACCCGTTTGAATTGCTGAATACATCTGTGCAACTTTGTTTTCACGGATTAAGTTACGAATTGCAGGAATACCAATCATAATTTCATGTGCGGCAACCCGTCCTCCACCATTCTTTTTAAGCAGTGTTTGCGAAATGACGGCTTGTAATGATTCTGACAACATGGCGCGTACCATATCTTTTTCTTCAGCAGGGAATACGTCAATGACACGGTCAATGGTTTTTGCCGCAGATGTGGTATGTAGCGTGCCGAAAACCAAGTGACCTGTTTCTGCAGCAGTTAATGCAAGGCGAATGGTTTCAAGGTCTCGCATCTCACCGACCAAGATAATGTCAGGGTCTTCACGTAACGCAGAACGCAGTGCTTCATTAAAGCCATGTGTATCACGATGCACTTCACGCTGGTTGATGAGGCACTTCTTAGATTGGTGTACAAATTCGATTGGGTCTTCGACTGTTAAAATATGGTCATAGCGACTGTCATTGATAAAGTCAATCATAGAGGCCAATGTGGTTGACTTCCCCGAACCTGTTGGGCCTGTTACAAGAATCAAACCACGTGGTAATTCACAAAGATCTTTGAAGATTTGTCCTAAACCTAAATCTTCCATGGTCAGAACTTTGGACGGAATGGTACGGAATACAGCACCAGCACCGCGATTTTGATTGAATGCGTTTACACGAAAACGGGCAATACTTGGAACTTCAAATGAGAAGTCTGTTTCTAATTGTTCTTCAAAATCACGACGTTGTTTATCATTCATGATGTCATAAACCAGTCTGTGAACTTCTTTATGTTCCAATGCTGGTAAATTGATACGACGGACTTCCCCATCGACACGAATCATCGGTGGCATACCGGCTGAAAGGTGTAAGTCAGATGCACCATTTTTGACGGAAAACGCCAATAATTCTGTAATATCCATAATGTCCCCGAATAAAAATCTATTTGCCTAGGGTGTAGATTATTCATCATGCTTGTGCTTAAGCGTGTTTTCTGGGTTACTAGGCGCGAAGTACGAAATTTAGTTATTCTAAATGATGAGATACATCGTTTCGCAAGCTAACACGTAGCAGTCAAAAACATCAAAGTCCCACAGAGTTGTAGTTAAAATTATTTCAAACTGTGTTGTGAAATTTGAAAATAGGCTTACTATTCTCTTCATTTCATTCCTTGTTTGCTCAATTTTAGCCTACAACGCAAGCTATTTATAAACGATCTACACACCCTCATTATTTTGTAGAATAATAAGGCCTTTCACTCAGCATAACCAACAATTTGATTGCTTGGAAGCTGAAATTTTTATGAAATGAGAACCTTGTCAATGAATGATCTAAATCAAGCTCGAAATCATATACTCACGCAAATTCAGCAGGCCTGTTTGACAGCAAATCGAGATGTGAGTCAGGTAAAGATGTTGGCAGTTTCCAAGACACATCCAAGTATGCTCTTAAAAGAAATGTATGCTACAGGGCAGCGGGCTTTTGGCGAGAATTATTTACAAGAAGCGCTCGAAAAAATTGAAGATTTAAAAGATTTAGAGATCGAATGGCATTTTATTGGTCATGTGCAGCGCAATAAAACCAAGCATCTTGCTGAAAAGTTTGCGTGGGTGCATGGTGTTGATCGTTTTATCATTGCAGAGCGTCTCTCAAATCAACGAGAAGTTACTCAAAAGCCATTAAATATTTGCTTGCAAGTGAATATTGATGCACAAGACAGTAAAGATGGTTGTCAGCCTGATGAAGTTGCAGATCTGGTAAAACAAATTAGTCAATTAAAGAATTTAAAGTTGCGTGGTTTAATGGTGATTCCTGCACCTGATCATCCGCAAGCATTTAGTGATACAAAGCAATTATTTGATCAGGTTAAAGTTCATCATGCGCATGCTGAAGATTGGGATACGTTAAGCATGGGGATGTCTGGAGATATGGTGGAAGCCATTGCCGCAGGGTCAACCATGGTACGTATCGGGACAGCTTTGTTTGGTGCACGAGATTATTCAAATAAACATTAATCATGGTATGACGTATTTTGAAAGATTATTGCGCTTACCCTAATTTATAGCATTTCATAAAAGCTAATTTATAGGATTATAGGGTTGGTGTAGCCGCACCTTACCTTGAAAATTTAAATAAATTTATGTAGGCGATGCCTCTCTTTTCAGGGATGGATGCCAAATCTTGCGCTGCAAACAAAGCCCTGCTTTGTTTTTGCTCATGTTGGGTAGGGTACGCTCCACTCAACAGCTGCATCCATGTCGCCACACGATAGATCGCCCATGTATGACTCAACAAGACAAAAAAGCAGCTAAATTTGTATGAAGCTTACTATAATGAGTGGTTTAAGTTTATTTTAATTTTGATTTAATGCTGTAAACGTATAAGGCATCGATAATTCTAATCCGTAGAGATTGTTGATGACTATTTTTCATGTACTTATTCTTGCCATCATACAAGGGTTTGCAGAACTGCTGCCTGTATCCAGTTCAGCGCACGTGATTGTGGCTGAAAAATTGATGGGTTTTGACCCATCAGCGCCCGATATGACGTTTTTATTGGTGATGCTACATACAGGAACCATGTTTGCGGTCATTGTGTATTTTTGGAAGTCTTGGCGCACAACCTATTTTTCGTCATGGGATCGTTTTAAAAAACAAGCATGGTTTGTGATTGTTGCAACATGCATCACGGGCGTACTTGGATTAGCGTTGCAATCGATGATCAAACATGTATTTTTTGCTGGGGCAAACCACTTTGAAATTGAGCAATTGTTTAGCAACTCAAAATTAATGGCTGCTGCTTTAGCTTCTGCTGGTGTATTGATTATTTTATCTTCTCGATTAGATCGTGGACAGGTTGGTGATGTGACGATGAAAAGTGCGGCATGGATTGGCGCTGTTCAGGCTTTATGTTTGCCGTTTCGTGGTTTTTCACGTTCAGGTGCAACAATTTCAACAGGATTATTTTTAGGTGTCGCTCGCCAAAAAGCGGAAGAGTTTAGTTTTGCCTTGGCAGTGGTGTTAACCCCAGCGGTGATTGTAAAAGAACTTTATCGATTGCTACATGCCGAAAATTTTCAAAATACCTATTTAGCTCAACTGTTTTTACCCAGTATGTTTGGAATGCTGTTTAGCTTTATTGCAGGTCTTGTTGCTTTAAAATGGCTATCGAGTTGGCTTGAACATGGTCGTTGGCATTTCTTTGGTATTTATTGTCTGATTTTCTCTGGTGTCGTTTTACTCATTGGTTAAATCTAGGCTTTCAAACACTGACTTTTCAATATGTCACTTTAAATCTAAGCGTTCAATCCCGTGTAAAATATTGAACGCTATGGGTCATTTTTCCTATTAATATTAGACTTCTTTGCTTAAGTCGAGTACAAAAATAATGCGGGATTATATGTATAGCGAATGATTTTTAAGAGTGATAGGGAAGTTTATGTCTGCATATTATCAATTGATTCAGCGTCATATCGATAAACAGGGTGTAGTGACTGCACATTATCAATCGACAGATCATGCTCAAGGGGCTTGGAATGCACATGAGCAACATATGGCACCAGCGACAGGGGTTATTTGTGCTGAATTAGAGCAGTTTTCACCTCGAAATGATGTTCGAATTGGTCGTATAAGTTTAGATATTCTTGGATTAATTGCAGGTGGCGAATTTTATATTCGGACAAAAGTAATTCGAGCTGGCAAGACCATTGAACTGATTGAATCCGAAATGGTCACACAAGGTAAAATAAGTATTGTGGCGAGAAGTTGGCGCATGATGATCAGCAATAGTCAAAGTGTTGCAGGCTTAGAGGATCAATCTATTGGCACACCGGAACAGTTACCGATTTGGCATGAAATACGTCAATGGCCTGGTGGATATATTCATTCGATTGAAGCAAGGACTGAGCAACGTCGACAGGGAGCTGGTATTGTATGGCTTAGCAATACTTTGGATATGGTTGAAGGTCGACCGACATCGGCATTTGTGAAGTTAATGGGAATGATCGATACTGCAAATGGTGTCGTGGCGAGACAAACAGCACCTTTTAATTGGGGCTTTCCAAATCTAGATTTACAAATTCATTTATATCGTTTGCCCCAAGGTCAATGGCTAGGCTTAGAAACCGTACAACAGTATGGTGAAGATGGTATTGGTTTAACCAGTTCCATCTTACATGATATTTATGGGCCATTTGGACGTAGTGAACAGATTCTCACTTTAAGACCCATACACGTTGAGTAATTGCATGGATGAAATCAAAAACTATATTTCTACATACCGTTTTTGATTTCTGTTGGTATTTATTGAATAGTAATTAGATTTTTTACATTGGCTTAGATAAATCGCTATAAAAAACAATTCTATGTGTAGGTAAAATGAAGCTGATGAGTATCCGTTTAGGCATTTGGAATTTACTTTAAGGCAAATTATTCAGTTAAATTTTTTAAAATATACTCAACAATATTAGATGTAATATGATTGTCGATTTGACTATACTGATTTGAATAAAATTTAAAAACTGGAAATAGAATATGTATAAATCCAAACTATTATTATGGTTATGTCTTTGTGCTTTAATCAGCGCTTGTAGTACTGCAAAATATTCTTCAACGCAGGATGCTACTTCACAAGAAATCGAATCTGCACCATCACCTACCTCAGCAACAGCTAAAGCTGCACCAGCGCCTATCTCCAATCAAAATCGAGTAAAGTCAGAAGAGCGTTTGGGAACGAAATGGGGAGATGATGTGAGTTCATATGTGACTCAGGTTGATTTAAAACGTTTGAGTAGTAATCCTATTGATGAAACTCAAATTCGTTATGCCAGTAAGCAATTTTCAGGACGCAGTATTAATAGCATTTCTTTAGCTGCTGGAAAAATTAGCTTTTCTGTTGTGGATGATCGTGGGCGAATTTTACCATTGTATCGCGATGGAGAGCGTTATTATCTCTCTGCGCGTGATGGACAAAGCTATCAATTGCGTTATGCCAATACCAGTAGCCAAACCTTTGAAGTTGTTGCAAGTGTCGATGGTTTAGATGTTCTTAATGGAAGTAAAGCTTCACGTTCAAATAGTGGTTATGTGTTAAGACCATATAGCTCATTCGCGATTGAAGGTTTTAGGAAGAGTAATTCATCTGTAGCTTCATTTATTTTTAGTAAGCCAAATGATGCTTATGCTGCCAACACTACCAGTGGTTCTATTCAAAATACTGGTGTGATTGGTACAGTGGTGTATGAGTTAAAAGCACCAAAATACGATCTACCCAAAAAATCTAAGGATAATTACGCACCTGCGCCTAATGCCTTTCCTGCGGATTAATTAAAAATATTAAGACGAAAGGGGGGATGTTATTATCCCTCTTTTTAGATGTTATAATGTTACATAATTGCAATGATTTAAAAATAGCACAGTCAAAATAGCTACGATATTATGACTTTGATAATAATCTACGTAACTTATAAACTTTAAAATAGGTTTTATAATGAAAAATATAAATATATTTCTCTGCCTTTTTTTGTGTATTTTTCTAGCTGCATGTTCGAAAAAAACAGATGAAAGCGTATCTCAATCCCAAACTGAAGCGACCAGTGCAGATGCTGCCGCTGAAGCAGCCAACAATCAAGTTGCTGCTGATGAAAAGTTAGGCACAAAGTGGGGTGATGAAATTGATTCCCATGTGACCGAAGTGCAATTAAAGCGCAAATCTGATTCACCTCTTGCTGAAACTATCGTGCAATATGCAGATAAAAGCTACAAAGGTAAAACGGTCAATTCAATTTCTATTGCCGCAGGAAAAGTGAGTTTTTCTGTTGTAGATGATCGTGGAAACCGAATTCCAATGTATCGTGTTGGACAAAGCTACTATTTGTCAGGGCGTGAAGGGCAAAGCTATCAACTTCATTATGAAAATAACACAGCTAAAACGTTTGAAGTGGTTGCCAGTGTTGATGGTGTAGATGTCATTGATGGCAGTGAGGCTTCCAGAAGCAATTCTGGTTATGTATTACATGCACATGATTCATTGAAAATTGAAGGTTTCCGTAAGAGTGAATCTGCTGTTGCTTCCTTTACATTTAGTAAGCCTAAAGATGCGTATGCTGCGAACTCAGAGAATGGTTCAATTCAGAACGCTGGTGTAATTGGTACGGTTTTATATGAGTTGGAAGCACCAGAAGACGAGTCTAAACCCGTGAATAAATATGCACCTCCACCAAATGCATTTCCCGCAGATCGTTAATTTATTCGTTTGTAATAATAATAGGCATTCTTAAAATAAAGAATGCCTATTATTAAACTTAATGAAATTAAATGAAAACTATAAAGAGTTTTAATCCAATGAAATTACTAAAAATATACACTGTAATCTTAATGGGCATGGTGTCTACGCAAGTATTTGCAAATCCTATTGAAGATCAATATAAAGTCCTTATTAAACCTCAGCCCAGTTATGCCAAATTTCAAGAAAACTTTGATACGATCCTTGGTAAAATTGAAGAAATAACGGAACGTGTAACTCAAATACAGGACAAATCTGAGCTTTATCCTATGTGTGTTGCAATACAAAGCTCAATCACTGCTATGAAAAATAATCAAAAATATAAGGCTCAATATGATCGTGACTATAAGCAGTTCGATACGACATTTGATGAAACTTTAGCAGAAGCCACACAAGGCTTGAGTGATAAAAAAGAAATTTGTGATCAAGCTAAACAAGCGTATTTAGAACATAAATAAATACGATGAGTTTATGTTTTAGAGGAGGGTGGCCTCCTCATTTATTCTAACTCACCACTTCAAGCGTACTTGCACCCGCCCCTAAAGGGCGTACCTGAATTTGCACAGGAATACGTTCATGCATTTCCTGTATATGTGAAATCAATACAACTTTACGCCCTTGATTTTGCAGTTGATCTAATGCATTCATAACCATATGTAATGAAGATGCATCCAATGTACCAAAACCTTCATCGATAAAGAGAGATTCAATTTTCATTGAACCTGATGCCATATTGGCAATTGCCAAAGATAAGGCAAGGGCAGTCAAGAATGACTCACCTCCTGAAAGTGAGGCAACCGAACGGGTTTCACCATCCATATCATGGTCAATGATGGCAAGGCTGAGTGAATTATCTAATCGTTTTAAGGTATAACGTTGAGACAACATTGCCAATTGTTGGTTGGCATGTTCGAGTAAAATATCCAGATTATACTGTTGTGCATAATCACGGAATTTCTTACCCGTCGCATCTCCCATTAAGCCTGAAATTTTGCCCCAGCGATGTTCTTCCTGTTGTACTTGTTGAATCTGATCAGCAAATTGCTTTTGCTTAGCAACATTTTGTTGATGCAATTCAAGTTTGAGTTTTAACTGATCGCGGATTTCAAATTGGGTTTTTAGCGTATTCGCATTATTCAAAATCAATTGTTGTAACTGTTCAAAATCAATTTCGGGTTGATGAAGCGTATGTTCAGTTAATTGCTCTTGTATGGTGTTAAGTGCTGAGTTGGCCTCATTTAACATTCGTTCAACATGTTGCAGTTGTTGGCGAATCTGTTGTTCTTGTACCGCCGTGATTTGAGCCAAAAGCTCTAAATCATCAGGCTGAAAAGCTGGATGCTGAGTAAGCCATTGCTGAATATCCTGATTCACTAGATTGAGGTTATTCTGATTGTGTTGTTGCTGAGCGTTGAGTTGTTCGAGCTGACTTTTTTCTTGCTCAAATTGATTGCGTAATTGATTAAAACTTTGCTTTTGTTGTTGGTAAAGCGTCTGAATTTTTTGGTATTCATGGTCATACTGCGTTAACCATTCATTCGGCTTAACTTCGGTTAATCCCGTCATATTTTGAATGAGTTGATTTGCCAATTCTGTGTTTTGTTGCCCTTTCAGTTTTATCTCGTTCAAGCTGTGAGCAGTTTCAGAAATGTGTTTGGCTGTATTCGCTATATTGAGTTGAGTTGTATTGAGTTGCTGTAGATATTGATCATGCTGTTTCGACAATAACTCAAGCTGTTCAAGCTGTTGTGTACGCGTATTTAATTGGCTCAAGATATATTGTGCTGTGGTGATACTGTACTGTTGCCATGCATTTTTTTCACGATCAGCTAAGCAACTGACAATATGTTGTACCTGATTGTGTAGGTTATTGGCATTTTGCAATAAATGTTCAGTGTGTTGAATGCTTTGACTTAATTGTTGCTGAATTTTGATGCTTTGAATCCATTGCTTAGATTGTGCTTCCAATTGTTGAATATCAAACTGATATTGCTGGGTAAGTTGCTCCAATTGTTGCTTAATTTCAGATTGTGTATAAGTTACGTTCAGAGGGATTTGGGCTGATTGACCTTGTTCAATACATAGCTGTTGTATGACGGTTATTTTTTCAGTCACATTTTGAAGAGTGGTCTTAAGCTGTTGCTGTTCGACACTCAATTTGGTCAAGTTTTGTTGAGCCGCTTGCCAAAGGTTAAAGGTTTGTTGTTCTTTGAGCGTGGCTTGTTGTTCCTGTTGCTGTTGTAGCTCAAACAGTACTTTAGATATAGCAGAATCATCAAGGTGATAGGGATGGGTTGTGCTTCCACAAACAACACAAGGTTGACCATCTATTAATTCAGCTCTTAAATGTTCCACATTTTCAGCATGTAATAAGCGTTGTTGTTGTAAAACCTCTTGCAGTTTTAAACGGGCTTGTTTCGCCGTTTGGAAATCTTGTTCAGCCTGTATTGTGGTTTTTTCTAGTTGTTGAAATTGTTCCGAGCAACGTTTCAATCGGTCATTAAGCTGCTGAGATTCAATCTTTAATTCAAAAAACTGGGCTAATTTTTGCTGTAAGGTAGCCAATTGGTTGAGTTGGCTCAGTTTAAATTCACGTTGTTGGCGCGTTTGTTCAAGCTGAGTTTCAAGTTGCTCCGCAGTTCCAAATTGATGAATTGAGTCTTGTAATTGTGTTTTTTGCTCAATTAATTTCGTTTCAGCCTGAGACAGGTTCCCTAATTGATTTTCAATAGATTGATAGTGCTGAATAAATTGGGTTAACTGTTGCACATGTGCAGTTAAACCTTTATCCAAACTTGAGAACTGCTGAGAGTCTGCAAGTTGCTGATTTAAAAGATTTCGTTTTTCTGTAATCTGCTGAATATGATGTTCAAGTTGTTGTTGTTGATTGAGTAGTGGGGTTTTAGACGATTCTAAATCATTTAATCTGGTCTGAATTTTCTTAAATTCGACCCCAATAAAATCCCGCTCCTGAATACATTTCCGTACTTCACTCAAAGATCCACGATGGGTATTTTCGAAATTTTGCTGAACAGTTAAAGCCGTTTCAGTTTGGAGAAAACGGGTCTTTTCAGTGTCAAATTGAACTTGTAATGCATCAAAAAGCTGTTGTTGTTTTTGAGTTTGTGGTGCGAGTTGCTGTTCGGTTTTTATCAGTTGTTGCTTTTGAAAAATACTAGAACGAATCTCTGAGAATATTTCTAAACGATTTAAACGTTCACGCTCAGGGATTAAGCCTTGTTGCGCTTGTAACTGTGTATTAAGCAACTGTTGCTTAACGACAATTTCATTATTCAGTTTTTGTTTACGCTCAAACCATTGCTGTTGTTTTTCAAGTTGCGATTTTTCATCTTCAAGTTTTTTATAGTCTTGATTGATGTGTTGGAATTGCATCTGTAATTCAGCGGCATCTTCCTCAGCGAGGAGTTCAATATGACCGAGAAGGTTTTCCAAATCCTTACGTTTTGATGCCACCAATTTGGTTTTTTCGTAGGCCAATTGACCGACTTTTCCAAAAATGGATGAATTGGTTAAATACTCAAGTAATTCACCACGTTCATTGTCACGTGCTTTTAAGAAGGCTGTAACTTCGGACTGTGCCAAAAGAACTGCACGAGTAAATTGCTCAAAACTCAGTTGGGTAATTTTATAGATCGCTGATTCAACGGCTTTGGCTTTATCTGCGACTACCGTTCCATCAGTTAAGCATTTTAAATAGCGTTGGACACTTTGTAGTTTTCCATCTACTTTTTCACGGGAACGTTTAAGTTCCCAGCGTGCCAAATAATGCTTTTGATCTTGTGCCACAAAACATAATTCAGCAAAGCCGTGTGAGGTACCACGGCGGAGTACCGTCAGTGGTGAGTTGGTTAAAAGTTCAGAGCCATCAACATCCTGTAATTTACCATCACTGTCTTTTAAACGTGGGATTTTATTAAATAGAGCAAGGCACATGGCATCCAAAATGGTTGATTTTCCTGCTCCTGTTTTTCCAACAATCGCAACTAAACCTGCTGAAGCTAAAGGTTCAGATTCAAAATCTATAAAATGTTCACCCGAAAGAGACGCGAGATTTTTGAGTCGTATAGATAAAATTTTCACGGCAAACTCCTATGCGTCATGTTCATTTTCAAGCGTTTTTTCGGCTTCTTGTAATAAGCTTAAAAAGTCTTTCAAGACAGCATCATCATTGGTATAGCCATTTTTTTCCCAAAGTTGTTGAAAGAGTTTTTCTGGTGTCGGTGGTTCTAAATTGATTGAAGTAATTTCATCACTATTTTTTTCTGATGCGAAGTATTGTCTTGAGATGCGAACTAAGCGGTAACGGTTTTTGGGTAAAGCATCTTCAAATTGTTGGCGCAAATTGGGCGGAGGTGGAACATCGGTATGGTATTCAATATCGACATATTCACGCTGATCAATATTTTCAATTTCATCGCTTGCTAATGCCTTTAATTTGGCTAAAACTTCGTTCAATTCCCCTTTAATTTTATGTAGTTGTACACTACGGGGAATAAATACACTTTCAAATGAAACCCGTGACTCATCTATTTTAAGCGGGTCAATATTCACGTCGACAATTTGGTGTTTATAGTTGATTTCACTAAAGGATAAGGGAATAGGTGAACCACTATAACGGATATGTTCCTGACCAACTTTTTGCGGTTTATGTAAATGCCCGAGTGCAACATAATCAATGCTATCTTCAAACAATGTGGTAGAAAGTGCTTCCTCATTGCCAATGATAATAGGCCGTTCAGAATCAGAGGTTTCTCCACCTTGCATATGGGCATGTGACATTAGAATGAGTGCTTGATTATCTGTTTTTCTTTTTCGTGCTTCAGAAATCACCTGTTGATGTAAATAGGCAATGGCATTTTGACTGTTATTGGTTTTTTCGTTAAAACCTGTAATTTCGGCTGGGCGCAGAAACGGTAAGCTTAGGCACCAAGCAATAATATTTTTTTGTTCATCATAAATTGGAATCAGTAAACGATCCAAATCAATTTGACCAAGCTCGTTTTTATGAATCACACCGACGGTTTTGGCGTGATATTTTTCAAGCAGGGGCTCAACTTGTTCAATGCGATAACCTGAATCATGATTACCTGCAATCATTAAGGTTTGCATATGTGGAGCAAGCTGATGTGCATTGGCTAGGAATTGATAGAGTTGTTTCTGCGCAGCAGATGCAGGATTGATGACATCGAATATATCGCCTGCAATTAATAGGGCATGGGGTTGCTTTTCTTTGATTTGAGCTAATAACCACGCTAAAAATTGCTCATGTTCATACTGGCGAGAATGGTTATAGAAGAATTGTCCCAGATGCCAGTCTGAAGTATGAAGAAAGCGTACAGTCATTAGTTGGATAAGCCTTACAGAATTTAAAATTAAGGTAGCACAAATTGAATGCTTAAATCAGCTGTAAGGCCTTAATCACTTAATATGATCTGTATTTTTTATAAAAATTCTTAAAAAATACTCGCTATCTTTTTCTCAACTGTTTCATGCAGCCGAATATAGACAGGTTTTTTCGAACATTTATTTAGATTTTTAATTATTGAATGTTATTTTGCATTGGGATCAACTTGGACTAATCCAAAGGTATTATGATCTGCATCTAAAAAATATCCTTGCCAACATTTATTGGGAATAGCAAATTTCTCCATTGCTACTTGTCCACCCAAAGCTAAAATCTTTTCAGCAGTTGTATCAAAATCTTCAACTTCAAAAGAACAGGTAAAGGCATTGGTTCCACAATGGGTGGGTGGTGTTTGAGCTGGACGCTCCAATAAGCCACCATGTATGTTGGCTGTTTCAATTTGAAAATATTGAATGGGTAGACCTTCAACTTTGCGAAATTTCCAACCGAAAACTTCATGATAAAATTTAACTTCACGCTCAGGATTTGAAGACTGAATTTCAAAGTAGCTTAGTGCGTTCATTGTTATTGTCCAATTTTAAATGTTTTGATTAAGATAATAGAATTTGCAAAGTTGTGATGTATAAATATTGAAAATGAAAGAATGAGGCAATTAAAAGTGGTGTGTTATGGATAAAGAAAAATTGCATGAATTACGCACAAAAATTACCATTTCAATCGCAGATGCTTGCGCTTTATTAAAACAATATGATGAGATAGAACATTGCATACAAGTTTATCATCAGCAGAATATTGAAAAAATTTGTGCAGCAACAGATTGTAAAGTGGAGCTTGCACGAGAATATTATGATGATCCTAGATATCATCCCAATCTTGAAAAAATCATTCAAAAAATTAATGAATTTAATCAACGTACAATCAAATTGAGTATAGATGAAAATCCAAAATATGTTGATAAAGTGGGTTTCTTTATTTGGGTAGAAGATGAAAACTTAGAGAGGATACAAAATAAAGGCAATAGAACTTATTTTATTCCGCAAGATGATTTTGCTTATGTCATTAAAATATTTAGATCTTTATTTCCGTTGTTTAGCCCACTGAGAAATGAATACGAGTGTAGTTTTGATCCTTGTTCAGATAACTATTTTGATAAAAATGCCCTACAAGACATTATTTTAAAAATTAAAGATCTGCATTTTAACGATAGCAAAGTGATGAATTTTTTAGAAAAACTGGTCTGTTGTTTAGAGAAAAAAATACAAATAGGGACTTATGTCGTTATTTTTGGAAATCAATAAATGAAATTGAAACGGCAATTAGAAGTCGATCTGAAGTAATTTAGTGATGTCGATAAGTGAAGACAAAGCTTTTAAGCTTATTGCGTAAATCCCTTTGATTAATCTTTCTAAAGTTTTCATTGTTTGCTGTTATCCAAGCAATACAAAGCGCTTAAGTGGTTTCCCTTGGATACTCTAAAATTCGAGGAAAATGGAAATCATAACTTTGTAGTGCAAACTTATACAATTGAGCAGGGCGTTTGCCCGCAATCTTAGATTGATCTGTTTCCTCAACTGCGCCAGCTTCAATCATACGCCGTCTAAATGACTTCTTTTCTAAACTTTGTCCCAAAATAATTTCATAAATCTGCTGTAACTCAGTCAAAGTAAACAGTTGAGGCATTAAACTGACGGGTAAGGCTGTATAACGTGCCTTACTACTTAAACGGTCAACAGCCATATCTAAAAGCTCTAAATGATCAAAAGCCAAGTCTAATTTTTTTGCCTCAGCAATTGAAACCCACTCGCTATATTCATTTTGTTCAGTGGCAATCTGTTGGAATGCTTTGAAATCAATCAGGGCAAAATATAAAGCTGTTACAGCCCACCCACGAGGATCACGTGCTGCATTGCCAACCGTCGCAACTTGTTCCAAATGTGGTGATTGAAGTCCAGTTTTTTCAACCAATTTACGATGTGCTGTTGTCATCAAATCTTGATCTTTAGACAAATCGACAAAACCACCTGGGAGTGCCCATTTATCTTTTTGTGGGAAATTGGAACGTTTAATCAATAAAACTTGTAGCTGACCTGCATTAACAGAAAAAATCGCCATATCTACTGTAAGTAATGGGGATTCATAATCCTTTTTATTATAGTTGGAGAGAAATTCCTGTTCGGAGTTAAAGGTCACTGTAAGGCTCGCTTAATTTTATTAAAGTAACGGATTGTCTTGGATTATTACAGGGTGGAAGAGATTCGCCAAGTAGAAAATATGTTGAGTAAAATGAGATTGGCAATGGTGCAGCCTAAGCACAGAAACCTTGCAATAAAAAAGCAAGGTTTCTGAAAATGATTGTTATAACTGATTTGCCAATCGCTCCCGAATTTCATTCAAACGACACGCTAGAATCAATTGCCCATTTTCAAACACTGTTTTTAACTCACCTTGTTGCTCTTGTTCCATGGTTTGCTGATCAAATAACACAAATCCGTCTTCAGTTTTTTCTACGCGAAGTAAACCTTTAGCGGATTTCTTTATACCAGAATCAGTGATTGGATCTTTAAACAATTCACGTGGAACACCGTTGACTTGTCCCCAAGTGGCTTTAACTGCAAAACCAAATGTGTCACGCGTTAAATAGTTATAAGTATAACTACCGATCCCAAAGACCAGATTATTTGAAGCATAGCCCTTAGCTTCTAGCCCTTGAAGAATATTTAAAGCACGTTCCAAAGTAATCGAGTCACCATAAATCAAACCAACACGCTCATTTAAAACTTTATAGCCTTGATCTGTTTCGGTTCCGCCAAAGATTTCCCATAAACATTGCACAGCGCCTTTATAAGCTGGACTGCCCATTTCAGCTTCAGGGTCACCGCAAATGATTTTTACAGGATCACCAGAGTCAGGACGAAAAACCAATTTAGCCAAACCTAAAGCATTTGGCTGACGAGCTAAAATTTCGTCTTTTAACGCCACAGTAAATTCTGTAATTACTCGCCAAAAATCCCAAGTATCCGATACGATACTGACCACACCTGATGGATAAAGCTCAGTGATTAAACGTCTAAAAGTTTCAATTTCATTGTCTTCACTGCCCATACACATCACACTATGTTCGGTTGCGGGAACCGAAACACCTACAATGCCTTCCGCATCGTAATATTCTTCTGCATAATCAATCGCTGAAACCGCGTCTGTACCGATAAAGCTGGTTAAATGTCCTACACCATTTTGTGTGGCATCATAAATCCCACTCATTCCGCGACTACTAAAATCATGCCCTTGTACAGCAACGAAGTCTAAAGGTACACCTGTTTTAATCGCATATGTTGTCAGTAAGCGTTTGTATTCAAATGCAATCGTTGCTGTAGTACAACTTTTCCATAATTCAGCGCTGAGTACTGTTTCTAAGTAGTTGGTTAACCAGAAGAACTCAGGCAGGGTATTTACAATAGTGAGGACAGGTACTTTTATATTGACACGACTGCCTTCTTCTAATGCTTTTATCCGAATCGGTAAATAGCCTAAGTCATATAAAGCTTCAATATGATCGACAGGAACTGCACCTTCGCCCAATGCGTTATCCATTCTACGTTTATATCTAGCAATGACTTTTGCCTTATCTTGTTGGAAAAAACCTTCATTCCAAGTTTCAATCAAAAAGTGTTTGATAAAGCCTTGTAAGCCAAAGAACACGATTTTATCGTCGAAGTCAGGCAACATTTTCGCTAAACGAGAAGAGCGTGGCGTGAAATTGGCATAAACATATTCTGTGCCAACAGGATACTGACGTCTGTGATCTGCTTTATAAAAGTCAATTGCATTCAGTGGATTGATTTTTAAGCTCATTGTTATTCTCCAAAATAATTAAAATGAATTGAAACGACTAAATGAAATGACGTTTAGATTTGGATGTTCAGTTTGAGGAAAGCTCATCGTGGTAAAAATTTGGTCAACCAAGCCTTCAAATACGTGCATACCTTTACTAAAGATCCCGTGAGTCACATATAAAATCACATGTTGGCAATTTAATTTTTTTAACTCTTGTGCAATACCAATAAAAGTTGCACCACCATCACAAATATCGTCCGTGATCACAGCTGTTTTGCCCGTTAAATCAGTTGCGTTGACTTGAGCATTCTGAATTTTTCCTGTGACGGCATCACGTTTTTTTTCACAGTAGACCATTTCGATTTCGTGATCTCGTAAGCTATTGATGACTTTGGCAATCATTTTGGTCCGTTGTTTTGCACCTGCATCTGGACAGATTAAAACGGTGTCTTGAGCAATTAAAATGTCTTGTAACTTTGAATTTTGCAGAATGATTTCACTGGGTTGAACATTCTCAATCTCAAAAAAATGGGTATTTTCATTTAAAAGTTTTTCAGTAACACAACTATGTGCATCCCAAACTTTGATTGATTTACGTTGTTGTGGAAATTGTTCAGTATTGATATTTAATAATTTTGTCATTAGTTCTAATGAGAATGCCTGTCCTATCGCACAGATTCGATCTTGGCGTGCGTATGGAAAATAGGGGATTTCCAAATCAATTTCTAAACCTTGATTGAGTAATACATTTTCAATTAACAAGTAATCCATCAAATCTTGCGTGTTACTGATTTTGGCTTGAATCTGAATTTGCCCTTTCAACGTTTTTAACGTATCTGCTGAAATTTGAACATGTCGTTCACCACCCGCAAACTGGATATTTTGAATAGGGATAATATTGTTGTTTGAATCTTTGACTTGGATAGACATGTTGCTTATACCTATAAAGTGGCTTACTGCCAATACATATATAGTGTCATAAAGCCTATTTAATTATCAATATTACTTTACAAAAGATTACAAACCTGGGTATTAGATGCTTTTTGATTGGATTTTTATTTAAGTCATTGTTTTATTTTGTAATATTTGGTGTGTGAGAGCGTGCTGATTTTTAATGCTGTCTGTTATTCGAGATTTAACAGGTTTTAATCCCTAGACATTTATTATGTAAGAAAAAGCAGGGGATCGCTAAAAGACGATAGCTATATAAAAGACAGCTACGATAAAAAGCCCTTACTATAAGAAAACATGTACTTTAAAAAGTCAGGAGGGATGATTCATTCGTTGAAATATTCATGTTCAACTGATACAGAACAATAAATCTTTTAAAAATCAAAAAATGCTCATGTGGAGTAAATCATATTGGTATTGAAAGTTCCTTCTCCACCTTTCGAGAAGGTTAGGATGAGGAACTTTTATGTTGAACTCAGTTTTTAAAAGGGCCTTTGAAAGAAGCCGAATAAAAATATTTTAAAATGATTTAAATTATTGAAGGCTGTTAAATAAAGTCGCTCTAATCCAAGAACACGCTAAAGTTTTCAACAGATTCACGCGGGGTAATAAATGTATTTACAATATGGTCTGGATCGGCATAACCCAACACAACAGCACAGACTAACTCCTCATCATCAGGTGCATTGAGTACCTCTAAGACTATACGATGAAAATGATTCCATGCAGCTTGAGGACAACTGTCTATACCACGTGCTTTTGCTGCAATCATGACATTTTGCACCATCATGGAAATGTCCATTTTAGCGCCTGTTCCCATAATTTTATTTACAGTAAAATACAACACAATAGGTGCATCAAAAAGCTGATAATTCCTTAAATGTTGCGCCGCCATTTTTTCTTTTTCGCTTTTTTGAATCGCCAAAAGTCCATACAGCCCCCAACCATTTTCACGACGACGATCAATAAACGGTGAAATCCAAGTGGTCGGGTAGTATGAAAAACTTGCTGTATGCTGTTCGGCGAGTTCTGGTCGGGTAAATAATTCGATTTGTGCAGCACATACACGGTCAATCATTTCTTGGCGCTTATTACCAGTAACTACATATACTTTCCACGGTTGGGTATTTGCTCCAGATGGTGCACGACATGCGACATTTAAAATATCTTTAATAATGGCTAAATCGATAGGTTTATCCAAAAAAGCACGCACTGAATGACGGCTTGTAATTACTTGATCTATTACTTGAACCTGTTCGAAAAACATAAAAATCCTTTATTGGTCTAGTTTTCAATCAAATAAACTATATACGATAGTCGTAGAGGGGTTATATTCATTTTTTGAAATTTTAGCTAAGCCTTAGATTATATAATGATTATAGAAATACTAATCTGAAAAAAGAATTGAAATTAAAGTCTTATTCGATAAAACTGATTTAATAAAGGGGTTGAGTTACGCTAGATTACAAAGGTGTAAGAATTATACACAAATTGTTACTTTTGGGTTTTAACTTAGTTTCAACGCTTTCATAATTTAATAGCAAGCATATATGTGCAAAGTTTTTTTTATGTGGTGTCTGAGAAACTACTGAAGAAAACAAGAAAAATTGATTTTTTAGCAAAGTATTGGGGTTAAAAGATCAAATTGTACGGATGCACATCATAAATAAGGCTAGGAGTATTTAATGAGTCTATTCACAAATCGCAAGTCATTGATCGTCAAAAGTTTAGCATTAACAGTAACAGCTTTGATGGTAAATACAGCTCAAGCTGCTACTGACAGTCAAGAGATTCAACAATTACGCAATGAAGTTCAAGAATTAAAAGCACTTCTTCAGCAACAACAACAGCAAGTGAGATTAGTTGAATCTAAAGTTCAAGCAGCACCATCTTCTTCATCAGTTGGCTTAAAGTCTAAGTCTGGTGCAGATATCAATATTTATGGTTTTGTTCGTGGTGATGCCAACTATATCATTGAAGGCGGTGATGACGACTTCAACAAAATTAGTTCAACTACTGGAGAAGCGAAAGACAAACTCCGCGCGACAGCAAAAACAACACGTATTGGTTTAGATTTTAATACGCCAGTAGGTGATGCTAAAGTTGGTGGTAAAGTTGAAGTTGACTTTGCAGGTAACGGTGTAAATGAAAACCTTCGTATTCGTCATGCTTATTTAACCTATAACAACTGGTTATTCGGTCAAACAACATCTAACTTCCTATCTAGCCATGCGCCAGAAATGATTGACTTTGCAACTAACGCAGGTGGCGGTACTACACGTATTCCACAAGTACGTTATGCATACAATCTGGCACCAACTACAAAATTATTGGTTGCTGCTGAAGAAGGTAATAGTGCTGGGGCTACCGGTACAGCAGTTAAATATAGTCTTCCTGTGTTAACAGGTAAAATTACACAATCATATGCTGATGGCAACGGTAATGCGTCTGCACGTGTTTTAGTGGAAAACTATAAAGATAACAATGCTGGCAAAGATAAGACGGGATGGGGTGTTGCACTTGGCACAGACTTTAAAGTTGCGGATCCTTTAAAACTTTTTGCTGATGCATCTTATGTGGTGGGCAATAGCAATTACCTATACGGCAGTAACAATGCTTATGCTATTGTAAATGGCGATATTGAGCAGAATGAGTTCACTGCACTTCAAGTGGGTGGTACATATAAAATCTTACCTAATTTGCGTTCGACTTTAGCATATGGCGCATTGTTTGCTGACAACGGTACAGATTTTGCGAAAGCAAACCAAAACGCGAATGAAAAAATTCAACAAGCTTGGTTAAACGTGATCTATTCTCCAGCGAAACCGATTGATTTAGGTATCGAGTATATCAACGGTAAGCGTGAAACTTTCGCGGGTCAATCTTATAAAGATAACCGTGTAGGTTTAATGGCGAAATACAATTTCTAATTCCAGCTTAGAAATTTATTAATCCCAAAAACCGAGGAATGCTCCTCGGTTTTTTATGCATGAGTATTTATAAAAGAAATAGATAAGAAAAAAATATAATTTAAAATGATAGCTAAAATTGTAAAAACGTAAGACATTTGCTTAAAAAAATGCATAATTAACCCACTTTTTTCTATGTTCATATTATCGTATAGATAAATGACCTGTTTTGGCCTGTTCTTGTAAAGCGAATGACTTATGAGAACTGTATTTCTCATTGTTTGATGAAATGATCTTTTATCAATAATAGGAGTAACATCATGACCATTTTCTTTTCTAAATTTTTGCAGCATTGCAATTCTGTTTATATCTAATCGCTAATGTATTTATCGCGATGAGCCTTTTTGATTTTCAATGTTGAAAATCTGCTTTTTATTTTAATTTTTTGTTGTATATATCAGGCAATTAGGTAATCACTAAATCTGAGTGATTTTAAGTCTGCTACTATTATGGAATAGCATTTCTATACCTATACAACAAAAAATCTAGCCAAAGAATGGACAATTACTTATGGAATTTTCTTTTAATGCCTTCTATACGTTGATTGCAGCAGTCATCGTATTGTTATTAGGTCGTTTCCTGGTCAATAAGATTGATTTTCTCCGTAAATATAATATTCCAGAACCTGTTGCTGGGGGACTTGTTGCCGCAATTTTGTCTTTACTCATCCATAATTTTTGGGGTTATAGCATTACCACGAGTAGTGAATTACAAACCAGTTTCATGTTGGTATTTTTCGCTTCGATTGGTTTAAGTGCAAATTTTGCAAAATTAAAAGAAGGCGGTTTTGGTTTAGTCATTTTTTTAATTTGTGTTGCTTCATTTATTGTCGTACAAGACTTTGTTGGGATTGGGTTGGCAACAGTCATGGGGCTAGACCCACTGATTGGTCTGATTGCAGGTTCAATTACGCTCACAGGTGGACATGGTACAGCAGGTGCTTGGGGTGAGATTTTAGAAACCCAGCATGGTATACAAGGTGCTTTAGCGTTGGGTATGGCGAGCGCAACGTTTGGTTTAATTATTGGTGGGATCATCGGTGGTCCATTAGCCAAGTTGCTGATTAACCGTTATCAGCTATCGAACCCAAAAACACAAAAAGAAGTGGATGAGACCAATCAACAAGCCGTTTCTGATCTTGGGGAATATGTTCCATTTGAGTATCCACACCAAGTCCGTTTGATTACTGCAGATAATGCGATTACAACATTGGGACTTTTTGCAGCATGTCTGGCTTTTGCTGAATTCATGACCGGTTACAGTAAAGGGCAATGGTTTGAGCTACCAACATTTGTTTGGGCATTGGCTGGGGGTGTTATTCTTCGTAATGTACTTGAAGGCATTTTAAGAGTTAAAATGTTTGATCGCGCGATCGATGTATTTGGTAATGCAGCACTCTCACTCTACCTTGCGATGGCTTTACTTTCATTAAAACTTTGGCAGTTAGCAGATTTAGCAGGGCCATTGGTGATTATTCTGAGTGCACAAACATTAACGATGGCTTTATATGCCGCCTTCGTGACATTCCGTGTAATGGGAAAAAATTACGATGCAGCTGTATTGGCAGCAGGGCATTGTGGTTTTGGTATGGGTGCTACACCAACAGCTGTTGCAAATATGCAAGCCATTACCAATATGTATGGCCCTTCACATAAAGCATTTTTGATTGTTCCACTTTGTGGTGCATTTTTTGTCGACTTAATTAATGCAACAGTGATTCAATTGATTCTAAAATTTATCGCTTAATTTATGTTTAGATTTAAAAAGCCAGTGATATCACTGGCTTTTTAAATGAAATTTAGCAAGGCATAATGAATAAATAAAAGACTAGGAATACTGATAAAAATTGAAATTTTAAGTTCTAAACTCAACAGCATTAAACAGGTGGTGACGATATCTAATGGATTTTCCATGCTTTTTTGTAGCATAGGGATAATCACAGACAGGACAAATCCAACAACTGCAGCATTGATGAGTATCACAGAATTTTGAATATAAGGATTCACAAGTTGCTTAGACCAGTAAGGCAAAGCTAAAAAAACAAAGAAAAAAGAAGGTAAAAAGATTAACAGTGTTGTTATGACAGCATTTACAATGGGAAAAGTTGTAAGGGGCAAATATGCACCAAGATAACTGGCAAAGCTAAAGAGTGGTCCTGGCATAAATTGTGCAAGTGTGTAGCCTAATTCAAAATCTTGTTTGCTGATTAGGCCTGTATCGACAAAATCTTGCTGAAGCATGGGAAGAACCACATGGCCACCACCAAAGACTAAAGCACCTGTTTTATAGAAACTAAAACTGGCTTGAAATAGTAGCTTGTTGGAAAAAAGCATTGCTACGCACAGGGCAAAAAAAATTGAAACAAAGCCAATCAACCAGATTGAGTTGTGATGATAAGAGCTCGGTAATACATTAAAATTTGCCTGCTGATTACCACTAGCAAAAACATTTGAATCCTTTTGAATATATTTAAATCGTGTCATTAAAATGGCTAAAATAGCACTACCAAGGATAATCGCAAGTTGTAGCCATGCATTTGAAAATAAGAGTAGCAACACAGTACTGACCAGCATTAAGGTAAATTGTAGTTTGGTTTTACAATAGCTTTTAAACATCTGTAAAAAAGCAAAGACTATAATTGCTAAGATGATTGAGTGAATTGTTGAAAATAAGGCTAGATTAAAAACTGGATGCTGCTGAATGAATCTTGCTAAGCCAAACATTAGCAGTGCTGATGGGAGAGTAAATCCAATCCAAGCGACAATTGCGCCTAAATATCGATGTTGTAAACAACCTATAGCCATGCCCATTTGACTACTACTTGGGCCAGGGAGCATTTGGGTGAGTGCAAGCAGTTGATCATATTGCTGCTCATTTAACCAATTTCTTTTCTCTACAAAAGCTTGTTTAAAGAACACTAAATGCGCCGCTGGACCGCCAAAACTACTACAGCCTAATTTTAAAAAAATCCAAAAAATTTCAAAAAGTGTGGGCATATTTTTAGGATTATTTTAGACATTGATTTTTAAAATCTAATCGAAAATCATGACAGAATAAATAAATACAACAGCAAATCATTGCAAATTATGCTTAGATACAGGCGAATTTAGATTGTGCCATGATCTGAGAGTATATGTCATTGTTAAAGAAAATCTTTGCTTCTTTGTTTTGTGGTTTGTTACTAACTGCATGTGCACACTCACCCGAAAAAAAATCGCAAGCTGGTATATTGGCATCACAACAGGTTTTGGAAGCCTCTTCGCGATTGGACTATACTTTTTATCAATACAAACAATTATCAAAGAAAAAACCTGTGATTGCCTTGGTCTTGGGCAGTGGAGGCGCGCGTGGATATGCACACATTGGTGTAATTGAAGTGTTGGAGCAACATGGTATTAAACCTGATTTTATTGTTGGAACAAGTGCGGGAAGTATTGTTGGTTCAATTTATGCCAGTGGAAAATCGCCTGAACAACTACGCCAAATTGCACTCAATATGAAAGTGGGTGATGTACGCGATTTTAAAATTGGCATGAAAGGTTTTTTTGATGGGCAAAAAGTTGAAGATTATGTCAATAAGCAAATCAATCAAATGCCTTTGGAAAAAATGAAAATACCTATGTATGTTGTTGCTACAGAATTACAAAATGGTGAAAAGACGATTTTTAATTATGGTAATACAGGTCAGGCTGTGAGAGCTTCTGTATCTATTCCAAGCATGTTTATTCCTACCAAAATTAAAGGTAAGGAATATGTTGACGGTGGTTTAGTAAGCCCTGTACCTGTGAATATTGCCAAAGAATTAGGTGCAGATATCGTGATTGCGGTGGATATATTGGCACAACCTGTCAATACTGAAACGAGTAATGTCTGGGGGCTATTTAACCAAAATATCAATATCATGCAAAATAGATTAGCGGCTGAAGAATTAAAAAATGCAGATATTGTGATTCAGCCAGATTTGCGTGAAAAAGCACATATTTTTGATGTAAAAGGTCGTCAGGATACTATGCAAGCTGGAATGGATGCAGCTAATCAACGTATGCATGATCTAGACGTGGTTATTGCCAGTAAGAAAAGTATTGAAACTGCCCAACAGCAATTTCAAGTCCAGAACTAAGATCAACAGTTAGAAGTACTTTAAAATCCAACACCAAGTATTCGGATCAGAAAAAACCTAAATATAGAAATATTGTAGCAAACATGTTGAATAAATAGAAAATGATTGATAAACCAATAAGATATACTTCAAATAAATGACAGTGTTCATAATCATAAATTGAGAGAATGGTCAATTGCCGAATTAAACATGTTTTTTAGTTGAAAAGATATATAATAATAGACTTAAATCTCCTGCCAAAATAGAGTCTAGAATACGATGTCTCCATTAGATCAAATGATCCCAGCTACAGATGACCAGTCAGAATTAACCATGTCCGTTTTGATGACCCCAGATATGGCAAACTTTTCAGGTAATGTACACGGTGGAACCATCCTTAAGCTGCTTGATCAGGTCGCTTATGCATGTGCAAGTCGTTATTCAGGTAGTTATGTGGTAACACTTTCAGTCGATAAAGTGAATTTCAAAGAACCAATTCATGTGGGTGAAATGGTCAGCTTTCTTGCCAGTGTAAACCATGTTGGTCGTACTTCAATGGAAATCGGGATTCGTGTTGAAGCACAAAATATTCAAAAACGTACAGTACGTCATACTAACAGTTGCTATTTCACCATGGTGGCTGTAGATGAAAATGGTAAACCACAACAAATTCCAGCTTTAAATCTGGATAATGATTGGAAACGCTGTCGTTTTGAAGCGGCTGAGCAGCGTAAAGTGGCACGTTTACAAGAAAATCATCATCCTTCTTGTAGTATTTATAAAAAAGCTTCAAATAGTTAATTGATTAAGTTTCCCCCCTCGTTGCCAATGAGGGGGCGCTTTAGGTAATCTCAAAATTAAAATGAAATGTAGTCAGCTTGATGCGCTATATTTGCCAGCACTAAGCGATTGACATTTAAACAAATGGTTAACCTGTCAAAAAAATCAAACACAAGAATATAATTTCTTTTAATTAATATTTAAATCAAATCAACTGTATAGCGGAATAAATTGTTTGATTTTAAAAAAGCTTACAATGACCCACACTACATTCAAAGTTTAAATACCTTTGAGTAGGCGATGCCTCACTTATGTAGGAGATGCCAGACCTTGCGCTGCAAATAAAGCATTGCTTTGTTTTTGCTCATGGAAGAGGGCTATACCGCCGAACGGCGACATCCCTGTCGTCCCACGGTAGGATCACCATCTACGATTCAAAAGTAAAAAAACGAATTGATAACCAACAGTTTCAAAATTTCATACAAAAACATAAGCTTCATTTATGATCAATGACTTGATGCAAATCACTTATATGAATAATTAGGTGGCTTTGACAATAAATTCAAACGATAAAAATTTGATAAAAACAGTTCCACACTTTTAATTGACTTTGTTAAGAACACGTCCATCTACCGTCATGCTCCACATCCCATTGGCAGTTTGTTGCGGTGCTTGAGAAACTTTAAACTCAGTTGAAAGTGGTCCAATGCCAGCACTAAAGTTATTGCCTTCAAATTTAGAAATTGGTGCAGATACAGATGAGCTTGAATTAGGTTGTTTATTGCTATATTCAACGCGTCCTTCAGGCGTAATCATCAAATTTACACTGCCATCCTCACTTTGCCATGTGCCTGAGTAGTTTTGTTTGTCTGTCGGTAATGGTTTGCTACATGCAACAAGTAGGGTGCTGATGACGCCTAAACCGATCAGTTTTTTTAACATTTTAAATTCCTCGTAAGTCTGGATATGTCAGGTTTTAATTATAAATTTACAAACTGATTTAAGTGCAAAAGAGTATATATGAATTATTCAAAAATCCTCTCTATACTAGAGTTGAGCAAAATGAAGCGATACAGGCATTGAGTTTTTAAACTTTAGGTTAATATTTTTTGAAATCTTAAAATATGGAATCTATTTATATGAAATAAAAAAATTAATTCTTTTTAGGATCAAAAATTACAAATCAGAAAGAATATAAAGTTATCAAATTTCTTTTCTAATAATAAGAAAGCCAGATTTCGATATGTTGGGTCTAATTGTTTAAAGACAGCAAAGATCAAGTAAAAGACATTAGAAAAATAAAAAGACTAAATCGCAGCATGATCTAGTCTTTTTATTCAGATTGTCTTTTCAGACAACCCAATTGCTAACTCGGGAGGAGAGTTAAATCTTATTGACCTGCTTGAGGAGCAGAAGTCGCTGGAGCTTCAGCAGCGCTTTCAGTCGCAGGTTGAGCTGTAGGTTGACCTGCAGCTTGAGTATCTTCAGTTGCAGCTGGTTGTTCTTGAGTTGATACAACAACTTGTTCAGCTTCAGTTGCAGCTGTATCAGTAGCAGCAAAAGTTGAGAAAGCAGTGAAAGCAAGTGTAGTAGCTAAAAGTGTTTTAACGAGTTTCATTTTGGCATCCTTAATTCATTGAATTGATCGTATAACGACCTGTGAGAGCGTCAGTTGTTAAATGCGTTGCTGATCACAGGGAGTAATGTCATGCTAAGTGCAGATGAAAAAATGGGCAACCTAAGCAACAAAGCGTAACAGGCTGGTTTACATGTTTAAAACAAATCATTGTATTATGTTGTTTTTTTGTGATCTATTGACTTCTACACATAGGTAAAAGTGTATGTAAATATGAAAAGTTGATTAAAAAACACACTGCATTGTTACTTACTCTAAACATTCATTATGCAATCTTTATGAACCTGGTATTGGAGTTTTGGATTGTTTTTGTAAATTTAATTTAAAAAATAGATGTTAAACCTGAAACTATTGGCAATTTTTCAGTAATAATAAGAAGAGTCACAATATCTATCTATTTCTTTCATTTAATATGCTGGGTCGATCCTTTGAAGATTTTAAGCCAAAAAACAGTCAAAACTCATATTATTTCTGGTTTTTTAGGGGCTGGAAAGACCACCTTATTACAGCATTTGCTTCAACAGAAGCCAGAAAATGAAACTTGGGCGGTTCTTATGAATGAGTTTGGACAGATTGGTGTGGATCAGCAATTGTTACCACAAGACTCAGGTTATGAAGTAAAAGAATTACTCGGTGGTTGTTTATGTTGTGCAGGACAATTGCCTATGCAAATTGCCTTGTCTCGATTGATTTATGATAAACAACCCGATCGACTATTTATAGAACCTACAGGCTTAGGTCATCCCGCTCAACTTTTGGCACAATTGACTGAACCGCAATGGCAAGCGCAAATTGATATGCGTGCGTTGGTGACAGTAATCGATGGGAGTCGCTTACATGATTCTGAATGGGTGAATCAAGCGCATTATCAAGATCAGTTAAAAGCTGCACAAATTGTTGTGGTTTCGCATGCAGATAGCATGTCTGCGTCTGATCATGAGGTATTAAACCAGTTTAAAAATGATTACTTTGCTTATATTCAAACTTGGGTATTGGCAGAGCAGGGTAATCTTGATATTCAACAGCTGGATCTATCACATCAAGGGGGGGAGAGAAAAGTTGTACCGCTGATTCAAGTGCAAAAGCAATTTAACCCCGATGAAGTACTGCCTGTGGTTAAACAATTACCTTATCACTATGTTGAAACGGCTAATGGGTATACTGTTGCTGGTTGGAAATTTTCAAAGCGTTGGCAATTCGATTTTTATGACTTGTTAGATGTCTTGTGTGAGCAAAAAGACTGGTTGCGCATCAAAGGGATATTCAATACCAATCAAGGTTGGATGACATTTAATTTTAATCCTGAAAATTTGAATTATAAATCGGGTGAAGAAAGCTTGGATAATCGGATCGAACTCATTAGCCAGCACAATCGTGATTGGGAAAGTTTAGAAACGGCTTTGTTGAATTGTCGAATTGATCAGGCGGAAAAAACGCAGTAATCCTTTTGAAAATCTTATAGACTGTGCGCCATATTTAAGAACTTTTTGGAACTTTCATGGCATTAAAAGCAACAATTTATAAGGCTGATCTGAATATTGCCAATATGGATGTGCATCAATATGGTGATTATCAATTCACGATGGCATTACATCCGTCTGAAACGATTGAACGTTTGATGGTACGTGTATTGGCATATGCTCGCTTTGCAGATGAACGTTTGGAATTTACCAAAGATTTATTTGAAACTGATGAACCTGCTTTATGGGAGAAGGATTTAACCGGACAGTTGATTAAATGGATTGAAGTTGGTTTGCCTGACGAAGACAAAGTTAAAAAAGCGGCAGCGCGTTGTAAAGAAGTGGCTGTGATCGCCTATGGTTCAGCCGTTGCAGAATGGTATAAAAGAAGTTCTAAACTCAAAACATTGTCAAATGTTCAGGTATGGCAATTGTCTGAGGCGACGACAACAGCAATTCAAGCTTTATGTCAACGCACCATGCAATTGCAATTAAATGTTATGGATGGTGAGTGGACCTTGATTGGTGATGATGCTCAAGCTGTGATTGAATGGACACAGTTACAGTAAGCATTGTTGTTCAATAAAAATTGACAAGAAAAGCAAGCGAATCGCTTGCTTTTTTTTACTCAAATTTCGTATACCTAGAGTGATAAAAATAGCTATGTAGAAAATCAATGAATAATGACATCTACCACTTACTTATGGCTTTGGCGATTGGTGCAATTATTGGAGCAGAGCGTGAGTATCGCAGTAAGTCGGCAGGATTGCGAACTATGATTATGGTGAGTTTAGCATCCTGTTTATTCACCATACTTTCAATTAAAATTGGAGTGCAAAATCCTGATCGTTTGGCTGCAAATATTCTGACTGGCTTGGGCTTTTTAGGTGCGGGGGTTATTTTTAAAGATGATAATAGAATTTCTGGGATTACTACAGCAACAACGATTTGGATGGTGGCAGCTTTAGGTATGGCCGCAGGTGCTGGTTATGAATATTTAGCATGTGTTGGTACAGTACTGGTATTGGTTGTTCTCGTATTTCTTGTCTATTTTCAAGAGAGAATTGAAGCCATTCACCAATCGCGTAGCTATAGAATTTTATGTGATTATCAACAAGAAACTTTAGATAAATATGAGGAATTATTTAAACAATACCATATGAAAATTTTACGCGGCGTGCAAAATAAAACTGAAAAACAGATTGTTGGGCGCTGGGTGTTAATAGGATCTGCTCAAAATCACAAAAAACTCACAAACTATTTGCTTTTAGATCAAGAGATTAAAGAGTTAAGCTTTTAAAACAAGAAAAAGTGTGCTTGATTTATTCAATTTTTTATTCATCAAATTTTCAGCTTAGCGATTTAATCTAACGAAATGTATAAGTATTGGAGTAAACCGATGCGAGATCCTTATGAGCGAGTTATTCATTTTAATCAGTCGCGAGATGAGAAATTTCTAGCAATTAAATATAAATTAATGGCGAGCAGTGCTTTCCGCTTTTTTCGTGGTTCATGTCATTTATATTATGAAGATTTAGCAAGCCAACAAACATGGAAAGATCAAACCATCACTTGGATCTGTGGTGATTTACATATCGAGAATTTTGGTAGTTATCGTAGTCGACATCAAGTGGTTTATTTTGATTTAAATGATTTTGACGAGGCAATTTTGGCCTATCCAACGTGGGATGTGTCCCGTTTTATTTGCAGTATATTTCTGGCTGGCAAAGAGCTGAATATCGGAGACGATGATTTAAAATCTATCGCGGAACAACTGGTAGATGAGTATTTAAATGCAATTCGAATAGGGAAAGCTTATGCAGTAGAAAAAGAAACCGTCGATGGTATTTTAAAGAAATATATTACAACAGTTTCTGAGCGTGATCCTGTGGCATTTATTGAATCGCGTTGTTCTTTAGATAAAACAAGTGAGCGGCGTTATTTGGTGATTGATCAGAAAAAATATTTTAAAATAGAGTCCAAAAGCTTATATACAGCACTGATAAAAACATTTTCTGAGGATTTAAAAACACTCAAGGCGAAAAATCAATCAAATTTTCAAGTATTAGATGTCGCATTCCGTATTGCGGGGACAGGAAGTATTGGCTTAAATCGCTATGTATTCTTAGTCTATGATAGTGAAAATAAAACCCATACTTTATTCGATATGAAACAGGCTCAAGCTTCCTCTTTGAGCTTGTCTCCATTTCTAAAAATACAACAACCAAAATGGGATGATCATGCGCAACGCATTCAATTCATTCAAACACTCATGCAGTATCAAATACCGGCTCAGTTATCACGGCTAGACTTTCAAGGACAAGCGTATATTGTCAAAGCATTACAACCTGAACAAGATAAAATTGATTTTAAACAATGTGTAGATAAACCTAAAAAATTTACCGATGCCTGTTATAACATGGCTCGATTAATTGCTTATGCTCAATTACGTTCAACAGGGCGTAAAGGTTCTTCAACAGCAGATGAATTAATCAATTTTGCAGAACAAGCAGAACTTTGGAAAACGCAGTTGTTGAAATACACGTATAATTACGCCCAACAAGTTGAGCAAGATTATCAAAGTTTTTGTAAAAGCTATGCTGAATATCGTAATGAACAAAAGACAGTGATGAGTAAAGCTTTGCATAAACCCGAATGATGAATAGGAATAATGTATGTCAAATGAATTAGAAATTATTGACTTAAAAGTTGGTGAAGGTAAAGAAGCAGTAAAAGGTGCTTTGATTACAACCCATTATACTGGCTGGTTGGAAGACGGAACCAAATTCGATTCTTCAATTGATCGCGGCAATTACTTTGAAACAGTGATTGGAACAGGGCGTGTAATCAAGGGCTGGGATCAAGGTATTATGGGAATGAAAGTGGGCGGTAAACGTAAATTGATCGTTCCTGCACACTTGGCTTATGGAGAGCGTAAAATGGGCAAAATTATTCCAGCAAATTCTAATCTGATTTTTGAAATTGAACTGTTTGATGTCAAAACGCGTGATTAAATCTGCTAAATGTCTGGATTGACTCAGCCATCACTCTTCAAACATAAAAATAGAGGTCAATTGATCTCTATTTTTTATGTTTAATGCAGCATCTATTGACTACACGATGTTGTACTAACAATGTTGAGAGGGGCTTTTTGACTTCTGTATATTTTACTCAGATAAAATATAACCCGAATTCGACTTTATAAGTTTATTATTTATCTAATAGTGTGATTTTAAACACAATAGTTTTATTTTTTTGTTTATTATTTGCTCAATGCTTAACAATCATCTACAATACTTTTGTCTTAAAAGTGTTTAAATATCACAAATAAATAATTCTGCTCAGAGTTATTTTTTAAGGTTCGTTTCAGTTTTATTCTTTTAAATCATCGTTGTAAAACCTCTGGCTTAATTCGTCTTGAAAAAGGATTTTAGTATTTCATTATTGATGTACTACGGACGGATTCAGATTTAAAAACAATGATGATCGAGTATTTAAATATATGCTAAGCCGTTACTTTTCTCCTTCAGCGATGATATGCGTAACACTATTGTTTTCGTCCTTTTATAATAGTGCAATGGCAGAAGTAGACCAAGTTGCTACTGAAACTCCAATAGAGCACGAATTACCTAAAATTGATTTAAATACGCTGACTATTATTGGTTATCATGAAATTACGCCGAACCATGATGCAGTGATTCCAGATTATGCTGTCACCACGAAACAGTTTGAGCTACATTTAGATTGGCTGCAAAAAAATGGCTATAATTTTGTCAATGTCGACCAAATTATTAAAGCCAATGAAGGTAAATATAAACTACCCACCAAACCTGTATTGTTGACTGTAGATGATGGTTATCAATCTTTTTATCAATATGCATATCCTGTCATTAAACAACGTAAAATTCCTGTTGTACTCGCTGTCGTTGGCTCATGGTTAGAACCTAAAGCCAATGAAATGGTTCAATTTGGTGATGAAAAATTAGCACGTAAAAAACTTTTGACTTGGGATGAACTTAAAACCATGCAAAAAAGTGGCTATGTAGAAATTGGTAGCCACAGTTATAATTTACATCGTGGTATTTTAGGCAATCCTCAGGGCAATTCTGAGCCTGCCGCCGTCACACGCGAATACGATCCAAAAAGTAAAACCTATGAATCTGATAAAGTCTATGCAGATCGTATTTTTAGTGATTTGAAAAAAAATAATAAATTATTGCAATCACATGGTTTAAAAGCACCACGTGTGATGGTGTGGCCATATGGTCGTTATAATATGGAAGCGGTTGCTTTGGCTAAAAAGGTGGGTATGCCCATCACCATTAGCTTAGATGATGGTCCAGACCATATTGAGAAATCGTTAGGCCATTTGAACCGCATTCTTGTCGAAGGCAATATGACTACGGATTCTCTAGCACAAGAAATCCAAAGTCGTCAGATGAATTTTACTGACAATAACCGTCCACAAAAAGTCATGCATGTGGATTTAGACTATATCTATGATCCAGATGAAGCGCAGCAAGAGAAAAACTTAGGACATCTGTTAGACCGTATTCGTGAAATGAATGTCACTACGGTATTCTTACAGGCATTCGCTGATCCAGATGCGAATGGGTCAGCTGATATGGTGTATTTCCCAAATCGTTATCTACCAATGCGTGCAGATTTGTTTAACCGTGTTGCATGGCAGATTCAAACTCGGACCCATGTGAGTCGTTTATATGCGTGGATGCCTTTATTGGCTTGGGACTTACCAACTTCAAATCCTGCGTCTAAAGATGTGGTGGTGACTCAGCAAGCCAAAGACAGTGATCATTTAAATATGGGATATCATCGTTTAAGTCCATATTCACCAGAAGCACGTAAAGTAATTGAAGGTTTATATCAGGATTTAGCAAAATCGACGACGTTTGATGGCATCTTGTTCCATGATGATGCAACACTTTCAGATTATGAAGATGCTAGTCCAGAAGCGATTAAAGCTTATCAAAAAATTGGTTTACCAGCGGATTTAGAAGAAATTCGTAATGATGATGCAAAATTGCAAAAATGGACTGATTTTAAAACCAAGACCATTGATAACTTTGCAATGGATTTAGCGCAAAAGGCGCGTTATTACCAACCATTCTTACTGACTGCACGTAACTTATATGCCCAAGTTGCACTTTCAGCATATTCGGAAAACTGGTATGCCCAGTCTTTAGAGCAATCGATTAAAAATTATGACTTTACTGCAATTATGGCAATGCCGTATATGGAACAGGCACCAGATGCAACTAAGTTTTATAAAGATTTAGTACAAAACGTGAAGAAACAACCAAATGGGATTAAAAAGACGATTTTTGAATTACAAGCAGTGAACTGGCGTAATAATCAAAAGATTCCAACATCAGAAATTGCTCAAACGATCCAGTCTTTATACCAACAAGGTGTGATGCATGTGGGGTACTACCCCGACGATCCAATTGAAGATCACCCAAATACTGCTGAAATGCGTAAAGTATTTGATTCTAAACCACAACGATTGGTTCCTTAAGGTCTGATATGAGCGCATTTCAACACCTGTGGCAATCAGTATTAAACTTTATCTTCTATTATCCATTATTTATGTCGTATTTATGGATGATAGGTGCTTTAATTTTCTATTGGAAAGAACGTAAAGAGCCCCCATATACTCAACCGCCAACATTGGAAGAATATCCTTTAGTTGCTGTGCTTGTGCCATGTTTCAATGAGCAAGATAATGCGGATGAGACCATTAGTCATGCATTAAAGTTGAATTATCCAAACTTTGAAGTCATTGCGATTAATGATGGGAGTTCTGACAATACCGCAGAAATCTTAAATGAGTTGGCTTTGAAGTATGACAAGCTGCGCGTCGTACACTTGGCTGAAAATCAGGGTAAAGCCATGGCTTTACAAGCAGGTAGTCTGCTTACCGATGCTGAATTTTTAATTGGTATTGATGGCGATGCGTTACTTGATCCATATGCTGCACAGTGGATGATTCGTCATTTTCTCAATAATCCTACAGTTGCAGCTGTGACAGGAAATCCACGTATTCGTACCCGTTCTACTTTACTTGGACGGATTCAAGTTGGTGAATTTTCATCAATTGTTGGTATGATTAAACGCGCACAACGTACTTTCGGGCGTTTATTTACAGTTTCTGGTGTAATTACTGCTTTTCGTAAAAGTGCTGTACATGAGGTAGGCTATTGGTCACCGAACATGTTAACAGAAGATATTGATATTACATGGAAATTACATCGTGCGGGTTGGGATGTAAAGTTTGAACCCAATGCCTTGGTGTGGATTTTAATGCCAGAAACCTTTGATGGTCTATGGAAGCAGCGCTTACGTTGGGCCATGGGTGGCGCTCAAGTTTTAATTAAGAATTTTGATGTATTATTTAAACCGAAACTTAATTTTCTATGGCCTTTGATTATTGAGCTGATCCTCACCTTAGTTTGGTCATATTTAATGCTGATTATGGTGATTTTCTGGATTTTGCATTTGGTGTTACCTTATGCGGGATTCCCTGCAATGAGTTCTCCATTATTACCTATGGGAACAGGTATTTTACTCGGTACAACTTGTTTACTGCAGTTCGCAATCAGTAAGTGGATGGATAGTCGTTACGAATCGAGTTTAGTGAAAAACTATTATTGGATGATTTGGTATCCCTTTGTATTTTGGTTGATTACAGTAACGGCAAGTATTGTTGCATTTCCAAAAGTTCTTTTACGTGGAGAAAGTAAAAGAGCACGTTGGGTCAGTCCCGATCGTGGTATGCGACATGATGACTAAGATGTTAGTCAAAATAAGTTTTGAGATACGAATATGAAAACAAATTCTTTGATTATTGATTTACGTAAGCAGTTACCGTGGCATCGTCGTTATTTCTCCACGACAATGACGGCAATGCTATGGGCATTTTGGTTGTTGCTTTGGAGACCTATTGTTATCTTGGTGGGATATCTTTCACTTGAGAAACCACAACTAGTACATTACTTTTTTAATGCTTTTGCAAAAGCATTAGAAAGCGGATTGTTTGCGTTGATTGCTTGTGCAATTTCTTTGTGGCTATGGAGTAACTTTGTTCCAGCAAAGACCAAAAAAGAAGCAGAAGCTAAATCTACACAAGAATATGCTGATCATTTCAATTTGGATATGGATGATCTTTTACATTCTCGTCAGCAAAAAATCGCTACAGTTCATCATGATGCTGATGGTCGAATCACATATATTGACTAATGGTTTAGTCGGCAAAAGTCCCACAGGTTGGGGCTTTTGTTTTCAAAGGGAAACTTAGATGTCCGCAAAAATAAACTCGGCAGAAAGTATTCGAGGTTTAGCTTGTTTAGCTGTCGTATTTTCTCATCTTGCAATGAGTTTTTTTCCATATTTACATCATTTTGATCCCAATGAGAAAACAGACTTGGCTTGGGTGTATGCCATACATCATTTGCCTTTTGGTTTTCTCTACTCAGGTGATGCGGCTGTTTTTGTATTCTTTGTCTTAAGTGGCTTTGTACTCAGTTATGCGATCTTAAAAAGCCCTCAAAAATTTCATGCAAAAATTAACAATATGATGATTAAACGCTATCCACGTTTAATGATCCCAGCGCTGACTTCATGCGTCATCATTTGGTTGGTCTTTAAAGTCATTCATATTGATAGTAGTCATGTGGGTGCTTGGTTACATGCATTTACGATACAAGATTTTAGTTTTAAACATGCATTATATGAAGGAACTATAGGTGCATTTTTATTCTCGGAAAGTGATATAAACTGGGTGTTATGGACGATGACGATTGAGCTTATGGGCTCATTTGCATTATTTTTTCTACTCTATTTGTATCATTATAAACATAGTGCCTTTTGGCTAGGTTCACTTTTAATCCCTTGTTTTGCATTTCTTTGGCGTGGGCAAGGTTTCAGCTTTGGGATTTCCAGCTTTATTATTGGTATCTATATCTATCTGTATGCCAAACCACTTTCGAATGTTGTAGCCATTCCTATGTTATTGATTGGCCTATATTTAGCGGGTGCACATAATACCAGCGCAGCCTATAGCTGGGTGCATCATATTTTAGGGGAGAATACTTATGATTATAGTAATTTCATTGCTGGGATTTTAATTGTTTACAGTGTTTTGATGAGTCCATTATTGTCTAAAGGCTTAGACCACCCGATTTTAGTCTGGTTAGGAAAGTTATCTTTTTCCATTTATCTATTACATCTAATGATGTTGTATTTAATCTGTATTCCGCTATTTAACTTATTTTTAAGTTGGCATTGGAGTTATTCTTTCGCTGTAATCTGCTCAGGATTAACTGCGATTGCAGTCACTTTGATTGCTGCAAATTTTTATAGTGATTATATCGATCAGTTCGCTATTAAGGTCAGTAATAAAATTGCCGACAAGGTTTTAAATTAGTACTTCAAGACTCGGATACAATTTGCAAATATTGTTTACAATTTAAGATGTATTGAGTTGTTTTTTAGACATTAAAAAATTGATAAATATCGTGATTTAATCAAGTATGGGCGACTCATTTTTAGCATGGATCGCTTATATGCATCTGTTCAAATCCATTGTTATTTCATTGATTGCAATGAGTCTTCAATTTGCTCAAGCAGCACCATTAAATGCTCAGCAAGCACTGACCGATGCACCGCCAATGAGTTTATTTGAATCGTGGAATACACCCATTGTGCCCTTTAAAATTTTTAATCATGTCTATTATGTTGGTACTGAAAATTTATCTTCAGTACTGTTTGATACGGGTGATGGTTTGGTTTTAATTGATAGTGGGATTGATCAATCGGCAGTGCAGATTAAAGCCAATATTGAAAAATTAGGTTTTAAAATTACAGATGTAAAATATCTACTCAATAGTCATGCCCGTTTAGATCAAGCTGGTGGTTTTGCTAAGTTAAAACAATGGAGTGGTGCTCAATTGGTCGCAAGTGCTGCAAATGCCGAAATGCTAGAAAATGGGGGCGTGACTGATTTTGCTCTAGGTAAGCAATTGCCTTTTCCTTCTGTAGCTGTAGATATCATCATTAAAGATGGGCAACAATTAAAGCTCGGTCGTCAAATCTTTACAGCACATGCGACGCCCGGCCATTTACCAGGCGCAACCTCTTGGACGACAGATATCCGTTACTACTTTAAAAACTATAAAGTCATCTATGCCGACAGTTTATTTACTGGCGGTTATTATTTGGTAAACAATATCAACTATCCAAATCTAGTTTCAGACATACGACATACATTTAAAACTTTGGATGCAATCCATGCAGATATTTTCCTTGCCAATAAAGCTGATCGTTTCTATATGAAGCAGAAATTAGCCAAATTGAATGTGGGTAATAAAAAAGCATTTATTGATCAGACGGGTTTACAAAATTATGTAGCAAAGGGGAGAGTTGAATTTGAACAAGAATTACAACAGCAACAACGCTTAGCGCAGTTTAAAACATTGCAATAATTAATTTAAAATAAAACATGCTTTATGTATTATATGGCGTGTTTTATTTTAAATATTGCTATAATTCAGGTAAAACTGATCATTTATTTTGAATGATATATAACAGATAACGGCTTATACTAAAATATTGAAAATACAATATTTCAAACAGTTATTATTCATTTGTAGTGTCGTGCTCACTTCATCTATATATGCACAAGAATTTCAACAACTCAATACTCAAACGAAGCTTGCAAAACAATGCCATAAAGATGACGAAGACATATTTTCACCTCAAAACTATCAATTGGGCTCGATAAAAGTCGTATTAAAAACTTATTCCTGTATTGGTAAAAAGCAAGTTCGAGAGCAATATTTTTCAGCGTATGGGATACAGCTGGGTGCTAAAAAATCATTATATTTAGTCGATCAACTGGCGGATGCAAGTGGTTATGTTAGTGTTAAATTAGAGCAAGTAGATGCAGATACCATTGTGTTTGACAGTATGTATGAACGTGGCGGCGATTTAGTGATTATGTAGATGCAAGATTTAAAAAATATCTATCATGTGAAAGTTCATTATATGGCTTCAGATGAAGGCGCGGTAAAGTTGTATAGTAAAAATAATCAGATTTTATTCAAAAAATTGATTTAAAAGCGCTTAAAGATGATCAGCCGATATATGAAAATATAGGAAAACCCATAATATTCAAAAAGGTGCCAGGCAAAGGGATCGTATTTGCTTCAGGTGATCTAAAAGCATTACAAAATTAAAATAAGAGATCTAGTTTATCGATATAGAGAAAACAATTGTTACGTTTAAGCTGGGTATCTCTAGTGAGATAGTTATACAATTTATAGGGTAAACTATTAAAAAAACAATCAAAATACTCAGCTTTAAACTTAGCTCATGAGTCTGAACTGGGGCGTATTATATGCTTGAGATTACGCTATGTTGAAATTTATCCTAGTCGTGTTATTTTTGATCACGTTATATGTGTTATGGCGATGGGTTGCTAAACAAAAAATTAATGCAGCTTTTGAAGAACAACGACAAGCGTTATCTGAATTGGTTCAGAATCCTCAAGAAGAGCATGATCTACCCGAAAAAACCAAACTGATTAAACAGATGATTGCAGAAGAGCGACAAAAGGCGGGTTTAACCCAAGTAAAAGAGGCATTAAGCGCTACAGTTCAAGTAGAGCAGCAGAGTTTAGTCGAAGACCAATATGCACTCGCCAAGCAGATCACTGATGAAGACCAACGTTTATTTGATTCAGCTGCGCAACTTTTTTTTGAACAAGCTTTACAGACCAAAGACTTTTCTCAAGCAGGGCATATTCAACATGATGTACTCAGTAAAATGCCTATGAATACACAAAGTCAGATTGGTTCTTTTGATTTTGGTGAATGGTCTATTTTTTGGAGCTATCATGAACAATCACTTGAATACTATGTCGGACGTTATGGGGTATTCTATGCGCATGTTGATTATCAAGGTATAGAACATAAAGCCGAATTTAAAGATCGTTATTGATTTTCTCTTAGGCTGCTTAACTCTTTTAGTCGAAATATTGTGGAATTGATTTCACAATCTAAATGTGCAAATCCTGAAGCTAACCCCAAAGCGCCATAAGTAAGACTTCCCGTAAGTTCATTACATTGAGCATCACGATAATTAAGCCAAGCCTTTTGTGTTTTTTGCCGCTACGTCGTTACGAACTATTCATTTAGAATGACTAAATTTCATATTTCGTGCCTAGTATCGCCTAAAAAACACTCGTAGTCGCAAACGTAGACGAATTGTCAACAGACCCTATCATTTTCGCTTTATCTGTTTTTAATTGCTGTTGCATACATTGATAAGCTTGTTGTTGATCTTGTTGATTACATTGCGCATGAGCTGTATTGAATAGGCTTATAAAAAGCAAAGCTAAAAAACTATATTTGATCTTTTTTATCATTTAATTTTCACCAAGAAGTTGCAAATCAGTCGAGTATTATATAGAGAGTAGTTGAGAAATTCGTTGCTTCACTTGATTTAAATAGAACAGGTCATCGTTCAGTCGATACATTAAAATAGCACCCTCATAATCGGCCACGCTTATTTTTGCCAAAATTTGTGCATCGGTTTGATTCATTTTTTGTTGAAATAATTGATACAAGGCATTTTGCCAATCTTGGAAAATTTCACGGATTTTTTCCAAGACTTCTAAAGAAATATGGCTGGCCTCTAAGGACAGCATCCCAACTAAACAGCCTTTTATTTCATAACTAAAAAAATGAACAGCTTTATCATGGATGATTTGAAATTGTTGATTTGCATCCACTACAGCAAAATCTTCGAGTTTAAACAACGATTGATTTAAATAAAGATGAGTGTGCGCTAAGATCTGCATCAATAAGGCTTGTTTGTTGGGATAATAATAATAAAACGATGCTTTACTGAGTCCACATGCTTTTGCCAACATCTCCATACTTGTCCCTGCATAACCATGTGCTTTAAATTGCAAAGCACAGGTATTTAACATGTGTTCAGGTGTAAGTTTTTGTGGGCGCATAGATGACCTTGCTGCTTATGGGCTTAAAATTAATTGTGGATGAATGTCTCAAAAATATTTAACATTTTATCCCAAATTGGCTCTGAACCTTGACGAAAATATCCCATATGTCCAATCTGTTTTAAACCAAACTCATCAGCTGATATGTTGATATAGTGCATGGGCGCATTTTTATAATGTTGCATAAAAGCATAACGAGAATTTGGCAATGCCCAATCATCATCTAAAGCAGCTACTGCATAAATTGGCGTTTTAATTTGGGCATATTGCTCATGCAAATTTTTTTGCTCAGGATCTGCAAAAAAATAAGTGGGATTTTTACACCATCTACGCCATTGTTGATAGACCCCTTTAGGTAAATCTGCACCCATATTGAGTTTACTCCAAGGCAAGTAACCTGTAATCGCCACCATAGGTGGAAAGATAATATTCCAAACTACCTGAACTTTAATTTTTTCTTTCAATGGCATATAGCCATGCCAGCCAGCACCTGTGCCAAAACAATACATTGCGCTTACTTTGGTATGATTCGGTGTTAGCCCTAAAGCTTGTCCACCGTAAGAATGTCCAACTAAAAATAGGGGCATGTCTTGTTTAAAACTGTAGTCAATTGCACCTGCTAAATCTAATTTTCCCCAATCGAGGTATGACATTTTAAAACCTTTTAATTGCCGTGGAGCAGAGTTGGCCACCCCACGATAATCAAAAGTGAGTACCTGATAGCCCAATTGTGCAGCATATTCAGAGAAGCGGCGATAAAATGCTTGAGGGACTCCTGTTGCACTGGAAACAACAATTTTTGCTTTGATTGTATTGACTGGCGTGTAAAGTATGCCAGCCAATATATAACCATCCAGTGCCTTAAAACTAATGGCCTGACTGGTAAAACTATTGCCATTCAAGTGTTGGACCTCAGTTGAGTACTTTAAATTTTGCATGATTGTTCCCACAGTTATTAGATTATCGCCGTATATCGCTATGATTGGTTTACTTACCTTTAAACTGTGGTGCTCGACGTTCAATCATTGCTCTTACACCTTCTTGCGCATCCTCAGAGGCAAGTAAAGGGCTAAGTAGATTTTGTAGGTTTGCAAATGCGACTTCAGGACTTTGTAAAAAGGCTTGATGAGCCGAATGCAGTGCCGCTTTGACGGCAAGTGGTGCAGCATTGGCAATACGTTCAGCCAATTCTATGGCACGCGTTAACTGTTGGTTATCCTCAACAACTTCAGTCACTAAATTCATTTCATAGGCTGTTTGTGCATAAAATAAATCACCAGTTAACACATATTTCATAGCTTTTACCCAGCCAGCAGCTTGGATGAAACGTACCGTTGCACCACCAAAAGGTAAAATACCGCGCTGTACCTCAATTTGGGTAAATTGAGTATTTTTGTTGGCAATAACAATGTCAGAATTCAACATTAATTCTATACCAGCGGTATAACAATAACCCTGTACCGCGGTTACCAATGGCTTTGTTCTTTGACGCCCAACAGTTCCCCAAGGGTTCACAATATCATTGCTAAAATTAAAAACACCATCGGCTAATTTTGGTTGTAACTCAACCAAGTCCAATCCTGCAGTAAAATGATCCCCATGGGCAAAGACCACCGCACAGCGTAGTTCTGGATTATTTTCATATTCAGTTAAAGCCAGTGATAGGTCGTGAATCATATGACTATCAAAAGCATTGCGTTTATCTGCACGGTCTAGGCCAACTAAAAAAATATGACCACGGATTTCACGACTGACTTTTCCTTGTAGATTTGACATTTGTTATTCTCTCATTGGTTGTTTTATAAGTTTTTAAACGATCGTTAGAAAACTGTCAATGATTTTAGAGTGACTAAACCGTTTACATCGGTATAGCCTATTTAAGGCGTTGAAGGATCGCTGCATTGTGTATGTTATTTGGCGCTTTGGGGGGAGTACCTATAGTTTTTATAAGAAATTTAACTAGACATAAAAATCTGCTCATAAGCTTAAATGCCTAGCTAAATTTATCACTAGGCATTTAATTTAAAGAGATTTAAACCTGAAGGATTACTTTTTAAACTTGGTTAAAAGCTTTTGGATCGGCAATTTATCACTTGCATACCCATAAATTGCAGCAAAAGGTAAGGCTGTGCGAGCAAGATAGGCGACACGCCATAAACCACCATGATTGGCACCCTCCATCATCAATTCTAATGGATGTCCCATCTTAGTTTCTGGATTTGCAACAGACTTCGGATTTCTTAAGTCATGGATCCAAAGCGCTGCCATAATTGAATTGGTTGTTTCAGGGCGGAATGCTTCTACATCAAACAAACTTGCACCGTTAAACGCTGCTTTAAGCAAAGGATTCTTGGTGACCGAATGTGTCGTCGTGGATGGTGCAATATTGATACTGACATGTTGCCCTTGATGTCGTGCTAAAGTTGCACGCCACTGTTGAATGCGTTTTGCCAAGGCATAATTAGGGCCTTGTTCAACCACAAGACAATCAGCAATCCCATAGAATTTACCATTGTCAGAGGCAATCAGTTGTTGATCATTGTGCTTAAAGAATTGTTTTAAGGAGAGAATTGCAATCCCTTTGCTGAATACGGTTTCAAATTTTGATCTATGTTTGAACTTTTTGTTTGAACCTTCAATCACTTCTTCAGGTACTGCATAAACATCTGTAGGCGTACACATATACATCAATGATGAATCATTCTTGTGTTCACTGACATGGCTCATAATCGTGTCCATTGCCATCGATACACGGACATGTTTTTCACCATCTAAATAAGCAATTGAGGCCAAATCTAATTTGTGTGGATTATCACAAAGCCATTGTGTAATTTCTGGAATTTGGGTTAGTAAATTTGCCCCAAGTTTACTTTTTAATTCTTCAATATCATGGGTGTTGGCGATTTTTTGAAAACTTGGTGCGTGCAGTGTAGCATTGCCATTTTCAATGATTTTAAGAATTCTTTCCCAAACGCGTTCATTGGGCAGATCAACGGCAACAATATTGGCTTTCCATTTCGATAACCATGTTAATGGGCCTGCCTCTGAGGCTGCGCCAAATAAAACTAAGGTACGATCCGATAAATCAAACCATTCGGGATGAGCAATCACTTCTCTCAGTGCTTCTGCATGACTGGCTTCAATAATGCCAGTTTCTTGCCACTTTTGAATTTGCTGATATAGCGCTTCGCCTTGCAGTTTTTGCCCATGATAGGGCACAAACCATTCAACTTCAGCATCTGAATGACCTTTAAAACTAACGCTTTGAATCTTATCTAATACTGGAACTGTACCAATATCTTTTAAAGAATAGCGTTGTCCATCTCTAAAGAAATCAAAGCTATGTTGGGCTTTGTGCAAGCCTTGTTTGGCAATAGTGATGGCGTTATGACTTGAACGAATGCCATGTTCGACCAATGCCTTAAAATAAACTGGATAATTTTTACGCCAGTTTTTTTCATCTAAAGCTTGCTGTGCGCTGAGATGATCAACCAAGGAAAGTGCTTCTGCAATGATTTCTTTACCGACTTGCGAGCTGCTACTTTTTTGAGTCTTTGGATGAACTGGAAACTGTAAACCATCAATTGAACTGGACATGCAAAATATCTCGTTTTATTTCATCATTAATATACAGATGTATACATTATCCATGCCATATTCAATATTTGGGTGGCATTTTCTGACAAAATTTAGATAAATTGGTCGTATAAATTAAATAAATCAGTGCTGAAAACATCTAAAATTAAGCTTATTATTTCATTTATAAAAAGTTTCATTGGTGTAATTTTGTGCGTTTTAAAACGCAATTTATTGATAAGCTAAAATGTAGTAAATATCAATTTGTGTATGATTTATATTCATTTATTACACACATATTTTATTTTAAAATTTGCATAGATTATATTTTTTACATCTTTTTAAGTTAATTCCGACAATTTTAGTTGATTTTCACTCATTCAGCCTCATCTTCAGTTAAAATACCGACTTCAGCTTGAGGATAGAGTTATGTCGACTGAGAACACCAATACTGCGGTTGCAGAAGAAATTCCAAATTTATTGATTACTCCCAATGCGCAAGAGTATTTAAAAGATCTTTTGGAGAAGCAAAATACTCCAGGAATTGGCGTTCGTGTATTTGTTGAAAATCCAGGTACTCCACGTGCTGAATGTTGTATGGCATATAGTGCACCTGATGAAATTGCTCCAACAGATTACAAACAAGATTATCCTGATTTCCCTGCATTTATTGATACACCGTCGATTCCATATCTGAAAGATGCTGTAATTGATTACAACAAAGACCGTTTTGGTGGGCAGCTTACTTTCCGTGCACCTAACTCGAAAGTACCACGTGTTGGTCCAGATGCGTCTATGGAAGAACGAATTACTTATATTCTTCAGGCAGAGATCAATCCTGGATTGGCAGGGCATGGCGGAAACTGCGCACTGGTAGAAGTGGTTGAAGATGAAGAACATGGTTTAACTGCGGTATTAAAATTCGGTGGTGGCTGTCAAGGCTGTTCTGCGATCGATGTAACGTTAAAACAAGGTGTAGAAACTACGCTTAAAGAGCATATTCCTGAACTAGGTCGTGTGGTCGATCAGACTGATCACAGTCAAGCAGAAGGTGCTTATTTCAAATAGTCTGTATATCAATGTAGATATTTTACTGTTGTTCAAAACCTCCGGATTTCGGAGGTTTTTTTATGGTTGTCACATAGCTAAATTTTATTTTTGTATTTTTAAATATTGATAAGCTTAAATGAATCTTAAAAAATAGAATAAAAACTTAAAGATATACTCATAAACGTCCAAATATTAACCGAATGGTTAATAAAAATGAGAATAGTTATTAATATTGTTTATAATGCTGTGGTGTTTTATTACACATTGTATCTAAATCTTCATTGTCTATTCATTGCTGAGCCTCTTTGGAATACCTTATGTCTACTAACCGTATCATCCAATCTGCGTTATCTCTCTCCATTATCACCGTTATGATGGGTACTGCCTATGCAGCAGATTCACAAGAAAATTCTAGTGATAAAAGATCTCAGTCTCCTGAATTAGCGAAATTACAAACGATTGTGGTTTCAGCTGCTGGTTATGAACAAGATCTTACAAAAGCACCTGCATCTATAACTGTGATTAGTAAAGAAGAATTACAGAAACGTGAATATAGCGATATTACGGATGTACTTCGCAATACCCCAGGGGTTGTTGTTTCTGGTTCTGGTTCTGCACAGGGTATTAGTATTCGCGGAATGAGCTCAAATTACACGTTATTTCTTATCGATGGTAAACGCCAGTATTCAAAAGATGTGAATCCAAATGGGGATGACTATGGTTTTGAAAAAAATATTTTGCCGCCTATGGCAGCAATTGAGCGTATAGAAATTATTCGCGGACCCGCTTCAACTTTATACGGTAGTGAAGCGATGGGAGGTGTGATTAACATCATTACTAAAAAAGTGACTGATGAATGGTCGGGAACTGTTGAATTAGGTACAGTGATTCAAGATCACAGTAATTCTGGTGATATAAAGAATGGATCGGTTTATTTATCTGGACCATTAATTGCCAATAAATTAGGTTTACAACTTGGTGTAAACAAACAAAAACGTGATGAGGACAGTTATGAAGGTGGCTTCCGTGGTGTTGAGCGTGAGAGCTTAAATACACGCTTCACTTATTTAGTCAACGATCAACATGACTTACAACTTGATGCAAATTTTGTCAAACAAGATGCTGAATCAACTGTAGGTAAAACGGTTGCCCCAGCAGCCAATGCCGCTGATTCATTTTCAAGAAATTACCGCAGTGTCTATTCTCTAACCCATAATGGGAAATATAGTGACAATTTAGAAAGCTCAACTTATTTACAGTATGAAAATTCCCGAAATCCTGATCGTGAAAATACGACATTGGATACGAAAGGAATTGAACTCGAAACATGGACGTTCAATAATCAATGGAATTGGAGTTTAGCAGATCATAGATTGTCATTCGGTGCTTACTATAAAGACGAATCTTTAAATGATAAGGCGACCAACCGAAATCCCAATATTCCTGAGTTTAGTGAATTAACACGCTGGTCAGCAGCTGCATTTTTAGAAGATTCTTGGAGTATTACAGACCGCTTTGATTTAACGGGTGGTGTACGTTATGACCATGATGAAAATTACGGTGGCAATGTTTCACCGCGCTTATACGGTGTGTTTAGTTTAAATGATAACTTTACTGTAAAAGGTGGTGTTTCTACAGGCTATAAACAGCCAGATATTCGTGCAGCTACAGAAGGTTTTTATAGTGTAACTGGTGGTGGTGGCTCACCTACACCTACAGGCCGAGGGATTATTCGAGCAAATCCAGATCTTGATCCAGAAACAAGTATTTCTTCAGAGTTAGGGTTTAATTGGAAAAATGATTATTTTAACGCTTCTTTAACAGGGTATATCACTCAATTTAAAGATAAAATTACTGAAGTACGTACATGTGAAACAGATACTGATGGCTCAACGACCAATCGTAATAATGTTGCTGCTTGGAAATGTGCAGAAGGTGCTACGCCATTCTACTTTATTAGTGATCGTATCAACGTAGATGAAGCTGAATTGAAAGGGATTGAGGCAACTGTTGAAGCAGATTTAACTGAATACACAACATTGACAGCGAATTATACGTTTAGTGATACTAAAATTAAGTCAGGTGAATTTAAAGGACGTCCTTTAAATGAAATGCCTGAACATATGTTTAATATTACTGTTGATCATAATATTAACGATGCCTTAAATATTTGGTCTAGATTACATTATCGTGCTGAAACTTCAGCTTATTTAAGTCGTACATCGATGTCTAATCCCAATCCTGGTTATGAGTTTTTAGATGTAGGGTTTAATTACAAATTTACTCCACATTTAAAAGGAAAATTTGGCGTTTACAATATTTTAGATGAACGAGCAGAAAATGCAGATGGCGATCAATTATTAGATGGACGTCGTTATGGCATCAGTTTTATTGCTAATTTCTAATGTATAAATCTATGTTTTAAAAATGAATAGTAGAAAAAGGCGCTTTATACGCCTTTTTCAATATTTAGAATCTTTAAAGTTTCATCGGAATAATAAAATTTTTCCAAATAGATCCGTGCACGACTTTTTAAGTGTTGAGAAGCAAGCATCTGTTGAATAACAGGTTCAAGTAACTGTTGTAATTGATTTTGAATCAATGCTTCATCAATGTTGATATCACTTAAAATTAAATCAAAAGGTCGCTCTTCATTACGTACATACCAAGTCAGTACACCATCATGTACTTGTTTCTTTAAATAATCTGTTTGGCGAATATGTTCCCATATCTCATGCCCCATACCCACAGTTTTAGGTAAGTCGTTAATTTCAACATAATTACGCAATACAGCAATCGGTACTTTTTTAATTTTATGCCATAAATTGGCTTGAAAATGATAAAGTTTATTGTCATCAAATTGTTGATTAATGACTTGTTCACTCAACTGGCTAATTTTAATAATATTTTTTTGCAGATAATGCTTAACCGTATCATCTAAATTAGTGTCGGTAACCGATTCTAAAACTGATTTCCCCATCTTCATAAAACGTCCCACCCCCGGGACTTTTTTATTCATGACCGAATTATCAATATAATCCTGGATAGAGTGATGAATCAGTTGGGTTAACATACTTGAAAAGGCTGGATTATTGACAACACGTTTGATCAAGGCTTGACGATGACGTGATTTACTTGCGACATATTGGGCAATTTTATCAATTGTGGTGACTGGAATAATATCTTCAATTAAGGTTTCATCGTTACTTGGATGAATCAATGCAAAACGAATATGTTCAGCGATTTGCTCAATGAGAAAGTTATTTGCAGGCGTTGCTAAAATTTGCTTTAACAATAAATCATGGATTTGTGCAAAAGACCAAATTTGTTTTAAAGGCTGTTTTCTAAACCAGTGATAAAATTCAGTAAACTCAATTTTAATCGTATCTATCTGTGAAAACTCTTGGTCTAAAAAGCCAAGTTGGGCTTCGATCAATTGTTCAATAAGTTGATTTTTCATTTTTTGAGCTCAATTTGTCCATGTGTTTGATCAGACAATGGATTTTGCAAGGGCTGTACCTTATTTAAAAAGCTTAAATACTGATCTGCAACTCGTTCAGGTGCTTCGAGTAGGGGCATGTGTCCAACATGTTTTAGAATAATCGGTGTTTCAGCACGTTTTAATACCGACTTTAATTCATTTGCAACATCTGCATTTACAATCTGATCTTGTTCACCCCAAAGAATCATGGTGGGTGCCTCAATGTTTTTTAACATTGTGGTAAAGGTTGCAGGGGTATATAGTCGATTGAGGGCATCAATTTGATTGATAATTTTGGCAGTGTCTTGAGATTTAGCAATAAATAACTTTTCTTGTTCATCTTTAATTACACGGGCAGTAAAAGGTGGATTAAACATCACCTTTTTCATTACAAAATCCAAATCGCCTTTTTGGGTGATCAATAACTGTTTTAGATAGATAGGATTTCTTAGATAATTGGTGTTTGTCGACTTAAAAATACCGCCAGTACTCATCAAGAATAAGCTTTTAGTATCAAAAGGGTACTGTGAAGCATAAAACATTGCAATGGTTCCACCCAATGAGTGTCCTGCAATATTTAAATTATCTTGAATATGTGCGGCTTCAATAAAGCGTCTAAGTTGCTCTGTTACATTCGGCACAGATAAATCAAAATTGGCTGGGACTTGGGTAGTTCCAGCAGAAGGTAAGTCTGGAATAATGACATGATAATAAGGGGTTAATGACTGCGCAATATCATTCCATGTATCACGGCTGCTGGCTAAGCCATGAATCAGTAAAACAGTAGGTTTATCTTTAGACCCACCTTCACTATAAGACCAAATAACATCACCTACACGCAATGTTTTAGAACTTAAGCCTGCCCAAGCACGTTCTTCTTGTACAATTTTTAAATAATCCACATATTCTGGTGTACTAGCGGTTGCATTGTGGCTAGTTAAAAACAATACACCGATCGCAGTCAAACTTAACAATATGCTGTTTAAAAAATGAAGAGTTTTTTTATGGGACAGTTCAGACATGCATAGGGTTCCGAGTAAAAGACTAGGCATTATATAAAGTAAAAATATTATTCATGATCATAATTTTTTCAACATTTGCCGAGAAAGTCTTATTTGTAAGTTTTTTGCCATACTTTAAGCTTCTAACTCAACTAATATAAAGATTATTTTGTAGTTTGGTTAAATAATTTTATTGAAAATGTGAGTTATGTCTACATATTGTTTAAGTTTTGGTAGATAAACCATGCATAACAAAAATTGTAACAGAGTTTATTTTTAGTCAGTGACTTTCAAATTTTACGGCATTAAAATAATGCAAATCTCCACACAATGGAACGAAGACATGCTAACCGCTCAAGAAGCTTTAGAACGATTAAAACAGGGTAATGAACGTTTTGCACATGGTGAAACAAATCTGACTAAATTTTTGACGCATCAGCAACGATCTGAAATGATGGACAATCAAGAGCCATTTGCAATTATTTTAGGCTGTTCGGATTCACGTGTCCCAGCAGAAATGGTTTTTGACCAAGGTTTTGGCGATTTATTTGTGATTCGTGTTGCAGGTAATATTGTTGCGCCATCGCAAGTGGGGAGTGTGGAATTTGCCGCAGATAGTTTTGGTTGTCCATTGGTTGTTGTTTTAGGGCATAGCCATTGTGGTGCGATTCATTCAACGATTGAAGCACTTAAGAATCCCAACACACCTCCTTCTGCAAATCTCATGTCAATTGTGAATCGTGTACGTCCGTCAGTTGAAATTTTAATGCAAACTGAATTGAAAGATGATTTAGAAAAGTTATCTATGCATGCAGTGAAATCAAATGTTTTTGCCTCTGTTAATCAATTGCGCCATGGTTCAGCTGTTTTAGAAAACTTAATTGCAAAAGGTAAATTGAAAGTCGTTGGTGCTGAATATTCTCTAGAAACAGGTGAAGTTTCTTTTTATGATTTTTAAAAATTTAAATTTCTAAGATAAAAAATCCCACTTAGAGTGGGATTTTTTATCAGTATAGATTCTTAGAATCTATAACCCATTTTTAAACCATAAGCGATTGCATTGTTATCTTTAAATTCTGCAACATAGGCATCACTACCTGCTTGAGCACCCGTTTGTGCTTTAGCATCGCCTAACCAGAAGTATTTAACACCACCCGCAATGAAAGTCGCAGGTGTAGGGCTATATTGAACTCCTAAACCTACATTCCAATAACCTTCTGTTGGGCCTAAAGTTGAAACTGGGTTACCAGCACCTGAGTCCCAACCCACTGAGACATTACCTGCCCATTGGTCATTAATTTTACGACCGAGACCAGCTGTCACTGTATATTGATCATCAGAATATTCAACGAGGTTAAATCCGTTTGGACGACCAACAATTGGACCAACTGCTTCAGAAACTTGACCAAACTTTAATGGGCGGATTGAAAAGTCTTTCCAGTTCACCCAACGAAGATTTGCAAATGCAACTGTATTTGCCATGATCCCTGATTGTAAATCAATGTTGACCGACTGTGGTGTTGTAATTGTCGTTTTACCATTTGAAGCGGCAATTGCTTGTGCAGCAGCAGCTCCGCTATCACCGAGTAATGCTAATGCTCCAAGCGTAGGAATCGATTCATTAATATTGACATCATGATCGATTTCAGAGCGGTAAGTTACCGATGCTTTTAAGGCAATATCTGGAATTTGATAAGCAGCACCTGCTAACCAACCCACACCGCCAGTTTCTTTGATGTTAGCATCATAGCCATTGTATAAACTATATGCTTGACCACGAAGGCTTACATTTCCTTTAATGGTTTGGTATACACCACCACCAAAGAAGTTCAAGTTAGCTATAGGTTGAAAACCAAAAATCATTGAAATATTTTGGGTGTCAACTTTAACTTCAGTACTGCCTTTACCCAGTGTACTATTAGCCCCTGCAATACCTTTATCTACAGCTTGTGTTACGCCTGTTGTGATCAAAGCCATTGCATTTGCATTTCCTCGAATTTGCGTTGCAATTTGATCAATTACAGCTTGAGGTGGTGTTGGAGAACCAGTCATCGCAATTGCTTGCTGTGTTGCTCGGTCAACAACTTGTGAATTTACATTTTTAGCAATAGTACTAGCACGAAGCGCTGTCAATCTATCTTGAGGTAATACCGTATCGCCATTAGAAGAGACAAATGCATTTTCACCAGAGTATTTTGCATCCGCGCCAAATGGTTGGTCATACAATAGACCGAATGATACTTGATCAGTGAGTTGTAATTTAATAGCGGCAGATGGAAAGTAATAATCCCCACCCATATCATCAATTTCACGATATGGTTTAGGTGTATCGCCAGCTTCTCGGCCTTCAACAGTCGGGTCTAAAACTGAAATACCAGCTTCAAAATAATTATTAGGTTGAAGGAATGCCGAAATAGATTGGCCTGAGCGATCCATTGCTGCGGCAAAAACACCAGTCATTGGCAAACTTGCAGCAATTATCGCGATTGATAAATTTTTTAATTTCATTTTAATTTTTCCCTAATATAATAAAATGAATACTTTGAAGTACTTAAGTTTTGAATGAGAAATAATTTTGATACTTAAATAATCAACTCAAAGTTACTTCTATTTACAAAATAGCATATAAAAAATAAGAGTAAATACTCTAGAGGGTGAATTAGTAAAAAAAAAATGAACTATGTAGTTTTTTTTGATTTGCGAGAATATAGAAAAATATATAAAGATGTGATTATTTAGAGGAATATTACAAATTTATAGATATAAAACAATAAAATTTAGATATTTAAGTAATTGACAGATTGAGTGAAATTTAAACAATTAATTGGAGTGAAATATAAATTTATCAGGTTATATAAATCGCTTTACATTAAATTTTTATAAAAAAGAGACCTTCACTTCTTGCTTTTTCGATAGTGCGCCCTGCGGGACTTGAACCCACGTCTGTCACTTAGGAGGCAACTGCTCTATCCAGTTAAGCTAAGGGCACAATAAGTCAATAATTTACCGTATATACATATGAAAAAAAAGCTATTATCTAAATAATAGCTTTACGTTGGATTTATTTTTCTTCGGTCTTTATTTCATTTGGATTTAAAATATCAAACAAGACTAACATCAGTGTAATCCATACGGGAATCATCAATACTGACTCTTTAAATCCTTGATCCCACATGATATATAAAACGATACCAATAAAAATAATTACAACGAAATTACTAACAGGTGCCCAGAGTGCGGGGTATTTACTGGTTTGATTGGTCAAACGTAGAGCGCGCTTAAACTTCAAATGGGTGAGTGTAATCATAAGCCAGTTTAAAACTAAAGCACCAACGACCACATACATCAAATGACTTAAGGCATCTTCTGGTAAATAATAATTTAAAGGTACACAACCCAAAATTAAAAATGCAGAAAGTAATACCGATGGAATTGGAACACCATGTTTATTGGTTTTAGTAAAGATTTTAGGTGCATTGCCTTGTTTTGCTAAACCATAAAGCATACGGCTATTGGCATACATACCACTGTTATAAACAGATAGTGCCGCAGTTAAGATAATAAAGTTAACCAGATGAGCTGCCCATGCAATCCCAATCATACTAAAGACCATAACGAATGGGCTTTTATCTAAACCACCAAAATTCAATTGGTTCCATGGAACTAAAGACAAAAGAATAATCATTGAGCCTACGTAGAAGATGAGAATACGAGGGACGACTTGATTAATTGCTTTAGGAATCGTTTTTTCTGGGTCTTTGGCTTCGGCAGCAGCCATACCAACTAATTCAATACCACCAAAACCAAACATAAGGAAAGCCAGCATATAAAATAAGCCGTCAAATCCATTTGGAAAAAACCCGCCATGTGACCATAAGTTTGAAAAAGCAATACCTGAACTTACATCTGCGGTCAGAACTAAATAGATACCAAACACAATCATTGCAACAATCGCAGTGACTTTAATAATGGATAACCAAAATTCTGATTCACCGTAAAACTTTACATTTCCTAGATTTACCAGTGTAATCACAACAAAGAAGAACAGTACAGATATCCAATTGGGAATTTCAGGCCACCAATAATTGATGTATTTGCCAACAGCAGTTAATTCAGTCATTGCAACTAGGACGTAAAGCATCCAATAGTTCCAACCTGTTAAAAACCCAGGAAATTTACCCCAATATTTATTGGCGAAATGGCTAAAAGAACCAGCTACTGGTTCATGTACAATCATTTCTCCAAGCTGACGCATAATTAAAAAAACGATCAAACCACCAATGGCATATCCCAAAATAATGGATGGCCCAGCTTTTTCGATCACATGTGCTGAACCTAAGAACAATCCTGTACCAATTGCGCCACCCATGGCAATCAATTGGATATGACGATTCTTAAGTCCACGCTGTAATTGTGTAGACTCGTTGCTCAATGTGTACAACTCTATTTATGCGAATTTAATTATTGTAATAGATTGGTTACTTTTAGCCTAGTATACGATGGATGTATGGGAAGGAACTGTGAAGTCAAAAAATAGGATTTTTAATTTTTTTGTTAATTTTCAATAAAATAATCATAAGTAATAATTTTCAAACTATATTTAAACTGTTTAACTTTTAATCTTTGTGCCAAGATTTATTGAATATTTGAGTTAATTTATCAGTATTTTTATTCCAAAAAGGGTACTATAAAACTGAATGATGATTCATTATTTGATACAACAAAGAGAATTTAAAGGAATACGAAAAAATGAGTTCTGCACCACAAATCAAAATCCCAGCAACCTATATGCGTGGTGGTACTAGTAAAGGTGTCTTTTTTAAGCTTGATGACTTACCTGAACGTGCACAAATAGCAGGGCAATCACGTGATCAGTTATTACTTAGAGTCATAGGTAGTCCAGATCCTTATGGAAAGCAAATTGATGGGATGGGTGGGGCAACCTCAAGTACCAGTAAAACAGTTATTTTGGCTAAAAGTTCGCAACCTAATCATGATGTTGACTATCTTTTTGGGCAAGTGTCTATTGATAAAGCGTTTGTAGATTGGAGTGGTAATTGCGGTAATTTAACTGCAGCTGTTGGTTCATTTGCAATTAGTAATGGTCTTGTTGCTACTGATCGCATTCCAGAGAATGGCATTTGTACGGTTCGGATTTGGCAAGCCAATATTCATAAGACAATTATTGCTCATGTTCCTATTACACAGGGTCTAGTTCAAGAGACGGGTGATTTTGAATTGGATGGTGTCACTTTCCCTGCTGCAGAAGTTCAAATTGAATTTTTAGATCCCGCCGATGATGGTGAAGATGGTGGAGCCATGTTCCCTACAGGTAATGTCGTTGACAACTTAGATGTGCCTGAAATTGGTACATTTAAAGCAACTTTGATCAATGCGGGTATTCCTACAATTTTCTTAAATGCTGAAGAGATTGGCTATAACGGAACTGAACTACAAGAAGATATCAATAGTGATGTCGCTGCATTAGCACGTTTTGAAAAAATCCGTGCGTATGGTGCTGTAAAAATGGGTTTAATCAAAGACATCAGTGAGGCGATAAATCGTCAGCATACTCCTAAAGTTGCATTTGTATCCAAAGCTAAAAGCTATACCTCTTCGAGTGGTAAACAAGTGAGTGAAACGGACACAGATTTATTGGTACGTGCATTATCAATGGGTAAATTACATCATGCCATGATGGGAACAGCTGCAGTCGCAATTGGTACGGCAGCAGCAATTCCAAATACCTTAGTGAATTTAGCCGCAGGAGGTGGTGAGCGTGAGGCGGTACGCTTTGGACATCCATCTGGAACACTTCGTGTAGGGGCACAGGCTTTGAACGAAAAAGGGCAATGGATTGTCAAGAAAGCAATGATGAGTCGTAGTGCACGTGTATTGATGGAGGGCTGGGTTCGGGTGCCAGCAGATAGTTTTTGATAGATTTTATATACGTTCTAATTTCTACTTAAGTAATTTTTACGTTGAAATTTTAATAACCTTGCGCTCGCAAGGTTTATTTTTTTGTGATTTATATCAATAAAAGTACTAATTTTGTATTGTGTGTGGCAAAATGTTTGCAGTATTTTATCATACTTACTTTATGAGATAGCAATTTTGATTATTTGCTGTTGTAAAAAATTAATACATTAAATGCTGATTTCAATAGATTAAAATTTATTGGCTTCGAGGTGGCGTATGGAACAAGAGTCTAAAAAACTACGAGATAGCCTTGAAGACATCAAAGTTTTTGAATATTTACAAGACATCGATAAATTACATCTGGTTTCTTTTATTTCACAAATTCCTTTGCCTATTGCATTATTTGATCAAGAAGCACGATTTTTGGGGGTAAATCAAAAGTTTGCAGATATTTATGAAAGTGACGCACTTTATCTATTTGACAAGTTACTGAATACATTTTCAACTGTAGTCTATACACATTTTCATGAAGCAATGCGTTATTTTGCAAAGAAAAATAACTATTTTGAACAAGAATTCTATGTAAAAGGAAAATTTTATCTTTCTTATTTTAAAGCAATACGTAATCAATATGATGAGATTGAACGAGTTGTGGTGGTTTGCTCAGATATAACGCGTTTGAAGCGTCGTGAAAATGTACTTTTGCAAAATAATAAAAAATTGCATGATCATCTCTATTTAGACTTTGTCACAGGTTTACAAAATGCTTTTGCTTTTGAGCATTATTTAAATAGAGTTTGGCAAAAAAGCCATGAAACGTATCTATCATTCCTGAAAATTGATTTAGATAACTTCAAGCGATTTAATCAATTGAATAGTTATACGGCAGGTGATGAGGTCTTAATACAGTTAGGTTCTGTATTAAATGAAGCGATTGCTCAAACTGAAGAAGCCGAAATTTTTCGCTTAAATTCAGCAAGTTTTGTTATTGTGATTGAACACCTGACAGAGTGGGCTGTTGTAACACTTGCTGAAAGGCTTAAATTTGCAGTTACTAATGAAAAGATATTATTTGGCAATAATAACGAATACCTTACTGCGTCTATAGGAATTTATCATTTAGATCTACAAAAAAAACAGATTGAGATTGATGTTTTACAAAAATTAGAATTTGCAGTACGAGCTGCTAAAGAAAAGGGAAAAAACTCGCTGTTTCTATTAAAAAATGAGTTGTAAATACCTTGAACTTATTCAAATGATCCTATTGGAATTAAGAGATGAGAATTATAGTAACTCATAGTAGAATGTTCTGACTCATCAAATTTACCAATTCATCTAAAACTTCTGATTTTTTAGTTTTAGAGATTCGTACAAACCGAGGCAGATGTGACTTCTATTCCCAATGTAAATGCAGAAATTTTAAAACGAGCGCAAGTACAAATTCAGCAAGATTTACAAGTTGCTTTAGATGCCTTTTCATTGCCAGAGCCATTAAAATCGGCTGTGCATCATACGGTAATGTTAGGTGGAAAACGAGTTAGACCTGCTTTAAGTTACGCAACAGCACATTTAAAAGCAAATAATCCAAATTTTGCAGCTGTGCGTAGAGCTGCGGTTGCGATTGAGTTTATTCATTGTTACTCATTGGCACATGATGACTTGCCATGTATGGACAATGACTTGTTACGTCGAGGGCAGCCAACTTGTCATGTGGCTTTTGGTGAAGATACAGCGCTTTTAGCAGGAGACATTCTGCAATCAATGGCATTTGAAGTGTTAGGGAGTCGTCTATTTGATCAAGGTCAAGCCGTTGAACAGAGCATTATTCTTAAGCAAATGCAAATTTTAGCAACAGCCAGTTCAAAAATGGTGTGTGGTCAGGTCTTAGATTTACAGGCTGAAGGTAAGCATGTTGATCAAGCGCATTTAGAAAGTATTCATCTTAATAAAACTGGGGCTTTAATCCAAGCTGCAATTATGATGTCTGCTGTGACAATTTTTGTAGGTACAGATCAGGCTATTCCCCAATTGCGTCAATATGGTCAAGCGATTGGATTAGCATTTCAAGTGCAAGATGATATTTTAGATGTGATTTCTGATACTGCATCTTTGGGAAAAACTGCAGGTAAAGATCAACAAGTAGATAAGTCGACATATCCTGCTTTAATGGGATTAGACAATGCCAAAATTTATGCACAACAATTACATGACCAAGCATTTAAAGCCTTAGAATATTTTGGTGAGGATGCTAAGGAATTGAATCAAATTTCTCAATTTTTATTGGCAAGAAAAAGCTAAATCAGATTTTCAATAAAGTAATGCTCATCAGTAGTACTTAAATAGAGTACTTAGATAAGATAGATTAACACTGTTTTTTCATAGTTTAATTCGACATGATATCGCTATGAATGGAGACATGAGTACTAAGATTGTTTTAAGTACAGGTTTGTCACCTTAGCAAAAAGGATTTTTGTTAATTTCATATATGAAAGTAGAACATTACCTGCAAAATTGATTTAAACGCTCAATCCAAGCGACAGTACAAAAAATTTATGAGGTTACAATTTAAACTTAATGTAATGCGGTGATTTATTTATCTCTCAGCACTAAAGAAATATTTTTGAATCATTTAAATTTGATGAATCCCCCTCAATGTGGGGTAATCAATTGAATAGGCTTTGTTGCACAAAGATTCGAAAGTCTAAATTCCTTTGCCTAAGTCAAGTTTAGACCACAATTCGGGTGCGAGTTCTACCTAATTCACTGAATCTATTTAATACACGAGCATTATTAATGCGCAAGGTACATAGATTTCAACGACCTGACTTTGAAAGTTCCTTGTGCTTAGTTTGTCGCCAAAAAATTTTATGCAGTGCATCTTGGTATTTACTAAACTTCTCTGAGGGTAATCTGACCATTTTTCCATAGTATCCTACCTAAATGTTTGGCTGTTCGAAGCAGCTCATTGCATTCTAATGAGCAAGTTTTTGTATTTTTTCAAGGCTTGACATTTTTTCTTAGGGATCACCATATGTGCCAATTTGTCTGAAATCACCCGTTAGCAGCTTTTAGTATCATAAGCTCCATCAGTATAGATGGAATTGAGTTGTTCACTTGGTGGAGTCTGATAGAGTAAATCACTAATATTATTTGTAGTGTTTTAGCATCGATACCTCTATGGAGCTTATGCCATTGGGGTCGATATTCAGCTTATTGTTTCTTAGGCTTCCATTCACCTTATTTGATCAACGAAAATTTTAAATCTTGTGAAGCTGGCATCTCATGTTTAAAAGTAGGTGAAGTATACAATGACTTTTTAATAGCGAATCGTAATCTCAATATACTTTTGTCTTCTAAAAATAGTGAAAAAATCTAAAGCTGTTTAATCAGGCCCTCATAATTTAATCAAGCTTTAAACAAAGCCTGTGCCCATACTTAAAGACAATTAGAATAAGGATTTAATCATCAGATAAGATTGAATAGTCGCATCTGAATAGGTTTGATTGCTACCTTGTTTACCGCTCCGATTAGGCATACCACTTTGTATTAGAACCAAACTAAGTGGAGATATTTCAACGTTGGAATAGAGCTCGGTTGAAACAAGACCAATTGAGGGTGTGCTATGTGTGAAGTTTGGGCTTATTCAATCGCGAATTATATTACTGAATCAGACCTTATGGGCATGTTAATGCAAAAACCTATTTCAAGATAAAAATAGGCAACACATCGGTTGCCTATTTTGAGCAATTTTTTAAATTTCAGAATTAATTTCTGCCCATCACACCGCGAATCGTATTCATAATATCCGCAGGTAACACAACCGTTTTGGCATTATTGGATTTGGCCATGTCTTGCATAGCTTTGACATATTGCTCACCCAATAAGTAGGCAACAGGTATTTCTTTATCACCTACAGCAGAGGTCACCATTTCAATAGCACGCTGTGAAGATTCAGCCAATACAACTTGAGCTTCAGCATCGCGACGAGAAGCTTCTAAACGTCCATCAGCTTCTAAAATAGCGGCCTGTTTTTCACCATCTGCTTTGGTTACAGTTGCACGACGTTGACGTTCGGCTGCTGCTTGGGCTTCCATCGCTGATTGCATCGTGTGTGATGGTTGAATGTCTTGAATTTCCACAGTTTTTAGTGTGATGCCCCAGTCGGAGATATCATCAGAGATTGCTGCTTTTAATTTCGCTTTGATATGATCACGTGATGACAATGCATCATCTAGGTCCATTTCACCAACGATTGAACGTAGGGAAGTCTGCACCAAGTTTTGAATTGCCCAAGTGTAGTTTTCGATACCGTACACGGCTTTTTCTGGTGTGGTTAAATTGATATAGGCCACGGCATTCATCACTAATACAGCGTTATCACGTGTGATTACTTCTTGTGATGGGATATCTAGAACAATATCTTTTGTGGTTACTTTATAAGCAACTTCATCCACATATGGAATGACGAAGTTTAAACCAGGACTCAGTGTGATGTGATATTTACCTAAGCGTTGTACGATCCATTTATAACCTTGAGGAACAATACGGACACCTTTGAAAATGGTCACAGCCACAAATAGAAATAAGACTAAAACAACAATAGAACCAAAACCCATTTAATTTTCCTCTTTATTCTTCATTATTAAGATGATGAATGTAGTTGTACAACTAGATCATTACCTAAAATATCAGTCACTCGTACACGGTCACCTACTTGTACAGGCGATAACGTACGGCAATTCCATTCATCAGAACCCAAAACAGGCATTGGAAAGCGGACACGAATTTGATCATGGCTAAGCCCAGTTTGAATGACCATACCCGTTTGACCAATGGTTGCTTCACGAGAAAGCCCAGCTTTAGTTTTATCTACAGATAAGGGTTTAATGAATTTAAACCAAGCCACAGTACAAATGATAGATAAGATAATCCAGCAAACGACTTGCAAGGTGAAACTCATACTTGGGAATAACCACAATAAAATGCTGACTATAACTGCAGCGATACCAAACCACAAAGCCGCAAATGCTGGTAGTAGAAGTTCAGATAAGATCAGCAATATGCCAAGTACAAACCAATGCCACGGTTCAAAAATAAAGTTCATACATCTACTCGAGTGATTATCATTGATATAGATGACGGATCATCTATATCAATGTAGCAGATCATTTTAGTGCTGCATATAAAAACGTGATTATTCTCGTTTTAAAGCTTTATTGATTATATGACCGCTATTGCGGTATTAAAATTTTGCCCGTGGTGCAGGTTTTAATGCAGCAGGTGTTTTTTTAAAGTTATTAATTGCAGCTTGAATCGCAATGATTTTGCCTTGGGCTGCTTTTTCGCCTTCTAATATGGCTTGGTTACTCGACTTAAGATCAAGTGTACCTAAGTGTCCAACTTTAGGCTGAATAACAATATTTGCTTGAGCCAACTCATTGTTAATACTTTGTTGTCCCATGATGTTAATGGTTTGATCCAATAAGCCCCACATATTCATGGGTTGGCTGCCACTTGGACGAGCAGAAATATCAACTGCAATCACGATATCAGCTCCCATATCACGCGCAGTCTGGACAGGAATTGGGCTAACTAAACCACCATCAACATATTTTGTATGACCAATCGTGGCTGGTACAAAAATATTCGGAATACTGCAAGAAGCTCGGACTGCTTGTCCTGCATTTCCTTTAATAAATTCAGCTTTTTTACCATTGTCTAAGCGAGTGGCAACTGCTGCAAAACGGATTGGAAATTGCTCAATAGGTTTATTCGCAACATTCCGATTGATATAATCTTGTAGTTTTTGACCAAGAACAATACCTTGGCTATTTATAGTTAAATCACGCAAATCAGATTCTTTCAATTGTTGTGCAATTTGTTGCATTTGAAATGGTGTTTTACCACTGGCATAAATACTGCCAACAAAACTTCCGGCACTGGTTCCAGTCACAATTTTAGGTTTGATCCCATGTGATTCTAAAACTTTGAGCACGCCAATATGAGCGAAACCTTTTGCACCACCGCCACCTAAAGCAATCGCGATAACAGGCTCACGTGCTTTAATTGCAGTGGTCTGTGTTGGAGTTTTGGTAGTTTTGTCACAGCCAACAAGGGCTAGACCCAATAAGCCTATAAAACCAAGTTGTTTAAAACGCATGGAGTATTACTTTTGATCAAAATATATGTTGCACATCTGAACAGATTGTCTCTGTTTTTTCTAGTTATTTTTCAAAAGTTTTTGTAAAGGAATTGATAAAAAATTAGGCCGTTTAGGTGAAAAATTACCTTTAAAACGCGCTAAAATCTCTGCTAAATCTTGCTCATAATCTCCTGTAGGTTGCAATGTTCCTAAGCAGTGAATTTGCTTTTTCTCATAATCGAATGAGAAAATTGCAATCGGTATTTTGGCTCCCATAGCAATATGATAAAAACCACTTTTAATTTTTTCAGCTTTTTTCCGGGTACCTTCAGGTGCAATCGCAATCCAAATTTTATCTTGCTCTTGTATGATTTTAACAATCTGTTGGGTGAGTCCATGTGGTGAATCACGATGAACAGGAATGACACCCATCCATTCAAAAAGTACTTTAAGTGGCGTTTTAAACAGGCTATCTTTTCCAAAAATTGTGACTTTAACACCAATACCTAACATCGCGAGGAAGGCATATAAACCATCATAATTAGAGGTGTGTGGCGCAATAAATACCACCGCTTTAGGTAAATTGGGAAATTCACCTTCAAATCCCCAGCCTTGAACTAAGTAAAGGTTTTTAAAAATATTACGACTGGTGTTTGTACCACGCTGAGGTACTTGATCAGGTATCATTGGAAAATTTTGTGACATTGTATTTTTATATGATTACTCTTGCATTGATTTTGGTTTTTGCTTAATAGTAACGATCTGCAAAATGTAAATATTACAAAATTCGTAGATAAAAGCAATACATACAGAATCAAGTTACGCCCATTTATATTGACATCATTCGAGTTTAGATTGCATGCGACACACCTATTTGTTGTTATTTTCATTGTATTGGGCACAGGGTTTACCTGTAGGATTTATGACGCATGCTTTACCAGTAATTTTGCGATCACAAGGCGTGTCATTGGCACATATCGGTGGCTTTGGATTACTCATGGCCCCTTGGGCAATTAAGATTTTGTGGGCGCCCTTTGTGGACAGTTTTGGACATGATTCCAAAGGGCATTATCGCAGTTGGATTATTCCAACCCAACTTTTAACCATTGCTATCTTGACCATTTTATCTTTTTTACCGATCCAATCCCTGAATGAACCGATCTATTTATTATTGTTTTTTATGGCTTTGCTCTGTATGAACAGTGTTGGTGCAACCCAAGATATTGCAACGGATGGCTTAGCCGTTAGTATTTTAAAAGGGGATCAGCAACATATCGGGAATATGATTCAAGTCATTGGCTCTCGTTTAGGATTTATTGTTGGGGGCGGGGCAATCTTATGGGCAATGGACTGGTTAAGTTGGCAAAGTACGTTTTTGATTTTAGCAGGAATTGTGGCTTTAAATACAATCCCTATTTGCTTTTACCACGAACCCAAACACTTGAAAAAGACTGCTTTAACACATTTACACGATGACGCTACACAGCACTTTATTGAAAAACTTAAAAGTTATTTAACTTATTTCTTTGTCAATAAAAAACTAAGAGCATGGTTCTTTGTACTTTGTAGCATCAAAATAACCGATGGCTTTACAGGTCCAATAACTAAACCTTTGTTGGTTGATCTACAGCTGAGCCTTTCTCAAATCGGCATTTATATCACTATGTTAGGGGCATTTTCTGCATTATTGGGTGCAGGCTTGGCCAGTTTAATGTTAAAAAATCTAAAGCGTCAGCAAGCCTTAATCCTATTTTCTATTTTGAAATTGATCAGTTTAGCAGGGTTTGTGTGGTTAGCAGCTCAATATGAACAATCTCATTTTGTAGCACCGTGGTTAATTTATTTGATTAATGCTTTAGAAGATCTGTTTGCTGCAATGCTTTTAGTCATAATTTTAACATTAGTGATGCAATATAGCCGTCAAGAATATGCAGGTACAGATTTTACCTTTCAGGTCTCGATTATGGCAACAATCAGTGGGTTGTTGTATACCTTAAGTGGCATGATTGGCGATCAATTGGGATATTTTAATTATTTAAGTTTGATTTTAGTGATAGGCATTTTTTGTCAAATCCCTATAATATATTGGATCAAAAAGATTCGTCATTCATAATATTATGAACTTAAATTTTGATAATAGCTATGATCAATATTTAATATGTAGCGTTATGGTTAGTCAGGTTTTGATTGAATTAAATAATTTTTCTTGGGAATAAATAAGCCCACAATGTATTATAAAAGTAAAATACATTGTATGGTTAATAAAGTTTAATTTATGTATAAATGTCTTTGATTTAATGTGGTTTTGTCTTTATTTTTTAATTAAATGTTGATGTGTTTTGCATTGCTTGAAAAATAGAAAATTACTTTTTCGCCATTTTAAAATATGTAGAAATCAATTCGTGTATTATTACTTTTTTGGATTTAAAATAAATTTATCTCAAAAATATTAACTTTAAATGAATTATTGTGAATGGAATAAGCAGTATTATAATCTACGGGCTATAAAATAATACTCATTTTTTTTGTAGATGCTTTATTTGATTTTAATTTTCTCAGATCGTGAGAAATTTAAAGGTAGTTACAATTAAGATCAGTGGTGCAATATGCTTGGGAAAGTGCTTTTTAAGTTCAGTTTAAGCTTCATTTTTTAACTTAACCCCATTGAAAAGAGTATTGCCAAAGTAATGTCTAACTTAATACAGCGTATAAAACGACGTGAAGTCTCAATTTCCCTAACTGCTTTTAATTTTATTGTCGCAGTGTGGTTAGGCTTGTGCCTGAATTTTAGTTTTTTAAATAAGGTTCAGTCTCTAACGCCTTATCAGGGGATTAAAGCACAGCTGTTTCTGATCGCGACAGGTTTTGTGCTGGTTGCTTTATATAATCTATTATTACAAATTTTAGACTGGAAATGGACAGCAAAATTTTTTGCAATTGTCTTGGTCTTCATTGGTGGATTTAGTGCTTATTTTGTCAACTCATTGGGTGTAGTCATTTCGCCTGATCAAATTCAAAATATGGTACAAACAGATCCTAGTGAAGTGTCAGACTTACTTTCTTTGCAATTTTTGGTTTGGACACTGGGATTTGTTGTTTTACCCATCATCATTATTTTTTGGGTAAAAATTAAACCAGAAAAAATTGGCAAAATATTATTATTTAAAAGCATAAATATTGCGGGCTCTTTCGCTGTAATTGCAGCATTATTATTTGTTTTCTATGTGGATTATGCTGCTATTTTTCGCGAGCATCGTGATTTAAAAGGCATGATTTCTCCGCAAAATGCAGTAGCTTCAACACTTTCTTATTTTCATAAAAAAGCACCGAAAAAAAATCTACCTTTGATTCGTTATGGTGAAGATGCACATTTAGTCGACGATGTTGCTTTACAACATAAACCTAAATTGATGGTTTTGGTAGTTGGTGAAACCGCACGTGCAGAGAGTTTTTCTTTAAATGGTTATGCAAAGAACACTAATCCTGAATTGTCCAAGCAGACGGGCCTAATTAATTTTTCTCAAGTCAGTTCTTGTGGTACAGCAACAGCAGTTTCAGTGCCTTGTATGTTTTCAGGTATGCCTCGTAAAAGCTATGATGAGCAACTGGCAAGTCATCGAGAGGGACTGCTTGATATCGCGCAACGCGCAGGTTACAAGGTAACGTGGATTGATAATAATTCAGGATGTAAAGGTGCTTGTGATCGCGTTGAGAAGTTTGTAATTCCTCAAAATTTAGAGAAAAAATGGTGTAAAGATGGCGAATGTCAAGATGGAATTTTAGTCGATAGCTTAAACCTATATTTAAGTCAATTGCCAAAAGATGATAAGCAAGCGCATTTGATTGTATTACATCAAATGGGAAGTCATGGACCCGCTTATTATAAACGTGCACCAAATGAATTCAAAAAATTCAAACCGACTTGTGAAACCAATGCGATACAAGGTTGTTCATCGACTGAATTGATTAATACTTATGATAATTCGATTGTCTATACAGATCATATTCTAAATCAAATGATTGAAACTTTAAAACAGCAACAAAACTATCGCACAGGTTTTTGGTATTTATCTGACCATGGTGAGTCTACAGGTGAACGTGGTATGTATTTGCATGGTGCACCTTATGCGATTGCGCCTACTCAACAAACCCATGTACCAATGGTGATGTGGTTTTCAGATGCTTGGAAATCTGTAGCAACAAAACAAATCAATTGTTTAAATCAACAAAAACAGGCAACATTGAGTCAAGATAATTTATTTCCAAGTCTTTTGAGTTTGTTAAATGTCCAAACTCAAGTCATAGATCAAAAAAATAATATGTTGCACCAGTGTGCTGTACAAAGCTGATTGAAAGGATATAAACCATGACCAAAATTTTGATGATAGAAGATGATTTTATGATTGCAGAATCATCTAAAACATTATTGAAATATCAGGGCTTTGATGTGGAATGGGTGAATAATGGTTTAGATGGCCTCAAGCTTATTTCTGAGAAACAATTTGATTTGGTCTTACTTGATTTAGGCTTGCCCATGATGGATGGGATGCAGGTCTTAAAGCAAATTCGTCAACGTTCAAGTTTACCTGTACTGATTATTTCAGCACGTGATCAATTACAAAATCGTGTTGAAGGTTTAAATCAAGGCGCGGATGATTATTTGATTAAGCCTTATGAGTTTGATGAGTTGGTAGCTCGTATCCATGCCTTATTACGTCGCACAGGTGATATAACAAAAGAAGTGATAGGAAACGCATCAAATTTATTGAAAAATGGTGAAATTGTTTTAGATGTTGAACAGCATATTGCAACTCTAAAAGGTGAAACAGTGGAACTTTCAAATCGTGAATGGGCGATTCTCATTCCGTTAATGACCCATCCCAATAAAATATTTTCTAAATCTAATTTAGAGGATAAATTGTATGCTTTTGATAGTGAAATCAACAGTAATACAATTGAAGTCTATGTACATCATATCCGATCAAAATTGGGTAAAGATATTATTCGTACAATTCGTGGATTAGGTTATCGTTTGGGGCAACCACAAAAAGCGGAATAACATGGAATCTGCATTTTCCTTAAGAAAACGTTTAATTCGTTATACATCTATTTTTAGTATTTTACTTGGTTGCGTGTTGGTTTTTTCAGCCTATAAAATTTCTTTAGAAGAGATTAATGAAATTTTAGATGCACAAATGGTCTATTTGGCAGAGCGAGTGGAATTAAATCCACGTGCTATTCAAAGTCATTTTGATATACATAAACGTTACCATGAAGAGGATTTATTTATTGATGTTTGGGCATATGCTGACCCAAGTCAAACCCAAAGTACGCCTCATCATGTCATCGTTGAACCTAAGCAAAAAGCAGGTTTTTATAGCCAAGAAACAGCGCATGGTACTTGGATTACCTATATCTTACCTACCACTAATTTTCAAATTCAAATCAGTCAACAGGAAAAAGTTAGAGAGCATTTGGCTTTAGAGCTGGCTGGAAGTATGTTTCTTCCCTATTTATTAATTATTCCTTTTGCCTTACTCGGTTTGGTTTATATTATTCGCCGTAGTTTAAAGCCCCTTGAAGACTTTAAATCTGAACTCGCAAAACGTGATTCAAATTCATTGGTTGCGATTCAAAATGAACATTATCCAGAAGAATTATTGCCTACAATTCAAGAAATGAATCATTTATTTGAGCGAATTTCTATTGCTCAGCAAGAACAGCGACAGTTTGTAGCAGATGCTGCACATGAGTTACGTACACCAATTACTGCCTTGAATCTGCAAACTAAAATTTTAATGAGCCAGTTTCCTGAAGAGGAAAATCTGAAAAATTTAAGTAAAGGTTTAGCACGGATGCAGCACCTAGTAACGCAACTGCTTGCCTTGGCAAAGCAAGATTCCTCATTGAGTCATGAAGTTCAAGTGACTCAATTTAAGCTGAATGATGTAGCACTTAATTGTGTAGAACAGTTGATGAATCTTGCAATGGAAAAAGATATCGATCTTGGCTTTGTACGTAATGAAATAGTGACTTTAAGAAGTGTAGAACATAGTCTTCATTCAATCATTTTTAATTTAATCGATAACGCAATAAAATATACACCTGTTTCAGGCATGATTAATATTTCAGTATTTGAAGATATTCATGGTTTTGCTTATGTTTTAATTGAGGATAGTGGTTCTGGAATTGATCCTGATATGTATGACAAAGTCTTAAAACGTTTTTATCGTGTACATCATCACTTGGAAGTGGGGAGTGGTTTGGGATTGTCGATCGTGGATAAAGCCATTCAACATTTAGGCGGTGAACTGTCTTTATCACGTAGTGAAGAATTGGGCGGACTCAGTGTTTTGGTCAAAATCCCAATTCAGTGCCATATCAAAACAGAAAAGTAAAATACTTAAAAAATAAATGATCCCATTTCTACATTAGCGGAAGGGGCTCATTTTTCTTCATATACTGAAAAAATTCTAAACATTTTTGCATTCTACGACCATCACTGCCAAGTTTACCCAAATTGAAATTTGCAACCCAATTGAGTTTATTTCCTATACGGCAAATCTCGTTGTATTTTGATTTACTTGGATAAATTTCTGCAATCAGGATATCGCACGCTTGTGCAAGCTCGTCATCATTAAAACGGAATGCTGTGGAGAAAATAAAGCATAACCAATCTCGAATTTGACAGGTTTCTAATTCGAGGACTTCCCCAGGATCAGTTTCAAAATCAATAAAAGTAAATGCTTTGTCCTTATTCACTAAAATATTTCGTGCAAACGCCTCACTCAAATAACTGTCTTTTTGGTGTACAGCTTGAATAGCAAAAATTGCTTCACGATAAAATTCAAGCTTTTTAGCAGTATTTCCTTCCATTTTTGCCAATGCTTGATCAAGTTGCATGACATCTTCACCGTGATCAGCAGCATCTTCAATCAATAGACCTTGTGAACAATTAGCTAAAATTTGTGGTGTTGGAATACCAAGTGAATTTAATTCTGTCAGACGATGTACTTCACAATAAATCGATTTGCTTCCACCATAATTTGGAATAGGGGTTAGTGCTTCAATATTGAGTATACGTGCAACCCATTTTAATGGGATATAAATCCAAGCCGAGTGGCGTTCAGAGGCTTTTTTAAGCCACACTTTGCCATCACCTAACTGATAAGACTGAATATTCTGGTCTTGAATTTTAAGCGAATTGCGGAGAAATTTAGAAAAATTACTCATATTTTGCACGTATAAGATTACTAAATTGGCACAAGTATAAACAAAATATAATAATTTGTAAAAATTAAGATTGGTTTAATAATTTAATATTTAAATTATGACAAAAATGTAATTCTTTTAGTGATGAATATAGCTAAGCATCACTTGATTTGGCATTTTAGATTGAAATAAAAATAGATGAGCGATCAAATAAACCAGAGTAACAGTAATTCGCTTTTAAATATCTGATGTATTTTTAGAGATGCATTTATAATAAAATAATTTTGTGCGATATATCATATATAATTTTAGAGTCGTTATCTGGTAAATTTTTTATAAAATATACGATACACAATTAAGTTAAAAGTAAAAATAATCCAACCTGTCCAAAGGTTATGGCTAAGGAAATGCGCACCACGCATCATTTGCCCCCACCCCGTAATCAAGCCAAGTGTTAAACCTAGGGCTAGGAAAAGATAAGCAATTTTAGAATTTGATCGTCTAAATACAAAAAAACCTGTAAGCAATGAAAAACCTGTGCTGGCATGCCCACCAGGAAAGCAGCCTCCGTGGCTTGCAGAAAAATCCCAAACATAGCCTAGAGCGGTTTGCTCTGTCATAGACCAAGGGCAGGCATGAGCTGAGTGGGATTTGAAAATGCCAATTACTGCTGTAGATAAAACACTGACAATGAACAAATAGCCCAATTGCCATTGATACGATTTTAATTTCGCAACTTTAAAAGAAGCAATCCATGAAATGAATACTGTAATATAGAAGGCAATGATAATATGTTTAAGCAACTTGTGATTAACTTCAATAAGAAACCAATTGTTCTTGAGTGGAAAATGACCAGTACTATCTATCCACGGTTGGATAAAATACATATCGATTGCGCCACCCACGGGAAAGACAAAGAACAATATTAAAAATAATATTCCTAACAATAAACTGTTACTTAGGAAAAATTTATTTGAGTCGCAATAAGACATGTGTTGTTTTGCTCAATTTAAATATTTTAATCTGCGTGTATTAGAAAAAAACAAACTTAAACTAAGCTTAATGATTATATAATTGGAATTTTATAATTTGATCTATTAATAAATAGAAACATCAACGATTATTTTAAGATGGTTTTTGTAAGTAACTGCTCTTGAGAATGAATAAGCTTATTTTAAAAATTTTATTTTTAAATTATTGTATAGTCATTTAGATGCTATAAAAAGCGGCTTTTCAGCCGCAAAATTTATAAAAAATAAAACCTGCTGGTATAAACGATTAAAACATTGCATCCTCAGAGTTTGCAGAAATTTTATGAATTGATAAATCTGCACCTCGAAACTCTTCTTCTTGTGTTAAACGAATACCCATAGTCGCTTTAAGTATACCATATACAGCAAATCCACCAGCTAAAGCCAGTAAAATGGCAAGTAGCGTACCTATTATCTGAGACATCAAAGATACTCCCCCGATCCCTCCCAACCACTGCTGACCAAATAGACCCACAGCAATACCACCAAATGCACCACAAACCCCATGTAATGGCCAAACACCGAGTACATCATCAACTTTGAGTTTATTTTGTGTATAGGTAAACAGTTTAACAAACAGAAAACCGGCACAGATACCAATAAATAAAGCGCCAATTGGATGAACCACATCAGAACCTGCACAGATTGCCACCAAGCCTGCTAAGGGGCCATTATGTAAAAACCCCGGATCTTCTTTTCCAAAGAAATTTGCAGAAAGTGTGCCGCCTACCATTGCCATGAGTGAGTTCATAGCGACTAAACCTGAGATTGCATCTAAGCGTTGAGCACTCATGACATTAAAGCCAAACCAACCAACAATTAAGATCCAAGAACCGAGTGCTAAGAAAGGAATAGAAGAGGGGGGGTGTGCACTAACGCGACCATCTTTTTTATAGCGGCCATGACGTGCACCAAGTAGTAACACTGCTGCAAGTGCAATCCAGCCACCCATCGCATGTACCACAACAGAACCGGCAAAATCATGGAAGCTAGCACCAAACGTATCCGCTAACCACTTTTGTAAGCCGAGATTACCATTCCATGCGATCCCTTCAAAAAAAGGATAAACCAGCGCCACAATAAACAGGGTCGCAATGGCTTGAGAACGCATTTTGGCACGTTCTGCAATGCCACCAGAAACAATGGCGGGGATTGCTGCAGCAAAGGTCAAAAGAAAAAAACAACGCATCAAATTGTAGCCATGCTCAGTTGAAAGCGTAGTACCTGTATGAAAAAAATGTTGGCCATAGGCAATGTAATAACCAACAAAGAAGTAGGCGATTGCTGAGATTGAAAAGTCAGTAATAATTTTACTGAGTGCATTGACTTGATTTTTATGGCGAACTGTTCCCAGCTCTAAAAAAGCAAAGCCTGCATGCATAGCGAGTACAAGCACTGCGCCAAGCAAGAGAAAGAGTAGATCAACGTTTTGCATATACGATTCTTTTTGGTGCTATCTGTCACAAATTGGTTCAAGTATAACCAACGATTTGAATCCGTGAAGTGTTTGGCTGTATGAAAAAATAGATCAACAATTTCAAAATATTATTAAGACTCGATATAAAGCAAAAGCATGCACTATATTGGAATTTATGCACTAACTTGATGCAATAAGATATTCTGGTTTATTTTTAAGATACTGATAATTATTGATTTTTATTTATCGTGTTTCACCTTAGACCCAGCCTGTCTAATTTGAATCTAAAAACAAACCGATAAATGATTGAGTTAAAATTAAAAAATAACTTAATGACCAATTTTTGCATACACCCACACTGCAAGCTTGATTTCTGTATTCGAAATGGTTTCTTTGAAATTTTTGACCGTTCCATTGATTGGTTTTTTGAAACTTTGCATTTTAAAAAATTTGTATGGCCGTTTTCTCAAGTACTTGCGGAGTCGCTGCATAATTAAGCGAGCCCAAAAATAGTGATAGAACACTACTGTTGAATATTATTATATTTTTCATCATCATATCGATTTTTTTGTGATTGAATTATCTGTATTTTAAAATATGTATTTTATCAAGCTTTTGTATTCATCTTCTGGTTTAATCAACATCTTGGGGATATCTGAGTTATATTATTATAAATTTCAAATGGTTGGTCTTTTATTGAGTGTTTTAATGAGTTGAAAATAAATGTTTAAGATAAAATCAATTTGCGATTAAACAATTAATGACGTGTACAAAAATGATGGTGTCTAAAACATATTCCAATTTTTTAGTGTATTTAATAGCATTCTTTGGCCTCTGTCTATTTGCTGAATCAGTGAGTGCGCAGTCCAATCAATATAAAATCTATAAGTCGAAACTGTTACAGTGTGGAGAAGCAACTTTTCAAGTTATTTCTCAATGTGATGATTCTAATGACAGTGCAGAGTCAGGTAGTGCAGGTTCTTTTCGAACATCATGTTTATCGAGTCGATTAGCGGTAAACTGGAAAGGTCAGCAAAGAATACTGAATTTTCCCATGGCAACAGTACAGCAGCAGAAAATATTAGCAAGCAAAGGCTATGCTTTAACACCTGATATGAAAGTAGGGGATTGGTCACCACAAAGTTTAGCTTGTGGTCAAGCGGCTGGTATTGCGGGGCATTTTGTGGTGGTCAATCAAGCAACTACCAACGATATTAATCAAGAATATCACGGTAAAGGTTCATTGAGTGATGAACCCATTTTGCTGAATTTAAATGGGACTTTTACCAGTGAAACACTTAAAGCAAAAATCTATGCTTTATTAAAGCAAGGCCAAGTAAAGATTTCTAAAGTGATTGGTGCAAATGCAATTTTTGCGGATGAAAAATAGATTTAACACAGATAAATCCGTTTCATTTTGTCATCTGTTAAGAAGAAAGCAGATGCAGCACAGGTTTCTTCGAGTACATTGGCTGAAACACCATCACCTTTAAACTTTAAATAATGTTTAGGGTCAATCTGTTCGTTAGCAATAATATCGCCATTTTCTCCAAAGCGATATTCTTCATCGACATAGATATTTGTTTTAGGCGCGACTTCGAACTTAGCAAAAATATCTAAATCATCAGCTTCTTCATTATTTTGATAATAATAAACTTTATCACTGTCCGAAATACGAAATTCAAACAGATATTTCATGCCCTTTTTATTGGGATTTTTTAAGACTTGGAAAGCATCTCGTTTTCCATCTCCATCAAAATCGATAAGTAATGGCTTTTTAAGATGTGTCGTATCAACTGAAAAACCTTGAGGGAGTGGTGTTGGGTTATTGACGAGGTGGTCTGGCTCTGGCTGAGCAGGAATCTCAATGGATTCTACTTTGGTATATGCTTGTTGTGGAGTTTCTTGTTTGGTTAGTTTAGTTTCAGTGCCGGCTTTCTCATGACATCCCATGAGAAAAATAAGGGTGATGGATAATAAAATTTTCTTTTTCATAGAATTTGAATCATTCAATCATTTTGAATGTTGAAGATTCTATCTTAAAAATTGATTTTTTGATGCTCAATGTCCTAAATTGGAGATATAGTCGTGTGTTCTATATGTGCCAGTTTGCTGTCTTATACTGATTCATCTTCATCACTACAATGGGGGAATATTTTGAACACATCAAATTCTGATCAAGCTTTATCTGTCGTGATTACAGGGGGCACACGTGGAATTGGTTTTGCTTTGGCAGAAGCTTTTTTAAAGTTAGGTTGGTCTGTGATGATTTCGGCACGAAATGCAGCGCAGTTAAATCAAGTTGTTGCAGATTTTGCGCAACGCTATGCCCCAAATCGAATTTATGGGGTGACCTGTGATGTGGCTCAATATGAAGATTTACACAATTTATGGAAAGAAACAGTTTTAAGGTTTGGTCAGGTCTATGTTTGGATTAACAATGCCGGTACCTGTAATGCAGCAAGGGCATTTACCGAGATTGCTAGCTCAGACTTGGAAAGTGTAATCAAAACTAATGTGCTTGGTTCGATGTTGGGTTCGCAAGTGGCTTTAAAAGGAATGATGCAGCAAGGTTTTGGGCAAATTTTTAATATGGAAGGTTGGGGTAGTCGTGGTGAATGGAGTGCGGGGATGACGCCTTATGCAACCAGTAAACGAGCAGTTGCTTATCTGAATCATGCTTTAAATAAAGAAACCAAAAATAGTAATATTTTGATTGGAACGCTCAGCCCCGGAATGGTGGCAACAGATTTATTGATTTCTTCTTGGCAACAAGGTGAAGTTAAAAACTGGCATAAAATGAAATGGTTATTTATGTTTGTGATTGACCCACCTGAGCAAGTGTGTGGTTATTTGGCACAACGCATCAGTAAGAATAAGAAGAGCAATGCGCGTATTGTCTGGATGACACCGTGGCGTTTGTTGCTTCGATTTTTCCAACCTTATTATTGGAAAAGAAATCCTGTAGAGGGGACAGCTTTAGATCAGCTTAAGGAATAGTGGTTTTAGTGTTATGCATTACTGGAGAGATATTGAAAGAGCAGACCTCTCCCTAACCCTCTCCTGAAAAGAGAGGGAACCTCTTTGTGTATCGAATAACTATTCAATTCTCAAAGAGTGTTTCTTCCACATTTTAGGGAAGATTGAGGTTGTGGAATTTATGCACACATTTTTAGTTACTTCTCTTTAACCCGCTGCTGAAAGGAGAGGGAGCTTCATTGTGTATCGAATAATTATTAAACTCTCAAAGAGTGTCTCTGCCACATTTTTGGGAAGATTGAGGTTGTGGAGTTTATGCAAATATTTTAAGTCATTTCTCTTTAATTCTCTGTTGAAAGGAGAGAAACCTATTGTGTATCAAATAACGATAAAATTAGTAATGGAAGTCCCCTCTCCCTGTGGGAGAGGGCTAGGGTGAGGGTAATTTTTGAAAAATTAGAGTGTATCAATTCGCTTTATTTTGATAACTAATCTTTAAGTTAAATGGATATGAAATTGTTGAATGCTGTACGGAAAAACATCATCGATCAAGTATTTCTAAATCATCTTTCATTATGAGTAAAATAAACTCTTCAAAACTATTACAAACCTTATTATGCGTATTACAGATTTCATAAATGCCTAATTCATTGCCATATTCGTCTAGTTTTACTGCATACGCGGTAATCCAGAGTAAGAACTCAGAGAATACAAAACAATTTGCATGAGGAAAGTTTTCAATCCCTTTTAAATCTTTTACAGGTCTAAATTCAGCTAAAGTAAAAAATGAAAATCCTTCATTATTACAATTCATCTCACCTGAACCATTACAAAGTGTAAAATACGCTTTCAAAATTTGCGGAAGCTTGAGCTTATATTGTTGTTCAAATTGTTCGACCTCAATCAAGGTTGCAGGTTCTTTGATTTCTAAATTTTGCTTTAAAAGATATTCTTTAAATTCTTCTATAATATTCATTATTTTACTCAAAAAAAGAAGGAAGCATAATTAAGCTTCCTTCTTTAGAGGCAAAATTGCAAGCTTAGCTTAAAGCGCCGCAATCTGCTCCATATTGGCTTTAATCTTAGCTAACTGATCTACAAATTCAGCAAGTTTAACCTTTTCACCTTCAACAACCGCAGCAGGTGCTTTAGCCACAAAGCCTTCATTTGCAAGTTTAGAAGCAATTTGGTCATGCTGTTTTTGAACCTTGTCTAAGTCTTTTTGCAAGCGAGCAAGTTCTGCTTTTGGATCAATCAAGCCTTTCATTGGTACAAATACAGACACATGACCAACAACAGAAGATGAAGACAACGGTGGTTGCTCAGCATCGGTTAAGAAGGTAATGCTTTCAACTTTAGCCAAAGCTTTAAACAGTGGTTCAATACGTGCAATTTGTGCTTTTTCAGCATCAGTCGCGTTTTGAAGCAATACAGGCAATAAACGTGCATTACCTAAGCCCATTTCACCACGAATATTACGTACAGCACCAATCAAGCCTTGTAACCCAAGCATATCTGCTTCAGCCTGTTCATTGACACGTTCAGGGTTAGGAACAGGGTACGGCGCAAGCATGATGGTTTCACCATCAATACCAATCATTGGTGCCAGGGTCTGCCAAATTTCTTCAGTTAAGAAAGGCATGATTGGATGTGCAAGACGTAAAGACGCTTCCATTACAGAAAGAAGGACACGACGAACTTCTGCTTTACGCTCAGTCGATACTTTTTCATCATTCAGTACTGGTTTGGTCAGTTCAACATACCAGTCACAGTATTCATTCCAGATGAACTCATAAATCGCTTGAGCAGCCAAATCTAAACGGTAGGTTGCAAACGCTTGTTGAACGGCAGCTTCCGCTTTTTGTAAACGGCTGACAATCCATTGTTCAGGAAGTTCCCAAAGATCTTGACGGATTTCCTGACCAATTGGCTGTTGTTCACAGTTCATCATCACGAAACGGGTTGCGTTCCAGATTTTGTTGGCAAAGTTACGATAGCCTTCAACACGTTTCATATCGAACTTAATGTCACGTCCAGTATTGGCAAGTGCACAGAAAGTAAAACGAACCGCATCTGTACCGTAAGCTTGAATACCTTCAGGGAATTCTTTACGTGTAGATTTCTCAATTTTTGGTGCATCTTTAGGGTTCATTAAACCAGTGGTACGTTTTTGTACTAAGGTTTCAAGATCTACACCATCAATCAAATCTAATGGATCAAGTACGTTCCCTTTAGATTTAGACATTTTTTGACCTTCACCGTCACGAACCAAACCATGTACATACACAGTTTTAAATGGAACTTGCGGTGTACCATCTTCATTTTTCATGAAATGCATGGTCATCATGATCATTCGGGCAACCCAGAAGAAAATGATGTCAAAACCAGTAACCAATACATCCGTTGGATGGAATGTATTTAAGAAATAGTTTTCTTTATCTTTTGCTTCATCTCCGGTCCAACCCAGTGTAGAGAATGTCCAAAGACCTGAAGAGAACCATGTATCCAGTACATCTTCATCTTGGTTTAATTCAATATCAGCAGCGATATTATTTTTTTCACGAACTTCTTCTTCAGAACGACCAACATAAATGTTGCCTTCTGCATCGTACCAAGCTGGGATACGGTGACCCCACCACAATTGACGAGAAATACACCAGTCTTGAATGTTGTTCATCCAAGCCATATACATATTGCTGTATTGTTCAGGCACAAATTTGATATCGCCGTCTTTTACTGCTTTGATTGCAGGCTCAGCAAGAGGCGCAATCTTGACATACCATTGGTCGGTCAATAACGGTTCAATGATCACACCTGAACGGTCACCACGTGGTGGTTTCAGCGTATACGGTTGAATTTGGTCTAACCAACCTTCAGCTTCAGCTTGTGCAACCAATTTTTTACGTGCAGCAAAGCGCTCTAAACCAATATAGTCAGCTGGTGCTGGGATGGTTTTAGAAATTGCTTCGCCAGCTTTTGCGATAAACTCAAAATCAGCTAAAACTTCGGCATTTTTGTTGAAAATGTTGATGATTGCGAGTTCACAACGTTTGCCCACTTCATAGTCATTGAAGTCATGTGCAGGGGTGATTTTTACACAGCCTGTACCGAATTCTTTATCAACATATTCATCTTTAACAATTGCAACCGCACGACCCGTAATTGGTAAGATAATATTTTTACCAACAAGATGTGCATAGCGTTCGTCATCTGGAGCAACTGCAACAGCAGTATCCCCCAGTAAAGTTTCTGGACGGGTTGTTGCAACCACTAAATAATCGTGACCGTCTTGAGTACGTAGAGACTTATCTTCAAAGAAGTATTTGAAGTGCCACAATGAACCTTGTTCTTCTTTATCTGATTCAACTTCTAGGTCTGAAAGTGCAGTTTGTAGTTTAGGATCCCAGTTTACCAAGCGTTTGCCACGGTAAATCAAACCTTGTTCATGCAGTTTTACAAATACTTCCTTAACAGCATTTGACAGGCCATCATCCATGGTGAAACGTTCACGTGACCAATCTACAGATGAGCCAAGACGACGAATTTGACGGGTAATTGTACCGCCAGATTGTTCTTTCCATTCCCAAATTTTGTCGATGAACTTTTCACGGCCTAAGTCATGACGACTAATATCTTGAGCTGCCAATTGACGCTCAACCACCATTTGAGTTGCAATACCCGCATGGTCAGTACCCGGTTGCCATAAAGTATTTTTGCCTGACATTCGGTTGTAACGTGTCAAGGCATCCATGATGGCATTGTTAAAACCATGACCCATGTGCAAGCTACCTGTGACGTTCGGTGGCGGAATCATGATACAGAATGAATCGCCTTTACGAGACGGTTGGAAATAACCTTTCTCTTCCCAAGTCTTGTACCATTTTTTCTCGATCTCGGTAGGATCGTAGGTTGTAGCAATATTTTGCGCTGAATCAGTCATAGTAAAAACAGATCAAAAGTAAGTAAAAAATTGCATTCATTGTAGCAAATATTCATTAGGAATGTTGATTCCTGTTATGGCATATTTATCTTGAATTGAATGCAGCAATCAAAACATGAGAATACAAGATGCATTTGTGGTTTTTATCGATCTTAAATATGACAAATGTTGGATATTATGGGGTTTTAACTGAGTCATATTTACAAATGCGTGTTTTAGATATTTGATTTGTTGAGAGTATTTGTGATTGATATTCAACAAATAGCAGTGGTTAAAGACAATGCAAGATATTTCAAGTTTTGCTAAGATCAAAATTGAATAGGACAAAACAACAAAAGGACACATAACAATGCAGTATAAAATCGATTTATTGATTAAACAGCAAACGTACCAAGAGTTAAAAAGCATTACCCAAAGTTTGAATCATGGTGAAAAAAGAGATCTAGCAAAACAATTAGGTAATGTCTTTACGGAAATGTCATGCCAAGTGCTGGATCAGGTTTTTGGAACCTTACTTGATGAACAACGTAAAAATGATGCACTAGATGCAACAGGGAAGAAAAAGCTCAAAGAAGCTGAACAGATTTTTGATCAGATTGAAGGGGCATTAAAAAAATATATGCCGTGGTCAATTTCCTTTTTTAGTAATGATCGTCTAAAGCCTGTGGCAAACCATATTCTTAAAAAGTTTGAAGATTCAGATGCAACTGAAGTGGTGATGTATTACCAATTAGACCGTAGCTTAGGGCAAGAAGCGACTAGCAATATTCAAAAGGTCATTCAAGGGGATACCAGTGCTTTGCCTGAGACACTAAAAAATTTGGTTAAAATTATTGACCTCGGTGTATCAGAATTTATCCGTGACCCTAAGACTTTGTTAAAATTTAACTTTGTGGTCGATAAAACCTTAAATGGTGTGATTAATATGATCACCAGTACTGGCTATAAACGCTTAGAAAAAGTTGGCGATGAATACAATCCTCGCAATGTAGAAAAGGCGCAACATTATGCAGAACATTTTAAAAAGTTTTTAGTTGAAGGTTAGTTTTTAAAAGCAAATCACTTGATTGATTTGGTGGGTCACGTGGTCTAATATTTATTCACCATATTCAAGAGCATAATAAAATGGAAAGCTTAGAAGGAAAGGTGGTTTGGATTACAGGCGCATCTTCAGGGATTGGTAAAGCCTTGGCTGCTGAATGTGCTTTACAAGGTGCACAAGTGGTTTTAAGTGCAAGACGTTTAGAAGAACTTGAAAAAGTTCGTATAAGTCTTCTTAACCCAGATCATCATATTTCTGTGGCAATGGATATTACCGATGAAGCACAAGTACGCCATGCATATGAACAAGTCTTAGATGAGAAAGGGCGTATTGATTGGTTGATCAACAATGCGGGTTTAAGCCAAAGGGCACTGATTGCTGATACCACAATGCAAACTGAACGTGCGATTATGGAAATTGATTACTTCTCTCAAGTGTTTTTGACCAAATTGGTTTTACCAACCTTTTTAGCTCAAAAATCTGGGCGAATTGCGTATATTTCTAGCGTTGCGGGCTTATTGGGGACGCAATATCGGGCATCTTACTCTGCAGCAAAAGCAGCGATTCATATGTGGGCAAACAGTTTACGCGCAGAAGTGGCACAAGATGGTGTTAATGTTTCTGTTATTTTCCCTGGTTTTGTAAAAACCAATGTATCTTTCAATGCCTTAAATGGTGCAGGAAAAGCACAGGCACATCAGGATGAAGCCATTGAAAATGGATTAGAAGCTGATGATTTTGCGCAGAAAACAGTTTCTGCTTTATTAAAAGGTCAAGAATATATTGTCGTGGGTGGGCGTAAAGAGAAATTGGGTGTGTTGGTTTCTCGTCTATCACCATCGACACTTTATAAAATGATTCGCAAAATGAAAGTAAAGTGATTGAAAATTCATAAATTTTATGTGTATTGATGGCGTTTATACATTGTATAAGCGCTTTTTCTTAATATGTTCCGTCTCTATCTATAAGCACAAAATCCATGTTAAACCTAATGAAAATAATATTTAAAATCATCAGTCTACAATTCATATTGATCAGTGCGGTTTATGCAAATATTTGTGATGATACTCAAGTTGTCGCACAAATATTGAAGCAGGCTAAAATTGTAAAGGTTGAACAGTCTTTAATCGACTGTAAACTCGATCCGGTCGATAATTCAAATATGATCATGGCCTATGCCCAATGGATTCCTGTAAAAGGAAATGCAGAAGAAAGGGATTATGCTTTAGACTTATTTAAGTTTAATCCAAAAAATTTAAAGGTGATTTATCACTATGCTGTTGCTGAACGCATGGTTTCGGACGCAATTAGCTTAAATTCTATTGAGCTGGATACTGCAAATTATAAAGTCACTGATTCAAATAGAGCTTTGGGTCTAAGATTAAATTACTCAGGTCACTCACAGCCCTTTCCTTTTTCTATGCAACTTTTAAATTTATATGACCTTAAAAATAAACAACAAATTCTGGACAGCTTGATTGTGACACGTAATCGGGCAGAAGTAGATATGCATTGTAATGCAGATATTGAAGAACGCGCTTCTACCTTAGTCATGCAGTCAACCCAAACCAAGAAATATACGGATATTTTGGTCAATAGCAAAATTAAACGCTACCAGACGCAAGTGATAAACGAGGATTGCCAAGAAGTTAATCATCACTCATCGCAACAACGGTTTGTTTTAAAATTTGATAGGAAAAAATATCAATTTCCTAAAAGTTTTAAAGATGAATATCAGTACCGATAGGCAGTACAGTACAAGAGTATCAATAAAATTAAGTCATTGCAGCGTAATGCTGATTATTCAACATCCATCTTCTCGTTAGCGAAAAAATAGCAGTGAGCTAAAAGATGAATGCTTTTAGAATAACAGGATATTTGAAAGGGTAAAAATCGAATGCTTAATGTATTTTATTGAAGTAGTTTAATAATAATTCAGCATTTTTGCCTCTTAATTGCCATGACATACAGCGCACTCCACCCCCCATATGGCACACCTGTGCAGAGTGAATTGGGATGACTGTTCGTTTGGTTAGACGACGAATTTGCTGTAATGCCAGTGCATCTTGTTTAATACCAAATTGCGGAAAATAAATACGCTCAGGCGTAACCAGCATATTGGTATATAAACCACAAGCTGAACCAAATTTTTCATCATAGATCTCACTGCCATCATAAGGTGTGGTGATTTCATGAATTTTGATATTTGGAATACCGCGTTTTAAATCAATTTTTAACTGTTTGGCGTATTCGGGATCTTCAGGATAAGTGTTAATCACTAACGTATTCTGATCTATAAAGCTCACCACGCCATCCGCATGTTCTAAGCCACCTTGTTCATCCGCTTCAATAAATGCAATATGTTTAGCACCTGTCAAACGGATCAGCTGTGCTCTTGCTTGGGTTTCGGTTAAATGATTGTCAGCTAAGAACTTGGTGCTTAACACAGCATTGCCATAGCCATCTTCAACCCAATTACCACCATCATTGAGCAGTTGGGTCTGGGTAAATTTTAAGCCAGCCTTTTGACTATAGGCTTTAAAGTCTGATTGAACATCATCAGAGATGGCTTGAGCCTTTTTGGTTCCACCTTGTCCTGCTGCGGTATAACGAAAAAGAACAGGTTGATTGGGATTGGCACTACTAAAATCACGCATCCAAATATCTTGCATAGGCGCAATAGTGACATGCTGTTTACCGAGTGCGTTAACATAATCAGGGTAAAGTTGTTGATCGGTTAAGATCATCACATTGTCACCATTTTGAATAATTTTCTTTGCATAATCGACGTGGAAATCAAAGATATCATCGATTTTTTCTGCATAGTACTTATCTTGACTTTGTGGCGAAGCCAATACAATCAATTCTGCATTTATTGTGAATGGAAGCATAGACAGTAATCCGATACTTATTTTAAGTGCTAAAGCTTTCATGATGTCTAACCTGTTCATGAAGTTAAGATTTTTTCATTTTTGTTATGGTTTAGATATTCCCAGATCTTTACATCACCAGAATACAAAACCAGACAGTCCAACAGCGATTATGTATTCTGATGAAAAAATCATGATGATTATTTAAAAAAGAGGAGTGAGATTAAGTTGCTGTTCCATAGGCAAAGACTTCAACCATTCCACCTTGCATACCGAGTTCAGTGGTACTTAAACGTAAGCCCATAATATGCGTTGCTCCAATATTTTCAGCTTCCTGTTTTAATCTAACAATTGCTTCTCGACGTGCGCGATCGACGACACTCTCATAGGTGGTTAAACGACCACCAAAGAAGTTCTGAATTTGCGCGATAATATATTTAAAATAATCATGTGAAATGACCACATTACTACTGATGAGTTGTCCATGCTTTTCAGAGACTTGGAACTTATTGGTATCAATCCGAATATGAGCAAGCCGTTGTTCATTGTCTGCCAATTCTTTTAAATGCTTTTGTTCGATAAAACGTCCAAACCCCCAGCCAATAAAAAACAGAACCAGTGTGAGCCCAATTTTAAAAATTAAACCATCCATCTGTTTCGCCTATTTTGAAAATGGATCAGGAAGTTGTGTCGTGGTCGGTTCAACAATGACTGCAGTACCATAGACAAAAAGTTCTGAAGCACCTTGCGCAATATTAGAGGTAGAAAAACGGATACCGACAATTGCATTGGCACCTAAACCACGTGCTTTTTCAATCATACGATTCATGGCTTCTTGACGCGATTCTTCTAATAATTCGGTATAGCCTTTGAGTTCACCACCGACAATATTTTTTAGACCAGCCATAAAGTCACGTCCGACATGTTTGCTGCGGACTGTGCTTCCATAAACGACATCAAGCTGTTGCTTTATTACATGGGCTGGAATAGTTTCTAAATTACTGAGTTTCATTTTAAATATTCATTGATGATGTCTTACTTTAAACATAGGAAATTATCCACTAAAAAGCAATAAAAAAAGCCCACCGAAGTGAGCTTAGATTATCAAATTGATATTAACTGACTTTTTTATCTTTTGAATGATATTTCAATTCAGATGAAGAGGCCGGTTGTGCAATTTGATCCGCAGTGTTGGCTTTTAAACCACCACCCAGTGTTTTATAGACTTCTACCTGATTGTTTAAGTTCGCTTGCTCTAATAGCAATAAACCTTGTTCAGCAGAGTAAGAGGTACGTTGTGCATCTAATACAGATAAGAAACTATCAATACCTGCACGGAAGCGAGCATTTGAAAGTTTATACGTTGTATTGGTCGCATCAACTAAACGTTTTTGAGCAGAAAGACGATCACCAATATTTTGGCGAGTCGCTAATGCATCATTAACTTCACGGAAAGCAGATTGAATTGATTTTTCATAGTCAGATAATGCAATTTGTTGATCTGTTTCTGAAATTTTAATATTTGCTCTACGTGTACCCCAATCCCATAAAGGAATATCAAGACTAGGGCCTAAAGACCAAACGAATGCACCTGATTTAAATAAATCACTTAAATCAGTAGATGCATAACCCGCAGAACCCGTCAAACTGATTGTTGGGAACAAGCGTGCTTTCGCAGCACCAATATTCGCGCCAGCAGCAGAAAGCTGATATTCAGCTGCTTTTACGTCTGGGCGATTGTTGAGCAAATCACTTGGTAATCCTGATGCAAACACAGCATTCGAGGTAATACGCGTCACACGTTGTGTAGGCAATAAATTGTCAGGAACTGATTGTCCAACAAGTAGATTCAATAAGTTCTGAGCTTGGGCAATTTGAGTCTTATAATTGGCAACATCATTACGTGCGGTTTCAACAGAAATTTGAGCCTGACGAACAGGAACTTCACTGTCGATCCCAACATCAAAACGTTTTTTGTTGAGGTTATAAGAATCAAGTTGAGCTTTTAATGTTTGGTCAGCAAGTTTAAGTTGCGCATTGGCAAATGAATAATTTAACCAAGCTTGAGCAACTTGACCAATTAAGCTGATTTGCGTTGCATCACGGGCACTCGCGGTCGATAAATAAGTATCAAGAGCATTGTCTTTTAAACTTTTTACACGGCCCCAGAAGTCTAACTCATAAGCAGTTACACCGAGACCAACATTATAACGTGTTTGAGCACCAACACCTTGATCTTGACGTAAAAGACCACCACTTGCACCAATCGTTGGTAACTGATTGTTTTCAGTGATTTGATAAGCTTGTTGAGCACGTTGAATGTTCAATGTTGCTGTACGTAAATCACGGTTATTGGCTAAAGCAAGATCAATTACTTGAAGTAAGCGTTGATCTGCAAAAAACTCTTTATAACCTTGTTCAGCAATAGATGTACCAGTGTTATTTTGAATATAACCTGTTGGTATGTTTGCTTGAGCTACGGGTTCTGGGCCACGCATGCTTTGACAAGCTGTCAAAGCAAGCGCAAGTGCAGATACCGCAATGCTACGACCTGAAATAGACCATACTTTCTGCATCACGATTTATGCTCCTGAATATTTTGATTTTTAGGTTTGTACTTAAAGATACTACGAATCCATACGAAGAACACAGGAATAAAGAAGATACCTAAAAGTGTTGAGCTAATTACACCACCCAATACACCATAACCAACTGAGTGTTGGCTACCGGCACCTGCACCGCTTGATAAAGCAAGTGGCAATACACCGAAACCGAACGCTAAAGTCGTCATGATAATTGGACGTAAACGCATTTTTGCAGCATGCAATGTCGCTTCAAACAATTCTTCGCCTTGTTCTTGCAACTCTTTTGCAAACTCTACAATCAAAATCGCATTTTTTGCAGACAAACCGATGACTGCAACGATCGCGACTTGGAAATAGATGTTAAATGATAAGTTAGGATCACCTTTGATGACCATTCCCAACCACGTTAAAGTAAATGCACCAATAACACCTAAAGGTACTACTAATAATACTGAAACAGGGATTGACCAACTTTCATATAAAGCTGAAAGGCAAAGGAATACAATAAGCAGAGAAAGAATCAAAAGCGGAACAGTTTGGCTACCAGATTCACGTTCCTCTAAAGATAGACCAGTCCACTCATAGTCGAAACCTGTTAAGCCCATAGATGGTAACTTACCAATAATTTCTTCCATAGCCATCATGGCATCTCCCGAACTTACGCCCGGTGCTGGTGTACCTTGAATGTTTGCAGAAGCTACACCGTTATAACGTTCTAAACGAGGTGAACCATAAGTCCATTGGCCTGTTGCAAATGCAGAGAATGGAACCATAGTGCCGCTATTATTACGTACATACCATTTGTTTAAGTCTTCAGGCATCATGCGAGCACTTGATTCGCCTTGAACATAGACTTTTTTCACACGACCACGGTCTACGAAGTCATTGATATAAGAACCACCCCAAGCCATGCTCATGGTCGAATTAATATCCGCAATACTAACCCCCATTGCACCCGCTTGCGCTTGGTCAACGTTGATTTGATATTGAGGTGTATCTTCTTGTCCATTTGGACGAACACCAGCAAGACGTTTGTCTTGTGCAGCCATGCCTAAAACAGCATTACGTGCAGCAACTAGCTTCTCGTGACCTTGACCACTTGCATCTTTTAACTGAATATCAAAACCTGATGAAACACCTAATTCTGGCATTGCTGGTAATTGCAATGGCATGATGTACGATGCATCTTTGACAATCATATTTAGTGCCATACCACGTTGAATAATGGCACCAATTTGTGATTCAGGTGTTGTACGTTCACTCCAGTCTTTCAGTTTCATAAATGCTAAACCAGCATTTTGCCCGACACCAGTAAATGAGAAGCCAGAAACTGTAAAGATAGTATCTACATTGGCTTTTTCCTCATTTAAGAAGTAATTGGTCATGGTGGTGATGACTTTATCTGTCCGTTCAAGGCTGGCGCTTGGTGGTAATTGAACAAGCGTCATAACCATACCTTGGTCTTCTTCTGGTAGGAAAGAAGAGGGGAGCATTTTATACAGTCCGACTAAGGCAACAATCACAGCAACGTAGATCACACCAGAGAAGATCTTATGATGGGTCATACGATTGACACCACCTTGATATTTCTCAGCTACTTTATCAAAGCTACGGTTAAACCAACGGAAGAAACGCGCAAAAATGTTATTGCTTGGTTCTTTATTTGGATCATGCTGTTTTAACAATGTCGCACAAAGAGCAGGGGTAAAGGTTAAAGCAACGATTAATGATAAAACCATCGCTGTAACCAGCGTGATCGAGAACTGACGGTAAATTACACCTGTAGTACCACCGAAGAATGCCATTGGCACAAATACAGCAGTCAATACACTGGTAATACCTACTAAAGCACCTGAAATTTGTTTCATCGACTTTTCAGTGGCTTCAACTGGACCCGTATGTTCTTCTTGCATCACACGTTCGACGTTCTCAACCACAACAATTGCATCATCGACCAAGAGACCAATCGCGAGCACCATGGCGAACATAGTTAAGGTGTTGATTGAGAAGCCAAAAATATTAATAACTGCAAATGTACCCAGTACAACCACAGGAACAGCCATTGTTGGGATAATCGTTGCACGCCAGTTCTGTAAGAATAAGAACATCACGAAGAATACAAGAACGATTGCCTCAATTAAGGTATGTACCACACTTTCAATTGAAAGCTTGATAAATGGTGTAGTGTCATAAGCAAGCTTATCTTTTAGACCATCTGGGTAGTTTTTACGTAGCTCAGTAAGACGTTTTTCTACAGCAGCCGCTGTATCAAGTGCATTTGCACCTGTTGCCAGTTTAATTGCTACACCGCCAGCAGGCTTACCATTAAATTTAGAATCAAATTGATAGTTATCTGAGCCTAGTTCTACACGAGCAACATCACTTAAACGAACCTGAGCACCAGAAGCAGTGTTTTTCAGGAAGATATTTTTAAATTGTTCAGGAGTTGTCAGCATGCTTTGTGCATTGACAGTCGCGTTAAGAACTTGACCTTGGATCGCTGGTGCACCACCCAATTGACCTACAGCTACTTGTGAGTTTTGCGCACGAATAGCAGCAGCAATGTCACTTGGTGTCACTTGCAAACTGGTCATTTTAGCTGGGTCTAGCCAAATACGCATTGCATATTGACCACCAAAGACTTGAATTTCACCTACACCTGCAACACGACTGAGTGGTTCAGAAATATTTGAGTTTACATAGTCTTTAATGTCAGCCCCAGAAAGACTGCCATCTGGCGAATAAAATGCAAGTACTTGCATGAAACTTGCGCCAGATTTGGTCACTTTTATCCCTTGACGTTGTACATCTTCGGGTAAAAGTGCGGTCGCTGACTGTAATTTGTTTTGTACTTGAACTTGTGCAATGTCTGGATCAATACCTTGTTCAAAATTCAAGTTGATTGATGCCTGACCATTACCCGCACTGTTCGATGAGATATAACGTAAACCATCTAGACCATTCATTTGTTGTTCAATGATCTGAGTTACTGTGTTCTCAACAGTTTGTGCCGAAGCTCCAGGATAAGTTGCAGCAATTGTCACCACAGGAGGGGCAATTGTTGGATATTGAGCAACAGGCATTTTTGTTAGCGTAAGAATACCCGCCAACATAATCACCAGTGCAATCACCCATGCAAAAATAGGGCGATGAATAAAAAATTGAGCCATATTCGTCTACCCCTTATGCATTTGAAGTAGCTTTTTGTTCACTAGACTTATTTTGTTGAACAGGTTGTGCTGCTGTAGCTGGTTTAGCACCTGCTTGTGGTGCAGCCGCTTGAGGTTGATACGGTTTAGCAACAACTTCTTGTTCTGGTTTTACTTTGGCAATCCCATCTACAATCACTTTATCGCCAGTGTTTAGACCTTGAGTGACAATCCAATCTTTACCTTGAACACCTACAGTCGTTACAGGACGGCTTTCTACTACACCTTTTGCATTTACAATCATCGCGATCGCTTGACCGGTTGGTGTGCGTGTAATTGCAGCTTGTGGAACTAAGTAAGCATTTGGAATTAAGCCTTGTACGATTTGCGCATTGGCAAACATACCTGGCAATAATAAATGGTTAGGATTTGAGAAGACTGCACGTAAAGTCACAGAACCAGTACTTGGATCTACACTTGCATCAGAAAATGCAAGATTTCCTTCCACACCGTAGTAGCTACCATCCTCAAGTTTTAGACGAACTTTGGTATTGTTGCTACGATCAATACTACCTTGACTTAATTGTTGACGTAGACGTAATAGCTCAGCACTTGATTGGCTGATGTCTACATAAATTGGGTCAAGTTGCTGAATCGTGACCAGAGCATTGGCTTGGTTTGCAGTGACTAAAGCGCCAGCAGTGACTGAAGAACGACCAGATTGACCTGATATAGGCGAACGAACTGTCGAATAACCTAGGTCAATTTGCGCATTTTTAACAGCAGCGTTTGATGCTGAAATATCTGCTTCTGCAAGTTTGATTTGAGCAAGTAAATCATCATATTCTTGCTTAGAAACAGCATTGATGCCGACAAGTTGACGATAACGATTTGCTTTAACTTGCAATGCATTTAAATTTGCTTGCTGACGTACTAAAGCTGCTTTTGCACTGTCTAAGTTTGCACGATTGATGCTTGAGTCAATCTCATAAAGAGGTTGACCTTCACGAACAAAACTGCCTTCAGTAAACAAACGTTTTAAAATAACACCATTTGTTTGTGGGCGAACATCAGAGATTTGATACGCTGAAGTACGACCTGAAAGTTCAACAGTTTGTTCTACGCTTTGTGGCTGAGCAACAATGACACCAACTTCAGTCGGCGGCATTTTTTGGGCAGCACCACCAGCTTGTTGTGCCGATTTAGGATCTTTGCTGCAGCCTACAAGTGCAATACTTGTTGCGAGAGCACAAGCAGTAAGGGCAGGGGCCCAAAGCTTTGCCGACATCATTATTCCACCTCGTTTAGATTTTTATCTAAAAATAATTTGTTCTGTCTTAACGTTTCTCGTGACAGTATGAGCCATAAAATAGCAGCCCATATGACACCTATACCCCATCCAGTGAGTACATCAGTTGGGAAATGTGCACCTAGATAAACTCTAGATCCCCCCATGCTTAGAAACCATAAAAAGCCCCCTAAGCTAATCCATTTAGCTTGGCGATGCTTTTGAAATATAAACATAATCGAACAGCAGACAATAGCAGCATAAATACTGTGGGCACTAGGAAATGAAGCACCATAGGTTTGCACCATTTGGTAGATTTCATCAGGTCTTGGACGATTGACTAGATATTTAATAATCCAACCAATTGCCGAAGCACCAAGTAGACCAATGCTGATCATCAGTACATTCGCATATTGTTTGAGGCGTATGAAATATAAATTGCATAGCCCTGCGATCACAATCATTGACGGTAAGCCGCCCAGATAGGATAGGGTAAGTGCTAAACCATTTAAGACCTCTAAACGGTGTGTACTCATCCATACAACGCTTGAAAAATCAAATTGTTGTATCTGGTTAATGTTTAAACCAACACTCCCAATAAGTAAACCTATACAGCCAATAAGGAGCAATACATAAGGCATAAGATAACCTAGAGTATATAAATTGCGTACGTTAAGTTTATTTAATGCACTGAAGTGTACTAGCCAGTACACTTTTTTTCAAGTGAGTAAATTTAGGTAATTTATACTAATTTCTTTTTGTGAAATATTTAACAATTTGCACAAAAATTAACAAAAAGCTTAGTGATTTAGTTTGTTTTGTGAGTTTGCCTCATCTTCCAGTTGTAACGGTTGCTTTGGGGGCCAAAAGAAATCTAAAGGACGGGTAGAAAAATGGGTAAATATAAGTTTTGCCAATGGTTTCCATTGCGAAAAACGAACTTGTCTTGCTCGAAGTGCCACAATAATGGTGAGGGTGAAACTGACAAATAAGTTGGTTAAACCAATACACAACACGCCAAGGAAAGACACAATAATGAGACCAATATCAGGTGAGCCATTGATGGTCATTAAGCCTTGAATAAAGTTGGCAGCAGCAAAAGCAATATGACGGATATCTAATGGTAAGCCTAAAATAAACCCAATTGTTCCCATACTTCCAAGCATAATACCAAAGATAAAATTACCTGCTAAAGCACCCAAGTTTCTTTCTATATAGTCTGCAAATTTTTCCAACCTTGCTTGTCCCATTATTTTTTTCAATTTCATATGGGCTTTTAAACGAGGACCGACTTTTCGATAGACTGACATATTGTCAAAATATCCAGCGATTAATCCCGATAAAAATAAACAAACACCAGCGATTGCTGCATGTGGTATTGCTAGTGAGGTAAATGGATTTAGACTGGCGAGTAAGGTTGTCGCTTTCGCATGGGTTAAAAGTGGTTCATGCATCGAAAGTTGCCATAGATACGTTATTAAAGCTGCAGTTGGAATTGCAATCGAAATATTTCCCAGAATTGCAATAAACTGCGTCCGAATAATATTAATAATCAGTCCTGCAAGTTCAGCAATTTGTGCTGTTTTTGAACCTTTTTGGTGCTGAACTGTTGATGCTAGTGCGGCTGCAGTCATTGCTGGTTGCTTTGTTGCTACAGTAAAGTGCAAAACATGAATCAGTATAAAACCCAATGAATAATTCATGCTGTAAAGAAAAGCATGCATAAATGGTGCAAGAACTAAACGTGCTGTCAGTATTTTAAGTGTTGCCATGGTGGCAATAATCGCACCTGCACCTGCAGCTGCTTTATACATGCCAAAGAAACCTTTCTTATCGGTACTGACATAATGTTCGCCCGTCTTACTTGCATTTTCAGTGACTTGTAGTGCAATCAATTCACTATTAGTTTTGAGTAAATCACGTACACTGGTTTCACTATAGTGTGCATTGACTAAATCGGTGAGTAATTCGCCACAGAGTTGATAACGAATTTGATCATCTTCTACAAGTAAGTTGAGAAGCAGTTCAATTCGATCAATACATTGTTCTAGTAGCGATAATAAATAAGTCAAACTTAAGCTAACACCAATCCGTTTAATTGCTCGACGGATTTTTAATACCACATCGCGGCATTGTTCAATCATAACCAAAGCTTGATCTGCATCTGGAGCTATACCAATAGCAAGCTCATCTTCATCTTGATGCTGCTTCTTATACGCTTCTATAAATTCAACTATTTCACGATTTTGAACTAAAAAAGGAGATTCATATTCCTGAAGTTCTGGGTAAGCATTGATAAATTCAGGATACAGACCAATACCACTGATTCGATAAGAAAGTACTGTGATGGCTTTAACAATGTCGCGTTTAATTCCCAATTTATCGTTTTTATAACGATGACCTTGATTCAATAAGCGGAATAGTTGTTCCCATTTCTTTTCACTTATATTTTCCAGCCAATACTTATCGCTACGTTGATGAAACACTTTGCCGACCAAATCTTTGAGATCTGATTCGTCTTTTAATAAAGGTAGAAAATGTGCGCCGATACGTTGTCCAAGCTGATTCCAGAAACCGTCTAAGGATAAAATCCCACTATCTGCATATAATCCTGCTTGTTTATAGTGGTTAACCAGTTTTAGTAAGTAACCTTGAAACGCAGATGATGCATTTGGTGTGATTAAGAGTGCTTGAAGTAACTCCTCAAATTTATTTTGACTTTCTTCTAAATTGTGGCTGTCAGTAGGTCTGATACGATTGATTAATTCAATTAATATATCAGGATTGGGAACAACTTTTATGCTATCAAGTTGTTCCTGCATAAGGAGGAAAAGATCATTAAATTGTATATGCATAAGCCTTGTTAAATTTTATTGAATTCGATGTAAGGCAAGTTGCGCTAAATTATACAATGCCTGGCGATACTCAGATTCAGGTAAATGATTTAAAGCCTGAATCGCAGCATGAGTTTCTTCTGTTGCACGGCGACTACAGTAATCTAAAGCACCTGAGGTCTGAACAATTTGAATCACCCGATCCAAATCGCTTGTTCCTCCAGTTGCAATACTTTTACGGATAATCTCGTGCTCTTCACCTTGGGTATTTGCTAAGGCTGAGATTAAAGGTAAAGTGGGTTTACCTTCCATTAAATCATCACCAATATTTTTACCTAATGTTTCAGCATCAGAAGTGTAATCTAAAATATCGTCAATAATTTGGAAGGCATTGCCAAAATGGCCAGCAAATAAGCGTAAAGATTCACGATATTCAGGTTTCCCAGCAAGGATTGCAGCACCTTCAGTTGCAAGTTCAAATAAACGAGATGTTTTACCGTGAATAATATCTAAATATGTTTGTTCAGTTGTTTCAGGTTGATGTTGGGCTTGGAGTTGTAACACTTCGCCTTCAGCGATTTCACAAGTGCCAGTTGAAAAGTCTTTTAACAAAATCATATTGTCTAGATCGACAAGAAGATCGAAAGCCCGAGAAATAAGGAAATCCCCAACCAATACCGCAGTTTGGTTGTTCCAAGTCGCGTTAGCAGTTGGACGACCACGACGTAAACCAGATTCATCGACCACATCATCATGCACTAGTGTTGCAGTGTGTAACATTTCTATGATGGCTGCCAGTTTACGATAAGGCTCCATCTGTAAGTCTGTTGCACCACATGCTTTTGCTGCAAGTAGGCACATAATTGGACGCATCCGTTTACCACCAGCTTCAACAACATGTTTACTGACCGCCATTACTAAAGCAACTTTTGAGGTAATCCCTTCATTAATAAACTTGTCCATTGCAGCAAAGTCGGTTGCAACTGGAGCGAGAATATCTTGCTTAAAGTCGATGGTCATCGGGTGGGAGCCTCATGCAAATGCGTTATAAGTTGCTAGTGTAACAATTAACATGTCTCAATGTTGCTTTTGAAAGCAGACATCGTGCCTGAATCTTAATGATTTGTTCCTCCTTTGTCCAAAGATGAATAAAGCATTTAACATTCAATAGATCATTCTTTTGAGCTACATAGTAGCGGATTTGTTTTAAAAATCTATTTCAATTTTAGCTGGATCTTAAAAAAAAATTCATATTATCAAAGGGAGAATCTTAAAAAAATGAATATATGCAGATTATTTTCTATACAATGCTAATATTTGCTGGAAATGACTTGTTGTTTAATTCATTATCACTTAAAATCTTTGCCCTTGAATAACCCCCAGTGGCGTTCGTCTTAAGATCGGTATATTCCTTTATCGGCACGACGACACGGGTCAGTTGGAGTACGTTATGTACGCAGTAATCCAAAGCGGTGGTAAACAGCACCGTGTTGTTGAGGGTGAAACCCTTAAAGTAGAATTGTTGAAAGCTGAAACTGGCGCGACTATTACATTTGATGATGTATTAATGGTTGTGAATGGCGAAAGTATTCAAATCGGTGCTCCAGTTGTAGCTGGCGCAAAAGTAACTGCAGAAGTGGTTGGTCACGGTCGTCATGACAAAATTCGTATTGTTAAAATGCGTCGTCGTAAGCACTACCGTAAACAACAAGGTCACCGTCAATGGTTTACCGAGTTGAAAATTACTACGATCGCAGGTTAATCACTAGGAGTATATAGACATGGCAACTAAAAAAGCCGGTGGTTCGACCAAAAACGGTCGTGATTCGAATCCTAAAATGTTAGGTGTTAAAATGTACGGTGGTCAAGCTGTGACTGCTGGTAACATTATCGTTCGTCAACGTGGTACAGAATTCCACGCGGGTACAAATGTTGGTATGGGTCGTGACCATACTTTATTTGCTACTGCTGACGGCGTAATCAAATTTGAAGTGAAAGGTCAATTTGGCCGTCGCTATGTATCTGTTGAAGCGTAAGTTTTAATAGTGCAAAAAAGCCCGCTTTATTGCGGGTTTTTTTATCAGTTTTTTTAGCATTAAAGAAAAAACCATCTTCATCATGATGAATAATTTTCAACATATTGCACCAATAACAATACAAAACTTCTTATTTTCTCAATTATTACTGACTCAATTTGGTTTAAGATAAGCAATCTAATAAATTACATTCTGTGCCAAATATTATCTGAATATTTTAATTGAGGTGCAGACATAGAAAAGGTGGACATATGAATATGCTTCGTAAAACGATGGGTGCAGTGGCTATAAGTGCAGCGCTGTTTGCACCTGTAATGAGCACAACAGTTTTTGCAGCAACTGCTGCTTCGGAGCAACAAGCAACCGCAAATCTGGTTAAACAACTCAGTGGTGTAAAAAGCTTTACTGCAAATTTTGAGCAAACCACAAAAGCGACTCAAACAGGTAAAGTTGCACAGAAAAAGGGTTTAACCGCTCAACATATGAATCAAACTTTTAAAGGTACAATGAAGGTTGAGCGCCCTGGTAAATTCTATTGGGAAACCACGACACCCGCGAAACAGACTATTGTGACTGCAGGTCGTACAGTGTGGATTTATGATCCTGACTTACAGCAGGCTGTACGCCAAAGTTTAGATGAGCAGGTTGCCAATACACCGGCATTACTACTCAGTGGTAATACCGAGCAAATTCAAAAGGCTTATCGTATTACTCAGCCAAATGCAGGTAAAACTTACTATACCTTGTATCCAAAACAAAAAGATGGTGCTTTCCAAAGCTTGACGATTAGTTTTGGGGCGAAAAATGCACCGACTTTAATGATCTTGCAAGATTCTTTAGGTCAAACAACCACTGTGCGTTTTAACAATGTACAGGTCAATGCGGCTATCCCAGCATCTACCTTTAATTTTGTGCCACCTAAAGGTACAGATATCATAGATCAATAAACGATTTTAAGTGAATAGAAGAGCAACCATAAGGTTGCTTTTTTTATGCCAATTAAACAGAACAAAGCAATAGACTCGGTCATGTTAATCAGGCGAATGATAAATAGCGACGAGCAAATAAAGTGGCTTTCAATATAAGATTATTCTATGCTCAAACAAGGGTTTGAATATAAAAATAGAGATTCTGTATGTATCGCAAAACACAATTGAAACTCAAACATTACCCAAGGATAACTGCGCAAAAATCATTTTTTAATGTTTTGAGACAAAAGTTAATCTGCGTGATTGGGCGATTTTTAAGGCGACATCGTCGTGATAAGGAAGTTAATCTATATCACAAAAAGCTTTACCAACCAGTTGAAGAAATCATCACAACTCACTTAAAAATATCAGGAATTATCCCAGATCATTTAAAAGGCTTATTGTTAAGAATTGGTTCAAATCCGATTGAGATAGAAAAGCCTTCATTATTTGAGTGGTATCTTGGTCATGGAATGATTCATGCACTCAAATTACAAGCAGGTAAAGCAATCTGCTTTAAAAGCAGTATGCTGGCCACAGATACTGTACAGAAATATAAACAACGTCCCTCAATAGGTGGTTTTCGCCGTGGCGCACATGATGTTGTAAATACCAACATTTTTAAACATGCAGGAAAGCTTTGGGCAGTGATTGAAGCTGGCGCGTTTCCGATCTGCTTAGATGATGAGTTAAATGCAGAACGTTATCAGTTGTTTAATAGTGATGCTGATTTACCGTTTACGGCACATCCTCGTAAAGATATCAAAACAGGGCACCTACATGCGATTAGTTATGATGCCTTAGATCGTAAAAATGCCTATTACCAAGTGATTGATCAGCATGGCGATTTGATTCATGTGACGCAAATTTTATTACAACATGGTCCCATGATTCATGATTGTCTCATTACACAACATGAAGTTTTGGTTTTTGATTTTCCACTTACTTTTTCTATGGCTCGATTATTACGTGGCGCAAGTGTTCCGTATCAATGGAATAAACAACATCCAGCGCGTATCGGAATATTGCCTAAATATGGAAATGCTGAAAAGATTCAGTGGATTGAGCTTGAGCCATGTTTTGTTTTTCATGCGGCAAATGCTTTTCGTGATCATGAAAATAGAATTATTTTAGATGTTTTAGTACATCAGGACGATTTTGAACATTCTCAACACGCAGCTTATGAATTGCAACATGCACAATTAGAGCGTTGGAGCATTGATCTAAACTCACAGACATTAGATAGATCTGTACTCGACTCTCGGATTCAAGAATTTCCGAAAATTGATGCGCGTTTTACTGGGATTCCATATCGTTATTTATATACTTTGGGTTTTGCTGGAACTGCATTGTTCAATTGTTTATATATTCATGATTTAGAAATGCAAACATCGGTGAGTTATGATTTTGGTATACAGTGGGCAATGGGTGAAGTCACTTTTGTGGCTGAGCATGAGCACAGTGCAGAAGGGCATGGTTATTTGATGGCCTATTTACATCATTTGGACGGAGAAGCAGCCAAAGCTTTTATTTTAAAAGTAAATGGATTGGAAATTCAGCCACAAGCTGAAATTGATTTGGGGGTACATGTACCACTGGGGTTTCATTGTAATTGGGTGGATTTAGCTTAAGGTTTGAATTATGACTGTAGATTTTAAACATCCCTTATATCATCCGGAAACGGCCTCTAACTCTTTTATGACTGCAGATCTTATTTTGTGTTTAATCAAGCTTTATGAAGTTTTTTCAAACAGAGAACCCACTTTTGAGCTGAGTCGTTACTACGATGTATATTTAGAAGTCACCCCAAATAAAAAAATATTAAAAGCTTTATTTTCAGTTCACAATAATTATGAAAAGTATCTTTTAAATACAATTTTCTATTGTTATGACATAAAGAAGAAAGTGTTTATTTATGATGACGCGAGTGATTTATTTGAAGAACAAATTGATGAAGTCAGATGCGATTTTGAGGATAATTTAGATGGAGTTGTCAGTCCTGCAATCACATTGAAAATGATCAAACAAGCTGGGAAGTATTTTGTTCAACATAATGAACGTGGTGCTCCACGACAGTTCCATACTTTTGTGCTAACATTTTTTAGTGATAATGATTTATTTGTAGTTTTGGCTCAACCCAGTGTTGGCCCTGACCCTGAGGATTGGATGTTTGGTGTTATTAGTGGTATTCAATGTTATTTAGTTTTTGATCTAATGAGTTTAAAAATTATAAAAATAGTATTATTTGCACACAAGAAATGATTATTTAAAACATAGTTATCAACAAAAAAGATGGATAAATGCGCGTATCAACAGGAAGAAGATGTTAGCAGAAAGCAAATCTTTGAAATAACAACGCGCTTATTTACAGTGTAAATAGGTGATAATTACAATAATGAATATTAATTTAAAGGTTCTGGTTTTATGATAGGGCTATTACTAAATATGCTTTAAAGATATAGAAATGAAAGTAAATTTTAAAAGTGGTCTGATTTTTTTATCTCTTTTATCCAGTATGCTCATGGTTAGCGCATGCCAGGAAAAGCCGGAACCTCAAGCAGAACAGGCTGCAACTGCGACTCAACACGCGCAAATACCGCTGATTCAAGCCAAAGTTGAGCGAGTCAACGTGGTAAAAAAACAGTTTTGTGATGAAGATGGTTGTACACAATATGATTTGCAAACTGTTAAAAGTAATGTGCCTTGGCTAGATGATTATTTTCTAAATCGTATTAAAAAAGATGTACCTGGCGCATTTGAAAAAGATCAAAATCATGCCCAAGCTGAAAGTGAAGCGCAATCTTCAGCTAAAGGTTTAAATCAAAATTCAATTTATGTTCGTTTTATTTCACAACAAAATAATTTAGCCACTTTTGTGATCCAGACTTATACCTATGTAGCAGGTGCAGCTCATGGGATGTATCACAATGAATATGTGACATTCGATTTAACCACGCAAAAGCGCCTCGCCTTAACTGATATTCTAAAACCAAACGTGGAAGCAAAAGTGGCTGAACAGCTTTATGATGCCAATGCGAATTGGTTGATTCAAAAAGATATTACACGTGAAAAGTTGCAGTTAAGCGATAACTATTATTATGGTGTAAATGGTCTAGTTTTTGTTTATCCACTGTATGAGCTTACCTCTTATGCAGAAGGTATGCCTGAGTTAAAACTGCCGTATCAAGTTGCAAAAGATTTGATTAAAGCTGAGTATTTACCAAGTCTACCTCAAGTCGAAGCGGCTGTCGAAAAACCTGTTACACCTTAATTGCCTTCAAATCATACAATTCATGTATGTCTAATGCTCTGTCACTGTATTTTTTACAGTGAAGAGCTTACACTATAGTCAGTTTTTTTCTTACCCTTTAGATTGACTATGATCGACCCGAAATTAATCAGAAATAATATCGAGGCTGTAAACTTAGCCTTAGCCAAACGTGGTGTACAACTCAACGTTGAAGAATGGGCATCACTAGAAGCTCGCCGTAAAGAAATCCAGTCTAGAACTGAAAACTTACAGGCAGAGCGTAATTCGGGTGCGAAACAAGTTGGTCAAATCAAAAAATCTGGTGGCGATGCTTCAGAAATCATGGCACGTATGGGTGCGATTGGTGATGAAATTAAAGCTGCTGAAGTTGAATTGAATGAACTTCAAGCTGAATTAGAAGCAAAATTACTCTCTATCCCAAACATGCCACATGAGTCTGTACCAGAAGGGAAAGATGAAAGTGATAATGTTGAAGTATTAAAATGGGGAACACCGCGTCAATTTGATTTCGAAATCAAAGACCATACAGACCTTGGCGAAATGATGGGTGGTTTGGAGTTTGAAACGGCAACCAAGTTAACGGGGACACGTTTCAGTGTATTGAAAGGTCCATTAGCCCGTTTACAACGTGCATTGACCCAGTTCATGCTCGATACGCATACCCTGAAAAATGGTTATACTGAAGCATATGTACCCTATCTTGTTAATGCAGACTCATTGCGTGGTACGGGTCAACTGCCTAAATTTGAAGAAGATTTATTTAAATTACAAGGTGAAAAAGAATACTATTTGATTCCAACGGCTGAAGTTCCAGTGACGAACTTTGTACGTAATGAAATCATTGATGCTGATCGTTTACCGTTGAAATATGCTGCGCATACACCATGTTTCCGTAGTGAGGCGGGTTCTTATGGTCGTGATACTCGCGGTTTGATCCGTCAACACCAATTCGACAAAGTTGAAATGGTTCAAATCGTAAAACCTGAAGATTCAATGGATGCTTTGGAAGCATTGACAGGGCATGCGGAAGGGATCTTACAAGCATTGGGTTTACCATATCGTAAAATCGTTTTATGTGGTGGTGATATGGGCTTTGGTGCATGCAAAACTTATGATTTAGAAGTTTGGGTACCAAGCCAAGATACATATCGTGAGATTTCTTCTTGTTCAAGTATGGGAGATTTCCAAGCACGCCGTATGATGGCGCGTTATCGTGCAGATCAAAAGAAAACTGAGCTGGTACATACTTTGAATGGTTCAGGCTTGGCTGTAGGTCGCACTTTATTGGCTGTGATGGAAAATTACCAACGTGCTGATGGCTCTATTGAAGTGCCAGAAGTGTTACGCCCGTACATGGCTGGTGCAACATTTATCGATTAAATGTCGAAAACTCGATATTTGGTTCAGTTTTGTGCATAAATATTGCTTAGTACAATCAGATTTGAACTTTTGAGGAACACTGTGGAAATTTTCCCAATTTCACTAAAACTGCAAGGGCAACCTTGTCTGATTGTGGGTGGTGGGCATATTGCTTACCGCAAAGCAGTATTACTTGCAAAAGCAGGTGCAGTGATTCATGTGATTGCGCCAAATATAGAGCAAAATCTCTTAGATATTGTCCATTCAACCTATGGGCAATATCATGCGGATAAATTTGATTATCAAATTAGCCTAAGTAGCTATCGTTTGGTGATTGCTGCAACCAATGATAAAGCTGTCAATCAAGCTGTTTTTGAAGCTTGTGAAGATTTAAATGTGTTGGTCAACAGTGTTGATGATCCTCCACATTGTCGCTTTATGGTGCCTGCGATCATTGACCGTTCACCACTGGTAGTTTCAATTGCCACCAATGGTACTTCTCCTGTTTTATCTCGCCAGATTCGTACTCAGCTCGAAGCTTCTATTCCACATGGCATGGGTAAACTTGCTGATTTTTCTGGAAAATGGCGTAAAGCAGTTAAAGAGCAGATTAGTAATCCTGATGAACGTCGAATCTTTTGGGAAGATTTATATGCCAGTCCTTTAAAAGAGCAGGTGTTTAATGACAACCTCAAAGAGGCGGATCGTTTAATTGAACAAGCTTTGACAAAATGGCAAAAACCAAAAGGTGAAGTTTATTTGGTGGGGGCAGGACCAGGTGATCCTGAGCTGTTAACTTTAAAAGCACTTAGACTGATGCAGCAAGCGGATGTGGTGATTTATGACCGTTTGGTCTCTCCAGCAATTTTAGAGTTATGTCGGCGTGATGCTGAAAAAATATATGTCGGAAAAGCACGTTCTAATCATTCCGTGCCACAAGATGGTATTAATGCATTACTGGTCAAATATGCCACCGAAGGCAAACGTGTATGTCGTCTAAAAGGTGGTGATCCATTTATTTTTGGTCGCGGTGGTGAAGAAATTCAAGAGCTTTTTGCAGCCAATATTACATTCCAAGTCGTCCCAGGTATTACTGCTGCATCAGGTTGTTCAGCCTATGCTGGGATTCCGCTTACACATCGTGATTATGCACAAAGCGTTCGTTTTTTAACGGGGCATTTAAAAGAAGGTTCACCAGAATTACCTTGGAATGAGCTGGTTTACGAAAATCAGACATTGGTTTTATATATGGGCTTGGTGGGACTAGAAAAAATTTGTGAAAATCTAATATCACATGGTCAACGTCCAAATATGCCAGTGGCTTTGATCTCCAAAGGGACAACCCCAGATCAAAAGGTGGTGGTTGGAACTTTGGCAGATATTGCATCAAAAGTTGAAGAAAACCATATTCAAGCGCCTACTTTGACCATTATTGGTGAAGTGGTGAATTTGCGCGAACAGTTACAGTGGCAATAATATCTGCCTAAATTTTTCTTTAAAAAACTGACATGGTCTTTTTTTAAAGTACTTAGGTTGTATTCTGATAAGTAGAGATCTCCCGTGATTCATGTTGTTTTATACGAGCCTGAAATTCCTGCAAATACAGGGAATATCATTCGTTTATGTGCCAATACAGGTGCACAATTACATCTAGTCAAGCCTTTAGGTTTTGAACTGGATGATAAAAAGTTGCGCCGTGCAGGATTGGATTATCATGAATGGGCACATATGAAAGTTTGGGAAAACTTTGCTGAATGTCTGGCACATTTAGAGGTGCAGGGGATTGATCTTGATGCGATTTATCCTTTAACTACCAAAGGTACTGAAACACCGCATACTTCAGATTTAAACCGACCTGTGGCTTTATTGATGGGGCCAGAAACACGTGGTTTACCAGAAGATGTCCGTATGATGTTCCCAAAGGCGCATTGGATTCGTTTACCTATGGCACCGAATTCACGTAGTCTGAATTTATCGAATGCCACCGCAGTGATTCTATATGAAGCATGGCGTCAACAAGGATTTAAAGAATTAAAATAAAAATCATAACCCATCGTTTAGATGGGTTTTTATTCATATTAGTTTATGATTTCCTTTTGAGAAAGAGCGATGTGATTATCTTTGAATAAAGGCGACTTCATCTGTTGGAGGCTTTAAAATGAGTAATCACAATATTTATCTTAATTTTTGCCCTTTCTTTGCTGTGTAGCAAATGTCTGAGCCAGTCATTTTTTCTATAACCGTTCCTAAATAATGTGGACAGTCTGTATCAGAGTGCTCCGACATTTGTACTTTATTATCCATACTTTAAAATAATTCAGATTTTAACTATTTGTTTGGTCCTAAATAGGTCACTGTTTCAGATTTCGGTATACCTTTATAATCTGTGATTAAGATATTCAGTTTAATTTTTTGTCCTTTTTTAAATTCAGAGCGATTCGGGAAATTTCTTAAATTTTCTTCTAAGACTTTGCCGATATAGTATTGACAACCACTATCTGCTCGGCCTACCTCTTGCGCTTTTTTTACAACACCTTTTATGTTGAGTGTTGTTTCCTCAATTTCACCTAAGCCATCTTTATTGATATATAGCGTACGTGTAGAAGTGTTTTCTAAAAGCTTAACCTCTAAATCACAAGAATTTTCATAGGACGCAAAAGCACTATGGCTGAGGATTGCTAGAATAAAGAGCAGTGGAATTTTCATTATTTTTCTCCCTTTGATATGTTTTATTAAAATTATGCTGAGTTTAATCATATTTACAACATATCGAGCTGAGTTAAAGTCATGTTCTGAGTGTTGAGATTTATGCTTCCTGCAACAGAGCTGGCTCATTTTTTGCTTGAATTGCATCAAATTGTTTTTGTGCGCGAATCACATGTTGCACATTGCCTTCAGCCCAGAGCTTAAATGATAAAGCAGTTTGAGCAAACTCAAAGCCTAGAGAGGTTAATGCATATTCAACACGAATCACATTGTTCTCATGAATTGTACGGGTGATAAATCCATCTCTTTCCAGAATTTTTAATTTTTGCGAAAGTACTTTAGGTGAGATCCCTGTTAAGTTTTTTTTCAGTTCATTGAAGTGTTGAGAGTGCTGATGAAGTCGATAAATAATCATCAAAACCCACTTATCTGCAAATTTTTCAAAAAAAGATCGTGCCGGGCAATTTGGATGAAAAATATTAAAATTGAATGCATTAGTCATCAATCTATACCTCTATTTGGAAAGTTATAACCAAGAAATGACCAGTTACCACATAGTAACTAATTGATACTAGATTTCAAAAGTATATCATAAATTAATCAGGTCAATACAACTTCTGCTGATTGATAGCGTTGATAGACCATTTTATATTTATGAGCGTGGTTTTAATGAAAATAACAGATGCGGTCGTTTTTATTACGGGTGCAAATCGTGGTCTAGGTTTAGCACTTGCCCAGCAAGCGATACAACGTGGCGCCAAGAAAGTTTATGCAGGCATGCGTAATCTTCAAGGTTTTAATCAACAGGGTATTATTCCGATTGTTGTAGATGTCACAGATCCCGTATCTATTCAAAAAGCTGTAGCAGAATGTGGTGATGTCAATCTATTAATCAACAATGCAGGTATTGCACGCTTAAATGAAAGTCCTGTAGACGCAAATATTGCAGCAGTGACACGGACGGTTTTAGACACCAATCTTTATGGTGTGATCAATACGACTCAGCAATTCTCTCCAATTTTAGCAAGCCATTCTGAAAGTTATATCGTCAATATTTTATCGGATGTGTCTTGGGAACCCAGCACGATGTTAGCCAGTTATGCGATTTCTAAAGCAGCAGCATGGTCATTTACCAATTCAACTCGACAATGGTTAGTTAAAGCCAATGTTCATGTGATGGGGGTACATGTCGGTTTTGTCGACACAGATTTAACCCAATCACTCGATATTGCCAAAATTTCTCCACACACAGTGGCGCAACACGTATTTGATGGAATTCAACAAAATGCCTTTGAAGTGTTGGTTGGGGAATCTACCCAACAACTCAAACAAGGTCTAACGGCAACCGTTCCAAGTTATATCAAACATTAATTTTTAAATATTTACCGTCTATATAAGAGGACTTATCATGTCAAAAATCGCTGTTGTTTATCATTCAGGTTATGGCCATACCAAAGTCATTGCAGAAACCTTTGCCAATGAAATTCAGGCAACACTTATCGAAGTGGATCAAGAAGGCAATATTCAAGATCAAGATTGGGACACTTTGGATGCCGCAGATGCAATCGTATTTGGTGCACCAACTTACATGGGCGGTGTGCCTTGGCAATTTAAAAAATTTGCAGATGCATCATCTAAGCGTTGGTTTACTCGTGCATGGGCAGACAAGGTTTTTGGTGGTTTTACCAACAGTGCAAGTATGAATGGCGATAAGCAAGTGACATTAATTTCGTTACACACTTTGGCTTCACAGCACGGTGGTATTTGGGTCAGCCTCGGTTTAGCACCTTCAAACACTAAAAGTGCTACACGTCAGGATGTGAACAGCTTAGGTGGGTCTGTGGGCTTATTGGTTCAATCACCTGCTGATGCCAGTGTTGATGAAATTCCAAGCGGTGATTTAGAGACTGCAAAACAATATGCAAAACGTATCAAAGCGATTACGGAAAAATTTATTGCATCATAATTGCAGTTGATATGACTGAAATAACAAAGGCGCATAAAGCGCCTTTGTTATTTGATTACAAATGCAATAATCAATTATTCATGTTCATTATGTTGTGGTGCAGGGTAGCGGAAACCACGAGTTTTATAGGCTAAATATGCTACACCTAATACAGCCCATGCAAGTCCGAGTTTTAATGCCATTTCATCAATTTCTAACCACATCAAGAATACACTGGCAAAACCAAGAGACGGAATCACCACATAATTGATGATTTCTTTGAGTGATTTTGTTCTGCCATCACGTAAGGCGTAGCGTGAAATCACGGAGAAATTCACAAAACTAAAGGCTGTTAAAGCACCAAAGCTAATTAAATTGACAATATGCTCAAGGTCCAGAAAACCCGCCGATAACGCAACAACACCGACAATCAAAATATTATAAGTCGGGGTATGTAATTTTGGACTGATGTGACCAAAAATCTTTTTGTTAATGACGCCATCACGACCCATTACATACATCAAACGTGATACCCCAGCATGTGCAGAAATACCAGAAGCCAGTACAGCAATGACCGCAAAATACAACACTAACTTTTTAAATGCGATGCCTGTAATTGCCGTTAGAATTGTTGCATTGCCAAGAGCTTCAAGCATCACAGGTTGAGACTCATCCAGCGGATTAAAGTAAAGATTGGCATTACTTGGGAAAAATAGCTGAATAAAATAGGTACTAAAAATAAAGATAATACCCGCGATCAACGCTGTAGAGAAAATTGCTTTTGGTAAGGTTTTTTCAGCATCTTTGGTTTCTTCTGCAAGGGATGATAACGCATCAAAACCTGTGAAAGAGAAACAAAGAATCGTTGCACCACCGATTAACGCACCAATTGCAGTCATTTCACTCCAGAATGGAGCAAGTGACCATAGTTCAGCTTTATCTGGGTTTAAGGTGCCATCTGCGTAAATACCCTGAGTTAGCAGTAAATAAACTTCATAAACAAAGTAGAAAATGATCGCAAGTTGCACCACAACAATGGTACTGTTAAATCGAGCAACAAAACGTGAACCAAATAGGTTGATCACAGTCATAATTGCAGTTAGTGCTATGACCCAGATCCAGTTATTCACATCTGGGAATAAGGCTCTTAAGTAAATATCAGCCAAAATGATGTTGACGAGTGGAGATAATAAATAATCTAACCAAGAAGACCAACCCACCATAAAGCCGACATTCGGGTGAATCGATTTTTGCGCATAGGTATAAGCAGACCCTGACGAAGGGTAGCGCTTGATCATATGACCATAACTGATAGAGGTCAGAAGAATGGCAACAAGCGCAAAAATATAAGAAGTTGGAACATGTCCATGGCTTCCGTCGGACACTAAACCAAAGGTATCAAATAAGGTAAGTGGCTGAATATACGCTAGACCAATAATGATAATATGCCACAGCACAAGATTTTTTTTCAGTTTTGCTGTGGATTGAGTCCCAGAGATATCTGTCAACGGCGTTATCCTCTTAATCGTTGATCAAGGATCAGTCATATTTATAAGGATCGTTTGAGACGAACGATCCCCCCTAAGAATAAAACAAAAGTGCGCCAATCTACTCTAAAAGGTCACATTTGTCAGTAACTTTGTTCGCTTTTTTAGCAGAAAACGTGCCATCTTGATCAAAAAATAAGTGACTGCCGATTCTGCAAGATAAAAGCCCGATGTTTAGATAAACATCAGGCTATTTACTATCGGGGGCTGTCAACATTTCATCTGGGGATGACATCACTGCAAATATAGACTTAGTGCCAATAGCTCCCTCTATATTGTCGCAATTTTAGACAATTACCAAGCTTTTTCTAAGATCGACTTTAAATCTTTAAAAGTAGCTTCTTTCGGATTGAAAATAATTGAGCCATCATTGAGTGCTTTTTCAGCAACTTCATCCAGCTGTGCTTGAGTGACTTTGCCTGTTTCACTTAGGGTGCGTGGTAGTTTGGTCAAATGATAGAGACGATCACGCATGGTATTTAACGTTTCAATGGCCTTATCTGCACGCTGGTTAGCAGGCGTTTGTGCATAAATATCAGCACCAGCAAGTGGCAGCAAGAGATCGGCAATCTTGTCACCATTGAGGTCTTTGTTGTATTCCAACACATAAGGAAGAAACAGATTCATACATAAGCCATGAGGCAAATGCGCAACTGCACCTAAAGCATGGCCAAGTGAATGTACAATACCAACCATCGAGTTAGAGAATGCGATGCCCGCCATTGTTGATGCCTGAGCAAGTTCTAAGCGACCTGTTGCATCACTAGGGTGATCCAGTACATCAAATAAACTATTGCTAATCTTCTTGATGGCAGCAGTTGCATATGCATCAGAAATTGGATTGGCTGCAATACATGTGTAGGCTTCCACAGCATGCGTCATTGCATCCATCGCTGTCATTGCAGTCAAGTGTGGTGGTAATGTTTGAGTCATACGCGGATCAAGAATAGCCGCATGTGGCATTAAGTAATTCGAGGCAAATGCCATTTTGACATTTTTTTGATTGTCCGATACCACGGCTGCCAAGGTCACTTCTGAACCTGTACCTGAGGTCGTGGGAATGACAAAAAATGGTTTAAGTGGGCGAGGGAGGTTGTGAGCGCCTGAATACTTCAGCAGATCATCACCACCTTCTGAGACTAAAATATTTGCTGTTTTAGAGGTATCAATTACTGAACCACCACCCACAGCAATAATCGCATCACAGTTATTTTCACGATAAGCTTGCGCAGCGGCACGGACTGTTTCAAGGCTTGAATCAGGTGGAACATCATCAAAAATAATGCCAATTTCAATATCTGTAGATTCAAAAGCAGCTTCGATAGGGGCCAAAAGGTGATTTGCACGTACTCCTTTATCAGTGATAATCATGGGACGCTTAGCGCCTAATGATGCGAGTTCGAAAGGAATATGTTCGAGTGCAGCATGACCAGCGATCACTTTTACAGGACAGAAAAATTCGTAATATGGTTTAGCCATGTGTTAAGCACTCCCTTTTAAATATGATTGGGCAACTTTGAGATAGATATTTGCAGCACCCGCCAATTTTTCTTTTAAGCTCAATTCTGATGGATATTCTTTTACAGCGAGCTCTGCGACCAGTTTAGGTAAAATTAATGCTTCCATTTTATTCAGACAACGGACTAAACGGATGGCATGTGCTACATCTCCGTCTGCAATCATACGGTCATTTGCAAAAGCTTGAGCTGTGCTTTCCTGAAATGAAAAGACTAAAAAAGCATGGTGAACATGTTTGAAAATAATCGACAGATCTGGTTTGCCATCTAAAGATTTAACGAGTTCAAGTTGCTTGTTTTGGTTGACTCTGGCAATAAATGAAGCGCCATTTGGAAAAACTTTCATGGATAATGTAAAACCAACAGGGAGTACTGATACTTCATGTTTAATTTCATCATCAACTTGACTCGCCATAACCAAACCTCTGCCAATCACATCCATCATGAGTTTGACATAGGCTTGTTCTAAAGCGGGTTTGATAGATTTACTTGAAATCACTCGCTAGTCCCTTATATAAAATTGTACTTTTGTTTTAGAGTAATTACTCTAATTTGTTTTCAGATAAAAATAAAGCGATTTATTTGTGAATGACTTCATGGTCATTTGATTTTTTATCAATGACTTTAATATCACTAAAGTAACCACTCTGTTGAAAATACTCAATCACATCTTTCGATAGTTGGCTGTAATCAGGGTGGTTTGTGATTAGATCACAGACGCGGACCATTTCTAAACCTGCATAACCACACGGATTAATGGTATGGAAGCCGTCTAAATTACAATCAATGTTTAATGCTAAACCATGATAACTACGACCTTTACGGATTTTAAAACCGAGTGAACCAATTTTACGTTCATTGACATAAACACCCGGTGCATCAGCTTTGGCATAGGCTTCTATATGATATTTCTTGAGCAGATTGATCATTAAATTCTCTGCATAAGTGACCAATGTACGTACATTCCATTTCAAGCGGTTTAAATCAAACATGAAATAAATCACCATTTGACCGGGACCATGCCATGTCACTTGTCCACCACGATCTGATTGAACAACAGGGATATCACTGTGCATTAAAATATGCTCAGGTTTTCCTGCTTGCCCCTGAGTGAGTACATCAGGATGTTGCAATATCCAAAGTTGATCTGGAGAATTTTCATCACGTTGTTCAGTAAAAGATTTCATTTCCTGAAAACGCTCGGCATAAAGCGTCAAGTCTTGATATTGACGAATAATCAGATGTGGTTTTAGAACAGCATCGTTCACAGACAAGTGCCCTTAAAATATAGAAATCGCTTTAATTATAAAGAAATTTAGTTTGGAAAAGTGAAAGCAATTGCTGATCATTTGCAAATAAACCAGAGGGGCATATTACCCTCCTTAAAATCCTGACGCATAAAAAAACACGCCATTGGGGCGTGTTTTTAAGTCATTTCAGCATTACAACGCAGTACGAATATGTTCGCAAGCCGCAAGGTCAGCATACAAGGCATGCACTTGCTCTAGTTCTTCAAAACGTAGCTGGGCTGTAATCGAATGATATTTACCTGTACGTGATGGTTGTACAACAAGTGTCGCTTCATTAAATTCAGGGAAATGTTTTACCAAAATTTCAACTACAGCACCACGTAATTCTTCACCCGCATTACCAATCAATTTAATTGGGTAATCCATTGGAAAAACCCAAAGATCTTCTTGTAATTCGCGAGATGGAGTGCGGTCTAACATTTTTTCACCTCTAATTTATCAACAATGCCTGCATAAGTGCAGGCATTGTGTTTCTCTTAAATACTTAATGGGGTTACTCGATTGATTTTCAAGTCCCGAAAGTATTCATAGATTGAACAACTTCAAATTAGTCATTTTCAAGGAACGAACGTAAATGTTCTGAACGAGAAGGATGACGAAGTTTACGTAAAGCTTTTGCTTCAATCTGACGAATACGTTCACGTGTTACATCAAACTGTTTACCCACTTCTTCCAAAGTATGGTCGGTCGGCATATCGATACCAAAACGCATTTTTAAGACTTTCGCTTCACGTTCAGTTAAATTTTCAAGTACTTCACGTGTAGCTTCTTTTAAGCCTTCTGAAGTCGCAGCATCAACGGGTGAAGTGATGTTGCTATCTTCAATGAAATCACCAAGATGAGAATCTTCATCATCACCAATTGGAGTTTCCATAGAAATAGGTTCTTTGGCAATCTTAAGAACCTTACGAACTTTGACTTCGTCCATTTCTAGACGTTCACCTAATTCTTCAGGTGTAGGTTCACGCCCCATTTCTTGAAGTAATTGGCGAGATACACGGTTGATCTTGTTAATCGTTTCGATCATATGCACAGGGATACGAATCGTACGTGCTTGGTCCGCGATCGAACGCGTAATTGCCTGACGAATCCACCATGTTGCATAGGTCGAGAACTTATAACCACGACGGTATTCAAACTTGTCTACCGCTTTCATCAAACCAATATTACCTTCTTGAATTAAATCCAAGAATTGTAATCCACGGTTTGTGTATTTTTTCGCAATTGAAATTACCAAACGTAAGTTGGCTTCAACCATTTCCTTCTTGGCACGACGAGCTTTGGCTTCACCAATCGCCATACGTTTAGAAATGTCTTTAATTTCTTTTACGTTTAGATCAAGGTCTTTTTCAATATCAGCAATTTTTTGCTGGAATGCCAAAACATCAGGTCGAACTTTTTCTAAATAGCCTTTTTGTTCAGCAGGTGCCTTTGCAATTTGTTCATCTAACCAAGCTGGGTTTGATTCTTGACCTGGGAACGATGTACGGAATTGTGTACGGTCCATACGACCGCGGCGAACTGCATAACGCATAACCTCGCGTTCAGAAGTACGAATTTGTTCATGCGTACCACGAATCATTTCTGAAATGATGTCAAATAAACGTGGTGTAAATTTAAACATCATAAACACAGTTGCCAGCGCTTCCATTGCCTCAGTCCCTTGGGTACTGTTACGGCCATGTTGAGCAATTGCTACTTTTGCATTATTCCAAACAGCTTCTAATTCTTCAAAACGCGCTTTTGCAATTTCTGGATCTGGGCCAGATTCGCCTTCAGAATCATCATCACTTTCAGATTCTTCTTCTTCATCTTCATCATCCAACTTAACTTCTTTCGTTGGTTTTGCAGACGTATCTACTTCTTCAACGATAACTTCAGCTTCGTCTTCTAAAACCTCGGGAATCACTTCGTCAGATTCAGGATCTAGATAGCCTGATAAAATATCAGCAAGGCGACGCTCGCCAGTTTCGTAATCTTTATATTCTTGTAAAACAACTTCAACAGCATTTGGCCAATAAGCAATCGAATGTAAAACGTCACGAATACCTTCTTCAATCCGTTTGGCAATACTAATTTCGCCTTCACGTGTTAAAAGTTCAACGGTACCCATTTCACGCATATACATACGTACTGGGTCAGTTGTGCGACCTGGTTCATTTTCTACAGAGGCAAGTACTGCAGCAGCTTCTTCTTCTGCAACTTCATCGCCAGCTTCGCTATTCCCTTCAAACATTGCATCATCTGTTTCTGGTGCGCGTTCATGAACAGGAATACCAACGTCTTGAAGCATTTGGATAATGTCTTCAATCTGTTCGCTTTCGGTGATCGAGTCTGGGAGATGATCGTTAACCTCAGCGTAGGTTAAGTAACCTTGTTCTTTGCCTCGGCTAATAAGAGCCGCTACTTGGGAAGTAGGGGAATGCATTTCGCTCATCTTTACTCTCTTCTCGTTGAATCTGTGGCAGTGAAAAACCGTGCATAAGCGCACAATTTCTTAAAATATATCTTTGAATAGCTCGAATATCTCATCGGAAGAAATCAGCATAAGACTGTCCGATAAAATATTTAGAAGTTAAATTCAATCAAATAGGTGGGGGTGAAATTGTTATTTTCAAGATCATCCCATGCGTATTCTATTCAGAAAATGTCATAAAATAGTAAGACGCAGGGTGGATTATATCATTACATAAAATAGGGGCCGAAAAAAGCCCAAATTCGCATTTAAATGTAAAAAAAACCAAAAAAACTTGACAAGTTTTCTGAAGACAGATAAATAGCGCCTAGACCCATTCACTTTTTTTCATTATGAGGTAGTTTTAGTGTCTTCTACAGATTTTGAACTAGATGATAACTACGGTGATGATGATGTTAGTTTCGATGAGTCATCAAGCAAAATTAGCGCCAAAGAATCTTTAGAAAAGCGACGTTTGATCGATGATTTACTTGCTCAACGTCGTTTAGAAAAAGATTTAAAAGATTTTGATTATGACATTGATGATGACGATGATTTTGATGATGAAGATTAAAAATTCATTGGGCATGGCGTGGGAAAATGCTATGCTTAAATCTGATACAAATTTATTGGAAACAAAATGAGTGCTTTAGATTTAGACCTACTGAGTGATTATCTAGATGGTGACCAAAACGAATTTGGTCTAGATTTCGCAGCGACTCATGGTTTCTTGTGCGCAATTGCGGTTGGTCCTACTTTTGATAAATGGCTTGATGAGCTATTTGATAATAACCAAAAGAAAGTTCCAGCAGAAATCATTGTACAAATCAAAGCATGGCTTGAAGCGATTCGACAAAACTTAGCCAATGAAGAAGGAATTACATTTCCTTTTGAAATTGAAGAGGCTGATGTTGAATCAAGCTTAGGTGACTGGAGTGTTGGCTTTGTTGATGCAATGTTCCTCAATGAAGAAGCTTGGTTTGCACCAGAATATGAAGATCAAGTTGTCGATCTCACATTACCAATGATGGTGTTTAGTGGAATTGATGATGAAGATCCTCAAATGGAATCTTTCCGCCGCAATGGTCAGTTAATGGACGAGATTGCTGAAGAAATTCCTGAAAATCTAAATGAAATTTATTTGATGTACCACACACCAAATTAATTTGCGCGTATAAAAAAAGCATGCTCACTGAAAGTGGCATGCTTTTTTTATTGGTGATTTACGCCAATAGTTAAAACCGTGCAAATAATAGGCTACAACCTAAAATAAACAGTAAAAGGCCAATCACACGATTGATCACCACTTGGCGATCTAAAATTTTATTTCGTATGCTGGGATGTGCACAAAATAAGACAATCAAGCCAAACCAAACAAAATGACTCAACGAAATAAACGCACCATAAGCAAAAAGTTGAATGGTCGAACTTCCTGTAGAAGTCATCAGCTGAGCAAATAAACTGATTACAAATAAAGTTGTTTTGGGATTGAGGCTATTGGTTAAAAAACCATGTTTAAACGCTTGCCAGCTACTGATACCAACACCAATTTCATCCAGTTTTATTTTTGACTGGGTAAATGTTTTATAGCCAAGATAAATTAAATAAGCAGCGCCAATATATTGAATTGTTTGTAAAAGATAGGGCATATGATTTTTTAAAAAACCCAGACCAAGTAGGCTATAACCCACATGTATCCAGACACCACAAGCAATCCCTAGTGCTGTACTTAATCCAATATTGCGACCATATAAATAACTGTTTCTAGTCACGATAGCAAAATCAGCGCCAGGACTTATTACTGCCAAACAGGTGATTAAGATCACAGCAATCATTTCATTCACTCATGTATCCTTTTTTACACAGTTTTAATTATTTTTATATTTTTCATATATTTGTGTTGGATTAAAACGATAATATTTTGATGAAATGCATGATTTTTTGGAATGAGTGATTCTTGCCTTTGAATTCACTCAAATTTCTCAATTGGTTGGACGTTTTGAGTGCATTGAACATGTGGTGATTTTTTACGATTGCTATGGTGTATTTACTGCGGTTGGGTGAATTTTATACGGTGATGCTATTTATATATGGATTGTGTTTCAGTTGGTGGGCATAAGAAAATATAAACGATAGGCTTATTTTATAAGTTCTATTAAAATTTATTAATCAACATATAGCTGCTTTCATCCTAGAGTTTTCTAAAGGACGAGGACGCTTTCAAGATCCATTTCGCCTGATCATTTTGATTTATGAAAGCCATAATGTTTTTGTGATTTTTTGGAATTCGCTGATTATTTGTTAGACAGCTAATGTTAAGAACATAGAGCTTGGCCAAGCAAAGACAAATTTGTCTGCTCGACTCAATGCACACAACTCTCAATGTACACAAATAGTATGTTTTAACTGAATGCTGGGAGCACAATGTTTTTAGCGCGCTTTTGATTTTTTATAAAAAAAATAAGCAACTAAAATTAAGACAATGCCAATGATCACATAGCCTACGCGACTAAAAATTTGTTGCATGAGTTCTATATTGTTTCCAAAATAATAACCCACACATGCAAGAAAGGTGGTCCAGATAATTGTCCCTACGCCGCTATAGAGCATAAATTTCCAAAAAGGCATATGACTCATCCCAGCAGGGATACTAATCAAAGAACGAACTGCAGGAACCATTCGTCCAAAGAAAACCACGCGATGTCCATATTTTTCAAACCAATCTAAAGCTTTTTTGACCTCGTCAGATTTGATAAAAAGATATTTACCGTAGCGGTCAACCCAATTAAAAATACTTTGATTTGGGATTTTTCGCCCCACCCAATACAACAATGCTGCTGCTACCAGTGAACCGATGCTTCCTGCGATAATCACACCCGATAATAATAATTGACCTTTAGATGCAGCAAATCCAGCCGATGGCATAATCACTTCTGAGGGAATTGGCGGAAAGACATTGTCTAAAAACATCAAAAGAGCAATACCGAAGTAACCAAGTTGCTCCATGATCGAAATAATCCAATCAGTCATTTTATATATAAAAATAGGGCGTTATGAACATGGTATTGTTTTCATTTATCAAAATATAGTGAGAATTTGTTGTGTTGTTAAAACATTCAAATAAAAACCGCAGTCAATGAGCTGCGGTTGAGTGAAGCATTTTAAAATTATCTCAGCTTGCGTTATGAAACTTGAAAATAGTCTCGCTATTCTCCATTCATGCTTTACGACGTATACGTCTCATGCTCAATTTTAACCTACAACGCAAGCCATTTATGAAATGCTAACAGGCCCTAAAGACGTTTGCGTTTTGCAGCAGTAATTTGTGATTGACGCATACGGAAACCTTCTTTTTGTTTCTCAGATGTTTTATCAATACAATATTTGCAAGAAACACCATGTTCATAACTTGGTAAATCGGCTTCTTCAGGAACCAGTGGCCAACCACATGCATGACATTTAATATTTTCACCTTCTTCCATACCATGTGTCACCGCAGTACGACCATCAAAAACGAAACATTCACCTTCCCACATACTCTCATCAGCAGGGGTTTCCTCAAGGTATTTTAAAATACCGCCTTTAAGGTGATACACCTCGTTAAAGCCTTCTTGAAGGAGTAATGAGGTTGATTTTTCACAACGAATACCGCCTGTACAGAACATCGCAATTTTCTTATCTTTATGCTGCTCAAGTTCTTTTTTTACATATTCAGGGAATTCACGAAAGGTTTCTGTTTTAGGGTCAATCGCACCTTTGAATGTACCTGCTTTATATTCATAATCATTACGTGTATCAATCAAAATCACGTCATCACGCGCGATGAGTTCGTTCCATTGCTTTGGATCAAGATAATGTCCAACAAGATCACGAGGTTTCACCTCTACACCTAAAGTTACGATTTCGTTCTTTAGCTTAATCTTCATCTTACGGAATGGCTTTTCATCACTATGTGATTCTTTATATTCCATGCTGTTAAAGCCTTCATTCAATAAGAATTGATGAATGACGTCAATGGCTTGACGATCGCCAGCAACAGTTCCGTTAATTCCTTCACCTGCAATAATAAGAGTACCGCAAAGGTTGATGGTTTTTACCAAGTCTAAAAGACGTTGTTGAAGATCTGCAGGATCTTGAACTTCTTTGAATTGATAAAGTGCTGCAACAACCCAACCAGAGGTCGCTTGCTGTTCTACAGGTGCAAGCTGTTCTACAGTAGCGTTCATGGAGTACTCCAAATATTTAAGATAGAATAAAATTTAAGGCGCACATTTTAGCGTGATTTACATCAATATGCGAGAAAACCCTAGTCTTTGTAGTGTTTTTTTATTCCCTGAAAAAAATGTGGGTTTTTATACTAAATATAGTGCTTTAAAATATTTTATATACCATATATAGTATTGCGAAAAGATTATTTCGTACCGAAAAAGTGTGTCACATCGTTGATGTAAGGAGTAAATTTTGAGTAACGAACGTCGGATACCTACCTTAACGCCATGTGCTGGTCGTTGTTCAACGGTATTTGGTGATTCTGTTTGTCGTGGTTGCCGTCGTTTTAATCATGAAGTGATCCAATGGAATACATATGATTCAGAGCAACGTTTAGCCGTTTGGAAAAGGCTGGATGCACAGCTCGATCAAATTTTAATTCCGATGTTACCTTTTGCCGATTTAAGACATATCGAAGGTTTTATTTTAGGTAAACGTATACGAGTGATGGACTCAGCTTCTAAAGGACGCAAGTTGTATCATGCATTAAAAATTTGTGAAAAAAATAAACATCTTGCAGAAGAGAGTGGTTTGGGAATTCAAGAGAAACAGGTAAAACCGCTTTGGGATGAATTTGAACGCCGTGTATTGGCATTGGCGAATGCGAGTTATGATTTCGCATGGTTACGCGCAGACGGTATTCGTCAAAGTATTTTACATTTGGAAGATGTTTAAGCCCAGTTCCCGTAATGATCTATTATTTAACAGACCTCAATATTTTGGCTATTTAATTTTAATCAATGTCACTTATAAAAATTAAAACAAAAACGGGCCCTGTCATTTAATCGTACTTTAATCAAGAATACCTAATCAATATTAAAAAGCCAGTCCAAAGATTTGAACTGGCTTTTTTACTCTGTCTAAATGTAATGACTTAAAATATTTTCTTAGACATTGTGTTTTAAACGATACTGAACCAATTCTTCAATGGTAATAAGTGTTAAATGATGCGTTTGTGCATATGCTAAAACTTGAATGCCTGAAGCCATTGTTCCATCAGGATTAGTCACTTCACATAACACACCAGCGGGTTTTAAACCGGCTAAACGTGCTAAATCAATAGAACCTTCTGTATGTCCACGACGGGTTAAAACCCCCCCATTACGACCACGCAATGGAAAAACATGACCAGGGCGATTCAGATCACTTGCGACAGCACCTGTTTTAATTGCAGCATGAATAGTAGTGGTACGGTCTTTTGCAGAAACACCTGTTGTTACACCTTGTGCTGCTTCAATGGTAATGGTAAAAGCCGTTTTAAACTGACTTGAATTGTCCTGAACCATAGGTGGCAGGTCAAGGTGATCTGCTAATTCATCGGTAATGGTTAAGCAGACAATCCCTGAACCATCACGAATCATACGTGCCATAGTTTCAATATTGAGGGTTTCTGCTGCAACAATTAAATCTGCTTCGTTTTCACGATCAAAATCGTCCATGACTAAAACAGGCTTGCCTTGGCGCATATCTTCGATTGCTTGTTCGATACGTTGGTCTGCAGGCGATAGTGCAGAAAAGAAAATTTCGGGTTGAATTAAACTAGACATTGAAACGCTCTCGTAAAGTTAAAATACGGTTGAACATTTCAGGACATTTGAAATAGTGGCGTTACAAAACCTTTTCCAATAAAGAATATTGAAATTTTTAAGCTGTGACGTCGTCTTCTTTCATCCGGACTATACCGTCGGCTTTGGCATTTCACCAAATCTGCGAATCACGATTAAGCGCGATAAGCTCGTGGGCTGTTGGCTCAGGCTTGAAAATCCGTCCAATTTACCACCGGTGGGGAATTACACCCCGCCCTGAAGCGATGTGCATTTATTATAGACACTTTTTTTCTAAATGGATGCTTTTTTTTAGAATGATCAGTACTATAGATAGAACAATAGTTGCTATAGAAAATAATTAAACTTATACATTTAAAAGAATATTTGTGGTCATAGTGATCAACGAATAGCAATACAATAAGGAGACTAAGCTTGATCACGATTCAGCAAGATGTCTATTCATGGCGTAACGATGACTTTGTTAAACACTTACAGGTTTTGGGATTTTCTCTAATTGCAGTCAGTATTTTATATTTGACTGCTGCAAATTGGTTAATGTTGCCTCAGTTTTTTCAATTAGCTATTCCACAAATATTTTTATTACTCAGTGCTCTAGCGAGTATTTTTTTGGCTAAGCATGATTATTTAGTACAGTGTTTACATACAGTAAGTGGCTTGATGATTGGTTTAAGTTTGGCGGTCATAGGTCAAATTTATCAAACAGGGGCAGATAGTTATTTACTATTTTTAATCTGGTCTATTTTATTATTGCCGTGGTTGTATCGTCCGAATATTGGTGTTTTTACATTGCTCTGTATTGTCAGTCAACTCACCTTATTTTTGTTTTTTAAACAAACATTTTGGGCTGATGAATATCCAGTTACATTCTTATTTAGCTTAAATCTTCTGTCATTATTTCAGTTTTATTTTTGTCTTCGTTATTATCAAAAGTTGCGTTATCTCTTTATCCTATGGTTTGGAATTCTTTCAATTTGGCATATGGGGTTATTTTTATATGGTGATGGTGATTTGGCATTCGCCACAACCATGATTTTTAGATTGATAGACGTTAAGATCGCTTATTTAATCTCATCATTTTTTCTTCTTTCTGTCGCATTAACTTATTTTTATCGAAAAAGAGATCAGTTATGTAGTGTACTTTCAGCAGTAGGTTTAGGGATTACGTTTACGCTGGTGATTTTCAAATGGATGAATAGTCTATTTCATGAATCTGAAGTGCTAGGATTATTTTCAATTGCTTTGGTTGTTTTCGCTTGGTTTGCAATGATTACTTTCCTATTGATTAAGTTTATTCCGCAAAACAAATTTAACAATATTCCTATCGCAGTAGGTGCGTGGATTGCAGGTGTTTTATTGGCATCATTGATGCTGACATTTTGGGGTAATTTTTCCTTGATTATGGGGGCAGTTTTTGTAGTATTGGCCGCCTTTATTTTAACAAAGAAACAAGCTTTATTTTTAAGACAGTTCGCTTATTGTATATGGGTCGCAGGGCAAAATGCTGTAATTTTCCATACCTTTGAATGGACTGATCAATTCTTTCCACTTTTCTTTATTCAATTTGCCATGCTGTATCTTAGTTATTTTATTCGCAGCCATTGGTTCTTTATTTTTATCCAGCTATTTGCTTTGTATTTATCAGGTATTGCGTTGATTTGGGATTTAAACGTTCTGCTTGGATTACATCGTTTTGTTGAAAATTTTTCATTTCTGGTCTTATTGAGTTATGGGTTTTATCTCGTAATGATTTGGATGCATCGTATTCAACCCAGTCAATACCAACGAAGTTTAGCATTGGCTAATTTATTAATTATTCTTTCATCCATGGGGTTCTATACACTATTTGGACAATATGAATTAGATAAAATTAGATACCTTCCTATTCTTAGCTTGGGGCTGCCTATTTTGTGGTTGGCTTTGTTTATGGTGTTGAGGATTCGTAATCAATTTAGCTTGATTGCTCAATTGATTTTATTGGCTTTTGCTACAGTACTGATATTTTATGGCTATTTTGAAATTTTTATTTGTATCGCCATACTTTCATGGGCATTGTCACAGCACGATAGGATTGTCTATGGTTTTGCTTTAGTGACTTTGGCGTTAACCTTATGGTTTATTTACTATGCCTTGAATGTTAGTTTCCTTGTTAAAAGTCTGAGTATTTTTAGCTCAGGATTAATTTTGTTGATACTGACTTGGGTACTGCATAAATTCCAATCAAAAGAGGGGGTAAATACATGAAAAAATTCATTCCTCTTTGTCTTGCTTTAATCTGTATTATTCTTTTTCTAGGCATCATTTTTAAGAATGAACAGCATCTGAAAAATAGTCAGAGTATATATGTCCGCTTACAACCTGCAGATCCTCGTTCATTTATTCAAGGGGATTACATGGCACTGAATTATCAGCTTTACTTAGCTCCTCAGGAGACTAGATTTTCAATTGAAAATCACCTAGATTCAACCAAACCCGCTATAGAGTCTAATGAGACAATCAGTCAGGTATTCTCAGGTCATTATTATGATGATCGTATAAAAAATAAGTCCTCTGTTTTGAATTATGTAGCATTAGATCAACAGAAAAAGGTAGCACATACTTATTTTGAAAAGCCTAAAGATGCGCAAACTGTAAAATTGATTTTGAAAAACCCTGATAATCGATATACATCATTATATCCAGCTGCAAAAAGTTTTTTATTCGCTGAAGGTTTGGGGCAATGCTATCAAGCTGCACATTATGCAGAATTTAAAGTAGATCGACAGGGGAATGCGATTCTTGCATCTCTGAGAGGAAAGCAACTACAAGATTTAGACTGTGAGAATAAACAACGTTGGCGTGATGGTTTTCGTTCTGTAAATAAATCATCATAAGCTGAGTAGGCATAAAAAACCCGCATCATTGCGGGTCTTGAATCATCTGTGTGCAATTATGCAACTTGAACAGGGATACAGTTTGCTGTGTGATTTACTGTATTGTCTGGATTTGCATATACAAGACGTGGTTTATGCGCATCAGCTTCAGCATTAGTAAAATCACCAAATGTGGCAATAATCATTAAATCACCAACATCAGCTTGAAGTGCAGCACCACCATTGACTGAAATGATGCCTGAACCTTCTTCGCCACGAATCGCATAGGTTGTAAAGCGCTTACCATTAGTCACGTTCCACATATGAATTTCTTCATATTCACGGATACCAGCTAAATCCAAAAGAATACCGTCGATTGCACAAGAACCTTCATAATGTAATTCTGCTTGTGTAACAACACAACGATGGATTTTTGCTTTTAATAAACGAGATAGCATGATTTGCGTCTCCAGAGTAGCCCTTACAATTGTTATCTTGTGTTGAAGCAACAATTTTCAATGGGGGGATGCATTTGAAAGCGCATTTTGCTCTTAAAAATGAATCATGGCAAGAAAAATTATTGAACAAAGAACATAAAATTTAGGTTTAAATTATGCTTTATAAGCATTGATTTGATTCATTGCTTGCTGAATCTCACCATTAACCAATAATTTTGTTTTGCCTAAAGCATGGTGTATTGCATCATCCATTAAAGTCTGTTCACTACTTGGTGCTTTACCCAGTACATGTCCTGAAACTTTTTCTTTAGCGCCGGGATGACCAATGCCAATACGTAAGCGATGAAAATTAGAACCAATATGAGGAACAATGTCACGTAGACCATTGTGACCACCATGTCCACCGCCAGTTTTTAAACGAATGACGCCCGGATTCATATCCAGTTCATCATGAGCGATGAGGATTTCTTCTGGTTTAATTTGGTAGAATTTTGCAAAGGGAACAACACTTTGACCAGAAAGGTTCATAAATGTTGTGGGCAATAGTAGACGAACATCTTGTCCTTCAATATTACCGCGACCACTGATTCCTTTGTACTTTGAATCAGTTTTTAATGTAATACCATATTGTTCTGCAAGGCGTTCGACGAACCAAAAGCCTGCATTATGGCGGGTTTGGGCATATTCAGAACCTGGATTACCCAAACCAATAATCAGTGAAAGTTTACTCACTCATTTACACCATTTAACATTTATGCGCGTTTAAAGTCAGCGTGCATTGGTGTGTTTTTAGCTGGGTGACGTTGTAAAGCTTGGATTTTAACGCTTTCAACTTTACCTTCGATGTTAAGATCAATAACTTCTTCAAAGAAAGAGTTATTTTCTAAAGCTTTAACAAGCTCGCGAAGTTCTAAAGTAACCGCTACAGGTTCAGCAGAACCACCATAGATGATCGCTGGAACTTTGTTTTGAAGACGAAGGCGGCGGCTCGAACCTTTCCCTTGAACTGCTTCTTCACGTGCTACTGCATTTAATACGAAGTTTGCCATGATGACATTTCCTCATTGAGTGTAATTGACTGAACTTTCGACCAGCCCAGTGATATAAAGCCCTACCAAAGAGTAGGGCTTTGAAAATTTGGCGCTATTATAGATAAGAATCGAACATTGCGCTAATAGATTCTTCGTTGTTAATACGACGAATTGTTTCAGCAACCATACTTGCTACTGAAACTTGGCGAATCTTACCAAGTTTTAATGCTTCATCTGAAAGTGGAATTGTGTCAGTAACAACCAATTCATCAATTACAGATTTGCTTAAATTTTCGAGTGCTTTACCTGATAGTACAGGGTGCGTTGCATAAGCAACCACTTTACGAGCACCAAAAGTTTTTAGTGCATCGGCAGCTTTACACAAAGTACCAGCTGTATCAACCATGTCATCGACAATCACACAGTCACGATCACGTACATCACCAATCAAATGCATCACTTGTGATTCATTCGCTTTTTGACGACGTTTATCAATAATTGCAAGGTCGATATCACCCATTTGTTTTGCAACAGCACGTGCACGAACTACACCACCAACGTCAGGTGAAACCACCATTAGGTTGTGATGTTGTTGTTGACGTAGGTCAGCAAGCAAAGCAGGCGTACCATAGATGTTATCTACAGGAATATCAAAGAAACCTTGGATTTGGTCAGCATGCAAATCGATCATTACAACACGGTCAATACCAACAGTGGTGAGCATGTCTGCTACAACTTTTGCAGTAATTGGAACACGAGTTGAACGAGGACGACGGTCTTGGCGTGCATAACCGAAGTATGGAATTACAGCAGTAATACGACCAGCACTTGCACGACGCAAAGCATCTGCCATTACTAAGATTTCCATAAGGTTATCATTCGTAGGGGCACAAGTGGGCTGTACGATAAACACGTCTTTACCACGCACATTTTCAGTAATTTCGACAGTGATTTCACCATCAGAAAATTTACCTACAGCAGCAGCTCCCAAAGGGATGTGCAAATGGCTAACGACTTTTTGGGCGAATTGTGGATGCGCAGTTCCACTAAAAACGACAAGATTGGGCATGAAGCACCCTTGGCGGTTGGCAGATTTGAATTAGATGGCAGGGGCGGCTGGATTCGAACCAACGGATGCCGAGATCAAAACCCGGTGCCTTACCACTTGGCGACGCCCCTAATGCGGCAGAATTTTAGTGTTTTTGCATGTCTCTGTCAAGGTAAATCAACATTAAATACAAATTACTATGTTCTGTCTTTTTTGAGAAAATGGCAGGGGCGGCTGGATTCGAACCAACGGATGCCGAGATCAAAACCCGGTGCCTTACCACTTGGCGACGCCCCTAATTTGATGTTGTATTTAATGGCAGGGGCGGCTGGATTCGAACCAACGGATGCCGAGATCAAAACCCGGTGCCTTACCACTTGGCGACGCCCCTAAAATACAACGATCTACAGATGAAAAATGATGGCAGGGGCGGCTGGATTCGAACCAACGGATGCCGAGATCAAAACCCGGTGCCTTACCACTTGGCGACGCCCCTATCATTACACTGTAAAATGAGTGAGTGGTGATTCATTCAAACTGTTGACCAAATAGGCTTTACAGGGTGAATACTTTAAAACATCATCAATCTTCATTTGTTCAGTGACTTCAACAAAAACACAAGCACCTGTACCTGTAAGCTTTGCTGTACCGAACTGATCTAAATACTGCATTGCTTCATCAACTTCAGGATATAAATTTCTTGCCAGTGGCTCAAAATCATTTCTAAAATTGGATGGCTTTAGCTGATAGGCGCAAAATTTAGTAGGCTTCGTATCTCTTGTCAATGTTTTTTGCGAAAAAAGTCGTTGAGTGCTGATAAAACAATCAGGTTTTAACACAATGTATTGTTTTTGATCTAAGTCTATGAATGTTAAGTGTTCACCTATACCTTCAGCCCAAGCATTACGACCATGAACAAAGATTGGAACATCTGCCCCCAATTTCACCCCAAGCTCAGCCAGTTGCTCAGTATTTAAACCGCACTGCCAAAGTTGATTGACCACGATCAATGTAGTGGCAGCATTGGAAGAACCACCACCTAGACCTGCACCCATTGGAATATTCTTTTCGATACGAATTTTTAAACCAGATGGCTGTGTGGCATAAGGTTTTAAAATTTGAACCGCTTTATAAATCAGATTATGTTCCAAATCGACGTTACTAAAACCTTCAAGACTGATTTCTGGTTGAGAATGTTCTGTTTGGGTGAATTCTAACCAGTCATACAAATCAATCAGCTGAAAAATACTTTGCAACTCGTGATAGCCATTTTCACGGCGACCTGTGATATGCAAAAACAAATTCAATTTTGCTGGAGAGGGAACACGAATCATAGATTTCATTGTCTAAGGTAAAGATTTAGCGGTTTTGAATCACCATTGTAATACGATTTTCCTGACCAGATTCAAGTTGTTGTTTTAAAATCAGCTTGTTGGGCAAGCTTGCTTGATTATTATAACTAAAATCTACAGTCCAGCCATCTTCAATGATTTGAGCAATACGTTGAGTATTGTCTCTTGTGATTTGTGCATTTTCAGTGGCAGGGTAGGCTTGAACCCAATCGACAATATGCGTAATAGGTGCATTCCAGCCTGTGGCTTTTTCAAGCAGTTCTTCTGGTGTTTCAGCCGAAATTGACCCTGTTTTAGCGCTGTTTAGAGTAACTTCCCCAGATTTTCCTTCAATAATGGTTTTGCCAATGCCTAAGATCCCATTCAATTGGATGTTAAAATCTTGTTGGTCTTGCGTCCATGTATAGAACGCACTGCCAGACTGTTTAGGTGTTTTTACCCCAATTTTCCCTTCAAGATTAAATTGATTTGACGGTTTTTGCTGAGGCGCTGTGGCATCAGTGGGTGCCGTAAGCGTTGGTGTGGTTGGTGCAGGCTTTACGACTTGCTGACAACCCGTGAGTGTAAAAACGGTTGCTGCAGTTAGGCTACAAAAGATCTGTGGAATGTGACGCATACAAGTCATTAACTCTTTTTAATATGTTGCGGTAATATTAATGAATCTAATTGATTTAATTGAGGATCATTTGGATGATTTTGTTTGAGTTGTTGTAACACTTCATTAAATTGAGCTAACGCACCTTGCATATACAAGGATTTTGCATATCGAATACCGATGTTTACACTATGACTCAAATTATAAGCTTTCGATAAAATGTTTGAGGCAGCATCAAAATCATTTTGCAAGAATGTGATATATCCCAGCGTATCTAAAATCGAGGCTTGATCTGGTGCAGAGTCTAAGGCATGTTCAGCATACTTTCGCGCTTCATCTAAACGTCTATTTTGTAGTGCAAGCGTATAGGCATAAGCATTTAAATAAGCAGGATTATTGGGCTCTAAAGTTAAAAGTTGTTTCAGTGCTTTATCAAGTAAATCACGATCCTCAAATGGATCAAGAAGCAGTATTTCTGAATAGAGAATTTCAGGATCATCAGGCAAGTTCTTCACTGCTTCAGTGAGTAATCTCAATGCTGCTTTTTTATTGCCCATGCGTTTTAAAATCTCAGCTTGAGCCTGATATAAGAAACTTGCATGTTGTGGATAATTGACACGTTCTTGGGTTAAAAACCGCAAAGCATCATTCATCTTGTCTTGTCTTTCAAAAATCGAGACCAGATTACGGCGTGAAACCGTATATAAGTTCCCATCAACCAGACGATAATAGGCTTTTGCCGTTTCATCATTTTGCTTTCGTTCAGCATTTACTGCCAAATAAAAATAAGCTTCATTTTGATAACGTGACGAATAACGTAATTCCACCAAATATTGTTCAGCTTGATCTAGCTTTTTTAAATCAATCGCAGTTAAACCTGCGATAAATAGGGCTTCTTCAGCATCCGGCCAAGTTTGGATAATAGATTCTAATTTAGTTAAGGCCAATTCAGATTGATGAATCTTGATCAAATATTTAACTTCAGCTAGACGGATATCATAGTTATATTTGTTTTTACGACTACTTCGATCATACCATTTTAAAGTCGCTTCTTGGTCACCCAAAGCCTCTAATAAATTGGCTTTCATCAAAATAAAGCCAGTCACTTTTGAACGTTTTCTTAGTGCTTTATTGACAGTTTTTAGCGCTTGCTCGATTTCATCGTTTTGCGCTTCCAAACCTGCAATTAGAATAAGCACAGAAGGGTTATTTTTTTCTTTACTCGCTCTCAGTGTACTGAGCAGATTTTGACGATCTACTTCTGATTCTGGTGCAATTCCTTCTAAAATCTTTTCTAAATCAGCGTTAGGGTCAATGTTGAGAATACTGTCTAGGGTTTCTGCAGCAAGTTCGTATTCATGTGATTTGAGCGCAATATGTGCCAAGTAAAATTTTGCAGGAACATCTTCAGGTTCTTGTACAACCCAATGGGTGGCAATGTCTAAAGCGGCTTTTAAATCATTTTGTTCAATTGCAACATTCAAGGCACGTTGCTTAATGGTGGTTGAATTACTACGAATTGCGAGCACAGTATAATTGTGTAAAGCAGTTGCTGTATCATTATAAGCCAATGAAAATTCAGCAATAATACTTTGTTTTAATGCATTAGTATTATATTTCGCATGATAAAATTCTCCAGATGCTCTAATATGAGCACTAGAAGCCATGCTACCAACCAGTAAGAATGTGGTAGAATATTGCTTAATTGTCATGCCGCTTAAGCGGTTGTTTATTTGACGCAATTTTTCCGAATCCAAGTATGCTTTTTATGACACCGTTATTGCACAATAGCACAAATTTAACGAAATGATGATCTGATATGTCTTTCTTTGCATTGGGTGTCAACCATCAAACTGCCTCTGTTGAGCTACGTGAGCAAATTGCTTTTAATCCAGAACGATTAAAAGATTTATTTGCTGTAGAAAGCCTTCGCCAAAATTTGAATGATATGGTGGTGGTCTCAACATGTAATCGTACTGAAGTCTATGCCATGGCTGAAAATGCCGATATGGTATTAAATTGGCTCGCCCAAACCAATGGTATTGATGTAAAGCAATTGTCAAATCATGTATATCGTTATGAAAATACCGATGCTGTTTCGCACTTGATGCGAGTCGCAAGTGGTTTAGATTCGTTGATGCTAGGTGAGCCACAAATTCTTGGGCAGGTTAAAACAGCACTATCAATCTCAAAAGATGCTGAAATTGTCTCGCAAAACCTAAATCAAATATTTGAATATGCATTTTATGCAGCCAAACGGGTACGTTCTGAAACTGCAGTGGGTAGCCATGCTGTTTCGATGGGATATGCAGTTGCTCAACTTGCATTGCAAGTTTTTAGTAAGCCTGAACAGCTTACAGTTATGGTGGTTGCCGCAGGTGAAATGAACAGCTTGGTGGCGAAACATTTGGCTGAAATGGGTGTTGCAAAAATCCTGATTTGTAATCGAAGCCGTGAACGGGCAGAAAAATTAGCACAAGAAATAGCACATCGTGTTGAAGTAGAAATTATTCCATTTGATGAATTAACTTCGAATCTCTATCGTGCGGATGTAATTTCGAGTTGTACAGGCAGTTTGCATCAAGTCATTGCTTATGCAGATGTGAAGTTTGCTTTAAAAAAACGTCGTTATCAACAAATGCTTATGGTCGATTTAGCTGTACCTCGTGATATAGATCCAAAAGTTGAAAGTTTGGATGGTGTGTATTTATACGGTGTGGATGATCTACAAAGCGTAATTGATGAAAATTTAGCACAACGACGTCAAGCTGCGGTTGAAGCTGAAGTCATGGTTAATCAACTGGTGACCCAGTTGGTGACTCAGCAAAAAGTAAAAGAAGCGGGGAGTACAATTCAACAATTTCGTGAACACGGTAAAGAACAACGTCAGATGGAATTGTCGCATGCTTTAGAACGTATTCAGGCAGGTGAGGATACTCAACATGTACTTGAGGATTTTGCGCATCGTTTGACCCAAAAGTTATTGCATCCTTCTTCAATTTTATTACGCAATGCGGCGCAAGATGAAGATCCATCACATTTTGAGTGGATGAAAGAAAATATTCAGGATATTTTTGAACAAGAAAGAAAACCAAAAGCGAAGTGATTATTTTTTAAAATAATGTGATTTAATGTTTTTGCTTCGCCAGCTATTATTGGTGTATCTATTCGTGCGATTAAATTAGAATAATGAAATTAAGGTAATTAAAATGCTTAAAACTTTATATATTCATATTATTGTGTTTGTCAGTAGAATACTTTTCAAAGCCTGTAAAAGACAGTGATGTATTATTGAACCAAGCAATTAAGGATCTACATCGCCTCTCTATTTCGGGTGGAGTTATGGGGGTAATTGATTCAGTTGATCGATGCTATAAAAATCTCAAAAAACTAAACTATATAGCTTTTATCTAGATTATTCAGGGCGGTTATTGGATGCACTTATGGTCGAAAGTATAAATGCACACTCAGACTCTAATTTCCCTACTACCGTGTTTTTTAGTGATGAAAACTTTCAAAAACGTATATTTATAAACCTATATAAGCCTCATGACTCCTCAATGGAAGAGGCCAATAGCCATATGAATTTTTTGTATTACAAAATACTCGATAAGCTCAATGAAGCGTTTATTAAAAATTAATGATGTACCAGCTTTAAACTAATTTGTTTAGTCAGTTCATTGAGTTGTTTACGTAAATTACGTGATTCACTTAACGAAGTTGGGGCTTTAAGCTTTAATTTTAAATATTTCTCTTGCAAGGCTAAAGAGTAATCTGAAGCCAATTTATCTGCCATTTCAGGCGCTTCAGCCAAAGCCTGAATATTAGTGCGTTGGATGATTTCAGATAATTCCAAATGATAAGCGCCACATGCACCTAAAATATAATAGGTTGCAAGTTCTTGATCGTCTGGTAGCTCGTCAAAGACACGGTCAAATACGGCTAAGATCTGCGCCAATAGTTCATCTGGATGAATCAATGCGCGTAATACTTCAAAATGAATATACAAAAATGGGTGTTGCATCAAAATCGCAACAGCAAAGTCTTCATCTTTAGTACGAATATTAAATGACAATGAGGCATCTAAGCTGACTTGAGGTTGCCATTTTCGATTAAAACCTAATTTTTCTTTAAAGAATTGTCTTAATAAATAGCGATAAGAACCTTGCTTAGGCAGTAATTCCGTTAGTTGATTGAGTTCAGCCATCACCTGACTTTTGCCCTCAGGTGTAGCAACATCATAATTTTGACTTAACAATGCAAAGACAAAATCTGATAATAATGGGGATTGTTGCCATATACGTTGAAAAGTTTCAAAACCCTCTTTACGAATCAACGAATCTGGATCATGCTCTTTGGGTAGAACAAAGAATTTAAGTTCACGACCATCATTTAATAATGGCAGGGCAATTTCTAAGGTTCGACGTGCTGCTTTTTGTCCCGCGGCATCACCATCAAATGCAATTGTGATCTGATTGTTCTGCTTAAATAAAATATTTAAGTGATCAGCATTGCTGGCTGTACCTAATGTTGCTGTTGCCCCAGAAATCCCATTCTGTTGTAAGGCGATCACATCCATATAGCCTTCTACCATGAGCCAATTTTGCGCACGGTCTTTACGCCCTTCATACAAGCCGTAAAGGAGTTGATTTTTGTGGAAAACTTCAGAATCAGGTGAGTTAATATATTTCGGTTTGATTTCATCATTCAATGCGCGACCACCGAAACCGACAACACGACCTTTGTTGTCTCGAATTGGGAAAATCACCCGATCACGCAACAAATCGAAGTCACGACCACTATCACTGGTACGAATTAAACCCAGCAGTTTTAAACCTTCAATATCTTGTGGAAAGGCTTTTTCCAAATGTTGCCAATCTTCTGGTGCATAGCCTAAACGCCAATATTGGATGGTTTCGCTACTTAAGCCACGATGTTTAAAATAATTCTGCGCGACTTTACTGTTTGGCAATTGCCGTTCATAAAATTGTGCAATATTTTCTAGAAGATCATAAAGGTTACCATCTTGAGGGATTTGGTTAAAACCAGTTGGATCAAATTGGGTTGGATCGAAATGCTCTGGATCTGGATATTGGCTAAAAGCTTCGAAAGGATCAACTTCACGTGGCTGAACATAATCTGTTTTTTGCTCAGCGGGTTTAGAATCTACTAATTTATCTTCTACAGTCTTCACTGTTGGTTTAGGCTTGGATACTTCACGCTTATATGACAATTTTTTATTGTCATGATTGTCTTTAGGAAGTTCGACACCTGCATGGCTGGAGAGTTCTTTCATGACATCGACAAAGTTTCGATTATCAATATCCATTAAGAAGCGAATGGCATTGCCATTTGCCTGACAACCAAAGCAGTGATAATACTGTTTATCACGGTAAACATGAAAAGAGGGGGACTTTTCCTGATGAAAAGGGCAACAGCCTGAATAGGTGCGACCAGTTTTTTTCAATTTCACACGTTGACCAATCAGATCGACAATATCTGTGCGATCCAAAACTTGATCTATCGTGTGCTGAGGAATAGCCATAAATTTAATGTCATGTATCGTTTAAACTAATTTAAAGTTTAACGTAGTTTTGCTTCTAAAAATATCGATGAATAAAAAAGACGGGTAAAAACCCGTCTTGATTTGTCGCAATCAATATTTATTTACGTTGTCCATCATACAAACTTTCATCTGCGCGTGCGGGTTCTTTAGATACTTCACGATTTGGACGATCAAGTAAGCCAAAACTCACTTTATTCAACAAGCTTGATTTTTGTTCTGCTTGATCAGACGTTTCAGAACTCGCTTCTTGTGATACTTCTGCTTTATCACCACGACCTAAAATACCTAATGTTGCACGGTTCCACCAGCTGGCTTCTTTACGTGCTGCTCGTATATTCACTTCACCATTTGATTTAACAAGGTTCGGGTAGTTTTGCTTAAGCACGCCAATGTACTGTTGTGATGTTTCTTTATCGCCCAACTTATCATAACCATATGCCATAGTTGCTAAGGCTTCAGGAACTTGAGGGGTTTGAGGATAGTGTTCAATCACCCATTGTGAACGTTCAATCGCAGCCAAATATGCTTTACGTTTAATATTGAAACGTGCAGTATTCATTTCACTTTCAGCCAATTCTTGACCGATGTATTTCATTCGCTGTGCGGCATCAACTGAATACTGGCTTGAAGGGTAGCGACGAATTAAGTCGACAAAATTTTGATAGGCAATTTTTAAATAACCTACATCACGATGCGCTTGTTTTAATGAGGTATAGCGAAGCAAACTGTCATAGTTTTGCTCCATATTGGCTACACCACGGACATAGTAGGCATAGTCTAAATTCGGATGTTGAGGATTTAAACGGATAAAACGATCTGCCAGTGCAATTGTACCTTCATAATCTTTTTGCTTAAATTTTGTGTAAAGCAATTCAAGCTGAGCTTGTTGTGCATATTGCCCAGTCGGAAAATAAGTATCCATTGCTTCTAACGCTTTTGCAGCATCGCCATATTGCCCACGGTCTAATGATTTTATCGCATTATTGTAATAAGTCTGCTCATTTGATTTCGGGCCTGTATCAACAACATCCTTCTTCGGATTGCTGCTACAGCCGACAAATGCAGTTGCTAAGCCTACAGTTAAAGCAAGCATTGTGACTTTATAACGTGGTAGCGACATAAAAATTCCTCTGTTTATACGGGCAATAGGCTACAATTGCGCTATTAAACCACTTTTGTCCGAATGAGCAAATGACTTCAGCACACTCTTCTAATTCTAATTTCCCAGAAAACGATTTCAATTTACTTGAAGATTCTGAGGATGCAGATAATCATAATTCTGCACCAACTGCAACACGTTTATCGTTGCAATTTCAACTGGATGAAAGCTATTTAGGGCAACGTATTGACCAAGTCGCAGCACTGGTTTGGAACGAGTTTTCTCGTGAAAAACTCAAGCAGTGGATGAAAGAAGGTCATTTGTTGGTAAATGGTAACATTGTCAAGCCTAAGTATAAATGTGAAGGCAATGAACTTCTATGTTTAGATGTTGAGTTAGAAGCACAAACTTCTGCACAACCTGAAAATATACCTTTAAATATTGTTTATGAAGATGACGATATTATGGTCATCAATAAACCAGTAGGTATGGTTGTACACCCTGGGGCTGGTAATCCAAATGGTACTCTAGTCAATGCCTTGCTTTATCATTATCCAAAATCTGCCGAATTAACTCGCGCGGGTTTAGTGCATCGTATAGATAAAGATACCAGCGGCTTATTGGTTGTTGCTAAAAATCTGGAAGCTCAATTTTCTTTAAGTAAGCAATTGGCTAAAAAAACAGTTTACCGTGTATATGACTTGATTTGTTATGGTCATATTATTGCAGGTGGTACGATTGATGAACCGATTAAGCGCCATCCTGTAGATCGTGTAAAAATGGCTATTTTACCAGGTGGCCGTGATGCAGTGACGCATTACAATGTTAAAGAACGTTTTCAAAATTTTACCCGTGTACAGGCGCAACTTGAAACAGGGCGTACTCATCAAATCCGTATTCATTTCACCTATATTGGTTATCCATTGGTGGGTGATCCAGTATATGTTAGCCGTGTTAAAGTTCCAGCAGGCGCTTCTGAAAAACTGAGCAGTGCATTGCGTAATTTTAAACGCCAAGCTTTACATGCGTCTAAATTGGGCTTAGTTCATCCACGTACAAAAGAAGAAATGATGTTTGAAGCACCATGGTCAGATGATTTCGTTGAGTTGGTAGAAGTTCTACGTTCTGAAAATCAAGCGTATTGATTGATTTGTATTATAAAGCTGCTCAATGAGAGCAGTTTTATAAAGTTATTGGGTAACCACAACTATCTTTTGTCCTGTTGAAAAAATCGGCGTATATTTTGATTGATCCCTTACTCATTCTGATGACATTATTCTGTTTTGATAGGCAGAGTTGACCTGAAAATCTTCGAAAATAGAAGTGATTCGACTATGAAATCTTTTGCTTAAGTAATCTTTTGCAAGGTAATGATGTTGCGACATACGCTAAGTTATTTTATTTATAATAAGTTCGATTGAGGTGGTATTTTGATTAAAATAAAGACCAAAATTTTGTAGTGATATCCCTCAATAGGCATTTCATAACCACTCAAGCGTTTCTATTTTTAAAGTATCCAGAAGGATTGACGTAATGGATATAAATACTACAACTTATTAATATCCATGTTTAATTCAAGTCGAATAAGACATTAGGATCTAATTTTTTAGGGATTACCCGCTATTCAAGTTTTAATTGATATTGTTAATTTTGATTAAAGAAATAACAGTAAATTTGGTTGAAATTTTTAGCTTTACTAATCAATTAAATTAATTAAAGTATTGATCAAGGGTTGATTGAATTTGTTATAGTTATAGAGTCGTGAAATGATTTAAGTAGGAAATGTGCCAGATGCAATTTGTTCAAGGATTACCTCAAGGTGTATATGTCGGACAGACACATATACAGCACCCAAAGGCTTTGCCATCTGTACAGCCTGAACTTGAAGGTTTTAATTTGGCATTGCATGTAAATGATGATCCTAAACGTGTACAACAGCATCGTATGATTTTATTAGATGAATTTGCTGAATGGGGTGTCAATAAAATCACGTGGATGACTCAGACTCACAGTACAATTTGTCATACTGTCAATGAAGAAATGACCTTTACAGCATTGGTCGGTGACGGATTAGTTACACAGAATCAAGGGCATGCTTTGATGATGATGACCGCTGATTGTTTGCCTGTTGTATTAGGCAATAAGATGGGTAGTGAAGTTGCAAACTTACATGCAGGTTGGAGAGGGTTAGCTGGAGGGATTATTGAAAATACAATTGCCAATATGAAATCTCAACCTACCTGGGCTTGGTTAGGTGCAGCGATTAGTCAAGCTTGTTTTGAAATTGGTATAGAAGTAAAAACTGCTTTTTGCTCTAAATATGCTGAATTAGAAACAGCATTTGTAAAGAGTGAGCAACAAGGTAAGTATTACGCTGATTTATATGCGATTGCACGTTACATTCTCAAACAGCATGGGGTCGATGTGATTACAGGCGGGGACCAATGTTCTTATCGACAAGATCAAGATTTCTATTCTTACCGCCGTCATGCAAAAACAGGTCGTATGGCAACTTTTGTATTTATTCATAATTAATTCTTTATTTTTAAATAGATTTATTGCAGTTTAAAAAATCTATTAATGCGTTTTCTGAACATTACAAGAATTGTTTAAAATTGAATAGATGTTAAACTTGAGCAAATTTGTTTGTTTTCAATTGATATGTCTTTATCTGCTAAATCTATCGCGATCGTTTACCACAGCCCATTTGGTCATACTGCAAAAGTTGCGAGTTATATTGCACAAGGCGCAGTAAAGATTGGTGTAACTGTCCATACCATGGATATTGAGCATATTGACTGGGATATTTTGGATCAGGCGAATGCTATTATTTTTGGTTCACCTACATATATGGGAAGTGTTACAGGTCCATTTAAAATGTTTATGGACTCGACATCTAAACGTTGGAAAAATCGTGATTGGGAGGGCAAGCTTGCTGCCGCATTTACCAATTCAGGTGGTTTAAGTGGAGATAAGCTTTCCGTCTTACAACAAATTAATATTTTTGCTATGCAACATGGCATGTTATGGTCTGGATTGCCTTTAATGCCTACAGGTGTGAAGCCTACAGATTTAAATCGTATGGCGGGTTACTTAGGGTTAATGACACAATCAGATAATGCACCTGTTGAAATTACACCGCCCTCAGGTGACTTGCAAACTGCAATATGGTTTGGAGAATATATAGCATTACTCATAAATAAAATTGCGGTATAATGATGCATTGTAATTACATAAAAAAACAAAAAAATCATAAATAAAAATCCTTTAGAATCATTGTGAAAGTTGGCTGATATAGAAAAATACTGGATTCATTGAGTTATTGACTGTGTTAAGCCTATTTTTTACTATCATTTTCATATAGTTTTGACCAATAATAAAAAATTGAGCATATGATATGGATATTAAGGCTAGAAAAATTATTAAAATCATGAAGATGATTTTAATAAATGGTCTGTTGGTTACTCCGATTTATTGTTTTGCAAACACTTTGCAGTCTGAAGGATTAACCGAATTAACAGACAAGGAGCTTTCTAAAGTCAGTGGTCAGGCATTGATGAGTTTGAGTTATATTGCACCCAATGACTCGGTGAATAAGATGCAAGGACTAGGAGTTGGTTTTTATAAACTGGGCCTTGAAGCTGATCTTGAACTGAATGCCAATATTAAAAAACTACAATTGGGTTGTGGGGGCGCAAATGGTGCAGGTGGATGTGATATTGATATTGATAATTTGAGCCTTTCTGGTCTAGCAGATACCCGTGAAGGTCGTGTAGGTTCAAGTGCAAAACTGACTAATCCATTTATAGAATTTGCGATTAAAAATCCTGATACTGCTTCGACAAGAGAAGTGGTGGGTTTACGCTTAAGTGCTGAAAAAGCATTGGGTTTGTTAACAGCAGGTACTGAAAATTCAAACTCACCAAATGGTATTAATAGTCTAAGTGGTGCTTTAAAAATTAAAGCAACAACAGGCATTGCTAATACAACTGCAAGGAATTTACAATATGCTGATACAGATATGTCTATTAAAGGTAATATCAAACTAGGCATTCTTCCAACAGCAAGTTTTCAGACAAATGACTATAATCTAGGGCTACAATCTACTGGCGCTACATTAGCAATTAATGGGAAAACTTTATACGGAAATCGTATGAATAGTGCCCTTTTAACTGGAACAGCTAAAATTGATGAGCTATTTTTCAATGGTTCAATTAAGCCAATTCTTGCAGGTATTGATTTATCTTTTTTAACATTAAATGCCAGTGGGAGTATTTCTGGTTTAACTGCAAATTTAGATATTAATCAAAGCTTAGGATACATTCACAAGCTACAATTGAATAATCCATTTTCTTTATCATTACAGCAACAATCAGTGTGGTGGCCAAACGCGGAAATTGCAGCACAAAGAGGATGGTGGCTAGCAATTGAAGATGAAATTGATATTGGCAAAGTGACACCATCGAATACAATTGATGTGACGAATGATGTTTTGAAACAAGTTGTACCTAGTTTAAATGAATACCTTGCTAAATCTGAGAATACAGTGAAATGTCCTGGTGTAATAGGTTTATCTTGTATTGCGAGTGAGGTAGCAATTGGGGAAATTAATTTGTCTGGCTCAAATCCATTATATTTTCCGATTAAAGATTTGAAATTGGCAACTCAGGATTTTGCTCCTAACTGTTATGGTTCTTTAAAATTTTGTTAAAAGACTGCTGCAAGAAAAAACCTCCATTTGGAGGTTTTTTATATTAATAAGGCATTATTTATGCATGATTCGCGATTTATCACGTTGCCAATCACGATCTTTTTCAGTTGCACGTTTGTCATGTAACTGCTTACCTTTTACCAAAGCAATCTCCAGTTTTGCCAAATGACCTTTCCAGTAACATGCTAAAGGAACACAGGTATAACCTTTTTGATTGACAGCACCAAGTAACTTTTCAAGTTCACGACGCGAGAGCAACAGTTTACGCGTGCGTGTTGCTTCAGGGACTACATGAGTAGATGCTGAAAGTAAAGGTTGAATTTGAGCACCGAAGAGAAATGCCTCGTTATTTTTAAAAGTGATATAGCTTTCAGTAATGGTCATCCGTCCAGCACGTAATGACTTGACTTCCCAACCCTGTAAAGAAAGCCCAGCTTCAAATTTTTCTTCAATAAAATAATCGTGGCGTGCACGTTTATTTTGTGCAATCGTCCCACTATTATTTTTTTTAACGACAATGTTTTTCGACATAATACAAATATTCCAAGAATAGCCTTATTTTGCCTCAAACTTGGCTTCAGGTGAAGTCATTTCACAATTAAACCCCAAGCTAAATCAAAAGAGGTTATTCGCTAATATTTAAGTTTTTGATAAACTATAGCCCTACATAACAAACTAGAGTACAAATGGATGTCTAAAACTCGTGTCATCTATCCAGGAACTTTTGATCCAATTACCAATGGCCATGTTGACTTAGTCGCACGTGCTTCAAGAATGTTTGATGAAGTTGTGGTCGCAATTGCAATTGGACATCATAAAAACCCAGTCTTTAGTTTGGAAGAACGTGTAGAGTTAGCAAAGATATCCCTCAAACATTTACCCAATGTTGAGTTTGTCGGTTTTGATGGGTTATTGGTAAATTTTGCACGTGAACAACATGCTACAGCAGTGTTACGTGGCTTAAGGGCTGTTTCAGATTTCGAATACGAATTTCAACTTGCGAATATGAATCGTCAGCTTGATCATGATTTTGAAACAGTATTTTTAACACCATCAGAGCAATTTTCATTTATTTCTTCGACGATGGTTCGAGAAATAGCACGATTGAAAGGTGATGTGGCAAAGTTTGTTCCTCAATGCGTTGTCGAAGCCTTCCATCGTAAACATCAACAAGGTTGGTAGTGTGTCTTTAATTATCACTGATGAATGTATCAATTGTGATGTATGCGAGCCTGTATGTCCAAATGATGCCATTTTTATGGGGGAGGAGATTTATGAAATCCATCCGAACCTATGTACAGAATGCGTTGGGCATTTTGATCAACCACAGTGCGCGCTTTTCTGTCCAGTCGACTGTATTCCGCTCGATCCGAACCATGTAGAGAGCCAAGAAGATTTGATGGAAAAGTATAAAAAACTAATTGCTCAAAAAAGCGCAAGCAATTAGCCAAGAAATTTGTTAGGATACGCCCCGAAGTGAGCCAGACGATCGCTGCTGTGGAGATCTCCGTGATTGAAGCAGGGGAGGAAAGTCCGGGCTTCATAGGGCAAGGTGCCAGGTAACGCCTGGGCGGTGTGAACCGACGGAAAGTGCAGCAGAGAGTAGACCGCCTTCAATATCGTTTCTTTTCGGAGAAATGGAAGGTAAGGGTGAAAGGGTGCGGTAAGAGCGCACCGCATGGCTGGTAACAGTTCATGGCATGGTAAACCCCACCGGAAGCAAGACCAAATAGGGATCCTATAGGCATGGCCCATGCTGGATCCGGGTAGGTCGCTTGAGCGTATGAGTGATCATGCGCCTAGAGGAATGATCGTTCTAGACAGAACCCGGCTTATCGGCTCACTTCGATGAATTTTATTTTAATTAGTGCTTGACGTAATATTGTTTACAGCAGATAATGCGCGCACAGTTTTAGGCTATGTAGCTCAGTTGGTTAGAGCACCGCACTCATAATGCGGGGGTCACAGGTTCAAGTCCCGTCATAGCCACCATTTTTATAGACCACGTTTCCAAAAACGTGGTCTTTTTTTATCTTCCAGATTTAAACTTTACAAATGGGACTTGGTTTTGTTAAAAACCAAGGTTCAATCCCGTACTATCTCCAATATAGGTTAGGCTACTTTTATGTGTCTTTTTATAATCATAAAGTGTTGTTTTTGATAATTTCGCCAAACCAAATTGATAAGAAAAGTTAAATTGCACCTGATTGATGTTGTATTGCGTTAAAACTTCAGCGTGTTGTCGATCAATTTTTTCTAGCAATGTTTCAGCGCTATCAATGTTATCCAGATAATCTGGCTGATTTACATTTAAAATTAAAACCTGATTTGTGGATTCAGCCTCTCCGATGAAGGTATGACGACTTTCAACTTGAGCATTTTTAATGTCATGGGAGATTAAAGTAAAATCATTGGCTGACATTGCTTTGGTTTGGAAATAACCCCATAAATTGACGGAAAAAATAACAATTGTTAGCAGCGCAATGATGTAGTAATGAATATTCCATACAGCTTGACGTGGAATATTGGATTGAGCGTTTCTGAGTATTTGAGTTTCACTGAGTAGATCGTGAAGAGATTGTTGGCTATTTCCATTAAAAATTGCCAAATAGAAGCAGGCAAAAACGATACTTTGAAAAAAAGCCACAAGCAGACTGAGTAAAAGATGCTGAGTTGAATATGTTTGTAAATAACCTGCAAAGCAAAATGGAATGATAAAGATGCTTGATCTAACTAGAGAGCGCACAAATGGAATTGAAGCACCATTTAAGTCTTTTACCCTAATTTTACAAAGGATTTTCCCAATGGTTTTACCATTTCCTATCTGACTGTTAAAAGCAGCAAAATAAAATAGACAGAGGAGCGTGCCTATACATTGGAAAATAAAAGGAGAATTTTCAAAATAGGGGTACAGTATTTTGCCCGTCACTAAACTGGCTACGCCGACGGTAATACAGTCGATGATAAATGCGAATAATCGAGGAAATATAGGGGCGGCTTTTTGAGTTTCAGTAGTAATTTTAGACATGGGTTTGGTTTAATTAAGTTTATGAAAATATTAATAATTAATGTAAATTTAACGTATTATAGGGTTTTTAATGAAAAATAACCAGAAAAATATTACTGAGCTATCACGCTTTTTAGCAAGATGTATTGAACTTTGAGTTATATTTTAAATTAGCAATTTATAGTTGATTTACAAATTTAAGGCATAAAAAAACCAGCTTATCGCTGGGTTCTTTATTGCACCATTTTAATAAGACTTAAAATGGTGCCCGAGGCCAGACTCGAACTGGCACGCTTTGTGGGCGGGGGATTTTAAATCCCCTGTGTCTACCGATTTCACCACTCGGGCATGTGCGCAATAATAAAGGACAGTTTTTCTCTTGGCAAGCGTATTTATGTCGATTTGCTTTCTTTTCAATCAATTCATGTGCTTATGTTTGAAAATAAAGCATTTTAAGCCGTTAAATGAGTATTTTGTCATGATTTTTTCATCAATTTGAGATTAAAGCGAAATATTAAGCCTTTAAATTGATTGGATAAAAAAACTTAGAGGAAATCAACTTCAATGCCAAACTCAATTTCACGCCGTGAACTTATTCAAAAGTCATTAGCCAGTTTTGGGGCATTATCTATACCAGTGTCGTTGACTGCTTGTGGCAGTGATAATAACGATTCAACATCTCCTACAATAAAAGTTGAATTTTTGCATGGTGTTGCCAGTGGAGACCCGTTAAAAGATCGTGTGATTTTGTGGACACGTATTACGCCACAGGATACGTCTTTGCGTTTAGAAGTGGTTTGGGAAATTGCCACAGACGATAAATTTACTCAAGTGATCAATACTGGAAAAGTACAAACAGCATCAGCTCAGGATTTTACTGTTAAGGTCGATGCAGACAAGCTTAAGTCTGGGCAAACTTATTATTATCGTTTTAAATTTGGTTCGGTGATTTCGCCAGTAGGACGTACCAAAACATTACCTGAAACTGCCAGTTCTGTGCAGTTTGCGGTGTGTTCATGTTCAAATTATCCTGCTGGCTATTTTTATGTATATAAAGAAATGGCAAAACAAGAGGTCGATGCGATTATCCATTTGGGGGATTACATCTATGAATATGGTAAAGATGGGTATGCCACAGAAGAGGCGGTAAGGCTGGGTCGTACACTGGCTGCAGACAATGATAAAGAAATTATCAAGTTGGACGATTACCGTAAGCGTTATGCTCTTTACCATACTGACAACGATCTACAGGCTGCGCATGCACGACATCCTTTTATCGTGATTTGGGACGACCATGAACTGGCAAATGATGCATGGAAAGAGGGTGCAGAGAATCATCAAGCCAATGAGGGAAATTTCTTAGACCGTAAATTGGCAGCTTTACAGGCTTATTTTGAATGGATGCCGATTCGTCCTGTATCTGCAACAGATCATTTAAATATTTATCGCCAGTTTGATTTTGGTTCATTGGTACAATTAACTATGTTGGATACGCGTATTTTGGCACGCGACAAACAACTCAATTATGCCAACTATATGACGGCTTCTGGTTTAGATATTGCTAAATTTCAGACAGATTTAACCAGTACTACGCGTACACTGATGGGGTATACCCAGCGTGAGTGGCTACAAAAGAAACTGGCACAATCTACAGCTACTTGGAATGTGTTGGGGCAGCAAGTTTTGATGGCAAAAATGTTAATTCCTGCAGAATTGCTATTGTCATTATCTGCAATTACCAGTGGAAATGTTACTGCCGAAACTTTAGCAAAAATGAATCAACAGATCATCGAGTTAGTTACTTTAAAAGTCCGTTTGAAAGGTGGTGATCCAACATTAACTGCTGCAGAAAAAGCCCGTGTGACCACAGTTGCACCCTATAATTTGGATGCTTGGGATGGCTACTATGCAGAACGTGAAATTTTATATGGCACACTCAAAGCATTAAATAAGAAAGTTGTAGTGTTGGCTGGGGATACGCATAATGCATGGTCTGCTGACTTGCATACTCAAACGGGTGATTTTGTTGGGGTTGAATTGGCAACCAGTTCGGTCTCTTCACCAGGGATGGAAAAGTATTTAAGTATTCCTTTGGCACAGCTACAACAATTTGAAATGGCATTCACCACGCTCATTGATGAATTGAATTACACCAATTTAAATCAGCGTGGTTACTTAAAAGTCAGCTTTACAGCACAGCAAGTGCAAGCGGATTGGATTTTCGTAAATAACATCAAGGAAAAAACCTATTCAGTGGATACGGCTCGTGCCCATCAAGTGGTTTTAAATAACAATTTGGTTGATGTAAAGACTATTCAGAAAAGTGCATAAATTTTCTAGCCTAAAAAAGCCGAGTTTAGATCGCTCGGCTTTTTAACGTGATAGATGGATTACATCATACTGTCCATATAGGCATCTAAATCTTCATATTTATAGGTTTTACACATTTCATTTTCATATTTTAATAGTTCTAAATGTAACTCTAAAAACTTCACTAAACGCTTTTGATAAAATTGATATTTCTCAGAATCTTTAGTCAAGAATCGCATTTTGAATTTTGCTTTTTTAGCCTGTTTATAAGCCCATAAACAGGTTTTTCGAATTTGTTGTAATTGATAATATTCGGTGTCTTTGGTGCTATCTCTAAATAAATTTTCTTTATAAAATTTGACAAAACCAAAGCTCATTGCAAAGAAAAATAACAGACCTTGCAGCAGGGTACTTTCTATAAAATAAAGATTGAGTGCTTGGAGGACGATCAGTACCGCAAGCTTAAGCGGAATATTATTGAGTTGTTGGTATAAATGAGTCGAACTGTGTTTTATTTGTTTGATAATGATGGGAACAATAATCATAAAAAATAACATAATCGCTAAAGCGGCAATGCCATTGGCTTGAAAGCTATCGAATTTAGGAAAATGATTTGCAATATACTGACCTAAACTAAAGTAGATGCTGCAAAAAATCATAATCGACAAAATCCAAGGAATAAACTCCTTTGCTTCATCTAAAAGCCCTTTGGTTTTAATTTGACTATAAAATAGAAAGTTGCGCTTAAATGCTTGTGGGTATTGTTGTTGTAATTGATTTAAATAGAGGGAAACTTGCTTGTTTTGAATCATATAGGCTTCGCTTATCTAAATTTCACTTTGGATATTAACATAAAAAACAATATAAAATTTTAGGCATAAAAAAACCAGCTTATCGCTGGGTTCTTTATTGCACCATTTTAACAAGAATTAAAATGGTGCCCGAGGCCAGACTCGAACTGGCACGCTTTGTGGGCGGGGGATTTTAAATCCCCTGTGTCTACCGATTTCACCACTCGGGCTTTACAAGATTGGAGGCGGAGGTCGGAATCGAACCGGCGTACACGGAGTTGCAGTCCGCTGCATGACCACTCTGCCACCCCGCCATGTCTTGGTGATGCACATATTAGCAATCTTTGAAAAAAAAACAATACTATAATTCATGCATATGCACATAAATTCAGCATATGGAAGAAAATTGTCTAAATAATCATGTATTATTTGCAAAATTGATTCATATCTACTTTGGAGATGTGCCGTGGCATTGGTATTGGATGGTCGCGCATTAGCGAAACAAATTGAAGCAGACTTGTTGACTCGTGTTGAAGCTATAAAAGCAAAAACAGGTCGTACCCCAATTTTAGCGACTATTTTAGTGGGTGATGATGGTGCATCTGCGACATACGTACGCATGAAAGGAAATGCTTGCCGTCGTGTTGGTATGGATTCTTTAAAAGTAGAGTTAGGTAAAGAAACCACGACTGAACAATTGTTAGCTGAAATTGAAAAATTAAACGACAATCCTGATGTTCACGGGATTTTGCTACAACATCCTGTGCCTGAACAAATTGATGAGCGTGCTTGTTTTGATGCCATTTCACTTCAGAAAGATGTAGATGGCGTAACTTGCTTAGGTTTCGGCCGTATGGCAATGGGTGAGGTTGCTTATGGTTCGGCAACACCTGCAGGTATCATGACAATTCTTGAAGAAAATAAGATTGAAATCGCGGGCAAACATGCTGTTGTGGTGGGGCGTTCGGCTATTTTAGGTAAACCGATGGCAATGATGCTACTTCAAGCCAATGCAACAGTTACAATCTGTCATTCTCGCACACAAAATCTTGCTGAATTGGTAAAACAAGCGGATATTGTTGTTGGTGCAGTCGGTAAAGCTGAATTAATCCAAAAAGATTGGATTAAGCAAGGTGCTGTTGTGGTTGATGCCGGTTTCCATCCTCGTGAAGGTGGTGGTGTGGGTGATATCCAATTGGTTGGTATTGAAGAGGTAGCTGCAGCTTATACGCCAGTTCCAGGTGGCGTAGGCCCGATGACGATCACAACGTTGATTCGTCAAACTGTGGAAGCTGCTGAAAAGGCGTTAACTTAAGTTTTAATTTATTCTGAGTACAGTGAAAGCCATGCATTCACTGTGCTTAAATCTAGCCTACATTTACACAGCGATATTTATTTTTCAGTAAAAGTAGGCAACATTGTCATTGGCTTAACGCGTTTAAGATGTACTTTTAAGTATTTATATTCGAGATTCAATAAGAAGTATTGTCTCAAACCTTAGCACATGACGTTACTGTCTATCGAATATGAGGAAGAAGCTGTATTTCCTCAATATCAAAATAATAATTTTGGTCATATTTTGCATGAGCTGTACTTATCAATTTCCTAAAGCCCCACAACATTTACTTGATGCTTTGCATGAAGTAATTCCTCAATGCGAATTATTGGCGCAGCAGTTGCCTGAAAGCCCAATTTCGTTATGGTTGATTCCACCTGTTTTTCCAACAGATCGTTTGGATGATGAGGTGATTCGCCGTATTTGGAATGATACACCGTATTGGATTTTTTGCTGGGCTTCAGGTTTAGCAATGGCACAATGGCTGATTGCAGAGCCACAGCATGTAAAAGATAAAATAGTGCTGGATTTTGGTGCTGGATCAGGCGTCGTTGCAATTGCAGCCAAAATGGCAGGTGCAAAACGTGTCATCTGTTGCGATATCGACCCAATTAGTTTGGATGCTTGTCGCGAAAATGCTTTGCTTAATGATGTAGAGCTTGAATATCTAGATGATTTATATAAATCAGAACAGGTTGATGTCTTATTAGCAGCAGATGTTTTATATGATCAATCTAACCGTTTCTTTTTAGATCAGTTTTTAAAATTTTCAACAGAAGTATGGGTGGCAGATAGCCGAGTGAAAAACTTTAGTCATCCAAATTACCAAAAATTGGATGAACGAAGCGCCACCACTTGGCCTGATTTAGATGAAGCCAAAGAATTCAGAAATGTGAGTTTTTATAAGACGCTATGACAGCGTCTTATTTTATTCTGTGATTTACACCTATCTAAAATCAAGAACAGGTATAACGTACAACATGTAAAGTGCTTGGACGGGTATCTAATGCTTGGCGTGTTGCATAATCTTCACTGTTATTTAGACTTGGTGTATTAGAAAGCCCAAATGATGTACGGCTATGTCCAAGTTGAACGCCAGCCTGATCTTTTGCTATTTGCGGATTGATAATTTCATTGGTGCTTAATACAGAAATTTTATAGTTTTTGTTTGCACCCAAAACTTTTTGACATGCACGCTGTAATTTATCAGCATCCAAATCACGATCTGCACGACCTGAAAGGGTGTATGCCAGTGTTGCACTATCTGCTGTTTGATTTTCAATCTGATAACCTGTTACGCCATTGTATTGACGAGGGGTTGTTTGACATGCAGATAAAGCTAAAACGATTAATCCTAAACCTGCATAAGTGATTTTTTTCATCTTTTAAAGTCCTAGCTTTTTGAATTATTTTTAGTATGCCATAGCTTTGCAATTTTCACGATAAGTGAATTGCGTAAATAAAACAGCTTTTTCATGTAAATAAAAAAGCTGTTTTAAATGAATTAGATTGCAAACTATACTTTGAATTAATCATCCGTAATCAGACTATGTTTTTTGCTATCTTTCATAAAAACATAGGTGATTAGAGATAAACTGATCATAAAGGTAATGTAATAGAAGAAATAGTTTTCATGCCCAGCATTTTTAAAGCTTAACGCAACTAATTCAGCCGTACCACCAAACACAGTGTTGGCAAGTGCATAAGGTAAGGCTACACCTAAAGCACGAATATGCGGTGGAAATAATTCAGCTTTTACAACCGCATTAATGGCTGTATATCCAGTTACAATGACCATACCACTCATACATAAGAAGAAAGCCGTTTTAGGATCCGTTGTCGAGCCTAAACTATTGAAAATAGGAACGGTAAATAACACACCGAGTACACCAAAAGTGATCATAATCGGTTTACGACCAATTTTGTCAGAAAGTGCACCCACTGCAGGCTGAATCAACATAAAAATAAAGATTGCGGCTGTGGTAATTTCAGTTGCGGTGGTTTTTTCAAAGCCAGAAGTGTTAACTAAATATTTTTGTAAATAAGTCGTAAATGTATTGAAAGCTAAGGTGCCGCCCGCAGTTAGCATAATCACTGTAAATGCTTGTTTAGGATACTTGGTGAATAAAGCCAAAGCACCAGATGTTTCACCGCCATTTTTTGCTTGTTGTTGCGCTTGTTTAGATGATTCTGTTTCAACGAGACCACGACGAATCCAGAACACAACAATTGCGAGTAATGCACCAATAAAGAAAGGAATACGCCATCCCCAAGCATGTAAGGATTCTTCAGAAAGATTATGTTGCAGGATAATCAGTACGCAGAGTGCAAGTAATTGACCTGAGATCAGAGTAACATATTGGAAACTTGAGAAAAAGCCACGATGATTTTTACCCGCCATTTCAGTTAAATAGGTGGCACTTGAGCCATACTCACCACCAACACTTAAACCTTGTAATAAACGCGCAAATAAAAGCAGTGCAGGAGCAAACATCCCAACTGAATCATAAGATGGCGCACAAGCAATGATTAATGAGCCAATACACATCAATGAAACAGAAAGTGTTAAGCCGGCTTTGCGACCTTTACGGTCAGCATAAATGCCCATGATCCATGCACCGATCGGACGCATTAAAAAGCCTAAAGCGAAAACTGCAGCAGCTTGGAGAAGTTTGACGGTTTCATTACCTTCAGGAAAGAACACAGGCGCAAAATAGAGGGTAAATGCGGCATATACATACCAATCATACCATTCGACTAAATTACCAGCTGAGCCACCTAGTATAGATTTGAAACGAGTTTTTCTATCAAGTTGCGAAGTGGCAGCTTGAGGAGATGAATTGGACAAGGCAATTCTCCAAAAGAATATGCAAAATACAGCCTGTTTAACTTTCATTTTGGATGAAAATCAAAGAAGAAAATCAAACAGAGAGAATTTAAGTAAGTATGACGAGGGGGTACAAATAATTACAATGGTCGTTATACGCTTGAATGAAAGCAGACCTTATTAGACTTTGGTCTTAGCTGTGTTGAGAGCTCATTATTGTTCCAAGATGAGAAATTCTATAAATAAATGAATATTTTTTTAAAACAGGCATTTAATTTTAAATATTTTATAAATTATAAGAATTTATCTCAAAGTTAAAGCCTATTTATTTGCGTCTAAATGTATGGAATATAAACAATTTAGTAAGCTGAGTTGGATGAATTTAAGAATTTAATCTAGTCGTACAGTAAGTAGTCATGCTATTTATAGTAGCTAAATGTTCATTTTTGAAAATAAAACAATAAGGTTTCACATCTATGGACTTAATGATTCGACAACAGCAAACATTAGCATTGGTTAAGGCTCGGGGCTACATCAGTATTGATGAGATTGCACAGCATTTTGCAGTTACCCCGCAAACTGTACGGCGAGATATCAATCAATTGGCAGATGCCGGACTATTACGTCGTTATCACGGTGGTGCTGCAGTAGACTCAAGCGTTACCAATACAGCATATAGTCAACGGATCAGCCATAATTTAGCTGCAAAACAGCGCATTGCAACAGCTGTTGCAAAAGCAATTCCAGATCATGCATCTTTGTTTATCAATATTGGTACAACGACCGAAGCTATTGCCCATGCTTTATTGCAACATCGCGGTTTAAAAGTGATTACCAATAATTTAAATGTGGCAAAAATTTTGAGTATTAACGATGATTTTGAAGTGCTGATCGCCAGTGGGAAAGTGCGCCCTGATGGAGGCGTGATTGGGCAAGCCACCTCCGAATTTTTTAAGCAGTTTAAAGTTGATTATGCCTTGATTGGTATCAGTGGAATTGATGAAGATGGAACGATGCTCGATTTCGATTTTCAAGAAGTGTCAGTCTCGCAAGAAATTATTCTAGGTGCTCGGCAGGTATTTTTAGCAGCAGATGAGAGCAAGTTCGGTCGCCATGCAATGATGCGCTTAGGCCATCTTTCTGAAATAGATCGGCTTTTTACCAATAAAACCCCCACTGAAAATTATTTAAAACAAATTCATGCAGCAGAAGTAGCTTTAACTGTGGTTTAGGCTAAGTTTTAAACCCATAGTGAAAACATGATAAACGTGAAATTGATCATTTTTTGATAGACATTGATTAAAAAACTATCTATTATTTTCTTAAATGAAAACAAATGAAAATATATTTTCAAAAATGATTGTGAATATATGCAAATGATCAAAGGTGGTGGCGTTTATGACACAAATCAATGAGCAACAAGCTTACTATGATATTGCTGTAATTGGTGGTGGAATAAATGGTGTTGGTATTGCCAATGATGCTGCTGGGCGTGGTTTATCTGTGTTCTTGTGTGAAAAAGATGATTTAGCCAGCCATACTTCGTCTGCAAGCAGCAAGTTGATTCATGGTGGTCTGCGTTATTTGGAACATAAAGAATTTCGTTTAGTCCGAGAGGCTTTAGCGGAGCGAGAAGTCTTACTAGCAAAGGCACCACATATCATTCGCCCTATGCGTTTTATCATGCCACATCAGCCTCATTTACGTCCTGCTTGGCTGATTCGTACGGGTCTGTTTTTATATGATCATTTGGGTAAAAGAGAGAAGCTTGCAGGTTCACATTTGGTTGAGTTTGACCCTAATACCAGCCCACTAAAAACAGCGTTCAAACGGGGTTTTGAATACTCAGATTGTGCTGTAGATGATTCACGCTTAGTGATTTTAAATGCGATGCAAGCACGTGAGAAAAATGCCACTGTGGTGACCCAAACACGCTGTATTTCAGCACAACGAGAACATGGCTTGTGGACTATTCAGTTTGAAAATGAACAGGGTATTTATCACATACAAGCGAAGGCTTTGGTCAATGCTGCAGGACCTTGGGTTGCACAATTCATTAAGCAAGAGCTTCAGTTAAAATCACAATATGGGATTCGTTTAATTCAAGGCAGTCATATTATTGTGCCGAAAATCTATGACGGTGATAAAGCCTTTATTATGCAAAATGATGATCAACGTATCGTGTTTGCAATTCCTTATCTCAATCAATACACCATGATTGGCACAACTGACCGTGAATATTTAGCAGATCCGAATAATGTTGAAATTAGTCAGCAAGAGATTGATTATCTGCTTGATGTATCCAATGATCATTTTAAAGTGCAACTAACTCAAGCCGATATTATTCAGACATTCTCAGGGGTACGCCCGTTGTGTGATGATGAGTCTGATAATCCAGCAGCAATTACCCGTGATTACACTTTGGCTTTATCGCAAGATCATGAAAATGATGCACCATTACTTTCTGTGTTTGGTGGGAAGTTAACCACCTATAGACGCTTGGCTGAATCTGCAATGGAGCATTTGCAGAAGTTTTTCCCTAAAGCTGGAAAACCTTGGACTGGAAAATCCTTGTTGCCAGGTGCTGAGAATTTAATTTCTGTTGATGGGTTGGTTTTAGAAATTCAAAATAAAATCAAAGGGCTTGATCATGAAACTTCAAGCCGCTGGGCACATGCCTATGGAACCTATACATGGAAATTTTTAAATCATTCGACATCTGTTCATGAACTTGGTCAAGATTTTGGACATGGTTTATATGCCCAAGAGGTTGATTATTTGGTTGATCATGAGTGGGCGATCACCAGTCAGGATATTTTAAAGCGCCGTACCAAGTTATATTTAAAATTTACAGAAACTGAAATTCAAGTACTGGATGAATATTTGCTTGAATTGCATGAACGCCGCGTACAGAGAAATGTTGCCTAAGCAAAAATGGAAATATATTGCTTTGCTGAGGATGTGTTATGACCAATCAAAGGTATATAAAACGCGTCGGGTTTCAGGTTGGTAATACAATAAAATCGAATCTGCACCATGTGAACAATATTCCCAACCTGCAACAGCTGCAATAAAATAATAACGATTGCCATCGCGGTCAGAAATATGAACTTCTTGATCATCACGGTCTGCGTTGATGTAGCGTAAATCAAAATGTTGATCAATCGGATAAGTCCAGTTTCCACCGCCACATTCGCCGCCTAATTGGTCAAGCAAGGTTGTTGGAGAATTATTTTGATATTCAATGCGGGATGTTGAAATGATTTTTCCAGTTTCGGCAAAGCGCTGTTTAAGCTGCAAGTAATCTTCATGCATTTCTTTGTGATGGGTTTTTAGATCAGCCTCGCAATCAGGATTTTCTAAAGCAAAATATCTTTTGTTTGCTAACCATTCATATTGATTTTGTTGATTTAATTGCATAATGAACCATTTTTCATTGGCAAAAGTATCTGAAAATTCTGTGGTATCACTTCCAATATAGCCTTCATAAGGTTCAATAGCATTCAGCAAATGAATTTTTCCTTGCCATGCAGTATTTATTGCGGATAAATCAATTGAAATAAGCGGAAGTAAATGCTGTGCTAGAAATAGACTTGAAGGGGCGAAGACGACTTCATGGTCAGGTAACAATGTTAGATAAGGTTGAGCTGTGGTGATGTTTTTAATAGGTGTCATTACGCTTATTTTTAGATCATTGAATGATTAGATTAAATCATAAAAAAGACCGAACTCGTCGGCCTTTTTGCTCGGTTTAGTCAGTTAGCCATAAAGCGCCTAATTTTTCATCCCACTCACTTGGGGTGATGACCATACGACCTGCATTGGGGGTTAAGGTAATCTCACTGAAGAAAACATCGTCTTGAGATAATAAGAAATCAATTCGGCTATAACCATATTTAAAACAAAGATCTTCTGACAATTGAAGCATTTTATTTAATTTTTGCGGTCGTGCTAAACAGCTTGGCGTATTGTTTTTTAGATCAACGGTAAAGGGTTGCAGAATCCAAGATGTGTCATACATATTTGAATAATCTATACCTTTGCTATCTTGTACATCGACTTCGAGATATCGAGGCTGACCTTCAAAACAATGAACACGACATGTTGTAATGGTGAACTTATTGTTTTGATCAGTAAATAAATCAATATGTTGTTCGGCCAAAATTAAAGGAACAATATCTTTGTAATGCCATTCTCGTTTTCTAAAATACATATTTTGTTTAAGGTGGTGATTGAGTTTGTGCTGCGCTTTTTTGATATCAAATTGCGCTTTATCGTTACAGACAATCGCACTGCCACTGTCATGATTGCATTTTAAAACAAACTTGTTGGGAAGTTGATTAAAGTCAATTTCCTCAAAGCATTTATATACGCCAATCAGTGGAACGAAATGGGAACAACAAATTTTATCTGAAATGATTTCTCGTACTGCAAATTTATCCGCTAATTTTGTATGTAAGGGTACTCTTTCATAGATCATTCTGGCGGTGACTTTTTCATTGAAACTTTTAGGCTGATCAAAGTTCGGGGTATAACCCAATTTAGCAATAAATCTTTTGGTGAGATAGCGTCTATCTGAGACAAATTTGGCTCTAATCACTTTTGCCGAATAAATAATATTTTCAATCATGATTAAAAAAAATCAATAAAATAATGAATGTTTGAATTATAGAGAAAATATGAATTTTGTATATGGAAATAGTAATCATTTATATTTTTATTACATAATTGTAATGAATATCTAAACAATAAAGTGAAAAGAATCACTTTAATAACAAAAAGACCGCTATATGGCGGTCTTTTTGTATCAATTAATCAGAGGACTAAGCAGATTTCTTAACAGCTTCTAAAAGCTCATTTTGACGAGTTTTAAGTGCAGCTGGTAAACGTTCACCAAGTTTATCAAATAACTCAGTGTGGCTTTCAATTTCTTTGATCCACTGATCTTTGTCTTGAGAAGTCACAAGATTAAATTGGTCTTTAGTGAAGTCAGAACCTGTCCAGTTCAATTGCTCATAGGTTGGAACAAAACCAATTGGTGTTTCTACTGCTTCAGCACGACCTTCACAACGGTCAATGATCCACTCAAGCACACGCATGTTTTGACCAAAACCAGGCCAAACAAAGTTACCTTCAGCATCACGACGGAACCAGTTTACGTTATAAATACCTGGAAGTTTATTGCCCGCAGCTTTTGCTTTAGCACCAACTTCTTCGCCCATTTCTAACCAATGAGAGAAATAGTCAGCCATGTTGTAGCCAGCAAATGGAAGCATGGCAAATGGGTCACGGCGTACAACACCTTGTTGACCTACTGCAGCTGCAGTTGTTTCAGAACCCATTGTTGCTGCTTTATAAACACCATCAACCCAGTCAAAAGCTTCTGAGATTAAAGGTACTGTATCTGCGCGACGACCACCGAAGATGAATGCAGAAATTGGTACGCCAGCTGGATTTTCCCAGTCAGCATCAATAGAAGGGCATTGACCCGCTGCAACTGTGAAGCGAGCATTTGGATGCGCTGCTTTTTCACCAGCAACATGTGGTTGGCCTTTCCAGTTGGTTAAATTAGCAGGCGCTTCTTTCGTTAGACCTTCCCACCATACGTCACCGTCATTTGTTACAGCAACGTTTGTATAGATGACATCTTTGTGAAGTGTCGCCATGCAGTTTGGATTTGTTTTGATGTTTGTACCAGGTGCTACACCAAAGAAACCAGCTTCAGGGTTGATTGCATATAAGCGACCATCTTCACCTGGCTTGATCCAAGCAATATCGTCACCTACAGTTTCAATTTTCCAACCTTCATAACCCGCTGGTGGAATCAACATCGCGAAGTTGGTTTTACCACATGCAGATGGGAATGCCGCTGCAATGTAATGTTTCTCACCTTGTGGATTGGTCACACCAAGGATCAACATGTGTTCAGCTAACCAGCCTTGTTGACGACCCATAGATGAAGCAATACGTAAAGCAAGGCATTTTTTACCCAATAATGCGTTACCGCCGTATCCTGAACCGTAAGACCAGATCTCACGAGTTTCTGGATAATGCACGATATATTTTTCAGGGTTACAAGGCCATGCAACATCTTTTTGACCTTCAGCCAACGGAGCGCCAACAGTATGTACGCAAGGAACATAATCGCCATCTGTACCCAGTACATCATAAACAGCTTTACCCATACGAGCCATTTTACGCATACTTACAGCAACATAAGGAGAATCTGTAATTTCGATACCGATGTGAGCAATGTGAGAACCTAATGGCCCCATAGAGAATGGAACCACGTACATTGTACGTCCTTGCATTGCACCATCAAACAAACTGTTAAGGCGAGTACGCATCTCAGCAGGAGCTTCCCAGTTGTTTGTCGCACCAGCATCTTCTTGTTTTTCAGAGCAGATGTATGTACGACCTTCAACACGCGCTACGTCAGACGGATCAGAATTCGCTAAATAAGAACCAGGATGTTTTTCTTGGTTCAACGCTTGCATAGTGCCGTTAGCGATCATCAAGTCGATGTAACGTTGATTCTCTTCTTCGCTTCCGTCACACCATTCAATTTTTGCAGGTTTAGTTAATTTAGCAATTTCTTCAACCCATGCAATGAGCTTGGGATGACGAACGAATTCTGGTGCGTTCACTTGGGTCATGGTGAGGCCTATCTAAAATATGTACAATTTTGTGTACAAATAATAATCTGAATGAAGGGATACTACATTCAAATTTAAGTATGAAAAAAAGTGGTGGTATTAAAACATATATTCATAAAAAAAATAAGACTAAAGGCTTAAAAGATACCAATGCTTGAGTTTTTACTAAGTGTTTGATTTTTATTGTCTAACATTGATTATTGTTTGATTTTTATTAGTATTTTAAAACGGAATGTAGGGTATTTTAATTGTAAATAATAATAGTTTACAATAAGTTGAAATTATAAGATTTACTAAATTAATTATTGATTTAATAAATGGACATAATTCGAATTTTACATAAAGGTGCTTTTATTTGTTTAGAAAATCGACGAAATTAGTGCAAATACTTCAAAATAATCAAGCTTATGGACACAGAACTCAAGCCTCTTTCAATGATTTACAATGAAAAGTCAGGTTTTCATGCCAATCAGAAAGATGATATTTATGAAAAACTCATGACCATCTGGACTTCACATGGTTTTGAAATTCAAGTTTTTGATATCAGTTCAGAGCCTGATATAAAAACCCTGATGCAAAAAATCATTCAACGTCATGCACAGTACTCAGATTGCGGTGTCATTGTCGCTGCAGGTGGTGATGGTACGTTGAATGCAGTCGCCTCGCAAATGTTAAATCAAAAAATTCCTATGGGAATACTACCTTTGGGTACTTTTAATTATGTGGCGCGTGTTCTACATATTCCCCTGAATATTTTGGAGGCAGCAAATGTGATCGCCACAGGGGAGCCGCGTGCATCACATGTGGCCTGTATCAACGATCAAATTTATCTAAATAATGCCAGTTTAGGTTTATATCCTTTATTTATTAAAAAACGTGAAGAATATAATCGTAAGTTTGGACGCTTTCCTTTAAATGCTTACACCTCTGGTTTGGATGTACTGATCCGTGACCGTAAAGAACTCAAATTAGAGATCGAAGTAGATGGACAAAAGTATCCTGTAAAAACACCACTGATTTTTTTTGGTAATAATCAACTGCAATTAAAAGAATTGAATTTAAAAATTTCAAAATGTGCAGAGGTGGGTGAGATTGCCGGTGTGGTGATCGCCAAAGGAGATAAAGCCACTTTATTTAAAACCTTGTTTCAAACCATTCGTGGAAAATTGGAAAACGCTTCCGATGTGTATAGTTTTGGTGCACAAAAAGTCATTGTTTATTCAAAAAAGCCTAAACTGACCGTTGCTGTCGATGGAGAAATTGTTTCAATGACGACCCCATTAACCTTACACGTAGAAAAAAATGCTTTAAAAATTATGGTGCCGCATGTTATTGCATCTGTCTGATCTACATTTTGGTACTGAGCGTCCAGAGTGTATACGAGCGATTCAAAAGTTTTGTGCTGTGCATAAACCAGAAGTGGTTGTGGTGAGCGGTGATTTAACTCAACGTGCTAAATTTAAAGAGTTCTATGCATGTAAACAGTTTTTAGAATCGCTAAAAATCCCTTATTTTGTGGTGCCTGGCAATCATGATATTCCTTTATATCATGTCTGGAATCGTGCCTTTAGACCATTTGGCTTATATCAACTGTTCTTTGGTAGTTTAGAACGCACTTTATTTACAGAGCATTTTTATTTAATTGGCATGAACAGTATTCGTCGGCGTTATCATACACGCGGGCATATCTCATTTGAGCAAATTCAAAATGTAAATCAGTTGTTGGTCAATGCACCGAAAAATAAATTAAAAATAATTGTTAGTCACCAACCTTTTTATACTTCAAATGAAGATCATCACTTAAAAGATTGTCCTGCTTTAGGGCAGTTTGCCATTAAAGAATGGGGACAACATCAACTGTATGCTTTATTACATGGTCATTTACATTTAGTTGCGGTCTATGATTTGAATCAAGCCTTTGCGCTAAATTTAAAGCAACCGGTTTATGAAGTTCATGCGGGTACAGCAGTTTCTCGACGCTTACATAAAAATATGCCAAACAGTTTTAATGTGATTCATCAAAATGGTGAGTTTGAGCATTATTTTTTTGATGAGCAATTACAAGATTTTATTGCGAAAAATGAGCTGAAAAATTCTGAATCAGAGCTGATTTGATACAAAAGAAGAAAAAACGTACAAATTAAATAAATTTTTTTTCATTTTCCCCTTGAAGCGTTTATTTCCATCCCCACAAATGTGACATACAAATATTTTGTCGATGACCTAGGAATAAGAAGTCATCTTCGCTGAGTAATCAATGACATTTAAAATGTCTATGGAGTTAGAAATGAGCAAGATTCGTCCTTTACATGACAACGTTGTTATTCGCCGTGTTGAAAAAGAAACTAAAACAGCAGGTGGTTTAATTTTAAGTACTTCAGCAGCTGAACAACCTGCTCAAGGTGAAATCCTTGCTGTAGGTAATGGCAAAATCACTGATAATGGCGTACGCGCTTTAGACGTGAAAGTGGGCGATAACGTATTATTTGGTGCTTACGCAGGTACTAAAGTTAAAGTTGATGGTGAAGAACTTCTTGTGATGAAAGAGTCTGATATTTTAGCGGTATTGGAAGGTTAATCTTCTGCCGTTCAAATGAGTTTTCATCCAAAACATATTGGTCAAAATTTAAAATTTATAAAGATATCTGGAGTTTAGTATGTCAGCTAAAGACGTAAAATTTGGTGATTCAGCGCGTTCAAAAATGATCGCCGGTGTAAACGTACTTGCAGATGCAGTAAAAGTAACTTTAGGTCCTAAAGGGCGTAACGTTGTTATTGATCGTTCTTTCGGTGCACCACACATCACTAAAGATGGTGTAACTGTTGCTAAAGAAATTTCTTTAAAAGATAAATTCGAAAATATGGGCGCGCAATTGGTTCGTGAAGTTTCTTCAAAAACCAATGATATCGCAGGTGATGGTACAACAACTGCAACTGTACTTGCTCAAGCGATCTTAAATGAAGGGATCAAATCTGTAACTGCGGGTATGAACCCAATGGATTTGAAACGTGGTATCGACCTTGCGGTTAGAGCTGTTGTTGAAAATATCAAAGCAACTGCTAAACCAGCTTCTGATACCAAAGCAATTGAACAAGTCGGTTCGATTTCGGCAAACTCTGATGAAACTGTAGGTAAGTTGATTGCGCAAGCAATGGAACGCGTTGGTAAAGAAGGCGTGATTACTGTTGAAGAAGGTTCAGGCTTTGAAGATGCGCTTGATGTTGTAGAAGGTATGCAGTTTGACCGTGGTTATATCAGCCCGTACTTTGCAAACAAACAAGATACTTTGACTGCTGAACTTGAAAATCCATTCATTCTTCTTGTTGATAAGAAAATTGGTAATATCCGTGAATTGATTACAGTTTTAGAAGCTGTTGCAAAAACAGGTAAACCATTACTCATCATCGCTGAAGATGTTGAGGGTGAAGCACTTGCAACACTGGTTGTAAACAACATGCGCGGTATCATCAAAGTATGTGCGGTTAAAGCGCCTGGTTTTGGTGATCGTCGTAAAGCAATGCTTCAAGATATCGCGATCTTGACAGGTGCTACTGTGATTTCTGAAGAAGTGGGTATGTCTTTAGAACAAGCAACGCTTCAAGATTTAGGTACTGCACATAAAATCACGATTTCTAAAGAAAATACTGTGATTGTTGATGGTGCTGGTGATGCAAATCAAATTGCTGAACGTGTAACTCAAATTCGTGCTCAAATCGAAGAATCAACATCTGAATACGATAAAGAAAAACTTCAAGAGCGCGTAGCTAAACTCGCTGGCGGTGTTGCTGTAATCAAAATTGGTGCTGCAACTGAAGTTGAAATGAAAGAGAAGAAAGACCGTGTAGATGATGCGCTTCATGCAACGCGTGCTGCGGTTGAAGAAGGTGTTGTTGCAGGTGGTGGTGTTGCGTTGGTACGTGCAGCTAAAGTACTTGACGGTCTTGTTGGTGCAAATGATGACCAAACTGTAGGTGTGAACATCCTTCGTCGTGCGATTGAAGCGCCACTTCGTCAAATCGTGTCTAACGCTGGCGATGAGCCATCTGTTGTGATCAATGCAGTGAAAAGCGGTGAAGGTAACTTTGGTTACAACGCTGCAACTTCACAATATGGTGATATGTTAGAAATGGGTATCCTTGACCCTGCTAAAGTAACGCGTTCTGCACTTGAGCACGCTGCATCTGTTGCTGGTTTGATGTTAACAACTGAATGTATGATTACTGATATCCCAGAAGACAAACCTGCTATGCCTGATATGGGTGGCATGGGTGGTATGGGCGGTATGATGTAATATCGTTTCAATCTCAGATCATAAAAAATCCCCGCTTTTATGCGGGGATTTTTTATGCAAGTTACTTTATTCTTGTTTTTTGTAGATTTATTATTATCCTTTTCTACTATTCGGTAAATATAAATACAATACGAAAATTGTGAGGGGGGAGTAAAATGAAAAGATTAATTTTCATTATTGTAATTAGCCTGGTGTTAACTGGATGTTTAAGTATGATGGGGCAACGACTTGAAACTAGAAATGATTTAATGCAGTCTTCGGTAGGCGAGACAGAAGAAAAAATGGGGACCACCATCTAGAAGTTATACAGTTCCGAGCGGCGCTAAAATTATTTCTTATAATGATGATAGGGGTTCTTGTGTTGAAAAATTTATGCTAGAACGCGGTAAAGTGACCAAATGGGGATTTACCAATTGTTCAATGAATCTCAATCGGCCTGATAAAATAGACAAGAAAACACCAATTCCAAAACCTTCACTTTAATGAATTATTTATAGAAATAATTTTAAGAGATAAGGAATTTCGTCAAGTTAAAAATATCACAGTACTTTGACTTGATTAACACAGCAAAGAGAAATTAGGCTTTTATAAATTGACATTTTACGCTCGGTGGAATGTTAATGTTCTCTCTAACTGATTTAAAAACAATAATTTATCTAAAAAGAATAATCACCCAAGTAAAGAAAATAATTGCTTGAGCTACAAACTGCGCAGCACTTCCCATATCTTTGGCATTTTTAGACAGTGGATGGCGTTCTAAAGAAACTCGATCAACGACAGCTTCTAATGCTGAATTAAACAGTTCTACAATGATTGCCAATAAGCACACAGCAATCATCACTGCTTGTTCAACAGAAGAGACATCAACGAAGAATGTAATCGGAATTAAAACAATATTAATCCAAACAATCTGACGGAAAGCAGCTTCATTTTGATATGCAGCTTTAAATCCTGCTAAAGAATAGCCAGTTGCATTGAGAATGCGTTTGAAACCCGTCGTACCCTTAAATGGAGAATAATCACTCATACATCAAAGCAGCTAAATTTTTAAAAAGTGTATTATTTTAAACTTAAATGGGGATTAATTTTAAACAAAAAGCACTAAGTTTAGAAAAAATTAAGCAAACATTTGAATCGTTTGCTTAATTTTTTGAATAAATCAGATGTTACTTTGCATTTGGATTGGTTTTTAAGTACGCATCCAAAGCTTTACGACCCAGCGCAGGATCATCGGTAAATACACCGTCCACACCAGCTTTAAAATACATCTCATATTCTTTATTCGCGCCAGCTTCACAACGCTTGGCTGCATCTGCTTCACCAGTACTACATTTTAAATTGTTGGCAAGGAAATTATTTTCAGGACGGAAAGTATATGGATGGACTTTTAAGTTCACAGCATGAGCATCTGTAACAAAAGAAGAAGGTGCAGTATAGCTATCATTAAAAATATACGGTTTCCATGGACCAACACCATCAGCATATTTGGCAACTTCTTTTAAACCTTGTGCTGTGGCCATATCACCATAGGTGGTTTTAATCCCTTGTACGACATAATCTGCTGGACTGATTTTCTTATCATCATAAAGCTGAATAATTTTGGCATGCTTTAAGCTTTTATGGGCTGTCAATTGGTCTTTAAAGTACTTTAAATTATTTACTTCAAATGACTGTAGATAAATCGGTGCAATTTCACGGCTATATTGGTACTTTGCCAAAGTTTTAAGCAATGGATCTTCCATGGCTAAATTTAGTTTTTGAAAATATGTTGGGTGCTTGGTTTCAATATAGAGCCCAACCACCTTACCAGTTATTTTATAATTCTTTTCAGCCAGTTCAATGATCTGCTCAAGGGTGGGAATATTAAATTGGTCATTGTATTGGGTATTGTTCGGGCGTAACGCTGGGATACGCTCACGTGCTTTAAGTTGATTCAATTCATTTAAAGTAAAGTCTTCAGTAAACCATCCCGTTAACGATGTCCCATCGATGATTTTTGTTTTCTTACGATCTGCAAATTGGCTGAATGTACTGACATTGGTTGTACCGCCAATTTCATTTTCATGACGTGCAACCAAAACCCCATCTTTAGTCGATACTAAATCTGGTTCAATAAAATCAGCACCATCATCAATGGCTTTTTGATAACTTTCAAGGGTATGTTCAGGACGTAAAGCACTGGCTCCTCGGTGACCAACGATAATAATTTTTGGTTCCTTGTATTCGGGCGTGACGTTATCTATATTTTTATCGTCATCATTACAAGCAGTTAATAAGGCCATGATACTTACCAATAACCCAGTATTTTTAATCATATTTCTCTCAAATTCTTATAAGTAAACTGAGCGTAGTGTATGTGGTTAAATTGACACTGTGATGACATCAAGATACAAGATGATGAAATCTTTTTTGTAGATTTATGATCCGAAGAAATGAATTCTTCACAGTTTCTTCATATTTAAACTTATCATTCGCTTTTCTGTTATTTTTCCTTGAGTTTTTAGTTCAAGTCACAGAATATCCATATAAAGCAGATTTAATTGTTCGAACAGCTTTAACCTCAATCCTTTGACACAGAACCTACTCTGATGCTCTCTAAATTTTTTATTCAACGTCCTATTTTTGCCTGTGTACTCGCAATTATTGTTATGGCTTTAGGCGTATTTTCAGTCTTAAATTTACCTATAGAGCGATACCCTGATATTGCTCCACCACGAATTACTGTTTCGACAACATATACAGGCGCAGATGCTGAAACGGTTGAAGAGAGTGTTACACAGGTTTTAGAACAACAAATTAAAGGGATCGACCATCTACTGTACTTTAGTTCGAGTAGTGACTCATCAGGTCGTGCTAGAATTAGTATCAGTTTTGAAAATGGAACTGACCCAGATACCGCACAAGTACAAGTACAAAATAGCATTAATGGCGTACTTAACCGTTTACCTGACGATGTACAGCGTCAAGGTGTAACGGTAAATAAATCACTTGGCGATACATTTATGGTGGTGGGTTTATATGATGAAACGGGTAAAAGTAACAATATCGAGTTAGGTGACTATTTATCTGATCATATAGAACAAGAATTATCACGGATTGAAGGGATTGGTGAAGTTGATGTATTTGGCTCACAATATGCCATGCGAATTTGGCTCAATCCGAATTTGCTTCGACAATATCAATTGATGCCCAGTGATATTCGGACAGCAATTGAGGCACAGAATACACAGGTTGCCGCTGGTGGTGTAGGCGATTTACCAGTAACTGCTGACCAATATTTAAATGCAAAAGTCACTGCTGGTTCACGTTTAAGAACTGTGGACGAATTTAAGAATATTATAGTCAAATCCAATACCGATGGAGGCTATATCTATTTAAAAGATGTGGCGCGTATTGAATTGGGCGCAGAAAACTACCAATCTTTTAATACCATCAATGGTTATCCTTCATCAGGTATGGGGATTTCTTTATCCTCAGGTGCAAATGCACTAGCAACATCGGCATTAATCAAAGCCGAGTTGGCAAAGATTTCTGAAAAACTACCACAAGGTTATAAGATTGTTTATCCACGTGATAATACGCCGTTTGTGCAAGAATCCATTAAAGAGGTGGTAAAAACATTATTAGAAGCCATCGTATTGGTGGTTCTGGTCATGTTTATTTTCCTACAAAGCTGGCGTGCAACGTTGGTTCCTACTATTACTGTTCCGATTGTAATTTTAGGTACTTTTGCGGTACTCAATGTGCTCGGTATGAGTATTAACACATTGACTTTATTTGCCTTAGTGTTGGCAATTGGTCTGTTGGTCGATGATGCGATTGTTGTGGTGGAAAATGTCGAGCGTTTGATGCATGAGCAGGGTCTAACTGCAAAACAGGCATCTATCGAGTCTATGCAGGAAATGACAGGGGCTTTGATTGGAATTACAGTGGTCTTGACGGCTGTATTTATCCCGATGGCATTCTTTACGGGTTCAACAGGTGTGATTTATCGTCAATTCTCCATTACCTTAGTGGCGGCAATGGCCTTGTCACTGTTGGTTGCATTGATATTAACCCCTGCACTGTGTGCCATTATTTTAAAACCGAACCCCAAACCCATGCGTTGGGCCACTTGGTTTAATCGCAAACTTGAAAATCTAAGACAACGTTATATTCGACTGATTCAAAAGACCTTAAATTTGAAATGGGTGGTTTTGACGATTTTTGTGGCTTTGATTGCTGTGTTTACACTGATTTATCGGACTTTACCTACTAGTTTTATTCCAAGTGAAGATCAGGGTATGTTGAGTGTACAGTTCCGTTTAGCCGATGGTGCACCGATGTCAAGTAGTCAGGTGGTTGGAGAAAATATTCGAAGATATTTCCTTGAAAATGAAAAACAAAATGTAGATATTGTATTGATTCGTTATGGGCGTAATTTTTCAGGTACAGGACAAAATTTAGGAACAGGCTTTGTAGCCTTAAAGCATTGGGATGATCGGTCAGGTACACAAAATTCTGCGCAAGCAATTCGTGAACGTGCAACAAAATATTTTAGTCAAGATCGCAATGCTCGGATTACAGTGAGTTTGCCTGCTTCTGTAAATGGTTTGGGAGATAGTGATAGCTTAGAATTCTGGATTCAGGATATTAATGGTCAAGGTCGAAAATATTTAGACCAACAATTCAATACATTGCAGGCGCAAGCCAAACAGTTCCGATCCTTTGAGAATCTGGATAAAAAGTCCAATCCCGATAAATCTAAGTTAAAAGTTGATGTTAATCAAAAATTGGCATTGGCAAATGGACTGAGTCAAACCGCGATTAACAACACCTTGTCAGCAGCATGGGGTGGTTCTTATGTAAATGACTTTATTGATCGTGGGCGAATTAAACGAGTAATGATGCAAGGCGATGCAGAATTTCGTTCCAAGCCAGAAGACCTACAGGTATGGACGGTGCGTAATGCACAGAACCAGATGGTGCCATTTAGCAATTTCGCAACAACGCGCTGGGAAGGTGGGCCAGATGTAGTGAATCGTTTCCAAGGTTATACCGCCTTGCAAATGGAAGCCAATGCTGCGGCGCATACTAGTTCAGGTCAAGCCATGAAAGATATTCAGACCTTGATTAGTCAACAAGAGGGAATAGATGTTGCGTGGAGTGGCTTGTCATTTGAAGAACAAAAATCCAGTAGCCAAGCATGGTTACTCTATTTGATTTCAATCGGCTTTATTTTTCTTTGTCTAGCAGCTTTATATGAAAGTTGGTCGATTCCAACTGCTGTGATTGCGGCAATTCCTTTGGGGATTGGAGGCAATATTATTTTCAGTAAATTGATAGGTTTTCCAAACGACATTTATTTTCAAATTGCATTGTTGACCACGATTGGTTTGTCTTGTAAAAATGCGATTTTGATTGTTGAGTTTGCTGCTCTGTCTCAGGAAAAAGGTAAAACAGCTATTGCAGCTGCATTAGAAGGTGCAGGGCTGCGGTTACGTCCAATTCTAATGACATCATTAGCCTTTGGTGCGGGGATTATTCCATTGGTTGTTGCATTTGGTGCAGGTGCTGCCAGCCGTCAAGAAATTGGTGTAAGTGTGTTAGGTGGGGTGATCTTTGGAACAGTTTTGGTTTTACTGTTTATCCCATTTATGTATGTGTTGGTTCGCTCAATTTTTAAATCAAAAGCACCCTCTGAGTAATGGTGTCGATTGATGGCCTTAGCTTGATCAATGTTCTTAGATGAGGATTGATCAAGCTTAAAATCATACAGAACCGTTAAAACATGTTTCACAACAAAAAACATCTTTATTTTCGTGGGATTGCAGTCCAACATGTGGCAAAAGTTTGATGGAATTTGGATCATCCTATGCAATTTTCTTTGGCACTCGTTTCAGAAATAGAAAAAGCCATTCAAAACCATCAATTTGATATCATCGAAAAACAATTTGAACAAATCAATGACGCTGATATCGCAAAAATTTTGGCAGACTTATCTTTAAATGAACAGCTGACATTGGTGGAGTATTTGCCCAATGCTGCGTACATTCTTGAGTTTTTATCACTCGAACAACAACTTAAAATTTCTGAGCATTTACCAAAACAAATACTGGTCAATATCATTTCTGAGATGCACTCGGACGATCGTACAGATTTATTTAAGTATTTGCCTTATGCATTACAGCAAGCTGTTTATGCTGATTTAAGCACTGAAATACAACTGCAGATCCAACATTTAGCCAGATATCCAGAAGAGTCTGCTGGTGCAATCATGAGTTCAGATTATGTGACATTGTCACCTGATTTGAACATGATGCAAGCCATCAAGCAGATCAGAGCAATTGCTACAAATCGTGAAACAGTCTATTTGATTTATGTGATCAATCCTCAAGGTACGTTACTTGGGGTTGTGTCCTTACGTGAAATTATTCTTGCTGAGCCTGAACAAACCATTGCTGAAGTTATGAGTACGGATTTGATTGTAGGGGATGTTAATGAAGACCAAGAAAGTATTGCAGAGAAGTTGCATTATTATGACTTTATTGCGCTGCCTATCGTTGATGAGCAACAGCGTCTCTTAGGTATTGTCACTTATGATGATGCGATGGATGTTGTCACCGAAGAAGCCACTGAAGATTTTTTAAAATCCAGTGCAGTCTCATCTTCTCCTAAAATGAGTATTAAGACAGCGCCGATTCATTACCTATATAAGAAACGGGTATTTTGGTTGGTGATTTTAGTTTTTGGCAGCTTATTGTCTGGATTTGGGATTGCCCATTTTGAAGATATTATTGCAAAAAATATTGTGCTGGTATTCTTTTTGCCGCTTTTGGTCGGGAGTGGTGGGAATGCCGGTTCACAGTCGGCCACGTTAATGGTGCGGGCATTGGCAACGGGTGATGTACATTTAAAAGATTGGATGTACCTGATTGGGCGTGAAAGCTTGGTCGGTTTATGCTTGGGCGGAACAATGGCAATTGCTGTGTCCATTCTTGGCTACTTTAGAGGGGATGCAATGGTCGCCTTGGTTTTAGCTTTAAGTATGATGGGTATAGTATTGATGGGCTGCTTAATAGGGATGAGTCTGCCATTTATATTAAATCGTTTAAAGCTGGATCCAGCAAGTGCTTCGGCACCTTTAGTCACTTCGATTTGTGATGCAACAGGTGTTATCGTTTACTTATGTATTGCATCGATTATTTTATAAGACATGGCTGAAGGGTATAAGCTTTAAAAATGCTTGGCTGATCATGTTTAATTAGCAATATCTTTTCTTAAATCACGACAACTGGGAATATCTGTATAGCGATATACCTGATAACCTGCTTGCTCTAACATCTCGTCACGTTGTGCATCGATATGCTCTTTGCCAAGGTGACTGGGATCATCGAGTTCAATAATAGCAATTACTTCAAGCTGTTTATCGAGTAAAACAAAATCGGTCACTTTACGATTGAATTTGGAACGCAATTTAAATTGATTGCAATCAATTAATGCGCTAAACGCGACTTGCGCAAGTACATGATGTTGTGGAAAGGCTTCATTTAAACGGAAAAACATTTTCTGTTCAAAAGGGGTGATCACACGTTTTGCATAATAATGTTTATTTCGAAATAAATACTGACCAAAGCAGGCAAGCAATAAAGCAATGGTTGCGATACTGCCAATCAATAAAAATAAAATTTGATGTAAATCGAGAGACATAAGCGATCGGTATCATATAGACAAGAAAAAACCCACTCAATCATGAGTGGGTTTTTAAAATCTGGCTCTCCAACCTGGGCTCGAACCAGGGACCTGCGGATTAACAGTCCGTCGCTCTACCGACTGAGCTATTGGAGAATCTGGAACGCATTTTAGGGATGAAATGGGAATGGGTCAAGGAAAAATTGTTAAATCCATCATAAAAAAGCATTATTTGCTAAATATTTGATCATTCTGAATAAAAGTAAATCTGAATAAAAATTAAAGTTGTTTTAAGCGTTCTGAAATTGAGAGTGAAATCAATTATAGTCAACCTGTCAAAAAAACTCAGACTCAAGAATATAATTTCTATTAATATTTTTAATTAAATCAATTTTATGGAAAAAATAAATTGTTAATTATAAAAAGCTTGCAACACCACATCTTACATTCAAAGTTTAAATTCCTTTGCGTAGGCGATGCCAAACCTTGCGCTGCTAACAAAGCAGTGCTTTGTTTTTGCTCATGGGCGAGGGGGACGTCCTGTACCTCCGCCCAACGGCGACATCCCTGTCGCCCCGCGGTAGGATAACCATCTAGGATTCAAAAGTACAAAAATGAATTGATAACTAACATTTTCTAAAATTTGATACAAAAACATAAGCTTTATTTATAATCAATGACTTATATGAATAATTAAATGATTTGACCCTACATCTTTTCTTTATAGAAAATAAAGATATAAAAAAGCCCACTGCATGATGAGTGGGCTTTTTAGAATTTGGCTCTTCCACCTGGGCTCGAACCAGGGACCTGCGGATTAACAGTCCGTCGCTCTACCGACTGAGCTATGGAAGAATAGATGGCTCTCCAACCTGGGCTCGAACCAGGGACCTGCGGATTAACAGTCCGTCGCTCTACCGACTGAGCTATTGGAGAATCTGATGCGCATTTTATGGATGAAAGCCAAAGTGGTCAAGTGAAATGATAAGAAAAAAGGCTTAAATGTTTTTTTATTGTCCGAATTTAAAGAGTTTGTATATATATTGATTATTTTTAAAGTTTTCTAGTTCTTTATTCGAGATTAAATGATCATAAGTGATTAAATTTTGTTGCAGTTGGAGAAGGGTTTGTATTCGTTGTGATGGTTTCATTCGGACTAAAGCGCTAAAAATAATCGCGATTTCTAAGATTTGAATATTTTTAAAACGCAAGTTTGATGAAATCACTATCTTTTTAGCCCTATAGGCTTTTTTCCACAAAAAATGTTGTTGCATAATTTGATCAATAAACATTAAGTCAAGTTCGTAACACATACCAAAAGAAAAGCCTCTATGTTCTTGCTGTATTTTACGCATGCTGAAAGCGGAAATTTGTGCATAATCGAAGGTGATTTTTATTGCATGCATTTGAATTTGACAAAACTCGGAATGAAAACGTATCTGTGGTCGTCCATGTTTGATCAGCAAAGACAATGAAATAAGTTCAAACAACACGATAAACAGCCAAAACAGGACCACCAAAATGAAAGTGAAGCTGATATCGTCCGAATTGGTAATATAGAGATAACAGGGGATCTGAATGGCGCTAAGCATGGCATAACTATAAAAGATTTTTATTGGATCTGCTTTTACAGTGTAACTAGGATTGATCATATTAGAATTGAAAAAAATGAATCACATAAAAAGGCCATTCTAAAAAGAATGGCCTTTATCCAAAAATAAAATGCTTAGATCTTATTTTTCAACACCAGCTTCTTGGCCCGCATATTTCGCGTTTGCATAGTCCCAGTTTACAAGGCTTTCTAAGAAAGTCGAAATGTATTTAGGACGAGCATTACGGAAGTCGATGTAATATGCATGCTCCCAAACGTCAATTGTAAGTACCGCTACTTTGCCATGTGCAAGTGGAGTATCTGCATTTGAAGTTTTAAGAATAGAAAGCTCGCCATTCACTTTATCAGCAACTAACCAAGCCCAACCTGAACCGAATTGAGTTGTTGCAGCAGCAGCGAATTCTTCAGCGAATTTTTCGTAAGAACCGAAAGCTTCATCAATTTTAGCAGCTAAAGCGCCAGTAGCTTTACCGCCACCGTTTTTAGCCATACAGTTCCAGTAGAATGTGTGGTTCCAAACTTGTGCAGCGTTATTGAATACACCTGCTTTAGATGCATCGCCAGCTACAGCCACAATGATCTCTTCTAAAGTTTTACCTTCAAGATCAGTACCCTTGATTAAGTTGTTTAAGTTTACAACATAGGTATTGTGGTGCTTGTCATGATGATATTCTAAAGTTTCTTTACTGATGTGCGGCGCAAGATCTTCGTAGCCGTATGGTAAAGCAGGTAAAGTAATGGTTGTCATGTTTTAAATTCCTTGCATTTAGCTGGGTTTTAACATTAAGTGGCTTTATTGTAATGGATTCTTTCAACAATTGTGCAAGATGTTAAATAACAATACACAATTTATTTCGATTTAATACGTATAAAGAAAATGTAAAAAATGTCTAATAGAAAAGCCAATATTTGTCTACAAATGAGCTACATTTTTAGGATAACACTTAAATTGGATTGTTGAGTTCGAAATAGCGATAATCAATCTTGAATTGTTCAGCGATCGCTTGACCAAGTTGTTGAACACCATATCGTTCAGTTGCATGATGACCACATGCATAGTAATGCACATCTAATTCTTTTGCTTCATAAAAAGTACGCTCACTCACTTCACCTGAAATATAGGCATCACAATTCATTGCTGCCGCTTTGCCTATAAAATCCTGTGCTCCGCCTGTACAAAATCCAACTTTTTGGATCAGCGTTTTTTCTGCGGTTAAATGTATGGTATTGAAGCCTAATTTTTCAGTAAGAAGGTGTTTAAAATCTTCTGGTGAGATTGGAGCTTTTAAATAACCGATATTACCAATCGGATTGCGTTCGCTTGGGTCTAAAGCTTCAATATTTTCCAGTCCAAGGATTTTGGCAATCATTGCATTATTCCCTAGTGTTGGATGCGAATCTAAGGGGAGGTGGTATCCAACAAGTGAAATATCATTTTGGATTAATGCTTTGATTCGTTTGCCACGCATGCCTGTGATTGGATAGGGTTCGCCTTTCCAGAAGTAGCCATGATGAACCAAGAGAAGGTCTGCTTGTTGTGCAATTGCTGCATCAATTGCATCCTGTGACGCCGTGACTGCACACAGGATTTTTTTTACTTCAGATCGTCCTTCGATTTGTAATCCATTGGGCGCGTAATCTTTAAATTCATGCGATTTTAAGGTTTGATCACACCATTGGATGATATCTTTGAGTAAAGCCATGAATAACCTTTAATTAAATTAAGTGTGTTAAGAACATCAAAACATATTTTAAATTGTAACTAAAGCTGAACAAAACTCTTTGTGTTTTTTATGTTTCTTGATTGAATTGCTTTACAATATACAAATTGCTTTTGCATCAACGAATTAAAAAATTCTTAGAGGAATAAAAACGTGCGGCGTTCATTTACTTGGCTCCCTTGGGTTTTACTGATACTGGTTATTATTTGTTTTGTGGTTTGGCAAAAACTTCAACAGCCCAAAGCGCCTATTGCTGCTGATGGTGTGAAAATGCCAGCTGAGAAAGTTGAACCTTTGGTCAATACATCTCGAACGGGCGGTGTGGTGTCTTATAGTGCTGCGGTCAAAGTTGCCGCACCAGCAGTAGTCAATATTTTTACAACTCAAAAAGTAAAACAAAATCATCCATTACTCAATGATCCTGCGTTTAGAGAATTTTTTGGAAATCAGATTCCTGAACAAAATCAAAACCAGAATGAAAATAGTTTGGGTTCAGGGGTAATTGTTCGTCCAGATGGTTATATTTTGACAAATAACCATGTGATTGCTCAAGCAGAACAAATTGTTGTTGCCTTGCAAGATGGTCGTCGTGCTGAAGCAACTGTAATTGGCACAGATCCTGATACAGATTTGGCTGTGATCAAAATAGAATTGAAAGAATTACCTGTATTACCATTTAAATTGAGTGGGAATGAGGTAGGAGATGTTGTACTGGCAATTGGAAACCCATTTGGTGTAGGGCAAACTGTAACTCAGGGTATTATCTCTGCGACAGGCCGTTCTGATCTCGGTATTAATACTTATGAAGATTTTATTCAAACAGATGCAGCAATTAATCCAGGTAACTCTGGTGGTGCATTGATTGATGTGGCGGGGAATTTGATTGGTGTCAATACTGCAATTTTCTCTCAGTCTGGTGGTTCATTGGGCATTGGCTTTGCCATTCCTGCGAAAATCTGTCAACAAATTTTAAATTCGATTTTGAAAGATGGTCGTGTGATTCGTGGATGGATGGGTATTAGTTTAGTCCCACCAACCCAAGCGGATGTATTGCAGCCACGTCAGCCTGGTGTTGTAGTTGCTGATGTATTGAAAAAAGGTCCTGCGGCGGAAGCGGGAATTAAAGTCGGTGATCGTATTATTAAAGTGAATAATGAAGATATTACTTCAACCTCACATTTAATTAATTATGTTGCACTTCAAGCACCAAATACCGATATTCAAGTTGAAGTCATTCGTGGTGAACAAACTGTCAATCTCACTGTTAAAGTGGGTGAACGAAAAGTTCAAAGTGCTGATTCACAGTTTATCCCTTTACCACGACGTTAAGTATCGCAAAAAATTTAGCCCTGATGAATCAGGGCTTTTTTATTTCGAAAATGAAGGTTTTCCTTAGCTCAAAAGACTATTTAGTGTTAGTGAGGCCAATTGGCACAGGGATTAGGTAATAGGCTATGGATTGCGCCAACTTCTTCATTTGAGAGCTTTGTATCTTTATTTTTATCTAAGAATTTAAATAACTTAATGTTTTTATCTTGACCTTTAAAGCGTCGGTCATCTGGCCATGGGAGTGGATCAAAGTCTTTGACTTTTAAGAACTCATTGAGCTCAAAGGTACCATTTTTATTTAAATCATAGGTTTTATGGAATTTCTCCCAGTCTAAAGAAGCCGGATCACAGGCAAAGCTAAAGCTTGAAAATGCACTACAACTGAGAATTAGACTATAGATTATTTTATTCATTTGTTTTATCCCATTTTTTTAATTAGCTTTGATTATAAAGACAAAGTGATTTTAAACGAATGGCTGCATCTCAACAAAACTATTTCCGTCTTGATTCAATCTATTCGATAGAAAATACTATATTTTTAAAACAAAAAAACAGTGCCGAAGCACTGTTTTTATTGCAATAAAACGCTATTCAATTAACTTTCTTGTTGAATTCCAGCAACTAACCAATCTTGAGTAGACCCTGCTGGTTTAACAAAGTGCCATACTTCTGAGAACGGTACAGGTTGACTATTTAAGTCTTCGCTGACAGTTCCTGTAAAACGAACACTCACCACGTATTGTCCATTTTCTGTTGCACTATCCAATACCAATGCATTTAAGTTCGAAAACTCAGCCACATCTTGATCTTGGTTTGCCATGATATCGCTGTACATTGACTGATAAAGATCAGCTGTTAAATAGCGCTGAATTTCAGCAATGTTGCTCACAGAGTTCATTGACTGGATATGGTTAAAGCGTTGACGAGCAACACGTAAGAAAGCAGCAGGTTCAGTTCCATCTGGAAGTTGATTGCCGCTTTGCATTGACGCTGCGCCAAACGGGGCTTGGGTTGCAGTACCACCATTTACCGACTGACCAAAAATATTGGTAGAGTCATTCGAACTACGTGCCGTATTGTTTTGCCCAAATGGCGCAGATGTTGGACCTGTGCTATTTGGTGCATATGGATTATTGCTGGCTAATTTTTTTTTTGCTCCGAATTTACGGAACAGGAAGAATGCAGCACCAGCAATCAGGATTAACCAAATCCAACTTGGAATTCCACCTTTTTTCTCTTCTTGTTGAGCAGCTGCTTGTTGTTTCGCTAATTCAGCATCATTGGTCTGAGCTTGTGCGTTACCATTATGATCATCAGCCATTGCATTTGCAGCAATCGCACCTACTGCTGCACCTGCAACACCAGCAGCAACCATTTTACCTACACCAGAACCTGATTTTTGTTGACCAGGCGTTGGTTGTTGAGCAGGCGTAACTTGTCGAGGTTGAGAATAAGACTGACTTGAACTCGAAGAACGGCTCATGCCATGGCTTTTACCACCACCTGCACGTTTTGCTTCAGCTAAAGGTGCTACAGCCAAAGTTGCCATTAAAATACCTGCGATCAAGCCGCGCTGTCGAACTTCCATTGAATCTACCTATATTAAAAAAAATGTTGATGAATATGAGTGCAAGCATATTACTGTATTGCTTTCCATAGTTCTCTTTATGCAGTCTTTTTAAGAGAATTTCAATGTTTTTAAGATTTATTTGCACATATATTCACATAAACATAACGAATATATTGCTGGGCTTTTAAAGCTCAATACAGATTTTCTAATCTATTGAAATAATTAAAACAATCAAATTAAAAAGGCTTTTATCATATCGGTGAAATTGTCCTGTGATATATAAATTTAGCGAGGCAATTTATGATAAAAATTCTCATGATTTAAAAGATAATTTAAAGCATCCAGTAGATAGCTTTTATCTTTTAATTATTTGAATACATATTGATCGCTCAATCCGTTATAAAAATGATTAAACCAACTATTGTTTTAGTTTTAGTCAAATATTTATTTTTTTATTGGATTTGTGAGGGTTCATTTAAATAAGGGATAAGATACAAATTTTTATTTAAACTATCTATCAACGCAAGCTTACTTCCTTGTAAGGCTTGATCTTATTTTATAACGTGATAATTAGACCTCATCACTCAATTGCATGGCCTCTGTTAACGCCTCATGCAGTCGAGCTACTGCAATGATTTGTACACCTGCAATAGGCTTTTGTGGTGCATTGCCTCTAGGTACGATGATGTATTTAAAACCATGTTTTATGGCTTCTTTTAAGCGCTCTTGTCCATTAGGAACTGGGCGTATTTCACCTGATAACCCCACTTCACCAAATACAGCCAATTGTTGTGGTAAGGCTTTAGAGCGTAAACTTGAAGCACAGGCCAAAAGTACCGCAAGATCAGAACCTGTTTCGGTAATTTTCAAGCCACCCACGACATTGACATAAACGTCTTGTCCAGAGGTCTGTACACCACCATGACGATGCATGACTGCAAGCAACATATTTAAACGGTTTTGTTCTAAGCCCAGTGCAACCCGACGTGGTTGTCCATGCGCATCATCAACCAGTGCTTGAACTTCAACCAATAACGGACGTGTCCCTTCACGGCTGATCATCACCACTGAACCGGGAATCGCTTCATCATAACGACTTAAAAAGATGGCAGACGGATTGGCGACTTCTTTTAAGCCCTTATCGGTCATGCCAAATACACCAAGTTCGTTGACCGCACCAAAGCGGTTTTTGACAGCACGAATCATACGGTAGCGGGAGTCAGATTGGCCTTCAAAATACAGTACGCAATCGACCATATGTTCAAGCACACGAGGCCCCGCCAATGCACCTTCTTTGGTGACGTGACCAACAAGAAATAATGCTGTACCACTATTTTTTGCAAACCGAGTCAAGAGTGCAGCTGACTCACGAATTTGCGAAACACCGCCGGGAGCAGATTGTAAGGTTTCAGTATATAAGGTTTGGATTGAGTCAAGGATGGCAACAGCAGGACGTAATTGTGCGAGGGTATCACAAATTCGTTCTACGCAGGTTTCTGCCATGACTTGTAATTTATCGGTAGCTAAGTCAAGACGATTGGCACGTAAAGCTACTTGTGAAAGTGATTCTTCACCAGTGACATAGAGCGCTGAATTCTTCGCAGCAGCCATATGGGTTGCGGTTTGTAAAAGAATGGTAGATTTACCAATACCGGGGTCACCCCCAATCAGGACGACAGAACCTGTGACTAAACCACCACCTAGCACACGATCAAATTCGCCAATACCCGTAGCTAAACGTGTTTCATTAGACACTGTAATCTGATTGAGTAAAGTGACATTGGCTGCTTGTCCTGCATATCCACCGCCCATAGGTTTGGCGCGATGTGATACGACAGGTTCTATTCGCACTTCAGTCAGAGAATTCCATTCACCACAGTCGGAACATTGACCTGCCCATTTTGGATGGTCTGTACCACATTGTTCACAACGATAAACAGTTTTAACTTTGCCCATTTTGAGTGCGTTCACCTTTTGAATGATCTGCTGAATGTACCAATAGCGCTATTGAAATACAATTTTTTGTGCAACATCTCGCCAAAAACTATTTTGGCACGTAAACTGCAAATCGAAGGAACGGTAAAAATAAGAAAGGTAAGGGATAGTCATTTGACTATTAAATAAGCTAAAAGATGAAAAAACTTAGTTATTTTAAGTATTCATTGAAAAAGGCTTTTTTATTTTTTTTGTTTTAAGCTACTTTTAAACAACGAAATCTGAGAGAAGAATATAACAATGTCAAATGAAAACCTCAGTTCTTCTGCGGAAACAGGTGAACTAGCAAGAAGTTTATCGAATCGTCATCTACAATTAATTGCAATTGGTGGTGCGATTGGTACAGGCTTATTTATGGGTTCAGGAAAGACGATTAGTCTTGCAGGACCATCCATATTATTTATTTACATGATCATTGGTTTGATGGTTTTTTTCGTCATGCGTGCGCTTGGTGAACTGTTACTTTCAAACTTGCAATACAAGTCATTTATTGATTTTTCTACAGATTTGATCGGACCATGGGCAGGCTATTTTGTCGGATGGACTTATTGGCTGTGCTGGATCACTATTGGTATCGCAGATTTATCTGCAATTATCTATTACTTACAGTTCTTCAATAATGGGGTGCCCTTTACCCCGACTGAAGGGGCCATGATTAGTGTTGCCGCAATCTTCTTTATTTTAGGATTGAACCTAGTCACAGTAAAACTGTTTGGTGAATTGGAATTCTGGTTTGCGCTGATCAAAATTATTGCCATTGTGGTGTTAATTTTGGTGGGTTTCTGGATGATTTTTACTGGCTTTACCTCGGCAGCAACAGGTCAAGTGGCGTCATTTACTCATCTTTGGGATCATGGTGGAATGTTCCCGAAAGGTTTTGAAGGCTTCTTAGCAGGCTTCCAAATTGCCATATTTGCTTTTGTCGGTGTTGAACTTGTTGGTACCACCGCAGCAGAAACCAAAGATCCAGAGAAGAACTTACCTAAAGCAGTTAACTCAATCCCAATCCGTATTATTTTCTTCTATGTATTGGCGTTAGTGATTGTTATGTCAGTTACACCATGGAATATGATTGATCCTAAAGTTAGCCCATTTGTGAACTTGTTTAGTCAAGCGGGAATTGCTGCGGCTGCAATCATTATGAACTTGGTGGTTCTTTCTTCTGTAATGTCTTCAATGAACAGTGGTGTATTCTCAACAAGTCGTATGCTATTTGGTCTTTCTCGTGAAGATCAAGGTCCTAAAGCATTTGGTCTGTTAAATAAACGCGCAGTTCCAGCGAATGCTTTATATTTCTCTGGTGTATGTCTATTGGGTGGTGCGGCATTACAATACTTCGTTCCTAATACTGTCGAAGCATTTACTTTAGCAACCACACTGTCCACGATCTTGTTTATCTTGGTATGGATTATTATTTTGTGGAGTTACTTGGTGTATTACAAAACACGCCCAGAACTTCATGCAAAATCAGTGTTTAAATTACCAGGTGGACCGATTACTTGTTATATCGTGATCATTTTCTTTGTCGGTACGATTGGTATTCTTGCATTAGAACCAGATACAATGAAATCATTGATGGTCAGTCCAATCTGGCTCATTATCCTTGCGATTGGTTATTTCTGTTTTTATAAGAAAAAATAGTTATTAACGATTTCAATGATATTGATAAGAAAACGTCAGTAATTTACTGGCGTTTTTTTTATTCTCATTTTAAGCTTTAATGCTTCCGCTTTGGTCTATATTTTAGATTCAAGGTATAAGGTATACTGACGAAAATTTTGGAAATAGGTGAACAAATGCGTTTTGCAATTTGTGGCATCGGTTTAGTTTTAGCAAGTGCTGTGTTGGTGGGTTGTGGTCAATCAGGCAATTTGCAATTGGCAAACAGTCAAGACTATGACAAACGTGCCAAATATTTGCTCTATTCAAAAGATGCCAATAAAGCTGCCCAAAGCAAGGCAAAAGTGCAAGATCAGACAGCTGTTGCAGATCAGTCTGTGCCCGCATCTCAAGCTACTTCAAACTAAACCTAATTACACTTTCATTGAAAGGATAGATTCATGAGTTTCTCCCGCATTCATGGGGTATTGCATGCAGAGCAATGTTCTTTAGATCAACTCGCGCAGCAATATGGCACACCGCTTTATGTTTATTCAAAGGCAACTTTTGAAAAGCATTATTTGGATATGGATCAGGCATTTAGCTTTATCGATCATCAAATTTGTTTTGCGGTGAAGTCAAACTCAAATCTTGCGGTATTGAATGTATTGGCAAAATTAGGCTCAGGCTTTGATATTGTCACAGGTGGTGAGCTTGCGCGAGTCCTTGCCGCAGGTGGAGATGCTACAAAAATCGTATTCTCAGGTTTAGGCAAACAAGAAGCAGATATTCAAAAAGCCCTAGAAGTGGGGATTGCGTGCTTTAATGTGGAATCTCATGCTGAGCTTGATCGGATTCAGAAAGTTGCGGCAGCTTTAGGTACAAAAGCTCCGATTTCGTTACGGGTAAACCCCGATGTAGATGCGAAAACCCATCCTTATATTTCGACAGGTTTAAAAGAAAATAAATTTGGTATTCCATCAGATTCAGTTTTTGAAACTTATCAATATGCAGCGTCTTTACCTAACCTTGATGTGATTGGAATTGATTGTCACATTGGTTCGCAATTAACTGAAACACAACCTTTCGTAGATGCGCTTGACCGCGTCATTATGATGATTGCAAAATTAAAAGAATTGGGCATCCAGCTGAAACACATCGATATTGGTGGCGGTTTAGGGGTGACCTATAAAGATGAAACACCGCCAAGTGTTGCAGAATATGCCAACGCAATGCGTCCAGCTTTAGAGAAATTAGGCTTAAAAGTCTATATGGAACCGGGTCGCAGTATTTCAGCAAATGCTGGGGTATTGGTGACGAAAGTTGATTTGTTAAAACCAACCAATCATCGTAATTTCGCAATTATTGATGCTGCAATGAATGACTTGATTCGTCCCTCGCTTTACCAAGCGTGGATGGACATTCAAGCTGTGGTATCGCGTACAGATCTTGAAGCAAAAACATGGGATATCGTGGGTGCCATTTGTGAAACAGGCGATTTCCTCGGTAAAGAACGTGAACTTGCCATTCAGGAAAATGACAATCTTGCTGTTTTAGGTGCTGGTGCGTATGGTTTTGTCATGAGTTCAAATTATAACAGCCGTGGTCGTGCTGCTGAAGTCATGGTCGATGCTGACCAGTCGTATGTGATTCGTAAGAGAGAAACGATTGAATCACTTTGGGAAAATGAAAGCTTATTGCCTTAAGGAGCCATTTTAAATGTTATTAGAATTTACCAAAATGCATGGTCTGGGCAATGACTTTATGGTGGTTGATTTAATCAGCCAGCGTGCATTTTTTGATGCAATGACCATTCGCCGTTTGGCTGATCGACATTTCGGGATCGGTTTTGATCAACTGTTAATTGTTGAAGCACCAGATTTTCCCAATGTTGATTTTAAATATCGTATTTTCAATGCAGATGGTTCAGAAGTAGAGCAATGCGGCAATGGCGTACGTTGTTTTGCTCGGTTTGTTTATGAACGTCAGTTGACCAATAAAAAGCGTTTTAAGGTTCAAACCAGTGCTGGTATTGTCGAACCTGAATTGGGTGAAAATGGTTGGGTACGAGTCAACATGGGCTATCCAAAATTTTTACCCAATGAGATTCCATTTCTTGCAGAAGAAGCAGATGCATTGTATGACATCGCATTGAAAGATAATGAATCGCTGACTATTGATGTGGTCAATATGGGCAATCCACATGCGGTCACAATCGTTCCCGATGTTTTAACTGCAGATGTTGCCAAAATTGGTCCTCAAGTGGAAGCGCATGCGCGTTTTCCGCAACGAGTAAACGCAGGCTTTATGCAAATTGTTGATGAAAAGCATGCGCGCTTACGTGTGTTTGAACGTGGTGTGGGCGAAACGATGGCATGTGGTACAGGCGCTTGTGCAGCCGCAGTCTCTGGAATGCGTCGTGGTTTACTTGCCAATAATGTAGAAATTGAGTTAGCTGGTGGTAAATTACAAATCGAATGGAAAGAAGGCGATGTGGTTTGGATGACAGGCCCGACTGCAACCGTTTATGAAGGCCGTTTAGATTTACGTTATTTCCAAGGTTGATCTCCTTTTCTCTTATCAGCTTACAAAAAAGCCCTGAATTAATTTCAGGGCTTTTTTGTCTCTAACTGCATAGTTTTTGGATTAAAAAATATAAAATAAGTGTTTATACTGCTTAAAGATCTAAATAAATAATCACAAGGAAAAATAAATAATGGCAATAGATCGTATTGATTGGCATGGCGAATCGGCAGAGCAAGCAGGCTTTCCATATGAAAATGGTGGGACGCATATTGGAATTTATTTAGCATGGATTATCAATAATCAATTAGAAGGTGAGTTTCACCAAGAAGAAAGTGTTGATGAATTAGAACAAGTCCGTACACGTCAAATAACTGGGCGAGATTTTTTGATCAATATGTGCGATGAAAAATTTTGGGAAGAAGATTTAAATCCACAGGGTTTTGAATTTACCCAAGCTTATTATGAGAGTCATCAGTATTTAAAAGATTATGATGAGATATTAGTCAATGCTCAAGGTTTGATCGATACTTATGCTGTAGATGATACATGGGAAAACTATGACTTAATGGCTACGATGATTAGCCAAAAATATCAACAATGGAAGCGCAATCGAAAATAAATCAGCATTGTATGTACATTAACAAAATATACTTTTTCATTGATGGGCTTTTGTCAGCATACTCAAATTTAATCATAAAAAAACACAGTCCAAAATGGGTCGGACTGTGTTTTAACGTTGACCTGTCTGGAGACCAAATCGACGTTAAGTAACCACACTTACAGCGCGCATAGTTATATAATTTATATATGAGGATGACAGCGTATTTTTCAACCAGCAAAGTTGCCAATTTTAAATTGGTCATTCTATTTGTACTCCCACCCAATTAATTCATTGAGTGAATACCAAATATATTGCCTTCAGTATCAACTGCTAAAACAATATGACCATGAGGTCCGATCGACATTTTTGTTTGATGAATTTGACCACCAGCAGCTTCTACTCTGGCTTCTTCAATTGCACAATCTTCACTGGAAAAATAAATAATGGTACTGTTACCCCCAGCAGATATACCCTCCATTTTAACCAATGAGCCAGTTGCGCCATATTGGTTCATATCTGATGGAAATACCCACATTTCTACTGATGAATTGCTGGGATCACTTAATAAACTAAGCTCCGTGCCGATTACAGTTTGATAAAATAATTTAGCTCGCGCCATATCATTGACATAAATTTCGAACCAACACACTGGATTTGACATAAAAGTGTCCTTTTATTTTGCTGTTATCTGTTTTATGACCATACATGGCAGTATTCATAAGCCTAAGGGCAATTGAGCCTTTAACTTCTATTTTAGACTTTATCCTGATTAGCTTATGACAAACTTAACTTAAGATCAGCTGTATTTTGTAAGAAAGTATATTTTTTGATCACTATCCGGGGAGTCATTAAAAAAAAGAACGCCGAAGCGTTCTTTTTTTCGATCATTGGATTAATGACGTGCAGCTTTTTTGCCTTCATCCACTGCTTTAACGATGGGTGCTTTGACCAATGGTGTAGGATGCTCAACTAAAGCAAGTGGAAGAATCTCATCGATACTTTTCACCGCTTTAATTTCTAGACCATCTTTCACGTTCTGAGGAATTTCAGCTAAGTCACGTACGTTTTCTTGTGGTATAAATACCAGTTTAACTCCACCACGATGTGCTGCTAAAAGTTTCTCTTTTAAGCCGCCAATACGCATTGCTCGGCCACCTAAACTGGTTTCACCTGTCATTGCAATATCAGGACGAATTGCAATCCCAGTGAATGCCGAAACAAGAGCAGTCGTTAAAGCCAAACCTGCTGATGGTCCATCTTTCGGTGTTGCACCTTCAGGTAAATGAACGTGTACATCAGTTTCTTCAAAACGAGAAGCTTCGATACCCAATTCATCAGCACGTGTACGAACCACAGTCATTGCCGCAGTAATGGATTCTTTCATTACATCACCGAGTGAACCCGTAGTAATAAATTTACCTTTACCTTTTACTGCCGCTACTTCAATGGTGAGTAACTCACCGCCAACAGAAGTCCATGCCAAACCGTTTACACGACCTACTTGAGCTTCTTCTTCAGCCATGCCGTAATCAAACTTATGCACGCCTAAATATTCAGGTAAGTTTTCAGCAGTGACATCAATATGTAAGTTTTTCGCTTTCTTACTGACGGACTCTTTTACTACTTTACGTGCAATCTTAGAAACTTCACGTTCAAGACTACGTACACCAGCTTCACGGGTATAACGACGGACAATGTCACGGATCGCTTCCTCATGAACTGTCAATTCTTTGCCACGTAAGCCATTGTTCTTGATTGCCTTTGGAACAAGGTAACGATCTGCAATATTGACTTTTTCGTCTTCGGTATAACCTGGCAAACGAATTACTTCCATACGGTCTAATAAAGCCTCTGGAATATTCATACTGTTTGCAGTACAGATAAACATCACTTCGGACAAGTCAAGATCAAGATCTAAGTAGTGATCGTTAAACTTGTTATTCTGTGATGGATCAAGTACTTCAAGCAGGGCAGAAGCTGGATCACCACGATAATCCTGTGCCATTTTGTCAACTTCATCGAGCAAGAACAGTGGGTTCTTAACACCAACTTTTGTCAACGACTGTACAATTTTACCCGGCATCGCACCAATATAAGTACGACGGTGACCACGAATTTCTGCTTCGTCACGAACACCACCGAGTGCCATACGAACGAATTCACGACCAGTTGCTTTGGCAATTGATTCTCCGAGTGATGTTTTACCAACACCTGGAGGTCCAACTAAACAAAGGATTGGACCACGAAGTTTTTTAACGCGTGATTGAACAGCGAGGTATTCAACAATACGTTCTTTGACTTCGTCCAAACCGTAATGGTCTGTATCTAAAATTTCCTGAGCTTTAGCTAAGTTAATGCTGACTTTGCTCGCTTTATTCCAAGGCGTATCTAAAATCGCCTCGATATAGTTGCGTACAACAGCAGCTTCACTTGATGCTGGTTGCATTGCTTTTAATTTGCGGAATTCATTTTCAGCTTTTTTACGCACATGTTCAGGTAAATCAGCTTCCGCTAAACGTTTTTCAATTTCAGCAACATCATCTTCCGCACCACCATTCATATCGGAAAGTTCACGCTGAATGACTTTCATCTTCTCATTGAGGAAGTATTCGCGTTGATTCTTTTCCATTTGGCGTTTTACAGAGTCATGCAATGTTTGCTCAATCTGTTGTTCTTCAGATTGTTGCAGTAAATAAGTCATCAACTCTTGTAAGTGTGCTTCAAACTCATCGTGCTCTAGGAATTTTTGTTTTACATCGATATTTAAAGGTACACGGGTTGCAACAAAGAACAACAATTGTAATAAATCATCGATTTTATTTGCTGCTGCAATCAATTCACGTGCATTACGCAATTTGGCTTCTGCATACTGTGAAAACAGTGCACGTAATTCTTCTACACGTGTTGCTTGAGTATCTTTATCTACAGATATCGTCATTGGGCTTAATGCATGTTCAGCCGATAAGTATTCATCATTGTCGATGATTTCAACCAGCTTAGAACGATGTAAGCCTTCAATTAGTACCTTGATACAGTTTTCATCATTTTCATGATTCACAACTTGTACAATCTTCGCGACGGTACCATATTGATATAAGTTGTCGTGATCAATTTCTTCTGTAAGCGAATCTTTTTGCGCAACTACAAATACTAAATTGTCACTGTTACGAGCCACATCAACTGCATTGATCGATTTTTCACGACCCACAAATAGCGCGATTTGCATATGTGGGTACACAACCACGTCACGCAACGCTAAAAGCGGTAATACACTTGGAACCTGTGGCTCTAAGTTTTCTTGATTCATAATAATCTCAGACATGGGCACTCCTAATGAGTGACAACGGTGTTGCCATGTTTTTTATAGTGATGTGTATTTCAAAAATTACAAGGGCTTTGCCGAATAAAAAGTTTAAAAAATCGCAAGTATTTGATTAACAAATAAACCTATTTACATTTATTGGTCACTTTAACGCCGAAAATAATAGGTTTTTGCTGGGGTAATTAAGCTATCTAGGGACTGATCCCATGAATTTCTTGTAAGCTCATGGGTGAGTAACTGGAAATTATGGGCTAAACCGAGTCGATGTGGGCGGTATATAGCGGATGCAAGCGTTCGATCATAGAAACCGCCTCCCATGCCCATACGGCTCCCTTTTAAATCACAAGCCAATAAAGGCATGACCACTAGATCGAGTATTGAAATATGCTTAGCACGACTTGCCATGGGTTCCAACATCCCAAGACGATGTAAAGAAAAGCGGCGATTGCGAAACTGCCGATTTGATATTTTGACCCAAACCAGTTTTTTATTCATGTTACAGATCATGGGCAAATACACGGTTTTTCCAATTGCACAGCAATATTCGATAAGTAATTTGGTTTGAATTTCACCAAAAGCGTCTAAATATAATCCAATTTTCTGCGCATTCAAAAAATGGTGGTGGCGTAGCATCTGTTTAAAGCATTGCCGTTCGATCATTGCTTGTTGATTACGGGTCAGCTTTTGTCGTTGTTGTCTTAAAGATTTACGCAGTTGTGAATTTTGATCCATATTTTGAATGCTAAAACTAAACTATTGCCAGTATACAATGAATTGATAAACGGCATCAGAAATTGAGATTTGTCACGATAAAGCGATGAAGTATCAATAGCGTTGAATCGGGAAGCAATGCTTGGCATTTCCTTGAAGATGTATATTGAGTTTGACCAGCAACAGATTTGATGAGCCGAAAATATTATTGATAAAAAATTAAGTAATCATAAAAAACGGTTTTAAAAAGAATGGCAATATGATTGTTCTATTTCGATTACTTTTATTCGCCAGAGTTTGCGATAAATGGGCGATTTTAAGATATATTCTAATCGTTTGATATCAAACAATTAAAATATCGATATTTCATATTTTAACTTCAAAGTGTCTATTCTGACAAATGTAGGATTTTGCTCAGTCAATTGCAAATCAAAGCACTTCAATTACGCTGATAAAAAAATTCACGTGAGTGATGATTATGGATAACCACGAAAATAAACAGGAAAAGATCATGCACAGTAAGCTCAAACAAAAGTTTAATCCTTTGTCACGACGGTTTGTTATCTCAATGCTTGCATTGACGAGCACTTTACCATTTATTACTTATGCAGCTCCAGCAGCTCCAAAATTGGACCTTGAATTGTCTGCACATTCAAAAAATAAAATTAAAACCTTAATGAATGATCCAAAAGTTTGGCAACAGATTCCTAAAACAGTCACGCTGTGTGTATTTTCTCCAGATGGTGCCAATAGTGAAGCTTTTGAACAAGCGACCAGTTATATCAGTGAATTGCCACGTATTACCCAAATTGCCAAAGAGTTTGGGGTAGATATGAAAATTACCCGTCCAACCAAATTATCGATGCGTATTGATTTAAATTATCCAAAATTAAAGAAAACTGCTTCAACTGATATTAATTTAAGGGTTTATACCGATGAACGTGTATTAACTGAGGATTTTCGAAGTAAACGTTGTGATGGAGCTGGAATCAGTAACATTCGTGCGCGTCAGTTTAACCCTTTTGTGGGGAGTATTGATGCCATTGGGGCAGTGCAAAACTATAAGCAATTAACTACAGTGATCCAGTTGCTTGCACGCCCAGAGTACGATGCAAAAATGGTGAATAGGGATTATGAAGTCGTAGGGATTGTTCCGTTAGGTGCGGCATATATCATGGTCAATGATCGCCGTATTGATACCTTATCGAAAGCAGCAGGAAAAAAAGTAGCGGTCATGAACTTTGACGGCACTCAAAAGAAGTTGGTGCAAAATGTCGGTGCACAACCTGTTTCTGTTGACCTATTAACAGTGGGTGGAAAGTTTAATAATAAAGAAGTCGATATTATGGCGGGGCCTGCTTTGTTATTTAAGCCTTTAGAATTGAAAAAGGGCATGACTGATAAAAATGGTAATGTAGTCGGTGGCATTATTCGCTTTCCTTTGATACAGGTGACAGGCACGTTAATTATGCATCGGAATAAGTTCCCTGCAGGTATGGGGCCAATTGCACGGGAAATGATTTCTAAACAGCTCAGCCCAGCATTTCAATTTGTTGATAAACTGGAGCGAGAAGTTCCAGATAAATATTGGTTTGATATTCGTGAAGCGGATAAACCGGGCTATATTAAGATTATGCGTGAAGCCCGTATTCAGATGACAAAAGAAGGCTTCTATGACCCAACAATGATGAAAATTTTGAAAAAGGTTCGATGTGGTCAAACCCCAAGTAGTTTTGAATGTGCTTTAAATGATGAATGATCGGGTTTTGATGACATATTAAGTCAAAAGCAAAATCACAAACAGCTGATATTTTTTATTTGAATTGAAAAGTGAAAGAGCAAAATGAAAGTTTATTTTGCTCCTTTTTTATTGCAAAGTTTAGGCAATTCTTTATTACTCTGTTAGATTAAACCCAAGATAAAGAAGATCAAAATTAAGATTTGAAAAGATGTTAAAAAAACAATTCAAGTTATTCCTGTTGGCCTTGTTATTTTGTTCTACCTCTGTATATGCAACACAATATCAGACAGGGGATATTATATTTCATACTTCTAAATCAGCACAAAGTCCGGTAATTCAAAAAGCCACACATTCACCATATAGTCATATGGGAATGATCGTGATTAAACACGAGCAAGCTTGGGTTTTAGAAGCCATTCAACCTGTGAAATATACACCTCTGCGGCAATGGATCAATCGAGGTGTAAATAAAGCTTATATTGTAAAACGTTATCAAACTGAGTTGACAGCAGAGCAACAACACAAGTTAGTCAAACAAGCTGAGACTTATTTAAATAAGCCCTATGATGTTTATTTTGAGTGGAATGATGATGCAATTTATTGTTCTGAAATTGTATGGAAAGCTTATCAATACGCTTTAGGGCTAGAACTGGCACCCTTGGAAAAATTACAAAGTTTTGATCTCACAGATCGAAGTGTTAAAGCGCTCATGCACCAACGATATGGACAGCATATTCCATTGCAAGAAACAGTGATTGCGCCAAGTGCAATTTTTAATTCAAAGAAACTGAAAACGGTTGACTCGGTTGCTGGTTTGAATTGATTGGAAATATAGTAGACATAAAAAAACCTGAATCATGATGCTCAGGTTTCTTATAAGAAGAGGTATATAGATACTTGCTTGAATGTGGCGACCCTACGGGGATTCGAACCCCGGTTACCGCCGTGAAAGGGCGATGTCCTAGGCCTCTAGACGATAGGGTCAATAAATTGAGGCTGACTCTTGAAACAAAACCACTAAATTAATGGCGACCCTACGGGGATTCGAACCCCGGTTACCGCCGTGAAAGGGCGATGTCCTAGGCCTCTAGACGATAGGGTCGTTTCAGAGGTGGGCGTATATTAGGGCGAATACTGGAACGTGTCAAACTTTTTTCTACAATAAAAACTGAAATTACGTTTATATGGATAAAAACAAAGCAATATGACCAATGTGGTTAAAATTAATACCATTATTGAGGCTTGCAATACAGCATAGCTTCTAAAATATTCTGAACCACTGCTGGATGTTGTAAATAGCCTGCGATTTGATGGGGAGTATGAATAAAAGTTGAAATAGCGGTATTTATAATTGCCGGTTGAAAGTCAAAAGGAGCATTGATCAACGGAAAAGCGGTTAAGAAATCATCTGGGGAATAGAAATTTTGCCAATCACCATTTAGACACCTTGGTCTTTTGATAGGTGGAGTCAGTTTAGACTGAATCACTTTAAAGGCTAATGGTGAGCCTAAAGTAATAAAGCGTTGTATCTCGTAGTTTACTTGCAGTTGTTGTAAAAGATTATAGGCAATCACAGTCCCTAACGAATGCGCAACGATAATATACGGTTGATTGGGTTCTAAGTTGGCAAGTATCCGTTGATGGACTTCATCCATAAACTGAGGATTGGCGAGGTATAAATAAGTTTCGATGAGGAATTTATGAATCAGACTTTCATGGAGTTTTGGAAAATTATTTAAAATTAAAGAGAACTCTTTGAGTGCTTTATCTTTTAACAATTGCGAAGCCAAATACAAGCGTTTAGATAATTTTAAGTCGTGATCAGGCATGAAGTAGGGCAATATTGGAATTGCGGGAGAGGCATTTAAAATTGTACTAGGTGGTGGTGTTGTATGTTTATGAAAGTGAAAGTTTACCCATGATTTAGGTAGAAAGCTTTCTAAGTCAAAGCGATTGCTTAATTGGTGTTTAGTGATTAAATCGCCATAAAAAGCTAAGCGAATATCTAATTGCGCTGTTGCAATAGGCAACTTAAGTTCATCAATTCCTTGCTGAAAAATATCAACCCAATGTTGTTTTAAACTTGCAGCATTATAATTCTGCTGGTTCATGCCATGAATAAAAATAATCTTCATTGGGTTTTTTATAGATTGTTATGTTTAATTATTAAATTACGAGTTTAAACTGATTTTGACTATCTTTGAATGTACAAAAAGTGTAGCCCATGGCTACACTTTTTGTTTAGAAATGATCTGATAGGTCTTGTTTAGGATTGTGATTGGTCTTTATATAAGAATGCGTAGCTGATATAGCAAATTGCAATAAAGATTAAACAACAAATAAAGCCAACCACCATTTCAGGATCAAACACCATACTGATACAGGTAATTAAACAGAAGATAAAACCTAAGATCGGCACAATTGGAAACAATGGTGCAGCAAAGCCCAACTCAGCTTTGGTATGACCTTGTTTGTACCATTGACGTCTAAAATTAAATTGGCTGAGACAAATACTCATCCATACCACAACCATGGTAAAAGCAGCTACACCCAACAAGTTTTTAAAAATAGTTTCAGGCGCAAATTGCTCTGAAAGTAAGCCAGGTAGTGCGCCAAACATGGTGACAATCACCGCTATATATGGAATACCGCGTGCATTGACCCTAGAAAATAATGCTGGAAGCTGTTTCTTGGCCGAGAGCGACCACATCATACGTGATGCAGCAAATAACCCTGAGTTTGCAGCAGACAACAACGCAGTAATGATCACAAAACGAATAATGTCTTCTGCGTATGGAATACCAATATGATCAAATACGGTAACAAATGGGCTGCTACTGACACCTTCAGCATGTAATCCTGCCATTTGGTGGGGAAGCAATGCACTAATGACAATGATGGTACCTACAAAGAAAATCAATAAACGCCAAATAGCAGTATTGATTGCTTTAGGCACATTTTTCGCGGGATCTTCAGTTTCACCTGCAGCAACACCAATTAACTCTGTACCCGAGAAGGCAAAGTTAACGATTAACATGGTGGTGAAGATTGGGAATAGGCCTTGTGGGAACCAGCCTTCATCCGTTAAATTACTAAATAACGGTGCTGAAGTATGTCCCTGATAATTTAAAATACCAAAAATTGCCAACAGACCAAAAAGAATAAAAGCAATTACCGTGATGACTTTAACCAAAGAGAGCCAGAACTCAGATTCGGCAAACCATTTGGTTGAGCTCATATTTAAGCCAAACACGATTGCTGCAAAAATCAGCGTCCATAGCCACATGGAGATATGTGGAAACCATTCTTGCATCAGCAAAGCTGCAGCAGTGAACTCAGTCCCTAAAGTTGCTGACCATGTCAGCCAATATAACCATGTGACCGTGTATCCAGTACCTGGACCAATATATCGTTGCGCATAAGTACCAAATGAACCTGACTCAGGCATATGAACAGCAAGTTCACCTAAGCACAGCATCACCATATAGGCAATTACCCCACCGAGGATATAAGAGATAATGGCACCAATAGGACCTGTTTGTGAGATCACCTCACCAGAACCTAAAAAAAGCCCAGTACCGATTGCACCACCAAGCGAAATCATCACCAAGTGACGAGTACTCATTGCTCGTTTGAGTGGTGAAGAATTAGATGATACCTGAGCATCATTTTGATTTGGTGATGACTGCATAAGCTTCAGATGGAAATAAAACAAGAAGCGCGCTATTTTAGCCCAATTCATAAATAGTGCAATGATTGAGTGCTGCTAATGCTCAATAAGCAATACTATAAATCGTAGTGAGTTTATTTTTTTAATAAATAGTTTTTTAAATCAATTATTTATATATAACTCTATGCTGATTATTTTAAATTAAAAATCCAGATTATTGCTGAAAAAACAATCTTTTAAATATGAGAGAGCGGTAGTTTTTAAATGCTTTAAAATACGATAGATATAAAAAAGCCTGAGTCGCATTGCTCAGGCTTTTCTTACGAGAAAGTTTTATATAAAAACAATCTCAAATATGGCGACCCTACGGGGATTCGAACCCCGGTTACCGCCGTGAAAGGGCGATGTCCTAGGCCTCTAGACGATAGGGTCGTGATGAGGTGATGCGTATATTAAGGATAAAAGACTTTTTTGTCAAAATGGATTTAGCGAAAAAACGTCTAACTGATGAATCTATAAGCGAATCATTAGGTATTTGTTTTTAATTTAACCATAAAGCTATTTTTGTTTTTAGAAGAATCCAGATCAAATAAAAAACTGCATTATTTATATATGGATCACTTAAAAATTATGTTGCAGATTAAAAGCCTAAAATACATTCAACCTGTCAAAAAACTTAGCCACAAGAATATAATTTCTCTTAATTAATATCTTAAATTAAATCAATAATGTAGAAAACAAATTGTTTGATTGTAAAAACCTTAAACTACCACACCTTATATTCAAAGTTTAAATACCTTTGCGTAGGCGATACCTGACTTTTCGTAGGAATTGCCAAACCTTGCGCTGCAAACAAAACAGTGCTTTATTTTTGCTTATGTTGGGCGAGGGGGAGGTTCTGGTACCCCCGCATTCTCACACACAACGGGCGACATCTCTGTCACCCACATTAGGATCACCATCTATGATTCAAAAGTACCAATAGTGAATTGATAACCAACAGTTTCAAAAGTTACTAGGAAAACATAAGCTTCATTTATGATTAATGACTTGATAGCAGAAAAATCCATACGGATACGGGTTGATCAGTTATCTATCCTAATGGTTAGTTTTTCTGATGATAAAGCCAGTAATAAGTTGCGTAACACGCTGCCATAAACACTAAGCAGCCAATAAAGCCAGAAAGCATTTCAGGGTCTGCCGCCATACTTAAGCCAGTTGCAGTACAGGTAATAAAGCCAAGAATCGGCACGACAGGATACCACGGGGTTTTAAATTTTAAATCGGCCAATGTTTTACCGCTAGCAAGCCATTTACGTCGGAAATTAAACTGACTCCAACAAATACTCATCCACACGATAACCATGGTAAATGCAGCCACCCCGAGTAAATTTTTAAAGATGACATCTGCACCAAATTGTTCTGACAGTAAGCCGGGTAAACCACCAATCATGGTCACAAATATTGCAACAACGGGCGTACCTGATTTGGTTAATTTGGAAAAAATTCGAGGTAATTGTTTTTGAATTGAAAGTGCCCACATCATACGAGATGCTGCATATAGGCCTGAATTAGCAGTGGATAATAACGCTGTGATGATCACAAAACGCATGATGTCTTCTGCGTAAGGAATCCCAATCAAGTTAAATACAGAAACAAAGGGGCTATTGCTGATCCCTTCACCATGCGCTGTTAAGCCAGCATCTTGATAGGGTAATAATGAACTGATGACAATGATGGTACCGACAAAGAAAATCATTAAACGCCAAACAGCAGCATGAATTGCTTTAGGTACATTTTTTTCAGGATTTTCAGTTTCACCCGCTGCAATCCCTATCATCTCGGTACCATTAAAGGCAAAATTTACAATCAGCATGGTGGCGAAAATAGGAAATAAACCATTGGGTAACCAACCATGTGCGGTTAGATTACTGAATAACGGTGCAGTTTCATGACCATGAAAGGGGATTAATCCAAATATTGCGGTTAGACCGAGTAAGATAAATACCAGTACCGTTGCGACTTTAACAAAAGACAGCCAAAATTCTGACTCTGCAAAAAAGCGTGTTGAGGTTAGGTTGGAAATTAGGACTGCCCCAATAAAGACCAAGGTCCATAACCAGATTGAGGTTGTTGGAAACCATTCCTGCATCAGCATGGCTGCTGCTGTAAATTCAGTCCCCAAGGTAGCAGACCAGCCAAGCCAGTACATCCACGACACCATGTAGCCTGTGCCTGGTCCAATATTTTTAGCTGCAAAAGCACCAAAAGACCCAGTCACAGGTTGATTAACGGCAAGCTCACCTAAGCACAGCATGACCATATAGGCAATTAAACCCCCAATAATATAGGCTATCACTGCTCCAATCGGTCCAGCTTGTGCTATCACTTCACCTGAACTCAAAAATAAGCCGGTACCAATCGCACCACCTAATGACAACATGATCAGGTGGCGTTTGGTCATGGATCTTTTTAAGACAATAGTTTGCCCATCAGCGACAGTGTGCTGATTCGATTGATCAGGTGATTGCATATTTGATGTCATTGAACTTTAAAGAGATATTTTAAATTAAAATGCCAAAATTGACAAAATAAAATAACCCATCAACTTCTAAAGTCTAAAGAAGAGGGATGAAATAAAATAACTGAATCAAGAGGATCAAAACAAGAGAAAGAAATTATAAGAATAATTAGATGGCGACCCTACGGGGATTCGAACCCCGGTTACCGCCGTGAAAGGGCGATGTCCTAGGCCTCTAGACGATAGGGTCGTTTAGAAGATGGCGATATCTTATTGATCCGCCACCAAATTGTCAAGTAAGTGAGGTGCGAGTTTGTTCAAAATATAACAAAACAGTTCAGCCGTCTTTTGAGTATCGTACAAGGCCGAGTGTGCCTCTTTACCATCGAACTCAATTCCAGCTTGAATACATGATTTAGCTAAAACAGTTTGACCAAACATCACCGCACTTAAAGTCACAGTATCAAATACAGAAAAACTATGAAAAGGGTTCTGATTTTTCGTGCCAGTTCGTGCAATTGCTGCTCTTAGAAAGCCCAAATCAAAGTGGGCATTGTGTCCGACTAAGACAGCATGGGTACAATGTTGCTGACGACGTACTTCATTGACGGCTTTGAAAATACGTTTTAATGCTGTTTTCTCATCTTCAGCCATTGCCATACGCATTGGATTAAATGGATCTACACCAATAAAATCCAAAGAGCGACGATCTAAATTTGCGCCTTCAAAAGGATTGATATGAGCATGATGTGCTTCACCTAGAACAAATTTTCCTTCAGCATCATACACAATGGGGATGCATGCGATTTCAAGCAATGCATCGGTATCTGCATTAAAACCTGCTGTTTCAACGTCAACCACAACGGGTAAAAAACCACGAAAGCGTTGTCCAATCACAGGTAATGTTTCAGTTGTCACACCTTTCTCCATTGGATGGTTTTTCCAGCATAAAGTGGAATAATGTGTTCACCATCCAAATAATCTAAACTTTCAGGGATTACCTGATCTTCTTTCACAAGGGTAATCTTATTTGTGTTGCGAGGCAAACCATAGAAGTCTGCACCAAACATACTGGCAAAACCTTCTAGACGTTCAATTTTGTTGACTTGATCAAAAGCCTGAGCATAAAGCTCAATTGCTGTAGGTGCACTATAGCAACCTGCACAACCACATGCATTTTCTTTGGCATTTTTAGAATGCGGCGCACTGTCAGTACCTAAGAAAAACTTAGGGCTGCCGCTTGTAGCAACTTCAAGTAAAGTTTGTTGATGGGTTTGACGCTTTAAAATCGGTAAACAATAAAAGTGCGGTTTTATACCACCGACCAACATATCATTACGATTGAACAGTAAATGTTGTGGTGTGATCGTCGCAGCAACATTACGATCTTGTTCAAGCACAAAATGTGCAGCTTCACTGGTGGTAATATGTTCTAACACCAATTTTAATTTCGGAAATTGTTTAAGTAGCGGTGAAAGTACTTCGTCTAAAAAGCGTTTTTCACGGTCAAAAATATCCACATGTTGATGGGTGACTTCACCATGTAATAGTAATGGCACTTGATGTTCTTCAAGTTGTTCAATGACTGCATAGACCTTGCGAATGTCACTGACACCATTATCCGAGTTAGTTGTTGCGCCCGCAGGATAGAGTTTAATTGCATTGACAAATTGAGATTCTTTGATTTTGCGAACTTCATCTGGAGAAGTATGGTCGGTAAAATACAGCACCATGCGTGGGTCAAAATCAATCCCCTCTGGTACATGTGCCATAATACGCTCACGATAAGCATTCGCTTCATCTACAGTTTTCACAGGTGGAACGAGGTTCGGCATACAAATCGCACGGGCAAATTGTTTGGCTAGATCTGGAACTGTACGTTTTAAGGCATGACCATCACGTAGGTGGGCATGCCAGTCATCTGGCTGAAGCAAAGTGATCGTATTCAAGGCAATTCTTACTGACAAATAAATGAGATGATAATCTATAACACTTTAAAATGATAACAGCTATTTCTAATCAATAATTCAAATTAAATGATTAAAAACAAATCTAAAGCTTATATTTTGTTCGGATTGGTCATGTAGGTGTCATGATTGGGTGCTCATGCTTAGCAGAAAATCTACAACTGTATAACATGGCAATGATTTTCAATTGCTTATTTTGAATTTATTTTAAAATTACAGTTTTTAAATGATGAAATAGTCAAAATGTACTATTGCATATTTTTCTTAAAAAATGATAATAAAGTCATACAAAGATAAACTTCGAACATACATAATTTTCATTTTATGAATAAACACGCTATTGACCTTATACAATTGTGTTTAAAGCCTTGAGAATATAAATGATCCACTCAAGGTGTGTGTGACGTCGCTTTTATTGTCTGAGATCAGTATACTATGTATATGTAATACAATAGTTTATTAGATAAGTACATCAATTATAATATTGAGTTAATAGAGAGCTTTATATGGGCAAGTTTCTGCCAAACCTGATTTGCATCATGTGTCTTGTGGGTTTAAATATTCAAAGTCAAATTTTTGCCAAACAAAATGTTAAAGCTGATAAAAGTCAAGAAGCGATAAAAGCGGACTTAAAACAAGATTGGTCAGTCAATAGTATCAATACCGCCAATTGGTCTGAAAATATTGGTAGAGGACAATTCCCCGTTTATGCACGTGCGCAAGTGATGCTCAATAATTTACATGCTTCACCTGGGCCAATCGACGGTAAAAGTGGCAAGAACTTTTTAAAAGCACTTGCCGCATATCAACAGATTAAAAGTTTAACAATTAGTGGTGAACTGGATAAACAGACGTGGGACAGTTTGTTAAAAAATCAAAAAACTGCAGCATTTGGAACTTATCAAATTACGGCAGAGGATATTAAAGGGCCTTATGCAAAAGCAATTCCGCGAAATTATGCGCAACAAGCAAAAATGCCGGGTCTGTATTACACCCGTGTGAGTGAAATGTTAGGTGAAAAGTTTCATATTGATGAAGACTTTCTTAAACAACTCAATCCAAAAGCTAACTTTAAAAAAGTAGGCGAAACCATCAATGTACCGATCGTACGCAATGATTTGCCTGAGGGTGTGGCCCTAATTATTGCGCATAAACCTGCTCGACAACTTTATTTGTATAATAGTGCCAATCAGATGATTGCATCTTTTCCTGCCACAATTGGTGGTTCTGGTACACCATCCCCAAAAGGGACGCATAAGGTCATTAAAGTTGCCGCAAACCCTGTCTATGGTTATAACCCGAAAAACTTTGTTCAAGGGAGTAACCGTCAAAAGCTGGCATTACCGCCTGGCCCCAATGGCCCTGTTGGCAATATGTGGATTGCTTTAAGTAAACCGACATTTGGTATTCATGGTACGCCGAATCCCTCATTAATTTCAAAGACCGCTTCTCATGGTTGTATTCGTTTGACCAATTGGGATGCCAATGATTTAGGCCGCAAGGTTCAACCGGGGACAGTGGTTAAGTTCTTAGATTAATCTGGTTGTATCTCTGAAAAAAGCTGAGTACTTTAAAACAGTGCTCAGTTTTTTATTGCGCAGATAAAATTTTGCTGCTGTAAATATTAAACTTATACACAACATACTGAATTTATTGGGTATGATCAATTTAACTTAATCATGTCAAAAAAATTGAAATCTTTATGGGTACAGAAAAAAAATTATCTACTCAAGAAGTCATTAAACTTGAACGAGATTTGGCTAAATTTGCCAATATGATGGATTCGGTGGTGCGCATTCCATTTACCAAACAAGGGGTGGGGGCTGATGCTGCACTCAGTACCATACCCATCGCTGGTGATATTGCAGGCTTTGTATTGACTTGTTATGCAGTTTATAAAGCTAAACAGATTGGTGTGCCTCAAGCAAAACTCAATGGCGTGTTAAAATTGGCTGTGATTGATGGGGTTGTGGGATGTATACCCATCGCTGGAACCTTATTCGATATTTTTATTCGGCCCAGTCGTAGAGCTTTAGATGTTGTACATGACCATATTCAAGAAGAATATCAGATTTATAGCGACGATCATGTAGTTCACCCATTTTTACACGAGAAGCTGGAACAAAAGCAACAGCAATCTGCATTTTGGCGTAACCCTGTTATTGCTTGGATTTGGATTCATATTCCCGATATTTTAGGCTTGATTGTTTTGATCCTGATTGGACTTGCAATGTGGTTTGGCGTAAATATGATATGGGATTGGTATCAAAGCTATCGTGCTTAAATTCCAACAGTGAACTGATTTGAAAATGTAGATATTAAAATACAGAGGTGATCATGCAAGATTATATTTCGGCAAACCTTCCTGCTATTGATTTTGATCATACTCGTAAATTTTATGCATTTTTAGGCTTTCAGTGTGATTATCAGTCTGCACAATGGATGATCTTAAGCAAAGACAGTTTGCTTGTTGAGTTTTTTCACCACCCCAATCTGAATCCAAAAGAATCATGGTTTAGTGCTTGCTTAAGGACCCATGTCCTACCAGATTTGTTTCATTATTGGCAAGGCTTAGATTGGGCACAATTCCCAGAAGCAAAAATAACTGAAATTCAGTATCTCGGAGAAATTGATATGTTTTGTGTAGTTGATCCGAATGGTAGTTTAATTCGTTGCATCCAATTAGATTAATTCCTTCAGTTGTTATAGTTATTGGTATTTAAAGAAAGATAGGTAGATAGAAATTGTGCGGTAAATAGCGGACAAGCAAAATTAAAATATGATGTAAATAAACAGAGCCTCCATATTGGAGGCTCTGTTTTTCTATCGATCACTACAATTTAGCGATAGCGTATAGATTAAGGTAAATTAAGTTGACGTAAAGCGGCAACACGTTGCTCGATGCTTGGGTGAGTTTGGAATAAAGCTGCCAAACTGAAACCTTGCTCTTTACCTTCTGCGATAGCAAAAGCTTTCATTTCTTTCGGCATTTGATCTGGCATTTCAGATTCAGCCTGTAGACGCAATAAAGCGGAAATCATGGCTTCTTTACCTGCAAGTTGAGCACCAGCTTCATCTGCACGGTATTCACGATAGCGAGAGAACCACATCACGATTGCCGAAGCCAATATACCGAAAACGATATCAAGCACGATGGTAATTGCAAAATAAGCAAGTCCTGGTGCTTCACCGTCTTGACGGCCAAAGACGTTTCGGTCAATAAAATCACCAACCACACGGGCAAAGAACATTACAAAGGCGTTCACTACACCTTGAATAAGGGATAAAGTGACCATGTCGCCATTGGCAACGTGACCAATCTCATGCGCAAGTACGGCACGCAATTCATCTTTGTTCATGCGTTCCAGTAAACCTGATGAAACCGATACAAGCGCATCGTTTTTATTCCAACCTGTGGCAAACGCATTCGACTGATAAGATGGGAAAATACCAACATCTGGCATTTGAATACCAGCACGTTGTGAAAGTTGAGCAACCTCTTGTAATAACCAAACTTCGGCTTGGTTACGAGGAGCATTCGGGTCAATTAATTCAGTACCTGTGGTTTTTAACGCCATCCATTTGGACATAAAGAGGGAGATTAAAGAACCTACCATACCAAACACTAAACAGATGACCATCAGGTTGCCTAATTTAAGACCGCCAGCGCCGTGGTAACTACCAACACCTAATAATGATAGGATAATGCCAGCTACAACCAGTACCGCGAGGTTGGTTAGCAAAAACAAACCAATCCGCATCATGGAGAGAATCCTCTTATAAATAATAAATAATATGATGTATTAAAATAAATCATGAAATTCAATATGAGGTTTAGATGACTAAAATTCAAGAATAATGAGAAAAATTGATCTGATAAAAAATGAGAAAATAAAATGAAATGGATAGTGGATAAGAAATTTATAAAAAAAAATAGACAAGATAAAAAAAGATTCTCGGTATTAGAGAAAACATTATTTTTTTAGCAATTTGTTGAAAATATGTAATTGCATAAATTACATACTTATTTAAGATATAAACAAACTCTATTTTGGAAATAAAGTCTGATTTTATCAGTTGCCAATAGTGATTTGTGCTGTCGCACTGGCATGCGCTGTTGAATAAGAACCCGCAGGTGCATCCGTGTATGTTCCATCAGAGGCAATAATAATCGGTCGAGAACTATATTTAACCTGTTGAATAGGTGAACTGTTGCTGATTTGTTGTACGGTTTCAGGTTGATTTGATTGTGCAATGATTTGCCCAGCACCCGTTGAAGTGTCGATATTATTTGCAGTTAAATTTAACCCGCCAGCATATAGGTTATTTAAACGACTGGTCACACGTTTGACATAGTCTTGGGTTTCACGGAAGGGTGGAATACCACCGTATTTATCCACATTACCCTCACCAGCATTATAAGCAGCTAAAGCTAAACTGGTATTTCCATTAAATCGTTTCATTAACCAACTGAGATATTTGGCACCACCAAAAATATTCTGCTGTGGATCATAAGAGTTTGACACATTGAAGCGACGTGCTGTTGCAGGCATAAGTTGCATTAAACCTTGCGCACCAACAGGGGAACGTGCATTGGTATTAAAACCGGACTCAGTATGCATCACTGCTTTGATTAAGCCTTCTGAAACACCATGTATCTGTGCAGCTTGACGGATAATACTGTCAAATGAGTTTTTACTTTTACTATAACTTGGCAGTACTGCGGATTCTGTGCTTCCCCAGTTGCTATAACTGTGAATATTGCTGTCTTTATAATAAGTCACTTTGACTTTTTGCAGTGAGCGATCTGAGTTCTTCCGATTGGTGAGTAGGGTTGTACCATTTTGGTCTTTGTAGAAATAAATTTGGCCTGCAAAACTTTGCGATGTAAATGAAGCGAAGCTCATACATCCTAAAATTGACACTAACGAACCCGTAATTAATTTTTTCATTTTGTAGTAATTAAAATATTTCCCCAATTTTTGGGAGTTTAACAAAGTTATTGAACAAGAAAAACAATGAATTGAGTTTTAACAATACAATTGCAAAAAAGCAAGTGCTATTTGTTGGCATATTAATCAAAAAAAATTTTATATTTTTTTTAAAATATATTTATTGACTATATTAAGCATTTGAAAAATATACATAAAATTTAGTGGTTAAAAAATGATCAATCTAAAGAGAATGCCCATCATTGCGTGAGAAAACTTTGTCAAGCCCCAAACAATCCACAATTTTATCCACAGGTTTTGTGGAAAACTGTGGAAAAGTCCAAAAGATAAGCACTTCGGCTAAAAAATGAACTGAGCCGTCTATTTTAAATGTGGAAATACGACAGGAAGATGACCAGATAAAAATAGATGCAAAATAAAAAAATCTTTAGATGCGGTTGACGTTCAAATCAGATAAAATTGCCCAGTATTTTTTAATGGGTTTATCTCGTCTATGTACTCGCCAGTTGAGTCCGAACAAGGATTTAATTTTAAACCAGAGCTTCCAACAAGTTCAGCTTATTATCGTCTTTTGAAAAAACTTCGTCGTCAAGTCGGCCATGCAATTCGTGACTTTAAAATGATTGAGGAAGGCGATAAGGTAATGGTCTGTGTTTCTGGTGGGAAAGACAGTTACACCTTGCTTGATATTTTGTTGCAATTTAAACGTATTGCACCGATCAACTTTGATGTTGTCGCAGTGAACTTGGATCAAAAGCAACCTGGTTTTCCTGAAGATGTGTTACCGAAATATTTGGAAGAAAACAATATTCCTTATTATATTTTGGAAAAAGACACCTATAGCATCACCAAGCGTTTGACCCCAGAAGGTAAAACCTATTGTGCAGTGTGTTCACGTTTACGCCGTGGTTCACTCTACGGTTTTGCGCAAGAGATTGGTGCGACCAAAGTGGCATTGGGTCATCATCGCGATGATATCATTGCAACGTTCTTCTTGAATCTATTCCATGGTGGTAGCTTAAAAGCGATGCCACCAAAATTACTGTCTTCGGATAAAAAGAACATTTTGATTCGTCCTTTGGCTTATGTCGAAGAAAAAGACATCATCAAATATGCTGAAATTCGTAAATTCCCGATTATTCCATGTAACTTATGTGGTTCTCAGGAAAACTTACAACGTGCCATGTTAAACGACATGCTACGTGGTTGGGATAAACAATATCCAAAACGTTTGCACAGCATTTTTGGTGCATTGCAGAATGTTTCACCATCTCAATTGGCTGACCGTGATTTATTTGATTTCGAAAAATTGGATGAAGAACGTGAATTCGATATGAAATGTGATACGGAAGAAATGAAAAAACGTTTAGATGTTGTAAATCTTAGTTTTGCAGCAGATTGATCTTTTTTGCCAATTAAATGAACGAATCGGGCATTCATATTGAGATGAGTGCCTGATTTAAAAAAATAAAACGATAAAACCGATAAAACATGAACAGTCCGTACAAAAAACTTTAGCCCAAATTGAAATTATCATGCTATAACATTGGGCAAGCAAAACTGCTTCAACCTGATGTTGTCTGGATAGATAACACAATAAATTGAATAAATAATTTGAGGAATGAACATGCCTGCATTTTTAACTGATGATTGGTTTGCAAATGTTGAAAAATTAACTGCTGAAGCAGGTGATTTAAACTTACCACCAGCACTTTCAGGTTTAGCAATTAATTTGGTTGTTGCAGATGCAGATGGCAACACTGAGCTTGCTTTAGACGGCGGAAAAATCGTCAAAGGTAGTTCTGCAAATGCGAAAACAACATTGAACATGGATGCTGAAACGCTTCGTAAAGTATTCTTAGAATTTGATATGGCTGCTGCTATGCAAGCATTTATGACAGGCAAAATCAAGGTTCAAGGTGATATGTCTCAATTGATGGCTTTACAAACAGCGAAGCCAAGCCAAGAGCAAAAAGATTTATTTAAGAAAGTATTAGAGCAAACTGCTTAATCCTTTTAAAATAAAAAAGCTTACCCAAGAGTAAGCTTTTTTATTGCCTGATTTTTACAAATCCAATCTATTTAATATACAGATTAAATTTCTAATAATCGAGGTGTGGTTTTAATGTGTTCTAAATAAGCCCGAATACGTGTGACATACTGTACTGCTTGCTTATAACGACCATTACTTGCTTGATTACGTGTCAAATAATTATAAAGATTCATCCAGTCATTAGGATCTTTACCTTGTGCTTTGATACGCTTTTGAATACCTTCAACCGCACCAGGACCCATATTGTATGCAACCAACGCATACCAATGACGATCTGGATTACGAATATAAGAATAACGACTCAACATCATATCAAAATATCTTGCGCCGCCTTGGATACTCTGAGCGGGGTCACTACGATTACTTACACCCATTTCTTTGGCTGTAGTATTGGTCAACATCATCAAACCACGGACACCTGTGGGAGAAACAGAGTCTGGTTTTAAATATGATTCTTGATAACCAATTGCAGCAAGTAGGTGCCAATCTAAGCCATATTGCTGCGCAGAGCGCTTAAAGCTGGCTTTATAAATCGGTAGACGAGAACTTAGGTCACGTTGGATCACGTTCCAATCGTCCTTCTTGACAACATTACGATTATAAAATGAGGCAAGTTGCTGAGTTGAACCATTTTGTTTGCTTTGGCAAATGAAACCACTTGCTGTTGCTGTTAATGGGTCTTCAGCTTGTTTAAATACCCAATTCAATTCTGGGTTTAAACCATTACTTTTTAAACTGTTGAAATCACCACAGCTTGCTGAAAATGAGGTTAAACGTTCTGCTTCAATTGTCTGCATATTTGCAGTGGTAATCGCAAAATTAGCTTTACCTTGAGCAACCATTTTCAATGCTGTTGCATTGTCTGAAACCGTTTTAAACTCAAGTTTAACATTTAAACTTTCAGCATAGTTATGGGCTAAGTCATAGCCGAAGCCATGCTTATAGTCTCCATCCTTAAACACGATGCTTGGATTGGAAACTGCAACTACAGTTAATTTACTCGAATTAACTACAGCATTGTATTGATTGTTCTTACTCGCATTAATGCTAAAAGGAATTAATGCAGTGGTTAAAACTAATGTTTTGATTGGCAGCGCACGAAAAAATGAGTTAAGGCTAAGCCTCGACCCAGAGGTTGAACTACTGTGCATGTTGTCTCCGCTACAAGTAATTTATTGCCCTAAAAAGTCATAAGCACAAAAACACCTAAAAACTTTTTATAGTTGGTAAATTCAATAAGGGTGGGCAGTCATGAACGTCATTCAAAAAATGACATGTGGGATAGAAAGATTTTGCAGAAAAACTACAAAATTAAAAAAATAAACTCATAAAACATGTGCGCATAATATAGGCGGTTTTTAGATCTGTCAAACTTTGTATGAAAAATGATCAATTTTAAATATTTAAGATTATGATTTTTAAAGGAATATTTTTTTAATAATTACGTGGATTTTAAAGCTGAAATAGCTTGTCAAAAACTGTAAGGAAATATTCCAAAGTTAAGTTAAGATTTACCACTTTTAAAACGTTTTTCTGTTGAATTTTATGTGCGAATTTAAATAGGAAAAAAAGGATTTTACCCCTTTTTAAACCTTAAAATGCAAGATTTTTAATCTGACATTTTTACTGTATTGGTTGTAGACTATAAAAACATTTTTTCAAAAATAAGTATCAAGTGCATATATATTGTGAATGGTTTTAAATCATGAAATCAAATTTAATTACCCGTTCAGGGCATGATCTGTTGGTTGCTGAGTTACAACATCTTTGGCGAGAAGAACGACCTGAAATTACTAAGAAAGTAACATGGGCTGCAAGTCTAGGTGACCGTTCTGAGAATGCTGATTACCAGTATAATAAACAGCTACTTCGAAAAATTGATCGTCGAGTACGTTATTTGGGTAAGCGGCTAGAAGAATTACGTATTATCGATTTTTCTCCAGAGCAAGCAGGCAAAGTGTATTTTGGGGCATGGGTTGAAATTGAAAATGATGATGGTGAACAGAAAACCATACGTATTGTCGGGGTAGATGAGATTTATGATCATCATCCACAACATGTATCAATTGACTCACCGATGGCAAGAGCTTTGCTTTCAAAACAAGTGGATGATGATGTTGAAGTCGTAACACCTTTAGGGAAAAAACGTTGGTATATCAATTCAATTCGTTATGAGTAGCTTGAATATTCATCAAATCAGTAAAAATTGACTTTATTTTGTACACTTGATTGAAGAAATACTGAAAAAGATTTGCCAAGTCGCAATTTTATTTATATGATAGCCGCCATTGGAAGCGTGGCAGAGCGGTTTAATGCACCGGTCTTGAAAACCGACGAGGGTGTGAGTCCTCCGTGAGTTCGAATCTCACCGCTTCCGCCAAATATCTTAAAGGGAATCAAATACATAGTTTGATTCCCTTTTTCTTTGGCACAATTTTGGCACTATTCGAAATTTTAGCAATCTCTTCTTTGTTCTTATCTGAATTAATCCACTTCGCATAACGCTTCATAAGCATCACCAAACTATGACCAAGCTGTGAAGCCACATAGACTGGATTAAGTCCATTCATTAAGCATACAGTCGCATAAGTATGACGAGTGTTATAGGCAGGGCGGTAGCGTATGCCGTTCGCTTTCAATGCAGCCACAAACTTTTCACTCAATGATTTTTGCGTAGTAAATTCCTCACCAGTCTCATCACAAATAAATACATGCTCGTATTTGAGATAAGTTAGTAATCTGAGTTGTTGGAATGCTTCAAATGCAAAATCATTCAAATCTACAAATCGGGCCTTATTAGTTTTAGTGGTTTCCTGCTGAACGCCGTTCACACGACCTTTATTGATGTGAATCTGCTTATTCAAAAAATTTACATCCTGCCAAGTGAGCGCGATAATTTCTGATGGACGGCAACCTGTCCAAAATGCCACTACAAAATACCAATACACAGTTGGATAGTCTGCAAGATATTTCTCTCTTAACCAGTTCAGTATTCTTTCCCTTTCAATTTCATTAAATGGATCAGGTTCAGCTTCCTGCGTTTTCTGATTTTTTAATCGGTCACAGGGATTCTTATCAATAATCTCATCATCATGAGCTAATTCGAATGCACCACGTAATGGAATCAAAGCATCGTTTCGAGTCTTAGCCGATGACCATTCACGCCCATTGACGGCGCTACGCAACATTTGGCTGGTGATCGTATTAATTGGCATGTCAGCAAATAATGGCATCCACAGCCGTTCCAAAATTGATAGATATTTTTTCTTGGTGCCGTGCTTATGATCTGAAAGGTTATAAAGGTATTCTTGGGCATAGTGAGTGAAAGTAGGGCCATGTGACGCTGGCAATGATTCTTGCGCAGCGTCAGCTTTTTTGATGGGTTTGACTGTAACCGCTTCGATATCTTCAATCTTTAAGATTCCGTACTTGGCCTTAGTTACAAAATCTTCTCTAATCTTAGCCGCCTTACTGAAGTTGGCTGGTGTGTCTGCGAGGTCGAGGGTGAACCACTCGCGTTTACCGTTCCATTTAAAATTAATCTGTATCTTGCTGCTTCTTGCTCTTGTACCTTTTGGTAGACCTGAGCTGCTTGTTCGACCCATGCGTTGTAACCTTTTAAGCTATATAAAATTTTTCGATCAGATACTTTTACCCATACTTTTCCCTCATCCCATTGTGGACGTAGGTTTTTTAGGTTCGAGATCTGTTCGCCCGTGAGTTCGCAAAACTTTTCCGCGGTGACCCAGTCAACGAGTTCAAAATGTTTATTCATTGTTGAACCTCCGCAGTCGTATTCGAAAGTCTTGCTACAGTTTTTGTATATCTAATAATTAATTTTATTAGATAAAGATCTTTAATCATTTTGACCTCTTCAATTTTTAACTTGGTTGAAGAAAGCCTTGTTGTCTTAAAACCCTTATTTTGGTAATTAGGATCTGAAGAGTAAAACAAGTTTCTATACTTTGAAAGCTAGCATATTTTTTTATATAAAAATGATTTTGGTGTAAAAGATCAAAAAAAAGGTTTATTTCCTAAACTGGTTTTATGTTTATTATAATAGTAATTAATCTTTTGTATGATCTAGGTTGCTTTTAAAATTTGAAGTTTGGTTTTTAAACTTTAGGGTGCTTGGTTTTTAATGTTTAAAGGTCGTTTTTTATTTTTAGATAAATATTTCATTGGATTTAGATTAATTTTTATTAAATTTTAATGCATGGTTTGTCTCTATTAAACTTTTTTTAATAAATTTAAAGATTTTTAGAGTTGAAATAATTTATTCAGTATTTTTTCTACTAAATGTATGCTTTTGAAAAACATTTCATAATTATTTTCTTTGGGTATTTATCCTTTTGGAAGTTTTTTTTAGTTATTTTTTGATGATCATAATACTCTTAATCTATATAAAATTTAATATAACACTTAATAGTCTAAAGTACATTAAATATGATTTTAACCGGTCGAGCCAGATTACCCATGTCCGTACAAAATCACAACAAAAGTTGTGGTTTTTTACGAATGGGATCTGGTTGGCTTGCAGCCAAACCGCAACTTTTAATAGATTGGATATTTTAAAATTTTAGAGTAAATATTATTCCAAATAAAAAATATTCTTAATTTTTATCAAAAAACACTTTTTTTATTTTAAAAAGTATTATAGCTTAAAAATAGATTGATGGTTTTTTGGATATTTTATGGTGAGTGCAAATTTTGTTAATAAATCAAAAAGATTAAGTCGGCTTGAATTACGTTTAAATGATTTGGAGCTAGATTTAATTAAAAATTCAGCAAAGATATTAAATAAAACCACAAGCGATTTTATTCGGTTTTCCGTGAATCACTATATTCAAAATATTTTGAATGTTGATCAATCTGCAATTCATGAATCGCATGTCGTTGCCAAGCAATCATTTCGTCAGACAAGGGAAGAAGATAGCGAAAGCATTGCATTCCAACTTGCAAAAATTGGCAATAATCTCAATCAGATTACTCGCGCAATTCACATTGCTAACAAAATGGGGAGTCCTGTGGACTTGCTTCGAACTTACCTACTTGTCGAAGACTATTTAAAAAAAATCTATCAACTTTATCCACTCCCTTGTCCTCCGTCACAGCATCGTTCTGATGAGACTGTTCAGCGCCGACATCAGCATATTGAGCAAAAATATCTCGCTGATTTATTGCGACAAATGCAAGTCGTTGGAGGAGCTGAACTTGAATTAGTTTCAGACGCTGATCTTTCTGATGACCATATAGAAATTTAATTTTATTTCCTTTTTTATTTTAAACGGGAGAGCGGGGCATGTTGATTAAGATGTTGAGGCATGGAACGGGCAGTGCAGCACGTGCAGCAAGTTATGTGCTCGATGAAAAAGATCACATTAATATTGTCCGTCCGCATGTCGAAGTGCTCTGTGGTGATCCACATCTCTTTGCAAAAATTGCAGATAGTTCTCCTTTCAAACATAAATATACGTCTGCCGTGATTGCTTTTGCTGAAGAAGATCAACCCAATAATATTGAAATAATAGATGTCTTAAAACAGTTTGAAGCATTAGCTTTTAGTGGTCTTGAACCTGATCAATATCATTTGACGGCTGTTTTACATCAGGAACCCAACGGATCAAAACATGTTCATATTCTTGTTCCTCGGCTTGAACTAAGGTCAGGAAAAGCAATGAATATCGCACCTCCCGGTAATTTCCAAAAGCATTTTCATACCTTGCAAGACAAGTTGAATTTTGAATACGGTTGGGCAGATCCGAATGATCCAGAGCGTGCAAGATTTACAAAAAAAGGTCATGAGACATATTTGCATGCTGCGCTGAAAAAGATTGGAAAAGATCGAGAGAATTATAAACAGTACATTGAAAACACTTATTTACACCTTTTATCAATATCGTTGAAACAACTAGAAAAAAAGCATGCTCAAGTAATTCCGTCCGAACTTTTAGTCAGAAACCGTGATGACTTTATGCAGTTTGTGTTAAGCAACAAGCTGGCAAGTGAAGTAGTCAAAATTCGAGAAAAACAGTTCAGCCTAGTTCCACCTTTTGGTAAAAAACCTATTTATTTTCAAGGAGAAATCTATGAAAAACAATTCAACATTGAAAAATGTTCAAGAACAATTCGAGAGCGTATCAAATCTTTTGAACAGGTTCGAACAGCAGATCGAGAACGTGGAAACGATGAGCAGCGAACAGTTAGCAAGATTTCAAAATACACTCGAACGCCTAGTGCACAACTTAGAGATCGAGCAGAACAAGCTTTACAAGGAGCTCGACAGGCAAGATCAGATTACAACAGACAACGTTATGCGACTGTTACAACATCAGAAGAACGAGACTCAGATTTTAATCAGAGGATTGAATACATATCGAGGAGAACTGGAGCAGAACATCAGCAATATTCAAATGAAGCTGTCTTCACATCTCCACGAAATCGATCAGATCATGCAAAAGCATCTCCAGCAGAGCAAAGCCCAATTGCAACAGACGATCAAAGACAATCAGAATCTGATCAAAGCCCAAATTCAAAACAATACCCAAAGTATCACACTATTATTAGAAGATCAGAAGGAACAGTTGCAGCAGCAAGTAGATCAGGCATTAACTCAGTCGATCACTCACAACCCGAAATTAATTCTGAAAACATTTATTCTCATGGCGCTTGGAATGTGGCTGCTGAATATTTTAACAATATTACCCGCCAACTATTATCTCACACAGCCGATTTTAACCAAAAACCAGACCGAAATTTTGACGGACGGCAAGGGCAATCGTTTCCGAGCAATTACTTCTCCGAAATGGATCGATTGCAATACTCTGAATTTGAACAAAAAAATGGTTCATCCGACGGAACCGAATATTCATCTGACATTTCCATGCATCGTGGAGAAATAAGTCATGAAAGAACAGCAACATACGACTATTCAACACCACAACGGCAGCGACACACAGCAGATGATTTTGGATTTACTCGAACAAATGAGTTTAGCTTTGACGCCATCCTCGCTGAGTACTATGCAAGGCTTGCAAGAAAACGTCGAGAAGATGAAAAAAAGGCTCAGCGTGATCGAGCATTACGAGCAGAACAACAGAGACGACATGAACAAGATCTTGAAAATCTTAGGCTTCAGCAGTCAGTCAGACTTGAGCCAAGCCGAGATCAGTTTATTTCAGAATATTGGATTGATGATCAGAGAATTACAATCGAGACAGGAAAAATTAGAACAGTTAGAGCGACAGCAGCAGTTACAGCATCAGAAAGAGCAGCGACTTCAAGAACAGAGCATTTCATGCGCTACACAGATCAACAAACTACAGCTCTTAACAGCCAGCTTGATCAAGCGCTTGGATGGTCTAGAGAACCAGGAGATGAATTTGAAAAATTTACAATTGCAACAGCAACAACAAATCAAAGACTTAAACGAGATGATGTTGAATTGTATTCAGAGTATGAGCAATTTAAACAAAATATGCGTCGACTTAGAGAACAAGCAGACGCAGATCAGGAGCATGCAGCAACAATGCAACAGCAATACCAATATGATAGAGAGCATTCAGCAGAACTTACAGCAACAATACTGCAACTTGCAAAGTTCGTTGAAGAAATTGTCAGGTTGATCATGAACTTAATTGCTGCCATGCTGGGGCAGCAATATAACATTCAACGTCAACCACAAGTTGACTCTAAACAGCAGAAATCAAATGACGATGGTCCTGAATTTTAAGCAATCACTTTTAAACATAAGAGTTGTATTTATTTTAGCGTTGCTACTGTCACTGATTGCATTCAACGTTATTTCTGTTTAAGCGATAATCACGCAGTCGATTTATACAGTGCACAGTAGCAAGCTAAAAATTCATTAATAATTAAGCGAGTTAAATAGAACGGATTCCCAAAACACGTTGTGCTCGTTCAATCATCTTTTGACGTTGGTGCATTCGGAATGCCCACAATGAAGACAAATTACTCTTTTGATTGAGTTTGGCAACTTCGAGAATTTGCTCATCAGTCATTTCATTCATACACTGACGAATGATTTGATGTGCTTGTTCGAGCTCGTTGAGTAAGGAATTTGCCATATCAACTGCAATATAAAGATTGGCGAGTGTCTGACGCTGAGGATTTGAAATAGATTTTCCAAGTTCAACAATCAATTGAGAGGCTTTTTGTTTAGGCGTGTACGTATTTGCACCACGAAGAATTGTGTTCATAGTCGTTTCCTTGTAGATAAGTTTTAATACTTACCTCCATCACTTCTCACGGTAATGGTGGCAGCAAGACAGGGGTGAGAATACCGTTCTACAAGGTACGGCCAGCCAAAGGCTGCCCTGCAAAGCTGCCATAACGACTGCTAAACAATAGGCAAAAAAATAGCCGCATAAGCGACATTGATTTGCGCTTGTAGAATATAACAGGTTCTCACGCCTGAACACAGATTTTGCTGTGTAAAACTAGGTTAGCTGGGTATACCTTAACCTGTCAACAATATAATATGAACTTTTTACATATCTTAACATTAAATAATTAATTGATTATTCTGAAGAAATATTGAATTTCTGACGGCCGGAAAACTTTTTATTAATAGTATCTAGGGACGGCTATGTCAGCCTAATATTTATTCTTTTAAACATTTTAGACTTATCCATAAAATCAAAATAAACACTTTGATGGGATGAATTTTACATAAGCAAAAATCAACCACTTAAATTAAATTTATTGAGACTGAACTGATCGTCCAGATTTTAGTATTGTCAAAATTGACTAAAGCTTTGAATAAAATTAATATGGGCTCGCTGGCCTACATTGCCAGTCGGTTTTGACAGACCGTATTCATCTAGCACATGACATTTATATTTTTGGATATAAATTGAGTGTGGGAATCCTCTCGTCCCCCTTTTATTCTATGGTAGGACGGAAGGGGGACACCTTCGGGTGTGCTGATTCCTAGATGATCAGTCTGTCAACCCTCTTTCGTTCTGCCACCATTATTTGACAGTAATTTGGCAGAACTTCTATAACATCTAGGAGCTTCTCATGCTGTATCTATCTTTTCTGATTTGTGTCTCGCCACCTGTTCAACCTTGTTGTGCTTTTCATCGAGGGCTATACGGCTAATTTAATTTTTTAGACTGTATTAAAAAAACTTTTTAACAAGAACAATCCAACGGTGGATGGCTAAATCACGCCTATAAAAAATAGACCTTTTTATATCTGCTGGTGATTGTGAATTGCATTGAACATGCGGGGAGCAACCATGTCTGAACTCACTAAACCTAAAATTATTCCAATCGAAAACCGTCCACAGAAATCCAAGCTCTTTTTAAAATGTGTGGTGCTGCCGATTGTGATCTTTTTGATCATTGGCAAAATCTTTTCCTTTGGATGGTTTGGCTACTTTTTCTTTGGCTTTGACCTATTCTGGTTTGTGATCATTTACTACCTCTATGAATACGGAAATATCTACTTTGATGGGATGACCGAGCAGTTGAAACGTCAGGGTGAAACTTTTAATTATCAAAATCGTGGCGTCTGGATTAACAGTCAGGACAAAACCATCATTTTGTTTGATCAGCCTGATCAGCGCCTAGTCAAATATCCTTTTGACTATATAACTTCTGTTGGACATTACAATCTGGTTGAAGATCGCTTCAGAACGACAACCACCGTGATCAGTAACCCAATGATGGGAACCCATGTTAACCAACAAGTACATCGAATACCAATGAAACGTGAGTTCCAAGTCAATATTGGAACACGGGATCAATTTAAGCCAAATTATAGTCTTAAAGTGCTGTTTCCTTGGCGTAGTCCAAAAATGGCAAGTGAAATTCGCCAGTTACTCTCGGCTGATCATTATCAATAACAATAATTATATAAGGTAATAATCATGATGATTTCAAAATCGTTTATGCCATCTGTGCTGATGATGGCAATCAGTACTGTAATGCTCGGATGTGGTGGTGGCAGTAGTTCAGGTGGAGATTCCAGTTCATCCAATGGCGGTGGAACGGATAATCCAGATAATGGCAATACAATTCCTAAGCCCGTGACCTGTGCTGAAAGCCAATATCTGGAAGATGGTGCATGTAAAAACAAGGCAGTGCAGAATATCCAGTCACTACCATTCAGTACGCTGATTCAAGGTCAAAGTTATCCATTATCGCTTCAGACAGATCAAGGGCTGGCAGTGATGTTTAGCAGTAACACCCCCAATATCTGTAATGTAAGTGGTAATGAACTCAAAGCCCTAAAGGTTGGACAGTGTACTCTAGCACTGACACAGGCAGGGACAGCAAAAGTTCTACCACTCAATAGCAGCATGACCGTCAATGTGACTTGTGCTACCGATCAATATCTAGAAAATAATGTTTGTGTAACTAAGACCAAGCAAACCATTACCCCACTTAAAATGAAATACATCCTGACGGATAGTGTGTATTCACTGGATACTGAATCGAGTGCCAAACTTCCTGTCACGATCAGCAGCCTGTCTACCACAACCTGTACATATAGTCAGGGCGAACTCAAGGGGGTTGGCGCAGGGGCATGCACCCTTAAACTCACTCAAGAGGGGGATGCTAAAACACTGGCAGCAGAGAGTAAGACGATCAGTTTTGATGTGCTTAAAGCCTCATCTATGAGTGAGGCATCCGATATCAATAACTGTTATGCAGGTAAGCTTAGTGTAAAGTTTAGAAATGAATTTTTAAATGAACTTAATACAGTTCGCTCCTTGCATGGATTACCAAGTGTGAGTTATGACTATACCCGTGAAGATGAGATGATGCAGACGGCACTGATTCTTGCTGCCAACAATATCCTGACCCATTACCCCGAAGCTAACACAAACTGCTATTCCGATATTGGTGCGGTAGGTGCAAAAACCAGTAGTCTGGAAATGGGAGTAAGACAGAATAAGAATGACTACTCACCTGCTGAAAGCATTACCAATATGGTGCATGACAAATTAAACCTGTTTGCAGGAGATGTAGGACATCGACTCTGGATGCTCAATCCATTCTTACAAAAATCGGCGTATGGTTCAGTCAATGCACCATCATTTAAGGATACCCGATTCCCTTATGTGGTCGGTACGTCCTATAAAGTGGTTTATCCCTTTAATCATGGAACCACTGCACCACTCGGTGTGATTGCCTATCCTTACCACAATTATCCAGCCAAATATTATATGGCAGGTTCAATTCTCTCAATTTCAGTTTTAACCGATCAGAAAAATTTCTTTGCCAATCGCAATGTGGACTACGCCAAAGCCACTGTTATTGTCACTGAACGAAATAGTGGCGCTAAACAGAAGATCAGCAATATCCGCTATGAAAATATCGGAGTTCCCAACCATATCCAGTTTAACTTTGACGATTTGAAACTGAACGTGATCTACGATGTCAAACTCAGCAATGTTCTGGTGAATGGTCAGCTTAAAGAATATTCCTATTGGTTTAATGTGAATGATCGGTAATCGAAACTAAGGACAACTACAAAATGACATGTATGATTAAAAAACTTCTCGTCATTAGTATCTCACTACTGATGATACATACCGCGAAGGCCCAACCTATTTCTGCTTCATCTTTAACTTTAGAGCAGGGATTATACTGTCTGGATTGGGCTGAAAAAGAACAATCTTTTAGTAACCAACTGGCGTTGGGTGAAAGGGCAGATATATCAACGCCAGCTATTATTAAACTTCAGAAACAATTTCAACAGCATTATAGCAAGCAAAAGACCACTATTATCGATGATTCAGATGATGAAGGTTTCTGTGAAGACTGCCCAGAAACAACTGTTTATTTGCCCAGAAATAAAAGCAATCCAATTCAACGGATTAAGACCTCAATGCATGTCAGTGTTGCAGGAGTAAGTACATCGATCTATCATGCAGATGACATCGAGACAACTCAACAAAAAATTGAGAACAGATTAAATATTAAATTCAGTCGCTATACAGGGCAGCAATTTAAAAACTTTAAACAGCAGTGGGATAAGGCCTTAGATCAGGATAAGGTCAACGGAAAGAGAATCAAGACCACACAGGTCTTTCAGAAATATCCACATTTAAAAGCCTTCAATGGCGAAGTTTTCCAAAATCAAAAGATCTATACACCCAAACAGATTTATATTTATAGCCAGCCCTATAAACGTGATACTTCTTATCTGAATGACATGATTGCTTTTATCAGTCTTTATGACAACCCAGTCAATTCTTCACAGCACATTTTACAGTGTGGCTTTATTGACAATGTCTTTTAACTTCCAAATAAATAAAGAGTCAAATCAAATGAAAAAATTAATATTCGCAGGATTATGTTTAAGTCTTTCTACACTGGCTTGTGCAGGCGCAAAAGAAAGCCTAGTAGGAAAGCGTATGGTCTTAAATTTACCAGATACTGAATGTGCAGGATTGTCTTTTGCCAAAAATGGTAAAGATGCAGCGATGTATGCCGAAATGGGGCAATGCCAAGATCCTTTATTACTTCGAGTAAAATGGTTAGATGACAAGACCTTTATTTTAATTGAGAAAGTACAGATAAATAATATCTCGCCACCACGGACTTATTTATACCGAGTAAAAAGCTACAAGAAAAATGGTGTTGATTTGACCGATATCTGGACAGGCTGGGGAGATTATAAAGATACGAGCGTCAGTTATTACTATAAATAATGACAAGCATTGACAGCTTAGTGAATTCGCTAAAAACAATGAACCAACAATGAATCATAGGTTTAAAACAATGGACTACTACGCAGAGGATCCTTTCTAGGGAACTTAATCTAGGAGGCAATATAAAAAGCTGAAATTTCAGTAACTATAATCTGCAAATACACATCCTGAAGATAGTTTCCGAAGAGGATAGTATTATTTAAAGATTTTAATGAAAATTGTTGCGTGTTGGTATATTGTTGATTTAATTAGATATAATGACATTTTGATAATTTTATTTGGCATAAGCTACATGTTTACATAATTAACAGGATGAACTACTAACTTATGTCTGTGATATGGCTTGCTTCAAAATACTCATGATTAAGCTGTCAGAATACTTAGATGTTTTCATAGAAAATCTCCTTTAAAATGATTATTCAATTTTCTACATTTAACTTCAATTATTTTGAGGGGGTATTACCGCTGCAACTGTGCTCATTGGAACAGGTGAAAATAAAGGAGGAATTCCAGTTGACTTTAAACAGTCTAAAATTAAATGAATTTTTGAAAGAACTGCAGTGCGGAACTTAAAATCGAACACTAAATATGAGTTGTCAAAAGGAACTGCATTTGAGGCTAATGCTAACAAAGACGAAGAATAAATTAGTTTTACTCCAGATTTTAAAACCCTTATAAACGCGATATTTGTAAAAAAATTGTTAGCGAGTGGAATGAAAGCATTTATTTAGGGTGGTACTTGCGATTCCTATTTAAATGAGTTTTTTAAAATTACTCTATATTCTTTTAATTACTAAGTTGGAAGCAAATACTACATTGAAAACAAAATGGTCTATATATTAATAAGTAATTGATTTTAAAAATTAATTAAAATTTTTGTGGATTTAATTATGTTTAAAACCATGTGACTTTCTTCTCATTTTAATTTTTTTTTGTTAAATTCTAATAACACTATTTTTTCATAACTAATGAAGGAGCAAATTATTAAAATTATCGTAATGATTTATTGAATATGCACTATTGGAAGTATCATTGTAATTTTTACATGTAAAAAATACTTATCATGTAGTTTCTATACAGATGAGATTTATATAGGTTTTATAAGTTAATTGCTAGATTAATTCAAAGGCTGAATTATTTAAAATTTATGAAGCGGTAAATAAAAAATGTTCATCTTGATTCAATTGACAAAGATCACATTAGAAATGTTTATGCTAACTTTAATGCCAAAATTTTCTTGTCTATTATTGGAATAAATATTTTTTAAGTAAGTTAAAGAATTAATGATTTTAATATGTAACGAGTTATAGTAGGGCTTTCTTTGAAAAATCTAGTAACTGAAAAGAAATTAAGAAATCAATATATTCGTAATGGCGAACATCCGTTTGTAATTTTAGCAAATTTTGTGTTTTCTGCTAAGAAGGCTAATTGGAAAAATGAAGAAATTGCATCTATTGTTCTTCAAGCTAAATCAAATGATTATAAGGGATTTGTAAATGTTCTAAAGTTGTATATCAAAACTTGATTGTTGAGTTTAGAATTTATTTAATTATATGAAATGTAACAGTGAATTTTAAATAGATTGTTCTGCTTTATAAATTTTTAAAAGAGTAAATTGATCTGGTTGTTTTTTAATTATTCTATGGTTAGATTCTATATCTGACCTTGCTTAAGATTCAAAAGTTAAAAAATCGACATTATTGATTCTTCCCAAAACTGAAATTAATCCACGAGAGACATTGCAAAATTATTAGCAAATTTGAAAAAATGAGTAAATAATGCGGCTTTGTAATCTATTTTTACAACAATTTGATTGAGTAGTTATATGTTAGATATTAGAAATGCAAAAGATATCACTATTATTGGAGGAGGAACAGCAGGGTGGATGGCTGCATTGACGTTAAGAAAAATGTTTCAATCTAAAGTGAATATACGTGTGATTGAGTCACCTGAAATTGGAATAGTTGGTGTGGGGGAGGGTGGATTAATTAATTTCATTACTACTTTAAATAAGTTAAAAATTCCAATTGGTCAATTCATGAAAGAAACAGGGGCCACTTTTAAATGGGGCTTTTGCTATGAAGGTTGGCGTAATGGGACAAAAGATGATGAATTCTATCACTTATTTATTAATCCCTCATTACCACCTTTTAATAAAGAGGTGGCTTCTTTTTTCCCATTGATATCTGGATTGATTACACAACAGATTCCATTAGCTCAGGTAGTTAAAGATTTTAGCCATATTATTGATCGGGCTTCTCAGGAGGATGCACTTCAAGTTTTACAGAATCAACCAGGTATCTCAACCTCTTTTCATTTTGATAGTCATCGTGTAGCGAATTATCTTGGGAAAATTGCATTAGAAAGAGGTGTGATACATTCTCAAGCGAAAGTACAAGATATCGAACTAGATCATTTAGGTTTTGCTACTTCAGTTCAAACGAATATTGGAAACTTTAATACGGACTTACTTATTGATGCTTCTGGCTTTGCACGATTGGTCATTGGAAAAAAATTAAACAGTCAGTGGAAGTCATTTAAAGAACATCTATGGTTAGATAAAGCTATACCTTTCCATTTGGCACATACAGGATCCCCCCCCGAGTTGGTAACAAGAGCATCTGCTATGAAAGCTGGTTGGATGTGGCAAATTCCTCTGCTTGAACGTATTGGTGCAGGCTATGTTTTTAGTAGTGAGTTTACTACCGAACAACAAGCAATTGATGAAATTCAACAATATTTTGGACGTGATATACAAGTTCAGAAAATGTTAACTTTTGAGCCTGGGCACTTTGAAAAAGTATGGCAAAAAAATATGTTGGCTTTGGGTTTGTCTTCTGGTTTTGTTGAACCTTTAGAAGCTACTTCAATTGGTCAAATGTTGGAGCAACTTCGCATGTTTGAAGAGGTGATTACTCAAAGTGGCGGCGTTATTTCAGATTTAAGTATTCAACAATTTAATAAGGCGAATGAAGCCAGTTGGCAAGGGATCCGAGATTTTCTGCGCATGCATTATGACTGTCCACGTAGAGATACAGACTTTTGGAAAAAAGTTGCGAAAACACCTTATCCAGAAAGTTATTTAGCACTTAAAGAAGTTTTTATGCAAAGATCTCCTCGTATGCAAGATGTAAAGGGTTATGCACTACATCAATGGAAGGGAATATTTCACGTTGTGAATTGGATATTTGTTGCACAAGCTTTAAATTTGATTTCTCCTCAAAAGTGCCTAGAGGAACTCAAAACGTTATCAACTAGCGATTTAGAATTTGTTGTTAATTATATGAATAACTTAAATAAAGTACACATATAACTGAGAATTGGATTTCTCTTAGTATCCTACACATGGGAAATTCAGATCTCTAAGTTATTTAATGTTTCAGAAATCATTACTTAGAGATCTGAATCAAATATTATCCGATTCTAAATTATCTTGAAGTAAATTAATACATTTATATAATATATATTCTAGTTCTTTAAATCACTCTCAAATGGTTGGTTCAAATAGTACACATTAATTATGCTTATGTGTTTTTACACAATATACTAATTTCATTAAAAAATTTTATTGATTTACCTTAAAGCTAATAAGGAAAATATATATTACTCTTTAATAATCACTATTATAAAAAAATGAAGATATGTGACTGGGAGATAGATGTCAGTCCAGTCTTGCTAAATTCGCCCAGCCTCAAAATAGGGGATTCTATTTTTATCTAATAACTTACGAGGATCCTGTTCATAACTTATAAAACCATGCATACCTACTAATTTTTCCCCTATGTAAAATTTATTAAGTAAATATCGAGGATCCTGATGTGATAGTGTAAAGCTGATTATTCCAAGTCCCTTATTCTTGGAAAGTTGATAAGCATCTAGAATCATTTTATGATGTAAGGTCAAATCTTTAGGGTGACAAAGTAGAGTATGAAGTAGATGATATTGAATAGCGTTGCCCTTTTTAGGCAATATCATTCTTCTCTTCAAAATTGAATAAAAATTATAAAAAGGTCTAATAAACTGAATCAATTTACTATAGTTTAATATTCTAGTTTGTTTAAAGGCATGTTGATCCCAGAGACCAAACATGCCTACTATTTTATTTTTTTTGAAATAAAGTGAGAAGTCAGAAATATTCAATCCCCTAAAATAGGCTATTTCTTCAATTAGCTCATTAAAATCATAAGCCGGGATAAAGTTATAATAATTTGACATTTCCATTATAAATTTATTTATTAACGGTATGTGTTGAGGGGTTACTTGTTGTATGGAGATATCATCCAAATTTGAACAATGTTTGTCAGAATACATTTTTTGAAGAAATTGAGAAAGTCCCTTTCTATCCTTTAAACCTGTCATAGTTAGTGTTTCAATTAAACCTTCATCATAATAATTAGGCATACCAGTTTTGCCTGTCTGAATGACAGCACGAGCTGCATGATTATCATTAAAAATAATAAGTTGACTAAAGTTTGGATCATACATTGTTTGCTTAACATTCTCAGCAAGCATTTTTACCAAAGATTTTCCTCTCGAGCTTTGATCAACACGTAGGTCACAGATGTATCTTGTATTCTGTATAATCCCATTCATATAGCAGGGACGAGAACCATTACTATAGCATGCAACAATTTGTTTTTTTTCAACATCCTCAATGATGATGTGCAATTTGTTTTTATAAATGACATCAGATGCATTAAAATAGCTTGGCTCACGTTGAAAACTAAGTAAAACACCACGTGTGGTCATGGGAACTGTAATCAAATTTCTCAACATTTTATCATCAAGCGGTGTTGCTTCACGTATTATAAATTTTGTCTGATCAGATAATTGAGTCTTTTCTGAATTCATTTTAATAATCCTATAATTTTTTTTGTGAAATGAAATCAGTACTTAAATTACCCATTTGATAAATTAATTGGTAAACGAGTACAATTTCATCCTGATCATTGACCATTGCCTGAGTTTGAATATCTAATAGTTTTTGTTCTGCAGTCAGTAAATCAAATGTGGTTTTTGTTCCTAATTCAAATTCTTTTCTAGTATAAGTCAATGCAATAGAAGCTGATTCGATGGCATTTTGTAATGCTTTTCGGTTTTGACGTATCGCAAGTAGTTGAGCATAACTGCTTTGGACTTGCTGGTGTAAATCAATTTTCAGACTATCTAACTTTTGCTGTGCCAACTCGATATCTACATGAGCTTTTTTAATATTTGTACGATTTAATCCATCATCATATAAAGGTATATTAAGTTGCATACCAAACATATAGTTATTGCTTTCTGAACCGATATAATTAGCTTCATTTTGCTTACCAATTCGACTGGTAAATATGACAGTGGGCCATAGTTCTCGTTTTGTTAAAGCCAGCTGTTTTTCAGCAGACTGCTTTTCATAGAAAATTTGTTCAAGAGCAGGATGATTGCTAGTCATAGTGATTATTTGATTTAAATCATCAGGAATATTCGGTATGTTTTTAATTTTTTCTAGATGATCAGGATTTAGTCCAGTGATTTGATAAAATCTGGCATGGCTTATTTTTAGATTAGATTCTGCTTGTATTGTATCGGCTTGACCCTGAGCTACTTGTGATACGACCTGTGCTAAATCGGCACGAGTAATGACACCAGCGTTAAAACGTCGTTGTGCTTCGTACAATGAGTGTTGCAAATTATTCAAAAGCTGCTTTCTTAAATCTAATTTAGTACTACTCTTTAAAACATCGGTATAGACAATTACTGTATTCAGAATTGTGATTGATTTTTGGTCAGTTAATGCTGCTGTGCTGGCAGCAAGCTGTTTATCTGCTATATCAATTCCAAGTTTACGACGTCCTGAAGTATAGATAGGATAATCAATTTGAAGTTGAGCGCTTCGACCATTCCTATTACCTTCGGTTGGAAACAATACTCCTGAAGGTGTTTCAATTTTTTCATAATCTAGTTGACTAACTAAATTTACTTTTAGCCCATCTCGTGCTTTAGCCTGATTTAAGACGTTAATTGATTGCTTAACATAAAGTTGACTCAACTTTAGCTGGCTTTCATGATCTAGACTTGCATTTAAAGCATCATCTAGAGTTAATGCATAAACAGAGCATGGAATTAATAAACTCAATAAACAAGCATATATAAAAGCTCTAGATTCCCTTAGTTTTATATTATTCATCATTAGTTCGCCATGATTTAACATATTTGTTGTAGACTATTTAAAGTTATTTTTTTCAATGGTTCAGGCTTTATGTTTCCTTCAATCATGCCGTCTTTCATAACAAGCTGTTTATAACTCTCCCACGCGTTTATTGTGTATATAATTCTAGGTTGATCTAACTGACCCAAATCACGCGCTAAATCATAATGAAAGTTCTTTCGTAATAGTGTATCGATATAATCTGTATTGATATCTTCATTTCTAACACCATCAAATAGAACACAATAAAAGGGTTTAATCTGAAGTTGAGTATCTACAGCAAGTAAAGATATTGCTTTACACTCTCCAATGCTCAATTTGTTTAAAAGTTCTTGAGCCATTTCTGGGGCAAGCTTTTCTCCTACCATATCTACACCGAAGCGGCGACCTTGGAATTCGAAACAGGGGATTTGTCCTATAAATTCAGTGACTCTTAAACAGTCATCCAAACAGTATCTGAGTAAGCCGTTCCCTGAACTAATAATAGGACTGACTAGATCATTTAGTTTTAATTCCCAAGATGGAATTATTTCTCCTTGTTTTATTCCTTCTAAATATTCAAACTCATAAAAATGACTTTGATAGGCGAGTGGATAACTATTATTATATGGAATTGTGACAACACCTTCTGTTGCCCATAAGCCTTTACCTTCAAAGTCTACAAAAGAAATGCGCTCTTGAAGTTTTTTTGCCCATTCTTTTGAACCAGCAGTATCCCAGCTTGAAATGAGACATAATTTAGGCCATACACATTCAAAATCAATATTAAGTCCAATTCTGCTTTTTAGAAGTATAGCTGCCTGCTTAGGATTAAATGGGCATTTTACTTTTTTTAAAGAATGTTTACGTTTACCCCAAGAACCTGTTGATAATATCGTATACACTTCGTCAATATTTTGCTCAATTCGCTCAAATAGTTGTAATGCAAATGTTGGACTCCAGACTGAGATCATGGATAAATTATGATCTGCCACCAAATAGCAAATTGTTGCAAATAATGCATCATCAGCATTGGAAGCAAATGCCACATTACTTGGAACTGCTTGAGTGAATTTTGATAGAATTCTTTTTCCAATACTAAGTAAAGCACTGTCATCATTTAAATTTTTATCTTTTAATACTTCTCGTTGACTTTCAGGAAGCCATGACACTGACCAATAATGAGTACCATTTTCTAATTTTGGATATTTCCGATATAAACTTGCCAACCATGGTGCAATGGCATGATCAAGTTCATCAAGAAATAGTTTGGTATAGGGAATAAATTTGATCTGTTCACTTGAACCACTTGTAGGTTGAAAGCGTACTAAAGCACTTTTTGAAAGCTTGGAATTGCCTCTCATGTAAGAATTAATTGAGTCTCTCCACGAAATGTAGTGAGAAACTGGAAAAGTTTTAGTAAACAAATTGTAATTATCAATTCCTTTTTCACAAGCCAATGTTGAATTTTTTAAGATAGATCTAAGTTTCTGACGTTGCTGCAATTCCAATTGATGGATATTTTGATTAAAAATTTTATCCGCGGAATTACACCATTGCCTCATAATAGAATGGGATATCAGAGTAAAGATATTAGTATTCAAAGAATTACTCCTTAGCGAATTGTATTTTTGCCAATGAGGCTTCAGTTTGACCCTTACTAATCGGCTTAGTAAAAAAACGCATTGGATATCTTGCTAGATCTTTCCAGGCAATTTCACCTATGCAAGGAAGTTCAGTTCCATCCATCCATGTTGGATTCAATTCTTCAAAAAAACGGATTTTAGGATTATTACGACGCATGTCATCTGTAATTGGGGCAACCTCACCTTTTAAAGGTTGATAATCGTCTCCAAAATTAATTAATCCTGTTTTCTGATCATAATATTGTGAAAAAAATGACTTGCAATAATAATCAATTACATAGGACAGATGTGAGTGTTTGCCTTTTACATGTGGGTAATAAACATAGTAATTATTCGCTAAAAGTAGATATGTTTTATAACCCTTTGAAATAAGCAACCAATATAACTTATTAAATGGAAAACTGATTCTAAGTTTGATGAGGAGTTTTAACATCGTACTTTGTAATGTACGTGTTCCCCAAAACTCTTTTTCAATAACTGTATCTCCACTAAAAAGAGTCGTATAATTTTTACCATTCAAATAAAAATGTTGTACTACTACAGTTGAGAATCCAATAACTTTATTAGATAATGGGTGAAAAATTAATATTGCTCCACTTTTCTTTTTAAAATCTTCCTCGAAGATTGAAAACTTTGTATTCGCATAATATTTTTCATAAATAAGAAACATTTCTTTCAGTTGTGTGAATTTAATTTTTTCCAACTCAACATACTTACCATTAGGTGCAATATTATTTTTAAGTATCGCTGAAGTTTTGTATATAGTTTTTTTAAGCATAAATTATTCCTGTCCATAAAATCTTAAAGAATTACATCCATTTTTCATCTTCTAGAGATGAGTTAAATTACTTGTTTGAAGAAAGTATTTTACATATACTTAACTAATACATTCCTTTGTTAAGATCCTCCTAAATTATTAAATATTAATTTTTTTTACTTTATCCATTAAAATAGTTAGAAAAGCAGTGATAAACATAATTATAGATAACATCCTGAGTAAATCATTAAAGCTTGAAGTTAAAGCCTGATAATAAATATCGCGATATATAATACTGAGGGCAACCTGTTGAGCATCTTCTCCAATATGACTGTATTGGACAGTCAATTGATCTAGATGTTCTATAAAAATCCAGTTTTCAGGAGTCATAAACTGATTGATCTGATTAACATGTATTGCAGTTAGCCAGTCCAAAGAAGAATTAATTAATGCTAAACCTACAGCACCTCCAATATTTCGTGTTACGTTATATATTCCACTAGCATCGGCTACTTTAGAAAGAGGAAGAGTGCTCATTGCGAGATGTGATACTACAATGAGGCAAATCATTAATCCGATACCACGATAAACTTGTGGCCAAAACATAAAATCGTAATCACTTTGGATACTTAAATGTGAGTTGAGCCACACTCCAAATCCAGCTAAAAGCATGCCGAATAATACATTTTTTCTGCCATCAAAATTTGGAATTAACCATGCAAGAAAGGGTGCAAAAAAGAACATAACAATACCAGTTACCATCATGATATGACCAATTTGACTGCTATTCATTTCTCTAACTTGGCCAAGAAAAACTGGAATCATATATCCAAGCCCATAGAGGGCCATACCAATAACAAAACTAATAATTGAGCTTAAGCTAAAGTTTTTATTTTTAAATACACTTAGGTCAAGTAATGGGTTTGGTTTAGTAAGACTTCGATAGAAAAAAATCATAGCCCCTAGAATGCAAATCCCAAATGAAAAACGAACACCTACGTCAGAAAACCAGTCATTACGCGCGCCTTCATCTAGAAAGTACTCTAAACCACCAAGAAACATTGCCATACCAGACAGGCTTAACCAGTCTAAGGTTTTTATTAAAGAATAATTATGTCGGTCAATATCTGGGCCTGAAAAAATAAAAACTGAAATGATAATTCCAGGTAATATATTAATTAGAAACATCCAGTGCCATGAAAAACTGTTAGTCAACCAACCACCAATTGTTGGTCCAATGGCAGGACCTAGAGTACTCACCATCCCAAAAAGTACTAATGGAAGTGAACGTTTTTGTTCTGGAAAAAGTAAAAATAATGCAGTCATGGATGTGGGAATCATTCCTCCTCCCATAAAGCCTTGTATTCCACGGAATACTAGTAAGCTTTCTAAATTCCATGCCATAGCACATAAAAGTGAACTTAATGTAAATCCAATAGCACAAATACTATAATAGATACGAGTTGATAATATTTTGGAGATAATGCTAGACATTGGAATTGCAATAATTTCAGCAATCAAATAAACGGTCTGCACCCAAGTCACTTCATATCGACTAGCACTCATTCCCGCCTGAATTTCATTTAGCGAACTTGCAACTATCTGAATATCTAAAATCGCCATGAAATTTCCAATAATCATAGCTACAAATATCATCCATGAGATATGTGGAGATAAATTAGATTCTTGAATATAAAATTTTTTCATAATGCCATTACCTCTGATAGCCTATTAGGATCTTAAATCTACAGTGGCAACCACAGACATTCCTGGCTTAATCAAATTCTCATGTGGTGATGAGTCAATAGAAATTCGAATAGGAATACGTTGTACAACTTTATTAAAGTTTCCCGTTGCATTATCGGGTGGCATTAATGAGAAAGTTGCTCCAGATGCAGGTGAAAAGCTTTGAATTTTTCCTGAAAAGGTCAAACTAGGATAAGCATCAAGTTTTAATTTAACTTTTTGACCGATGCGTATTTTTTCAATTTGTGTTTCTTTAAAGTTAGCTTGAATAAATATACTATTCACAGGAATAATACCCATAAGTCGAGTTTGAGGAGTAACTCGAGAACCTAAGCGTATTCCTAAATTTCCTACTTTCCCTGTAACAGGCGTAATAACATGGGTAGAGTCCAGGTCAACTTTAAATAAATTTAGACTTGCTTTTGCATTTTCAATCTCTGCTAATATTTGGGCACGACTAGCCTGTAAACTTCCTAACTGGGATTTGGCTGAATTGACAGTTGCTTTTGATTTACTAATCTGAGCATTTGCGGAAATATACTGTGACTGAATGCTTTCAAAATTTTGTCGGGTAATGACTCCATCATTGAACAGAGAAAGGTATCGATTAAAATCTTTTTTAAGTCGATTAAAGTCTGCTTGGGCAGCCTGAAATCCACTATAAGCTTCCTCTATAGATGATTGCGCCGACTTTTCATTTTGACTCAGTACATCTAAAGCTGCTTCTTTAAGTTGGACGAGTGACTTTGCTTGATCATAGCGAGCCTGATAATCTCGATTATCTAAAACAGCTAGAATATCACCCGATTTAACAAATTGATTATCTTTAATTTTAACTTCTCTAACTTCTCCAGAAACTTTAGGCATTATCCATGTGATATCTGCTTGTACATAGGCATTATCTGTAGATTGATAAAAACGATAGAAGAAAAAATAGTAAAATATACTAACTAAAAAACATAAAAAAATTATAGCAAACACAATCCAAGCTATTTTCTTTCTTTTATTAAAATCTATATTTACTTTATTTTGAACTAAATCATCCATGATTAGTATCCGTGCTTAATCAAAAATATTAAAATTTTTTATATCCATAGGATATTTAAATTTAGAAAACAAAAGAGAAAAATTAATCCTTATTTAAGTGGGATTTGATGTATCTATAAATAAAAGTCTCTGTTTTCTTTAGAAAGTCAAAAAAATGACTTTAATGATAATATTACATTTACTTTTGTTTATACTAAGATTTAAATTTCTTATCTAAAATTTATCGTGAATTGCAAATAGTAATCAACTGATTTAAATCTACGTCTTTTATTGTTTATGTTTTAAAACATATTCGTTTATTTATATCTGCGTAAATTTTTTGTTGGTTTTCAATATTTGAATATTTTTATTTTGTAGATTTTATCTGATTTCACATAACTCCATGTAATTATTAAGCATTTTTCGTAAATATCATATTTATAATCTTGTGATTTCCCTGAAATATAAAAATTTTTAAAAATAATTATTTTACTGGGTTCCTTTTGACTAATTATTATAGCTACTTGACTGTAAGTGATGTAATTTGTATTATTTATGTAGTATTTGGATTTTCCATGAAAAATGTAAGTTTTATTAAAACTTTTTCTAATTTTATTGTCTAATAAAAAAAAAGCTAAATTTAAAGAATTTTCGAATAAATTGTTCATTTTTTTATCTACTTAAAGTTTCTAATTTAAAAAGTTTTATAGAGAGCTAGTCAGATAATCTACTAAAAATATGTTTCAGTGTAACCAAGAATTTTTCAATTTGTAGTTCTGATAAACCTTCAAGTGATTTTACTAAAAATATATTATTTAAAGCATTAATATTTTGAATTGCAAATTCTCCTTTTTCGGTTAATTTTACACGAGTAAATCTACCATCTATTTTACAATTCATGGTTTCAACTAATCCTTCATATTCTAAGCGATGAACAATTTTTGTTGTGGTTGATATTTTAGAAATCAAAGTTGTGGATAGATCTGAGATACTTGCATTATCATTTGATTTTAGTGCTAATAAAATTTGGCGACGAGAATTATCCAAACCATAAGCTTTTAATGCATTATCAACATGTTGAACATGTTGAGAGTGGATTTTAGATATCCAATAAAAAGGTGATTTGTCTAAGTTAAGATTATCGCCTATTGACAGAAAATTCTTGTACTTTCTTCGCATATTTAAAACTCTTTAAGTCTTAAATTTCATATATATTTGCTATGAAATTGTGATATTGAAGTTATATAGTAACTAATATAATTATTTTTGTTTGATATCATTGTTTGTGCTTCTGAAATTAAATCCTAAAAAAAATTTTTTTATTTAAAAATTATATATATAGATGGTTTTTTTTGTAATAGTGTGTATTTTATTATGTTTTATTATATTTTATTTTTTTAATTATTATATTAAACGGTAATTAATGAGGTGGTGCTCTGATATCTACTTTTTAAATATAATTTATATTAACTTATTGATTCTTAAATATTAAATATTTTATTGATATGTATGCAAACGATTATAAGTGTTGTGTACTTAATTGCTTATGTTTAAAACAATGGTGAAAATAAGTGTAATTAATTATCTTTATTATCAGTATCTTAGTTTTTTCCTGTAGTGGATATTGAAAAAATAATTACTTAAATTTAAGGTTTGATTATCATATGTTAATAATTATTTTAGGTTTGTTTGTAGATGTATTCTTCTCATCACTTTAAAAAAACTCATGAATATTTGAAATTTAAGATTAGTAAAGGTTTTATATTTTTTCTCATTGTTGTTTTCTCTTCAAAAGCTAGTTCAGAAGTAAAGATTTTAAATAAAATCTTCACACCTAAATCTGACGATACTTATAAAACTGTGCAATTTAAGCAGTTAAGTGATTTTAAATTCGATGAAAATGCAGCTTATGAGTTACCAAAAATTGTTCCAAACGCATCCACAAATCTAATTCATAAAGAAGATATTTCTATACGTTCACAAAACACTATTGGTCTACTGGATGCTGTGAAGTTGACAATTCAACGAGATCCTGAAATTAGCCAAGCTATATCTATGCTTTCTTCTCAAAATGCGAATATTGATGTGGCAAAATCACAATATTACCCTCAATTATCAGGAGGTATTGTGACTGGGGATTTAAGTTCTAGCGAGAGAGGACGTCAGTTATTAAATTTAAGTGCTACACAAATGTTTTATGATTTTGGAAAAGTGAAATCTAGTGTAGATACACAACGCGCAAAACTCAGTGCTCAGCAAGCAAACGTACTGGTGAGTATTGATGATATTGCTTATCAAACCGCATCATCGATCATTAATATAGAGCGCTATAGAAGAATTACTCAAATTGGTGAACAGCAAATTATTGGGATTAAAAGAATTTTAGATATAGCGAATTTGCGTGCTAAAGCTGGAATTAGCAGTCAAGCCGATCCTATTCAAGCCGAATCCTATTTGCAATCAGCTGAATCTAACTTGATTGCTCAAAAGTCTCTATTAAGACAGTACCAACAACGTTTGACGACTTTAATTGGCTTTGATATTGCAAATAAAAGATGGATCATTCCTGATGATCTAGTGAAGCTATCTGATTTATATGCTGACCCTGAGTTTAATACAGTTCCTAAAATAATTGAAGCTCAAGCAGAGGTTGAAGTTGCTAAATATCAAAAAAAACAGACGGATCTTAGTCGGTATCCAACTTTTTCTGTAAAAGGTTCTTTAAATCAAGCATTGAATGGCGTGAATCCAAATAATAATAAAGATAATGGGTTATATAGTTCCGTAATGGTTGAGGCAACAAGTAATTTTTATCAAGGAGGGGCAATTTCAGCTCAGGTAAAATCAGCGAGTTATGCTGAGCAAGCTGCTCGTTCAAGGGTGCAGGCAGTCTATTTAGATACTTTAGATCAACTACGTACAACACGAGAAAACATTGAAAGTAAACAGAGACAAATGCAGGTCTTGGCTGAGAGACAGTTAACGAGTATTAAAACAAGAGAACTTTATCAAGAGCAATATAAATTAGGCACACGTTCTGTATTGGATTTATTGAATGCGGAGATGGCTATTCACTCGGCTAACAATGAAATGGAAACAGCTCGCTATGATATTTATGCTAGCTTACTGCAATACGTGCAAGTTACTGGTCGTACACGTCAGGTTTACAAAATTAACAATATTTCAATACAAGGGTTTGAGGTACAACCATGAGTCAAATAACGAATTATCAACCATGGTTGCAATCTGTACTTATTATTGCAAAACATTATCGTATTGAGCCATCAGAAGAACGTATCCGACTTCAACTTGATTGGAATAAAAGTCAACATATAGATGATATTTTATTTCTAATTTGTCGTCAGATAGGAATGAGCTTTCGCAAAGTTACATTTTCTCAAGATTTTTTACATCCTTGGCGCCTACCAGTAATTATTGAATTCAAAGATGGTCTGATTGGTGTTATAGATAAAATGGATACTGCAGGTAATGTAAATATTCAATTTAGCGAGGAGCAAGGTTTATCTCAAAGTTTTAGTATGGCACAACTTCACCCACTTATTCATCACATTTATATAGTTAGGCCCCAAACATCAATACCAGATGCCCGTGTTGATGAATATATTAAACCATATAAGCCAAGTTGGTTTTGGTCGATTGTTTTAAAAGATTGGAAGCGTTACATCGATGTTATGTTTGGTTCATTAATCGCAAACATATTGGCATTAGCGACGATTATCTTTTCAATGCAGGTTTATGACCGTGTAGTCCCTTCACAATCTTATCCAACCTTGTGGGTACTTGCGGGTGGTGTTTTATTGGCTGCAATTTTTGAGTTTGTTCTGCGTGTTTCTCGAGTTTATCTCTCGGATGTTATTGGAAAAAGAGCTGATTTAAAAATATCAGATCGTGTTTTTGGACATGCGCTACGTATAAAAAATAATGAACGTTCGAAGTCAACAGGGACTTTTATTTCTCAAATACGAGAGTTGGAAGGTGTTCGTGAACTGGTTACGTCCACGACTATTAGTGCGATTGCTGATTTACCTTTTTTCTTTTTGTTCCTTGGCATTTTTTGGTTGATTGGTGGGGATCTATTTTGGGTAATGGTATTGGTTGTTCCGCTAATAATTGTGCCTGGGATATTAATGCAAAAGACATTAGCAAAGTTGGCACAAGAAGGTATGCGTGAATCGTCTATTCGAAATGCTATTTTAATAGAGACAGTACAAGGGATTGAGGATATTAAGCTATTACGCGCTGAATCTCGATTCCAAAATCAGTGGAATCATATGAATGAGGTTTCATCTGATATTAGTATGCGACAGCGTAAAATTGTTGGGGTGCTCACTGCTTGGACGCAGAAAATTCAAGGACTCACCTATGCAATTGTGGTCTTAGTTGGCTGTTTTGCTGTAATAAAAGGTGATATGACAACAGGTGCTTTAGTTGCATGTTCAATTCTTTCTTCACGGATGCTTGCACCAATTTCTCAAATTACTGGAGTTTTAGGTCGTTTACAGCAAGCGAAGGTTGCAAAGAGAAGTTTAGATGAATTAATGAAAAAGCCAGTTGATCAACCTGACGAAAAGCATTTAATTCAAAAACATATTATCTATGGCGAATATTCGCTAACAAATGTTGTTTTTCAATATAGTCCAGATGATCCTAAAACTGCTTTAACTATTTCTAATTTAAATATAAAAGCAGGTGAAAAAATTGCCATATTGGGACGCAATGGAGCGGGTAAATCAACTCTATTGCAGCTACTTTCAGGAATGCAGTTTCCACTACAAGGTAAAATTAATTTAGATGGTTTGGATTTGGGACTTATAGATCCCGCTGATGTTAGACGTGACATGGGATTGCTCAATCAGAATGCACATTTGTTTTATGGCACGATTCGTGAAAACCTGAAGTTGGGTGCACCTTTGGCAACTGATGAAGATATCTTTAGTGTCTTAAAGGTAACTGGGGCATTAAATTTTGTTGAAGAGAAAAAAGAAGGCTTAGATCATTTGATTTTGGAAGGTGGGGTCGGTTTTTCTGGTGGTCAGAGGCAAGCTTTGTTATTGGCTAGGCTTCTAATACGTGATCCTAATATATTGCTATTAGATGAGCCGACTGCATCAATTGATGATATTGGAGAGAAAATATTAATTGATCATTTAAAATTGTGGTTGGGGCAAAAAACGTTGGTTGTAGCAACACATCGTCGTGCAGTATTGGAATTGGTAGATCGAATAATTGTGGTCAGTGAAGGTAAGATTGTAATGGATGGGCCACGAGATCAAATTTTAAATCAATCTTATACATCAGCTCCTGCACAGGTTCAGAATGGAGTAGGTTCATGAATAATCAAGTTCAACTACCTGAGCGTCCTACCAAAGTTTCTTATAAAGAACCGCCATTACCAAGCGCTAGTTTGGTGATTTGGATCATTGGGATAGGTTTAATGGTTTTATTCATTTGGGCATGGTTATTTAATCTTGAAGAGGTTTCGACAGGTACTGGAAAAGTAATTCCATCCTCAAAAGAGCAAATAATTCAGTCGCTTGAAGGTGGTATTTTAACAAAATTAGATGTTCATGAGGGTGATATTGTCCAAAAAGGACAAGTATTGGCTCAGCTTGATCCTACACGTTTTGCTTCAAATGTTGGAGAGTCTCAATCTTTACTGATTGCTTCTCAAGCTACAGCAGCGAGATTGAGATCAGAAGTTAGTGATACACCATTAACTTTTCCTGAAGAAGTAAAGAAGGATTCTGAGTTAATAAAGGCTGAAACTGCGCTATATAATTCTAGGAGAGTAAATCTTGAAAGTTCAATTTCGGGTCTAAAACAAGCATTGCAACTAGTAAAACAAGAGTTGGCGATGACAGAACCTTTAGTTATTAAAGGTGCCGCCAGTGAAGTAGAGGTTTTGCGTTTGAAACGTGAAGCTAATGATTTACAGAATAAAATTAATGATGCTCGTAATCAATATTACGTTAAGTCACGTGAGGAGCTTTCAAAAGCAAATGCTGATACAGAGCAACAACTTCAAGTTGTAAGGGGGCGTACAGATACTTTAAATAGAACAACATTTAAAGCTCCTATGCGTGGAATTGTAAAGGAGATTGCTGTGACAACTCAAGGAGGTGTTGTTCCTCAAAATGGTAAGCTAATGACTATAGTTCCTTTAGATGAACGATTATTAATAGAAGCTCGCATTTCTCCAAGAGATATTGCATTCATTCATCCTGGACAAGATGCCCTCGTTAAAATTACAGCCTATGACTATTCTATTTATGGAGGATTAAAAGGAAAAGTAACAGTAATTTCTCCAGATACTATTCGTGATGAGGTAAAACAGGATCAGTTTTATTATCGTGTCTATATTAGAACTGATGCTGATAAACTTTATAATAAAAAAGGAATTGTATTTAATATTACACCTGGTATGGTTGCTACTGTTGATATTCAAACAGGTGAAAAGTCGATATTAGACTATTTACTTAAACCGTTTAATAAAGCTAAAGAGGCTTTGAGGGAGAGGTAAATAAAAAAATAAGGTATTAAAATTATTTAGCTTTAATATTTTAATACCTTATTTAAAATTCATGTTGTTAAGTTGCTTGTGTTTAAATCATAATTAAATGCATAAAAATAATAAATAACTTTAAAATGTAATTGTAAGATAGTGTTTTAAAACAAATTTTTTTCAAAACAAAATTATGTATAAAAAAAATGTGATGCAATTCATGTTTTTAATTGTTGGTCATGTTGAAATGGCAGAATTTAGATTTAATATTAACAAATAGTAATGGGCTTATAAGGTCTTGTTTTTAATTTGCTTTGTAATTAAAACCCTGGAGGGTTATTGCATGTCTAATATAAAAGTAATTTCAAAAGAAACACATAATACATTGATGGAGATAAATGAAAATAAAGTTTCTTTATCTGAAGCATCTGTGGTTGTATTGAAAATAAATAAAGAGGATGTTTTAAAAATAGAGCAAAATGGTAATAGTGCTATTATTACTCTTAAAAATGGTGAACATATTATTATTGAGAATTTCTTTAATAATACAAATTACCAAACTGAAAATAGTTTAGTTTTTGAAGATGATCAACATAAGCTTTTATGGGTACAGTTTACTGATGCAAATGGTGCTTTATTAGATAATATTACATATGGATATATTGAAAATATAGAACCACTTCTTTATCACGACTCTGTTGCTGGGCCTTTGGCATGGTCTTTCATTCCTACAGCTGCAGCAGGGATACTTTGGTGGGCTCATAATGATCATAACAATAGCAAAGATACGACAGCGCCAACTAAACCAACAACACCAACAGGCTTTGTTGATAACCAAGGTGACAACCAAGGGACTTTCCCAGGTGGTACTCAGACAGATGACACCACACCAGGGATTGTCATTGGTCCAGTGACACCAGGCGACAAACCAACATTGATTGTAGATGGTGTAGAAGTTCCATCTACTTATGATCCAACTACCGGTACCTTGACACCAGTTAATCCATTACCTGAAGGTCCACACGAGATTACCTATACGATCACAGATCCAGCGGGTAACACCAGTGTTCCAAGTGATCCAATTCAAGTGGTTGTGGATACAACAGCGCCAACTAAACCAACAACACCAGAAGGCTTTGTTGATAACCAAGGTGACAACCAAGGGACTTTCCCAGGTGGTACTCAGACAGATGACACCACACCAGGGATTGTCATTGGTCCAGTGACACCAGGCGACAAACCAACATTGATTGTAGATGGTGTAGAAGTTCCATCTACTTATGATCCAACTACCGGTACCTTGACACCAGTTGATCCGTTAACTGAAGGTCCACACGAGATTACCTATACGATCACAGATCCAGCGGGTAACACCAGTGTTCCAAGTGATCCAATTCAAGTGGTTGTGGATACAACAGCGCCAACTAAACCAACAACACCAGAAGGCTTTGTTGATAACCAAGGTGACAACCAAGGGACTTTCCCAGGTGGTACTCAGACAGATGACACCACACCAGGGATTGTCATTGGTCCAGTGACACCAGGTGAGACACCAACATTGATTGTAGATGGTGTAGAAGTTCCATCTACTTATGATCCAACTACCGGTACCTTGACACCAGTTAATCCGTTAACTGAAGGTCCACACGAGATTACCTATACGATCACAGATCCAGCGGGTAACACCAGTGTTCCAAGTGATCCAATTCAAGTGGTTGTGGATACAACAGCGCCAACTAAACCAACAACACCAGAAGGCTTTGTTGATAACCAAGGTGACAACCAAGGGACTTTCCCAGGTGGTACTCAGACAGATGACACCACACCAGGGATTGTCATTGGTCCAGTGACATCAGGTGAGACACCAACATTGATTGTAGATGGTGTAGAAGTTCCATCTACTTATGATCCAACTACCGGTACATTGACACCAGTTGATCCGTTAACTGAAGGTCCACACGAGATTACCTATACGATCACAGATCCAGCGGGTAACACCAGTGTTCCAAGTGATCCAATTCAAGTGGTTGTGGATACAACAGCGCCAACTAAACCAACAACACCAACAGGCTTTGTTGATAACCAAGGTGACAACCAAGGGACTTTCCCAGGTGGTACTCAGACAGATGACACCACACCAGGGATTGTCATTGGTCCAGTGACACCAGGTGAGACACCAACATTGATTGTAGATGGTGTAGAAGTTCCATCTACTTATGATCCAACTACTGGTACCTTGACACCAGTTGATCCGTTAACTGAAGGTCCACACGAGATTACCTATACGATCACAGATCCAGCGGGTAACACCAGTGTTCCAAGTGATCCAATTCAAGTGGTTGTGGATACAACAGCGCCAATTAAACCAACAACACCAACAGACTTTGTTGATAACCAAGGTGACAACCAAGGGACTTTCCCAGGTGGTACTCAGACAGATGACACCACACCAGGGATTGTCATTGGTCCAGTGACATCAGGTGAGACACCAACATTGATTGTAGATGGTGTAGAAGTTCCATCTACTTATGATCCAACTACCGGTACATTGACACCAGTTGATCCGTTAACTGAAGGTCCACACGAGATTACCTATACGATCACAGATCCAGCGGGTAACACCAGTGTTCCAAGTGATCCAATTCAAGTGGTTGTGGATACAACAGCGCCAACTAAACCAACAACACCAACAGACTTTGTTGATAACCAAGGTGACAACCAAGGGACTTTCCCAGGTGGTACTCAGACAGATGACACCACACCAGGGATTGTCATTGGTCCAGTGACACCAGGTGAGACACCAACATTGATTGTAGATGGTGTAGAAGTTCCATCTACTTATGATCCAACTACTGGTACATTGACACCAGTTGATCCGTTAACTGAAGGTCCACACGAGATTACCTATACGATCACAGATCCAGCGGGTAACACCAGTGTTCCAAGTGATCCAATTCAAGTGGTTGTGGATACAACAGCGCCAACTAAACCAACAACACCAACAGACTTTGTTGATAACCAAGGTGACAACCAAGGGACTTTCCCAGGTGGTACTCAGACAGATGACACCACACCAGGGATTGTCATTGGTCCAGTGACACCAGGTGAGACACCAACATTGATTGTAGATGGTGTAGAAGTTCCATCTACTTATGATCCAACTACTGGTACCTTGACACCAGTTGATCCGTTAACTGAAGGTCCACACGAGATTACCTATACGATCACAGATCCAGCGGGTAACACCAGTGTTCCAAGTGATCCAATTCAAGTGGTTGTGGATACAACAGCGCCAACTAAACCAACAACACCAACAGACTTTGTTGATAACCAAGGTGACAACCAAGGGACTTTCCCAGGTGGTACTCAGACAGATGACACCACACCAGGGATTGTCATTGGTCCAGTGACACCAGGTGAGACACCAACATTGATTGTAGATGGTGTAGAAGTTCCATCTACTTATGATCCAACTACTGGTACCTTGACACCAGTTGATCCGTTAACTGAAGGTCCACACGAGATTACCTATACGATCACAGATCCAGCGGGTAACACCAGTGTTCCAAGTGATCCAATTCAAGTGGTTGTGGATACAACAGCGCCAATTAAACCAACAACACCAACAGACTTTGTTGATAACCAAGGTGACAACCAAGGGACTTTCCCAGGTGGTACTCAGACAGATGACACCACACCAGGGATTGTCATTGGTCCAGTGACATCAGGTGAGACACCAACATTGATTGTAGATGGTGTAGAAGTTCCATCTACTTATGATCCAACTACCGGTACATTGACACCAGTTGATCCGTTAACTGAAGGTCCACACGAGATTACCTATACGATCACAGATCCAGCGGGTAACACCAGTGTTCCAAGTGATCCAATTCAAGTGGTTGTGGATACAACAGCGCCAACTAAACCAACAACACCAACAGACTTTGTTGATAACCAAGGTGACAACCAAGGGACTTTCCCAGGTGGTACTCAGACAGATGACACCACACCAGGGATTGTCATTGGTCCAGTGACACCAGGTGAGACACCAACATTGATTGTAGATGGTGTAGAAGTTCCATCTACTTATGATCCAACTACTGGTACATTGACACCAGTTGATCCGTTAACTGAAGGTCCACACGAGATTACCTATACGATCACAGATCCAGCGGGTAACACCAGTGTTCCAAGTGATCCAATTCAAGTGGTTGTGGATACAACAGCGCCAACTAAACCAACAACACCAACAGACTTTGTTGATAACCAAGGTGACAACCAAGGGACTTTCCCAGGTGGTACTCAGACAGATGACACCACACCAGGGATTGTCATTGGTCCAGTGACACCAGGTGAGACACCAACATTGATTGTAGATGGTGTAGAAGTTCCATCTACTTATGATCCAACTACTGGTACATTGACACCAGTTGATCCGTTAACTGAAGGTCCACACGAGATTACCTATACGATCACAGATCCAGCGGGTAACACCAGTGTTCCAAGTGATCCAATTCAAGTGGTTGTGGATACAACAGCGCCAACTAAACCAACAACACCAACAGGCTTTGTTGATAACCAAGGTGACAACCAAGGGACTTTCCCAGGTGGTACTCAGACAGATGACACCACACCAGGGATTGTCATTGGTCCAGTGACACCAGGTGAGACACCAACATTGATTGTAGATGGTGTAGAAGTTCCATCTACTTATGATCCAACTACTGGTACCTTGACACCAGTTGATCCGTTAACTGAAGGTCCACACGAGATTACCTATACGATCACAGATCCAGCGGGTAACACCAGTGTTCCAAGTGATCCAATTCAAGTGGTTGTGGATACAACAGCGCCAACTAAACCAACAACACCAACAGACTTTGTTGATAACCAAGGTGACAACCAAGGGACTTTCCCAGGTGGTACTCAGACAGATGACACCACACCAGGGATTGTCATTGGTCCAGTGACACCAGGTGAGACACCAACATTGATTGTAGATGGTGTAGAAGTTCCATCTACTTATGATCCAACTACTGGTACCTTGACACCAGTTGATCCGTTAACTGAAGGTCCACACGAGATTACCTATACGATCACAGATCCAGCGGGTAACACCAGTGTTCCAAGTGATCCAATTCAAGTGGTTGTGGATACAACAGCGCCAATTAAACCAACAACACCAACAGACTTTGTTGATAACCAAGGTGACAACCAAGGGACTTTCCCAGGTGGTACTCAGACAGATGACACCACACCAGGGATTGTCATTGGTCCAGTGACACCAGGTGAGACACCAACATTGATTGTAGATGGTGTAGAAGTTCCATCTACTTATGATCCAACTACTGGTACCTTGACACCAGTTGATCCGTTAACTGAAGGTCCACACGAGATTACCTATACGATCACAGATCCAGCGGGTAACACCAGTGTTCCAAGTGATCCAATTCAAGTGGTTGTGGATACAACAGCGCCAACTAAACCAACAACACCAACAGACTTTGTTGATAACCAAGGTGACAACCAAGGGACTTTCCCAGGTGGTACTCAGACAGATGACACCACACCAGGGATTGTCATTGGTCCAGTGACACCAGGTGAGACACCAACATTGATTGTAGATGGTGTAGAAGTTCCATCTACTTATGATCCAACTACTGGTACCTTGACACCAGTTGATCCGTTAACTGAAGGTCCACACGAGATTACCTATACGATCACAGATCCAGCGGGTAACACCAGTGTTCCAAGTGATCCAATTCAAGTGGTTGTGGATACAACAGCGCCAACTAAACCAACAACACCAACAGGCTTTGTTGATAACCAAGGTGACAACCAAGGGACTTTCCCAGGTGGTACTCAGACAGATGACACCACACCAGGGATTGTCATTGGTCCAGTGACACCAGGTGAGACACCAACATTGATTGTAGATGGTGTAGAAGTTCCATCTACTTATGATCCAACTACTGGTACCTTGACACCAGTTGATCCGTTAACTGAAGGTCCACACGAGATTACCTATACGATCACAGATCCAGCGGGTAACACCAGTGTTCCAAGTGATCCAATTCAAGTGGTTGTGGATACAACAGCGCCAACTAAACCAACAACACCAACAGACTTTGTTGATAACCAAGGTGACAACCAAGGGACTTTCCCAGGTGGTACTCAGACAGATGACACCACACCAGGGATTGTCATTGGTCCAGTGACATCAGGTGAGACACCAACATTGATTGTAGATGGTGTAGAAGTTCCATCTACTTATGATCCAACTACCGGTACATTGACACCAGTTGATCCGTTAACTGAAGGTCCACACGAGATTACCTATACGATCACAGATCCAGCGGGTAACACCAGTGTTCCAAGTGATCCAATTCAAGTGGTTGTGGATACAACAGCGCCAACTAAACCAACAACACCAACAGACTTTGTTGATAACCAAGGTGACAACCAAGGGACTTTCCCAGGTGGTACTCAGACAGATGACACCACACCAGGGATTGTCATTGGTCCAGTGACACCAGGTGAGACACCAACATTGATTGTAGATGGTGTAGAAGTTCCATCTACTTATGATCCAACTACTGGTACATTGACACCAGTTGATCCGTTAACTGAAGGTCCACACGAGATTACCTATACGATCACAGATCCAGCGGGTAACACCAGTGTTCCAAGTGATCCAATTCAAGTGGTTGTGGATACAACAGCGCCAATTAAACCAACAACACCAACAGACTTTGTTGATAACCAAGGTGACAACCAAGGGACTTTCCCAGGTGGTACTCAGACAGATGACACCACACCAGGGATTGTCATTGGTCCAGTGACACCAGGTGAGACACCAACATTGATTGTAGATGGTGTAGAAGTTCCATCTACTTATGATCCAACTACCGGTACCTTGACACCAGTTAATCCGTTAACTGAAGGTCCACACGAGATTACCTATACGATCACAGATCCAGCGGGTAACACCAGTGTTCCAAGTGATCCAATTCAAGTGGTTGTGGATACAACAGCGCCAACTAAACCAACAACACCAGAAGGCTTTGTTGATAACCAAGGTGACAACCAAGGGACTTTCCCAGGTGGTACTCAGACAGATGACACCACACCAGGGATTGTCATTGGTCCAGTGACATCAGGTGAGACACCAACATTGATTGTAGATGGTGTAGAAGTTCCATCTACTTATGATCCAACTACCGGTACATTGACACCAGTTGATCCGTTAACTGAAGGTCCACACGAGATTACCTATACGATCACAGATCCAGCGGGTAACACCAGTGTTCCAAGTGATCCAATTCAAGTGGTTGTGGATACAACAGCGCCAACTAAACCAACAACACCAACAGGCTTTGTTGATAACCAAGGTGACAACCAAGGGACTTTCCCAGGTGGTACTCAGACAGATGACACCACACCAGGGATTGTCATTGGTCCAGTGACACCAGGTGAGACACCAACATTGATTGTAGATGGTGTAGAAGTTCCATCTACTTATGATCCAACTACTGGTACCTTGACACCAGTTGATCCGTTAACTGAAGGTCCACACGAGATTACCTATACGATCACAGATCCAGCGGGTAACACCAGTGTTCCAAGTGATCCAATTCAAGTGGTTGTGGATACAACAGCGCCAATTAAACCAACAACACCAACAGACTTTGTTGATAACCAAGGTGACAACCAAGGGACTTTCCCAGGTGGTACTCAGACAGATGACACCACACCAGGGATTGTCATTGGTCCAGTGACATCAGGTGAGACACCAACATTGATTGTAGATGGTGTAGAAGTTCCATCTACTTATGATCCAACTACCGGTACATTGACACCAGTTGATCCGTTAACTGAAGGTCCACACGAGATTACCTATACGATCACAGATCCAGCGGGTAACACCAGTGTTCCAAGTGATCCAATTCAAGTGGTTGTGGATACAACAGCGCCAACTAAACCAACAACACCAACAGACTTTGTTGATAACCAAGGTGACAACCAAGGGACTTTCCCAGGTGGTACTCAGACAGATGACACCACACCAGGGATTGTCATTGGTCCAGTGACACCAGGTGAGACACCAACATTGATTGTAGATGGTGTAGAAGTTCCATCTACTTATGATCCAACTACTGGTACATTGACACCAGTTGATCCGTTAACTGAAGGTCCACACGAGATTACCTATACGATCACAGATCCAGCGGGTAACACCAGTGTTCCAAGTGATCCAATTCAAGTGGTTGTGGATACAACAGCGCCAACTAAACCAACAACACCAACAGACTTTGTTGATAACCAAGGTGACAACCAAGGGACTTTCCCAGGTGGTACTCAGACAGATGACACCACACCAGGGATTGTCATTGGTCCAGTGACACCAGGTGAGACACCAACATTGATTGTAGATGGTGTAGAAGTTCCATCTACTTATGATCCAACTACTGGTACCTTGACACCAGTTGATCCGTTAACTGAAGGTCCACACGAGATTACCTATACGATCACAGATCCAGCGGGTAACACCAGTGTTCCAAGTGATCCAATTCAAGTGGTTGTGGATACAACAGCGCCAACTAAACCAACAACACCAACAGACTTTGTTGATAACCAAGGTGACAACCAAGGGACTTTCCCAGGTGGTACTCAGACAGATGACACCACACCAGGGATTGTCATTGGTCCAGTGACACCAGGTGAGACACCAACATTGATTGTAGATGGTGTAGAAGTTCCATCTACTTATGATCCAACTACTGGTACCTTGACACCAGTTGATCCGTTAACTGAAGGTCCACACGAGATTACCTATACGATCACAGATCCAGCGGGTAACACCAGTGTTCCAAGTGATCCAATTCAAGTGGTTGTGGATACAACAGCGCCAATTAAACCAACAACACCAACAGACTTTGTTGATAACCAAGGTGACAACCAAGGGACTTTCCCAGGTGGTACTCAGACAGATGACACCACACCAGGGATTGTCATTGGTCCAGTGACATCAGGTGAGACACCAACATTGATTGTAGATGGTGTAGAAGTTCCATCTACTTATGATCCAACTACCGGTACATTGACACCAGTTGATCCGTTAACTGAAGGTCCACACGAGATTACCTATACGATCACAGATCCAGCGGGTAACACCAGTGTTCCAAGTGATCCAATTCAAGTGGTTGTGGATACAACAGCGCCAACTAAACCAACAACACCAACAGACTTTGTTGATAACCAAGGTGACAACCAAGGGACTTTCCCAGGTGGTACTCAGACAGATGACACCACACCAGGGATTGTCATTGGTCCAGTGACACCAGGTGAGACACCAACATTGATTGTAGATGGTGTAGAAGTTCCATCTACTTATGATCCAACTACTGGTACATTGACACCAGTTGATCCGTTAACTGAAGGTCCACACGAGATTACCTATACGATCACAGATCCAGCGGGTAACACCAGTGTTCCAAGTGATCCAATTCAAGTGGTTGTGGATACAACAGCGCCAACTAAACCAACAACACCAACAGACTTTGTTGATAACCAAGGTGACAACCAAGGGACTTTCCCAGGTGGTACTCAGACAGATGACACCACACCAGGGATTGTCATTGGTCCAGTGACACCAGGTGAGACACCAACATTGATTGTAGATGGTGTAGAAGTTCCATCTACTTATGATCCAACTACTGGTACATTGACACCAGTTGATCCGTTAACTGAAGGTCCACACGAGATTACCTATACGATCACAGATCCAGCGGGTAACACCAGTGTTCCAAGTGATCCAATTCAAGTGGTTGTGGATACAACAGCGCCAACTAAACCAACAACACCAACAGGCTTTGTTGATAACCAAGGTGACAACCAAGGGACTTTCCCAGGTGGTACTCAGACAGATGACACCACACCAGGGATTGTCATTGGTCCAGTGACACCAGGTGAGACACCAACATTGATTGTAGATGGTGTAGAAGTTCCATCTACTTATGATCCAACTACTGGTACCTTGACACCAGTTGATCCGTTAACTGAAGGTCCACACGAGATTACCTATACGATCACAGATCCAGCGGGTAACACCAGTGTTCCAAGTGATCCAATTCAAGTGGTTGTGGATACAACAGCGCCAACTAAACCAACAACACCAACAGACTTTGTTGATAACCAAGGTGACAACCAAGGGACTTTCCCAGGTGGTACTCAGACAGATGACACCACACCAGGGATTGTCATTGGTCCAGTGACACCAGGTGAGACACCAACATTGATTGTAGATGGTGTAGAAGTTCCATCTACTTATGATCCAACTACTGGTACCTTGACACCAGTTGATCCGTTAACTGAAGGTCCACACGAGATTACCTATACGATCACAGATCCAGCGGGTAACACCAGTGTTCCAAGTGATCCAATTCAAGTGGTTGTGGATACAACAGCGCCAATTAAACCAACAACACCAACAGACTTTGTTGATAACCAAGGTGACAACCAAGGGACTTTCCCAGGTGGTACTCAGACAGATGACACCACACCAGGGATTGTCATTGGTCCAGTGACACCAGGTGAGACACCAACATTGATTGTAGATGGTGTAGAAGTTCCATCTACTTATGATCCAACTACTGGTACCTTGACACCAGTTGATCCGTTAACTGAAGGTCCACACGAGATTACCTATACGATCACAGATCCAGCGGGTAACACCAGTGTTCCAAGTGATCCAATTCAAGTGGTTGTGGATACCAGTGCACCAACACAATCAGTCATCATCTCAACAGTTACAGATGATGTAGCACCAGGCTTAGGTAATGTTGCTAATGGTGGTTCAACCAATGACACTACACCATTACTTGGTGGAACAATCAGTGCTGCTTTGAACAGTGGTGAGCAAGTTGTTATTTTACGTGATGGAGCAGTGGTTGGAACTGCAACAGTCACAGGTACAACTTGGACATTTGCTGATGCTGGTTTAGTGGATGGTAGTACTTATATCTATACAGCACGTGTAGAAGATGCAGCGGGTAATCGTGGTGCGATTTCTACTAATTATAGTATTTCAGTAGATAGCAGTGCACCAACACAAACTGTAGTGATCAGTAACATAGTTGATGATGTTGCACCACAAACAGGAAATGTTGCTAATGGCGGTACAACGAATGATGTAACACCAGAATTGCAAGGTACGATCAGTACTGTATTGGGTTCAGGTGAAGTTGTTGCGGTATATCGTGATGGAGTTAAGATTGGCACAGCAACTGTGACCAATACGACTTGGACATTCGCAGATACAGGTTTAGCTGATGGCGTAAATTATGTCTATACAGCACGAGTAGAAGATGCGGCTGGTAACCAAGGTTCAGTATCAAATAACTATGCAGTTTCTGTAGATACCAGTGCACCAACACAATCAGTCATCATCTCAACAGTTACAGATGATGTAGCACCAGGCTTAGGTAATGTTGCTAATGGTGGTTCAACCAATGACACTACACCATTACTTGGTGGAACAATCAGTGCTGCTTTGAACAGTGGTGAGCGAGTTGTTATTTTACGTGATGGAGCAGTGGTTGGAACTGCAACAGTCACAGGTACAACTTGGACATTTGCTGATGCTGGTTTAGTGGATGGTAGTACTTATATCTATACAGCACGCGTAGAAGATGCAGCGGGTAACCGTGGTGCGATTTCTACTAATTATAGTATTTCAGTAGATAGCAGTGCACCAACACAAACTGTAGTGATCAGTAACATAGTTGATGATGTTGCACCACAAACAGGAAATGTTGCTAATGGCGGTACAACGAATGATGTAACACCAGAATTGCAAGGTACGATCAGTACTGTATTGGGTTCAGGTGAAGTTGTTGCGGTATATCGTGATGGAGTTAAGATTGGCACAGCAACTGTGACCAATACGACTTGGACATTCGCAGATACAGGTTTAGCTGATGGCGTAAATTATGTCTATACAGCACGAGTAGAAGATGCGGCTGGTAACCAAGGTTCAGTATCAAATAACTATGCAGTTTCTGTAGATACCAGTGCACCAACACAATCAGTCATCATCTCAACAGTTACAGATGATGTAGCACCAGGCTTAGGTAATGTTGCTAATGGTGGTTCAACCAATGACACTACACCATTACTTGGTGGAACAATCAGTGCTGCTTTGAACAGTGGTGAGCAAGTTGTTATTTTACGTGATGGAGCAGTGGTTGGAACTGCAACAGTCACAGGTACAACTTGGACATTTGCTGATGCTGGTTTAGTGGATGGTAGTACTTATATCTATACAGCACGTGTAGAAGATGCAGCGGGTAATCGTGGTGCGATTTCTACTAATTATAGTATTTCAGTAGATAGCAGTGCACCAACACAAACTGTAGTGATCAGTAACATAGTTGATGATGTTGCACCACAAACAGGAAATGTTGCTAATGGCGGTACAACGAATGATGTAACACCAGAATTGCAAGGTACGATCAGTACTGTATTGGGTTCAGGTGAAGTTGTTGCGGTATATCGTGATGGAGTTAAGATTGGCACAGCAACTGTGACCAATACGACTTGGACATTCGCAGATACAGGTTTAGCTGATGGCGTAAATTATGTCTATACAGCACGAGTAGAAGATGCGGCTGGTAACCAAGGTTCAGTATCAAATAACTATGCAGTTTCTGTAGATACCAGTGCACCAACACAATCAGTCATCATCTCAACAGTTACAGATGATGTAGCACCAGGCTTAGGTAATGTTGCTAATGGTGGTTCAACCAATGACACTACACCATTACTTGGTGGAACAATCAGTGCTGCTTTGAACAGTGGTGAGCGAGTTGTTATTTTACGTGATGGAGCAGTGGTTGGAACTGCAACAGTCACAGGTACAACTTGGACATTTGCTGATGCTGGTTTAGTGGATGGTAGTACTTATATCTATACAGCACGCGTAGAAGATGCAGCGGGTAACCGTGGTGCGATTTCTACTAATTATAGTATTTCAGTAGATAGCAGTGCACCAACACAAACTGTAGTGATCAGTAACATAGTTGATGATGTTGCACCACAAACAGGAAATGTTGCTAATGGCGGTACAACGAATGATGTAACACCAGAATTGCAAGGTACGATCAGTACTGTATTGGGTTCAGGTGAAGTTGTTGCGGTATATCGTGATGGAGTTAAGATTGGCACAGCAACTGTGACCAATACGACTTGGACATTCGCAGATACAGGTTTAGCTGATGGCGTAAATTATGTCTATACAGCACGAGTAGAAGATGCGGCTGGTAACCAAGGTTCAGTATCAAATAACTATGCAGTTTCTGTAGATACCAGTGCACCAACACAATCAGTCATCATCTCAACAGTTACAGATGATGTAGCACCAGGCTTAGGTAATGTTGCTAATGGTGGTTCAACCAATGACACTACACCATTACTTGGTGGAACAATCAGTGCTGCTTTGAACAGTGGTGAGCAAGTTGTTATTTTACGTGATGGAGCAGTGGTTGGAACTGCAACAGTCACAGGTACAACTTGGACATTTGCTGATGCTGGTTTAGTGGATGGTAGTACTTATATCTATACAGCACGTGTAGAAGATGCAGCGGGTAATCGTGGTGCGATTTCTACTAATTATAGTATTTCAGTGGATAGCAGTGCACCAACACAAACTGTAGTGATCAGTAACATAGTTGATGATGTTGCACCACAAACAGGAAATGTTGCTAATGGCGGTACAACGAATGATGTAACACCAGAATTGCAAGGTACGATCAGTACTGTATTGGGTTCAGGTGAAGTTGTTGCGGTATATCGTGATGGAGTTAAGATTGGCACAGCAACTGTGACCAATACGACTTGGACATTCGCAGATACAGGTTTAGCTGATGGCGTAAATTATGTCTATACAGCACGAGTAGAAGATGCGGCTGGTAACCAAGGTTCAGTATCAAATAACTATGCAGTTTCTGTAGATACCAGTGCACCAACACAATCAGTCATCATCTCAACAGTTACAGATGATGTAGCACCAGGCTTAGGTAATGTTGCTAATGGTGGTTCAACCAATGACACTACACCATTACTTGGTGGAACAATCAGTGCTGCTTTGAACAGTGGTGAGCGAGTTGTTATTTTACGTGATGGAGCAGTGGTTGGAACTGCAACAGTCACAGGTACAACTTGGACATTTGCTGATGCTGGTTTAGTGGATGGTAGTACTTATATCTATACAGCACGTGTAGAAGATGCAGCGGGTAACCGTGGTGCGATTTCTACTAATTATAGTATTTCAGTAGATAGCAGTGCACCAACACAAACTGTAGTGATCAGTAACATAGTTGATGATGTTGCACCACAAACAGGAAATGTTGCTAATGGCGGTACAACGAATGACACAACACCAGAATTACAAGGTACGATCAGCACTGTATTGGGTTCAGGTGAAGTTGTTGCGATATACCGTGATGGTGTTAAAGTTGGCACAGCAACAGTAACTAATACAAGTTGGACATATACTGATAGTGGGTTGGCGAGTGAATCAACATATAGCTATACAGCACGTGTTGAAGATGCAGCGGGTAATACAGGAAATAGTTCAGCTGATTATAGTGTGACCATTCAGACAGGTGGTCCAACACAAACGACTATGATCACTGCGGTGCAAGATGACTTCGCTCCACAAACTGGTGTTGTTGCCAATAATGGTGCAACAAATGATACGACTCCTCTAATTGAAGGTACGATTAGTGCAGTATTAAATGTTGGTGAAAGTGTAGTTGTTGTTCGTGATGGTGTTGTAATTGGTACTGCAACAGTCACAGGTACAACATGGACCTTTAATGACAGTGGTTTGGGCAATGGGTTGGGTTATACCTACACAGCATATGTACAAAATGCGGCATCAATTTCAGGTGGTGTATCTAATTCGTATACAATTACTGTTGATACTGTAGCGCCGACACAAACCACAACGATTACAACAGTTGTTGATAACGTTACACCAGGTTTAGGAAATGTTGCCAATGGTGCTTTCACCAATGATGACACGCCAGAAGTTCAAGGTACGATTAGTGCTACATTGGGTTCAGGTGAAGTTGTTGTAGTATATCGTGATGGTGCCAAGGTTGGCACAGCAACGGTATCAGGTACAACTTGGACCTATGCTGATGCAGGTTTGGCAAGTGGTTCAACCTATAGCTATACAGCGCGAGTAGAAGATGCGGCTGGTAACCAAGGTTCAGTATCGAACAACTATGCGATTTCTGTAGATACCAGTGGTTCAAGTCAATCTGTACAAATCTTATCTGTATTAGATGACTTTGCTCCGCAAACAGGAGTTGTAGCCAATAATGGTGCAACAAATGATACGACGCCGCAATTAACAGGTTCAATTTCAACAGCACTTACAGGTACAGAAACAGTTGTAGTATTACGTGACGGTGTGGTGATTGGTACTGCAACAGTCACAGGTACAACATGGACCTTTAATGACAGTGGATTAAGTAACGGCAATACTTATGTATATACAGCACGCGTTGAAACAGCGGGTGGTAATCAAAGCCCAGCATCTTCAGCATATACAATTACTGTTGATACTGTAGCGCCGACACAAACCACAACGATTACAACAGTTGTTGATAACGTTGCACCAGGTTTAGGAAATGTTGCCAATGGTGCTTTCACCAATGATGACACGCCAGAAGTTCAAGGTACGATTAGTGCTACATTGGGTTCAGGTGAAGTTGTTGTGGTATATCGTGATGGTGTCAAGGTTGGCACAGCAACGATATCAGGTACAACTTGGACCTATGCTGATGCAGGTTTGGCAAGTGGTTCAACCTATAGCTATACAGCGCGAGTAGAAGATGCGGCTGGTAACCAAGGTTCAGTATCGAACAACTATGCGATTTCTGTAGATACCAGTGGTTCAAGTCAATCTGTACAAATCTTATCTGTATTAGATGACTTTGCTCCGCAAACAGGAGTTGTTGCCAATAATGGTGCAACAAATGATACGACGCCGCAATTAACAGGTTCAATTTCAACAGCACTTACAGGTACAGAAACAGTTGTAGTATTACGTGACGGTGTGGTGATTGGTACTGCAACAGTCACAGGTACAACATGGACCTTTAATGACAGTGGATTAAGTAACGGCAATACTTATGTATATACAGCACGCGTTGAAACAGCGGGTGGTAATCAAAGCCCAGCATCTTCAGCATATACAATTACTGTTGATACTGTAGCGCCGACACAAACCACAACGATTACAACAGTTGTTGATAACGTTGCACCAGGTTTAGGAAATGTTGCCAATGGTGCTTTCACCAATGATGACACGCCAGAAGTTCAAGGTACGATTAGTGCTACATTGGGTTCAGGTGAAGTTGTTGTAGTATATCGTGATGGTGTCAAGGTTGGCACAGCAACGATATCAGGTACAACTTGGACCTATGCTGATGCAGGTTTGGCAAGTGGTTCAACCTATAGCTATACAGCGCGAGTAGAAGATGCGGCTGGTAACCAAGGTTCAGTATCGAACAACTATGCGATTTCTGTAGATACCAGTGGTTCAAGTCAATCTGTACAAATCTTATCTGTATTAGATGACTTTGCTCCGCAAACAGGAGTTGTTGCCAATAATGGTGCAACAAATGATACGACGCCGCAATTAACAGGTTCAATTTCAACAGCACTTACAGGTACAGAAACAGTTGTAGTATTACGTGACGGTGTGGTGATTGGCACTGCAACAGTTACAGGTACAACATGGACCTTTAATGACAGTGGATTAAGTAACGGCAATACCTATGTATATACAGCACGCGTTGAAACAGCGGGTGGTAATCAAAGCCCAGCATCTTCAGCATATACAATTACTGTTGATACTGTAGCGCCGACACAAACCACAACGATTACAACAGTTGTTGATAACGTTGCACCAGGTTTAGGAAATGTTGCCAATGGTGCTTTCACCAATGATGACACGCCAGAAGTTCAAGGTACGATTAGTGCTACATTGGGTTCAGGTGAAGTTGTTGTGGTATATCGTGATGGTGCCAAGGTTGGCACAGCAACGGTATCAGGTACAACTTGGATCTATGCTGATGCAGGTTTGGCAAGTGGTTCAACCTATAGCTATACAGCGCGAGTAGAAGATGCGGCTGGTAACCAAGGTTCAGTATCGAACAACTATGCGATTTCTGTAGATACCAGTGGTTCAAGTCAATCTGTACAAATCTTATCTGTATTAGATGACTTTGCTCCGCAAACAGGAGTTGTTGCCAATAATGGTGCAACAAATGATACGACGCCGCAATTAACAGGTTCAATTTCAACAGCACTTACAGGTACAGAAACAGTTGTAGTATTACGTGACGGTGTGGTGATTGGCACTGCAACAGTTACAGGTACAACATGGACCTTTAATGACAGTGGATTAAGTAACGGCAATACCTATGTATATACAGCACGCGTTGAAACAGCGGGTGGTAATCAAAGCCCAGCATCTTCAGCATATACAATTACTGTTGATACTGTAGCGCCGACACAAACCACAACGATTACAACAGTTGTTGATAACGTTGCACCAGGTTTAGGAAATGTTGCCAATGGTGCTTTCACCAATGATGACACGCCAGAAGTTCAAGGTACGATTAGTGCTACATTGGGTTCAGGTGAAGTTGTTGTGGTATATCGTGATGGTGCCAAGGTTGGCACAGCAACGGTATCAGGTACAACTTGGACCTATGCTGATGCAGGTTTGGCAAGTGGTTCAACCTATAGCTATACAGCGCGAGTAGAAGATGCGGCTGGTAACCAAGGTTCAGTATCGAACAACTATGCGATTTCTGTAGATACCAGTGGTTCAAGTCAATCTGTACAAATCTTATCTGTATTAGATGACTTTGCTCCGCAAACAGGAGTTGTTGCCAATAATGGTGCAACAAATGATACGACGCCGCAATTAACAGGTTCAATTTCAACAGCACTTACAGGTACAGAAACAGTTGTAGTATTACGTGACGGTGTGGTGATTGGCACTGCAACAGTTACAGGTACAACATGGACCTTTAATGACAGTGGATTAAGTAACGGCAATACCTATGTATATACAGCACGCGTTGAAACAGCGGGTGGTAATCAAAGCCCAGCATCTTCAGCATATACAATTACTGTTGATACTATAGCGCCGACACAAACGACCGTAATTACTCAAGTAATCGATGATGTTGATCCACAAACAGGTATTGTTGCTAATAACGGTGCAACAAATGATGTAACGCCAGAAGTTCAAGGTACGATTAGTACTACATTGGGTTCAGGTGAAGTTGTTGTGGTATATCGTGATGGTGTCAAGGTTGGCACAGCAACGGTATCAGGTACAACTTGGACCTATGCTGATAATGGCTTAGTTGATGGTACGACTTATAGTTATATAGCACGAGTAGAAGATGCGGCTGGTAACCAAGGTTCAGTATCGAACAACTATGCGATTTCTGTAGATACAACTGCTCCTAGTGCTTCAAACCTTGTAGATATCACAGCAATTAGTACAGATACCGGCACATCAAGTACTGACTTTATTACCAGTGATACAACATTGACTGTCAGCGGTACATTAACGACAGCATTGAATGCCGGAGAAAAAGTACAAGTATCAAATGATGGTGGTACGACTTGGATTGATGCAATCACGACAGGTACAACATGGAGTTTAGTTGATGCAGTAGTTCATAGTAGTAACTTTACATATCAAGCACGTGTCATTGATGCAGCAGGAAATATTGGAAGTACAGATAGTCAAGCAATAGTGATTGATACCACTGCACCAACATCTGTGATTGATATCACAGCAATTAGTACAGATACCGGCACATCAAGTACTGACTTTATTACCAGTGATACAACATTGACTGTCAGCGGTACATTAACGACAGCATTGAATGCCGGAGAAAAAGTACAAGTATCAAATGATGGTGGTACGACTTGGATTGATGCAATCACGACAGGTACAACATGGAGTTTAGTTGATGCAGTAGTTCATAGTAGTAACTTTACATATCAAGCACGTGTCATTGATACAGCAGGAAATATTGGAAGTACCGACAGTCAAGCAATAGTGATTGATACCACTGCACCAACATCTGTGATTGATATCACAGCAATTAGTACAGATACCGGCACATCAAGTACTGACTTTATTACCAGTGATACAACATTGACTGTCAGCGGTACATTAACGACAGCATTGAATGCCGGAGAAAAAGTACAAGTATCAAATGATGGTGGTACGACTTGGATTGATGCAATCACGACAGGTACAACATGGAGTTTAGTTGATGCAGTAGTTCATAGTAGTAACTTTACATATCAAGCACGTGTCATTGATACAGCAGGAAATATTGGAAGTACAGATAGTCAGGCAATAGTGATTGATACCACTGCACCAACATCTGTGATTGATATCACAGCAATTAGTACAGATACCGGCACATCAAGTACTGACTTTATTACCAGTGATACAACATTGACTCTCAGCGGTACATTAACGACAGCATTGAATGCCGGAGAAAAAGTACAAGTATCAAATGATGGTGGTACGACTTGGATTGATGCAATCACGACAGGTACAACATGGAGTTTAGTTGATGCAGTAGTTCATAGCAGCAACTTTACATATCAAGCACGTGTCATTGATACAGCAGGAAATATTGGAAGTACCGACAGTCAAGCAATAGTGATTGATACCACTGCACCAACTCAGCTTGTAGCAATTACAACTTATACCGATGATGTTGGCGTAAGTACGGGTAACTTTAATAGTGGAACGACCACAGATGATCGTACACCAGTATTAAATGGAACAGTGAATGCAACATTGGGTGCAGGCGAGCAAATTGCGATTTATCAGGTAAATGGTGCAGTAACTAGTCTACTTGGTTATGCCAACACTGTTGGGACAGCATGGACCTATGAAATTAACTCTAATTTAAATGATGGTCAAAGCTATACCTATTATGCTCGAGTGGTGGATACATCAGGAAATACAGGTGCCCAAAGTGCAAACTTTGTGATTAATGTAGACTTAACAGTCAATGTGAACACTCAGAACACTTTGGATACCACCCCGATTGTCAGTGGATCGACAGGTTTCAAAATTCTTCCAGGTGAGTATCTTGAAGTTACGGTGAATGGTAAAACTTATTCATCTCAGACGGGTGCTGTAGTAGTTGATCCTCTTAACAATACTTGGTATGTGCAAATTCCAGCAGCGGATGTTCTAGCTGTAGGAACTTATAATGTAAGTGCATTATTAAAAGATGCGACTGGAACGACGATTACTCAAGATGATACAACTAATGAATTAGTTGTTGCTGCTACACCTGTGGTAACGGTGGGTGCTGGTGGTGGCGACCCTGATCAAAAAGCAACTGCAGTAACCATTGGTCAGGATGGTACATGGCGTATTCATAGCAACCAGACTATGTTGGATGCCAATGGTACTTCATCTTCAACACTAGGAAGTTTTACAAGCACAGCTTTGGTAAGTAATAATGGTGGTACAGGGTATGACACACAAAACTATGTACAAAATGCAACCTTTATGGATTATAACCGTGATGGTCTGATGGATTTATTTGCGATTGATAATCGATTTGATGATGGTCAGCAAATGTTCTACTACAATGGAACTACATACACAGCTTATCAAGTCGGAGCAAATACAAATGCACCGCAAACTGGCGCTTTTGCAGGTGATGCAAATACCGCTGGAAGTGCAAATAGCTGGTCTTGGTATGGCGGTATTGTCGCTATCGATAAAAACGGTGATGGCTTAGTTGATCTAATCAATGGTGATCAAACACCAAATGACTCTGCAATACGTGGTGGTTATGGTTCTCAAATTATTCTCAACAATGATGGAACTATAACTGGAATGTCGAAGGATGGTAATTTTGCGACTGATTATGCGGCAGATAGTACACATCAGCCTATTGGACGTGATCAATCTCAACCTGATATGGAACTTTCAGGCGTAGATATTAACAATGATGGTATTGTCGATTTTGCTATGCATAGTCAAAATATTGTTGCTGATGGTTCAAGAATTACTGCTTCAGGTGCAATTAGTACGAATCAGGCACGCTTAGTAATTTCCAAAGGAACAAATACTGGTGCTTGGAATGTAGATCAGATTGTTGAAAACGTATTCCAGCGTGGCACAGATGATGACCCTAATATTGGTAATGGTGTTGCCATGACTTGGGCAGATTTCAATGGCGATGGCTATATGGATCTGTTCCTTGGTCGAGGCAGTGAGTCGGATATAGCGAGCTCTGGCGCGGGTAATAATGCGGGTGAATATGCAAGCCGTATTTATTACAACGATGGTACGGGCAAATTATCGTTTATTGATCCTGATGCTAATGGTATTGGTAACCCAAATACACTGACTGGCAAATATACCTTTACCGATAATATTGCAGGTGGAGCATCTATTGCGTTAGATTGGAATCATGATGGCAAGATAGATGTGATCGAATTGCCTGGTATGGGTAATAATGGTGGTGTGAATAATGCTGCCAATACCGGTCCAATTAACTTATATACCAATACCACAACTACAGTTGCTGGTATTACGACGAACAGTTTCTCAACCAGTAATTTATTGACCCAAGTGGGCAAAACAACGATTGGTACCAGCAGTACTACAGGAACCAATAGTGGTCCAGTGACAGGTGCTATTGCGGTGGATATCGATTGGGATGGCGATCGTGACTTACTTGCCTTTACAGTAAATGGCCAAACCACGTATATCGAGAACAAAAATAATGTGGCTTATGGAACAAGTATTCATTTACGAATTCTTGATGAAGAAGGCATTAACTCTTTATATGGTAATACGGTTCAATTGATTGATCAGGCGACTGGGTTAGTTGTTTCGACCCAGATTATCAATGCACAATCAGGCAACCAGACCAATGACAGTACGGCAATTGTTGACTTCTATAATCTAGATGCAACTAAAACCTATAGTGCGGTGATCTTGCGTCAGAAAAATAATGCTGCCGCAGATGTGGGTGGTGTTGCAACAGTGGGTAGTAATACGGTTGAAATTGTGAATGCGGCTTGGGCTGGATTAAAAGCCACTGAAGCAAATAATGCTTATGTACTCACTACTGAATCTAGTACTAATGTTGCAAATGCCAATAAAGTCAATGGTATTGTCGGCACAGGTTATAACGATACATTCTTTGCGACTTTGGGAGTGGATATCTATAACGGTGCAGGTGGTACCACCACGATTTCAGGTGTTAAAGCTTGGAGTAATACGGGTGGTCTAGATATTGTGGACTATAAGCTCTCAGGTGCAGCATTGACGATTGATTTATCATTGATAACTGCACAAAATACTGGGTTTGGTACAGCAACCTTTAAGAATATTGAAGGAATTGCAGGTGGATCAGCGGCTGATACCTTTACAGGCAATGCGCTGAACAACTACTTCGATGGTCGTGGTGGAAATGATACCTTCAATCTCACCAGTGGTGGACAAGATACCTTGATGTATAAGTTGCTTGCAGCAGATGCAACAGGTGGAAACGGTTCAGATACTGTCAATGGTTTTAAAGTCGGTACGGTTGAAGCAACGCCAAATGCTGATATTATCAATATCAAAGATTTATTGATTGGTTACACAGCGGATGCTGATGGTGCTGCTCATTATATCAATGGTACAGCGACGATTGACGCTGGTGATCTGATTGCTAATTATCTCAGTGTAACTCAAGTTGGTAATAATACTGTAGTGAGTATAGACCGTGATGGTTTGGTTGGTGGTACAAATTACACACCATTAGTAACTCTAAATAATATTCATACAGATTTGGAAACATTGCTTGCAAATCATCAAATTGTAATTGGCTAAAATTTGTTGAGTAATAAAAAATGGCGCCTAGGCGCCATTTTTTTAATTTTAAATAACTAACAGATTATTCAATAGTAGAGTAATTAAATCTGTATCAATCTCGTTCAAAGTCAAAACATTCGAATAGTTATCAGCCCCACCATCACGGTCAATTGCAATAGTAGTGTTACTTCCATCACTTGAAATTTTTCAAGTATATGACTTCTAATTTTACACCATCTGTATCAGTATATAAACTTGGTGTTCCAGTATAACGATCTAATAATTCATGTAAATCAATGATATCTGCATTGCTATCTGTACCGACCTTAGCCAAATGGAAGCCATTAACAACATCATTAATGATAACTGTTTAAAAAATTTAAAACTTAATTTTTTGGGAAAAATTTGGGGGGAATATTAAGTTTTTTGATTATGGACGTAACTATATAAGTACATTATGATGATAGATTTACGAAATATAAACAATATATCTTTACTAGATGAAGTTCTGATACATGGTTTGTACTTTAACCTTAAGAAAGATATTTAATTCTACTTGTCTAATTAAACTTATGGAGAATCCAAAGATATGAATAGTGGGTATTTAAATTAGGAGACGCTGGTAGAAAATTAGATAAATTTTAACGTCTTTTTGACAATTTGAAATTAGCCTATTTTCAGCATATCTAAATGAAAATTATCTGAAAGTTTGTACGTCAATTTATTCCATAAGCAATGCAATACCTGCTTTTAATGTATTAATTAGTGGAACTTCGCAACAAGAAGCAGAAAAAATCTTATCAAATAGCGGTCAAAGAGTTTGGCCATCTTTAAATTTTAATAGTTATAAAGTTGCTCAAGTTTTGTCTAATGGTTGTCTATTAAAAATCGGTTTCATATATCACCTAAATTAAGCCAGAGTTAGTTAGTCATGCTACTGCTATAAATGCCATTTAAATGTCGTAGAATTATTTATTAGTTAGATTGATGCAATATATTTTATCAATAGTGGTTATTCTACTGAAGAAAATGCAATGAATGAAATGGAATAATCTATGGTTAAAAATAAAAAAATTAAAAAAGATGTTTGAATCATAGGGGTGAAATTTTTGATGAAATATAATTATTTTGATAATGTTTTAGTTTTTTTAAATCAGGGTGCTATTTTTATGACTATAGTTCTTATATAATTATATTTAATTAATAATTTTTATAAAGTAATTTTATTTAATTTTAGAGGTTCATAGTAAAACATATATAGAAAATTAACATAGTTTAAAATAATAATATGAATGTGTAATGATGTTTTCAAGGTGAATATTTATTAAAATTTATCGTGATTTAAGGGGGTAATCATGAAAAATCATCGAAGGGTTTGAGATCTAAGATGTTAAGACGGCATGATCTCAATAAGTTGCAAAATGAGTATTTATGGTAAAGAATTTGAATTGAGCTTTTTTATTATAATTTTTAAGAAAATTAGGGTTTTAAATGTATATTGTTAATTTAATATGTATTTTTACTTATTTGGTATGTGATTTAAAAATTATATTTTATATGGATTTAAATTTTTTAAATAATTATATTTTAAATAACAAGATATGAGGAATAAGTGTAAATTCTTATACGGTAAAATAAATTAATATTTACTTTAAAATAAGGGTTTTTATTCTAATTAATTAAAATTTTATATTTAAATTATTTAAAATTTTACTTATAGATTTAATATAAAAGATTTACTAATCTAAAAATATTTTTAAAAGTGATAATTTTATTTTTTTTTATAATTGTTTTAAATAAAGCTTAATAATAAAGTTTTTTTATTTTATTTTTTTTAATTTGTTGGTTTTTACCAAATATTAAAATTAACTTCTATATTGATAATTATTATTTTAATAACAATATAAAATATTAAGATTTGTTAACGATCAACTATGTGTTTTTGAAAGGTAAAAAAAAACTCTATCTATTGTATTTAAGAAAAATATATGTTTAATAATATGTTCTATTTTATGATTAATATTAATTATTTTTATACATATTTAATCAAATTGAAAAGTATGTAAAATGTGAATCAGTTAACTTTTTTTGACAGGGGTGTCTATATGAGAATATATGGTTATTTGAGAATTGATCCAGGGTATGCTGATGATTTAAATGAGAATTATACTTTTTTTAATAAATTTGGTTATCATATTCAAAAAAATCGGTTAATTTGTGAGGAAGTTGCTGTCGATACGCCAATCTATTATAGAGATAAAATAGTTAATTTAATTAATTATAGTTTAGAAGAAGATAATATACTCATTATAAAAGGATTGGATAGTTTAGGTGCTAATTTTATAGAGATTTACGATTTTATTAATTTGATTGATTCCAAAAAAATTGTATTGATTTGTTTGGATTATTCTCGAAATGAGATTAAAGGTGATGTTAAAAAAATTTTTTTCCATTTTATTAAATTGGGGGCAAATTTTGAAATGAATTTTAAGAAAAATAGAAAAAATTCAATCAGAAGTAGTGCTGTAAAAAGAGTAGGGCGGCCAGAAATTTTAAGTTTAGAACAAAAAAGAGAAGTTATTGATAAGTTTAAAAAAGGTTTTAGTGTTTATTCTCTTGCAAAAGAATATTCTGTTACAAGGACAGTAATACAAAGATTATTAAATAAGGAAAGTGAGAAGCTTATTAATATAAAGAATAATTAATTTTATTTTAAATTATATGTGGAATTTATTTTATGAAAAGATGGAAGTGTGATTTTTGTAATAAATATATTTTATTTAAGTTTGAAGATGTTAATATAGGTGATAGTGTTGATTTTTTGATATGTAAAGAAGGTCCTTTTTTAAGGTATATGGCTGGGTGTGTATTATTTTTAGAATTTGATTATGTTTATGTTGTAAGTTGTCTTGGGTTTTCTAGAGTTGATAAATGCAAAGTATATCCATCAAATGCTCCTGTAGCGTTTATCTATAATATGTTTGGAGTATGTTCTTGTGAAATTTAGTTGTAAATTTTAATTTGAGTAATTATATTCTGCTTTTTTATAAAAGTAGAATATTTATTGTAAAATTGTAAAATTGTAAAATTGTAAAATTGTAAAATTGTAAAATTGTAAAATTGTAAAATTGTAAAATTGTAAAATTGTAAAATTGTAAAATTGTAAAATTGTAAAATTGTAAAATTGTAAAATTGTAAAATTGTAAAATTGTGTTTTGTGAAGAGTTTGTTAATTTTAAAATACCATTTCCACCTTTGATTCTTGTTTTTGATGTATAGATGTTGGAAGTTTTATTAATTTAATGAAATTTAAATTCTAAATAATACTTGTCAGAATTAAATTATTTTGTAAGTGTGTTATAAAATTTTGAATCAGCTTAAATTAATAAAAGTTTTACAAGGCTTAAGTTTGGTGATGAAATTTGGCAATCTTCTTCAAAATTATTGAACTTAAAAATACAAAATTGAATAATCTTTTAAACGCTATTTTTTTTAAAACATCTAAATATTCAGAAAGTTTAATCTTGAGTATTTTAAGTAGACTGAATCTGGGCTTCTTCTCCTAATCTGTGTCATGAACATGGAATGAGTTCCGCTATATTAAATAAATGGAATGCGAAATATTGCTGTTGGATATTGCCATGATGACACGACTTGAAGAGTTAAAGCGGAAAATGCTCGTATAGAATGTATGTATGCTGACTAAAGTCTTAAAGCAGATATTCTTCAAGATGCATTATCAATTCAAGAGCTGCATGGGTTCCCTTTGATTTTATTGGATCAGAATTTTAAACCCTATCAAAAATTATCCAAAAAAGTTATGAGTTAAAATATGGTGAATTGTAACTCTTAAAAGAATAAAACAAAAAGTTATGGATTTACTTCAACTGACGTCAACTCCACCGAAAGATTACCAAGGTTTAATGCCATTAGTTCAAGCTTTGAAATAATTTTGGGGGAGATGACGAACCTCATTATTTTTTGTTGAAATTTAGGAGTTAGATAAGCGTAAAGCATCAACCAATTGCCTAAATAATGGTGAAGATTCACGACGGCTTGGATAATACATGTAGTATCCAGAATAGCTCATATCCCAATCTTCTAATACTCTGACAAAATTTCCTTTTTGTATTTCTGTTTCAACCATCATCTTGGGTAGCCATACTACTCCAAGACCATCTAGTCCGGCCTTTAGTTGTAATCTCGCATGGCTGACGACCATGGAGGATTCTGGAGATATGGTTTGAACTTCTTGATTTAGTTTTGAGTTTTTAAATTCCCATGATTGAATGCGTTCATGGCTAGGTAAGCGTAGTCCAATACATCGATGCTGATGTAGCTCATCAGGTTTTTGTGGTGTCCCATAAGTCTCTAAATAATGAGGAGAGGCGACAGTCATCATTTCTAATTCATCACTGATCTTAACCGAAATCATGTCTTTATGGACATTTTCTCCTAATCGAATACCAATGTCATAGCGGTCTTTAACAATATCTGCAAAGGCATAATCCATGGTTAATTCAAGCTGAATATTGGGATGATCATGAGAAAATTTGGATAATTTATCCCACAATAAAAAGTTAAGGCTGATTTCAGTTCCATTGATTCTCAATCGCCCACGAGGAGAATCTCTAAATTCGTTGAGGTTATAGAGTTTTTGTTCAATACCAGTAATGAGTGGGGCAATATCATTCAGAAGCTGTTCTCCCTCTTGTGTGGTAGAAACACTTCGAGTCGTTCGATTGAGTAATTTAACGCCAAGACGTTGTTCCAGCATTTTGAGGGTATAACTCAGGGCTGATTGTGAAACTCCCAACTGTCCTGCGGCCTTGGTAAAACTGCCAGTTTGGGCGACTACGATAAATGCTTTTAAGTCATCTAAGTTCTCAGACATGATTTACCTCAAAATACGATTATTTTGTTAATTGAATGTAATTAATCAAAAATCAATATAAATGTAATCGAAATTGCCTGACTAATAAATCGTTTATTGTCAGGGTATAGTTATTTTTTAACCGATGTCCTGCATGAACGTGGTGAGAGATAGCAATGAAAACAATTCGATTAAACAATGATATTGAAATGCCCCTCGCTGGTTTTGGTGTCTTCCAAATGAACGACCCCGTGGAATGTGAACAGGCAGTCTTACATGCAATTGATGCAGGCTACCGATTGATTGATACCGCAGCCTCTTACCAGAATGAAACTCAGGTCGGTAATGTATTTCGCCAAAGCCAGATTGCACGTGAAGAATTGTTTGTGACCACAAAATTATGGTTACAAGATGCCAGTTATGAGGGGGCGAAAGCGCAGTTTGAGCGTTCACTGAACCGTTTACAATTGGATTATCTTGATCTGTATCTGATTCACCAACCGATTGGTGATGTACATGGGGCATGGCGAGCAATGGAAGAACTGTATGCCGCAGGTAAAATTCGTGCTATTGGCGTGAGTAATTTTCACCCTGATCGTTTAGCTGATCTGATGGCATTTAATCAGGTCAAACCCTCGGTGAATCAGGTTGAAGTGAATCCATTTAACCAGCTACTCCATGCCGTGCCGTGGATGCAGTCACGAGATATTCAACCAGAAGCTTGGGCACCGTTTGCAGAAGGGCGCAATAATTTATTCAACCAACCTGTATTGGTTGAGATTGGCAAGAAATATGGTAAATCCGTTGGGCAAGTGGTACTACGCTGGTTACTACAACGAAATGTTGTGTCCTTAGCTAAATCGGTACGTCAACAACGTTTGCAGGAAAATATTGATATTTTTGATTTTGAGCTGTCAATTGAGGATATGACCCAAATCACGGCAATGGATACCGCCACCAGTTCCTTTTTCTCTCATCGTGACCCCGCCATGATTGAATGGCTGGCTAGTCGAAAAATGGATGTCTAAACTTAAAATTCAGGTGCGAACATGAAAATTTTACAAACTGTTTTAATGTCGGCAGCCATTACGACTTCAAGTGCGGGTTTTGCCGCAGATAAAAAATCGAATCCTTTTGGATTAGTGTACAACGGTGCAATTACTGAAAATGTCAAAGGTCAGGTTAATATTCATCATGTTAGCTATAAACTTAATGGACTGGATATTGTTGCCAATATTTATACGCCTGCCAATTATGATTCAAGTAAAAAGTATCCTGCGGTTGTAGTGGCGCATCCAAATGGCGGTGTCAAGGAACAGGTCGTAGGCTTATATGCCCAGCGTCTGGCTGAACAGGGATATATCACAATTACTGCCGATGCAGCCTATCAAGGTGGCAGTGGTGGGCAGCCCCGCAGTGTTGATAAACCTGTCAACCGTATTGAAGATGTACATGGTATGGCTGATTTTATTACCCAATATGCTGGGGTGGACAACAACCGTTTAGGTTTACTCGGAATCTGTGGTGGTGGTGGCTATTCATTGGCTGCAGCAGAAACGGATAAACGTTTTAAAGTGGTAGCTACGCTAAGTATGTTCAATTCTGGACGAGTACGTCGTAATGGTTTTGCGGATTCACAACTGGATACCATTCAGCAGCGTTTGAAACAAGCCACGGATGCCCGCGCACAAGAAGTTGCAGGTGGCAAAGTTCTTTATGCAGGTGATGCAGATATGACCGATGAGCAAATTGCTGCATTGCCATTTGAGATGTACAGACAGGGGTATGAATACTATTGGCGTACCCATGCCCATCCAAATTCAACCTTTAAATATACCATGAGCAGCTTGCTTGACCTGATGCGCTGGGATGCAACAGATCAAATTGAATTGATCAATCAGCCCTTACTCATGATTGCAGGCAGTAAAGCAGACAGTCTTTACATGACTGAAGATGCCTTTGCTAAAGCCACAGGTACAAAAGACAAAACCTTATTCATAATCCCAGATGCCACCCATATTGAAACCTATTGGAAGCCTGTATATGTCAAACAGGCGATGGAGCAACTGACTGCATTTTATGGCAAGCACCTGAAATAAAGAGTACTGGACTGAATGATAAGCAATCATTGAGTGAATTTTCTTGAATCATTGACCTATTTTTTGAATAGGGGTAACGGGGATAACATGAAACATCAGGTTAATGCATTATTGGTGATGAGTTCTCTATCAGGTATGGTCTGGGCTGAGGATAAAATGGACCAGCAGATTACTTCAGTGAATCAGCACGAGATTAGTCAGGCGCCTAGAAGTAATTTTTCTGGCAAGGCAAATTTTTCCCGTTATCCAGTGATGCCCTCACAAGGTGATGTTGCACCTGCCATTGTCAATTTTGAAGCAGGGACAATCACCAACTGGCATACCCATCCACACGGTCAATATCTGATTGTGACAGAGGGTGAGGGGCGTACTCAGGAATGGGGCAAACCCATCCAGACCATTCGTAAGGACGATACGATCTGGTGTCCACCCAATGTCAAACACTGGCATGGTGCAAGTGAGCATAGTGCGATGTTGCATATTGCCATGACCCCTGTGGCAACAGATGGCAAGAGTGTAACATGGCTGGAAAAAGTGGATTTACCTACACAAGCAAAACCTTTACGAACACCTGTAAAGGCTGAAACAGTACAGCTCAGCACAAAACAATTAAGCTTAATCCCAATTGCTGCATTTACTGCAACAGGGGAGCTGGAAAAACTAAAACCTGCTTTAATCAAGGGATTAGAAAAGGGCTTAACGGTAAATGAAATCAAGCAAGTGTTTGCTCATCAATACGCCTATGCGGGTTTTCCCCGTGCCTTAAATGGCACATTGACCTTTAAAAGCCTGCTTGAGGAGCGCCAAAAACAGGGCATTAAGGATATACAGGGCGCACTGCCAAGCAAGTTACCAAGTGGTACTGACTACTATCAACTCGGTATAGAACAGTTAGCTGATCTTAACAAGACCTCAATTGAGAAAAGTTCAAAACCACTGGTTGAAAACTTCTCACCCACGATGGATTTCGCCTTAAAAGCCCATTTATTTGGCTATTTGTTTAGTCAGGACAACTTGACGCCTCTGGAACGTGAAATTGTTGTAGTGAGCACATTGTCTGCCATGGGTGATGTTAATGCCCAACTGCGTTCGCATTTAAGAATTACCCGAAATCTGGGGGTAGATGCTACCCAGATGCAAAAAATCATCAGCACCTTACAGCAGGCGGTTGGACGTGGTCTGGCAAATAATGCACAAGACGTTTTACAACAGTTGCAATAGGAATAATGACAATGAATAAACGCCTAAACACAAGATTTAGAAATACCTTGCTTTCAATAGGAGTTGTGCTGACCATTTCAGCCTGTTCTACAACTCCGCATCAATCGACTGCTTTAAGTATTGCCCAGCAAGGCAATTTTGCCGCAGGGGGTAAAGTTATTCAAAGTGCAGGACAGTTTGATGATAAACAACTATTTAACCCGCAAGGTCAAACCTTGCATGGTGATCATGCTTCGGTATTTTATCAAATCCCTGAACATACCCGTCCTTATCCATTGGTATTTCTGCATGGTGCAGGACAATCAGCGAAAACATGGGGAACCACACCTGATGGTCGTGAGGGATTCCAAACCCTTTTCCTACGCCAGCATTTCCCAGTGTATGTAGTCGACCAACCACGTCGGGGACAGGCGGGACAATCAACTGTGTCAGCGGAAGTGCCAGCAATCACCAATGATCAGGCATGGTTCAATATGTTTCGTTTAGGACAGTATCCTAACCTTTTTAGGGGAGTACAGTTTTCACAAGACCGAACTGCTTTAAACCAGTATTTCCGTCAAATGACGCCGAATACAGGGGCCTATGATGAGCAGGTGATTAGTGATGCAATGGTTGAAGTCCTGAAAAAATCAGGCGATGCAGTACTCATTACCCATTCACAGGGCGGAGGGCCAGGCTGGTGGACGGCAATAAAATCAAATCAGGTCAAAGGTATTGTTGCTTATGAACCTGGCAGTGGTTTTGTCTTTCCTGAAAATGAACTGCCTGAACCCATGCCAAGTGCAACAGGGACATTGTCACCAACCCCAGTCAAAATGGCAGATTTCCAGAAGCTGATCAGAATGCCGATTATTGTCTATTATGGCGATAATATTCCTACTGAGAAAAATAACTATGCAGGACAGCAAAATGCGGGACAGGACAATTGGCGTGTACGTCTGAAAATGGCTCAGTTATGGGTAGATAAAATAAATCAGCATGGGGGTAAAGCCCAATTGGTGCATTTGCCTAATATTGGGGTTTACGGTAATACGCATTTTCCGTTTTCTGATTTAAACAATCAGCAGATCGCAGAACTACTTTCGCAATGGTTGCATAAAAATAAACTGGATTAAGGAGGATGGGCGATGCTTATCAGTATCCGTTTTATTCTATTCTTTATTTGTGCAATTGGCTTGATGGGTTGTCCAAGTGCGGAAAACTCACAAGCCGCACAAAATATCAATCCTTCACCCAATCTACCCGTGAATGTAGACAATCCTAAAGCCCTGATTGTTTATCTATCCCGAACTAAAAATACGGAAGCACTTGCCAAGATGGTACAGGAAAAAGTCGGTGGCGACTTGGTCGCTTTAGAGTTGCAGACACCATACCCTGGAAACTATCAAGCGATTGTCAGGTAAGTTGATCAGGAAAATCAGAATGGTTATTTACCGCCATTAAAAACCCGAATCGAAAATATTGGGCAATATGATGCCATCTTTTTTGGCTTTCCAACATGGGACATGCAGCTGCCACCACCGACTAAAAGTTTTCTCAATCGATACGAAGCTGATCTAAATGGCAAGATGATTGTGCCATTCAATAACAATGCGAGCTATGGCATGGGACAAAGTCTTGCCCAGTTCAACCAGTACTGTCGCGGATGCCAAATCATGCAGAGTATTGAGCTACGAGGTGGCATTGAACGGGACGGAATTCTATTTGTTATGGAAGGTGAACGGGCCAACCAAGCCAAAAATACAATCGCACAATGGTTGCAAGACTTGTCTGTAAATAATCCTGACATTCAACAGCTCCTGAAAAACCATGCAACAAACTAAGTTATCCTTTAAACATGATCAATCGAGTCTCAAAAATGCCTGTTTCTCCCACACATTCTCAAAAACCTAATACTGCATTGAACACTGCAAGCTGGTTTTTTATGGGGATTTTGGGTGCATTAATGGCATTCACTTCACTCTCAACCGATATTTATTTACCTGCAATGTCTCAAATGGCACAAGAGTTAAATGGAAATGTTGAGCTAACAGTCACAGAATTTTTGGCTGGCTTTGCATTGGCACAGTTGATCTGGGGTCCAATAAGCGATCGCATAGGACGAAAAATTCCTTTGTTTATAGGCATAATTCTTTTTGTGATTGGTTCAATTGGTTGTGCATTGTCCCAATCCATTGAGCAAATTGTATTTTGGCGTGTGTTTCAGGCTCTAGGAGCATGTACTGGTCCAATGCTTGGACGTGCCCAATTGTGGTTGCTAAGGCATTGCCGCCGTTTAAAAGTCCCAATGGTTTTGATACATCATTGAATCGTACCAGTCGCATCACAATGGCTGTGGACATTGACCAAAAAACACCAATAACGATTCCTAGAATTGCTCGCCCCAACATAAATAAAATGGAGTTGTAGGCAAAAGTGATAATGACCCTAGACAGTATCATCAGAAACGTTAGTCCCAGTAACACGGAACGGCGATCCCATTTTCGAGTAAATTTGCTAATCGTCAAACTTGTAATAACAGCAAAAATCCCTGAAATTGCAATCGCTTGTCCGACCAGCCCCTCAGTCATCTTGAGGTCAGATGCAATTGGCGTCAGCAAACTTACGGGCATAAATTCAGAGGCGATCAGAACCGCGCAACATAGAGACATCACGATCACTGCACTCCATGTAGATGTACTCGGAGTTAGATCGGTTGTAGATTGTTTCTCAATAGAAAAAGACATACATATCCTGCTTTAAAAAACATTTAGCATTTGGAGCTAGAAAGCAGGACACACTAGCAAATCGCTAGATTGTGAGTTATGTGCTTTTATTGAATAGAGTTATGAATAATTTACATGAATAAACGAACCGAATTGAATAATATTTACTTTTGTCAAATAGACTGATGAACAGAGCAAGGCAGGCAGGGTTTTATCTGGAGGCTTTGGATAATGTGGCAAGGCAGCTATAGCAATGCCATTTTTGAGGTGGGAGGTGAAGAGAGTTTGGATATTGTTGCATTGCTCTATATAAATGAGTGAAGATCAGAGAAAAATTGAGATACCCTCGACTTGCCTCATGCTCAGGATACTTAAAAAGCCGAAGGGTTAAAATTGGTTAAATTAAAGTTGTATGTAAATAAAATGTAGCCAAAACATAATGTTATTTTTCTAGTTCAAATGACGCCATCTCTACCAAATTCTTGTTATAAAAAATATTGCTTAAAAAAGGCGTTGTCACAAAATTTGGCACAAATTATAAAATCTATAAGATTCTATTGGATTTTAACTATTTGATAAATAATGAATTAAACCTAGATAGAATCTATTAAATAGTTATTTACAGAGTTCGAATCTCACCGCTTCCGCCAAATATTTAAAAGACCCTTAAATTTTTAAGGGTCTTTTTTTTGCTTTGATTTTGTCTCACTTACTCTATATAAAATTTTAAAAATAAAGCTATATAAGCCCTAAAATAAAGTGCTGATATGATTTGCTAAAATAATTTGCTTGGTTTGATTGAATTTTTTATATGAATGCTCAGGAGCAGGAAAAGCTCTGATTAACAGCTCAGGATTAAGATTTAGAGGCTTTTAAAATGTCTTGATAATGATCTTAAACTGAGCCCATGGACAGAATACATTTTATTTGACTACTATATTGAATGACCTGTATGGATTGTTAATGGTCAAACTTGTCAGAGACAAATTAGTCAAAGCATTGAAGAACCACATGTCCATTGGTGGATTAGTCAACTGTAGGGCTTTGGGTTGTTGATATGTCAGCTTAGATGAGTTGGATGAGCTGAGTACATTTATTTTTATAACCACAGGATTTAGCAATATCCGTACTTTTACAGCATGTTGCCTTACTATCATGTTGCATCCTATGGATTGCTTTTATACTTACCTTTACAACTAATGTGTAGAAAAAAACTCTACACAAAATTATTGAACATCTGTCTATAACGTACATTTAACTTTAAGCGAAGGAGCGAATTTACTGGATTAGATTCAACGTGCTTTGCAGGTTTATAATAGCTCGCATGAATAACCATGCTAGAAATCATTTTTTAAGAGTGGCAAGGTATCGTAGAAAGACCTTTTATTATAAGCGAATAGGTCTTAGTTTGATTTAAATGGATGCACTATGCTCTGAGTGATCATTATTTATCTTTAATGATTTCGTCACCAATCCAGTTTAAAAAATGGTTCACTTTGAGAATGTTCTCATGGGTACGTGGATAAACTAAGTGGTGTGCAGATATGGGTACGGATAAGTCATCATGAAAGACTTTGACAAGTTTTCCTGAATCTAGATAATTTTGGGTAAGTAAATTGCTTTCAAGAACGAATCCAAGCCCATGAGTTGCAGCTTCAAGCGACATGTATGAGCGATCAAAACTAAAAGTATAAGGAAATTCAGGAATACTCAGCCCTTGGTGTGCAAACCATTGAGGCCATGTCACGAGAGTAGACTTTGACAAAATTAATTCTTTTTTTAGTAGATCTTTAGGCTCAGATACTGGACTACGTTCAAGTAGTTTTGGGGAGGCAAGAACTTCTAATTTTTCACTTCGAAAAGTTCTAATTTCGACACCTGTCCAATTTGGAATACCATGACGAATATCAATATCAATTTTATCACGCGTAAAATGAAGGTTTTCATAAGAGCAAGATAAATTCACTTGAATGAGAGGATATTGTTCTTTAAATGATTCTAATTTTGGCAATAACCACAGAAGTCCAAAGCTAGGTGATGAATGGATATATAAACTATCTTTTGGGCTTTTATCTGATGCTTGTTCAGTCGCTAACATCAAATTATGCAAGATAGTGGTGACATCTTGATAATAACGTTCACCTGAAGGCGTTAAGGTCACTCCTCGTGCGCCTCTTATAAATAAGCTTTGACCAATCATTTCTTCTAGTTTTGCTATTTGATGACTGACAGCAGATGGTGTGAGATTCAAAACTTCTGCCGCTTTTGCCACATTTCCTAATCGAGCAGTTTGCTCAAACGCTTGTAAGGTTTTTATTGCAGGTACCTGATTGTAATTTTTTTCACTATTGTTCATTTAAAATTCCATTTTTCTTTCGAATACAAACTAAAAATATCATAGGCATGAATAAAATTCATGCCTAGTTGAGTTTAACCTTATTGCTGCTCACCGTGAAAAAAGAGAATCTAATGATGAATAAATATGTTGAAGATAAGAGGAATAGACATGTTACTACAAGGAAAGGTAGCGTTAATCACAGGTGCTGCATCAGAGCGTGGTATTGGTCGTGCAACAGCAGAAATCTTTGCACAGCAAGGCGCTAAAGTCATTATTGTTGATCTAGATCTTGTGCAAAGCCAGAATGCAGCTAAAGCATTGGGCGAAGGTCATTTAGGTCTAGCAGCAAATGTTGCAAATGAAGAACAAGCACACGCTACTGTGGAAAAAGCCCTTCAACACTATGGAAAAATTGATATTTTGGTCAATAATGCAGGCATTACCCAACCTGTAAAAACATTAGATATCAAACGTAATGATTATGACCGTATTTTGGATGTCAGTCTGCGAGGAACACTCATTATGTCTCAGGCAGTAATTCCCTCAATGAAAGAAAACGGTGGAGGAAGTATTGTGTGCTTATCATCCGTTTCGGCACAACGAGGTGGTGGTATTTTTGGTGGTCCACACTACAGTGCTGCCAAAGCTGGGGTTTTAGGATTAGGTAAAGCGATGGCTCGCGAGTTTGGTGCAGATAATATTCGTGTCAACTCACTTACACCAGGTCTTATTCAAACAGATATTACGGGTGGTTTAATAAATGATGATCGTCGTCATGACATTCTTGCAGGTATTCCACTTGGTCGCTTAGGCAGAGCACAAGATGTTGCAAATGCAGCGTTATTTTTAGCCAGTGATCTATCAGCCTATTTAACAGGTGTAACTTTAGACGTAAATGGCGGCATGTTGATTCACTAAAACACAGTATTAGAAAATCTAAAATAGAGACATGGCCATGAGAGGATATTGTGGCCAATTGTAAAGGGACTCGCATGATGGATACCGTATTTTCATCTGATACAGATGCTATTCGTAAATCTGCATATCGAAAAATTGCATTTCGGCTGATGCCATTTTTAATGCTTTGTTATTTTTGTGCTTACCTAGACCGTGTAAATGTTGGTTTTGCCAAACTTCAAATGATGAGTGATTTACAGTTTAGTGAAGCTGTTTATGGACTCGGAGCAGGTATTTTCTTTATAGGATATTTCTTATGTGAAGTACCTAGCAATATTGTGCTTCATAAAGTTGGTGCTCGACGTTGGATTGCCCGAATTATGATTACATGGGGTATTTTATCAGGCTGTTTTGCATTTGTTGAAACAGAATGGCAATTCTATACCTTGCGCTTTTTACTCGGTGTTGCTGAGGCAGGGTTAGCACCAGGTTTATTACTTTATCTTACATATTGGTTCCCATCTTATCGTCGGGCCCGTATGACCGTGCTTTGGTTTATTGCGATTCCAATTTCGGGAATGATTGGCGGTCCTCTATCTGGCTTAATCATGGATCAAATGAACAATGTGCAGGGATGGTATGGCTGGCAATGGATGTTCGTTATTGAAGCGATACCCACGGTACTTGTTGGTTTATTGGTGCTAATCATTTTAAAAGACTCTGTTCAAGATGCACATTGGTTAACAAGTGCTGAAAAGAATTTAGTTCAGCAAGAAATCGCTCAAGATAATCAACAGAAAGAAGGGCATAGCAGTATTAAAGACTTCATTAGTGATAAACGCTTGTGGTTACTTGCGGGAATCTACTTTTGTGTCGTAATGGGACAATATGCAATTACTTTCTGGTTGCCGACATTAATTCGTAACTCAGGTATTAGCGACAACTGGCATATTGGCTTGTTGACCAGCCTACCTTATATATGTGCCATAGTTGTAATGCTGTTAGCAGGCCGTAGCGGAGATCACTTTAGAGAGCGTCGCTGGCATTTAATTATTCCTATGTGTGCTGGTGCAGTTGCACTGACCTTCGCAACATTGTTTGCCTCAAATCTAACCCTATCGCTGATTTGTTTATGTATTGCAGCATCAGGTGTACTCACCGCATCTTCTTTGTTTTGGATGTTACCAACCAACTTTTTAGGAGGTGTTTCAGCTGCTGCGGGTATTGCTGGAATCAATAGTTTTGCCAACCTCGCTGGATTTTGTTCTCCGTTTCTTATCGGCTGGATTACGACTAATACAGGTTCGAATGCGATTGGCATGTTCTTAATCACAGCAGTTTTATTTGTCGGTGCCAGCCTAGTACTGGGCGTTCCAGCAAAACTTGTTAATCGTTAATAAGAGAAGTTAATCATGTCAAATATTAATAAAGAAGTTCGTATTGCTGAACTACAGCAACGTGCATATAACATTCGTCAACATGCGTTACGTATGGGACAAGTACAGGGCCAAGGTTATATTGGACAGGCCTTAGGTGCAGCCGATCTACTTGCAGTTTCTTATTTTCATGCAATGAAATATCAGCCTGAGAATCCTGAATGGGAAGGGCGAGATCGCTTTTATCTTTCAATAGGTCATTATGCAATTGCTTTATATGCTGCTTTGATTGAAGCAAACGTGATTCCACTTGAAGAACTTGAAACGTATGGTTCTGATGACAGTCGTTTACCTATGTCAGGCATGGCAACGTATACCCCTGGTATGGAGATCACAGGAGGTTCGCTAGGTCATGGTTTGGGTATTGCGGTAGGTGCTTGCCTTGGATTAAAACAAAAGAAATCAGAGTCATTTATTTATAACCTCTTATCAGATGGTGAGCTCAATGAGGGCTCGACATGGGAAGCCGTAATGTCGGCTTCACATTGGAAATTAGATAATCTAATTGCAATTATTGATGTGAATAATCAGCAAGCCGATGGGCATTCATGTGAAATTCTAGCTTTTGAACCGATTATAGATCGTTGGCAATCATTTGGCTGGTATACCCAACGCGTAGATGGCAACAATATGGAAGCTTTACTTGATGCTTTTGATCAGGCGAAAAGCTACGAAGGAGCATGCCCAAGAGTAATTATTTGCGATACCAAAATGGGTAAAGGTGTTTCATTTTTAGAAAGCCGTGAAAAAACACATTTTATTCGCGTGGATGAACGCGAATGGGATGAAGCTTTAAATATATTAACCCATTACGGCAAATAAGGAGTTTAGATCCATGAGCCAATTAGCGAACTCTCCAAAGAAAAAATTAAAAACGTCTGCAATGATTGCTTCGATTGCTGCTGAAGGCCAACCAACCAAACCTGCACCATTTGGACATGCTTTAAATGCCTTGGTGAAAGAGCGTGATGATATCGTTGGATTATCAGCAGATTTATCCAAATATACAGATTTGCATATTTTTGCTAACCAAAACCCAGACAAATTCTTTCAAATGGGAATGGCAGAACAACTCCTGATGAGTGCTGCTGCTGGATTAGCTCGAGAAGGATTCGTTCCTTTTGCCACGACTTATGCTGTATTTGCTTCACGCCGAGCTTACGATTTTATCTGTATGGCGATTGCCGAAGATAATTTGAACGTAAAAATTGTAGCAGCCCTTCCTGGTTTAACTACAGGATATGGGCCAAGTCACCAAGCAACAGAAGATATTGCAATTTTCCGTGGAATGCCAAATTTAATGATCATTGATCCATGTGATGCCTTGGAAATTGAACAGGCTATTCCACAGATTGCTGCTCATCAAGGTCCTGTTTATATGCGCTTGTTACGTGGTCAAGTTCCATTGGTACTGGATAAATATAATTACCAATTTAAATTAGGTAAGGCTCAAGTGATTAAACCTGGCAAAGACCTGTTGATTATTTCTACAGGACTGCTGACGATGCGCGCTCTTGAGGCAGCTGAAGAACTTAAAAAAGAAGGAATTGAGGTTTCAGTTCTACATGTTCCAACCATTAAGCCTCTTGATGAACAGACCATTTTAGATGAGGTAGCTAAAGGAGGACGACCTGTACTTACTGCTGAAAATCATTCTGTAGTTGGTGGTTTAGGTGAAGCAGTTGGAACCTTGTTATTAAGAAATGGGCAACATCCACGTTTTGACATGATTGGTTTGCCCGATGCATTTTTAGATGCAGGTGCGCTGCCGACATTGCATGATCGATATGGTATTTCTGTTGAAGCAGTTAAAGAGAAAATTAAAAATCACTTAACCTAAGAGAATCCAATTTTGTTAGTGAATTGAGCATGGTGTACGACAGGAGTCTTGCCATGCTGCAATTTTCTCATACCACTTTTACTCCATTTAACCATTCAAAATATAGCTTATTCAATTAGTTATTTAGGGAAACTTATTTTCAAAATTTGCAGGGATTGTGCAATGAACAAAATTAATTTTTTATGTCTTATTGGTGTACTTATTGGAACAAATACGGCTTGTTTTGCTGGAAACTTATTCGATGTGAATCGGAAAAATTTAATAGGGCAAGGTGAACGAACAGCTTTAGCAGATAAAGGGATCAAATTTGATGGTAGTTTAAATCTCGATATTGCTTACTTGGCAGACGGTGGATATGTCTCACGACAAGATCCAACATATGTTAGCCAGTTTTCACTTGGTTCAACCTTAGATTTAGAAAAATTGATAAATCTAGACGGGCTGAGTGTTCGAGCATTAATTATGGCAAGACAAGGGCAGAGTGTATCAGTAGAACAGATCTCCGATCCGCAAGTACCACAATTGGCCAATGTACAGGCAAATTATGGTCGAGGAAATTCGGGTACAAGACTTGCAGAACTATCGATCGAAAAGAATTTTAGTAACGCAACTACCAGTATTCGAGTTGGGCGTTTTGCCATGGGAACTTATTTCAATGTGATGTCTTGTGACTTTCAAAATAATTCTTTTTGCGGTGCGCAAATGGGGAAATGGCAAGGCAGTAAATGGATTAATGCACCTGTAAGCCAATGGGCTGTAATGTCTAAATATAGTTTCAACCCTGAGGCTTTTATACAATTTGGTGTATTTGAATATAACCAAACAAACTTGGAAGAAAGTGAAGGATGGAATTTGGATACAAAAGATGCCGATGGCGTCAATATTCCTGTTGAGCTTGTCTGGCAGCCGAAACAGGCGATTAATAACTTAGCTGGTATCTATCGTATAGGTGCATTTTACAATACGGCTGATGATCTCAAAAATCAAAAAGACATCGTTACAGGAGAACCAAAATCTCACACATATGGGATGTGGGGAGTCGTAGAACAACAGTTAACTAAAAATGGCTCAAGTCATCAGGGGCTATACGCTTTTGTGAACTTTAGTTTTCATGATCAAACCACTAACAAAGTTGGAAATATGCAACAGATGGGTTTAAAGTACATTGGACTTTTAAATCATTATCCCAATGACATTGTAGGTTTTGCTGCGAATAGAGTTCATGTGAGTGATCGTTACAGCCAAACACAGCAAGCCATTAACAAGGATGCTGAATATAATATTGAGTTGAACTATTCATATTTCCCAATGAAATGGTTGATGCTTAGACCTAATATTCAATATGTAATCAATCCTGGGGCAACGAGTTATGTGGATAATGCTCTAGTGCTGGGCTTAAGCTCGAAAATTATTTTTTAAAAATATATCTACTATAAGAGTTGAACGATATTTTTTAAATTTCTAATATTTAAATTATCACTTTTTTTAGAGCTAAATTAAGGGAATATTTTTTATTCTCTTAATTTATGAAAAATCGTCGTTTTCAATAGCTAAAAATTATAGGTATAGGTCAATCCGCTGTTGGTGGTGATGGTCACCTCATGCACATTTTCAGCAGCACACATCATACAAAGGTAGGCAGTCTCTCTAGAGAATAAAGATTATTGATATTATCAAAAAAATATATTTGAATTAACTAAAGAAAAAGGCTCATGGATTTGATATATTTTTATTAAAGACAAAGTCACTGGCATATACCAAATAGGTTTTTTGGCTAGAAGTTTTTAATCTTTAGGGTAAAGTTAGATATTAGTGAACATAAAATGATTGTAAGTTTTCAAGTTAAAAATGTCTAAAAAGCCTTATCTATCAACAGAAATGCAAAAATACCAAACAAAGCAAAAAAGACAAAATAAATTACTTTTGCAACTTTCCATTCTTCTATTTATCCCGCCTTTATTGTTATTTCCCGCGTATCCAAGAAATGATTGGCAATATTCCATTTATAAGTACATCACAGAAAATTTGTTGATTACAGTAGGTTCAAAAGGACCACTACCATTTTTTACTATTCTTTCTAGTATATACATTACAATCATTATGTTTTTCTTAAGTTGCTATGTCTGCTGTTTATTCTTAAAAAAGTATGGCATTCAAGAAAACTTCCAAAAAAAAATTTACAGTTTATTCTTACAATTCGAATTTTCTTCTTCATATAAATATCCTTGGTTAGAAATACCAATAATCAAAAAAACATTAGTTTCGAGCATTTTTATTTTATGTTTTCTTGGCAGTATATGGCACTTTGTTCATGATGAAATTTCATTTCAAAGTGGTAGTCGTAAAGGTGCACTCATAGAATGGAGTTACAACTATAGAATAGGCGTATTGTTCTGGGAGTTCATTATTAGCTTGTTGAGCATCTCGCCTATTTTTTATTTCTTTCTTTTATTCATTTATCTCAGCAATTACTATTTCCGTGGGTTGGGAACTGGGAAAATTCTTTTTTCCAAAAGAAACAGCAAAACTAAAAAACGTAAGAAAAAAAGATGATTTTGTTAATTCTGCCATATTGTCTTATCCTGTAATAGAACAACACTTATCTCATAAAATGCTCAATCAATTTCTTAGGGCACTTTAATATTCTCGTGGCGTCTATACCATGCACTCCAACATATTTATGTTCTTGCTTGTCACAAATATGGAGGCTTATCCAACACGATCATGCTGAATAAGCCCATTTAAAAATCATCAATCAATATCAGGATGCTGTTTGGCAAGGTGATCACGTTTTTCTTGTAGTTCTTCGATTTTTTGATCAATTTTTTCGATTTTCTGCTCAATATTTCCATGATATTGCTCTAGAAGTTCCTCAGCTTCTTCAGGATCAACCGCCATTGGCTTGGCGCCTTTAAGTGGTAAATTTGCTGTTTCTTTAAGATAAATCGCAGTAATAACACCAAAGCAGCCACAAATCACCAGATAATAGGCTGGCACCATAATATTTTGAGTTGTTTCAACCAACGTTGCTGTGATGGTAGGTGTTAAACCTGCAATCACCACTGAAATATTAAAGGCAATTGCAAGTGCGCTATAGCGAATTTCAGTTGGAAACAATGCGGGTAGGGTTGAAGCCATTATTCCAATCAGCATATTGAGTGAAAGTGCCAACATCAACAGACCCAAGAAAATTAAATAAACATTATTTGTGGCAAGCAATATAAAGGCTGGATATGACAAAACAATCAGTGCAAAACTCCCTGCAAAGACAAATGGTCGACGACCAATTTTATCACTTAGCATTCCCACGAATGGCTGGACAAAGAGCATTCCGACCATTACTGCAATAATAATCAAAACGCCGTGATTCTCTGAGTAGCCTAAGTTATGTGAGAAATAACTTGGTAAATAGGTAAGTAGCATGTAATAGGTGACATTGGTACACAGAACTAGACCAACACATACCAATAGACTGCGCTTATGTTCACGGAAAATTTGTTTGAAACCCACTTTTTGCGGTTTTTTAGATAGTGACTGTTCTTCAGCATGCGCCTGAAAAGTCGGAGTTTCATCTAAAGAATGACGTAAATATAAGCCAATTAGTCCTAGTGGTAACGCTAAATAAAAAGGAATTCGCCAGCCCCAATCGACAAAGGCCGCTTCCCCCATGGAAAAACTAATCATTGAAACGACACCCGCCCCAACAACAAAACCTAAAATAGAACCAAAATCCAGCCAGCTTCCCATGAAACCACGTTTTCGATCTGGTGAATATTCCGCTACAAATATTGCAGCTCCAGCATATTCTCCTCCGACTGAAAAACCCTGAGCAATTTTTACAATGAGTAGCAGAATAGGGGCCCAAATTCCTATACTTTCATAGGCTGGGATTAAGCCAATACCAAAAGTACTGACGGACATGATAATAATGGTGATCGCTAGGATCTTTTGACGACCGTATTTATCACCTAAATGCCCAAAAAACAATCCACCTAAAGGTCGAAATATAAAAGGTATAGAAAAGGTTGCGAGTGCTGCAATCATTTGTATACTCGGCGATGAATTTGGAAAAAAGACTTTACCTAATACATAAGCGACATAACCATAAACACCAAAATCAAACCATTCGATTGCATTGCCTAAGGCTGCGGCTTTAATGGCTTTTTTAGTCTTATCATAATCAATAATTTCGACATCATCGATTTCAAGTGGTTTAATTTTTCTTTTAGACATAAATGGCTTAATCCTAATGAATGACTGTGTTTAAAAAATCTCTAAACCAAAGTCAAAAATAAAATTCATCATGAGCAGAAATAATTAAAAGATAACGCTAAGTTACATTTAAAATTTCAATGTCATAGAATTTTAATAAATATCAATTGATTATAATTTTAGTTTTTTTGTGGTTTTTATGTGTTGGGTAATCATGAATAAAATGTATGAGATCTGATGTAATTGTGTAATGAGTTTAACGTATATAAATGAATCAAAAGGATTGAAAATAATAGTTGTGTTTCCTTTCGCTAAATTTTTTTTGCAGTGATTAAAGCTAAATTAAATGATAAAAGATGTTAAGACTAGAAATAGGCTATTAAGATGATGACTAAAGCAAAGAACAGCCGTTAAGTGTAATTTTATCAACAATCCAAATGCTAATGAGTGCAATATTAGTTATAACCATATCCAGCTTAAATGGGACGCTAAAACTGTATAAATATTTTTTTATAGATAACAATGAGTCCATTTTATAAGGTCCTGAGTTTTTTAGCTTAAATGTTATATTTTTTGTAAAAATAAGTTATTAAAAACTAATGTAATTTACAATTTTAATGATTAGTTAGACAAAATATCTGTTCATTGAGAAGTACAATTTTTAGCAAGTCACTTATTTCCTGCTTTTGTTTTATGGAAAGCCATTATGTTTTCAAATTATATTCATCCTTTTGTTTTGTTTTTCTCCTTACTCAATCCTTTTTTGATGAGTATTTATATGATCGGGATGATCAGACACACTGAAACTAAAGTATTTAATAAAGGTTTAGCACAAGGTGCTTTGATTGCTTATGTGGTTTTTATGCTTTTTGCATGGGGTGGCGAAGCAATTTTTAGTACTTATTTAAATGTTCGTTTTGAATCATTTCAGATTTTTGGTGGGTTAATTTTCTTGGTGATTGGCTATCGTTTTGTATTTCAAGGTGCAGATACTATCGGAGAAATGAGAGGAACGCCTGCACATTTGGCCAGTACCATGGCTATGCCATTTATGATTGGTCCAGGCACAATTAGTGCAGCTGTGGTGACAGGAGCGAGTATGTCTTTACTCGAATCCGCGGTGTTGATTGCTTTTACCTTATTTATTAGCTGTGGCATTTTAATGATCATGAAGTATGGGCATGACCACTTACGTTATAGCCATGCGAAATATATTGATCGCTATTTTGATATTGTTGGACGTTTATCTGCCTTGTTAATTGGGACTATTGCGATTGATATGATCGCGACAGGGATTATTGGTTTACTTGAAAAGTATTAATAATTATTTATATTTTTGATTTTTAAGATAATTATTAAATAAAAGCTGAAACATGATTTACGCTGAGGTGGGAGATCCACCTCAACATTATATCAAAGTTTATTCAGGACTATCATCTAGAAATCTTCTTAGCCTTTCAGATTGAGAGGCTGTCCATTTTATATCTTTGTCTAACAAAACGAATTTTAAGTAGAAAATAATGGAGGAATATAGAGATATATGTTGTTTTTATGTGAAATATAACGATAATGATTTTTATTTAGATTAAGAGTTTTTATTTCATGGGTAGATGGATTTCTCAAAATCGGATCTTTGCTAAAAGTGCTATTTATCTTGCACTTTATAGTTGTTGGATTGGGACAAGTTATGCTGCGACGGAAGCAACAACAGAACAAACAAATGCTTTACCCATGATCGTTGTCACAGCAGAAAATAATACAGAAAATAACTACACTAAAAAGAATGCCAGTACATCTACTAAACTCGATTTGAGTATAAAAGAAACCCCACAATCTGTTTCAGTGATTACACGCAAACAAATCGAAGATATGGGTGCGACAAATTTGGGTGATGCATTATTAAATACAACAGGGATTTTGCTAACAGGGGATAATACGGAGAGAACCAACTTTTCAGTTCGAGGGTTTAATGTTGGAGATGGTTGGAATTCAAATATATTGCAATATGATGGGGTTGCTGTAAATGCAAGTAATGTCACCTCATCTAAACCAGATATGGCAACCATTGAAAGTATTGAAGTATTACGAGGGGCAGCAGGGTTAATGCAAGGTTCAGGAGAACCGTCTGGTGCAATTAATCTTATTCGTAAAAAACCAACAGAAACTTTTCAAGCAAGTGGTGCTGTAAGTTATGGCTCATGGAACACAGTACGTGGAGAAATGGATGTTTCTGGTCCATTGAATCAATCTGGGAGCGTGCGTGGTCGTCTAGTGGTGGCAGGTCAAGATGGTGATTCATTTATGAAATCTGTTACTCGTGATTCTAATGTTTTATATGGAATCGTGAGCAGTGATTTAACTGAAAATACGCTATTGAATATTGGATATTCACGTCAAGGTGAACATGCAGTTCCCGTCAATACAATTCCTAACTATTTTAATGGTACTAAAATAGGCATCGATAATTCTAACTGTGGTTGTGATTACAGAGATTTTTGGGATAAAACCAATACACAAGGCTTCTTAGATATTAGCCATAAATTTGATAATGGGTGGGAAGTAAAAGCCAGCTATTTGAAGGCAAGATATGTCATGGATATGGCATTTACATCACTGGGATTATCTTCAACTACGACAAGTGCAGATAATGCTTTGGCAACTGTTTATAAGTACGGATATAACTATGAGCAAAAATTAGATATTTATGATTTTTTTGCAAAAGGTACATATCGATTATTTGGCCGTGAGCATGACCTAGTATTTGGCGCAAATCACAGCAAAAGTAATATTACAGGGGCATGGACAAGTTGGGACCAAGTTCTAGAAGATTATAGTTTGGTTGGTGGGGGGGAAACACCGACGCGTGACTATTTGTACGTCAATATCAAAAATTACAGTCCTTATCAATTACCTTATATCGCGCCACGTTATCAAAATACCAGTGTTGATCAGGTACGTCAGACAGGATTCTATCTCACCACTCGCTTAAATATTATTGATCCTCTCAAAGTTATTGCAGGTGTGCGCCAAAGCAATTATGAAAGTGTAAACGAATATAAGAAATCTAATATTTTAACACCCTACTTTGGACTTACTTACGATATCAATGATGCATTGACTGCATATGCGAGTTATACCGATACTTTTGTTGTTCAAAATGCTAAAGATCGTTATGAGACATTACTTGATCCAGTACAAGGTAATGTTTATGAAATTGGTTTGAAAGCAGGTCTTTGGGATGATCGTTTAATTGCATCAGTTGCTGGATTTAAAACCAATCAAATAAATCGGTCAATACGAGATGAAAGTTCGAAAGGTCAGTGTCCGTTTAATGGTGGTGAGGCTTATTGTAATGTTGCATCGGGTGAGGTGATCAGTAAAGGGATTGAAACTGAGATTCGTGGTGAAATTATCCCCAATCTTAATTTAAGTTTCGGCTATACATACAATACTACGGAATATACAAACGACCCTACAAATCAAGGTTTGGTTTTTAATGAGGATACGCCTGAACATATTGCACGTTTATTTGCGACCTATAAGTTTGCAAATAATTTAATCCTAGGCGGCGGTGCAAATTATCAAAGTACTTGGAAAGTGGGTCGTTATAGCGAACATCCTTATCGTCAGCCTGGATATACGATTGCTAACTTGGTGGCGAGTTATCCATTAAGTGATAAAGTGAATATTGCATTGAATATCAATAATATTTTTGACAAAGAATATTATTCACAAATTTATAGTGATGGAACTATTCGTTTTGGTAATCCTCGAAATGCAACGCTCACCTTACGCGCAAAGTTTTAAATCAATCGAAGGATGGCTGATATTTTCAGCCATTCACTAAAATAACAATCCAATTGACACCTTAAAATACACTCAAAACCTCAACAAATTTTCTTAATTAAATTTTTTATAAATTTATAGACGACTGGTCTATTATTAATTTATAGTGTGTATATGAAACGATCAGATAAAAGTGAAGCGACTCGACAACATATCTTAAATACTAGTTTTAAGTTGGTATTACATAAAGGTTTTGTCGGCGTCGGCTTACAGGAAATTTTAACGACTTGCGGTGTACCCAAAGGCTCGTTCTATTATTACTTTTCTTCCAAAGAAGCATTTGGTTGTGCGCTTTTACAGCAATACCTTGCTGATTATAAAGTGAAAATCGATCAATTAATTCTACAAGAAGAGCGGAGTGCTTATGCGCGTTTAGTTGCACTTTGGCAAGCATGGATTGATGATCCATGCCATAACGATGGTGGTTGGGCTGAGAATTGCCTAATTGTAAAACTTGCAGCTGAGGTTTCAGATTTATCGGAAGATATGCGTCAGATTTTAAATTTTGGTGTAACCAAGCTGACAGAACGCATTGCAAATTTACTTAGTGACGGACAACAGGATGGCTCAATTCCACAACATATTGAGCCTGAGAAAATGGCACAAACCATGTATCAACTCTGGTTAGGCGCAGCTTTATTGGCGAAACTTGCACAGAACAAACAGCCACTTTATCTGGCTTTAGAAACCACACAGCAATTACTAAAACCTATATAGGAACAACAAATGAAAAGTATTATTCATCATATTTTTGGCGAACCTGTCGACGTATTAGCATCAGCAGAAATGCCAAAGCCAGAGCCTAAAGCAGGCGAAGTTCGTATTAAAATGATTTTATCTCCGATGCATAACCATGATGTTTGGACGGTGAGAGGCAGTTATGGCTATAAGCCAACACTTCCTGCGATTGGGGGGAGTGAAGCCGTTGGTGTGATTGATGCTGTTGGTGAGGGTGTCGATGCTGTATCTGTTGGGCAACGTGTTGCAGTGGCTGCGGTCCATGGCAGTTGGGCAGAATACTTTATTGCACCTGCCCATAGTGTGGTTCCTTTAATTGATGCAATAGATGATGAAACCGCTGCACAATTGATTGGTATGCCGATTAGTGCACTGATGTTGTTAGATTTTATTGATTTAAAACAAGATCAGTGGCTTATCCAAAACACAGCCAATGGCGCTGTGGGTAAAACTGTTGCGATGATTGCGCACGCTCGCGGTCAAAAAGTCATTCATTTAGTTCGCCGTAGTGATGCAGTTGCAGAAATGAATGGTTTAGGTATTCAAAATGTAGTGGCGACTGATCAAGCGGATTGGAAAGATCAAGTAAAAGCGATACACGCAGATCAACCTTTAATTGCTGGGGTAGATTCAATTGGCGGTAAAGCCAGTGGTGAAATGTTGGCTTTACTCAGTGAAAATAGTGTATTGGTTTCATTTGGCAGTATGACGGGTGAACTGATGCAAATTTCATCAGGTGATCTTATTTTCAAACAAGCCACAGTAAAAGGCTTCTGGGCGAGTGTGGTCAATAAGCAATTGTCTGCTGAACGCAAAAAAGAGTTAATTGTAGAATTGTTGACTTTAGCTGCTCAGAAAAAATTGGTGTTGCCTGTTGAAGGCATCTTTAGTTTTGATCAGATTCAAAATGCGGCAGCCAAAGCCACTCAAGGTGCACGCCAAGGCAAAGTATTATTAAAACCATAAATATATTTGAGGTAGATCAGTTGTAAGACTGATCTATGACCAATTTTAAAAATAAGGAAAAAACGATGATTGGACAAATTTTAATTGCCTTAATTGCACTGTTACATGTGTATATTTTAGTTTTAGAGATGTTCTTATGGGACAAACAATACGGTTTAAAAGCATTTGGGAATACGCCTGAAAAAGCACAGCTCACCAAAGTCATGGCACAAAATCAAGGTTTATATAATGGGTTTTTAGCTGCTGGTTTATTTTGGTCTTTATGTGCACCTGCAATTTATGCATTATCACTGGCGAATTTCTTTTTAGGCTGTGTGTTGGTTGCTGGGATTTATGGCGGTATGACTGCAAGTAAGAAAATTATTTATATACAAGCGATTCCTGCAGCTTTGGCATTAATTGTCGTGAATTTGAATTACTAAAGTAAGGGGCTAACCTAGCCCCTTACTTTAAATTTATTCAAAAATAATTTGATTAAACAGCAACATCAGAGAGAACAATAAAGTTAAGCTTGGATAATGATGTTAATTTATTTATTAATATCTCTGATGTTGGCGAACTTCAATTGACTCTAATCCATCTATTCGCCTGCTTTGTAATGCGTAGGCAATTTGATCCAATCTTCACGCGATAAATAGCTGATATGCTCTGTACGGTAATCTGCTAGAAACTGATTATATTTATCTGTTTCAGTATGATGATGCTTAAAGCCACATTTTGCTTGTGCTTTATGTGACTGTTCATTATCTGCAAAGTAACCACACCATAGAGCTTGTAATTGCAAATCTTCATAGGCATGTTGCATGACTGCCTGAACAGCCTCAGGTATAAAACCATTTCCCCAAAAGGGAACACCAATCCAGTAAGCCACTTCTGCTTCATTATCTGCAATATCGAAATTACTGTCTTGCCCAATCAGTAGACCAACCATACCAATGGCTCGATTGTCATGCTTTTTTGCAAGCGCATAGACTTCATCATGTGCAAAAACTGTCTGAATATACTCTAAACTTTGTGCCTGACTTTCATGTACCGGCCAGCCCGCAATTGGCCCAACGCGTTCATCTTTTGCATATTCATATAAACTTTCTGCATCACTTTCTTGCCAAGGTCGTAAAATTAACCGTTCAGTTGTCAAAATCATATTTTAAAGTCGCTTATAAAATTCATCAAATTTCAAAAGGAACTATAGGTATTTTAGGCGCTTATTACTATTCCCAAACTTTGGCAATTTCGGTACTTTTCAAAACAAAATCATTATAATTAGGCAGATATTTAATAAATTTTATTCAAAATGCAAAGTGATCTAAATTTTCTTCATCAAAATGTAAAAGATTATCTATGGAGGACAAGTAATCTAAGTGATTCGTTAAATCAACCTTTATTGTTAGCGTATTGTTCACTTATTTTTGTCAAAGAAGGTCATGCAGATCTGAGCATTCAGTTTCAAAATTACCATCTGCAAGCAGGAGATATTCTGGTTCTTGCAGAAGATTCATTAACCCTTATAAAAAATCAATCTGCTGATTTTTCTTGCAATTATTGTATATTTAATCGCGATTTTGCTGCTGAAGTTGCCTCGCTTTTACCAAACGCTTTATTTGCATATCTTAATCAAATGCCGCATTTTTCTCCCAATGCCGAACAGGCAAGTTTAATCAAAATGTGGATATCTCAAACTGATTTTATTATAAATTCTACACAACAGCATCAGCGAATATTATTATGCAATCACTTGCAAAATTTCTTTCTGGCGCTATCTGAACTCATAAATCACAAAAAGACTTTATCTAAGAACGAGTACACAAGAAAAGAAAAACTATGTTGGAACTTTTGGGAAATGATCGCAATACACAGTCAAGTTGAAAGAGAGGTTATGTTCTATGCGCAAGCCTTAAATATTAGTCCTTATTACCTATCGCAATTATGTCAGCAGTTTTTTAATGATAGTCCTAAAACACTCATAGATCGGCAGGTGATTCTTAAGCTTAAAGAGCGACTTAAAATGAGTTCTCTCTCTATTCAAGCGATTGCTGACCAAATGCATTTTAATGATACTTCCTACATGTGTCGTTTTTTTAAAAAGCATACTGGACGTACTTTACGTCAATACCGTAAAGAAACCTAAGAAAAAAATATTTAACAAAATACTTTTAAACTTTGTACTTAATTAAAGAGCGGACATCTTTAATCAAAATGGCTGTTCTTCATTTTAAGCGATGTACAATTAGAAGGAAAACGTATATGTAAAATATCTAAAGGTATTTAATTTTTGTATTTAAGGTTAATTGTTTATTTTGAAAAATGAGAATTCAACTTATCTATTATTTTTATTATTTTCTTTAGATTGGATTGAGTTTGTTTTGGATTTTAATTGTATGTAATTTAAATAATAATCAAGAATAATCTCAATAAATATTTTTAAAATAAATTTCATCTTCTTTGATAAATACCGTTGTCTCTCTTTTTATTTTAAATTAATTTTTATGGTCGGTTTGAGTTTTTAATTAATAGCTTTGGGGGTTAAAATTTTATGGATAATTTTTTAATTTAATATTTTTAAAATAATTATCATGCTTTTTATTTATTATTTTTTTAAATTTTTTGATTAAATTATAATAAAATATAAATTTAATCTATTTTTTTGTTTTTTATTATGTGTTATCTATAATATAGATACATAAGATGCTTTTTTATTTAATTAAAAGTTTGTCTTTTTTATGGAGTAAAATATTTTTTATGCAACGAGATAAATGGTGATTAAAAAACTATCAATAGCTTGGTTTAAAGGTATTATTTTATAGAAATTATGTATTTACTTTGTATTTATTGCGTACTTAATTAAATGCTTAACTTTGAAATGTTATAAAGTTGATGATAAATAATACACACTAATTTGGAAAGGGAAATTTTTCATCAACCTACGATTTATAAAGAACTCTACTAATTAAAATTGATGTATATGATGATAGTCTACGAAAAATTTTTCATAAAGTGATGGGGGAAACTCTCATTTTTTATACAGTAAATAACCATATATCACGTAAAAATTTTATACGAATTTTGAGAAAATAAATTGATTATGAGTTGAGTGATTTCATGCAGAATTGTACTAAAGATTGTCAGCATGATCTTATATGGATTTATAAAGAGGTAAGTAGAGAAATTCATTTTTATTTGGATGTAGTGGAAAATAATTTTCTCTATAATTATTTTACTAAATTAGGTTCGCTTATCTTGCTGAGGCTTGAGGAATAAAATTTATTTTAAGTACAAAAAATGAATAATTTTATGTGATGTTATTAGGAGTAAATTATTAAATTTTAAATTAATGGAGTTTATATCTTTATCAGTTATCAGTTATCAGTTATCAGTTGTAAGTTTTTTATTTGCATGCTAAGTGCTATGTTTTCACAAATTTTCTTCATGAAATTTAATGATTTTTTTGGCTGGTATTTAAGTAACTATAAGACTTATAGTTAAATAAAATAGAGTCTATTTATGAAAATTCTTTATTATCTTGATTTTTAATTTTTTTTTAGTTTTTTAATTTAAATTTTAGTAATGATTTTTAGTTGAGTCTTGAAAATATTTTTATAGGTGTTTTGATTTTTATTATTTAGAATTATTCCTAGTAATTTCTGAAATATTATAGGAGATGCAATATTTTTAATTATTTTAAATGGGAGCTTTATGTTGTGAAAACCTTTTTTAAGTTCTAGATTAATTGGATTTTAAAGTTATTAGTATAATAGAAAAAATATTCAAGAATTTTATGAGATAGGTATTGAGCTAATCTTTAAATATCGAATGCTAAAACCGCTTAATTTTAAAATACTTATATATTAACACTGTATGGAGGTGATGTCATTAAAGGTAAAATCGTCTTAAAATGTCAATATGCATGTTTGGATGAGATATTAAAATTAACATTTAGTATTACTCTGAATAGCTGAGCTAGATTTATAGGAACATGAACAATTTTTATTGTATTTATAAGGCGACGTAAAGTGTCGTTTAAAATTAAAAAAGATTGGAAATTTAGAATGTTTCAACTAAATTGGTCTTATAAAAACTTTATGACTACTAATAATATGGAACAACTTAACCCATCAGATTTAAAAGCAATTCTTCATTCGAAAAGAGCCAACCTATATTATTTAGAACATGCACGGGTGATGCAAAAAGATGGCCGTGTTTTATATTTAACCGAAACAAAAAATGAAAACCAGTACTGGAATATTCCGATTGCCAATACAACTGTGATTTTGTTGGGAACTGGAACGTCGATTACTCAGGCTGCAATGCGGATGCTCTGTAGCGCAGGTGTTTTGGTCGGTTTTTGTGGCGGTGGAGGTACACCTTTATTTTCAGGCAGTGAAGTGGAGTGGTTAACACCACAAAGTGAATATCGTCCAACTGAATATATGCAAGGCTGGATGAGCTTTTGGTTTGATGAAAAGAAGCGTTTAGATGTGGCCAAACAATTTCAAGTTGCGAGGGTTGAATATATTCGTAAAGTTTGGGCAAAAGATCGGGACTTACAAGCAGAAGGATTCTATTTAGATGATCAGGATATTCAACAGGCTTTAAGTGGTTTTGAAAAGAAGATTCCCAATATGACCAAAGTTGGCGATTTACTTCTGGCAGAAGCGCAGACCACCAAGCAGCTTTATAAAATCGCGGCAACACGTTGTAAACTCAAATTTGAACGAAATGCTGAATATGGTGATTTAGCCAATGATTTCCTCAATCATGGTAATTATTTAGCCTATGGTTTGGCTGCAACTACACTTTGGGTCTTAGGTGTCAGTCATTCATTTGCAGTTATGCATGGTAAAACTCGGCGTGGTGCTTTGGTTTTTGATATAGCTGATTTAATTAAGGATGCGGTGGTGTTGCCGTGGGCATTTATTTGTGCCAAAGACGGGTTAAAGGAGCAAGACTTTAGAGCATTGCTGTTACAGAAATTTACACAGCATAAATGTCTTGATTGGATGTTTGATCAGGTGAAGTTGCAAGCTTGCAAAAATCATGATGAAAAGGATGAAGCATTATGATCGTAACCTTTATTTCCCAATGCGAAAAGAAAGCACTTTCTCCAACGCGTCGTGTATTGGATGCATTTGCTGACCGAATTGGTGATAACACTTGGCAAACGGTGATTACCGAAGATGGTTTAATTGCAGTTAAAAAGTTGCTTAGAAAAACAGTGACTAAAAATACAGCGGTGTCTTGCCATTGGATTCGGGGGCGACGTCGAAGTGAGTTATTGTGGATTGTTGGGAATAGAAATAAGTTTAATGGACAGGGAATTGTTCCTGTAAACACGACCAAGACAAGCCTTGCTCAAAATAAATGGGAAAATGACTGGCATTATTTGCCTTTAATTAAAGCACTAGTGGCTGTGTCTGCCTTATTACATGATTGGGGGAAGGCAACGGTTTTATTTCAAAAAAAATTATTGGAAAAAAATAATCAGTTTAAAGGTGATCCTTTACGGCATGAGTGGATTTCATGTTTATTGCTAAATGCTTTAGTGCATTCATCTGGCAATATTGAGTCAGATGAAGCATGGCTAAAATTATTGATACAACAAAGTTGGGATGAAGAACTTCTCAAGCAAACAATTAGCAAAAACTCAGATCAATCTAAAGTTTTGGACCAACTTCCGCCTTTAGCACAATTGGTTGCATGGTTGATTGTATCGCATCACCGTTTACCTGCGTTAAAAGAAGAACAACGACGCAAAGAGTATGCTGAAGTTAATAAAGAAACGGTTACAAGTTTATTTAAAAGCATTAAAGCAGATTGGGGTTATCAAAATAAATTTGATGAAGATGACTATAAACAGCGATTAAAACTTTGTTTTGAGTTTGATCAAGGGTTATTAAGTCAGTCTACTGAATGGACAAAGCAAATCAAAAAATGGTCAGCACGTCTATTACAAGCATCTGATGCCACAGACCAAGTTTTTGCAGATGGTAGTTGGCGGGTCATTTTACATCATGCCAGATTGTGTCTCATGTTGGGTGATCACTATTATTCCTCTTGTAATGCCGATATAAATTGGAAAACCAATTTATCGTTGAGAGCAAATACTGATCCGAAAACCAAACAAGCCAAACAGTTTTTAGATGAGCATCTTGTTCGGGTCACTGATAATGCAATGAGAGTTGCACAATCACTAAGTCGTTTGGCAGATGAGATGGAGCCAGCTTATGATATTCAAAAATTAAAAAAGAAGAGCCCTCAAGGTTTTGAATGGCAAGACCAAGCAGTAAAGGGCATTCAACAATTTATTCAAAAAAATGAAAGTGCTGTAAATCAAGGCTGGTTTATTGTCAACATGGCGAGTACTGGTAAAGGTAAAACCATTGCCAATTCCAAAATTATGCAAGCCTTATCTAAAGATGCTCAATCATTACGCTATATTCTAGCTTTAGGGCTCCGGACATTAACCTTACAAACAGGTGATTCTTACCGCCAAGATATTGGTTTAAGTCATGATGAGCTTGCGGTTTTAATTGGTTCAAAAGCTATTCAGGAACTGCATCATCAAAATAAAAAAGAACATCATCAAGATGAGTTTCATACTGTTGAAGAAATAGGTTCAGAATCATTAGAAGCGTTATTAGACAATGAATTGAATTATGAATCTATGCCACAAGCAGACTTTATGAATGCATTATTTCCACAACACCAAGAGGAACGAAATAAAGCCTTTTTATATAAGCCTGTTTTAGTCTGTACAATTGACCATATTATGGCTTCTACAGAAACCAAACGTGGTGGAAAATATATTTTACCAAGTTTAAGGCTTTCATCTTCCGATTTGGTGATTGATGAAGTCGATGATTTTAATGGTCAAGACTTAATTGCAATAGCTCGGCTTATACATTTAGCTGGAATGTTAGGTCGAAAAGTGATGATTTCTTCAGCAACGATTCCACCTGCTTTGGCTGAAGGTTTTTTTAATACATATCAGCAAGGTTGGGCCTTATATTGCGCATTTAAGAAATTAAAGAATGTAGATATTGTTACGATGTGGGTTGATGAGTTTAAAACACAAATTCAAACAATTGATTTGGCTCAGCAAAAAGAGGCAATACAACAATATAAAAATGCACATGATCAGTTTGTAGAACTTCGTGCAGCTGGTTTAAGTAAACAAATAATTAAGCACAAAGCTTATCTTGTTGATTGCTCAGATATTGTTGCAGAAAAAGAAATCCAGCGTATAGATCAAAGTTTACAAGCTGAATATTTTAAACGGATTCAACAGAATGTTGAACATTTACACTATGACCATCACAGTATAGATGTTAAAACTGGGAAAAAAGTTTCTTTCGGTGTCATACGAGTTGCCAATATTTCCCCATGCGTTGCTTTAACTCGATCTTTACTTAAGACCGAATGGTCACAAGGTATTACACCTCGTGTGATGGCATACCATAGCCGTCAAGTTTTATTGTTACGCAGTAAACAAGAACAACATTTAGATCATATTTTAAAACGTAAAGAAAAAGCAGGGGAACAAGCAGCTGCATTTTCAGATGAGGTGATTCGTCAACATTTAGATTCGACGACTGATGAAAATGTCATTTTTATCTTGGTTGCCACACCTGTGGAAGAGGTGGGACGAGATCATGACTTTGATTGGGCAATTGTTGAACCCTCTTCTTATCGCTCGATTATCCAATTGTCTGGACGAGTTTTACGACATCGCAAACGAGATGTAGACATTCAAAAACCAAACATTGCCTTATTGCAATATAACTTAAAAGGCTTGCACCGAGCTAAAGTTGCCTTTGAGAAACCTGGTTTTGAAGTTAATTCTGCTAAAGGAAACTTTATATTAGAAACAAAAAATTTATCAGAATTGATTGATCCTGAACATTTACAACAAATTAATGCCATTCCAAGAATCAAAGCAAATCAGCCACTTCAATCCATAAAAAAATTGGCAGATTTAGAGCATGCTGTAATGGCAGATGCCTTAACTTCATATAACAAAGTCGGCTCAAAACCACTCAATGCTTGGTTAACACAAAAATGGTTTTTAACAGCTTTGCCTCAGCAATTTAATCCGTTTAGGCAAAGTTCAGCTAATATTCAGCTTTTCGCAATCTGGAAAAATCACAGGCTTATATTTTGTGAAAAAGATGATTTTGGGAGGTATATTGATCGAAGTGGTTTATACAAGATTCACGAGATTGACTATTCTAAATTGAGTGAATTAGAACAACAACGATTATGGTTGAATCGAGATTATCACGACATCTTACGTCGTTTAGCACTTGATAAATTTCCTGAAAATGAAGATATTGAGGAAAAGATAGAAAGATTATCAGAGCGTTATGGGGAGATTATGCTGCCCGAATATGACGAAGATAAGCAACTTATATATTCAGAACAGTTTGGACTTATTGTTTTAGATCAATAATTAAAGAGGGAAGCATGACAGAACATATTCATCATTTTTTAAATGAACGAAAAGATCTTTGGTTGAAAGACCGTTTAAAAAAAGCAGAAAGTGAAAATGTAATTGCAGAATTACAACGTCAAGCAGATGATAAATTTAGTTTGAAAGTGTGGTTACCTGACGCAGCAAAACGTGTTGCGCAGCTTTTTATGGTCAGTCATCCAAGTAAATTTAGTCATCCAAGCGCAAAAACCTCAAGTGTTATTGCTCAAGCGAAACAGCAAAATGATGGTTATTTACGCAGCGGAAATGTGAACTATTCATTCGATGTATTTGGCAATGCGGCTGCAATGGACGTATTTAAATTTTTATCTTTACCGCTGACAGAAAAACTTACGGTATTAGAAGGTTTTGAACAACAAGATGAAGATTTAAAAAAGTTGCTTGTGGATGATGACTTAAATTTTGAGTCATTCAGTACGGCATTTTTAAAAATAAAAGCAACAGACACATCAGTAAAAACTGATCACTTAGTGAAACAGGTTTATTTCCCCATTGGTCAGGGTGAATACCATTTATTATCGATTTTAACCCCATCAGGACTGGTGACTCGATTAAAACAAACAATAGATGAAATACGTTTTTCAGAAACCACCAAACAAGCCAAGGAACTTCGGAAGAAAAATGAGCATCATGCTGAGGGATATGCGGATATTTATGAGCTTACAGTAACTGCTTATGGCGGCACACAACCTCAAAATGTCAGTGTTTTAAATAGTCAAAATGCAGGGCGAGCTTATTTATTATCTAGTTGTCCGCCAGTGCTTGAAAAAAGAGCAATTCGACTACCGAAAACAGATTTTTTTGCACAATGTTTATATCGAAAGAACTATCAGGAAAGTTTTGTTCAATTGCATAAATTTATGCAGTTGGATCTAAATAATATTGATATTCGCACTGCTATACGAAATATTATTCAGTTTGTTGTTGATCAAATATTATTACAAGCACATAGAACTAGAGAATATTCAGTTGAAGGCTGGTCAAATCAGACTTATTACTTAAACCTACCTAAACTTCAGCGTATGTGGTTGGATAGCATTTATAGCGCAGAGAGGGCAGATGATACTGATTGGCGTGATGAGTTAAGCCGAGAAATTGCGCGCTGGATAGTACGAAGCTATGAAAAACTGATTAGTGATGCCTATACCTTGGGAACTGCTGAGTTGCTTGATGTAAAACTACGGGTTGAAAAATCATTGCAACAAGCAAAGGAGTATTTTTAATGCGTCATTTTTTATTGATTCCTCATTTAAAGCTTCACAATGCCAATGCAATGAGTAGTCCTTATACCATTGGATTTCCAGCGATGACGGCTTGGCTGGGCGCAGTTCATGCCTTGCAGCGTAAGTTAAAAAGTAAAAACTATGACATTTCTTTAAACAAATTGGCAGTGAGTTGTCATGACTTTAATTTGCAAACCTATAAAGGGCGAGGAGATTTTGTTCATTCGATCGTGGCTACAGCGAATCCTTTAGATAAAGATGGTAGTAGACCAGCTTTTATTGAAGAAGCACGTTGTCATTTGGAGGTGTCTCTTTTAATTGAATGTCAAAATATAGATCCAGATGAAAAAGAACAATTTTTAGAGGATGTTTATAAGCTTATTTGTAGTATGAAGTTTGCTAGTGGAGATGTTTTAGATGTTAAAAACTGCCAAATACTGCAATTTGATGAAGATGAACATCAGGATCGGGAATTAAAGCCAATTTTAAATAAATTGATGCTTGGACATGTGCTGATTGAGCGTCGAGATTTAGTGATCGAAAGTATGAATGAAGGTAAAAATGCTTTGGATGCTATTTTAGATTATTTAAAAGTCACACACAGTTCTGAGATTGATGATGACGATAAAGTGATATGGGCATCAAAACGAAAAGTACAGGGGTGGTTGGTTCCAATTACCGTAGGCTTTCAGGGGATTTCTAATTTGGGGCTGGCGAAAAATCAACGTAATGCCAGTACACCACATCGTTTTGCTGAAAGTGTTCTTACATTAGGCGAATTTGTAATGCCTTATCGTATAGAACATATTGATCAATTGTTATGGCAATATCATGTTGACTTAGAAAACAATTTATATCTTTGCCAAAACATCACAACAAACTAATTTGATATCAAAAAGAGGAAAAACTCATGGCTAAAAATGAAAAAGCGGTTGCAAGTGTGCTCGCATTTGAAAAGAAACTTGTCCCATCTGATGGTTATCTCTATGGTACGAGTTGGGAGAAACGCACTGAACAAACAGCATTAAAACTAATCGAAAAATCAGTGCGAGGGACAATTTCAAATCGCTTAAAACCCGCTGTAGCAAGTGATCCATTAAAATTAAATGCAGAAGTTGAAAAGGCAAATTTACAAAAAGTAGATGCATGTGCTTTAGGTGAAAATCAAGATACTCTAAAAGTTTCATTCACACTTAAAGTTTTAGGTGGTGTTGAAAATCCATCTGCTTGTAATAACGAAAGTTTTTTAAATTCATATCAATTTGCTGCTAAAAATTATATTGAGCAGTATGGCTTTAACGAGCTCGCTAAACGTTATGCATTAAATATAGCAAATGCGCGTTTTTTATGGCGTAACCGTGTAGGCGCTGAAAAAGTTGAAGTTGTTGTAACGATTAATGATCAACCTGCGATTACATTTAATGCCTTAGCATACCCATTAAATGATTTTGATCAAGCGGATGAAAAAGTACAAGTTTTAGCAGATCAGATTGCAAAGGCATTAAAAGGTGAAACAGCTTATTTATTGATTAAAGTTGATGCTTATGCACTGGTGGGTAAAGCTCAGGAAGTTTATCCAAGTGAAGAGTTAGTACTAGATAAAGGTAAGGGAGACAAAAGTAAAATTCTTTATCAGGTTAATGATGTGGCAGCAATGCATTCTCAAAAAATAGGGAATGCATTACGTACTATTGATACGTGGTACCCTGAATTTGATGAGAAAAAAACGGCAATTGCAATTGAACCATATGGAGCCGTAACCAATCTTGGAAAAGCTTACCGTACACCAAAAGACAAAAAAGACTTTTTTACCTTGTTCGATAAATACGCTTTAGGTGAGTCTTTAGAAAATACAGAGCAAGAACATTATGTTATGGCTGTTTTAGTTCGTGGTGGTGTATTTGGTCAAAGTGCTAAGGACTAATAATGAAATGTTATCAAGAAATCACACTGATTGATCAGGCTGAGATTTCGCCATATTTTCTTTGGTCAAAAATCTATACTCAGCTGCATATCGCTTTTACTGAACAGTCGGATGAGCAGCAAAAGATCCGTTTTGGTGTATCTTTTCCTCAATATGTTTACGAGAAGATAGAAGGCAAGAAATCTCGTATTGGTATTGGTAAAAAAATACGCATATTTGCCCAATCAGAAGCAGCACTGGAAACGTTGAATATAAGAAAATGGTTAGATCGGTTTCCTGATTATGTGCATATCACAGGTGTGCGGCCTGTTCCTGAAAAAGTAATGAGTTACGCAATTTATAAACGTAAACAAGTTAAAACCAACGCTGAACGTTTGGCTCGCCATCGAGTGAAAAGAGGAGATATCAGCTTTGAAGAAGCATTGAGCCGTTATCTTCAAGTAGTGACAACAACTGATTTGCCTTATGTACAGATGCTAAGTTTAAGTACATCGGATGAACAAGATAAAAAGCGTTTTAAGCTATTTATAGAAAAGCAAATCACTGAAAAATCTGAAACTCAGGTTTTTAGTACATATGGATTAAGTTCTATGTCTACAGTACCTGAGTTTTAACCCAATATTTTTTCACTCTTTAACAGTTTAATAAAATCAATAAGTTATGATTGTGGGTTGAAACTTTGGTCTTTTATAGGTTTTTAGTCTTAACTCACTGTTATAACTTTATTTTTTGTTTTAAAATTATAGTTCACTGCCGAGTAGGCAGCTTAGAAAAGAACAAGAATATGAATTCATCGGTTTAAAGCGTTCACTGCCGAGTAGGCAGCTTAGAAAATTGCAACAACATCACACGCAACAATTTGACAGTTCACTGCCGAGTAGGCAGCTTAGAAATCCAACAGACAAATATGTCCAGAGAACAAAAAGTTCACTGCCGAGTAGGCAGCTTAGAAATGCACCGGATAGAACATTTTTTAATGTTCCTTGTTCACTGCCGAGTAGGCAGCTTAGAAATGTATTGCACTCTGTTCCTTGTGATGAATACGGTTCACTGCCGAGTAGGCAGCTTAGAAAAACACAAAACAAAACTGCTCAAAAAAGCATCAGTTCACTGCCGAGTAGGCAGCTTAGAAAATTGGTGACTTTAGCTTGTAAATGCGGTTCTAGTTCACTGCCGAGTAGGCAGCTTAGAAAATATAGTCCAAAACCGGTTGCACCATATTCTGGTTCACTGCCGAGTAGGCAGCTTAGAAATATAAATGGTCAGAATATGGAATTAAAAAAGTGTTCACTGCCGAGTAGGCAGCTTAGAAACACAACGGAAAGATTTAAAATTCTATTGTGTCGTTCACTGCCGAGTAGGCAGCTTAGAAAAGCAGGAACGATCTACACCAAATCAATTACATGTTCACTGCCGAGTAGGCAGCTTAGAAAAACAGACAACGTTAATTTCTGTACTAATTATCGTTCACTGCCGAGTAGGCAGCTTAGAAAACATTAACCGTGTGTATACGCTTTTCACCTTTGTTCACTGCCGAGTAGGCAGCTTAGAAAATGAAGACATATGTTGCTTTGTTACCAACACAGTTCACTGCCGAGTAGGCAGCTTAGAAATTAGATCGTTGTGGTTTTAAGTATGAACAACAGTTCACTGCCGAGTAGGCAGCTTAGAAATAATACAGTTAATTTTTTGCTTTCTAAAAACTGTTCACTGCCGAGTAGGCAGCTTAGAAATTAGATATAATATTCATTTAAAAAACCTCCTCGTTCACTGCCGAGTAGGCAGCTTAGAAAATCGACTTGAACTTGCCCATGATTAATTGTACGTTCACTGCCGAGTAGGCAGCTTAGAAATTCGCAAGAAGCATGCTTCCTATAGGCTCTTTGTTCACTGCCGAGTAGGCAGCTTAGAAAAGCAAGATCAAGTTGACCGTTGATTGGATCAGGTTCACTGCCGAGTAGGCAGCTTAGAAAAAGAAGTTTAATTGCTTGAGGTACTGTTATAAGTTCACTGCCGAGTAGGCAGCTTAGAAAAAATTACATCAACAGGTTCGACGGGCCTAAACGTTCACTGCCGAGTAGGCAGCTTAGAAAAATGTAGTTGTTTTGGCTTCCTCGCAACTTAAGTTCACTGCCGAGTAGGCAGCTTAGAAAAATGCCGGGCATGATGCCGATCGAACAGATTCGTTCACTGCCGAGTAGGCAGCTTAGAAAGTGATGAATTAAGTCAAGATGACTTAGATGACGTTCACTGCCGAGTAGGCAGCTTAGAAAATGAAATACAATACATTCTTATTTTCTATGCTGTTCACTGCCGAGTAGGCAGCTTAGAAAGACATAAGCAACTCAGGATTAGTGTTAAAATCGTTCACTGCCGAGTAGGCAGCTTAGAAAGCCCATACCATCCATCATATTGCCCCAGTCGAGTTCACTGCCGAGTAGGCAGCTTAGAAAATATCCTGACAACGTAACACCGCCTACTGACGGTTCACTGCCGAGTAGGCAGCTTAGAAAATGATCAAGTGGTAGAGCTTTGCAAGGGTAAAGTTCACTGCCGAGTAGGCAGCTTAGAAATTTACAAGAAATCTTTACAATGTTTTTACTGTGTTCACTGCCGAGTAGGCAGCTTAGAAACAAGCAAAAGCCTCTACTGTTGATTCACCATTGTTCACTGCCGAGTAGGCAGCTTAGAAAGCACTCAATGGTCGCTACACGCGGATGTATCTGTTCACTGCCGAGTAGGCAGCTTAGAAAATCATTACCCCAAGTAATGTAATTCTCATATTGTTCACTGCCGAGTAGGCAGCTTAGAAACACACAATCAACACAAATGTGAGTGTAGGTATGTTCACTGCCGAGTAGGCAGCTTAGAAATCCTCAAGTTGTGGGGCAGCTGTACACTCAACAGTTCACTGCCGAGTAGGCAGCTTAGAAAGACACTCTCTCACCGTAAAGAAATCTGAATATGTTCACTGCCGAGTAGGCAGCTTAGAAATGTAGACGGATTCTACCACCACAGTCGTGCTAGTCTACTGCCATACAGGCAGCTTAAAAGAAGCCAACACAACATATTTTAATATGTTAACTAATTCACACTTTTATTAGAAAAAATATTTACATGATTTTTAACATTAAAAAATTGAAGAGCACATGGATATCCTAAGAACATTTCCTCCATAAACCTGTTCCTAAATACAAATATTAATCTTCTCTCTTAGCAAGTATTGCTCACTGAAAATATCCAATGGCAATGAAACACGAATAATAAAAATAGTGCTTAAAACATGTCTGTGCTTGATTCTTAGGATAAGTCAGGGGGAGGGTAGAGTCGTTGCATGGTTGCAGTCATTCTAAATTTTTTAAATAAGCATGCTTAATTTTGATCAAACTCTACGAGCAAAATTAACTTAAAAAGATGCTTTACTAGATTGATAACAGCTCTAAATTGAGGCTGAAATAACGTGAATTTAACTTTTTCATGAAAAATTTACAAAAAAAAATTCTTTAAATAAAACTGAAATATCAATTTAATGATTATTTAACATATTGAAATATATGGTTAAATAATTTATCTCAAAAAATACAAATTTATATACGCTTGTATCTATTTATTATGAAAAGTGTGACTTTGTTTACATTTTTGTCCCAGTGTGCATAATAGCCATCGACCAACACTAATCATTTTTTGTTTGTATAGGATATTTGGTATGAAAAACATTTTTTTAGCAGCATCAGTTTCAATTTTAGGAATTTCTAGTGCTTTTGCAGCAGATGGCACAATCACAATTAACGGTTTAGTGACTGACAAAACTTGTGACATCGTGACTCCACAAGGTAAAGATTTCACTGTTACTCTTCCAACAGTATCTAAGCAAACTCTTGCTAAAACTGGTGATATCGCAGGTCGTACGCCATTCACGATCAACTTGGCGAACTGCTCTGAAGGTAAAGTTGCAACTTATTTTGAACCAGGTTCAACAGTTGACTTTGGTACAGGTCGTTTAAACAACACAGATGCAACTGGTGCAAAAAACGTACAAGTTCAATTGTTAGGTTCAAATAACCAATTCATCCCTGTACTTGCTGCTGGTGCTTCTGGTGCACAAGCTAACTCTCAGTGGGTAGATGTTGCTGACAAAGGTGCAGCAGACCTAAATTACTATGCTGAATATTATGCAACTGATGCATCTGCTGCTGGTAAAGTAACTACTTCTGTTCAATACACTATTATCTATCAATAATTTTTTATTGAATGGTACGGAGCTAGATTGCCTGGCAAACTAGCTCTTTTACTTTGTTTTAGATAGAGATAATCGTTATGTTCTTGAATCATTCCTTTCTTAAAAAAGGTTTACTCGCATTTTTAATTCCGTTTGGTGCAGCAAATGCTGAAATCATCATTCATGGTACACGTGTGATTTATCCATCTGATGCACGTGAAATTACTTTACAAGTAAGTAATAACGGAAATAATCCTGCATTGGTTCAAGCATGGATTGATGAGGGAGATGCGAAATCGACTCCAGATCAATCAAAAGCGCCTTTTATGATTACACCGCCTATATCGCGTGTAGAAGCTAAAAAAGGGCAGTCTTTACGGATTACCAGTTTGCCTAATACAAATGAGTTAAGTAAAACTCAAGAAACACTTTTTTGGTTAAATATTCTTGATATTCCGCCAAAACCTTCTGCGAAAGATCAGAATGTTATACCAGACAACTTTTTACAACTTGCCATTCGATCACGTATTAAGTTTTTTTATCGCCCAACTGGAATTAAAGAAGATGTCGCTTTGGCACCTGAAAAATTACAGTGGAGCAATAACGGTACTCAGTTAACTGTAAAAAACCCAACACCATTTCATATTACCTTGACCTCTATTATGCAGGATCAATCAGGCAAACGCGTTGATTTGATTTCACAAGGCTTAATGTTGAAACCATTTTCTGATGGAACTGTGAATTTAAAAAATTCTAATGTCTCTAAGATGACCTTTACCACAATCAATGATTATGGTGGTCGTATAGAGCGAAATATTAAATTTTAATAGATTGCACAAGTCTTTAAGTTTCTTGAACACGAGAAATTTAAAGCACCTTCGCAGTGATGATTTAATCATTCCATTTATCTGATATTAAGCGAGTAAAAAACCCTATTCATTTGTTGATAGGCAGACTTCTTTATGCAAAAAAATGAACAAAGCTACAAGTGGATCAAGCGACATATTAGTTACTATGTGGCTTGTGGGGTTATTACACTCAGCATTCCTGCTTTAGTTAATGCATCTGAAACTGACTTAAAAGAGGCTGAAAAGTCTCCGGCTGCTGCAGAAGCAGAATTTGATTCGGCTTTTTTAATTGGCGATGCCAAAAAGATAGATGTAAACCGCTTTAAATATGGTAACCCTGTCTTACCAGGTGACTATAATGTTGATATTTATGTCAATGGTAACTGGTTTGGTAAACACCGTATGGTGTTTAAAGCAACTGAAAATAATCAAAATGCTTTTACCTGCTTTAACTCAAATCAATTATTAGAATATGGCGTAAAAGCAGAGGTATTAAAAAAAGGCGATAGCTTTGCTTTGACTGGTTGTCAGAAAATCGAGGAATGGGTTGAAGATTCTTTTTATGAATTTGATACTTCACGTTTACGTGTAGATATTTCAATTCCACAAGTTGCAATGCAAAAGAATGCCCAAGGCTATGTCGATCCAAGCGTATGGGATCGTGGGATCAATGCTGCATTTCTATCTTATAATGCTAGTGCATATAAAACATTTAATAAAATGCAAGGTGGGGAAGAAACCACAAACGCGTTTACTTCGGTTACAGCTGGTGCAAATTTGGCAGGTTGGCAATTGCGCCATAATGGTCAATGGCAGTGGCAAGACCGCACCACGACAGAAAATAAATCTAAATCAAGCTATGACTCAATTAACACCTATGTTCAGCGTGCATTTCCTCAATACCGTGGCGTATTGACTTTAGGTGAAAGCTTTACCGATGGTGAAATTTTTGATTCATTTGGTTATCGCGGTTTGGATTTTTCCAGTGATGACCGTATGTTACCGAACAGTATGATTGGTTATGCACCACGTATTCGAGGTAATGCAAAAACCAATGCTAAGGTTGAAGTACGTCAGCAAGGTCAATTAATTTATCAAACGACTGTTGCACCCGGTAGTTTTGAAATTAATGATCTCTACCCAACAGGGTTTGGTGGTGAACTTGAAGTTTCTATTTTAGAAGCCAATGGCGAGATTCAACGCTATTCAATTCCTTATGCATCTGTTGTTCAAATGCTTCGCCCAGGAATGAGTCGTTATTCTGTATCAATGGGTCAATTCCGCGATAAAGATATTGATTTAGATCCATTTATTGTACAAGGGAAATATCAACGCGGTATCAATAACTCAATCACTGCTTATGGTGGTGTACAGTTTTCAGAAGACTATTCAGCAGTAACTTTGGGTAGTGCTTTTGCAACGCCAATTGGTGCAATCGCAGTCGATGTGACACATTCACAAGCAGATTTTGAACGTCGTAAGAGTGAAAGTGGGCAAAGCTTCCGTATCAGTTATAGTAAATTAATTACGCCAACAGATACCAATTTGACTTTGGCTGCATATCGTTATTCTACAGAAAATTTTTATAAGCTACGTGATGCGATATTGGTACAAGACCTAGATAATAAAGGCATTAGCTCAGCGCATGTAGGTAAACAACGTAGTGAATTTCAGATCACTCTGAATCAGGGCTTACCGCGTGATTGGGGGAATATTTATGCAACAGGTTCTTGGGTGGATTATTGGAATCGCCAAGAAACAACGCGTCAGTATCAAGTCGGATATAGCAATAGCTATCGTGGGTTAACTTATGGTTTATCAGCAATTAAACGTATTGTTGAAAACAATGCGACAAGTATAAGTAATAGTGATACTGAGTATATGCTGACCCTTTCATTGCCACTTTCATTTAAGAAAAACTCAGCGAACTTTAACTCGATTATGACGCAAGATAATGCGACTGTTGGGGTAAGTGGCATAGTGGGCGATCGTTTTAACTATGGTACATCTGTATCTACTCGCTATGGTGATAATCCTAGTGCCAATTTGAATGCCCAATATCGTACAAACTATGCGACCGTTGGTGGATCATACAGTGTTGCAGACCGTTACCAACAAGCAATGTTGACGGCACGTGGTAATATTGTTGCTCATCCTGAAGGTGTTTTGTTTGGACCAGATCAGGGACAAACCATGGTCTTGGTGTATGCGCCTGAAGCAGCTGGTGCAAAAGTAAATAATGCAACAGGTTTAAGTATCAATAAATCTGGTTATGCTGTGATTCCATATGTAACACCGTATCGTTTAAATGATATTACTCTTGATCCTCAAGGAATGTCGACAGATGTGGAGTTGGATGGTACAAGTCAGCGTATCGCACCCTATGCAGGTTCGATTTCACAAGTGAGTTTTGCAACTAAAATTGGTAAAGCAATTTATATCCGCAGTAAAAAAGAAAATGGTGATACCTTACCTTTTGCAGCAGAAGTATTTGATACAAAAGGTGAAAATATTGGGATGGTTGCACAAGGTAGTATGGTTTACTTAAGAACCAATACTACAGCAGACTCGGTTACAGTAAAATGGGGCGAAAATGCCAACGAGCAATGCCGCATTCAATATGACGTTTCTGCGCAAGCAGCAGACAAAAAGCAAAATATGATTATGGCGGAAGGTGTATGTCAATGAACGGTAAAGTTTTAAATCGTATTCTCTTGCTCATTGCTGGGACTGTGAGTTCAGGGACGTATGCTGCATGTATACCAGATCGTGGTTTCTCTACTGTTGATGTGAGCATGGCAGTAGGACGTGTTGTGGTGAGACCAAGTGACCCTGTAGGAAAGGTTTTACGCAAAGCCTCTTTTCCAATTAGACCCAATGGTTCGACGTATAGTTGTGGTAGTTATGGGACACTTGGTGCTGTTTTAACTCAAAACTATTCACTTAGCCCGATCGGTAATTCGGTTTATAACACCAATATTGATGGGATTGGAATTCGCTTATACCGGGAAGCACCAACAGCTCCTGGTTTTGCCGATTATTATCCTTATACACGAAGTGCGAGTGGTAGACGTGTTTTGGCTGAAGGTTTTTTTATTGTTGAAATTGTTAAAACGGCAACATCAACAGGATCTGGCGCACTGGTTCCAGGCACATATAGTAGTTATCGTTCTGGTGAACGCCCAAGCCCGCCTTGGTTAACCAGTACGGTATATGGGAATGCGATTACTATTGCGTCTTCTTCATGTGAAATATTGGGAAATATTAATAAAACCGTGGCACTGCCAACCGTAAATAAGGTTGATTTTAAAGGTGTCGGTTCAACGCAAGGTGAGCAAGCCTTTGATCTCAACATTTTGTGTAATGGTGGTAAAAACCCTAGTGGTTATGAAGAAAGCAATAAAATCAGCCTAAGCTTTGATTATGATGCGGTGAGTAGTAGCACTCAAAATGTACTTGCGAATACAAATACCGCAGGAAGCAGTGCATCAGGTGTGGGCGTACAATTGCTTTCACAATATAAAAATTCGAATAAAGTGATTGCTAAAAATGACAAGCTAGAATTAGGCACGTTAAAGTCAAATGATAATATTCAATATAATGTGCCAATGACTGCGCGTTACTATCAGACTGCAACCAAAGTGATGCCCGGAAAAGTACGAGCTATGGCAACCGTCACAATTGAATATGATTAATTGATGTAAATCATATTTTTTAAAATTATTTTTTTATTTATTGATTGGAAAATCTTGTATTAATAATAAGGTTATGTAATTAATTAACTACACCATTTCTTTAGAGGGGAATGAGATGGAGTTAAATAAAAAACTATCCTTTTTATTAATAACATTTACAACGATATCGAGTTTAAGTTTAGCCACTTACGCAGAGGAGATTCATTTTCAAGGGCAAATTGTAGAATTTACATGTGAAAAGGATTCTAATAATTCTAATTGCAAAGTGATTGATAATACGATTGATGTACTGAGAAAAACCAGCATAATAGATAGCTTTAATTTCAATAGCTTAGTTGATAAAAATGCCAATAGTATGGCGCATTTAAAAATTCAAGATTTGGAGAGTGATCAGCATAAAATATTGGTGGTAGATTATTATTAAGCCAATTAATATGTGAAATAAATAACATAAATTAAAAAATATGTTGTGTGATAAGTTAAAATATAATCTGATTATTTAGGTTGGATTATATTTTAATTCGTATTAAAAATAACCAAATTTAAATGTTTGTATATTATTTTATCGGTTGAACGGTTTTTCTTAATATATCCATAAAGGTTTTTAAGATAATATTATAGTTTTTCCCTTTATGTGTAATCAGACATATCGGTGTACTATAATGCATTCTCTCCTTTAAAATGGGTTGCATCAAACCATCTTGGACCCATTTTTTCGCATAATGATCGGGTAAAAACCCCATAAATTTTCCTGAAAGAATCAGAAAAGCAATACCTTCTCGATCACTTGCTGTCGCTGAACTGTTCAAGCGTTGATGTAACTTCATTGCATCGGGGGTAATCGCGTAATTGGGAAGAACTGTATTGCATCGTTTTAAGTCATCTAAACTTATTTCACCTAAATGCTGAAAGAGTGGGTGGTTTTGTCCACAATAGAGTGAAGACTCTTCGTTATATAAATGAAAATAATCTAGACCTGACAATGGACTTACCAACGGAATCGCACCAGCATGTAAGCGATTGTCCAAAACACGGCACTCAATATCTGACACTGTGCTCATACTAATATTAATAACCACCTCTGTATTTTCTTCCGCAAGCTGTGCCAATGTATTGGTGATATATGCACTAGGCATCGTGACTAAGTTATTAATAATACCAATATTAAATTCACCTTTGAGCTGATTATGCATTTGATTGATTTTGGCACGAAAGTCCTCAATCGAAGCGGTCAGTACTTCAATATATTGTAAAACTTCTCGACCTTCATCGGTGATGGAGAAGCCTGCTCGACCACGTTGACAGAGTCGAATCCCTAAGCGATTTTCCAGATCACTCATATGCAGACTAATGGCAGAACGACTGATCCCAAGGATACTTTCGGCAGCAGTGAAACTGTGACAATCACACACTGTTTTAAATATTTTGAGTAACTTTATATCAAAATCAGTAACTTGGTTTAATTTTTTAGGTTTCATTTAGTTTTGCTTTTTTATATCTAAACTCAAGATATTTTGAATTTATCAAAACTATTTCGCTTTGTACACTCAAGAGATAACCACAAAACAAGAAGAGTACTTATGTTCCATATCGATACATCAAATGACCGCGATGACGCATTGGAAGCCAGTCAGTCAAATGAGCAGATGAATTTAAATTATCAAGCCCATTGGATGCCATTTTCTGCAAACCGTAATTTTCATAAAGATCCGCGCATGATCGTGGGTGCAAAAGGATCGTATTTAATTGACAGTACTGGGCGTAAGATTTATGACTCATTGTCAGGGCTATGGACGTGCGGTGCAGGGCATACACGGCCTGAAATCCAGAAGGCTGTGAGTAAGCAATTGGCAAAATTGGATTACTCACCTGCATTCCAATTTGGACATCCTTTATCTTTTCAATTGGCTGAAAAAATTGTTCAGCTGATGCCGGAAAAATTGCAGCACGTATTTTTTACCGACTCAGGTTCAGAATCTGCGGACACTGCCATCAAGATCGCACGTGCCTATTGGCGTATTCAAGGAAAACCAAGCAAAACCAAATTGATTGGTCGGGCACGTGGCTATCACGGTGTAAACGTGGCGGGGACCAGTCTAGGTGGAATAGGCGGCAATCGTAAAATGTTTGGTCAATTGATGGATGTTGATCATTTGCCTCACACTTTGCAAGCGCACTTAAGTTTTACCCAAGGCTGTGCAGAGACGGGTGGGGTTGAGCTGGCTGATGAAATGCTCAAGCTGATTGAATTACATGATGCTTCTAATATTGCAGCAGTAATAGTAGAGCCTGTTTCAGGTTCAGCAGGGTGTATCGTGCCACCTGTTGGTTATTTACAACGCTTGAGAGAAATTTGTGACCAACACGATATTTTACTGATTTTTGATGAGGTGATTACAGGCTTTGGGCGCATAGGCAAATGGACTGCGGCAGAATATTTTGAAGTTATCCCAGATCTTTTGACCTTTGCTAAACAGATTACCAATGGTGCAATTCCATTAGGTGGTGTGGTCGCAAGCCATGAAATTTACAATGTATTTATGCAGCAAGATCTACCCGAACATGCGATTGAATTCACCCATGGCTATACTTATTCAGCCCATCCTGTTGCTTGTGCCGCTGCTCTAGCAACGCTGAATGTTCTTGAACAAGAAAATTTAATTTCTCAATCTGCTGACTTAGCGCCAAGGTTTGAAAAGCTTGTCCATGAGTTAAAAGGTTCACCTCATATTGTCGATATTCGGAACTGTGGATTGATTGGTGCATTGCAATTGGCACCGCGTGATGGCGATGCCACGATTCGAGCTTTTGAAATTGGAATGAAACTGTGGAAAGCCGGTTTCTATGTCCGTTTTGGCGGGGATACCATTCAGTTTGGACCGATGTTTAACAGCACAGAAGTGCAATTAACGAGTTTGATGAATGCAGTAGGTGAAGCAATTTATCAGGTGAAATAAGTAAGATGAGCGCTTAAGCAAAAATGACACTAAATCACGTGGTATAGAAGGGAATGAGAATAGATAAGGAAATGTAATGAACAATTTAGAAAATTTTAATGGTGATAAGTTGATTGATGTTAATGCAATACAATCCTTCAAGCGGGTTGGATATTTTATTCAAGACAGTCTGGTTGTTAAGTCGGCAAGAAAACAACCTCTATATCAACCAGCCACAGTAGAGATCCGTAAACAATTTGCGCTTGCTAATACCGTGTTGGTGAATCAGGTGCTTCAAATTGCACAACTGAAGTTTGGTTATCATGAAGATCAACAAAATGACTTTGGACCGCTCATTTCGCAAGCACATAACGATAAAGTTCAAGCTTTTATCCAAAGTGCTGAACATCAAGGTGCTAAAATCGTTGTCGATGGTTGTGATACCAAACCTATAGGTTATAAGACTGGATTTTTTGTTGACTCAACGCTAATTGATCAGGTTTCATCAGACATGACCAGTTATCAGCAAGAAATTTTTGACCCTGTTCTACAAGTGATTCGCATAGAAACCATGCAACAGGCGATGCAACTGATTAATGATCATGAGTATGGAGATGGCATCTGTATATATACCCGTGATGGGTATGCTTTTGGGCCAAATGGAGTGCATTTTTATACGCGTCGTAAAACCATTACCCCGTGTTGGCCTTCTTCACACGTTTGTGAAGCTAAGCTGTTTTCAATGCCCACCTTAAATTAATTTTTTGTGTATAGAGGGAAGGTCATTAATTTTCTCTATTTTTAATAAGGATTTAACAATGTAGATCACGATTTTAAAAGTATTTTTAAGGAATAAAATATGAATGGTGTTAAAACAACAAAATTAGGTGAAGGACTTTCCAATCGACATATCACGATGATTAGTATCGGTGGCGTTATTGGTGCTGGTTTATTTGTGGGCTCTTCAGCTGCAATTGCCAAAGCAGGTCCTGCTGCTGTACTGGCTTATATTATTACCAGTATTATCGTTTTTCTGGTGATGCGTATGCTTGGTGAAATGGCTGTTGCGCAACCAGATACAGGTTCATTTTCTACTTATGCCCGTAAAGCAATTGGCCCATGGGCAGGCTTTACCGTGGGATGGTTGTATTGGTGGTTTTGGGTTTTGGTGATCCCTATCGAAGCAATTGCAGGTGCTGAAATTTTACATGCATGGTTTCCTCAAGTTTCCAGTGCTATTTATGCCTTTGCTTTTATTATTTTACTCAGTTTAGCCAATTTCTTTAGTACCAAAAGTTTTGGTGAGTTTGAGTTTTGGTTTGCGTTAATTAAAGTTGTTGCAATACTGCTTTTTATTTTTATTGGTGCATCGGCAGTATTTGGGCTTTGGCCTTTAGCGCACGATGTTAGTGGTATTGGCCATTTATTTTCAAATGGCGGTTTTATGCCGCATGGAATGGGTGGTGTTCTATCAGCTATTTTAATTTCAGCATTTTCTTTTTTCGGTGTTGAAATCCTTTCCATTGCAGCAGCAGAGTCTAAAAATCCACAAGATAAAATTAAACGTGCTACCAATTTGGTGCTTTACCGAATTATCTTATTCTTTGTTGTTTCAATTTTCCTTGCGGTTGCTTTAGTTGATTGGCGTTCCCCAGATTTACAAAAATTGGGGACATTTCAATATGTCTTGGTCAGTCTCAATGTTCCTCAAACTAAATTGATTATGGACATGGTGGTCTTTATTGCAGTTGCAAGTTGTATGAATGCAGCTGTATATACCTCTTCACGTATGCTGTTTGCATTGGGTACACGTCAAGAAGCGCCAAAAGTTGTGACTAAAATTAATGATGCAGGTGTGCCGACAGTTGCAGTGTTTGCTTCAACTTTTGTTGGTCTGATTTGTTGCGCCGTGAATTATATGTTCCCTGGGCAAGTTTTTGGATTTTTACTGTCAACAACGGGTTCAATTGCGCTGGTGGTTTATTTAGTGATTGCAGTGTCTCAGTTACGCTCAAGACGTAAACTAGAAAAAATAGGGAAGCAAATTACCTTTAAAATGTGGTTATTTCCTTGGCTGACATGGTTTGTGATTGTCGTGATTATGAGTGTATTGGCATATATGTTTTTATCGCCTCAATATAGTTATGAGACCACCTTATCTTTAGGAGTAACCTCAGTTGTAGTAATTTGTGGAATTCTTGTGACTCGTAAGAATAAAACTACAAAGCGCATAGTAATGCATTTGGATTAAAGGATCATTTACGCTTATAGAAAAATAATCAAACTTTGTACTTTGAGGGTAAAACAGCGGTACAAGGTTTGTATTATGTATGAACGCTGTAGTTTTTTTCTTCATGCCTTGTAGTAACAATAACAACTTATGCTGGATTCTCTCGGTGTTTTACAAAGCATGGGCTTATTTTATTCTCTTGCATAAACATTCTGCTCATTGAAACGAGTTTCAAACTTTTCATTAATATCCAGTTTTTTATTGATATTTTGCTTTCTCCACATCGAAGGAGAAACACCATACCATGCTTTAAAAGCACGATTAAAGGAAGTTTGGTCTTTATAAGCAAGTAAATAAGCAACTTTTGTTATGGATAAATTTTGGTTTTGCAGATATTTTTTTGCCAAATTTTGCCGAATATTACATAAGATTTCTTTAAATGATAAACCTCTATTTTTTAAATATTTTTGTAGTGCTCTTGCCGATAGATTTAATGACTTTGCGATAGAGTGAATTTGAACATTATTATTCTCAAGTGCTTGCAACATACTCAGATTAACTAACTCTAAGAATGAATCTTCCTGAGGCATTTTACTAAGTAATATATCGGCATGGTCAAATAAAATTTCTAAAAGAATAGGATCATAGTATTTTAATTTAGTTTCCAGTAGTGAGCTGAGTATCACAATCCGAGTTTGACTTGCATCAAATTGAATTGGGCAGTTAAACAATTGTTGGTATTTTTTTATATCATTTGGCTTAGGGATCGCAAGTTCTAAACGATGAAAAATATTTTCACCTGAATCAATGAGTTGTTTTAAATGATGAAAGAGCACAGAAACCTGTATTTCTTCAACAACTATCGTTTCTTGAGTATATAAACCTACTTGTAAATAAGCGGGTTTATCCCATGAGATTGAAAAGTAGTTTTCATCAAGCAGAACTTTTTTAGGGATATAATTGAACCATAGCTTTTCGTATCGACTCAGTATTTTGATGTAGTCTGCTAAAGTATTACTTGACTGCGCCATATACGCTACGATACCCATATGTTTTGGCTGGACTAAAGCACCAATGTCTAATCCCACGCCAGCTTGAGGATATTGTGTGTTGATTTCTTTTATCCGCCTGAGCCATTCTCCAAATGGAATATGATCATTTAAATGGTAGTCAGTAGGGTTTGAAAAATCTAACCCTTTTTTTTTACAAAAATCATCTAATAGAAATGCCATACCCTTATTCACACTTTTTATTTTAAAAAAAGTTTTCATGGATTCTCCCCATATCATTAGATATTTCTATGTATTTATTTTTTATTTAAAGTAATCAAACAATTGTCGTTATATGCGATGTATTCATTTTCTTTAAAGCTGCGAGGAGATTTGAATGGTTAAAATAGATAAACGTTCTCAGCTATTTTGGTGTCATTCAAATGAGAATGATGAATTCTTAACGCTTTGCCTTAAAGAGTCTGAATAATCAATTGTGTTAACCGTCAATAATGAATCGTTTTATTTTCTTAATCGTATTGAATAGAAAATTGAGCATTTGCATTTGCAATGCCTGCTAAGGCTTGTGCTTTGGTCACAATATAATTTGCATAAAATATCGCTGAAACATTGCCATTGATGTCTGTACTAAAGGCTTCGCTTTTCTTGCCTAAAGCTAATCTTTTTTTATCTTGATCTCGAATTTCTATGGCAATATTTTCAGCTTTATTGGCTAAGGCATCGAGCGCTAAAAGTTCAGAATTTTCAGTATTTCGGGGCCCATCAAAAGTGATCGTCACAGAACCATTTGGCGGACAGTTACTCATCTCAAAATGAATCGGGGTTGGCTTTGATTGACTACCTATACTAGGTAAGTCTTTGCTCGCAACGCTTCCAAGCTGAATATATTTATCTTGTTCAGAACTTAACACGCCACATGTTGCTGTAGTTACGATCCCTGAAAGTTCAATATTCACACGACCCAGCTCTACATTGGTATTTTGAGCATGAGAGAGCTGATGAATATTTAAACAACATATCATTGTGGCAGCAGCCATATATCTTGCTTTATTTTTCATTGGTTTCTCCTAATCAAAATCCACTCTGAGATATCCTCTAGACTTAAACGGACCAATTTCTGGTTTATTTCCAGTGATACTGACAGGCCAAGCTTTGATGGTCACATTTGCTGGCTGTTGATTGAGATTAAACGGAATCACACTGTTGATATTGTTGGGCAATAACACATTGTCGTTTTGATCTGACATCTTAAAGCCAATATCTGGATTATCTGAGATCATCATATCTCCAGTGGCTTTTTCAGCTTCAAGCCGAAGTGTCAGCATTGCTTGGGCATCAATATTGGTACATTGAATTGCTAAGGTATGACTCTGTTTATTGACATTGTTGGGTTTATTGCTAGGACCAGCCTGACTAAAGGCATAGGCTGGAATTTCCCCAAACTTAATTTCTAAAAAATCACCTGTGCCAATTTTGCAGCTTTGTGGAACCGAAATAGAGCCACTGTAACTAATCTTATAAACAGGGATACTTAATGGATCTGCTGAACCCGTTGTGACATATACGGTAAACATGGTTTTTTTCGGGATAGGCACAAAGTCAATAAAGGGTTTAATCACTTTGAGGCGAAAGGTAAAGTTTGAATCCCAAATACCAAAGGGTTGGCCTTTACTTACATTGGGATCTGTACCCATCTGTACATAATTTGCAGGGGGGTAAAAATCTCCCGCAAAGCTATCGGTAATTTTCATAGCACCGACTAAATAGTCGTTGATCGGTAAGTATTTATATCGATCAATCGTTTCTACGACAGAGAGGTCGGAAACATAACTACGCATGGTTCTATTTCGACTAATATTGGAATTATGAGCAGGGCAGGTTCCATAAACTTGCGAAGAAAAATTCTTTTTAAGCTCTACAATTTTACCTACAGCGTTATTAGAGCTGCTGAAACTATTGGATAGATCATAAAAAACTTCATCCACAACACCATTTCCTTTACTGTTCCAACAGACAACTGCAAAAGATGGAGCTGAAGCAAGTAGCAACATACTGGAAATTAAAAGCTTAAATTTCATATGATCTCTCCTTATTGACATTCAAGATCAAATTGAATAACGGGTTTGCTAAGGTCCATGTCTGAAATATCGTAGTTTGCCAAACATTTTCCTTCAGCAGATTCGCCCCAATTCACTTCCAATGTGCCTTTGAGCGGAAGTCCAGTTAGATAAACCCGGCCATCGTCTGCAACGATGCTGGTGGCTGAACTTCCTTTTTCAATCACACTGCTTGCATACGGGATAAACTTGCCGTTATGGGATAACGTGATAAGTGCTCTTACACCTAAACTGGTGTTAAACGTTGCTCTGGCAATCGCCCCTTTAATTGGGACGACATTTTCAACGTTATTGCTGATTTCGAGATTATTACTGAACGTATTTGAATTCAGCGCAACACGATTGGCACGATATTCAGTTGCATAAGGAACAATGGCATATCCACGCCAATCGGTTTTAACGCCTGTATAGTTTTCGATATTTACACCTTTGGCACCGGGTGCTTTAACCAAGATTGAGGTGCTCCCTAAAGGCTGACCAAAGGTAATACCATCACGGTGCGCTAAAATGCCACCAGATGCATTATAGGTAAACTGATTTGAGTTCTTTTCGTAGCTATAACCTGCACCTACTGTGCCGTAACTACCATTGTAATTTAGGCTGACTGAACCAATATCACCTTGCTTACTGACTTGTCCCTGATTGATGCTATAACTTAAATTTCGATCTTTCAGTAAGGTGCCACTTAAACCTGCCATATAGGACTCATTACCATTTGAATTTTGTGTGGTCGAAAAAGTGCTGTATGCATTTTGGATTGGATGATTACGGAAATTGGCTTTCGGCCATAACTTATCCAATGGGAAGGACAGATTCATGGCATACATGGTGTCACTCTGATTAATCTCAGAATATTTGTTACGGCTGACTGAGAATGAGTAATTCAGTGCTTTCCATGAGTTTGCATAACCCGCTTGAACCCATTCATTTTTTTTGTTGGTATCCCAATAGGTTTGCTGATTGCCTGAGACAAATAAAGAACCATAGTTTCCAAGTGAATGTGAGATGTTGACTTCAAAGCGACCTTTTTTAGAATTATATAAATTGTAGTAATCCGTAATGATTGGTGTATTGGCTTGATTTCCATCTTGAGTTTCGGAAACGTGATAACCACTCATACGATTATAAGCAACATCATTTAAGGTATAGAAACCCTTGGTCGAATAACGATAGCCTAATAATTGGAAGGTTGTCCCAGAGCTTAATAATGATTTTGAATATAAAAAACGCAAAGACTGTCCACTGCTTGAGGATTGATCTGCCAACTCACTGTCCGCATGGGTAAGGTCAAAAGACAAAGCCCCATAATCTCCAAGGTTGGCTCCTAGGCCCACCAGAGCACTCTTATATTTATCTGACAATTGCGTCCCAGCATAAACGGAAATACCATTTTTTAAACCGTGAATTGCAGTTGCCTGTAACAATGAAGGATTATCTTGAGAATCCAATCCACTGCGGTACTCACCCACTACTAGACTATATTTTGTGCGTCCTTCACGTTGTAAAACAGGAAGGCTTGAATAGGGCACTTGAAAGCTTTGAATCGAACCGTCATTTTCTTCAATGGTAACCAAAAGATCACCACTGATTGAGGTTGGATTTAAATCTTGGATAAGGAATGGTCCGGGTGCGACATTTACCTGATGAATCACAAAACCATTTTGTTTAATCACTACTTTTGCATTGGTTTTTGCAACCCCACGAACAGTAGGTGCATAGCCTTGCTGACTGTCAGGATACATTGCCTCAGAAGTTGACAAATGTGCGCCACGGAAACCAAAGCTATCAAATATTTCGCTACTTGTTGAACCGTCACCAAGCACCAGCTGGCTTTTTAAAGGAATAATTGTTTTTTGTACATAGGTGTTTAAATTATTCCATTGATTTGTGGTTTTACCATTGTGCGAATTAGCGTTAAAACTACCTGAATGTCGGAACTGCCATGAGCCAATATTGAGTCCATTATCCAGACGTAAAAAGAAACTGTTGGTATCTGTTTTAGAGTTGTCATAGCCCGAAATATTATAGTTGGTATAAAAGCCGTTGATCCCTTCATCCCATTGATCGGGTGGAATATAGCCGCGAATTTGGTTGCGTAAAGAAGCTTGCGGTAAACTGATCAATAATTTTTGTTTATCAAATTGAAAGTGGCTATTTGCACCTTCAATAATTGAAATAAAATCTACACATTGTGGGTTTGAGGTAGACAATTGCTCGTATTGGGCAATATTGACCCCAAATCCCTGCAATGTTTTGCTGTCTAAACACGGAAATAACCCAGTTGTATCTTGAATGCCTGATTTTTCAATAAAATTGATGTCGCGAGTAAACGCGTATTGATCATTGACATACACATCAACCCGGTACACGCCTGGCAATTGATGGGTCGATTTCTCAAATCTGCTTAAATCAGAGATTTGTGAATTGGATAAGTTATCTGTTAAAAATGCAGGGTTAAAAACCTGTTCTGCATGACTGGTTCTTGGGACTACGATTGAAATCAGCATAGTCATTGCGATACCCACTGGATATCGCTTGATATGTCTCCTTACGCATACAACATTGTATGGCATTGAAAATAGACTATTCATAATTATTACTTCAGTTCTAAATCAACTTTAGCTGTTAAACCACCGTAATCATTGACCGTTTGATAACTCAGTTTATTACCTGAAGTCGCTGAAATTTTTGTTTGGGCAAAAGGACTCGCCATCACATTTGGCACTTTTTGGTTATCAACAAAAACGTTCACAAAAGAAACATGATATGGAGATGGATTGTTAACCATGATTCCTTCTGCTGATTTTGAAAACTTAAGCGTTTCTAATGTGGCTTCAGGTTTAGTTTTTAGATTTATCGGTCTTACAAACAGTTTGATTCGAGATAAAACAGCAAGTTGTAAAATATTCTTGTCAGTCAAAGTCGATTTATCAATCGAAGGAATTGCCTTAACATTGACCCAAAATACCGACTCTCTATCTTGTGGTAAGTTAGTGGCAACATTGACAATTCTTAATGTATTTTCGCTATTTGCTTCTGCGACAAATAAGGGAGGAGTAATAAGAAAATCTTTTGATTTTTCATCTAGATTATTTTCAATCCACGAGTTAATTAAAAAGCGTTCTTTATTGTTGCTGTTGACAATAGCCAATGAAACTTGCTTGGCATCGGTTGGGTAAATAACACGAGTTGCTCCAAGTGATATACCCCCAATAATATTGTTATTGCCCCAGCTGGTGGATGCTAAGCAGGCTAAGGTTATACTAAGAACACCATTTTTAAATAAGTTCAGTTTCATATAAGTCCTTAGAATTCATTTATGGATAAAAAACAGAAATTAAAATATTCGATGCTTGAGCGGATGACTTTTCTGAAGTTTGGTTGAGGAGAATACCAATCCTATTTTTAGCGAAACTGTCATAACGTTCAGGTCGATCAATTTGTCGAATAAATTTCTGATCCAGACCGGTCTGTTCAAGACTTTGAATGTTTAATTCTTGATTAATATCAAAATCATTTCTTGCTTTTGGGTCTGTATAAAACATCTCATGTGTTGGCTTATTTTGTTCAGATAGACCAATGGCGAGATTGTCGTAGATGCTTACAGGGCATAATGAAAAATTGATTTGAATTGGAGAATTGGGAGTTTTAATAGATACAGCAGCATTATTCTCAATTAAGATTGAACAGCTTTGATTTATCAAAACTCCCTGAAAATGAGCTCTTCCACCAAATACATAACTTTCTGCGTAAATATGAGTACTTACTAATATTCCAGCAATCAGGGTTATATACTTTTTCATGGTAAATAAGCTCATGTAATCAAATATTTAATAATTATCTTAGGCAGATAAATTATTCATATTTCACTACAAAAGTTGCATCAGCATTTGCTTGACCAGGTGTAGATGCACCTGTAGCTACATAGCGTGCGCTGAATTGAAGTGTGTTATCACCTGTGATCAATGTTTTAGGTGTAGAAAAACTTGCACCCGTAACACCTAAGATTTTTGAAGTGTCATCGGCAATCTCAATTCCTACATTTGTTGCAGCAGTAGAGTTTGTACCACCAGCAGCAACTGAAAGTAAGTTTGCATTAGACGTTACAGACTGACCATAAAATGCAACAGCTGCAGTTGCTTGAACTGTTGGATCACAGTCAACAAGTTTGATTTGGAACGGTACTGGAGTTGTTTTATCGCCAGCAACAGCTAAACGTGCAGTACGGTATTGACCTAAATCAACAGTTTGATTTGAAGATTCTGTACTTACAGCACATGCTGCATTTACGATTTCACCAGTAAAATGTACTGTACCACCGTTAACAGTTACAGGATCAGCAGCAAAAGCTGAAACAGAAAGTGTTAAAGCAGATAAAGTTGCAGTACTTAATAGAGCTAATTTCATAGTAAAACCCATTCATTTTAGAAGGTTGATTTTTAATATTTATTTAAAATCATTTTTTATGATTTCAATAAATTACACTTAGTCGCACTGTTTAATAAAATAGTAATGTACTTAAATAAATGCAGGGTTATAGTGACGCACATCACAATAAATAACTTTGTATTTTGTGCATAATTAATTTGTATTTGACGACCTTATCTCTTTTTATGAAAAGTATATGAATTAATGTGATTATTTTAGAGGGCTTTTATTAGATGTGTTGGGTAGAACGTCGTTGCTTAATATTGATAAAACTTGCTATGTTTTTTTTGATAAAAATGATCATTGAATGGATGGATATAATATTTTATTAGAATTAAACTTTATTTAATATCAAATGTTTATTGTTGAATTTGGATATTGGAAGCACTCATGATGGGCTGATCTTATTGAATATTTGCTTTAGCGTGCTAATGGCTTAGAGTTGGGATAATGCGATAGGAAAGATGCTTGAAGCAGTTATTAATAGCAGAGGAGTTCAGCTTTTTAAGGGTATGATTAAGTATTCGCTAAGAGGTAAAGCGCTTAAATGCGATCTATTTCATGAAATTCACCAGTGATCATAAAAAGTATTTACTACATACAATGAAGGTTTACTGATTAAGTTTAAGCATGAAAAAATAAACCGCTTTGAGCATTCTGGCTGGGAGCTAATAGATAGGTCATTATTGGATGATCAATGTAAATAGAAGACTATAACTAGATCACAGTAACCTTCTCGGAGGACAGACTTGACCCATAAAGGGCAGTTGCATAACAACAGCAATCAAAACTAGACGATTTATATAACGGTTTATTGTGGATAGCGTTTTATTTTTTAATCTGAGAAGGCATTCCAATTTGCGCAGCCAAAGGCGAAAAAATAACTTTAATTGGAGAGTTCGCCTGGCTATGCTGTACATCTGGCCCTATATAATTCTTGCTTTGAGATGTTGCAAAACTACGATGCCACACACTAAGTTCAGTGCCTGACAACCACTCTATGTGTAAAGCATTATCCTTTGCGCCAAAGTCGATGGTTCTTACATCAAATTGCGCCAATGCATAAATAAATGATCGACATTTTTCAGTTTCACCTTTTTTTAGAACTGAAACCTGAACTTGTGTTGCACCACCAAACATGACATCGTTGGCTCGGCACTGTAGGACTTCTACATGAAAACGTCCATCGGGAGAGGGCAGATCTCTGATCAGCTTATTTACACTGTTGGATTGGCATGCAGTGAGTACAATTGGCACTATGAGTAAAGTAAATGTCCTAGTCAGTTTCATTTTATTCCTTTGTATATCAATACATCACGATTTTTCTTTTGTGTCTTCATTCAAATCGATCAGTTTGCTCCTGCTTTTAGAAAATCAGTTGAATTATTTTTCACAACTTAATTTGATCATCTTAGCGCATGAAATATTTACTGGCGATTTAATGTCGTATGCAGTGTTAGAGTTTATCTGAATTTTTTTAGTTTTAAAAATATGTTTTTGTATTGATTTTTCACATGATTTAATTATTGTGTTTAGCCGTTCTGTATTTAATCTTACTGGTAATGCTTATAGAAAATTTAATGAATAAAAAAGGGCTTGCAGAAAAAAGTTGTAGAAGTTTTAATCTAAGTTTGAACGTTAGATAAAATATTAACATTCCATCAATCGGAAAATTGATCATATATTGTTTGTTTTTCTAAGTGAAAATCATTCAATTTATTGATGGTTATTGGCCATGAGGGCTTTTATTATGTTTAAAACATTCACGATCGCAGAGCAACACTATTTAAAACAATTCATGGGGATTGCAAACACGCTTGTGTTGGCGTTTGTTGTTTTGATGTGGTCAGGCCATGTGGCCGCAGAGGGCAATTGTCCTCCTGGTTATTATCCAATTGGTGGGCAAGGCTTGCAAGGGTGTGCACCGATTCCAAGTGGCGGTAGTAATGGTGGTGGCGGTGGTGGCACATATAAATGGGAACCCTCACTTTGGGAAAAACGTTGGGGCGCGATTGCTGAAGATAAGGCAGCACCTTCTCGACCTACAGGTTATGCCCAAGCGACAAGAACCGAACGTGGGGCAAAAAAAGTAGCCTTGGAAAATTGCCAAAAAAAGGGAGGTAAAAATTGTGAAGTCATCTTTACCTATAACAATAAATGTGTTGCCTTGGCTGATCCGACTCAAGGTGGTCAAGAGTCTGTGATTAGAATTGATCGTACGCCCGCAGGCGCCAAAGCATTAGCTGCTTATGAATGTCAAAGTAAAAACAAGCAAGAGTGTAAAGTGGTTTACTCAGCATGTAGTACTTATTACGAACCGGGCGCCAGTATATTTTATTGGTGGTAATACATAGCGGTTCTGCTTTAAGTAACATCTCCTATTGTGATAAACCCGAGATAAGTATTTGAAGTAAAATATATTTAAATAAAAGATCGGATCTTTTTAAAGGATAAAAATGATGAAAGCTGTTAATTTTTTACTGGGCAGTATTTTAGCTTTGCCCTTGTTTGCACATGCAGATGCCTTGAAACTGCAAAAAAGCACACAGGAATTTGATCAATATCGTGGTCAAATTACAGTAAATGGAGAATATTCATATTATTTTGATGATGAAGTGGCAGGTGATGTTATCTGTTTTCATCCCAGTGCGCCTTCAGATCAGTTGATACCGCGTAAGCCGGATGATCGCCGTTCACGCTGGTTTTGTTTCAATGATACTCAACAGGCAGCTCAGGCATTGAAACTCAACAAAAGACCCAAGGAAGGCTATATTGGCTATACAGGACATGCAACTGTAACGGTTGGAGAATATGCGGTTTATAAGGGCGAAAGTGATGGTACTGATCTGGCAAAATTGGTATCAGTCGAAAAAGCAGATACCCCAAAACTAGTTAAAAGCTCTGGTTATTAAAGCGTATTGTTATCGCGATGTTAAGTACATATTTAAAGGAAATAAATCATGAAAATCTTTAGTTTTTTATTGGCAGGTATACTGGTCACGCCAATTGTTGCACAGGCAAAAACACCACAACAATGGGCTGAGTGTGCCGATAAGGTTGGGCGTACTATCGATGTGCAAGAAGTTGGTAATATCGGCTATGAGTCAGAAATCAAAAGCAAGTGTGGTACACGTCCTGTTCCAACAACGGGTATGGTGAAACCAGATGGTAAACACCCACATGACGTTATACAGGCAGCACCTTGGAAAGCTCGTTTTCAGCAATTAGTTGGCAAATCATATGCAAATCTCACTTCAGCTTTAGTGGTATCCAGTGCAATGCAGCGTCAGGGTGATTGGCTGGTAGGCAGTGGTTATGACCCACGTGGGGCGGGTTCGAGTAAGGCCGTCATTGCGATCAATACCAAAACAGGTAAAGTCATGGCGGCTTATTCAGATACTGAAGATGGTGTTAAATTCTTTGGCTTTGATGAAAATACTAAAGGTGTTCCAAGTAAATTTTCACAATGGGTTGCGGAAAGTGCAGCAGGCTGATCTGTTAGATGTATGTTTGGCTGATCATGACGTGTAGCAATCAATCAGCAATGGCAAAGGAATGCCAAGCAATAAAGTTGTTTCATAAGTCCTTTTTAAAACCATGGATCAACATAAAATCCCCCCTCATCCTAGCCTTCTCCCAGAGGGAGAAGGAACTTTCAATACCAATTGATTCACTCCACATGATCATTTTTTGATTTATGAAAGATATCTAATGTTCAGCTTAAAATATTGATTGTGATTTAAAATTAGCAATTACAGGAAAATTACAATCTAGAGTTGTATAAATAGCTGTGCTCAAGGCTTAGGTTTGTTGTAGCAAAGATATGCTGTTTAGATAGAAATGCACTTTCAAAATGCTTTGTTATTTCTAGCCAATATTTTGTATAAAACCCTGAGTATGTCATCAACACAGTCACATTAAAAAATAGCATTACTTAGCGATAATTAACAGTAAACAAGCTTTCAAAATACATTTTATAAGTATAATACGCCACTTGATGAAATGGGATTGAATAAACTGTTGCAGTAAAAAATAGTATTGTAAGAGGATCTTTTAATTAAGGAACTAATTATTTGACAAAGTTCAATTGTATTTTTTGTATTTATTGTTATTCAAATGTTATAATTTGTCTAAAGAAGGCTTTTTAAGCCAATTAAATTAGCTGATGTTGATGAATAAAACATGCTTCAATTAAATATTTCTAGGCTCACCTTGAGCGAAGATGGTGATACATTTTTAGCACTTGAAAAAATTCCTGCGATGCAACGTAGACGGTTATCAAGTATTGCTAAAATTGCACTGAATAGTGCAATTCAAAGTTTGCAGGGGATTCAGGTCGACTATATTGTTTGGAGCTCACAATATGGCGATGAAGAAAAAACACTTAAAATTTTAAAAGATGTCCTTTCAGACCAGACCCCATCTCCGACACTTTTTTCAACTTCCGTACATAATGCAGTTTCAGGTTTGTATTCTATATTTTGTCAAGATGATACGCTCGCGACCAGTTTGGCAGCGTCATGGTCTGAAGCTTTAGTCGAAGCTTATGCTTATTTAAAAACCCACCACAATGCCAAAAATGCCTTGGTGATTTATTATGACCAAGCATTGCCTGAAATATACGATGAGTATCAGAATTTTAAAGCTTTTTCATTGGCTGGAGTGGTCAGTTTAGAAAATGCCAATTTAAAAATCGCTGTAGAAAATCTGCAACCGCAACAAAGCAAATATTTAGAAGCTCAAGATTTTAATGCGTTTTGGCAAAATCAAAACCTGAAGGAAAAGGGTGCTTGGGTCAAATGCTAAATATCAATAAAGTAAAGAAAAAGTTAAATTACGCTTGGCGTGTTGGTGCTACAGGTTTTAGTTTTGCAAGTTTTGGCTTGGGCGGAATTGTGATTGGTGGTGTGGTTGCACCATTGGTGAAAGTGAGCACATTTGATACAAGAAAAAGACAAGATCGTGCGCAAAAAGCCATTAAATATAGCTTTAAAGGCTTTACTGAAATGATGGTTAAATTGGGCATCATGACCTATGAGGTCGAAGGCTTGGAAAAGCTGGCCCATAGCCGTCAAGAGTTAGTCATTGCAAATCATCCAACCTTGATTGATGTGGTGATTTTGATTGGCTTAATGGAAAAGGCCAACTGTATTGTAAAAAAAGCACTTTGGCGCAATCCATTTACATTGGGGCCAGTACGTAGTGCAGGTTATATTTTAAATGAGGGATCTGAGCAATTTATTTTGGACTGCGTTAAAAAACTCCAAGAAAAAGATGCAGCCTCATTATTGATATTTCCAGAAGGGACACGAACAGAAAGAGGTGCCTCACTGAATGAGTTCCAACGCGGTGCATCAAATATTGCGATTCGAGCGAATGTTCCAATTCGTCCGATTTTGATAGAATGCACGCCCTCGACACTGACCAAAAATGAAAAGTGGTATCACATTCCAAATGAACCATTTCACATTCAGATTAAAGTGTTAGATGCGGTACATGTACAGGATATATTGGATGATGCTGCTGTTAACTCAAAACAGGTGAAACAGCTCAATCATTTTTTGCACAACTTATTTAATCAAGCGTTAATTAAACAAGAGTTATCTACAAATGAGCAATCTTGCTGATGAGTTAAAAGAAATGATCATTGATGTGCTGGCATTGGAAGATATTTCAATTGAAGATATTGATACCAATGCACCACTCTTTGGTGATGGATTAGGGCTGGATTCTATTGATGCCCTAGAATTAGGTTTAGCTTTGAAAAAACGCTATAACATTCATTTAAATGCTGAATCACAGGAAACCAAGCAACATTTCGCCTCTGTGCAAAGTTTAGTGGACTTGGTTGAAGCGCAACGCGCTGCTTAAGAGGTCGTTATGTTATCTGAAGAAATCGTCTTAACAAATCTACGTGAGTGGATGGAAGAACTATTTGAAATTGAACCTGCTGATATTCAGCTTGAGTCAAACCTGTATTCTGATCTAGATGTTGATAGCATCGACGCTATTGATTTAGTTGTTAAAATTAAAGAATTAACCGGTAAGCAAGTTAAACCTGAAGATTTTAAAAATGTCAGAACAGTGCAAGATGTTGTGGTTGTGATTCAAAATATGTCTGCAGAATGAATCATTTGATCCGCAGCGGAGTCACCATCTTATTTCTACTTTACCCATTTATCGTGGGCTACAGCCTAGCGCATGGTCATTTTATTTGGGTGAGTGCTTTGTTGGTTCTGCTTGGTGGATCACGCTTATTTTTTAAAAAAAGTGATCTTATGTGGCCATTAACTTGGTTTGCCATTATTTGTGGTGGGCTGAGTTTGATTTTAAAAGATCATGCTTGGTTAAAACTGTATCCAGTATTGATGAGTGTGGGCGCGTTGATAATTTTTGCGACCACCTTAATCAAACCACCCTCAATGATTGAGCGTTTTGCACGTTTGGTTGAACCTGATTTACCCGCGTCTGGGGTGATCTGGACCAAAAATGTCACGATTGTTTGGTGTGGCTTTTTTATTTTAAATGCCTGTATTGCGCTTTATACAGTGTTATTTAGCAGTACCCAAATGTGGGTACTTTATAATGGTTTTATTTCTTATCTTTTGATGGGTTTGTTATTTGCAGGTGAATTTGTACTGCGAAAAATTCATCAAGCTAAAAATCATACGAGTTAAAATAAACGCTTATGTTGTGTCATTTTCAAAGCCACATTCATGCTGAAAAATGTCTGTGTATCACCTCTGATTTTAGTGTCAAAACATTTTCCCAATTTTGGCAGGAAGTGTTGAGTGAAAAAACACACATTGAACAATCCACTGAAAGTGCATGGGCCTTGTGGCAAAATGACAGTTATGATTTTTTAGTGTTATTTTTTGCAGTTTTGCTGGCGGATAAACAGGTGATTCTCCCGCCAAATCGTGTGCGTGATTTGGAAAAAAGCTTAGCAGCTCAGAATATTTATTTTATTGAACGACAATATAAACAGATTAATCCTGTGGTTGAAGATACTCATCACATTGATCTAAATGATGCATTTTTAAATCGTGCAGCAGTGTTTTTTTATACTTCGGGTTCTACAGGACAACCTAAAAAGATTCCACGTAGCCTAAAACAGCTGCTTAATGAAGTACAAGGTTTAGATCAAAGTTTTGATCTAGCAGAAAATGCACTGGCGCTTGCTACAGTCAGTCATCAACATATTTATGGTTTATTGTTTAAATTACTTTGGCCGCTTGCCAGTGGCAGAGCTTTTTATAATCCACAATTGGCATTTCCTGAAGATGTGGTTGAAGCACAAAAAAAGTTACAGCATTTAAGTCACGATCACTTTGGTTCAAATCATTATGTGGTTTCCAGCCCAGCACTTTTAAAACGTTGGACCTCTGATGTATTACTTGAACAGCATTCAGTGGTTTATTCTTCAGGTGGTAAATTAGATGCTGGAGTACGTCCACTGCTCAATGCCAGTATCACCGAAATTTTTGGTAGTTCCGAAACGGGCGGTATTGCCTATCGCACACAAGATGAGGCGCTTTGGACGCCGTTTGCAGATGTCGAAATTAGCGTTACAGATGCAGGTGAACTGGGTGTCTTGACTCAACATGCGTATATCAATGATTGGATCTACACCGCAGATAAAGTCGAAGTATCTGTGCTTGATGATCGAAAAAGTCAGTTTCAGCTTCAAGGCCGCTTAGACCGTATTGTTAAGCTTGAAGAAAAGCGTTTAAGTCTTGATTCTATTGAAAGTAGTATTGTTGAATTGCCAGAAGTCAGTGAATGTCATACATTGATCTTTGAAAAAGATCATCGACAAATTTTGGCTTGTGTGGCGGTATTGTCTGAACAAGCTCAATTAGAACTTAGACACAGTCATAAGCGTGCATTTGTCGCAAAAATAAAACAACAACTTGCAGATAAATTGGAATATATTGCGATACCGAGGCAATGGCGTTTTTTAAGCCAATTACCGAAAAACGCCCAATCAAAGCTCAATAAAAATTATATGAAATCATTATTTGAAAACTTAAATTTACCCGTGGTTTTAGCATCGCATATTGATGCCAATAGCGCAGAATTTAAATTAGAATTTATTCCTGAACTGGCTGCTTTTAATGGGCATTTTCCTGGTCAACCGATTTATCCTGGTGTTGGGCAAATTGCTTTTATTCAAAAGTTCGCTAAAGAGATCTGGGCTGATTTAGATTGGTGTACAGCATTAGAACAAATTAAGTTTCAGGAATTGATCCAACCGCATGCCGTGGTTTTGCTTAAACTTGAGCGTAAAGCAGATAAAATCAGTTTTCAATTGCAGCAGGCTGAACAGTCTTTAGCATCAGGACGTTTGGTTTTTGCTACTACGGTTAACGCTTAGGAGACTGATGATGCAGCAATATCGATTGGGTTTTGTGATTCCTGTGTATAACCATCCGCATTATATCAAAGCATTACTGGACTATATTCACCCTTATGGTTTGCCAGTGGTTTTGGTCAATGATGGTAGTGATATTGAATGTTCGACCTTGTTGCAAGAATTGGCGCAGCAGCATAAAAATGTATATCTGGTCGAGCATGCGACCAATCAAGGCAAAGGTCAGGCCGTGATGACAGGTTTATATCAAGCACAAGATCTCGGCTGGACACATGTTTTACAAATTGATGCAGATGGGCAGCACGATTGGCAGGATATTGAAAAATTTATCACCATCTCAGCACAACATCCTCAAGCAATGATTTTGGGACAGCCGATTTTTGATGAAACGGTGCCGAAAAAGCGTTTGTATGGTCGTTATGTCACCCATGTCTGGGTTTGGATTAATAGTCTGTCACTTGAGATCAAAGACAGTATGTGCGGTTTTCGTATTTATCCACTTGATCAAACCATTCAAGTCCTCAATCGAGCAAAATTCCAACCACGTATGGGTTTTGATAGTGAAATTTTAGTGCGTCTAAAGTGGGAACAAGTTCAGTTTATCAACGTACCTACTGCCGTGATTTATCCAGAACAAGGTATTTCACATTTTAATTTGTGGAAAGATAATTTAGGACTCAGTAAAGCACATGCACGACTTTTTGCAGGCATGTTGATTCGCTTACCTAAATTATTGGCACAAAAAACCAAAGGTTCAGCACATGACTGAATCACATACAAAAAGATGGAGTGAGCTTAAAGAAAAGGGGGGAATGTTACCTTTGATGTTAATGCTTTGCTTCTATCGTTTTGGTGGGCGTTTTTTGTGTAAGCTGGTGCTGTATTTCATTATCATGTGGTACTGGATCTTTTCTCGAACAGCGCGTCAGGCTTCATTACTTTATTTACAAAAGTTGCATCATTTTGCTCAAGAAAAGTCACCATTTTCACATCAACCGAATATGAGTCATTCGTATATTCATTTGATGACATTTGGTGAGTGTATTTTGGATAAAATTGAAGGCTGGCTGGGAAAAGTCGCAGAAGAAAAGCTGATCTTGCATGGGCATGCGCATTTTCGGGAAAATTATAAAAAAGGGGCGATCATTGTAGTATCGCATTTTGGCAATATCGAACTGCTACGTGCGATCAAATCTGATCATCAGCAAAAAATCAATGTATTGGTTTATCAAAAGCATGCCAGTAAATTTAATGAATTTCTTAAAAAGCTCAATCAAAAAGCCGATGTGCATCTGATTTCGGTTGATGAACTTGGCGTTGATACTGCGATTCTTTTGCAGGAGAAACTGGATCAGGGTGAGTGGATCATCGTGGCAGCAGATCGCGTTCCAGTTCAATCGCAACGTGTCGAAAATCTTAAATTTTTAGCTGATGAGTCCGCTTGGCCGCAAGGACCTTGGATTTTAGCGAGTTTGCTGAAAGTTCCGATATTGGCGGTTTTCTGTTATCGCAAGCAAGACAACTTTCATGTGCATATCCATTCAATCGCTCAAAAACTTAATTTTCCGCGGCAAACCCGCAACCAAGCCATAGCTGAAGTCATACAACGCTATGTTCAACTGGTCGAACAGCATTGCGTAGATGCACCTTATCAATGGTTTAATTTTTATAATTTTTGGAACAAATAAAAATGCAGACACTTGTCATCGGAGAAAAACCACTTTCAATTGAAGAGGTTGTTGCTGTCGCAAATCAACAGCTCAAAGTGGCGCTGCCTAACTCTGAAAGTTGGCAGGCATTGATTCAACGAGGTGCTGATTTTCTTGATCAATTATTGCAAGAAGAAGGCGTCATCTATGGTGTAACCACAGGTTATGGCGATTCTTGTTTGGTTGAAGTGCCTGCACATCAGGTCAATGAATTGCCTTTGCATTTATCTCGTTTTCACGGTTGTGGTTTGGGGCAAAATCTGGACTTGATCACTGCACGTGCTGTGATGGTGACTCGATTATGTTCTTTGGCGCGTGGCTATTCAGGGGTATCACATGCTTTACTTGAGCGTTTGGTTTGGATGCTCAATGAAAATATTATTCCAGTGATTCCTTCAGAAGGTTCAGTCGGCGCCAGTGGTGATTTAACCCCATTGTCCTATATTGCAGGGGCATTGGTCGGTGAACGGGATGTTTACTATCAAGGTAATATCGTTGCAGTCGCGGATGTTTATGCTGAATATGCGATACAGCCTTTGGCACTCAGACCCAAAGAGGGACTTGCCATTATGAATGGTACTGCGGTAATGACCGCAATGGCCTGTTTAAATTATAAAAAAGCTGAGCAGATTAGTTTGGCAAGTACTTTAATCACAGCATTAAATGTGTTGGCATTACAGGGCAATCCAAGCCATTTTGATGAGGTGTTATTTGCTCAGAAACCTCATGCAGGTCAGCAGGAGATCGCCAAGCAACTGCGTGAATGGTTAAACGATAAAGTACAAACAGAGCATCAAAGCCCACGTTTGCAAGATCGTTATTCGTTGCGTTGTGCACCACATATTATTGGAATCTTTGAAGATTCTAAAACTTGGCTTAGACAATTTATTGAAAATGAATTGAACTCAAGTAATGATAATCCCTTAATTGATCCGATCAATTTACGCGTGTTACATGGTGGACATTTCTATGGTGGACATATCGCTCAGGCTATGGATAGCTTAAAAATTATGATTGCCAATATTGCTGATTTGATGGATCGTCAGCTTGCACAGTTGGTCGATCATAAAATGAATCATGGGTTACCACGTAATTTGACTGGTGCTAAAACCGATCGCTTACCACTCAATCATGGCTTTAAAGCCGTACAGATAGGGGTGTCAGCTTGGACTGCCGAAGCACTTAAGCAAACACTTGCTGCTTCAATTTTTTCACGTTCAACCGAATGCCATAATCAAGATAAAGTCAGTATGGGCACGATTGCCGCACGTGATGCCAGTCGGGTGATTTTATTGACTGAACAAGTGATTGCTGCATTGAGCTGTGCTGCGGTTCAAGCAATTGAACTGAGAGGTTTGGCACAGCAATTAAGCCCAGTGTTGGGTCTATTTAGACAATGGGTACTGAAAGAATTTCATTTTGTTGAAGAAGATCGTCCATTGCAAAAAGAACTGCAAGCGATTGTCGATCATCTTGAAAATCTCAGTCTGTTAAACTGCAATCTTTTGCAGCACAAGCAGGAGAACGCTGATGTATGCTGATGTCATTATTGATGTTCCATTTCATGATGTCGATACCATGAATGTGGTTTGGCATGGGCATTATCTCAAATATTTTGAAATTGCACGTTGTAAATTGCTGGATCAATTTGACTATAACTATAATCAAATGAAAGATTCTGGTTATGCATGGCCAGTGATTGAAAGTTATGTCCGTTATGCGCAAGGTATTATTTTTGGGCAGCATATCCGAGTACGTGCGACTTTAAAAGAATGGGAAAACCGTTTGAAAATCGAGTACCAGATTTTTGATGCAGAATCAGGTAAACGCCTCACTAAAGGTTTTACCAGTCAGGTGGCAGTTGAGATAGAAACACGAGAAATGTGCTTTCAGTCACCACAAATATTTTTGGACCGCCTGTATGCATGGTCTGAATTTAAGACCAAATAGGGGGCATGAAAAATGTTGAATTTTAAAAATAAAATCAAACTGATCATCACCAGTATGATGTTTATGGTTGTGACGGCACTTCCATTGGCAAGTTATGCGGAAAGTTCTAAAGTTGGGCAAATTTTTCAACAGCTTTCTCAAACAGCTGTAGTTCGTGCCCATTTTGAGCAGCAAAAAAAGCTCACCTCCTTAAATAAAACTTTTAGCTCAAATGGGCAGGTTTTATTTTCCAAAAGCCAAGGGGTGATTTGGCAGATTAAAAAGCCTGTTCAAGCAGATTTGATTGTTACCCCAAAAAAGTTGCTACAAAAAACCCAGCGAACTATGAGTCAACTTGAGATTGATAACAGTCAATATGGTTCAGTGGCGACCATGTTTTTACAGTTAATGGCAGGCGATGAAACAGCCTTAGCCAAAAATTTTAATGTGGTTGCAGCCAATTACACAACATCAGCTTGGGATGTCACATTGACCCCGAAAAGTGCGTTGTTTAAAAAATTGTTTGTCAAAGTGAATGCGCAAGGTGGACGTTATGTCAATCGTATTGTGATTACTGAACAAGCCAATAATATGACGATTATTAATTTTAGTCAGCAGACGGCTCAACCTCAAACTTTATCGGCGTCTGAGAATGCACTTTTCCAATTGGCAAAATAAACTCACTGCAATTTGGTTGATATTTTTAGTCATCATTGCGATCGGGCTGGGATTTACATGGATGCAAAAAGGCATTCACATCCAGACCAATATTTTTGCTTTACTGCCAAAAGTAAAGCAGGATAAACAGCTTGAGCAAACCGAACACTATGTCAGTGAGCAATTGAACAATAAAGTGTTCTTGGTGATTGATGCAAAATCATCTGAACAAATTGAGCAAGCAACACAGATATTAAGGGCTGGTGTCCAACAGTCGAATTTGTTTAAGCCATTAAAAGCGCAAGTTGATACTGAAGATTTTGCCAAGACTTTATATGCACATCATGCAGGCTTAATTAGTTCGCAAGATCAAGCAATCTTAAAACAACAGGATTATGCGGCACTGACTGAACAAAGTTTGATGCAAATCATGAGTCCGGGCATGCCAATTACTGAAAGCTTGCTTCAACAAGATCCATTGTTATTATTTCCACGTTATGCCATGGGGCTTGCAAGCCTGCAACAGCATTCAAATATCGAAATACAAGATGGTTTTGCCACAATTTCTGATGAGCAAGGCTATTCTCGACTATTTAATTTAGAACTTTTAAAAAGTCCTTATGATATTGAGTATCAAGAACAAACTGCCCAATGGATGACTAATGTTAATCAGCAATTGAGCAAGATCGGGGTGAAACCGCACTGGACTGGAACAATTGTTTTTTCGCATTTTGGTACCCAATCTGCAAAGAATGAAATTTCTACAATCGGAGTGGGTTCGAGTATCGGTGTCTTACTTTTGGTCTGGTTTGGTTTCCGCTCTATTCGCCCGATGTTGACCGAGTTTATTGCGGTTGCCACAGGTTCAATGGTGGCTTTTGCGCTAACCCACTGGATATTTTCCGAAATACATCTGATGACTTTGGTTTTTGGTGCAAGTCTGATTGGGGTATGTGTCGATTTTTCCTTTTACTTTATGGCGATGCAATCACAGCAACGACATCTCAATGGATTTGCCGTATTAAAGCCGATTTTACCCAGTTTGTTGATCGGGCTTTCAACCACATTGCTGGCTTATTTATTTTTAAGTTTTACACCTTTTCCGGGCTTTAAGCAGATTGCAGTATTTTCAATGGTGGGCTTAACTGCTGCAGGGATCACCAGTCTATTATTACTACCGCGTTTACCTGCCTTAAATGCTGAACCCGCAATACGCAGATTAAGCTTTATTGGCACATGGCGTAATTATTTTTTAGCGCACGCAACAAAGCGTTATCTGCTGATTTTTGTGATCTTTGTGGTTTCAGGATCAAGTTTACTGTTGCTTAAAAGTAATGATGATGTGCGTAATTTGCAAAGCATGGATCAACATTTAAAGCAGGAAGATCAATATATTCGTTCTCGTTTTGGGCAAGCACAGGGCAGTGATTATTTTGCAATTTATGCAAATTCAGCAAAAGACCTTGCAAGGCAAGAACAACACTTAATTCATGCGCTTTCTCAGTTAAAACAACAGGGCAAAATTGATGGGTTTCAAGCAATAGGACAAACGATTCCTTCGCTAGAACAGCAACAGCAGAATGTTGAAGCGCTACAGAAAATTCCAAAATCAGTACTGGTGGAATATGCAAGCGCGATGCAACTTGATCCGAAAGATGTCCTGAGTTGGCAAGCAAGATTGTCTCAACAAACATTGTTAAATTTAGATCAGTTTGCTGCCCATCCTTTGGCATTTTTACAGGTTAATCCGCAGCAAAGATTAATTTTGATTCAAGGCATAAAAGATGTAACAGCCGTAGAGGCTTTGCAAGATCAGCAGAATAAGCTGGTTCGCCCTGTACATAATTTATCGAGCTTATTCCAAGACCATCGTATCCAAGCTGAATATCTTTTTGTCTATGCATTAATTGCCTTAGCGATCGGTTTAATGCTGATCTATGGGATTAAATCGGTGTTTGCTCTGATGGTGCCAGTGACTTTGGCGTTGATGAGCACCTTTGCATTACAGGCATGGATGGGCGTTGAGATTAATCTATTTAGTGTAATGGGGGTTTTTCTCATCTTGGGGATTGGTGTGGATTACGCCATTTTCTACCGTCAAGGGCACGATCATTCGCATGTGGTCGGGATGGCACTATTTCTCTGTATGATGTCGACTTTGTTGGGGTTTGGTCTATTGGCGTTAAGCCATACCTATGCAATACATTGTTTTGGGTTAACGGTTCTTTTTGGGGTAATTTTTTCGTTTATCTATGCCACGCTTTTTACGCCGGCAGACTCAAAATCAATTAATCAGTCAAAGAACTGAACATTAAGGTGAATACATGAAGGGTTTAGATTTACAACAAACAGATGTGGTGATCATCGGGGCAGGACCGTCGGGAAGTTCCGCAGCAGCACTGCTTAGGCACAAAGGTTATCAAGTGGTGATCATTGAAAAGCAGCATTTTCCTCGCTTTTCGATCGGTGAATCACTTTTGCCACAATGTATGGTGTTTTTAGAAGAGGCCGGTTTATTAGACACAGTTCATGAACATGTTGAAGAATATGCATTTCAGTTTAAAAATGGTGCAGCATTCTTACGTGGTCATGAACGGAGCTACTACGATTTTACTCAAAAATTTAGTGAAGGCCCTGGAACGACATGGCAGATTAGACGTGCCAATTTCGACCATCTTTTAGCACAGCAAGCTGAACAATATGGGGCTGAAATTCGTTTTGGGCATGAGGTTGTTGCAGTTGATGTTGAGCTTGATCATCCTGTATTAACCGTTAAAGATGAGCAGGAAAATATCTATCAAATTCAGGCTAAATTTTTACTGGATGCCAGTGGCTTTGGTCGTATTTTGCCGAAACTTCTTGATCTGGAAAGTCCTTCAAATTTCCCAGTACGCCGTGCGGTGTTTAGTCATATTGAAGATGGGATCTTGGATGATCCTGAATTCGACCGAAATAAAATCCTGATTACGGTACATGAAAAAGATCATCGTGGATGGTATTGGTTAATTCCGTTTGCGGATGGTCGCTGTTCATTTGGGATTGTTGCTGAACAGGATTTCTTTGATCATTATGGTTATATCTCTGATGAGCCTGAAGCCTTATTGGCTTTATTTAAAGATATTCTTGCAGATGAACCGAGTTTGTCGCATGTACTGCGCAATATGAAGTTTGATACGCCAATCCGCACTTTGGTGGGCTATTCAGCAAATGTTAAAACCTTGGCACAGCGCAATTTTGCTTTGCTGGGCAATGCGGGTGAATTTTTAGATCCTGTGTTTTCATCTGGGGTGACCATTGCACTCAAGTCTTCAAGTTTGGCGGTACCTTTAGTCGATCAAGTCTTACAAGGTGGGCAAGTAGACTGGATGCAAGAATATGAAAAACCTCTGCGTAAAGGAATCAAAGTATTTCGTGCTTATGTAGAAGCATGGTACGACGGTGAGTTTCAAGATGTGGTATTTTCAAAAAATCAAAATGAAAAAATCCGTCGTATGATTGCATCATTATTGGCGGGCTATGCTTGGGATGAAACTAATCCAATCTATCGCAATGCACGACAACGCTTAAATACCTTGGCTGAATATTGTCGTCATGATCTGGAACAGAGCAAAATACTTGAGAACGAATAATGCAAATTTTGTTAAAAACAATGAGCATCAGTCTGTTGTTAGCGCTGGGTGCCTGTCAAAGTATGTATCCACAGCCACAAGGTCTGGTTCCTGTGGTTTGGTCTGCTGATCCATCCTTGGCGCATTATCAGCGTCAAGATCAAGTTGAAGTTGTCTGGAAAAATCAAAGTTTTAGCTTTTTGCTCTACCAAGAACAACAGGCAAAAAACTTGCAAATGTTTGCTTTAAGCTTAACTGGACAGCAACTGTTTAGACTGGATTTCGATGGTCAAAAAGTGCAGGTGCATGAAAGGATAAAACCGATGCGTTTGTTACCCTTTGATTTTGTGGTTCGAGATATTCTGTTTGCAACTTATCCTGATTTTGCAAAAAATCATTTGGAAAATGTTAAAGTGAAACAGGGCGTTGATCAGACTGAAATTGAGATCGATCAAAAAAACGTTTTAACGATAAAAACGCGTGCTGATCATATTGAGCTGGATAATCTGCAAGTTCCTTATCAAATGATCTTTAGTCCTGTGGAAAATACTTTGAAAGACAATTTATTAGAGCAAAGTGAAGTGGAAGATCTGCAAAAAAATGACAAAAAAGATTGATTTAAATCATCCCGCTGTAGGCATTCATTGTTCAGCCAGTTTATCAGCTTTAGGTGATCATCCTGAGCAGGTCAAGGCACAATTGACCTCATTGGAAAACAGTTTAACCCAGAATAAATCTTTGATTTTTGATCAGCCTGTATGGGTGGGTGCTTATGCACATCCGTTATGTAGCGATATTCCAGTTGCGCTGCAAAACTATGACTCGCGTAATTTACGTTTTGCCTTAACTGCGCTTGCACAATGTGAATCTCAGTTACGTGACTATGTGGCTAAGTTTGATAAAAAACGCCTTGCAATCATTGTTGGGACTTCAACTTCGGGTATTTCGGACAATGAACCCTTATTAAAAGCTTACTTTCAAGGCCAAACTGAAACCGTGATTCAACAGCAAAAGCAGGAAATGGGTAATCTCGCCAAAGCTTTGCAAATTTATTTGGGCTGGGACGGTCTTGCGTATACGATTTCTACGGCCTGTTCTTCAAGTGCCAAAGCTTTTGCCAGTGGGCAACGGTTGCTTAATGCAGGCCTTGCCGATGCTGTATTGGTGGGTGGCGTAGATACCCTCGCTAAGCTGACCTTAAATGGTTTTAACAGCTTGGAAAATTTGAGTGCAGGTATCTGTAGCCCATGTGGATATCAGCGGGATGGGATCAATATTGGTGAGGCCGCAAGCTTATTTTTACTCAGTAAAGAACGAGCACCGGTCATGTTGATTTCTGCGGGGGAATCTATGGACGCATGGCATATTTCTGCACCGCATCCAGAAGGCAAAGGTGCTGCAACTGCAATGCAAAAAGCACTGGATCAGGCACAGTTAAAAGCTTCAGATATTCAATACCTTAATTTGCATGGCACCGCAACCACGCATAATGATGATATGGAAATTAAAGCAGTCCGACAGGTCTTTCAGGACTATGCTGTTCCATTGAGTAGCACTAAGTATAAAACCGGACATTGCTTGGGTGCTGCGGGTGCATTGGAAGCCTATATTTGTACGCAAGTGCTTAAAGATCAAAACTGGTTACCCCTTCATCAAAATGGCATGATTGACCCTGAATTGGATGATCAGCATTACGTTGAACAGGATGATTTAACTCAAACTGCTCAATCTGATCCTGTGCGTTTTGTGATGAGTAATTCATTTGCCTTTGGCGGTAGTAATGTCAGCCTTATTTTTGGAACTGAAATCAGATGAGTTTAGATGCTATTCAATTTATTCCGCATGAAAAACCGATGGTTTTTGTTGATCAACTGCTTGAGTTAGGCGAGAATTTTGCACTTGCCAACCTAACCATTACACCTGAATTGATGTTTAGTGATGAACATGGTTTGCCGACTTGGAGTAGTATTGAACTCATGGCACAAACGATTAGTGCCTTTGCTGGTGCAAAAGGACAAAAAACGGGGCAAGCGCCACAAATCGGCTATTTGCTGGGAACACGCAAATTAAACTTACCTTTGGCTTATTTTGAATTTGGTAAAACATTGACCATTCGAGCTGAACAACAATATTTACATGAAGGCTTGGCACAATTCTCTTGTGAAATAAGCTATGAAGAACATAAAATTAGTGCAGTTTTAAGTGTTTATGAACCACCTGTGAAAGCTGAGCAATAAGTAGGAATTAAGTGTGTCGAGAAGAATATTAGTTACGGGATCTAGTCGAGGGATTGGCAAAGCAATTGCTTTAGCTTTAGCAAAATCTGGTTTTGATGTGGTTGTGCATGCACGTTCTAGACGTGCTGATGCTGAGCAAGTGGTCGCTGAAATCCAAGCTTTGGGGCAAAACAGTTATGCGCTACTTTTTGATGTCACACAACGTGAAAACACCCGACAGATACTGGAACAAGATATCGAGCTTTATGGTGCATTTTATGGTGTGGTGCTAAATGCAGGTTTAACCCATGATGGCGCATTTCCAGCTTTAACCGACAATGACTGGGATGAAGTAATTTCGACCTCATTGGATGGTTTTTATAATGTATTAAAACCTTTAGTGATGCCGATGATTCGCCTAAAACAAGGCGGGCGTATTGTCACGCTTTCTTCTGTTTCTGGCATTATGGGTAATCGTGGTCAAGTCAATTATAGTGCGGCAAAAGCGGGATTGATTGGTGCGACCAAAGCTTTGGCTTTAGAACTGGCAAAAAGAAAAATTACGGTGAATTGCGTTGCACCGGGATTGATTGAAACGGAAATGGTCACAGAAGAAGTAAAAGAACATGCTTTAAAAATGATTCCATTACAACGTATGGGACAGGTCGATGAAGTGGCGCATACCGTGAACTTTCTCTGCTCTGATCACGCAAGCTATATTACTCGGCAAGTGATTTCGGTGAATGGGGGACTGATTTAATGAAACGTGTTGTTGTGACGGGAATGTCGGGAATCACTTCACTGGGTGAAACGGCAGATGAAATTTTTGCCCAATTCCAAGCGTCAAAAAATGGCATTCGTGCGATGCCTGATTGGGATATTTATACCGATCTACGATGTAAAATTGCAGGCCCAGTAGTGCATTTTGAGGTTCCTAAACATTTTAATCGTAAAGTGACGCGAGGTATGGGACGAGTTGCATTGATGTCGGTGATTTGTGCTGAAAAAGCATTGGCAGATGCAGGCTTGATCGATCATCCTATTTTGAAAAGTGGCGATGCTGGCGTTGCTTTTGGCTCCTCTGCGGGGAGTGTCGATGCAGTCAAAGAGTTTGGGAAAATGCTCATAGACAACGACATGAGTCAGTTAAATGCGACCACGTATATCCGAATGATGTCACATACCAGCGCTGTGAATATGACGGTTTATTTTGGTTTAAAAGGTTTAACCTTACCCACATCAAGTGCCTGTACTTCAGGTTCAATGGCCATCGGACAGGCATTTGAAGCGATTAAATTAGGTAAACAAAAGCTGATGCTTGCGGGTGGTGCTGAGGAACTCAGCGCGACAGGTTCAGCAGTATTTGATGTGTTGTTAGCCACCAGTGGGATGAACGATACACCTGAAAAAACACCACGTCCATTTGATAAAAATCGTGATGGTTTGGTGATTGGTGAAGGTGCTGGCTGTTTAGTGCTAGAAGAGTATGAACATGCACTGGCACGTGGTGCAACGATCTATGCAGAAGTCATCGGTTATGCCAGCAATACCGATGGTGAGCATGTCACTCGTCCAAATTCAGAAATGATGGAAAGATGCATGCGCATGGCACTCAAAGATGCTGCGATTTCTGCACAAGAGATTGATTATATCAATGCGCATGGGACTTCAACAGATCAAGGCGATGTTGCAGAAACTCAAGCCACTGCGCGTATATTTGGTAAAAAACCGATCAGTTCATTAAAAAGTTATTTTGGACATACCCTAGGCGCATGTGGTGCAATCGAAGCTTGGTTGAGTATAGAAATGCTACAACGCCAACAGTTTATCCATACTTTAAATTTGGATGAAATTGACCCATTATGTGGTGATTTGGATTATATCGTGCGAGAGCCACGAGATATGAATGCAAAAACCATCATGACCAATAATTTTGCATTCGGAGGGATCAACACCTCCATTATTTTAAAACATACTTAAAAGAGGAAAAAAACGATGTCATTTAAACACTTGGTTGTTGTTTCAACTTTATGCTTTGGTGGAATCGTCTCTGCACAAGCTGCGGACACTGTTCATAATCTCAATTTTAAAGAAGCTGTAGATCGAGCTGTGGCTGATGGATTTTTAGATGGATCGGTAAAATTTTATCTTGCTGGGACTAAATCTGGCGGTCAAGTTTTAGAAAAAGCGGTTGTTAGCAATAAAAAAACCAATGGTTTTGGAAAGTCTGCGGAAAAGGCTTGTGATCATGTATTACGTTCAGCATTAATCCAATTGCAAAGCGCAGCAAAAGATAAAGGTGCTAATGCAGTGACCAATATTGTGAGCTATTTCAAAGCAAATGAATCAAAAAACACCACCACATACCAATGTTATAAAGGTACAGCACTTGCGAGTGTGGCTTTAAAAGGCGATATCGTTAAATTCTAAGCTGTAAACATGTGCCAATGTCTAGTAATCTTTTAGAATAAGGTTTGGACATCGGCTCATACTTTTGAATCTATTAAAAAAATAATAGTTTACGTTTAAAAATTTCATTAGCCTATTCAATTAAATGTCCTGTGCATTGTGTCGAAATTTTTTTGATTTGTGCCGTATCGAGTTCTAAGTTATCCCATTTGCACATTTGTTGAATAATCCATTCAAAATCATCTGGTTTTGGTCGGTCCTGTGTACCAAAAGAGCGAATAATATTTTGTATTTTATGAAACGCATAGGTATGCACTAGATGAGAACAATTGAAACGGATGATGTCACTCACTTCTAGCATATGCCATATGGGTTGTAGTGATTGCAAGGTGCTTAAATCATGTTGTGCCTTTTGAATCGCCGTCTGCAATGCATTTAACGTATTCGGATGCTTGTTTGCCCATTCATGGGTGGTGGCTAAAACTTTATCCGCCACTTCAGGAATAATCTGTTTACTCTCAGCAATTACATAACTATAACCTTCAATCTGCGATTGGATATTCCACGGTTCACCGACACAAAATCCATCAATGAGTTGTGATGAAATCGCATCCACCATATAGGAAGGGGGCAGAGTGGATGGTTGGTATTTTTTTGCCAAGTCTGGATCTGCCAAAGCCAACCATTCTCTTAAACAATAATGGTGGATGGACTGTTTAAATACATGGGCCAGTTGTATTTTGTCGCCTTGTTTTAAGGCTTGAACTACTTTCATTGCTGACGCTTGCGCAGTATCTTGCGTGTGAATTTTTAACTCATAGCAGAGTTTTTGGCTCAAGCTGATAAATGCACGATTGGTGCTCAACACCAATGAGGTTTGTAAGGGAATACCCAGCTGATCATTGCCTGTCGCAGCAGCGGGAAGCATGGCAGAAAGACAATGTGCGGCATCTAAAATGCCAAAAGCTAAACGATCACGTAAACTGGCCCAAGAAGGCTCTTTCACCAACCTAACCTTCAGACCTTGCTCAGTAAAATAACCTTGATGTTGTGCCCAAAGTATTGCAGTGCAATCCAGCAAAGGAATATAGCCTAATTCAATGTCCGTGGTTTCAAGTGTGTTCATTGTTTATTCCTTGAAATTTGCTTGGAGCAAGGCTTGAGCATCGATTAACTTTCTTGCCATTTCCCCCATGGTGATACGGTGACTCATGGCGTTTTTTCGTAACAAACTGAAAGCTTGTTCTTCTTCAATTTGATGCATCTGCATCAGCATCACTTTGGCTTTTTCAATATCTTTACGGTCAGCAAGTTTGCATTTGGTTTCATTGAGATCTTTTAAGAGCTTTTTATGTTTTTTAAATTGCTCAATCGAAATTTCTAAAATACTTTCCAGTTTTTCAGGATCAATCCCATCAACAATATAGGCGGTTACACCCGCTTCAATAGCACTTTTGATGGTGTCTTTTTGCGAGTTTTTAGTGAAAAGCACAGTGGGTAAATCAAACTGACTTACACAGCTTTCAATAATATCTCGATGTGGATGGTCCATATCCAGCAAAATCACATCAGCATATAAGTGATGAAGATCGGTACTGTTTAAATGGTCAATCATCAGACATGCGACCACCTCGAAATCATGTTCGATCAAAGAGGATTTGATAAAAGATGCCCGCTCTATATCATCATCGATCAGGGCAATTCTTAATTTTGGCATGTCGCTACTCAAGTATGTCCTGACATGAACTTTCAGCATATAAGCAATTTAGATGCCAATATTTCGCATGAATAGTGCTGTTTTAAAGCATAGTCACAGGATGTTAAAGAAAATTGATGCACTTTATTGACGCAATTTGCCTTCTAAACATGCAGTTTTATGATTTACATTTTATCCGTGCGGATAAAAAGCATGACCGTGTATTACAGGATAAAGGTACAACTATTCAATCATAAGTACTGAGTATTCAAGCAAAATAAAAAATTAGATATTTAGAAATATTAAACTGGCATGAACTATGCATAGTTTAAATCAAGTCAATGAAGACTTTCAAAATTTGTAAGACGGCCAACGACGTCCGTTCTGATCGTTACTGATATGCCTCGTGCATAACAGCAACTTATATGCGTTCAGTTCAGGAGATCGAAGCTATGTCTTCAAATTTAGATGCGAAAAAAGCAACAAAGATTCATCTTTTCAATTTTAGCAGTGCAGCAATGCGGGCCTTCCATATGAGTTGGCTTGCTTTTTTTGTCTGTTTCTTTGCATGGTTTGCCTGTGCGCCGTTAATGCCTGTTATTGCAGGTGAATTCCATCTCACCAAAGATCAAATCGCCAATATTAATATTGCTGCTGTTGCAATCACGATTGTAGTGCGTCTGATTGTTGGTCCTTTATGCGATAAATATGGCCCACGTAAAACCTATACCGCATTATTGATTATCGGCAGTATCCCTGTATTTGGGGTGGCATCAGCCAATAGTTATGAGTCTTTTCTATTCTTCCGACTCTTGATTGGCGCAATTGGTGCCAGCTTTGTTATCACCCAATATCACACCAGTATTATGTTTGCACCAAATGTCGTAGGCACTGCAAATGCAACCACAGCAGGTTGGGGTAATGCAGGTGGAGGCGCAACTCAAGCCTTGATGCCTTTGATGCTCGCAGCATTGGTGATGTTCGGTGTTGAACAAACCATGGGCTGGAGAATTGCACTAATTGTACCTGGTGTGATGATGTTAATTGTCGGTGCAATGTATTGGAAGTTTACTCAAGACTGTCCACAAGGTGATTTTAAAGAGCTTCGTGCACAAGGTCTGCATGTGGGGAGTGATAAAAAAGGCGGTATGGCAATTTTGATGCATGCTGCAAAAAACTACCGCGTTTGGATTCTATTTGGTGCTTATGCAGCGTGTTTTGGTATTGAAATTTTCATTCATAACATTGTCGCAATGTACTACGTGGATCATTTTAAATTTGGTTTAAAAGAAGCAGGGATGGCAGCAGGGATTTTCGGTTTACTTGCACTGTTTGCCCGTGCGCTTGGTGGTATCGTTTCTGACAAGGTGGCGACTAAAAAAGGTCTCGATGGTCGCACGAAAGTGTTGTTTGCCATGATCCTGTTAGAAGGCGTATTCCTGATTGTCTTTTCACAAATGAATACCGCGATTCTGGCGATTCTGGTCATGACCGTATTTGCTTTATTTACCCATATGGCCTGCGGTGCGACCTATGCACTGGTTCCATTTATTGATCGTGATGCTTTGGGTGGTGTGGCGGGCATTATCGGGGCAGGCGGTAATGTCGGTGCTGTTGCTGCGGGTTTCTTATTAAAAGGCATGTTGGATATTCAAACGACGCTGATGGTTTTAGGTGGTTTGGTAGTGATTGCTGCAAGTTGTGTATTGATGATCCGTTTCTCGGTTGAACATAAAGAGAAAGAGCAAAAGTTATTTGAAGCTGCTGTACTGGAGCGAAATAGCATGGAACAAAATGCTGTAAGTCTTAAACAAAACAGTGCGACTTAATTGAATAACAAGAGCAAAAACAATCGAGGAGAATCGATATGAAATTAGTGATGATTGGTCATGGAATGGTTGGGCATAAATTTATTGAATCTGTGCTAGAACATGCAGGTGATGAGGTTGAAATCACGATTTTGGCAGAAGAACCCCGTTTGGCCTATGATCGGGTACATTTGACTGAATATTTCACAGGTAAATCTGTCAAAGATTTAACTCTTTGTCGTGCGGACTTTGCAGATGCTTATGGAATTGACCTGCGTTTAAATACCAAAGCCACTCATCTTGATACCATCCATAAATGCATCACCACCGATCATGGCGATGTGATCAACTATGACAAATTGGTGCTTGCGACGGGTTCCTATGCTTTTGTTCCACCAATTTCGGGGCATGATCGTAAAAACTGTTTTGTTTACCGTACCATTGATGATTTAGATGCAATACGGGCAGCAAGTCTATCTGCAAAATCTGGTGTGGTGATTGGGGGTGGTTTACTCGGTTTAGAAGCCGCGAAAGCACTTCGTGATTTAGACTTAGAAACCCATGTCGTTGAATTTGCACCTCGTTTAATGGCAGTACAAATTGATGATTTGGGCGGGAAAGTTTTACGGTCCAAAATTGAAAATTTAGGGGTAAAGGTTCACACGCAAAAGGCCACTTCATCGATAGAAGATGGCGTGAATAGCACCCATGTGATGAAGTTTGCGGATGGTTCAGAACTTGAAACAGATATTATTCTATTTTCTGCAGGGATTCGCCCGCGTGATGAGTTGGCTCGCCAATGTGGTTTAGCGTTAGGTGAACGTGGCGGTATCGCGATTAATGATTACTGCCAAACCTCCGATGCAGATATTTATGCGATTGGTGAATGTGCATTATGGAACAATAAAATCTATGGTTTAGTTGCACCCGGTTATGACATGGCAAGGATTGCAGCAAAACATGTGATGCAACAAAGTTGCCCCACATTTGCTGGCGCAGACATGAGCACCAAGTTAAAACTGATGGGTGTCGATGTGGCATCGGTAGGCGATGCGCATGCCATGACTGCAAATGCATTGAGCTATTTCTATGCTGATGAGGATGCAATGGTCTATAAAAAGATCGTGGTCAATGCAGAGAAAACCCAATTACTTGGTGCGGTACTGGTTGGTTGTGCCAAAGAATATAACGACTTATTGCAAATGATGTTGAATGGCTTAGCGATACCAGAAAATCCAGAAAGTTTAATCATGCCAGGCTATGCACAATCTACGGCAAAAGCGGGAAGTAGTGGTGTAGATTTATTGCCAGACAGTGCCACGATTTGTTCATGTAATAACGTGTCTAAAGCAGATATTTGTAGTGCCATTGCCGAGGGTTCGACCTCATTAGGTGCGTTAAAAAAATGTACCAAAGCCGCAACCGCATGTGGTGGATGTGCACCCTTAGTGACCCAAGTTTTAAAATCTGAATTACAACGCCAAGGGGTAACGGTCAATAATCATCTTTGTGAACACTTTGCTTACTCACGCCAAGAGTTGTATCACTTGGTACGGGTCAATGAAATTAAAACTTTTGATGATTTGATTCAACAACATGGGCATGGTTTAGGTTGTGATATTTGCAAACCGACAGTAGCCAATATCTTGGCATCTTGTTGGAATGACTTTGTTCTCACTGCAAATCATGCTGGGTTGCAAGATAGTAACGACTACTACCTAGGCAATATTCAAAAAGATGGTTCTTATTCTGTTGTACCGCGTATGGCAGGTGGTGAAGTGACACCAGATGGTTTGATTGCAGTTGGGCAGATTGCCAAAGAATATGGTTTATATACCAAGCTAACCGGTGGGCAACGGGTAGACTTATTTGGAGCACAAGTCCATCAATTGCCAGAAATTTGGGAAAAGCTGATCAATGCTGGTTTTGAGTCTGGTCATGCCTATGGCAAGTCATTACGTACCGTTAAATCTTGTGTTGGGAGCACATGGTGTCGTTATGGTGTCGATGACTCGGTCGGTTTAGCCATCTTCCTTGAAAATCGCTACAAAGGTTTGCGTTCCCCACATAAATTAAAAATGGCAGTTTCGGGCTGTACACGAGAGTGTGCCGAAGCACAAAGCAAAGATGTTGGGGTGATTGCCACTGAGAAAGGCTGGAACTTATATGTTTGTGGCAATGGGGGAATGAAACCTCGCCATGCAGAACTTTTAGCTTCTGACCTAGATACGCAAACTTTAATTCAATATATCGACCGCTTCTTTATGTTCTATATCCAAACAGCGGATCGTTTACAACGGACTTCGGTATGGCGTGACAATATGGAAGGTGGTTTGGATTATCTAAAAGATGTTGTTGTGCATGATTCTTTAGGAGTTGCTGCTGAACTAGAACGCCGAATGAGCCATGTGGTGGGTACTTATCAAGACGAATGGCGAACTGCGGTGGAAGATCCTGAAGTCCGTAAACGTTTTGTGACCTTTATTAATGCCAAAGCTGAGCAACAGCAAGATCCACATATTCAGTTTGCTCAAGTACGTGGGCAAATTCGCCCAAAAACTGACTCAGAACGTGATCAGAGCCGTATTCCTGTAGTTGAAGCATAAGCATATGAATACTTGCTTTATTGGCCTTACTCCACAATTCCACAGCTTAAAACAAGCCTTGTGGAAGAGCTGATAAACGTTGTTAAAAGGATAAACACAATGACCATTTTAAAAGATATGAACGAACTCGACTGGCTCGATATTTGTGCATTGCAAGACATTACGCCCAATACTGGTGTAGGCGCGTTGCTCGGGCAACAACAAGTGGCTATTTTTCGGGTAGGCAGTGAAAAGCGTGTGTATGCGCTGAGCAACCAAGACCCATTTAGCAAAGCCTTTGTTATGTCACGTGGAATAATTGGTGATTTACAAGGTGAACGTGTAGTTGCATCACCGATTTATAAGCAACATTTTAGTTTAGCAACAGGCCGTTGTTTAGAAGACAAAGATCAAAAATTACTGGTTTTTCCAAGCAAAATTGAAAATGGTCGTGTCTGGGTCAGTCCAACCCCACAAAAAACTTATATCACCAATAATGGTACGGCTCAGGAAAAAATCAATTTAGTTCTGGTGGGGAACGGATTGGCAGGAATGCGTTGCTTGGAAGATTTGCTTGATATGGCACCTGATCGTTATGAAGTGACGGTGATTGGTGAGGAGCCTTGGGGGAACTATAACCGGATTATGCTGTCGCCTGTCTTATCAGGGGATAAAACCATTGACGACATTATGCTGCACCCCCATTCATGGTATGCGAATAAAAATATTCGCTTTATTGCGGGTGATGCTGCGTTACGTATTGACCGTCCTCGTAAGCAAGTTTATACCGAAAAAGGTGTGGTGGTGAGCTATGACCGTTTGATTTTAGCAACGGGTTCAAAACCATTTATTCCACCGGTCAAAGGCGCAGCATTGGATGGCGTTTTGAGCTTTCGTGATATTTATGATGTCAATAATATGCTCGACTACTGTAAATCTAAAAATAATGCAGTGGTGATTGGTGGGGGGCTATTGGGGCTAGAAGCCGCATATGGTTTAAAGCAACGTGGTATGAATGTGACGGTTTTGCATTTGATGGATCGTATTATGGATCGCCAACTTGATGCCAAGGCCAGTCAAATGTTGAAAACAGCAATTGAGCAAAAAGGTATTCCGATCATCACAGAAGCCAATACAGAAGAATTACTTGGTGAAAATGGTCATGTCACCCAAGTTCGGTTACAAGATGGCACACTTTTAGATGCAGATCTGGTGGTTTTTGCCGTGGGTATTCGTCCCAATATGGCATTGGCACAAAGTGCGGGTTTACGCTGTAATCGCGGTGTGTTGGTTAATGACACCATGCAAACCTATGATCCAAGTATTTATGCAGTGGGTGAATGTATTGAGCATCGTAACCAAACGTTTGGTTTGGTAGAACCTTTATGGGGGCAAGCCTTTATCTGTGCATCACATTTGGCCGAACACGGCAGTTTGACCTTTAAAGCACCGACGGTTCCTACCCAGTTAAAAGTCAGTGGTTGTGATGTTTTTTCAGCAGGCCGTATTGATTTAGAAAACAGTCAGCCTATAGAAGATTTTGAAGACATTATTCTGAATGATGAAAAACGTCAAATCTACAAACGCATTATTATTCAAAAAGATAAAGTCGTTGGTGCGGTACTGTTTGGTGATACAGAGGATGGCACTTGGTACGCTGAATTGATTGCTGATCAAACCCCAATTTCTTCGATTCGCAATAAATTGTTATTTGGTCGGGATTTTGCATTAAAAAAAGCAGGCTGATTTATATCGCTTAACCCCTTCATCTTAAAAGGAGGGGAAGATTAAATGAAAGCCATATTCAAGTGAATGTATAGCATTGAGGAGCACAGCAGCAATGAATAGTATCCCTGTAATGGAACTGCCGAGCTCCACAGAATATAAGATCACAAGCACACAAACCACTTGTCCTTACTGTGGTGTAGGCTGTGGTGTAACAGCAACAGTGCAAGACACTACGCTAGGACAAAAAGTTTCTGTGGTTGGCGATGTTAAGCATCCCTCGAATTACGGAAAACTGTGTATTAAAGGCAGTAATTTGGCTGATACGCTGGGGTTGGGCACACGTGTTTTACAGCCGATGCTTGGACGTCATCCCCATCAGCAAGTTACAGATTGGGATAGCGCAACAGGTTTAATCGCCAATAAATTCCAACACTATATCGAGCAATATGGTCGTGACAGTGTCGCATTTTATGTTTCTGGTCAGTTGTTGACAGAAGACTATTATGTGGTAAATAAATTCGTTAAAGGCTATTTGGGTACAGCCAATATCGATACCAATTCAAGATTGTGTATGTCTTCGGCAGTTGCCGCACACAAGCGTGCTTTTGGTGAGGATTTGGTACCTGCAAGTTATGACGATTTTGAACATACTGACATGGTGATTTTGGTTGGTTCAAATACAGCATGGTGTCATCCCGTGATGTATCAACGCATCATGCAAGCCAAAGAATTAAGACAACAAAAGCAAAGTGATTTATTTGTGGTGGTGATTGATCCACGCTTTACGGCTACATGTGAAGCAGCTGATTTACATTTGCCTATTCTAATGGGTCAAGATGTTTGCTTGTTTAATGGGCTATTACAATATTTACATCAACATAACTATGCGGATAGCGCATTTATTGAGGCACATACTCAAGGGCTAGATACGGCACTAAAAAGTTCGCAAGCTGAAACAGATATCCAAGATGTTGCAGTGAAAACAGGAATTTCGCTAGAAAAACTTCAACTCTTTTTTGAAAAGTTTGCCCAAACTGAAAAAGTCATGACCCTATTTTCAATGGGGGTAAACCAGTCTTCACGTGGCGTGGACAAAGCCAATAGCATCATCAATTGTCATTTGTTGACGGGCAAAATTGGAAAGTTGGGTGCAGCTCCATTCTCTATGACAGGACAACCCAATGCAATGGGCGGACGTGAAGTGGGTGGGCTTGCCAATATGCTGGCAGCACACATGGACTTAGACAATCAACAACATCAACAGCTTGTACAAAATTTTTGGAACAGTCCAAGCATTGCCAAGCATATGGGATTAAAAGCAGTTGATCTTTTTGAAGCAGTGGAAAGTGGCAAGATTAAAGCAATTTGGATTATGGCAACCAATCCTGTAGTCAGCCTCCCCAATGCCGATCAGGTCAAACGTGCTTTAAACAGCTGTGAGTTTGTTGTAGTCTCCGATATTTGCAAAGATACCGACACTACTCAGTTTGCCGATGTGCTCTTACCTGCGTTGGGGTGGGGAGAAAAGGATGGTACGGTCACCAATTCAGAACGTCGTATTTCAAGACAACGTGCTTTTTTAGACCCGCCTGAGCAGGCCAAAGCGGATTGGTGGGCTGTGGCACAAGTGGCTCAAAAGCTCGGATTTACTGGCTTTGATTTTGCAAATAGCCACGAGATTTTTAAAGAACATGCTCTGTTATCTGCGTATCAAAACGCAGAGATTAATGCGCGATCAAATACCCAAAGCTTTCGTTACTTCAATTTACAAGGTTTAACTGATCTTTCATTAGATGAATATGATCAATTGGAACCCATTCAATGGCCTGTGATCATGCGCAATCAGACTGAACATGCATTCGCACAATTGTTTTCACAGGGACAATTTAGTCATGCAGATGGCAAAGCTAAATTTATTGCCACAATGGCGATAGATCCAGTCCATCAAAGCACTGTTGAATATCCTTTAATTCTCAATACAGGACGGATTCGAGATCAGTGGCACACTATGACTCGCACAGGTTTATCTGCCAATTTAAGCACCCATAAAGCAGAACCCTTTTGTGAAATTCACCCCAATGATGCATTGAAGTATGGCTTGAAAGAAGGCGAATTGGTCGAAATCAAATCGGCTTGGGGCAATTGTGTCTTGCGTGCTGTACTCAGTGACAATATCCGCCGTGGACAAATTTTCGCCCCGATTCATTGGAATGATCAATATGCTTCGGATGCACGTATTGGCAAAGTGGTCAATCCAGTGGTGGACGCAATCTCAGGGGAGCCAGAATTCAAACATACCCCTGTGTTGATTCAGCCATTTTATACCCAGTGGCAAGGGGTATTTTATGTTCGTGAAGGCTTTGAACACATTGTTAAAAATAGCATTGAAAATACGGTGTGGTGGACAAAAATTCAGACTGCCAAAGCAGTGCGGTATGAATTGGCAGATCGTCGTCGTTTTACCCACACCTCCCAAAATCTCAAGCAACTTTTACCCTTTGACGATGAAAGTTTTGAATGGCTTAACTTGGAAGATCAAACTGCACATATCAGCCATAGTGTAGTGCTAAAAGAGGGGCGCCTTATTGCAAGTTTATATATCGCACCTAAAGCATTATTACCAGATCGTGATTGGGTCGCAAGTTTGTTTAAACGTGATCGTTTAAGTGCGATGCATCGTAAAGCCTTACTTGCTGGACAAGTCATGTCAATAGGCAATAGTGAGGGGCCATTGGTATGTAGTTGCTTTAAGGTAGGCAAAAATCGAATTATTGAAACCATTAAACAAAACAATATCAATCATGAAAAACAAGTGACTGCATGTTTAAAAGCAGGTGGTAATTGCGGTTCATGTCTACCTGAAATTCGCGGATTGATTAAAGCCTGTCAAGCGGAGCTTACTCTATGAAAAGAATTATAAAACCCAAGAAAGCTAAGCAATATCCACAAACTGATCTTGTGATTCTCGCTGGTGGTCAGGCGCGACGTATGAATGGGATCAATAAACTGTTACAGAAGTTTGATGATCAAATTCAACTCATCAAGATCCATCAACAATTAAAAAACCGAGTATCACAGGTCTGGGTCAATAGTCATCGCGATTATTCAATTTATCAGAAGCTTATTCCAAGTTTGTATTGCTATCAAGATGATGAAACTGGCTTTTATGGTCCTTTGATGGGAATTAAAAGTGCTTGGTCTTATGTTGAATCTGACTATGTACTTTTTGTGCCCTGTGATGTGACATTTATTCCACCTGAGGTCATTGAACGCTTACATGTCACTTTAGCGAGTCATCCTTTGGCAGAAGTGGCTTACGTCAATATCAATGGTAAAGCGTTATATCCATTTTGTTTATTAAAACGGAGCGCTTTCAATCGAATCTGTACTCATCTTGAACAAGGACAGCGCAGTTTAAAGATATGTTTTTCTGATTTGCACGCTCAGGAAGCATTATTTGAGAATCATGCACTGTTTTTCCACAGCATCAATTCTTTGGATGAATTACAACAATACCAACAGCTCAAGTTTTTAAATTGACTGGCTTAGTTTTGCTTAATTTTTTGCAAATCTCGGCATTTTTAATAGAGGTCAAATCGGTTTTAGCTCACATTTAGCTGTAGATGATCAAAGTTGGAACACTTTTTGCAATTTCAATGTCAATAAAATAGCGCAGATTTTAAGTATTAAAAAATCTTGAACTTAAATAGTGCTTGGGATGTGTATATGAATGCAATGACACAATACGAAGAGGGTGCCGCCTTTGTCGATCAATATGGTCGCACTAAGCGCAAACTCAGAATTTCAGTGACAGATCGCTGTAATTTTAAGTGTGTCTATTGTATGCCTGAACATCCAGAATGGATCAAAAAGCATAATTTACTCAGTTTTGAAGAACTGTATATTTTTTGCGAGTTTATGGTGCGACATGGGATTGAGCAGATTCGAATCACTGGTGGCGAACCATTAATGCGTAAAGGTGTGGTGCATTTCATTGATCAACTACAAAAATTAAAAAAACTGGGCTTAAAACGGATCTCAATGACTAGCAACGCACACTACCTTAAACAATACGCAACCCAGTTAAAACAAGCGGGTTTAGATGATTTGAATATTAGTTTGGACAGTTTAGATAAAGCACAATTTAAGGCCTTGACTCAAAAAGAGTTACAACCAGTATTAGAAGGCATTACAGCAGCACAGCAGGCAGGTTTTAAAATCAAGATCAATGCTGTATTGATCAAAGGAATCAATGATGATCAGGTTTTACCCTTAGCACATTGGTCCATTCAACAGCATCTTACAATGCGTTTTATCGAGTTTATGCCTTTAGATGGAGAGGGGCTTTGGACGCAAGCCGATATTGTCACTGAGCAGGAAATTTTAGAGCAATTAAAGCAAGACTTTACTGTCACTTTACAACAAGGACAATCTTCCGAGCCTGCACGACAGTATTTTATTAATGATTATCCTATTGGCATCATTTCGACCATAACCAATTCATTTTGTGGCACTTGTGACCGTATACGGTTAACAGCACAAGGTGATTTTTATAACTGCCTATTTGCTCCAAAGGGAATTAGCCTGAAAACACAAATTCAGGCATTGCACCATGATTCACATTATTTCGCTGAGACTCAGTTTGTTCAAAGTCACTCACCAAATGCAGTTGTATATTCGCCAATAAATCTAGAATTACCGCAACCCAGACAATTACAAGATACTTTGTCTGATTATATTTGGCAGAAAAAGCAAGGCTTTAATGAGATTCATCAACAGCTAAATTCAAAACATTCGTCATCTCGAAAAATCAGTATGTATATGATTGGAGGTTAATATGTCAGATCAATTTAAAATTCTAAATACGCCAAATAATGTTAATCAACTGAAGAATATACCGCAGCAGATGACGGTAAAAATTGAATGCTTTGGTGCAATTGAACGTGTATTGCCAGCAGATTTAATCCTGCAATGTGAGTCAAACATGCTCATTTCTGATGTTTTAGAATACGTGGTGCGTGCATATCCAGACGCAGGAAAAATGATTCAACACTGTGCATGTGCAATGGGGGAAGACATTATTCCGCGTCAGACCCTATTAACATCTGATAGTACAGTTGTTTTACTGTCACCGGTTGCAGGAGGTTGAGATGAGTACATTTGATTCTACACTCAAGCAATTTAATAGGATTCAGGATACTCCTTTAACTCAGGAGAGTTTTGATCCGATCCTACACTTTCCTGAATGCGGTGGTATTGGCATCTTTATTGGAACAGTACGTAATCACCATGAAGGCAAAGCGGTGAAAGCATTGAAATATACGAGCTATGCGCCGGTTTCAGAAAAAATGATTCGTCAAATTGAGCAAGAGATTCAACAGAAATTCGCTGTGGCTTATGTACGGGTGATTCATCGTATTGGTACCTTAAATATCGGCGAAAAAGCCATTATTGCGATTGCTTATGCAGCACATCGACGTGAAGCCTTTGCCGCATGTGAAGAAGCGGTAGAACGAGTAAAACACGAAGTTCCTGTATGGAAAGAGGAGTTTTATTTAGATGGTAGTAGCCAATATGTTGCTGGGTGCTGTATTCGGAAAGATTATGTTGAACAGGATACAGCCACACAAACGGATTCATTGAGTCAACATGATTCTGAGCATAGTTGTGGGCGCGATTTTGAGCATAGGCATGGAGCCGCGCAGCATCATCATTCTTTACCAAGTCATTCCCATTACCAAGATTCACAGCACAGACATACAGCACAGAACAATCTACAACATGATGCAAAACAGAAAATGTTGCTGAGCAACCAGTGTGAACAGACGATTTACCAATGGCATATGTAAACCTGATTGAGTAACTCAGCTAAATATGTCTGGCCATGTAAGTAATATCGTAAGAGAAGGAACAGGCAATGAAAAATGTGAGTATGAAAGCAGAAAGCTACCGTACAGCCGTAGCAACAGGAATTTTATATGCACCTGCACATTGCATAGAACTATTACGCACTGGAAGTACAGAAAAAGGGGACGCACTAAAAACCGCACGTATTGCTGGAATTTTGGCAGCAAAACGCACTGATGAATTAATTCCTTTGTGCCATCCCTTACCGATCTATCGTGCAGATGTTGAATATGAGTTGCATGAAAAACATGTCGAAATTATTGCGACTGTCGAAACCATTGGTCCTACAGGTGTAGAAATGGAAGCACTCACGGCAGTCAGTCTAGCAGGCTTAACCTTATACGATATGCTTAAGCCGCACTGTGAACCTGAAGACTTATGCCTTGACCAATGTAAATTACAACTGAAAAAAGGCGGTAAATCACATTTTACCCGTGTATTGAAAGAGACTTTATCTGCATCGGTTATTGTCTTATCCGATACCGTGGCTTCAGGGAAAAAGCCTGATACAGCTGGGCAAAATGTTTTAGAAATTCTTGAAGAAGCCAATTTTAGTCAGGTGAATTATCAAGTAATTGCCGACTCTCCAGAACAGTTATTGGCGTTAATTGAACAACAAAAGAATCACTATCCACTTATTTTGACTGTGGGTGGAACAGGATTAGGCCCTAAAGATTTAACTGTTGAAACCATTCAACCTTTACTTAAACGTGAAATTCCAGGTTTGATGGAAGCTTCTCGTAGTTTTGGTCAAAGACGTACCCCTTATGCAGCACTCAGCCGAGGGGTCGCGGGCTATATTGACAATAGTTTGGTGATTACTTTGCCAGGCAGTCGCCAAGGTGCTAAAGAGTCACTGATTGCCATTCTACCAGCCTTGGTACATCTTTTTGATGTGCAAAAAAATATTCCACATCTTGGGGGCTATCAATGAATCAGATTGCGGTCGCTCATGATTGTGGCAATGAAAAAGGCTTGGTTTCAGTTGATCAAGCATTGCAGTTACTTGTGGATCACACTCCAAGTCTAGGTAGTGAAACCATCCCCTTAAACCAAGCGCTTAATCGTTATGTTGCAGCAGATATTTTTTCAGAAATTAATTTACCCATTTTTTCGCAAAGTGCGGTAGATGGTTATGCGATCAATGCAAGTGCAGTGACTCAAACAGATTCTAAATTCGAATTGATTGGAGAGATTCGTGCAGGACAAAGGGTTGAGGTCGAATTGAAACAAGGGCAAGCGATTCGAATATTTACAGGGACAAAAATCCCAGCAGGTACCACAACGGTTGCTCGACAAGAGATTGTTGAGCTCATCGATTTACACAATATAAAACTCACTGAGTCTTTAAACAGTCATGCTGATATTCGAGATGTTGGGGAAGAAGTTGCACTCGGTCAATTAATTGCATCAGTAGGACAAAAACTCAATGTCGGTGTTATTGCAGCACTCAGTATGGCAGGTGTAAAGCAAGTAGAAGTTTATCGTTATCCCAAAATTGCTGTGGTCGTTACAGGTGACGAAGTTGCAGATATGATCGAATGTTTAAATTCAGGCAAAATCTTTGATGCAAATACACCCATGATCCGCGCATGGTTTCAAACCCGAAATCAAACAGTTAATTTAATTCATGTTGAAGATATCGAACATCGTGTAATTCAGTTGTTTGATCGTCTTAAGGAACAATACGATTTAATCATTACTACAGGTGGGGTGTCTGTAGGAGATTATGATTTTGTTCGTCCCGCAGCATTAAAACTCGGTTTTCAGCAAATTTTTTGGAAGGTCAAACAAAAGCCGGGTAAACCGATGCTTTTCGCCAAGTATTCTCAACAAAAAAAACAAGGACAAGAAAGAAAAGGACAAGAACAGCAACAAGATCAAACTCACTGTTACCTATTGGGTTTACCCGGCAATCCTGCTGCGGTTTATATCGGTATGCAAGTCTATGTGGCGACTCTAGTGAATTCTTTACAGGGGCAAAAGCATCCACTCAATTGGATGACAGGCGTTATGAGTCATGCGCTGAAGTCTGATGCGCGAGAGCGCTTTTTAAGAATGCATGCTGTATTTGAACAAGGAAGATTAAGTTTGAAGAGTTTAACTAAACAGCAATCACATATGTTGAGTAATCTGATTGATGCCAATTGTATTGTGCGTATACCCTCAGATCAAAACATACAACAGGGGCAAGTCCTCCAAGGTTTATTTATTCAAGATTAGGGGATAAAAGATGCGTAGGTCGTTAAAAATGATCTTGGGCCTGTATTTTCTGCCGAGTATGAGCATATTACACGCTGAAACAATCAAAATTTATGCTGCAGCAAGCTTAACCAATGCGGTGACAGATATTGCTAAATTGTATGAGAAGCAGCAACCAGAGGTTAAAATAGTGACTGTTTTTGGTGCATCTTCAGCACTGGCAAAACAAATTGAGGCCGGTGCGCCCAGTGATATTTTCTTTTCTGCTGATCAGGACTGGATGAATTATTTAGTCCAAAAACAGAAGATTCAGGTAAATCAGGTTAAACCATTTTTGTTTAATCAATTGGTGTTGATTAGCCCTTTGCAAAGCAAACAACAGTTTAAAGCTGTGCCTACATTTAATTTTGCCCAATCATTTCAAGGGCATTTATGCACAGGGCAAATGGAGTCTGTACCAGTAGGTAAATATGCCAAGCAAAGTCTGATTAAACTCAATTGGCTGAACAGTTTAAATGGTCGAATAGTGGGGACGGATGATGTTCGTTCAGCGTTGGCATTTGTTGAACGTGGTGAGTGTCAAGTGGGGATTGTGTACAAGACCGATGCATTGATCAGTAAAAAAATCAAAATTTCAGGAGTTTTTCCAAGCAACAGCCATCATCCAATTGTCTATCCGCTTGCTTTGACACAACAAGGTATCAACAATCAGTCAGCAGTGAAATTTAACCATTATTTAAAAGAAAATGCGCAAGCTAAAAAGATTTTTGTTCAGTATGGTTTTGGTTTATAGGATCCTACTTTATGCTAAGTTCAGAAGAGTGGAGTGCATTGTATTTGTCGGTGAAAGTGGGCTTCATTGCAACTTTATTCTGTCTACCATTTGCAATCATGCTCGCTTGGATTTTGGCACGTTATCAATTTAGATTAAAGTTTGTGGTGGAAGCACTGTTACAAATGCCCATGGTGTTACCTCCAGTGGTTTTAGGTTATTTGCTTTTAATCCTGTTTGGTGCCAATGGCTGGATTGGACAATATCTCAATCAGTTAGGTATTCAATTGGCATTTAATTGGAAAGGAGCTGTTTTAGCCTCCATGATCGTGGCTTTTCCATTGATGGTGCAACCCATTCGGCTATCTTTTCAAATGATCAATCAGCAACTGGAACAGGTTGCAGGTTCTTTGGGTGCAAGCCCTGTACGGGTATTTAGCAGTATCAGCCTACCTTTGGCTTTACCCGGAATTTTAATTGGAAGTATTTTGTGTTTTAGTCGTAGCTTAGGTGAGTTTGGTGCAACCATTACTTTTGTGGGCAATATTCCCGATGAAACTCGGACCATTCCTATAGCAATTTACTCGCTGATTCAGCAACCTGATGGGGAGCAGGGCGCTATGCGTTTAGTGATCTTATCCATATTGGTTGCCTTTGGTGCTTTGATTGCAAATGCTTATATTCTTCAGAATTATCAGCGAAAATTGGGAGGCAAAGATGCTGCAATGTGATTTTCAATTTCAATATGCTGAGTTTAATTTAAAGGTAAAGTTGCAAATGCAAAAACAATTGCTGGGCATTATGGGTGCATCAGGCAGTGGGAAATCAACATTCCTTAAAAACATTACCGGCTTGTTACAGCCACAACAGGGTTCAATTTTACTCAATCAGCAGTGTGTTTTCGACGATCAAAAAAAAATTAATTTACCCATGCACAAACGTCGAATAGCATTAGTCTTCCAAAATGCATGGCTGTTTCCACATATGAATGTGAAACAAAATCTAAAATATGCAGAAAATTTGTGTCCAGATCAGAACAAGAAATTTAGCTTTGATCAGATTGTTGATTTACTTCAACTCAAGCCGTTATTGCAACGTGCATCTTATCAATTGTCTGGTGGCGAGGCACAACGTATTTCGATTGGTCGCGCGCTCTTATCTTCTCCTGATTTATTGCTCTTGGACGAACCATTGACTGGGCTGGACTACAAATTAAAAGATCAAATTTTACCTTTTCTAAATAGCGTTAAACTAGAAACTCAATTACCCATGATTTATGTCACCCATCATGCCGATGAGCTGGCTTATTTAAATGCACAGGTGGTTTATATGGATCAGGGAAGCATCACTGAAATCCCAAAAACTCACTAATCTTGAATAATATTAGATCTTTTTATCCATGAAAAAGGAAGTATTGTCTGTTCAAATGTATTTAAATTTAAATGCAAGATACGCAGTACAAACTCTACATTTTGATAAACTCACCTTTATGAAATGGTCTAAATTCCATGATTTATAAGGTTTAGCTCATTTAGCAATGATCTAAAAATATACTTGTTCAAGATATCTATTAAATCACTTGGCGTAAATCACGTGCTGTTTCTTGCAGTAACGGTAAAATATGAGTAATTAAATAATCTTTTGTTGTGCGCATAGTGGGGGAGACAATATTTAATGCGGCCACAACTACCGCGTTTGAGTCATAAATTGGAACCGCAACAGCATGAACTCCCAATTCATGTTCTTCACATGAATAACACCAATCTTGTTCTTTAATCTCATGCAGTAATTCGATAAACGCCTCACTTTCTGTATAAGTATATTTAGTAAGACGTTTTAATGGATACTGGGTCAGCCATTGCTTTTGTTCTTCCACATTTAAATGCGCTAATAAAATTTTCCCCGCAGAAGTTGCATGTGCAGGAAGACGATTGCCTAAATGTAAGCCGTAAGGATTAACACGGTCTGTTTGCTGATGTGCGGCACTACGTGCAATGGTAATTGCCTCATAACCATCTAATACCATCACCGAGTAAATCAGCGAAGTCTGATTGGTCAATAAGTTTAATAAAGGTTGGCAAATTTTGGGTAAAGGTGAACCATCTAAATAAGCACCAGAGAACTTTAAAATTTTGGGAGTTAAATAATAGTAATGTCCATCAAAGTCTAAATAGCCTAAGTACTCTAAGGTCAGTAACTGGCGACGCGCTGCTGCTCGGGTCATTCCTGTCTTTTCAGCCGCAGTACTGATATTCAAGCGATGTCGTTCAGGCCCAAAACATTCCAAAATCGCCAACCCTTTTGCAATCCCTGCAATAAAATCTTCATGGCGAATAATCTTTTTATTTTCAGAATGATGGATTAATCGGGTAGTTTTGTTGTGTTCATCGTCCATAACGCAGATCCTTAATTTAAAGCCAATTACATTAAAATTTTACTCAATCCAAATCAGACCGTTTTAGTGGGATAATGTTCGATCATCGAACATAAAAAATAATGATCGAACAAAATCTAACTTTAAGCCTAGAAGTAAATACAAAATTTATCAAGAATAAAGATTAGAAATCCGAACAAAACACTCGGCTTAGTTTCATCGGTTTCTAGGATGAAATGAATGAGTGATTCAAAGTACAGGAAGTAGTCAGATGATTGATAAAAATGCCACCTCATTGACTGAGGTTCTATCCCAAATCAAAGATGGTGCAACCATTATGATTGGTGGCTTTGGAACAGCAGGACAGCCCGCAGAGCTGATCGATGGGCTGATTGAACTTGGCGTTAAAGATCTGGTGATTGTCAATAACAATGCAGGCAATGACGATTACGGTCTGGCGAAACTACTTAAATCAGGTGCAGTCCGTAAAATCATCTGTTCTTTCCCCCGTCAGTCTGACTCTTGGGTATTCGATGAACTCTATCATGCGGGCAAGATCGAACTGGAACTGGTTCCTCAAGGTAATCTCGCCTGTCGTATTCAAGCCGCGGGGATGGGTTTAGGTGCAGTCTTTACCCCAACAGGCTTTGGTACTTTATTGGCAGATGGCAAAGAAACACGTCATATCGATGGCAAAGACTACGTACTTGAATATCCGATTAAAGCAGACTTTGCATTGATTAAAGCACATCAAGGCGACCGTTGGGGCAACTTGGTTTATAACAAATCAGCACGTAACTTTGGTCCAATCATGGCGATGGCAGCAGACGTCACTATTGCACAAGTATCAGAGGTGGTTGAACTAGGACAACTTGATCCTGAGCATATTATTACCCCAGGAATTTTTGTTCAGCATGTGGTTGCAGTTGATGCAGCCAATGGTAATGGAGAATAACAATGAGCTACCAAAAACTAAGCCGTGACCAAATTGCTGAACGTGTTGCCCAAGATATTCCCGATGGTGCATATGTCAATTTAGGTATTGGTTTACCGACCAAGATTTCAAAATACTTGCCAACAGACAAAGATGTATTCCTGCATTCTGAAAATGGTTTATTGGCTTTTGGTCCTCCACCCGCCAAAGGTGAAGAAGATCCTGAGCTGATTAACGCAGGCAAAGAATATGTCACCATGCTAACGGGTGGCTCGTTTTTCCATCACGGTGATTCTTTTGCCATGATGCGTGGTGGACATTTGGATATTGCTGTATTGGGTGCATTCCAAGTGGCGGCCAATGGCGACCTTGCCAATTGGCATACCGGTGCGGCGGATGCGATTCCTGCGGTAGGTGGTGCAATGGATTTGGCTGTAGGGGCCAAGAAAGTCTTTATCACCACAGACCATGTAACCAAGCAAGGTGAACCTAAGATTGTTGAAGAACTGAGCTATCCTGTGACAGGTAAGCATTGTGTTGATCGTATCTATACTGACTTATGCGTGATTGATGTGACCCCAGAGGGTTTAAAAGTGCTTGAAAAAGTTGCAGGTCTGAGCTTTGAAGAATTACAGGCTTTGACGGGTGCTCCATTGATTGACGCGATACCGGCTTAAGGATATAGACAACATGAAAAACGCTTACATCATAGATGCCATCCGTACCCCATTTGGTCGTTATGCCGGTGGTCTTGCGCCAATACGTGCAGATGATCTCGGTGCTATTCCAATTCAAGCATTGATACAACGTAATCCAACAGTAGATTGGCAACAAGTCGATGATGTGATTTATGGCTGTGCCAATCAGGCCGGTGAAGACAACCGTAATGTCGGGCGTATGTCAGCATTATTGGCAGGCTTACCTTATCAAGTGCCAGCCACTACAGTGAACCGTTTATGTGGATCATCACTGGATGCGATTGCCATGGCAGCTCGCGCCATCAAAGCCAACGAAGCTGATTTAATCATTGCCGGTGGTGTAGAAAGTATGAGCCGTGCGCCCTATGTGATGGGTAAGTCGGACAGTGCTTTTGGACGCAGTCAAAAGATTGAAGACACCACTATGGGCTGGCGCTTTATCAATCCAAAGCTCAAAGAATTGTATGGTGTGGACAGCATGCCACAAACCGCTGAAAACGTGGCAGAGCAATTCAATATTAACCGTGCGGATCAAGATCAGTTTGCGCTAAACAGCCAACAACGTACTGCGGCAGCACAAGCTCAAGGTTTTTTCAAAAATGAGATTGTGCCTGTCACTATTCCCCAGCGTAAAGGCGATGCTGTGCTTGTGGATACCGATGAACATCCACGTGCATCAACGACTTTAGCCGCACTGACAAAACTTAAAGGTGTGGTAAAAGCTGATGGCACGGTCACGGCGGGTAATGCATCGGGAATTAATGATGGTGCAGCGGCCTTATTGATTGCTTCAGATGAAGCTGTAGAAAAATACCAATTAAAACCACGTGGGAAAATTATTGCAGCAACCACTGTGGGGGTTGAACCAAGAATTATGGGCTTTGCACCCGCGCCTGCAATCAAGAAACTGCTTAAACAAGCCGATCTTAGTTTAGCGCAAATGGATGTGATTGAGCTAAATGAAGCCTTTGCTGCCCAAGCTTTGGCTGTCACCCGTGATTTAGGTTTGGCAGATGATGATGCACGTGTCAATCCTAATGGTGGGGCGATTGCCTTAGGTCATCCTTTGGGCGCATCAGGTGCCAGACTGGTGACCACTGCCCTAAATCAGCTTGAACAGATCAAGGGGCAATATGCCTTATGTTCAATGTGTATCGGTGTCGGGCAAGGCATCGCGCTCATTATTCAACGTGTTGAGTGAGGTATCCGATGAGCCAGTTATACGCCAGCTTATTTTATCAGCCTGATGTCACAGCAATCTTTAGCGATCATGCCTTATTAGGTTACATGATCCAAGCTGAAGTGGCTTTGGCAAAAGCACAAGCACAAGTGGAGGTGATTCCACTATCTGCTGCTACCATCATTGAACAAGTTGGACAACAAGCCCTAGCAAAAATTGATTTTCAAGCACTGGCAACTGCTACAGCACTTGCGGGAAATATTGCGATTCCTTTCGTAAAGCAATTTACTGCGATTGTAAAACAATACGATGATGACACAGCACGTTATGTGCATTGGGGCGCAACCAGCCAAGACATTATCGATACAGCCACGATTCTGCAATGCCGTGATGCATTAGGGCTGATCGAAAAACAATTACAACAAGCTTATCAAGTTTCATTAGACCAAGCACAACAATATCGTGCCCAAGTCATGATTGGACGGACTTGGTTACAGCAAGCCTTACCGATCACATTAGGGCATAAGTTTGCACGTTGGGCTGCAGCATTTAAACGTGATCTAGACCGTCTACACGAGATGAAAAGCCGAGTGCTTACCGCTCAACTCGGTGGGGCTGTGGGTTCATTGGCATCGTTACAAGATCAAGGTTCAGCCGTAGTTAAAGCCTATGCCGCGGCATTGAATTTAACTTCACCTGAGTGTACATGGCACGGTGAACGTGACCGCATCGTTGAAATTGCCAGTGTACTTGCCCTGATTGTGGGTAATGTCGGCAAAATGGCAAAAGACTGGTCTTTGCTGATGCAAACTGAAATTGCTGAAGTTTTTGAACCCACTGCAAAAGGTCGTGGTGGCTCATCCACCATGCCACATAAACGTAATCCAGTTGCAGCCGCTTGCGTACTTGCAGCAGCCAACCGTGTCCCTGCATTAATGGCAAGTGCCTACCAAAACATGTTGCAAGAACATGAACGTGCTTTAGGCACTTGGCATGCAGAATGGTTAGTGATTCCTGAAATTTTCCAGTTATGTGCAGGGGCTTTAGAACGCACTACGGATGTGCTTGAACATATGCAAGTCGATGCACAAGCCATGCAGCGTAACCTTGAGTGTACTCAGGGTTTGATCATGGCAGAAGCAGCAATGATGGCACTGGCACCCAAAATTGGCCGATTAAATGCGCATCATTTGGTCGAACAAGCTTGTCAGCAAGCCCTCGCGCAACAGCAGCATTTAAAAACAGTGTTGTCAGAAATGACTGAGGTGAATGTTCATCTAAGTTCACAAGCCCTAGATGAGATTTTTAAACCAGCATCTTACTTGGGCAATATTCAGGCACAAATTGATGCAGTACTACAAGCAGCACAAGGAGTGTCTGAATCATGAAAACCAGTATGAAAATTAAGAACCGTCAAGGACATCAACTTGCCGTTCAAGTCCAAGGCTTAAAAGATGCAGCAGTGATCGTGTTTTCTAACTCATTGGGAACTGATCATGGTATGTGGCAAGTTCAAGTAGATGCTTTGGCGCAACACTATCAAATCGTTACTTATGATACCCGTGGGCATGGATTAAGTGATGTGATTGCCAATGGAACATTGCATAACTTTGCTGAAGATGTGATTGATATCTTAGATAGCTTGCACATTGAAAAAACCCATTTTTGTGGAATTTCAATGGGTGGTATTACAGCACTCACACTGGCGATTGAATATCCTGAGCGTTTTTATAGCATTACTGTTGCAAACTCAGCAGCCAAAATCGGCACAGCCGAGGCGTGGAAAGTCCGTGCCGATAGCGTTGAACAACAAGGATTGGCTGAAATTGTCAAAACTACACATACCCGCTGGTTTAGTGAGCATTTTGATTATGCACATGATGTTCTTGCTCAAAAAACCATTCAAAGTTTAGCGGTGACACCTGCACAAGGCTATGCCAATGCGTGTCGAGCATTGGCAGATGCCGATGTTCGAGATCAGCTCAATCAAATTCAAATCCCAACTTTAATTATCGCAGGTCAATATGACCCTATAACGACGGTTCAAGATGCAGAATTTATGCATCAATTCATTCCAAACAGTCAACTTGAAATCTTGGCGGCTTCTCATTTGTCCAATATTGAACAACCACAAGTGTTCAATCAGGCATTGTCCAAGTTTATTCAGAACATATAACCGTCTAGGGTTAGAAAGGAATTCGCCTACAAGGAGGCAACTATGGCACAGGAATTTGCTGCCCCAAAAAATAGTATGGATGCTCAGGCACTCATTAATGATGCACCAATCAGCAAGTATCAATGGATGATTGCAATTATTTGTTTTCTCATTGTATTTGTTGATGGAATCGATACTGCTGCAATGGGTTTTATTGCCCCTGCTTTAGCACAAGATTGGGGGATTGATCGCTCTCAACTTGGACCTGTGATGAGTGCAGCACTGGGTGGAATGATCATTGGTGCGTTGGTTTCAGGACCTACTGCGGATCGTTTTGGACGCAAGATTGTATTAACCATTTCAATGTTGATCTTTGGTGGCTTTACCTTGGCATCCGCCTATGCCCCAAACTTAGACAGTTTGGTTGTACTGCGCTTTTTAACGGGTATTGGTCTAGGCGCAGCAATGCCAAATGCCACCACATTGTTTTCCGAATACTGTCCGAACCGTGTTCGTTCACTGCTCGTGACCTGTATGTTTTGTGGCTATAACTTAGGTATGGCAACAGGTGGTTTTGTCAGTAGTTGGCTAATTCCTACCTTTGGTTGGCACAGCTTATTCTTGCTAGGCGGTATTTCACCTTTAATCCTAATGGTATTGGTGATTGTGCTGTTACCTGAGTCATATCGCTTCTTGATTGTTAAGGGGCGAGATGCTGTAAAAGTTCGCAAAATCCTAAGTCATATTGCTCCTGAAAAAGTACAGCTTGCTGACAGTTTTTATATCCCAGATGAACAGTCTGCTGTAGCACAAAAGAAAAATGTATTTGGCATGTTGTTTTCTCAAAAATTTGCCAAAGGCACCGTATTGTTATGGTCAACCTACTTTATGGGCTTGGTCGTGATTTATCTACTGACCAGTTGGTTACCAACCTTGATGCGTGAAACGGGCGCAACCATGGAACGCGCAGCATTTATCGGCGGTCTGTTCCAGTTTGGTGGTGTATTGAGTGCGTTATTTATTGGTTGGGCAATGGATCGTTTTAACCCTAACCGCATTATCTCAGCATTCTATTTTATTGCAGGCTTATTTGCTGTTGCCGTAGGTCAAAGTCTCAGTAACCCAACCTTATTGGCAATTCTGGTGTTATGTGCGGGTGTGGCAATCAATGGGGCACAGTCTGCAATGCCAGCGTTAAGTGCCCGTTTTTACCCTACTCAATGTCGTGCAACTGGTGTGGCATGGATGACAGGGATTGGTCGTTTTGGCGCAGTGTTTGGGGCTTGGATTGGTGCTGTTTTGTTGGGCAATGATTGGTCTTTTACCGCGATCTTAAGCTTATTGATGATTCCTGCAACCGCTGCGGCTGTGGCAATTTTTGTTAAATCCTTAGTGGCGCATACCGATGCAACCTAACTTTCTCAGATCAGAAATAAGATCACAAAGGGGGGACAATTTCAATGAATGATGAACAACGTTACCAACAAGGGCTAAAGGTTCGCACCGAAGTATTGGGTGAAAAACATGTCGGTCGTTCTTTAGAAAATTTGAATGACTTTAACCAAGATTTTCAAAACTTTATTAGCCGTTTTGCTTGGGGGGAGGTGTGGTCACGTGAAGGTTTACCACGTCATACCCGCAGTTTAGTCACCATTGCTATTCTGTTGGCATTGGGACGAGAAGATGAACTCAGAATGCATCTCCGTGCTTGCTTTAACAATGGTGTTACCAAGGACGAACTCAAAGAACTGATTTTACACAGCTCATTGTATGCAGGACTGCCAGCCGCAAATGCTGCAATGCACATGGCTGAAGATGTTTTTAAAGAACTCGGAATAGAAGTGCAACCTGTCGCTGCACAACAACAGGATTAAGGAGATAGGCATGTTAAGTCATACATTGGGTGCGTATCCGCAACGAAATACAGAAGATCACCCGCCAGCATATACACCTGGCTATAAAACCAGTGTATTACGCTCGCCAAAAAATGCATTGATCTCGATTAATGAAACATTAACTGAAGTAACTTCACCGCATTTTTCACCTGAAATTTTTGGTGCAAAAGACAATGATTTGATTTTGAACTATGCCAAAGAAGGGCTCCCTGTCGGTGAGCGAATTATTGTGCATGGTTATGTGCGTGACCAGTTTGGTCGCCCTGTGAAAAATGCCTTATTGGAAGTTTGGCAAGCCAACGCATCGGGTCGTTATCGCCATCCAAATGATAAATTTATTGGCGCAATGGATCCTAACTTTGGTGGCTGTGGTCGTACCTTAACCGATGAAAATGGTTTTTATATTTTTCGTACCATTAAACCGGGTCCATATCCGTGGCGTAACCGAATCAATGAATGGCGTCCCGCACATATCCATTTTTCATTAATAGCAGATGGTTGGGCACAACGTTTAATTTCACAGTTCTATTTTGAGGGCGATACCCTGATAGATACTTGTCCGATTTTAAAAACCATTCCATCTGAAGATCAGCGTCGTGCCTTGATCGCATTAGAAGATAAAAACAATTTCATTGAATCAGATAGTCGTTGTTACCGCTTTGATATTCATCTGCGTGGTCGTCGTGCGACTTATTTTGAAAATGATTTGACTTGAGGAACTCACACAATGAATGCATGGAATTTTCAGGAAATTAAGGAAACCCCATCACAAACAGGTGGTCCTTATGTGCATATTGGTTTATTGCCACAACAAGCCAATATTGAAGTGTTTGAACATAGCTTCGATAACCAGTTGGTGAAGGAACATACCCAAGGCCAACGTATCCGTATTGAAGGTCAAGTGTTTGATGGGCTGGGTTTACCATTACGAGATGTCTTATTGGAAATCTGGCAAGCCGATGCCAATGGGGTTTATCCAAGTCGGGCAGATACCCAAGGCAAAACAGCGGATGCGCATTTTCAGGGCTGGGGACGTACAGGCGCAAATTTTGAAACAGGTTTTTGGAGTTTTGACACCATTAAACCGGGTGCTGTGGCAGGGCGTAAAGGTACGACTCAAGCACCGCATATTGCAGTCGTGTTATTTGCCCGTGGGATAAACATTGGTTTGAATACCCGTATTTATTTTGACGATGAAGTTGAAGCCAATGCCAATGATGCGGTACTGAACAGCATTGAGTGGGCAGTCCGCCGCCAAACTCTGATTGCAAAACGCAGTGAAGAAGATGGTGAAATCGTGTATCGCTTTGATATTCGCATTCAAGGTGAAGACGAAACCGTATTTTTTGATATTTAACGCGCCTAAAAAATTTAGGATCAAATTAGATACTTGGAAACATTATCCGTAACCTTCGTTGGATCAACAAGATATTGTTATCTGCGATAAACAGGATAGTTAAAAGGATTGAACAGGTTTTGTGGTGAGGGGTAAGGCTCCGCAAGATGGTTTTCTTGCGAAGCTTCACTTCTCCTTTTTCCGAAAGAAAAGGAGGTCGAACCGAAGGTTTATCCTGTCATTAAATGGAAACTTGGTAAGACTCCAAAAAACCAAAACAAATCTATTAAGGAAGATGAAAAAATGAAACTACAAAAACTTGCAGCATTGACGCTTGCACTTAGCTCCATATTTACCTTTCAAATGACACAGGCGCAACCTGTTTCACAAAGCCCAGTTGAACTTGCAGAACTGGCAAAACTCCCAGTAAAAACCATTGTCCCGATTACAGCAAAAACCAAAGAGCAGGCCTTAGCACAAGCAAAAATCATTGCCAATAATCCAGATGCCGATTTGGCTGAGTTCCGCATAGATCTCCTCAACTTTGCCAATAACACCAAACAAGTGATTGCATTGGGTCATGACCTTAAACAGATTCTGGGTTCTAAGCCCATGATTGCGACCATTCGTACTCATAATGAAGGGGGGCAGTTGACCATAAGTGATGCGGATTATGGCAAAACCTATCAAGCCTACTTACGCCAGCCCTTTATGGACATGCTGGATGTTGAAATGTTTCGAGATCAGCAAGTGGTAAAAAGCACTGTTCAATTGGCCCATCAACAAAAAGTATTGATTGTGATGTCCAATCATGATTTTAAACAAACACCTCCAGAAGCTGAGATCGTGCAACGTTTGCTTAAACAAGATCAGCTTGGTGCAGATATTCTTAAAATCGCAGTAATGCCACAAAGCAAACAAGATGTATTTACCTTAATGAATGCAACCTTAAAAGTCAGTCAACAATCTAAAAAACCATTGCTGACGATGTCGATGGGTAAACTCGGAACGGTTTCTCGCATTGCTACCGCCAATATGGGGGGCAGCTTTAGTTTTGGCATGATCGGTGAAGCTTCTGCGCCTGGCCAAATTGATGTGACCCAACTTAAACAGTTATTAAAAGTAGTTCAACCTACACCATAATTTAAAAGGATTTTTTAGACATGAAAATGATTTCGTTACGTTTAACCACATTGGCACTTGGCTTAGCGGTTTCTAGTTTAACAATGGCAGAAAGCTATGTAGTAGATCGCTATCAAGATGATACAGAAAAAGGCTCATTACGTTGGGCGATTGAACAAGCCAACAGCAAACCGAGTGAAGCTAGTGAGATTTTGATTCAAGCAGTTGGGCAAGCACCGTATGTGATTAAGGTCAACAGTCCACTGCCAGAAATTAAAGCACCTGTAAAAATCATGGGTACACAATGGGCAAAAACAGGTGAGTTTATTGCGATTGATGGCTCAAATTATATTAAAGGTACAGGCGTAGAAGCTTGTCCGGGTGCTGTCGAAGGGCAGTTCGGAACCAATGTTCGTACCACAACTTTACCGGGTATTGTGTTACGTGACATCAACGGGGTGAGCATTCAAGGACTAGAGATTCGTCGTTTTTGTATTGGGATATTGATGAACCGTGCAAGCAATAACCTGATCCAAAATAACCGTATTATGCACAACTATGGCGGTGCAGGGGTGATGTTGACAGGGGATGATGGTAAAGGTAATCCGACTGCGACCACCACCAATAACAACAAAGTGTTAAATAACTATTTCCAAGACAATGGTGATGGACTTGAATTAACTCGTGGTGCGGCATTTAACTTGGTTGCCAATAACCACTTTATTTCAACCACGGCAAACCCAGAGCCATCACAAGGCATTGAAATTCTATGGGGCAATGACAATGCAGTGATTGGCAACAAGTTTGAAAACTATTCAGATGGCTTACAGATCAACTGGGGCAAACGCAATTATATTGCCTATAACGAACTGACCAATAATTCCAACGGCTTTAACCTCACGGGTGATGGCAATATTTTTGACAGCAATAAAGTCCATGGCAATCGTGTTGGGGTTGCCATTCGTTCAGAAAAAGATGCCAATGCGCGTATCACATTAACCAAAAACCAAATTTGGAATAATGGCAAAGACATCAAACGCTGTGAAGCGGGTGGGAGCTGTGTGCCCAATCAACGTTTAGGTGCAATCATTTTTGATATTCCGGGATTAGAACATGCGCACTTTGTCGGTTCACGGGGGCATGGCGTGAAAATTGACCCAGCAAACTTACAAAAGACCTGCCAGCAACCCAATGAACAAGGCTGTAATGCCCAACCGAATCAAAATATTCAAGCACCTAAATTGACCTTAGCAAAAGGTCAAATTGCGGTAGAGGTAAAAGGACAACCGAACCAACGTTACCAAGTTGAATTTTTTGGAAACTCACAAGCAAGCGCACATGAAGCCGAGTTTTATTTAGGCTCAAGCACTGTTGCAACCAATGCTCAAGGCACAGCAACCGTTACTTGGAAACCGACAGTGAAAGTTGCATCGATCACCGCCAGTATCACAGATCGTTTAGGTGCAACATCTGAACTTAGCTCAGCGCTAAAACTTAAATAAAAGTAAGGATGCTTAATATGAGTACAAATTCTTTATCTCTTAAACTTAGTTGCTTGGTAGTTGCAGTTTGTACGGCTCAGAGCAGTTTTGCTGAGCAAGGCTGGTCACAAGATCGCCAATGGTTATTGGGCGATTGGAATGGACAACGCCAACAACTGGAAAAAGATGGTTATAAATTTACCGCTTCGATCATGAGTCAAGCTGCGACCAATTTAGATGGTGGCTATAACGATGACAACAGCTTTGAAAACGCAGCACAACTGGCTTTAGGCGTAAACTTTGATTTAAATAAAATTGCAGGCTGGAAAGACACCACCGCCAATATTTTAATTACCAAACGTGACGGTAACGCTTTAACTTTGGAGCGTATCAAAGACCCTCGTTCTAGCGCTTTAGGCAATTCACAAGAAATTTATGGACGCGGCAAAATTTGGCGTTTAACCCAAGCATGGGTAAAAAAAGGTTTTGCTGACAATACCATTCAATTCAAGGTTGGACGTATGGGCATGTCAGATGACTTTAATGGTTCACAATGTGAGTTCCAAAACTTATTACTTTGTGGTGGGCAACTTGGCAAATCCATTGGCTCAATTTGGTACAACTCACCCGTAGGCTTATGGGGAACCAATGTCAAATACCAATTCGCACCTGAGTGGACATTGGGTGTTGGTGTTTATGAGGTGAATCCTGACAATATTAAAACTGGCAAAAATGATGGTTTTAACTTGGATATGAATAATGTCAAAGGTGCCATTATTCCAGTAGAACTGGCATGGAGACCAAAACTAGCAGCATTTGATGGTTTAGCAGGCGAGTATAAAGTTGGTGCACTTTACTCGACCGCTGAAGCCAATGATATCGCGATCGCTGGAAAGGTACATGATAGCAAACATAGTTTTTGGATTAATGCACAACAACAACTCAGCCAAAAAGGGCAGGATCCAAAACATGGTTTGTTCCTAAGCTTTAACGCCGTTGTTAATGATAAAGCCACAACCGCAGTACAAAGTACGCAACAACTTGCGCTTTGGTATAAAGGGCCTTTTGACAGTCGTCCAAATGATTCAATTGGATTTGGTGTAGCAAACTATATAGTCAATGATCGTTATAAAAATCGCCAAATTGAAACCAATAGTAGCCGTGGCTATGACCAATACGACATGTTTGCGGCAGATTATGTGCCCGTTCAACGTGATGAACTCAATGTTGAATTGAACTACACCTACCAATGGTCACCTGCGGTCATGTTACGACCGAACCTACAATATATCCATCAGCCTGCGGGTGTAAAAGAAGTGGATGATGCATGGGTTGCAGGTTTGAGCATGCGTGTGAATTTCTAATCTAGGAGTATGACCTATGACTAAGTCTACAAGCCCTCATACCGTATTAAAAATATGGTGTTTTATATTAGGTTTGGCTTTGCTACTGACAGGGCTATTCTTTACCGTTGGCGGTGCAAAATTAGTGACACTCGGAGGATCATGGTATTTCGTGATTTCTGGTGTGTTGACGCTTGCATCAGCCATTTTTATTTTTAAGAAAAAAACACTGGGAGTCTGGCTATTTAGCTTAGTTTTTGTGGGAACCATCATTTGGTCATTGCTAGATGCGGGTTGGGAGTTTTGGCCTTTATTTTCGAGACTAATGTTTCCAGCAGGTCTCTTTGCTGCATTGATGTTTAGCCTACCCGCAATTCGTCGCTACCAGTTTCAACCGAGTGCAAGCTTACCTGCGTATGGCTTAGGGATAGTTACGGTTCTTGGTATGTTGATTGGACTTTATCAAATGTTCCAACCGCATCCAACGGTGGCGGCATCAGGTCAAGAATTGCCATTAGTTCCTGTTAAAACCGATATGAAACAAAGCAATTGGCAACACTATGGTCAGGATGCTGGGGGCAGTCGTTTTGCCGCACTCGACCAAATCACCCGCGACAATGTTCATCAATTAAAAGAAGCGTGGCGTTTTCGTACTGGTGATTTTACCACAGGCTCAGGTAATGGGGCAGAAGATCAAATGACCCCGTTACAGGTGGGTAATAAGATTTTCTTATGTACGCCACATAACAATATTTTTGCTTTAGATGCAGATTCGGGTAAACAACTGTGGAAAGCAGAGGTCAACTCGAAATCAGATGCATGGGAACGATGTCGTGGGGTTGCCTACTTCGATTCAACTCAACCTTTAAGTCAACCGACTTTGGCGGGTGCAACACCTGTCCAAGCTGTGGCAAACAATACCGCTTGCTTACGCCGTGTTTATACCAACACACCTGATGGACGCTTAATTGCGGTCAATGCAGACACAGGTGAACGTTGTAAAGATTTTGGTGTTGATGGGACGGTTGATTTACTTAAAGGTTTGGGTGAAGGAACCACCGCGCCACGTTTTGAAGTGACCTCCGCTCCGACTATTGCGGGCACAGTGATTGTGGTTGGTAGTCGTATTGCAGATAACCTTGCCGCAGATATGCCAGGTGGGGTGATTCGTGCTTATGATGTGATCACAGGTCAATTGCGCTGGGCATTTGATCCACGTAATCCTGATCCAAACTATGTGTTAAAAGAAGGTGAAACCTATAAACGCAGTTCAGCAAACTCTTGGGCTGCAATGTCATATGACCCTAAGATGAACACGGTATTTTTACCAATGGGGAGCTCTTCTGTGGATGTTTGGGGGGGCAATCGTCAACCTTTGGATCATAAATACAATTCATCTGTATTGGCTTTAGATGCAACCACAGGTAAAGAAAAGTGGGTTTATCAAACCGTTCATAATGACTTATGGGATTTTGATTTACCAATGCAACCAAGTTTGGTTGATTTCCCTGCGAAAAATGGGACTAATCAACCAGCCGTGGTGATTGGAACCAAATCTGGACAATTCTTTGTATTGGATCGCTTAACAGGTAAACCTTTAACCAAAGTGATCGAACAGTCAGTGAAGGCTGCCGATATTCCCGGTGAACAATATAGCCCGACGCAACCACGTTCAGTTGAAATGCCACAAATTGGTAATCAAACTTTGACTGAATCGGATATGTGGGGGGCTACACCATTTGACCAACTAATGTGCCGTATTGGATTTAAAACCATGCGTTATGAAGGCTTATATACAGCACCAGGTAAAGACAAATCTTTAAGCTTCCCAGGCTCTTTAGGTGGCATGAACTGGGGCAGTATCGCCTTTGATCCAAGTCATCAATACATGTTCGTCAACGACATGCGTTTAGGTTTATGGATTCAGTTGATTGAGCAGACACCTGAAGATTTAGCAATTCAGGCAAGTGGTGGCGAGAAAGTCAATACAGGCATGGGCGCTGTACCAATGAAAGGTACGCCGTATAAAGTCAATAAAGATCGTTTTTGGTCTAAGTTAAATATTCCATGTCAAAAACCACCATACGGTACTATGACCGCCATCGATATGAAAACGCGCCAGATTGCTTGGCAAGTTCCAATGGGAACGGTTGAAGATACTGGACCAATGGGCATAAAAATGGGCTTAAAGGTACCAATTGGTATGCCAACGATTGGGGGCCCAATGGCAACACAAGGTGGCTTAGTGTTCTTTGCCGCAACGCAAGATTACTACTTACGCGCGCTGGATTCATCGTCAGGTCAAGAGTTGTGGAAATCACGCTTACCAGTCGGTAGCCAAGGAACACCTATTAGCTATGTTTCACCAAAAACAGGCACACAATATGTGATGATCACTGCCGGCGGTGCTCGGCAATCTCCTGATCATGGTGACTATGTGATTGCTTATAGTTTGAAATAAGCTGCAGTAAAACGTTAAAAAACAAAACTGCAATCGTTCAACGGTTGCAGTTTTTTATGGGTTTAAAATTTAAAGAGCTTAGACATACATTTGTATACTCATCGAAATAATAATAATTTTTGACTTAAGCATCGTTGGAAGCAACAGACACCGAGTTTAGCAATTTCCTCTGTCGATAATGTAAATAGAGTTATCTACACAACATCATCAAAAAGCTCGATATCTGAGTGAATTAAACCGAGAATACAACTTCAATATTTGTTTTTTACGAATTTCGAATAACGCTTATTTTTTAAATAAATTCTGATTTTCTTGTAAAAAAAATTTAATATACACTATAAAGAAAACTTTGATCACTCAATAGGCTTTGTTGCGCAATCCTATCTCTAAAGGTTGACTCCATACTATAATTTTCAAATGAATAAGCCTCGCCCTAAAATTTACAGTACTCTTAATTGGTCTTCATACAACCAAGCTCTCATTAATCGTGGCAATATTGCCATTTGGTTTGATCCCAATACTCAGTGGTATGAACAACCGCAAGGCAAACAAGGTCGAAATCAAACCTATTCAGATATAGCGATCTAATGTTGTTTAATGATGAAATCCTTATTCCGTCTGTCTTTAGGTATGGTCACGGCTTTGTTCAAAGTCTCATTCTTCTTTGCTGATGAGATTGCTCAACAACATTGAAAAAATTTCTGTATTACAAAGCCAAAGAACTGCAACTTCTATACTTTATTCTTGAAAAAAATAGTTTCTAATATTTCAAACAGCGTTTATTTCTGTATTTAAGTCTTATTTTTAATATGAATGAGATTTTTTTCATTAAAAAAGAGCATTTGATCATTAAATGCTCATAAAAAATAAGTGAATACCAAGCTTATTTTTAAAATAAGTAATCATTAGAAGCATAAATTTATAAGGAATTCGAGAAAATTATAATAATGTATAGCAATTTAATTAGTCTTTTTTATCTGTGATAATTAATTTTAATGAAGGATTTTTATTAAAATTCAGCAATATTTAACTTAAAATAAATGGAAAGTATGAGTGAATTTTATTAATAAATTTTGATTTTTAATTTAAATGTATCTTGGGTGATTTGGCTTAATCATATGTTTTGAGTGTTATTGAGGTGGGTGATATTGTTATATTTGGTTTAAGGATAAATTTTAGAATATCTGTGTTTGTATTTTTATATAATAAAAATAGCATTTTTAATTGTGAAAAATTATTTGATTTATATTATTTTGTTTTATGAATTATTTAAGGTAAATAAATAAAATAATCATGATTCTTAATTTTTATTTGCGTGATAAGTAATTGAAATAATAGATATTGTGATATTTATTTATTTTTGCTAGGATGTTTTTTTATTTTAAACTGTTCTTTATTTATAAGTGTAAGGTGAAGATTAAAATAAATTGAAAGTGGTTTTGTAGGGGGTATTATTTTTTGTGGCTATCGATTTTAAGCGTGATATGCACGACATAATAAAACCGTCTTATCATTTTTTTTAAAAGTTGAAGAGGTTTATTGAATGAAGAAGTTAACATTGCCAGCATTAGGCACTCTAGCTTTAAGTTTAGCATGTTCAAGTGTTTTTGCAGCAGACGGAACAATTACAATTAACGGTATGATAACTGATGAAACTTGTACATTAGCGGGCTCTGGATCTGGAGTAAACGGCAGTCAAAATTTAGTTTTGACCTTAGACACTGTACTTAAGTCAACCTTTACTGCGGCCAATATGACTGCAGCGAAAAAAAACTTTAGCCTACAGTTAAAAAATGCTGCAGGTACAGGTAATTGCGACGCATCAACAAATAAAGCACTAAAAGGTTTATACCTGAGTCCAATTTCTACAGCTGACTTAGACACCACTGATAAAACTTTATTAGTGAATAAAGCAACAGAAGGTGGTGCTTCTATAGCAAATCCAGTTTATATCCAAATTTTAACAGATGCAGATATTGCTGTTAATCTTTCTGAGCCTTGGGGTGTCCAAGCTAAAAGTGCAATTACAGGGCTTGCAGCGGATGGTAGTGGTACCGCCACCATGCTTTACAAAGCACAGTATGCGAGCAAGACAGGAACTGTAAGTGGACAAAACGTGACTGCAGTTGTCAACTATACGTTGCAATACAATTAATTTTTGAATCTGTTTGCTAGAGGGGGAAATAATGCGTTACCTAAAAATTGCTGGATTCATTTACTTGATGATGTCATTTGCTTATGCCGGTGTCTCAATAGATGGTACTCGCATCATTTTCCCAGCTGAATCCAAAAGTGTAAATGTCCAGCTCCGAAATGCCTTTGACACTCCATCACTTGTACAAGTGTGGATAGATAAAGGGGATTCAGAAAAGATTCCCAAGGCAAGTGAAGTTCCTTTTATTCTAAATCCGCCATTGACTCGAGTTGAAGCACGAAAAGGTCAGATTATTCGAGTTATTCCTTTGGATATTAAAAAATTACCGCAGGATCGTGAATCTATTTTTTGGTTCAATATGATGGATATTCCACCAGATGATCCAGCACTGAAAGATAAAAACTATTTATCTTTTACAGTAAGAACGCGGATAAAACTATTTTACCGACCTAGTGAGTTAGCCATGACAGCATTTTTGGCACAGCAAAGCGTGCAGTTTAAATATGATCAAGGTGCTCAAAACGTAAGTATGAATAATCCAACACCTTATTATCTGACCGTGGTTCAAATTGAAAGTGGTAAAAACCAGGCATTTAGCTCAGCAGACCAAGCCATTATGTTGGCACCTTTTACTCATGTAATTCTGAAAGATTTTAAACTGGATACCTCAACTAAAAAAATCGTTTACGAGGTGCTTAATGATTTAGGTACATTACAAACATACGAAACAACAATCCAATAAATTTATTATTAAGACATTTTTTAATAATTTCACTAAGAATTTGAAAAATAGCTTTGAAGTTCTGTTGCCTTTTTTATAGGGCGCTAGCAATAAAACAGTAATGATGAGCAGGTTATTACTATGCTGAATTTTAAAAAGTCTGAACTTTTTTTAATGTTGATGTCAACTGTTACTGTTCAGACTTCAGCGGAAGACGTGCAATTTTCTCATGCTGATACAAATACAGATGGTCATTTAATTACCCAAGATAATAGTCAGCTTATTGCTCAGAACTATAATGAATTAACGGCTAGTAATAATGACTTTACTACGTTTAATGCAGCCTCATTGTTTGGTGAGCAAACCAATGTAGATTTAAGTGGTTTCACCTCTCGAAACTTTGTAGCGCCTGGTCAGTATTTGGTTCATTTGTCAGTAAATGGTGAATCTTTGGACACTGTAAATGTGCATTTTGATCACTTGGATGGACAGAAATCGGCAGTATTATGTTTATCACCAGACTTGCTTGATCGTTTGGATTTAAAAGATAACTTCCGTGCAACGTTGCCGAATAAACCCTGTTTGACCATGAAAACATTGGATGCCGATGCCTACAAAGATTTTAATCTTGCAGAATTAAAACTGGCTTTATCTATTCCTCAGGCTTTACGTGAGGAACGTCCAGAAGGTTATATCAATCCTAAATTATTTAATAATGGTGTTAACTCTGGTTTTATTGGCTATGCGTTTAACTACAATCGTGATGAAGATCAAGAAAGTAAATATTTAGGCTTAAATGGCGGTTTAAATTTAGCGGGTTGGTTTTATCGTCACTCAGGTGCTTTTGAGTCAAAAAACTCAGGTTTGGGCCAATACCATTCAGATCAAAATATTCTCTACCGCGATATTACTCCAATAAACTCACGTTTGAGTGTGGGGCAATTTAATACCATGACGTATCGTCTGGATAACTTGCCGATCGTCGGTGCTCAAATCAGCTCTGAACAAGACATGTTGCCATGGGCTTATCGTCAGTATGCACCTGTGATTGAAAACTTCGCCTACACCAATGCGGTGGTGAGGATATTTCAAAATGCACAGAAAATTTATGAGCGTACAGTCCCACGTGGCGCATTTAAGATTAATGATCTCAATGCTGCAAACGGTGATTTAACTGTTGAAATCACCGAAACAGGAGGAGAAAAGAGGACATTTATTGTGTCTCTGCAAAGTAATCAAGACTTAGTTCGCCAAGGACGTTATAACTACAGCGTTGCGGGTGGTCGTTATCGTACTCGAACAGAAATCACCGATGATAAATTATTCCAAGGTAGTTTTAATTATGGTTTGACTAATAGTTTGACCCTCGGTGCTGGTTTAAATATCAGTAATGGCTATGCCAGCGGCTTGGGGATGTTGGCATTAAATATCCCTATTGGTGGTGTGACTACGATCATTGAGCATACAAACTCAGAGCTATTTGGTAAAAGTTACCAAGGGACGAAATATGCCTTAAATTATCGTTATGCATGGATTCCTCAAAGTTTATATTTATATGCAGATTATGCCAAATATAATCGTGATTACATGAGTATTTCTTCACACCTCTATCAGCGTAATCGAACTATACTAACTGAAAGTGAATATGATAACTTTTTATATAACTATAATTTAAAAGAAAATATCGGCATCAGTATTTCTAAATCCTTAGCGGATACTCGGTGGGGAAATATAAACCTGAGTGCGCGTAGAAACACCTATTGGGATGATAACCAGGATTATTACCAATATAACCTAAGTTATGGTAATAATTGGAAAAAAGCCAGCTACAATATTGGCTTAAGCCGTACCGATTACACTAATCGTGAGCATGAACGCAGCACCACCGCTTTTTTTTCTATCTCGATTCCACTGGAATGGCGTAAACAGAAGATGTATGCAAGTTCTAGTGTACAGCGTAACGAAAATGATCAAGTCACTTCAAATGCAAGTTTGTCTGGTATAGCAGGTGCCAATAATGAGATTACATTTGGTTTAGGTGTTTCCGATGCACAGAACAATACCCGTTATAATGGCAATATTAGTTACCTCTTGCCTATGATGAATGTTGGGTCAACGATCTCGTCTGATTCACATAGCATACAGTACTCATTGTCAACACTGGGTGCAGTGGTTGGACATCGTTATGGCTTAACCCCTGTTAACAGCTTGCCAGAAACATACACCATCATCCATGCTAAAAATGGCAAGGGTGCCAATGTGGAAAATGCATGGGGCGTAAAAGTCGATCGCTTTGGTAACGCTATCTACCCATTTAACTCCGCCTATAGCAAAAATACCATTACTTTGGATCCGAAGAATTTACCTACAAACGTGACATTGGAATCCAATCAGAGCGATGTAATTCCGCGTAAATACAGTTCGCAGTTGGTTGAATTTAAAGCCAACAAATCCAGTAATTTACTATTGCGTATCCATTCAACGCAGCGGCAAGATTTGCCAATGGGCAGTCAGTTTAAAGATAGCGAGAATAATACAATTGGAATTCTTGGGGCAGGCAATCAAGTGATTGTTAACAAAGAACAGCCATTAATGAATACCAGTCGTGTGATCTGGGGTAGCAGTGAAAATGAAAGTTGTCAGATTGCACCGATTTCTAAACAGCAACTCGAACAAAAAACCACAGTGAACTTCAATATTGTTGATGTGGAGTGTAAATAAATTATGAATAAGCTTTTTTGGTTCTCTGTTCCATTATTATTTACATTATCACAGTCTGTACTTGCGACTATTGCGGACTGTAACACATCTAGTTCAGTGACTTTTAATCGAGTGGTTGGGACAATTAGTAATTTTCCTTATGATCAGGCCATTAATAGTTTAGATTCGGAATCTATGTTACTGAGTTGCACTCCATCTGTGGCGGTACGTTCTACATTTGCTGCTATAACAGGCAGGACAGATTTGGTGGGCAACAGTCCTTTTTCAGTTGGACCCGATATTAAAATTATAGGTTCAATTACAGATCCTACAGCTTTAGCAGCAGCCAAGATTTGGTTAATGAATAATTTAAAAATTTCTTTTAATTTGCATGATGGTAATCATAGCCCTCCAATGATTCAAAATATATTATCTATGAATACTGATTATAATATTTTACCCAATACTGGTTTAGGTACACCTGTGACAATTGCAGGTGAATCTTATTTTAGAGGATCAACAAATGCTGGAACAGCGATTGCTGCTGTAAGATCCTCAATATTCAATTTTAAATTACTTTCGACTTATAAACCTTCTGCTGCAGTGATTGATGCTTTGAATAATGCTATAGTTCAAATTCATTTGGGTACAATCAGCTATAAGTTTGATGATTATAATGGATCAACAATCAAGCCAAGTGGGGTCCCTAAAACAGGAACAACAGAAGTATATGTAAACCTAAGGATGAGCTTTACACTCCCGACTTGTACAATGTCGAATCAAATCGTAAATTTAGCGACTGTACCCACCAGCATATTAAGCAGTAATCAAACTGCCAATGAAAAGAATTTTAATGTCAGCATAAACTGTACGACTACAATGCCTAATAAAATATTATTGGCAATGATTACAGATAGCTATACACCAAATAATATAAATAATAAGGGTATTTTAAAAAACCATCCTGCTTTAGCAAACCGCAGTAATGTGGATGTGCAATTACGAGATGCGACTGACACACCAATGGCGATTGGTAGCCAAAGTTCTTTTTACATAGTACCCACAGGCTCTACTTCGACCACTTTTACCAAAGCGCTAAAAGCGAGATATTTCCGTTCAGCAAGCATAGCGACACCAGGTCTAGTACAAGCCCAAGCGACAGTATTTATAGATTACAAATAATTTAAACTTATGTAATAAAAAAGTATTGGGCTTAATATTGAAAATCATATTTCAATATTAGGTTTTGATATTCCAGAGGAAAATTAATTTAAAACTGATTTATTTAAAATATTATATATATTTAGATTGCTTGCCATTTTAAAAGCTAAATCTATTAAACAAGTTTTGTTGGGTGCATTGCATTTCTTTAATTAACCAATCTCTAAAAACAATTTTTCGATGATCTTCTTCAATCGGTGTGGAGGAGAGTAGGTAGTATGCTGAATCATCTAAATCTAGATATTTTTCGACTTGAATAAAATCATGTTCCAGTTCATGTTCAACCATAAAACCCGATACGATAGTTTGCCCCAAGCCAGATAAACAGGCTTCGATACATAAGTAGAAATGGTCCAGCTCAATCGTATTAAGCTTTGAAATTTCAGGATGTGCTTTGAATAAATAGTTTTTAAATTTTGGTCTTGAGGTACTTAAGATTAAATTAGAGGCGTTCTGTTGGTTGGAATTTACTAAAAACATAAATTCATCTGCAATTTTCTCGCTAAAAAGATGATTTGCCCATACAAAATCATTTCTTCGTATGGCAAGGTCTATATTTTGATTTTGAAAATCTAAGTGACCACCACCAGTTAAAAGTGTGATGCCAAAACCAAGGTCTAACTCATTAAATTTCATCATTCTTGGAATTAACCATTTCATTGAAATCGTTGCCTCACAAGACACTGTTAAGTTGTTGTTTTTATATTTTTGTTGGCGAATACCGATAATACAATTGTCGAGTTGATTAAATACATTTTGACAGCAATCTAACAAAACCTTGCCTTCAGCGGTAAGAATCAAAGACTTATTTTTTCTTTCAAATAAAGTAATATTTAACAACTCTTCTAAATTTTTAATTTGTCGACTTACAGCACTTTGTGTCACATACAATCGTTCAGCAGCGATCGTGACACTTCCTTCGATAGCAACATAATAAAAAAACTTTAGTGAATTAAGTGATAACCTCTCTATCATACTAAAAACCCTGGTAAACCATATTGAATTGAAGGTTGTAAATAGATATTAATTCTTTATTACATAAACTAATTCATATTATTACTTTATGTGATAATTATCAATATATTTGCGTGTTAAGAAAGTAAAATAAAATTAACTCAATTTTTGCTATAACATACACATTTTCCATACATGTTATATAAAAATAGTGCAGGTAAATATTTTAATTGAACTTCAGCTTGATCAATAAAATAGATATCTTGATTTTTTTTGTCTATAATAGTGAGAAAATTATTCTGTCGGTCTAAAGTAGTTCCACTTATTGTTTTTAATGTATTATCAAAATTCTTGTTGAAAAACCTAATATTGAAAAAGACTTCTGTTCCGGCTTTGATTTGCAACTTTGATATGCTTTTTAATAAACCGCAGTGTTTTCAGGTCCATTTTCTTGTTTTAAATGATATTTCTGGTTTAAACATTTGGTTCCTCTTTTAGTATATTGTGCTTGATTTGAAATCAGAAAAAATAAATTTTCATTATTTTTTTTTGGAGTGTTCTATAACATTATTAAAGTCATATGAATGAATATATTTTTCCAAGTATTGTTGAGTTTTATGTAATTCCTCAATGAGCCAATTTTTAAATACAATTTTGCGATAATCTTCTTCAAATGGAGAGGAAGATAGAAGATAATAAGATGAATTATCATAAAATGGTGCAATAATAGGTTGAAGTTTATTATGCTTTAATTCATTTTCGATCATAAAGCCGGAAGCAAAAGTTACTCCTAAACCAGATAAGCATGCTTCGATACATAAATAAAAATGGTCAAGTTGTTTATATTTGAGATGATTTATTCTATCTTTAATTTGATTCATTTTTAGCAAACTTCCCCAAAACTTTGGTCTTGATGAAGAAATTAATAAATTATCTCCAATATGATTAGGATTTTGAATAAAGAACATTATTTCATTGACCAATTTAATGCTATAAATATGTTCTTTCCAATGAAAATCATCTCGACAAATTGTGATATCAGTAGTATTTAAATCGTATAATTTGTTATTGGTTATAATTTTGATTTTAAATGATTTATCTAGATTATTGAAGCTTTTTAAACGAGGGATTAGCCACTTCATACACAGCGTGGATTCACATGAAATAACCAGATCATTTAATTCTGTATCTCTATTGTTTAGTTTGATGAGGCATTTATCTATTTCATGAAAAATATTTTGGCAACAGTTAAGTAATAATAAACCTTCATTGGTGATTTCAATCTTTTTCCCTTTGCGTATAAAAAGCACCGTATTTAAATTATCTTCTAAATTCTTAATTTGACGACTGACTGCACCATGAGTAACATTCAACTTTTTTGAAGCAATTGTTAAACTTTCGTAAATTGCTGCATAATAAAAAAACTTAAAAGAATTTAAGGAAATTCTTTTTTTTAGCATAAAAGTTTCTCATATTTAAATTAAATAAGCTTGATTGTGATCACTAAGACCGATCTTAAATAATATATAGTGAAGATATACTTAGCAATAAAAATAATTTGATAATTAATCATGTGTAGTTGTGATAAAAAGTAATGGATAATTTTTTGATAAATCTAATCCAAAACATTTACTAAAATTATAATTTTTTTAAGAAATTTTAAATTTTATATTATGCGAATAAATTTTTCATATTTTTTGAATTGTAAGTGAGGTTTTTAGTAAATCTTTCATTTTAACATGAATTATTTAAATAGTTGTGGAAGTGTGAAATGTAATCTAAATATTGTAAAAATTTTTTTATTTTTTAAATTGTTTTTTTGGGTTTCTTAAATTTTATAATTTATTTTTATTGATTAATGTGGTTCAAAAGTAGTTTGAAATATTGATGGTTTTTGTGATGGGGTGAAGTAATTTATTTATTTGAATGATCTTACTATTTTTTTATTTTAATGTGGTTGAATTTTATTCTTGATGATTTATGAAATTAAAATTGATTCATCGTAACTATTTATTTTTATAAATGACTAAATTAGAAAGATGTATTGAAGTTAACATAAACCATAACTTTTTATGACGGTCTTGCGATGAAAATTAGATTTTTTATTGTGATTATTAATGGCGGAATACGTTACTTTCAACATGACATTACTCAATGTAGCTTATAGGCTAAGTGTTGATAATGAGGATCAAGTTATTGATTTAAATCCGCACTGTACAACGAGTTTAGCGACTGATATTGAAAAATTAACGGCTATATCATTCAATATTTAATTGCTTGATTGTGATGCTTTAAATATAACTAGCGGTATTTCTTTTGCATTCATTGGTTGAATAGTAAGTACAAACAGTAAATGCTTGGCAGTAAATGGTGATGTTGGTAATGGATCTGCTACAACAAATGCGGGTATAGAAATCTCTGATCCTGATTCTAAAATTTTAACTGTTGAGGGGAGTAATCATTCTACTGAAAAGCACTCAATGAGGGTACAAATACATGACAGCGCCTTATAACAATAGGTGTTTCTACAGTCTGTAAAGCTAATGATGATGTAACTTTGAGATCAGTGATAACTCAAGATAAATTAAAATTTTAATTTGGATTTATCATAAAAATGTGTTGATTTCCTATGAGTAAATAATTATCTGTGTAGTGGGTATGTTTTGGTCTATGAATAGCTATGCAGACAATTATGTATTTGTCGGCATAGCCCATTTTAATAGCAGCTTGGTGATTTCAAGTTGTGTATTTGCTTAGCCAGTAAATTTCAAACATATAGCCTGTTTAGATGCAAATGCACGTTTGCAATTGAATATTTCAAACAGCATTTCAATAAATATTATGATTGTAAGCTTAGTTTAACATTGACCTATCGTTGCAACAGATAACCAACCTACAGCTCGAACTTTTCGAGCAAGAAGCTTTCTACGGATTAATCTTGATTAGGAGTCTAGAATGAAATTGATAACTAAGGCGTTGGTTAAAGTTGCATTTGTTAGGGATTAATGTGTTTAGTTATAGCTAGACAAAGCAGTACTACTTTAGGGATATAAAATATTAGCTTAAACCGCTGTAAATTAAGCGTAATACAAACGATGTTTTTGCTGAACATGTATATGATGCAACAGGGGAATGAGTATAATTGTTGTAGCTAAAAGAAATGTCCCAAATAGACTATAAAATAAGATACGGAATTGCTTGACCTTACAATTATGGAAACTTTTATCATGGCGTTACCATTTAATGTAGGAGTCTAGCATGGAATTTTATATCGCAAACATGACTTGTGGTGCTTGCGCGCGTCGTATCACTAAAGCAATTCAGTCTTTAGATACTAAGGCGGAAGTTATCGCAGATCCACCTAGTCGCAGCCTCAAAGTGAAAACCAGTGTTTCTGAAGATGATTTAAGAGACAACTTAACCGCAGTGGGTTATCCCCCACGCTGAAGGCTATATGATAAAAAAGCGACCAAATGGGTCGCTTTTTTATTTGAGTAGTCATTCTTAGAGCTAAGCATTCAATCTTTTTTTACTTTTTGTTGAGCAAGGGGTGAAAAAGATAAAGAATCATTTTGATGATAGGTTTCTTCTAATGCAATTTTTTGCTGTTGCAATCCATCGAGAATAGGACAATTCGGTCGTTCATCACCAGCACAACAATTAATCAAATCTTGTAAAGTGTTGGTCATTTTCTGTAGTTCTTGAATCCGAATTTCTAACTTCTCGATATGTGAGAGTGCCATTTGTTTGACATCTGCGCTTTGTCGATTCTTATTGTTCCATAAATCCAGCAGATCTGCGATTTCTGCAACTGAAAATCCAAGCGATCTTGAACTTCGAATGAATTTTAAGCGTTCAGCATCCTGAGTTGTATATGAGCGGTAACCTGCATTACTTCGACCCACTATAGGAATAAGACCAATTTGTTCATAATATCGAATCATTTTGGCTGATATCCCCACACTTTGAGACAGTTTTCCAATATTCATTAAGATTTCTCTCTACAAGCTTCTACTCGAAAGTAGAAGCGGGTTGAAAGCGACGTAAACGTAAGGCATTCGCCAAAACAAATACACTGGATAAGGCCATTGCGCCTGCTGCAAATATCGGAGAAAGCAGAATGCCATAAGCAGGGTACAATAATCCAGCAGCCACTGGAATCAGCAGGGTATTGTAAGCAAACGCCCAGAACAAATTCTGCTGAATATTGCCGATGGTTGCTTTTGATAAGGCAATTGCGTTAGCGACACCTTGTAAATTACCTGACATCAGCACAACATCTGCCGACTCAATTGCAACATCCGTACCTGTACCAATGGCCAGCCCCACATCTGCTTCAGCCAAAGCAGGCGCATCATTGATACCATCACCGACAAATGCAATATTGCCATATTTTGCTTTCAATGTTTGAACTGCTTTTACTTTGCCTTGAGGGAGTACTTCGGCAATGACTTCATCAATACCTAATTGCTGAGCAATAGCTTGTGCTGTACGCGCATTATCTCCCGTAACCATTGCCACTTTTAGACCGAGTTGATGCAACGCTTTAATCGCAGATGGTGTTGTAGATTTAATTGGGTCTGCAACAGCAATAATTGCTGCGAGTTTGCCTTGAATTGCAACATATAATGGTGATTTACCTTCGTCACCCAAACGTTGAGCTGCATTGGTAAATGGTAAGATATCAATATTGAGTTGCAACATATAGCGGTCTGCACCAATATGAATATCTTCATTTTCATTGATCTGAGCATAAACCCCCATACCAGTTACAGAATCAAATTGTTCTACTTTTGGCAAAGTGAGGTTTTCTTTGATTGCTGCATCTACGATGGCTTTCGCAATTGGGTGCTCTGAAAGAGATTCAACAGCTGCAACTCGACTCAATACGTAATCACGTTCAAATGATTCAGTAACTTCAAAATCAGTGAGTACAGGATGACCTTCTGTCAATGTTCCTGTTTTGTCTACCGCAACGACTTTGGCATTTTTGAGTAACTGTAATGCTTCACCTTTACGGAACAATACCCCTAACTCTGCACCACGACCTGTTCCGACCATAATCGAGGTTGGCGTTGCTAGACCCATGGCACAAGGACAAGCAATAATAAGGACAGCTACCGCGTTCACTAAAGCGAAGGTTAAAGCAGGAGAAGGACCGAAAATCAACCAGATCAAGAATGTCAGTACAGCAGCCACCATTACTGCTGGGACAAACCATAAGGTGATTTTATCAACCACAGCTTGAATTGGCATTTTGGAGCCTTGCGCTTGCTCAACTAAACGAATAATTTGTGCGAGCATGGTTTCGCCACCGACCGCAACTGCGGTAAAGCTTAGGGTCCCATTTTGATTTATAGTACCACCGACTACATCACTGTCGATGTTCTTCTCAACAGGTATAGGCTCACCAGTAATCATAGATTCATCAACAAAGCTTCTGCCTTCAATGACTCGTCCATCAACGGGAACACGCTCACCTGGTTTTACAATGATAAAGTCACCAGCAACAACTTCATCAATCGGTATGTCGATGATTTGGTTGTGACGAGAAACGTGAGCAACTTTGGCTTGTAGGCTGACTAAACGCTGAATGGCTTCTGACGTTCGACCTTTGGCTTTGGCTTCAAGAAAACGACCTAATAGGATTAAAGCCACAATCACAGCAGCAGCTTCATAATAAACGTTCACTGTACCAGCAGGTAAGACGTTTGGTATAAATGTTGCGACAATTGAAAATAAATAAGCAGCCAATGTTCCAACTGCAACCAAAGAGTTCATATCTGGTGCTAAACGTAATAAAGCAGGTAAACCATGTATATAAAATCTTCGTCCAGGAATTACTAGAACCAATGTGGTGAGAATAAATTGTAAATACCAACTATTTTGTACACCAATCGTCTGAGCAATTAGATGATGCATGCCCGGAATAAGATGCGAACCCATTTCTAATATAAAAACAGGTAAGGCAAAGATAGTAGCAAGTGTCAGATCACGCTTTAATTCAGCGCGTTCTTGATCTTTTTTTTCTAAGTGTTCTGCTTGATTTGGAATAGCCGTTTGAATTTCTTTCGCATCATAACCTGCCTTATCCACGGCTGAGATTAATGCTGCTACATTGGTTGTTCCGAAAATGGTGGCACGTTCAGTGGCAAGATTGACATTGGCCTCTTTTACGCCGGGTACATTTTTAAGAGCTTTCTCAACCCGGCTGACACATGAGGCGCAGGTCATGCCATCAATTGACAACTCTGTGGTTACATTAGCCACTTCATATCCAGCATGTTCAACGGCTTTGATCAAGGCATCACGGTCGATAGGAGTATTGGAGGTGATATCGGCACGTTCAGTGGCTAGATTAACCGATGCATTGGTTACACCATTGACTTTTTTAAGTGCTGTTTCTATTCGACTTACACAACTAGCACAGCTCATTCCCTTGATTTGTAAACTACTTTTTAAACCGGAAACACGATCAGTTGATCTATTTTCCATAAGTCACACCTATAAGTCTTATATCATGATCTAAATCCTAAACTCTTACATAATGTTAAGGTCAAGTAAAACAGTTCAATTTTTTATAAAATATTGTTGCAATTATAAATTTGGTTTGCAAACCTATCCTAAGACGATATTCTTCTGAACATAATTCACCTTTAACCCTTTATTCTTAATCATAGTTCATTATTGTTTTATCTATTAGGCCTCTTGCGTGAGTCAAAAATCATCATTTTAGATTAATCCTGATAATGACAAGCATATAAATTAACCTGTTTTTTGCTTTGTATAATCACGCATAGTCGTTTTATCATGAAGTGATATTGGCTATCACCGTTCGGCGAAAGTACACGATGTAATTCTCACTCAATAGAGGGTTTTTGCTCCCTTTATTGTTGTTAAGGTTTATTTATTTCTAATTTCATTTTATTTATGAGTCTTTTTCCTTACGTATCATGTTGAAAGATCTTGTTTTTTAAAAATAACCGTAAAAATTACTAAACCATCTCGTGATTCAGCTTGGATAGTTGCACCATGAAGTGTCAGGATCGACTTGGTGATAGCAAGCCCTAGACCTGTCCCATCTTCCATGCGTTGTCGAGATGCATCAGTTCGATAGAAACGGTCAAATAATCGAGACAACTGTTCAGCTGACAAGGTTGAGCCTTCATTTTCAATTGAAAAACTATTGTAATCTGCTGTTTGCTGGCATTTAATTTGAATGACCGAGTTTGGCTTGCCATATTTAATCGCATTAGATATTAAATTACTGAGCGCACGGCGTAGCATAGTAATATTTGCATTTACTTTTCCATTACCGAAAAGGTGAAATGTGATATTCTTTTGTGCTGCGAAAGCATCATAAAATTCAAATAATTTATCAAATTCTTCATACAAGTTAATTGTTTGTAAGTTTTTAAGACTAAGACCATTTTCTGCTTTAGCCAAAAACAGCATATCTGAAACGACTCTTGCCAGATGTTCACATTCCTCTAAGTTAGAAAATAAGACTTCTTTATAGGCCTCTATATCACGACTGCGAGATAGACATACTTGGGTTTGAGTCATTAAGTTGTTGATTGGAGTGCGAATTTCGTGCGCAAGATCGGATGAAAAGTCTGAAAGTTTTTCTAAAGCCGACTCTAAACGGTCCAGCATTTCATTAAAGGCGATGGTTAGTGGTTTTAATTCTGTTGGAGTATTCTCAACTTCTAAACGCTCAGATAAATGCTGGGCTGAAATCCCTTCGGCAACTTGTGCTATTTTTTTGATCGGGCGTAATCCTCGCCAAACAGCAAACCATCCTAAAAACATTAAACATAGTGCGCCAATTAAACAAATATAGAATAGCTGGCGTTTGAATGCTTTTAAAAAAGATATATGTTCTGATGTATCAATCGCAACAATAATTTGTGTAGATTGTGCATCTTTATCATCTTCAAAAATATTTTGATAGGCCAGCCCACGATAGTTTTTATTTTGTACTTCCCATTTTAACCATTGATTTTGGTCGGTAGTACCGTGTGGCGTGAGGACAATTTGTGCGGAATTGAATACAATTTGATTTACAGGTCGTTCAATTTGAACAATCAGATTATCATGCCCAATAAGAGAATCTTTTAATAAGGCATTAAGTTTAGATGTGTTGGTTGGGTTTTGTTTTAAGAGATTTTGTATAGACTGAATTTTTCCCTCAAGTAGCACTCGATCCTCACTTTCGAAGTGCTGCGAGACACCAAGAAGTATCACGAAGCCCATGATGATCAAGATGGTGACCGTTGAGAGAGAAAAAAGAATCGCGATTCGAAAACTGATCGCATTGAAGACTTTAAGCCTCATCTTCGATCTCTAGAACATACCCCATTCCCCGAATATTTTGAATCAGTTTAGGTGTAAAGTTACTATCAATTTTATTTCTTAAACGTTTAATTGCGACTTCGACTACATTGGTGTCACTGTCAAAGTTCATATCCCAGACTTGCGATGCAATCAGCGCTCTCGGCAGAATTTCTCCACGTCTACGCATAAATAATTCCATCAGCGCAAATTCTTTTGCCGTTAGATCAATTCGTTGTCCTGCGCGAGTAACACGGCGTTTTCTGATATCAAGTTCGAGATTGGCAATACTGATTAAGTTATGGTCTTCTCTTTGCTGTCCTCGGCGGAGTAAGCTTTTTATTCTTGCAAGGAGTTCGGCAAAAGCAAATGGCTTAACCAGATAGTCATCTGCGCCCAAATCTAAACCTTTTACTCGATCTTCGATTTGATCCCGAGCTGTCAAAAATAAAATGGGCATGTTTTTCCCGCTTTTACGTACAGCTTCAATAATATGCCATCCATCCATTCCGGGTAACATTACATCCATTATAATGACATCGTATTCCTCAGTAAGTGCATATTGTTTACCCGTGAGCCCATCAGTGACCCAATCAGTTATATAACCCGCTTCAGATAAGCCTTGTTTAAGGTAATCACCTGTTTTTTGCTCATCTTCTATTAATAAGATTCTCATTTTAGTGTCCTAAAATACCTTTTAGAAACATAATAGCGTGATAAAACATAAGTTGGATATTGATTACAAAAATGTCATTTTCAGGTCATCTAGATGATCAACTCTTCGATTTACTCTCTTAATAAGTGTCTCTCAATCTCGGAGAAATAAATGCGCACAATTTTGTACATCAGTTCCACGTTGTTTATCTTTGTTGGTACTTCAATTGTTGCTCAGCAATCTTGGGCGGATGTTTCTAAAATGGCGCTCAATGAAAATACGAATATTCATGCAACACAAACAATCCAAAAGCAGTGTTTAATAAAGCGGTGTAATGTACTACCCAGTCGAAGCCTCAACCAATGAACATACACAACACCAGCACGTTCACTTATCCACGATGGCAAAAATTCATCCAACGACAATGCTTAAATGGACTCTTCGACGATGAGGATGAATCATGCAAATATGAGAGGTTAGCTACACCTATTCGATAATTTTAATAAAACTTTGTTTTGAAAATTGAAGCATAAATAAGAGAGGTGAGACCTTATCATCGTCAAACAAAGCATAATTTGCAGGATGCGTTTAATGAAAAATTTATCTAAAAATAACAGTCTTTTAAGTGTTTAAAATTTTTTGGAGTTTTATATGTCTCATATTCAAACTTTACAAGATCCGTTCTTAAATATTTTAAGAAAAAAACGTATTGCAGTTTTTATTTTTCTTGTGAATGGAATTAAATTGCAAGGATATATTGAGTCTTTTGATTCCTATGTATTGATGTTAAGAAACAGCGTAGGTCAAGAACAAATCATATATAAACATTCAATTTCTAGCATAATGCCTACACGGAATATTCGTGTAAATGTTAATGTTTTTCTTGCAAGATTCGATGATCAAAATAATTTCAACAATTCATATGACGCTGGTACTCAAGATAGCTAGAGCCAAATTGATTATGGTTATCAAGATGGCTTTAATGACGAAATACCAGTTAAAGAATTTTTCAAAAGATGAAAAAAAGCAAATTATAAATTTAGACTGGATATAAGTTGTATGAAAATTAAGATTTAAGATATAGCATTGAGCTATGCAATTATTGATCTGTACATTGTGGATTTTCTTTTCATACACTTAATGAGAAAAGCAAAAAAGAAACCACATAAAAAATGAGAAAAACAACTTAAAAAAAGCCCCACGCTAAATGTAGGGCAACAGGATAAAATAACAAGATCTCTCAACGAGCGCTTATTCAGCATCGATGAGATTTTATAAAAATACCAACAGCAAAATGATACCCAACACCACACGATACCACGCGAACACTCTCAAGGTGTGTTTTTCAACAAACTTCACTAAAGCTTTGACCACTAATAATGCTGCAATAAATGCTGCAATAAAACCCACCGAAATATTGATGAGATTGTCTGAAGTTAAAACGTCTGCATTTCGAATCAAATCATAGGTTGCAGCACCTAACATGGTTGGCATCGCAAGGAAAAAAGAAAATTCAGTTGCCGCTTTACGTGATAAACCAGACAACATTCCGCCAATAATGGTTGCGCCTGAACGTGAGGTTCCTGGAATCATAGCAAGACATTGAGCAAATCCAACCAGAATAGCTTGTTTCAAGGTAATGTCAGTGGCTTCTATAGTTTTGGGTTCAAACTTTCTCGCTTCCACAGCAAAAATAATTAAACCACCAATGATTAAAGCAAAGGCTACAACCAAAGGACTAAATAGAACCTGTTTAATAAAATCGACCGCTAACACACCAATCACCACAGCAGGAATGAAAGCAACCAAAACATTAATTGCGAAACGTCTAGCCTGAACATCCCCTGAGAAAAAACCTCGAATTAACTCAATGATTTTTTGTCGGTAAAGCCAACATACCGCTAAGATTGCACCCAATTGGATCACAACCTCAAACACGCGTCCAGAATCTGAATGAAAATCAATTAAATGACCAAATAAGATCAGATGACCTGTACTGGAAATCGGTAAAAATTCAGTTAAACCTTCGATTAACCCCAAAAATAAAGCTTTAAGCAGTTCAAAATTTTCCATAAATGAAATAAACAAGCGTTTTAAAATTTGAACCTTTGTAATGTATTTAGGGCTGTTTATAAATGAAAAAAGACAAAATTTTACGAAATTTTTACGCGGCTGATCTGACTGTAAATAGAGAGTTTACGGGGAATTTTTAGATACTGAGTCGTGGAATATCCCAGTGTTTAGGATGAAAAAAGATGAGTGCTAAATTTATAGCGCATCAACAAGTACAGCATCCAAAATTATGCTTACTTCAAAAACATATAAATCATTGCAATATCGACATTTTTAATTTGAGTCATTCAAGTTGGGGGGGAATGTCATGTTAGAGTTGATTTTAGTCTTGGTGATTGTGGTGCTTTTGGCTTTTCCTTTAGGGAAATATCTTGCCTGTATCATGCAAAATAAAGACATGAAAATTGATCCAGTGTTTAGCTGGATTGAAAAGCCAATTTATCGTGTTTTTGGCACAAATCCTAAACAGGGCATGAATGCAAAGACCTATTCACTCAGCTTTGTGATGAGTTGTATTGTGATTGGATTGGTGACTTGGGTACTGTTTATGTGCCAAGCAAGTTTGCCACTCAATCCAAATAATGCACCCAATATGTCATGGGATTTAGCACTACATACCATGATTTCATTTCTGACCAATACCAACCAACAACATTATTCAGGTCAGGCACAACTGTCATATTTATCACAGATGGTTGGAATTGTTGGGTTGCAAATCATTACTCCAATGATGGGTTTGGCAATGGTGGTGGCAACGGTACGTGCTTTGTTTTATCCTCAATCAAATACTTTATCAGAATCAGATCAAAATCTAAGCTTTGAAAATAAAGTTAAAAAAATCAATGTGGGTAATTATTGGGCCGACGTGATTCGCCCAACCTTTCGGTTTTTAATTCCGTTATGCATGATTTGGTCATTATTACTGAATAGCCAAGGTGTGCCATCAACCTTTCAAGGTGGCCCAGAAGTTCAAGTCATTGACCAAGCCGCTGAATTAAAAACTCAAAAAATTCCACTTGGTCCAGTTGCACCAATGGTTGCGATTAAGCAATTGGGCAGTAATGGTGGTGGTTGGTATGGGCCTAACAGTAGTGTGCCATTAGAGAATCCAACCCCATTTTCAAATTTCTTAGAAATGATTGCGATTTTACTTATTCCTATCGCCGTGATTTTTATGTTGGGATTTTTAACCAAACGGGCAAAATTTGCTGGCTTTGTTTTTGGCTCGATGTTGCTGATGTCAGTGATTTCCGCCACAACGGCAATCTGGTCTGAAAGCCTTTCATCTTCAGCAATGCAAATTTATGCCATGGAAGGCAAGGAGGTACGTTTTGGTGAAGCATCTTCTGCGCTGTGGGCAGCATTAACTACACAGGTCAACAACGGTTCAGTCAATATGATGCATGATTCTGCATCTCCCTTAACTGGTTTAGTTGCGCTTGCAAATATGCTAATCAATGCGATCTGGGGTGGGATTGGCTGTGGTTTACAACAATTTATGATCTATTTGTTTTTGGCTGTATTTATTGCTGGGTTGATGACAGGACGTACGCCGGAATTATTTGGACGCAAAATTGAAGCAGGTGAAATCAAATTACTTGCTGTGGTGATCTTAATTCAGCCGATTACGATTCTGGGTTTAAGCTCAATTGCTTTGTTTTTCCCTGAGCTTACAGGTAATAGCAATCCGCAATATCATGCCATTTCCCAAGTCTTGTATGAGTATGTTTCGGCTTTTGCCAATAATGGTTCCGGTTTCGAAGGTTTAGCTGACAATACAGTGTGGTGGAATGTTAGCTGTGTCATTGCTTTGCTGCTTGGACGTTTCCCAACATTGATCATCCCGCTAATGATTGCTGCTCGTTTAGCTGCAAAGCGTCAAGCTCCTGAAAGCAGTGGTAGTTTAAAAGTGGAAACCCCAACTTTTGCCTTCACTCTGATCGCAATTGTGGTGATGTTGACTTTATTACAATTTATGCCAGTCCTTGTTTTAGGGCCTATTGCTGATCAGCTGTTATTGGTACAAGGCTAAGGTGAAGACAATGAATCATTCAAAACAATCTATTCAAAAACACTCTACTAAAAATATATCATCAACTTTATTCCAAGGCGAAGCCTGGAAAAATGCCTTGATTAAATTGTTACCACAACATGCCATTAAAAATCCGGTGATGGCGATTGTTTGGCTGGGCACCATCATCACACTAGTCAGTACTTTAGCGGGCAAAGCCAATATAATATTTGGCTTATCTGTGACTTTGATTTTATTTATCACCGTATTGTTTGCTAACTATGCTGAAGCCATTGCAGAAGCCAAAGGTCGTGGTCAAGCTTCTTCTTTAAGACAAGCCCGTCAAAATTTGACCGCACGTCGACTCAGCTCTAAAGAGGATGTAGATGGGGTACAAATTGCTGCAAGCTTATTAAAAATGAATGACTTGATTGAAGTCCGTGCAGGAGAACTTATTCCAGCGGATGGTGAAATTATTCATGGTTTTGCGACAATTAATGAAGCAGCGGTGACAGGGGAGTCAGCACCTGTATTACGTGAAGCAGGTACAGATAAGTCGGGTGTGATTGGGGGAACTAAAGTTTTAACCGATCGTATTGTGGTACAAGTCACCGCAGAAGCGGGTAACAGCTTTCTTGATCGTATGATTGCTTTGGTTGAGGGGTCTAATCGTCAGAAAACACCCAATGAAATCGCACTGGGCATTTTACTGACTGTTATGACTGTCACTTTTATTGCAGTGGTGGTGAGTTTACCTTTTATTGGACATTTCTTAAAAATTGAAATCAATCCTATTCTTTTGGTGGCGCTGTTGGTGTGTTTAATTCCAACTACGATTGGAGGGTTGTTGCCTGCAATCGGGATAGCGGGGATGAATCGGGCTTTAAAAGCCAATGTGATTGCCAAATCGGGTAAAGCCGTTGAGGTGGCTGGTGATGTGGATGTATTACTGCTCGATAAAACAGGTACCATCACTTACGGTGATCGTCAGGCAACAGCATTTTTCCCACTGACAGGCGTGACTGAGTCGGAACTTCGTCAAGCCGCAATATTGACCTCACTTGCAGACCCAACCCCAGAAGGCAAATCCATTGTAGTTTTGGCAAAAGAGCAAGGCGAACATATTGTTGAGCCTGAACAAGTCGAGTTTATTGCATTCAATGCAGCAACTCGAATCTCTGGGGTAAATTTACTGAATGGACCTCAAATTCGCAAAGGGGCATTAGATGCAATTCTTAAATTTGTTTCACAGAATCTTGAGAATCATAGTGAGTTGAGAACCCGTGTAGAGCAGGTGGCTTCAAAAGGTGCTACGCCGTTAGTTGTGGCAAAAGATCAGAATATTCTTGGAGTAATTGAACTTTCAGATGTGATTAAACAAGGCATCAAGGAAAAATTTGCCCGCTTACGTGAAATGGGTATCAAAACAGTCATGGTCACAGGTGATAACCCTTTAACCGCTGCTGCTATTGCGGCTGAAGCCGGTGTCGATGATTACATTGCTGAAGCAAAACCCGAAGACAAGTTAAATTGTATTCGTGATGAACAGAATAAAGGTCATCTGGTCGCTATGGTTGGAGACGGAACCAATGATGCACCTGCTTTGGCGCAAGCTGATATTGGTTTGGCTATGAACTCTGGGACCCAAGCAGCAAAAGAAGCTGGCAATATGGTGGATCTGGATTCGGACCCAACTAAATTGTTATCGGTGGTTGAGATAGGTAAACAGCAGTTGATTACGCGTGGCGCATTGACCACCTTTTCATTGGCAAATGACATTTCAAAATACTTTGCAATTTTACCTGCTTTATTTGTAGCAGCCATTCCCCAAATGGGCGCCTTAAATATTATGCGCTTGGGAAGTTCAGAAAGTGCAATTCTTTCTGCACTTATTTTCAATGCCATCATTATTCCATTACTGATTCCAATTGCATTGCGTGGGGTGAAGTTTAAGCCTTCAACATCGACGCAATTATTACGTCGAAATATGTTGATCTACGGTGTGGGTGGTGTGTTGTTGCCATTTATCGCTATCAAAGTGATTGATCTAATGATCAGCCCTTTATTGGCGCTTTAGAAATTTTGAGGATGATAGAAATGAAGACTGAAAATAATCTATTGGTTGAATCAGCGTTTGTTGGCTTAACCCGAGCATCATTCGGACTAACCATCGTTGCTTTGGGCCTATGTGGGTTTGTCTACAGTGCCGCCGCAACAGGACTGGGGCAAATTCTTTTTGATCAACAAGCCAACGGGAGTTTGATTGTTGAAAATGATCGAGTACTAGGCTCTCAACTGGTTGCACAACCTTTTGTGCAAGCGCAATATTTTCAACCAAGACCATCTGCTGCCAATTATGATCCTATGGCAATGGCGGGAAGTAATATGGCACGAACCAATCCTGATTTGCATAAGGCTGTAGATGCACGTTTAGATAAAATCGCGATGCAGGAGCACATTGAAAAAAGTGCTATTCCTGCTGATTTGGTCACAGCTTCAGGGAGTGGAATTGATCCTCAAATCAGTCTTCAATCTGCAATGATTCAGGTGAAACGTGTCGCTAAAGCAAGACATTTGCAGGAACAGGATGTGATAAGGTTAGTACAAGAAAGTAGCTTACAACCGACATTTGGAATTTTAGGGCAAGCCAGAGTCAATGTACTTGAATTAAATTTGGCTTTGGATCAAATTGTAAAAAAATGAATTGATTAAGAGCATCAAACTGAAATGAACCTAGGATGAGGGCACAGTATTTCCCTAATTTTAAAGAGGGGGTTATTAGGATTCTATTTTTAGTGTGAATTCAAACAGCCTCTCTTTTTGCTTTTGCTCATAGATGGATCAAGTGCAATCCAACGATATTTCCCAATGGGAATTTGTGCTATTGAGTGGCAGTACAGCGACACAACTGGACCTCGATTCATAAATATTAAACAAGCAGACGGTGATGACCGATTATAGAAATAATAAAGCAGATGTTCTGCTGCAACACACTCAGCGATATCAATCTGGGCGCCTCACCATATTTTTAGGTGCTGCACCTGGCGTGGGGAAGACTTTTGCAATGTTAGTGCGTGCACATGAACTTGCCTTGCAAGGTGTCAACATTGTAATTGGCTATGTTGAAACCCATGGTCGCATTGAAACTGAAAACCTCATCTCAGGTTTGGTGATCATTCCAAGAAAGGCGATTGAATATCAAGGGCATTATCTTGAAGAAATGGATCTTGATGCTGTACTTGCAAGCAAACCCAGTATTGTTTTAGTGGATGAATTTGCGCATAGCAATATGCCAAATAGTCGTCATGAAAAACGTTGGCAAGATATCAATGAGCTATTGGATGCGGGTATTGATGTATTTACCACCATGAATATTCAGCACCTAGAAAGTTTAAATGACGTGGTCTATCAAATTACGGGTATTCGGGTGACTGAAACCGTACCTGATCGAGTGTTTGAGCGGATTCGTGATATTCGATTAATTGATTTACCTGTCAATGAATTACTTGAGCGTTTAAATCAGGGTAAAGTCTATGTCCCTGAGCAAGCTGAACAGGCATTGCAACGCTTTTTCAACAGTTCAAATCTTACAGCATTACGTGAATTGGCAATGCAAACCGTTGCTAGTCATGTCGATACCGATGTTCGAGAAAATTTTGCCATACAAGGGCTTGTTCCCATTCCTCTGAAAAATCATATTTTAATTATGCTTGAAGGCAATGGACAGGCGGAGGCTTTGGTTCGTGCTGGTTGTCGAATTGCAGAAAATCGTCAGGCAAATTGGACTGTGGTAATTTTTTCTAAAGATTCAAAAATAACGGAAAAACAAGATAATTTATCGAGTCGAGAAATTGAACGAGCTCTAAACTTAACCCGTCAATTGGGTGGAATGACTGAAATACTCTATGGTCAGCAACATGCAAAAACGCTTTTTGACTATGTGATTGATCGAGGCATTTCAACTTTGGTATTGGCGCAATCTCATCGGCAAGTCTTTCCTTTGGGTTTAAATTTTGTTGATCAATTACTTAAATACCAGCCAAATTTTGAATTAAGTATTGTCCCGATTCTCGCTGAACAAAGTCGGCAGCCCTTTTTCCACGATACGCATTCGTTTCTAAACCTTAGAGAAATACTTTTTGTTTTAGCCACCACTGTTATCAGTATTGTGATTGCAAGTCTAGGCGAAAAGTATTTAGGGATTGAAGAGCTTTCCGTAATTTTTATCACTGCCGTGGTATTTGTGGCATCTAGGACACGAATGCTGGCTGCGGTATTTTCAGCGCTGTTGTTCTTTTTGGCTTATAACTTTTTCTTTATTTCACCTAAATTTACCTTACAGATTTCGGCACATCAGGGCGTGATTACCGTGGTTGCTTTTTTAGGAGCAGCATTGATTTCCAGTCGTTTAGCTTCACGACTTAAAGAGCAAGTCATGGCTTTAAAAGCTGCCAATAGCTATAATAGTATTATGCAAGATTTAGGTCAAAAGTTGTCCACAGCGATTGATTTAGAGCAAGTCCAGAAAATAGCAGAAAGTAGTTTAAGTAAAAATTTATCGGCCGAGGTCTGGTTTTATTTCCCAGAATCATCAACGTCTTCGCTTGAAGTTATCAACAGTAAAGAAAAAATTTCAGCAGATTGGACGTTCAAAAACCATCAACCTTCAGGACGATTTACCCAAACATTGACTGAAAATGATTGGTGGTTTTTACCCTTATTGGCCTCAAAGCAATGTTTCGGGGTGGTGGGCGTAAAGTTTCTCAAAAACGCATCTGTATTAAATACTGAACAGAAGCAACTGACTGAAGCCATGGTTGAATATATTGCTCAAGCGATTTCTCGAACCCAACTCACCAAAGCATTGGAAATTGCTAATGTGAGTTCAGAAACCGAGAGATTACGTTCGGCACTGTTATCATCCGTTTCTCATGATTTACGCTCACCTTTAGCCTCTATGATTGGTGCGGCTGATACTTTGAGCAATTATCGTCACTCGATGGATCAACAAGATCAAGATAGTTTGTTAGAAGCCATCCATTTAGAAGGTGAGCGACTCGATCGCTATATTCAAAATTTGTTAGATATGACACGCTTAGGGCATGAAGGTTTAACGCTTAAACGAGACTGGATTGGTGTCGATGAATTGATTGGTTCAGCGGTGCGCCGTTTAAAACGTTATATGCCAAATAGTCTTGTTGACGTTGATTTACCCGACCAAACACTCAGCCTATTTGTTCATGCAGCTTTAATTGAACAAGCGATTTTTAATGTATTGGAAAATGCAGCCAAGTTTTCACCAGAACATAAAGCGGTCAGTATTAAAGTTCTACAACTGAATGAAAATGAACTTGAAATTTCGATTAGTGATCAAGGCTTAGGAATTCCAGAAGATGAACGTGAGCGTATTTTTGATATGTTCTATACTATGGAACGAGGGGACCGTGGGCAGTATGGCACAGGATTAGGTTTAACGATCGTCAAAGCAATTATTGGTGCGCATATGGGTAAAATTAGCGCATCCTCAGCCAAAAATAATCAAGGGACTTGCATCCGTATGCAATTGCCTATCCAGCAGATTGGATAAGTGCATTTAGTAATTTTAGGAAAAAGCATGCCAGAACAAAATGTATCGACAAGCTCCATGACCAATGTGTTGATTATTGATGATGAAACTCAAATTCGTAAGTTTCTTGATATTGCACTTAGAGCGCAGGGTTATAAGACACTGTTGGCTGAAAATGGACAAAAGGGTTTAGAGCTTTTGGCTTTACAGGGAGCTGATTTAATTATTCTAGATTTAGGACTGCCGGATTTAGATGGTTTAGAGGTCTTATCTGAGTTAAGGGCTTGGTCGCATGTCCCTGTGATTGTTTTGTCAGTACGTTCCAATGAAGAGGAAAAAGTCAAATTGCTAGATGCTGGAGCCAATGATTATGTGACCAAGCCTTTTAGTGTTCAGGAGCTTATGGCTCGGATTCGGGTGTTGCTCAGACAATTTCAAAACGTTGCTGTGGAGTCAGCATTTTTTGATGATGGGTTTTTAAAGATTGATTTTGCCCAAAGACAAGTGTTTTTAAACCAGCAACTTATTTCTCTAACCCGAAAAGAATATCAACTTCTCACTTTATTGGCTCAGCACAAAGGTCAGTTGATTACTCAACCTCAGATTTTGAGTGATTTATGGGGTCCAACCCATCAGGAAGATACCCACTATCTACGAATTTTGGTGGCCAAATTACGTGGAAAACTGAATGATAATGCTGTACAACCCAAATATATTGTAACTGAACCAGGCGTAGGGCTACGCTTTGTGGGATAAATTTTACGTCTAACTGTATCTTTATAGTTGTGAAACACACAGTCTAAATTTGGTGCAATTATAGTTTAATAAATAAAGCGTAATGAAATATATTTTATCCAGTTTAAGCTACTGATTTGTGTTACCTTAGCTTTGATCGAATCCGTAAGCGAAACGGAAGTGTTTAGGTTGTTACAGGAATTGCGTATTCCCTCTAAATAGATTTAAAACCTAAGCAGTTAACGCTGAGCATGAGTTCGCAGCATGCCGATCTAAAAGCCCGCATTTTTGTGGGCTTTTTTACATCTTGTGATAATCTTGATTTTTTATATGAATTATAGTTTTATAAAAAACACAAAAAAACTTACCGAACATCGGTAAGTTTTTTAGATTAAGCTTTAGATATTATTTAGGTTGAGTTGTATCAGGTTTTTTCACTTCTTTATTGTCCTGATTTGGATTAGGAGGTGTCGCCCCTGGTGTTGCTTGAGGTGCATCTTTAGGTGGAGTTTGCTCAACGTTTTTAGTATCTGAATTTGCTTGAGTTGAATTTTGTGAAAAACTTTTAAATGACATTCTAGTCTTCTTAAATTGTGAAGTGAGTCTGTATAGTAGTCTTTAAATTTACTTACACTAAGGTAGTTGTGAGAGCCATATGTGGAGATATGTTCGGTAGACTGAGTTTATATCGACAAAATATATTTATAAAAATATCAAATGTTTGTAGTGTATTGTTTTAAATGGCGATATAAATAATTTGTAAATACAGCCACGTACATAAACATTACAAAGCCATTATATAAAAGGCTATTTTTAATTTAAAATAATTAAATGTTATTTAAGTTGCATATTATATTGCTTTAGCGTAGTATGGAAAATACTAAAGTAGATGTGCTTAATATATAAGCAAGACTTGAAGGTTGGCTTCAACTCTGACTTCTGCAATATCAAGCTGATGTAAATATCAAAAGTTTAAATTAAGGTTAGATGCCTTCTTATCGTTAGTTCCAAAAATATATCTGTTGGTCTTAATAGTTAAATACTTCTCTGTTTGCAAAAGCTCAAAACAATTGAGTGAAAAATGAATATTTTAAATGGCTGGACAATAGCCTCTGCAGTAAATGGCGATGAAATTCGCGTAAAGATCGTTCCTTTAAAAAGACAACAAAGCAACCGCACTGGTATGAGTTGGGTCGAAGTAGGGAAAAAGATTGAGTTAGAATCTGGTGACGATCGTCAATTTAATATTGATGGTTCATCTTTCTATCTTAACCAAAATCAACTCTATCGAATTGCGATATAACTCGTAATAGATATTTTAAAAAAGCTCATCGCTAGATGGGCTTTTTTTATGGGCGAAAAGCATATCCTGGATGCTTGAACACTAAAAATTAAGCCATCGTTTTTAATCTGTTTTTATTGATGAATATTGTACATTTTTAAAATAATTGAACTGAAAAGGAATGTCTAAATGATAAAAACTTATCATGTGACTGTTTGGTTACATGGGGGATTTTTTTCAATCACGCATGATACTGAAAATTCTATGAATTACTTATATTTCTGAAATTAAATGTAATAAAGTTTCACACAAACTTGCATAACTCACATATCGAAATACTTTATGTAGAATTTGATGGTATCACTAATACACGTTATTCAATTCAGTATGAGGTATGTCATGTTTAAGACAGTAGCATTATTAGGGACAGGCGTTGCAATTGCTTATTACTATCGGTCTCATAAAAATAATGCTGAAAAAACCAAGGGCAAAAATTTAGCGAAAACCAAAGAGGATGCTCACAAAGAGTCCTTAGCATAAGTATTAAACTAACTTTTTAATGAAAAAACCACCAAGTAGGTGGTTTTTTCATTTGTTTAACGCAATGGAAAACATAATCTAGAAAAGTGTACTTTAAAGTAACAACAAGCTTCGGCAATAAAAGCCCTTTAAAGGGCTTTGTTTTGATAGCTCAGAGCTAAAGCGAATCGGACTTAATTTTGATGTTGATTAAACCAATCCGTTGCATGTGCAACTGTTCTGTCAACAATGTCAGGTTGTTCGTAATACTGGAAATGATTGGTTCCATTTTCCCAGATAAGCTTTTTATCTGATGTTGGAATTGACTCGAAATGACGACGGGCCGCTGCTGGATTCATACAGGTATCTGAATGAATGATAAGCGCAGGTTTCTTTAATTTTGCAACACCCGCTACAGTTGAATAAGAAAAATGATCAAGATCACTCATAATCGCGTAGCGATTCTCCCAGTTTTTTAGCGTCCATGCTCCATACCAACTCCATATAATTGGACCAGGTAAACCTGCATTCGAGCCTTTGACGCGATCACCAAGGTCTGGCGATACTAAGGGTTGGTAGATCACCTCACCTGTTGTTTCATAAAGTATTTTGGCATTATGTGCTTTCTCTAAACGGATCGCTAATAGTGCTTCTAACTCTTCGATCGTAGGTGCAGATTCAACATCAAATGGATTTGCTGTAACACCTGCCGCAAGCATAAATAAATCAGTTTCTTTATCTCGATAGTATCCAGTAACAGAAACAACGGCTTTGACACGATCTTCATAAGAAGCGATATCTAGCATTTCAGGTCCACCTTGGCAAACTCCTAATAGAAATATTTTATCGGTATCGATATCGTTACGGGTACAGATGTAATCAATTGCAGCAATGACATCTTCATTTTTCATTTTTGGATTTTCAAGACGTCGTGGCATGCCTTGACTCTCGCCAACAGTTCTTGGATCAAATGCGAGGGTGATAAAACCTTCATCTGCTAAACGCGTCGCATACTGAGTGGGTGCCTGTTCTTTTTGAAAAGAATATGGCCCAAGAATGATAATAATAGGGAGTTTCCCATCAGTATTTGGTTTATATAAATCGCCAACTACGGCATCGCCATGTGAATCAAATGTTATTTTTTCTACAGCATAGTTACCATGTTTGGGCATTGTAATTTTCCTTATCATCAATTTTGAGTACTCATTCAGCCTATATAAATATATTATTGAGAACAATCTCATAAAACTTTATAGAATAGTGAAAATGGCTCATCAATTGAAAAGCGGTGAACTCTTTGCTTTAACCATTTTTTTATCTGTGGCCTCTCATCGAAACTTTCGTGCAGCTTCGGTTGAGTTAAACGTCACACCTTCAGCAATTAGTCATGCCATAAAAGGTTTGGAAAGCCGCTTAAGTGTTCGGCTTTTTAATCGAACCACACGTAGCGTTTCTTTGACTGATGCTGGAATCAAATTGGTTGATTCACTTCGACCATCCATGGAAAATATTTCAAATGCGCTGAATCATTTAGATGATTTTAGAGATCAGCCGAGTGGTGTACTTAGAATTAATGCCAGTGAAGGGGCAGTTAGGTTGGTTTTAAAGCCCGTTCTTAAAAAGTTCTTACAACATTATCCATTGGTTCATTTAGATATTGTGTGTGATGGTAAATTAACCAATATCGTTGGAGAAAATTTTGATGCAGGCATACGGCTTGCAGATGATATTCCTAAAGAGATGGTTGCAATCCGTTTGACTGAAACCGCACGCTTTGTAGCTGTCGCATCACCTGACTATTTATTAAAAAATTCCACGCCACTTGTTCCGCATGATCTTTATGAACATGATTGTATTCGTTTCCGTTTTGATAGTGGCTTAATCTTTCGATGGGAATTTGATATGAATGGCATTATTGAAAAAATAGACGTCAAAGGCCCACTGACACTTACAGATCAAACATTAATGGTTGACGCTGCAATAGATGGTATTGGTATCGCATTTGTGCCTGATCATTTGGTGAAAAATGCTGTGGAAATGCAACAATTAAGTATTGTTTTGGAAAAGTTTAGCCCAATTTATCGTGGTCTTAGCCTTTACTATCCAGGTTATCGTCATGTATCCACTACACTCAAGGCGCTTATCAATATGCTTCGTGATTCATTGGGTTATTGATATTTATTATGCATTTTCCCAATTGTTGAAGAAAGCTTGACAAAAAAGATGTGATTGTAGAACCGAAGTTATTCACCTCTAAGGAAAAAATAAAAAGTATTTTATAGAAATCCATATTTTTTTTAGGGTTTTTGTCAAAGTACTTTGCTTAATTTCGAAAAATAGGACATAACTATTAGAGTGAAAATTTTTAATTACTAGGGGAATAAATAATGCTTTCAAAATTTGCCACTCGATTCGCAAGTATTTTGTTTGGAATATTGGCTTTAATCGCGATCGTGATTCATTTTGTTTTTTCGAATCAGCTATCCATTGATCTATGGATTGTTCTCTTCCCTGTTATTTTAGCAGTTCCAATTTTAACAGCAGTTCTGATGACAGGTGATGATGAGTTGGGTGTTCACTCTAATGAGTGGAATAACTCATAATTTTTAGACTTAAGCTCATCGAAAGGTGGGCTTTTTAGTGTATGAAAGAATAGATTTTTGAATCTATTCAGCATCTAACTTTTTCTTTCAATGAACAAAGGATGAATATACACGTTAGCAGCAACAATTTTTGGTTGTATACATAACAAATTGAGTATTTCTGCTATCGTGAATTTAGTAATACAGCAGTTTAAACTTGTATTTGCAGTGTTTTACTTCAATGGATGGATTGTTGATGAGGAGAAACAAGTTGCGAAATTTATTATTTATACTCAGTTTTTTACTATGTGCTGAATTGAAAGCTCAGAGCTCATTAGACCAACCTTTTTTGCAAATTGGAGCAGTTGATGATCAATTCAATATCATTAATCTCGAACTGTATAATGATTTAGTCAAAGTGATTAATTATAATTTTTCGCAAATTAAGCCTGATCGAACAGATGACTTAGCCAGCATTTCTAGAATTAGATTAACCAGCAATGGATTGTTGCTGATATCGGATTTAAAGGGGATTGAGTCTACAGAAGATTTAACAGAGAAATTTGATGAAAACAAGTATAAAAATCTGACCAAAAATAACATCTGTAGTAAAAGTGATTTATTTGAGTCTGATGTCTTTAAAAAAACCACACAAGGCAATATTGTTTATCAATTAAATAATGCTAAAGGTGAGTTTTTGAAAAGCTTTACAATCAACTATAAAGAATGTCTATAGATATTCGGTGTTTAAATGAATATATTAGGATAATTGCCATATATTTAAATACTTATTTTACAGTCGAATTTTTTTGTAGCTCAGACTAATTTATAATTTTTAAATTAAATTCCAAAAAGTAGAATTCCTTAGCCATTTCTAAGGGATAGCAAAATGTGGAATTTCATTAAAAGTTTTAATTGTATAAATGTATGGCTAATCATATCTTTGATCATTCTAGGATTGGTGTTGTTCCTATATTTCTCTTAAGCTTAGACATCATAAGAATTCAGAGATAGTAACATAAGTTTAAGTACCAAGCTCATGTAGGGTATAGCTATATTTCAGCTCTAGTGGACGTAGTGATGGTAATCCACTTTTGATTTTTTCATAAACGCAGTGAATATTTAATTGGGTTTTTTTGGTGAATTAAATGAAATCATTTTTTGTTATACAGAAAATGAATATTCTCAATGCTGTAATGAGTTTAGGAATTGACCTAGCTTTGAGTCTAGATCATCCAAATCATTTCATTATTAACTTAACTAATAATAAAATGCTTTTAGTGCCAGTAAAGTGATGAATTCTAATCAAAGATGATTTTGTTTCAATTCTTAAGGATGAAGAATACAAAGCATTAAATGGGATAAGTTGAAACGATTTATTAAAACAAATTAAAACCACATAAATTATTGTTATTATTTAAAATAAAACACTCCAGAGATGCCGCTGCATGGTCGTTACCCTGAACCCGATGAGTTCAAGGTGGACGCGACGTACACTTAATGGGTTTCCCACTCAAGGTGGGCATACACTCAAAATATACAGAACACATCCATAAGTTTAAGTATCGGCAGGGGAATAGACGTACTGGCGAACACCCTAGAGTTATATTAAGTATACATAATTTGGGGATTGTGGCAAATCACCAACGCTCAAAATTTATAAATACAATGCAAAAAAGCCACTTGATTGCACGAAAAAAAAGCGGTTTATCCCGCTTTTTCAACATCTTCTAGCATTGTTTCTAATAAACGTTCGCATTGTGCATATTCTTGTAACGATTTATTCATGCCTAAAACTTCTTGCATCAGTTCTAAAGCCACCATGATTACCAATTTATTATGTTCAACATTGGGTGCTTTACGGCGAAACTCTTGAAACTTTTCGTTTAAAAGTCGACCCGCACGTTCTAGTTCTGGTTGCTTATCTGTTGTGGTGCCTAAACGAAAACTTTGTTCGATTAAGCGTAATTCTACAGTCACATGTTCAGACATACTCATACCTCCTCATTAGACTCTGATGGATGAGCAAGCTGTTGGATTTCTTGCGCATGATGATCTTGTTCAGTCCCTAAAATCGAAAGACGTTGAATAATGGCCTCTACTTTTGTTTTGGCATGTTCATTTTTTTGAATTAAACGTTCACGCTCATCTTGAAGATTTTTGATATCTTGTAAGTGATGGCGCTGTTCATTTGCCATCTTTTCTTTGACTACGCGTAATTCATTACGTTCAGCTAAAATTTCCTGAAAACGATTTTTTAAATCGGTACAGCTTTTTTCCAAACGCCCATAACGCTCCGCCAAAGATGTGGCATCTGTATTGAGCTGTTGAAACTGATTTTGTAACTGAGAGAGTTGCTCAGTGAGCGTATCAATTTCATCTTGTTTTTGGGTGATAATGCTATTTTTATGACTAATTTGAGCATGAGCTTGCTCTTCGCTGTTATCCTTTTCTTTTAACAGCGATGCATTTTCTTTCTCAACAGTTTCAATTCGTGTTTTTAAAACACCAATATGCGTCTGTAGACGCTGTAATTGTTCTAACATAACGGGTCGCACAGATTTGCAATCAAAGGTAATATATACAGAAGTATAGAGATTGGATAAACGAATGCAAGACGATATTTCAGGTTGGTCAGATTGGAATCAAAATTTTGAGGGGATTGAGGAAATTTCAAGCCCGAGTGAGTTACATGGCATACTGACAGGTATAGTTTGTGTTACTGAAGTTCCAACTCGAGATGAATGGTTACAAATTTTATCTACGCTTGATGTTCCAAAATTAGACGATGAAGTGCTTGCGCTATTGTCAGAAGAAGCTGAGGATGTGTCACATGCACTTTCGGATGATGATTTAGACTATCTTCCGATGCTCCCAGATGATGAGCATACTTTGGCAGAGCGTGTGCAATCATTGGCAGATTGGTGTGCTGGGGTTGTACTTGGCTTTGGATTGGCTTCTGGTCATATTCGTGCAGATGAACAAGAGCTCATTGAAAGTTTACAAGATGTAGCGTCTGTTGAGTTTGATGAATCAGATGACGATGACGAGGGGGAAGCAAGCTATCTTGAATTGTATGAATTTGTACGCTTGATCCCTGTGTCATTATCAATGGGACGAAAAAAAGTTCCAGTATCTGAAAGCCCTCTATTACAAAATTTTCATAGCAAAATGAAACAAGCGATTGATGCTTCTGAAAGCAACAATGTTGTAGAGATGTTTACTCCACATCGTCCAAGCTAAAACTAAGATAAAGCAAGCTAAGAAACTTAAACTTTAAGAACATCATCTGTTTGATGAGTACTTAGTTTTACAGCTCCCTTTGCGGCGTCAGGTTATTAACTTTGAAAATATAGAAGTTGAATCAAGTCGTGCAGCAAAGGGTTAATTTTTTTAGCCTGGAATGTTTCCCTTGTTCTGTTGTCGAGGTTTAGCGCAGAACGAGAGTAATAATACAATTACTTTAAAAAATGCAGATATTGAATCATCAGTATTTGCATTCATCTAAGCGTAATTGTAAGTTAAAGCTTCTTCCAAATTAATCATCTGAAATACAAGCTGAATAGAGAATGAAATTAACTCAAGCAGATTTTCAGGAACGTCGTGACCGCCTCGCTGAACAAATGGGTCCCAATAGCATTGCAATTATCTCAACCAGTCCAGAAGTCATGCGTAACCGAGATGCAGATTATAAGTTTCGTGCTGACAGTAGCTTTTTCTATTTAACTGGTTTCGCGGAACAACAAGCAGTCGCAGTGATAGAAACAGACGAAGCAGGTGAGGAATATATCTATAGCTTGTTCTGTCGTGAACGTAATCGTGAAATGGAAATCTGGAATGGTTACCGCGCTGGAATCGATGGTGCGGTTGATGATTATGAAGCGGATGAAGCTTATGCGATTGATTTGCTTGATGAAGAAATTATTGCCAAAATTTTAAATAAAGAAAAATTATTCTATCGTATTGGTCAACGTGCAGATTTTGATGCCAAGGTCAGTACTTGGATCACCAAAGCCAATGAATCTGGACGTGGTTTTGGCGTTCCAGCGCAGTTGATTCAACTTGATCAAATCTTAGATGAAATGCGTTTGCATAAGTCAGTTCAAGAAATTGAATTGATGCAAATCGCCTCAAATATCAGTGCAGATGCACATATGCGTGCCATGCAAAAAGTTCATCCTGAGATGATGGAATATGCTTTAGAAGCTGAGTTGAATTATATCTTTGGTCAGAAGGGTTGTGTACCTGCCTATAACAGTATTGTGGGTGGTGGGAAAAATGGCTGTATTTTACATTATGTTGAGAACAATCAACCCTTAAAAGATGGTGATTTGGTGTTGATTGATGCGGCTGCTGAGTATGAATGCTATGCCTCAGACATCACCCGTACTTTTCCTGTAAATGGTAAGTTTAGTCCTGAACAAAAAGCGCTATATCAAATTATTTTAGATGCACAAATTGCTGCGATTGATGCAATTCAAATCGGTCATTCTTATAAAGAACCGCATAATGTTGCAGTACGGATCATGGTGGAAGGTTTGGTCAACCTTGGTATTATGCAAGGTGATGTCGATCAAATTATTGAATCTGAACGCTATCGTCAGTTTTATATGCATGGTACAGGGCATTGGCTCGGTATGGATGTGCATGATGTTGGCGCATATAAAAATGAAAATGGTCAATGGCGTAGCTATGAGCAGGGTATGGTTGTTACTGTAGAACCCGGTTTATATATTGCACCTGATGATGAAACAGTGGATGCAAAATGGCGTGGTATAGGTATCCGAATTGAAGATGATGTGGTTGCAACTGAACAGGGTCCTTTGGTCTTGACTAAAAATGTGGTGAAGTCGATTGAAGAGATTGAAGCATTGATGGCAAAGTCAGAATAAGTTTTTCAATTTAAAAGGTGAGTATGTATGGATACTTACACCGTTTTAGTTAAGCCAGTAGAAACAAATCGTTTGATTCTACGAAAGTTTGTTGAAGGTGATGAAATCTCAATTTTTAATGAGTATTGCGGAGACAGGGAGTCTTCGAAATACTTACAAAGGTTACCCCATGCCAATATTGAGCAAACGAAGTGTATGTTCGAAAATTGGAGTGGTCAAAATGGGAGAATAATGATAAAGATTTTGCTTGGATTATTGGCGAGCGCAAAACCAATTTAGCCATAGGGCTCGTGATGTTTATTCACAAAGGAGATTATGGCGAAATTCATTTTGGGCTTGGAAGTGAGTTTCAAGGGCAGGGCTTTATGAGAGAGGCGATCACTGCTGTCATTGTCTATTTAAAAATAACAGTAGGCTTAAAAGAATTGAGACTTTTTATGATGCAGAAAATGTGAAATCACGAAAGGTTCTGATTGAAACAGGATTTACTGAAATAATCTTGTTAAAGCATTGGGCTATATTTCCAGCTTTGGGAGATAATAAGAGAGATTGTCTAGGTTTTATGATTGAAATAAATAAAAATATTTAAATAGAAATAAGGGTAAATCATAGTGATACATATGAGATTCAGTTTTATTGCAACTTTTTTGACAGTAATGTCCTCTTCTTTGTTGGCATTTCAGCCAAGTAACATCACAAATAAGAATATTCAATTAACAAGCCAGCAATTAGACGTTATCCACCTACATTTTGGTGAGCAAGGCCTAAAAGATTTTATTCAATATAGCCATACTCCTATAGATCGCCAACCTGCTGGAATGAATTTTTTATCACTTGATTGGACAATCGTTTTTTATTGACTCAAACTATAGAATCTAAGTTCAGGCATAAAAATTCCTACAAGGAACCAAATTCCTGAAACTATCCAAACCAATAAAGCATAGGCTCTAATTTGTTCAGTATTTAAATCTGCAACAAGCCAATCAAAAAATAGACCAGCTTTCCAGCCTTTAATCAATTCTGCACCACCCCAAGAGATAACCCATTTCCAAAATAATGAATTAATAAAGAATAGTATAATCCAAATTGATAAGCTCAATTTAGCTATATTCCTAATGAGGCAAGTTGCATAGCTGTTCTATAGCTCGCTGCTACTGTGACAATACAAGTTCTATATATTGGTTGTGTTTTAACACCAGTAATATAAGCTAAGATGTTAGTGAAATATTTTCCGATATATTTAAGTCCAGGAGCTGATCCATATCCAGGTGGCTTTGGTACTAAATTAAAATTAGCAGAACAAGTTTTAATAGCGTTGATTGCTTGTGATAAAACTACTCCAATTTCTTCATTATAATCCCAAGAATTTGCAATAGATGCATTCCATATATCTGTTGCAACATTTCTTGCAGCTTCTTGATTACCGAAGGCTCTTGATTTAATTTTACTTTGTAGTTGAGTTGATGGCGTAATATAGGAGCTACAGTTGGATTTTTGATTAATATTAAATCTAAGAATTGAATTGTTATTTGAATTAGCGTAAACAATTTTAGGAGTGATAAATTGTTTTGAAAAGGCTTTGATTGTTGGGTGTAAATCTGTTGTACAGCTAGCATCATTTGTAAAATATTTTAGAATATTATTTTCCTGATCAAATGTCGCAGCAAATATTCTTCCATCCTCATAAATAGTCGCTGCTGAATAGGCTGTAGCCTCTTTATTTCTTCCTTCATAATAAAGTGCATTAGCAGTTTTTAGTTTGTATGGAGAAGCATAAGTTTCTATATTTTGATAAAACTTTGAATAATCTTGACCCAGTACTATTCGTAATTGAGACTGTATTGTTGTGTCTGATGATATATGCTCAACTGTTTTAAAGGTGTCATATGATTTAATATTTAGATTATCTGTATATGCTGTTGAACTTAATAAAAATAAAACAACACCTAATATTTTAATTTTTTTCATGAATGCATGCTCAAGTTTTTTGTATTTAAGTTTTTATCAAAATTAGATTTATGATGCAATTCTCAGGGGAGTTTAATTGATACAAAATATTAATAATTACATTTTTTATTTTATATTTAATGGATATTTTATGTTAATTGTATTTAAGTGGAATTGAAGTTTTTAAATTTTTATATAGATTTATTATGTTTTGTTTTTAATTAAACATTTTTAATTGTTAATTAAATTTATTATTAAATTAAATTATATGATTATTATCGCATGGTGAATTGCTTAATCTATAGCGGGTTTTTATTTGGGGTCTTTATTGGATGTAATTTATTCTTTATTTTTGTAGTTAAAACCTTATTTTAGTAAGTCGATTGAGTGATCGAGTTTTTAAGCATTTAAAATATAATTAAGTGATAAATAAAACCAATAAAAACAACAGCGCTGGCAAGCTTGGGCAGTAAAAATAATGGAACTTGGAAATAAAAGAATATTCTACCAATACCGGCACCTAAGGCACCTCCTACATATAAGGCTGACTCATTAAGTGTAAAAGCTAAATTTCAACCACCTGTTTTTTCTGACTAAAATTTGTTGTTCATTTTGTTGAATTTTTAATGCCCAACCGTGAGTTTCTCATATTGCAATGGGTATAAGGGTAAGCCACGGCGTGATGGTTGCAAAAAATGGGATAAGTAGGAGTGCGATACTAAGAATAAACATGATGATGGCTGTTAGGTTTTATTGCTTAATCCTTTGGCTGAAATTTTCATTTTTCATACTTTTATTAAAAATAGCGTATTGATTCAGTACAAATACAGCCAACAATTTCCTATTTCAATATAAAAATAACTTTCCATGATGTAATATGAAATCAATCAAGATTATAAGTATTCAGTACGCTGAATCACATATAGAAAGGATAAAAGCATGCAACAAGAAGTCATCATCGTCGGCGGTGGAATGGTTGGGCTGAGCTTGGCTCTGATGTTGGCTAAAGCCAATATTGCGGTAAAGCTTTTAGAGGCTGTGAAATATCCAAATTATGATGATGCCAATCTTGCACCCTATCATTCCAGTTTTGATGCACGAAATACCGCGCTATCACGTCGTACCGTCCAAATTTATCAAAAACTCGGTCTTTGGGATGCTTTGCAAGAACATGCGACTCCTATTCTCGAAGTACATATCACTGAACAAGGCAGTTTTGGTAAAGCTCGCTTAGTCGCAGATCAAGAAAAAGTCGAAAGTTTTGGACAAGTGATTGAAAATGCATGGCTAGGCCGTGTACTACTGACTCAAGTTCGCCAGCAAGCTTTAATTGAATTGATTGACGGTGTACAAGTCACTTCACTAAAACAAGAGGGTGACTATGTATATGTTGAAGCCAATCGTGGTGAAGAATATACCCATTCACTTAAAGCCAAATTGTTGATTGCTGCAGATGGTCGTGATTCTTTCTGCCGCCAAGCTTTAGGTGTTGGTGTGGATGTACATGATTATGATCAGGTGGCAATTGTCACAACAGTACAAACCTCGAAACCACATCATCAAGTGGGCTTTGAACGCTTTAGCCATTTAGGTCCATTGGCATTGCTTCCATTGCCGGGGGAATGTCGTCGTTCAGTGGTTTGGCCAGTGAAAAAAGGCACTGAAGATGAATGGTTAGGGGATGAAAATGACCAACATTTCCTTGATGCTTTACAGCAAACCTATGGTGATCGCGCAGGAAAATTCCAAAAAACAGGCAAACGTTTTAGCTTCCCATTGGCACAAGTACTTGCTGAAAAACAAGCGGTGGGTCGGGTAATTTTGATGGGCAATGCTGCACATACCATTCATCCTGTTGCTGGGCAAGGTTTTAACTTGTGTATGCGTGATGCAGATGTGCTGATGCGTTATATCACAACGCAAATTGCGCAATCTGATGATATTGGTCAACCTGAGATGTTAAAGGCCTATGAACAATCTCGCTTAACTGATCAGCAGCGTGTGATTAAATTTTGTGATTCTGTAGTGCGTGGATTTAGTAATCAAAATCCGGTCTTAAAATTATTGCGTAATACCGGCTTGGTGGCTTTTGATGTGATTCCGGGGATTAAACCTTTGGTTGCCAATTATGCGATGGGATTAAAAGCATGACACAGCAAGATATGTTAGATGTGGTGATTGTTGGTGGTGGTCTGGTGGGTGGCTTAACCGCATTACTTTTAGCAAAAGGTGGTATGCAAGCCACTGTTTTAGATGCAGCCCCTATTTTAGATGCAGAAAAGACTTTAGCTGTTGCTAATCCACGGGTTTTAGCCTTGAGCCAAGCCACGATTCACTTGTTAAAAACGGTGAATGTATGGGAAAAAATCGCTCGCCAAATGCCTTATACAGGCATGCAAGTCTGGAATAAAAATGGCTATGGCGAAATTAACTTTGGGCAAGCCTCAGAAAACTTTCCCACAGCTGAGCAAAGCTTAGGTTCAATGGTTGAACCAAGTTTATTAAACCTTGCCATCCAACAGGAAATGTTGGAGCAACTGCAAGATTATCGTACTCAAGTTAAAGTTGTGCGAGTAGAGCAGGGTGTAGGCTGCTGGATCATTAAACTTGCAGATGGGACTGAGCTAAAGACCAAGTTAGTGATTGGTGCAGATGGTGCAAATTCATTTGTTCGTGATCAAGCATTTATCGATCTTGATGTTTTAGATTATCAACAGGCAGGTTTGACCTGTGCGATTCGTACCACACAACCACACCAATATGTGGCTCGTCAGATTTTCCATCCGACAGGCCCATTGGCATTTTTACCGATGGCGAGTTTAAAGCCAGAACAAGCTGAACACTGGATTTCAATCGTTTGGACCTTACCAGATGATTATGCAGAGGAATATGCGCGCTTAAATGATGCTGATTTTTGTGAGTTATTGACACGTGAAAGTCATCATATGTTGGGCAAGATCGTTGAAGCAACCCCACGGGCTCAATTTCCACTCAAGGCACGCGCAGCACAACGTTATGTAAAAGATGGGTTGGCCTTGATTGGTGATGCAGCGCATGTGATTCATCCTTTAGCAGGACAAGGTGTAAATATTGGCTGTTTAGATGCTGCTATTCTGTGTGATGTATTACTTAAAGATAAACAGCGTGGCGTCTGGGCACATGAACAAACCTTAAAGCGTTACGAACACCAACGCAAAGGGCAAAATGATGCCATGATGCATAGTATGTCAATGATTGGTTTTTTAGAAACTGCGGAAATATTTCCATTGGTTTGGGCGCGTAACTTTGGCTTAAAACAAGTTGAAAATATGCCATTTTTAAAAGATCAATTTATGGCCCAAGCCAATGGGCTAGCAACTTTAAAAAGCACGCAATATGCCATTTAATTGGATTTCTGATATTTTTTAACCAATCATTTAAACAACATTACGAATTTGATGAAAAAAAATACGATTTTGTGTATCTAGATACTAGTCGAATGGCGAAGAGCTTGATACATTTCTCTGTAAAACATCACCATTTTTCGGATGGTACATTGACGTCATTGATGGGGAGTTAAAGATGACAGATACAAATGATTATGATGATAATTCAGAAGATCATGCAGTAGACGATGATGAAGCTAAAGCGGCTGAAAAAGGTGCTGCGGCAAGTGATTCTATAGTTTCAGATACAGATTTAGCTGAAGCTGAAACACTCACTGTGACAGCGAAAAAAAGACAGCGTGAAGCGTTGGAAGATGAGGTCGCTGCATTTTTAGCGCGTGGTGGGAGAATTACCGAAGTTCCACCTGATGAATCTGCTAAAGATTGATTTTAAAAGCACCGAAAGGTGCTTTTTTAAATTTGGTTGAAATGCTGTCTATTTTTTCGATGTTTAAATCCTAATCTTAAAAAATTTTAGTGTTTGTGGCTTTTTACTTGAAATTTTAATGAACTATTTTATTTTTATGGATCCTTGCTGCTTGCTTTAAGTATATGAGTGATTAAATCATCAGGAATGTTGTACTTTTGATTATTTGTTTTCCTATATCTATTTTTATACGTGCCAGATTGATCAGTGTGGGATTAAAATTTATTGTTTTTTAAAAGATTAAGGGAGGTAAAAAAGCGACCAGAACAATCAGTCGCCTGCAGCAATGCAGATTGAGGAATAAAGTGCGTTGAGAGAGCAAGCAAGTAGAAAAACAAACAGAATAGCGAAATAATGTGGGTTAATATATAAAGTAAGTTGAGAAATGCCTATACACGCCTTTCTCAACTCAAGAAATAAAATTATTGTTGATTAGTCAGCTCTAAAGCACGTTGATAGGCGATTTTCTTTTTGATGCCGGTTAGATCCGCAGCAAGTTGTGATGCCGCCTTGACAGATAAATCTTGTAATAAGCGATTTAAAAGTTGATCTAACTTCTCTTGTTCAACGTCTTGATCTTTGGCATCTGGTGCACCACCAATGACTAACACAATTTCACCTTTTTGCTGATTACGATCTTTTTCAATAAATGTCACCAACTCGCCCAATGTCATTTTTTTAATTGTTTCAAATGTTTTGGTAATTTCACGTGCAAAACCTACAGGGCGATCTGCGCCAAAAACATCAGCCATATCTTTGACACTATCTAAAATACGATGAGGTGCTTCATATATAATCATGGTTTGTGACTCATGTTTTAATTTTTCTAATTGAATTAATCGTTGCGATTGTTTTGATGATAAAAAGCCTTCAAAGCTAAAACGATCACTCGGTAGACCCACCGCACTTAGCGCAGCAATAGCAGCGCATGCACCCGGTACAGGAATGACGCGAATACCATTCTCCTGAGCAGCGCGTACCAATTTAAAACCCGGGTCACTAATCAATGGTGTACCAGCATCACTGACCAGTGCAATATTCTGACCACTTTTTAATTTTTCGATAAGTATATCAATTTTGTTACTTTCATTATGATCATGACACGCAGTGAGCGGAGTTGAGATATTATAGTGCTTTAATAATTGAGCAGATTGACGTGTATCTTCTGCCGCAATAACAGAAACAGACTTTAAAACTTCAATAGAACGAAAAGTCATATCATCTAAGTGCCCAATTGGGGTCGCTACGACGAATAATTGAGCACTCATAAAGGTCTCCATGAAGAATAAGTTAGTGTTGAACAGTATTAAAAGAGTGATTATGTTGGGAATGGTTGGATTCGCAATCCAAGTTCACGCAGAAATTCTGGTTATATTACCTGAAACAGGCCCTATGTCGCGAGCGGGTTTGAGTATTAAACAAGGAATATTAAGTGCCGCGCAGACATCAAAGAATGAAATACCATTAAAATTTGTCGATTCAGATCAAAAGACCATCAAAGCGCTGTTAAAACAGCATGTCAATAAAAAGACTAAAATGATTATTGGGCCTTTGGCTCGTCCTGATGTTGAGGCTTTAATTAATTTAAAGCCTAAAGTACCTGTATTGGCACTCAATGAAGTTTATCCAAGCTATAAAAGTGTTTGGCAATATAGTCTTTCTAAAAATGACGATGCATTGGCGCTGCTTGATTATATCCAGCATGATAAAGTTAGCAAACTCTATGTGGTGCGTGAAAAAGGCACAGAAGCAGAATCTATTAACTTTTTAAATGCATTATTTGCCAATTATATGGGTGAAGTTGATCCTGTAGAGCATATGCCAAAGTCGATTTCGGAGCGAGAGGGTATTTTACTGTTAGGTTCAAACCAATGGTTGACCAGTTTTCCAAAATTGCAGAAGAAAAAAATTTATACCCAAGCCATTGCCGTCGATGAAAAAAAGGCCTTGCCTAAAGGGATGAAATTCTGTGATGTTCCAGCCTTATACATCGCCGAATGGGATGATGTGGTCAAAGCCTATAAAGATAAACCGACCTCGTTACCGTATCAGCGTTTATATGCCTTTGGTGGAGATGCTTGGCATATTGCTGAACAATTTGTTTTGGACCCTAATGTAAAAAGCTTAACCTTTAATGGGCGCACTGGAAAAATTAAAATTGATGGAAATCGTGTTGAACGTATTCCACAATGTTTTGAACGTTCAAAAAATAATTTAGTACCTTTGTGATGACAGGTTTCTCATGGCAAAAAATAATTTAGGACAATGGGCGGAGCAAGAAGCAGTGAAATTACTGCTTCAACATGGCTACGATATCGTAAAATTGAATTATTTCTCGCGCTTTGGTGAAATAGATATTATTGCCCAATCTAAACAAGAGTTAATTTTTGTTGAGGTGAAAGCAAGAACTCCGACACAGATGGGGCATGCTTTTGAAACGTTAAATCAATCAAAACAACAAAAAATGATTAAAACGGCGTTTAAGTTTTTACAAGAACATCCACAATATGAACAATATTATTGCCGTTTTGATGTGATTGGTTTTGATTTACATCATAAAATTGCAAAAAACGTACAGCAAGATCTCAGTAAAATCTCTTATGATCAATCTTGGATTGAAAATGCATTTACTTTGGATGCAGACTTGATTAATCTGTGACTGAAATTTAGGTACAGTTATTTCAAAAATAAATATATTTTCCAGCATGTTAACAGCGTTTAAAATGGTTGTTTAGCAGGCTGAAATTAATAGGAGTCTTGCTGAGTGTTAAAACGTATTGTCATCACCATGATGTGTGTAGCAAGTTTATCTGGTTGCGCGAGTTTTATCTCAGGTGGTACTGGTTCTTCACCAGTGGGAACAGATAGTGGTGTTCGATCTTTAGGACAAGTGTTTATTGATTCCTCTATTGAGCGGACTGCCAAAATCAACTTGTATAAGCTTGATGCTCGATTTAAGCAATCTCGTGTCAATATTAATAGTTTTCACAGCAATGTCTTACTCACAGGTCAAGTGCCTGATGCACATCTAAAGCAATTAGCTGAAGATAATCTACGGGCAATGAGTGATGTTAAAACTGTTCATAATTATCTTACTGTGGGTAATCAGATCGGTTATAGCACGATTATGCAAGATGCATCGGTCACTGTGAATACCCGTGGTTTAGTGATGAAAGCACCAGTGGTTTCAGACAATAAAGTTTTGATTCATACAGAAGACGGCATACTGTATGTTTTAGGTCGTTTAAATAATGCTGAAATAGCAGATTTAAATGATGTTTTACAAAAAGTTGGAAATGTGACTAAAATTGTGACCTTGATTGATAACATCGAACAAACGAATAATTCAGTCCAAACTTCATCTTTCACAGCACCTGTGGTAAATAATGTACAACAACAGCCTGATGTACAGACACCTGTTGCGATTGATCCTAATGCTACAGAGCCAAACAATAATGTTATTCAACAATAGGTTAAAAGCTTTAAAAGTTAGATTTGGAAAGCAGTTTGAATACCTAAAATCTCAATTTAAATCGCACTATCAAGATTTTCGTTTATACGATTTAGGTAGTATAACTATTAATGGCTTGACCCCTAAAAAGGGCTATTCCATTCAGTATAATATTGCCTATGGCTTAAAGGCGAGACAACGTTTAGATCTATATATTTCTAATAAAAAGCAACAAAATGCGCTGATTCTTTTTGTTCACGGTGGGGCATGGAGCCATGGTGATAAAAGTGCTTATAAATTTGTAGGTGAGGCGTTTAGTCGTTTTGGCTATAACGTGGCAGTGCTGAACTATCATTTGGCACCTGAGCATAAATTTCCAAGCTATATTGATGATCTTGCTGTTGCATTGAATTATTTGGAGCAACAACAAGCACGGTTTGGTATTTCAATGGATAAAATTGCCTTGATGGGGCATTCAGCAGGCGCATTTAATATTGCGTCTTTGCTTTATCATCCTAAGCACTACCAACTAGCCATCAAACAAAATATTAAAGCTTTGATTGGAATCGCTGGACCTTATCATTTCGATTATAAAGGTGATGCTTTAGCCGAAAATGCGTTTGATCAAAGCATTCCTTACCAACAAGTAATGCCGTATTATTTTGTTGAAAAAAATGAGGTAAAGCATTATTTGTTCTTGGCTGAAAATGATCAGATTGTTAAAGCTAAAAACTCTTTTGATTTTAAACAGCAATTACTTGAACAAGGTAATCATTGTGAAATTTACACGATTCCTAAAACTGGTCATATTTCAATTATGGGCAGTGTTTCAAGTCTATTTAGTCGATTCTATAAAACCCGACCTGAAATTATTAAGGTTTTAAATGAAGCAATGAAAAATGCCTAGCGATCGCTAGACATTTTTGATTTGAACATATCTCAATCAAGATCAGTCTTTATGCATAGGTCTATTGTGAATCACATGTTCAATCATGGCATGGGCGATACTGCCACTAAAAGGCGTTTCGGGTAGCTGATCAAATTTAAAGAACTGAGCCTCACTAATTTCTTCTTCTTGCAAGACGATTTCACCAGATTCATATTCTGCCTTAAAGGCCAACATAAGATTACTTGGAAAAGGCCAAGGTTGGCTTGATAAATATTGGACATTTTTGACATGTAGGCCAACTTCTTCCAAAGTTTCTCTTTTAACCGCTTCTTCCAGTGTTTCACCGACCTCAACAAAACCCGCAATAAGACCATACATATTGCTTTTATTCTTGGCATTTTTTGCCAATAGAATTTCGTTATCGCCACGAGTAATTATGGTGATAATACACGGTTGTACACGCGGGTATTGATGATAACGACAGCTAGGGCAGACCATAGCATATTCATTGGGATGAACCTCGGTTTCGTGGCCACAGTGGCTACAAAACTTATGGTTTCTTCGCCATTCAAGCAATTGTACAGCACGACTGGCTTGTTCAAACTCAGATTTTGTCCATTGTGAAATCAATTGTCGAATTGGGATCAATTGATATCCCTCTGGAATTTGATCTTCAATAAAAAGATCCCGGGCAATAATCTGATCGCCCGAGTTAAAGCTGATATCACTTGCTAATTTTTCTACTTTAGGCAGTTGTAAATTTTCATCCACTAAAAGTTGTTGATGGTGAAAGATATATGCAAGTGATAATTCTGACATTAGGCTACCGATTTTAAACTTTGACTACTTGTTAATGCTACATCAAACATGGATTGTAAAACAGGTTGTTTGTTTTGTAGATTTTCAATCATCATGTCTGCACTGGCTAAAACATCAAGCAGTTTATTGACTTGCGCAAGGTTAAACGCTTGTTCTTTGTTAAGACTCGTCTGAATAAACTCCGCAGAAAGCAGCAATGCCTTTTGACCATCTTTCGCTGCAAGGAACAACAGCGCACCACCAATTTCACTTAATTGTGATGGCAGTTGGTCTAAACTTGTACTTTGAGGATCTTGTAAATATTGCACCAATGTTTGTGAGCTTAAATCAACCAATGCTTTAGTCTCGGTCAATAATGCTGCATGTGCTTCATCTAGACGATCTAATGAAATCTGCAAGTTATTCACTTTTAACTGTAAACGACTCGATGTGTAATTACGCTCTAAGATACCAATCGAATTCATTGCTGATAAAATACTGTTCATCAACTGTTGTGCGTAATTTTCATCTTTGAGCATGTTGTCTTGAGACAGTAGGTCAGCCTGTTGTTTCAGTCCGCTATAGGCTTCATTAAGATTCAAGACTTTAAATACATGTGCAAGATCGGTCAGTTTGCTTTTCAATTCTTGCGTTTTTTCATCACTCATATTTTTGTAGTTAAACTCAATATCATTACGGATTTGCGACATTTCATCCGTAATCAGTTGGCTCACACTATGAATGGTTTCAAAGTCAGGGCCATATAAATGGCGACTAAATATTTGTAGTTGAGTGTCAGTCAGAATATCTTCACCAACATTAATCTGTTCACGGATGTGTTGTGATATTTCATCTTCTTGGCTGATACAAATACTTAGGATATTGGCAGTATCTAATAAAGATGGATTGAATCCGCATAGATCTTTAAAGAATAAAGACATATTGGTTTCAATGCTGATTAGCGTTCTGAGGCGTGTATCATTGAGAATGATATTTTCAATGTGATTTAAAGCAACTGAAACCAAAGCCCAATATTGCTCACTTGCTTGGCCTTTGGCTGCATTTGCCAAATAAGACCCAACCAGCTTGATGCCCTGTAAATCTAAATCTGTTTCTTGTTGTTTGAGCAGTTTATGTAAGCATAATTTATACAGCTTATGTACATACACTGAATGCTCTAACTCAGGTGATTGCTGCAAGTTAAAATTCGGTGTAACACAGTCGAGCAATGGAATAATCGCTTGGCCTTCTGGGGTCAGCTCTAGACCTAAAGAAAGTTCTAAGCGATTTAAGGTGTCGTGCAAAAATTGTGGCGCTCTGACTTCACGAAGGCAAATAAACTCAATATAGCGTTTGAGCATGGTGGTGCCTTCACTCAAAGCGATGACTTCTTGAGTATTGATCTCATGTGGGTTTTGCATCACTTTACGCATCACCGCTGCTGAGAGTTGCGCAATTTTAGCAACATGCGGCATATCGATGAGCATCAGCACATTTACACATTGTTCAAATTGGAGCAAAGCATCATCAATACCGAAGGGTAAAGTTTGGTCTTCAACTAAGCTACTGACAGCAGATTCTACCTGTAAAATTGAATTATCGACTTCTTTTTTAATAATAAGTAATGCTGTCGGATCAAAATGTATAGAGGTTTGGTAAGACATTGATCTGCACCTATCCTGGGTATCTGAATGTTTTATTTCATAGCCTCAAAATGAGGCTAATTTTCTAAGTTTTAATATAGCCGAAGAAGACCATCTTTACAGAAAAAATAGCCCTCAATTTTAAATTTTATTTTGCAAAAATGCAGGCTTCCCCATGTTTTTCTTGAAATTGTTTGACCCAGTTCTCATGTGCTTCTAATTCTTCATCTGAAGGTAAAATGACTGGGGCATTGATTTCAATTTTTTTCCGAGTTGTATTCCTTTGAGCCTGATCAGTATGTGCAGAAAGAGCATCCATGTCAAAGGATACTTGACCACCTGTCATGGCAAGATAAACATCAGCTAAAATTTCAGCGTCGAGTAAGGCACCATGGAAAGTACGATCTCGTTGCGGAATTTCATAACGGCGAACTAGAGCATCCAAAGAGTTCTTTTGCCCAGGATGTTTGCTTTTCGCCATCGCCAAGGTATCAGTCACTTCACATACTTCTGAGAGTGCCTGTAGGCCACTGCGCTTGAACTCCATATCTAAGAAGTTCATATCGAAGCTTGCATTATGCGCAATAATTTCGCTGCCTTTTAAGTAGTCAAATAAAACTTGGGCAATTTCATTGTATTTTGGCTTATCTTTTAAAAATTCATCTGTAATACCATGGATGGCTTCTGAATCGCCAACTGGTTTCTCTGGATTAATATAAATATGAATCGAACTGCCGGTCAGTTTTCGATTGACCATTTCAATAGCGCCAACTTCAACAATTCGGTCACTGTCCTGATAATAGAAACCTGTGGTCTCCGTATCCAAAATAAACTGTTTAGGGCCATGTAACTTGACAGTAGCAGGTGTAATCACAATTTGTGGATGAATATCTCGCATTGCGGGTTGGCTCATTGCTGGCTCATCATTTTCATTGATATCTTGGGTTGATGGTTGTTCCATCACAATTTTATGCGCTGGCATGACATCCTGCTGAGGGCTAATTTCCGATTCTATCATTTCGTCTGATTCAATCAGGTCAAATCCAAAGGGATCGTCAAGCAGCCAGTCTTTTTCATCTTTTTTTTTATCATCAGCCACTGTCATAGGTTGAGTCAGTTTGGTTGGCGCAGTGTTGTTTTTTTTTGCGTCGAGTATTTGCTGTGTACCTAAATTCGCCAATTGGTCTGCCATCTCATTGCCTGCATGTCCGGCGTGACCTTTAATCCAGTTCCATTCAATTTTGCGACCTTGGCAGGTTTGATCAAGCTTTTTCCAAAGATCTGGATTTTTTACATCTTTCCAGTTTTTCTTTTTCCAACCCTCAATCCATTCGGTAATGCCACGTTTTACATAGTTTGAATCGGTCCAAAGCACTAATTTTGCTTCGATTGGGCAAAATGCGATCCCTTCGATGGCTGCGGTAAGCTCCATGCGGTTATTGGTTGTATCAAGTTCACCACCACACAACTTATGTTCTTCTGTTTCAGTGATGATATAAGCGCCCCAGCCACCAGGACCTGGGTTGCCTTTACAAGCACCGTCGACATAAAGTGTGATTGTTTGTGACATAGTAATAACCAATGAAAGTGAATTAAGAGTTGAACATCGCGGTTTAAGAATTTATTGTATACGCAAATCGGCGTTTTCTACGCATGAACTGAGATTTTTTTAATTTCTTGTAACATTTGTATGCAATTCGCATTCAAAATTTGCCTTGTAAGCGCGTTTAGCTCTACTAAAATGGCAATGATAAAATAATTTACTAAATGTTGTTCGGAACTCTTATGTTTAAACCTACCACAATGGTGTGGCAACCTACTGCGACTGTTTTCTTTAAATTATCATTATTAACATCTGCATTCGCAGCATTAGGGTTGACTGCAGGGTGTTCTTCAACGTCGACAACATCAAAAGTTCAAACATCAAAGTCAGCAGGTATGTTGGATGCCAGCAGTTTGGACTCTCTAGAAGATTTACTTTCTGCAACAGATATTCGTGCAGTAGAGGGCGATCGCCTACTGATTTTAAAACACGGTGACGTATGGAAGCGGATGTCAGTCGGTTTTAAAATGGATGAAAATCATTGGGATCCTCGTATTGATGCGCAAAGGAGCTGGTTTGTTTCCCGCCAACCCTATATTGACCGTTTAAGCGCACGCGCATCACGCTATCTTTATCATACGGTGAAAGAGGCTGAACGTCGTGGTTTACCTACTGAATTAGCATTGTTACCGATTATTGAAAGTTCTTATGATCCAGCAGCAACCAGTAGTGCAGCAGCAGCAGGGATGTGGCAATTTATCCCAAGCACAGGAAAAATCTACGGTCTAAGACAAACCAGTTTATATGACGGGCGCCGTGATGTAGTTGAATCAACACGTGCTGCTTATGAGTTTTTAGGTAGTTTATACAATCAATTTGGCTCTTGGGAATTGGCTTTGGCCGCATATAACGCAGGTCCAGGGCGGATCCAGCAAGCAATTAACCGTAACCAAGCTGCGGGTTTACCAACAGATTATTGGTCATTGAGATTACCACAAGAAACCATGAACTATGTACCACGCTTTTTAGCAGTGGCGCAGATTATTAAAAGCCCATCTAAATATGGGGTGAGCTTACCACCGATTGCCAATCGTCCGCACTTTAGAGAAGTTGCGGTGCCACCAGGCGTACAACTCAATCAAATTGCTTCAATTACCAATTTAAGTCGTGCTGAATTATACGCGTTAAACCCTGGTCATCGTGGTGAAGTGGTTGACCCATCAAGTACCTTGCGTATTTTGATTCCTGCGGATCTTAGTCCGACGATTGATGCAAAATTAAGAGGGTTAAAACCGGGTTCTGATAGTGGGTTATGGGCAAGTAATACTGCTCCAACCACAGCTACACGAACTTTAACGCCTACAGCGGTAACCTCGACAGTCACTCAATCGATTACTCCAAGTAAAGCAACGCCACCTTCTTTAACAACAGCAAAAACCACAACCACAGGCTCATTGAGCACACTCAAAAATACACCACAAGGCTCGAATGCATTAGCGCAATTTGCTGCCAATGCTGATATTCCTAGTGCGCCACGTATTCCTGTTGCTGTGACAAATGCAGCCAATGTTAAACCTGTTGCAGCGGAACCTCCAATTTCTGCACATGAAAAAGCACAAATCCTTGCCGCAGTAAAAGCTGAAGGTGAAAAAGAAACGGTCAAGCAAGTTTTAGAACCTCAAGCCACTCAAGCTGAAAAAGAAGAAGTGGTCAAAGAGATTAAGGCGATTGCTCCACAAGGGACAGAAGTACTTGATCCATATGATGGTAAAATTAAACTGACTGCAATTCAAACCAGTCAATCTGTTGCAGAGGTTCAAGGTAAAGAAAATACGGTTGGATTCTCATATCCTAAAGGTTTAGCAGATACCACACCTGCAAACTCGGAAGAAGCTAAACTGAATCAGGATAAGAACTTTAAGAAAACTGAAACTGAAGTTGTGGTTGAACCACCAAGAGGTAAACGCAGTACTTATACCGTTTTGGCAGGGGATACTTTAGCAACGATTGCTTTAAAGAATGGCGTAAATTGGCGCGATATTGCCAAATGGAACCAAGTTGATCCAAATGGAACTTTATTTGTTGGGGCGACTTTGTATTTATATGATGCCAAACCACAAATTGATACCCCTGTGGTTTCTCGCAAAACCACGGATTCCGCTCCTACCAATTACGTGGTTAAACCAAATGACAGTTTAACCAGTGTGGCAAATCAGTTTGATTTATCTGTCTCACAATTGGCAAATTATAATAATCTGAATAGTAACAGTAATTTATTTGTCGGTCAGAAATTAAAGCTTAAAGATGCTTCAGATGATAAATTATCTGAAATCAATAAAGCAGTTGTTCGTGCGGATACCTCTAAGCCTGTTGCAAAAATCAAAACCAAGGCTTATGCAGTTAAACGTGGCGAATATCTTAAAGTGATTGCCGATCGTTATGCTTTATCCGTACATGAACTCGCTGATTTGACTCCAGGTCTAGATACCTCAAGTAGCTTATTTGTGGGGCAAAAGATCAATGTGCCACTCAGTGAAGTCAATGAGCCAGAAGCTAAACTTGACTCTAAAGTGATTGATCAAAGTAAGTTTAAGAATATAAAAGCTGAAACAACCTATAAAACTGAGAATTATAAAGTTCAAAGTGGCGATAGCTTATCCAGTATTGCGGTTCAGTCTAAATTAAGCTTGGCAGAATTAGCTGAATTAAACAAAATTTCGACATCTAAAAACTTGCTTGTGGGTCAAATCATTAAGATCCCTGTTGGAACAACAACACCAGAAACCTATACTGTGCAATCTGGTGATAGCCTGATAGCGCTGGCAAATAAATATAATTTGCAAGTTAACCAAATTGCCGATTTAAATGGTTTAAAGAGTACATCTGGTTTATTTGTTGGGCAGAAATTGAAGTTGACTGGCACGCCTGAAAGCAGCAGTAAAGACAAAACACAAGCGAGAAATGAATCGAAATCAGAAGGCGCTAGTAAAGATATCCATGTGGTCAAATCAGGTGAAACACTGGCAAGCGTTGCAAAAAAATATAAACTGCAGTTGTCTTATTTAAGTGAATTAAATGGTTTGTCGCGTAATCAGGCTTTGGATATTGGACAACGCTTAAAGCTTGATGGGGAATTACCCAGTAAATCCACACTATCTAAAGAAAAAGAAGACCTAAAGGCGACTGCGAAAGCAACAGCTAAAGCTTCGAGTAAGAATACTGAAAGCTATGCGGTGAAGTCTGGTGAGTCGTTAAATGCGATTGCAAACCGTGTTGGTATGTCAGTTCAAGAACTGGCTGAATTGAATGATCTGAGCCCACGTGCGGGTTTACAACGTGGACAATCTATTCGTATTCCTAAAACAGTGACTGAATACAAAGTGAAAAGTGGTGATTCATTGATTCGTTTAGCCAGCAAGTTTGGGATTGATACCAGTGCACTTGCTGAGATGAATGAAATAAAACCAAACGCGTCATTACGCATTGGCAGCATAATTAAAGTTCCGAATCTTTAAGCGCCATTTTATTGGAGCAACGTTTAAAGCATAACATTTCAAAAAATTTTTTGAATAAAGGAAAATAGGGGAATGCGCCTAAGTTTTGCATGTGTCAGCCCGATCGGGCTGGCATTGGGATTATATGTTGCAAGCTTAAATGTTGATGCTGCTCTACAGACAACAGCATATATTGCTGTACATAATGCTCCACAGTATGACAAAGCTCAGGCGATGCCTTATGCCAATAGCAATGCACCCAAAGGCGGCTATATCAGTACAGCGAGTATAGGCACCTTTGATAATCTCAACAGTATGAATGGCAAAGGCAGTTCAACTGAAGGGATTAATTATCTATTTGATAGCTTAATGGATAGCTCACTGGATGAGCCGGGTGTGTTATATCCGCTTCTCGCTGAAAAAGTCACTTATGATCCTGTTAAAACCAAATTTGTTATTTTCCATTTAAATCCTAAAGCCCGTTTTAGTGATGGTTCACCTGTCACGGCTGAGGATGTTAAATTTAGTTTTGATACCATTCAAAGTAAAGCCAATCTAGGCTTTCAAATGTATTTGTCTGATTTAGCCAAGACTGAGGTATTGTCTAAATACCAAGTGAAAATGACATTTAAATCAGACCACAATGCAGACATGCCCCTTATTTTGGCAAAAATTGCGATTTATTCAAAAGCAGATTGGAAAAATAAAGACTATAGCAAAGTGACCTTGCAACCGATTTTAGGATCGGGGCCTTATCTGATTGAGCATATTGATTCTGGGCGCAGTATTAGCTATAAGCGCAATCCAAATTATTGGGCAAAGGACTTAGCCATCAATCGTGGTCGTTATAACTTTGATCGCATGAAATATGTTTATTATCGAAGCCCTGAAATCGCTTTTGAAGGGTTTAAATCTGGACAATATCGCTTTTATCAAGAAAAAAATGCCCGTAACTGGGTCACTGAATATAATTTTCCTGCGGTAAAACAAGGTTTGGTGAAAAAATATATTTCTAAGATTGAAACACCAGCGCTCACGCAAAGTTTGGTTTTTAATACCCGAAAGGCGCCATTCAATGATCTCAATTTTCGCCAAGCATTAACCTATGCTTATGATTTTGAATGGATCAACAAAGCATTGTTATATGGTCAAAATATTCGCTTGCAAAGCCACTTTCAAAACAGTGAGCTTGCTGCGACTGGAAAACCAAGCGCGAAAGAACTTGCAATTTTAACACCTTATTTAAAGCAATTGCCCGCATTACAACGGCAAGGTGTATTGGCAGATTGGAAATACCCAGTTTCAGATGCCAGTGGTTTTAACCGACAGAATTTATTGATTGCACGTTCGATGCTATTAAAGGCGGGTTATCGTTTTCACAATGGACTATTGGTGGATAGACAAGGTCGCCCCATTCAAATTGAATTTCTGATTCATCAAGATGGTGCACTACGGACTTTGTTGCCTTATATTCGTAATTTAAAAAAACTTGGGATTCAGGCAAATATTCGTCAAGTCGATTTACCACAATATACAGAGCGTATGCGCCGTTTAGATTTTCAGATGACCGCTATCGATATGCCGCAATCATTAACACCAGGTGCTGAACAGGCACAGATGTGGGGCAGTAAAGCTGCCGATGAAGTGGGCAATTACAATTATGCGGGGGTCAAAAGCCCAGTGGTCGATCAGCTGATTCAACAGATTATTTATGCACCAAACCGTGAACAATTGGTACTTCGTACCCGAGCACTGGATCGGGTATTACGTGCAGGCTATTATCAAATTCTGACTTATGGCAATGATAAAAACTGGTATGCTTATTGGAATATGTATCAGCAACCCAAAGTTAAACCAAAATTATCCCTCGGTTTAGAGTATTGGTGGGTAGATGCAGATCAAGCGAAAAAAGTAGAGCAATATTTAAAAAATCGAGCATTTAAAAAAGCATAATTTTAAATCTTCATGGTTAAAACATCAGTGGCTCAACGTGAGTGATGTTTAAATTGACATATCTACCCTCATGAGGTCATAAGGAACATCGTTTCAATGGGCACATATATACTCAAAAGGCTGTTACTGATCATCCCGACATTGTTCTTTGTTCTCTTGATCAATTTTGTTGTGGTTCAAATTGCACCTGGTGGGCCTGTTGAACAAGCGATTCAACAAGCAGAAAACTTCCAAGGGGTCAATATGACTGCTGGAGGTCTATCATCTTCGGTAAATAACCATGAGTATCGTGGTGCACAGGGCTTAAGCGAAGATATGGTCGATAAAATCAAACAGCAATATGGCTTTGATCGACCTGCACATGAACGATTCTGGTTGATGTTAAAAAACTATTTAGCTTTAGATTTTGGCACGAGTTTTTTTAAAGATAAGCCGGTGACTGAACTGTTATGGGAAAAAATGCCAGTCACCATTTCCTTGGGTGCGTGGAGTACTTTTTTAATTTATTTAATCTCAATTCCTTTAGGGATTAAAAAAGCCAAACAACATGGCTTATTTTTTGATAAATCAACTTCATTACTTTTGGCTGTGGGCTATGCCGTTCCCGCTTTTGTATTTGCAATATTGTTGATCGTTTTTTTTGCTGGTGGTTCTTATTTACAATGGTTTCCTTTACAAGGTTTTGTTTCGGACAACTTTAACAGCCTCAATCTATTTGAAAAAATAGCAGATTATTTTTGGCACATGGCTTTACCTTTGTTGGCCATGGTGCTGGGTGGATTTGCGAGTTTAACCTATCTGACAAAATATTCATTTATGGAAGAGCTCAATAAGCAGTATGTGCTTGCAGCACGAGCAAAAGGCTTAACTGAAAATGACGTGTTATATAAACATGTGTTTCGCAATGCATTGTTGGTGATTGTTGCCGGTTTGCCCGAAGTATTGGTTGGAGTGTTCTTTGTTGGAAATCTACTGATTGAAATTATTTTTAACTTGGATGGCTTAGGCTTGCTGGGTTTTGAAGCCGTGCAACAACGTGATTATCCTGTGATTTTTGGTGCTTTGTTCTTTCTAACCTCATTTGGGCTGATTTTACGTTTAATCTGTGATGTGGTTTATCGTGTGATTGATCCGCGAATTGATTTTGAATCGAGAGGTGCAAAATAATGTCACTGATCATGCAAGCACGAATACAGAAATTTAAGAATAATCGCTTGGGTTTTGTCTGTTTCATTGTATTTATCGTTTTATTTATCCTTTCAATTTCTGCCGAATTTATTGCCAATGATAAGCCCTTATTGGTCAAATACGATCAGCATTATTACATGCCGGTTTTAAAGGCTTATCCTGAAACACATTTTGGAGGGGTCTTTGAAACAGAAGCCGATTATCGTGATCCGGTGGTTCAGCAGTTGATTGAGGAAAAAGGCTGGTCGATTTGGCCACTGGTTCGTTATTCCTTCCAAACTCCCAATTTAGATTTAGCCGTTCCTGTTCCATCACCACCCAGCGCACAAAACTGGTTAGGTACAGATGATCAAGGGCGTGATGTATTTACCCGTATTCTTTATGGTCTACGCATATCACTGTTGTTTGGTTTGGCATTGACACTATTTGCTGCATTTATTGGAATTAGTGTTGGGGCGATACAGGGCTATTATGGCGGATGGGTAGATTTAATTGGGCAACGTCTGCTTGAAGTTTGGGGTGGTTTGCCGACTTTATTTATGGTGATCATCTTGGTCAGTATATTTACCCCGAGTGTTTATTGGCTATTTCTGATTATGTTGATTTTTGGCTGGACAGAGTTGGTCGGTATAGTGCGTGCTGAATTTCTTCGCGCCCGTCATTTAGATTATGTTCAAGCAGCACGTGCCTTAGGGGTGAGTGACTTGGTGATTATGTTCCGACATATCTTGCCCAATGTGATCAGTTCAAGTTTGTCTCAACTTCCATTTATGCTGACTGCAAATATCACCGCACTTACTGCATTGGATTTTTTAGGTTATGGGCTTCCACCAGATGCAGCCTCCCTCGGTGAATTATTACTACAAGGTAAAAATAATTTAAATGCGCCGTGGCTGGCTTTATCCGGATTTTTTACTTTGGCCTTGGTGCTATCTTTATTGATTTATATTGGGGAGGCGACACGCGATGCATTCGATCCAAGACGTCAAAAATGATCAATCTTTGTTGTTGTCTGTCCAACATCTCCATATTGAAAATGAGCGTAAAGAGGTGCTGGTCAATAATCTTAACTTTGACCTACATGTTGGGGAAACTGTTGCGATTGTCGGGGAGAGTGGTTCAGGCAAATCAATTAGTGGTTTGGCGTTACTTGGCTTGCTTCCTGAAAATTTAACTGTGACTGGGCAAGCGTTATATGATGAGCAAAATCTATTGTCTCTTAATCAAAATGCGCAGTTGGCGATCCGTGGTAAAAAAATTGCCATGATTTTTCAAGAACCGATGACTGCACTCAACCCACTACATAAAGTTGAGCGGATTATTGGTGAGACTTTACTTTTAGATGGGATGTCCAAGGAAAAAGTCAGAAAGCGTGTCTATGATTTATTGTGTGATGTCGGGATGGAAGAACCTGAGGATAAGTTGAATCGTTATCCACATGAGTTATCAGGTGGTCAAAGACAGCGTGTTTTGATTGCATCAGTTTTGGCCCAAAAGCCTGAAATTATTATAGCGGATGAACCCACAACAGCCTTAGATGTTACATTGCAATCGCAAGTTTTAAACTTATTACAACTGCTTATTCTAAACCATAAAATGGCGATGATTTTAGTCAGCCATGACTTGAATTTGGTGCGTAAATATTCCAATCAAGTGATTGTGATGAATCAGGGACAGGTTGAAGAAAAAGGCACAGTTCGAAATATTTTTCAAAACCCTAAAACCAGCTATACCCAATATTTATTGGATCATGATTTTGGTGAAGCCAATGCTTTACCACATAAACGTAACTTAGTTTTATCTCTGCATCGTGTTGGGGTTAAATTTCCAATAAGAAAGGGGATATTTAATCGAGTTAAAGATTATTTTGTTGCCGTTGAACCGATCAATTTACGTTTAGATCGAGCTGAGTCCATTGGCATTGTTGGAGAAAGTGGTTCTGGTAAAACCTCTTTGGCGTTGGCAATCGCACGACTTAAACAATGCTCGGGTAATGTTTTCCTACTCAATCAAGACTTGAACAGGTTGAGCCAGCGTAAATTACGTCCACTTCGATCCAATTTTCAGATTGTATTCCAAGATCCGTTAAGCAGCTTAAATCCACGTATGACTGTTGACCAGATTATTCGAGAGGGCTTAACACTACAACGTCTAAAAGAAGCTGAAATGCTGATTCGTATCAATGAAATTTTAGATAAAGTAGATCTCCCGATAACAGTTAAACAGCGTTATCCACATGAGTTGTCTGGCGGTCAACGGCAACGTGTGGCTTTAGCGCGTGCTGTGGTATTACGCCCTAAATTATTGATTCTCGATGAACCAACCTCAGCACTTGACCGGACCACACAGCGTGCGATTGTAAAATTACTGCGTCAGTTACAACAGGATTATCAGATGAGTTATTTATTTATTAGTCATGATTTACAGGTTGTAAAAGCACTTTGTCAGAAAGTTCTGGTATTAAAAGATGCTAAAGTTATCGAATTTCATGACACTCAAGCCTTATTTGATAAACCTTTAAATGACTATACCAAGCGATTAATTGCCGCGAGTCAGTATTAACGCTGTATAGATGGTCTAGTTTAAAAAATATTCACATTAACAAAGTTGACAAAATGCATTGTCAGATTTACGCTTGAACTATTATAAATTTAAATTAGAGTAAAAGCTCTAATCACTAAAGAGATTTGACCATGAGCCATCTTGCACAAGCATTAGAAATAAAAAACACACCATTTAAAAACCGAATTATTAAAGGTGCGATGAGTGAAGCATTGGCCAACCATGCAGGGCAACCGAACCAATTGCATTTAGGTTTATATGATGCTTGGGGGAAAGGCGGCTTGGGTTGTGCCATTACGGGGAATGTGATGGTTGATTTCCGTGCTAAGAATGAGCCGGGTGTTGTTGTAGTTGAAACTGAACGTGATCTTGCCAAACTGACTGAATGGGCAAATGTGGGTAAAAAGCACGGGATGGTACAACTGATTCAGTTATCACATCCAGGTCGTCAGTGTCCAAAAGGGCTCAATAAAGAAACTGTTGCGCCTTCAGCAGTGCCTTTTAGTCCAATGTTGGCGACGACATTTGGTACACCACGTGCACTTAATGAAGCAGAAATTTTGGATATCATTCAACGATTTGCTGAAGCTGCGCGGATCTGTGAAAAAGCAGGATTTGAAGGTGTACAATTACATGGTGCACATGGTTATTTGATCAGTCAATTTCTTTCACCATTGACCAATAAACGTCAAGATCAATGGGGTGGTTCGATTGAAAACCGTATGCGTTTCTTATTAGAAATTTATGCTGCAGTGCGTGCTAAAACCTCAGAAAACTTTATTATTTCAGTCAAACTGAACTCTGCAGATTTCCAGCGTGGCGGAATCACAGAAGAAGAAGTGGTTCAAGTATTTAAAGCCATTGATACAGCAGGGATCGATCTGATTGAGATTTCTGGTGGTACCTATGAAGCACCGGCAATGGCAGGCGCAAAAGCGGATAAACGTAAGCAAAGTACGATTGCACGTGAAGCATATTTCTTGGATTTTGCAGAAAAAATTCGTAAAGAAGTCAAATGTCATCTTATGGTGACAGGTGGTTTCCGTACAGCGCAAGGAATGAATGCGGCTTTAGACAGTGGTGCGTGTGAATTTATTGGGATTGCACGTCCTCTTGCGGTAGAACCTGAAGTCAGCAACAACTTGATTGCTGGTCAGGATGTTCGATATGCAGTAGAACAAATCAAAACGGGTATCCCTTTTGTTGATAAAATGGCGATCATGGAAATTCTGTGGTATGCCGCTCAGTTTAAAGCAATTGGTGAAGGGAAGAAGCCAAATCCTAAGCTTTCTCCACTCAAGGTTTTCTTTAATTATGCAAAAAATAATATCAAAGCGGTGATTCAAGGACGAGTAAACTCGCGAAAATCAGCCTAATAAAGATTGGGAGAAGCGTAGTCGCGACTTAAAAAATTGATTTTAAGGTTGCTATTGGTCTGCTTTAGATCAATACGATTTAAATGTGTCAGCAGACCATTGTCCTTTCACTAAAGCCGTTTGAAAGGCGGGTCTGCTTTCTATTTGCAGAAGATAGCGCTGAATTTCAGTGAACTTTTGATATCTTGGGTGAGGTTCAAAACAGGCTTTGTTTCAACAAGGTCTAAATTAAAAAATGTTGAACTGCTTATTATTACAAAACAAAGCCCTAAAAGCAGCTAGGGCTTTGACAGAAAGCAATTAATCTAGCTATTGGACAATGGGTTAATGCGCACAAAAAGCCATATTAAAATATTCAAATAATTCAGGCGTATTTAACCACAGCATACTTGACAGCCCGAACAGAATAACAATAACCAACCAGATACTGAGCTTGAACCACGAGAATGAGTTAGTCATTAACCACAGCCTCTTCATTGACAAAGAAATGCACAATAACACCGACTATACACAAGGCAATTGAGCATCCCCAAATGATGTTGTAGTTACCCGTTATATCATGATTTAAACCGCCTAGCCATCCACCAAAAAATGAACCAATTTGGTGAGTGAAAAACACTAGACCGCTTAGCATGGTTAAGTATTTTACACCAAACATATTGGCTACAATACCGTTGGTTAGGGGTACAGTCGAGAGCCATAAGATCCCCATAACGATACCAAAGGCGTAAACAGTCCAAATACTCAATGGCAGCATCAGAAACGCAACAATCGCAACGCCACGTAAACCATATAAACCCATAAGCAGATGCGGTTTGGAATACTTACCACCAAGCCAACCTGCGGTATAGGTTCCGATAATATTAAATAGACCAACCAATGCAAGAAAGATCGTTCCAGTGGATGCATCAAAACCATGATCAATCAAATAACCGGGTAGGTGAATGCCTAAAAAAACCACTTGGAATCCACACACCGAGAAACCAAAGGCTAACCATAAAAAAGGTTTATGCTGAAAGGCAATTTTAAGAATCTGTTTAAAGCTTAAATTGGGTTTTATCGCTTGTTTAATTGCATTTGGCGGTACATACATAGGCGCTTTAAGCATCCATGCCAATGGGACAATCAGCACGATGAGTATTGCTGTAATGACTAGCGCAGATGACCAACCAAAGTTCTTAATGAGAAGTAGAGTGGTGGGCAACATAATGAATTGCCCAAATGAACCTGCCGCACTGGCTATACCCATTGCCATACTACGCTTGCTTGGATGCGCTGCTCGTCCTACGGCTGAAAGTAATACCGAGAATGATGTTGCAGAGAGGGCTAAGCCGATAATTAAGCCGACACTGATATCTAGTAACAGCACATTTGAACTGATAGACATTAACAATAGACCAATGGTGTAGAGCACCCCGCCTATTGCAACAATCTTTTTACTGCCATATCTGTCTGCAAGCGCACCAGTAAAAGGTTGTACTGCACCCCAGAATAGATTTTGTATGGCAATGGCTAAACTAAAAACCTGATGACTCCAACCAAACTCATGGCTCATGGGTACAAGATAAAGCCCAAAACCGTGACGTACACCTAAAGAGAGTGCCAAGATAAAAGCACTACCGATGAGCATATAAATGAGTGGTTTAGAGAAACGTGTGTCGTCGTATAGTGCTGACATAAGCTATCCATTGAATCATCATGCGAGAATTGTAGATGATTCAATGGGACTTCGCGATAGAATAAAAATTTATCAATCGATAAATTTCAGTGATCAGTCAGCATATGTTAACGAAAATAAATTTAATTTTTAGAAGCGATAACCCACACCGACATAAGTAATCAGAGGATCAATATCAATTTTGGTTTTGGCTGTAACAAGTTGTTTGTTGGTATTTGAGTCTGAAATGGTAATGGTCGCATCACTACTCATTGGTGCATAAGTGACAGAGCCTACTCCAAACCAGCGATCATTAAAATCATAGGTTGCACCCAGTGTGGCCATAGGTGCCCAAGCATCATCTGCTTCTACTTTAACTACAGGATTTGCAGATGATTTTTTGCCATCTAATGCTGCCCCAGCCTGTCCATCTAATACGTTCTGGATCATGTGACCCGCTGCAATCAGATCGTCTTTTACGCCATTATCGACTTTTAGGTGAGTAAAATGTGCATACATGACACCTACACCCACATAAGGCCGAAGTTTATTCACACCAGATTTACCAAATTGATAATGTAGTTCTGCCGCTGGCAACCATGCAGTTGCAGATGCTGCTTTTGAATGTTTTGTTAAATCAGTAATCGCAATATCTTTTTTTAAGTCAATACTGCCAAGTGGTGTAGAATCTTTACCGGTCAATGGTGCATAGATTTGACCTTCGCCTTCAATCTCAACTTTAGGTGGAACACCTGCTTTAAACTCTAATGAAAGATTATCAGTGAAGTAGTAGTTTCCCATCAGGCCAAAAGTATCCACATCTTTTGCTGTTAGACCAGTGCCTTCAGAGGTCCAACTGGATAGACCATTGACTGTGGCTGTGCCCGTTAAAGCGCCAGGAATTGTGTCACCCAAAAGGCCGATTGCACCATAAAGAAAAGGATTGGATTCTTTAACTGCTGCGTCTAAAACTGCCTTTTTAGAAATATCACCTACTTTAGATTGTGTTCCTTCTGCAACGGCAGTATTCACTTTGATCGGATTAGCGTTACCCTGTGGCATTGCATGTAGCCAACCTGCTGAAACAGAAAAGCGTTTAAACCCATCACCATCTTTAAGACTAAAATAAGGTGAATCTGCATGCGCCATCATCGGTAAAGTCATGCATGAGGTCATGATGCAAAGTAATGGTTTTTTCATAGGTTTGGACTCCATGTCCGTAATTGATACTAATTTTTATGCGTTTTTATTATTAGAAGTTTTTGCTGTTAATTAATGTAGTCTTTACAAAGGCTTTTTTTAAGTGAATGTTCTTTTTTTAATGTTTTATTTATCATAAGTTTATATATGTAATATAACTGTAATCATATTGTCATGATATTACATGCTAAAAATAAGTCACGATCTCGGTTAAAAACAATGATAAAACATTGACTTGGCAGAAAAGGAAAAATTCAAGTTATAACAAAAGGTCATATGAACATGACCTTTTGTTAAGCAGTATAAGTCATTTTAGTCAATGACTTTCATTATTTTTGAAAACGAGATAGATCTTCTTCAGGGCGCGCGGTTAAAACTTCTACACCGTCTTTGGTCACCAGCAGGGTATGTTCGTATTGAGCTGAAAGACTATGGTCTTTGGTCACCACCGTCCATTTATCACCCATTAAACGTGTTTGCCAAACACCCGCATTTACCATTGGCTCAATGGTAAAGGTCATACCTTCTTCTAAAACCATGCCTGAATTAGGTTGACCATAGTGAAGGACTTGTGGTTCATCATGGAATACGGTACCAATACCGTGACCACAATATTCACGCACTACACTAAAGCGTTCTGATTCAACATATTTTTGAATCGCCGCACCAATATCACCAATGGTTGAACCCGGTTTCACGGTTTCCATACCACGGTACATTGCTTCTTGAGCAACTTTACACAAACGTTCAGCAATAATCGATGTTTCACCACCAACCACATACATCATATTGGTATCACCGTGATAACCATCCTTAATCACAGTGACATCAATATTGAGAATATCGCCTTTCTTTAAAATTTTATTTGCAGATGGAATACCGTGACATACCACATGATTTACAGAGGTACAAATCACATGTTGGAATGCAGGGCGACCAGGCGCAGCGCCATAACCTAAACATGCAGGTATAGCGTCTTGTTTGTTGACAATATAGTCATGACAAATCGTATCCAATTCAAGTGTACTGACACCTGGTTTGATATGCGGTTTGATCATATCCAAAACTTCTGCAGCCAATCGACCTGCAACACGCATTTTTTCAATTTCATCTGCGGTTTTGATTAATCGACGTGGCGCTTCGTAAGTACTGTTCATGATCTTTAAAAACTTTTGGAAATTTGTATGTGACTATGGTATAAATAGCCGCCCAATTTATCAAATGCTTTCTGTGACTTTCTTTGTGAATGGTTTATGGAAATATTGATAAGGGTAATTTAAAAATCCGCACATATGTCGTCACATTACTCTGGGTGCCTGAAAGGGTGGAGAATGCGGACATATGGAGGCCTAACCCAAACTTTTAAGGTAAAGAAAATGGCAGATTACAACGTAAGCATGCGCGACCTTCTTCAAGCTGGCGCGCACTTTGGTCACCAAACTCGCTTCTGGAACCCAAAAATGCGTCAATACATTTTTGGTGCGCGTAACCGTATTCACATCATCAACCTTGAACATACTGTTCCTGCGTTAAATGATGCTTTGAATTTTGTTAACAATCTAGCAAGCAAAAAGAACAAAGTATTGTTCGTTGGTACAAAACGTGCTGCTTCTAACATCATTCGTGAACAAGCTCAACGCGCTGGTCAGCCTTATGTTGATCACCGTTGGTTGGGTGGTATGTTGACTAACTGGAAAACTCTTCGTCAGTCAATCAACCGTTTGAAAGATCTTCAAACTCAATCACAAGATGGTACTTTTGCTAAACTGACTAAACGTGAAGCATTAGAACGCGCTCGTGAAATGGAAAAACTTGAACGCTCTTTAGGCGGTGTTAAGAACATGGGTGGTTTACCTGACGCATTGTTCATCATCGACGTTGATCACGAAGCAATCGCGATTAAAGAAGCTAAAAACCTTGGTATTCCAGTAATCGGTATCGTTGATACAAACTCTAACCCAGATAACGTAGATTTCGTTATTCCTGGTAATGACGATGCGATCCGTGCTGTTACACTTTATGCTTCTGCAATGGCTGATGCAATTCTTGCTGGTAAAGAATACGCTCAAACTCAAGCGAATGCTCAAGCTAAAGGCGAAGAAGCTGCGAAAGAAGCTCCTGAGGCTTAATGCGTTTTGACGCAAGCTTGTCATTTTTGTGATTTAAAATGATGACAAATTGAGCGTCGAGAAAGCAAAGCGGCCCAGAGGAACCTTTGGGCCGTTTTTGTTGAACAGATTCATATTCTACCGTATTTAGGAGAACAACATGACTGCAGTTACTGCGAGCATGGTAAAAGAATTACGTGACCGTACTGGTCTTGCAATGATGGAATGCAAAAAAGCATTAACAGAAGCAGACGGTGACATCGAATTAGCGATTGATAATCTTCGTAAATCAGGTCAAGCAAAAGCAGCTAAAAAAGCTGGTAACATTGCTGCTGATGGCGCGATCACAATTGCTCAAGAAGGTAATAAAGCAATTCTTTTAGAAGTAAACTGTCAAACTGACTTCGTTGCGAAAGACGAAAACTTTGCTGGTTTCTCTGCGAAAGTTGCTGCTGCTGCACTTGCTGCTGGTGTAACTGATGCTGCTCAAATTGCTGAATTGAAACTTGAAGATGGTTCAACTGTTGAAGAAGCTCGTATTGCGCTTGTTCAAAAAATCGGTGAAAACATCCAAGTTCGTCGTGCTGCAATTGTTGAAGGTGAAAACCTTGCAGTTTACAAACACGGTTTAAAAATCGGTGTTGTTGTTTCTTACACAGGTTCTGCTGAAACTGGTAAAGGTATTGCAATGCACGTTGCTGCGTTCAACCCAGTTGCTGTAACTGCTGAAGATGTTTCTGCTGATCTTATCGCGAAAGAGAAAGAAATTGCTGAAGCTAAAGCGATTGAATCTGGTAAGCCAGCGAACATCGTTGAAAAAATGGTGACTGGTTCAGTTGAAAAATACTTGAACGAAGTTGTTCTTGAGCGTCAACAATACGTAATCGACAACGACAAAAAAGTTGCTGAAGTATTGAAAGCGACTGCAACAACTGTAGCTCAATTCGTTCGCTTCGAAGTAGGTGAAGGTATTGAGAAGAAAGCTGAAATGAGCTTTGCAGAAGAAGTTGCTGCTGCTCAAGCGGCTGCTAAATAATTTTTACTCACTGAGTATAATTATTGAAAACCCCTCCTTAGAGGGGTTTTTTTTGTCTGTAATTTAATTGAAGTAGATTCAGAAGAATTAATTCATACATATCTAAAAGATTATTCTTTTATAATTCCACAATGAACATTGATTAGACTCAAACTTTATGGCAAATAAAACTCAACTTGGTATTGGTGCTGTAATCGCAGTGATCGTCGCAGCTTATCTAGGCGTTGATCTTAATCAACAAAAAAATCAAGCAACTGAATCCTCTAAAGTTGAATCGATCGATCAGCAAAACAATCATTCACAAGACAATACACAGCATGTGAATGAGCAAAGTAAAGATAACCAATTTAAAGATAAGCCGTCTGCCAATAGTCAAAATCAAAATGGTCTTGAGGTTATTCGAAAAGCCTACGATGCAAAACTCAGTAATGTTCAAGTACAATCGATTGGTCGAGTAAAAGCCGTGTTGCGTGATGATAATGAAGGTTCACGTCATCAAAAATTTATTCTTGCACTGGATAATGGCTTAACTGTACTGGTTGCGCATAATATTGATTTAGCACCCCGTATCGATAATTTACGCAAAGGTGATACTGTCGAATTTTTTGGCGAATATGAATATAGTAATCAAGGTGGTGTAATGCATTGGACACACCATGATCCAAAGCGTCGTCATCAAGATGGTTGGCTAAAACATAATGGAAAAACCTATCAGTAATCTATTGGTTATTCTCTTATGTGCACAAAAGATCTTTGTATTTTCCATGTCTAATCGTATAGATAGCAATTTTGTTCTATACGCTTTTTATAAACATGCTATTTTTAAATTATTATCTAAAGTCTGAATTGAAAAAATGCAGGAGTGGGCAAGCTATTTTCACCTAAAAGAATTGGGTGGATTAGAGTTGTTAAAAGCACAGTATCACCATAAGCAATTTTCAAAGCATGTGCATGAAGGTTATTGTATTGGTGTGATTGAAGATGGTGCACAGAGTTTTTATCGGACTGGGCAGTTACATACAGCACCGAAGGGCGACATTATTTTAGTCAATGCTGATGAAATTCATACAGGTTCATCTGCTGTCGAGTCAGGCTGGAAATATCGTGCAATTTATCCAACGCCAGAAATGTTGTTAGATGCAGGGCAAGATTTTTTTAGTGTTAAAAATAGCGTACCGTGGTTCCCACAAGCAGTTGTGCAAGATGTTGGATTGGCACAGCAACTCTGTTTACTTTTTGATTTATTAGAACAAAAAGAAAATACTTTACTGAAAGAGAGTATGTATTTATCCACTTTAGCCCGCTTAATCAGTCGTTATGGTCGTGCCAAATTAACACCTGCTGAATTACCAGAAGCACAACGGAAAGTTGAAATAGTCAAAGATTTATTAAGCAGTTTTCCTGAGCATGATTATTCGCTCACTGATTTGGCGACATATGTAGGATTAAGCCCTTGGCATTTTTTACGTGAATTTAAAAAATATACGGGCTTACCACCGCATAGCTGGTTGGTTCAAGTCCGTTTACAGAAAGCGCGCCAATTATTAAAACAAGGGCAGAGTATCGCAATGACTGCTCAAAATAGTGGTTTTTCAGATCAAAGTCATTTTAATCGTCATTTTAAAAAAGCAGTCGGGGTTACACCTTCTCAATATTTAAGCACATTAAATATTTAATAAATGTATTTGGGAATAGTCATTTAAACGTTCTACAGTCCCTCACCAAATAGCAATTTCATCCAAGCGATCACTGATCATTTATAAGATACTGCTTAAATTCTTAGATTTGGATTTTGCAAATGAGTGATCAATTTGAATCTTATACTGCCGACATTGAGCCGAAGTCTATGCAAAATAAAAAGGCTTTTTTCCAAGGTGTGGTCGATATTTTACCTTTATCTATTGCCGTACTGCCTTGGGGTATTCTGGCTGGATCAATGGCAATCAATGCTGGATTAAGCTTTGCACAAGCGTTCTCAATGTCCGCTGTTGTATTTGCAGGTGCAGCACAGTTGGTAAGTTTAGGTTTAGTCATGTCACATGCATCTGCCTTGACGATTATGATTACGGTATTTTTCTTAACCAGTCAGCATTTAATTTATGCGCTTAATTTTCGTCAAGATGTCAGTCGTTTTCCGTTTAAGCAACGCATATTAATTGGCTTCTTGCTGACAGATGAACTGTTTGCTGTCGGTATTGGCAAAGATAAACAACGCAACTTTGCTTATCTGTTTGGTGCTGGGCTATGTTTTTATTTGGCTTGGTGTCTATTTAGTGTATTGGGAATTGTACTGGCTAAATCAATTCCAAATTTAGAAAGCTTACATTTAGATTTTTCAATTGTTGCGGTATTTATTTTGATTATTGTGCCTATGGTGAAAAGTAGCGCAACTTTAGTGGGCGTCATATTTACCTTAGTATCTGCCTGTATTTTTAAATATTTTCAATTTGAAGCGGGCATTGTGCTATCTGGGATTTTGGGAATGTTTAGTGCGATGTGTACGGCAAAAATCGTCGGAGTAACAAACATAGGAGCACCAAAATGACATGGACTTTATTGTTAACTTTGGCAGGCATTGTATTGATTAACCGTTACTTTTTTTTAGAACCTAAAATCGCCCTGAAATTACCTCGTGTGATTGGAAATATGTTGCAGTATTCAGCGCCATGTTTGCTGACCGCTATTTGTGCCCCAATTGTATTTTTTAATGGAGATCAATTGCGTGCATTGCCTTTGGATGCCTATTTTTTAACAGCAATGATCTGTGTTGTTTTAGCACTTATTTCTAAGAAAATTCTAGTCAATTTAGCTTTAAGTTTATTGTGCTTTTACGGGTTATTTTATCTGTTAAATTGAAGAAAATGGAGGGAAAAGCCGAATTGAATTTTCCCTCTGGTTTATTTGCGCTAAAAAGCCAGTTTCTGGCGTGTTTTCCATTTGGGTAGTACTTTACCAAGATAGGCATCCACGCACCATACGGGGCCAATGAGGAGGAATTGAAGGTCTTTAAAGAAAGAAGGCTTTTTACCTTCGACTTTGTGACCATAAAATTGACCAATCCAAGCCAGAATAAATACCCCAATATAGAAACCAACACCGACTGGGAGTAAGTAAATGATCCATGCCATGACTGCAATTAATGCGGTCATTGCTACAGCAAGAACAATATCTAAACGGGCATAGAAAACGAGGGTTAGAACTAGAAGTAGTGCCGTAAGCAAAGCACTAAAATGTGCAAGAATCCCAATGATGGCAAATAAAATCGCGGGAACACAAGCCCAATGGATGGCTTTATTGGTTTTGTTTTGATGACTTTCGCTATATTCATCGAACCATTCGGTGATTGTTTTCATTTGGCGCTCCATGCATGTGGTTGGCTATATTTATTTTTTGCTGAAAACAATATAAATCAGAATAATGTTTTGGTCAAAATAGCGGCTTTAATTAACATGAGTATGACTTAACTATATCTTTAACTTATTGAAAAGCAATGATCTCGACGGAGTCTTGCTGAGCTTACATTCAATTTCAGGATCAGCCTGCGGCTCGCCCTACTTTTCTTTCGGGATGAGGAGCGAAGCTCCGCAAGGGTAACCATCTTGCGCAGCTACATCGCTGCTCACCGCAAAACTCGTCGACCACCAGTAACGCATTCAATGAATCGCAGAAATAACACTTTTTTGAATGAAGTCCTGCCTCAGACAGTTGCGGATGACGTTTCCACGTATCATATTTCATCAAAAATTTTATATCGAAATCAGGTTAATTAAAAATAAGTGCTGGTCAGGGGATTTCAATGTGTTGCCTGATAGAAATTTAAAATATCACGTGCCCATGTTTGGTGTTCTGGTTTAAGTGTGACTTTGATTTCCTGAAAATTGGTGACATCGTTGCCATCGCTTTCGTCGGCATAATAGGCGATCCCATGTGTTTTATTGGGATAGTTAGGAATTTGATAGCTAAAATATACTTTATTTTTATTGGCTTTGACGATGTTTAACAGGTGATTTTTATCTTCAATGGCACCAAATTCATTGTCTAAACTGAGCTTTTTGATATTGGGGAAATACAAGCTTGCGCTATGCATGGCACAGCCAGCACACGCGGATGAATTATAAATGGTGATGGCTTCATCTTTTTTACGGCTTGCCAGCACAGCATACGCAATGCCAGAAGGTCCCATATCCGTGCTGATCACTCGCCATGAAAGGGGGACAAGTACAGGACCAATACCCGGCAGCAAGATGATTTTAAAGTTTTTTGCTTGAGTCGCAGATAATGTATAACTGAACTGACATTTCACTTGTTGGGTATTGTTGATCTTACAGATGGAATCATCTTTGTAGAATCCTGTATCGTTAAAAGGATTGGAAATTGCTGCAATATAGGTATCCACTGTTACATTATTGCTGAGAGTAGCTGCGGGAAGTTGTTCAAGTTGGTGTTGTGGCTGAGGTGCTTGGTTGGTTTTTAGATCAGGAAAAGTGGCTTTGAAAATAGCGATATCTCCATAAGCAAAACCACTTAGGCCCAATAGTATGATTAAAAATTTCGAATTGAGCATGTCCTATCTCGACTATCCCTTACTGATCCTTATTGGGGACTTTGATAAATCAATTGACCTTCTTTATAGGTTGCCAATATTTTGATGTCTTTAATCTTTTGAGTGGGCACTTTTAATGGGTCTTGATCTATCACCACAAGATCCGCTAATTTGCCTTTTTCTAAGGTACCTTTGTCTTTTTCTTCAAAGTATTGGTATGCGGCCCAATCTGTGACTGATTTTAATGCAATATAAGGACTGACTTTTTGATTCTCACCTAATACATCTCCAGAACGGGTGGTACGATTGACGGTTGCATCAATCACCATCATATTTTTAGGAGGGATGACTGGAGCATCATGGTGCTCAGTAAAAATCATATTTTTTCTTAATGCAGAACCTGTAGGGGAAATTCGGTTGGCACGTTCTGCGCCGAGCGTTTCATGTTTATGCCAATCGCCCCAGTAGTAAGTATGTAATGAGAAGAACGAAGGAATAAGCCCTAATTTCTTGGCTTGATCTAATTGATCCTCACGCATGGTTTGCGCATGAATAATCACATTGCGGCGATCTGCTTGGCCATATTGTGCATTGGCTGTCTCAATAGTTGCGAGATATTGGTCAATTGCAGCATCACCATTGGCATGTGCAAGAATTTGCCAATGGTTCTTATAAGCCAGATTAATTGCATCTTGAACCATTTTTGTATCTGGGTAGGCTGGATAACCACGATAGTCTTTAGTTTTTCCTTCTGGTGGGATGAAGTAAGGCTGCGTTAGCCATGCGGTTTTGCCTTGTGGGGAGCCATCTAGGCTGATTTTAACCCCACCAATTCTAAAATGATTTTGATAATTGAGACTACTGCCATTTTTCAGCATGTAATCTTTTTCATTGATGATATCTGGATAAACCACGACATCAATATTCAATTGATTGATGGCCGCAAAACTTCGCCATAATTCAGATGTACCATGATCTGCCCGACCTTCTTGTACAGTGGTATAGCCATTTTTGATATAGGTATTCAGTGCTGTTTTTGCCATATTTTGCATGATTTCAGGTGGAACTTTACTAAATGCAGTTGCCATTGCTGAAAAAACAGCAGCTTCTTCAAGTACACCATTGGGTTCTTGAGAATTTGCTTTACGACGAATAATCCCGCCAATTGGATTTGGGGTATTTTTATTGATGTTTAAAAGTTCAAGAGCTTTGTGATTGACAGAGGCTAAGTGTCCTGACTGATGTAAAACAATAATCGGGTGATTGGTGGAAACCAAGTCTAAATCATCTGCTGTAGGATGTCGTTTTTCTTTAATTTGGGCGTCATCATAACCATTTCCAATAATCCAGCCTGAGGTTGCTTTGATAAAGTCAGGATTGTTTTGTTGCCATAATGAAAGTTCATGAATCAATGATGCAATATCTGAAACGTTACCATCTGGCGTAGGGTAGAGATTTGCCACAGTTTGCTGTAGACCGACACTATTTAAATGGCTATGTGCATCAATAAAACCAGGCAGCAGGGTATGACTGTTTAAGTTAACCTCTTGGGTATTTTTTGGTTTTAACTTTTGCGCTTGTTTTAAATCACCTGCAAAGACAATTCTTCCATCCTTGACCAGGAGCGCTTCGACATAATGGGGTGACATGCCTTGCATGGTTAAAATTGAGCCACCGTAAAATAGCGTGTTTGTTTGCGTCAATGTTGCAAGATCCGCGGGTGTATTCGTGTTTGTTGGAGATATTGTGGTACATGCGCTAAGCGAGCCAAGGCCAATTACGCAGATGATGGGTGCAATTGCATGGACAAGTTTTGATGGAATGCTGATTTGTAACATGAATAATCCCCCAATTTTGTTTTATTAAATATTGCTGAAAACAGATGAATTGAATTGTTTATTTTATTCAAACTAGCAAAGATTGTGATCTGCGTATAGATTTGATATGTGTATAAAAATAATGACTGTTTTTAAATTTTAGCAATGATCTTGATTCATCCTAAACGATTTTTTATTTATATACAGCCTAAATAAATCTTTTTCTAAAATAAATCACACACAACAGCGCCAGTGCTAAACCAATAAATGAGGGGCCATAACCGATAGGAGTAGCAAGTAAGCCAACAATTACTGCTCCTGCTACAGCCCCACCATAATTAAAAATATTCACCCGTGCGATAATTTCATCGCGTCGATTTTCATCTATACGACCTGCTGCTGAAAATGTCAGCGGGACTAATGCGCCTACAGCAACACCAGCCAGTGCAAAACCAGCAATGACAATCGCCAATGAATGCCCTAAGCCAGCGATTGCACAGCCCGTTGCACCAATCAGCGTTGTGATGAAGGCAACCCATGCAGCGCTTTTAAATTTTAAAAGATAATCCAGACTTAAACGTGTGAGTAAAATACCCATTTGGTAAGCAGCATAACCCAATGGGGCGACTGTGGCTGAGCTTGCTAAAATATCTTTAAGATAAATTGAACTCCACGTGCTGATTGCTGAATCAACAGTAAAGGCGATGAGAATGATCACACCAAAAATAAGCAATTGTTTATGCGGAATTGGCGAACGTTGTTGAGGATGTAGGGCAGCATTTTCTTTTTGTTGAAATAACCAACGTTTTGACACTTGCGATGTAATCAAACACATCACGACAGCAATGCACAATGCTGCTGTTGCCCCAAGTGTAGTTGAAACTGTCGCAGACATGATTAACGCGCCAAGGAAAGCAGCAGCGGTATAACAGGCAAAGAAACCTCCCAAGGCGCTTTTTCCAAGTTTTTGCTCCATCATGACAGCTTGCATATTCAATGCCGCATCTAAACATCCGAGTCCAAGCCCATAAAGTAAAAAACTAGCGACCATGATCATGACACTAGGACTAAATGCTGCAATTGCAATACCGATGCCTTCAAATAGCAAGCCGATAACAATAGCCAGCCTTGAACCTAGTTTCACAGCGAGTCGATCTGCCAAAATAGAACCCAACGCTGCTGCAATACAGACGCTAAGGATAATAATCGACAGTTGATCATCTGAAAGTCTGAATCGGTTTTTGATTGTAGGAAGCGCGGTCATGACGCTGGCATAACCCAAGCCTTGCGTGGCAAAACCAAGTGCGATTACTTTTTGGGTTTTGCTGAGGGATGTATGCGCGAAGTTTGGCGTTTTGCTGTTCACGTCCATGCATGGCTCACTTTTTTACTTTTAGAATTTAAACTTCGGTTTTCGTTTTGCTGTTTAGTGATACATCCTGTATCGACTCGCATTTTATTTTATCTGGAATGCATTTAAAGAAAAGGGGCATAACTGGAAAGTTAAGGGGGCAATTCGGACATCTGTATTTTTATTTTTTGCAATAAAAAAGCCACTGGAAAGTGGCTTTTGTTAAATGCATGCAGTGATTTACGAGTTTGGACCATCTACGCGTTCAATATTAACGCGTGCTGTTCCTGAATTTGTAATACCTAAACGCTTAGCAGCGCCGTAAGAGAGGTCAAGTACACGGTTACCATGGAAAGGACCACGATCGTTGACTTTAACCACTACGCTTTTACCATTGTCTTTATTGGTTACACGAATAAAGCAGTTTAATGGCAAGCTACGGTGTGCAGCAGTCAAATCATTCATATCGAATGTGTCACCGCTTGCGGTTTTACGGCCGTGGAACTGACGACCGTACCAAGATGCAACACCAGTTTGGCTAAATTTGCGAACTGTGTTTGAAGCAACTTCATTAAGTTTATCAATTACTGAAGGCTCATCTTCAGGAACTTGAATCTTTGCTGCAATAGTTTGACGACGGACTTGATCGCCAGAACGTTCAGTAATTGACAAACTGTTTAGGTTTGAAAAATGAGAGTTGAAATTTGTTGAATCTTTGCTAATCACACGAGAAGCTAGACTCGAACTATCCGAATCATTGTTTAAGTATGATGACTGAACCATTTCTGAGTTGACCTGCGTCATACTCAGACCCATGGTCAGGGCCATCATATATTTTAGTGAAGCATGCATCGTTTAACTCCTTGGAACCTCAATTTTAACTTTCTAAGTCGCTGAAAATTAACCATAGAGGTCTGTAAATTCACTTGTGCAACTGCATTTAACGGAAAGGATAATATTCAAGCTGGAATAAATGTGTCTAGCATTATTTAAGAAACAGTTACAAAAAGGACAAATTCTTACAGGTTTTGATTAAAAAATAAACAATATTGTAACAAGATGTGCAAAAAGTATTAAATGTGATCAAATTAACATAAAAAAATATTGACTTATTTATTGTTTAGGAAATTGCAAGTCTTAACGACTTACAATTTCGGTGCCTAAAAGCCATAAAGCAGTGGCATACATACGGCTTCTATTATATGTCGTAATCACTTGAAAATTAGGATAAGTAATATAATAAATAGGGCCATTGCTGTCCTGTAATTGAATCACATTAACCAAATCTAAGTCATCAATTTTGACGATTGGATTTAATGGAGAAATCCCTAAATTTTTAAGTGATCCATAGGGAACAGGCTGAGTTAAATCTTTTGCAATAACTGCTTCAGGATTGTTCCCTGTATAACGCGCTAAAAACGCAATAGGGCGATCACGCTGCCAGCCATGTTGAGCCAGATAGTTGGCAATTGAACCAATCGCATCGACCGCAGAGTTACGTAAGTCAACATGACCATTTCCATCGTAATCCACGCCAAATTTAGACACATTACTTGGCATAAATTGCGGATAACCTACTGCACCTGCATAAGAGCCAACAATCGAATTGGTTGGAACGCCATCTTTATATGACCATGCAATTAAAGCACCCAACTCATCTTGGAAATATTGCGCACGGCGAGGATAACCAAAACCGAGGGTTGCAAGTGCATCACGGGTGATAAAGGAGCCCTTATTTGAGCCATAACCTGTTTCGACCCCTAGAATGCCTAGGATGATTGCTTGAGGCACCCCAAACTGCTGTTCTGCGCGATTTAGCGTATCTGCATATTGTTGCTTAAAACGCACACCACGTTGGATGGTGCCTTCAGCTAAAAAATTAGTCTTATACTGATACCAAGGTTTACTTTCACCTGGTCGTTCCATAATGCTGATGATATTGGGTAAATTGCGTGAGCCATTCATAGCCCAATCAATTTGTTCGCTACTTAAACCATAGGTTTGCATGGTTTTGGCTTTAAAATTATTGTATTCAGGGTTGCTAGCAAAATCATTGGCTTGGCAGAAACTGGTCAGTGAAAATGCAGCTGCACAAAAAGTGATGTTTTTAACCTTCTGTAAAAGCCCAAAAGTAAACATAGGTTATATTTCCTAATTATTTATGATAAAAAATTAACGATGTGTATGTATAGACATCACAATGCCAAAAGTGGCCATTAAAGTAATAATTGCAGTACCACCATAACTCATAAAAGGTAATGGCACACCGACTACAGGTAAAATACCACTGACCATGCCTGCATTTACAAATACATAAACAAAAAATGACAAAGCAAAAGTACCTGCGACAAGACGGCCAAAATTATGGAAGCATTGTAGACTCATTTGAAAGGTTCTAAAGATAATACAAAAGTAAATGATGATCAGAAGTAGGATACCAATCAGACCGAATTCTTCGGAAAATGCTGCAATAATAAAGTCAGTATGACCTTCAGGTAAAAAGTGTAAGTGTGACTGAGTACCTTCTAAATAGCCTTTGCCTATAAAGCCACCCGAACCTATCGCTGTTTTAGACTGTATAATATTCCAACCTGTGCCTAAGGCATCAGCTTCCGGATTAAATAAAGTTAAAACCCGTTGTCTTTGATAATCATGGAGTAGAAACTCCCAAGCTATTGGAATAATCACAGCAATAGCACTCACTGCGCCTACAATCATTTTCCAAGAAAGACCACTCAGAAATAATACAAAAATTCCACTGGCTAAGATGAGTAGTGACGTCCCTAAATCGGGTTGTTCTGCAATTAGTATAAAAGGAATACCAATCATAATCAGTGATAAAAACACATTTTTAAAACTAGGCGGTAGAGGATTGCGAGATAAAAACCATGCAATCATCAATGGCATACCAATTTTTAAAAACTCACTGGGTTGAACGCTGCCAAAACCTGGAATCCCAATCCAGCGTTGAGCACCCATGCGAACCTCACCAAATACTTTGACCGCAACTAAGCAGAGCAGTCCAAACAGATAAAAGTAGGGTGCAAATGCTTGATAAACTTTAGGGGGAATTTGGGCTAAACCACACATGACGAGAAAACCGATACCAAAGCTCATGGCTTGTTTGTAAACCAGCCCCATATCTTGTGCAGAAGCACTATAAAGGACGGTTAAACCAAGCATCGCGTTTAAAATTAGAAATAAGCTCAACCAAGGGTCAATATGGAGTTTTTGCCAGCGTGAGGGGATCATGGCAGTACTCAGACCATCACGAGGAGATTGACGTAAAAATTTATATTGAGAGCTTGGTGCCATTGGTCTATTTTGTGCGGGAAATGTGTTTTGCGAATGCTATCACAATCCCCCTTGAAGGCAATGAATATCAATACTTTGCAACAAAATTATGACCTGAATTTTGTGATTATTTTGAGGTTGAAATATTTAAATTAGAAAATAGTAGGTTAAAGAGATTGAATTAAATGGTTTTGACTTTGAAAAGGTCTTATATGGATCTAGGGATAGTATTTTATAATGATTTTAAGTTTATGAATTTAATGGTTAATTACTATCCTTAAAAGCATAGCTCAGTAACTTTATAAAAAATGCCCTTACAAAGAAGGGCATTTTTATATTTAAAAATCCAATTGAATTTTAACGATCAATTAAAAAATAAAGTATCGTAATATTCTGCAACAGCTGTGATCTCATCTTTATTTAAATTTGGAATCAATTTGTCAATTGCCATGTGGACTGCCTTACCTACAGCGGAAGCCCCTATATCTGCAGCTTTACGTTTGATCATACCCAAATCGAGCGTTTTATTGAAATCGCGCATAAAATGGTTAATCGTCGCATCTGAGAATTGTTTGAATTGTTCAGACAAAACTGCACGATTTACATCACCATTTGCTTTGACTTCAGCAAAGCTATTTTTAAGATTGATGACTAAACTTGAGTCTAAATTCACTCCCACACGGAATTGACCTTGTGGATCTTTAAATAGGCTACGTTCGGAAAAATCTACAGACTGACGAACCACATCATTGTCTGCCTTACTTAACAATTGTTTAAGTAAAACAGCAACAGTTGATTTGACATAGCCTGCTAATTTTTCAGCAGTATCTCGTTTGTCGCTTGCAGGGAAGCGACGAACAAGTTCAATCAAAAGCGTATCAATAATTTCTTCATTAATGAGTAAGGCAGTTTGATCACGTAAAGGATAAAGTGGTTCGTTAGAGTTTTTTTTCTCAATACCAGTCTGAATGTTCTTTAATAGTTCTTCAGAAGGTACAAAACCAAAAAAAGGCATGTTTTCAACCTCAATGTTTATTGTCGCGCCAATCGAATTGGGCTTGGCATCCATGATTCATCAGATACACGGCAGGGGTTAATATCTAAACCGCCACGACGTGTATACGTTGCATACACCATCAGCTTTTCAGGTTTTAAATTTTGCCAAATATCGGCAAAGATTTGTTCCACGCATTGTTCGTGAAAACCGTTATGCTGACGATACGAGATAATATAAGCTAAAATACTACGATAACAAGGTTTTTCGCCTTGGTATCGGATAAAAACAGTTCCCCAATCTGGTTGTCCCGTCACAGGGCAATTACTTCTCAATAAGTGTGAATACAGTTGAATTTCAACGTTTTCTCCGTCTTGTGTATTTTCTTGATCAAAGGTCAAAAGGCTTGCATCTGGATGATTGACCAGCTGGTCAGGTTCTTGATCATCAATACAAATACCCATTGGTTTGGTAATCTCTAAATCATCAACTTGAAATAAAGTTAGAGTCACTGCTGCTTGTGCAGCAGTAGATAAGTCTTTTTCAACAGTATTGATAAAAGCTTGATGAGAATCAAACTGGGTAAAGTTCATGCTATTAAAGTAGAGCTTTAACGACTTCGATTCAATCAAATTTGGTGATGTTGCAGGAAGCGCAATACGCCCAATGGCAACTTGCGGGATCCCTTTGGTATTTAGCCAAGAAATTTCGAATACATGCCACCAATCTTGACCTTTATATATACCCGCTATATCCGCATATTGCTCACGTGCTTGTGCACGTGCGATCGGGAAAAGAATTTCGGGTTGATAGGTAGTTGGGTAATCGGTTTCTTTACCCAATAAAGATTTTTCAACAGACATTATTCACGCATTCCTGAACCACGAGAAAGTAAATAGTAAGCAATACCATAAAGTACGCCACAGAAAAGAGTCACTATCAGTAAAGACAGAGAAACATTGACATCACTATGACCTAGAATTCCGAAACGGAAAGCATTGACCATATATACAATTGGGTTAATTAAAGAGAGATTTTGCCAAAATGGGCTTAAAGCACTGATTGAGTAAAATACACCACCTAAGTAGGTCAGCGGTGTTAATACAAAGGTTGGGATAATGGAAATATCATCAAAAGATTTTGCATATACAGCATTGATAAAACCCCCTAAAGAGAATAAGAGTGAGGTAATAATAACGGTATATATTGTAACGAAAATATTGTGTATATAAAGGTCAGTAAAAAACAAACTCATTGCTGTGACAATTGCCCCAACAAGAACACCACGAGCAACACCGCCAATCACATAACCACACAAGACCATATGTAATGGAACTGGACTCATGATCAATTCTTCGATGCTTTTTTGGAATTTAGCACTAAAGAAGCTTGAAGACACATTGGCATAACTGTTTGTAATCACCGCCATCATGATAAGACCCGGCACGATGAATTGCATATAGCTAAATCCACCCATTTGCCCAATACGAGAACCGACCAAATTTCCAAAAATCACAAAGTACAAGCTCATGGTAATCGCAGGCGGTAATAAAGTCTGCGGCCAAATTCTCATAAATCTGCGAATTTCTTTTTGAACTAAAGTATAGAGTGCAATACGTAGTTGAGTAAAATTCATTCTGCAACTCCTTCAAGATTTTTCTCAACCAGTTTTACAAATAACTCTTCAAGACGATTTGATTTATTGCGCATACTGCGAACACGAATGCCCTGAGCTTCTAAAAGTTGGAATAAATCATTTAAAGAATGTGCTTTATCCATCGTGACTTCTAAAGTCATTGGGTCAATCAGGTTGAATTTCACACCAATAATATCGATTGTAATGGGTTCAATTGGATTTTCTAAATCGAAAATAAAAGACTCTTCGCTCAATTGATTTAAGAATGCTTTCATTGAGGTATCTTCTTTGATGACACCACGATCAATAATCGCAATTTGACGACATAGCATTTCTGCTTCTTCTAAATAATGCGTGGTTAAGATGATCGAGGTTCCTTTTTCATTCATCTCTGTAAGGAAATCCCACATTGAACGACGTAATTCGATGTCCACACCAGCAGTAGGTTCATCTAAAATCAAAAGCTTAGGCTCATGCATCATAGCACGCGCAATCATTAAACGGCGCTTCATACCACCAGACAACATGCGCCCTTGAGTATTACGCTTATCCCATAAACCTAATTTTTCTAAATATTCTTCAGCACGTTGTTGTGCAATTTTAGGCGGAATTCCGTAATAACCTGCTTGAGTAACTAAGATGTCGAAGATTTTTTCAAACTGACCGAAGTTAAATTCTTGGGGAACGACACCTAGGCATTGTTTTGCATGTGAAGGATGAGTATCTAAATCATGACCAAAAATTTCCACAGTACCCGAGGTTTTCCGTGCCAAGGAACTGATAATACTGATTGTTGTCGATTTACCAGCGCCATTTGGTCCTAAAAGTGCATAAAACTCTCCTTCTGGAACTGTCAAATTGATTCCTTTGAGTGCTTGGAATCCATTTCTATAGGTTTTAGATAAATCTCTTAACGTCAGAGCATCAGTCATGAAATTCTCACTTGGTTTATGGAGTGTGTATTGTGAGCGATCTTTTTAAATAAACCAAGTAAGTTAGGAGGAATTCTGCATTGCAAATATGCGACATTGTTTAAAGCATGAGCATCAAGCAAAAGAGTTGTTTTATAAATGCTTTACCTAGCGGTTTTTTTTGTTATGATGTGCCATCTCAATTTAAGCGCCCATAGCTTAACTGGATAGAGTACAGGTTTCCGAAGCCTGTGGAGTGGGTTCGAGTCCCGCTGGGCGTACCATCTTTGTTTCAATTTGTCTCAAAACCCTTTATATTAAAAGCATCTAGACAATCCCTTTGTCGCATGATGTACCGCGATTTCTCAAGTTTTTAACGGTATACCGCAAAACCCAATAAAAATGTATCGTAAAAAATGGCAAAACTCGTTTTAAGTCTTACAGACTCAAAGATAAAAGCTGAAATCTCAGCTCAAAAAATCGCCTGATAAAGTTAAAAAGTTATCGAATGAAAACGGCTTAAACTTATATAGATAAAAAGTGAGGAACTTGCTGGCGCGTTTACTATGTTCGTTCAATCTCTAAGAAACGTGCAACATTTACTAATAAATAATGATGGATATAACAAGCATGGACCCATCATCACTTGTTATATTTTACAAATACTTTATCAAGGTTTGCTCGCTCTGATGAATTAAAAATGGAAAGATGTGGATCTTGAAAATTCTAAATGGTCCTATACACCATCTCAAACCGAAAATGCTTTAGGCACTCAAAATTGGTTGTACCTTTTTATTAAAGCAAGTCTTGTCTCTTTTTAAAGAACTGAAAGTAATTACAAGGCATAGTGAATATTGTTTAGCTAACCACGGGGGCAAAACAAGAATTCTTAGTGATCTCAATAAATAAGGCCTTTAAAAATCTAGGCTTCAATAATGGTGAGACTACAGACGATGAGTTTCGCGCACCTGTGCGTACTTTATTAAATGAAGTTAAAGGTGGTACGAAAAAGAGGCTAAATTAAATAGCATAATATTTTTTTATGACATAATTCTTTATATGAGATCAACTTTTAAGAAATCAGTATGGCAAGACTTCAAATGGAAAACAAAAAAAATGTTCAATTTACCGACGAGGCGCAAGAGCTGATATGTTTTGCAAAAATTTGTGATATCCAATCTTGGAAAGAAGTTCAGAATCAGTATATAGAACTAAAAAAGAAAATTGCTCCTAAAAAAGTTTTATTGCTTTTAGAGGATATCGGACAATGTAACTATACTTCGATGCATGCCTCTATGAGTGATGGGCTTTACTTTGATTTATCTGAATACCTTGACGAGGGTGAAAGCGAAAATATTAGCTACGAAAATGCTTTACCTCTTGAAGTTCAGTATCATATTAAACAACTCTTAAAGCCTGAGAATCAAGTAAGTGTTCGTGATTTGTATGGAAAATTCAGTTATAGCGATCAAGATTTATCTATTCTAATACAGATAAATATGCATCCTGAGAAAATTTTGGATAAATGTATTGAGGTAAAAGTATTAAGAAATACAACTGAAACTCAAAAATTTGCAGCCCAGCCTAATGGCTATTTTAGTTGTGATTTTAACCCATTTGAGTCTTTTAGTTTAATTCAATTTTTAGATAAAAATTTTGGCTTAGAGTATATTGGTCTAGGGGCAAGTTTATTATTTTTTTCTAAAACACCAATGTTTACATCAAGTAAATTAGATGACTTATTTAAAGAATTGGAAAAAATTTATAATTTTAATCAAACAATGAGTACACAGTTGAAGGAGCATTTAACGAACTATGATTATATCATTTTACCATATGTAGAATCGTTGGAAGTATTTGTTTTAGATTAAAAAAGTTACTAGAAGAGTTTGCTCAGTACAATATAAGCGGTTTGAAAAATATTAATAAGATTTTAACTAAACCTCCCTCGGGAGGTTTTTTAATATTTAATTCAACCAGCTTGAAAGCATATAGATCACAATTGCGAGTAAGAATAATCCTATTAAAATCAAAATATATATAGGTATTCTGCGATTTTCTTTAGCTTTCTCTGACCTTTCTTGAGAGCGTGTTTGGCTTTTATTAATTAGCATATTAACCTCTAAAAGTTTATAAAGCTGCTAATTGTATGTTGTGCTTATATTTGCATTACATTGTGAATATATGTAGTGTGATGGTTTGGTGTGCCCTCGAATTGGAGGGCTAGAAGTATTAACTAAAAATTTTCAAAATAGATTGGATGACCACAACGTTAACTAGATCAATAAAAAATGCGCCAACAAGCGGAACAATCAAAAAAGCTTTGTGTGATGGACCATACATATTAGTAATCGCCTGCATATTTGCAATTGCGTTAGGGGTTGCACCCATTCCAAAACCACATAGACCCGAAGCTAAAACTGCTGAGTCATAGTTTTTTCCCATAACACGAAAAGATATATATACTGCAAATAACCACATCGTAATAGACTGAGCAATCAATAGTATAATCATTGGAACAGCTAAATCTGCTAATTGCCAAAGCTTCAATGAGACTAAAGCCATCGCTAAAAATAGGGCAAGCGCAGTGTTGCCAAACACGTCAATTGAACGATCAAATATCGGTTGCTTAAAGCCAGTTTCAATCACGTTACGAAGTAAAATGCCACCACCTAAAGCCCATACAAAAGTAGGTAATTCAAACGCAGTACCAAGAGTTAAGTTCTTCATAATCTCTGCAAAAGCCAAAGCAAAAGCAAACATTCCCAAAGTTATAATAGCGTTATCTGCTGTAATGAGACGAACCTTTTGCGGGGCTTCAAATGCATATTCACTATCTGTCAATGGTGCACTTTTATTGTCTTGACGTACTTCTGTATTTAAAGGCGAAGCCAATTGATGCTTGCGGATTAAATATCGTGCTAACGGTCCACCCATTAGACCGCCAACTACCATACCAAATGTGGCACTTGCGATTCCCATAGGTAATGCACCTTCAACGGCATATTTTGATTCGAAAATCGGTCCCCAGGCACCTGCTGTCCCCAAACCACCGATTAAAGCAATTGAACCCGCAATTACGCCCATAAGAGGATCTAAACCAACCATCTTAGCGACAGCCATACCTACACCATTTTGCACTAAAACAAAGATAGATATTGCGATCAGGAAAATAACTAAAGGTTTTCCACCTTCTTTTAGCTTTACGAAATTAGCACTTAATCCAATTGATGCAAAAAACATCAACATGAATGTATCTTGCATCGGCTTATTTATTGAGATTGTGTATCCCATAAATTGATGAATTATATAAAAAATAATTGCGCCAACCAATCCGCCTGCCACGGGTTCTGGAATATTGTATTTTGTTAAAAAGGGAATATATTTGTTTAAAATACGTCCTGTATATAGAACCAACACAGCTAGCATGAGCGTATACGTTGGATTAAGTATTAAATCCATTAAATATCCTTAATTATTAGTTTGTTGTGCTCTATAGCATTGTGATTTAATTTAACAGATTAAGATGAAAACTATTAATATAAACTACAGAATAAATGCACTGTTCAAAGATAAAGCGATGTATTTCATACTTCTAATGCATTTTTATATTTTTCTATGCATTTTTTGCATAACAATTTACATAACTATGGAAATATCTTGGAATGATCAAAGTATCCAAGTAAGGTTGCTGATCGCTTATATTTAGATCATTTTTCCAAATTAGAGACAATTCATCTTTATTGTTTTGTACAGTTGGCTTTATGTAGAAGTATGGCTATTTGTTATAATTTTCGGATTTGTTAAAATAGCAATATTAAGGAATTGAAGCCTAATCTCTTTTTTATGGTAGCTAATACACTATGATTTAAAATTAATTAAATCATATAGATATAAGATGGTTGTTGTGGCCACTCTGCATACCATTTTAATAAAAAACCTTACTTCCGTGAGGGCAGTTGAAATTTAATGTATAAAAAATAGAGAGACAGTAATATTTAATTACCAAACTAAATTTATTACTCGCTATATCTCAAATAATGCTGAAGGATCAAGACTGACTGTTCTCAGCTAAAATTTACTTTCCGTAATTTTAAAATTTATCTCAAACAAACTTTGAGAAATTTTATTGAAGAGATCCTTTACCATATTAGAACAGTTTGCCCATGAAGAGATTTACAATAAGAATTTAGCAAATCAAACTCAATATTTAAAAATATTGTCGCTAGGTGGTAGGGAGTAAGCTTATGAAAAAATTAAATTATTTTGTAGAGATTAAAACATAAAGTGTTTTAGCCTCAAAAAGTAATGATCGCTTTAAATTTGAAGAAGAAGATATACTCTGTGTGAATATGATAAATGACTGATGGATACTTTAAAAAAGTATTAAAATTAATAATTATCCTGAAACAACTTTTGTGATTTATTCAAAAGAAAGATTAGGTGATTTGATCTTATAAATTTGAAAAAAGATTGGGAAAAGTTCTGTTCAATATTCTAAATGATGCTGTGAGACTAAATCTCTCATGTCATGAAGCATAATTTTATTCAAATAACATTGAAAAATGAGATTTTAATTAAGCATAAAATAAATTTTAAATATTTTTTTGTTTGCATTGTTATTTTTAGTTCAATCCTTAGAGCTGAGGGCGCAGGGGATCCTAAAAAGCATAAATGAGTAGTCAACTATAAGTCAGCGAAATATAACATGTGTCTATCAGTTTTCTTTTAGTCGAATGATTAAGCTAAGTATTTATAGATTTTAAATTTTCGTATCAACATGCATATTGGGTGTTTTTCACCGATTAAAAGAAAGCTCTAATAGTTGTTATATATTGCCACTGACAAGTAAAATCAAACCCTAGTAAAATAGTAGGTATTCCTCCTGTTACCGAATAATCGGTTTTTGCCTGTATTCTTTCCCCAAAGATGCAGGTTTTTTTTACCTCATTGTTTAGTTTTTTCTGTATATCATTTCAAATTTTTTGTGTTGAAAATCATAGAAATCACAAGAATTTAGAATTTTGCTCAAAGTTCATAAAGTAAGCCTGAATGCGGTAGTATAGTAATTAACGACAAGAGTAGTCATTATGATGAATGAAACATTTAAATATTTGTATACCCATGTGGGTATATTTGGTTCTTTACCTACACATAAAGTGTTTAAAAGCGATAAAAGTGATAGAACAAAACTAATTTTTGCTGATAATACATTTGTTTATAGTTTAATTTCTTCTTGGGCTTTGAGTAACTCAGATTTTGATAGTGGAAAAGAGACGTGGAAAGACGAGCCAGCAGATTATTTAGAAAATGAAATAAAAAAATTAGCTATTTATAAAGCGAATCATCCCTTATTTATCACTGAATTGTAATTTTATATTGTAGCTAGAATTAACTCGCAGCTGTTTAAAGATGGATTGAATACCTAGCTAAAAGCTTTAAGATTGTCTTGCAGAAATGTGAGGCATTCTTCATCTCTTAATTTTTCTTAATTCGCCAAAAAAATGTCATAAATGGGTGTTATATTGAATAAAACAAATGAGGGGAGCTAACATGAGCATTAATCTAAAAGAACTAAACAAGCAAATTGCTGATTTTAAAGAAAATAAGGAGCCACAAAAATTAATTATCGGCTATAAAACTTATTCTAAATTGATGAAAGAGAGTAAGTTTTTAGATAAAATTAGCAAAGACGCAAATGATCCAATGATTAGATATTATAAAGAAATAAAAATAAAAATAGTGACCGAAAAGCATTTTTTTGAGATTGAGTAACTGATCGAGCTTTATGAAATCATTTGTGCGCAATAAAGTTGTGAGTCAAGTGCCTAAGATGTCATTTTAATCCCAAAAATTGATAAAGATATTTATGTATTATTCTAGAAAGGCTGTCATCAGACTAAAATGATAATTCTTATTTAACATTTTAAAAGTAATGGTGATTTGGAAGATCTACATTTTTTTAATTTCGGTCGCAATAAATGTTGAAAATTCCACCTTATTAATGTATAATTAATGTACAAAAATAAAATAAGGTGATTACATGATATATAAATCTATAAACATCGCTTTTTTCTTCTTTATGTTTATTGTTCTTACTTTGCTTATACATTTATTTGGTAATATCCCTTCAGGGTTATGGGTGTATAAGTAAATACAACTGGATCTAAGAGCTCATCAAAAGATGGGCTTTTATGAGTTTTTTAATACTAAATATATCCAGAAAGATGTTGTGTTTATGTTGATTATTAGCTGAATTGTCTATTTAAATTATTCTTTCTAGTTAGAAATTTGGAATGCAACCTCGTCTAACCACTGTTAAGTGTCAGTGTATAGAGATGCCTAAAAAGATTAAAATATAGTTAATCTAAAAAATGATATTCTTCTAAGAAAAATTGTAAACATATATAAAAGTATAAAAATTGTGTGAATATAGCTGTTAAATCAGTCTTTTTAGTATATATATTTAATAATGGTTGTAATCCTTATCTTTAAAGCGTATAAAGTCACTTCGTTGATGCGGGATGGAGCAGTCTGGTAGCTCGTCGGGCTCATAACCCGAAGGTCGTTGGTTCAAATCCAGCTCCCGCTACCAACGAAAAAAGATTTAAAGTTTATAGCCTAGTTCGCTTCATGCTTACTAGGTTTTTTTATGTTTAAAATTTAACAAGATCAAACTCTAAAGTTATAGAAAAAGACGGCATGAAAGTGGGATAAATTAAGCCACTAATTTATTTTTTGTATTTGAAGATAAATAAAATAATGGTATTTATTGAGTTTTCACTTGTGCTTACATTTTCTATGGTCCAATCTAATCTATACAAATTGCCTGCTAAATATTGGAAAGGAAAGATATCGATTGGATATGGTATTGGATATTTTGAGGGGGCTGTCGGTGATAATTATCCACATCGTCATCACGCACATCAATTAAGCTTTGCAAAGGAAGAGGGAGAGCGTGTTCAGGTTGTTTATGAGGATGAAGATAAATGTATAATGAGTAGTGGGGTGTATATCGCAGCAAATACATCACATCATTTGCGACCAGGAAACTACTGTTCGATTTATATTGATCAAACACATTTCCTTGCAGATGTCATACAGCATTATTTACAAGGGTACCTACAATCAGACTCGCCCATTCGGGTATTGCCTGAAAGTCTGGTGATTATACTTAGAGAATTCTTTCTAGAACAAAATCATGCTATTGAATCTTTTCAAAAACTTATTAGTTATTGTAGTCAGAATGACTTCAAATATCAGAACATCAGAGCAAGACATCTTTCAGAATATCTTATTCTCAATAATCAAAAGAATTTAACAGTTAAACAAATTGCAGCAAAGCTCAATATCTCAGAAAGCCGTTTTAGTCATTGGTTCAGTGAAAATTTTGGTATTTCTTATCGTAGTTATCGGAAGTGGATACGCTTATTGCAAACCTTACAAGCAATAGAGCAGGACGTTAATTTAACAAGCATAGCTCATCAATCACACTTTTCTGATCAACCACACTTTAGTAGAACGTGTAAACAAATGTTTGGTATTCAACCCTCATTATTAAAATTTATTCCATTCATTGAACAGATGCCGATATTAGTAGTGCCATATAAACCATATTAACAAGACATTATAGCGGTTTCGTTCAATATTTAGGGTATTCCAATCCGCATACTACTGAAGCGTATTATGATGATTGGAGTAATAAGTGAGCGCTTTTTTTAAAATATCTCTACAATATTTATTTTATCCGCTTTGTATGATGTTTACAGTATGGATCGTGATGTTGGTCGTCTCTGGGCAAATTCCGTATTGGCCAAGTTCAATAATTTTAATCTTACTAAGCGGTTTACTGATTGCATTGGTTGAATATTATTTGCCTTATCAACCCAAATGGCTAGATACACATCAAGATTTTCTTACAGATATAGTTCATGCAGTTTTTAATTTATTTTTGATTGTTTCTGTAGCAAAAATGATAGAGTGGTTGGATCTTTTTAGATTTATTCCTCGTTTATGGCCTGACCAAATTTCGGTATTTTGGCAGATTATAATTGTTGCTTTAATCATTGATTTTGGACTTTGGTTCATGCATTACATGAGCCACAAGTATCGATTTCTATGGAAATTACATGCGATTCATCACCATTCACGTCGGTTATATTGGTTAAATGCTGAAAAGAGGCATCCGCTGAGTGCAATTGTCCTTGCTGGGCCAAGTTTAACTGTATTGGCTCTTTTCGGGGCACCTAGTTTGCTGATTGGATGTTGGCTGATGTTTATGGCTGTACATTTGTTTTTCCAGCATGCCAATGTTGATTATCGGGTGGGTCCTTTAAAATATATTTTTGCTGTTGCCGAGGTTCATCGTAGTCATCATCAACATGGTCTTGGTCGTAAAAATTTTGGAGAAGTTTTTATATTTTGGGATATTATTTTTGGAAGCTTTTTTTATGAAGATAAAAAAGTTAAACATGATCAAGTCGGAGTGCGTATCCAAATACCAAATCAATATCTGGCTCAATTGCGCTGGCCTTTTAAAAAATAATCTTAAAGATGATTTTTACTTTAATCCCTACTAGCCAAAACTAAATCACTTGTTAAAAGTGATTTAGAAAGCTTAAGTTACTTGGCAAAGCTCTCGTTTGAGAGCTATTTAAGTAGATAAGTTCCTCTTTAAGCTTAAAAGAAGTTAAATATATATAAGAAAGCTTGATTATTTTTTTTTTTCCTGTAAAGTAAAGACAACTAGAAAAAAGTCATGTTTTGGTAAATCTTCTCTAAGTATCGCAGTTTTAGTCATAATCCTTCGTTTTATTCAGATTTTAAGTTCAATTCTTTATTATTTTCGACGTTATCACTAGTCATAAAATGACTTAAAATTTTTAAATTTCAGTAGGATTGATTATGTCAAACTCAAATGTTGTTAAAGGTACTGTTAAATGGTTCAACGAAACTAAAGGTTTCGGTTTCATTCAACAAGAGTCAGGTCCAGACGTTTTTGCTCATTTCAGCGAAATCGCTAACTCTGGTTTTAAAACTCTTGCTGAAGGTCAACAAGTTGAATTCAGTATCACTCAAGGTCCAAAAGGTCCTAACGCTGTAAACATTACTGCTCTATAATTAGTAGTAAGTTAAAAAAAGCACGATATCGTGCTTTTTTTAGCTGTGCATTTTTATTTAAACTAAAATTTATACATTTTAATTATTTCGATAAAATTTTCTATTCTATTAGGTATGTTCATACTGAATCACAATGTCCATATCAAAGATCAATTAGGTCTTCAATACTATATCTAAGCCACAGTTGATGGTGATTTCGGCAATACCCAATCTTACTCTAATTTATGCTTTATCATAATTAGGGTAGAAGATATTTGCCAGATTTTGAAATGATTTTTCAATGTACTTTAAGTGGAAAATTATATAAATACATTCCCTTTTTATGAACATTCCATCTCTGTAATCATTCACTTATCCTTGAAAGTTTAAGCATATCTAACGATTTGATGTATGTGCCTAGACTTTTACATTCTGTGGAATGTGATGCTGTTCCACTTATCGCTCAGGAAAAAAGAAACCTGCATCATGCAGGTTAGTTTCGAGTTTCTTTATTGTCATATAGACCACTCTCTCCAATGGTCATCGCTACTATACATCTGCTCACTAATAATAAAAACGCAGTAAAATAGTCGAGATAAATTTTGATAATCGTTAGGCTCGAAATGATAATTCGATTTTCTACTTTTAATTTCAATTATTTAAAGTAAATTAGCTGTGATTGGCTTTCTGCACTGGTTGTGTCGAGTATGTTACTGTTGCTTATTATTTTTATCTTCTGGACAATATTTAAGTGTACTAAGTGCTGATTAGTACCTTAATTAAGCATCATATTTATGTTCTTTTGAAATTAAACATTCGATGAAGGATCTTGAAGTAATACTTAATTTATATAAATTAAGCTTGCATCACAGTTTTTGTAGATCCAACTACTTATTGTTGATTATTTTTTATACATTTTATAAGAAGGTTAAGGCTGATTTAACTTTAACTTTACATTGTTATTTTACTAAAAATAAATAACAAAAAAACCTTAATCAGCGCAAAATTAAGGTCAAGCCTTACAAAAATATCAGGCTTTTGTATTGAACAATAGCATCTTGAGAACATAACCGGATTTTAAGCTTATAGATTAGAAACTATAAAATTGAACCTTATTAGCCAAATTTTATTACGATGACAAGTAAAATGAATTTGTTAGATTAATTGGTGGGTACCAAGGAGATGAATGTAAGGAAAAAGTTAATTTTAGCAGTGTAATTGGTTGAGGCAACTTTAGAAGGTGACCATGTCACAAGAATGTTAATCGAAATTTTAGTTGGCTTTCTGATGGAAAGTGGAACTGTGAGATGTGAGGTTTATTTTCAATTTATTCAACAAACGAAAAAATATTTGATTGAGAATTCCAACGAGACCAGTGAATCTAAAGTAAAAATAATTGAAAGTATTTTTTGATCTTCATCTTGATGATTTAAAGGAGATAAAAGGATAGATATGAAAAGCGCTGAATAACATCTAAAACGATCTTTTGGGTAAACACTTAAAATGTAAGTAAATAAAAAAAATAATAACAATTGAATGTTTTTGCAGTATATTAAATCTCGTTCGATGAACAAGCATAAATTTAATAATCATTGAATTTTTAGGTACACAGTTTTAGCTATTTTTTAATTAATTTTTAAGGTGTTTTTTATGAATAAACTCGATATAAATGTAAAGGATCAATTTGGTAAGTGTTATGCAGTAGAAGCAACATTGGATGATGTTGTGGTAGATCCAAATAAAACCCATGAACGTATAAAATATATTATTGTTGAAAATGAACTTTTACGGCCTAACTTTGAAATGCTCTTTGAAAGTACTAAGAACGGAAAAATTTATAAGATACTGGAATCTATAGCTTAAATATGACCACCTGCGGGTGGTTTTTTAATTGATAAAATTTATATTTACATGCTTGGATTTATTTAAAATTATCATGATCAGTATCGTTTGAATAATCAAGTCGACTTATGCTGTGATTAAAAAGTGAAGAAAAACTTACAAATCATAGTGGTTATATTTAAAAAACCTACTTTATTAGTTTTGTATATTGAACGAAATTGGGTTTATTGATTTTGCCAGACTTGATAGCAACTTTTGCAATAACAGCAAACATGACTTTTTATTAAAAAATAAACGAGTAGTTAAGTGAATCAGTCTGAGATTTATTGATCAATCATTTATAAAATGTTTACATTATAGATATTCAAATTTTTATTTCTTAAGGATTTCATAGTTATTATCAACTATTAATCAGATCATTTTATATATTCTCATTTTTTATTTTTATTACATAGTTTAGTTAAAATGATAAATAAAGATTGATATACTGGATTTGAATTGTTGCCTGACGCTTACGTTATTCATATTCTCCTAAACATATCCTCATTTTAGTGAGTGTATTTCTTTGATACTTTGGATGTTTTTATGATATTTTGAAGTTAAGATCATGGACCAACAATAAGTGTCTTCTGAGTGGTTCGGCTTCTCATTCATAATTCTTTTAAACATATATTGAATAAAGGTTGTATTTCTCGTCTTTAAGGCGTATAAAGGTGCTTCGTTGATGCGGGATGGAGCAGTCTGGTAGCTCGTCGGGCTCATAACCCGAAGGTCGTTGGTTCAAATCCAGCTCCCGCTACCAACGAAAAAAGATTCAAAGTTTATAGCCTAGTTTGCTTCATGCTTACTAGGTTTTTTTTATGCTTTTAAATCAGTTAGCTTCATAAATTTATAATCAAAGTGCAAATAAATGCTGTGAAAAATTTTCAATTGAAGGCGCATTTCGAGGTTGCTGTATAAGTTAAAATAAAAATAATATGTAAAGCACGCTTTACATAGTGCGCTATTTGATCTAAATTTGTGTAAAGTTTACTTTACATGAGTACCGTATGAAAAAATATAGATCTCTGATTGAGTTTAGCGCATCAATACTGCTTTATATTGTTGTGCTTATCTGTACATTGAATTATTTAAAGAATGATAATATCCGTTATTCAACACAAATTTTTGTGACATTATTGCCTATAATTCCCTGTATTTTGGTGGGCTGGAGTGTGCTCAGGCAATTAGCGCGCCTAGATGAAATGCAACAACACATCCAATTACAAGCTTTTGCGCTTGCATTTGTGGGTACCGCACTCATCACATTTAGCTATGGATTTCTTGAAAATATTGGCTTTCCACATCTTTCTATGTTTTTGGTATGGCCTTTAATGGCAACGCTGTGGGGTGTTGGTATTGCAATTGGGAGTTGGCGTTATCGATGAAAAATATCTTATCTGAATTGAGAACGCAGCAAGGTTGGTCTCAGCAACAATTAGCAGAATATTTGGGAGTTTCTCGCCAGACAATTAATGCAATTGAAAAAGAGCGCTATGATCCTAGCTTACCTTTGGCCTTTAAAATATCTAAATTATTTAATTCACCCATAGACGTAATTTTTAAAGATGAATAGAATTTTATAGATGGGTTAAGCTTGGCCTGGGCAGAAATTTTTGACCACTAAAAATAGTATATTTAAAGCATTATATTCTTAGCCGTTAATAAATTTAGCTCAAGTATTCAACACTTTTCATGGAATTTGATCTGTAAAATGGGTAAACGAAGCCTGACGTGAGAGGAAACTTACAAAACTTCGTGCTAGACCGTAAATTGTTAATGAAAGCCCACATTGAGAGGGCTTTTGTTTGAAGTCTTTATGTAAATTAATACTTATAAAAGGCATTTATCTTTTGCTTAAAGTTAATTTATTCCTAAAAACTGGAATGGTTTTGAGCTTTTAAAATAAGAGTTTGATTTTCCAGAATAGGTTATTGCTTGGTCTTTACCTAAAGCCAGTTTTTTGGTTTGCCCATCTTTGAAGTTAATCTCTTTTAAGTCTACCCAAAAAATATTTGGTGATACAGCAGATTCAAAAAAGTAAAGATTTCTCTTATGGTCAGCGACAGTACGCCAACGCGTAGAAGAAATATTTGGTTCTTCTGCGGTATTTAATCCAAATGGAACAGAGACATTTCTGATCACACCAAACACACTTGCGATAGAATGTTCTGATGACGCTTTTTTAGGTATTGCATTGATATAAAATGAAGCTCTTGCAAAGCGATCTGAAGCACGATTGGTTCCGGGTAACATGATTGTTCCGCCAATTTGCTGCCAATAGCTATTGAGCGCTAATTGTTGATCAAAGGTTGGGGAATTGGTCATTACTTGATATTTACGGCTATGATGAATCACTTGTTTACCGCCAATATACTCAATAATTGCACTATCACCCGTTGCATCCGATATAGAAAGATGTAGAGTCGTTAAACGTGTATCACCTGGCACAGTATCTGTAACAACTATAAAAGGTTCCTTTTCTAAAGCATGTACTGCTTCGTCTACAGTTGCATAGTTGTCTAAGACATATTGAGCCCATAGAGAAATACTCAGAGGTGGTTTGCTATTCTTCTTAGTATCTGGATAATCAGATTCTACTAACCAAAGTAAGTTAGCCACTAAACCTTTTTCATTCATGCCATCTGTTGTGGCAACATCATAACCTGTTGCAACGACGCTACCATATTTAGCCGTCCATTGAATAGAATTCGGACCAGCTAAGCCTGTACGTTTGACATTACTTGGTAAAATCCATAAATCTGTCCCTACGTCTTGTTTCCAATCCATAGAACGTGCTGTAATCACTTCATTGTCACCTAAATATACGACACGTGTACAAGCAGTGGTAACTTCTGCTGCGACGAGAATTCCCGCGGCAAGTAATATCTTTTTCAAAGCATTATTCATCATCATTTCCTCTTAAAAAACGGTAAATTAATGTCCAAGACAGGGGCTTGTTGTCGAATATCCCAATGGAAGTTATTGCATTTATAATTTTGTTCAAAATAACTGTAGTCAGTTGTTAAATTTAGATTTCGATTCAAAAATAGAAATTCGATATCCTGTATATACATAGGCAGAAATCGTTTTTCTCCCCTCAAGGTCATTTTTGAAGCTAAATTCCAAGGTGAATCAAAATTGTATTTAAAGTGAGAACCTCTAAAAAACCATTCCATACGCTACCTATGTCTGTAGATTGATTTAAAGTACTAACTTTTGCTTTGGGTTTGGTGCAATGCATTCCAATTTTAGGTTCTATAATCGGCTTTGGTAGATTTTTGAAGCTAAAGGCAGGTGATATGTGTGCTCGATAGTAAGTTCCAGAACTGACCTGATCTAATTGATTATTTATAGAGATCGGTAAGTATCTTGGTTGTTTTTCTTGAGACGGTTTTATAATTTGTTGGTTAGCATAAATCCCCCATTTTCCCTTAATTAGTTCGGCATGTGCCATAAATGAATGGTCTAGCTCTTTTACTATTTCTTTGAAATGTTGATCAATATTATATTTAATTTCCTCTTTTTTGATTGGCTCATCCACATCTGCGGCAAAGGTGTATAAGTTAAGATTTGACTTTACATGACTATCAAAGGAGTCTATGAAGCTTTCAGCATAGACTATTTTATTTAAAATAATACCAAATATCATATATAAATAATTATTAAATATCATTTAATTTCAAAATTTTTATATCATAATGTTGATGAAATTATTTTATTTAAGATTTTCTACATTAATTTATTAAAAGTATTAATTATTGTATTTATGTTATGGTCATCTATGCATATAATGAAATATAAATTTAGTGGCTAATACTAAAAATATTAAGTTTATCTTAGAATTCAGATTTTTAAATAAGTAATGGATTCTACATCTGTTTCTAAAGTATTTATTTTAGGGGCACATTTTTAATGGACATTGTCTAAACAATATTTATGAATTTTTATTGTAAAAATAAATATAAACCAATGATATTAATTTTTAAATATACCTTGATACATGTCGCTACTATCTATTCAGTTCATAAAGGTGCATGTTAAATGTACCATTAATATGAATGGTAAAAAAGAGATATCACTATGTCAAAATTTAACAAGCAAGTGAGTAGCAATCAGGGTAAACAACCTGATGCTAATGGTCATCAATCTCAAGCGCCACAGCAACAGTCAAATAAGGATCAGAATAAGCAACCTGACGCTAATCATGCTAATTCACTTCAACTACAGCAAAAGAAAGTTGAAGAAAGATGAGTGCAAAAAAAATAGCACTAGGTGTTTCAATGCGTGAAGAATAAATTGTAAGGATGAAACTTCTTTCAATTTATTAAGGAGTTAAAGTAATGATTAAGAAAGTAACGGTACATAAAATGTATGCAGAATTTCAACAGTTTCCAGTTATACAATATATAGGTGAATATGATGAGTCATTTAATTTAGTTAGGCTATTCAATTCTTTCAATCAGGAATTAATCAGAATATTTGGAACCTATCAGTGGACTTTAATTGGCACTGATGAGGTGTTTTTTGTAGAAGAAGATCCAGCCTTTCAACAGAGAACACTCTAATCATATTTCGTGATATATAGTGAATATAAATGTTAGACTTGCTATATTTGTTGAAGGGAAGTATTTTTTATAAAAAGAGAATTTTCAGTTTTATGTTCAATAGGCGGAGTATGATCAGCTGTTTAAAAACTAGCAATTATTAAGTTTTATGATGTCTAGCCCAATTTTATTTTGTCTAGGATCAATGAATATCTTTTCTTGTTTATTATCTAATAAGATAATTAAAAAATAGGCTTACTGTGGCGTCACTTATTTAGAGTTGAGTGTATAAATTTTTTAATCTGGTTATATAGGTCTATTGAGGCTCTTTACAAATATGAAAAATCAAGATGTACGTCATTTTAAGACGCGATGAGATTGAATAAAAACTGAATTAGTATTGTAATGTGTTCTCATTATTTTCAGAATCAAAGACTATGGCTAAAAAGCAAATAATTACATTTGATGATTTTACGCGTGAACAATTAATCTATTCGTTGAAAAAGTATGTATTAAAGGAACTAGACTTGGATCTAGGAAATTTTCCAGCGCAGTTTTTGTTTGATTTCATCGTAGAAGAATTTGGTCATCACTTTTACAATCAAGCACTCAATGATACCCATGAATGGTTGGCAGAAAGATTTGCTCATCTCAATGAAGACCTATTTTTATTATCTAAAGAAAAGGCAATAAAGTAAAATACGTAAGGTCTTAAAAATCATACTTTGAAAGCTTAGTGTTATAAGACAGGGTAAAGTGAGTGTTTAATGACAATTCATACTGAGAATTTTTTAGAACGCTTAAAGTAGAGAATTGCTGACCAGTGAGCATGGACTAAAACGGCCACACTTTTTAAACAAGTAAGTACGTCATTGCTTACTATTACTTTAGTTCAAGCACGCTTCATTTTTTTCAAATTGAGGAGCTATAGTTGAAACTAAGCAAGATGAGAATTTCGAATATTTATCCAGTTATTTTGCTTAACTCAGTAAGATGACCACGCAGAAGACTTTTTTGAATCATACTTACTCGACTTTTACGACAGGCATTTTATATAGACGATACCTGATAAAATGTTCATTGCTTAGGGTGACTTCACCATCCAATTTAAATCCAAGTGAGTAGATCCCTTTTAAATTTTTCCGTGTTGGCGGTAATAAAATTGTGATTGATTCAAAACCCATTTCGTTAAATGCTTTATTTATTATTTTATCAAAAATTTGTTTGCCAATTCCCCAATAATTAGGATGCAAAACTAAAGCTAAGTCAGCATCTCCATGCTCATATTGTAATCCTCCCCAACCTGCAAATTTGCCATCAACAATAAATGCCCATGGGCCATAGCCGTATTGTGTCCACTGATTTTCTTTATCATTGACCCACGCAATACATTGATCTTCATTAAAAATAGTCCCTTTGGCTAAGGGCATTTGTTTGAGGACGCGATCATTTGTGTTTAATTCAATAATCTCGGTCTTACTGACATTACTTAAATGGTCAAACTTGATCTCCACTATGATCCTCCTTAAATACCAATTGTTTGGATTCCTTCGATTGATTTTATAGTTTAATGCTAGATGGGGCGTATTTTAAATAATACAAAGCATAATGCATTAAGGGCTAATATTTTACTGATTAAAGTCAATTTTCTAAATGATTTGTGCTATGGTTTCTCTAATTTTACTTTAATTGCATGATTGATTCGTTCAAAATTCGGCTTGGTTTTAGTCTATAAGTTCTTTAAGAAAGGTTTTAACAAAACTCCACTTAAGGCTTCACTATGAATTGACCTTGTTTGATTCGTGCTTATTTGTTGTAATCTAAATTTATGTTCTACATTAAATACTCCTTTAACGACTACATTTCAACACCAGCTGACCTCTGTGTTTTCTTGTTTTTCTAACACAATCATATTGAAAGACATTTTGTTTATTGCATTATTTTGTATGCTTAGCTTGATCTTGCCAGCTTTTTGAAACGCTCCAGACACGTTTAGGATAAATGGATTCCAATTCTTATAATCTTCAAAATTTGTAAGAGTTTTCCAAAAAATATCAATGGGTGCATGGATCAAAACTTCGGTTGTTATTTCAAATTTCATGTTAGCTTTTTCAACTGGTTTTTATTTTAATCACCCTACACTTGTTTCATCTTTTTAATATCGCTAAAATCAACGCTACTCAATTGATAGCTAAAACTAGTCAGTAAAATAATAATTATTGGAATATTTTGAGTTTTTTGTATTGGATATTTAGTTCTTTCCATTCTTTTATACTTGAAAAGTATTCACCTTAAATTATCAACTCAATATTTGAATCAAGAGAAAAAATAATTTAAACAATATCTTAGTTTAAAAAATTATAAATTTAGTTCAGTCATTTGAAGAAAATTGAACAATAAAAACTATAAAATTAATGTGATTTATGTCATGGTATTTAAATTTAATTTGAAATTTTATGCATTTTTGTATAATCTGTATCTGTGTTTTACGGCTTTATACAGGTAATTGTGATGATTTTTTATGATGGGGAGCATATTTTTCCTGAGCGTGCCAATGAATTTAAAAAATTTTTAAAAAAGTATTTGATTGAACATCAAGCTGAATATTTATTAGAACAAAAAACATTTGTATATGACAGTGATTGTGATGAGTTTTTTGAGTCAGATATTCAGGAATTTTATAAAATTTGGTTAATGGCTTAATAAAAAATGAGCTAATATTCAAGGCTTAAAAGCATTCAAAAGCCTGATAGGGTTTTGGGTAAGTAAACTCTGCTGTTCTATTGATTTTCCTTTATAGCCAAAAGCATTGTCAAAAATTAATAGTTGCTTTGACCTTAATAACTTTTTAAATAAATCAACAAGCCCTCTTGTAAATAACATCCTTTCTTGTAAATTATAAAAAACTACGGTTGATAGAAAATTGTAGAGCTTTTTGTTCTTAATTCTTTTTACAATTAAATACTGTGTATAGTCCATATTTTAAGAATTTTATTCTTAATGTTAGGATAATGCTCATCTTAAGGTATGTCTAATATATTGGTGAAAAATAATATAATAAATATATTGATAAGTGGTGTATATATGGAAATATATTGTCTATGGAACATTGATTTTTTATTTTATTTAATTTTCAAATCATTGTATTTGAAGGGTTTTATTTTTTTTAAATTATGGTGTTTTAAATTGATCTATAAATAAGTATTTTATTTATATTTCTATTCATTGTTTTTATTGAATATAAATTCATATTAATAAATTTTTGTGTTGAGTTAAATATTTCACTTGTGAAGTAATATAGAGATAATTATTTGTTTATATTAAAAAAAGTTACAAATTATTATAATAAAATAATATTTTATTATAATTTTGTGGTATTTTTTAAACATGAGGGTGCTTTAGAAGTGGCTCATATTATCTCTTTTTAATAAAAGGCACATATAAATGGCTAAAATTGACTTAACAGCTTTAACAGAAATTGACGGATTCACAGCAGCAGCGCTTGTAGATAGTACAAGTGGTTTATCTTTAGCAGCACATGGAACAGGAATTGATTTGGAACTTGCCGCTGCTGGAAATACTGAAGTTTTAAGAGCTAAAATGAAAACAGCAGAAGCTTTAAATTTACGCGACACGATTGATGATATTTTAATTACATTAGGAAAGCAGTATCACTTATTGAGACCACTTGATAGAAACAGTAGTCTATTTTTATATTTAGTATTAGATCGCCAAAAATCTAATTTAGCTATGGCGCGGCATGAACTTAGAATTTTTGAAAAAGAATTAGATTTCGCTTAAAATATAGACTTGGCTATTGCTTCAATATTGTCGTGATAGCCTTGTGACGATATTTAAATTGAAAAATTGATAATAATTAATAGTAAAAGTATTGTTTAAATATTAAAGTTTTATTAAAAAATGAAAATTAATTAGTCTCAATGTTTTTTTAAAGTATTTTGATGAGTTGAGAGGCTATTTTAATTCTCAAGTTTTTAGAAAATAAAAATATCATTTACAAATATAAAAAAATATCTTTAACCATAAAGTTGCAGCTAGAATGAGCAACGTCATGTTTGATAAATTTTGATCACGTATGATCAAGAACATCCTCGATTATAAGGCTTTAATCATATTTGTTATGCTCATTGCATTAGGACTTAGCATTTTAATCAGATTACTCAGAAAAGCTGAATTTCCTTTTCAAAGAATGATCACATTGAAAGGGAAGGTTTTGGTATTCAGATAACTGAAAATTTAAAGTACACACAGTCTAGACAGTATCCCATATGTTGAAAAAGTTAATTGAATTATAGCACCAGCAGGGAAGCTTAGAAAAAGTGTGTAGATCACGTGGAGGGGGAAGTCATTGTAAAAATCCTATAGCTGTTAAGTATAAGAATCCATATACGAAATCTGCTATAAATAGATGCTTTTAATGATTTATGAGAGAGAATATTATCGATAAAATATCAACAGAATAGACGATTTAGTAGGTCAAATTTATAAGACCCTTTTTAACGAAATATTGTAATTTAGATTTTTCATGTTTGAACGCGCAATAGATATAATCAATCAAACTTTCCTATTATCTACTCATAAAAAAAATATTCAATTTAATAATTGCTGTCATATCGTTCAATAATGTTGCTACATCTTGCAGATCTAAATGCATCTGACTATATTAAAACTACAGTAGGTCGCTAAGACGCTACGAAGTAGTTGGACAGATCAATGACGGCTTATTGAATTTGTGACTCCAGTTCAAATAAAAAATAAGCACTAGCTTTCCAACATAAAAAGCTCGCAGAAATGCGGGCTTTTCTTTTTGAAATGTCATGAAATAATTGAATTTGGTTGTATTTACACAAAGTATTTAAAGTAATTTATTGATTTATAAATATAAAAAACTATAATGTAGCTATTTTTTAACATTGCCATAAAATCTAACAACTTCAAAATAATTATTGCGTGATGTCATGGTATAAGAAAACAGTATATAAAAAAGAGGACACAAAAATGACTGAAATGATTACAGTAAGGGTCAAGGATCAATATAGCAATGAGCTGAATGCAATGGCTTGGTTAAACAAGCTACAAGAGCATGAAGACACAGAAAATTTATCTTTGTTCCAAAAAATTGATCACATCATTGTGGATGGTGAAAAAATACTACCCAGTATTGAATTGCTTTTTGAAAGCAAGGAAAGTGACAGCATATATCGTATTATTGAACAAGTGAGTTAATTTTGACCATGAATTAAAAAACGTGTTAGCTGGAAGCTTAACACGTTTTTATTTGTCATCGTTTTTAATAGTCGGATAAAATTAATTAAGCAGTTTTAAAATGATTAAGTACCACAGCAACAAGGTGATACAAAGCCAAACGATTTTGGTTGGCATGTTGAATTGCATTTTTTTCAATTTTTAACTTATCTTTAAGCGTCCCAAGATAATAGCTTTCGACCAATATATGTTGAGAAGAAATAGGATCATTTTTGATGCGTAGATCTTTTTGATATTTAATATTGGATACAGCCGTTAAACATTGTTCAAAAGTTGGATAAAAATTTGAAAGTTCTAAAGCTGTTTGATTTGTCGATTTTGTAAGATATTGCGTCATAATTGTCTAATTATTTTAAATAATAGGTTGGCTTTTGATTCTACAGAATGCTTGTAAAACAGACAATTTGATTTTGTAAATAGATATGAATCTTTGGAAGTTGTTTAAAATCATAACAAAAAAATTTCTAGTTGAGCTGATTTGAAATAATATCCCCATGCTTACTAAACTGAGCATACTCTTTAATTTATTAAAATTTGTCATTGTCTCTAGCTTATTTTGGGTATCATTAGCGCAATATAAAAAACCAAATACCAAACTGGATAAAAGACTTAGAATGACGCTAAAAGCACTAAATTTGTCATTCTAAGGGGTAAAATTGAAATCAATATTTATGATTGCTTTAAGATGATTGTAGGTGTTGTAAGGAATAATTGATCTGTTGCATAGTTAGGTTTAATTCATGTGGCGAAATTCGACTTTCTTGAAGCGCGGTAATCCATTGCATTTGGCAAAATTTAATATCTCGAATGGATTTGGCCTGTTGTATTTGTATTACCAACTGTTTTGTCATCAGTCCACAATGAGTTTGTAGAAGGGTAGACATTTTTTGCTTGATGTCATCAAAATTTATATAAATGAGCTCAGATGTAGATTCAACATGTGTTTCTTCTTCAGATATTACTGTGTTGGTAGCATGCGTAGTGGTATGTGAATCTGCTGATTTTGTATTTTCATTCAGATTTTGAGTGATAATACTTTTTAATTTATCAACTTCTTTTGGGAAAGGTAGGGGAGTAAGGTTAGTGCATTGATTTAAATGATGTAAGTTTTCTATCTTGAATGATTCAGGCGTTATTTTTGTCTTCATTTCAGATGAATGATCAGCATGATTCTGAAAAATTAAACCTAACTCTTCAAGTTGCTGAATAAGTTCTGGTGTTGCGAGTCTTTGTTTGAGTGGACTCTTTAAAATTTTAAAATCATCAGTGCCAATCAGAAGTAGTAACTGTCTTTGGCGAGCAGTGAGTTGAAATGAGCGGTTTTTTAATGCCTGAATTCCCAAGTCAGTTTTAAAATAGTGATCCATGAGTCAAATTATTCCCCAATAAATTGACCCTAGAATAAAGAATGAAAATTACACTAATATGACTTTCTTGTTACAAATCACAAGCTTAAAGTGTGACTATGTTTGCATTCTCTAAAGCCTTGCGTAAATATGGATCAAGCTCATCTTGACGAAGTAACCATTGTACATAGTCTTTAGGTAATTCTGAAATAGCGGTACCACGGTGCTTTCCAAAGTTAATACTACGTGGGATACGTGCATCTTCTGAAGCTTCATATAATTCTTCAATTGTTTGAATTTTCAATTGATAAATAATATGCATAAGGATGTTTGCAGTTAAAATAATATCTGCATCAGCACGATGCGCACCTTTTAACATTTCACGTGCTTTTTCGCTGCCTTTACTTATCATATAGATCAGTGCTGATATATTGTGTGCTTCAGCATCAGGCCAAACAAGACGAGCAAGCGCAAGTGTACAAATGGCTTTGATATGAGCTGTATCTACGCCACATTGTTGGATTGCGCGAATATCATAGTCAATATTGTGCCCAATGATGTAAAGGGTTTGTTGAGGAAGTTCAAAACAGGAAAAATTTGGTTGATTCGTAAGATCTGATTCTAATATATGATGAACAGCCATTGAGCCGAAAGAAATCTTTTCATTTCCAATACTGTAAAGCTGATCGAACATTTGTTCACGATCTAGACTCAATTTCCCTTCTTGAATTTGAATCGGCGCATAAGCAATTTCAATGGGTAAGCCATTGAGTGTATGAGTCTCAGTATCTAAAATGATTGCTTGCATGCCTTTGTTCCTCAACCAATATATAAATGGAAAGCTTCCTTAAACTAGCTTTTTTAGGCCCTAAATACAATTTAAAGTCATATAAATTCGAGATCAACATTGGATTTTGCTTAAATCCTATTCAATTATGGTTTTTAAATACATGCAGTCGGAAAAATATTCAAATTTAATTGTCTTAAATGCATTAGGCTTCTTTGATAAAGCTTTTTTAAAACTATAAATCAATATAAAAATCCCCTCATCCTAGCTTTCTCTTAAAATGAGAAGAAATTTTCAATACCAAAAGTCTTCACCCAACATGATCATTTTTTTATCTATCAAGGGGGGCTATGGGAATAAGGTGAAAAATACAAATAATTAGGGGGAAATCAAAGTTGTATTCTATTTTATGTTTTAGTTTTTGTGTGTCATGTAACACTTCCCAACTGTAGTATTTACATTAATTGATAAGAAAGTTGTTTGGCTTTATTTAAGTGCTGAAGAGCTACAGGTCTTTATGATATTTAATCAATGTTTAAAATCGGGATTAAAAAACTTGCTTAACATATTTTTTTGACGTATTGATAAAATAATTATACGCTTAAGCTCGTATAAATTAATTTTAAAAAATTGTGTTTTAAGGATAACTCACATGAAAAAAAAATTATTAACGGTTTTAATTTTAAGTTCTGGACTGGTTTTAACAGCATGTAAGAATGGTGGTAGTGGGGGAGGTTCATATGAATCGCCGTCAAATACTGATGTAAATAACATTACAAATCCTGTTGTTGGCACACCTACAGCATATAGCAAGACTGATTTTACTGCTGTTGCTGCAGATAGTGTGGTGATGACGTATAAGATGAAGGGAGTGAAGGGCACAGAAGTACAAGCAACGTCATTGGTATTTACTCCTAAAACTGCGCCACCAGCTTCAGGTTGGCCAATTGTGGTTTGGGCGCATGGTACAACAGGTGTCGCTGATATATGTGCGCCAAGCCGTAATGAGACAAATGTTTATATTAAAGGAATGATTTCTAAATTCCTTGCGGAAGGCTATGTGGTTGTTGCACCAGACTATGAAGGTTTAGGCGAGCCGAGTGGAACTGAACTCCATCCATTCTTAAATGTAAAAAGTGAAGCTTATTCAATTACAGATGCTGTGGTTGCAACCCGTAATTGGTTAGGTAACAAAGCATCGAAACAATGGGTGACTGTTGGACACTCGCAAGGTGGTCAAGCTGCTTTGGGGGCTGCACAATACGCAGATCGTGCAAGCTTAGATTATAAAGGTACGGTTGCTGTCGCACCTGCGTCACAACTGAATTTGATCCTAAATGCTGGAGAATCTAGCGTGGCAAATGCAACGCCTGATAAACAGATTCCAGTTTATGCATCTTTAGATACGTTTACCGCTCTGATCGCGGCAGGCTTACGTAATGCAAACCCAACTTTAGACTATAGCCAAGTCTTTAAAGTGCCGACTGATGCGATTGCTAAACAAGCAGAATCTGTTTGTTCTTCTCAACTAGGCGATAAGTTCGGGGGAGCAATGGGACAGTATGTTGCAATCAATGGATCATTGAAAAATTATCCAAGAAAAACAGATACATTTATGTCCCTACCTGTGGTTCAAACTTTCTTGAATAAAGATTCTCAACCTTTACAAGTTCAAGTCAAAACGCCTGTAATTATCTACCAAGGTGGAGCCGATACCACTGTACCTCAAGCGGCAACAGATACCTTATATGGTACAGCTAAAGCACTGGCAACACCTGTGAATTATATTACCAATCCTGCTTGGGATCATAGTACAGCTTATGCCTTAAATATCGATAATATTGTGGCTGATGTAAAAGGAATGTTTGCAGCACAATAACTATTTTAAATTGTAGGTTTTAGCAAATGGCTTATGTTTTCAACATGAGCCATTTTTATTTAAAACGGAGTAAACTTCATTCTGTTTAATTACAAACTTCATGCTACAATACGCGCAATCTTAGCACGGCTTAAAAGCCCTAATTCATAGGACCTCGCTAATGTTCGCCAATATCTCTATTTCTGAATTTGATCCAGAAATTGCTCAAGCAATCACTCAAGAAGATGCCCGTCAAGAAGCTCATATTGAGTTAATCGCATCTGAAAACTATTGCTCACCAGCTGTTATGGAAGCACAAGGGTCAAAACTCACTAACAAATATGCGGAAGGTTATCCTGGCAAGCGCTATTATGGCGGTTGTGAATATGTTGATGTGATCGAACAATTGGCGATCGATCGTGCTAAAGCATTATTTGGTGCTGACTATGCAAATGTTCAGCCACACGCAGGTTCTCAAGCAAACTCAGCAGTTTATCTTGCTTTACTCAACCCAGGTGATACTGTTTTAGGTATGAGCTTGGCACATGGTGGTCATTTGACCCATGGTGCTAAAGTCAACTTCTCTGGTAAATCATATAATGCTGTTCAATATGGTTTAAATACAGAAACTGGTGAAATTGATTACGAAGAAGTTGAACGTTTAGCAGTAGAGCATAAACCTCGTATGATTGTTGCGGGTTTCTCTGCATATAGCCAAATTATAGATTGGCAACGTTTCCGCGAAATTGCGGATAAAGTTGGTGCATATTTATTTGTAGATATGGCTCACGTTGCTGGTCTAGTTGCAGCAGGTGTGTATCCAAGCCCAGTGCAAATTGCTGATGTAACAACGACAACTACGCATAAAACTTTGCGCGGCCCTCGTTCTGGTTTAATCCTTGCAAAAGCAAACGAAGAAATTGAGAAAAAACTTCAATCTGCTGTATTCCCTGGTAACCAAGGTGGTCCATTGGTTCATGCTATAGCAGCAAAAGCAATTTGCTTTAAAGAAGCAATGATGCCTGAATACAAAGAATATCAAAAACAAGTGGTTGTAAATGCTAAAGCAATGGCTGAAGTATTGATTTCACGTGGTTATGATGTTGTATCTGGTGGTACAGAAAACCATTTATTCTTGTTGTCTTTAATTAAGCAAGATGTGACAGGTAAAGATGCTGATGCTTGGTTAGGCGCTGCTCATATTACTGTAAACAAAAATGCTGTACCAAATGATCCACGTTCTCCATTTGTTACTTCAGGTATCCGTATCGGTACGCCAGCAGTAACAACACGTGGTTTTGGTGAAGCGGAAGTTCGCGACTTGGCGGGTTGGATTGCGGATATCCTCGATGCAAAAGGTGATGAAGCTGTGATCAATGCGGTTAAAGCAAAAGTTGAAACGGTTTGTGCAAAATTCCCCGTTTATGCTAAATAAGCATTAACTTGAGAAGGCCTCCTCTCAAGGGGGCTTTTTTTATGGTTGTTCAATAAGCTTAAACATCGAAGTAAATATCTGTTATAAAAGAAGTAGATTATGGGAGTTTATTGATACTTCGTTTCATGTTTCCGACATATAGGTTGCATGCTGTAGTTTACGGCTTGTGGCTTAATTTATTTATAAAATGTCAACAGACCCATTATAAACATCGCTGCTATACCCAAATGATGTGAAAGATCGAAGGAATTAGGCACATGGCTAGTAAACCAAATATTATTATTTCAGAACAAGATTTACATCGCTTAGAAACGATGTTGGAACATCAGTCGAAGTTGACTGTGACGATGCAACATTTAGAAGAGGAATTGGCGCGAGCAGATGTGGTTGCGCCTCAAGATATGCCTCCAAATGTAGTAACCATGAATGCAAAAGTCTTAATCACCATTGCACCATCGACGGAAGCAACCGAAATTACTTTGGTTTATCCACATGATTTTCGTGGTGAGACAGGGCAGGTCAATGTTGTTGCACCTGTAGGTACTGCAATTCTTGGATTGGCAGAAGGGCAGGAAATTGAATGGCCACAGCCAGATGGTCATTTGATGAAAGTAAAAATTGAAAAAATATTGTATCAGCCAGAAAGAGAAGGCGATTATCTCTAATAAATGTCAAAATTAATGATATTTACGTGACCAAATTAAAGCCCAGTAATCACTGGGCTAAATTTTGTATAAAAACCGAAAGTTAAAACCCTGAAGTTCTCCCTTTGCTTGGATATTTAAATTGATGTTGAATATCTAATTTATAAATCTGTTTCGGATTTAAATCAATTTGCCATTGGTTGATATTGGGTTGTCCATTCCATTGTGTTGCAGTCGGTGGAATATTATAGGTCGATTGAGTGCTGAGTTTACCGTTCTGGCTTTGTGGTTCAGGTTCAAAAATCGTAACCTGAATTGGATAGTTATGCAGGTTCTGTACTGAATATTGCTGTTTTCGTATGGTTTCAGATTGAGTACCTTTGACTGGATTTGTTTTGTCGGTTAAATCAGTGACTTTAACTTGAATTTGATCATCTGTACCAAAGCTCATTTGAAGTGCTTCATCTGCGCTATTGCTCCAAGCTCTTTGCCCAATATAGTCGCCATCACGATATAGTTTTACAATTCCAGAAGGCCAATTTTGATCAAGTTTTGAAATTTCAGCATTAATTGTGGCTTGAGTACTCTGTTTTGGAATCGCCCAAACTGAAAGTTTAGCCGCATATTGTTCAGTACTTAAAGGTAAATAGATTTGTTGTTGGCTGCTTGGAATGGATGCTTTGGTTTCTGAACGAAATTCAGTACTAAAATTTAAATCAGCCGTTTGAAACTGTGGAAATTGAGGGGGCGATTTTTTTACTGCGGCAGTGGACTTTCTATCATAACTCATTTCAGCCATTGCAATAGGTGCGGGTGCTGGATAAATTGGTCGTACTGGTTCTGGTTCATAATAGTTTACCCACCATTGTTGGGGTTGAACTTGTTGAATATAGTTTTGTGGGGTTGCTGTGGATAATGCCAATTTAACATTGTTCCAGTCTTCACCAGTTTTTTGAGCAATCATTGCCATACGTGTCAGCTTGATTTGCTTGGTTTGGGTGTTTAACTCAGCTTTATAGATCGGCTGCCAGCGTGCATAAGGAACCATATAGCTAATTTTAATTTCACCCCGTTGTGGGGCATTGACATAAAATTTTAGTGTTCGCTGATTAAACTCACTATCTCCAATGGCATTTAGATCCTGTTCAAGCTCTTGTAAGCGTTGTTGTAATTTTTCTTTCTCGGCCTTGGCTTGGTCAATGGCAATAAAAGCCTCGTAAGCCTGTTTACGGACTTTTGGCGCGGAACCTTTAATGACATTTTCTAAGAACTTATTTTGTAATTCAGCAGCTTGAATAATCGAGTTTTGTTCAGAAATCTGTTTTTTTATGCTTTCAATGTGATGACGTAATTGAGCAGATTCATTTCCTGCAGGTTTATCAATTGCACTATCTGTATGAGACACAGCATTGACTTCAATATTGCTACTTTGATATTGCAATTGGTCTATATTGAAGTTTGCTGCAAGCCCATTTAGTGTAATGAGTTGTTCTCCTGCTTGTACTGGAAAGCTTCGTTCGATTTTTGCCAGTGTGGGATACAGGGTGACTTGTTGAATGGGGGCGTTGGATAAGTTAAGCGCAAAACAATATGTTGAAGGAGCGCATAAAATAGTGAGTTGGAGTGCTGTTTTTATATTCATTATGAGGGGCCCTAAAATACATTCGATTAATTTTAAAGCTAAAATGTAGCAGAAAGTCATACAAATCAAAATAGTGATATAAGCATTTAAGGATGCTTGAACGTAATTGAGTATTGAGGATTGGCTAAATTTTAGACCTAAGAGAAAGCTTATTTTTATTTAACTTGATGGATTTTTCAGCTAGTTTTGAATAATTGCAAGATCAAGTCAAACAAATTAAAAAAATTAAGTTACACTGAGTCATCCAAAAATTGAAGGGCTGAACATTGAAACAATCATGCACAATACGGGATAAGAAATTTCCTCCTGAATTAAAAGCATGGTTGTATGCACAAGGTTCGCTGACTCAACAATTGACTGAGGCAGCAGGTGGGCGATTTAAAGTTCAACCGATTCATGAGCATTATCAAAGAATGACCTTGTTAGATAGTCAATGGATGCTAATGTCGCATCAACACACCTCCTGGGTGCGTGAAAGTTATTTATTTGGTTGTGATGAACAACCTTGGGTCAAGGCAAAAAGTATATTTCCCATTTTAAGTATCCATGGCAAAGCACGTTTGTTTAAGCACATCCGAACGCAGCCAATCGGAAAATATTTATTTCAACGTACCAATCCGTTATGTGAACGCCGTGTTTTAAAATTAGAAGAAGGTTGGACGCGGCAAAGTTGTTATACTTGGCATGGTTGTAAATTTATTGTTCAAGAAACTTTTTTACCTGCTTTTGAGCAATTTTTACATCAACAGAATATTTCAAAATAGAGTATTTAAGGACTGTCATGTCGATAGCGCAACAAACCACTTGGCGACAACGGTTAGAAGCTTATTATTATCTATGTCGCTTTGATAAACCCGTTGGAACAGAATTGGTTTTGTGGCCCACCATGTGGGCATTATGGATTGCTGCAGATGGAATTCCAGATATTGTAACGCTGGTTGCAATGGTCTTAGGAACCATCTTTATGCGTGCTGCGGGTTGTGCAATCAATGATTTTGCTGATCGTAAAGTAGATGCCCATGTAGAGCGGACTAAACATCGTCCACTCGCAACTGGAGTCATCTCTGCTAAAGAAGCGATTTGGGTCTTTATTGGCTTGGTTGCAGCGAGTGCCTGTACATTATTCTTCTTACCGATTGCGACTTTTTATTGCGCACTTGCAGGATTAGTGCTTGCATTTATTTATCCATTTATGAAGCGTTATACCCATTTACCGCAAGTGGTGTTAGGAATGGCATTTTCTTGGGGGATTCCGATGTCATTTACTGCAATGGGAAAACCCTTAGATTGGACCTGTTGGTTGCTTTATTTTGGGAATTTAGCATGGACAGTGGCTTACGATACTCAATATGCAATTACAGACCGTGAATATGATTTAAAAATTGGGGTCAAATCAACAGCTATTCTTTTTGGAAAATATGATATTGAAATCATCTCTTTGTTGCAATTGACCAGTGTATTGTTGATTGGTTCGGCATTATATTTAGAAAACATATTGATTCCGTTTGGCTTGATTACATTATTATTGGTTGTTGCTGATTTCATTTATCAATGGTCAAAAACTAAAGATCGTGATCCACAATTATGCTTTTGGGCATTTAGGCACAATCGTTGGGTTGGTTTAATCATCTTTATTGGAATTTTTATTGCATTAATTTGATTTTTTGAATTTAAATTTAAGATTACAATCTATATTTATCTATTATTTTACTATTTAGTTAAAAGCATTCTAGCAAGATGCTTTTTTTTATGCTTAATTAGTGGTGAACAGGGAGCTGTTCAAACAATAAAAACTGAGGACTTTTTAATGAAAGTAGGATTTAAACGGACACTATTAGCTATTACTTGCGGTTCAGCATTATTATTGACTGCATGTAATGATGATGATGATAACTGGAATAATTGGGGTTCAAATAAGGATTATGTATCTGAAAATACATATAATTCTGATGTAATCAATGAGGCTACATCGGTCAAAGTCATGACTTATAATATGCCAAATGTACTTGGTGAAACCAAGAAAGCCACAGCGATGGTTTTCATCCCCAAAACAACACGACCTGCAGATGGTTGGAAAGTTGTGGTTTGGGAGCATGGCACGGTGGGCGTTGGTGATAGTTGCGCCCCAAGTAGAAATAAATTTAACCCACGATTTAAAAATATGGCGCAAAGCCTGTTAAATGAAGGTTATGTAATTATTGCTCCAGATTATGAAGGCTTGGGTACACCAGGTATGCATCCGTATTTAAATCTAAAGAGTGAGGCTAACTCAGCGATTTATGCAGTGAAAGCATATAAAGAGCGCTATGGTAATCAGATCAATGGTCAATGGATGTCTGTCGGGCAATCGCAGGGTGGGCATGGTTCTTTAGGAACTGCTGAGCTTTCCAATAGTGATGCCAATTATAAAGGTGCTGTCGCAGGCGCACCTGCCTCAAGTTTGGGTTATATTATTTCTGTCGTTGCGCCGCAAGCGATTCGAGATATTCTTCAAAAGGAACAAGCTGGAACAGCTCCAGTAGGGACTGCTGTTGAAGTTTATGCAGAATTATTGGCATACGCTGCTTATACCACAGTTGGTGTGACCGCTTATGAGCCTAAGTTTAATTATCGAGAAGTTTTTAAAGATCGTTCAAAAAATATTGCAGAATTTGCGGAAGGTTCCACAGGTGAAAATGGCTTATGTCTAGATGAATTGCATAATAAATTTGCCGATGATATCCGTGATTATATTGTTAAGAATGGAGGAAAAACTGTTTTAGACTATCCTGGATTGGTCGATAATTTCCAAGAAAATCCGACAGTAAAAAAATTCTTAGCTGAGAACCAACCTGCAACCAAAAAAATTAATAGTCCTGTGATGATTATCCAGGGGACTGCTGATATGGCAGTGCCTTATCCTGTGACGGAAGGATTGCAACAACGTTTAAAAGATATGGGTACAGATGTAACGTTCTTACCTGTGAAAGATGCCAGCCATACTCAAGCGATTGTTGAAAAAAATCCTGAATTGGTTGCCTTTATTAAAAAGCATATGCCAACCACAAAATAATGGTTTTAAGAGAAGCATTCAGTCATTTGCTTTTCTTGGCGGTTAAATAGAGCGTGGTAAGTAAAAAAGCAGAGCTTTTATTAAAGCTCTGCTTTTTTTATCTCAATGTATGGCCGTTTGTACATTTTTTACCGAAGATCGAACAGGTTTTTTACCTAATGAAAGGTGATTAAAGAAAATATTGAGTAATACTGCTGCTATACACGTTGCGCTTATTCCTGAATGAAATAAAGTTTGAAATACTTTGGGAAAGGCATGAAAGAAATCAGGGCTGATTAAAGGGATTAAGCCGACACAGATTGACACAGCAACGATGATGAGATTGGATTGGGTTTGATAATCCACTTTAGATAATGTACGAATACCGCTTGCTGCAACACTACCAAATAAAACAATACCCGCGCCACCTAAAACAGGCATCGGAATCGCAGCAATTAAGCGTCCAAAAATCGGTAATAAACCCAGTACAACTAAAATAGCACCACCCGTTGCTACGACAAAACGGCTTTTCACACCTGAAATGGCAACCAGTCCCACGTTTTGGACAAAAGCACATTGCATAAATGAACCAAATAATGGCGCAATCGCAGAAGATAGCATGTCAGCTCTTAAACCATCTGCCAAACGATGACTATCCATTTTTGTATCAACAATTTCACCAATCGCTAATAGGCTGGCTGTTGTTTCAGTAAGGATCACGATGGTCACGATACACATGGTTAAGATCGCGGACATTTCAAAGCTGGGTAGACCAAAAGCAAATAGATGTGGGAAAGCAAATAAATCACCATTGCCCACTTTTGAAAAGTCAGCAACACCAAGCAGGATGGTAAAAATTGCACCAACAATAATTGAAATGAGTACGCCTAGGCGCGCCATTGTGGCTGAACCAAAGCGGCTCACCACAAGTAGTACACCGAGGGTAAAGGCTGCAATCCCTATATTTTCCAGTGAGCCCCATTCGGGTGCTTTAGGGTTACCGCCCATAATCCAGCGGATTGCAACAGGTAAAAGTGAAATCCCAATAATGGTAATAATTGAACCCGTCACAATCGGTGGAAAGAAACGCACTATTTTTGAGAAAAAGGGAGTAATCAATATCCCGAAAATTGAACTGACAATCACAGCACCAAAAATCGTTTGGATATTGCCCCCAGTTGTACCAATCGCGATCATGCTTGCGACAGCAGCAAATGAAGTGCCTTGTACAATTGGAAGTTTTGCACCAAACCACTTTAGTCCAAGTGTTTGTAGTAATGTTGCCAAACCACCCACAAGAATAGATGCCGTAATTAATAAGGCAATTTCAGCTGCATTTAAACCAATCGCCGTACCTACGACCAAAGGTGCTGCAATCAGACCACCATACATGGTGAGTACATGCTGTAAACCAAATGTCAGGTTCTTTCCCGCACTTAAAACTTCATCTTCAGGTTGAATTTTTTTAATTTCAGTATTCATCTTAAAACCTTTATGACTTTGCCATCCCTGCATTACAAAGAGCAATTTATATGCCAAATGGTCAATAACTGTGAGCAAAGTGCTTTAAGTGAAAGCTAAAACTTATGTGTTTGAGGTTGATATTTAAATTATTTCTTTGTGCAAAGTCGATTATTTTACGGTGGATAAGGCTTAGCGTGTTTAGATTGGCGCGATTCTAAAACGAAGCACTAGGCTTCTTTCATCTGTCCTTTTTTAAAGCATAGATTAAGATAAAGCACCCTCATCCTGATCTTCTTCAAAGGGGAGGAGAAGCTTTTAATAGCAATATGATTCACAGAACATGATCATTTATTTTAGCTTTTACGCAGTTGTGTTTGATGGGTTAGAGAATAGATGAAAAATTGTGCTGTACCTACAGCGAGTACACCTGAGGCAAGTATAAATTGCTGATGATAGGAAACACCCCAATGTTGCAAGCTACTAAAACAGATTCCACCAACCAATTGAGTCACAGCAAAAGCTAATGTTGCTATGCTCCATAGTTTTTTATAGGCCACATGATAAAGGTGTAAAATGGTATATGAGGTAAGGAAAACCACAGCAGGATTAAGCAAGCCTGTAAAAAAGGATGAGGTATAGGTAAGGATTGGATGGGTTGAAAAAATAGCAATCAAGATCGCTAAAACATATAGGCTATATAATATTTTTAATGCGGTAAAATTGCCAAATTTTCGTGCCAGTAAGTAAGCACTGATTGCACCTAAGGCACTGCCTGAACCATACAAAATCCAATTCAAGTTAATTAGATATAGATTAAGATGCAGGGTGTTTTTAAGATAATCAATCCAAAACAATGAGTGGGGAACATAGGCAAAAGCGCTTGAAGCATAGACAATCAGCAAACTAAAATACATACCATTGACTGTCCCCGTTTGATTGTTTGCTACGCTGATATGATCTAGAAGATCTTTAAATAGATTGAGTAAATAAACAATGATCAAACAAATGACAGCAGAGAATGCAAATAAAATCATCCATGCAGATTGTGTGTTGATTCTGTCGAGATAAGGCAAAAACAGGGTTGCCAATAATACTCCGATGCCAATACCGCTAAAGCCAATAAAGTTGATGGTTAAACGTTCTTCAGCTTTGCTGCAATGTGCAACAATACTCGGTGCTAGGATCATCAATAAGCCACCACTGATGCCTGAAATGACACGCCAAAAGACATACCAGCTTTCGGGAAGACCTGAAAAAGCACAACTGAGTAAACTCACCGTTCCAGAAAATGCCGCCAAAATGATATATCGAGGCATGGTAAAGTTTTGAGGCAGTTTCATTGCCCAAAATGCACCAATTAAATACCCCAACAAATTTGCACTGCTTAAGATACTGGCAAAACTGGAGTCCCAATGATAAGCAAGACGGGTAGAGGGCAATAATGCAGTATAGGAAAATCGGAGAATACCAATGCCTAAACACATACACAGGCATAGAAAGATACTCAGCTGAATTTTATTTGATCCGATCTTGGTCATTGTGCAGATTATCCATTTTCCGTTAATTTACCTTAAGGTGAATTTAAAAAAATGACAATAAATAATCAGTATTTAGTTTGGGAATAATCAGGGCTTATTCACACAACTTAACCAGTTGGTAAAATCCGAGCTTATTGCAGGATATGTATGATTAAGATCAAGGGCTCAGTCACTTTAGATCATTGTACAATTATGAATTGAACATGATTTAAAACAGATTGACCCATCGACAAGCAAAAATTCGTAAGGATTAAGCTTATAGATTGGCATCTACAGGGTCTCCGATCGTATAGTAATGTCCACCTGCAACATGATGTAGGCTTTTCCATTCAGCACCAACTTCATGGTAATACCAGTGACCATTTCGGAATACGCGATCATCCGCATACGCAGCGACGACTTTGCCTATAAATAAATCATGGCTTTGTTGATTATGCGGTTCAGGAATCAGTTCACAGATCAACCATGCAGCGCAGCCTTCAACCGCAGGGAGCTGAAATCCCTCAAATTGGAAAAGTGGCGTATGGCAGTGTGAGAGTTTTTCAGGGTCATTAAACTGACTGATTGAGCCTAATTGTTGTACCAGTTTAAGTTGTTTGAGTGTCGGTACCTGTAGGATGAAATGCCCTGACTTTTCAACTAATTCACGAGTTTTTGTACTTTTGTCTAAAACCACACTCACTTTGGCAGGCACAAGTTCTAGGGCACAAGCCCAAGCTGCTGCCATAACATTGTTTTCGTTTTCATACTGGGCTGAGACAAGCACGGTTGGACCGTGATTTAACAGGCGATAAGCCTTAGAAAGTTCAACAGTTTGGATATGTGAATTCATAAGATGGCCTATATTCTGGGTGTTAGTCTTTATTTGTATAAGCTTATACAAAAAATTCATGAGTAAGCTAAAGTAATGTTTTTATTATTAATAGTACATGTTGAGAAAACAACACTTAAATATCAAAAAATGCTAAAGACTATTTGATATTTCACAATAAGCTTATAATAAAACGATCAAAACTATTGGAACTCGAATGAACTATACGCTCATTTTGAATATTGTCATATTCATTGCCTTGATCATACTGCTGATGCAAACCAGAAAGACAGATTGGAGTCTGGCTAAAAAAGTGTTTGCCGGTTTATGTTTAGGTGTGGTATTTGGGCTAGGATTACATTGGGTTTATGGTACAAATTCTGAAATTTTAACTGAGTCTATTCAATGGTTTAATATCGTTGGAAATGGTTATGTTAAGCTTTTACAAATGGTGGTGATGCCATTAGTGCTGGTCTCGATCCTGAGTGCTGTGATTAAGTTACATAATGCATCCTCCTTAGGCAAGATTAGTATTTTTAGCATTGGTACATTACTAATTACCACATTTATTGCCGCTTTGGTTGGCGTGTTTGTGGTCAATCTATTTGGATTAAGTGCGGCTGGTCTTGTACAAGGGACACAGGAAACAGCACGTCTTGAAGCAATTCAATCTGAATATATTGGTAAAGTCACAGACTTAAATGTACCTGATTTTATTTTATCTTTTTTGCCAACAAATCCATTTGCTGAACTCACTGGGGCACATCCAACCTCAATCATTAGTGTGGTGATCTTTGCTACGATGCTCGGTTTGGCAGGGCTTAACCTGATCAGAGATGATGCCGAAAAAGGCCAACGTATCGTCACTGCAATTGATACTTTGCAAGCGTGGGTGATGAAGTTAGTTCGATTGGTGATGACGCTTACACCTTATGGTGTATTTGCCTTGATTACGAAAGTCGTAGCAAGTTCTAAAGCCGCTGATATTGTTAATCTTGGTGGTTTTTTGGTTGCCTCTTATCTGGGGCTAGCCATCATGTTTGCAGTACATGCAATTGTATTGTTGCTGACAGGCGTTAACCCAATCCGCTTCTTTAAAAAGGTTTTACCTGTATTAACCTTTGCTTTTACCAGCCGTTCGAGTGCTGCAAGTATTCCATTAAATATTGAAGCACAAACTCGCCGTTTGGGTGTGCCTGAGTCTATTGCTAGCTTTTCTGCTTCATTTGGTACAACGATTGGACAAAATGGTTGTGCGGGTCTATATCCTGCGATGCTTGCGGTGATGGTTGCCCCAACAGTAGGGATTAATCCACTTGATCCGATCTGGATTTTAACTTTAGCTTGCGTAGTGACTTTAAGTTCAATTGGCGTTGCAGGTGTCGGTGGTGGTGCAACCTTTGCTGCACTGATTGTTTTACCGATTATGGGTTTACCCGTAACTTTGGTGGCTTTGCTGATTTCCATTGAACCTTTGATTGATATGGGGCGTACTGCGTTAAATGTTGATGGTTCGATGACTGCAGGTGTTGTGACCAGTCAATTGATGGGGCAGACAGATCAAAGCATTTTGCTTTCAGATGAGAGAGAAGAGTTAAAACATAGTTAACCTATTTTTCAATATTATTTAAACGCCATAAAAAACACCTAAATTACATTTAGGTGTTTTTTTTCAACTAAAGTTTATCAGTCAAACTCTGATTCATTAAATGCATATTCATTACACGCTGATTTATTAAAACAAGTCAGAGTATTCACGACTATAAATAGCAGTTTATCACGATCATATTTCTGATAAATATGATGGTCTGCTAGTGCTAAAGCGTTCTATTTTGCAGCTTGATTACACTCAGCCAATTCTTTTGAATTTTTTGTCCAAATTTTTCCAGCAGAATTTTTATAGAAGGTGATTTTTCCAATTCGAGAGACCAAACTTTGGCATGAGTCGATTGAAAGTTGATTGCCCCAAGGACCAGACATTCGACATACAGTACCATCGCATTTCCAAACCACATTAGGGCCATTCTCTATAGGTACGGTAACTGTCCCTTTATGTGTGGTTCCAGCAATCCAAATGGTATCGGCTGCAAAAGTCAGTGGAGAACATAGGATTAGGCTGCTTATAACGACGCTTTTGAGTTTTATGCTTATTTTCATCGTGCTTATTCCATCATTATTGATCTAGGAAAGATTATAAACTTCAAATGAATCTATAAAACAGGTGTATTTTGAATGGTCAATACGATCAAGCTTCAACTGTAACCATTTTAAAACTTAGACTGTATCTGTAATCATTTTTAGTATTGCTTAGAATAGATTAAAATGAGGAGTTTTGACAATGAAAATGTACCAAGTTGATGCTTTTACACAAGAATTGTTTAAGGGCAACCCTGCTGCTGTATTGGTCTTAGATGACTGGCTGGATGATGCTCTGATGCAAAATATTGCCTTAGAAAATAATTTGGCAGAAACTGCTTTTGTCAAACGCATGGATGATGAAAATTATCAAATTCGCTGGTTTACACCACAGGTTGAAGTCGATTTTTGTGGGCATGCAACCTTAGCTTCAGCATTTGTTTTATTTAAAGACTATACCCAAGCGAAGACGATTCATTTTCATGTTAAAGATTTGGGTATTTTTATCATCCAGCAAGCTGAGGATGGAAAGATCCTGATGAATTTCCCGATTCGACAGCCACAAAAAGTGATCGATTATCCAGCGTTATTGAATCATGTCATTGATCAGCCTTTTAAAGAAGTCTACCTCAATGCGCAAGCGTATATTTTAATTTGTGAATCTGCACAAGATGTGATTGATGCAACACCAAACTTAACCAATATCCGAAAAATTGCAGAACAGTATCATGTGAGTACCGCATTAACTGCTGAGTCTGCAGGCTATGATGTGACCATTACCGCAGCTTCAAACGATTATGATTATGTTGCTCGCTATTTTGCTCCACATAAAGGAATAGATGAAGATCCTGTAACAGGTTCAATGCATACTGGTCTAGCGCCCTTATGGGCTGAAAAGCTAGGTAAAACACAACTTATTGGTTATCAGGCATCAGCGCGCGGTGGAAAATTGTTTTGTGCTATTCAGGATAGTCAACGTATAGAAATTTCAGGCTATGCACAGTTATTTATGCAAGCTGAGATTTTTATTTAAATTGATTTTAAGATAGACATGTTCAAATCATTACAAAAGCCGTTGAAATAAACGGCTCTTTTTTCAAAACTTTACTATAAATTTTGTTCAGAATTTCTTAAGATGTTTAGCTTATAAATGTTTAAAATTTAAAAAATTCTGGATTCTCCTATGCTCATGCAGTTGAAAAAACTCACCTTGTCGCTTTGTATTCTTGGTTTTAGTGCGTCTAGTTTTGCTCAAGCCATCCTGGTTAAATCTGAACATAATATCGAAGAATATAAGCTAGAGAATGGCTTTAGAGTTTTACTTGCACCGAATGACAAAGAAAGTAAAGTCTTTATGAATACGGTTTATTTGACCGGCTCTTTAAATGATCCACAAGGCAAAGGTGGCCTCGCACATTTACTTGAACATTTAGCGTTTAAAGGCACACAAGATGTAAAAGGTGAGGAATTTCAACGCCGTTTAGATCAATATACGTTAATGACCAATGCCAGTACCGATTATTATTCGACTAAATATACCAATATTGTACGTCCAGACCAAAATACCCTAAATGAAGTGATTTATTTAGAGTCACAACGTATGGACAAATTGGTGCTTCAAGAGCAATTCGTTCCTTCAGAAATCAATATTGTGATGCGGGAACGCGAAGTGCGTATGGATCAGCCTTTTGCTGTGCTGATGGATCAAATGTGGAAAGCAGCCTATGGCAACAAGTCATTGGGTCGTTTACCAATTGGTGATCTTGCTGAACTACAGTCAATTAAAATGAATGAATTGAACAAATTCTATAAAGACTGGTATGCACCGAATAATGCGGTAATGGTGATTGCTGGTAAATTTGATAAAGCAGAAGTTTTAAAAGCCATTGATAAAAACTTTAGTGCGATAGCTGCACGTAAGATTCCTCAACAAGCAACAGTACCTTTACTTGATTCTTCAACCATAAAAAATCGTAATTTTGTGGTGAAAAAGGGCAGTGATCTTGCCAAATTCAATATTTATATGAATGGTAAGAATGAAAAAATTCAGCCAGTATTAGCACTTGCGCCATATTTATATACCTTACAACCGAGTGGTCATCTATATTCCAGCATGGTAGAAACTGGTGTAGCGACCAATGTTCAATCGACAACATGGTTAGATGATGATTTTAATTTGGTGTTTATGGGGGCGATTTATGCACCAAACCATGATGCTCAAAAAATTGACAGTGCGTTGATTGCCGGTGTAGAAAAAAATAAAAGCTTTGATGATGTCGAATTAAAACGGGTTAAAAATCTAATCCAGAATGCCAACGAGAGTTTATTGACCAGTGCTGCTGCTGTTGGTGGTATGTTAAGTGATTATGTGGTGTCGTCTCATGGTAATTGGGCACAATATTTTAAAGATCAACAAGCCATTCAAAAGTTAAGCGTAGCTGAAACTAATGCAACTTTAAAAGCATTTTTAACTGAACAGCACCGTTTTAATGGTGATATTCAACCGACACCTGAAGACCAGAAAAAGGCCTTAGAGCAAAAGCAAGCTGCTGAAAAACCAAAAACTTTAGATCAACAAGCTACTGCAGTAGAACCGTTAAAAGATGTCAGTGTTTATCAAGCGGAAGTTGCCCAATATGTTGAAAAATCGAAACAATATTTAACTGCAACAGAGAAAAAGATTCAACGTGGCACTTTAAAAAATGGGATGAAGTATGCTTTATTCCCAACCTCGACACGTGATGATAAAACCTATGCAACCATTGAGGTTAATTTTGGTACAGCTGAATCTTTAATGAATAAGGCACAAATTCTCGATTTTACGGCTTATTTATTATTACGTGCTTCTGAGCAATATAGCTTACAGAATATTGCAGATAAAACTATTGAAGCAAGTGGTGCAGCAACTGCGACGGCATCGGATAACGGGATTACTATTCAAATTTCAGCGAAAAAAGAAAAATTTGAAGAGTTCTTTAAATATATCGTGTCGGTGATGAAGAGCCCTAAATTTGAACAATCACAATTTGATTTAATTAAATTACAAAGTTTATCTAGTTTGGATCGACCATATACTGAGCCTGAAACAGTATCCTCTTTAACCATTGCGCGCCTACTTGAAACCTATCAGCCAGGTGATTTACGTTATCATTTTGAACCAGAACTGGCTAAACAACAGATTCAAGCAGCAACCAATCAACAAGTTATTGATTTGTATAAAAAATACTTTGCAATGGACCATGCCTTTATTTCTATCACTGGGCAATATGATGCAAAACCGATCAAGAAGTTACTTGAGCAACAATTTGGAAATTGGTCAGCTAAACAACCTTATCAGCGTTTATCAACAGAATTTACCCCTTATAAAGCGCAGAAAGTGCATGCCCTTTCAGAACAACGTGAGTTTGGTAGTTATCAAGCTTTGCAGACCTTACCTGTAGGTGTAGACAATAAAGATGCCGCAGCACTGATTGTCTTTAGTTATATTTTGGGTGACTCGCAATTGTCTTCACGTTTAGGACAAGAGCTTCGTGAAAAAAATGCGTTGGTTTATGGTTTTGGTAGTCAATTAAACTTGGACTCTTTTAATGAAGCAGGCGCATTGTCGATCGAAGCCAATTACACAGCAGGAAAATCTGCTGAAGTATCGCAAGTGGTGCGTAAAGTGCTGAATGACTTATTAGCGACTGGAGTAACCAGTCAGGAGTTGGAAGCGGCTAAAGCCAATATCATGAAGCAACGTGTAACGTCTTTAGAAGATGAACGTGTGATTCATCGTATGTTAAACAGCCAGCTTGAACGCAATAAGAAAATGGATAGTCGTGCTTTAAGAGATCAAGAGTTTGCTCAACTGACCAAAGCGGATGTAGATGCTGTAATTAAGAAGTATATTAAACCTGATCAATTGGTTGAAGTGATGGCTGACCAATATGGTCAAGCTCAGAAAAATCTAAATTGATGATTTAATTACTCATTGACTTAAGGAAGCCATACATTTGTATGGCTTTCTTTTTTATAAAGATACAAGATTTATAAAAAAGAGCCGTCAAACTGTACTAATTTATATTCATTAAACTCAAAAAACCGAGGTATTGGACCTCGGTTTTCAGTTTAACGATGCTTGAAAAATAAATTATTTTTCAACAAATGCGCGTTCAATCACATAGTCGCCTAAAACACCCATTTTAGGTGATTCTTTGAGGCCGTGTTGATCAAGGAGCTCGACAACATCGTCAAGGAATGCTGGGCTACCACACAGCATTGCACGGTCAGTTTCTGGATTAAAACGTGGTAAGCCAATTTTTTCAAATAATGCACCAGATTCAATCGCAGTGGTTACACGACCTTGCGTATGGAAATCTTCACGGGTCACAGTTGGGTAGTAAACCAATTTGTCTTTAATACCTAGCTCTTCAAAAAACTCATTGTTTGGAAGTTCGTTGAGGATCAGGTCTTGGTAAGCCAATTCAGAAATAAAGCGTGTACCATGTACCACGATAACTTTCTCAAAACGTTCATAGGTTTCAGGATCGCGAATCGTTGATAAGAACGGTGCTAACCCCGTACCCGATGAAAGAAGGTATAAGTTTTTACCTGGATTCAAATCATCAAGTACCAAAGTACCTGTAGGTTTTTTTGAAATTAGAATTTCATCGCCAACTTTTACTTTTTGCAAAATAGAAGTTAAAGGACCATCAGGCACTTTAATTGAGAAAAACTCTAATTCTTCTTCGTAGTTAGCGCTTGCAATAGAATATGCTCGCATTAAAGGCTTACCATTGACTTCAAGACCAATCATCACAAATTGACCATTTTTAAAACGTAATGCAGTATCACGTGTGGTCTTAAAACTGAATAGAGTGTCATTCCAGTGGTGTACGTGAGTAATCTTTTCGACGTTGAAAGCAGCCATTAAAGGTCTCAATAAATTATCAAATTAGAACAGCCTGCTATTCTAATCTAAAATCATTCTCGATAAACTGAATATATTTAATTGAACTTATCAGAAAAAATGATTATGACTGAGTTAAGTCTCCCGATTATTGGGATTATGCGTTCTCCTTATGTTGAAAAATTTGGTATTCCTCGACAACCAAATCTGGTTCAGGTGGAGTCTTTTATCGAAATGCATGCACCCTACAACGTCTTGGAAGCATTTGAGGGAATCGAAGAGTTTAGTCATTTATGGTTGATCTGGCAGTTTCATGACAATAAAAATCAACAAGATAAAGATAAATTCCGTCCTCAAGTGAGGCCACCACGGTTAGGTGGAAATAAAAAAATCGGTGTATTTGCAACACGCAGTATGTATCGTCCTGCACCGATTGGCTTATCTGTAGTACAACTTAAAGCCGTTAAAAAAGAGGGTAATGCAGTTCGTGTATATGTGACAGGCAGCGACCTTTTAGATGGTACGCCAATTGTCGATATTAAACCTTATATTCATTATTCTGATGCTGTGGATGCGGCGCAAAGTGGTTATGCCCAGCATGAGCCTGTTCGTAAACAGGTTATTTGGTCTGAGCATGCACAGCAATTAAAAAGTAAATTTCTTCAAACAGCTGACATGGACCAAAAATATATCGCTGAACTTGAGTCGGTACTGGCTTTAGATCCTCGACCAGCTTATCAGCATGATGATGCACGTATTTATGGAATGCGTTTTGGGAAATTTAATATTAAATTTAGTTGTGTAGAAGAGGGGATCCTGATACAGGGCATTGAGTCGTTCAGTTATTGAAAACGTGATTCCATATCCTGCTTAAAACTTATGCGCTTTTGTTCGCAGTGATCGGAGCATCTCGGTTTAAAGAGCAGGAGAGTATCTACAATTACTCTAAAGTGGCTGTCTTGGCAAACTGCAGCAAATCTTGTTGTGATTTCAGCAAAAGCCGTTGCCGTTCTGCGGCAACCCAGCCCAAAGCAAACCAGACTTGGGGTTCTGTTTTGACCAATTTTTTTAACACATCTTCAGCAACAATCAGGTCATTGTAGAGACCTAAACTTTCTTGAGCAGGTTTAATGGCTTTTAAATATTTTTTGACTTGGCTTTTATCCGATAATGATGCTACAAACTCAATACTATAACGCAAACGCTTTAAGTTTTTACGAGTACGGTGCCGTGCTTCGATGTCTAAATTTAAATAGTTTTTCGCATCAGTTTGAATTTTGCGATGTAATTGCCTAACTTTTTTAAATGCTGCTTTATGTACAGCTATTTGAGATTTTTCATTTGATTCTTGGGCAATAAATTGAATGAGGGATAGGACTAAATAATTAAAATTAAAAGATCTAAACAGTTTGGTTAATTTTTGCGAATCAACATCTTGAGGTTCTGGAAGTTTAAACTTAGGTGCACCAGCAGCTTCAAGCTGAGGTAATAACTCTTCTCGAATCATATCTAAATCACGAGCCGAACCAAGTTGTCTAAATAGTTCGGTTAACTGAGTTTGCCAAGTGGGATCGATATGCAAAGACCAATTCGAAAAGGTTTTTAAAGCGCTTCTTAAGCGACGTATTGCCACACGTGCCTGATGAATATGTTTGGAATTAAAGTTTCCAGATGCAATTGCTGTACTGTTGGGGAGTAGATGAGATAGACAATTATTCACAATCTTTTTTAATGCATTCTCAGGATGATCCTTTGAATCAAGAATAAGTGGCGTTTGCAACTGTACGGGATTGTCTGGAGTATTTTGTGCAAGCTGAAAACCTTGTTGCGCTTTGCTACGGGTATCAAGCCATAAGTTATAGCGTTTCATCCGAGGTAAGATAAAAGAAATTAGATCTTGAACAGTACCTTGTTTCAGTTCAAATTCTAATTCACGTAATGCGAGATGCTGTTGATGGGCGATGATATGACCATGATCATAACTGACTTCAATTTCACTATTTTGAAATTTAAATAAACTGAGTTTTCTTTCGATGTCTGTTTGAAACTGAACTTCTAATCCGTCTTTATGTTGCTCTAATAAGCGTTTAATATTTTTAGCAATATGCTTATTACTGAGATAATTTTTTAGATCTAATCCTATTTCTGAGCTTCCGATGTTTTCCTCAAATTCTGCACGTTTGAGTCTTTGTTCTGTTGGAAGTTTGAGGGTTTGTACCCATTGCTTATTTTCTTGATCATCTTCAAGGCGTTGACGAAGCGAAATGGAATGCTCAGACAAAATAAATTGTGCCGTATCATAGTATTTGGCTTGTAAGTGCTGAATATTGGTATCTTTTCTTTGAAACGCTTTAATGAGCATTTCTTGCTTTTCTTCAGGTATTTGGAATTTCAATTCAATTTCAAACATGCTTATCGTTCCATTCTTATTACTTATTCTTTCGATTTTAATCCGATAAATTGTTTTTTTTGAGTTTTTAATGAATGATTACAAATTCGCAACGTGAATACTCACGCGACTACTATTCTTCAATTTTATGCAGTATTTAAAGAGATGATTTTATTCAATAACTTTAATCAATAAAACCATCTCTTCTTGCTGCTGATTTATTTTAAAAACTTACGGCTAACCAAGAACTGTTCTGTCGCTTCAAGCAGTTTTTCCGCATAAGCTTCTTGTTTTGCGGTAAGCCAGCCTAAGGCAAACCAATCACTGGCTTCTAGGTCGGTTTGTTGTAGGTAAGATGATGATGAAGCAAGCACTTGATATTGCTCACAAGCTTGTTGAGCATCATTTAAAGATTTCGCATATTTCTGTAAGTTCTTAACATCATAGATATTGGTTAGGATCGGAAAGCTAAATTTTAATTCATTTAAATGCTGAGCCAGCGCTTCTAAACTTTCAAGGTCAGATAGATCGGCTTCATTTAAACTTTCTTGTAACTGTCGATACTGATTTTGCAATGTATTTTGCGCAAACCATTTTAAGTCATGGGTTGGCGCTTTCGCAGACTGTCCTAAACTGAACATGAGTAATTCTAAATAGTGCTGCACATTTTGAGTTGATTTGACCAAATTGATAAGTTTTTCATTGGCATACAAAATATCCCGGTCTAAACTTTGCGCCGTTTTCGGATTTTGCAGTAAAGCACCTAATGTGCGTTGCATATGTTCAAAATGCTGTAAGTTTTTAAAATGACTCTCAAACGCTGAAAGTTGATGTGACCATTTATCCGTTTTGGTATCTGTCCAATCCTTAAAAAGAGAAAGACTTAAGTGTAAATGGTGTAGGGCCGTCTGTGCTTGAATAATATGTTCAGGTTGGGCAACCTGTGCAGAAATCGCGGCAATATTTGGCAATAAATGTTGTAATTGACTGGCAATAAGCACTCGTAAATTTTTATCTGCAGTGTCTTTTTTATTTAAAATGGTTTCTTTGCTGAGCTGTGCTGGACTGACTTTTTGATCCACAGTTAATAAGTGTCCAAACTCAGCTTTGCTACGTACATCAAGCCACAAATGATACTTTTTAACCCACTCAAAACTAAAAGCTAAAAGCGATTGAATTGAGCCACTTTTTAACTCAAATTCAACCTCATGAATTTCTTGTTTTGAGGTTTCGGTTCTGACTTCACCAATATCGAGGCTGATTTCAATTTCAGCATCTTCAAACTGAATCACACGGATGGTACGTTGGATGTCGGTTTCAAATTGTAATTGGAGTTCATCAAATTTATCCCCCAATGCATTTTTTAAAACAGCAAGTGCTTCGGGTTTATTCTGGTAAATATCAATATCTAAATGTGGGGCTTCAGCAAGCTCACCTAAATCAATATTGTCTTCAAAGCGTTGTAAATGGCTTTTGGTGGCGGCTTTTAATGTTTGTACCCAACGTGTTCCTTCTAAGCGTTGACGTAGTGCAGCGCCGTGTTTGGACATCTGACGATCAGGTGTGTCGTAGTATTTTGCTTGTAATTGAATAATTTGGGATTTTTTAGGATCTAATGCTTTGAGGAGTGCATTGCGGCGGGCTTCCGGAATTTGAAACTTTAATTCAACTTCAAGCATGTGAGGGTCCTAAGTGTTAATCATGGTTATTAGATAATTAAACATTATTGAATGTTTAATCGGGCATTGTAACTTAAAATGTGTCATCAGAAGACTTGTATAGCATGCCATTTGAGTATTTTTTACCGCAATATCGTTACTCATTAAATATTTAGAATGACAAAATTTCCTATTTCGTGACTTGTATGGTCTGGGCAATACTTGAAGTCGTAAATATAGATGAATTGTCAACAGACTTGATATTGAATTTGGCTGTTATTGCAGCATAAAATAAACTAAGCTGATTAAAAATAAAACAGGATGATTGATCATGAACGCGTATGTTGAGCCTAAATCGGAATTAGAGCAAAACCCGAAGTTTGAATTACCAATTAAAAACTATTCAGAATTTTATCGTTTTTATTTAACTGAACACCGTAGCATGATGAGTCGCCGTTTGCATGCAGCTGGAAGTAGTGTCGGTATTTATTTTTTTAGCAAGGCAATTCGTCAACGTAAAGCAAAATACGTGGTCTATGGACTGCTTTCAGGCTATGCATGTGCTTGGGTGGGGCATTTTGTATTTGAGAAAAATAAGCCAGCAAGTTTTAAGCAACCATTTTATAGTTTTATTTCAGACTGGCGTATGCTTTCCGATATTGTACGTGGCAATTTAAGTTTAAAAGACCGTAGTCTAGATAAAATTGAGAGCTAATCTTGTCAGTATGGTAATAAATTAAACAAAAAAGCTTAGAGATTTCTAAGCTTTTTTGTTTTTGTCACGTCTTCGCTGAGAAAACTTGCTTATAATCCATTTATTTGATTGTTTGAGAATATTGAATGCGCGGTCTTTACCTGATTACCAACGACGATCCAATCCAATTATTATTAGAAAAACTCGAAGCTGCTTTAAGCACTAAGCAAGTCGCTATTCTTCAGTATCGCCGTAAAAAAGTAGCTCAATCTGACCAAGCAAATGAAGTGAAGCAGATCAAGCAACTGTGTGAAAACTATCAGACACCATTTTTGATTAATGATGATTTAGATTTAGCTGAACAATTTAGTTTAGGTGTTCATCTTGGGCAGTCTGATGGTGAAATTTCAGATGCAGTGCAACGTTTACCACACGGTGTCATCATTGGGCGGACTTGCTTAAACTCAATTGAGTTGGCTGAAAAAGCAATCGCTGAAGGGGCAAGCTATGTGGCCTTTGGCGCAATTTATGCAACATCGACCAAACCTGAAGCAGGGAATATTGGCCTAGCGACATTACAGCAGGCATCTGAAAAGTTTGATTTACCTATTTGTGCTATTGGTGGTTTAACAGTTGAAAATTCTCAAGCTGTGATTGAGGCTGGTGCTGACCTTTGCGCTGTGATTAGTGATATATTAGCTTTATCAGTTGAAAATATTCCTGCCCGTGTCGCAGCTTGGGCACAGTTATTTGCAGAAACTGCAAAATCTTAATTTGTATCGTGATTTTTTATATCATTTTGAAATTTTAGTATTCTACAGGATTGAGTCGATTTATGAGCCTATCTCCAAAACAAGAGCAATTGTTTAAACAAGCCAGTAAACACATTCCAGGTGGAGTGAATTCTCCAGTACGAGCGTTTAATGGGGTGGGTGGTACGCCAGTATTTATCGAAAAAGCCAAAGGTGCTTATTTATACGATGTCGACGGCAAGCGCTATGTGGACTATGTGGGTTCTTGGGGGCCGATGATTTTAGGTCATGCACATCCTGATATTATCCAAGCAGTTCAAGAAGCAGCGGTTGATGGTTTAAGCTTTGGTGCACCGACGGTACATGAAACCACACTGGCTGATTTGATCTGTGAAATCATGCCATCAATTGAATTGGTCCGTATGACCAACTCAGGTACTGAAGCAACCATGACGGCTATTCGTTTGGCACGTGGTTATACAGGTCGTGACATGATTGTGAAATTTGAAGGTTGCTATCATGGACATTCAGATTCTTTATTGGTTAAAGCGGGTTCAGGCATGTTGACCATGGGTGAGCCAACATCAAAGGGTGTACCTGCTGATTTTGCCAAGCATACGGTGACCTTGCCATATAATGATATTGAAGCTGTTAAAGCTTGTTTTGCGAAATATGGTCAAGAGATTGCAGGGGTAATTGTTGAACCTGTTGCTGGAAATATGAATCTGGTTAAACCAATCACAGGTTTCTTAGAAACGATTCGTGAGCAATGTGATCAATACAAATCAGTATTTATTATTGATGAAGTGATGACAGGTTTCCGTGTAGCACTCGGTGGTGCGCAAGCATATTATAATGTAAAACCTGATTTAACGACTTTGGGTAAAATCATTGGTGCTGGATTACCAGTTGGTGCATTTGGTGGAAAACGTGAAATCATGGAATGTATCGCGCCTTTAGGCGGGGTTTACCAAGCAGGAACCTTATCGGGTAATCCTTTGGCTATGCGAGCAGGGATCAAAATGTTTGAAACCCTTCGCCAACCTAACTTCTACAGCGATTTGTCTGCAAAATTAGATCAATTATTACAAGGTCTACAAGCGGCTGCAGATGAAGCTGGAATCCCATTCTTTACTCAACAAGCGGGTGGTTTGTTTGGTCTTTACTTTACTGATCAAACCGAAATTAGCAGTTTTGACCATATTTTAAAATGCGATATTGAAGCATTCCGTAAATTCTTCCATGGGATGTTAAATCGTGGTGTAAACCTTGCTCCATCTGCATTTGAGGCAGGCTTTATTTCAGCTGCACACAGTGATGAAGATATTCAGTTTACCATTGATATGGCTAAACAAGTCTTTGCTGAAATGCAAGCTTAAGGGGATTTAAGACCACTTCGATTGCTTGAATAAATGAGCAGAATGGACAGTCTTTTTGAATCAAGTTTGATTTAGAATAAAAGCCTGTAGTCCTTAGACTACAGGCTTTTTTTGTGATTTTAGACATTATAATTCAGGAAGAAAATATGCAAACCAAACACTATTTAACCTTATCTGATGCAGAGTTTTTATTGAATAAAGCACATCAATATGCAATTGATCATGCTTTTAATGTCAGTATTGCCATCGTTGATGAAACGGGCAATTTATTGGCAATGAAGCGTATGGACGGTACTTCTGCATTGACGTCGAATTTCTGTTTGGACAAAGCCAGATGCTCTGCATTAAGTCGTAGACCGTCAGGATCATATGAGACCCTTATCAAAAATGGTCAAATGGGATTTTTAACCATGCAGAGCGGCTCAGGGATGTTGGAAGGTGGTGAGCCTATTTTGTATCAAGGTCAGTTGGTTGGTGCAGTGGGTATTTCAGGAGTGAAATCATTTGAAGATGCTGAAATTGCACGACATGCAATTCAAGCCTTTCTTGCTCAATTTAATTAAAATTCTATACTTAAAAATTATGTGTATCAGTAAATAAGTTTGAAGAGGTGTTTAAGTAAACACCTCTTTTATCTTGTAAAATTACAAACGATAGAATTGTTTGGCATTATGGTGGAAGATATTTTCCAGTGCATTTTCATCATATTGCATCACGATATCACTAAACGCATCAATGATATTCACCAGACTGGTATTGACCCGATCCATTGGGAAATTGGAAGCGAACATCACCCGATAGGTGCCAAAACTTTCCAAAGCATGCAGAATTAGTGGTGCAACAAGATCAATGATTTGTTGCTTAGAGGCCAGTTGTTTTTTCTTATAAAATTGATGACCAAGCACTGGCATAAATAGACCAGACATTTTGGTATATACATTTGGATAAGCAGATAATTCAGCAATAGCATCTTGCCATTGATAAAAAATATTTTCACGTGCTGTTTTTGATAAGCCTGTATTTTGTCCAATTTTACCAAACAGGCCTGCTGGTGTACCAAGGTGGTCTAAAACAATTGAGGTTTCGGGGAACTTTTTTGCCAGCTCAATTACATCGGGAATTTGATGAGAATACACCCAAGCATCAAAACTCAGGTTATGTTGCGCGAGTTGTTCAAAGCCTTTTAAGAACTTTTTCTCAGTATATAGGTGTGGGAGATCCGTCCAATTATGCACACCTTTATCTTCATGAAAGGAAGCCATGCGGCGTATACCGCGCAAATGTTTAGATGCTTTTTGGTGTAACTTTAAAATCTTTTTGAAATTAGGATCGCACGGGTCCGCGGTAGCCACGATGCCACCAAGTTTTATGGTATTTTCATTAAAGGGTAAGGATTCAATAAATTCTGTTTCACCTACGACACCTTTGCCTTTCTGTTTGGCCCAACTGGCTTCAATATGCACCACTTGTTCGACCGTATATGAGCCAAGATCATGTTTATAGTCTTGTGGTAAATAGGGTCGGGTAATGTGTTCCGTTAGTCCAACCGTTTCAATCAAATCTTTAGCTTTGACTAAACGAACCATTTTATCAAGTAGGAATGGATGCTTGCCCAAAAGCTTTACCGCAAATGCTGCTGCATGAGGGGTGTTGTAGGGATCCCATTGGTGAATATGTGGGTCAATGATTGGAAAATTCAAATCTTGCATATAACGTCCAAATTGTTATTTATTATCAAAATACAATACATGAATTTTATAAAAGATGAATATTGTCGCTTGGTAAAATTTATGAAGTAAAGCCATTGGAAGGAGTCAGTTGATTTATTGTTTTGGGGTGACTGCCAAAACTGTTATAAAAAAATAGCCTCATTAATGAGGCTATTTTATCAATGCTTAGATCAATCTAAGATGATTTAACTTACATTAGTGTTGATGATCATGGTCATCATGATCATGTTTGTGGGTATGAAAATCTTCGTTTTTACGGAAGCGGAGATAATTTTCAAACTGTTCACAATACTCATCATAGTTGTCTTCAAGCATCATTTGGAATTGTTGCAATATATAAGACATGACTTGTTCTTTGGCATCACGCATTTCATCACCATCTTTAAAGGTGTTTGCAGCAACCCAAGTATTAAAACGTGCAGTAGCGAAGAGCATTGCTGAGCTGACTTGTCCACGAAGTTCTTCTGGCTTAGGTTGCTGTCCTTTCGCTGGGCGGCAAAACTCATTGGCTTGTTTGATGAACTCATCCGCACGCTCAAAAAAAACAGCATTTAAGGCTTCTTCTTCGGTGACATCAGTAGCATCGATTTTTTGAGACATGACTTTTCCACATAGCGTATTTCATTGGTGCGCTATTATAGGCAATCCACAGGTTAAACGAAACGCTTTACTTCCTCTGTATCTGAATTTGAAAAATAGCTGTCAAAATTTTCTTGATATTCATCAAGATGATCTTCAAGCATGAGTTTAAATTGTTCCACGTAATAGTCTAAAATGACTTGGCGATCTGTTTTAAAATCTGGCGCTTGCTGGTAGGCGCATGCTGCATGCCAAATGCTATAACGGGCATTGGCATACATAAATGACGCACTGATCTTTCCCGGGTGTGCTGTCAAGTGAGACACTTGATGATTTTGATCTGCAAATTGATTGGCAAGTGCGATAAATTCATCCGCGCGCTCATAAAAGTATTCGTCAGCTTCAACTTCTTCAGATTCTTCAAAAAAATCATTATTTTCGGACATTATCATTCCTTTTCATAGACTTGTTTCATTGATATAACTATAGCATACTCAAATAGCCTAAGCTTAAAAAATACTCAAGGAGTAGATAATGCAAGATGCGATTGCCATACAAAGCTTGAAAAGTGATATTGCATTATTACGTCAAAATATTTGGCCACCTGTAAACTTAAGCAATGTTGAAGGTTTGCCTATTTATTATGGGACACAATCGGAAGTAGATACCTACTATAAACAGTGGCTTGGTTTGGTTGAAAGGGCACAAATGTTGTATCAACCTTTTATGGATGATGAGGTTTTAGATGTTGCTCAATTACCTAGCCATTTAAATTTACCTTTGTTTTTCTTTCATGTAGATCGGATTCGGATTAATAAAACCCGTGCCAAAGAATCAAAGACTTTTCGTGGAATTGCTGCATTGGTAGAGAAATGTGGGCAATTTGAACCCAGCCAAATTAAAAAAATGTCACAGTGGTTAAACAGTGATGATACCGCAGCCTTGGTTGCACATCGTGAGTTCATTGATTTAAGAACCTATATTTTTCAGTTTGGACAAAGTGAATATACGAGAACACGATTTTATGTGAATGGTTTAGTGCTGAGCACTGAAAAAGATTTTGAATTGGTGGATGCCCGCGATAAGCCGCGCAAGTCAAGAAATGATAGCTATGCTGATCCTTTAGCGGATAACAATCTCTGGAAAGTATTTGGCAAATATCGTTAGACTGTTGTGAAATAGAAGGTTGTAGATTTTGTTAAACCTGCTGTGATTTTTAACTTTGTTATTTTTCTAGCTACAAATTGAAACGATTAAATTATTTTAAACACTGACTAAAAATAAGATTTAGTCAGTGTTATATAAAAGAATATCTTTTATTTTACAGCATCAATTGCAGCACTTGCTGTTTTGTTAAATAGCGTACATTCTGACTTTAAGCCATTTAGATAAGCTTCTTGTAACTGAGCATTTATACTGTTTTTACCAAACTCAGCAACAGCGTCTTGATAATCTCGTTCATATTGCTTAATTTTGTTTGAAAGTATGTCATATTCACCTGCAGTATAATAGTTTGCTGGGTAATAGTCAGAGCCGATTTTAGCTACAGCATCAACCGATGTATTCAGTTGCATGTCTCGGGATAAATCTAAGTTGAACTTTCCTAGCACCGTTGAAATATAACCGTCTTTAAAATATTTTGATGGGTCGTAATTATTCAGACGATAGCCTGAATAAAGATCAGCGAAGCTTGTATTTGTTGAAGAGGAAATAGATCGTAAACATGTTGATCCAGACGGGAATGTTTTGCCTTTAAGTTTTTGCACATAATATGAAGAATAAGTGCCAACTATTGAGCTAAGTGCAATATTTGAGCCAGCATAATGCTCAAATCCATCGATATATGGACTAATTGCTTTGCCTGTTAAGTTGACTGTTTCAAATTTTTCAGTTAATTCTAATTGGTTATAGTTACGTGATGAATAAGGTGTAAATGTCCAAACTGTCGCTGTTTGCGATTTCAGCGTTGCATATTGATAGCCAAAATCAGTTTTACTTTTAGGCGCATCATAGAGTCCATCTGCTGCTAGATAATCACTTAAAAGATCAGATGAAAGGAACTGTGTTGAACCATCAACGTTATATTCACCATTGATGTACATTTGCTTATTGTTAAAACTAAACTTTACTTTAGTAAAGAGGTTAATGTCTTGGGTTGAAGAGCCAGTTTCATATCCAAACCATTCAGACTCATTGTTCGTTGTATAATCCCCAGCATCTGAATCACCTCCACATGCGGTTAAAAATAATGAAGAAATGATGGTAAAAGACAGTAATTTAATTTTCATGAATTATTCCAAATTATAAAATATTAAAATTTATGAGTATAAAAGTTCTCGCTGTCATCATATTTCAACATTTTATTTTTTCAACGTTTTTTTGATGAAATTTTAAAATTCTCTTAATTTTTATAATTATATATTGATCGAAATCTTAAAATAATTTTGCTGCTTTTCAATTTCATCCTTGCAAAAAGTGCTTTAATATTGAAGAACCCAAACAAAAACTGTAATAAACATCGTCATATGCAAAATTTGAATTGGAGCAAAGATCAAGGCATAGCGGCTGCCACCACTTAAAAATGCATTTATCGATTTCGCAATGGCATGTGCTGCTAAACCTAAAACAAAGGCGAGAGATAAGATGTGATTACTCGGTTCTCCCTGAATGACAATTGTGGCCAAAGCGCCATGAATTTCAAATAATGAGGCCAAAAGCGTACCTGCAATTAAACCCGCATCACCCAATAAAAGATTTAGCCCATATACACCCGCCTGAATCAAGGTTAACGACACTGCAATAATGGCTGCTTCATTTAGACTAAACATACGACTATCTACAAGCTGGTTATTCTCAATCAGTTGTGTGTGACGCATAAACCATAAGGCAAAAATGGTTAGGATCGCGATAGCGATTAGGCAGGGCAGTACAATGAGTTTGAACCAAGTAATACTGATACCGATCACAATAATCATGAGTTGTAGTAGGGTTGCCACGCAAGACATTAATGCTGCCCCAGCATTGGCTTTGGCTTCTGCACGTCCATTTCGGACTTCTAATCCTAAGCTGGCAATGGTAGCGGTACTGGAAACAAAACCTGAAGCAAGCGAAGACAACAGCATAGCATTTTTTGATGACAATAATCGTTTGGCAATATGTGCAAGTGCTTGCACCGCCAAGATTAAGGTGAGTAATTTTAAAATAACATAGGGGTTAAGCACAGCACCCCATAAAGCTTTGTTTGGTGTCAGTGGCAATGCAATTAATAACAATGCCAGTAAGAAAATTCCATCTTTAAATTCAGATTCTGTAATCCATTTCCCGGCAATGCCATGCATAGAATGTTTGGTCATCAACAAGACGGTGAGGATGACCGATAAACCTGCGGCAAAAGAAATATTCCAAACGCACATTCCACCGATAAAATAAGTGAGTATAAATGCAATTTCAGTAGTTATACCGGGATCATCAGTTTGATTCTTTAAAGAATAAATGACGATACCACCTGTAATGAATGCACCCACAATGCCAAAATAGGGACCAAACAAAAAACAAACAGCACCAAGTAAAGCACAAATAGCAAAAGACCTTAAACCCGCAAAACTATTTTGATTTTCACGTTGCTGACTTCGTTCACGTTCAAGACCGATAAGTAGACCACAACCCAATGCAGCCGCAATGATGGTGAGGAAATCAGTATAAGAGCCAAATGAAAATGGATATAGCGATATAAAATTCATAGTGCTCTCCAAATAAGACCATGAATTAATAGAATGATTTCAATGTATCGCAAAGTTTTAGAAAAACAAAAGTTTATTTTTTAGCCTTACGTTAAATACATTATTGAATTTAGAAAATCCAAGAAATACAACAATTAATTTTGTTATAGTAGATTGAGTTTCGGGGATATAACAATGCAATTTAATTTTGAAATTGATACAGCTTGGTGTTTAGAACAATTATTAAAAGATGGTCGTATTACAGAGCGTGAAAAACTATTGGTACAAACCACCCATCGACAACGCGATCAGTTGAAGTGGCATCCTTTGCAATGGATTGCCAGCTTTAAGCTCGTCGATGCTAAAAATCCAATAAAAAGACTGACATTGACTACGCTAACAGAATGGTTAGCTGAAAAAGCCGAACTCAATTCATTTACGATTGATCCATTAAAGGCCGATGTGACTTCACTAACCAATGTCATGTCACAAGAGTTTGCAATAAGAAATAAAATTTTAGCAGTTGAAGTCAGTGCCGATAAAATTCTGATTGGTACAGCACAGCCTTTTATAACGGATTGGGTACATAATTTAGAACGTAGTTTAAGTCCAAAAAAAATCGAAAAAGTAGTATTGAATCCTGAGTTATTACAACGTTATTTAACTGAGTACTATCAAGTCAGTAAAGCGGTCAGCAACTCACAAAAATCCAGTGCCTATGATAAAGAAAATAAGGGTGTAGAAGCACTTTTACAATTGGGTGATACCCAGAATCCAGATGCCAATGATCAGCATATTGTGAAACTTGTCGATTGGGTTTTACAGTTTGCTTTTGAGCAAGGGGCGAGTGATATTCACTTAGAACCGCGTAAGGAAAAAGGTAAAATTCGTTTTCGTATCGATGGGGTACTGCATACAATTTATAATATGCCAGCCAATACCTTAACCGCAGTTATTTCACGGATTAAAATTTTAGGCCGTATGAATGTTGCAGAAAAACGTAAACCTCAGGATGGGCGTTTAAAAACACGAACACCGAAAGGGCAAGAAACCGAGCTACGTCTTTCAACTTTGCCAACTGCTTTTGGTGAAAAGTTGGTGATGCGTATCTTCGACCCAGAAGTTTTGGTACGAAGTTTCCAACAATTAGGTTTTGATGAACATTTATTGGCACAATGGCATGCTTTAACTCAACATAGTCATGGCATTATTTTGGTGACTGGCCCCACAGGTTCAGGTAAAACTACCACGCTTTATTCTTCGTTAAAACAATTGGCAACCGAGCAAGTGAACGTCTGTACCATTGAAGATCCAATTGAGATGTTGGAGCCAAGTTTTAACCAGATGCAGGTCAATCAAGGGATTGAGCTAGGTTTCGCTGATGGTATCCGTGCTTTGATGCGTCAAGATCCAGATATTATTATGGTTGGAGAAATTCGTGACCAAGATACTGCCAACATGGCCATTCAGGCTGCATTAACAGGTCATTTAGTGCTTTCAACTCTGCATACCAATGATGCGCCATCAAGTCTGACACGTTTGCATGATTTAGGTGTGCAACCTTTTTTAACCGCTGCAACGATTTTGGGAGTATTGGCTCAGCGTTTAGTGCGTAAGCTTTGTCCGCATTGCAAACAAGAAACCTTTATCAATGAACAAGAGTGGAAACATTTGACATTTGGCTATCAGACCAAAATGCCTAATTTTGTATATAAAGCAGTTGGGTGTGAGGAATGCCGTCAAACAGGTTATAAAGGTCGTGTTGGGATTTACGAGTTTATGCCAATTAGCCTTGAGGCAAAGCAGAGAATTAGTGCAGGCGTGACTTTAGATGATTTAAAAATGCAGGCAAAAAAAGAAGGCATTGAACCATTAAGAATTGCTGGTGCACGTAAAGTATTAGAAGGCATAACCACGCTGGAAGAAGTCCTTAGAGTTGTGCCTTTAAATTAATTTTGACTTAAAATAGCAAATGAAGAAATCCTAAGATTCACCTCATGTTGGTTTGTTTTAATGCTTCTATCGAAACGATGAACCGATATGAGGACACAACAATGAACATCCTTGCGAAAACAATTTTAACCACAAGCTTGATTGGTTTAACAAGTTTTGCCACTGCAAACACAGCAGTAAATCAATCAGCGCTTACACCAAGTTTAACCACAGTAAAACAAGCTTTAACATTGAAAGATGATACCAAAGTGCAGCTTCGTGGTAACGTGGTCAAAGCAATCGGTGACGAAAAATATCAATTCCGTGATAGCACAGGTAGCATTACTGTCGATATTGATGATGAATTATGGCAAGGTAAACCGATCGCGGCAAATGCTACAGTGACATTGTTTGGTGAGGTCGATATCGATTATAAACCGACAAAACGTGTAGAAATTGATGTGGATGCCGTGAATTTTTAATTATTTTATCCATTAAAACAAATCACAGCAGATTCTAGTTATATTCTCTAAGACTACATGTGTATGCATGTGGTCTTTACCTATGTTCAATAAGTATGAACAGCAACAAACAGCAGATTTTATTTTGATCAAGGCTTTGTCTGCCTAAAAGGAGAGAGGTTCTATGCGAATTTTGCTCGCTGAAGATGATAGTTCACAAGCTGAAAGTATTAAATCTTGGTTGGAAATGGATGGCTACAATATAGATTGGGTTGAACGTGGTGATCATGCAATTTTAGCCATAGAACAGCATCAATATGACTGTATCTTATTAGATCGTGGTTTGCCCAAAGCCACTGGTGATGAAATTCTCAAACTGTTAAAACGTCAATTTCCAGAAATTCCTGTGATTTTTCTTACGGCGAGAGACAGTATTCAAGATCGTGTGCAAGGTTTGGATCTCGGTGCAAATGACTATCTGGTAAAGCCTTTTAGTTTAGAAGAATTATCTGCCCGAGTACGGGCACAGCTCAGACAAACTCAAGTCACAAATTTACATGAAATAAAATATGAAAATTTAGTGTTAGATACTCAAGCGAAAACGGTATTTCAGGATCAGCAAGTTGTTCATCTCACCGCAAAAGAATTTCAAATTTTATATAAATTGATGCAAAAGCCTGAACATATTGTGACACGTGAGCAATTGGAAGAATCACTTTATGCTTGGGGAGATGAAATTGAAAGTAATGCGATTGAAGTTTATATCTATCAATTGCGTAAGAAGATTGGTGGACATTTGATCAAAACAATCCGTGGCTTGGGCTATCGTATGAATAAAGAGCAAGATTGAATATTTCATCATTACTTTTAATGATTTCAATAGGATGAATATGACACAGGCAGTATCACTACAAACCAAGCTGATTAAGACCTCCATGCTAAGTTCAATTGTGGCAGGTATTTTTGCGCTGATACTTCTGGTGAGCCTTTCGATTTATCACAATATGAAGGTACAAGATGAAATCATGGATGAAGTTGCAGATATGCTTCTGATCTCAGATTTAAGTGCGACTTCTGGTTTTCAATTGGATGAGTTAAGTGATGAATTTGATATTCAGTACCGATTGATGAATGGTGAGGTGATGTTGACCCACTCACCCGAATTTGATTTGCAACAAGGTCAAGCCAATCTCCTATCTGAACATGAAGGAAATGGATATGGATTTATTTGGTCAAAGGATAAGTTGTTACGTAGCTACAGAGCGATTGATCAAGATTCTCAGTTAAGCGTCTATGTTGTACAGCCCTTAAGTGTCCGTTTTAAAGACTTATTACAAAGTTTTATCAGCTATTTATTGATTTTATTAAGTCTCTGGTTGCTGCAATGGCTGATTTTACATTTCTCAGTTAAAAAACAATTTAAATCCATTCAACTGCTTTCGACGGAAATTGCTGAGAAAAATGCCAATGATCTCAGCTTAATTCAGCGACAACCTGCATTTAAAGAACTTGAGCCGATGGTTAATCAGCTTAATCAAATGCTTGTTCGACTAGATCAAGCTTTAATTGCTGAACAACGTTTTACCGCAGATGCATCACATGAATTACGTTCGCCACTTTCTGCGATACAAATGCGTTTGCAGTTATTACAACGCAAATATGCAGAGGTTCCTGAGATTTATCAGCAACTCAATAGTATTCAAAATGATGTGAATCGAGGAACGCTGGTCCTTGAAAATCTTTTGCTTTTGGCACGATTAGATCCAGCGGATGCCAGTGAATTACCGAAGACTTGGATAAGTCTGGGGCAAATGACTCAGCATGTGTTAAATAGCTTGGCCCCATTTATAGATGACAAGCAGATTCAGATTCATATTCAAAGCGAAGATGTTCAGGTCTATGTAAATGAAGAATTACTGTTTATTTGTATTCGCAATCTTGTCGATAATGCAATTCGTTATACGCCATTACAGGGCAATATTTATATTCAGATTGGACCATTAAATAATTGTAATTTCTTTGAAATCCAAAATGATGGTGAGGGTATTCCTCAAGACATCTTAGATCGTTTAGGTGAACGTTTTTACCGAGCTTTGGGGAGCAAAACACAAGGTTCAGGCTTGGGTTTGTCAATTTGTAAAAAGGTGATCGATCTGCATCATGGAGAGATTCAGTTTACTGCTTCCGAATATGGTGGTTTGAGCGTTTGTGTTTATTTACGTTAAAGCTGTGCGATTAAATGGGCATTTTTATTGAATGTTTAACATTTCATTGGTGGATTGTTTTATAGAGATAGGGTGTTGTATAAAAATCAATAGACAAGCATTAAAATTCAACTGACAAAATTAAAAAGCAGTATGCGCTGATTCATACTGCTTGTTCCCACGTTTTTTGTTTTAACTTAATGTTTTTATAGTTATTTGGTCAAAATTAGACGATTGTTACGTGTTAAACGTAAGCGATATTCTTCTCCAGCATGCATGATGCGAATTTCGCGCCCTAATGCAAATAAGTTATTTGAATGTAACATCGGAAGAGATTGGTGAGCTTCTGTGTTACGTGTGAATAGGCTAAAAGGTGCGTTCATTATTGTTACTCCGTGTGGGGTGCTGTCTAAGTGATTTAAATGATAATCATTATCGAATAGATCTGTCAACGATAATTTTTATCATTTATAAAATTTCTATAATTGCTTACAATTCATTAAAAATTCAGGTGTCGATTTTTATGTCTAAACCCAATATTCATGTGGCTATTGCTTTATTACTTCATCGTGGGAAGGTGTTGGTCGGTTGGCGCAATGCAGATCAGCATCAGGGTAATAAATATGAATTTCCTGGTGGCAAAATTGAAGTAGGGGAAACACCTGTCGAAGCATGTCGTCGAGAGATCTTTGAGGAAGTTGGAATAGGTATCGAGCAATGGCGTGCTTTTGACCTGATTCATCATGTTTATGATGATGTTGAAGTGTTTCTCCATTTTTTTCATGCTACGGTTCCTGAACAATATTTGCATGATATTCAGAAACCTTGGACATGGTATGGACGTGATCAACTATTTGCGCTTAATTTTCCTAAAGCCAATCAAGCGATCATTCAACGCTTGTACTGGTCGCATCAAATTAAAATCTCCGACAATCTTTCAGCATTGAGCATAGAAAAAAGTCCAAATGACAACGCGCAATTTTTTTATTTTAGAACGATTGCAGATCAGGTTGCTGTAACACAAATTTCACAGTTAGCTCCAAATGCCTTATCTCGCTTGATTGTCAATATAGAGCTGTGGCAACAGTTGTCTGAGCATCTTCAAAAAAGTATAGCTGCTGTACATTATAAACAGCATCAATTGATGGATTTACACATTGGGCAGTTACCAATCGGTCTACGTTGTATAGCAGCATGTCATGATCTGGTGTCTATACAGCGAGCACAGACATTGGGTTTTGATGCTGTGATTTTAAGTCCCGTATTTGCAACCCAGACCCATCCTGAAGCCCATGCGCTTGGATGGGAAAAATTTGCTGAATATGCCAAGACCTGTGATTTACCCATCTTTGCATTGGGCGGATTAAGCCAAGCTGATTTAGCGATTGCACAACAGCATTATGCATACGGGATTGCTGGGATTCGAAATTTTTAATCGAGCAGAGATATTGGCTTAAACAGTTATAAGCGTTGTAACTGTTTTTGCGCTTCTGCGATGCTCTGTTGACTTTTTAATTGCTGAGCAGCCTGCAAAATAACATTCCAAAAGGTTTTCTTTTGGGATGGACTTTGCGCATAACTTAAACCACGTCGCGCTAGAGATTCAGCATTCGCATACTGTTTCTTCTGATTGGCAATTTGAGCCAAATAAGAGAACACTTGTGCCGATTGTGGTGCTATACGTTGTGCATGGATTGCATAACGTTCAGCTTCATCCCATTGGCCCTTTTGATATGCGGTTTGAGTTTGTTGGATGAGCTGTTTAAATGCTGGGATATTTTCCCCATCCTCAAATTTTTGCGTTTGAGGCTTGGATTGCGGAGCAATCACGACAGGAACTTTTTCACGTTTAATTTCAGGGCGTTCATAAGGGGTAATTTTTACCCCATCTGGTGTAGCAACCCCATAGTCAGGTTGTTTAGATTTTGGCTTTTCAACAGATTTGCTCGGTTTAGAATTTTGTTGGGGTGTTGTTTGACACCCAGCCAAAGTTAATAGTCCGCTTAAACTTAGAATATAAGCGATTGTGCTTACATTTCGTTTCATCACAAATTCCTATTTAAAGCCAATTTACCCGTATATTTAACAGACCCTAGTTGTTATAACTACCACTCGAGATCACATGACCTCTTGAGTCCTGATCTAAACTGTCTTCACTTTCGCGAATATAGTTTTCTATACTATCACTTGAATGTGGTTGTGAAGTGTTTTGTTGCGTATCAGGTGTGGATTGAGGATCAACTTGATAATATGGCATGCCGCACTCTGTAGCACGATTAGGGACAGTGTGGCGTAATAATGGAATATATAGCGCGCCTTCACAGCCTTGTGCTGAAAGCTCCCCAGTTCGAGAGTCAATCCATTGCCATGAAATATCATCTGTTTGACGTAAATTCACTGGTTTTTGGCGTAATTGCTTCATGACATTGATCCAGACAGGTAATGCACCTGATGAACCTGTAAGCCCAGTAATTTTATTGTTGTCTAAGCCTAACCACACCACTGCTAAATTATTGCCTGAGTATCCAGCAAACCAAGAATCACGGGTATCGTTGGTTGTACCTGATTTACCCGCAAGTTTGAGGTCAGCTGGTAATGTGTTGTAAGCCGCTTTACCTGTACCTGCGGACATGACTTGTTGTAAGCCAAAGTTCAATAAGAAGGCAGCAGAAGGGTCTATGGTCTGTTGTACATTTAAACCAAAACGTTCTAATAAACGACCATTAGAATCTACAACAGTACGGATGGCTTTGGTTGGATATTTAAATCCACCTGTTGCAAAATTACCATAAATACTCATCACCTCCATTGGTGACATATCAACAGCCCCAAGGAAAATAGATGGGTAGTTTGGAATCTTTGAGGTCACGCCAAATTTAGACAAGTTATTGCTAAAAGTAGAGATCCCAAATTCATTACCTAAACGCACAGCAGACAAGTTATATGAGTTTGCTAAAGCTTGGGACATCGGAACATAGCCATGACCTGTTCCACTATAGTTCTTTGGCGTCCAAGTTTGATTACCACTGACAGGTAAACTAATCGGCGCATCTTCGATTTGTGATGCCCAGTTATAACGACCTGATTCCAACGCGCTTAAATAAATCACAGGTTTAAGCAAAGAACCCACTTGACGTTTAGCATCTACAGTACGGTTAAAGCCAGTAAAGTCTTGGGTTGAACCAACAGCGGCAATTAATTCGCCATTTTCAGGGCGAGTAACTAAAACAGCGCCTTGTAGGTCTTTTAATCTTGCTGGGTTCGCATTGGCTAAACGGCTCACCGTTTCTCTAAAGCTCTTTTGCACTCTAGTTTGTGCAATTGGATCAAGTGTCGTAAAAATTCTTAAACCTTGGTTGGTTAAATCTGATTCTTGGTATTCAGTTTTAAGTTGACGACGTACAATATCTAAGAAGTCTGGGAAGCTTGCTGTACCTAATGTTGGTTTACGAACCACATTAAGCGGACGTGCAATTTCTTTTTCATATTGCGCTTGGTCTAAGTATCCCATCACCAGCATATTATTTAGCACAATATCGCGACGTTTTTTTGCGCCTTCAGGATTTTTCCAAGGGTTAAATAGGGTAGGACCTTGAACTAATCCGACCAAAAATGCTTGTTGTGAAATATTTAATTCGCTGAGTGGTAAGCCGAAATAGAATTGTGAAGCTAAGCCATAACCATTGACAGAATAGTTACCACTTTGACCTAAATTCACTTCATTTAAATAGGCTTCTAGAATTTCGTCTTTGCTGTAATGAAGCTCTAATAACAGCGACATCAGGGCTTCATTCACTTTACGTTTTAAGGTCTTTTCAGGGGTTAAGAAAAAGTTCTTAACCAACTGTTGGGTGAGTGTTGAACCACCCTGACGTTTACCACCGGTCACGTTACTGAGTAATGCACGCGCTGTACCACGGAATGAAATACCATGATGGCGATAAAAGTTTCTATCCTCTGTTGCGATTAAAGCTTCAATCAAAGGCTTAGGAACTTTATTTAATTTAATGAGGACACGGTCTTCATTGTGTTGCGGGTAGATACCACCAATTAACATTGGCTCTAAACGTGCGATCCCAGTATTGGTCGGTTTGGTGGCTTTTACATCTGTAACAGTATCACCAGCAAAGGTCACTTGTAGGACTTGTTCTGGATCTACACTGTCACCAAAGTCAAAGCCACGTGTATGAACGTAAATTGTATTCGGTTGGGTAATATAGGTTCCCGATTTGGTATAGCTATCACTGTTTTTATAACCGAGTAATTTGAGTTCTTGTTCAAACTCTATTTGGGCAATTGGCGCAGTTGCATAGATTTCTAATGGACGAGCGAATACTTTCGCAGGAATATCCCAGCGATTGCCTTCAAACTTATCTCGAATAACATTGTCGAGGCGAATTAAGTAGACGCTAAATGCGAGAAATACTGCAATAATTAATACACAAAAAATCAGTGCAATTAAGCCTATACCACGTTCGGTCTTCATATACAGATAATAATACCCAAATTTATTTTCGCTAATCATGCGAAGCTTTTCTTAATTTTGCAATAATAAATCTGTGAAATACACAAATTTAAAGGCTTTTTAAACATTCTCGTTATTTTTCGTATATGAATGATTTTATAAACATATACTGAGAGTGTTATTATATCTCAGAATTTCAGTGGAGCTACCGCGTCTGTGCAAATTTCACCAAAGACCTTTCGTAATATCGGTTTAATTGGAAGACCAGATAAATCATCTGTGGTTGATACGCTTTGTCTTATACACGATCATTTATTAAGTTTGGGTCTGCATCCAGTTTTTGATACAGCTACAGCACAACTTGTACCTTATACCAATACACAAACTGTCAGTAAGAATCTGCTCGGTGAAGTGGTTGATTTGGTTATTGTTGTGGGTGGTGATGGTTCTTTATTACATGCTGCACGTGCATTGGTAAAATACAATATTCCTGTACTTGGGGTGAACCGCGGTCGCTTAGGTTTTTTAACAGATATAAAACCCACTGAAGTGCTGTTTAAGTTAGATCAAGTTTTAAAAGGTGAGTTTCAGCTTGATCGTCGCTTCTTATTGGAAATTGAAATTCGCAGTAAAAATGAAATAATTTATGATGCAATCGCTTTGAATGATGTGGTACTTCATTCTGGTAAATCTGTTCATATGATTGATTTTGAGCTGAACATTGATGGGCAATATGTTTATCGCCAACACAGCGATGGTTTAATTGTATCGACTCCGACAGGTTCAACGGCATATGCCTTATCTGGTGGCGGACCAATTTTACATCCAAGTATGGATGCGATTGCTTTGGTTCCAATGCACCCACATACGTTGTCATCAAGACCGATTGTGGTGGGTGGGCAAAGCGAAATTAAGATATTGATTCGTGAAAACCGTGTGTTGCCGATGGTCAGTGCCGATGGACAGCATAGCGTTTCATTAAATGTCGGTGATAGTTTGCATATTCGTAAACATCCCTTCAAACTAATACTTTTACATCCACCAGGTTATGACTTCTATATGGCTTGTCGTACTAAACTTGGCTGGAATCAAGATTTTGATTCTTTTCAGCGGGATTGACCATGAATATTGAACAGATGCTTTCTATTTTAGATGCTGACATTGTTGAGCGTTTAAAAACTGCGGTAGAAATTGGTAAATGGCCAAATGGTGTGGCGTTGACTGCTGAGCAACGTCAAACCTGTATGCAAGCAGTGATTGCTTGGGAACATCAGAATATACCTGAAAAAGAACGTACAGGTTATATTGATAAAGGGCATAAAGAAGAAGGTGAGGAATGTGATTCGCATGTGCCTGAGCCAGAATTTAAACCGATTCGTTTTATCTAACTGAGCAAAAGAACCCTTGAATCACAAAGTAGTTTCACTTTGTGATTCAAACACTCAATTTAAAAAACAATAATATTTAAACTGTTTCAATCATGATGCTATTAAAAAGATAAATACGTTTAAACGAGAAGTGCGTAATAAGGTGATAAAGATATTCAGAATGATAAAAATCTTAAAAAACGATAAAGAGATTAAAATGCTCAAGCTGCTCAAAACAATAACGCGACTAAAAATAATAAAGCTTGCTCGACTCAGTTTATTTTGTATCACTGCAATTTCGACCAGTGTATTCGCTGAGCGAACAAGTGATGCAAGAAGTATTCAATGTTTATTAGATGTTACCGTAACCGCAAGTCAAAATTTCCAAACGCCTGTTACACAATATACATCAATTAAAAATGATGGTTATCCCATGCTGTTAATTGGTATAAAGATCCGTAATGCTTATACAGCCGACGCATCAAAAAAGATAAAAACCCATCATCTGTATTGTTCAAGTCTGATTGGAAAGCAAAAAGATGCTTATTTATCTGGTCCTTATCAATCCAATAATATCGATGTCAAAATAGGTGATCAGTTGCAACTCATCAATATTCATTCCTCAGGAAAAAGTTATCCCTATTGGGCTGATTTTTATTTTATCCAAAAGCGTAATTAATAACGTTCACGCTTGTGTTTAAAGATGAAATTAGAAACGCGTGTTCCAAAGATGTTTTGCTTTACTCATGGCTTCTGGATAGTTATTTACAATAACCATGGTATATAAAGCAATGCCCATTGTTTCAGTGATGGCAATTTCTCCATACTCATGTGCTTGTTGGCCTTCCCAAACCGCTTTAAAAACAGCGAGATCAAGCTGTTCTTCTGTTGGGCTGCGGTTATCGGTTAATTTAGGCAATTCATGTTCATAAAGTTCACCATCTTGAATACCACAGATGAGGGTTTTGGCATCTGGATTGCGCTCAAACTCGCCACCTTCACCTTTAATCACAGCACTATTTTTATAACCTAATTGAAAGGCAGCTTGTTGATGTGAACTACGATAAGCAGGGTGGAAAATTGCCTGTAAGGTTGCTTTGGCATTGAATGGATTAATCAAACGAGCCAGTGTGTGAATCGGTGAGCGTAAACCCATCACATTCCTAAGATTGATCAAATCTGCCAAGATTGGAGAGATTACATTTAAAGGCAAATAAGCAAAATTTTGGGTGTCTAGTTGCTGTTTGACCTGTACTTCATTTTGGCAAATTGGAAAGCCTAAGTATTCTAAGACTTGTTCAGTATACACACGGTTCATGGTATGCCCTGATGCACCATGCATCACGATCTTATAGCCATGCTTTGAGAGTGTTAAGGCTGCCAATAAAAACCACGGGTAATGTTTGCGTTTACCTGCATAAGATGACCAATCTAAATCCACAGCAAGTGGTTGAAAATTCAATTGGTCTTTGGTCGCTTGGACAAAGCCTGTCAGTTCATCTACAGACTCTTCTTTGACCCGAAGCAACATTAAAAATGCGCCAAGTTGTACGTCTAAGACTTCATTTTTCAAAATCATTGAAAAAGCTTGATAAGCTTCATCATAAGTTAATGATCGTGCACCATTTTTCCCTTTACCAACAATTCGCACAAACTGCGCAAAAGGATGTTCAAAGTCTTTATAAAGATTGCGTTTTGTATTCATGTCAAATGGATCAAGGGAGAGGAGACAGTGGAATACACTATGCCATAAATGGATCTAAATCGTATAGATATAGACGATATTAGACTAAGGTCTAAGCATAAATTGCACAGATGTTAGGCGAAATTAACATTTGCATAGAGATTGATCATCAAAAATTAATTAAAATAGCCTTGAAGAGCGTTTTATTTTTTATCTCCTGTTCTGTATTTATTCTTTTGGCCAAGGTGCCAGCGAGAATAAATCTTAAATATCGTCATTCGTTGTCATTGTTTTGGAAAACTGTCGTTTTCTGAAGGAATTTTTATTTGCTAAAAACCGACTTCCCAGAAGTTTTTATCGGGATTTTGGGCTGTGTCAGCAAATGGTAGCATTAACATTGGATATTTCTTCAAACAGAAATATAGAAAGAAGTAATTATCATGGCTAAGAAACCGCTGTATAAGTCACTCTATTTTCAAGTGATTGTTGCCATTATTTTGGGTGTGATAGTAGGGCACTACTTTCCAAGTGGTACTCAATTGATCAATGGTGTAGAGAAAAGTGTTCCTGGTTTAGGCGAACAACTCAAACCTTTAGGTGATGCTTTTATTAAGCTCATTAAAATGATTATCGCCCCTGTGATTTTCTGTACCGTGGTCAGTGGGATTGCGGGCATGGAAAGCATGAAATCAGTGGGTAAGACCGGTGGTATTGCACTTTTATACTTTGAAGTCGTATCTACCATTGCCCTGATTATTGGTTTAGTTGTTATCAATATCGCCAAACCGGGCGTTGGTATGAATGTTGATCCTGCGACTTTAGATACCACTGGTATCAGTAAGTATGTGGAATCAGGTGCATCACAATCTACCGTTGATTTCTTTTTGCATATCATTCCAAATACCGTTGTGGGTGCATTTGCAGAAGGTGAAATTCTACAAGTTCTTTTATTTGCCTTATTGTTTGGTTTTGCATTACATAAACTTGGCGATGCTGGAAAACCAGTATTAAGATTGATTGATCAAATTTCGCATGTGTTCTTTAACATTGTGAATATGATTATGAAACTTGCGCCAATCGGTGCTTTTGGTGCGATGGCATTTACCATTGGAAAGTATGGGATTGGTAGCTTAGCGCAACTTGCGCAGTTAATTCTTTGTTTCTATATCACGTGTTTGTTGTTTATCTTTATTATTCTAGGTTCAATCAGTCGTTTCTGCGGATTTAGCATTTTAAAAATGATTCGTATGATTCGTGAAGAATTGTTGATTGTATTGGGGACATCTTCTTCAGAATCTGTATTACCACGTATGCTGAAAAAGCTTGAAATTGCTGGCTGTGAAAAGTCTGTGGTTGGCTTGGTAATTCCAACAGGTTATTCATTTAACCTTGATGGTACCTCTATTTATTTGACTATGGCGGCGATCTTTATTGCACAAGCAACCAATACTCAACTGGATATTTGGCATGAAATTACCTTGCTTGCAGTCTTGTTGATTTCATCAAAAGGCGCAGCAGGTGTAACTGGTTCAGGCTTTATTGTAATGGCAGCAACTTTGGCTGCTGTAGGTAATATCCCAGTCGCTGGTTTGGCTTTAATTTTAGGGATTGACCGTTTCATGTCTGAAGCACGTGCATTGACTAACTTGGTGGGTAACTCTTTGGCAACGATTGTGGTTGCCAAGTGGGTCGGAAAGCTGGATGTTGAGAAGCTCAATGATGCTTTAAATAACCCAGCTGAAGTGGATCGTAAAATGCTTGAAGAATCAAATCAACCTCAATTGGATTTGCAGAAGTCTTAATTTTATTGTGTTGTAAATCAAGGAAGCTCAGGCTTCCTTTTTTAATGTCAATATTTAGATATAGCTTGTTTCATAAATGGTTTTATTTGCAAAAGACAGTAAGCTGTGCCTACTCTTATATTGCTTTTGTGGACGCAAATTATCGATTTGATTTAACAAAATTCGATCAGCAATGACATAAATCGTAATATTCTGATCACCTACAATTATTAATAAATTTTGATCAGCATATAAATTAAAAACTTGTTGAGTTTGTTCGGGTATTTCCCAATAGTTTGCTGAATAATCATCGTCCCACATTGTTTTTGCGAGTGAAAGAAGATGTATTCCTGATCGATTTTTAGGTTCAGGTTTAAGGTCAAACTCTTCTTGATCCCACAGTTCAATATTCCAAATGGCAACATGTTGATCATCAAGCCAGCACATTAAAGCATTCCAGTTTTCTCGATAACATAATGTTTGGACACTTGAGCCATCTTCACTTTCAAAAGGGTTATGTTTAAACCATTGACTAAGTGACCAAACTTTGGGAGAAGCTACAGGATGCCATATCCAACCATCATCTAAAATATAATCATTGTTTGGACTGACATATAACGCGCCATGAAAGTAATCTAAATAGTGTTTAGGAGGTTCAGTTTCATAAGCTGCAATATAGCGCTCAGTCAAAAGCTGATTTGTGGTTAAATTAAATGCTTCAAGTCGATTCCAGTCACTTCTATAAATACAAATATCTTGTGAATTGAACTGTGTAAAAGCCAATGAGAAAGACACGGTATCTTCATAATAACTTTGACTATCAATGTGTAGAACTGTCTCCAGTGTTTGAGTATTTATTACAACTCCAAATTGCCCATGATCGACATAAACTGCGATAAATTTTCCATTGGTACTACATTTAATTTGGTATTTAGGGGTACCGTAATGACGGAGTTCTCGATTATTTAGAATTGGAAGCGGAAGGGGCGTTATGGATAGTTGTTGTAATTGCTGTTGAGTTAAGTTGTAGCAATATAAATAGCCTTTTTCGGTGACGATATAAATTTTGCATGTATCTGAATCAATAGCTGTAATATCTAAAATTTCGCTATCTAAACCTTTTAAATTATAGTGTTTTTGTTTCATGTAATTCTCTTTTTAACATATTTCTACTTCTTAAAACTGCGTATAGCATTGCCTCGCTCGATCAACGCGTGTTGTAAATGTTGAGCGTGTTTCTGATGGGCTTGCTGGCTCTCCATCTGTTGTCGTAGTTTGAGTGCAATCAACTCTTTTGCCACACGCTTATTGGCATGTTGGCTCCGTTCAGACATGACCTTTACACTTATTCCAGATGCAACATGAGTTGCATGAACAGCAGAGTCAGTTGTGTTGACATGCTGTCCACCAGCACCAGAAGCACGACAGGCCTGAAAAGTGATGGTGTCATCTGGAGGGAGTTGCAACGGTGTATCGAAAAGCGTAATGCCTACAAACCAGTTTTTACGTTTATGTTGTGGGCGAATTGGACTTTGAAACTTCCATTGAATTGTACCGAGCCAAGTATTGAGCCATATTCGGGCATTCTCATCGATACTGAGCAGCACCGAAGAATAACCATGTTGAGTCGCATTGCTTTCAATTGGTTGGAGTGGATCTTTTTTTGTTTTGGCTTCTTTGTGTATTTCTTCAAGCGTATATTTTACAGCAAGTTCACATTCTGCGGGTCCAAGCGCAGCACTGAGTTGGACAATAGACAATATGAGTTTTCCTTAAAATTAATTTGGACGATCGAAAATCAAAAAAATGCATGCAAATAAATAGAAATTGTGAAATTCATAAAATTAAGTGTGATTTAATTTTGAATTATTGATTTTCAGCTAACTGATTATAGAAAAATATGTGAATAAAAAACAATCGAAATCCAATAAAAATATGCATTATCAAGCCTCTGATCAAAAATGTTTAAGAAAATTCATGCTCAGCTGAATAATACTATTCGAGAAATTTTTGAAAATATGGCAGAATATGGGGTTTTAAAGATTTTAGAGGATTGGCAACATGCGCTTTGTTGATGAAGCAGTCATTACCGTAGAGGCTGGCGACGGTGGCAATGGCGTAGCCAGTTTTCGCCGTGAAAAATTTGTACCATTTGGTGGTCCAGATGGTGGTGATGGTGGTCGTGGTGGCAGCGTATATATTCAAGCTGACAACGATACCAGTACCTTAGTAGATTATCGTTATACCCGTAAATTTCGCGCTGAACGTGGTAAAAACGGTGCTGGCGCAAACTGTGCTGGTCGTGGTGGTGAATCAGTTATTCTGAAAGTTCCAGTAGGAACAACCATTGTAGATACAGAATCTGGCGATATTATTGGTGATTTGGTTGAAGATGGCCAAAAGGTTTTAGTTGCACATGGTGGCGATGGTGGTTTGGGGAATACTCATTTCAAATCATCGACCAACCGTTCTCCGCGTAAATGTACACATGGTATTAAAGGTGAATATCGTGAAATTCGTTTAGAGCTAAAAGTTCTAGCGGATGTAGGTTTATTGGGAATGCCGAATGCAGGTAAATCTACCTTTATTCGCGCAGTATCAGCAGCTAAGCCAAAAGTTGCAGATTATCCATTTACAACAATGGTACCGAATTTAGGTGTGGTCGATGCAGATCGTCATCGTTCATTCGTTATGGCAGATATTCCTGGATTGATCGAAGGGGCGGCGGAAGGTGCTGGTTTAGGGATTCGTTTCCTTAAGCATTTAGCACGTACACGTATTCTGTTGCATATTGTTGATGTACAACCGATTGATGGTTCAGATCCTGCCTACAATGCCAAAGCGATTGTGGAAGAGTTGAAAAAGTTCTCACCTACATTGGCTCAATTACCGATTGTTCTTGTTTTAAACAAACTTGATCAATTAAGTGATGATACTCAAGAAGAATGGTGTAATCATATTCTTGAAGAATTACAATGGGATGGTCCTGTATTTAAAACTTCAGGCTTGCTTGAAGAAGGTACCAAACCTGTTGTGTATTACCTCATGGATCAAATCGAGCAACAACGTGAGTTGGAAGACGAAGATCCAGAGTATGCAGCGAAAATGAAAGCATTCCGTGATCAGCTTGAAGCTGAAACACGTGAGCAAACGATTGCTGCAAAAGAAGCTTATCGTGAAATGCGTCGTCAACAACGTCTTGCTGGTATTTTGGCAGAGGAAGAAGATGATGAGGATGACGATGGCGAGGATGATGGCGAAATGGAAGTGTACTACGTACGCTAATTTCTAAGGGTATCTATCATTTCCAACGATACCCATTTAGAAAAGAAAGACCGAGGACAAGATGATAGAAGTGGTAGATGGGCAACGTCAGCTCAAGGCTTTAAAACGTATCGTTGTTAAAATCGGATCATCTTTACTCACAGCAAATGGGCAAGGTTTAGATTTGGATGCAATTTCGCATTGGGCGAAACAAATTGCAGATCTACACAATGCAGGACACGAGATTATTCTTGTGTCTTCAGGTGCTGTGGCTGAAGGGATGGTTCGTATGAAGCTAGAGAATCGACCCACCGATTTACCCAGTCTACAAGCTTGTGCTGCCATTGGTCAGATGGGGTTAATTCATACATGGTCAAGTGTGTTGGAAAAGCATTTTATCCAAACAGCACAAGTCTTGTTAACTCATGATGATCTTGCCGATCGCCGTCGTTATCTTAACTCATGTGATGCACTGCAAAATTTAATTGATTGGAAAGTGATTCCTGTAATCAATGAAAATGACACAGTGTCTACTGATGAAATTCGCTTTGGTGATAATGATACGCTTGCAGCAATGGTTGCAGGGCAAGTTCATGCAGACTTACTGATCATTTTGACTGATCAGCAAGGGATGTTTGATTCAGACCCGCGTTCTAATCCAAATGCAAAATTGTTCCATACTGTTCGTGCAATGGATGAAACCTTGTTTGATATGGCCGGTGGTGGTGGTAAGTTTGGTCGTGGTGGTATGCTGACCAAAGTTCGCGCTGCTCGTCTGGCTGCCAAGTCAGGTTGTCCAACGCTGATTGCCAGTGGTGAAAGTGATAATGTATTGGCTCGTTTAATGACGGGTGAATTATTGGGTACTTTATTCATTACTGATGATGATCGTGTTACAGCACATCAACAGTGGTTAGCTGCACACCTTCAAACTGCAGGGCGTTTGGTTTTAGATGATGGTGCTGTCAAAGCCATCAAGGAAAACCATCGTAGTTTGTTGCCTGTAGGGGTGAAAGCTGTTGAAGGGCATTTTGATCGTGGTGATGTTGTGGAATGTGTTGATCAGTATGGTCATCGAGTCGCGGTTGGACGAGTGAACTTTAGTTCGCGTTCTGCTGAAACTGTCAAAGGTTTGGCTTCGGATAAAGTGTATCAGGTGCTAGGTGAAGCACGTTCTTTAGAAATGATTCATCGTAATCACATGTCAATTTATTGATTGGTTTTAAGATTTCTAAGAAATATAACCTCGCTTTGGCGGGGTTTTTATTTGGGTGTGATTAATGGTGATTTTTCGTTGTATAAATCGGATTTAAAAACTTTATGGCCGACCCATGACTTTAAGTAAAAGTGTTGGTCATGGAAGCGAGAGCCTCCTTGTACGCCTTTGCCAAAATTTTCATCGTTATTTAATTTACGTTTGATCGCATTAAAAAAGCTTTTAATATTTTTATCGGGTGTTTTTGAGATGATTCTTAAACTTATTTTTTCTAACGTATCCTCTGTTTCTCGACCACCTTTACCTGCAATGGCATATATACAGTATTCATCTTTGTAGATTTTATCTTTACTGATGTATTGAGCTTGATCGAGAAAATAGAAGCCAAGATTTGGATGATCATATTGGCTAAGTTGTTCTTGTAAATTATCAGGAGTGGCAATTTTCATTTGAATTTTATGATCTGAATCAAAATATTCAATTGCCATTTCAATTTGATATTTCTCTAACTCATGTTGAATATAGGGATAGAATTCAGCGAGTGGCATGATGATATTGATATAGGACATTGAAAAATCTCAGTGCTGAATTAGGCAAATTTTTTTTCGTCTTCTAAATAGGGTAAAACCTGATCCTTGCCAACCATATATTGATAGTCGGCCAAATGAAGCATATCCAAATCTTCTTCACTGTTGCCATAGGCAAATATTTTGTCGTATTGGTCTAAATCATATTTTTCTAAGATGCGTAGTCGTTTTTGTTCACAACTACAATCTGGCGTGGAATAGTGACCAGTAAACTTTCCATCTATAACTTCAGTACCCGTACAGATTAGATCTATATCCAATATTTGACAAATGATTTTGAGGTAAATATCTACTGATGCTGAAACTAATACAACATCATCACCATTATCTTGATGTTTTAATAATTGCTCATAAAGGTTTTGATCCAGTTCCCTGACCAAACGTTGGGCATATTCATTTGCAATATCTTGAATTTCATTAGCATCGGCTTGTTTAAACATTGCATTAAATAATTTGATACGCATGGAGTTGGCAGGGTAGATGTTTAAATAATAGGCCTGAATCCACGGTAAAATTTTGATGCCTTGCTTTACGATGTGTCTTTTTGATAAAGCATAGAAAATAAACCCTGTGAAACTGTCTTTTTTACACAAGGTACCGTCAAAATCAAATAATGCTAAATTTTTAAACGTTTTGCTCTGTGCATACATGTTTCATATCTTCCGTTTACGCGGCTTGCGTACCAGTTAGTATTATAATCACGACTCAATTTAGGCCCAGAAATGACAACTTCAGGCATTATGGCATACATTGGATCTTTGCCCGTTTTATTCTTATAAAGTTTAGATACTGCGATATAAGTTTGAGTTTTTTCAAAATCTTGCTGCTTTTCGTCCTTTAAATCACTACGTAACTGTCGAGGGGTAACTAAAATATTATTTTTTGAAAATAAAGCAGTAAGCGCCTTCTCTGTATCAGTAATCGCTGGACGTGGATCCCCATTTTTGTCATAAGAGAGCAAATCACCATCAAGTGCAAGATCAGCTTCAGTCAGCTTATCGATCATTTTTTGAAAAGCGGCATTTCGACTCGAATACATCCCTGAGTTATAGTCGGCAAAACGATAAATCGGTTTATCATAGTCTGCCGGATACATCATTAAACGATGAATTCCATAGTATAAACCACCAAATTCGGTATACAGGTCATCACGTAATTCATTGATGTTCATACTGCTACGTTTATGCTCTTTGGCATAATTGATATGAACCTGCATGGAACCTAATGTGGTGATTGGGTTCATTTTTTCAGCAATATCTTGACCAACAAATTTGGCCGCACCCGTCAGCGCACTCACATGATAATGCTTTGCCATATAGTCAAAGATTTCACGATAAAGTACGTCTAAATCTTTTTCAGTGCGGACACGGCTCATTTGTTTTAAATAGTTATCATTTGGCGAGGGCTGGTTTTTTAAAACATTCTCAAAATATGAAGCAACAGTACCACCAATTGTGGTTCCAAGTTTATCTTCAAATTTTTCATTTAAACGTGTGGTGACTTCTTTTACCGCTTTATCCCCCAAACCTGGTACAACAGGATTGGCAACAAAGTTAGATTCCTGATCAACCACCGCAATGATGGTGCAGATATTTTCTTTGTTGGTTGGAATTTTTAATTCATTGGAAATATCGTAGATGTCTTTTGCCCAAGAGTCACGTTGATTGACACGATTGGGAATCAGTTTTCTGATTTGCTCTTGTTTTAATTGTTCATCATCTTCATTGGCAAACCATGAACCTTTACCACAAGCAACTAGGCTTAAAGAAAGAGCTAACACGCTGAAAGATTTAAGAAATGCGTGATGTCGAACTAATTTTTTCATATCGAAGAAAACATACTCAGAAAATGATGAGCCACTATGGCAGATGCAGTATACTATGAAGGTCTAAAAATGTATGAATATATATGTATATTGGTCCTTATCAACTGTCAAATAATTTAATCGTTGCACCTATGGCAGGAGTTACAGACCGTCCGTTTAGGACACTGTGCAAATACTTTGGCGCTGGGCATGCGGTAAGTGAAATGATGACCTCTGATCAGACCTTACGTATGACCAAAAAGAGTTTATATCGGGCAAATTTTGATGGTGAATTAGCACCGATTTCAGCGCAAATTGCAGGGTCTGAACCAGATCAGTTGGCTGAGGCAGCACGTTATCAAGTTGCAAATGGTGCGCAAATTGTCGATATCAATATGGGATGCCCAGCAAAAAAAGTTTGTAATAAACTGGCAGGTTCAGCATTGCTGAAAGATGAAGATTTGGTTGCCCGAATTTTAGATGCAGTGGTTAAAGCGGTGGATGTGCCTGTGACGTTAAAAACGCGGTTAGGTTTTTTAAATGGTCATGAGAATATTATCCGTGTGGCGAAACGAGCAGAAGAAGCAGGAATTGCAGCCTTAGCCTTACATGGTCGTACCCGTGAGGATATGTATTTAAATACGGCACGTTATAGTTTGATTAAAGAAGTCAAACAGATGCTCTCTATTCCTGTGATTGCCAATGGTGATATCGACAGCCCTGAGAAAGCCAAATATGTATTGGACTATACTGGTGCTGATGCCGTTATGATTGGACGTGCAGCCCAAGGGCGTCCGTGGATTTTTCGTGAAATTGCCCATTATTTAAAAACAGGTGAATATTTAGCAGCACCAGATATTCAAGAAGTAAAACAAGTTTTACTGGGCCATTTGTCTGAACTTTATCAGTTCTATGGTGAATACTCAGGTTGCCGTATTGCACGCAAGCATATTGCTTGGTATACCAAAGGTTTACATTCAAGTAATGAATTTCGTCAAAATATGTATAAAGTGGAAAGTACAGTTGAACAAGCGAAAGTCGTTGAGGATTACTTTAATCACTTGCTTGAACAAGGCAATACGATGAGTGATGTACAGGTTGAATCGGTAAATTTATTGGATGTGTAATCAATAATGTGTAATCAGTATAGGAGCGAACTCCCATACTGAACTACCTAATCACTAAATGTTTTTTTAATGCATTATTTAAAGGATAAATACGTTGTTTAGGCAAGAGTTTTTCAGCGTGATGATACTGTCCTAAACGTCGAAATTGCGCCATCTTATCTACAAGAGGGGTGATATCTTGGATTGAATGAATCGCAGTGTTGTTAAACGCTTGAATTAAAAAACGACTAATCCCAATTTGAATACTCCGCTGTTCAAGCTTAGTTCCTTTTAAATTCCGTTCAGGATCCCACTGAATATGTACCCTTGCATTTTCAAAAGCTTCAAACCATTGCTCACCATTTTTATGCCCAGAGAGTGTCGGGTCGGTATGTACACTTTGTTCTAGTAAATATTCCCAAAAATCACGTTTGATACGGATTGCTAAGATATGATTTTGGTTGGATTTTGTCGCCCAATGACTGCGTCCCATTAGCCATAAAAATGAAGGTTTTATCCATGTCATTCTTTGAAAGGAAAAAGGTGAAACAAATTTTTGTTGTTGGACTGCCAAATGGGCAATATGTTGATTATAGGCTTGATAAACCGTAATCGTGTCACGGTCATATAGCGCACGTATTTGATGATAGGCAGACATGATAAATCTCACTTTTAATTTGAATAAGTTGTTGAAAATTTATAACTTAATCAAATAAGTGAAAATGATTCACCGATTGGCAAAAAATTTGATTTAACATGAGCATCAAGCTAGCTTTATTGATTTTATCGCTATTCTAGTCAAAATGGCATTTTTATCAAGCTGATTATATTTTATACACCCATAATAATGGTTTATTTAAGTCATGAATAAAGATTCTTTGAGAATACTGGCACAATACAATATATGGGCAACCCAGCGTCTTTGTGAAAGTTTAAAAGCTGTGTCCGATGATGATTTTAACAAAAATGTTGGTCTTTATTTTAAAAGCATTGCTGGCACTTTGAATCATTTGCTATTGGGGGAACATTATCTTTGGTATTCACGCTTTAAGCAGGGTGTATCACCTGCAATTGCATTAGATACTATCATCCAAACTGAAAAAAACCTATTACTGGACGAATTACAAGAGAAGTCGAATAACTGGATTGAGTTTCTAGAGCAGTTAGATGAAAAAACCTTAAATGCAGATTTAACCTATAAACGAGTTTCTGGACAAGAACTGACTTTGCCTTATGCTGCTACTCTTATGCATGTATTTAATCATGGCACACATCATCGTGGGCAAATTACTGCTGCAATGACAGGATTGGGGTATGTATGCCCCGAATTAGATTTGGTGTATATGTTAGTTGAACAAAGCCAAGCATAGTAAGTATAAATAGAAGCTGTCGCAGTTCAGCTTCTATTGACAGCTTAGTTAAGAATTAAGAATGGTTCATTTCTACAACCAGTTGATTAACTAGATCTCGAGCTTCTAATTCACGGATCAGTCCAACATTACTTCCAGCCCAGAATGCACCAAAGCCAGTATCACCATGTTGAACAGCTAAGGATTTGGTGAAAATGAATTTGATTTAATTATGAATCATCAAATAAAACAAAGAATATTTAAAGGGTTAAGCGTGCTAGGACTAAACTTTAATTATAAAAATGATACTGGAGCAAACAACATGTAAAATAGAACTATTATTTCTTATAGTGTTAATTTTTAAAGTAATAATTAAGAAGAATGTTATTTATATCCCATTGTTATAATTTAAATGACTTTCGCTGTTCCCTTACTATCTTTATAAGATAGATTTAAATGAATGCTTAGTAAGACGGCTATTTTTTTCATTCTAAGAAGTATGTGGAGAATATTTAATTATTGAAAGAATTTAACCCTAGGTGATAAGCAGCCGCTTTCTATCAGTTGTTGATCCCATTCTGGAACAAGATCTAGTTTTTCCACTAGAAAATCGATTATGCAACGGATTTTGGTTAAATTTCTAGAGTTCGAAGGAAATACGGCTCTTAACCCATAATTAGGTAAAGGATAGTCAGTAAGTACTGGAATTAGTTTCTTTTTATAAAGGCTCTCACATGCGACGATTGTTGGTAGGCAAACAATACCGCCCCCTGTTAAAGCAAAATCATGTAATAAATGAATTGAGCTTGATGAGACTCTCGCATGAATAGAGAACTCTTGGAACTTATTATTGATCATAAATTTGATTTTGTTTCTTTCGGGATATCCAGAATAATAACCTAATTCAAACTGCTGAAGTTGGTGTGGGTTTTTGGGTTGGCCATGTTTTTCAATAAATTCTGGTGAAGCACACATCACACGGTTTACATTGAAAATTTTCCTCTCAATTAGGCTTTCTCCTTTAGGAGGAAACATTTGAAAAACAATGTCAAATCCAGAAGAAATAGGATCAATGACTTTATCGTATACAACAATATCTAATTCAATATCTTTATACTGTGCTGTGAACTGATATAAACGTTTACTGAAATAACTTAAAGCAAAACCAGGGGCCATATAAATACGTAATAGGCCATGTAACTCATTTTTTGCATGTGACATTTCATCAGCGAGTTGCTCGAAACGGCTAATAAGCTCGACACATTCGGGATAGTATTTTTCACCAATAGCCGATAACCTTACTGATCGGGTACTACGATGAAATAAAGGCGCATTGACAAACTTTTCCAGTTGTTGAATACGTGTACTGATCACTGAACGAGTAACACCAATTGATTCAGCTGCTTGAATAAAACTTCCACTTTGTGCGACTCTCACAAATGCTTCCATACATTGTAATTTATCCATAAGTTAATCCATCAACTATGAAAATAAGATATTGATTTTATATCCCACGAAATTTAAAGGATAAACTAAATTATCTAAAAATAATTGATTGTATATTAAGCAAAGTAAAAGCACCCACTATGTATTAATGTTGATTAGTTAAGAATTTATCCAATAATTTGGCTTAACTTACAGTCATTACTCACTATGAATGCTTTTTTATTAGATCAACATTATAACTTTTGAGTGGGTTCAATTTCATATACTTCAATAGGCTGTACTTTACGAGGAGCAGTTTCTTTAATAAAAAAACTCATGCATATACCAATAATTGTACCTACTAAGCTTAAGTAAAAAATATTCTGGATACCATAGTTCTCAGCAATTATTCCAGAAATTACAGGTGCAATACCGCCACCAAAAATTTCACCTGCACCTACTACGAGCCCAATTGAAGATGCAACTAATCCTGCTGGTGCAGATTCTGCAGCTAAGGGGCCTGATAGTAAGGCGATTAATCCTAAACTAAAGAAGGAAAGCACAAAGAGTAATCCAAATAATATTGGGATAGATGCAGAAGCATTAGCAAATAAATAAATAAAAATAGTTGCTCCAATAAATCCTAGAATAGAAGCAAGGCGTCGACCAATCCAATCCGATGCGGCAGGAACAAGAAATTGCCCTAAAAAACCACCAAAACCGATAGCAGAAACAATTAATCCCATCTCTGGAGAGCTAAGTTTTAAGAAATTTTCTAAATACAAAGGAACCATTGCACTAATAACAAAAACACATGACATCGTACAAAAGAGGCCAATCATACTTAGTAAAATATTCCGTGTTTTGAGTAAATCAATCCAATTCACTTTTACTTGTGTTTCAACCTGTTTTTCGGTAATTAGTAATTGACCTCCTTGAGTATCTTGTGGCTCTTTTAGAATAAAAAATAAAAACACGGCTATAATAAAACCAGGAATTGCAACAACCCAGAATACCTCACGCCATGAGGGTACGATTAAAAGGAGTTGTGTAGCGATAATTGGCCCTAAGCCCAGACCAAATAAAGCAAAGCCACTTTGCTGTAATCCTTGCAAGGCACCACGACGCGAGGGTTTTGCTGCAACTGCAGTCGCAGCAAAACTTGTTGGACAGAATGCACCTTCTGAAATACCCATTATAGAACGAATTAGAATTAGACTGGTCAAACCCATTGCAGCTCCAGAGAAACCTGAAGCTAAAGAAAAAACGACAAGAGATATTAGTAAAATCTTACGATGACCAATTTTATCTGATAACCTTCCTGCATATATTGCGAAGATTCCCCAAGTTATTCCCAAGGCACCAAAAATTAGACCAACATCTTGGTAATTTAAAGATAAATCTTTCATGATTGAAGGTAATAAGGGGGCAATAATCCAACGATCTAATCCCACAAGGCCAAAACTAAGTGTGAGAAGGAGTACAATCTTCCATTCGTAAGAAGTATCCCATTTTTGTATATTCATATTTATATCCTTTTCAATGAATTTAAAAAAAGAAAGTTAGGTCAAGTGAGTAAGACAGTTGATCATCTTCAGTGCCATTGACCAAAGGGGGTAATCCGTTGTCTTTAGCTGCAAATGGTTTGTAATTACCACTGTACCTGTCGTAACGAATTTCTGGGCGGATACGTAAGTATGGTTTCGGATTCCAAGTGACGTTGGCGGTTACGGCTTTGTAGATGCCTTCATATGGCACTAATACATGTACACCATCTGTATTAAAGTATTCGGCACGTAGGGCTGAACTGAGTTGCGAGTTAATCATATGGTTGTAGCTGACGTTGAGCCCGTACCAAGAAGCATCTTTACCGCCTTGTTTCGGAATACCGTAAGGTTCCTGATTAAAAATATCTGTCAATAATGCTTTTTCTTGATAGCCATAGGACGCTTCGGCGGTCACGATGTTTTTCGGGTCTAAAAATTTGGTGATGGTGAGATAACTTTGATAGCGGGTTAGGTAATCATCTTTTGCCAAGGCAGAGCTGGCAGGAATTGGTGAGCCGCAACCACATTTGTTAAAGGAGTCATCGGCGCCGTTGCCATAGATATTTTCAAAGTCGACCCACAGTGAAAAATCCTTGCTGCGCCAGCGCAAGTTGGCAATGGCATCCCAGTCATCATTGGGGTCTTGTAGGTTGTTGTAACCACGTACTGCACCAACTTCATAAGACAATTTTGCACTGTCTGGATTATTGAAAATATGGCTGCTCCATAGAGTACCCACATGTTTTGCTGGACCATGGATAAAGCTGTAAGGGTGGGTGTAAAAGGTAGTTGGTGCAGGTGCAGGCAAGGCAAAACCAATTTCATTGGCCAAAGGTGTATGAAATAAGCCGAGCATCAAATTACTACCACCTAAAACAGGGAAGTAAAATTCGGCATAGGCTTGGGTTAAGGAAGCATAAATATCCGATGAGTCAAAATTTCCCACCTTGTTGCTGCCCCAATCATCATCTAGGCCATAGGTTCGGAAGAAAAAGTTGTCGGCACCATACATGCCAGTGATGTTAAAACCCCAGTCAAAAGCTTTTGGCATGTCCCTGGGAAATGGTCCAACCCGACTGGCAATATTACTTTTGATCTTTTTTTCAATGGTGATGGCGGCTTGATCCAGCGTAATGCCTTCATCACGTCTTAAGATAGTGGCAGGTGTCATTTGCCCGCCATGATTACTGCCGGCAACACTGGCCTGAGCCCATCCCGAAACTTGAATGCCCAGCGGATTGTCATTGATAGATTGAAGTAGCCACCCCTGTGGTTGTGTTATATCTTCAGATGCGTTTGCTGACGCATGGGCAAGTGCAATAGCGAACATTGCACCCCCGAGAACTTTTAATCTGTCCATAGTACGTCTCAATAAATTTAAGAAAACTACCTTGTTTCCATGGTTGTTATAATTTTGTCCTTCATCCGAACGTTTTTTATTCAAGTGCAAAGTGTACTGAGCTGTCAATGTGACTAAACAGAGGTTTATTGTAGAAAATAATTGTAATATTTTGTTTTTTATATTTATTTTTTCCATTGTTCGCAGATTGCAAACATTCATGTTGCTGCTTTCTTCATTGTCTTAATCGAGGGGTTGGCGTAATTTCAAACTGTCGAGGAAAGACCATACACGAAGAATTTCAGTAAGGAATATGGAAATGAGTGCTTATACAACAAAGCTCGGTAGTTTGGAAAACTACGAAAAAGGTTCAATCCAGATTATTCAGGGTAAAGCTACTAATTATGCCTTTTCAAATATTTTTGAAGTGGCAGCAATGAGCAAACCTTATGAAAAAACAGTTGTTGGGATGAACCTCAAATTTGTCATTGAGTCTGTTCTGGCAGAAGGGCAATCTGCTTGGTATACGGCATCACATGATGAATTTGTGATCGTAATGGATGGTGAAGTTCGTGTCGATTATTTGAAATTAAAAGGCCCGATAGTCCCCCAGGATCAAGAGGGTACTCATCTTGCTGGAAAGAGACCAGATGGGGTACCAATGGGGTATGTTGTCTTGAAAAAAGGCCACCAAGCTATTTTACCAGTCGGATCAGCATATCGTTTTGAGGCGTCAAAGAAATCAGTGATGTTAATACAAACAATTAAAGGTCCCCTTTCTGTCGAAAAATGGAATGACATTTGTATTAAGTAATCAAGGAGAGATAAAAATGAATGCTATGCAAAATAAATTTGTTGAAGATGACGGGGTAACGATTACTGGATATGATGAAATTTCAGGTTATTCAACTTTCCAGTTAGGTAATTTTAAGTTCAGTCGTGATGAATACTTTGCCAAAGTAACATGGGAAGCAAAAGGTCAGGAGCATTCTCATTTAATATCTGTTGATGCATTTTTACGGGCTTTAATGAGAGATGTTGCTTGGGGGTTTTTCTATGGTTGGGTTAACTTCGATCATGTTATTGGTACTCAAAACCACTATGGTAATGTCGACTTATACGCTGGCACTTTTAATGGCGTATTAAAAGCAGCAGGCGTAGATTATGTTGAGAACTTTGAAACTCCACTAATCATGGCGACTTTTAAAGCTATTTTACATGATTGGGTAAGTAAAGGATTTGATCCATTTGCTGCCCCAGAAGAAACAGGTTCTGCTTTTGGTCGTAAGCATGGTGATAATTCAGAAGCGATTGACCGCTATCGGATTGCCACGAAGCGTATGCCAAGTTTACCTGATGATTCACCTTTACGTGATGATTTACCGGTTAACCGTCAGTTTGAAGATGTGGTTCAAGATGATCCAATTATATATTGTGAACCTGGTTTTGAAGGTCAACTTAGTGGTTTTAACTTATTTAAATATCTGTCGCGTTCAGACGTGACTTGGAACCCCTCTGTAACTTCTGTTTGTAAACAAAGTTTATTCTGTCCTACTACAGAAGAATATATTTTACCAATTTTTCATGGCAATGATCGCGTAGAGTGGTTCTTACAATTATCTGATGAAATCACTTGGGATATTGGCGATAAAGTAGATGGTAGTCCTATTGCCCGCGTCATTATGAAAGCAGGGGATATTGCAGCAATGCCAGCCAATATTCGTCATCAAGGATACTCAACTAAACGTTCAATGTTACTTGTTTGGGAAAATGCAACCCCAAATCTACCTGAACTTTATGAATCAGGTGAACTATCTCCTTATCCAATCCAATTCTAAGCATTCAGCTAGAGGCTGTTAACTTCCTACATTTAACAGCCTCTGATACTCATTAGGTGAAATTATGAATAATCAATTATTTATTGATGGCCAATTCGTGCCTGCAAAAAATGGTGGCACCATTGATGTAGTCAACCCATCTAATGGCGAGTTAATTACTAAAATTGCAGCAGCTGAAGCAGAGGATATAGATATTGCAGTTGCTGTTGCTAAACGAGCTTTCCCATCTTGGGCAGCAACCCCCGCGACAGAGCGAGGCCGATTACTCCTTAAACTCGCTGATTTAATTGAAGAACACACAGAGGAATTAGCACAACTTGAATCTTTAGATACAGGGCATCCTATTCGTGACTCACGCCGTTTAGATGTACCGCGTACTGCTGCCTGTTTCCGTTATTTTGGTGGAATTGCCGATAAAATTGAAGGCTCAGTTATTCCAGTTGAACAAGGTTTTTTAAACTATGTTGTTCGTGAGCCAATTGGTGTAGTAGGACAGATTGTACCCTGGAATTTCCCATTAATGTTTACGAGTTGGAAACTTGGACCTGCATTAGCTGCTGGTAATACTGTGGTAATGAAACCATCTGAACTCACTCCTTTATCTACGTTGAAAATTGCTGAATTAATTAAAAAAGCTGGTTTTCCGGATGGCGTTGTCAATATCGTGGCTGGCTATGGACATACGGCGGGGCAACGACTGGCAGAGCATGAGGACGTTGGTAAAATTGCTTTCACCGGATCAACTTTAACTGGTCAAAATATTGTTCGTTCATCAATAGGTAATCTGAAACGTGTTCAACTTGAGCTCGGAGGCAAAGGTGCTAATATTATTTTTGAAGATGCCAATATTGATGCAGCTGTTAATGGTGCAGCATGGGCAATTTTTCACAACCAAGGGCAAGCATGTATTGCAGGTTCACGTTTAGTTTTACATGAAGCAATTGCAGATGAGTTTTTGGAAAAATTTATCAGGCTAGCTGAATCAATTCGATTAGGTGATCCTCTAGATCCCGATACTGAAATGGGACCACTCACTTCAGAAGCTCACCGCAATAAAGTGTTGTCATATGTCGAGGTTGCTAAAGAACAAGGTGGTCGTGTGTTAACTGGTGGTAAAGCACCAGAAGATATTAACTTGCAAAATGGATATTACGTTTTACCAACCGTGGTTGAAGCCAAACCAATGGATCGTGTTGCTCAAGAAGAAGTATTTGGTCCCTTTGTAACCGTATTGCGCTTTAAAACGGAACAAGAGGCTTTGGAAATAGCGAATTGCACTGAATATGGTTTAGGTAGTGGCTTATGGACACAGAATTTACAACGTGCTCATCAGTTTGCTAAAAACATCAAAGCTGGTATGTGCTGGATTAATAGTTATAAACGTGTAAATCCAGGTAGTCCATTTGGTGGTGTAGGTAAATCCGGTTATGGTCGAGAAATGGGTTTTGAAGCTATTCATGACTATACGGATGCTAAATCTATTTGGGTTAATGTGGATGCCAATATTCCACCTCATTTTCTGCGAGGATGAGTTGTATGAACGCATTTCATTATAAAGCTTTACCTTTGGATGTTTATTTTGATAATGGTAAGTCAAAAGAAACAAAAGAAATTTTAAATCAGCATGGTTATCAAAAAGTTTTAGTGTTAACTACACCAGAACAGGAAGATGCTGGTCAAGAATTAGTGCAACAATTGGGTGATATTGCAATGGGGGTTTATCCTCATGCCGTGATGCATGTACCTGTTGAAGTTGCAATTAAAGCCATTGATTTTGTTAAAGAGAATAATATTGATTGTTGTCTAGCATTAGGTGGTGGCTCGACTATTGGGTTGGCCAAGGCTATTGCCTTAAAAACTCATACCCCAATTGTGGCAATACCCACTACTTATGCTGGTAGTGAAATGACCACAGTATATGGTCTAACTGAAAACAACCTAAAAACGACTGGTAAGGACATTCATGTCTTACCCAAAGTGGTCATTTATGATCCTGAACTGAGTTTGACTTTACCAGCAGAAATTTCGGCTTGTTCAGGTATGAATGCTATGGCGCATGCGGTAGAAGCATTGTATGCGCAAGACAAAAACCCGATTATAAGTCTTATGGCAACTGATTCAATTCGGGCACTCAAAGCCGCATTACCTGCAATTGTCAAAGATACACATGACGTTGAAGCCCGCCAAAAAGCTACATATGGTGCGTGGTTGGCAGGTATCTGTTTAGGGTCAGTTGGGATGGCGATTCACCATAAAATCTGCCATACCTTGGGTGGTACCTTTAACTTGCCGCATGCGCAAGCACATGCCATCACTTTGGCGTACTCGGTACATTACAACCGTAATGCCGATGTCGAAGCCATGGAACGATTGGCGGGAGCATTAGGTGTAGCAAGTCGTGAAAATGTTGGTATGGCAATTTATCAATTAAACCAGTCTTTAAATATTCCATTGGCACTAAAAGATATTGGTTTACCAGAACAAGGGCCTGCTGAAGTAGCAAGAATTATTTGTGATAGCCCGTATTATAACCCCCGCGGTTATGACTACGAGGAGTTAGTTGATCTGCTCACCAAAGCTTATCTGGGGTTAGCACCGATATAAAATAAATCGAATTTCACCATAAATATCGGCTTAACCGCAGCATTATTTGCTGCGGAAAGGTGAGTTGTGCTGCCAAAAAGGAATTTATTATGAGTGTAACAACACAAGCTATTCAAAGCTTTCAAAACATTGATAATGCACGTCATCGTACTTTAATTACTGCCTTAGTTGAGAAATTGCATGACTATATTAATGAAGTGCAATTAACAGAAGATGAGTGGCTTCATGCAATTCAATTCTTAAATATAACTGGACAACTTTGTCATGAACAGCGTCAGGAATATATTTTACTTTCAGACGTACTTGGTATTTCTATGCTGGTTGATCAGATCAATCACCAGAAGAATGAAATACAAACTCCTTCAACAGTTTTTGGCCCCTTTTTTATTGAGAATATGCCAGTTCGTCAATTTGCTGATAGCATCGTGGTTGAGGGTGAAGAGCAAACTATTCCTTTGTTAATTACTGGTCAGATCAGAAATGAGTATGGCAAAGCTATTTCTAATGCTTATATAGATGTTTGGCAAACCGCGGATAATGGGATGTATTCGGGGCAAGATGCTATGCAACAGATTGACAATTTACGGGGTATATTTATTAGTCAATTAAATGGCTCATATGCCATTAAGTCTATTTTGCCTGTAAGTTATCAAATCCCGTCAGATGGTACAGTAGGGCAACTTCTGAATTATGCTAAGCGTACTTTTTGGAGACCTGCGCATATCCATTTTAAAATTGTTGCAGATGGATATCAGTCACTTATAACTCATCTTTTTTTAGCAAATGATGACTATTTAAATAATGATGCCGTATTTGGTGTAAAAGATCGTTTAATTGTCAGTTATCAATTCACAAAGTTGGATGAGGAAAGCAAAGTTTTATATGGCCTTGATAGAGACTACTACCTGATCACATATGACTTTGTTCTTTCAGCAGAGTAATTATGAAAAATTTAATTAAACTCTGTGAAAATTCTGATTTTTTTCAAGAAATTTGTCTAAGAGTGGCGCATCCTGACGATCTTAAAAAAAGTATTATTGTGATTAAAGGTGGAGATAAATTTTATGCTTATGAAAATATCTGTCCTCATTTTTCTGTTCAGTTAGATTATAAAACAGGTGTATTCAGTACTTATAAAAATAAATTAATTATGTGTGCGCATCACTCAGCGATGTTTGATATAACTACTGGATTGTGTGTTGATGGTCCCTGCAAAGGTCACTCTTTGACGTTGGTAAAAGTTGAAGTAAAAGATGGGGCAGTTTTTCTAAAACGTTAGCCTCTGCTTGAGACTAACGTTTTATTATTGAATTAGGAACTAAAAGGTGTTGCCTGATACATCATTAATTTTAGTTCTTTATGTTCTTTTTTCCATACTGATAATGCTCGGTTCTGTAATGTTCTAGGTTGTTGATTAATTAAAAGCTTTGCATAAAAATTAGCAGTAACAATTACGCAGTCCTGCATCTCTACAACAGTATCAATATCATATTCAATATGTTGATAATCATAATAACCGGCTTTGAGCTTTGTTATAAAAGTTGCTAAATCATCAACTGTACCGCTGGTATGTACATATCGAAGATTTGTATCGCACATATTCGCAAATTTTTCATAGTGTTTATCAATTAAGCTATCAAAGCGCTTTTTCTCTATTTCTCTAATTTGCATTTCCATAAATTCTTCATCCCTTAAAATTATTAGTCCCCTCATGATATTAAGTTTAAGGGTGTTCAATTGTTCTAAATTACAGAACATTGTATTTGCAGTTTTATAAGCTATCTTTTTATTTGAATAATCTACAATAAAGCATAATAATTTTAGAATAATGGATTGGCTATGATAAATAAAAGTGAGGCTTCACTTACCGAGGTTTTATCGCAGATTAAAGATGGTACAACCATCCTGATTGGTGGGTTTGGTACCGCAGGACAACCCGCTGAACTCATTGACGGACTAATTGAACTGGGTATTAAAGACCTGACTATTGTGAGTAATAACGCCGGTAATGGTGATTATGGCTTGGCTAAACTGCTTAAAGCCGGTTCAGTTAAAAAAGTAATCTGTTCTTTCCCACGTCAGTCTGACTCTTATGTGTTTGATGAACTGTACCGTGCTGGAAAGGTCGAGCTTGAAGTAGTACCGCAAGGCAATCTGGCGTGTCGTATTCAAGCCGCTGGAATGGGTTTAGGTGCAGTCTTTACCCCAACAGGCTTTGGCACATTATTGGCAGATGGCAAAGAAACACGTCATATCGATGGCAAAGACTACGTACTTGAATATCCGATTAAAGCAGACTTTGCACTGATTAAAGCACATCAAGGCGACCGTTGGGGCAACTTGGTTTATAACAAATCAGCACGTAACTTTGGTCCAATTATGGCGATGGCTGCAGATGTCACCATTGCACAGGTTTCAGAGGTGGTTGAACTGGGTCAGCTCGATCCTGAGCATATTATTACCCCAGGAATTTTTGTTCAGCATGTGGTTGCAGTTGATGCAGCCAATGGTAATGGAGAATAACAATGAGCTACCAAAAACTAAGCCGTGACCAAATTGCTGAACGTGTTGCCCAAGATATTCCCGATGGTGTATATGTCAATTTAGGTATTGGTTTACCAACCAAGATTTCAAAATACTTGCCAACAAACAAAGATGTATTCCTGCATTCTGAAAATGGTTTATTGGCTTTTGGTCCTCCACCCGCCAAAGGTGAAGAAGATCCTGAGCTGATTAACGCAGGCAAAGAATATGTCACCATGCTAACGGGTGGCTCGTTTTTCCATCACGGTGATTCTTTTGCCATGATGCGTGGTGGACATTTGGATATTGCTGTATTGGGTGCATTCCAAGTGGCGGCCAATGGCGACCTTGCCAATTGGCATACCGGTGCGGCGGATGCGATTCCTGCGGTGGGTGGTGCAATGGATTTGGCTGTAGGGGCCAAGAAAGTCTTTATCACCACAGACCATGTAACCAAGCAAGGTGAACCTAAGATTGTTGAAGAACTGAGCTATCCTGTGACAGGTAAGCATTGTGTTGATCGTATCTATACTGACTTATGTGTGATTGACGTGACCCCAGAGGGTTTAAAAGTGCTTGAAAAAGTTGCAGGTCTGAGCTTTGAAGAATTACAGGCTTTGACGGGTGCTCCATTGATTGACGCGATACCGGCTTAAGGATATAGACAACATGAAAAACGCTTACATCATAGATGCCATCCGTACTCCATTTGGTCGTTATGCCGGTGGTCTTGCGCCAGTACGTGCAGATGACCTCGGTACTATTCCAATTCAAGTATTGATACAACGTAATCCAACGGTAGATTGGCAACAAGTCGATAATGTGATTTATGGCTATGCCAATCAGGCCAGTGAAGACAACCGTAATGTCGGGCATGTCAGCATTATGAATGGTTCATTTCTACAACCAGTTGATTAACTAGATCTCGAGCTTCTAATTCACGGATCAGTCCAACATTACTTCCAGCCCAGAATGCACCAAAGCCAGTATCACCATGTTGAACAGCTAAAGCATTCAGTTGTTTAGCTAAATCATAGGCATAAGGGTAGGCGGCTACATGTGGACGGTCGGGCTGATCAATCCTCGCTTGCCAATGATTGATGATGCCGCGTGCTGGGCGACCTGAAATGCTTGAAGTAATTTGAGTGAGTGGGTGATCAAATAAAGCCTTGCGGTATGCTGCATTGGCATTTGAAGATTTACATTGTACAAAAGCAGTTCCCAATTGAACGGCATCAGCACCAAGGTTTAACATGGTTTTAGCTTGTTGCCCATTCATAATACCACCTGCTGCAATGACAGGAAGTGAACTATATTTTTTGATGAGTTGGACTAAATCAGCGGTTTTAATTGCGCCATCAATTTGAGCATTAAAAATACCGCGATGTCCACCTGCTTCGATACCTTGAGCTACAATAATATCAATCCCTGCTTCTTCGATAGTGAGCGCTTCAGTTAGATTGGTTGTAGAAACAATTGTGATGATACCGGCTTGTTTTAATTTTTGAATTTGATATTCATGCGGGATGCCAAAGTGGAAACTTACTGCTTTGGGTTGAGTGTCTAAACAAAGGTTTAAAAAATCATCATTGTCTTTAAAGCTAGGGTAAATACATTTTAATTCTGTAGGTGGGCTTGCACCAAATTTTTCAAATTCAGTTGCTAAATGTTGACTCCATAACAGATTAGATTCAGTGTTTAATGCTGCTGATTCATGACAGAAAAAGTTTAATTGAAAAGGATGTGGTGTTAGTGCTTGAGTTTCATGAATTTGTTTTAATGCAGAATCTAGTGTATTTGCACCGAGTCCTAAAGCACCCAAAGCCCCTTGATTTGATACTTCTGCAGCCAATAGTGGGGTAGAAACTCCAGCCATTGGTGCAAGTAATATGGGATGTTTTATCCCTAATTGTTCTAATAAAGACATACTTAAGCTCCTTGTGTTTTAAGTTACTTTGCCGAAGCGGCTGCAAATTAGCAAATTATGTTCGGTATTTATTATAAAAATATAATTTAAATACATCTTTAAGTTGCGACTTATTTTATCAAGACATAAATTAAATTGGAGTGACTTGGAACAGTGAACCAATCCAGCTTGAGAACGCCATTGCGATAATTCCCCACACAGCCACACGGAAACTACCTTTGAGTATTGATGTACCAGCAAAATAGCTGGATAACGCACCCAGTATGACTAGAGATAAGATACCGACAACTAAAACAATTTTCTCTAAATATGCTTCCGGGCTAAACACAATTGATAATGTCGGAAATAATGCACCAATAGAAAAAGATAATGCAGAAGAACCAGCAGCCTGTAATGGTCTTGCAGCAGTTGCTTCATTGATCCCAATTTCATCACGTGCATGTGCTTCCAAAGCATTTTTTTCTGTGAGTTGAACAGCAACTTGATGCGCCAATTCAGGATCTAAACCACGTTGAATATAAATGTGGGTAAGTTCTTTAAGCTCTAAGTGCGGATTCTTTTCTAATTCTAGAGCTTCTACTTTTAGATCTGCTGCTTCAATATCTGACTGTGATTTAACGGAAATATATTCACCGGCAGCCATTGAGGTTGCACCAGAAATTAATCCTGCAATACAGGTAATCAGCAGGGTGTGGCTTGAGGCACCGCTTGCTGCCATTCCCATCACTAAACTAGTCACAGAAATAATGCCATCATTTGCACCTAAGACGGCTGCTCTTAACCAGCCTGTACGTTGTATAAAATGCTGTTCTAGGTGGTGAGAATGAGACATAAACAAAACTCCATGTGACTGAAAGTCGGTTAATTTATAATGTAAATATATGACAAATGAAAAAAAGCTCCTATATTTAGGAGCTTTTTTTCATATTAAAACTATTGGCTCGCTTTTTCTTTAACGTCAGCAGCACCTTTTTCAACAGCACCCGCAGCAGTTGCAGTGGCATCTTTAGCAGCATCAACAGTTGCATCTGCAGCATGGGCAGTTGCATCAGCTGCATGATCTACAGCAGTCGCAGTTGCATTTGCTGCATTATCCGCAGCTTTAGCAGTCGCATCCGCTGCATTTTGAGCCGCGTGTTCTGCATCATGTTTTGCTTGTTCTACGGCATTTGCAGCATGTTCACCTGTAGTCGCACCCGTTTCAGGTGCTTTGTCTTTATTACAACCAACAAGTGCAATCGTTGCAATCAGACCAAGAGAAAGTAGAAGTTTATTCATTGTCTTGTACCTTTTTTAAATTAATTTTTGGCATCCAGCAGTTGGATAAAATAAGGGCTCGTTAATATTTCATAAGTAGCTTGCGTTGTAGGCTAAAATTGAGCAAAGCTTGTATAAGTCACTAAGGATGAAACAAAAAGAATAACGGATCTCTTTTAAGTTTCATAACGCCAACAGAGCTAATTTTAGTTGCAACCAGAGTAAGAACAAAGCACTGCTTTATTGGCAGCACAAGGCGAAGCTCAGGGACTAGTGTATTTTTTACTGTTACCTTGTTACGAACTACTCATTTAGAAAGACTAAATTTCATATTTCGTGCCTAGTATCATCTAAAACACACACTGTCGCAAACATAGAGGAATGATCAACAAATCCAAATATAAACACAAAAAATAACCAAATCAAAAAATAAAATGTAAATTTTTTATAAGATCAATTTATCTTATATTGAATAATAACTGATCAACATAATTTTAATAAAAGTTTAATATAATATGAATACACTCGCTTTATATCTAAAACTCAAGTATCAATAAAATACTTAATGAAAAAATAAAAAAGTTGTTTCTATGTTTTATCGTTAAAATTAAATCAAGACATAGTTTAAGATCTAAACAATTTATGATATTAATCGATTAAAAGTGACGAGTAGTACTAGATCTGACAATTTTGAACTTTGGAGACAAAATCAGTGCTGTAAAAATAAATTAAAATTGAAAAAAAATATTTACAAGCCAATAAAAACAGATAGAATTGAGCTAAAATGTGAAGTATATCAAATAATTCTGTCACTAGAAAAAGTCTAGAAAACATGTTTTTCGGCTTTTAAAAATGCTTAATTTACAAATTAATTTATGGGGTTTTCTTGAATATGCTTGATCTAAACACATCTCGAAAAGTACCCGATGATTTTGTCGTATATGCTGAAAAACAAATCAGACAACTTTTGAACTCGGTCAGTGGTGTAGAGTTCATCATGTTGTGTACTTCTGATGGTTTTGAAATTGCTTTAGCCAACAAGAAAAATATTAACAATTCTGGAAAAATTGCTGCAGTGAGTAGTTCGATTTTGGCCTTAGTGACAGCATTTGTTTCAGAAATCAATCTTGTTGGATGTCAAACAATTACCTTAGATGCAGAGAATGGAAAAGCGCTATTAACCGCAATTCCTCATCCAAAGCATCCGTTGGTTTTAGTGGCGATGACCAACAAAGATATTTTATTGGGGCAGATCCTATATGAGCTCAAATCTACTTCTGAATTACTCACGAGAAACATATAGGGAAGTTATTTTAAAATATGTGATGAGGTTTACATTTTTTTTAAAAATGAGATCTATACTGATTTTTTTTCGAATCTGGTATTTTTTGGAATTTTTTGAAAGCTTTAAATAGTCAAATTAGTTATTTATTTTTTAAATTTCTATTGAATAATTAATATTTTTTATGCTATTTAAATGAGTGTGGAAATAATTAATTAAAATTGATTATCAAATAAAATTAAATGGGTATTCAAAAAGAATACTAATTTATCCATGTTAGTTAGAAATGAAAATTTTTAGCTATATAGTAAAGTGTTTTAGTAAAGCAAAATAAAAATTGAATTGCTAAAACGAACAACAATGTTGAAAGCAACGGGGATGCTCATGGCTCGTATCACACTAGATCAATTAACTGATATCGATGGTTTCGTTTGTGCTGCATTAGTAGATAGCGAAAGTGGTTTATCTTTAGCGACTGCGGGTGCAGGTTTAGACTTAGAATTAGCAGCAGCAGGTAATACTGAAGTTGTTCGTGCTAAGCGTAAAGTTGCAAAAGCACTAAAATTAGATGATGTAATTGAAGATATTTTAATTACATTAGGTAAGCAGTATCACTTGATTCGTCCACTTGATTCAAATGAAAATTTATTTCTTTATCTGGTTTTAGATCGTTCTAAATCAAACTTAGCAATGGCTCGTCACGAGTTAAAAGCATTTGAAAAAGGCTTAGATTTTTCTTAATTTAAAAACTGAAAAGCTTAAAAAACTCGTCCTCGGACGAGTTTTTTCTTTTACTATCCTGTATAACATAAGTATCGTATTTAGAGTGTTGAGTGTAGATGTTAAAAGCTGGAATTTATAAACATTATAAAGGTAATTTATACCAAGTCTTTCATGTCGCAACACATAGTGAAACCCGAGAAAAAGTTGTGGTTTACCAATGCTTATATGGCGACTACTCAGTGTGGGTGAGACCTTATGAGATGTTTTGTGAGCAGGTCACATTAGAAAATGGCCAAATTCAACCAAGATTTGATTTTTTACATGCTGTTTAATCCATATGCGTTAGACTTTATAGGTTGATTAAGTCATGTAATAAACCGTAACGATGTAACTTGTCAAAAGCTATGTATTGTCATAGCAATGACGTAAATGATTGAAATAATAACAATGATAGTGAAAAGGAAGATCTAAACATGAGTTTAAGTAACCCATTTTTGCAACGATTGAATGAACTATATCAATCCTTTATTAAGTTTGATGCCACACAGTGTGATCGTATTAAACGCTATCGAAATATCGAACCTGAATCAGCATTGTTTTTAGCGATGCAAGTAAGAATTCAGCAGTCTAAGAAAATTTTAGAGATCGGAACATCAACAGGTTATTCTACATTGTGGCTTGCGGATGCAGCCAAAGTGACAGGTGCGAAGGTGACAACGCTTGAGATCGATGAAAAAAGAACTCAGCAAGCGCAACTGCATGCTCAAGAGTTAAAAGTTGATGACGTGATCGATTTTTGGGTGGGGGATGCGCAAAAATACTTAGAACAGTGTCAGGAACAATATGACTTTATTCTACTTGATGCTGAACGCAATGCTTATTTAAATTACTGGGTATATCTACAGAAGATGCTTGTAGAGCATGGCGGAGTTTTGATTGTTGATAACGTAATATCACATGCGGCTGAAGTTAAAAGCTTTATCAAAGAAGTTAAACAAGATGAAAGGTTTATGACAACAACCTTGTCGATCGGGTCAGGTCTGTTTATGGTGACATTAAAAAACTAACACAGTTTTTATATCAGGGAGAAATCTCCCTGACTTTACTTTAAAAGCGCCGCTCTAAAATTATAAAATTGAAAGCCTTTTAAAATGTAAATCATATTCTAGGTATTTATGCACGAATGCTGTTTTATCACTACATCGTAGTAAATTATTGTATATAAATTCTGGTACGGGATGGTAAAGTTCACCAGAACCATTGTTATAAAAAATTTTTAAATACCGTGAAGAAGCATTATACTTCCAAGAAGTCACGGTAATCATAGATCCCATAAGCAACCCCTTAAACTTTTGATTGTTTTACAGAAAAAATATTCTGTATCTTTTGAAATTAGTCTATTCACTTAAAGAAATGTATAGTGGTTTTGTAAAAATCCTAATGATTGTTTTGATAAGGTTATTCATATTTTGACATTGCGTATTTTTGCAAGATAAACGCTTAAAAATCATAATTAAACGAGATAACGAGTTTTTTAATAATTTAGGGATAGATTATGATTCTTGCAATAGATATTGCCTATACAGAAAACGCTGCACAAGTTGCTGGCATTGTATTTGAGTCTTGGACGAGTTCTAGTATATCGAACCATTACCTTATCACCATCAAGCCAATTGCTGACTATGAGTCAGGTCAATTTTATAAACGTGAATTGCCGTGTATTTTAAAATTATTGGATTTGGTGAAAGAAACCATTGATATGATTGTGATTGATGGCTATGTTTATTTAGGTGTTGAACAAACAGTTGGTTTAGGACAGCATTTATATACTGCCTTAGCTGATAAAACTCCTGTAATTGGAGTGGCTAAAAATGAATTTAGGGGAACGCCAAAGGAATTTGAAATTCTACGTGGACAAAGTGTTAAGCCCTTATATGTCTCTGCCATCGGAATAGAATTAGCGAAAGCGAAACACAATGTGCAGTCCATGTATGGGAAATACCGTATTCCTGAGCTACTTAAGCAAGTTGATCGTTTGAGCAAAACAACGCAAAAATAATTACGCTATTCTAAATCCAGTGGTTTAAATGCATTTTTTATATGCTAATACTTTGTTTTTTTATTAAAAAAATATTTTATAAATTTATGGTGAAACATATATGGATCAGTCAGCGTCTCGTCAAAAAATTTCAATAAACTATATTGAATTTAAGGTGAAAGACATCCTCCAAAGCAAAAAGTTTTATCAAAACTTAGGCTGGACTTTTACTGACTTTGGTCCTGCATATTGTGAGTTTGATTCAGGGGAGATAAAAGGTGGCTTTACCCAATCTGACAATGTGCAAAGTTTTGGTGGGGCATTAATTGTCTTATATAGTATCCAGTTAGAACAAAGTTTAGCGTGTGTGAAAGAGGCAGGAGCAACTATCGTACAAGAGATCTTTAGTTTTCCTGGTGGGCGTCGTTTTCATTTTAAAGATTTAGACGGATATGAAATTGCAATTTGGTCTCATTAAATAAAAACCTACAAACGCAAAAACCTGCACATAAAATCCAATGTAAAAAAACCACGCTAAAAAGCGTGGTTTTTTATGGGTTTAATCTAATTCAAGAATTAGATTTTACCGACTAAGTCGATTGAAGGTGCAAGAGTTGCATCACCTTCTTTCCATTTAGCTGGGCAAACTTCGCCAGGATGACCGTGAACGTATTGAGCTGCTTTAACTTTACGAAGAAGTTCAGAAGCATCACGACCAATACCACCAGCATTGATTTCGATGATTTGGATTTTACCTTCAGGATCGATAACGAAAGTACCACGATCAGCAAGACCAGCAGATTCAATTAAAACTTCGAAGTTTTTAGCAAGAACCCAAGTTGGGTCACCAACCATTACATATTCAATTTTTTTGATTTCTTCAGAAGAATCGTGCCAAGCTTTGTGCGTGAAGTGTGTATCTGTAGAAACAGAGTAGATTTCAACGCCTAATTTTTTGAATTCAGCATAGTTGTCTGCAAGATCACCAAGTTCTGTTGGGCAAACAAAAGTGAAGTCTGCTGGATAGAAGAAAACTACAGACCATTTACCTTTAAGATCGGCTTCTGTAACTTCAATGAATTGGCCGTTTTGGAAAGCTTGTGCTTTAAATGGTTTAACTTCAGTATTAATTAAGCTCATCATTATCTCCATGATTGAGGTGTTTATCTAATATTTAACTAGAATAATGAATTTTAGATTATTGGGGAAATAGTATTTTTTTATCGCTAAGATCGGAAAATCAAATTAACGTGCTCCAGATACATTTCACCAAAAACCGTTGTTTTGTCAGAGTTTCATCAACTAAAGCAAATCAAGATGATGTTTGAATGACAAAGCATCCTTTTTTAATCTGTTACAAACATGATGCTTCTGGGGCTATATTTCAAGGGTGATTTCTAAAAAAGATATAAAATTTATTTCAATGTATAGAATTTGTTCATATAAGATAAATTGAATTTTAACTACATCACATTTCAATGTTGTGCATCGAGCAAATGATACAGGGACTGCTGTTTTGTGCTTGGGCATCACTTCAAGCTAGCTAGTTTTGTAGATCATATAGCAACAGATCTACGTCTATAAGAATATTTGCAACCACAGACAGTTGCGTAGTTGAGTAAACTTTAGCACCTTTTAAATATTATTTTTATAATACATGTATAACACAATGGTGAATTCACTTTGATTGGACTATCTCTCCTGTGCTTTACAGCGTAAAATATTCCGTTCAATTTTAAGTATTAGGATAATGCATCTGTGCCAAATCAGTTAAATGTCGATCAATGGGTTATGGTACGAGATCGCCATCGTTTAAATCGACTGAAAAAAGGAAAAGATGCTCATCCTGAAAAATTCCAAGAATTGTTTGAGAAATCAAATCATCAAGTCAAAAAAAGATTAGCCAGTCTACCGACAATCAAACTCAATCAGGATCTACCGGTTACCCAGTATGCCGATAAACTGATTGAAGCGATTCAGAAGCATCAGATTATTATTGTTGCAGGGGAAACAGGTTCTGGTAAAACTACGCAATTACCACAGATTGCAATGCTTGCAGGTCGTGGTTTAACTGGGATGATTGGTCATACTCAGCCTCGTCGTCTAGCAGCACGAAGCGTATCGCAACGAATTGCTGAAGAAGTTGGTGAAAAGCTGGGTGAAAGCATCAGTTTTAAAGTGCGTTTTAATGAGCAAGGATCAAATGATTCGATCGTTCGCTTAATGACGGATGGTATTCTACTTGCTGAACTTTCTAATGATCGTTATTTAAATAAATATGACACGATTATTATTGATGAAGCACATGAGCGTTCATTAAATATTGATTTCATCATGGGTTACCTGAAGCAACTGGTCAAAAAGCGCCCTGATTTAAAAATCATTATTACTTCAGCGACATTAGATGTGAATCGCTTTAGCGAATATTTTAATGGTGCACCAATTTTTGAAGTGGAAGGACGTAGCTTTCCAGTAGAACTGCGTTATCGTCCGATTTCAGAGATGACGATCGGCGGTAGTGATGATGATGACTTTGATGAGTTTGAAGAAAATTTACCACGCGCAGTGGTACAAGCTGTAGAAGAATGTTTTAAGGATGCTGAGTCTAAGGGACATCCTGAACATGCGGATATTCTTATTTTCTCAAGTACTGAACAAGAAATTCGAGAACTACAAGAGACCTTACAAAAATTTGGTCCTAAACACACGCAAATTTTACCTTTATATGCTCGTTTAGCTTTGGCAGAACAGCAGAAAATCTTTAATCCATCTGGTGGTGGTCGACGTATTATCATCGCGACAAACGTTGCTGAAACAGCATTGACTGTACCGAATATTCGTTATGTGATCGACAGTGGTTTTGCACGTATTTCTCGCTATAACTATCGTTCACGGGTACAGCGTTTACCGATTGAAGCGATTTCTCAAGCTGCTGCAAATCAGCGTAAAGGGCGATGTGGTCGTATTGCACCAGGTGTTTGCATTCGCTTATACAGTGAAGATGATTTTCAAAGTCGTCCAGATTTTACTGAACCAGAAATTAAACGGACCAATTTAGCATCGGTTATTTTACAGATGCAAAGTCTCGGTTTAGGTGCTGTAGAAGATTTTGATTTTATTGAGCCACCAGACCATCGTTTGGTCAACGATGGGCGTAAGTTGCTGATTGAATTAGGTGCTATCCATGACGCGCAAAATTCAAATAATCTTCCTCAAGCAATGGCACAAAATGAAATTGCGGTTTCCAAGCAGGGAACTGTAGGTGATGCTAAAGCAAAAAACCTTGCTCAACCTGCTACTAAAAAAGCCGAACTTCAAAATAACAGTTTAACCAAAATCGGTCTACAAATGGCAAAAATGCCAATAGACCCACGCCTTGCACGTATGATTCTTGGTGGTGCTCATTTTGGGGTACTGAATGAAGTTTTGATTATTGTTGCTGCGCTTGCAGTACAAGACCCACGCGAGCGTCCTGCTGATAAGCAAATGCAGGCGGATCAAAAACATGCATTATTTAAAGAAGCAGATTCAGATTTTCTATTTTATATTAAACTGTGGAATACACTGACTGAAAATCGTGAAACTTTGAGTGAAAGCAAAAGACGTAATTTTGCCAAACAGCATTTTCTTAGCTGGTTGCGCTTACGTGAGTGGAAGAAAACTCATGAACAATTACTGGATTTAGCACAAGGTTTAAAACTTTCATTCAATGAAAAGCAGGCCAGTTATGAAAATTTACACCGTGCCTTATTGACAGGACTATTGTCCTTTATTGCCAATAAAACTGACGAACGTAATATTTTCATGGCAGTTCGTCAGCAAAAAGCCCGAATTTTTCCTGCATCAACCTTACATAAAACCAATACCCCATGGGTAATGGCATTTGAAATGGTCGAAACCTCACAGGTGTATTTACGCACACTGGCAAAAATTGAGCCTGAGTGGATTCTTTTGGCTGCACCGAACTTATTAAAACATCATTATTTTGAGCCACATTGGGCGAAAAAACCGGGTGTGGTCAATGCTTATGATCAGATTTCATTATTTGGACTGATCATTGAACCGAAACGTGCCACCAATTATGAAAAAGTGGACCAGTTGGCTGCACATGAAATTTTCTTAAGAGATGCGCTAACTACAGGAAACTTGGGAACAACGCCACCATTCTTAAAACACAACCTATTAAAGCTTGAAGAAGTGGAGCGGGTAGAAGACAAACTGCGTCGTCGTGATTTAGTCGTCGATGAAGAAACCATTTATCAGTTTTATGCCGCTAAAGTGCCTACGGAAATTGCCAGCCGTCGCAGCTTTGAAGATTGGAGAGCAACAGTAGAACCGCAGAATCCTCGTTATCTTTTTGTTGATGATGATGATTTATGGATGAATGATCGTCCAACCACACAGCAATTTCCAGATTATTTACATAATGGACAATTGCGTTTAGTTGCCAGCTATCGTTTTGATCCAAGTCATGATGAAGATGGCGCAACTGTAAAAATTCCTGTACAGGCCTTAGCTCAAGTTGATGAAAATATTTGGTCTTGGGGGATTCCGGGTTGGCGTTTGGATTTAATCGAAGCTTTATTAAAAGCCTTACCAAAAGATAAACGTCGTAACTTGGTGCCGATTCCAGATACAGCCAATAAATTGATCAAAGCAGTCGATGCGCAACATTTGCGTCAGCATATTTTTGAGTTTTTGGCATTTCAATTACGTGGTGAACAAATTACCAATAAAGATTTTTCTTTTGAACGTATTGATCAATTCTTAATTCCATTTATCAAAGTAATTGATGAAAAAGGTCGCGTGATTGAAAAAGGCCGTGATCTTGCAGAACTTAAAGCACGTTGTCGAACTGAAACACACAGTCCTGTCAAACAGTTAAAAGGTGAGTTTACTACTTTTCCTGAAAGCTTTGTATTTGAAGCATCTCAGAAAGTAACTGGGGTTGTGGTTAAACAATATCAGGCACTGGTTCCAAGCAAAGACTTTGCTAAGTTAGAGTTGAAAGATGATTCTGGTATTGTGATTCAGACCTTTAATGATCAAAGTGAAGCGATTAAACAGCATCGTGAAGGCGTAATTCGTTTGATTCATATGCAATTGGGGGATTTGATTCGTCAATTGAAAAAGCAAATTTCCAAGCCACTGGCATTGGCATATTCTCCTTTGGGCGATAAAGCACAACTTGAGCAAATGTTGGTGTACGCAACATTACAAATGGCAATTCAAGATTTACCAATTAATGCTGAAGAATTTGCGATAGTCATGGCAGATGTGAAAAAGTCATTTTTAAGTTATGGTCAGGAAGCATTAAAGTTGATCAGTGAAATTTATATTCAATGGCAGGAAATACGCCAGCAATTGTTGATGCTGGATCAAGATGTATTTGCTAAAAATATGAATGATATTGAGGATCAACTCGATTTAATGAACTTATCCAATTTTGTTTATTCAAAATCTTCAGATATTTGGCAGGAATATCCTCGTTATTTAAAAGCATTGTTATTGCGTTTAGATCGATTGCCGAATAATCTAAATCGTGATGATGCTGCAATTAAAGAAGTAGATCCTTGGATGGATAAACTGTTTAAGTTTAAGTCGGATGTCCGTGTTAAAGAAGTCTACTTCATGGTTGAGGAACTACGTATTTCATTATTTTCTCAACCAATGAAAACCAAGATGCCGATTTCGTCAACCAGAATACAAAAAGTATGGGAAAAGCTTGGAATCGGTTAGAATAGAAATAATTTGAAATATTTGTGAATTTAAAAAGGAGTTTTACATGGGCATCCGTATTACAGGTACAGGTTTGTACCATCCTGAAGAAGTGATTACCAATGAAGAATTGGTGGATTGTTTAAATGCTTATGTGGAACAATTTAACAGTGAAAATGCTGAAAAAATTGAAGCGGGTGAAGTTGTTGCCCGTCGTGGTTCAAGTGCAGAATTTATTGAAAAAGCATCAGGTGTAAAGCGTCGTTATGTGATTGAAAAATCAGGTGTCCTAGACATTAATCGTTTACGTCCTCGTTTAGAAGAACGTTCAGATGAAGAGCTTTCAATCCAAGCTGAGTGGGGCGTGATTGCGGCAAAACAAGCGATGGAAAATGCAGGCGTAACTGCAGAAGACATTGATGTGGTGATTTTAGCTTGTTCAAATTTACAACGTGCTTATCCTGCTGTTGCAATTGAAATTCAAACTGCATTGGGGATTCAGGGCTATGCCTACGACATGAATGTGGCGTGTTCAGCTGCTACATTTGGTTTGAAACAAGCCTACGATGCTGTAAAAACGGGTGCACGTCGTGTGTTATTGGTCAATGTGGAAATTACCTCAGGCCATACTGACTATCGTTCACGTGACTGCCATTTTATTTTTGGCGATGTTGCAACAGCTTCAATTATTGAAGAAACGGATAGCAAAACAGGGTTTGAAATCGTAGATACCCATTTGTTTACCCAATTCTCCAATAACATCCGAAATAATTTTGGTTTCTTAAATGGTTCAGAATTAACTTCTCGTGATGATAAGCAATTTCGTCAAGATGGTCGCAAAGTATTTAAAGAAGTGTGTCCATTGGTTGCGAAAATTATTTCCACACAATTGGAAAAGAACAGTATTCAACCTGAAAATGTAAAACGTTTTTGGCTACATCAAGCCAATGCCAATATGAATGAATTAATTTTAAAACTCATTGTCGGCAAAGAAGTTGCAGAAGCAGATCCTGATTTGGTACCAATCATTTTAGATGAGTTTGCCAATACGTCTTCAGCAGGTGTGATCATTGCATTACATCGTAGTGCGGATCAGGTGAATGATGGTGAATATGGTGTGCTATGTTCATTTGGTGCAGGTTATTCTGTGGGTTCAATTCTTGTACAAAAGCACGTTGCTTAAATCATAATTTTATAAAATCTCCCCCCCTTGCGTCGCTAAAAGCATAGTTCAGCTACTTTGAAAAGAAGGGGGGATTATCCAAAATTTAACTTATTTTATTTGTTCAAAGCTCTTCCCTGAAAAAGGAGCAGTCATACACTTAATGGTAAGATCAAAAAATGTTGAAAAGTATTTTGTAGAGATACAACATGACTGAAAAAACCTTGAAAATACGCCACAACGCTAAACTAATTCGATTAATAAGCAGCTTACAGCGCTTTTACTTTCGTCCAACATTTTTAGGTACTGAAAATTTAGTACCGAATAAACCAGCCATGTATGTCGGTAATCACACCATCTATGGTGTTTTAGATTCTCCGATTCTGATTGATTATTTATTTACAGAGCATAAAATCGCTGTGGTTAGTTTAGCTGATCATATCCATTTTCATATTCCGATTTGGAAAGAGGTAGTTAAACGTGTCGGTGGGGTTGATGGCGTACAAGAATATGCCAAAGAAGCGATGCGACAAGGCTATTCGATTTTGGTTTTTCCAGGAGGTGGTCGAGAAGTTATTAAACGCAAAGGTGAAGCTTATCAATTGATCTGGAAGCAACGCTTTGGTTTCTTAAAGTTGGCTCAGGAATTTGGTTATGAAATAGCTCCTTTTGTGGCTTTAGGTGGTGATGAAGTTTTTGATTTGGCTTTCGATGTAAATATTCTGCTCAAACAAAAATGGTTTAATAAAATATTATCAAATCCCAAAATAGGTTCATTGCTTAGACAGGGTGAGGTTATTCCTTCGATTCCAAAGCATATTATTCCAAAGCGGATTCCTTTCTATTTCAAATTTATGCCACGGTTATCTATTGAACAGATTGGGAGCATGGATGATATGATTGTATTTCGTGATCAATTGCAAGCGAGTATTTATACTGAAATTGAGGCCTTAAAGTCCTATCGAGCAGATGATCTAGAACAAAAAACTTAGAACAAAAAACAATCATTGAGAGCGCAATAATGTTTGAACTGCAAACCAATTTTAAACAGATACTTCAGCTATTAAATCCGCGAACTCAACCCATTCAAAGTACTGTGACTTTTCTTTCAGATCCTCATTATCTTGAATTTTTACAACAGTGTGGCGATACTGAAATTACCCCTGATATTGATTTATTTGGCTATGAAACTGCGATAAAGGAAAACCAGTATTTCGCAGAGCATGTGGAAAAATTATCCCAACAACTATGGAAAATTGGTCGTACAGGGCAAGGTGATGAATGGTTTTTAGATCGCAATAGTTTTGATATTTTATTCTATAATCATGATTTAGGCATGGATTTAGATGAGAGTTTAAAGCATGATCAGTTCCAGTCAATGCAAGTCAACTTTTTCCAATTTTTACAATTTGCTTTACTTCTGCAAGCAATGGATCAGCACTTGGATAAAAAACCATTGTCTACGATTGGATTGGAGCAATTTCAATATACTGTAAATCGTATCCATCCTGAACTTTTTTCACATTATCCATTTGATTATTTATAAGTTATAAGTGTTAAAATTGCTCGATAAAATGTGTTTACTCACAATATAAAGGAATAAAAATGTATACAGCTTCTTGTCTTTGTGGTGGTATTCAACTGAAAATTCATAGTGAAATCCCTCAAATATTTGTTTGTCATTGTCAGCAATGCCAAAAAGCTCAAGGCTCTGCATTTGTGGCGATTGCTCCTATTCAGACTCAAGATTTAGAGATTGTTCAAGGACAGGCACTATTTCAAGAATATTATGCCACTGAAAATAAAAAACGAACCTTCTGTAAAAGATGTGCATCCCCATTATTTAGTGCGCGTCTAGACTTACCAGAAGTAGTTAGATTACGTGTAGGTATTGTAAATGAGCCTGTTCAAGGCAAGATTGTTTCACATGCATTTACCGATAACAAAGCTGCTTGGTTTGAAATTTTGGATACTGCGCCACAATTTGTCCAAGCGATTTGCTAAATAGTGAAGTTATATTTCAAAAGTAAGAATGCTGGATATTTATTGTTTAAATAAGATTTTGTGCGCTATCTTACTTTTTTAAGTATCTGAATTTTATATTTTTATAAATAATTCAGAAATTAGTTTAAGTCGTTTGTATATATAAATACCTTCTGTATAATTTTCAAAAAATACATTTTAAATCAATAGAAGGTATAAATGACAAGAATAGTCGTCGCTGCAAAACAAGACAAAATATTACTACAGGATTCTCAAGCAAAAACAGTCAGTTTAAATCAACCTGCTATTATTCAAATTGGTGTCACACAACAAGATGTGAAAACACTAGAGCGATTAGGTGATAAGCTGATTATTAGTTTAAATAATGGTGAGCAAATTGTTTTAGAGGGATTTTTTCAAACCAATGCAACTACAACCCATTCTTTAACTTTCCCTAAAGCGGATGGAAGTTTCTCACTTGCTCACTTTGATGATAATGGAAACTTTACAGACTATAGCGGTTTGCAAAAACTTGACACTTTACTCTATGAAGGTACCAATACTGCGGGTGTTCAACAAATCTCTGCTTATGAAGATTCAACACCTGAGTTTTCATTTTTAAATTTATTTTCTTCAAGCGCAGTGAAAGCAGGTGTCGGTCTTGCTTCTGCAATTGGTTTAGGTTTGGCATTGATTGATGATGGTGGAAGTAATCAATCAAAGGGGGTTACTGACATTATTGCACCGAAAACGCCGACTGCAACATTAAATCCAGAAGGTACTGAAATTAAGGGTACGGCTGAAGCGGGTGCGACTATTTATGTAATTGATAAAAACCAGAAAGTGATTGCTACAGCAGTGGTAGATAAAGATGGAAATTATTCATTGACACTGCCGGAGGCTTTGCTGAACAATAATACTTATTATATCAATGCAAAAGACAAAGCTGGAAATGCTTCAACCTATACCTCGGTTGTGGGTACTAAAGATACTATTGCACCCAATGAGCCTCAGGGGCAGTTAAATGAGCAAGGAAATATTGTTACTGGTAAAGCAGAAGCGAATGCCATAATTAATGTGTATGATCCAGCGGGTCAACTGATTGGTACTGCAAAAGCCAATGCACAGGGACAATTTTCTGTTGCTATTTCTCCTGCTTTAACCACAGGCCAGATTGGTACAGTCGAAGCGATTGATGCATCTGGTAATAAATCAGAAAAACATAATATTGAAGTCGGTAAAGATACTATAGCACCTGATCAACCTAAGTTTGATGTATCTAAAGATGGATCTTCAATACATGGAACCGCAGAAGCAAATGCTAAAGTGATCATTCAAGATTCAACAGGTACGGTGATTGCAACAGGTGTTGTAGACGCCAATGGCAAATTCAATATCACCATTTCTCCTGCTTTAGATGCAAGCAAGACTGGCAAAATTATAATTGAAGATGCTGCAGGAAATAAGTCGAGTGCTGTAGAAATTAAAGCTGGACAAGATGTTTTAGCACCAGATAAACCCGTGGCCAATTTAAATGCTGAAGGAACTGTGATCACGGGTACCGCTGAAGCAAATTCCAAAATTTCAGTTTATGACAGTGCAAATAAATTATTAGGCACAGCAACAACAGATGCAAACGGAAATTATTCTGTTACGCTTTCGACAGCATTGACTGAAGCAAAAGTCGGTAGTGTATATGCAACAGATGCAGCTGGAAATCAGTCAGCGCTTACATCTGTAACAGGAACCAAAGATGTAACTGCGCCTGCAAGTCCAAAAATCACAGATGTGGTTGATGATGTTGGGACAACTGTAGGTTCTGTTGCTGCAAATGGGACGACAGATGACAAGCGGCCTGTGATTTCAGGAACAGGAGAAGTTGGAGCAACTTTAATTATTTATGACAATAATCAGGCGGTAGGAAAGGTCACAGTTGGTGCAGATAGTAAATGGTCATTTAGTTTTGCTTATGATTTAACTCTGGGAAGTCACAGTATTACCACTGTACAAACGGATAAAGCAGGGAATACCAGTTTAGTAAGTGATGCACGAACATTTACTGTAATAGAAATCGCCACAAAAATGGCAGTTTTTGATGAAACGTCAGCTTTTCATGCTGATTTAGCTGATTCGAATATTGATTCAGCTAAAAGTACTGATGCTATTGGATTAGGTATTTTAAATTCTGAACCAGAAAGTAGGGCTCAAGTACTCGATCAATCATCACCCATAGAAAATCAATTCTCGTTGCTCCATTCAAATGTTTCAGATTTAGATCATAAGCCTATTGCTGGCAGTTCAACTACCCTCAGTACAAGTATAAACACTGTACTGCAAGATGTGCTTGAAAATATCAAGACAGACACCAATACTAATTCTCATGAAAGCATGGGCTTGTCAGTCGATGAATTGTTGGTAAATACTTCTGTCAATGATTTAACTACAAATCAAATTGATGACGTGCTTGCTCGAACAATTGATCAAAGCACTACAGCCATTGTCGATGATGCTAAAAGTACTGCATTGGTTGCTTTCAATAAAGTCGAAAATCTATCAGCGCAAGATATACCTGTATTGCAATCTGATCTGATCAAGGATTTGTTTGATCCACAATTACTAACCTTTTGATTGAAAATAATCAGATAAGCACCTACGGGTGCTTTTTTATTGAAATGAATTTGGTATAAAGTAAAAAGATTGTATTCAAAATCAAAAAAAATTCTAGGATTAAAATTTTTATGTCAGATGCTGTTGAACAAAATCAATTCCAAATCTTTATCGATGCTAGCGCAAGTTTAAATTTTGTCTTTCAGCAGAATGCTATCCCTTTAATTCACAGTATTTCTTTAACTAGTAGTAAGTTACTTCCTAGAAGTAAGCTTATTATTCAAGCGAATCCTGAATTTATTCAAAGAACAGAAATCCATATCGGGATGTTGGATGAACAACAAAGTACCCAAATCAATAATCCTAAACTGAATTTTGATATTCATTTTCTATTAAATTTATCTGAAAATATAAAAGTAAACATAAGCTTTAAATGGTTGGATTTAGAAGATAATTTATTGGCAGAGCATCAACAAGAAATTCAAGTTCTAACTGTCGATACTTGGGGTGGAGAAAAACAACCGCTTGAACTATTGGCATGTTTTTCACAACCTAATGCTGCTTCGTTAGTACCTATTTTAAAACGTGCCAGTGAAGTACTGTTTGAAAAGAATCTTGGCAGTTTAAATGGTTATTCAGATAAAAATCCTGAACATGTTTTACAGCAAGTCAATGCGATTTGGCAGGCATTAAATGAACAGGATTTACGCTATATTGTAAATCCTGCAAGTTATATTCAACAAGGGCAACGGATTCGCTTTGCCAAACAAATTTTAGAAGAAAAAATGGCATGTTGCCTAGACAGTACGATGTTGCTCAGTTCATTGCTGGAACAAATCGGACTTGATCCGATTGTTATGTTGATTCAGGGGCACAGCTTTTTGGGAATTTGGCTACATGAAACACCACTCGTCGACATTTTGATTGATGATCTGCAAACATTACGTAAATGTACGGAACTCGGTGCAATTACGTTTATTGAAACCACACTGCTGACCTCAAAAAATAGTTTAAAGCAAGCGATAGAATCTGCTCAGTGCTTTTTACAAGTACCTGAAAAAATTGAACAGTTTTATGTTGCAATTGATATTCGACAAAGTCGTTTACGTGGAGTGCGTCCGATTTCTTTGCAGTTGGATGTCAGAAAAAATCTTGATGATAATGAGATTACTTGGACACAAGCCTCATTGCCTGAGTATGCTAGTTCTGATGAAAGTGAAAATGTTGCAACCCGCGTACAGCGTTGGCTAAGGCGTTTATTGGATTTAAGTTTAAGAAATAAATTATTAAACTTTAAAGATAATCGCCTAAGCATTCCCTTGCAATGTTCTGAGAAAACCTTAGCCTCTTTGGAAGATGCTTTAGCAGAAAATAAAGGGTTTTTCTTCCATAGTATTGAGCATATTTCTTTAAAAAATGTGACACGTGAGAATGAAGCTGATCATGTACAACACTATATTGATGAAAATTTGCATCGACAGCTATTATTTAGTGGTCTAGATAGTGAAACCTTAAATAAACGCTTGGTTGAAGTTTATCGGGCTTCACGGACGGCATTAGAGGAAGGTGGAGCAAATACATTATTTTTAGCCATTGGATTTTTGCAATGGAAAGAGTCAGAGAAAGCTCAAAGAAGCTTTAAAGCACCATTATTATTGATTCCTGTAAGAATGACGCGCGAATCTGCTAAGTCTGGTTATCGGTTATGGATGTATGATGATGAGCCACGCTTTAATTCAACTTTATTGCAGTTATTAAGACAAGACTTTGAGCTCGAAATGAGTGGCTTAGATCCATTGCCAATAGATGAATCTAGTGTGGATGTGAATGCTGTATTACAAATTGTACGCCGTGCGGTGGTCAATATGCGAGGATGGGAAGTCACTGCAGAAGCAGCAATTGGTCAGTTTTCATTTTCAAAATATCTGATGTGGCGTGATCTATCTTTACGTATGCAACAGCTAAAAGAACAGGCTGTGGTCAATCATCTGATTGAAACACCACGGGAACCATTTAAAAAACAAGAGGCTTTTCCTCATCCAGTCGAACTCGATAAAAACTATCAACCTCAGCAATTATTCACGCCCTTGTCGTCTGACTCCTCGCAACTTGCTGCGGTAATGTCAGCTGCATTGGGACGAACATTTGTACTTTCTGGACCGCCAGGTACGGGTAAATCTCAAACGATTACCAATATGGTGGCGCAATGTTTAGCAGATGGAAAATCAGTATTATTTGTTTCAGAAAAAATGGCGGCCTTAGATGTGGTTTACCGTCGTTTAAACCAGATTGGATTAGGCGATTTATGTCTACAATTACATTCTGCAAAAGCGCAAAAAATAGAAGTTTTAGATCAACTTCGTGAACGTGCCGAAAATAACAATAATCCTTATGTTGTTCAGCAAAAGCAAACCCAGCAAGCGTGGCAATTGCTTTCTCAGCAACTGGTGGAAAGCCGCGATGAGTTAAATCAGCATGTGCATATTTTACATCAACAGCATCCGATTGGTTGGAGTTTATTTGATGCCATGAGTGATGAGCTGCTACATCGGGATTTAGACAACTTACGATTTGAACTTAACATTCAGCAGTTAACTGAACAATCTCGCAACCAGTTAAAAGCGCTCAGTACAAAAGCATTTTTACAATATCAACAAATTTCCCCATCCTCTTTTGAAATACTTAAGGGATTTGCAGAGGGAAGCCCGCAGAATATTTGGAATTTGTTATGGCAAGATCAGTACCAACAGCAACAACAACATTTAGCTGAACTGATTCCACAGTTGCATTTTTCAGTACAAGCTTGGCAAGAGTGTTGCCAATTTCCCCGTGCGGAAAATCTACAGCAACTACAAAAAGATCTCGATATTTATCAGACATTGTTTAATTTCGCTCAGCAGCATGATTTGAAATTATTAAAAATTGTTGATGCGATAGATATACGACAAATTTCTGAAGCAAAAGCGATTTGCACAGAAATACAGCAAAACCGTACACGCTTAATTTTTAATTATGATGCGTCTATTTACCAAGCTGAATTAAAACAAATCGAATTTAAATGGCGTGAAGCTGTTGCCAAATTTTGGCCTTGGTCTTGGTTTGGAAAATACCAGCTGAGAAATTTAATTCGGAGTTATCAGACGGAGAAACAACGTCCATCAACGATGGTGGTTGAAAATGACTTGCCAATCCTGATCAATATTCAAAATTATCAGCAGCAATTCCAGAGCATTGAAAATCAGCTGAAAGACCGTTTGGAATCTTATTGGCAAGCTGAAAAGACAGATTGGGTACAGTTTGAAAATATTTCGATCGCATGGACGCAACTGAAACAACAACTCTCAGAACGTATGAGTCAAATTTCAGTGATTCAGCAGGCAGTGAGTTTTGCAAGCCAGCACGATTTGGGGAAAATCACCCAATATGTAGATGAATTAAAAAAAATATATAGCCAGCTTTTAAGCGATCAACAGCTTCAAACTGAACACTTAGAAGGCTATTCAATGATCACTTTTGCTGAACTTATTGCACGTCAACGGCAATTACAAACTGTGATAAGTGAGTGGCGCCATTGGCTAAATTGGCAAGGTTTAAAAACTGAACTTAAACAACAGGGTTTAGCAAGTTTCAGCGAGTTTTTACAACATCAGCCATCCGAAGCAAACGTGCAATATGCTGCTCAAAAGTTAAGACAAGAATATGTGATATTGTTAATTGATATTAATCTTGCTCGGCAATGGATTATTCAGCAGTTTAGTCAACATCCTGAGCTCAACCAGTTTAATGGTGAATTGCAGCAGCAAAAAATTCAGAAATTTTCGCAGCAGGATCGGGAACATCAACAGTTTGCCAGTGAGGAAATTACCCGTCGTTGGTATAAAATCTTTGAAAACCCTGAAATGTTTAAAAAACAATGGGCTTTACTCAATAAAGAGTTGGGCAAAAAGCGTCGGCATATACCCGTACGTGAATTAATTAAGCAAATTCCCGATGTGATTACAGGTTTAAAACCGTGTATGTTAATGAGTCCACTTTCAGTCGCTCAATATCTAGATCCTGAGTCTAAGTTTGATGTGGTGATCTTCGATGAGGCATCACAGATTCCTGTTTGGGATGCGATAGGTGCTTTGGCTCGGGGCAAACAATCGATTGTTGTGGGTGATAATAAACAAATGCCACCAACCAGTTTCTTTGGAAAAGGCGATTCTGAAGCGATCGATGAGGATGTTACCGAAGATTTGGAAAGTATTCTGGATGAATGCTTGGCCGCACAATTGCCAGAATTGGTGCTCAATTGGCATTATCGTAGTCGCTATGAAAGCTTAATTCAGTTTAGTAATCAAAAATATTATAAGGGTGAATTATTGACGTTCCCGGCACCTGTGGCTCGGGATAGTGCAATTCAATTACACCCAGTTCAAGGGGTTTATGATAAAGGTGATACCCGTACCAATAAGGCAGAGGCACAAGCGATTGTGCAATTTATTATCCAGCATTTAACGACTCAACTCACGGCTGAGGTTAAACAAACAGTTGGTGTGGTGACATTTAATATTACCCAGCAAAAACTGATTGAAGATTTGTTAGACAATGAGTTGGCAAATTATCCCGAGTTAGAGCAATTAAGCCGAGAGGGTTTCGAGCCATTATTTGTGAAGAACTTGGAAAATGTACAAGGTGATGAAAGAGATCTGATTATATTCTCAATCACTTATGCTGCAGATCAAAACGGTAAATTGTTGATGAATTTTGGTGCTTTAAATCGTCAAGGTGGACAGCGCCGTTTAAATGTTGCGATTACTCGTGCACGTCAGGGTTTGCATGTTTTTTCTACACTTCGTCCAGAACAGATTGATCTCTCGCGAACCAGTAGTGAAGGTGTACGGGATTTAAAAGATTTCCTTAGCTTTGCACAAACTGGGCAGATGGCTTATTACGCACAGTCTGTTGGAAAAGAAAAATCTAAAGATGAGCTGATGTTGTATTTGCAAACTCAATTAGAGCAGTTAGGTTGGAAAGTAGACTTAGCTGTGGGGAGTGGAGAAGGTCGGATTGATCTTGCAATTCAAGATCCTAAAATTGTAGGGCAGTATTTAACGGGCATCCTTGTAGATGGTGATGATTATGCCAAGGCTGCAACCGCACGAGATCGTGATCAACTGCGCCCAACAGTTTTAAAAGGTTTAGGTTGGCATATATTACAATTATGGACTGTAGAGTGGTGGCTTGATCCAAGAGGAAATCTTGAAAAGTTACATCGTCAATTAGAAGCTTTGGTCAATAAAATGTCTTAATTGTTTTTAGTAGGTGTTTGTGAAATCGGATTTTATAGCGCTTGTTTGGCTTAAATTTGATGCATAGTGCTTTCCAATAAACGCTGAATAATTTCATTCAGCGTTTTTATTTTTATCTAAAACGTGAACTTATACATATAAAATACCCAATTTCAGGTATATCTCTATATTCCCCCATTTGATCTAATGATTGATATTTGATCAAAATGTAGATTTGGGGATTATCATGAACAAAATTTATAAAGTTATTTGGAATTCACAACTTAGGTGCTGGCAAGCAGTTTCAGAATTGGCAAAAAATCATAATACTTCACAAAGTACTGTAGACCATAAAAACGCACTGAAGGGCGGTGTTCATAAAGCATCAGGGATAAATTTAATCCGATTGGCTTTTTTGGGGCTGGCTTTATTGCCGTTATCGATTTATGCCGCAATTTCTAATACTGAACTGCCTACAGGCGCCAATATCACTCAAGGTTCAGCCAACATTTCCCAAAATGGCAACGTTTTAAATATTCATCAAAATAGTCAAAACCTTTCGACCAACTGGAATACTTTTAATATTGGTAAAGATGCAACGGTTAATTTTAATCAACAAAACCAGTCATCTATAGCCATTAATCGGGTTTTGGATAGCAATACATCGCAGATTATGGGGCGTTTAAATGCCAATGGGCAGGTGTTTTTACTCAATCCAAATGGTGTGGTTTTTTCTAAGACAGCTCAAGTGAATGTTGGTGGTTTGGTTGCTTCAACTTTAAGTTTGAACGATGCGGATATTCAAAATGGAAAATATACTTTAAAAGCCAATGCCAATAGCACAGCAACGATAGAAAATAACGGTAGTATTCAAACTTTATCAGGTGGAACTGTTGCGCTGATTGCGCCCAATGTTAAAAATACCGGCTCTATTGTGACACCGAATGGCGTTACTCATCTCACTGCTGCCAGTCAAGTCACTCTTGCTTTACAGGATGGTTCACTGACCCAGTACCAAGTTGATCAAGGGGTATTAAAAGGCTTGGTGGACAATGGTGGTGCAATTCTTGCCGACAATGGCGCTGTATATTTAACTGCAAAAGCCAAAGACAGTTTAAGTAAAGCCGTGGTCAATCATAGTGGGATTATTGAAGCGAATCGCTTAAGCCAAAATGCCAAAGGTGAAATCATTTTGTTAGGTGATATGCAAAATGGTGAAACAAATGTCAGTGGCCTGCTTAAAGCTGAAGGGAAAAATGGTCAAGATGGTGGGTTTATTGAAACTTCAGCAGCCAAAGTAAAGATTAATAATAATACGATAGTGTCCTCTCATTCTGAGGGCGGGAAAATCGGAAACTGGTTGATCGACCCTACCGATTTCAGTATTAATTCAGGTAATGCATCGGCAAGTAGTAGCGGCATAGGCGCAACCACTTTAGCAAGCAGTCTTGCAACCAGTAATGTCATATTGCTAACTAGCTCTACGGGTAACCAAAAGGGTGATATCAATGTGAATGCTGATGTGACTTGGGGGAGTGCGACCAGCCTGACTTTAAATGCACAAAATGACATCAACATTAATGCCAACATCACAGCGACCAATAACAGTGGCAAACTTAATTTGATATATGGACAAAATACAGCCAATACCAATGCTAATTACTATATTAACACTGGCGCAAAAATAAACTTAAAGGCTGGGCAGAATTTTAGTACCCAAAAAGGAACGGCTGCTACCATTAACTATCAAGTCATTACGGCTTTGGGCGCACAGGGTTCGACTATAAGTCAAGATTTACAAGGGATCAACGGTAACCTGAGTGGTAATTATGTGTTGGGTGCAGACATAGATGCCAGTAGTACATGGCAGTGGAATGGCTATACCGGATTCGACCCAATTGGCTTTTATAATGCAACTTTAAGTCCAATGGATCTATCACAACAAGCTTTTCGTGGACGGTTTGATGGATTAGGTCATGCGATTAGTGGATTAAGTATTGACTCTATGTATCAGGGCATTGGACTGTTTGCGATTACGCATCAGAATGCACTTATACAAAATCTTGGACTGAATAATATAAGTTATTCAGGTTATGGAAAAACAGGTGGGATCGTGGGGCTTAATCTTGGCACGATTAATAATGTTTATGTCAATGCTGGCTTAGTCACAGGTAATACCGAGCAGTATGGCGGATTGGTGGGTTGGAACTATAATTCAGGAAATATCTTAAATTCTTATGCCAATGTGACTGTAAAAGGAAAATATTCTAATAATAATTATATTGGTGGTTTGGTTGGTTATAGTGACGGAGTTGTAAGTTCTTCTTTTGCAACAGGTGCAGTGACAGGAAATAATTATATTGGTGGTTTAGTTGGTGGAATATCAGGGCAAATCAATAACTCTTATGCAACAGGTACTGTCATCGGAAATCAATATGTTGGAGGACTGGTGGGTTTCAATGGCGGAAGTGTTGACAAAAATTATTCTTCTGGAAGTGTAACTGGGAATACTTTTGTTGGTGGTCTCGTTGGTGGTGGTAATGGTACAACCACAAATAGTTTCTGGAACACCAGTACTTCTGGAAGAACAAGCAGTGCGGGTGGTATAGGAAAAACCACAACAGAACTTCAGCAAATTTCTACTTTTGCAGGTTGGGATATTGATGATGCAGGTGGTACAGGAAAAGTCTGGCGTATTTATGAAGGAAGATCTGCACCGTTACTACGTCATTTCCTTAAACCCTTGGTTACAGAAATTGTCGCTAATTTTTCTGACAAAATTTATGATGGATCGATAGCTTCTGGAACGCTGGCTTCAGGGCTGAATTATAAAACAACTGGTAAAAATGCAGGGATTTATAGTTTAAATGATGGCTCAATCCTGATTAGTGGTGTTCCAATCGCGGCAAATATAACACAGTTTGGCGATGATGTAATTTATAAAGAAAATGGTGGATCAGGTTCATTAACAATCGCGAAAAGAGATTTAAATATTAATGGCTTGAGCGTTGCTGACAAAGTCTATGATACATCAAAAGTAGCAACATTATCGGGTACTGCTGGAGTGACAGTGCTGTCAGGTGATTCAGTGACACTTTCGGGTATTGGATTTGGATCATTTACTGATAAAAATGTGGGCAATAATAAAAATGTGATTGTGTCGGGTTATACGCTGACTGGAACAGATGCTTTAAATTACAACTTGCTGCAGCCGACAAATCTTAAAGCCAGTATAACGCCTGCAGTTTTAACCATTAATGGAATAAGTGTTGCAGATAAAACGTATGATGGCTTGTTCAATGCGACCTTAAATGGTACTGCTTCAATCAATCCATTTGCTGGAGATTTTGTTGGATTGACTGGTAGTGGTCTAGGAACATTTACAGATAAGAATGCAGGAATCCGATCTGTGATCGTAACAGGCTATAACTTAACAGGTGCGGATGCAGGAAATTATACTTTTAGTCAGCCTATAGGTTTAAGTGCCACAATTCACAAAGCACAAGCCATTGTAAAGGCCAATAGTTTAAATACGGTTTATAACGGTAAAGATCAAACGGCTGCTGGCTTTACTGCAACAGGCTTGGTCAATGGCGAAACTACAACTGTATTGTCAGGCGTAACTGCAACAGTGACTGCTAAAGATGCAGGCAAATACACCAACACAGTAACAGGTGCAGACAAGAACTATGATCTGACACTTATTGATGGCTCATTAGATATTGCTAAGGCGAAAGCCACCGTAACCGCCAATAGCGTATCAACCACCTATAACGGTAAAGATCAAACGGCTGTTGGCTTTAGTGCAACAGGCTTGGTCAATGGCGAAACTACAACTGTATTGTCAGGCGTAACTGCAACAGTGACTGCTAAAGATGCAGGCAAATACACCAACACAGTAACAGGTGCAGACAAGAACTATGATCTGACACTTATTGATGGCTCATTAGATATTGCGAAAGCGAAAGCCACCGTAACCGCCAATAGCGTATCAACCACCTATAACGGTAAAGATCAAACGGCTGTTGGCTTTAGTGCAACAGGCTTGGTCAATGGCGAAACTACAACTGTATTGTCAGGTGTTTCGGCAACTGTCACAGGTAAAGATGCCGGTAGTTATGCCAATACAGCCACAGGTACAGATAAGAACTACGAGCTAAGTTTTGTTAATGGCTCTTTGGATATCGCCAAAGCTAAGGCGACAGTAACAGCCAATAGTGTAACAACGACCTATAACGGTAAAGATCAAACGGCTGCTGGTTTTAGTGCGACAGGCTTAGTCAATGGTGAAACTGAATCGGTATTGTCAGGTGTTTCAGCCACGGTGACTGCTAAAGATGCAGGTCAATATACCAATACCGCAACAGGTATAGATAAAAACTATGAGCTCAGTTTTGTTAATGGCTCATTAGATATTGCTAAAGCTAAAGCTACTGTCACCGCCAATAGCGTATCAACCATTTATAACGGTAAAGACCAAACGGCTACTGGCTTTACTGCAACAGGCTTGGTCAATGGTGAAACAGAATCAGTATTATCAGGCGTAAACGCAACGGTGAATGCTAAAGATGCAGGCAAATACAACAACACAGTAACAGGTGTAGACAAGAACTATGATCTGACGCTTATTGATGGCTCTTTGGATATTGCTAAGGCCAAAGCCACCGTAACCGCCAATAGTTTAAATACGGTTTATAACGGTAAAGATCAAACAGCTGCTGGTTTTACTGCAACAGGCTTGGTCAATGGTGAAACTACAAGTGTATTGTCAGGTGTTTCAGCCACGGTGACTGCTAAAGATGCTGGCAAATACACTAATAGCGCAACAGGTCTAGACAAGAACTACGAGCTAACCTTTGTTGATGGCTCATTAGATATTGCCAAAGCCAAAGCTACAGTAACTGCCAATAGCGTATCGACTACCTATAATGGTAAAGATCAAACTGCTACTGGTTTTAGTGCAACAGGTTTGGTCAATGGTGAAACTGAATCAGTTTTATCAGGTGTTTCAGCCACGGTGACTGCTAAAGATGCTGGCAAATACACTAATAGCGCAACAGGTCTAGACAAGAACTACGAGCTAAGCTTTGTTGATGGCTCATTAGATATTGCCAAAGCGAAAGCTACAGTAACTGCCAATAGCGTATCGACTACCTATAATGGTAAAGATCAAACAGCTGTTGGCTTTAGTGCGACAGGTTTGGTCAATGGTGAAACTGAATCAGTGTTATCAGGTGTTTCAGCAACAGTGACTGCCAAAGATGCAGGTCAATACACCAATAGCGCAACGGGTCTAGATAAAAACTACGAGTTAAGTTTTGTTGATGGCTCATTAGACATTGCCAAAGCTAAAGCCACTGTCACCGCCAATAGTTTAAATACGGTTTATAACGGTAAAGATCAAACAGCTGTTGGCTTTACTGCAACAGGCTTGGTCAATGGTGAAGATACATCGGTACTCTCAGGTGTAAGTGCATCGGTGATTGCTAAAGATGCAGGCAAATACATCAATACCGCAACGGGTCTAGACAAGAACTATGAGTTAAGTTTTATTGATGGTTCTTTGGATATCGCCAAAGCTAAAGCCACTGTCACCGCCAATAGTTTAAATACGGTTTATAACGGTAAAGAGCAAACAGCTGCTGGTTTTAGTGCGACAGGCTTAGTCAATGGTGAAACTGAATCAGTCTTATCAGGTGTTTCAGCAACGGTGACTGCTAAAGATGCAGGTCAATATACCAATACTGCAACAGGTCTAGATAAGAACTATGAGCTAAGCTTTGTTGATGGCTCATTAGATATTGCGAAAGCCAAAGCCACTGTAACTGCTAATAGTGTATCGACTACCTATAACGGTAAAGATCAAACAGCTGCTGGCTTTAGCGCTTCTGGTTTAGTCAATGGTGAAACAGAATCAGTCTTATCAGGTGTTTCAGCAACGGTGACTGCTAAAGATGCTGGCAAATATACCAATACTGCAACAGGTCTAGATAAAAATTACGAGCTTAGCTTTGTTGATGGCTCATTAGATATTGTCAAAGCGAAAGCCACCGTAACTGCCAATAGCGTATCGACTACCTATAATGGTAAAGATCAAACAGCTGTTGGCTTTAGTGCAACAGGCTTGGTTAATGGTGAAGATACATCGGTACTCTCAGGTGTTTCAGCAACGGTGACTGCCAAAGATACAGGTCAATACACCAATAGCGCAACGGGTCTAGATAAAAACTACGAGTTAACTTTTGTTGATGGTTCATTAGACATCACCAAAGCCAAAGCCACTATCACCGCCAATAGCGTATCGACTACCTATAACGGTAAAGATCAAACAGCTGTTGGCTTTAGTGCAACAGGTTTGGTCAATGGTGAAACTGAATCAGTCTTATCAGGTGTTTCAGCCACGGTGACTGCCAAAGATGCAGGTCAATACACCAATAGCGCAACGGGTCTAGACAAGAACTACGAGTTAAGTTTTGTTGATGGCTCATTAGACATTGCCAAAGCCAAAGCCACTGTCACCGCCAATAGTTTAAATACGGTTTATAACGGTAAAGATCAAACAGCTGTTGGCTTTACTGCAACAGGCTTGGTCAATGGGGAAGATACATCGGTACTCTCAGGTGTTTCAGCAACGGTGACTGCTAAAGATGCAGGTCAATACACCAATAGCGCAACGGGTCTAGACAAGAACTACGAGTTAAGTTTTGTTGATGGTTCATTAGACATTGCCAAAGCCAAAGCTACTGTCACCGCCAATAGTTTAAATACGGTTTATAACGGCAAAGATCAAACAGCTGCTGGCTTTAGTGCAACAGGTTTGGTCAACGGTGAAACTGAATCGGTATTATCAGGTGTTTCAGCAACTGTCACAGGTAAAGATGCAGGTAGTTATACCAATACAGCCACAGGTCTAGATAAGAACTATGATCTTAGTTTTATTGATGGCTCATTAGATATTGCTAAGGCTAAAGCCACTGTGACCGCCAATAGTGTATCAACTACTTATAATGGTAAAGATCAAACAGCTACTGGCTTTACTGCAACAGGCTTGGTCAATGGTGAAACTGAATCAGTACTCTCAGGTGTTTCAGCAACGGTGACTGCTAAAGATGCAGGTCAATATACCAATAGTGCAACGGGTCTAGACAAAAACTATGAACTAAGCTTTGTTGATGGTTCATTAGACATTGCCAAAGCCAAAGCTACTGTCACCGCCAATAGTTTAAATACGGTTTATAACGGCAAAGATCAAACAGTTGCTGGCTTTAGTGCAACAGGTTTGGTCAACGGTGAAACTGAATCGGTATTATCAGGTGTTTCAGCAACTGTCACAGGTAAAGATGCAGGTAGTTATGCCAATACAGCCACAGGTCTAGATAAGAACTATGATCTTAGTTTTATTGATGGCTCATTAGATATTGCTAAGGCTAAAGCCACTGTGACCGCCAATAGTGTATCAACTACTTATAATGGTAAAGATCAAACAGCTACTGGCTTTACTGCAACAGGCTTGGTCAATGGTGAAACTGAATCAGTACTCTCAGGTGTTTCAGCTACTGTGACTGCTAAAGATGCAGGTCAATATACCAATAGTGCAACGGGTCTAGACAAAAACTATGAGCTAAGCTTTGTTGATGGCTCTTTGGATATCACCAAAGCTAAAGCCACTGTCACCGCCAATAGTTTAAATACGGTTTATAGCGGTAAAGATCAAACAGCTGCTGGTTTTAGTGCGACAGGTTTGGTCAATGGTGAAACAGAATCGGTATTGTCAGGTGTAACTGCAACGGTTACCGGCAAAGATGCTGGCCAATACACCAATACTGCAACGGGTCTAGACAAGAACTACGAGTTAAGTTTTGTTGATGGTTCCTTAGATATCGCCAAAGCCAAAGCTACTGTGACCGCCAATAGCTTAAATACAGTCTATAACGGTAAAGACCAAACGGCTATTGGTTTTAGTGCAACAGGTTTGGTCAATGGTGAAACTGAATCGGTCTTATCAGGTGTTTCAGCAACGGTGACTGCTAAAGATGCTGGCAAATACACCAATACTGCAACAGGTCTCGACAAGAACTATGATCTTAGTTTTATTGATGGCTCATTAGATATTGCTAAAGCTAAAGCCACTGTGACCGCCAATAGTGTATCAACCACCTATAACGGTAAAGATCAAACTGCTGCTGGTTTTAGTGCTTCTGGTTTAGTCAATGGAGAGACAGAATCTGTATTATCTGGTGTAAGCGCAACGGTTACCGGCAAAGATGCTGGCAAATACGCCAATACTGCAACGGGTGCAGACAAAAACTATGAGCTAACTTTTGTTAATGGTGCATTGGATATTGCGAAAGCTAAAATTAACCAAGTGACAGGCATTAGCGCCAATAATCGTATTTATGATGCAACCACCAACGCAACATTAAATACTGGATCAGCACAATTCACTGGTATGGTTGCAGGCGATGAATTGAAAGTTGCAACAGCAACTGGACAATTCGATGATAAAAATGTGGGTATAGCAAAACAAGTCTCGATTCAGGGTGTTAGTTTAAGTGGTGCAGATGCACACAACTACGAGTTGATGAATAACACTGCACAAACTACGGCAGATATTCGCCAAGCCAATATTCAAAACATTGCTGGAATTACGGCTAACAATCGTACTTATAATGGATTAACTGCCGCTGAACTTAATCTCAGCAACGCACAATTCAACGGGATCTACGCTGGGGATAATTTAAACGTTGCAACAGCAATAGGACAATTTGACAGTGCAACCACAGGGCAAGCAAAAAATGTATCGATTACAGCTTTAAGTCTAGGTGGCTTAGATGCTCAAAACTACAAACTTGTGGATACCACCGCTGTGACCACAGCTGATATTTATCTGTTAACCCCTGCAGCGTATTTACAAGCCATACAATTCAAACGACCGCGTTATTTGCCTGAAACCAATAACGTCTTAAATACAGTTGATTTAGATGTACGCCAAGGTGGAGTTAACACTGCAGGTATTCAAATTTTGGCAGGGGAGCACTAATTGATGAAACAACAACACAATATTTTGGCAACATCTGTGGCTGCTTGTCTGATGCTTTTGACCAGCAGTAACCATGCAGCGCCAGCACCTAATGCGGGTCAACTGCTACAACAACAGCAACAAGGACAAAGCCTTGAACCACAGGCTGCTGTTCAGATAGAAAGTTCAGCAAGCAATAACGTACCTAACTCACCTGATATCCAAATTCCTGTACGCAAAATTGAAATCACTGGAAATAGTCGTTTTAGCACAGCGCAATTGCATCACTTAGTGGCGGATGCCGAAGGTAAACAATTGAGTCTTCAGCAACTTTGGCAAGTAGCCCAAAAGATTACCACTTACTACCAGCAACAGGGCTATGCCTATAGTCGGGCTTATCTGCCTCAGCAGAATCTAAGTCAGGGTGTAGTACGTATCAATGTACTCGAAGCGTATTATGATCAAACCCAGATTGATAATCAAAGTCGAACGCAAAACTGGCTAATTGAACAAACCGTTGCACCACTTAAACAAGGTGAGCGGATCAACAGTGACCAGATGCAACAACAACTCAAACTGCTCAATCGTTTAAATGGGGTCAATACCCGAAATGTTTTGACCCCTGGTGCAACAGTCGGAAGTAGCCAACTCAATGTTGAAGTACAAAATGCAGGCATGTTGAATGGTTATATTGGCGCAGATAACTTTGGTAATCGTTATACCAGTCAAGTGCGTGGAACCGCTGGAATTTCTGCCAACAACCTTGCAGGCTTAGGCGATGAACTGAGTTTAGATGTAATGACTGCAGGCAAACGCATGAACTACGGGCGCGTGGGTTATGCATTTACCTTTACAGGAATGGGTACTCGGGCAGGCGCAAGTTATTCTTATCTAGATTATGAACTTGGAAAAGAGCTAAAAAACATTGGCGCAGAAGGGAGTGCTGCACAAAGTAGCGTATTCATTAGCCAACCTGCCTTACTGACCAATAATGCAGAAGTCCTTCTCAGCTTACAATATGATCATAAACAACTGAAAGATGATATTCAGCTCAATCAATATTACAAACATCGAAATATTGACGTGGTGACTGCCCGACTGGATGGCTCGCAGTTCGATCAATTCTTGGGTGGAGGCTTAACCCAATATGGTGCCTCAACCAGTTATGGTCGTGTGAAATTTAAAAACGATGATGCCGCTGCTTTAGATGCGCAAACAGCGAAGACAGCTGGAGACTACTATACAGCTACATTGAATCTGTCACGCTTACAAAACCTAAGCAATAAGGGCACGCAAGGCTATTTGGGAGTTTATGGACAATACAGTCCTTATAATCTAGACAGTGCAGAGCAATATCTAGGTGGTGGTCCATTTAATGTTCGTGGTTATGAATCGAGTCAATTTGCAGGCTCTACAGGTTATTTGGCCACGGCAGAACTGAGACAAAGTTTATTTGCCGATGCAAAGCATCAGCTAACAGGGAAAGTATTTATCGATACAGCAGAAGTCACGTTAAATGCTAAGCGTTGGGCAGGTGTGACAGGCGATAATCAAGTTCAAATCAGTAGTGCAGGTTTAGGTTTGAACTGGACGAGTGCGTGGAATATTCAAGCCAATGCAGAAGTTGCCTTTCCAATTGGAAATACGCCAGAGCAGTTGCAAGACCGTGATAATCACCAGTACTGGTTGAGTTTAAGAAAGACTTTCTAATTTGATTGAATAAATAAGGAGGCTTTTGTCTTCTTATTTATGTCGCCACGCGATAGCAACACGCTGTATGGTTAAACTCAATTTATTTGAGTAACGAAAAACTCCCTCCTTCAAAAAAGGTGAGAAGTATTCACTTCGCAAGGGGGAGGATTCAAACAATCTGAGTAAAAACTTAGCAAAAGGGATTTAAAAATCTAGCTGATGAGATTAAAACTTACACAGCCACACTTTACATTTAAAGTTTAAATTCTTTTGCGTAGACGAAGTCAAACCTTGCGCTGCAAACAAAGCCGATTAATATTCGTTGGGTGACCGCTACACCATCTATGATTAAATGATGTAAAAGCAAAATGATTAAATGGATATAAGTTGGAATGCCATTGATGAGTAATGGATATTTTTATCATGATTATTTGTATAGGCTTGTATATACAAATAACATCGACTCAAGATACAATGAGTTAGAATATTTTGTATGAGTTTTAGCCAATGTCAAGAGCGTCAAAGCACAATGATCTAGACTTATCTCTAGAAGAAGATAGTCCTGTTCCTTTGTATTTGCGCGTGAAGCAAATGATTTCACAAAAAATTTATGAAGGAACATGGACTGTAAATAAAAAAATTCCTTCAGAAAGTGAGTTGGTGAATTTACTGGGTTGTAGTCGTATGACGGTCAATCGGGCATTGCGCGAACTGACCAGTGAAGGTTTATTGGTGCGTATACAAGGTGTTGGCTCTTTTGTCGCTGAAGGGCAAGGTCGTACAGCATTATTTCATGTGAATAATATTGCAGAAGAAATTATTGCGAGAAATCATAAACATCATGCTGAAGTATTGGTACTTGAACAAATTCAAGCCAATGAAGAACAAAGTCGATTAATGCAAATTCGAGAAGGACAACGACTATTTCACTCGATCATTGTGCATTATGAAAATGATGTGCCTGTGCAGATCGAAGATCGTTTAGTTGATCCCGTACTGATTCCAGATTATTTGGCACAAGATTTTAAAACTATCACGCCTAATGCCTATTTAATGTCAAAAGCACCTGTTACTGAAGGTGAGCATGTGGTTACTGCTATTCTTGCTTCAGCACAAGAATGTAAATGGCTAAAAATCAATAAAACAGAGCCTTGTTTATTGATCCGCCGTAGAACATGGTCCAATAAACAACTGATCTCCAGTGCAAGACTGATTTATCCTGGCAGTCGCTATTATTTGGAAGGTAAATTTACCCAATGATTGAGCTTTTAAAAGCCAGCCATTACAAAAAAATGCGATGGAAAAATGGGAAAGGCTATACGCTTGAAATCGCCCGTAGTGTCGGTGAAAGCTTAGTTGAGTTTGATTGGCGGATTTCGATGGCCGATGTGAAAACATCGAGTGATTTTTCCAAGTTTAATGGGATGAATCGCTTTTTGACGGTATTGGAAGGTCAAGGTCTTTCACTGCGTATAGATGATGATTTTAAGTATTTAAAAACATTGCAGTCCGTCGAGTTTCGTGGAGACAGCGTGGTCAGTTGTGAATTGCTGGCAGGGTACATTCGCGATTTTAATTTGATTTTTAATCCAAAAAAGTTTGATGCACAGTATCAGTGGATTTTCTCTCCAGAAGCCTTAGAAATACCCATATTATCTGACGTGATGTTTGTTTTTAATCAGAGTGTTGAGGTGTTAGTTATCGAAATTGGTCAACAGATTTTTCATCTGGAACATCAGGACAGTCTTAAACTCGAAGATGAAAAATCATTAAAGACAATCATTTTAAATCAGCAATTTTTAAAGCAAACTTGTCTAATACAACTCACAAAAATCTAAATTTTATTGATTCTACTTAAACGCATACAACCTTAAGTTGTCTGCGTTTTTTGTTTTTATGAAAAATAAATCTATTTATTTTATATGTTTATAAATTTTTTTAAAAATAATTTAAAAAGCATCTTTTCAATATTAAAGATTTGTGTAGTATATAGATGTATATACAAGTTAGTACATTGCTATACAGTGAATGCAGTTTAATTTGCTGGTTTAAACTCAAAGGAAGGAGTCCTATTGTGACAACAACGACAACAAAATTTCGTGATGTAGAAATTCGCGCACCTCGTGGTACTAAGCTCAATGCAAAAAGTTGGTTGACTGAAGCTCCACTGCGTATGTTGATGAATAATCTTGATCCTGATGTCGCAGAGAATCCAAAAGAGCTTGTTGTTTACGGTGGTATTGGTCGTGCTGCACGTAATTGGGAATGTTATGACAAGATTGTTGAAACACTTAAAACTTTAGAAAATGACGAAACTTTATTGGTTCAATCAGGTAAACCCGTCGGCGTATTCAAAACACATAAAGATGCACCACGTGTTCTTATTGCCAATTCAAACTTAGTTCCACATTGGGCAAATTGGCAACATTTCAACGAGCTAGATGCCAAAGGCTTGGCAATGTATGGTCAAATGACCGCAGGTTCTTGGATCTATATCGGCAGCCAAGGCATTGTACAAGGCACCTATGAAACTTTTGTTGAAGCTGGTCGCCAGCACTACAACGGGGACTTAAAAGGTCGTTGGGTGTTGACTGCTGGTTTAGGTGGAATGGGAGGGGCTCAGCCTTTAGCTGCGACATTGGCAGGCGCATGCTCGCTTAATATCGAATGCCAGCAAGCCAGTATTGATTTCCGTTTACGTACACGTTATGTCGATGAACAAGCAACAGATTTAGATGATGCTTTGGCGCGTATCGACCGTTATACCAAAGAAGGCAAGGTGATTTCGATTGCGCTACATGGCAATGCAGCTGAAATTTTACCTGAATTAGTTCGCCGTGGCGTTCATCCGGACATGGTGACGGATCAAACCAGTGCACATGATCCACTCAATGGCTATTTACCCATTGGTTGGACATGGGAAGAATATCGTCAACGTGCCAAAACTGAGCCAGAAGCAGTGGTAAAAGCTGCAAAACAATCTATGGCGAAGCATGTACAAGCGATGTTGGATTTCCAAAAAATGGGTGTTCCAACCTTTGACTATGGCAATAATATCCGTCAAATGGCGCAGGAAGAAGGCGTAGAAAACGCATTTGATTTCCCTGGTTTTGTACCTGCTTATATCCGTCCATTATTCTGTCGTGGTATTGGACCATTCCGTTGGGTTGCACTTTCAGGTGACCCTGAAGATATCTATAAAACAGATGCAAAAGTTAAAGAATTGATTCCAGATGATGAACATTTACATCGTTGGTTAGACATGGCAAGAGAACGGATTAGCTTCCAAGGCTTACCAGCACGTATTTGCTGGGTTGGTTTAGGCTTGCGTGCAAAATTAGGTCTGGCATTTAATGAAATGGTACGTAGTGGTGAGCTTTCAGCACCAATCGTCATAGGTCGCGATCATTTAGACTCAGGTTCGGTTTCCAGTCCAAATCGTGAAACTGAAGCAATGCAAGATGGTTCCGATGCTGTATCTGATTGGCCATTATTGAATGCTTTACTTAATACAGCAGGTGGCGCGACTTGGGTTTCATTACATCACGGCGGTGGTGTCGGGATGGGCTTCTCTCAACACTCAGGTGTCGTGATTGTTTGTGATGGTACCGATGAAGCAGCAGCACGTATTGCTCGGGTATTGACCAATGACCCAGCAACAGGCGTGATGCGTCATGCAGATGCTGGTTATGATATTGCCGTCGAATGTGCCAAAGCGCAAGGTTTGAACTTGCCGATGATCACCAAATAAAAGACATGGACATTACGATGCTTTTTGCAATTGTGTAAGTAGCATCGTAAGAGAACAATATAGCGTAAAACAGGACGTCAAAATGGAACTTTTAATTCAACCAGGCAAGCTCACTCTCGCAGATCTTCGCCAAGCGTATTTAAATCCAATCAAAGTTAAACTTGATGACAGTGCTTATGCTGGCATCAATGCCAGTGTTGCATGTGTCGAAAAGATTGTGAATGAAGGACGCACAGCTTACGGTATCAATACTGGTTTTGGCTTACTCGCTTCAAGTAAAATTGCTCCTGAAGACTTAGAACAGTTACAACGTTCATTGGTACTTTCTCATGCTGCTGGTGTGGGAGTACCTTTAGATGATGCGATGGTTCGCTTAATTATGTTGTTAAAGGCCAATAGTTTGGCACGTGGTTTTTCTGGTATCCGTCCTAAAGTGATTGATGCAATCCTTGCCTTGATCAATGCAGAAGTTTATCCACATATTCCATTAAAAGGTTCAGTCGGCGCTTCAGGTGACTTGGCACCCCTTGCACATATGTCTCTGGTTTTACTCGGTGAAAGTAAAGCACGCTATAAAGGGGAATGGTTCCCAGCAGTTGAAGCACTTAAAATCGCAGGTTTAGAACCCATTACTTTAGCAGCCAAAGAAGGTTTGGCACTTTTAAATGGTACACAGGTTTCAACAGCATACGCATTACGTGGTCTATTTGAAGCTGAAGATTTATTTGCTGCTGCGACCGTTTGTGGTGGGTTAAGCGTTGAAGCTATGCTCGGTTCACGTGCGCCGTTTGATGCACGTGTCCATGAAGTTCGTGGTCAGCGTGGTCAAATTGATGTTGCCGCTGCATATCGTGACTTATTGACTGAATCAAGTGAAATTGCACATTCACATGAAGATTGTAGCAAGGTTCAAGACCCGTATTCACTGCGTTGTCAACCTCAAGTGATGGGGGCTTGTTTAACGCAAATTCGCCAAGCAGCAGAAGTATTAGCGATTGAGTCGAATGCAGTTTCAGATAACCCATTGGTGTTTGCGGCAGAAGGTGACGTAATCTCAGCGGGTAACTTCCATGCTGAACCTGTGGCAATGGCTGCTGATAATTTAGCCTTAGCGATTGCAGAGATTGGTTCACTGTCTGAACGTCGTGTTTCGATGATGATGGATCGCCATATGTCACAGCTTCCTCCATTTTTGGTTGCCAATGGTGGGGTGAATTCGGGCTTTATGATTGCTCAAGTAACAGCCGCTGCGTTAGCGAGTGACAATAAAGCACTTGCACATCCTGCCAGTGTTGATAGTTTACCGACCTCTGCAAATCAGGAAGACCATGTTTCCATGGCGCCTAATGCAGGAAAACGCTTGTGGTATATGGCTGATAACGTTCGCGGCATTCTTGCAGTTGAGTGGTTAGGTGCATGTCAAGGACTTGATTTCCGTGAAGGATTGAAAAGCTCTCCTAAACTTGAGCGTGCCCGAAAAATTCTGCGTGATCAAGTGGCGTATTACAGTGAAGATCGTTTCTTCGCGCCAGATATCGAACAAGCAAGTGAATTGCTCGCAAGTGGTTGTCTGAACGAATTGCTCATTGCAAAGCTACTACCGAGCTTGTCCGAAGTGTGATCAATAAAACGGTCACATGGAGTGACCGAATCTAACTAAATTTCCTCAAGGATTGGAGATTATAATGTCACAACACTCCACATTACAGCGGGGGTTAAACACCCGTCATATCCGCTTTTTGGCATTGGGTTCAGCGATTGGCACGGGGCTTTTCTATGGATCAGCAACGGCAATTAAAATGGCTGGTCCGTCTGTTTTAATTGCTTATATGGTTGCAGGGATTGCAATTTATATTGTGATGCGAGCATTAGGGGAAATGGCTGTTCATAACCCTGTATCAGGTTCTTTTAGTGAATATGCCTCAAATTATATTGGTCCTTTAGCTGGTTTTACCACAGGTTGGACCTACGTTTTTGAAATGATCATTGTCGCCTTGGCTGACGTGACTGCTTTCGGTATCTATATGGGGTTTTGGTACCCCGATGTGCCACGATGGATCTGGATTTTATCGCTGATTATGTTCTTAGGGGCAATTAACCTGATCCACGTTAAAGTCTTTGGTGAGGTGGAGTTCTGGTTATCCATCGTCAAGGTCAGTGCTATTGTTGCCATGATTTTGGGTGGTTTTGGTCTGATGTTCTATGGCTTCAATGCCGATCACACTGGTTTTGTACCAGGTATTCAAAACCTATGGATTCATGAAGGTTTTATGCCAAATGGGATTATGGGTTTAGTTGCCTGTTTATCTGTTGTGGTATTTGCATTCGGTGGCATCGAAATCATTGGGATTACAGCGGGTGAGTCACAAGATCCGAAAACGTCGATTCCTCGTGCGATTAATGCGGTTCCTGTGCGTATCTTACTTTTTTATATTCTGACGATTTTTGTATTGATGTCGATTTTCCCATGGAATCAAATTGGTAGCCAAGGCAGTCCATTTGTACAAATTTTTGAAAATTTAGGCATCAAATCTGCAGCAACTGTTTTAAATATTGTGGTCATTACAGCTGCAATTTCCGCGATCAATAGTGATGTATTTGGTGCAGGGCGTATGCTCTATGGTATGTCTAAGCATAAACAAGCACCTCAAGTGTTCCAGAAACTCTCACGTAATGGTGTTCCATGGATGACTGTAGTGGTGATGGCGGGGGTGTTACTTATTGGGGTAGTGCTTAACTATCTGATTCCTGAAAATGTATTTATTATCATCGCATCAATTGCAACATTTGCAACAGTTTGGGTGTGGTTGATGATTTTACTTTCTCAAGTGGGCATGCGTCGTAAACTATCTAAGTTAGAAATTAAAGCATTAGATTTCCCTGTAATAGGTTGGCCTTATGCGCCTGCATTTGCCATTGTATTTATGCTGTTTATTTTAGCCATGATGGGATATTTTCCAGACTCACGACCTGCGCTTTATGTTGGTATAACCTGGTTAGTTTTACTCTGGATTGCCTATACGATTTGGGTAAAGCCCAAGCAAAACTCAGTAAAAGAAAAACAAGATCTCCAACAAAACATCGAAATGGAAAGCTGATATTGAAGCTGCCCAAGCATGATTAAAGCATGGGCAGTAAGAGGAAATGTCAATGAAAAAACTTTGGACAAACTGTCATATTGCAACTATGCAAGATGGGCGATACTCCAGTGTTGAATATGCTGCAATCGTTACTTTAGCGCAACATATCCACTGGATTGGCGCAGAAAAAGATGTTCCTGTAGATGACTATGCTGAAACCATTGACCTCAATGGCGCATGGGTGACTCCCGGTTTAATTGATTGTCATACGCATAGTGTATTTGGCGGAAATCGCAGTGTTGAGTTTGAAAAACGCTTACAAGGTGCCAGCTATGCAGAAATTGCAGCGAGTGGTGGTGGTATTGCAAGCACTGTACGGGCAACCCGAGAAGCAAGTGAAGAACAACTCCTTGCTTCAGCACTGAAACGTATTCGTTGTATGCTTAAAGATGGAGTAACCACCATTGAAATTAAGTCAGGCTATGGTCTGGACTATATCAATGAACGCAAAATGCTTCGTGTGATTCGTAAAATCGCTCACACTTTACCGATGACCGTAAAAAGTACGTGTTTGGCTGCACATGCTTTGCCACCAGAGTATCAAGATCAAAGTGATGCTTATATTGAACATATCTGTGCAGAGATGTTACCCAAACTTCATCAAGAAGGTTTAGTCGATGCTGTCGATGCTTTCTGTGAGCATTTGGCATTTTCTCCTGCGCAAGTTGAGCGTGTTTTTAAAGCAGCTCAAGCATTAAACTTACCCGTTAAACTACATGCAGAACAACTCTCATCTCTTGGTGGTTCAACGCTTGCTGCGCGTTACCATGCATTGTCCGCAGATCATTTGGAATACATGACCGAAGCTGATGCCAAAGCCATGGCAACTTCAGGCACAGTTGCTGTGTTATTGCCAGGAGCATTCTATTTTTTAAGAGAAACCAAATATCCACCTTTAGATAGTTTGCATCAACATGGTGTCCGTATTGCATTATCCAGTGATTTAAATCCAGGAACATCGCCAACTTTATCATTACGTTTAATGCTGAATATGGGCAGTACATTATTTCGTTTAACACCAGAGCAAGCACTCGCAGGTGTCACAACGCATGCTGCTTATGCACTGGGTTTACAAGACACGCATGGCACATTAGAACAAGGTAAAGTGGCGGACTTTATTGCTTGGGATATAGAACATCCTTCTGAAATTGTGTATTGGCTTGGCGGTGATTTGTCAAAACGAATCATCCAACATGGAAATGAAATCTTGATCTCAGCATGAGATTAATTTTGATAGAGTGATATTAATAATGAATCATTCATTTATGTGGCAAGGACGACAAGATGGGGAGGGTGATGCATATCTTCGACTCCATCAAGTGATCAATACCAGTCCTCAGGCATCTTTTGCTTTCATTGGCTTTAGTTCAGATGAAGGAGTTAAACGCAATCATGGACGCTTAGGTGCAGCAGATGCACCAGATATGATTCGTGCTCAATTGGCAAATTTACCAGTGCATCAACCTGTGACTATTATCGATTTAGGTACGGTGATTTGTGATCATGCTGAACTTGAAATAGCGCAGGCGGAATTAGCGCATCAAGTTGAACGTAGTTTAAATTCCAACATGAAGCCCATTGTGTTAGGTGGTGGACATGAAGTTGCCTTTGGGAGTTTTTCAGGCTTATTTCAATACATTCAAAATAATCATCTAAATAAGAAAATAGGGATTATTAACTTCGATGCACATTTTGATTTGCGCGAAGCTGAATATGTCACTTCAGGCACACCTTTTTTAAATGCTGCTAAACTATCAGAGCAGTTTGATCAAGAATTTAATTACATGTGTATTGGTGTTGCTAAGCATTCAAATACTAAAATTTTGTTTGACACAGCAGCACGTTTAAACTGTAATTATATTTACGATTATGAATTAAAACTGCAAAATGTTGAAAATTTAATCTTAAGAATAAATAATTTTATTAAAAAAGTAGACTATTTGTATATTACGGTTGACCTTGATGTATTTAACGCTAGCATTGCGCCGGGTGTCAGCGCACCTGCGGTGAAAGGAATCGATTTATCTACTTTTGACCCATTATTAGAAGCCATTAAAAAAACTGGCAAGATCAAAGTTTTTGATGTGGCTGAATGTAATCCACGGTTTGATTTGGACAACAGAACTGCCAAATTAGCCGCTTATATCATTTTTAACTACATATTTGATTGATGATTCAAGTGACTTCATCAAAAGGATAAGCAAAGTATGTCTAATTTATCTTATATCTCTCAAAATAACGGTCCATGGTCTACCTACCTTGAACAAATCGAGCGTGTTACACCGCATTTAGAACATCTCAAAGATTATATCGACACCTTAAAGCGACCAAAACGTGCTTTGATTGTCGATGTACCGATTGTTATGGATGATGGTACGATCCGTCATTTTGAAGGCTATCGTGTTCAACATAACTTATCCCGTGGTCCTGGTAAGGGCGGTATTCGCTACCATCCAGATGTAGATCTCAATGAAGTGATGGCTCTCTCTGCTTGGATGACTATTAAAACTGCGGTTTTAAATCTACCTTTTGGTGGTGCAAAAGGTGGTGTTCGTGTCGATCCTCGTCAACTTTCCCCACGTGAATTAGAACGTTTAACACGTCGTTATACCAGTGAAATTAGCCATATTATTGGCCCTCAAAAAGATATTCCAGCACCTGATGTTGGTACCAATCCCAATGTTATGGGTTGGATTATGGATACATATTCATCGGGTCAAGGCCATACAGTAACAGGTGTTGTAACGGGTAAGCCGATTCATTTGGGCGGCTCTTTAGGTCGAATTAAAGCAACTGGGCGTGGAGTATTTATTACAGGCCAACAAGTTGCAGCAAAAATTAAACTTCCTTTAGAGGGTGCACGAGTTGCTGTTCAAGGTTTTGGTAATGTTGGTAGTGAAGCTGCATATCTATTTGCAGATTCGAAATCTATTATTGTAACAATTCAAGACCATACAGGGACGATTTATAATCCTCAAGGTATTGATTTAGCTGCTTTAAAGACTTATTTAGAGAGCAATCAGGGCGTGGGGGGATTTGCTGGCGCTCAAGCAATTAGTGATGAAGATTTCTGGGATGTCGAAATGGATATTTTGATTCCGGCTGCATTGGAAGGTCAAATCACGGTTGAACGTGCGCAGAAATTAACAGCGAAATTGGTACTCGAAGGGGCAAACGGTCCAACTTACCCAGAAGCAGATGATATCTTAATCCAACGTGGTATTACCGTTGTACCTGATGTGATTTGTAATGCAGGCGGTGTAACTGTAAGTTATTTTGAATGGGTTCAAGATATGTCAAGCTACTTCTGGTCGGAAGAAGAAATTAACCAAAGACTCGATAAATTGATGGTTCAAGCGATTAATGATGTATGGCAGACTTCAAATGACAAAGTATGTAGTTTAAGAACGGCTGCCTTTATTTTAGGTTGTGAGCGTATCTTAAAAGCTCGTATGGAACGCGGTATTTTCCCAGGCTAATTTTTTTGTTGTAAGCGTGACCTTAGCAGATCTCTGCTAAGGTCATTTTTATTTTATCTGTTTAAAGCGCATTTTGACAGACTATTTAAACAGCGAATTTATAGAATCTATTGAATTATAAATGCCTTACCAGAATCTTGGTATTATCTACAAATAACATTCCATAAACCTTAATTTATTTTACTGTAGATTTTTTACTGCTTTATTTTGCATATAGATTTGAGCAGTTAGTTAAAGAGTATCAATACATTGATCTTACGCGACACCTGATACTACAAGCAAAGTAGTGCTTTGTTTTTACTTAGTATGCAATGCGATAAAAATTATTAGACTGAATTGTAAGAATAAACCTAAATATACCCTGAATAAAATGTCTTAAATTTTGTGTAGTATTTGCCTTTTTATGGTTTTAATTTCACATGAATTAAATTATAAAGTATATTTAGTGTGTGAATAAATTATAGACGCTTCTGCTATAAACCTTTTTAGAAAGTAGTTAATAATATGAATAAAGTATACTCAAAATGCATCTATGTTTTGAGCATTGGTAGTGTATGTGGCTTTACGACTTTGTTAGCAGCTGCACCGACATTACAATACTTAAAAACCTACCAAAGCTGTATAAATACAGCAAAAACCACAGCAAACAAGCAATTATGCATTAGTGCAGAGCATTTACGTCAGAATGAAAGATTAAACTTGGCAGTAAAAAACCTGACATCTAAGCTCTCAGCATATGAACAAAGTAGATTGACCGATGCTCAAGTAGAGTGGCGATCTTTTCAAAATTTTAAAGATGATCAATGTGATCAAGCCGCATTTGATGATGAAAATGCAGCTAAATCTTCAGGTAAAAATATGACAGCACTAGATTGTGACCGACAGTCGCTTGAACGGGTGGTTGAACGCGCTAATGAGTTGGAACAAGGCAATGTGCGGGCCGAATATTATCTTGATCCATAATTTACGATTTCTCACGATGTTTAACTCATCGAAATGTTTTATAAAAAAGTATTTGTTCATTTTAGTGAAGATAAATAACCAGCGTAAGGAAAAGGAAACCTTCTTATGATCAGCAAACAGCAATTGACAACCAATAATCCACAACACCAAATGGATGGACGTAAATTTAGGGCTTTGAGCGTTTTAGCTGTATTAACACTAGGTTTGTCACTAACAGCCTGTGTTTCAACACCTAATCCTGTGCAACAAGCAGCTGATAAATTGGTTGGGCAACATGTAAATAAAGCGATTGGTATCTTTGGATCACCCACTTATCGCGTTCCTGCAAGTAATAATGGTGGCTCTGCAATGTGGGAAAATTCGGTTGTTTCCCAACATGTTGTACAACAGTTTGTGCAAACAGGAACTGAATATGCAGGGCAGCGTGTTGTTGGACAAACTGGTGGGCAAGGTGTTGTTGGTGCTATTTATGAAAATCAATATCGCCCGACTGGATATTATCAAAATGCGGTACAAGAGCGTGCTCAGTATCTGTGTAATATCACGGCATTGACAGGTCCAGGTGATATTATAACGAGTATTTTAGTGATTGGATGTAAGCAGAGCAAAGATGGTTTGTGATCATCAAAACCAAACTACAGATTTAATCTGACAGATTGCCCATAAGTGGATATCTGTCAGATAGCGTTAATAAGAAGACACACTTACAGAAAATCACCTAGATCAAAATATTTTATCCAAACTCTCTAGCTTCAATTTAGCAAAATATTTTTTGCCAATTTCACTTTCCTATTTTAATTTTACCCCTTCGCTATCGCTATACCAAGTAAGTTAAAATAAGGAAGGTTCAGTGAGTAATTCACAGTGCTTAGAGGATTCTAGCCATTTTAATTATTCAACCAAATCGAAATTAAAATTACAGTAACATGCTAAAAATGAAGCCTAACTCCGATCAATTTTTATTGGTCTTATCATATGAGTAGTATCTATCTCAAAGCATATATCTATGCAAAATAAAGTAATTGCAGTATTTTTCCTGTTATTTTTAGCTAATTTCCTTTATTTTTATTAATTAATATATTATTCATTTGCTTTCGTTTTCATCATTGATAGGCACCTTTGAAGTGGCTAAACTCCATTCACCAAAGCTAGATATTCTCTATGAATTTGGTATAAAGTATATTATGGGAAATCATTTAAAAATCATGAAAATAAATTAAACAATCATAAAAATATTGTAGTAATACTTAGAGAAAAAGAATAAAATTCAATCAAATGCTGTTTGCACATGACCTCATGAAACTGAAAAAACTCATATTTTGTCTAAAGTTAAATCTGAGAAAACTTATTCTATTTTTAGCAATATTCAGCATCGCTATTTTATTTATTGCTTCGCTTTTTGTGAATTATTCTATCCAAAAAAAAGAACTATTAGATACTTCGCTTTCGTTCAATATGGAATATGCCACAAAAATAGCCCAAAAAACTGATTCTCAAATTCAGACTGTGCTAAAACAGTTAAATTATAGTGCGTCTTTACTGGGTAATTCATTTAGTGATGAGCAATTTAAACAATCAGAAGTTGATCGACTTAAATTTCAATCTAATTACTTTGATAGTGTAATCATTTCAGATAAATATGGGCATGTGCTCAATTTCTCACCTTCAAAAATTGCCATTAATAAAAATGTAGTGAATTCCACACTGGGATTTAAACAATCCCTTAAAACTCAAAAGACCGTAATCACAAGCCCATATTATTCAATTAAAAATAATTTAATTGTTTTTATTTCTCAGCCTATTTTTGATAAAAACAAAAATTATCTGGGCTTTATTGGTGGTGCAATTTATTTAAAAGAAAAAAATATTATTAATGAGTTACTAACCCTAAGCTTTAACTATAAAGATAGTTATATGTATGTATTAGATAGTAATAGAAAAATCATTTTTCATCCTGATGCAAGTCGAATAGGCTCTCTTGCAACAGATAATACGGGTCTCAATTATATGACAAGTCATATGATCGGAAAAATAAGGCTCGTCAATAGCAAAGGGGTCGATAATTTAGCAGGCTTTGCAAGAGTAAGTCATACTAATTGGATCATCGTTTCCCAACAACCGACTCATAAGCTTTTAGAAAAAGTTCCTTATCTGATTTATAAAATTATTGCTTATATGCTTGTTTTTTATATTTTAATCTTTCTGATCATCTGGAAAATATCCTATTATATCTCAGCACCATTAAATCGCTTAGCAACAATGGCGAGTCATCTCAATAACCCAGAGACTGCAACTCAAATTAAAAATGTGGATGCTTTATATTATGAGGTAAGAAATTTTAAACGCTCACTGTTACAGAGCTCTTCAAATTTTAAGAAAAAAATATCTACACTCAATCACTATGTAAATACAGATCCATTAACAGGACTTTATAATCGTAGAGGAATGGAATTACATATTGAACGCTTAATGAAAAATGAAGCAGCGTTTGCAATTATCGCCGTTGATATCGATTATTTTAAAAAAATTAATGACCAATATGGGCATGAAAAAGGAGATTTAGTCCTGACAAAAACTGCACAAAATATTAAGGATTGTGTCAGGAGTATTGATGTTTGTTGTCGGATTGGAGGAGAAGAGTTTGTGATTCTGAGTCCTATCGATAGTCAAAATTTAAGTATTAATATTGCAGAGAGGGTTCGACAGGCATTAGAAGTAACGCCAATCGGAGAAATACCCGCGATTACCGTGTCGATAGGGATAGCACATTGGCCTGAAATTTCTACAGACATCCATAAGGTGTTTAAAGCAGCTGATGAATATTTATATTTGGCAAAGAAGGATGGACGTAATTGTATTCGTTATAAAAAATAGTTTTAAAAACGACAATTTATCTTCAAGATAAATGCATTTTTTGAGTTAATTTACGTACTATTTCAATCTTAGGATGAAATGTAACAGTGTGTTGGGACTAGATCTGCGTCTAAGGGTGACTTTTCAGATCTCTACAAGATAACAATAATCCGTAGGCTTGTATGAGAAAAAAGAAAGACAGTTTAATTTAAGGTATGCTTAACCTAAATATATTTTTAACTTATTGAAAAACAATGATGTTGGTGGAGTGTTGCTGAAATTATATTCAATTTCAGAATATTGCTTGACTTACTTTTTTTCGTAATGAGGAGCTAAGCTTCTAAAGAATAATCTTCTTGTGTAGCTAGGCTCACCGCAAAACTCTCGACCGTCAGCAAGCCATGTAATGAGTCGTAGAAATAGCCTCAGACAGTTGTGGATGACATTTCCGAATACCCTATTTTTTCAAGAATTTTATATTGTACTCATGTTAATTTATACTCAGTTTATTATGTTGATTGGCATAAATCAGGTTGATGCTTTAGCAACTCCAGCTACGATTAATTCAATAATTGAATCGCCATATTTTTTTAAACCCTTGATATCTTCAGGATTGGCTAAAAAACGTAGAGCCCCATTGGTAATCATCCCAATGATATTATGTCCAGTATTTTCACAATCTAAATTCTCACGAAAAAAACCAGAATCTACCCCATGCTTTAAATAGTTAGCAGTAAAAATACCCGCCATTTGCATCAAGTTTTGAATAAATCTGGTCATTTCAGCATCTATCGAAGTTGCTTCAAGTAATAATAATTTTAGAGTTAGAGGATTCTCTTGTGCAAAAAGACGCAAACGTTCAGAAATTCGCTGACACTGTTCACGGTATTCTTCAATATTATTCACCGCCTGAGGGGCATTTTCACCAGTAAGCAATGCCATGATTTTTTGCATAGTATCCGAAATAACATGCTGCAAAATATTGCGTTTATTTTCAAAATGGCGATAGAAAGTACCATGACCAATGCCTAAGCGTTTGGCAATATCTGAAATGGCTGTTTGATGGTACCCACGCTCAGAAAATTCTAAAAACGCAGCTTCTAAAATATCGGCTTGTAATTGGATACGTTGACGTTCTGCACGACGTAAAGTTGTTGGTTCATTCATAGGCAAAGAATACCAAATAAATATTCAAAATTGTTAAACAATGGAAATTGACAAGTCATTCCGTTTTTGACATTGTGTTCCTAGTGTTTGTATTCTAAGCGATTTTCAACATGGAAAAAATGAAAAAAAATACAAAGGATGAAAACTTTTACAAAGTGATTATCGTGGGTGGCGGTTTTGCTGGTCTTGGTGCTGCGATCAGATTAAAACAAGCAGGGATTGAAGATTTCATATTGCTGGAAAAGGCTGCAGAAATGGGCGGGGTCTGGCGTGAAAATACTTATCCAGGCTGCGCTTGTGATGTACCATCCGCACTTTATTCATACTCATTTGAACAAAACCATGCATGGTCACGGGTATTTGCACAGCAAAAAGAAATTAAACAATATTTATTTGATGTGGTAGATAAGTACAAGGTCATGCCACATGTGCATTTGAATCGTGAAGCTTTAAAAGCACAGTGGTCAGATGTAGAAAAGTGCTGGAATATCCAAACCGAACAGGGTGAGTTGCGCTCTGAATTTGCAATTCTTGCTTGTGGTCCTATGCATGAACCTGTATTGCCTGATGTTAAAGGTATTGAAACCTTTAAAGGGGAAATTTTTCATTCTTCACAATGGCGGCATGATTTAGACTTAACCGCTCAACGAGTTGCGGTGATTGGAACAGGTGCTTCGGCCATCCAGTTTGTACCGCAGATTCAACCACAAGTTAAACAACTGACGATCTTTCAACGTACTGCACAATGGATTTTGCCCAAGTCAGACATGCCATTACTTGCGCCCATTCGTGCCATGTTTAAGCTGTTACCGCTGACTCAACAGCTGATGCGAGGTTCAGTGTATGGAATTTTTGAAACGATAAATGGTGGAATTCAAAGTCCTGCGGCAATGAATCAATTCCAAAAAATAGCCAAATGGCATTTAAATTACCATATTAAAAATCCACAACTACGAGAAAAATTAACCCCAAATTTTATTATGGGTTGTAAACGTATTTTGCAATCTAACAATTGGTATCCCGCTTTAGCAAAAAATAATGTAGAGGTGATTGCCAGCGGTTTATCTGAAATAAATGGTAATACTTTAATTGCAAGTAATGGTGAACGTTGTGAAGCAGACATAATTATTCTTGGTACGGGGTTTGAAATTGCAGAACCGCCAATCGCCAATCGTGTCTATAACCGTTTTGGACAGCGGATGTCAGATGTTTGGCAGGGGAGCCCTGAGGGCTATATGGGAACAATGATAGAAAATTGTCCAAACGGCTTTCTGATGTTTGGTCCAAATGTCGCTGTGAGTTCCTCAGCATTTATTATCATTGAAGCTCAGCTTGATTATATTATTGATGCTTTGAAACAGGCAATTCAATTCGGCATCAAGACTATTGAACCAAATCCAAAAATTACAAAAGTCTTTAATGAAAAAGTCCAAGCAGCTTTGCAAACTACGGTATGGAACAAGGGGGGATGTCAAAGCTATTTTATTGATCGCAATGGGCGCAACAGTACAGTTTGGCCGTGGTCAACCTATAAACTCCGAGCAAAGATGAAACATTTTAATTTAGCTGAGTATTTGATTAATCATCAACCTGAACCAAGCCCAGTGTTAAAGCAAGAAGATATTGTATGAAAAAGGGATTTTAATCTTCATCCTATTCAAGCCTATAAAAGAGGATAGATGTGAAATGTACCAAGATTTTAAATAAAGGATAAAGCAATGTTTAAAAAACAAAAATTAAAAGGCAAAGTGATTGCGATTACTGGTGCCGCACGTGGCATTGGTTTAGCAACCGCGGAAGCCTTAATTGCACAAGGTGCAAAAGTCAGTATTGGTGATCTTGATTTAGCACTTGCTGAAAAAGAAGCACAGCGTATTGGTGCAAAAGCTTTTAAAGTGGATGTGCGTGATCGTAAATCATTTGCCCAATTTATTCAAAACACCATTCAACATTATGGCAGTTTTTATGGTTTAGTGAATAATGCTGGGATTATGCCGATGGGGGCTTTTCTGGATGAAGATCCCGCTTTAGCAGATGCACAAATTGATATTAACTTTCGTGGTGTCATCATTGGCATGCAATTGGCACTTCCCGAATTGCTCAAATATAAACAAGGGCATATTGTGAATATCGCTTCACTTGCAGGCCGTTTTGCTTTGCCAGGTTCAGCGGTTTATTCTGGAACTAAATTTGCTGTGATTGGTCTCACTGAAGCAGTTGCAGGTGAGTTTCGTGATTCAGCTATTCAGTTCACTGCAATTTTACCCAGTAAAGTGCTGACAGAGCTCACCGCTGGAACTGAAAATGCTGCAAAAACGATTCCAGTTGTGACATCACAAGATGTTGCCAATGCAGTTTTGAGTGCTTTGATTAAGCCTCGATTATTTATTGCAGTACCTGATTACTTACAAACAGTACATAGTGCTTATGCCTTATTGCCGCAATGGGCGCAAACAGGTGCACGTCGTATCTTGGGGGATAATGGTATCTTGACTAAACTTGATCATTCTGCCCATTCAAGTTATGCCAAGCGAATTCATAAGTTGGCAGAATAATTGCTTATTAAAAAGAAACTTTTTAAATCAGTTCATTTGGCTCAAAGTAAATACTCCACTTTGAGCCATTTTTTATGGGTGTGGCTAAGATGGATATCATTGCATCTATATTCAATCTGTCAAAAAACTCAGACACAAGAGTAGAATTGATTTAATCAATATTATTAATTAAATTAACTATATGGAAGAAAATTTTTTGTTTATAAAAAAATTGCAATGCCACAGCTTACATTGAAAGTTTAAATACCTTTGCGTAGGCGATGCATCACTTTTCGTAGGGGATGTCAAACTTTGCGCTGCAAACAAAGCTGTGCTTTGTTTTTACTCATGTGCGAGGGGTACGTGCTGTACCCCCGCCCAACGGCGACATCCATGTTAGGATCACTATCTAGGATTCAAAAGTACAAAAACGAATGAATAGCCAACAGTTTCAAAAAGTTTATACGTAACTATAAGCTTCATTTATGATCAATGACTTGATAGAGGTTATTTGTATGAATAATTAGATGGGTTGACTATACCTGAATGCGTATTACTGTAAAGCTGGTACTACCATATCTTACTAGGAACGTTTAAGTTTCTATTAGATTGATTTGTATTATTTTTTGGAGCTCAGCATGATTTGTGTTGCTAAGCCAAAAAATACTGTACCCATAAACCATTTTTGCATTTTTAACCAAAGCGCATGACGATTTAAAAGTTGGGTAAAAGAACTGGCAGAAAAAATAAACAACATGTTGATGAACAGACTAATCACAATTTGGACAATACCCAAACTAAGCGTTTGCACTAAAACATCGCCTTGATGTGGTTTGATAAATTGTGGCAGCAAAGCTAAGTACATCATCGCAATTTTAGGATTCAGTAGATTAGTCAAAAAGCCCATCAAAAATAGTTTTGAATTTGAATAAGATTGGTTGCTGGTAATCTCAAAAGGCGAGTGAGGTGATTGAATGGTTTTCCAGCCAAGATAAATCAGGTAGAACGCGCCAGCAATTTTTAAAATATCGTATGCAACTGGAATCGTCATTAATAAAGCAGTAATTCCAAAAGCAGCACATAGCATATAAAATACAAAACCGAGTGCTGTGCCTCCCAATGAAACCATCCCCGCAGTTTTGCCCTGACACAAGGACCTTGAGACCAGATAAATCATATTTGGACCAGGGGTGAGAGCCATACCTAGGGCAATCAAGGCAAAAGCAAATAAAGTAGAATCCATATGTTCAATATCAATTATTCTGTAGGGTGATGTTTTGTTGGATACATTCTGCGAGTTTGACTTTATCTTGAGGATGCAAGGTAATGAAGTAGGCACCTACACGATATTGCTCGTTTTCAGCAGGTTCAGAGTACGCAATTTGTGCCGTTGCTGCAATATGGAAGAAATTTTCAGGATGGCTCAGGGTGACATGAATAAAGCTACCTTGTTTCAGGTATTGTTGGCTGGTAAAACTAAAGCCACTTTCAGAAAAATTGACTTTTTGTGGCGTTGGTAACATGGTTTGTACAATAGAATCGTAAAGAGAACCAGTAATAAGGTTTAACTTTTGGTTGAATAAGGATAAGATTCGAGCAATTTGTTGATCTTTTTCATTTAATTGTTCTAATTCGTAGTGAAGTGCATGATCAAATTGATCTAATTCTGCAAGTAGTAGAAAATAGCGCGGTAATACAAAATTAGCATCATATGGATCGTTCAGCGCAACTTCTTCAGAAATGATTTGATAGTTGATCCTTAACGCAGCATCGATTCGTGACATGACACGACGTTCATTTGCTTCATTTTGATGCTGTAACGCTTCCATAAAACACCTCGGACTAGAATGGTATGTTTAAACCAATCTCGCTGTATATAGGGTTGAGATACACTCGCGCACGGCGTAGTAATCACTTTATTTCTTTTATCGCTTTGGTTTCCATGATCGGTCTAACCTTAGGGGTTGCTGTACTGATTACAGTTTTATCTGTTATGAATGGTTTTGACCGAGAGTTAAAGAACCGTGTTTTAGGTATGATACCTCAAGCCACTGTTTCTTCAACACAAATTCTAACAGACTGGCCTGTACTTGCAAAGAAAATTGAACAACATAAGCATGTGACTGGTGTTGCTCCATTTACCCAACTACAAGGTATGCTTACTGCACAAGGACAGGTCGCCGGCATCATGGTGACTGGTATTGAACCTCAATATGAAAAGAAGGTTTCAATTATCCAAAATCATATGGTGGAAGGTAGCATAGATCAACTAAAAAAAGGTGAATATGGCATTGTTCTAGGCAAACAAATGACTGATGCGTTAGGCCTTGGTCTAAATGACAATGTCACCTTGGTTTTACCTGAAGCAACCCCTTCGCCAGCAGGGGTTGTGCCACGTTTTAAACGTTTTAAAATTGTGGGTATTTTTAGTATAGGTGCGGAAGTTGATTCGAGTTTAGGTTACATCGCACTCAATGATGCATCTACGCTATTACGTCTACCTGACGGTGCGCAAGGTGTGCGTATGAAACTGGATGATATTTTCCAAGCGCCACAGGTTGCCAATGAAATTGTTCGTGAGTTACCAAACGGTTTCTATGCCTCAGATTGGACCTATACGCATGGTAATTTATTCAGCGCAATCCAAATGGAAAAGGCAATGGTCAGTCTATTGTTATTCCTAATCGTACTTGTTGCTGCATTTAATATTGTCTCTTCATTGGTCATGGTTGTGACGGATAAAAAATCAGACATCGCAATTTTGAGAACATTAGGCGCATCACCTGCAACAATTACCCGCATTTTTATGGTGCAAGGTACTGTGATTGGTGTGGTTGGAACTGTCGCTGGTGCAATCTTGGGGATTATCTCTGCCTTAGGAATTAGTAACTTTATTGGCTGGTTGAATACTGCATTTGGATTACATTTATTCGATGCTTATTTTATCAACTACTTACCTTCTTATTTAAGATGGCAAGATGTCGTGGTGATTGTGAGCTTGTCCTTGGGCCTCAGCTTTATTGCAACCATTTACCCAGCATTGCGAGCAGCTAAAATTCAGCCTGCGGAGGCGCTTCGTTATGAATAGTGCTACACAAAGTCCAGTGGTTTTAGAGGCACAAAATATCTATAAATCGTTTACTGATGGTAAGTCACATGTAGACGTGATTACAGGCTTATCCTTACAAGTAGCGCAAGGTGAGTTTGTCTCCATTGTGGGTTCAAGTGGGTCAGGTAAAAGTACGCTATTACATATTTTGGGAGGGCTAGATCGCCCTACCCAAGGTCTGGTAAATTTAAATGGCAGACGTTTTGATAACTTGGGTGAAGCTGAACGTGGTTTTTTACGTAATGAACATTTAGGCTTTGTCTATCAGTTTCATCATTTATTGCCTGAATTTACTGCACTTGAAAATGTCGCAATGCCGTTGATGTTAAGAAAAGATGCGGAGTATAAAAAGGTTAAAGAACGTGCTGAATATTTACTTGAACGTGTTGGATTATCGCATCGTTTAACGCATCAACCTGGTGAGTTATCAGGTGGTGAACGTCAACGTGTAGCTTTAGCACGTGCTTTGGTGACACAACCGAAGTTAATGTTAGCCGATGAGCCGACAGGGAATCTAGATCGCAAAACAGCAAAATCTATTTTTGAATTACTGCGTGATTTACGTGAGGAGTTCAATATGGCAATGTTGATTGTGACGCACGATGAGCAACTGGCAAAATCAGCAGATAAAATCCTACATATGCAAGATGGTGTCTGGATTGATGGCTAATTTTAGCACTCATTTGATGATATCATTCTAAAGTGAGGTATATTTTTTAAACTTAAGCCCAATAACTGATTGGGCTTAATCAATAAAACACTGAAAACAATAAATAGAAAAACTATGTATATATATATTGCTTTAATTGGATGGATATTGGGTATCTCTTTTATGGGATACCATTCACCAGCTTCTTTAACTCTCTTGGTATGGATTAGCTTAGCCTTAAGTCTTTTGCTATTTAAATTTTATCGGTCGAAGTATAGATTGATTAATTCCTTGGTATTTAAACTGATCTATTTAAGCTTAGTCGGTATATCATGTGGTCTAATCGGTTGGCATTATGCAGATTCAGCACTCGAAAAAAGATTAAGCTTACGTGATACATCAGCTCATCAAATTGAAAAAATTATTTATATTTCTAGCATAAATACGATTAAGCAAACCAACTCATCCTTTAGTTCCCAACTCCCCCGTACTCAACAGCGTATTCAACAAAAAGTATTGTTACTCGGACTAAAACAAGCCACACAAATGTTAATGTATCTGGATGATTCACAGTCTGAAATGATCCAACTAGGCCAATATTATCGAGTAAGAGGGCAAATCAAACCAATTCACGGTTATGCTGTCGCTGGTGCTTTTGATAAAGAAAAATGGTTTCTACAACAAAACATTCTCGGTGTATTCAAGGCTCACTCATTTGAACATATCGATGAAATTCAAGTGAAACAGTTGGGTTATACATCCTTTATTCGTCAACAGAATACCTTGCTATATAGAGCTCAACTCAGTATCGAAAAGTTACGTCTAAAATTTCGCCATTGGATTGCAGTTTCATCATTACATAATAAGGGATTGCTCTTGGCCTTATTAACCGGTGATGAAAGCTTATTGGCGAATGAAACACATGAGTTATTTAAAAAATTGGGCATCTCTCATTTACTTGCAATCTCTGGACCGCACGTATTAATTTTTGCAAGTTTGTTTTGTTTTTTGTTTAATTCAATCATTAAAAAAGCTTATCCACAGATTTTTTTGAGAATTCCACAACCTTATTTATTGATCTTTCCTTTTTTAGCCTGTGTGGTGTTTTATAGCGCTTTTGTTGGTTTTGAAATTCCCGCGTTAAGAACCATGCTGACAGTCACAATTTTGATTTTTATAATTTTATTCAAGCAAAAAATTCAACCTCTTAAGCATCTATTATTGACAGCCAGTATTTTATTAGTAATTGATCCTTTTAGTATTCTATCTTCTGCTTTTTGGTTATCCTTTGGTTCATGTTTTATTTTGATTCGTGTCTATCAGACTGTTCAGCAACATTCGAATCAAACTGTAGAGACATGGAAAACTAAGACTAAACTATTTATACGAGTATTAATTGATTCGCAATGGAAAATATTTATTGCATTATTACCAGTGGTGCTGTGGATATTTCAACAATTTTCATGGATCACACCCTTGAGCAATTTGATCGCAATTCCAATGATTGGTGCAATAATTGTTCCTATTGAAGTCATGGCGGCATGCATGAGTATACTTTTTGATCCTTTAGGTGGAGTACTCTTTAAAGTTTCTGATATTTTTTTGTCTATATTGTTGTATTTACTGGAAAAGTTGGATCAGTTTCTCAATTTTAAATTGAATTGGTGGGCATTCAATTCTTTGCAAATTATTTGCATTGCTTTGACTGTGTTTATTATCTTTCTGCCCAAAGGTGTGCTTCCCAAATTTTGGGCAATACTCTGCTTAGCACCGTTAGTAATATCACATAAAAATTCTTCAAGATTCCAACTTGATGTCATAGATGTTGGGCAAGGACAGGCAATTTTTTTAAATTTGCCTGAACATAAAATGCTGATTGATACAGGTGGCACATTTGATGAAGAGCAATTCAGTATTGGTAAAAAAGTCATTATTCCATATCTTATGCGACAAGGCATTGCTCAATTGGATCAAGTGATTCTGACCCATTTAGATCAAGACCATAGTGGTGCATTTGCAGAAATAGAGAAGGTCGTCAAAATTGACAAAGTTTATTCAAATGAAATAGATGAGCTGCTTAATCAGCATAAATTTGAGTATTGTCATCAAGGGCAATATTGGCAATATGAAGATGTTCGGATTTCTGTTTTGGCGCCTGCTAAAAATAGCCTAAGCAAAGCTCGGTATGACAGAAATGGACTCTCATGCATCATTTATATTCAAGTTCCTCAGTCGAAATCACATCAAAATTTTTTATTGATGGGGGATGCTGGGTGGGAAACGGAATATAATCTATTAGCACAATATCCAGATTTAAAAGTAGATGTCTTAGTGCTAGGTCATCATGGTAGCAAAAATAGTTCTTCATACGACTTTTTAAAGCAATTACAACCTAAACTTGCGATTGTATCGGCTGGATATGCCAATCGCTATGGTCATCCACATCCGATTGTATTGAAACGGCTAGAGGCTTTGAATATTCCAGTCAAAACCACTATTGAACAAGGTTCTATTCAATTTAAGCTAAATTCGCAAGGGCAGATGGAGTTGATAGGTTATCGGCAAAACTTAAAGTGGCTCGCTTCCCATGATCGTCTCATTGCGGATTGAATTGATCATTTCCATCGCTTCTTTATTGGGAACATTATAAATCTGTTTTAGTTTTGGGTGAGCTTTAAAACGTTTATAACTCCAGTGATAATGTTCTGGGTATTGGCAGATTAATTTTTCGAGCGCAGTGTAAATAATATGTGTGCCCTGATTTGCATCGACCTGATAGATATTTTCATCAATAGGTTGAACGACCATATCAAAACCCTGATTTTCGTTTCTAATAGCATATAGCAAGAGTGCTTTGGATTTGGTCTTTTGGATCAGCTTTGCACTTAAATTACTTGAAAAGAGTGGAATCCCAAAATACTCAATAAGTTCTCCCCCTTGATGTGGCGAATGGTCAGGCAAAATAACGGTGGTACCTCCTTGTTTTAAAGCTCTAAATATTTGCCGGACGCCAGATTCATCTGTTGGAACCAGTGTGGCATTTTCGCGACCTCGCGCAGCACGTACGAAACGATCTGCACTTTCATCTTTAATTGGTTCATACATAATGGTCATTTGCGTATATTGGGCAAACCATGCGTTCATAATTTCCCAAGTACCGAAATGAGGCACGACCAGTACAAGGCCTTTTTTTTCCGCAATTGCTTCATGGAAATGGTGCTCACCTTCAATATGGTGAATACGGTCGATATTTACTTGATTTGAACTTCCCCAAACCGTAAAAAACTCCATATAAGACTGTAATTCATTGCGAATTGCATGCTCTGTAATTCTTTCGCGTTTGGATTTATCTAGGTCTGGAAAGCAAATTTCAATATTTAAACGAATGGTTTCAGAGGTTTTGGTGATACGTAATAAGTTGACAAGTCCAGCCAAAATGCGCGCGATAAAACGTGCGATTGGGATCGGCAGTCGACTGAAAAAATTGAGAAGTCGCGAAGTTGAGGTTTTATCAGTCATCCGGATCTAAAATTAAAGCGCAGGTTAAGTAATAGTGAGATTTAGCAAATTATTATAAGTTAAATCGTAATGATTAAATAGATTATACGGATTCCGTGTATATAATGAAGCATGAATAATTAATTTGGATGGTATAAATGTCAGATTGGCCGCCGAAACCTCAAAATGACAATACAAATTTGAATTCCTCTGCGGGTCAACAGCCTACAGGACAGGAATGGAAGATCTTAGAGAAAGCTGTTCTTGCTTCAGTTGAAGAGCAACGCCGTACTCGTCGCTGGGGGATCTTTTTTAAAATACTCACTTTTCTTTATATTCTCTTTGTCTTAGTTGCACTGGGTAAGAGTTGTTCATTATCAGGGTCAGATGATGGAACAATAACTTCAGAGAATCATTTAGGGGTTGTCAATATCGTTGGTACAATTGATTCAAGTAGTCAAGGTGTAAATAGTACCGATACGATTAAATCATTAAAGAAAGCATTTCAAGCAAAGTCTGCTCAAGCTGTAGTATTGAATGTGAATTCCCCAGGTGGATCACCAGTTCAGTCTGATGATATTTGGCAAGAGATTCAGTACCTCAAAAAACAAAATCCAGAGAAAAAAGTATATGCTGTGATTGGTGATATGGGAGCTTCAGGTGCTTATTATATTGCATCAGCAGCAGACGAAATTTGGGTAAATCCATCGAGTTTGGTGGGATCAATTGGTGTGATTATGCCGAACTATGGGGTAAATGGTTTAGCGCAAAAATTAGGTGTTGAAGACCGAACGATGACTTCGGGAAGTAATAAAGACATACTGAGTATGACGAAACCGATTAATCCAGAACAACGTGCGCATATTCAAGCTTTATTGGACAATGTACATGATCACTTTATCGATGCTGTGAAAAAAGGTCGTGGTGAAAAGCTGAAATCGCAAGATCCAGCGATCTTCTCTGGTTTATTCTGGACGGGTGACCAAGCAATTAAATTGGGTATCGCAGATAAAGCAGGGAATATGGAAACATTAAAACGCGAATTAAAAGTGAAAAAGACAGTTAATTATACGGTTGAACGTAGCCCATTTGACTCAGTTCTAGGCCGTTTAGGTTCAGAAATGGGTCATGGTTTAGGTACAGCCGTGAGCCAGAAACTTGGTATGAATCAAGATGTGAAAATGCAATAGTTCAAGTCTGGTAGATCAGTAAAGAACAATATATTGTATTCTTGTTCTTTACTGAGCCATACAGGATAAAAAACAAAAATATGAAAAAAGAAGATGAAAAAAGAAGATGAAAAAATAAGTCCAACACGATTCTAAAGCTCTATTTTCTTCTTACTTTATGCCATTTTAGCTGGTTTAAACCTGTTTAAGTCATTTGAATGATATCGCTTATTGTAAAACAATAGCAGTGAGTTCACTTAAAATATTTAACTGAATCCAATTTATCAGCTACAGTATTTGCAATTCGTCATATTCAGAGCGTAACACAAGACATGGTTAGTCTATCTCACATGAAACCTGTTATTCATTTTGCCCATGCCAATGGTGTGCCATCTAAAGTCTATATGAAACTATTTGATTTATTGAAAGATCAATATGATGTGATTTATGTTTCTTTATTAGGCACAGATCAACGTTATCCTATTGATAACAATTGGTCGAATTTTGCAGATCAAGTGATTGATAGTATTGTGCAACAATCTAATGGACGTAAAGTCATAGGCTTAGGTCATTCATTAGGCGCTGTTGCAACTTTTTTAGCGTCGTTTAAACGTCCAGATTTATTTGAACAAGCAATTTTATTGGATCCTCCATTGATTATGGGAACCGCATCCTTTGTCTTTAATCTTGCAAAGAAATTTTATCCTCAAAAAATCGATGCGATGACACCAGCTCACCTCAGCTTACGTCGTCGAGATCATTGGGAATCGCGTCAACAAGCCGCAGAGTTGTTACGTCCAAAGGGGTTTTATCAGCATTTTGACGCAGATTGTTTTAAGGCTTATATCGATTATGCGCTAACAGAAGATCATGTTCGTGGTGGCGTGACTTTGACCATTCCTAAGGATGTTGAAGTTGCAATTTTTAGAACTGGTCCTTCTTATTGGTGGTTACCTCATCCACAACCACAAGTTCCAATAGATTTAGTTATTGGTTCTGAGAGCCCTTTTCTAAAACGTAAATTTCCACAAATTACCAAAAAGAAATTTAATATTCCTTTTACTCTGACGGCTGGAGGACATATGTTTCCTTTAGAACATCCAGTTGAAACTGTTAACTTAATTAAAAAGTTGATTCAACAAAATTTATCTAATACCCATTAATCAGTGTTGAATGGGTTACAGATTGTACCTCTCTCTATAGTCAACCTGTCAAAAAACTCGGACACAAGAATATAATAGATTTAATTAATATTTTTAATTAAATCTATTATATGGAAAGATAAATTATTTGATTGTAAAAAGTTTGCAATACAAAATCTTACATTCAAAGTTTAAATATCTTTGCGTAGGCGCTGCCTCATTTTTGCACGACAAAAACCAGTGCTTTGTTCTTGCTCAGATGAAAAGAAGACAAAAATCTTCAGTTGGACGAGGGGTATGTCCTGTACCCCACATTCTTACACACATTGGACGACATCCCTGTCTTCCTGCGATAGGACAACCATCTAGGATTGAAAAGTACAAAAAATGGTTTGATAACCAATAGTTTCTATAAGTTCAAACAAAAATATAGGCTACATTTATGATCAATAAATTGATGGAAATCACTTGTATGAATAAGTAGGAGATTTGATTATAAGTAAAGGTTTTTGTTACGGCCTATCGTTAAAAAGTCCGCTGTTTTTCCCATAAATTGATTTCAATCTTTTTATGTAAAATGTAGCAGTTCAAGCGACTTTGCTATAAACCTATTGTTATCTAAGGTCACTAAATGGGCGAATTTTATATTAGATATAAAAAATGCATCCTTAGATGCATTTTTTGACAGTATTTTAAATCAAGCAAATCTTAAAGTTGGCAAAATTGAATTGGCTGTTTAAGTGCTTGTCCCTTATATAAAACCTGACCATTTTCCAAGTGTTGAATGGTGCCATTACAGATCCATTCAACCGCTTGAGGATAAATTAAATGCTCAAGTACATGGACTCGTGCTGCAAGCGATTGCACAGTATCATGCAAAGTAACTTTTAAAATACCCTGAGTCAAAGCTTGACCAGCGTCTAATTCAGCAGTAACAAAATGCACAGTACAGCCATGCAAAACATCACCTGTATTTAAAACACGTTGATGAGTATGCATGCCTTTGTAATTTGGCAATAGAGAAGGGTGGATATTCACCATTTTTCCTTCCCATGCTTGCACAAACTTTGCACTGAGAATTCGCATAAAACCAGCAAGAATGACTAAGTCAACATTCCAATCCTGTAATTGTTGATGCATAACATCATCAAAAGCTTCACGATTAGGGTAGTGTTTATGCTCAATCACAGTCGTTGCAATGCCTGCTTTTGTAGCACGTTCTATGGCAAATGCTTCAGGTTTGTTGGAAATAACCCCCACGATTTGCCCTGAAAGATTGGCATCAATCAAGGCTTGAAGGTTGCTTCCATTGCCTGAAACGAGTACAGCAATTTTAATCATGTGGGGAGCTTATGCAAAAATCACACGAATTTTTTCGTCTGCGCCTTCAATTGAAGCAGCATTTTCTTGGATATGACCAATGGTCCATGCTTTTTCGCCTTGAGCAGTTAAAACTTCAATGGTTTTGTCAGCATCAGCAACGTCAACTGCAATGACCATACCCACACCACAGTTAAATGTACGGTACATTTCAAATTGTTCTACAGCACCTTCACGTTGTAAAAGTTTGAACAATTCAGGCCATTCCCACGATGATTCATTAATCACAGCTTGAGCACCATTTGGAAGTACGCGAGGTAGATTGCCTGGTAAACCACCACCTGTGATATGTGCCATTGCATGAACATCAACTTGTTTGCATAGCTCAAGTACTGGTTTTACATAAATACGTGTTGGTTCCATTGCAACATCTGCAAGCGGACGACCATCTACTATCTGAGTTAAATCAACGTTTTTCACGTCTAAGATTTTACGAAGTAAAGAGTAACCGTTTGAGTGTGCACCAGAAGATGCTAAACCGATGAGAACATCACCTGCTTTTACTTTAGAACCATCAATGATTTTACTTGCTTCAACCACACCCACAGAAAAACCTGCTAAGTCATAGTCTTCACCTTCATACATCCCTGGCATTTCAGCAGTTTCACCACCGACCAATGCGCAGCCTGCAAGTTCACAACCTTTACCTATCCCAGTCACAACATTTGCAGCAACATCAACATTTAAATGTCCAGTTGCATAATAATCGAGGAAGAATAGAGGTTCAGCACCACATACAAGAAGATCGTTTACACACATTGCAACCAAATCTTGACCAATTGTGTCATGACGGTTTAAGTTCAATGCTAAACGTAATTTTGTACCGACACCATCTGTACCAGATACAAGAACAGGTTCTTCATAACCTTTAGGGATTCTGCAAAGTGCACCGAAGCCGCCTAAACCACCCATCACTTCAGGGCGTGTGGTACGTTTAGCGACAGATTTGATTCGATCGACAAGTGCGTCGCCCGCTTCAATATCGACACCAGCGTCTTTATAGCTTAAACCAGTGTTTGGGGTAGAAGTTGAGTTGCTCATAATTGAAGTCTCCGCATTCGCGCGGGGATTATACCCGAATATACGAAACTCTTATGTTATTTCTGCACTAAAATGCTATCTTTATTAAAATATTTTCCCCTCTATAACGAATAAATTTGAAATAGGCGTGATTCAATGCACGATCGGACTTTAAAACGAATTTTTATCCTTGCTGGAATTGCTTTAGTTTTATGGATTTTATATTTATTAAAACCCGTAGTGATTCCTTTTGTCGCAGCTTTTCTCGTTGCCTATTTATTTAGTCCAGTGGTAGATAAGCTGTCTAAATTTTTGCCAAGGTGGTTATCTATTTCAGTGGTATTTATTGGAATAGGTGTATTACTGACTTGGGCGACTTGGTTTGTTGTACCCTTGGTTTGGAAACAATTAATCTATGCGCGTGACAGTATTCCCGCGGGAATCCATTGGGTGAATTCTACTTTTTTACCGTGGTTATCGAACAATTTCAATGTTGAACATATGGAGTTGGATACAGATCAAATATCTAAAGTAGTGATGGAGTATGTTCAGACCAACTATAGTGCGGATAGTATCCAATCGATGGCATTAAAAATTGCCCAATCTGGACTGAGTTTTATTTCGATCGGTGGAACAATTGTTTTAATTCCAATTATTGCGTTCTATTTCTTACTTGATTGGAATCGGATGTTGGAGCATTTAAAAAGTTTTATCCCACGCCAATATGAAAGTAATGTGCTTAAAATTGTTGGTGAATGCCATAGTGTTTTAGGTGCTTTTGTCAAAGGGCAATTCCTTGTGATGATTTTATTGGGAATTGTCTATGCTGTGGGCTTGCAATTGGTTGGTCTAGAAGTTGGATTAATTATTGGTATGATCGCAGGATTGTGCAGTATTATTCCTTATCTTGGCTTTGGTGTTGGTATTATAGCTGCTGTCATTGCCTGTTTTTTCCAGTTTGGTCTAGATCCAAAGCATTTATTGATGGTTTTAGCTGTATTTGGTGTAGGGCAACTCATAGAGGGATATATCCTTCAACCTTTCTTATTGGGTGATAAAATTGGTTTATCTCCTGTAGCCGTAGTATTCGCAGTACTTGCAGGTGCGCAGTTGGGGGGATTTGTTGGAATGTTGATTGCACTTCCAGTTGCAGCTGTTATCGTGGTTTTACTCAAGCATCTCAAAGAGTTATATCAAGAAAGTCAGTTTTTTAAGGCCAATGATACTTTGGTGACTGTACAAAATCATGGTACCACTGAAACAATTTCAGTCGAAAGCGACCAAGTTGATCTTGATATTGAAGTTAAAAACACGCAAGATACTGATCAATCGATTAAAAATGATCAAAATCCACTTTAGGAATGATTTGAATATATGCGTCAATTGCAGTTGGATATAGAACCACAACTGGATGCCAGAATTAGTGATTTTTCTGGACCAGGTTGGGGACCTGTAATTGATGCTGTGCGTCAGCTTCATGCAGGCCTGATGAATCGTTTCTATATCTATGGTAGCGCTGGAACTGGTAAAAGCCATTTACTCACTGCGATTTGTGATTCTTATTTAGAAATTGGTAAATCTGCGATAAAAGTATCTTTATTGGAATTGTTAGATGCGCCTATAGAAGCGATCACATCCTTAGAAAGCTATGACTTAGTTGCCTTAGATGATATTGAAGCAATTAGTGGCGTACCGCATTGGCAAAAAGCGGTATTCCATCTTATTAATAATAATAATGAAGATGGCGGGCAGTTGGTATTTTCATCACGATTTGCGCCTATTGAATTAAAATTAGAACTCCCTGACCTACAATCTCGACTTACACAGGCTGTCAGTGTAAAAGTACCCAGTGGGCACTCCTATGCTGATCGGCATGCTTTATTGCATTCAGTCTTAGAACGTCGGGGTGTACATTTTGACCCACAAATAACGGAATATTTGCTATTACATGGCCCACATCAAACGAGTACACTACTTCAATCTGTTGAACAGCTAGAAAAGTTATTGAAGGGTGAGAAAACTAAATTATCTCACGCAACCTTAAGACAGATCTATGCATTGATTGATGAATATAGACAATAGTTTTTTTACTGTTGTTGAGTGCGCGTAACACAAATAGATGAAGTTAATCGATTCATCGATAAAAATTCTTGAGAATTTTTATCGCGTGTGACAAAGTACGCAAAAAGGACTGATAGCAAAGCGTAATGCTGGCTAATAAGAAATAATTAAAAGAAATCAAGGAGACTATAATGCTCAAACGGGGCATAGGCTTAGGATTATTATGTATTACCGGTCAAGCATTTAGTGCAAATATTACTGTGACAACGACAGATGATATTGTAAAAGCTGATGATCAGTGTTCATTAAGAGAAGCAGTCGAATATGTCAATCAGGGAATGCCTGAGGCTGGCTATAATGGTTGTGGTGGTGGTAAAGAGGTTACTGCAAATATCATATTACAAGGGAATAAAGAGTATTCACTGAATAGCCAAATCAGGATACTCAAAGATGTGACGTTTGGTTCGACTTATGAAAGCAACGTAAATAATACACAAACGCTTATAGGTAAAAACAATGCCATTATTAAAATGGTTGGAAAAGAACGTTTATTTCAGATTGAAAAAATCATAGATTCGGCAGTAGAGACACCACCTGCAATGCTCAAAGTTTCATTTAATGAAATTACCTTAAAAGGGTGTAATGAAGCGGTATGTGCTGATCAAGGTGGTTTAATCTATAACAAAGAGTCTTTAGGTATAAGTAATAGCCAGCTTTTAAATGGTCATGCAAGACAAGGTGGCGCAATTTACAATGCGGGTGTGTATGTTGCGAATACTTCATTAAGTTCTGTTTCTATAAACAAGACCTTAATGAAAGGTAATACAGCAGTAGAAGGAGGTGTTGTTTATACCGAACTACCAACATTTGTTATTACACAGTCATTAATTCGAGATAATGAAGTTACAAATTCAGCAAGTTCAAATTTTGAAACAAAAAATCAATTTTCAGAAGAGGCTTTAAAAACAATTGGCTCCTCAATTCCTTTTGGAATTATGAATAGTACGATCTTTAGCAATAAAGGCTATGTAGTCAAGATTTACGATGCCATGCAAATCAACAATGTCACCATGATTCTCAATACTATGGGACTTATTGTAAACGCGCCCCAAAAGAAAGGTTATGTTGCAAATAGTATTATTGCTAAAAATGGTACACAAGATTGTACGATTGTGGCTGGCGGAGAAGCGGAACAGATCAGTAATAACCTCTATTCATCAGGCTGTAGTGGTTTTAAATCTACAGCATTAGGCAATGTACAACTAATTGCTGGGAATACCACGGAAGGCAAGTGTGACTATAGTACCGATGGAATTTTATGTCCATTTACAGAGGCACCTACTGTAGCTTTAGGTTATTTTTTACCAAGAATTTTAGCAAGTTATAATTCAGCTGAAGATTCACTGATTATTAACCATGGTCCAGAAGTACAAGATAAAATATTGGCATGTTCATCAGTTGATCAGCGTGGTAAAAATCGAGATGTTAATTCACAATTATGTGATCGTGGTGCGATTGAATTGGTGATTAACACCACAGATGTTACAACTGTGGGGCAAGATATTTTATATGGTGAAACAGCTAAGTTTTCAATCGCAGATCAATTACAAGATGGTGAGTTGGTTAGTGTTGAAAAGTGTAAGCAGATTTTTAATCGAGAGTTGGATGACAATGGTAAGCCTTGGCAAATTGGCTGTTTAAAAGTCATCCAAACAAATACCCCATCTAAAGGAACAATGTCGATAAACCAGGCTGGTGATATTGTGTATACCCCAAATAGTCGTTGGCAAGGTTCAGATGAATTTAAAATCAATGTGGTGACCTCAACCACAAGTTTTAATAAATCAGATAATCCTTATATTACGATCCCCGCACGAATTGTACAAAGAAAGCCAGATGATTTTAAGAACTCTAAAGTAAAGACTTCAGGTGGAAGTTTAGGGTTTCTTTCAATCATTGGACTGGTCGGTTTAGCAGGCTATCGACGGATAAAATATAAGTAAAGGATCGGATATGAAAAATTATAAAAAGGGATTTCTAACACTTGTTATTTTGTCGACCATGTCTCTGATGGCGGCAGAAGATAAAACAATTTATGTGACTACCTTTGAAGATGAGGATGGAACAAATCCTGACAAGTGTTCAATCAGAGAAGCCTTACGAGCTGCTGCTACACATAAAGCTTATGGTGGTTGCAGTGCAGGACAAGTTTATTCGACAGTGCCCAATGTGATTCAATTAGAAGCGGGTGAATATAAGCTGACGAAAGAGTTAAGACCTAATTCAGATATTTCCATTGTTGGTAAAGAACCTGGTGATTATAGTCGGCCAGATGTATTAACTAATAATTTCCCTGCTTCAACGCCATTAAAAACTACAATTTCAGGCCAAGGGACCTCGCGTATTTTCAATACCATTTATGAAAATAAGCCAAGTTTAACGCTGAAAGATGTGATTTTAAAAGATGGCTCTAGCTTGAATGACACCAATAGCAGCGTGGGCGGAGCGATTTATGCAGGCGGTGCAACAACCTTAACCAATGTAACAATTATCAATTCAAATGCGAAAACTGGTGGTGCAATTTATCTAAATGATGCTTCAAGTTCACTTACAGTCAACTATGGCGTGTTTGACGCAAATAAAGCTGATCAAGGTAGTGTACTTGGAATGACATGCTCTGATAATTTGGTTTTTACAACACGAAGTATCGCAGTGAATGGCACAACTTTCATTAATAATGGATCTGCAAATAGCTTAAGTATGTTTAGTTTTTGTGGACAGCCTTCTGTGACATTTACTGCAAATACATTGACAAAGAATACTGCAAGTATGAGTCAAGGGAGCATCATTCAATTTAGCCAATTAACACCACAAGGAAAGGTTAATTTTAGTGATAGTTCTTCTTTATCACTGCTCAGCAATACTATTGTAAAGAATGATGCTTGGGCAACACTACTATATGGATACAATGGTTTAAAAACTTTAAGCAATAATATACTGGCTTATAATAATGGGAAATCTTGTCGTTATGCAGATGGTGATGTCAGTAAAGTTGAAGGCTCAGGTGTAGTGCTGGGCTATAATGCTTTAAAGCTTACTGCTGGTAATGATCAGTGTGAAGTTGCAGAGGCAGTGACTAAAGAGGGTAAAGACCATTCATTTGATGTAAGTAATATTGAGTTCTCATCTATTTTAAATGACTTAGAGCAACCGAGTGAATCCACTGGTTTTATGCCGATGTATTTCCCTAAAAACTTAGGCACAGATAAAGATTTAGTTGATATTGGTTATACTGGGTGTAGTGGATCTGATCAGCGAGGTGTCACCCGAGTGGTTGCGGAAAACTCTAATGGTCAAAATGATGTAGCGAACTCATGTGATATCGGTTCTACAGAGGTTTTACGTCTTACAGCAAATAACTTAAGCTCGACCAATGCATCAGTGGTTGCTGCACTTAGCAATTATCAGAACATATTGGATAATTATAATAAGTTGATTGCTGACCCAGCAACCAACCAAGACTTTATTCCTTTTTATAAATTTCAATCAGAGTTATATAGTAATCTAATAAAATACACCAAATCAGATCAGAAATATCGCACCATCTTTGTTGACCCTTTTGCTGCCAATCTGCCAGCAGAAATCATTACTAAAGGGCAGGATGGCAAAGATATTAGGGTTGTAAAACATCTAAGCGTTGACAATTATGATGTGATTGTTAAGCCACTTGGTGTGGGTTTATTGAATAGCGATAAGGTCTTTGCGGGTAAGGAAGATCCAAACTTTAAGTGTGAATGGAATGCCAACTTAAAAAGAATTATGTTATGGCGTATAGACGACAGCATAACCCCATCAGGTGATAATGAATTCTGTAGTTATCAACTACAGTTAAAATCTGAACCAAATATTACATCTTCAGCTTATGTGATTGGAACCTTTGCTAACATTGCACCCATCGTAGAGGATAGTAGTTTTAAAGTTGAATATGGTTCAACTAAAGCAATTGATGTGGATTTACTCCAATATGCCAATGATGATGGTGATGGTAATGCAGCAGCTTTAACTGCAAAACCCAATAAACCAAAATTTTATATCAATGCAGATGGTGTTGAATTACCTATCCGAATAGGTACAAATATTGACCCAATAGTTATTACTGCAGATCGTAGTGGTCCTTGCCCAGGTGTTGATAGTAAATATACCTGCTATGGTGGCAAAATTCATATCCAACTCAGAAACACATTGGACCCATTTAGCTACAAATTTACCTACTATGTGTATGATGCAGATGGTGTAATTTCCAATACTGCGACGGTAAAATTAGAAAACTCAGGTACAGCGCCCGGAAGTACGCGTACAAGTGGTGGTGGTGCATTGGGTTGGCTCAGTCTTCTTGGACTGTTAGGGTTGACAGGATATCGCCGCTATCAAACAAATAGACAACCAAAGCAATAATAGGCAAATAAATAAACTGGCAAATTAATGAATTTTACAACTTAGTGTATACAAAAAAACCAGTTTTTAGAAACTGGTTTTTTTGTATCTGTATGTTTTTTGCTATTTATATAGGCTTTCTTCATAATTTGTATTATAAGTTTTAAGTAGGAAGGGTTTGTTAATTGATTTCCCTTAAATCATTGAAAAGTTATTCATTTTGAACTGATATGAAACAATTTACTGTACTTACACCCCTTGAAAAGATCCCATGTAGTTCTGATGAATTACTTTCGATTAAAAGAAATGATTTGGTTCCATTACTCGACAATCAAACACGACTGAATTTATATGCTGATCAGTTAATTCAAGCACAATCGGTTCTGTTAAAAGCTATTGATCCAAGTTTAACGCAAAAACTGAGTCAAATTATTGCACAAATCATTCATCAATTATCTACATCCAAAAAAAAACTCAATCAACGTAAATTTAATGCTATACAAAAATGGTTAGGTTTAGATTTAGAGTTTAGCGTTGGACAAGTCAAATATTTACATGAATTAGAAAGTTTAATTGATGAAGCAAAGCATTTGAGTCAAAGATTACAAGTGGAAATTCAAAAGTCGGAAGCAAGATTTCAACAAGCCAATGGCTTAAGAGAGCAAATGGCGAAATATATTCGCGCCGCTCAGGAATTTTTACATGAATATCCTGATTTTATACACCATCGCCATCCTTTAGATAATTTTTCTGATCGGCTGTCTAAAAAAGTCAACACGTTACAAACGCTACAATCCAGTAATGATATTGCGTTAGCACAAATGCAGTTAACACAACAGCTTTCCTTGAGCTTACTTGATCGATTTAATGAAGCCCAAAATGTTCTGATTCCTGCATGGCAGTATCATGTAAAACAGAGCAGTACCCAGAATTCTTTTACAATGACGGAAGAACTTGATAAAAGTCGTGATAAATTAATTCAATCATTAAAGAAATCATTAGAAAATAAATAGGATACATGTATGAGCGATTCGAATTATCAAGCATTAAGCGCACAATCCAATACGCCATTGGAATTACAAAAGTTTGAACAATTGAATTTGAAAGAAATAGGTTTAAATACTGAAGATTTTAATGAGGTTGTAAATGCGCATAAAGACTTGGCCAATATTAATCATGCTTCCGTTGCTGAATACGGTAAAAATATTGCGACCAAAACATCTTCATATACTGATGAATTACTCAACTTAGTCAAAAATAAAGACTTAGATGTCACTGGGCAAAAATTAAATGAAGTCGTTCAAGTTGCTCAGCAATTGAATACATCGAGTATTTTAAATCAATCAAAAAATTCAGGATTTATTGGAAGCATACTCAGTAAGTTTAAAGGTGCTAAACAAAGTTTCGATCAACATTTTAATACCACCAAAGAGCAAATAGATTCATTGGTCAAAGAAATTGAAACATCACAAACAGGTTTAAAAGCACGGGTAGAAACATTAGATCGTATGTTTAATGGTGTTCAAGAGGAATATCGACAGCTGGGTGTTTATATTGCCGCAGGTCGAATTAAGCAAGTAGAAGTGCAGCAAGAAATTGCGACTTTATCTCAGCAAGAGCAAGATCCTAAAATCAATCAGCGTGTTTATGACCTTAACCATTTAGCCAACAATCTAGAAAAGCGGGTGAGTGATTTACAAGTCTTGCAACAATCTGCAATGCAAACCTTACCGATGATTCGTATTATTCAATCCAATAATATGATGTTGGTCGATAAATTTTATGCCATAAAAAATATTACTTTACCTGCATGGAAAAACCAGATCAGCTTAGCGATTTCTTTAAATGAACAACGAAATAGTGTGCAGCTTGCCAACACGATTGATGATGCAACCAATGAGCTATTAAAACGCAATGCAGATTTACTTCATCAAAATTCTGTGGATACTGCCAAAGCCAATCAACGTTCAGTGATTGATATTGAAACGCTTGAACATGTTCAAAATACCCTGATTAAAACTGTAAATGATGTTATTCAAATTCAGAAAGAGGGTATGCAAAAACGTGAAGAGGCTTCGACTCGGATTAAAGCGCTTCAATCGAATTTGCAACAGTTGGTATTAGATACCAGTACGCATCAATCCTAAGCCAAATTTTAAATCTTGGCACAATCTCATCTAAAGGTGTAAAGGTTGACTGAAAAAACGCAATATCCTGTAGATATTCAACAGATCGAACACGGACTAAAAATACTTCAGCATCGAAAACGGAATTTGATGGTTTCTGCTGTGGTTTTATCCTCTGTCGGTATCGCAAGTTTTGTTTCTGTTTTTTTTCAACAGGAATTGGTTTTTAACTTGTTCGGTGTGGCACAACAGGTTCATCAGTTACATTTGCCATATATTCTAGATCAGCAATTAAGAGAATATATCCATCAACCAGACTATCTTATGAATGCATTGTCATGGTTTGGTTGGCTGATCTTAAAATTAATTGTATCTTTTATTGGTGCATTTATTATTGTTGGTATATTAAGAAAAATTCGCTTTTTTAAGGTGCGCTTGCAATCTTTTATCCTTAAATTTGTTGCATGGCTTTTATCCTTGATTGTGCTATGGTCTGGTTTGACTTATGTACAATATGATCTAAAAGATGATGAAGATAAAGAGTTAAAATCATTTATAAAGTATGATCAAAACATTCAGCAAAGCGACATTTATCAATATCTGCAAAGATCGGATGCGCCTGATACAGTACAAAGCTATTTATTGGCACAAACCGCCTTGATGCATAAACCTATTGATAAGGTTGTGGCTACGGTTTACGCAGAAAAATTAATTAAAGCTGAGCAATTTGATTCCCGCTTTTTAGAATACGGCTTTAAACCGGAGCAATTATGGACAATTCAATATCAGGTATTTAATCGAGCGCTTTCCCCGATTGCGCAAGGTGTTGAAGCGCAAGTGAATCGTGCAAGCTTCTGGTCGAACATTGTTGAAAAGGTTTTATGGGGAATTTCAGCACTCAGTTTATTTTTTAGCTTGATGATTTATTGGGTGGCAAGTCGAATTGCGAAACGTTTACATCGAATTGGCCATCGCATCGGTTAATGTAAGCCACAAAGCTTATGCTTTGTAAAAATCTTGATAAAAAGCACTTTTGCTGATCACAAAAGTGCTTTTTATTGTTCGAAAATTAAATCTTGTTGTACTAAGCGACATCTTTCGCTCTGTTGGTAATCAGGTCTTTCAGTTCTAAGGTGTCAAAGGTTTTATCCCAGATTTCACCATCTACAATATAGTAGGGAGTAGGATGTTTACCGAAACCTTGTACATACTGGGTGATCTCAGTTTGTTTGTCTGCGATTTCCTTATGTTGAATAGAACGTAGAACTTTCGTGCCATCCAAGCCCATACCTTCAATGATTTGTTTCAGAACTTCAGGGTTGGCAATGTCTTTACCATGGGCGAATATGGCGTGGAATAAAGCCTGCGTTAATGCGAATTGGTCAAAGATATTGTCTAAAGCCAATATCGCCTGATGGGCTAAACGGCTATTGGGCATACGCTTCATATGCTCAATATCCACGGTTAAATCTTGACTATAAGCAGCAAATTTTGCCATATCAAGTTTACGATTGGCTTCTTTGGTTCCATATCTTTCAGTCAGGTATTGATAAACATCTAAGCCTTGTTCTGGAATTTCGGGTAAAACTTGCACAGGTAATAATTCGATTTTTTTCGCCATCGGTTGATTCCAATGTTGTTTGAGTTTTTCAAACGCCACATAACTCATTGGATAGACGATATCGAATACGAACTCTATTTTCATTGTTTTACCTCTTCACTTATTTATACAGGAATTGTGAATAAGTACACCTTGTTGTACTTAATTGGAGAAACCACAACATAAATTTAGCTTAAAACTTTGTGGCTTAGCTGCGCATGATTTTTTGTAGAGAGATGGTCGAAGAAAATATTATTTTTGTTGAAAATTAATCTAATTTTAAGTTTCGAGGAAGTCGGTGATGTCTATTGATTTTCTTGCCAATGCCCATATATACCAGCATTAGAGAATTTAAATTTGAAAATAGGGGGATATGCTGATGAGAAGGTGGCTGATTTTTGTTAAACTAAAAAACCGATTGATTTAATAAAAACAAACTGTTTTATCTATTTTTTAAATAGACGTAATATACATTCAACGAAAGAAATTTACTCCCTTGGAGATTGTTAGCATGTTAGATACAAATACTTCTGCTCAATTAAAAACCTTGTTAGAGCGCCTTGAAAGCCCAATTGAAATTGTTGCTTCTTTAAATGGTTCTGATAAGTCAGATAAAATTAAAGAATTGGTGACCGAAATTGCTGCACTGTCAGATCAAGTGACTGCCCGTTACGATGGTCAGAATGATCGTAAACCGAGCTTTGGTATTGCAAAAGTAGGTGAACAACCTCGTGTATTCTTTGCTGGTTTACCGATGGGGCATGAGTTTACCTCATTAATTTTAGCTTTATTACAAGTATCAGGTTATGCGCCAAAAGTTTCTGATGAAATCTTGGCTCAAGTCAAAGGTTTAAATTTGACTGCGAATTTTGATGTATTCGTTTCTTTAAGTTGCCATAACTGTCCAGATGTTGTTCAAGCACTTAACTTGATTGCAATTAATAATCCTGGCACTACGGCAACCATGATTGATGGTGCATTCTTCCAAGATGAAGTTGAAGAGCGCAAAATCTTGGCTGTACCTATGGTTTTCCAAAATGGTGAACATATTGGTCAAGGTCGTATGACTTTGGAAGAAATCGTTGCGAAATTGGACAGTGGTGCTGCGGCTAAAGATGCTGAAAAGCTGAATGCTAAAGAAGCGTTTGATGTATTGGTGATTGGTGGTGGACCTGCTGGTGCAACATCTGCGGTATATGCTGCACGTAAAGGGATTCGGACAGGTATTGTTTCTGAGCGTTTCGGTGGTCAGGTCATGGACACCATGGATATTGAAAACTTTATCTCAGTACAAAAAACACAAGGCCCTAAGTTTGGTTCAGATATGGAAGCACATGTTCGTGAGTACGGTGTGGACATTATGAATTTACAAAAAGTGAAAAACATTGTTGGTGCTGATCAAACAACTAATGGTTTAGTTGAAGTTGAATTGGAAAATGGTGCAAAACTTGAATCAAAAACGGTCATCTTATCTACAGGTGCACGTTGGAGAGAGATGAATGTACCTGGTGAGAAAGAGTACAAAACACGTGGTGTTGCGTATTGCCCACACTGTGATGGTCCATTATTTAAAGGCAAGAAGGTTGCCGTGATTGGTGGGGGTAACTCAGGTGTAGAGGCCGCAATTGATCTTGCTGGTATTGTTGAACATGTCACATTGATCGAGTTTGATACTCAACTTCGGGCTGACCAAGTGCTTCAAGATAAATTGAATAGTTTGCCAAATACCACTGTGATTTTGAATGCACTATCTACAGAAGTGATTGGTGATGGTTCGATTGTGACAGGGTTGAAGTATAAAGACCGTGCAACAGACGAATTACATACCATTGAACTTGCGGGAATCTTTGTACAAATTGGTTTATTGCCAAACACAGATTTCTTAAAAGCAACTGCTGTAGAGCTTTCAAACCGGAATGAAATTGTGGTAAATGATCGTAATGAAACCAATGTAAAAGGCGTATTTGCTGCGGGTGACTGTACAACAGTACCTTATAAACAAATCATAATTGCAGCTGGTGAGGGTGCAAAAGCGTCTTTATCTGCATTCGATTACATCATTCGTTCAGGTCAATAATCTTTCAATGATTACACGTTGAAAAGCAAGCCAAAGTGCCGTAATGACAACTTTGGCTTGCCTTAACATTTATCCCATATTTTACCCTTAATAGGAATTGAGTTGCTAACAGCTCAATTCCTTTTTTTGTGTTGAAGGTTGAATACTATTGAATAGAGCTTGCAAAAATAAGCTTTGTTAATGTTGTAAATCTTGAACAAGCGCAATGGTTTTTCGTTCTGCGGCTTGGATCGATTGCGCTAACAACTCGCCACCAAATTCCTGATACTCAATTGCGATTTCATGAAATTTTTCGATACCTATAAAATTGAATGCTGTTTTTATTGCAGGTTCAGCATGATTGGGAAATGGCGCATCAGCTGAATCAAAGTCATGCCCACCACGGGCAGAAAGGATAATCATAGTTTTTTGATGATCCAAAAGCCCTGAGTACGGTTGCTCTTTGCTAAGATCAAATGAGTAGGTTTTATTCATTCTCACGATGTGATCAATATAGGCTTTTAGATGAGCAGGTGTCCCAAAGTTATACATCGGTACGCCAAGCACAATAATATCTGCCCAATATAATTCTTCGATAAACTCATTACTCAGTTGTAGGCGTTGTTGTGCCTTTTCTTCAGATTCTGCATAGCCAAATTCAGAAATGATCCACTCTTCATCAATATAAGGGGGTGGATTTCGACCTAAATCACGATGTTTAACTTGTACAGATGAATCAATTTCATTCCATTGATCAATAAATAATTCGGTTAAGCGTCGGCTTAAAGAACCATGTGGGTGCGTACCTGAGATACCTGTTCTTAAACTAGTATCTATTTTTAGTATATTTGCCATGATTGTTACTCAATTTGTTGTTTGTTCAAATTGATTTTTATCGAATATGAAAAAAACAACAAACGATAAAAATACATGTTATAACTGAATCCAATTCATTTATATTTTGCGCGGTGATCTTCTGTGATTTTGCATAATTCCTTGGAGCAATTGTTGGCTTTTCAGCATGTCGCTGAACAACTCAGCTTTAAAAAAGCAGCAGACCAATTGTTTTTAACACCTACCGCCTTAAGTCATCGTATTAAGAAGCTGGAACAGCAATTGAATATTCAATTATTCGAACGACGTACACGCTCGATCAGCCTAACGCCAGAAGGAGAGTATTTACTTAAGCATGTGCAATCAGGTTTTGGGCAGATTCAAACGGCTTTGTTTCAACTTGAGCAAAATAAACAAAGATTATTGACCATTACCACAACACCATCCTTTGCAAGTGAGTGGATTATTCCTTATTTGCCAGAGTTACAAAGTCGCTTTCCCAATATTATGTTTCGGGTACATGCAAGTTATGACCTCGTTAATATGACTTCAGGTCTCTATGATTTGGCGATTCGGTATGGTTCAGGGGGCTATCAAGATGTTGATGCGGAATTATTAGCAGTTGATGAATATGTTGCAGTCGGGCATCCTTCTTTGGATATTGCAACTATGAACTGGACGACTGTGCCATTGATTCACTTTACCTGGGGAGACGAATACTGTCCAAATCGAGTCAATTGGCAGAAATGGTTTGAAAAACAAGGCTTACATATTCAAGCAGGGCAAGCGCAGGTATTTTATACACAAGAAAGTCATGCAATTCAGGCTGTATTGTCTGGACAGGGTATTGCATTATTAAGCCGCATTTCAATTGCCAATGATTTACAACAAGGGCGGCTGAAAATTGTATCTCCATGTGTTGAAACTGCATGGAATTACTATTTTTTAACTTTGCCAGATGCTGATTTTATTGTAAATGAAGTCAAACAGTGGTGTAAGGAGAAGTTTTCGCAAAATTTTGCCCATGAATGAAGATCTATGAGTTTTTTCGTCGCTTAGCTTTTTGCTTATATTACCTATCTTGAAATTAAAATTTAAATCAAACATGATTTTTTCAATAAGAAAAAAGCCAAAGTGTTCCCCAAATACACCTTGGCTTTTCCCTAATATTGTTGTTTTCCCCTTTTTATGAGCTGTGTTGCCATACAGCTCAGCTCCATTTTCTTTATTGTTATTGTTATTTGGACCAATGCGTTAACTAAGCAAAATACGTTCCAAGATTAGAATTGGTGTCGGATTTTGTCTTAGCCAAACAAACTTAGATAATGAAAGCGATTTAATAATTGCGCTTTGCTTTCTATATGTTGTGGATTTTGAACAATACATTCAATCGGACAGACATCCACACAGGTTTGATGTTCATAAAACCCGACACATTCAGTACAACGCTGTGTATCAATTTCATAGAACTTTTCTCCCTCAAAAATTGCCTGATTGGGGCATTCTGGTACACACATATCACAATTGATGCACTGGTCTGTAATCATTAAAGCCATTTCGATATCCTAAACTGCTTGGTAAGCCAATGATGATGCTGAAATATCAGTAGTCGAATTTGGTAAGTTTCTAATTAATAAGGCATATTTCATATCAATATCAGCCGGAATTGGAATTTCTACAATATATCCTGAGCCTTTTGCCTCTATGATCGGTTGTCTGTTTTTATCTAAAATTTCATAAAGAATAAATGTGATGTTGCCAGATGTGGTCATGAGTTCCATAGAGTCACCCACAACAAAACGATTCTTTACCTCAATTTTGATGTAATCATCATTGCGTTCAAGTACTTCACCAACAAATTGTTGATGGTCAAACTGAGAAGAGCCAGTTGCATAGTTTTGATATTCGGTATGGACATGGCGACGTAAGAAACCTTCGGTATAACCTCGATTGGCTAAACCTTCGAGTTGTGACATTAACGCCCGATCAAAAGATTTTCCCTGTAGAGCATCATCAATCGCTTTGCGATAAATTTGTGCTGTTCTAGCGCAATAAAAGTAAGATTTGGTGCGTCCTTCGATTTTTAAGGAATGAATGCCCATCTTGGTTAAACGATCTACGTGCTGAACTGCACGTAAGTCTTTAGAGTTCATAAAGTAAGTGCCATGTTGGTCTTCTTCAGCAGCAAACATGTCTTCTTTATGACGTTGTAATAAAACCGGTTCGCCAAATTGATGTTGTTGTATGGCGTGTTGCTCGTCGGCATCTTTATTGTTGCAACAGTCTGATGCTGTCTCCAGTTGTTGGACTGGAATGACATCCCCAAATGCATCTTCTGTTGCTTCGTGAATATTGTATTCCCAGCGACATGCATTGGTGCAAGCGCCTTGATTTGCATCACGTTTATTCATATAGCCTGAAAGTAAGCAACGACCGGAATAAGCCATACAGAGTGCACCGTGTACGAAAACTTCGATTTCCATATCGGGTACATTCTGTTTAATTTCTTCAATTTCCTCGATAGATAACTCACGTGACAAAATGACACGAGTGAGTCCCATATTTTTCCAAAATTTTACGGTTGCCCAATTGACCGCATTTGCCTGTACAGAGAGATGGATGGATATTTGTGGGAAGTTTTCTCGAACCAGCATGATCAAGCCAGGATCTGACATGATCAGTGCATCAGGTTGCATGGCGACCACAGGTTCAAGATCGCGAATAAAATTTTTTAATTTAGCATTATGCGGTTGAATATTCACCACTACATAAAATTTTTTGCCTAAGGCATGCGCTTCAGCAATACCCACTTTTAAATGATCATGATCAAACTCATTATTACGAACTCGTAAGCTATAGCGAGGTTGACCTGCATACACCGCATCGGCACCGTAAGCAAATGCATAACGCATATTCTTCAATGATCCTGCTGGTGATAAGAGTTCAGTAATATGTGAGATGCTCATATAAATTTAAAAGGCATACTAAAAATATGGTTTTATTGTAAGGGTTTAAAAATAAGATTCAACCTAGTAAAACACTCAGGATTAATCGGGTTAATTTGTATTAAAATATATATTATTCAATATCTTATATTTAATTAATTGGGTTTTTTGAAAAACCCTAAAAAATTATTTAAGCCTTTTTAATTGCTGATCGATAATAATTTCACCATCTTCTTTACTAAAAGCAGCACGCTGTGGCACAGATAAGAGATCTAAAACCAATTCAGAGGGTCGACATAAACGAACACCCAATTCAGTCACGACAAAGGGGCGATTGATTAAAATCGGGTATTGCAACATGAAATTAAGCAGTTGATCGTCAGTCCACTCTGTTTGATCTAGTTTTAAGGTTTTATAAACATCAACATTTTTACGCAGTGCATCTCGTACCGACAAAGCAGATTGCTGAATTAAATCGATGAGCTGAGTTTTGTTAGGTGGATACAGTAAATATTCGATCACTTCAGGTTCGATACCTGCATTTCGAATGAGTGCAAGGGTATTGCGTGAAGTCCCACAGGCAGGATTATGATAAATCTTAATTTGAGATGACATCGATCGACTCTCTGTTAAAAAGCAATATTGCATTTATATATGGATATGCGTATATTCGCAATAGTGAATATACTAAACCATAAAATTGAGTAATTGTGATGGATCAACCCGATTTCTTTAAGTGTTTATCAGATCCAACTCGTTTGGATATTTTAAAAATTGTCTTGGCACAGGGGAATGTTTGTGTTTGTGAAATCACTGAAGCGTTAAATTTAAGTCAGCCAAAGATTTCTAGACACTTGGCCTTGTTGAGAAATTTGTCCATTTTAATTGATCAACGCAAAGGCCAATGGGTGTATTACCGTTTAAATCCTGAATTACCAGAATGGGCCAATGCAGTATTAAACATAATTGCTGCGCAAACTGCGAATTCAGTTGTGGGTCGTTCAGACTTGATCCAAATCAACAGTTGTTGTGAGTAAGCTGTTATGAACTCAAATCAGCCAACTTCGCGGCTTTCTTTCTTAGATCGGAATTTAACTTTGTGGATCTTTATTGCGATGGGATTGGGGATCTGCATCAGCGTATATTTCCCGCAGGCTTCGGTGGCTTTAAATCGTTTAAGCCTAGATTCAGTCAATATACCCATTGCGATAGGTTTAATTTTGATGATGTATCCGCCACTTGCCAAAGTGGATTATGCGACCTTAGCGCAAGTCTTCAAAGATAAACGAACGCTGACTTTATCTTTGCTACAAAACTGGTTAATCGCGCCGTGCCTGATGTTTGCCTTAGCGATTGTGTTTTTACATGCTTATCCTGAATATATGACGGGTTTAATTCTTATTGGTTTAGCACGTTGTATTGCGATGGTCTTGGTATGGAATAATTTAGCATGTGGTGATAACCAATATGTCGCAGCTTTGGTTGCTTTTAATAGTATTTTCCAAATTGTCTTTTTTAGTACTTATGCTTGGTTGTTTTTAACAGTTCTACCACCGTATTTTGGTGTAGCAGGAAAAGTTATTGATGTTAGCTTCTGGACGATTACACATGCGGTTTTAATCTATCTAGGTATCCCATTTTTATTGGGCTTTCTAAGCCGGATCATTTTAGTTAAACGTAAAGGATTAGATTGGTATCAACATACGTTTATCGCTAAAGTCAGTCCGCTGAGTTTATTGGCATTGTTATTTACCATTGTGGCGATGTTTAGTTTAAAAGGGGCGGATGTAGTTAGCTTACCATTCGATGTACTGCGAATTGCCATCCCATTAACACTGTATTTTGTGGTGATGTTTTTCCTGAGCTTTTTTATGAGCAAATGGATGGGCAATGATTATCCTAAAACCACAGCGATTTCTTTTACTGCAGCAGGAAATAACTTTGAATTGGCGCTTGCTGTCGCGATTGCAACATTTGGATTGGCTTCACCTGTCGCATTTACCACGATTATTGGTCCTTTGGTTGAAGTTCCCATATTGATTGCCTTGGTCAGTGTATCGCTATGGCTGCGTAAAACTGTTTTTAGATAAATGTATTGGCACAATCAGTAACAGAAATAGTCGAAAGACTTATTTAACACAATGTAAAGTCAAACTGTCAAAAAATTAGGTACAAGAATATTATTTTTATTAATAAATATTTTTAGTTAAATCAATTGTATGGGGGGTTTTAGGTTTTAAAGCTTGCAATGCCGCACCATTTATTCAAAATTTAAATAACTTTGCGAAGACAATGTCTCCCTTTTCTTAGGGGATGACAAACCTTGCGCTGCAAACAAAACCTTGCTTTGTGTTTGCTCATGCTGAGCGAGAGGGACATCCTATATCCCCCCACTCAATGTCGATATCCATGTCGTCATGTGATAGCTGCACCTTGTATGATTTAAAAGGAAAAATGAGTTAATAACTAATGGTTTTTAAAAGTTCATTTAAAAATATACGCTTTATTGATGATCCATGATTTGATTTAAATCACTTATATGAATAATTGGTTGATTTAACTATAAATTATTCCGATGCTTCAAGTTTTTTGACAATCTGACAATGATCAATGGTGGTGTTCGAAGAGCAGGATTGACGTAATTCATGCAGTTGCGATTTAAAATGCTGTAATTCATATATTCGAGTTTCTACATGTCGAATATGTTCTTCAATCAATTGGTCAATGATTTTACAACCTTGTTCAGGATGTTGTAGATGCTCTAAAAGTTGAGTAATTTCATGTAAGGTCATATCTAATGCGCGGCAACGTTTAATAAAAATAAGCCGCTTTAATGTTTCATCATCATAATATTTATAATTATTATCTGCACGGTAACTGGATCTGATCAAATTTTTTTTTTCATAAAAACGCACAGTATCCGTCGACAGCTGAGTTTTTTTAGCGAGGTCACTAATTAAGTATTGCTGCATGGCTTATTTTCCTGAATCAACTTGACCTTGGACTAACTCCATAGTTTTAAATAGCAGTATAGCTGATTTTTTCATCATTTTTGACGCATGTGCTGATTTTCTTTAAAACGCCAACATGACTGAAAAATAAGCAGATAAGTCCATTTATATTGAATCAAGGAGAAGTGTCATGGTGTGTACGTGTAGTCATGAACCTGCACCACAGAAACCGAATAGCAAGTTTAGAACGGCTTTGTGGATTGCACTGTTTATTAACCTTGCCATGTTTTTTGTTGAATTGATTGGTGGGGCGTATGCACATTCTTCTGCACTTTGGGCGGATTCTCTGGATTTTTTTGGTGACTCGGTCAATTATGCCGTCTCTTTAGCCGTGTTAGGCGCAAGTCTGTACTGGCGTGCGACCGTTGCCTTATTTAAAGGGGCAATCATGGCAATTTTTGGTTTTGTCGTGATTGGCAAAACGATTTATGCCTATACGAAAGGGATCCCTCCAGAAGCGATTACCATGGGAGCGATTGGTGTATTGGCTTTAATCGCCAATGTGATTTCAGCCCTTGTGCTTTACGCTTTTAGAGATGGGGATTCCAATATGCAGTCTGTTTGGCTGTGTAGTCGTAATGATGCGATTGGAAATGTCGCAGTAATCTTTGCAGCAATTGGGGTGTTTGGTACAGGAAGCATGTTGCCAGATATTATTGTGGCTGTGATTATGGCGACTTTAGGCTTAACAGGCGGTTATCAGGTGATGAAGAAAGCATTACAAGAACGTAAACAAAATATGCCGACTCAACAAGTACTACAATGACGCTCATCTAAACCACAATAAGGTATTTTTGATCTCAGCAATGGGATCAAAAAATCATCATGAAGCAAGTACTTAAATTTCAACTATACGTGTTGCCATTTTGCTCCAAAAATTATTCCAGAGTTCTAAATACTCAGACTGGACTTGGTCCAAATACTGTTGGTTGTTTTGATCATAGCATTGTATCAGTAGGGTCCAAATGTCATCTTGGTGGTTGTCATCATTGGCAAGGGTCGCGTCATTCTGATCAGCCAGCCCATGACAAGCATAATAACCTTCAATAAATTTACTGTTGTAAATGGACATGTTGTTGCGGAGTGCTTCACTAAACTTTATGACTTGCAATTCTGTACAAGCCAAAATGAGCAATAATTCTGTATAAGAATTGATATGTTGGTGAATAAATTGAGCCAATGCGAAAGCTTCTATTTCAGTCTGTTGCTGATCTAATGGATCTAATTCCAACTGCTGCATCAATTTTAAAAAATAAACCAGATGTGATTTGGATGCAGCGCTTTTTTCGAGTTGGTGTGTATTGAAACCCAGTTCATCAATTAAGTTTAGCGACAGTAAGTAGCGTGCATATATTTTAGCTGCAATCCTATTTTCTGGATGAATATTATTGTTTTTCTCAAGACTGACGGCTTGATAAATCACCATGCTTAGTGCATCTGTAAAATTTTTAACAATGGCGGTAAAATAATTAATATGAATAAATTTAAGCTGTTCAAGCGTCAGTTGACTTTGATTCAACTGTACTAGTATTGGATGCTTGAATAGGACATGACAGTGTGTTTGTCGCTTTAAGTTTGCGATAGCTTGAGTATTTTGCTGCCATAATTCAGGTTGTAAGGAATTTTGAATGAAATGCAGCAACTCGAAACGAGTATGTTCAGATTGCGTGAAAGATAATATGCTCATATGCTGCATTAAAATTTTAATTTTGCCGTTTTTATAATAGTAAAAAACAATATGTTTTGCTAGTATTTATGCAGGTTTAATATTTTATATTTCATATACTTGCCTTTGTAGTTTTGATGTTTTTCTATAAAAACTCAGTATTCATATGAATTTAAGATATAATTCTTAGCATACACTTGAAGTAATTCGTATTTATGTGCTGTTCTTATAAGCTAATGCTTTAATTTTAATCTTAAATTTTTGTACATCAGGTAAAAACAAATGTCAAAAAAAGAGGACATCATTAATACAGCGTTGAATCTCTTTAATACATATAGTTATAATTCTATCGGTATAGACCGAATTATTAGTGAGTCTGGCGTTGCAAAAATGACTTTTTATAAATATTTTCCATCTAAAGCTAAATTGATTGAAGAATGTTTGATTACGAGAAATCTCAATTTGCAAGAATCGTTAGATGCTGCAATCGCTAAATGTGATCCACAAGATTATTTATCTCATATAAAAGCCATCTTCACTTGGTATAATGCATGGTTTCATACAGAAGACTTTAATGGTTGTATGTTCCAAAAGGCCGTAGAAGAGATTTCAAAAGTTTACCCATCATCACTCCAACCTGCAACTGATTATAAAGAGTGGTTAAAAGGGCATTTGAGTAATGCGTTGCGCCATTTAGGTGTCAAGCAAGATATTCAACTTGCTTCTTTCTTGTCAAGTCTTCTTGACGGAATGACGATTCAGGCGCAAATAGATCCTCAGCAAGTGTGTTTGGATGATTACTGGAGACGGGTAGAAACCCTGATTCAGATGGAATTGGCTTTAGACCAACCGAGTTCAGTTTAGAGTTTAAGTTTGTTGAGTAATCGCAGATTGCAAGCGTAAGCAATATTGATTTGCGTTTGCTGATCTGTTTAATTCACCACTTAAACTTGAAAATAAAAAAGCGCGATCACGTGAAGTGAATCGCGCTTTGCTGATAAGTTTTTTATATACCTGATCATTTATTGTTATAACGATAAATCATCAGGTAAAGAGATGCTTCAAGCATCTTCTTATATTTATTCTTATACCCTCTGAATGCACATGTCATTCGTTTTTCTCAGCAAATTATACAGACTTGTCTGTTTAGTTGGATTATAAAGATTTTGTTGTTTTTTACAACAGAATCTTTGTGAATTTGTTTGTTTTTTTATCAATCGACTTAAAGGTTAAAAAAAATATCTAATTTTTGGTACTTTGCGTTTAATTTTATCGGCAATGATCTAGTTTAAAAATCAGTTATGGACCTTGTTGGTTAGGCTAGCAGACTCCTATTTATCTTTAAATGGCAGTGAGTTGTTATACACGAAGCGTGTGGTCAAGAATTTGAAAATTGAAATGAATAATTGTAAATAAATATTAGAGATAAAAATAAAAGACCTTGAAAAATGCCTATACTGTTGGGAATATCAATATTTAAGCATTAGTGATTCATTCTTCGGGGTAAAATTCTAGGATCATTGCTATTGAGGATTTGTTCAATTTTGCCATTAGGGCGCTGAAGAATCGTTTGATCATGCGTATAGACTTTGCCATTGCGAGCAACCGCATTTTGATCATTGGGCGGGGTAAATAACCAAGTTTCATTTTGTGTTAAAGGATGAACCAATAAATTGAATTCAGTATTTGCTGGATATTGAATATCGCCTAAGGTTAATTTTTCTGTCAGTGTGCCATTTTCAATTCCGATGAGTTGTTTATTTTGATCCAAATAGACATTTGCCCATTGTAGGGAAACAGCTTTGTATTGGGTGAGAGGATTGTGAATCCGCCAGTAATCTGTAGAAACAAAGTTGTCTGGATATTTTTGATATTTAGAACGTTCAATATCTGCCTGTGCCACAAGTATAATATTTTCTAGCTGCGTATCTTGAGCAAGATTACAGTGCTCTAAACCAATGATGTTGCCAGCATCATCTAAATAGACTTGAATATAGCTCATCAGCTGACAATTCCAACCTTCGATCGTATCCTTACCTGTACCCATTAATGTGGTTGAACGATCATCAAAAAGTTCCAAATCAATACCACGAGGAATTTTCATGCTGTTAATTTGCAGCTTTCCAAATAATACGGGTTGGGGAAATTTGGCTTGTCTCAATGAGGTCAATTGATCGGGTGCAAATAATTCAAGTTCAGTCCCTTGTGGCATTTGAATGCCTAAAATTTTCTCAGGCGAACTTAATGTTTTATGTATGGAATGATGCTCTTTTTCAATCTCATTTTTTGTAAATAGAACAAGGAAATAAAGTATCAAGCTCAAAAAAACGCAGAGTACACTACAGACAAATAGAGACTGAATAAAAATATTGCCATGCCTAAGGGTATTTCTGAATTTTGAGCTAGATATTAATCCAATCGCAAATAGACTAAAAATAATGGTCCCAAAGCCAGCGACAAAGAAAATCCAAAGATAGTTAAAAGAAAGTGGAATCATGCGATTGAGAGTCGTATTTTTATATTTGCTAAGATTCAGGATATTATATGCATTATCCTGAATCTTTTGAATCAATCAAAAATTTTATGAAGCGCTTGGAATGGTAACGTCACCACATCAAAAGCGACTGCAAATGGAAATAACACTAATTTATCTGCAGTTTTACTGCCTGCCTTTGAGTAATCTTTTACCTCTTGGGTGCTATAGATACTGACTTGATAGGGTTTGCTTAGTGCTTTTAGGGATGAAATATTAGAAGCAGAAGGATAAATTAGACCAGATAGGGCAATGTTAAAACAGAAGCGTTGTGCTTTTAGACGGTGATCACTTGAGGTGGTACATTCTTCTGCGCCATTTTCAATAAAGAATGCACGATCTTGTTTAGTGACATCCTCAGAAAGTTTGACATATTTGAGTGGCAGGGTTCCTGAAAAATGACCATCATTTTTTTCTGAATTGAAGGTAAGCGCTTTATCAATTTGAATAAATTTTGGATCTAGTCCTGTAATCACTTTAGCAAATCGAGTACCACCATTGGTAATGACATAACTATTTTTTTGTCCAGCAATTACAATGCTGTCTGAAGGTAGTGCAGAAATAGCCTGTGAGGGTTTGCCAAATGCTAAAACAGAATCATTGACCAATACAGTTTGAACGTTACGGGTGCGAACGCCATTGTCTTTATTTAAAAGGGTTGAAGTGGCACAGCCTGTCATGGAAAATGCTGAAATAATACAAATGGACAATGTAGATTTATAATTTAATTTATTCATATTCTGCTCATTTAACCTTAAGGTATTGTTTATACCATTAAAAAAATAAGCTGTTAAGTTTCTAGGCTACCAAAAAACTGACAAAAATTTATTCTTTCAATGAATTAATCCTATTTCCTCACAATTGATTGGCAAAATGTATCTATAGGTTTTGATTACTTTGTAAAATGCCAATGAATTTAAACCGATTGTACGATTTATTATTCTTTATTTAGAATAATCGAATAAATCAGATAATTTTGATTGTAATTTCATTCCAAGATTCTTAGAATTGCCTGCTTGTTTGCGTGATCATTGGAACTGAACCTTGAGTAATTTTCTAACCGAACACCTGATCCATCGTGATGATGATTTTATGGTGATCCATAAGCCAGCAGGCATACTCACAGTTCCAGGAAAAACAGCAGACTTACAAGATTGTGTAATCAATAGATTATTAAAAATCGAACCGAATACTTTACTCATTCATCGTTTAGATCGTGATACCTCTGGCATTTTGGTATTTGGCTTGAGTAAATGGGGACAAAAAAGTATTTCTAGACAGTTTCAAGAACGTCAAACCTCTAAAACCTACCAAGCTGTTGTTGTTGGAACTTTACAGGGTGAAGGTACAGTAGATGTGCCTGTGATTTATGATCCAGAACATCCTCCATTACATATTGCAGCTCCAGAACATAACAAGCCTGCATTAACGCATTGGAAAGCAATTCAACATTTTCAAATTCTAGGACAGGCGGTGACTCGTGTTGAGTTAACACCAGTTACTGGGCGGTCACATCAGTTACGTGTGCATATGCAATATTTAGGTCATCCAATTATTGGTGATACTTTATATGCCACTGTAGAGCAACAGCAACTTATGCCAAGACTTTGTTTACATGCACAACAATTGAGTTTTCATCATCCTAAAAAAGAGGAGCTTGTACAATTTGATTGTCCAGTTCCGTTTTAGTTTAGATTTTTAAGTTGAAATTAAGTGGCTCAAAATTTAATGAGCTTTATGTCAAAAAGTATTGCGTAATGGGTATAAACTTTGTTCAAATATTCTCCTGATTTGAGCAACCATGTTTTAGCCCTAACATGAGATAAAGGTGGAAAAATTGCAACAATTTGCTATAGGTCAACGTTGGTTATCGGACACAGAAACTGAGTTAGGTTTAGGTGTACTGATTGATGTCGATGAACGTTCAATCAGTATTCTTTTTCCAAAAAGTGACGAAACTCGTGTCTATGCACGTAATAATGCACCATTATCTCGTATTGTTTTTAATATCAATGATGAAGTTCAAGACCAAGAAGGCATCAAGTGGATTGTTGAGTCTTTAGATGATCGCAGTGGAGTAATTCGTTACAATGTTATTCGTACATTGGACAGTGGCGAACAAGAGAAAAAAGCGCTAAACGAAACGCGTATTGGCGCACAAATCCAATTATCAAAGCCTTTAGAGCGTTTATTGGCAAGTCAAATTGACTATAAAGAATGGTATGACTTACGTATTGAAGCGATGCAAATGCAAGCCAATATGCAAACGTCACCATTACGTGGTTTGGTCGGTGCGCGTGTAGGATTGATTCCACACCAGTTGTATATTGCACATGAAGTGGGTAAACGATTTGCACCTCGTGTATTACTTGCTGATGAAGTTGGCTTAGGTAAAACAATCGAAGCGGGACTCATCATCCATCAACAACTTAAAACGGGTCGTTCTGAGCGAATTCTGATTCTTGTACCAGATTCATTACAATATCAATGGATGATTGAAATGCGTCGCCGTTTCAATTTGAATTTCTCATTGTTTGATCTTACTCGTACAGCTTCAATCAAAGAGCATGATCCTGAACTCAATCCATTCCTGACTGAACAATGTATCATTGCTTCAGTAGATTTGATGATTGACCATGATGATTTGCGTGAGCAAGCCATTGAAGCTGGTTTTGATCTGCTGGTGGTCGATGAAGCGCATCATTTGATGTGGAGTGAAGAGGAAGGCGGTAATGACCGTTATGATCTGGTTGAAGAGCTTGCTGAAAAAACTGAAGGTGTGCTGCTTTTAACTGCAACACCTGAACAGCTAGGTGTAGAAAGCCATTTCGCCCGTTTACGTTTACTTGATCCACAACGTTTTAGTTCGCTTGATCGTTTCCTTGATGAAGAAGAACAATATCATCATACCGCTAAAATTGCTGAAGTGTTGATGTCAGATTTGCCACTCGAAGCGGAACATTTAGCAGCAGTTGAAAAATTATTAGGTCATCCGATTGAAGATCAGCCTGAACATCGTTTCCGTGCAATTCATGAGCTTTTAGACCGTCATGGTACAGGTCGTATCTTGTTCCGTAATACCCGTGAAGCAATTCAAGGTTTCCCTGGACGTGATTGCCAACCAGCACCATTACCAGCACCAGAAAATTGGTCTAAAGATGGAAAATTACGCGAACAAATGTGGCCAGAAGAGCTGCAACTTGATGGCGCATGGATGGAAACAGACCCACGTGTTATGTGGTTGATGGAACGATTACGTTCTGATTTAAAACATAAAAAAGTATTGCTGATTGCACGTAGTGGTCCAGTTGTTGAAGCACTTGAAAATGCTTTACGCATCCACGCGGGTATCCGCACCGCAATGTTCCATGAAGGCATGAGCTTATTGGAACGTGACCAAGCAGCGGCTTATTTTGCTGAAGATTCTTATGGTGCACAGATTTTACTGTGTTCTGAAATTGGTTCAGAAGGGCGTAATTTCCAGTTTGCTTCTGACCTTGTGTTGTTTGATTTGCCTGCAAATCCAGATGTACTTGAACAGCGTATTGGTCGTTTAGACCGTATTGGTCAGGAAAATCGTATTCAGATTCATGTGCCTTATCTTGTAGGTACAGCGCAAGAGCGTATGTTCCGTTGGTATAATGAAGCGCTAAATATTTTCAGTAATATTTCGCCTACAGCACAAACCTTACAAGAAAACTTTATTGTCGATTTAAAAGATTGCTTATTGGATGATAAAGGGCAAGTTTTTGAAGAGCTTCTTGAAGCGGTCAATGTACAGCGTCAAGCACTTGAAGTTGAATTGCAAGATGGTCGTGACCGTTTATTGGAATACAACTCATGTCGTCCGATCGTGGCACAAGAAATTGTTACAGCGCTTGAAGACTATGATGACAATACTTTGTTGCCAATGTTTATGAAGCGGTTTATGGCATCAACCAACATTGACTTTGATGAGCAAAGTAATGGTACGGTGATTATTAAACCAACCGATCAAATGCAAGTGCAAGGCTTGGATATTGACGAAGAGGGTATGACTGCAACCTTCTATCGTGATCAGGCACAGATCCGTGAAGACGCGCAATATTTAACACTTGAACATCCGTTTACTGAAAGTGTGATGGAAATTATCCGTACCCAATCTTTTGGTAGTACCAATGTTGCGATTCTAAAAACCAATGCACTTAAACAAGGCACGATTTTGTTGGAAGTTTGGTTTAAAGTGGATGTGGTTGCGCCTAAAGCATTAAATTTACCTTCTAGCTTACCAACACAATTGATTCGAGTGTTATTGACTGAAACGGGCCAAGATATTACTGCCAAGCTTAATCCAGAAATTATTAAGCCGTATTTACATCATTTAGATAGCAATAGCTGTCGTCAAGTGGTGAAAGCACGTCGTGAAGTGATTGAAGAACGCTATGCACAAGCTTTAGATATTGCTAAAGGTGTTTTACCGCAGTTAAAAGAGCAAGCTAAAGAAATTTACGGTAGCAAATGGCAATATGAAATTGATCGTTTAAGCTACTTAAAGCAATTTAATCCAAGTATTCGTGCAGATGAAATTGAACGTTTACAGAAATTCCAGAAAGAAGGTTTAAGTCTATTGGAAGGTATTTCTGTGACGCCAGAAGCGATTCAGGTATTGGTTGTGGTTAAACCTTAATTTAGTGTAATTTTATCTAGATTCTAAAAGCTCCTTTGGGAGCTTTTTTGATGTATATGTTATGCATATTTAAATAATCAATTATTGGGTTATTTTTATTTTTTGATTTTAAATGTAAAAGTTATAACCATTTATAAAAACTAATTCCTATTATTGCACCATTTATATGGTCATATCTTGTATGAAGGGCTATAGACCATGCATCAATGTCACCACGCGATAGAAACGCCATGTATCATTGGATGAGATCTACTTTACAACAATAATCAATGAAGGATTTACAGGGAGTTTGTTGTATACATCGCAACCGTTTTTATGCTATTAAAATAGTGTACTTTGATCTCGATTTGTTCCTTAGAGATAAAGTTTACTCACCCATGTAATTTGATCATTTAGTATTGTGTATCCAAATAGACAAGTTCGAAAGCAACCGTCTATAGCCAAGATAAAAACTTAAAATAATGGAAGAAATGATATGGAAAACAAGGATTTTGTTGAGTTTCATGATACCCATGTGCACTATCTACTTCATTGGGAAAAGCAATTACCGCAAAAAGATGTGTTTGTACAACCATTGGCCAATGGCAATGTGGTGCATTACACATGGTCGGAAGTTGCACAACAAGTTCGCAGTATGGCGAGTTATTTACAGTCTTTAAACTTGCCTGAAAAGAGTGCGATCGCAATTTATGGTAAAAATAGTGCGCATTGGCTTATGGCAGATTTAGCGATCTGGATGTCAGGTCATATCTCAGTCCCACTCTATCCAACACTCAATGCGGAAGGTTCAGCTTATGTACTCAACCACAGTGAAGCAAAACTCTTATTTATTGGAAAATTGGACGGTAAAGCGGATAGCTGGAATGAGGTAAAAACAATCATTCCACAAGATTTAGCTTGTGTGCGTTTGGCATTATCACCTGAATTCGACGCACCGCAATGGAATGATATTGTGCAATCTGTTGCGCCACTAGAAAACCCAGTATTACCCAATAAAAATGATTTAGCGACCATCGTTTATACGTCTGGCAGTACTGGTGTACCTAAAGGGGTTATGCAAAGTTTTGCGACGCTTTTATCTGGCGCTCGTGAACTCAGATTGACTTATCAAGTGACAACATCTGATCGGGCCTTATCTTATTTACCACTTGCACATGTTGCTGAGCGTATTTTTATTCAATCTTCACTGATGGTTTGCGGTTTTACCGTGTATTTTGCAAATTCAATTGAAACCTTTGTCGAAGATTTGAATCGTGCCAAACCCACACTATTCTTTTCGGTACCACGCTTATGGACCAAGTTCTATTTGGGCGTTAATGAAAAAATACCGCTCCATATACAAAAGATTTTATTCAAAATACCTGTGTTGGGTAAATTGGTTAAAAAGAAATTACTCACCAAGCTCGGGCTAAATCATGTCCGTTATGCATTTACTGCTGCTGCACCATTACCTACAGATATTATTTTATGGTATCGAAATTTAGGTTTAGAGTTACTTGAAGTCTATGGTATGACTGAAAATTGTGGTTATTCGCATGTGACACGTGTGGGGCAGTTTGCCAGTGGTTATGTGGGGCATGCCCAACCTAAAGTGGAGTGTAAAATTGATGAAAATGGTGAAATTCTGGTAAAAAGCCCAGGAACTATGTTGGGCTATTATAAAAATCCTGAAAAAACTGCAGAAGATATGACCGAAGATGGATTTTTACGTACTGGGGATTTGGGCGAGATCGATGCAGAAGGGCGGTTAAAAATTACTGGTCGAATTAAAGATATTTTTAAAACAAGCAAAGGCAAATACATCATGCCAGTTCCGACTGAGCAAAAAATCGGCAATCAGGCATTAATTGAATCTGTATGTATTGGTGGTTCAAGCCAACCACAACCAGTTGCCTTTATTATGTTGGCTGAAGATATTCGTAACAGTCTGAAGCAGAACCCGAAGCGAGATGAAATTGAAAACACCTTAAAAGCATTAAGAGTGAAGATCAATGAAGAACTTGAGCCCCATGCAAAAATCAGCTTCTTTGTCGTAGTCAATGAACCATGGACCATGGAAAATGATTTACTTACCCCAACGATGAAAATTAAACGTAATAAAATTGAAAGTCGTTATGAGCCATTTTTAGATGCTTGGGCACAACAGAAACGAGAAGTGGTCTGGGAATAAAAGTTTTTAACTGCATTCGTATTATTAGGAAAAAAGCCTGAATTGTAACGTTGATCAGTTCAGGCTTTTTAATTCTCTTCTTTTACAAATTAATACTGCACACCTTTAAAAGAAGGGGTTCTTGATGACACAAGTGAATTGCGCTTTAAATCATTTCGGCTTGTTTAAGTTCTAACTTGATATAGGCATAGAAAATGGGTGCAACAATTAAACCCGCTAAGCCAAAGAACGACTCAAAGACTAACATTGCCAATAAGACTTCCCATGATGCTGCATGGATTTTTGTGCCAATAATTTTGGCATTAATAAAGTATTCTAGTTTATGGATAAAAATTAGATAAAGTAATGCGATACCTGCGGTAGATACTGAAATGGTTAAACCTGCCATAACAATAATAGTATTGGAGAGTAAGTTTCCGACAATTGGAATTAATCCAAAAATAAAAGTCAGGATCACTAAGGTATTGGCAAAAGGTAAATGTATATCAAAAACAGGGAGGATCAGGTGAGAGAAAATCAAAAATAAAAATGTATTGATTAAAGAAATTTTAAACTGAGCAAACACCACATTTTTAAAAGATGACGAAAGATTTTCAATACGTGTGATCATGGCACGTTTAAATTCTGGCTGATCCGGCTGTGGGCGCAGTTGGTTTAATGAGACAAGGATCCCCACAATCATACCAATCAACATGGTGGCTAAATTATGTAAAAAGCCTGTTCCGGTACTTTTTAAGGTTGATAAATTATCTTTGATTAAGTCAAAAGTTTGATCTTTTAATTCAGTGAGTGAATAAGGAATAAATCCGGGAATATATTGTGCCACTTCAAGTTGTAGCTTTTGTAAGGTTTTATCGACTTGGTCACTGATGGCATTGATTCCCGCACCTTGCAAATCATGTTGAACAAAGCTGATTAAGCCTGTGATGCTGAGCACAATCAAAGAAATAATAAAGATGGCTAGAATAATACTGATGGTCAAGCGAGCTCTTTGACCATCAATATATCTCTCCGTAATGCTACCTAAACTATTGATAATTTCAAAAACAACAAAACCTGCAAAAAATGACGCTAAAAGATGCAAGGGAATCAGTAAAGACAAAAAGATCAGCATGAGTAAGTAACTTGCAATAATACTTTGACGATCATTTAACAGTTTCATGTGAATAGAGCTCAATTATACAATTGATGTATAGGGGAATATAAAAATACCAAGTTAGATTTATATCACTCTAACTCGCGGCGAGATAGCTATTTTTAAATACAAAGCTTAATTCAATGTGAAAATATTTGGCCTGAATACTGTGTGAAAAGTCTTTAAAAACGTTATAAAGATAAAAGATCACTATCGTGAGATTGATCAGAAAAATTTCAATGCTGCGTACATTGAGCAGTATATTGAATAGTACATAGAACGCTATTAAAGTGAGTGGTTCAAATGAATCACGTCATGCATGTTATATAAGCCAGCGGGTTGAGAAATACACCACATTGCGGCTCGAATTGCACCAGTCGCAAAGTTCATCCGATTGCTTGCAATATGTTTGATTTCGACCTGTTCCCCATGACCATAAAATATCGTGTTATGTTCACCAACAATGTCACCACCACGTATAGCTTGTAAACCGATCTGTTGGGGTACTCGCTCAGCTACCACAGCATGGCGTTGATAGACCACTAAATTACTGAGCAATTGCGCTCTGACTTGAGCAATCGCTTCTGCATACATCAATGCAGTGCCTGATGGCGCATCTACTTTTTGTCGATGGTGTGCTTCGATGATTTCAGCTTCAAATCCTGCACCTAATAATTGGGCAGCAACTCGAACCAGATCAACACTGAGATTGACGCCAATGGAATAATTGCCTGAATGAACGATAGCAATATCTTGCGCGGCTTGAGCAATGTGTTGATTTAATTGCTCAGATAAACCAGTGATACCAATAATCATCGGTTTTTTAGCGTGCTGGCAAATTTTTAAATGTTGCGATAATGCCTTTGCTGTAGTGAAATCAATCACCACATCACAATGCTGAATGATGTCTTCCAAACGACCTGAAATAAGCACATTTAATGGTGCTAGATTGAGATACTGACCTAGTTCATGACCAATCGCTGCACTTGCAACTCTTGCTGTAGCAACAGTAATGTTTAGTCCTGCATTGAGACAGGCCTGAACCAGCATTTGTCCCATGCGACCAGTCACACCAAGTATGCCTACACGAATGTTTTGTTGATTGTGATTGATCATAGGGTACTGATACTTGTATTTAATAGGCTATGAAAGAATAGGTATTATTTAATTTGCGCTTCGTCTAAATGACGTGAGCCTTCGAGTAACATACGAATCATCACCATGGTTTGTTCAGCGACTTCTTTACGTTCAGCAATCGGCAAATCAATCACCTTGGCACCCATATTAAATACCAACTGAGTAATAGCTTTGGCGACTAAATCAGGATGGGTTAATTTACTGTGATTGATGCGTTCTATTCGAATCAAATCTTCTTGGAGTTCTTGTTGGAAATAATTAAGTTGTTTGTCTACAGCAAGTTTATATTGTTTTGATCCTGTATAACCTTCACGCAGGAGTAAGCTCAAATTACCTTCATCGGCATCGAGTTGTTCAATAAATACTTCAACTGAACTACGAATAATACTGCTTTGTCTGATTGCCTTAATTCGAGCTTCATGCAAAATTTGACGGAGCACCACACCTGAACGATCAATCAGTTCAATCGCCAACTCATCAATATCTTTAAAGTGACGATAAAAACTATTTGGCGCAATCCCAGCTTCACGGGCAACTTCTCTTAAACTTAAAGAGGAAATACTTTTTTGCGGTCCAATCAGATTTAAGGCAGCTTGGAATAATTCTTCTTTAGTAATAGTCGCTTTGCGTCCAACAGTACGTACAGAAACTTTTTCAAGCTCATGAATTTGATCTTGAAGGGTAGCTGGGTTCTGAGGTAATACGGACGTTGGATTCATAAAGTATCAAATAGTTAAAATATTTTTTTCATTATAGCCTTTGTCATTACATAAATGAAATGTCTAGATACAATACACACGTATATACAAATATATATACATGTGTATAATAATTAAAAATCACTCAGATGGTGAGCCTAGTATGCACGCTATTGAAAAGCAAAAATCTCCCGTAAACACTATATTTGATATGGTGTTAGGTAATAATGCGACTAATTTTTGGCTACAGAAAATTAATCCATTATGGTCAGTTCAACAAGCTTTGGGGAAAATTGTTGAAAAAGAACAATCCGCTGCAGATACGATCAGCTTAACCATCAAAATTAACCGCTTGTTTGAAATGGGGTTAGCAGGGCAACATCATCCGATCACTGTCGAAATCAATGGTCGTCGTTATGAACGTACCTATAGTCTGACTCAATTAGATACGCAACATGTATTACTCACGGCAAAAAAAGTAGAAAAAGGCGTTGTGAGTAACTGGTTATTTGAACATGCCCAAGTGGGTGAGGTGATTGAATTTGGCCGACCTTATGGTGATATGTTATTGCCTCAAGTTGTCAGTCCATTGATTCTGGTCGCTGCGGGCAGCGGTATTACACCGATGTATAGTTTGATTCAGGCATTGGCAGCGAACCAGCAGCTTGATCGTCAACCAGTACATTTAATGTATTGGGTTAAAAAAAATGCAGACGTTGCCTTTAAACAACAGTTTGAGCAATTAGCCCAACAACATCCCGATTTTAAATTTGATGTATTTTATACCCAAGAAGTACCTGCGGATGCACGTTTAAATAATGAATATTTACATATTATTAAAAATCTTGAGCAAAGCACAGTGTATGTATGTGGCCCTTCAGGTTTTGTGGCAACAGCTGAACAATTGTTTCAACAGGCCAAAGTACTTAAAAGCGAAGCATTTAGTCTAAGTCCAGCGATTTCTGATGACACAGGCTTTATCAATGTCACTTTAACCAAATCCAATAAAGTGGTTGTAATCCCTAAAGGTCAAGCCATTTTAGTTGGCTTAGAACAACAAAATATCAAACCAGAACATGGTTGCAGAATGGGGATTTGCAATAAATGCGCGTGTAATAAAGCACAGGGTGCCACAAAAAACTTAGTCAATGGTCAAGAAAATTTTGAACCGAATAATTTACTGAGAATTTGTGTGAATACTGCCAAAACTGATTTAGTTATTGATCTTTAAGCGAGTTTTATCATGAATATGCCAGTTAAAATTCAATATTTTAAAAACACCAAAAACCGTGAACTGACCCAGACTGAGCTGGATGCTTTAGCGCGTGAGTTGGATGCAATTAAGCAAGAAGTGTTAGATGATATTGGCGAAAAAGATGCCAAATATATCAAAAAAGTATATGCCGCGATTCGTTATAGCAGTATTTTAGGCCGAGCATGCTTATTTGCGGGTTGGTTTCCACCTGCATGGTTACTTGGTACAGGCTTACTGAGCTTTGCCAAGATCATGGAAAACATGGAACTCGGTCATAATGTTATGCATGGGCAATATGATTGGATGAATGATCCACGCTTTAAAGGTACAACTTACGAATGGGACATTGTTGGAACCTCTGACAACTGGCGCCAGACCCATAATTATAAGCATCATACCTATACCAATATCAAAGGGATGGATGATGATATCGGCTATGGTTTATTGCGTTTATTCCCAGAACAACGCTGGAAACCGGGTTTTTTATTGCAGCCTTTATATGCAATTCCGTTCTGTCTATTGTTCCAATGGGGCGTTGCGATTCAAAATCTTGAAATTGGTAAATTGGTTTATAAACGCAAAACTTGGGCGCAGTTTAAAGAAGAGTGGAAGCCGACCCAGAAGAAAATTGGTAGACAATTTTTTAAAGATTATCTGTTCTTCCCTCTGATTGCTGGCCCCGCAGCTTTACCTGTATTTACAGGTAATTTAGTCGCCAACGGTATCCGTAATATTTGGACATTTAGTATCATTTTCTGTGGTCACTTTACCAAAGATGTTGAAGTATTCCCTAAAACTGTTTTACAGGATGAAAGTCGTGGACATTGGTATATGCGCCAAATTCGCGGTTCTTCGAATTTAACCGGTTCAGAAGCATTTCATATTTTGACGGGACATTTGAGTCATCAAATCGAGCATCATTTATTCCCTGAAGTACCTGCTCGTCGCTATCGTAAAATGGCGCCCAAAGTTGAAGCGGTATGTAAAAAGTATGGCTTAAACTACAACAATGCAAGTTTGTTTAAGCAGTATGGTCAAGTCCTTGGACGTATTGTGAAATATGCATTTCCATTTAAAAAGTAGTTGATTTACTAAAGCCAAAGCCACTTTTAAGTGGCTTTTTTATTGTTAATGATTGGGTTTTTCAGTAAAGTTTATTTGACTGTTACTAGGGTTAATGAGAAGAACATGATTCAAAAACAATTAGAAAATATACAAAATTGGTTAGTGCAACATGCGGCAAAGATTGCAAATCAATCACTTAATCCCGCGGCAAGTATTGCTGATATAGAACAATTTGAACAAAGGCTTTCTAAACACTTACCTGATGATTTTAAACAGTTGTACTGTTGGCATAATGGGATGAATGAAGAGGAAAATTTAGGCAGTTTATTTTATGGCATGGAATTTTTATCACTCACTAATATTGAAACTAAACGCGACGATCTTGCAGATCTCGTTGATGAGTTGTTTGTACTTCAACATGCTGACCCACAAATCAATCCAACCAATGCCCACCATCGAGATTGGGTTCAGTTTGCGCACGATGGTGGGCGAACAGGTTTGTATGTGGATTTAGTACCCACCGCCGTAGGTCAAATTGGACAAGTGATCTTTATTGATCATGAATATGATGTTGGGATTTTGGTCGCTAACTCAATTACCAATTTTCTTCAACAATTTTCAGATGATTTAGACAATGACTTATATCAGTTGAATAAAGATGCTTTAGAAGATGAAAATGAGTTTTTAGAAAGTGATGCAGCTATTGATCTGGTCAATTGGCATATGAGTGAACGCTGGGCGCGTCCTGATTTTACTTAGCTTTTTTTAGAAAAATCATTTTATAAAATTATGTTTGAAAGCTTTACTAGTAAAAAGTGTATCAATGGCGATTATTGCTACACACTCAATTTTGAACGCATTACATTTCTAATCGAATCAATTTTACAAAATCAAGTAAGCTCTAATTTTTAAACGAGCAAAATGATGGATCATAAAATAACGGTTGGTGAGGTTGTAGCACGTTCAGTAAAAATCAGAGAACGTTATCATGAGCTAGAGCGAATAAATCATCATGCTGAATGGACAGTGCAAGAGGATGCGTTGGCATTTTTATCTGATGCTGGATTGGTTGGGAGATTAGTGATGGCGCAGACGGGGAAGTGGTTACACAAAGGCGATGCTCAGCAAGAGTTGCAGCATAAGTTAGGTGAATGTGTCTGGTGGTTAGCCATTATTGCCAATGAATTAGATATGGATTTAACTGAAGCCACACAATACTTTTTAGATAAAGCTGAAAAGATTTAAATTTTTGGAAAAATGTTTATTGAACATTTTTTATGACCAAGCATTTGATCATTAATTATATAGTCAACCTGTCAAAAACTCAGACACAAGAATATAATTCTTCTTAATTAATATTTTAAATTAAATCAATTGCATGGAAAAATAAATTGTTTGATTATAAAAAGCTTGCAATGCCACACCTTACAATAAAAGTTTAAATCCCTTTGCGAAGGCGATGCCTAACTTTTCAGAGATGAAAAGATACCGTCTTAACTGTCAAGCAAATTATTTAAGGATTCATGCCTTATAATTTGCCTGATAAGGTTGTTGGTTTTTAAGAACACCATAGCAAAGATGAATTAACTTTCGCATAGCAGCAGCAATCGCTACCATTTTAGTTTTCCCTTTCGCTAAGAGCCGTTCGCTCAACTCTTTAATGTGAGGATTGTACCGAGTTGCAACAATGGCAGCCATATATAAACCCGATCGAATTTTAGGTGAACCGGCTTTAGATAAGCGACTTTTTCCAAGCACAGAACTACCAGATTGTCTATGAATGGGAACTAAACCCACAAATGCAGCAGCTTGGCTTGCTTTTTCAAAAGAATGAGCACGTAAAAAAACAAGCATTAATAAACTGGTACGCTCAGCAATTGCTGGAATGCTTTCAAGAAGCTTTTGATCACGTTTAAGCTCATGGTCTTGATCAATATGGTTTTGAATTTGTGTATCTAGATTCTGAATTTGCCGAGTTAATGATTTAATATTAGTCTTAATAGACTTTAAAATTGGTACAACTATTAGAGTGGAGTTTGCTTTTTCCAAACGATTTTGTTCACGTTTTAAGTCGTTCGCAAGACTTGACCTTCTATCTAATAAAGCATTGAGCAATCGGATATTATCAGGAGTGGGTTGCCATAAATGTAAATCTACAGTCATTGCAAATCGCGCCAATACTTCACTATCGATTTTGTCAGTTTTATTAAGCTTAGAGATACTTTGAGCAAAATATCGAGTACGGGCTGGGTTAGCCACACAAACTTGAAATTTTAAATCAAATAAAAATTGAGCTAACATTTCATGATAGACGGATGTTGCTTCCATTAAGGCTCTAGTTTCTTCAGCAACAAGACCAAAACGATTTAACCATGATAATAATTGATGAAATCCTTTATTGCTATTGGAAAAGCATTTAGTTTTTATTTTTCCACTAGAGTCATCAAGAAATAAACAACAATCGAATTTAGCTTTAGAAACATCAATGCCAAGATAAAACATAGCTTCACCTAATTATTGATTGAATTAATATTAAAAAACCACAGTCTTTTCTTGTGAATGCAGCATCAAAGTGCTTAGTTACCGTCCAGATTTATGTCAGTGGTTAGGTGTAAATTGTAGGTTTAATCTTTTCAGGAAACTCGAAGTTTTGATGACAAACCAAACTCTACAATTTACGTGTAGTGATAGCTAATCACTACAAAGAACAAGATACAAGATGACAAAAATCTTTCGTTTAACAGGGCTCTTGCGCTGCAAACAAAGCAGTGCTTTATTTTTGCTCATATACCCCCGCCCAACGGCGACATCCATGTCGCCGCACGGTAGGACAACCATCTTTTATTCAAAAGTACGAAAAACGAATTGATAACCAATAGCTTCCATAAGTTCATACAAAAACATAAGCTTTATTTATGCTCAATGAATTGATTAAAATTAATTCTATGAATAATTAGGTGGTTTAACTATAGAATTTTGGCGGGCTTCTTTCAATTTGTATATTTAGTATGAATGACTAATTGATAAATAAGTCATAGCCCATGCGACTAATTAAAAATACCAGTAGAATTAAAAAGAAAATACGAATAAAACCACTTCCATATTTAAATGCTAAAGCAGTACCCGCAAGAGAGCCTAAAACATTGCAAACTGCTAAAATGATGCCTGCCATCCATAAAATATGACCAGAAGGAATAAAGAAGAACATGGCAGAAATATTAGTGGCGACATTGACCAATTTTGCAGATGCAGAAGCATTTAAAAAATCAAAAGCAAATACTTTCACAAACAGAAAGAGCAAAAAACTGCCGGTCCCTGGGCCAAAAATTCCATCATAAAATCCAATTAAGGCGCCAAAAAATAAACCTAACGCAATTTCTTTCTTACCCGTCTGTAAAACAGTATGGATTTTACCTAAGTCTTTTTTGGCAAAGGTGTAGATTGCAATCAAGATAAGTAAAAAGAATACGATATAACGCATCAACTCTTTAGGAATCAACGAAACGGACATTGCACCTAAAAAAGAAAATATAAATGCTGCCAACATTGTCGGTAGTATAAGTTTCCAATTGATCGTAACTTTCTTAAAGTAAGCAAATGCAGAAGATACAGTACCTGCCATGGCAATGATTTTATTGGTTCCAAAAACTGTGGCGAGACTTTGATTGGGAAAGGCATGCATTAGCGCTGGGAGTAGAACTAATCCACCTCCACCCACCGCAGCATCAATTAAACCAGCACAAAAAGCGAAGAAGCCTAAACTCAGAAGTATTGTCTCGTATTCCATTACAGATTGTTCTAACTGTTATTTAAGAGAATAATCATAGAATATATTCAAATAAAAGTAATTAAAAAGCGCTAATCTCAATCTATGAGATTAGCGCTTTCGTTTTAAATGCTTTGTAAATTTACACGTTTTTCAAAAATTAGAAATCAACAGACGTTTGTAGATAGAAAGTACGCGGCTGTCCTACATATTTACCACCTGTAGAGTCAGAGGAACGAGTAAAATATTCTTGATCAAATAGGTTTTTAATCCCGCCTGCCACTTTTAAACCGTAAAAATCTTGACCAAAATCATAAGCTGTATGTACCGCAAAAGTTGAATAACCAGGGATATCACCATTACGGCCATCTGCTGTTTCAACAGTTTGGTAAACATTGCCTGAACCCGGCGCATGTTGTTTAGATTGAGCAAACATATCAGCATTGACAGACCATTTGTCAAAGCTATAACCAAGGCCTAAATTTCCAACATGTCTTGAATAATAAGGTAAGTCCTTACCATCAAATTTACCTGCCTCAGACACTGCTTTGGTAAATGTATAGTTACTGTAGACTTTTAAGCCTTGCAGCGAGTCGTAGAGATTACCAAAGTCATAACTGAGACCAAGCTCTACTCCTTTATGACTGGTTGCACCTAGATTGGTCCATATGCCCGTACCAATATTATCAGGGCGTTCAAGTAATAATTCTTTATCAAAGTCTAAATAGAACACTGTAAATTCTGCATTTAAACCATTGCCTAGGTATTTGGTACCGATTTCATAGTTGTTGGATTTTTCAGGATGGAGACCATCTAAAGTGGTTATAGCTTTGTTGCTTTCGACTTTAGCCAACTGGTTATATTGCTGAGGACCAAAAGAAACCGCTGCATTAGCAAAGACATTCCATTGTTCATTGAAATTGTATTGCACTGCAAGGCTTGGTAAAAACTCATCAGAATTAATTTTTGGATGCACCGTATTTATGAATTTACCATTTTGGTACGCGGTATAATCATTATGGGTTTTAATTGACTCAAAACGAACACCTGGAGTAAGGGTCAATGCACCGAGACCAAAACGGTTATCAATATACACAGCATGGGCTTTAGTTCCACCTTCACTGCTCGTGTTGGCAAGGCGTTCACCCGGTGTGCCTGTAACAGTGTTATATTGTGCTGTACGACCAGAAAACTCTGAACTGTCTTCTTGCAAGTAGCGATAACCTACCGTGACTTCATTATTCATATTGCCCAAAGTGTAGGCACGTGAATAACGCGGTTCAATGCCAAAATATTTATAATCACGTGGAGAGTTACTAATTCGACTATTTGCAGTACCTTCTACAGCAGACTCCAGATCACTGGTACGAAATGAATCGACATAATAACCAAGGATTTCAAAGTTATTTAATTCATCTTTATGGCTATATTTAACAGAAACATCTGAACGACGACCTGCAAAATAGTTACGGTATTGGTTCGACTGGTATGGGTTTTTGGCATAATCTGCAGTTGTTAAGCCTTCGGGCATTTCGCCACGGCCTTCATAGTGATGCAGACTAAGTGCAATCGAATCCGCATCTGTAAATTGATATGACGACTTTAACATCACGTCATCGATATCTATGTCGTTATTGGCTTCGCGATAGCCATTTCCTTTGGTTCCTGAATAAAGTAGCGCAAGGCCTAAACCATTATCCATAGTACCGCCGATAAAGAGGTTTGGACTGTACTTGAGTTGATCGGTACCTGTGGCGAATTCTGTAGTTAAACCAACAGAGCCTGATAGTTTTTCAGGGATTGCACGGGTATTAAAGTTGATAATCCCACCCACGTTTTGAGGCCCAAAGCGGACTGAACCTGCGCCACGAACAACGTCTACAGATTCAATATTGCCCATTGAAACAGGTGCCATAGACAATTGTGGTTGACCATAAGGTGCGAAGGATAGAGGGACACCGTCCATCAATACTGTAGAACGAGGTGATAGGCGAGAGGTTAAGCCACGGACACCTAGATTGAGAGAAACATCACTACCCCCTGTGCCATTGCTGTCTTGAACCTGAACACCTGGCACTTGTTTTAACGCATCACGGATAGAGGTTACCGCAGATTCGTCCATTTTTTTGCGATCGATAATGGTACGTGCACCTGCATGCTTGTGAACTTTTTCAGCATTGGCAGCTTCAAGCCAGTTTCCTTCAGCTTGTACTGTGATTGTTTTAAGTGTTTGTGTTGACGTTTCTTGATTGTCTTCGGCAAAGGCAGCATTGGATATAAAGCTAAGTGAAACAGCAATTGCAAGGCTGAGATGTGAGGGTTTAAACAGAGTGAAGTCAGGTGTTCTTTGGCTTGAAATTTTCATAAAAAAATAGGCATTTGGAATTGTGCGTATCTTAATCTCTTCAAACATATTTTTAAATCAGGATGATTATCATTTAAAACTATTGTTTAATTCAAATTAATAGATTTTTTAATCAAATATTCACTTTTTTATTTTGCAATGGCAAATTTATAAAGCGCAATAGCAATAAACCGTGCATAAGCACGGTCTTTATATTAGGGTCTGTTGATAATTCGTCTACAACGCAAGCCATTTATGAAATGTCTACAGACCCTGATCAAAAACTTATTTAAACTGGATCGAACCATTAGCATTGACTGTGATTTTTGATTCACCAGCGGCCATATTCTGACCACCAACGGCATCGGCAGCTTCAAACTTAGCCATAGATGCACGCGCTGCATAAACAGGTTGTGGATAAGAGTTGCTAGTATTGATGTTGATATTGACCAAGTTATAAGATGATTTATTCCACGCTTGCGTTAAAATTTGCGCACGTTGTTGGAAATTCTTTGAAGCCTCAACCATCAATTCATTTTCAACTTTTTTACGTTGTTCATCAGACACTGTGAAATTAATTGATTGTGTTTGAAAGCTGTTTTGCAACTCATTGATTAACTGGCTTGCTGCTTTAAAATCTTTACTTTCAATTTGAATTTCTGCACGACCACGCCATTCTTTCAGTTTTTGATTGTCATTGTCGTAAACTGGGTAAGTAGTTTGTGAGCCTGTTTCGACTTTAACTTGTGGATACTTTTTTGAAATGCTAATGGCTTGATTCATTAATTGGGTTATTTGAGAAGATAACTCAGCAGGTTGCTTGTTGTTTTTCTCAATAAAAAGTACTGCATGCATTTCATCATTAGACACTTGACGTGTCGCATCTGCTTGAACATTGACAATATTGTAATTTAACGGGTCATTTTCTGCTGCCATCGCCATTGTGCTCAGTGTAGTTCCCAAGAGTAAAGTAGTTAACGCTAAATAACGCATAATGAATCCTTAAAATTGTTTGACTAAAATTTATGACCTAAAGATATATTGTTTAAATTGAATCTGTTTTTAATCATAAATCTGGTTTGCGGAAAACTATGGCAGATTTTGTGGTGCATTTGTAATAATTTGCATATAAATTGCAATTTTATTTTGTTTAAAATTTTTTAAAAATTAAAAGCTTATCGAGTTTCGTTGTAATGGAAATTTGTGGAATTGAGCTAGATTTAGAAATTCATTTTAATTATCGGCTTTTCTTTGCTTTGTCACATAGTATGATGATAATAACTAATTAGATTTAGCTAAATGTTTTTTTCGATAAATGGAGTGTGGATAAGTACATAAAAGATATTTATTTTCTTGTAAAAAACTGTATTATCGCGCTCCTAGTTATGAAGATTAAAAGCACTCTAACTAGATTTCTATAAAGCACCGAGTCAAAGGACCACAAGTCACCCGACTTATTTCTTTCAACCCATATCAGAGATGGTAATTCGATATGAGCGTTACTTCTGTAAATCCTGCTGCCACTTCCACAAACGAATACTACTTGACTCGCCAAAGTCAGATGGAATCGAATGTTCGTAGTTATCCACGTAAATTACCGTTAGCGATAGCGGAAGCACATGGTTGTTGGGTTACCGATGTTGAAGGTACAAAGTACCTCGATTGTTTAGCTGGGGCAGGAACATTGGCATTAGGCCATAACCATCCTGCGGTGATTAAAAGTATTCAAGACACTTTAGCGAGTGGTCTCCCTTTACATACTTTAGATTTAACAACGCCTTTAAAAGATGCTTTCACTGAAGCATTGCTTGCACAACTTCCGGGTGGGCAAGAAGAGTATTGCTTACAATTCTGTGGCCCATCTGGTGCAGATGGTACAGAAGCAGCGATTAAATTGGCGAAAACCTATACAGGTCGCAATACAGTTATCAGTTTCTCTGGCGGTTACCACGGGATGACTCATGGCGCGTTAGCGATGACAGGTAATTTATCTGCTAAAAATGCGGTAAATGGCTTAATGCCAGGCGTACAATTTATGCCATACCCGCATGAATACCGTTGCCCATTGGGTGTTGGCGGTGAAGCAGGTGTTGATGCCTTAACTTATTATTTCGAAAACTTCATTGAAGATGTCGAAAGCGGAGTAACTAAACCTGCAGCTGTGATTCTTGAAGCAATTCAAGGTGAAGGCGGTGTGGTTACTGCACCAGCGAAATGGTTGCAAAAAATCCGTGAAGTGACTGAGCGTCATAACATTGTTTTGATTTTGGATGAAGTTCAAGCGGGCTTTGCACGTTCAGGCAAAATGTTTGCTTTTGAACATGCTGGTATTGAACCTGATGTTGTGGTGATGTCAAAAGCAGTGGGTGGTAGCTTACCATTGGCTGTTTTGGGTATTAAACGGAAGTTCGATGCTTGGCAACCTGCAGGTCACACAGGGACTTTCCGTGGTAACCAACTTGCAATGGGTACTGGTCTTGCAACGATCAATACCATTAAAGAGCAAAATCTTGCACAAAATGCGCAACAACGTGGTGATTTCTTACAAGCTGAATTGAAAAAATTAGCGCAAGAATTCCCATGTATTGGTAATGTTCGTGGTCGCGGTTTAATGATCGGTATCGAAATTGTGGATGAACGTAAGCAAGCGGATCATATGGGTTCTCTTCCTGCGGATTCACAATTGGCTGCTGCAATTCAAACAGCATGTTTTAACAATAAATTATTGTTAGAAAAGGGCGGCCGTAGCGGTACAGTGATTCGTTTACTTTGCCCATTGATCATTACCCAAGAAGAATGTGAAGAAGCTATTGCGCGCTTTAAGAAAGCAGTTGCAGAGGCTCTTATTGCAGTTCGAGGCGCTTAATTCATGGTAGATTTTGCAGAACATCGTAAAGCGTTACTCTGCAATGATGCTCAATCTATTGCTGACTATGAGTCAGCAATGGGTGAGGCGACTAAAGCGGTCGCAGCATGGTTGCAAAATGACAAAATGTACACAGGTGGGAGCATTAAAGAACTTCGTGAAGCGATTTCTTTTGCACCATCTAAACAAGGTCTAGGTTTACACCAATCGCTTGAGCGTATGGTTGAGCTTTTCCTGAACAAAAGTCTAAAAGTACATCATCCGCACTCTTTGGCACATTTGCATTGCCCAACTATGGTGACAAGTCAAATTGCTGAAGTATTGATCAATGCGACTAACCAATCAATGGACTCATGGGATCAAAGCCCAGCAGGTTCTTTGATGGAAGTTCAATTGATCGACTGGCTGCGTCAAAAAGTAGGTTATGGTGCAGGTCAGGCAGGTGTATTCACTTCTGGCGGTACCCAATCTAACTTGATGGGTGTATTGTTAGCACGTGACTGGTGTATTGCCAAGAACTGGAAAGACGAAAATGGTCTGCCTTGGTCTGTGCAACGTGATGGTGTTCCAAGTGACGCCATGCGTAATGTCAAAGTGATCTGTTCTGAAAATGCACATTTTTCTGTACAAAAGAACATGGCGATGATGGGCATGGGCTTCCAGTCAGTTGTGACTGTTCCAGTCAATGAAAATGCACAGATGGATGTTGATGCGCTAGAAAAAACCATGGCGCATTTACAGGCTGAAGGCAAAATTGTTGCTTGTGTTGTTGCGACTGCTGGGACAACCGACGCTGGTGCGATTGATCCATTGAAGAAAGTGCGTGAAATCACCAATAAATACGGCGCGTGGATGCATATCGATGCAGCATGGGGTGGTGCACTGATCTTATCGAATGACTACCGTTCAATGCTTGATGGTATTGAATTGTCTGATTCGATTACATTGGATTTCCATAAGCATTATTTCCAAAGTATTTCATGTGGTGCTTTCTTGTTGAAAGATGAAGCAAACTATCGTTTCATGCATTATGAAGCTGAATATTTAAATTCTGCTTATGATGAAGAACATGGTGTACCGAATCTAGTGTCTAAATCTCTACAAACTACACGTCGTTTTGATGCGTTGAAATTGTGGATGACGATTGAAAATCTAGGTGAAGAGCTTTATGGTTCAATGATTGACCATGGCGTTAAGCTAACTCGTGAAGTAGCAGATTACATTAATGCTACTGCTGGCTTGGAAATGCTGGTTGATCCACAATTTGCATCGGTATTATTCCGTGTAATACCTGATAATTATCCAGTTGAATTGCTTGATACTTTGAACCAAAACGTTGCAGATGAATTATTTGCGCGCGGTGAAGCCAATATCGGTGTAACTAAAGTTGGACAGCTTCAATCTTTGAAAATGACGACTTTAAGTCCAGTTGCAACTTTAGAAAACGTTAAGAATCTTCTTGCCTTGGTGTTAGAAGAAGCTGACCGAATTAAAGATGCGATTGCTGATGGTACTTATACGCCTGCAATTGACTAGATTGATATCCAGTTGATTTTGATGCTTGAAATTGATTGATTTTATTTAAAAAAACGCCCAATGTATTTCATTGGGCGTTTTTTATTTAAGGGTGTTTTGATCTAAAATATAGTCAATCTGTCAAAAACTTAGAAGCAAGAATATAATCTCTTTTAATTAAATCAATTGCCTGTAAGAATGAATTATTTGCTTATAAATAAGCTTGCAATGCTACATCTTACATTCAAAGTTTAAATACCTTTGCGTAGGCGATGCCTCACTTTTCAGAGATGAAAAGATGACAAAAATCTTTTGTTGGGTGAGAGGTACATCCTGTACCTCCACCCAACAGCGACATCCATGTCGCCCTACGGTAGAATAACCATCTAGAATCCAAAAGAACAAAAAACGAATTGATAACCTAGTTTTTAAAGTTCATACAGAAACATAAGCTTTATTTATGATCAAATGCTTGTTCATAAAAAAGAGATCTCATCGATCTCTTTTATTGAGTATGGGGCGTTAAAAATTACACATTGAGCTATTACGGGTAAGATCAGGTCCCCAAGTACGATAACCTTGAGTATCAATATGGATTTGTCCTGAAGCATATAAGCCTAAGCCCATGTTTAAACTTTGGCCATACTGCGACCAGAACTGACATAATTTGAATTTTGTATGTTCAATATACGCATAATCTTGAGGTTGCGGATTTTCCGGCCCAATACGGAAATCAATGGCTGAATTGAATAAGTGACGTGAAGATCCAGCACCACCCGCACATTGGTTTAAAGGTAAGTCTCGATATACCGAGGTTACGGTAAAATCAGTCAGAACTTTAGATGCAACCAAATATTTAAATACTTTTAATGTCGGTAATTGATTACTCCAAAGCTCACGGCTTGGAATCATATATTCAGACTTACCACACTTGTCCCAATCACGCGCAGTTTTAAATAACTCGAAACTAGGAATAATATTTCCAGCATTATTTTGTTCAAGGAAACGTTCATAATCACGTGCACGTGACTGATTGTCTCCATAGATCAACCATTGGCGATAAGATGAAGGCATCGTTTTAGGAGGAATTGGTCGCTCAATCGTAATTTTTTCTTCGGGAATGTAAATACGCTGACCATGCGACGTGCTAATTGTTGGATTCTTTTGAGGGGAAGATGTACATCCAGCCAGAATCATTGTAGTAACACCGACAGCAAGTAAACCTTTCAAAATAAATTTCATTCTCAATATTAGCTAAAAGCAAGTAACGGGTTATTTTAGTCTAGTTTGGTGCGTGTAATATGGATAAATTGCAAATAAATGTACAATTTACATATTAAAATGCAAAAAGATCAGCCTAAGCTGATCTTTTTTATACAATACTTATTTTTCTAAGTATTGTAATTTATCGGCTTTACCATTCCACTCTTCACGATCCTCAGGTTGATCACCGATTTGAGTAATGTTTGGCCATTTTTGAGCAAGTTCAGCATTTAATTCAATAAATACCTCTTGACCTTCAGGGAGTTCATCTTCAGAGAAAATTGCATTTGCAGGACACTCAGGTTCACATAGCGCACAGTCAATACATTCGTCTGGACTAATGACTAGGAAATTTGGACCTTCATAAAAACAGTCTACTGGACATACTTCTACGCAGTCTTGATATTTACACTTAATACAATTTTCAGTGACAACAAAGGTCATGGCGTCAGCTACCTAAAAATATGGTTCTAATTAATAATGCTGTATTTTAGGGAAAACGTCGCAAACTAACAATTGCTTTTATTGATATTTAATATAGAAGAACCTGCTAAATCAATTTTTTTTATAGAAAATTCTTCTAACTTGTGATGAATTATACATTTTTAAAAATAGGCGCTATTATTTTGATGTCGCCATAGGTGAAAAAATGCTAAACATATTCAAAAAAGAACATAAATATGAGACTAAATCACATAAGTGAAATGGGGTAATTACTTTTATGTGTTGTTTTTTTAGTCAGCTATCATTTTTAGAATTATTTGGAACTGTATTTTCAGGATCAGTAATGTCATCACAACGTATAGATAAGATGAATATCTTCAGGTTCTAATTCCAATAACTGCTGATCAGGTTTTTCTAAGACAAGCGCGCCTTGTTTAAGATAAAAGTCGACAGTGCGCTGGGTTGGTGTTGCTGAAATATATAATTGTTTTGCACCAAGTTGATCGGCTGATTTTATCGCTGAATGCATCAGCTGTGTACCAAGACCAAGGCCTTGATGATTTGCATCAACATAAAAATACTGTAATAGCTTTGCTTCTGGATAATCTGCGATGACTTGATTAGATACCAGTTGGACACCAATTAATCTATTCAATTGATTGAATGCACCCACACATAGCCCACCTTGAATAAGATGTTGCTTTAATACAGGGGGATCATTTGCTAAATGATATTCATCCCAACTTTGCACATCATAAAAACAATCGACTAAATGTAATTTTTGCTTTTGTTGTAGATACATTTGAGTGATTAATTCACGTCGATCAATGTGCTTCCAAATGAAGTCTATGTCAGAAAGCTGCAGGGGCTTGAGTGAAATATTGATATTATTCTCCTAAAACTTAGCACTCAATCACCTAGTATGAAGTGCTTTTAATTATCGTCTAGATTGGTATTTAAAGATCAATAGACTCAAGTTATTTCCAGTCTAAGTAAAGGAATTTTAAACCTGCTTAGACTGGGTAGTTGTTATTGCTTATGCATTTAGTGCCGCTTTTAATGCATAGAGGTGATCAAGTGCTTGGCGAGGCGTTAAATCATCGACATCAATATTTGCTAAAGCATCGAGTATAGGTGATGACTTTTCAACTTCGACGACTTTTTCAATTTCAATGATTTGTTCAAACTTTTCAGGTTCAACGGTTTCAACTTCAGCAAATAAGTCATTTTGCACAACGGATTGCAACTGTTGCTGTTGTTGTTTCTCTAAAATCTTTAACCGCTTTTGGGCTTCTTTAATCACTCCTGCAGGAATTCCTGCAAGTTTAGCAACTTGTAAGCCATGACTTTGACTGGCAGGACCTTGTTGCACTTTATGCAATAGAATCAAATTACCATTTAACTCTTTGGCCGTCACATGGTAGTTATCAATAGCCACTTCTTTTGAAAGCTCAGTTAATTCAAAATAGTGCGTGGCAAAGAGGCATAGACATTTGATTCGTTTGGTCAGATCAAGCACACATGCCCAAGCTAGAGATAGCCCATCATAAGTACTTGTACCACGACCAACTTCATCCATAAGTACCAAAGATTGATTGGTTGCATGATGTAAAATTTGAGAAGTTTCTGTCATTTCCACCATAAAGGTAGATTTACCTGTAGATAAATCATCAGCAGAGCCAATTCGAGTAAATATACGGTCAATCGGTCCTAACTTAGCCGTTTTAGCAGGAATGAAACTGCCACAATAGGCTAGTAAACTAATGAGTGCAGTTTGACGCATAAAGGTTGATTTTCCGCCCATATTCGGCCCGGTAATGATCGCCATTCGATGATTGAAATCGAGTAGGGTATCATTGGGGGTAAATGGCGTTTTACTGAGTGATTCGACTACAGGATGACGACCTGCTGTAATTTTAATCCCGATTTCTGGGCTATACTCTGGCCGATTCCAATTATTCAAACGGGCTTGATAAGCAAAGTTTGCCAATAAGTCGATATGGGCAATTGATGCGCTCATCATTTGTAAATTGCCAATATCAGCTCTTAACTCGTCTAACAACATTTCAAAGAGTAGTTTTTCTCGAGCAAGCGCACGCGATTCACTTGAAAGAACTTTATCTTCAAAGGATTTTAACTCAGGCGTGATATAACGTTCGGCATTTTTCAGCGTCTGACGGCGGATGTAATGATCAGGTGCTTGTTCAGCTTGAGCACGGGTAAGTTCGATATAGTACCCACTGACACGGTTATAACCAATCTTCAGGGTATTGATGCCCGTGTTTTCTCGTTCTTGGATTTCTAAATCAATCAGGAATTGACCTGCGTGATCACGGATTTTACGCAATTCATCAAGCTCAGCGTCAAAGCCTTCTGCAATTACATTGCCGTCGCGTAATAATACAGGCGGGTGTTCAACAATTGCGGACAGCAATCGTTGATGTAACCCATTAAAATCGCCTAATTCTTCATTTAATTGAATGATCAATTTAGATTGTTGCGTCTCAAGAATAGGTCGAATAGCATCTCTTAGGAACGGGATTTGTGCACAAGCTTGACGAAGCTGTACCAAATCACGAGGACGCGCACTGCCAAGCGCAATGCGACTCAAAACACGTTCAATATCCCCAATTTCTTTTAAAACTAAGCGAACAGGACTTTCATGATAGCCTTTGAGTAAAGTATCTGTCGCATCTAAACGTGAATCTAAAATTTGAGTATTACGGATCGGTTGCATCAATGTACGTGCTAGCAATCGTCCACCCATTGCAGTCTGGCAGTCATTGATCAAGCTAAACAGTGACGTACCATGCTCAAACAAAGGATCAATAATTTCTAAATTGCGGCGTGTAACTGGGTCAAGTGCAATAAAATCCGAGCTTTGTTCTAATTTAATTGAGCGGATATGCGGTAATGCCGTTTTTTGAGTTTCTTTGGCATAATGAATCAATGCAGCAGCAGCTGCCTTAGCCAGTGGTAAGTGGTCAATACCAAAACCAGAAAGTGTAGAAACTGAGAATTGGTCACATAAGGTTTTTTGTGCATTATTTAAATTAAAATCGACATTTGGCCGTTTGGTAATTGGACATTCAATTTGTCTTTTAATGTCTTCAATAATATTGGGGTCAACAATATCTTCATCCACCAATATTTCACTTGGCATTAAACGTGCCAATTCAATTGCCAAGCTCTCAGACTTGAAATCTTGCTGTTGAACTTTAAAAATACCCGCACTTAAATCCAGCAGTGCCATCCCAATTTGATTTTGTTGAAAGCATATTGCAACAAGATTAGATGCTTGGGTTGCGGTTAAGAGGGCATCATCGGTCAATGTTCCAGGGGTAATGATTCGTACCACACCGCGTTCGACAGGACCCTTACCAGTCACTTCACCAATCTGCTCACAGATAACGACAGCTTCGCCTTTTTTAACCAAACGAGCTAAGTAACCTTCCGCCGCATGGTATGGAACACCCGCCATTGGAATAGGTTCACCATTGGCTTTACCACGATGAGTGAGGGTAATCCCCAAAAGTTTTGCGGCTTTTTTTGCATCGTCAAAAAACAGTTCGTAAAAATCGCCCATGCGATAGAACATTAAAGAGTGTGGATGCTGCATTTTGACTTTTAGATATTGCTGCATCATTGGAGTGTGGGAGGATAAGTCAGCCATTGTTTCCATGCTATTCATGTATATTAAATCTCTAAATTTAAATAATAAATAAGTTTATTTTGAAAGTTTGGCTATCTAACCAATTCTAACAACTTCTGTGCAAATCTGACCTAAGTAAAGGAAAAAGCATAGCTTTAGTTTACTTTTATTAGTGCCAAAATTGAGTCAACAATGTGTGAGGAAACAAATTGATTTCTCTCGATCGCCATCTTAACAAATTGAGGCTGATTCACAAAAAGGAATCAGAAGATGAGTGCGGAAATTAGCAACAAAAAGAAAGTGGCATTATCTGCTCGTACTATTGATAAAATGAAGAGGAGAATGCCGTAAAGAGTGATATTGGTGAATATTATGATTTGATAGTGATTTGCGGAAAGACTAGATTGAAAAGTTTCGTCTACCGCGATAGGAGCCCAATAGATAATTCATTGAAAAAAATTACACTGGATAACTATCCTATCATTTGTTGGGGCACGAAAACTCAAAGAACAAATTGAAACAAGACGTACTTTATATGCTGATGTAGTTACGGTTTTAGGTCATAAACAAGCTGACCGTGTAATGAGAAAGGACATTGTCGATTTTATTAAAAAACTATTGATCGTGGAGCTCAGGTACAAGCAGGGTGTCGGTTATCAGAGTTAATCATTGCCTATGATTATGCAATCGGTTTAGGTTGTTTTTCTGAGAGTTTTGCTAATCCAGCTTTGCTAGCCAAATCTAGTTTAAAGCAAACGGGAATAAAACTTACCTCTAGTAAACGCACAAGAGTATTATCTGATTTCGAACTTAAACAGGTGCTTGCTTGGTTACCTATATTTGGGTTTTCTAAACATCATAAAAGTATATGACATATAGCTCTTTAGACTGGTGCAAGTAGAGGTGAGATTTGTTCAACTGAATGGAAGGATGCAGTGAGCAGTCCAAGATCTGAAAGTTCTGTATTGACTGCAGTTTCAATCATGAATTTTTTAAAAGCTGCTGTTATTTGGTTTAAGTCTTTTGGAGTTTTTAGACCTTTAGCCAATTCAGCAGCCATACCTTTGATTGTTGCTTCAGCCATGTGAAGTACCTTATGTAATTATCCTCTGAAGGATAAATGAAAATTAAGCACTTACACAAAATTTAGAATAGTTTCAGTTCTAATATTTACCAAGATGACTCTAATTGAATACCAAAATTAGAACCATTGCTGAGATTATTAAAACTGCTATCAACATAAAGTGAATCTCATTGACCTGACTTTGAAAATGTCTTGCAGTCAGTTTGTCCCCTAATAATTTGACGCAATGCATCTTGGTTTCAACCAAACTTCGGCGATGATAGCCAGACCAGTTTTTCCATATAGTCCTACCCAAATGTTTAACTGTTCGAAGCAGTTCATTGCGTTCTAACGAGCTAATTTTTGTATCTTTCCAAGGTTTAGCATTTTTTCTGGATGGGATTACTGCATGAGCTTGCCGATCGGAAATCACTTCTCGACATTGTTTCGTATCATAAGCTCCATCAGTATAAACGGAATCAATTGGTTCAGCTGGTGGAATCTGATTAAGTAAATCACCGAGTACCTGGGAATCACTGACGTTGTTTGTAGTGAGCTGAACTGCACGTATTTGCAGGGTTTCAGCATCGATACCAATATGTAATTTACGCCATTGTCGACGATATTCAGGCTGATGTTTCTTACGTTTCCACTCACCTTCACCTAAAAATTTCAAACCTGTAGAGTCAATGAATAGATGGAGTCCACCACTACTTCTTTGATAGCAAATCGAAATATCAATATGCTTTTGTCTTCTACAAAGGGTGGAGTAATCTGGTGCTGCCCAATCCAAGCCAAAAAGTTGAATGAGACTTTGAACAAAGCCAGTGACCATACGTAAAGACAGACGGAATAATGATTTAATCATTAAACAACATTGGATTGCTGTATCTGAATAGGTTTGATTTCGACCTTGTTTGCCATGCGGTTGTTCATACCACTGAGTATTTGGATCAAACCAAATGGCAATATTTCCACGATTAATGAGAGCTCGGTTGTATGAAGACCAATTAAGAGTACGGTAAACTTTAGGGCGAGGCTTATTCATTTGAAAATTATAGTGTGGAATCAGCCTTTAGAGATAGGTTTGTGCAACAAAGCCCCTTGAAATTAAAAATAAAAAAAGTACGTGGCTAAAATTATTAAAAAAATCTTTGAAAAATAAATACTTAAATAAGCACTTTATTCTGAATAAATAGGTTGAATTAAAATACTTTTATAAAAAATAAAATAAATGGGCTGTTTCAAACTTCGAAATTAAGTCATGAGTATTGAGTCTATTTTTGATGTTTTTATATTAACTTAAAGTTAATGAACTCTTATTGAGGTTGATTGATCAAAATCTAAGAAAAAGCTTTTATAGATTCAAAGCAAAATACAACATCAGGATAAGTCACATGGAAGGATCAGTTCAAAACAAAGAACGTGTCTGGAATACACGTCGACACGCAAAACAACTCAAAGTTGATATGGCACGTAAATATACCGATGGGGTGGTTATACCTACACAGGACATTATCAAGGTCTTGGAAACTTTGATTACGCCAGGCGATCGTGTCGTTCTTGAAGGGAACAATCAAAAACAAGCTGATTTTTTATCACGTTCACTGGCACAAACCAATGCTTCGGTTTTGTATGACTTACATATGATCATGCCCAGTGTTGGGCGTCCAGAGCATCTAGATTTATTTGAAAAAAGGATTGCCCGAAAACTGGATTTTTCATTTGCTGGGACACAGAGTTTACGCATCAGCCAGTTAATCGAAGATGGTTTATTAGAAGTCGGCGCCATTCATACTTATATCGAACTCTATTCGCGGTTATTGGTTGATTTAATTCCCAATGTTGTATTGTCAGCAGGCTTTATGGCTGATCGCCATGGCAATATTTATACAGGCCCAAGTACTGAGGATTCACCTGCTTTAATCGAACCTGCTGCATTTAGTGATGGCATTGTTATTGTTCAAGTCAATGAATTGGTTGATGACGTACAGGATTTACCACGGGTAGATATTCCAGCATCGTGGGTTGACTTTGTCGTGGTTGCGGATAAGCCATTTTATATTGAACCCTTGTTTACACGTGATCCCAAACATATTAAGCCTGTGCATATATTAATGGCAATGATGGCGATTCGGGGAATTTACGAACGCCACAATGTGCAATCACTCAATCATGGTATCGGGTTTAACACGGCTGCGATTGAATTGATTCTACCAACTTATGGTGAGTCATTGGGACTAAAAGGCAAAATCTGTCGAAATTGGACACTCAATCCGCATCCTACACTCATTCCTGCTATCGAAACAGGTTGGGTGGAAAGTGTGCATTGCTTTGGTACTGAGTTAGGGATGGAAAAATATGTTGCTGCTCGTCCAGATATATTTTTTACAGGTCGTGATGGCTCACTAAGGTCCAACAGGATGATGTGCCAGCTTGCGGGACAATATGCAGTAGATTTATTTATTGGTGCAACTTTACAAGTTGATGGTTCTGGACATTCTTCTACAGTTACCAAAGGACGCTTAGCTGGTTTTGGTGGTGCACCGAATATGGGACATGATCCGCGGGGTCGTCGACATGCCACACCCGCATGGATGGATATGCGTCCTACTCAGGTAAATGAGACTGATACCTTTTTGGCACGTGGTAAAAAGTTGGTGGTACAAATGGTGGAAACCTTTCAAGAAGGTGGCAAACCTACTTTTGTAAATACGCTTGATGCTGTGGATGTTGCGAAAAAAGCAGGAATGCCACTCGCTCCAATTATGATTTATGGAGATGACGTTACCCATTTGTTGACTGAAGATGGTATTGCGTACCTATACAAAGCCAGCAGTTTACAAGAACGTCAAGACATGATTGCCGCCGTTGCAGGAGTGACTGATATTGGCCTCAATCATAATCCAAAAACTACGGAACGCTTAAGACGAGAAGGACTGGTTGCATTTCCAGAAGATTTAGGTATTCGTCGTACTGATGCCACACGTGAGTTATTGGCCGCTAAAAATATTGCTGATTTAGTCACTTGGTCAGATGGTTTATATCAACCGCCTGCAAAATTCAGGAGTTGGTAATGAATGCCTATGTTCAATCATACTCACAACAACAATGTGCATTGTTGGCAGATTTAGCTGTAAATGCATTGATTGCCGAAGTTAATTTAACGCCGAAGCCTGCGTTGGTTGATCGACGTGGTAGCGGAGCACATGATGACTTAAGCCTAGTGTTGATGGAGCAATCTGCGTATAGCTTAAGACCTATGTTTTTACAAATGGCACAAGCTGCATTTCTACATGCTGACTGTTTGCAGACTTTACGAGAAGTGATTGGTGCAATAGGACGCGCTGGTGAAGTAGCAATGCTCGAAACCACATACGGTGTAAATACGCATCGTGGTGCAATTTGGGCTTTGGGGCTTTTGGTCACGGCGACAGCGCTAGCAATACATAATCAGTATTCTCTTTATGCTTATGATTTATGTCAGGTTGCTGGAAAAATTGCAAAATTAGAAGATAGGTTGATTCCTCTACAACAGTCAAGCCATGGGCAACAGGTACAGCAAAAACTCGGTATAAAAGGAGCTAAAGCTCAAGCACAAGAGGGTTTTCCTGCGATTGTCGAGCATGCATTACCTCAACTTCACTACAGTCGAAAGATTTCTGGTAACGAGCTTGCTGCTCGAGTTGATGCCTTATTGGCTTTGATGAGCATTTTGGACGATACCTGTGTACTGTACCGTGCAGGGCGAATTGGGCTAAACCGTATGCAAAAAGGTGCACGTTATGTACTTCGTTGTGGCGGATATGCAACTGTTGCAGGGCAATCTGCGCTGAATTTTTTAGAAATGGATTTAATGCGACTTCGTGCTTCGCCAGGTGGAGCAGCAGATTTACTTGCAGCAACCTTATTTTTGGATTGGGTTGAGCATAATCTTAATGAGGAAGGAACGTAATGGAAATACTCAAATTTGAATTTGTTGCTGGCTCAGCACCAGGTAAGCAGGTATTGGTGGGCTGTGTGGGTTCAGGAGACCTTGAAATTTTAATGGAACCTAATCTGGCAGGAAAACTTTCAATCGCAGTGACAACTTCAGTCGATGGCAGTGAACAACGCTGGAAAAATGTATTTGAACGTATGTTTACAGAGCAAACTCCGCCAGCAGTACATATTGAGATCCATGATTTTGGCGCAACACCAGGGGTTGTACGTTTACGTTTAGAGCAAGCTTTTGAGGAGGTGAACTGTGGCTAATTTAGAAATCTTACTGAACAAGCAAAGCTTTATCGAACTAGGTGCACGAGAACGTGCTAAAGCTTTACTTGATCAGGGAACCTTTCGAGAGTTACTTGATCCCTTTTCAAGAGTGATGTCACCGTGGCTGATCCAACAAAATATTGTACCGCAAGCAGATGATGGTGTAGTGGTTGCGAAAGGCTATTTAGAAAATCGTCCTGTGGTTGTTGTGGCAATTGAAGGTGGTTTTCAGGGGGGAAGCTTAGGTGAAGTCGGTGGAGCAAAAATTGCGAGTGCGCTTGAACTTGCTGTTGAAGACAATCAAAAGGGTATTCCAACTGCAGCTATTTTGTTATTGGAAACAGGTGGTGTTCGTTTGCAAGAAGCCAATCTTGGGCTTGCTGCAATCGCCGAAATTCAAGCCGCTATTGTTGCGTTAAGACAGTATCAACCTGTTGTTGCCATCATAGCTGGGAGTGTTGGATGCTTTGGCGGAATGTCAATTGCCGCTGCATTGTGTAGTTATTTGATCATGACTCAAGAAGGTCGCTTGGGATTGAATGGTCCACAAGTCATTGAGCAAGAAGCTGGTGTGAACGAGTACGATTCAAAAGATCGCCCATTTATTTGGAGTATTACTGGTGGCGAACAGCGAGTAGAAACAGGTTTAGCTGATGCTTTCCTCGAAGATGATCGTGAGCAGATTAAGCAACACATTATCGACTATTTGGAACAAGGCATTCCGCAACTTCATCGTAGTTCAAACTATGCGTTCTATTTGCCAAAACTTCAGCAGCTTGCAACGGAACAACAAGCAACCCCACAAAATGTACTGGATACATATCGAGGAGAACAGGTATGAATATGGATGTTCGTTCAGTGAAAGCCTCTCTTCGAGGTGAACACTGGTTTATTGCACTGAGTGAAGGTTTTCAGCAACAAACACAATATAGCAAATCTGTTTGGGTGGCTGATGGTCTATTGGGTGATCAGCCTACTCGTTTGATTGTAGTAGTTGCAAATACGGAGAACCAATTCCCTCGCGCACGTGCAGGCGAAGTCGGTTTATTGGAAGGTTGGACTTTGGCAAAAGCGGTAGATGAGGTGATACAAGTAGATCAGCATACCACTCAGAAACGCGCGATTGTTGCAATTGTTGATGTACCAAGTCAGGCCTATGGACGACGTGAAGAGTTATTCGGCATACATCAAGCCCTTGCCGGTGCAGTAGATAGTTATGCGCGTGCTCGGCTAGCACGACATCCTGTGATCAGCTTGTTAGTGGGCAAATCCATGTCAGGGGCATTTTTAGCTCATGGTTATCAAGCCAATCGTATTTTTGCACTCCATGATGATGGTGTCATGGTTCATGCCATGGGTAAAGAGTCGGCAGCTCGTGTCACACTTCGGACTGTAGAAGAGTTAGAAAAATTGGCAGCCAGTATTCCACCAATGGCGTATGACATTCAAAGCTATGCCACGCTAGGATTGTTGACAGCATGTCTTGATGTTGAAAATGCGGATCAGCCTACAGCAAATGATCTGACCCATGTAAAACAGGTGATCACACAAGCAATCACTGACATTCAACAGCAAAACTCGACTGGGCTAGAGCAACGTTTGAATGGTGAAAATAGACAAATGTCAAAGCGTGTACGTGAGTTAATGCGTGCACAGTGGTCGATCTAATGCAGCCACAGGCACATGATCTCCTCTGGGGGCTGACAGAGCAATATCTTCCTTTGGATGTGCCAGATTGGGTGAGTCATGTGATTCAAAGTGGCGATCCTGTAGTAGTTCGTCGTGCAGTTTGTGTATCAGGGATGATTCCTGTTGGGGTTCGGGGGCGGCAAAAATCCCAACGTTATGCTTTGATGATGCCTGAGCAGCAAATTGAAAAATGCATAAAGCCTGAACAACTTTGTAAGTTGGGAGTTTCGCAATTTCCGCATTGGGCAATGCAAATTCTGCACTTACAAATGCAGATGAACGTGCTTTTGTTGCCATGGGGCTACACGGGCAGTATGGGGTTCGAGTTAGCCACGGGGCGTAAAACTGTGACTGCACAGAGCGATCTCGATGTACTGATTCGTACGCCTAAAGATTTGACTAAAGCGCGAGCTTTGAAAATATGGCAACAATTGCAACTGACGGGTTTGCCCTTGGATGTTCAGTTACAAACGCCTTTGGGTGGTGTGGCATTAAAAGATTGGGTGAGAGCAACAGGGAAGGTCCTACTCAAACGCAACCAAGGTGCTGTTTTAGTCAATAACCCTTGGCAAGGATAAGGCAAGTCAATGAGTTCGATTTGGGTGTTTCCGGGGCAAGGTGCGCAAAAGCCTAACATGTTACATGACCTACCTCAGATAAAGTCGGTGCATCAATATCTTGAGCGTGCATCAGATATTTTGGGTCAGGATGTGTTGCTTCTAGATCAGCAAGCAGCTTTACAGTCGACTTATGCAGTACAACTTTGTCTTTATATCGCGGGTGTGGTCAGTGGACATTTATTGTCTGAACAGCAACTCAAACCTGATTATGTTGCTGGACTCTCAATTGGTGCATGGGCCGCAGCTACAGTTGCGGAAGTACTCAGTTTTGAAGATGGTCTAAAGCTGGTTGCTCGCCGGGCAACCCTAATGCAAGACGCATATCCGACAGGATATGGAATGATGGCATTGATTGGGGCGGATAAAGCCAGTGTAAGCGAGTGGGTAAAGGAGGTGCAGCAAGATCAACAAGATGTATTTGTTGCCAATATCAACTCTGTAAACCAGATCGTGATTTCAGGAGTAGACATTGCGATGCAACATGTCGCTGACATCGCACGCCAAAAGGGTGTGTTGAGCAAAAAGCTGAGCGTAGCAGTCCCATCGCATTGTGAGCTATTAAAGAACCAAGCTGAAGCTCTTGATGCTGAGGTTAAAAAAATCAGCACAGGTTCACCAAAAATTCGTTATTTAAGTGGGACGACTGCACGGCTACTGGTGCATCAGGACCAAATTATCGATGACATCACATTTAACATGAGCAGAATGATTGATTGGGAAAGTACCGTTCAATCTGCATGGGAAAGAGGAGTACGCTTACAAATCGAAGCATGGCCAGGAACTGTGCTGACAGGTTTGGCAAAAAAAATATTTACAGATGGAACCGTCATGTCTTTTCAAGGAACACGTTTAGATACGTTAATCGTTGAAATGCAAAAGGAACGCGCTCACACGTTTTAGTCAAAATTTAAAGCAGTGAACGGACAAAAATGTCAAAGGAAACAAGGAATTTATCATGATTATATATGGAGTTGGTTTGCTTGCACTCTGTACACTGGTTGGTGTCGTTGTAGGTGATATGTTGGGCGTATTATTTGGCGTAAAATCTAATGTTGGTGGTGTTGGTATTGCCATGATTTTACTTATTTTTATTCGTATATGGATGGATAAGCGTGGTCTAATGACCATAGAAACTGAAAAAGGGGTGGTATTTTGGGGAACCATGTATATCCCGATTGTGGTTGCAATGGCAGCACAACAAAATGTGATTTCAGCAGTTTCAAGTGGGCATATGGCAATTTTTGCTGCCGTCGCCACTGTTATCGTTTGCACCCTCACAATTGCAGGTCTGAGTCATTATAAAAAAGGTGAGCCTCTTCCAAAAGAAGAAGAGTTTAATTTGGCAGAGTTAGGAGGCAAAGCTCATGGCTGAAACGATTTTAAGCGGTTTAACTCATCTTGGATTAGTCACTGCATTTGCTCTAGTCGCATTGATTATGTGGCTCTCTACAAAGCTTTCTAAATATTTGACCAAAGGGCGAGTACATGCATCTGCAATCGCAATTGTGATTGGTTTAATTCTGGCTTATGTCGGTGGTAGTGTCACAGGCGGTCAAAAGGGTATCACCGATATTGCATTATTTGCAGGTGTTGGTTTGATGGGGGGGGCAATGCTGCGTGATTTTGCAATTGTTGCGACTGCATTTGAAGTGCAAGCATCAGAAGCAAAGAAAGCAGGCTTTATTGGTGTCCTCGCACTATTTTTAGGCACGATTTTACCATTTATCGTAGGGTGTATTTTTGCATGGTTATTTGGTTATCGTGATGCAGTCAGTATCACTACCATTGGTGCAGGTGCAGTGACTTATATTGTTGGTCCTGTTACGGGGGCTGCAATTGGTGCAAGTTCAGAAGTGATGGCTTTATCTATTGCGACAGGCTTGGTTAAAGCAATTTGTGTGATGGTGTCTACTCCAATGACTGCCAAATTTATGGGCTTAGATAATCCTCGTTCTGCTATGATTTTTGGTGGCCTTGCAGGAACTGTGAGTGGTGTATCCGCAGGTTTGGCAGCAACAGATCGCCGTTTAGTTCCATATGGTGCATTAACTGCAACTTTTCATACAGGATTAGGTTGTTTGATGGGACCTACAATTCTATACTTATGTGTCAAACTACTGGTCGGCTAAAATCCACCGTGTAAAATTAAAAAAGGCAATTCTCCTGACAAGGTGAACTGCCTTTATTTTTTAGTGTCGCAGCTTTTTGGTAAACATTCGGCATTCAGCGATCAGAGCCAGTAAATTTGGATCACGTTCTTTACTTTTTAAAAATACCAAGCCAATCTCTTGCTTAATTTTATAAGAAGTGTGTAGTGGGATAAGTTTGACGGAACTTTCATAAATGGTAGAAATACGTCCTGGCAATAAAGCAAACCCAACCCCCGAGCTGACCATACTAATCAAGGTGAATATATCACTGACTTCTAAGAAAACTTTTGGGTCAATTCCTGCTTTCTCAAAAATAACATCACTATCACTGCGAGTAGCAAACCCTTTTGCTAAGGTCAAAAAAGTTTCATTTTTAAGAAGACTTAAATCAATTTCTGGATATTGGGCATAAGTTGAATTTTTATTGACTGCTAAAAAAATTTCATCTTCAAACATAGATAAATGTTCAAAAACTTGATCTTGCGTCGTCTCATTGAGTGCAACAATAATCGCATCCAGTTCGGTCGCCTTAAGTTTTTTAACCAAGTCACGATTAGAACTTAATAACAGTTGAATATCCAGTTCACCGCGACGTAGTTTTAAACCACTGATCACACTTGGTAAAGTATTGACTGTTAACGAGTAGAGCGAGCCTAGATTGAGTACTTTAGCAGCAAAGCCTGCTGCTTCACGAGTTTTATTTACTGTGATGACAATATCTTGCACAATTTTTTGTGCGTGTTCTTGTAAAACATAGGCACTTTTTAATGGAATAAGTAGACGCCCTTCATTTTTAAACAGAGGGCAATGCAATGCACTTTCTAAGGAATGTAGGGCTTTGTGTACACTGACATTACTGAGGTCCATTTCAGCAGCGGTCTTAGATAAACTACCACAACGCATAAAAGCGAGAAATATCTGGATTTTTTTTAAGGTTAACTCTTCATCAATTTTCATTTCACAAATCCATTTTTTATTGAATATTATAGATAAAATTGATTGTCAATGATGTGTTTGGTTATGACAAAAATACAAAAATTTATATGCTGATGGAACCACAACACTGAATACCCACTGATTTTTTAGACACCTTTTAGTTGTATATGTCTAGAATTTTGGAGTCTATTCAAAGGGTACTTTTACGTGAAAATTACATACCCAAATAGTATATAAGTTCTCAATTAAATTTGTTATAAAGAATGATACAAAATTGATTTTGTACATTGTTTATAAATGGATACTACTCAATATTTTAAATAAAAGAGATTGGCGCATAATTTGCTAATTAAAACAAATATTGAGTGTTAGCTAGGTGAAAAGAATATGTTATCACTAAGCCAAGAGATGGATCTAAATCACTATTCCCGTCAGGCAGAATTTGCACACAGTTTAATGTCCTCAATATGTGGGGAGCACCATTTAGATACATGTGGTCGAAATGTCTTAGATTTTCATTATGAAGGGATTCGATTACCCCACAAGCGTATGGCAATCGGTAAGGTCAGTTATGGCGCAAATGTACTCATTAACACGTCTAATTTAAGAGCATATAGTATTAGTTTACCGATCCAAGGTAAGCAGACTTTAGCCATAAATGGTACCAATTATATTTCTAGTACCGATAAAGGGCTAATTTTATCTAATGCAGATTTACAAGATTTAGCGATTGATAAAGATTGTAAAAAATATCAAGTGGTTATTCCTGAGAATAGTATGCAGAAGGTGTTAGGCGAATTACTACGACAGTCTGTTGAAGAGCCCGTGGTTTTCAATCCTGAAATGAGTTTGAATATTGATCAGGGGATCGGGATGTGGTGGCAAAATATTGATCATTTTTTGTTGCTTCGATCTCAATACAAAAGTATGCAGGGCTTACAACTTTGGTCAGAGGATTATGAAAATTTCCTGATTAAAGCTTTATTACTCTCGCAAGAAAATAATTATTCGAGCTTGTTAAGATCCTTATCTGATCAACAAGCGCCAGAATACTTACGTAAGGTGTGCGACTATATTCAGAAGTATGCCCATGAAGAGATTCGTGCAGAAGATCTGCTAAGATTAGCTGGCGTATCAAAGTCTAAATTATATGCTGAATTTCAACAGTATTATGGAACAAGTCCTTTGACTTTTTTACGTAGATATCGTTTACAACAAGTTTATAAGACTTTAAGTACCTCTATGGATAAACATATCTCCATTTCAAAATTAGCTTTTGATTGGGGATTTAATCACTTGGGCCGTTTTTCACATGAATATCGTGAAGAATTTGGAGAGAATCCAAGTGAAACTAAGAATCGAGTAAAAATATAATTTGTTAATATATTCGTGCTTTTAAACTGATTTTATCCAAAATTTAAAAGCGCTAATAAACTACTTTAATCTCTTACTTAAAGTACGAGTCGTTGATTATTTTAAAATGGAATTAATCAGCATTCTTTACAAACTGGTGCTTTAATCATTCTTTTTAAACTTGTCATATCGAGAAGCAATTTTTCTCTATAGATCAGATGCTGATCTAACAAATTAACAACAACCTATACTCGCCATCCTTTTCAATGGGCGCTCGATGAACGCAAGGTAAAACCTGTTGTGTTGGATGATCTACTGCTAAGCGCCAAAGATATCCTGATCCTAAGTTTACAGGTTCTGAGTCGGGTTTTGGCTGGTAATGCAGATCAAAAAAATACTCTTGCAGAAAGGTTTCAAATTCTGCTTCAGGACCGTCATGTAATGCTTTAAGCTTTTCCCTGATTTCTGGAATTAAAATCTTTTGTTCTACTTGATCATTGGAGATGATGTCACTGGCAGTGCCATGATAGGTACATAAAAAAGTATCTGTTTCAATGGGCGAACGATCAACATGAAACGAATACACATCTGTAGAAATGAAATCCAGATCTTGGTCCTGTTCATAATGTTTAAGTAAATTCAGTGAAGGCGATGCGCCGAAATCAGTTAGAAGCTGTATATCCCTTAAGATGATATCTCTTGCTAGAATGCCTTTTTCTGAAAGTTGTAATGCTAAAAGATCTTCAGTAGAAACTTCGGTAATATTTTCTTTTAATTCAAGTTTAGACACAATTTCTTTAAAATTACCCAGCAAATCTCTGTTCCAACAAATAGCATTTATCTCGCCTTGAAATGTCGTATTTATAAGTTCTGAAAAAGTCGTTACTACACGAACTTGATTGTTGTCAGAAAATGCAGGCTGCATATTAGAATTTAATAAATCAGAAACCATGTCTAATATATTCACTCAGCTTGGTAGAATCAGCTTTATAGAAGTTGGGACGAATCACACAGAAGCGTGCATTACATGTAGCGTTAGACATAGCTTACTGAACAACAGGGTATTGTTGCAATGTATTGCTAAGTGAGATGGTTTTAATAATGAGTTCTATTGAGAAGTTTTGCAAAATTGCAGATTTATTTATTTAACTATGGCTTTCTGATCTGGTGAGCAAAATCTTGTTTAAGATAATGTTGTTCAGAATAGTAGATGACAAGATATTTATAAAAAGTGACAATCAGCTTCTATCATAAGTCCTTATTAAAACCATAATTCAACATAAAAGCCCTCTCATCCTCGTCTCAGCCCAAAGGTAATTTCAATATCAAAACGATTCGCTCAATATGCTCATTTTTTGATTTATGAAAAAGATCTAATGATTTCTAAAATAAATTTTATGCAATGAATTTGCATCTTTCATAGTATTCCGCACTGATTGGATAATCCTCGCAGATTTTGGACAGACGTTAAATACCTTTCACAGACATGATAACGCTAACGGTTAGGTCTGGAATGGATGAAATGTCAGGTCAATATATTGAAGTAAAAACACAAACAGGGAAGTCATTTGCTGGGTATTTGGCAAGTGCAGAAGGCGGAAAAGGGCCTGGAATTGTACTGTGTCAGGAAATTTTTGGTGTGAATGCAGCAATGCGTATCAAGGCTGATTTTTTGGCTGAGGAAGGCTATACCGTATTGGTTCCAGATTTATTCTGGCGTACTGCACCCCGCATTGAACTGGGTTATACCGAGCAAGATTTTCAAAAAGCCTTCGAGCTTTATCAACACTATGATGAAGATCAAGGTGTCGAAGATATTCAAGATAGCTTGAATTTTCTCAAAACTTTAGAGAGTTGCGATGCCAGTGCAGGCTTAGGTGTCGTGGGATATTGTCTGGGTGGAAAACTGGCGTATCTGGCAGGTTGTCGTATTCCTGAAGTGGCCTGTGCTGTGGGTTATTACGGGGTAGGAATCGAGAAGACAATCGATGAACTTGAAAATGCCAAAGGGCGAGTAGTTTTACATATTGCTGCATTAGACAAGTTTACACCGCCAGAGGCACGCCAAAAGATTCTGGATGCTACCGCCCAATATAGCAATGTTCAGGCTTATGTCTATGAGGGTGTAGATCATGCCTTTGCCCGACCAAATAGCGAACATTATCACAAACCCTCCGCACGTTTTGCTCATGAACGCAGTATTACCGCACTGCATCAAAGTATCGGACCAGTTTATGATTTGGTTGCACTTTGGGAAGCGCATATCCGTTATGAATTTGATACACGCGATGTACCTGCCACTATGGCAACCATGGTGGCGCAACCCTATGTCAATCATATTCCAACATTGACAGGTGGTGTGGGATATAGCCAACTTGCCCGCTTCTATCAATATCACTTCGTTCATCAAAATCCTAAAGATATGAAGATCACGTCGATCTCACGCACTGTTGGTTCAACACAGGTGGTGGATGAATTCATTATGAGTTTTACCCATGACAGTGAAATTGACTGGTTACTGCCGGGTGTCGCGCCAACAGAAAAGTATGTTGAGATTCCTATGCTGGGTGTGATCCAGTTCCGTGGTCCAAAACTATGCCATGAACATATCTACTGGGATCAGGCATCCGTTCTGGTTCAAATTGGATTACTCAATCCTAAAGGGCTACCTGTTGCTGGTGTAGAAACTGCTCAAAAACTACTGGATGAAGATTTGCCATCCAATACCCTCATGCCATCTTGGTCAAGCAGCGAAGGCAAATCGTTTTAACTATCTAGGAGTGGAATATGGATATTCAATTGAATCAGAAAATCGCTGTGGTCAGTGGTGGCGCCACCCTGATTGGTCAGGCCGTGGTTCAAGCATTGGTCGATGCAGGCGCAAAAGTCATTATTCTGGATATTGACCAACAAGGGCAGCAAGTGGCGGATGCCATGCATGGGCAGGCGCAATTTATTCAAACTGATTTAAGCAGTGATGTGGCGATTGTAAACGCAGTAAAAACAATTCACGACAGCTTTGGCAAAGTTGATTATTTGGTCAATCTGGCCTGTACCTATCTGGATGATGGCTTTAAATCCTCACGTGAAGACTGGCTACAAGCATTGAATATTAATCTGCTTTCAGCAGTCGAACTGACCCGTGCGTTTTATCAAGATTTAAAAACCAAGCATGGTGCGATTGTCAATTTCACCTCGATCTCCGCCAAATTTGCGCAAACAGGGCGCTGGCTTTATCCCGTTTCAAAAGCAGCGATGCGACAACTTACCCAGTCCATGGCGATGGATTTTGCAGCAGATGGGGTTCGGGTTAATTCGGTATCACCTGGTTGGACATGGTCACGGGTGATTGCTGAAGTCAGTGGCAATAACCGAAGCAAAGCTGATGCCGTAGCAGCTGACTACCACTTGCTGGGACGTCTAGGTCATCCCGAAGAAGTGGCCAATGTGGTGCTGTTTTTACTCTCGCCAGCCGCAAGTTTTGTGACAGGCGCAGATTATTCCGTCGATGGTGGTTACTCCGTTATGGGGCCTGAAGGGAATCAACCTGCTATTCCACGTTTAGCCGATGACGCGTGATAGCAAATCAAACATTTAAAACACTCAATGAATTAAAAAATATGGGAGAACCATGATGCGTCGTATCGCTATAGTAGGAGCTGGTCAATCTGGATTGCAGCTCGGTTTAGGATTATTAGACACAGGTTATGAGGTGACGATTGTCACCAACCGTACTGGTGATGAAATTCGTCAGGGCAAAGTCATGTCAAGTCAGTGTATGTTTCACACAGCCTTGCAAACAGAGCGTGATGTTGGACTTAATTTTTGGGAAGAGCAATGTCCAGCGGTGGAAGGGATTGGATTTACACTGGTCAACCCAGAAACAAAACAGCCTGCCTTTGCATGGAGTGCGCGATTGGAGCGTTATGCACAATCGGTAGATCAGCGCGTCAAGATGCCGTACTGGATGGAAATGTTTGAGCATCGTGGTGGTCAGTTGATTATTCAAGATGTTGGGATAGAGGAACTGGAACAGCTCACTGCTGAATATGAGCTGGTCTTACTGGCCGCAGGTAAGGGGGAAGTAGTTAAACAGTTCGAGCGTGATGAAGCGCGTAGTTGTTTTGATAAGCCACAACGCGCGCTTGCCTTGACCTATGTGACAGGTATGAAGCAAATGTCGCCGTATTCACGTGTGACTTTTAACGTAATTCCAGAAGTGGGTGAATATTTCTGTTTTCCTGCGCTTACAGTTACAGGTGCTTGTGAAATTATGGTGTTTGAAGGCATTCCCGGTGGGCCGATGGATTGCTGGCAAGATGCAAAAACACCAGAACAGCATTTGCAAATGAGTAAAGATATTTTAAACAAATATGTGCCTTGGGAAGCAGCACGTTGTGAAAATATTGAATTAACCGACGCTGGTGGCTATCTGTCTGGACGTTTTCCACCGGGAGTGCGTAAACCGATATTAACCCTGCCATCTGGTCGTAAAGTTTTTGGTATGGCCGATGCGTTAGTGGTGAACGACCCAATCACTGGGCAAGGTTCAAACAATGCCGCCAAGTGTAGCAAAATTTATTTCGATGCCATTTTAGCGCATGACAATCAAACATTTACAGATGAATGGATGCAACAGACATTTGAACGTTATTGGGCATATGCCGAAAAAGTCGTGGCTTGGACCAACAGTTTATTGTTGCCACCACAACCGCACATGATTGAGCTTTTGGTGGCGGCTGAGCAGAACCATGCCATTGCTTCGAGTATTGTCAATAATTTTGATAATCCACGCAATTTTGCCCCATGGTGGTTTGATCCAGAACAGGCGCAGCGTTTTATCGAATCGAAAAGCTGTCAAAAAGTGGCTTAACAGGGAAGCAAAGTCAAAGGTGAATGTTATGAATATCAACACATCGCAGGAACTGGATTTAAAACCGATTGATACGGAAAATCCAAGAGAAATCCGCAACCTGTTAGGGCAGTTCGCTACAGGGGTTACGGTGATTACAACCCGTGGACGAGATGGACGAAAAGTTGGGATGACAGCCAACTCGTTTTCTTCACTATCACTCGATCCTCCGCTGATTTTATGGAGTTTGTCAAAGACTGCACCAAGTTTATTAGATTTTACTGAGGCCGAATATTTTGCAATTCATATGCTGGCACAAGAACATCACTCACTTTCAGGGCATTTTGCCCGTGGTTCAGAGGATAAGTTTGCCAACATTGCACATCGTGAGTGTGAGCGCGGTTTACCGTTACTAGAAGATGTATTGGCAACATTGGTATGTAAAAACGTAAATCAATATGAAGGGGGGGATCATCTGATTTTTATTGGTCAGATTGAACATTATCAACATCGTATTGGTGAGCCCTTGGTGTTTCATGCGGGCAAGTATCGTATTGCTGCAGCACATCCAGAACTGAGTATTTAACAGCAACAATCACGATCAATTTTGATCGTGATTTTTTTCGGGGATCGAAAATGAAAAATAATGTGATCAAAAGAGGTTTTCTTGCTGGAACAGTGGTCTTAACAGCGGTTGCAGCACAGGCATATGACTTGCCGACGGTGAATCTGGGCATGACCAGTTTTCTGGATGGTGGACTGCCTGCTGGGCCGGGATGGTATTCTCAAACTTATCTGCAAAATTATGATTCGAACAAGTTAAAAGACAATCAAGCTCATCGGTTAGCTTTACCCAAGACCGACTTAAATTTTCAAGTCATTGTTGAACAAGTTAGTTATCTGTCCGATGTGCGTGTAGGTGAACACGCATCGTTAGGATTGAATTTACTGATTCCATTTGTCAGCAAAATGGATATGGAGGATGGTTTAAATAATGCTGCGATTAAAGCCCAAGGGGGTTTTGGTGATCTGATGATTGGGCCATTTATCCAGTTTGACCCAGTCATGGGCAAAGATGGTCCTAAATTTGTACAACGTTTTGAATTTCAGGTCAATTTACCGACAGGGAAATATGATCAGAATAAAAATATTAATCCGGGCAATAATGCTGTCTCATTTGATCCATACTGGGCAGCAACTTATTGGTTTAATCCAAAGTGGACGGTTTCTACACGTCTGCACTATTTGTACAATTTTAAAAATGATAATCCAAATTATAGCTTCGGTCTTGCAGATGATATTCAGGCAGGGCAAGCAATCCATGCCAATTTTGCAACAGACTATGCGCTTACACCACAATTACGCTTAGGGATCAATGGTTACTGGCTCAAGCAAATTACTGACACGGAAGTAGAGGGTGAAAAATTAACAGGCACACGTGAACAAGTGTGGGCGATTGGACCGGGGGCGATGTATAGCTTTTCTAAACATGATCATATCGTGACAAATGCCTATTTTGAACAGGATGCAAAAAATCGTCCTGAAGGAACTCGTTTGCAATTACGTTATATTCATCACTTCTGATGTGAAACGCTATGGCAATATCCTGACAGATATACTTGACCTATTTAGATACGTCTAAATAGGTTTTTAACTTTTTATATTCAATAAAATCTCTTTAACTAAATCTCATCGGTTGCTTAAGAATATGGCTTAAACCTGAGATCTTGCTGTTCAAGGGTGCTACGGCGTGTACAAGAGGGTAATTCACCATAACGACGTTTATATTCCTGAGAAAAACGCCCAAGATGACTAAAGCCCCATTTAAACGCGACATCTGTGACTGAGACATGCTCATTTTGTAGGAGTTCCATATGCGCTTGTTCAAAACGCAATTCTTTTAAGTATGACATTGGAGTGGTGTTTAAAAAGCTTTTAAATCCTGCAAATAATGTACGTACGCTTACGCCTGCCTGTTCAGCCAATTGTTCAATGGTTAAATTTGCGTGTAGATTTTCACGCATATAGGCTTCAGTACGTTTGACAAAATAAGGTGAAATGGCTTTTTCTCTGTACTGATCGATTTGATGCAATAAGCTGTTTGCTTGGCCGTAAATCAGGGCATTGAATAGACTGGATTCAAACTGCTTAAATGCCATTGGGTGATGTAAGGGATGTTGTTCACAAGCAAGTGCATCCATCAATGTACGCATCAATTGGAAAAAATAAGCACCGCCTTGGGTAGAAAGATCAAGCTTGGGTTCAAAAATAGGAGGGTGCTGCTGTGCGTCTGGAAGATGCTGGCGGCAGTGCTGTAAAAGGTCATCTTTATCAATTTTGAGAATCAGCTGTGGGGAGTTGGCATGCCAGCGCATTTTTAGCGATTGTTCGGGTGAAATTAGAGAGGCAACTTTCGGATAAGAAATAAATTTTTGTTGATTCATTTCAATTTCTGCATATCCCTGTGTTGGGATTTGAATCAGATAAAATTTTTCTAAATGGTCAGGTTCAATATAGACATCGGCACTGTATTCAAGACGACTGATGGATAATCGTCCTGCTTTAAGATGGTGCATGGATGAGTGAAAATCATGTTGCTGTTGTACGATTTTTAATAGATGTGGTTTGAAGATTTGCCCAACACTTTTGCAGGTTTCGCCCAAGTCTTGATGGTGAAAGACTAAGTTTTGTGATGAAAAAATGGGGCATTGCTGTAAATGACGTCCATTGAATTCCATAGTAGGATCGACCTGACTCATAAATATTCCTTTTGGCTGGCTTGTTTATTACAGCTAATCTTTATGTCACATGATGACCTGATTAAAAATGCACTAAACAATACTTAAAACTTTAAGTGGCTGGCAGTGATATAAAGAGTTAAGCAAAAAATAGACCAAGTAAAATACCTCGATACAACATATTTTTAGTCTAGTTTGGCGTGATCAAATCAATAAAAACGTCATGGTATTTTTAAAAAAATAAAGGATAGCGTTGATCATGCTTTGTACTCTTTATATGATCCTATTCCTTAAGATCTATCTCTATGTATAGCAAATCTGACTAAAATGATCAATTTGTTTTTGGTTGTTTTTATTGACTTAACTCATTGAATAATATAATTATATTAAAAATCCTCATATTATTTTAAATATCAGGATATCACCAAACTGAAATATTCAGGCCATGTAGAAAAAATATCCAAATTCCATCAATAAATCATTCTATGATCTCGCTATTTAATAAGTTTTTTTGCCCAATTAAGATTAGAATCATCTTGAGCTTAACCCTGATGTGAGTTGGTGTCATATCTTAAGATATGACACGCATTTTGTTGTTAAAACTAAGTTCTAACCGTATTGCTCTGTAAGAATTTCTCACTGTAAATCGAACAATCTTCGATAGATTGCTCATCTAGCCAAGATTTAACGGCTTCGATCATCGGTGGCGGGCCACATAAGTACATGTCGAAGCGTTGTTGTTGAAGTTGTTGTTTATCCAGATGTTGATGGATATAGCCTGATTTTCCTTGCCATCGTTCTGAGGCGCTTGAAATGATCGGATAATAACTAAAGTCTTTGATCTTTTCTGCATAGGCGATCAAACGCTTTTGTTCACATAGATCGGCTTCTGTATTGACACCATAATACAGTTGCACTGAGGGTTGATTTGGTTGATCCGCAATATTATCGAGCATACCTAAAAAAGCCGATAAGCCTGTACCACCTGCAATAAAGATCAGAGGGCGTTCAGCTTCACGTAGGTAAAAACTACCTAAAGGTGCTTCCATCATCAGGCTTTGTCCGATCTGACAACGTTCTCTGAGATAATTACTCATTACACCATCTGGCAGCAGACGAATTAAAAACTGAAGTTGATTGTTGGCATTGGGACGATTGGCAAATGAATAAGAACGCCAATCGTCAGTCTCTGGAATTTGTAAATGTGCGTATTGACCCGGTAAGAAATTCAGTTCTTTGTCAAAACTACTGGCATCGAGATGCAAGATCGCGGTGGTTTCTGAAACCAATTCAACAGCAGTAACCACCGTGGTAATTTTTAAAGTTTCACCCGCATTACAGATTTCAGAACTATGATCGAAATAAAAAGCGGCATTAGACTTAACCCGTGTTTGGCAAGCTAGCATTTTACGTTCAGCCAAATCACGTTCGCTTAATGCATCCTCATCGACATATTCTTGTTCATAAATACCCGTTTCACATTTTCCCTGACAGGTTCCACAAACACCTTCGCGGCAGTCGAGCGGGAGGTGGATTCCTTGACGAACCGCTGCATCCAACAGTAATTCGTCTTCCTGTACCGCGATAAAAAATGTTCTACCATCGGCAAAGTTGAGTGCAACAGAATGACTCATTGTATTTCTCCTTAGACGTGATAGAAATCGAGAACCGAATCTATCTTGTCATTAAGCAATACGCTATGTTGACGACGAATACGGAAGCTATCTTCAGTTGGACGGAGCAAATAAGTGGCATGACCATAAAAGCATCCTTCAAGGCCCTGACGATTATAAAGCGTGCGCCAACTTACCTTTGCCTCAACCAAACCATCTTCTTGAGTCTTTACTTGTACATTGTGAATATTATGTTGAGTGCGCGGTAAAGGCATTGCAGAAGCTGCTTTTCCAGTGCGGATACGGAACACACGATCTTCAAGTCCTGAACGATCGGGGTAGTAAATATAGGACAAGCCTTGATTGGGATCTTGAACGTAGTGATGGTCATCAATCCATTGTGGGATATGATATTCGCTGTCTTCATCATAGAGTTCGAGGTAAGCATCCCAATCATAGCGATCACACAGTTCTGCCTTTTTATACAGGAATTGAGACACTGCAAAATGAAGTTCTAGAGACATGGTTACACCTCATCCATAACAGATTGATTTAAAAAAGTGACTTCTTGCATCTTAAGTGCTTTTTTATTGAGCCCATTGAGGAGCAGGCGTTGCCAGTGACCATGCTGGTTGACATATAGCCCTTCATGAGTAAATTCACGCCCTGTGATCACGGGTTCAATACCAAGATCTTGTGAATTTTGTGATGGGCCATAATTCCATTGGTGATAACCGCGTGAGATATCACTCCAGCGTTCTAAACGACCCTGAAAGCCTTTTTGTTGTTCGCGGAATTCCACTAGATCATCTGGCGTACCCAGTCCTGATACATTGAAAAAGTCTTCAAACTGACGAATACGGTTTCGACGTGCCTCCGCTGATTCACCTTTGACACCAATACATTGGCTAATGACTTCGGTTTTATTCCACGCCACAGGACGGACAATACGCAGTTGTGAACTGATCTGATCCATAAAGAACAGGCTTGGATAAAGGTTGAGGTTACGTAAACGATGCATGGCCCATTTAGCGCGTTTTTCCCCAAACCTTTCCAGCAGATAAGGCATCACCATATCATAACCAGGACGTACCGCTGGATTTGGCATATCACTAAACAGCACACTATGTCCATTTTTAAAGCTAAACCAGCCATCATCTGTTTCGGCATCACCCGCACCTAATTTACTATAATCAAGTGTGTCAAGTTCACTGCCATTGGCTGCGTTAACTTGCTGGCGATGTTGAACGGTGGAAACATAGTTATAATGCACGGTACTAACGTGATAGCCATCCAGACCATTTTCATTTTGTAGTTTCCAGTTGCCTGCAAAAGTATAAGCAGATTTACCTTGTAATACTTCAAGCTCACCGGTTGGTGATTGATCAACCATCAAGTCAAGGAACACCTTAGTATCACCTAAAAAGTCTTCCAGTGAATCTGTGGCCTGAGTATCCAGACTGACAAAAACAAATCCACGATAGCTGGCAATACGGCCTTGTTTTAAACCACGGCTGGATTTATCAAAATCTTCACAATATTCGTTTGGCGCTTTGACCTTAACCAAACGCCCATCAGACTTATAACACCAAGCATGAAACGGGCAGGTGAATACAGACTGATTGCCTTTGGCCACACGGGTCAAGGTTGCACCACGATGCTCACAGGCATTGACCATAGCATGTAGTTCGCCTTTACCATCACGGCTGATAATGATCGGCTGACGGCCAATTTGTACTGTAATGAAATCATTATTATTGGCAATTTCACTTTCATGGCAAGCATAAATCCAGACCTTTTCAAAAATGAGTTCCATTTCGAGATCAAATAGTTCTGGTTCGGTAAACATATCGCGAGCTATTCGATAAACACCATCATTTGGTCGAAAATCGATACAGCTGTGTACAAAATTTTGCCATTCGGCGAGGTTACGTGCAGTCATGGGCTCTTCCTCTATTCAATCAGTCCTTTGTTTGATTGAACCGCGATTTAAAGAAGGGCTCTATCCAGATTTTCCATGTGTTTATCCACTTTATGCAGATTAAATGTTTGGATACATTTTTGTGGAGGAGATTGCGACAGGATTTTTCAATCTCTTTTATACATAACAAGATGCATACTTTTGAAATAAATAGGGTCTGTTGACAATTCGTCTATGTTTGCGACTATTTTGAATTGGACTTCACCGTAATTTTGTTTTTAAGTAAAATTTTTAATGATGGGGATGAAAACAGACAAAGTATTTGCTAAAAGCAGTGTCTAAGCTTTAAGTCGCAACTCGATCATTTATATTCTAAATTGATATCTTATTGAACTTAAAGCGTTGCATTGAAAAATGAAGTTATTATGACTGACAATTATTTAAGGTAAATAAGTTTCCTGTAAATAGCTCCACTGCATTTTTCCTTGAATTTCTTCAATAAGCGCACATGAACGTCGAACTAGAACTCCTGATTCCTTGGTATGTTTTTCAGTATAGGTGAGAACAATGCTTTGTTCAGTTTGCATCAAAATTTGTTCATCATAAATTTCGATCTGTAGATCTGGCATCTTGCCCTGATTATTGCTAAACAGACCTTTGACATCGGCTAAGGACAAGCGCTTTCCAGCTGCACCGACCATCTCAAAATGATCGGAAAAATATTCAATAAGTAGGGGAAGATCTTGTTCTGTATGTTTCCCGTTAAAAATACGTTCAATCAGTACGTGCATGCTATGTATACTTTCAATTGCATCTTGTTTTGACAGCGGCATATCCATTTCCTATGAGAGGTGTATTTTCTATATTATGTAAAAATAAATGTAAAATTCAATATTATTTTAAAATTAAATTTTTAACGTATGTTTCAAGAACCTTCCAAAAAATAATTTCCAATTTGTAAAATATATTATCTTATTGATATATAATAATTTAAATAAAATAAATTTGTTCAAGTTGAGCATTGTGAAGTAAAAGGTATAACTATATACTTAAAATAACATGGAAAATTCCATGTAAAAATAACTATAGTGGGTTAAGCTTTTATCAAGAAGGTGGATAGGAAATGGATATTTCCTTAAATACGCGACATCTTCTTAAAGATACCAATCATAAAAATGCATGGACAAGGAAGAAAAATGGATACTCATTCACCAGAGTCAACAGGCTCTCATTCAAATACATATGCATGGTATGTTGTTTCACTTTGCATGTTGGCTTATATATTTTCATTTATAGATCGGCAAATACTGGCATTGATGATTGAACCGATTAAGGCTGATCTTGGATTGTCAGACACCCAGTTTAGTCTATTGCATGGTCTCGCCTTTTCACTGTTTTACGCCTTTATGGGGTTGCCACTGGCCTATTTGGCAGACCGATTTTCTCGACCAAAAATTATTGCAGTCGGGGTAGTGTTTTGGAGCATTGCAACTGCATTTTGTGGCTTAAGTAAAAACTTTATTCAACTGTTTTTAAGCCGTATGGGGGTTGGGGTGGGCGAAGCTGCTTTATCTCCAGCAGCGTATTCAATGTTTAGTGATATGTTCAGTAAAGACAAATTAGGCCGTGCTGTTGCAGTCTATTCAATTGGTTCATTTGTCGGTGGAGGGATTGCTTTTCTGGTCGGTGGTTATGTGATTGGCTTGCTTAAAAATATGGACACCATTCAGGTTCCTTTATTTGGTGCATTAAGAGCATGGCAAGCTGCATTTATTATCGTAGGCTTACCTGGGGTGTTTATTGGCTTACTGGTGTTGCTTACGGTGAGAGAACCGCAACGCAAAGGTCAGCGTTTAAATGCACAAGGTCAAGTTGAAAAGACCAATATGAAAGATGCGTTTAAGTTTATCAAAAAACATAGTCGTACTTTTACTTGCCATTATTTAGGTTTTACTTTCTATGCAATGGCGCTGTATTGCTTGATTAGTTGGTCACCAGCATTTTACATGCGTAAGTTTGGCCTTACACCAACAGAAGCAGGCTATATGCTAGGCACGGTGTTATTGGTGGCAAATATTCTTGGCGTATTCTGTGCAGGCTGGCTCAATGACTGGTTTATTCAAAAAGGACGTAAGGACGCACCAATGATTACCGGTGTGATTGGAATTGTGGGATTAATTTTACCAATTATGGTCTTTACCCAAGTCAATGAGCTGTGGCTTTCTGTGGTATTTCTTGTCCCTGCCATGTTTTTTGCCTCTTTCCCAATGCCAATTTCAACCACAGCAATGCAAATGCTGGCACCGAATCAGTTGCGCGCACAAATCTCAGCTGTATTTTTGCTGATCAGTAATTTGGTTGCAGTTGGAATTGGTACCACGTTGGTGGCATTGATTACAGATAAAATTTTTGAAAATCCACTGATGGTGGGGATGTCTTTGTCTATCGTGGGTACGATTTCATGTGTGTTGGCATTTATCTTATTGAAAAAGGGCTGTAAGGCATTTAGTGCCAGTATGCAGCAGGAACATGCCTCTTAATTCAATGGTGTTCTCAATCAGTCACAACGCCCATTCTTTGTAATGGGCTTCGTGACTTGTTTGGTCAATCCATAATCAGGGAGTGAAAGGATGGAACAGTTTTTCAAGTTGGATTATCTAAATGAGCTGCTGTTGTTTAAATCGGATGATTATCAAACCATTAAAGATCAAGTCAGCTATTATTTAAGCCCTCATCGTTTTGAAGTGGAAGTACGTGAACCGCTAAATACCCGTTTAAATGGTTTTCGCTTTGGAAATTGTGCCTTGTACGATCTTAAATATAGTGCCCCTGTGATAATTACCATTGATGAAGTTTCCGATTTTTATTTATTTCGTTTGACACTGGAAGGCCAATGCAAAGTTGGTGTAGAAGACCAACAGGTGCTACAGTCAGTCGGGATTATGTCGATTACGCATCCACATACTCAACAGCAAATCCAGACCAATCAGCATTGCCGAAATATTATTTTAAAACTTGCTCAACATGATGTAGAAACCCAATTGTTTAAAATGTTGGGGCATACCAGTCATGAACCGGTTATCTTTGATATGAGTCTGTCCTGTACCGAGGAAGGCATAGACTCGATTATTGAAACCCTCAATTATTTGTGCCATGCCTATTATCATATTCAAAATTGGAGCTTTATCTCAGCAAGTTTTACCCAGTATTTAATTGAACTGATTTTATTAAAGATTCCAAATAACTATAGTGACCAGCTTAATTTGCAAAGACAGCATATTTTGCCCGGCTATCTAAAAAAAGCACAAAAATATATTCAGAATCATTTAGAACAACCGATTTCATTAGCGGATTTAAGCCAGTGTTGTGAGGTGTCGATCCGCACATTGCAAAAAGGCTTTAGTCACTATTTACAACAAACCCCAGTCGAGTATATCCGTGATCAGCGACTTGAACGGGTACATTTGGCTTTACAACATGCACAAACCAATGAAACAGTGACGGATATTGTGCTGCGTCATGGCTTCCAAAGTTTAGGGCATTTTTCTACGCTGTATAAAAAACGCTATGGGTGTTTGCCCTCTAAAACTTTAAAAATGAGTCCTGTTCAAATGAGTACAATGCTTTCGTAACCCGAACAGGTGTTGCGTGTTTGGATAAGCCAGCAGGTTATTGCGCTTCTATGATGAATTGAAATAAATCAGGAAGAGCAATGATGAAAATTACAGTTTTAGGTGGCGGCCATGGATGTTATGCAGCTGCGGCAGAAATGGCTGAAAAAGGGCATGAGGTGCTGTTATGGCGCCGTGATTCAGATGCTTTACAACAACTTGCTGCCACTGGGCAATTAAAGATTAAGGATTATCAGGGCGATCGTACTGTGACGGTGGGTTTTGAAAAGAGTCAGATTAATTTGTCTGATGATTTGCAAAGCGCCATGGAACATGCTGAGTTGATTATTATTCCATTACCTGCGACCACACATGATGATTTAGCCCATCAAGCAGCGCCATTTTTTAAAGCTGGGCAAGTGGTGTACTTACCACCAGCGACATTTGGTAGTTTTATCTTTGCCAAGGCGATGCAACAAGCAGGCAACACTGCGCAAGTGGCATTTGCAGAAACGGGAACTTTGCCTTATTTGGTGCGTAAACATGGGGTGAATCAAATTGTGATTAGTGGTTATGCGACCCGGTTACCCACAGGCGTGTTTCCAAGCGTATTGTCACAACAGGCATTTCAAGTGCTTAAGCAGGCATATCCTAGCGTTGAACCCGTTGAAGACAGCTTAAGTGGTGCATTGATGAATGCTGGACCGATTATTCATCCACCTCTGATTTTGATGAATGCAGGTCCACTTGAACATTTTGAAGCGTGGGATATTCATAACGAAGGTACTCAACCCTCAATTCGTCGTGTCACCAATCAACTCGATGCGGAACGAATGCAACTGCGTGAAGCATTGGGATATGCCGCACCACATTTTCCTTTGGCGGATCATTATAATCATGAAGGTGAGGGTGATGAATGGATGTATGGGCGTGGGGCACATGGAAAATTAACTGACAGTGGTGACTGGCGTGAGGATATCGACTTAGATTCACATCGCTATATGTTAGAAGACACTCGTTTAGGATTATCTTTTTTAGTTTCTGTGGGACGTTGGGCAGGTGTTGCAACCCCTGTTGCTGAAGGATTGTTGAATATCGCGTCAGCGGTCACGGGTAAGGATTTATATCAACAAGGACGTACTTTTGAGCGTTTAGGTCTTGCGGATAAAAACCCAGCAGAACTGCAAGCGATTTTGCAACAAGGAGTCTAAAATGCAGATGATCGAAAAAATTGCAGTGCTCGGTGCTGGGCGTATGGGCAAAGCCATTGCGATTGCTTTTGCCTATGCCGGACTAAACGTTGATTTGATTGATGCAAAACAACGTAGTGAAGCTGAATTTGAACAATATCAAACTCAAATTCGTGCTGATTTACAGCAAGAGTTACAGTTGCTTGAGAAAATTCAGTTTATTCAAGCGGAGCAGCAAGTTTTTGTTTTGGATAAGATTGCGATTTTATCTAAACAGGCTGCTACAGGCATGTTGCCAAGCTGTGCGTTGATCCTTGAGGCTGTACCAGAAGTAAAACAAGCCAAACAAGAAATTTTTGCTTGGCTGGATCAATATCTTTCACAGCAGTGTATTGTGGCTTCGACCACATCCACATTTTTAGTGACGGATATTGCGCAAATGATTTCGCATCCTGAGCGAGTGGTCAATGCACATTGGCTAAATCCTGCTTATCTCATGCCTTTGGTGGAGTTAAGCCGTTCTGACCAGACCTCAAATGAGGTGCTGACTCAGCTTAAGCATTTCCTACAGGTGATTGGTAAGGTACCTGTGGTTTGTAATGCCAAGGCGGGCTATATCGTGCCAAGGATTCAGGCCTTGGCAATGAATGAAGCGGCACGTATGGTTGAAGATGGAGTCGCTTCGGCAGAAGATATTGATATTGCTATTCGTACCGGTTTTGGTTTGCGTTTTTCTGTTTTAGGCTTATTGGAGTTTATTGATTGGGGCGGTGGCGATATTTTGTATTATGCCTCGCAATATTTGCAAAAAGAGCTGGGTGAGCGTTTTCGTACACCTGAAATTATTGCGGAAAATATGCGGCAGCAGCGTAATGGCCTTCGTGAAAAGCAGGGCTTTTATAATTATGCGGATGTGGATATTCATCAATATAAACAAGATGTCTTACGCACCTTTTCAGATCGAATTGAAAAAAGTAAGTTAAAACCATCGTTTAATATTTTACAGTCCGCAACGTGATGAACCGAACAATTCGCCCATTGCATTCAGCTAATGGGCATTTATTTACAGCTTTTAGCTTGATGGCATCAAATTGAATAGCTTTTTCAACTGTGCATTTAACTGATGCAATTCCTCATCTTCAAAGGCATTTAAAATCCCAGATAAAGTCACTTGGCTGATTTGATTAATCTGCTCCACCAGTTCTTTGCCTTTGTCAGTGAGCTTGACCATCGAGATACGTTCATCAGACTCTGAAGAAAAAACCTGCACAATATCATCCTCAACTAGGCGATAAATGGCTTTGGTTGCTGTGGTCAATTTAAGGGTAGAGAGGTTGGCAATTTCGGTAATACTGGCTTGTTGCAAAGCATTGGTACTTAAAATAATTTTACGACGTGTATTGTCGATACCTAGTTTTTTTATTGATTTTTCAATAAGTTGTGTATATTTACCATTCACTTGAGAAATCCAAAAGAAAGGATAGCTTTGTAAGCTGCTAGGTTCATTATTAGGTAGAAATTGTTCTAAATGAGTAAGCATAGCAAAGTGATAACTTTATAAAGATGAATATTCATCATTATACAAAAATTAAAGAAAAAATCTTTGCTCTTTCTGATAAAAATATCTTGACAATTACATTACTTTTTCCGATATTGGTATTAAGTACAAAAATACATGGAAAAGTGAATGAATATTGTTGTACAAGACGTACAAATAGGACGCGGTGCTTTAAAAGTCATGGTGAAAGATTCCATTGATATTCAAGGTCTTAAAACCATGATCGGGAGCAAAGCCTTGATGGATAAGCCTTCTGCAACAAAAAATGCAGAAGTGGTAGATCGTATTTTGGCAGAGGATTGCCAAATTACTGCAAAAACCAATCTGCATGAGCTGGCTTTTGGAATTACCGGGATCAATCCTGTTTTTGGCACTGCAATCAATCCTCAATATCCTGATCTAATTCCAGGTGGTTCATCGAGTGGGTCTGCTGCTGCCGTAGCCGCAGGTCTGGCTGATTTTACTTTAGGTACCGATACTGGTGGTTCAATTCGTATGCCAGCGGCATGTTGTGGCGTGTATGGTTTTAAGCCGACATTCAATCGCGTCAGTCGTCAAGGGATACATCCAGCCATGAGTTCGCTGGATTGCGTGGGACCATTTGCAGCTTCGGTTGCAATGATTGAAACCGCGATGCAGATAATTGATCCAAGCTTTCATACTTTGGAAAAATTAGCGCATGCACCAAAACTGGCTTGGCTTGAGGTAAATGCAAATCCAACGGTATTGAACTGTATTCAGCATTTTCTTGCTCAGGCGAATCTGTCAGCTACACCAGTGAAATCTGAATGGTTTGAACCTGCTTATGATGCAGGGATGCAGATCATTAATTATGAAAATTGGCAGGCGTATGGCGAGTTAACCAAAACTGGTTTATTGGGTGACGATATCCATGCTCGCTTGCTTAAATCTGCGCAAACCACTGTGCAACAAGTAAAAGAGGCGGAAGCGGTCAAAGCACAATTTATCAATGAAATTGATGGCTTATTGGAAAAATATGATGCTGTGTTACTGCCAACCCTTCCGCAAATCCCACCCAAATTAATCGATGCAGAACATATGGTCGCACTGTTGAACTTAACTTCATTGGTGCGTCCATTCAATTTATCTGGACATCCTGCAATTTCAATACCGCTCAAAACCAGTGAAGGGCAACCAGTGGGTTTACAAATTGTGGCGAAACGAAATTCGGATGAGCTGGTCTGTGCAATTGCGAAATATATCGTGGATGCAGCGCAATAAATGACAAGGAGTTGGGTAATGAATAATTTATCGACAAAGGAATTTGTAATGGACACAACAATAACGGAATTAGAAGCACTCTGTCAGGAGATTCGAGAACGTGCTTGTACAGGCGAGTTCGATAACCAAGCGTATGTGAGTCAAGACATTATCGATAAGTTGAAACAGATTGGTGTTTATCGTGCATTGGTACCAAAACGTTTTGGTGGCAATGAATGGTCACCTCAACAATTTTGTGAATTGATTGAGCGTCTGTCTAAAGCGGATGGGTCTGTGGGATGGGTTGCGAGTTTTGGGATGAGCCCTGCTTATTTGGGTAGCCTGCCTGAAGCGACACTTGAAGAATTATATAAAGAAAGCCCAGATATTGTATTTGCAGCAGGTATTTTTCCACCGCAACCCGCAGATTTAAGAGCTGATGGCGTGGTGGTAAAAGGTCGATGGAAATTTTCAAGTGGTTGTATGGGGGCCGATATTATTGGGGTGGGGATTAGCCCACAGGTCAATAACACCACACAAGGTCTTCCACGTTTAGCAATTATCCCTGCAAAACAAGCACAAATCGAAATGACTTGGGATACGGTCGGCTTAAAGGGAACAGGGAGTCATGATCTGCTGGTGGATAATGTCTTTGTTAACAATAACTGGACCTTTATCCGTGGCGAACCTTCCAAACTTTCGGAACCATTTTTTAAATATCCATCACTGTCATTGGCAACACAGGTGTTAACTGTGGTCGGGATTGGGGTTGCGGCAGCAGCGTTGGAAGAATTCCAAAAATTAGCACCTGGTAAATCATCTATCACAGGTGGTGCTGAAATTGCCAGTCGCCCAGTCACCCAATATGAATTTGCCCAAGTCGAAGCTGAGTTTAAAGCAGCACGTGTTTGGTTCTACGACACTATGCAAATCGTTTGGAATGAAATTATTGCAGGTGAGACTCCAACACCAGAACAGATCAGTGATATGCGCTTGTCTTGTACCCATGTTGCTCGAGTTTGCGCACGCGTAACGCGCAAAATTCAAATGCTGGCGGGCATGACTGCAATTTATACCCATAACCCATTTAGCCGTTTTGTGAATGATACCAATGTGGTGACTCAGCATGCCTTTATGGGCGATGCCACTTTACAAAATGCCGCTTTGGTGAGCTTTGGTATGCAGCCAGCACCCGGTTATTTATAAGCCGAATTTAAATAATCACGAGATGTCCAAGGATGATATGACATGAATAGCCAAATGGATTTGACCGTTATCCTACAACGCTTAGAGCAGCTCGAAGCGCAAAATGCGATTCGTAATTGTATTCATCGTTACATGGAAATTTGTGATGGATTAAATGCCAAGACTGACCTCAATGAATTAATGGATTTATTTGATCAGGACAGTATTTGGGAAGGAATTGGTGAGAAATATGCGCAATCTTTTGGTCGCCATGCTTCATGGCAAGCCATTTTTGACATGTTTAAAAGCTATACCCAAACCGAATCGCATTTTTTGATGAATGCGCATTTTGTCAGCTCAGAACAAATTTATATTGCAGGCGATCAGGCCAATGCAAGCTGGTTGATGTTGCAAACCTCGACCTTTCTCAATGGAGATAGCCATTTAAATGCCGCAAAACTCAGCGTGAAATTTAAACAGCAAACCGATGGTCTATGGAAGATCAAACATTTTCAGACTGAAAATATTTTTAGTCGCCCTGTGTCTCACTGGAACAGTACAGCGATATTGCCAGTACCGTCTCAGCAATAAGTTATGGATAAATTGAAAAGGATAATGGATATGAACAGTATTATTCCAATGCAGAATATTAATATTGATTACAGCGAGTTAGTTCAAAGTGATCGTGCGCATACCTCTTTATATAAAGATGCGCGTGTCTTTGATGATGAAATGGAAAAGATTTATTACAGCACTTGGGTTTGGGTGGCACATGCCAGCGAAATTCCAGATGGTGGTAGCTATAAAACTATTAATATTGGTAAGCAACCTGTGGTCGTTGTACGTGACCGTAAGAAAAAAGTCCATGTATTGCTCAATCGTTGTCGCCATCGTGCAGCAACGGTATGTGAACATAAAAAAGGCAAAACCAACAGTTTTGTTTGCCCATATCACGGATGGAGCTATGCACTGGATGGTTCATTACGTGGTGTACCTTCACCTGAAAGTTATGGTGAATGTCTGGATAAATCAGAGTTTCCATTGATTAGCCTACGTGTTGAAGAATACAACGGTATGATTTTCGCCACCTTTAAAGACGATATTGAACCTTTAGCGGATTTCTTGGGCGCTGCGAAAAAATGGATTGATTTGTTTATGAAACAAGGCGCAGGTTATCCAATTAAAGTATTGGGTGAACATCGTTTCCGTTTCCCAGGCAACTGGAAAATCCAGCTGGAAAATACTACCGATGCCTATCATTTTCCGTTGGTACATAAGTCATTCTTAAGTTCAGTCGATGAGAAGACTGAAGAGTTATTTAATTTTGAAAATCAACCTGGCTATGTTGAAGATTTAGGTAATGGGCACAGTGTCATGGTGATGATTCCTGAGCTGGTGGATTTAGATGAAGAGTTGATGGAACGCCCAATTCAGGAACGTTTTGAAGAGCTTGCACAAGCGTTACGTGATGAAGGGCATGAAGAACTTGAAGTACGCCGTATTGTACGCGCTGTGGGGGGCTCTGGTTTTAACTTAAACCTGTTCCCGAACATTGCCTGTTCAATGGCCTTCTTCCGTGTTATGCAACCGATTTCAGTCAATGAAACTGAAATTCATCATTCCGTGATCACGATGGATGGTGGTCCACAGATTGCCAATCAATATCGCTTACGTCTACATGAACATTTCCAAGGTCCATTTGGTTTCGGTACGCCTGATGACTCAGAAGCGTGGGAACGTGTGCAACATGGTGCCAATGCTGGTCAGGATTTATGGATCATGTTGAACCGTGGTTTACCCGGCGAAGTAAAAACTGAGGATGGCTTAAAAAGCGATGTCAGTGCAGAAACTGGAATGCGCGCTGCTTATCAGCAGTGGAAAAAGATGATGACGGCTTAAGGAGAGTAGCATGAACATGAATTTGCAATTATTAAATGAAGTGACTGCTTTTGTTTGGGCTGAAGCTGACATGTTAGACCATAGTGAATACCGTGAATGGCTCAATCTATGGAATGAAAAAGGCGTGTATATCATTCCGATTGATCCGACACTCAAGGATTATGAAAACAATTTGAACTATGCCTATGACAACAATCATATGCGTACATTACGGGTCGAACGTTTGGAAAATGGTGAAGCGATTTCGACTGCACCCAAAGCCAATACCGTCCGTAGCGTGTCACGTATCCGTGTCGTAAAAGATGAGGATGGTGAAATCATTTTACGCTGTGCACAAAACCTCCGTGAATTCCGTAAGGAAAGCTTAAAACATTACACCGCAGATGTGATTTTTCATTTGGTTCGTGATCCAGAACAAGGCTTTAAGATCAATCGTAAAATTATCAACTTAGTTAACTCGACCGATACTTTGGCGGGTATCAGTTACATCCTCTAGGAGCGCAAAAAATGAAACAGGTTGTTTTAGTCACGGGCGCAGCATCTGGTTTAGGGAATGTGATCGCCGAATATTTTGCAGCACAGGGGCATCAAGTGATTGTCTCTGCCAGCAGCTTAGAAAAGGCTGAAAATGCCAAAGCACGTAGTCCTAATGCAGAGAATATGTTTGCGTTAAAACTGGATATTTCAGTTGAGCAAGATTTTCATGCCGCAGTGCAGTGGATTCAACAAAAATTCAGCAAATTAGATGTGTTGATTAATAATGCGACGGTCACCAAGGCAACCCCAGTTTTAGAGATTACTGCAGCTGACTTTGACTGGATCACCCAAGTGAATCAGCGGGGAACCTTTCAGGCGTGTCAGATTATTGGCAAATATATGGCTGATCAAGGCTATGGTCGTATCGTCAATATGGCTTCATTGGCAGGACAAAATGGAGGTACTGCAACAGGAGCACACTACGCTGCAACTAAAGGTGCAATTGTGACTTTGACCAAAATCTTTGCCAAAGAGTTTGCTGCTAAAGGCGTGACTGTAAACGCCATAGCACCTGGGCCAATGGAATCACCGATTGTACACAGTGTGGTATCTGACGAAAAAATGGCGCAATTTATTCAAAATATCCCAGTCAAAGCATTAGGTAGTATGGGATTTATTGCTGAAACCTGTGCCTTGTTAGCAAGCCCAAGCGCTGCATTTGTCACTGGGGCGACGTGGGATATTAACGGTGGATTATTTATGCGTTAAGCCTTGGGCGAGATGCATAAAAGGGAGATAAATCATGGCTACACTTTATAACGTGGTTGTCAGAAACCGCCATATAGAAGGTGGGAATGTTGCAGTCATGGAGTTTGAATCTGCAAATTCTGCCACATTACCAAAAATTGAAGCAGGTGCGCATATTGATGTGCACTTACCCAATGGTATGGTGCGTCAGTACTCACTATGCCAAAACCCAAAAGATGTTGGCATATTCCGACTGGGGATTTTACGTGATCCAGAATCGCGTGGTGGTTCAGTATCGGCTTTTGAAGATTTAAAAGATGGTATGCAAATACAGGTCAGTGAACCAAAAAATCTGTTTCCATTAGTCAAAGCCAAACATGCTGTACTGGTGGGTGGGGGGATTGGAATTACTCCTTTGATCACCATGGCCTATCAATTGGTACAAGAAAATGCATCTTTTGAATTGCATTATTGCGGGGCAAGCCCAGAGCAATGCGCCTTTGTCGATGAAATTAGAAATAGTGTATTGGCGCCCTTTACCACCTTCCATTTTAAATCGGAAGGAGCCAGCCATCGTGAGTTTTTTCAATCTGCCATTCAGGACATAGACAAAGCAAGCCATATCTATACCTGTGGTCCCAATGGATTTATGGATTGGGTGATTAATTTGGCTTTGACACAAAATTTTCCTGAGCAACAGATTCATAAGGAATATTTTCAGGTTGAGGTTGAAACCAACGGTGATGCATTTGAAGTTGTTGCTGAGCGTAGCGGCAAGATCATCATGGTCAATGCCGAAGAAACCATTCTGCAAGCACTGGCACGTGAAGGGATTGAGATTGAAATGTCTTGCGAACAGGGCGTCTGCGGAACCTGTATGTGCGATGTGATCGAAGGTGAGCCTGATCATCGCGATGTATATTTTACTGATGAAGAAAAAGCCAGTAATGAACAAATACTGGTGTGCTGTTCCCGTGCAAAGTCAGCACGATTGGTACTGGATATTTAATTGCTTTTAACAGGACTAAGCAATTTCAGATACCGAGCTAAATAGGATAAAAGATTCAGGAGAGAATAATGAATTCATTAAAATCAATGGATGAAATCAAAATAGATCCAATGCAATTTAGACGGGCATTGGGTAATTTTGCCACAGGTGTGACCATTGTGACGGCACAAAATGAACAAGGTGAGAAGGTGGGAGTCACTGCAAATAGTTTTAACTCAGTGTCTTTAGACCCGCCACTCATTTTATGGAGTATCGATAAAAAATCATCGAGTTTTTCTGTATTTGAGCAAGCTACGCATTTTGCGGTAAATATTTTATCGGGTTCTCAAATTGAGTTATCCAATAAATTTTCCCGTCGCAATATCGATAAGTATGAAGGTACAAGTTATCAGGTTGGTGCAGGTCAATCACCAGTTCTAGACCATTGTTCAGCAGTGTTTGAATGTGAACGACATGAAATTATTGAAGGTGGTGATCACTGGATTATTATTGGCAAAGTCGTTAAGTTTCATGATCAAGGGCGTAGTCCGTTGGTGTATCACCAAGGAGCGTATTCAGGTGTGATTCCTCATCCATTATTACAGCTTAAAGATACTGTAGAAGCAGAAGACTTAGGCGAATTACACCAAGGGCATTTATATAGTAATGTCTGTTATTTAATGAGTCGGGCGTTTAAATTTTATCAGACCGATTATATTCCGAAGCAGTTAATCACTGGATTTCGCACCAGTGAAGCAAGATTATTATTGGTGTTAGGCAGTGGTACCGCATCCAATAAAGCAGATTTACCACGTGATATTGCCATGCCGATGCGTGAGATCGAACAAGCTGCGCTTATCTTAAAAAAAGATGGTTTATTGATTGAAACGGAAGGTTTTTTTAAGTTAACGGAAAAGGGCAAGAAAACCGCACATTATCTGTTTGATATTGCCGATAGCCATCAAAATGAAGTTTTTGAAAAATATCCTGAAAATGAAAAGGAAATTTTTATTAAAATTTTAAAGGATATTGCGGGGATTGTATAATCATCAACTGACCGACAAACATCTAGATGAATTTGTCGGTTATTTGGATTGATTGAGATAGAATTTTTAACGGTGTTGGAAAAGACAAAGCAAAGCTATTCAAGTTATTGAATCGATCTGTCCAAGAGGAATGGATATGAATCAAGCTAAAGAAAATGAAATTGTACAGTGGAAGCAATCTATTCAAAAGGTTTGTGGTAACTTTGAGACGACCTTTGATAAACAGAATAATTTATTTATTGGTGAAGTAAAGTTCTTTTTACTGGGAGAGACAGAGGTTGCTTTTATAAAAAGTAATGCCAGTCATATTTGCAGAAAAAGTGGTATGCCTGATCGAGTGAAAGATCGTTTCTGCTTTTTGGTGATTCAGTACACAGGCAAGATGCGGATTGTTTATAAAGATCAAAATATTGATTTAAATGAAGGTGAGATTACCTTACTTGATCCTGATGAAACGATTGATATGTATCCACAAGGTTTATTTAGTCATGTTTCAGTGCATTTATCGCGCGAGAAATTATTCAGGCAAGGCATTACGGTTGATCATTTTGGCAAATTAAATACTTCTAATATGAGTGGGCATTTGCTGAAAGGTATGTTGCAAAACCTATCACCTGAAAATATTGAACTTTGGTATGCAAAAGAGGATGGTAATGCTTTTGAAGATGCCTTGATTGCTTTAATCAAACCGACAATTAACTATAAAAATATTGAAATTTCCAGTCATCTCAAAATAAAAGCAGAGCGATTTATTTTTGAGCATCTCAATCAGCAAAGTTTAAATGCACGAATGATCGCAAATCACTTAGGGATTTCACTTCGGCATTTACACCGATTATTTGAACATCAACAGCAATCTGTACACAAGTTTATTCAAATGCATCGTATCGAAAAAATTCAGTATGAATTAAAAGATGGCAAAAATAAAAGTCTGTCGATTACTGAAATTGCTTTGAAGTGGGGATTTGGTGACAGTGCTCATTTCTCAAAATTGTTCCGTAAGATGATCGGGCTTTCACCGAAACAATATCGCTTAAAAGTGTAGTCGATGAATTTTTAGATCTGCTGTCAATGTCACAATTTTGCATAAAGTGAGTCACGTTTAAACAAGAACATCCGCTGCAATCATGGTGAAATCTTATTCAAGGAATTGGATGAGTAGGCAAGCATGATGCAAGCAGAATATGACTATATTATTATTGGGGCAGGGTCGGCAGGCTGTGTGGTCGCAGCACGATTATTACAAGCAAACGCAGGACGAGTGCTGGTTTTAGAGGCGGGGACGAAGGACAATAGTATGTTCCATACGATCCCAGCAACAGTGATCAAAGTATTTCAACAAAAATCATGGCCGTATATGACGGTTCCACAAAAACATTGTAATCATCGTGAAATGATTCTTGCACAAGGAAAAGTCCTTGGCGGAGGGAGCTCTGTCAATGGCATGGTGTACTGTCGTGGACAACGTCAGGATTATGATCTATGGGCATCTGAATGGGGCTGCAACAAGTGGTCTTATCAAAATGTGCTTCCATTTTTTAAAAAAGCTGAAAAAAATGAAAGCCTTGCGGATGAGTATCACGGACAAGAGGGTATTTTGCCTGTCAGTGAAAATCGTTATCGTCATCCTTTAACACTTGCCTGTATTCAAGCAGGTCAGCAAATGGGGATGAAATATGTCAATGATCTCAATGGATGGGATCAAGCGGGTGTCGGCTTTTATCAAACAACAACCCTGCATGGTGAAAGAGCCAGCACTGCAAAGACCTATTTAAAAGCGGTTGAACATCTTGCAGATATTACTGTGGTGACCGATGCACTGGTTCATAAAATCGAAACACATGCTGGTCGGGCGACAGGTGTAACCTATAGCATTGCTGGAAAACCCACTGTTACTGTGCACGCAAGCAAAGAAATTATTGTCAGTGCTGGTGCAATTGGTAGTCCAAAAGTTTTATTACTCTCAGGTATTGGTCCAAAACAGCATTTAAATGAACTGGGCATTGAATGTATTCAAGACTTACCTGTGGGTGAGAATTTTCATGATCATTTACATATGTCAGTGAATGCAACTGTTAAAACCAAGAATAGCTTGCTTGGGGAAGATCAAGGTTTAAAAGCACTACGGCACTTTTTACAATGGCGCTTTACCCGTTCTGGTTTATTAACGTCTAATATTTTAGAAGGCGGTGGCTTTATTGATACCAATAACCATGGCCGACCTGATGTACAGTTCCATTTCTTGCCAGTACTGGATAATTTTGATAATACGCCAGGTGAAAAAGCAGTGGCACAAGAACATGGTCTCACCATTAAGGTTGGACATGTACAACCCAAAGCACGAGGCAGTTTACGTTTAAGCAGTAAAGACCCAAATGCTTTGCCGATCATTGATCCAAACTATTTAGGTCATCAAGAAGATATTGATGCCAATATTCGCGCGGTTCAGGCAGGGCTGCGTTTACTACAACAGCCTGCATTAAAATCTATAGTCAAAGATATTATTGAACCAGCAAATATCGATCCCGATGACATTGCTGCGATTGATCTGTGGATGCGTCAAAATATTAAAACGGTCTACCATCCAGCAGGCAGCTGTAAAATGGGCAATTCTTCACAAGACTCCGTTACTGACCAAACCCTTAAAGTGTATGGTTTTCAAAATTTACGCGTGATTGACTGTTCCATTTGCCCACAAGTACCAAGTGGAAATACCAACGCCATTGCCATCATGATTGGTGAGCGCGGTGCTGACTTTATTCTAAATGCATAATTGAATCTCATAGAGATTGCTGAACCTAAATTGCCAAGATTTCTATATAGAACACAGGATAACAAGATGAACCAAGTACAAATTTTAGCGAGTGTCCAAACTTTTTTGCAACGTCAACACGGTCATTTTATTCATGGACAACATATTGAAGTCGATGATACGCGTACTCGAATTGAGCTGGTTAACCCAGCAACGGAACAGCCTGTTTCAAGTATTGCGATTGGGACTAAACTAGATGTTGAGGCCGCTGTAAACAGTGCGCAAGATGCTTTTCTACATGCTTGGGCCAATACATCACCTTATGAGCGTGGGCAAAAGCTGAATAAGCTTGCTGATCTGGTTGAACAGCATGCGGAGGAATTAGCACAACTAGAAACTTTGACTACAGGCAAGTTGATTAATCTTTCTCGACACTTAGAAGTTGCTCAGACTGTCGTGTTTTTAAGATATTTTGCTGGTTGGGCCACCAAGATTCATGGTCAAACCATGCAACCTTCTATTCCCTCAGCCAATGGTGAAAAATATACAGCTTATACAGTGCGTCAACCTGTTGGGGTTGTGGCAGGAATCGTGCCGTGGAATTTTTCCTTGATGATCGGATGTTGGAAGATTGGTTCGGCATTGACAACGGGTTGTACAATCGTGCTTAAACCTAGTGAGTTCACAACACTTTCATTATTACGTTTAGCCGAGCTTGCAATAGAAGCAGGCATCCCCGCAGGTGTGATTAATATTGTCACAGGCACAGGAGAAACTGGCCAATATTTAATTGACTCTAAAAAGATTAAAAAAGTCTCGTTTACAGGTTCTGTACCCACAGGAATTGCGATTGGTAAACAAGCGATGCATAACGATTTAACCCGTGTCAGCTTAGAACTAGGCGGAAAAAATGCAGCTGCGATTTTAGCGGATACTCAAATCGATGAAATTTTACCAACACTGTTACAAGCCAGTTTTGTCCATCAAGGTCAAGTGTGTGCAGCACCAGAACGTTTTTTTGTGCATTGCTCTAAATATGAAGAGTTTATTCAAAAAGCAGCCGGAGCTCTTCAACAATTTAAAATAGGTTCACCACTGGATGAATCCTCTATGTTTGGTCCACTTTCAAATAAGCCACATTTTGAGAAGGTTAAACATTATCTGGATCTTGCTTATCAAAATAATCAAATCATTTGTGGTGGTAAAGTCATTGCAGGAACAGGCTATTTTGTAGAGCCAACTTTATTAACAGTGCGGGGTATTGACGATCCATTATTTATTGAGGAAACATTTGGACCTGTGGTGGATGTGATTGCTTTTGAAAGTGATGAAGAGTTAATTTCAATGATGAATCATTCTCGTTTTGGTTTAACTGCAAGTATATGGACCAATGATTTGGCGAAAGCTTTGCGACTCATTCCGCAAATTGAAGCAGGCTCAGTCTGGGTGAATATGCACACATTCCTTGATCCTGCCGTTCCTTTTGGTGGTGTCAAAGCGTCTGGTCTGGGTCGTGAATTTTCAGACGCATTTATTGAGGATTACACTGAATTAAAGTCAGTGATGATCCGTTATTAAAAATGCACAATATTATTTAAACTGGCAAATCCAGTTAGAAAAAGGTAGCAGCATCAATTGCTACCTGTAGGAGGATTTTGCCTCAACAATAAGGATATTGAAGATGAATAAGAAAATACTGGGTCTGATTTTTATTACGCATACAAGTTTTGCCAGTGATCTGCCAACTGTGAATTTAGGTCTATCGAGTTTTGTAGACGGTGCAGTTCCAGCAGGTAGTGGTTGGTATGCACAAACCTATTTTCAGAATTATCGCGCGGATAGTATTCGCGATACACATGGCAACAAAATCGCACTCCCTCAGTCAGAGATTGATTATCAATCGATTGTTCAGCAAATCAGTTATATGTCAGATATCAAATTGGGCAGTGGTAATCTTGGCTTAAATATGGTGATTCCTGTGCTGGCACATGTAGATGTGGATGATGGCCTCAATAATCAAGCTATTAAAGCAAATAGGGGACTAGGCGACATTATTATCGGCCCTTTTATCCAATTTGATCCAGTGATGGGGCAAGACGGGCCTAAGTTTTCCCATCGTTTTGAATTTCAAATTAATTTACCTACAGGTGAATATGATCATAATAAGGATATAAACCCTGGTGCCAATGCAGTGTCACTTGATCCATACTGGGCTGCAACCTATTGGCTGAATCCCAAATGGACACTTTCGACACGCTTACACTATCTTTATAACTTTAAGAATAATGATCCAAATTATAGTTTTGGGAATGCTGAAGACATAAAGGCTGGGCAAGCGTTACATGCCAACTTTGAAAGTAGTTATGCAGTCACACCACAGCTTCGGTTAGGAATAAATGGATATTGGCTCAATCAAATCACAGATACACAGGTGGATGGTGAAAATGTCAAAGGACGACGTGAACAGGTATGGGCGATCGGTCCAGGGGCGATGTATAGTTTTTCTCCCCATGACCATCTTGTTGCAAATGCTTATTTTGAACAAGATGCAGAAAATCGACCACAAGGGACCAGTATGATTTTTCGGTATGTACATCATTTTCAAAAATGATGGATTTGATAAGCTTTAAAATCGAAACAGCCCAATATATCTATATATTGGGCTGTTTCGATTAAAAATTAATAGGTTAAAGTCATACTTTGTTGTGTTGCTTGATCAATTTGCTTTTGGCTTACCGCATCATCCTTACATTGATAGTTTTCAAATAATGGGAGCTGATCGGCAAAGTGTGCATCGGTCTTTCCATTGCGATGAATAAATCCACTTTGACCTGGTGCAAGAATTGAACACATGCTGACGTGATTGGGATTGAGTACCACTCTAAAGGTTGCACTCCCTGTATTCCCATAGGTGCTCAGCTGTTGTTGATGCGCCTGATCAGCCCATGGAATACCCACTGAGTTTTTGTTGGAGAATCCCATTGTGGCAACAGGAATTTTCCAATCATTGGGTTGATCTGAATGATATTGTGTTGAAAGCTGAATTAAGGTGTTTTCCAAGGCAGTTAACACCACATCATCTGCTGATTGTCCTTTTAAGAAATCAACGGTTTGAGCAACACTGGCTTGTTTGCCTTGCAGCGCATTCCAGATCAGTTTAGATGCATTCGCAGGTTGTGTACTCCGTGGGTCATTATTTACTGGGTAAAGGGTATCTGTGTAACGCGCATAAATATTTTCAGATAAATTTGGTTTAAGCACCAATTCAATCATTTGATTGAGCCATGTACGCATAATGACAGGTGCTACGCCTTGATAGAATTTAGCCTCACTGTCAGGACGAAGTTTGAAGTCCCAACTCGCCAATATCGGTGCGATTTTCTTTGCTAAAGGTGATGCGTTCGGGCTTTGCGCAGCTTTGACCATATAGGGAATAAAATAACGCGCATTCAGATCCGACCAAGCGCCCATTTTATTGATATCCCAAATGTCTTGTTGGCTTAATTTTGCTTTACTTTCTAGGGGTTCAATCAGTTCATTGACACGGTCAACATGAGAGAAGTTGGAGGAATCGGAACGTAAATCCGCATAAGCTTTATTGTTCCAACTGCTAATATAGCCTTTTTCAGGGTTATAGGCTTTGGGATTATGTGAGAAATCATAGAAACCCTGCCATTCCATTGAGCCATCACCTTGAGCAGGCAGTTGAATATGCTGGTTTTCAGGGCGGATCGGTAAACGACCCAATGCAGCGACACCAATATTATTTTGGGTATCGGCATAAAACCACGTAATCGAAGCCGCGACACGTTTGGCTTGATCTAGGAATTCTTGCCAGTTGCTCGCTTTTGCTGCATTGGCCCAGCCCAGTAATGTTTCAATCTCTACACCTTCCCAGCTACGTTTTTGTGCATAGGCGGTATGATTTTTTTCATCCCATGTGCTGACAAAGCCTTGTTTACTTTGATACACATCTAAAACATGGTCTGGTTGATTACGGACTTTAATTTTGATCTGTTGATGTTCAAAGGGAATATAACTGCCTTGATAGCGGTACTGTTTTGAATTACTCGGATTTAAGCTGAGTTGATAGACGTCATTGGTATCAAGCGAACCGACAGTTGAACCCCAAGCAATTTTTCCATTGGTTCCAAATAGAATTGCAGGTAGACCGACAGGGGTAATCCCTGTGAGATTATAGCCCGCACCATGTAACCCAACCGCATAAGTAATGGCAGGCGTGTACCAGCCTTGTTGAGGGCCATTATATAAAACCGTTTGGCCTTCTACCGTTTTATCTCCTTTGACCACCCAAGCATTACTGGCTGTAGGGACGCCATCAACCACACTTTTACCCAATGCAATACGCGCTTGAGCTAAATAGTTTTTGGCTGCTTGGTCTGAGATAGGGGCTATACCTTTTAACATGTGTTGTTGACGTGCTAAAACTTGTGGTTTTGCTTTAGATTGAATAATTGTAGGAGCACTCGGATCATCTAACCAACGTAATTGCTGATAAACTTTTAATCCTGTTTCTGGACCTTTTTCTTTTTGTAGTTGAGTCAGTAAATCTAAATTTGAGACTTCTGAACTGGCTGAAAAAAAGCGATTGAGAATTAAGCCCACCCAGACCATTGCGATATCTTCTTGCTGCCATGTCGATGGTTTAAAGTCATAATCAATAAATTCTTTAGGCAACAGCTCCGGATTGGCTAAGACCTCTTGGACACGCTTATTAAAACCAGCGGCATAGCCATCGAAAATGGCACGATCTTCAGGAGAAAGTCGGGCAATTTGTTGTTTAATCTGTTCAGGATTAAAACGACTATGGGTTGCAATATCATATTGTAGATAATCAGGGCCGAGAACTTCAGCAACAGTGCCTAAACCTGTACGTTTTGACATTTCCATTTGAAATAAACGATCAGTTGCGACTGCATAAGCATAGCCATAAAAAAGACCATAAGTGTCCTTAGCATAGACATGCGGTGTGCCAAAATTGTCACGTTGAATCGTGACCTGTTTTTGCACTGGGTTTGATTCTAAACGAGAGGATGAACTACATCCCGCAAGCAATAAACAACTTAAAACACCTAATTTGATTAAGTGGTGTCTATCGCTTAGTTGATTATTTGAGGGTTTTTTTTTCAATTGAAATATCCTTTTCATTATTGTTGAGAAATAGAGTGTTGAGAAATAAATGCTTTTAGATGTTTTCTAAAAACAGCAGATTTATCGATATGCAGGTCCTGAATAAACAAAATGATTGTTATTTTTATATGTAATTTTCTATTACTTTGTGGGTATATATTTATACTTTTAAATAAAGAGGCCTATTTCAGAGTGTTTGGTACTGAGTTTTATTTCATCATTTTATTTTAAATATGCTTTATCAAGTCTTGGTGAAATGCCAAAAAATAAAGGGATATGTTCTATCCCTTTATGCTGTGTCAAAAATTAAGTGTCAAAACTCAGTCGTAAGAATTTCAGAGAGGAATTTTTCAAGTGCAGCATTGAATGCTTCAGGACATTCAATATTTGAAATATGCGATGCTTGAATTTCCACAAGTTGGGATTGCGGAATGTGCTGTTGCATAAATTGCCCATCTGCAACTGTAGTTACAGGGTCTTGCGTCCCTGCAATGACCAAAACTGGAATCGTGATATCTTTGAGTTGATTGCGGACATCCGCTTTAGCCAAAGCCTCACAACAATTGGCATAACCTATTGCGCTGCCAGCACTTAAGTCGTTACACAGATTATTGACAATTGCAGGATGACTTTGGATAAAGGGACCTGTAAACCAACGTGATGCAGCGGTTGCTGCGATGCTGGTTAAACCTTGTTCTCGGACTAGTTGAGCACGATCTAGCCATGCTTGTTCTTGTCCAATTTTTGCTGCGGTATTACTGATAACAACAGCATTAAATCGTTGTGGATAATGGATGGCTAACCATTGACCTGTTAATCCCCCCATAGAAATGCCACAGAAACTGGCTTTTTCAATATTTAAATGATCCAGTAATCGAATCACATCTTCAGCCAATTGGGGCAAGGTATAAGGACCTTGTGGCGCAGATGAAGAACCATGTCCACGGGTGTCATAGCAAATGACAAAAAAACGTTCTTTAAAATAATTGAACTGCTTTTGCCACATGCCATAGTTGGTCCCTAAGGAATTTGAAAAGACCAGTGCAGGGGAATTAGGGTTTCCAAAACTTTGATAATTAATCTGTGCATCCGCTGATTGAAAAGTTGGCATTGCTCGTTCCTTAATTTTGATCAACACGTTGAATAATGAGTGCAATCCCTTGCCCGACACCGATACACATTGAACATAGGGCATATTTACCTTTGATCTGTTCAAGTTGATTTAAGGCAGTGGTCACCAGTCTGGCACCTGATGCACCCAAAGGATGACCTAAAGCAATCGCGCCACCATTGGGATTGACGCGTGCATCATCATCGGCCAAACCTAAATCACGGGTGACAGCCAAAGCTTGGGCAGCAAAGGCTTCATTTAGCTCAATCACATCCATTTGCGCTAAACTAAGATCGGCTTGTTTAAGCAGTTTCTTGATTGCAGGCGCGGGTGCAAAGCCCATAATTCTTGGTTCAACCCCCACAGTGGTTGCTGCAATAATTTTCCCACGTGGTTTTAATTGGTATTTTTCTACAGCTTCATCTGAAGCAATCAATAAGGCCGCTGCACCATCATTAATTCCCGATGCATTACCCGCCGTGACCGTGCCATCAGCTTTTACCACACCTTTAAGTTTTGTCAGTGCGGCTAAAGTCGTTGATGCACGTGGATGTTCATCGGTATCCACAAGCACAGCATCACCTTTACGCTGGGGAATAGTGACGGGCACAATCTCATTTTTGAAAAAACCTTGAGCTTGTGCTGCCGCAGTACGTTGTTGGCTGTTTAGCGCAAACTGATCTTGATCCGCACGGTTAATATTGAATTGCTCTGCCACGTTTTCAGCAGTTTGTGGCATGCTGTCCACACCATACAATTCTTTGAGCTTTGGATTGATAAAGCGCCAGCCCATAGTGGTGTCTTCAATCTTTTGACTGCGTCCAAAAGCACTGTCCGACTTACCCATCACATATGGCGCACGGCTCATGCTTTCTACGCCACCGGCAATGATTAAATCAGCTTCGTTGGCTTTAATGGCGCGAGCTGCCATGGCAATCGCATCCAGTGATGATCCACATAGGCGGTTCACAGTGGTTGCTGGCACTTGATAAGGTAAACCTGCCAATAATGCTGACATACGCCCGACATTACGGTTGTCTTCACCGGCCTGATTGGCACAGCCATAAATCACATCATCGACTTGTTGCCAATCTACTGTTGGATTACGTTGTATCAATGCTTGAATTGGAATAGCACCAAGATCATCTGCACGGACTGGCGCAAGACCACCGGCATAACGACCAAATGGGGTACGGATGGCATCTATGATGTAAGCGTTTTTCATGTTGTTTATATCCTTAAATAATCTCCCTTGCGCTGCTACTACCGCAGCTCACCTCTTTGTAAAAGAAGAAGTTCCCCTCTTTCATAAAGAGGGGTTAGGGGAGATTTAATCATTCCGCAAGGGAGGGATTTATTATCCCTATGTCGCATCAATCAATGGAGCACCCGTCAAAGCCTGTAATTCTTCAAAGCTCAGACCTGCAACTTTTTCAAGCACTTTTAAACCCTCTGGGGTCACGTCAATCACACATAAGTCAGTATAGATACGATCAACACAATGCTTACCTGTCACAGGATAGCTCAGTTCTTCAACAATCTTAGGTTCACCTTGCTTGGTTACATGGTCTGTGGTGATAAAGACTTTCTTGGCCCCTACAGCCAAATCCATTGCACCACCTACCGCAGGAATCGCATCCGCCGCACCGGTATGCCAATTGGCAAGGTCGCCATTGGCCGCCACTTGGAATGCACCCAATACAGCAATATCCAAATGTCCACCACGCATCATGGCAAAAGAATCACCGTGATGGAAAAACGAGCCACCCGTTAGCATGGTGACATATTCTTTGCCTGCGTTAATCAGCTCAGGATCTTCTTCACCTTTGGCGGGTGGAGGACCAAAAGCCAATAAACCATTTTCAGAATGCAGGAATACATCTTTGTCTGTTGGCAAGTATTTTGAAATCTTGGTCGGTAAACCAATACCTAAATTGACATATGCACCATCGGGAATATCTTGGGCAACACGTTCAGCAATTTGGTCACGGCTTAGTTTTTGGTAGCTCATTGTTATTCTCCATTACCATTGGCTGCATCAACTGCAACCACATGCTGAACAAAAATTCCTGGGGTAATAATATGCTCAGGATCGAGCTGACCCAGTTCAACCACCTCTGAAACCTGTGCAATGGTGACATCTGCAGCCATCGCCATAATTGGACCAAAGTTACGTGCTGATTTGTTATAAACCAAGTTGCCCCAACGGTCGCCTTGATGTGCTTTAATCAGTGCAAAGTCTGCTTTAATCGGATATTCAAGTACGTAGTCTTTGCCATCGATATGTCGGGTTTCTTTACCATCTGCCAATAATGTACCAAAGCCTGTTGGGGTAAAGACTGCACCTAAACCCATCCCTGCGGCTTGAATACGACAGGCGAGATTACCTTGAGGAACCAGTTCCAGTTCGATCTTGCCTGCATGGTAGAGTTCATCAAATACCCAAGAATCAGACTGACGTGGGAAAGAACAAATGATTTTACGGACTGCACCTGATTTAAGCAGTTTCGCTAGACCGTAATCGCCATTGCCTGCGTTGTTATTGACAATCACCAGATCTTTAACGCCAAGTTCAATCAGCCCATCGATCAGCTCTGCGGGCTGTCCTGCTGTTCCAAAGCCACCAATCATAATGGTTGCACCATCTTTGATTTGAGATAGAACCTCAGACAACGAGAGCTTACTTTTATCAATCATAAGACGAACCTTTTATCCATGTTTTTAAATTTCTATACATGCCGTATTAGCAAAGATAGACATGTATAGAAACTTAAAAAACTGTGAGAAAGAACTTATCTCACAGTTATTTGGTCAATGAATTTACACCCGCTGCTTAATGGTCATCTTCTCGAATTGAAGACGGATGACGGTTTAAAGCAGTCACTTCGATATTCATATAAGGATATAAAGGCAATCCCTGTAAAATATTGTGGAGTTCTTCATTGCTCTCTACATCAAAAATACTGGTGTTTGAGTATTGGCCTGTAATACGCCAGATATGACGCCATTTCCCTTGACGTTGTAAATCTTGTGAATAAGCCTTTTCAATTGCTTTAATTTCATTGGCTTTTTCGACGGGCATATCGAGGGGGATGTGTACATCCATTCGTACTTGGAAAAGCATGTCAGCTCCTTGAATTATTGACGACGTAGGTTGTCGATTTTGTCTTCATCTAGTTCAATGCCGAGGCCCGGACCAGTTGGAATTTTGAGCTCAAAATTGCCATATTGAAGCGGTGTTTTTAAAATCTCTTCGGTCAGTAGCAGTGGGCCAAATAATTCAGTTCCCGCTGCGAGATTGCTAAATGTAGCGAAGGCATGTGCTGAGGCAATTGTTCCAACAGGACCTTCAAGCATAGTGCCACCATAAAGATCAATACCTGCCAGATTGGCGATTTTGCCAACTTCGCATGCTTCAATCAGACCACCAGATTGCGCAACTTTTACCGCAAAAACTGAGGCTGCATTGTTTTTTGCCAAGTTATAAGCACTTTGTGGACCAGTTAACGACTCATCTGCCATGATCGCGATATCAAACTTACGGCTAAGACGTTGCATAGCATCAATATTATGTATTGCACAAGGCTGTTCAATCAGGTCAACGCCACCATCTTGAAGCATTTGAATCCCTTTAATTGCATTCAGTTCAGACCAAGCACGGTTAACGTCTACACGAATTGAGATGTCTGCACCCAAGGCTTTTTTGATTGCCAATACATGCTCAACATCTTGTTCAACAGGACGTGAACCGATTTTTAACTTAAAGACATTGTGGCGTTTTAACGCAATCATTTTTTCTGCTTCGGCAATGTCTTTTTCGGTATTGCCCGACGCCAAAACCCAAAGCACAGGAATACTGTCACGTAAGCGACCGCCTAGAATCTCACTCAGAGGTTGACCTAAACGTTGCGCTTGAATATCTAATAATGCAGTTTGAACAGCACATTTCGCAAAACGATTACCGTTGATATTACGATGGATCACTTGCATTGTTTGGGCAATATTGGCACCAGACAGTGTTTTTAACAATGGTGCAAAATAGGTTTCAATATTGGTTTTTACACTTTCAGGGCTTTCTTCGCCATAACCTAAACCGCCAATTGTGGTCGCTTCACCCCAGCCAATTAAACCATCTTCAGTCGTGATTTTAATCAGGACCAAGGTTTGGGTTTGCATTGTCGCAACGGCCATCTTGTGAGGACGTATCGTTGGAATTTCGATTAACAGCGTTTCTATGGACTTGTACATCGTGGTTATTTCTTAAGTATCAATCTATTTATATACCCTAATTTAATGTAATATCTTTAACTAGGCCGATTTTGGTATTTTTAGATACTTAAAAGGTATATAAAAGGGATTTATAGAGATGGAATTAAGATATCTTCGTTATTTCGTTACGGTGGTCGAAGAGCAGAGTATTACCAAAGCTGCAGAAAAACTATGTATTGCTCAACCGCCCTTGAGCCGTCAGATTCAAAAGTTAGAAGAAGAACTCGGTATTCTTTTATTTGAGCGTGGCACACGTCCAGTAAGAACAACAGAAGCAGGGCAATTCTTTTACCAACATGCGGTACAAATTTTGACTCATACTGCGCAAGCTACCTCTATGGCGAAGCGTATTAGTTCAATGAATACAATTGTCCGTATTGGTTATGTCAGTTCATTGCTGTATGCGTTATTGCCTCAGGTAATTTATTTATTTCGTCAAAATAACCCTGATATTCAGGTTGAGCTGATTGAATACAGTACCAAGGATCAAATCGAAGCACTCAAACTCGGTAAAATAGATTTAGGCTTTGGTCGTTTAAGAATTAGTGATCCATCGATTAAGCGCATTTTATTATACAAAGAGAAATTAAAATTAGCCGCGCATAAAAATCATCATTTAACCAGTTATATTGATAAAGGTATTTATTTATCGCAAATTATCAATGAACCTATTTTTTCTTATCCAGCCACACAAAAGCCTAATTTTTCAACCTTGATTCAATCCATTTTTACCGAATTAGGCTTGGTACCGAAAGATATGGTTGAAGTTCGAGAAATCCATATGGCTTTGGGCTTGGTTTCATCTGGGGAGGGGATATGCATTATTCCTGAAAGCGCCAGTGAAATAGGCATGAAAAATCTGGTCTATATTCCGATTTTGGATATAGAGGCCTATAGTCCTATTTCATTAGCTGTGAGAAATATGGATCAAAGCCCTTATTTACCCAAGATTTTAGAGTGTATTCGACAGGTCTTTGAAGAAGAAGGGATTCCACTTCAACTGGATGGGGATTAATCGAGTATATGTTTGAACTGAGATCAATATAAAATCCCTTCATCCTCGCCTTCTCCCAACGGGAGAAGGGACTTTCAATATCAATATGATTCACTCAACATGATCATTTTTTTGATTTATGAATGAGATCTATTGAGTTAATGATTTTAAAATGACATTTTCGGTGTTTATCCTTGCATTCTTAATGAATTCGCAATGTATTGAAGTTCCTGTTCGTCATTGATTAAGCCTTGCTGGATGGTGGCAATTTGCTCTTGAAGATTGCTTAGCAGTTCTTGGCATTGTGCGATAACTTCATCGCTATATAGATCAAGCTTTTGCCACAAACTATGTGAGATCTCGCTATATAAACGGTCATGGCCAATGGCTAAGATCTCGGTTGCATCATCGGCATAAATCACTTCATAAGCCAGATGCTCAGCAAACTGTAACGGACTGAGAGGGGGATATTGCAGTTGATAATCCGATAAAGTATTAGCAATATGTTGTGATAGAAGCTGTTGAGCCTGTTGGGTCAGTTCACTATACAATTCATCCAATGCTTGCTGTTCGGAATGTTGCTCTAATAAGCTTGGCAGGGATGCAATCATACTGCGCCATGTTTGCGTAATGATTTGTTGTTTATGTTGTGCTAAAGCGCTCACGGCATTGCTTAGCTGCTGTTGTAATTGATGTAGTTGTGGCACAACCTCAAGTTGTAAGGGGGCTAGAATTTGCTCTTGTAAATGATGTAACAAGGCTTCCGCTGGTTTACGCTGTTTATAAGCCAGAGCAGGTTGGATTAAATGTAGAAGAGCGTCAAATAAACGATTAAAACCTGCATTTTGCATGGCCTGATCATTGAAATCCGCATTTTTCAACATCTGAGAGGAGGTTGAAATTGGTGATTGTAACAGTACAGGATCAACTTGCATTGCGATCAGTTGGTCAATAGCACGAGTATAAACATCGGTTTCTTGCAGATAACGTTGGTCAGACGTTTTATTGCATAGAATCTGGCAAATATTACCATCGACTTCATCTTCTTCAAAATAATCACTGCGTGTAAGCACTGGCAATAACGGTTTATGTCTACGTAATTCCTGACCCAAAGCCGCTAACTCTTTGACCTGACCGGGTGAGGAGGAACTACTGAGCCAAAGGACACCATCTGCACTATCCATAAAGCGTTGAGTTAATGCGGCATTTTCAGGCGTAACTGAATGGAGTCCTGGAGTATCCAGCAAAATGAGATTGTCCGCTAAGCAAACACCTTGTAAGCGTGTGGTGGTTTCTGTGGCACCTTCTTTAAAACGCTCCTGACTTTTAATAATTTCACCTGAGTCGAGATAAAAATATTCAATGCTTTCCTGACGCCTATGAAAACACTCTGCCAATACGTTACAGAATGAACTTTTACCAGCATTGAATTTTCCGAAAATCAGCAAAATAATCTTGTCGTCAAAATGATCTGCGATGGATTGGGCGGCATGTAGTGTCTCTAATTGTGTTTCCCAATGGCTGAGATAACTTTCAAGCTGCGAATTGAGTGTTGCAATGTCTTGGGCAATCTGACTATGTGATGTCAGTCCAATCGGATTGATACGTTGTTTATTGAGATTGATTGCCAGTTGCTGATGCCAAGTGTGCATCTTATTTAAATGTAGCATGATGTCGGATTCCTGCTGATCAAAAGCTTGGGTGCTCGCAATCAGTGTCTGAATCGAATCATGGGAATCATGGACGGTCATTATACCAGCTCCAAAGTGGTTGATGCCTGCTGGGCTTGTATGATGAGCTGCTGTTGCTGCTGAAAGTTAAGTAATTGTTGTTGCAACTCCATTCGATCAGAAGACAATTCAAAATAATGGGCAAATTCACTACGTAAACGTTCACGACCTGATTCTTCGACAAAAATAAGATTGAGATCTTTACGCAGTTTGACCGAGACCCCCATCACCGCAACCATGACCGTATCTAGACTACGGACATTACTTTTTTGCGTATCTGGTAAACCAATCACACCATAGCGCACCAAATGGCTATTGATCTCGATACAGGCACGAGAATAAGCCACTTGAATACGGTTACGATCACGTTTGCCTGCGGTCACTTTATACATATTGGCAAAAGAATCTGGTTCTAGCGAATTATCCTGCCCAGAGATCTGTAAGACCGGCTGTAAATCTTGACTCACTTTATCTAATATTTGATTGAGATCACGCTCAAAATTTTGGCGTTGTTGCTGTAAGCTTGCTGTCAGTTGCTGAATGTTACTTTGAATGTTTTCTAGCTGCTGGGATAAGCGCATTTTTAGATCAACAATGATCTGCTTTTTTTCAAATTGACGTATTGCGGGGACTTGCTCAAGCATCTGATGAAGTATGTGTTGTAGTTCGGGGATACCACTGCGTTGTACCAGTATAGGTTTGGAATTTTCGATCCCTTGACGGTGCCGTGTAGCTGATACAGGTAGTACAGTTGCAGTTGGTGCTTGATTTTGAATGCTATCGATAATCTGCGCTAAAACGGTTTGATCTGGAATTTGGTCAATTTGGGTAAGCAACAGTAAGCTTTGACGTTGAGTTTGCTTTGCATCTTGCTCGAATTGCTGGAATAAATGTAATTCATAAGGATCAAACTCACCCTCACGTACTGAATGGACCATTAGGCGAATATCGGCTTTATTCCACATTGCATCTTGAGCAAGTTGATCATCGATTGTAGCCACATCAGCATCTAAACCTGGTGCATCTAACCAACGGATATGATGTTGCAGATGTTCGGAGAGAGCTACCGTTTCTCGTTTATCCGCTACTGAGAAAATATCTTGACCAATAAGCTCATTTAACAGTCGGCTTTTACCATGATTATATTTACCAATCACTGTCACTGTCGGAAATTGGCCTGCCTGTAGAATGGCTCGTAGCCGAGCCAATGGTATCGTGTATTCAGGAAGTGCGGCTAAAACATGATTAGTCGCTGCATCAAAAGTATGAATATCCATTTAAATATCTTTTCCATAAAGTAAAACAGGCTAAACCGTTACAGCTAGCCTGATTTCAAGATTCACAATATGACTTTTAGCTGTATTAAGCTTGTAGGCGAGGGCGGTCAACCACATTGTTATCAACACCATCTACGAGGTGACTGAGTTTGAGGTCAAATACCATTTCAGCAAATGGGCCTTCAACACCGTTGGCTTGAATCGTTGCTGCATCAGTATGTTCGATTGCGTCAATCACAAGACCTTCACGTGTTGCATAGGCGAAGTCATCATAAGTGTATGGGTCACCAGCTACGTTAATTTGCGTAGTTAATTTGCGATGGCCTTCTGCTGTTACAAAGAAATGAATATGTGCAGGGCGATTACCATGGCGGCCTAACTGATTCAATAATTGTTGAGTTGGGCCATCTGGTGGACAGCCATAACCTGCAGGCAGAATGGTTTGTACACGATATTGACCTTGAGCATCTGTCATAATGGTGCGACGCATGTTAAAAGGCTGTTGTTCGCCAGTTGGATCAAAGTGGGAATAGAAACCTTTGGTATTGGCATGCCAGATCTCTACTTGTGCATTTGGCAGTGGTTGGCCATCTGCCGCGTAAATCGTGCCGTGTAAAATCAGGGTATGACCATTTGGATCACTGCCATCATCCATACGGGCAAAACCTTGTGCAACAGGGGCACCTGCGACATAAAGTGGGCCTTCAATGGTACGCGGGGTTGGGTTCTCAATACCCAAAGCAGCATCAATTGCATCCATACGCATATCAAGGAAGTGGTCAAAGCCTAAACCAGGAGAAAGTAAGCCTGCTTCATGGCTGGTGCCTAATTGGTTTAAATATGCAACTGCAGCCCAATATTCATCAGAAGAAATTTCTAAATCTTCAATGGTCTTAAATAAGTCAGAAACCACCCGATGAACGATTTGCTTAGTGCGAGGATTTCCACCTTCTTGCTCAAGTCCGCTGAGTAGATTAATGAAATTCTGTACTTCTTCCGTCTCGAAAATTCTAATATTATTGGCTGTCATGGCTATCTCCTTAATCTTGCCATAATGCTGGATCACGTTATCACTTTTAAGAGATGTTATGAGTTGAGCCAGCATCACTCCTGATATTGCTTCGTTGATGAATCCTTCTATATACCTTAATTGAATGTTATAGCCTTATCTAGACTGAATTCGGTATCTTTAAATACTTAAAAGGTATATTTATCTCAGCAAAGGGGAAAATTGTTATTATGAAATTACCTGTTGATAATGGTAATCTCAATACGCAGTTGATTAATTAATAAATTATTATAATTCAATTTCTTAATAGATGTTTACTACGTGGAAGTCATTAATCTATTTTAAAATATCATTGCTATGATGTAAAAGGTATAAATATATACCGCTTTGTACATGGAAAATTACATTAATAATTCCGATAATTGATCGTGGTGATGAATTCCCTTAACCATATCGGTTTGAATTTATTTGTATTTTAAGGGAGTACAAAAGTCTTTGTCTTGAGGATAAGACAAAGATCACCTTAGAACTTACACAACAAGAATTTCAAATATTCAGGAAAGGATTTCCCATGTTAAAGCCAGATTTGCTTTATAGAACTCAACGAGTTGCACTTTATACATTGTTTGGATGTTTGAGTATAGATACTGCTTATGCTGAGTTTTTAGAAGAGAGTAAAACCAGTATTTATTTACGTAATTTCTATATTGAGCGCGACTTCGAAGATACCACGAATGATCTGGGGAGTTGGTCGCAGGCTGCATCTGGACGTTTTGAGTCGGGTTATAGCGACACACCCTTGCAAGTGGGTTTAGATTTTGGTTTCCAATATGCATTACGTTTAAATGACCGTTATGATGAGCGCTTAGATACCGTTTTTAAATATGATCAAGACGAAGCTCAACAAGCACGAGATTATTTAAAATTAGGTGCAACCTTAAAAGTTAAATACCAAAATACAGAACTTAAAGTCGGTGAGCTTTTCCCAAAAACACCGGTTTTATTTATTGATGATTCTCGGCAATTGGTGACGACGTATGCAGGAGCAATGTTAGAAAGTCAAGACATTCAAAATTTAAAACTTTCCGCAGGCCGTTTTACCCATGTGAATGCCCGAGATGATGATGAATATAGAAAGTTCACTTTAGGTAACTCAACAGATCCCAATAAAAGAAGTGATGGTTTAAATTTTATAGGCTTAGACTATAAATTTACGCCGAGCTTGTCGGGTTCATATTGGTTTGGTCAGTTGGAAGATATTTATCAACAACACTATTTCAACGCGGTTTATACAGAAAAAGTCAATGAGACCAAGCTAAAAGTAGATGCGCGCTATTTTAATTATAAAGAGGATGGTGATGCTTATTTTGGAAACATCGATGTTCAATCTCTAGGATTACAAGCGAGTGTGCAAAATGGCCCAAATACATTTTTAGCTGGTATACAAAAACAAATGGGTGAGGACAATATTCCTCTTTTAAATGGTTATGTTCCGCAAGGATATTTACAGACTTGGTCTGCAATTGCTTTTTATAAAGCAAAAGAGTTCACTTGGCATGCCTTATATAGTTATGACTTTAAAGATCATGGTCTACCGGGCTTAAAGTTAACTTTGCGTTATTTAAATGGTAGTGACATTTATCGGGCTGGTTTTAAGGATAATAAAGAAACCGAGAAAAATTTGATTGTAAACTATACTGTTCCAGAAGGATGGTTAAAAGGTCTTGCGGTAGAGTGGCGCTATATTGATGCTGATATTAAATATGGTGTTGGAAATATGCCAGGCAAGGATTTTGTGGAAAATCGTTTTATCACAACCTATACCTTTAAATTCTAATTTTTGCTTAATCCGATAAATCAAGTGATGCCCCTATTAAAAATAAGGGGCATCATCTTTAGCAGTCAGGATATTTAAGAGTCCAAGTATAGTTAACCTGTAAAAACTGAGACACAAGAATATAATTTCTCTTAATTAATATTTTTAATTAAATCAATTATATGGAGAAAATAAGTTGTTTGATTCTAAAAAGCTTGCAATGCCACACCTTACATTCAAAGTTTAAATATCTTTGCGTAGGCGATGCCTCTCTTTTTAGAGATAAAAAGGGACAAAAATCTTCCGTTTAACAGGGCTCTTGCGCTGCAAACAAAGCAGTGCTTTATTTTTGCTCATATACCCCCGCTCAACGGCGACATCCTTGTCGCCCCACGGTAGGATAAGTATCTATGCTTCAAAAGCACAAAAAGTGAATTGATAACCAGCAGTTTCTAAAAGTTTATACAAATACTTAAGTTTCATTTCTGATCAATGACTTGATGCAAATCAGTTGTATAAATATTTAGGTGGTTTGGCTATAAATAAGGATAAGCATAGTTAAATGCTTATCCTTTCTTCGCTAGTCAGATCATCAATAGGTATATGCCTAATAGGCAAAACTAAGCATTAATCTAAACAAACCCGCAATTAAAGCCAATGCTGCAAAACCGAAACACCACAACAAAATAAACCATGTTGCAGGGTTGAGTTGTTTGATGTATTTGTTCATCTAAAACTCCTTGATCAATGATAGCCTTCATCACCAATACGGACTTTGTCTCGGAAAACCCAATAAGACAAGAAGGTATAAGCGATAATAATTGGGATCAGAATTGCCGCACCGACCAAGGTAAATTTAAGACTTGATTCTGGTGCAGCGGCTTGCCAAATTGAAACTGAAGGTGGAATGATGTTTGGCCATAAACTAATTACAAATCCAGTAAATGCCAGAAAAACCAATGCCAGCGTATAAACAAAAGGTTTGATCTCATGTCGTTGCTTACAGGCATGTAAAATTAAACCAGAAAAGAGTACAACTAAAATAGGCACAGGGCTGAAATAGATAAGGTTTGGTGATGCAAACCAGCGCTGGGCAATTTCAGGATGTGTGATCGGGGTATAGATACTGACGGCAGCAAAAATAATCATTAACGTGATTAACAGCTTTGGCATTAGCGTATACATGATGTCTTGTAAACGCGCTTCCGTTTTTAAAATCAACCAGCCACAACCTAAAGTGGCATACATGACCACAACACCTAAACCAGTGAAAAGTGAAAAAGGGGTAAACCAATCCCATACACCGCCACTATAAATACCCGCAGTGGTTTGAATACCTTGGATATATGCACCAAGGATAACCCCTTGGAAAAAGCTAGATAAGATTGATCCCCAAATAAAGGCTTGATCCCATAAGTATTTGGTTCGAGTTGCTTTAAAGCGGAACTCGAAGGCAACACCACGGAAAATCAATGCGACCACCATAAAGATAATGGGAAGGTATAAAGCAGAGAGTACCGTAGAATAGACCAGCGGAAAGGCTGCAAATAATCCCGCACCGCCAAGCACCATCCATGTTTCGTTACCATCCCAGACAGGGGCGACCGTATTCATCATGACATCACGCTCTTGCCGGTCTGGAATAAATGGAAAGAGAATTCCAATACCTAAATCAAAGCCATCCATCACCACATAAATCAGTACACCTAAACCGATAATGCCGACCCATATTAAAGCGAGATCAATCATGATGTTTCTCCTTATTTTGATCTAGCGGCGGTTGCTGTCCATCGATTGGATCATCCACAGCACTGAGTGGTCGTAATGGGGTTTTAAAATGCCCTAAACCGGTTATTTCATGATCTAAACGCGTTAAAAACTCAGGTCCAGATTTCATGAGTCTGAACATATAATAAATCCCAGCACCAAATACAACGGTATACACCAGTACAAAAATGATCAGACTGAGTCCCACTTGGTCTGCTGTTACTGTATGCGATAACGCATCTTTGGTACGCAACACGCCATAAACCACCCAAGGCTGTCTTCCCACTTCCGTAGTAACCCAACCTGCGAGTAAAGCGATATAACCCGTTGGACCCATCACAATGGCGAATTTATGAAACCATGTAGACTCGTATAGCCGATTCTTTTTGCGTAGCCATAAGGCTGTTAAGGATAGCAATACCATTAACATGCCAAGACCTATCATGACACGGAAACTCCAAAATACGATAGCTACATTTGGGCGATCTTCAGCTGCAAAATCCTTTAATCCAGTAACTTCGCCATCTAATGAGTGGGTTAGAATCAAACTACCTAAATAGGGAATACCGAATTCAGTCGTATTTTTTTCTTGTTGCATGTCTGGTGTTGCAAACAGCAAAAGTGGCATCGCGTGATCACGGTTGGTTTCCCAGTGTCCTTCAATTGCTGCCAATTTCGCAGGTTGGTGTTTCAAGGTGTTTAAACCATGGTTGTCGCCAATAACCACTTGTAAACAAGAGGTTACCAACACCATCCATAAACCCATAGAAAATGATTTTTTAATTAATTCATCACGGCGTCCTTTAAGCAGATGCCAGCCAGCTGTGCCTACAACCAATAATGAGGAAACTAAAAATGCAGCAGTTGCCATATGTGCAAAGCGATAGGGGAATGATGGGTTAAATACAATTGCCCACCAGTCCGTCGGGACAATGATGCCATTTTCAATTGCAAAACCTTGTGGTGTTTGCATCCAACTGTTGGAGGATAAAATCCAGAACATTGAAATACAGGTTCCAATAGCGACCATGAGTGTGGCAAAAAAATGTGCTTTTGCGGTGACTCGGCCCCAACCAAAAAGCATAATTCCTAAGAAGCCAGCTTCTAAGAAAAATGCGCTTAAAACCTCATAGGTGAGTAATGGCCCCGTCACACTCCCTGAGATACGCGAGAACTCACTCCAGTTGGTACCAAACTGGTAGGCCATGACAATGCCTGAAACAACACCCATAGCAAATGCAACAGCAAAAATCTTAATCCAGTATTTGAATAGGTCTTTGTAAACAGGGTTTTGTGTACGCAACCATTTCCATTCCAGCAGTGCAAGGAAACAGGCTAAACCAATAGAGGTTGCAGGGAAAATAATGTGAAAAGACACAGTGAAAGCAAACTGAATTCTTGCCAGTTCTAGTGCAGTTAATCCGAGACTCATTGCATGCCCCATCGTTGCTTGAGGCATTGGATCGCTATAGACCCATGACCGTCATGATTAAGTTTGGAAAAAACAATAGATCGTTCCATAAAAACTACCTACTTAGAAATAATGGTTAGGGTTTGTTGATATTTCATAAATGGCATGCGTTGTCGCAATTATCGCCGACCTTTCAACAGACCCTATGATCTTGCACCATAATTTAGATTGGCTGTAGGTACAGAAAATGAGGAGAAAAAATATAACAGATTTTTAAAAAATGGCTAAACTGTTATATTTTTATCGGCTGCTTTTGTAGCTATTTTTTTTCTTTAATGCACTGCAAACTACGGATATATCACTCAATTTTAAGTTGAAAAAGGTATGTACCGTTAAATTTACCTTGAGTCATGATGAATATACGGATGTAAATAACAGTGTTTTATACAATATCTGAGTTAACCACCATCAAGCGCACGAGCTACCAAATCAGCTTGATTATAGCGATTTGGGGTTTTGCATATATGTTGCAAAAACTGTTGAATTTACCCATTGCGTCAGGTGTTTTAGGTTTTTTTATATTGCTAATTTTATTGCAAATGCAATGGCTCAATTTGGAAAAGGTGAGTCTAGGTGCAGATATTCTGTTGGGTGAGCTGTTACTGTTTTTTATTCCGCCAGTGGTCGGTGTGATTCAGTATCAGCAATTGCTTTTGATCAGTGGTTGGAAAATATTTCTGGTGATTTTACTCAGTACCGCTTTGGTGATGGCAAGCTCTGTGTTGATGGTGAAAATATTCTTGCAACAGGATGATGTGGAATGACGGAGTTGTGGGGGATTTTTTACTTGCTGTGGACGGTACTGTGTTACTTCGTGGCAAAGCACTTATTTGTTTTTACCCAGAAAATATATTTTTCTCCGATTATTGTGGTACCGAGTCTCAGTATTATTTTGATCTTTATATTTCAGCATCGCTTTCAAGACTATTACCTATACACCCAATATTTGGTTGCCATGTTAGGACCAATTACAGTGGCATTTGCGATTCCTGTATTTCGTTATAGAGCGATCGTCAAACAGTATTTTTTCGTTTTAATCGTCAGTTCTAGTGTGTCTATGCTGGTGGGGATCTTAAGTAGCTGGCTATTGGCAAGTATATTCAATTTTGACGAAATTTTGAAAAATAGTCTTTTGGCACGTTCGATTTCTATTCCATTTGCTTTGGAGTTGACTGAAAAGATTGGCGGCTCAATCAGTTTAATTCCCTTGTTTACGGTCATAACAGGCTTAGTGGGGATGTTATTTGGTGATTTTTTACTGTTATGGATGCGCTATAAAAACCGTATTGCTCAAGGCGCTGCTCTAGGAAATGCCGCTCATGCGATGGGGATTGCGCGAGCAAGACAACGCCATGAGTTAGAAGGGGTGATTGCCAGTCTATCCATGATTATTTCAGGGATCATCATGGTGTTATTTGCGCCATTTATGATTTCATTGATTAAACATATTGTTTGATTTCATTTTATTTAGATTGAAAAATAACATTTAAGAATGAAGTCTAGACTGCATCTAAAGACAGTATCCAATGTGTAACGTAAGTGATTTACATCAATATTTATTTTAAACCTCAGTGTGGGATTTTGTGATGGTGCAGATTTTGCGCTACATATTTAATTGTATTTAGCCCTTGTCATATTCTAGAGAGGGTGATTTTATATTGGGATCATCAAAGGGATGATCGAAAGCAACTGCTGGATTTGGAATAGGCTTATGGATGGGTTATCTGAATTTTCTTGGCAAAATATCAAATATAACTTTTACAATACTGGAGAACTACCAGAGATTGTGCAACGAGATTCACCTATTTTACAGCTTTGGGAAAGTGCAAAAAATTCGGGCTTAAGTCCTTTCTCCAAAATCACTGACTTACACGAGTTTCCTGTCGCTGACCTTTCACAGGGCGATATAAAATTAGCCGCATTGGCTGAAGGTGTATTAAATGATGTCTGGCGCTTATTTGGGCAACAGGATGTTATCGTTTTCTTAATTAATCATCAGCTTAAAATTATTGCTGAACGTCACAATCCTGATTTAGATGACCAATATCATTATTTATGCACGGGTCGTATTATTGAGCCCTCTGTGTTTGGTGCGATTGCACCGACATGTAGTGTGATGTCTAAACAGCCTATGATCATGACAGGGCATCAACATTATCTGGACGAATTTTCAAATTATTCTTGTGCATCGGTTCCGATATTCAATGGCTGTGGTGATGTGCTCGGCGCTTTAGATATCACTTCACCACAAGGGCTTTTGGCGAGCAATTGGTTGCGTCACTTACTTTACCAAAGTTATATTTTGGAAAATAAGATTATTCAGGCAGCGCTACAACCTGATCAACGGGTCCTTTATTTTCAACATTCCAAAGATTTGCTGGACAATGCCTATACGGGCATGATGGTACTGGATCAATCAGGAAAAATCCTCAAAGCCAACCAAATGGCGTTGAAATTGCTGAATTGCTCTATTGAGCAATTGTTGCAGCAACCAATGGATCATTTTTTACTCACTGAGCATTTGAATCCATTAAATTCGAGTGATTGTTTTTTAATTCAAAGTTTTGACCATGCATTTTTTTATGCCCAGCTACGTAGTGTGAATGGGCAGTTGCAGAATAAAACGAGTAAAATCACGACACAGCATTTGCTTGATCAAGCGCTGAAAGCATTAAAAGCCGATATTCCTGTATTGATTACCGGAGAAACCGGCACAGGTAAGGATCATTTTGCTCAGCAGCTACATCAGAGGCTTGATGTGGATTTGCCTTTTATTTCAATTAATTGTGGTGCAATACCAGATCATTTGCTTGAAGCAGAATTATTTGGTTATGAAGGCGGCGCTTTTACAGGTGCTAAACGGCAAGGTGAACAAGGTTTAATTGAACTGGCAGATCAAGGCATACTCTTTCTCGATGAGATTGGTGATTTGCCTTTACATTTACAAGTGAAAATTTTAAGAGTGTTACAAGATCAGCAGTTCTATCGAGTTGGAGGACGTAAACCGATCAAATCAGCATTTAAACTGTTATGTGCAACACATCAGGATTTAAAAAATAAAATACAACAGCAGTCATTCCGCCGTGATTTATATTATCGTATTTGCGGTTTTCAGGTACATTTACAACCCTTACGCTTACGTCAAGATAAACAGGTCATTTTACATCATGTTCTGGATCAATTCGGCATAGCGCAATGGTCGAGCCATGTAGAACAACAATTTAATAGGCACACATGGGAAGGAAATATTCGTGAATTAATTCATGTGGTGAAGCTATCCGCAGCGTTTAAAGACAGTGAAATTTTAAATCATTTATATTTACCTGAAGCTGATTTAGCGATTAATGAACAAAGTGAGCAACTGATATTAGATGAAAATAAAAACTTAAATAGCTTGACCAAGCAAATGATTGTGCAGGTGTTACAAGAAGAAAATGGCAATATCGCAAGGACAGCGAAACGCTTAAACATTTCAAGAACAACGATATATAAATATATTGGCAATTAATTGTAATTTTTTATTCAGTCCTCTAGTGCATTTTTTATAGATTCAGCTGAAATACAGCCTGAAAAATTCAAGATGCTCTATCCTTTACTTGTCGATGTGCGTTTTTTCTATTAATTAATAGTCTTATAATTAAAAGAATGAAAAGGACTAAAGTTATTAATAGGTATATATTTCCATGAAAGATGTGAGCCCTATAGCCTTCAAAAATGAATTTAAAAGGCAATTCTTGTTGAGTGTAACCAATAAATGCTTTTCCAAAAAAGTAGCTTAAAATTAAAGAATATAGACCTGTAAATACAAAAAAAGAGAGAACTTTATTAATTTTATCTTTTATAAAAAAAATAGAATTTAAGCTTAAAGATATAATTAATATTGAAAAAACAGCAGAATAAACGTTAATCCAGTATTCATAATTTTCCACGACTTCACCATACTAAAGCTTTTTTTATAAATTCAGTTGAAAGAGAGCCTGAAAAATTCAAGACGCTCTATCCTTTACTTGTCCATGTGGGTTTTTCTATTAATTAATAGTCTTATAATTAATAGAATGAAAAGGACTAAAGTTATTAATAAATATGTATTCCCTTGGAATATATGAGAATTATATCCTTTATAAATAAACGTTGGTAAAAGTTCTTGTTGTGTATAACCAATTGAAGATTTTTCAAAAAAGTAACTTAAAATTAAAGAATATACACCTGTAAAGACAAAAAAAGAGAGTACTTTATTAATTTTATCTTTTATAAAGAAAATAGAGTTAAGACTTAATGAAGCGATGAATAATGTGAGAATTACAGAATAAACAGTAATATAATAATCGTAACTTTCCATTTAGCCTCCCTATTGTTTTTTGTTAGGTTAAATATTCTTTCTTCTGTTATAGATTAATCGTCCAATTAAGATGATTAAGGCAATTAAAGAGATACCAAATGGAATCATTCCAGAAAAAATATTTTTATCTGTTCCTTTGAAAATAAAAGTCAATAATGGCTCTTGTTCCATCAAACCTATATAGGAAATAGCAAAGACTCTATTTATGATACGAGTGATAATTGCAGTACAGATCAAGATTGAGAGGAATCTATTGATTTTGTCGTTAATAAAAAAGGTAAAATTAATTGACAGAGATATAACTAATATAGAAAAAATAATGCCATAAACATTAATCCAATATTGAGCTTCTGATAGTTCTAAACCTAACATTTATCCACCTAATGCTTCCTTTATAGTATTTGCGGTGATACGCCCCGAATTTGTTACAGTTTTAACTGCTTTACCTCTGTAATAGATAATTCGAGTACCATGTCGATAATCTTGCTCTGAGGCTGTAGTTGTGCCATCAATATTTGGATTAGCCGATGTAGCATGTGCTATAACAACACCTTGTTTTTTCCCAGCCTTATATAGCTGGGATGATAGCTCAGAAGCAAAGCAATCGTCGCCACGACCTGTATTACAGCCATGAATTTCAATTTTAGACTGCTCTGTAAATACGCTAAGTTTTAGGCTCGAAATAGCAGCTTGATTTTTAATTCGATTACCATCAAAGTCATAGCCTCGCCAAATAGCCATCATTACAGTTTTATAAATATTGGCCGCTAACTTCCCCTTGAATACCCCTTCGCGAGTTATTGTCTTATCTAAAGATGCGCCTAGAATATAGTAAAGTCCATCAGAATCGCCATGACAAAACAGATCAAGAGATTGAACAGTATTATTTTCTTGAGTTTCTAATGCACTAATCACTGACCTAGAACCATTATTTATAAAAAAGCTTTTGACAGGTAAATCATTTTTATAATCTTTAATTACGTTTTTAGATGCATGTAAAAATGCTGAATTATCACTTGATTTCCTTGATCCACCATAAATAATAAGGCGGATAGGTGATTTTAATTTTACAATTTCTACTTTTGCAATTTTGGTTGTTGTAGTCTGATATCGATCTACCATGAATCAGCCTCAAAAAGTTTAATTTCAATATCTTCTGCTTTTTCTGTAAGTTCTAGTTTTTCTGTCATGCCATTTTCATCAGTGACACCTTCAATAGTATGACCATCAGCATAGATAACAATGTATTTTACATTGCTATAAGGTTGATTATTTGAATTATTTACTAACTGATATTGACCTGAATATAGAGTTAAGCCTTGAGCTAAAAAGCTTGATGAATTTGTATTCTTACTATAGTTTTCCCCTTGACTTATTCCAACAACATGATCTTGTTTAGGTAAAATTTTAGCTCCACAAGTCAATAAGTCATCAACATAAGCAACAGCTTTGCCATCCATAATAATATGATCATGGCTTTTAACAATTTCAGACCAACATTTGCACTTAGGGCAAAAGTGACCATCTCCAGCACGTAGAAATAGGTTTCCCATTTGGGATGTTCGTTGTTGTGTTGCTTGGATGATTCCTCCATGATTTGTCATAGAGTTATGAATTGCAAAACCTTTAGCCATGATTAACACCTTCTTGGTACAAAAAGCCTTCTGGGGCCTTATTACCGATAAAGATATTTATAGCTACAGAGTTGTTAGGGCTATGGATAATCTCATCACCATTCTCTAAGAAGCTTCCTACCAATGCACTCGCTTTAACTAATCCACCATTTTTGCTTTTAGCTCCATTTACCGCAAGGTAATAGATCTTTTTAGGCCTATGCCGAAAATAAAGCTGTTCTGCTTTTATTGTTTGCTTTATGTCTTGTTGAGACATCTGTTTTAACTGTTCAATTGGTAATTCATGTAAAAATTTAGGTTTCGTCATACTGAGTCCAATTATTGTTATTGAATGAAGAACATAGAGATTAAAACATAAAACCTTATATTAAGACAAATTTAATTGAATTTTTAATTATATTTAATAATTTGGATTTATTTACTCAAATTCATGGCAGTCTTCGTTATAGCTTTCATGTTCTGATCTTACGATTTATTAAAATAGTAAATTTAAGGATTAGTCATATATTATGTTTTTAATAACTTATATTTTAATTTTTGTCTTATTAACATAATTTCGCTTTATCGTTCACGGCCAGTTCAACAAACGCCATATTTAATTGTTTAGAGAATATTTCATCTACTCGTCAACATCGCTAACCCTCATCCTTGTTTTAGGCTTCCAGTGATTGTCCATTGATTGGACAGTGTATTCTCAATGCTGTCCATTTATTGGACATTGGAAAGGTAACATTATTTTAAGTATATGATTATTAATTATAAAAATATTGGCACGCTAACTGCAAATATTCTATGGCTCATATTTGATTAAAACAAATCTATCAATCGATTTATTAAGTGTAGTAGATGGTCGATTCGTCATGGATAAATCGATTGATTTTTGATTCAAAATTTAAACAAGTGCAATGAGTAGTGAAAAGGATGCTTGAAACTAAAGGGAACAGATGATGTGTTTTAGCAATAAAAATAGCCTGCTTCTTATGTTGAGTGGCATGTTTGTACAGTATAGCCATGCGATTGACGTAAACGTGGGGGATTATACCGCGTTGCCAAAAGGCACCAATGCAGGTGTGTTCTATTATCAACATAGTCAAATGGAGGGTTATTACCAAAATGGTGAAAAAACCAGAGCTGAATCTAAATCGGATATCGGTATCGCGCGCTTAATTCATTACACCGATATCGCTGGTTTACGTGCAACGCCTCAAATAATTTTACCGTTTGGAACAGTACGGCATACGCAAATTGGCGATACTGATTTAAACAATGCCTCAGGTTTTGCAGATCCAGTGATTGCTTCTGCATTTTGGCTAATTAATCAACCTGAACAAGGTTCATCGGGTCGTTATCTGGCATTTACCCCATTTATTTATCTGCCAGTTGGGCAATATGATCGAAATGATGCGGTGAATTTAGGCGAAAATCGATTTAAGTATGATCTTCAACTGGCATGGGTACAGCCACTATATGGCAAGCTTGCTTTTGAACTTTATCAAGATGTGATTTGGTATGGAGACAACGATGAAGCGGGAAAGGGCGATCAAACACTTTCACAAGCGACCAGCTATCAAACTCAATTTAACTTACGTTATGACTTGAATTCTAAACAGAGAATCGCCCTCGGTTATGCCGCAAATTATGGGGGTGAACAACAATTGGATGGAATCAAACTGGATCAGAACATGGAAAAGCAACAAGTGCGATTGGAGTTTCAGCAAATGCTGAATGCAAAAACTCAATTAAGTGCGCAGTTGCTTTCAGACACACGAACGGAAAGCGGATTTAGGAAGGATTACGGTCTGAATTTTCGTGTTTTTTACATTTTTTAATTTAAAGCAGGTGTAACACATTGATTGCGTCATTTTTACAAGGATGCAGTTAGAACAGTAAAGCAATTGTCTAAATAAATTTTGAAGAGGTCATCATGTCTATATTCACAAAACAGCTTTGGGATAAAAAATTATTTAACGGTTCATGGCAGTCTGCCCAAGATAGCTACAGTGTGATTGAGGTTGCAACAGGTCAAGTGCTTGGTGAAATCGGTTATGCGACTGCCGCTGATGTGGTGAGTGCTGCACAACAAGCCAAAGCCGCCCAACAACAATGGTGGGCTTTAAACTATCAAGAGCGTCAGGCAGTGTTTGAGCGAGCTACTGTTTTACTGACAGAAAATCAAGCGGAAGTGATTGAGTGGCTGGTTAAGGAAAGTGGCTCGTTACAACTGAAAGCGGGCTTTGAAGTAAGCATAGCGATTCAAGTGCTTAAGCATTGTATCGCGTCACCTGCAACTGAACAGGGCACATTATTACCTACGCAAAATGGCAAATTAAGTATAGCGAAACGCTTGCCCTTAGGTGTTGTTGGGGTCATTTCTCCATTTAACTTTCCACTGTACTTAGCTTTACGTGCTGTGGCTCCTGCTTTGGCCTTTGGTAATGCGGTGGTGTTAAAACCTGATGAGCGTACAGCAGTGTGCAGTGGCTATGTGATTGCACGGATTTTTGAACTTGCAGGATTGCCCAAGGGACTACTACATGTATTGCCAGGTGGGGCAGAAGTTGGTGAAGCACTGACTTTGGATAAAAATATTGCCAGTATTCAATTTACAGGATCAACTCAAGTTGGACGGATTGTAGGGGCGAATGCGGCAAAGACCTTAAAGAAAGTTTCCCTAGAACTGGGTGGCAAGAACTCATTGATTATTTTGGATGATGCGGATATTGAGTTGGCTGCAGAAAATATTGCATGGGGTGCATTTTTACATTCGGGGCAAATTTGTATGACCTCAGGTAAGATTTTGATTCACCAAAAAATTTATCAACAGGTCAAACAGCGTGTAATTGAAAAAGTGCAGAATTTTGTGGTGGGGAATCCTTGTGACAAGAATGTCACCATTGGGCCATTGATCAATGCCAAACAAGCACAACGTGTAGAACAATTGGTCAGTGCTGCGGTTAATGAAGGCGCAACATTGGAAATCGGTGGACATGCCGATGGGGTATTTTTTCAACCGACTGTACTGACCGATGTGACTGCAAACAATTCGATTTTTAGTGAGGAGATTTTTGGTCCTGTTGCGGTGTTGATCCCGTTTAGCTCAGATGAACAGGTCATTGAATTAGCCAATGATGGCGATTATGGGCTTTCAGCAGGCATTATTACCTCCAATGTAGGACGTGGTATGCAACTCGGTGCGCAGCTTAAAGTGGGCTTGCTACATATCAACGATCAAACCGTAAATGATGAAACGGTCAATCCATTTGGTGGTTTTGGTTCATCAGGTAATGGTACGCGTATTGGCGGCCCTGCCAATGCCGATGAATTTACCCAGTGGCAATGGATTACTGTACAGGCTCAAGCGCCACATTATCCTTTTTAAACAATTAAATAAATTATTACAGGACGTTAAACCATGAGTGAATTAAAAGATATTATTGCCGCAGTGACCCCATGTAAAGGTGCTGACTTTGAGCTGCAAACTTTAAAAATACGTCAGCCTCAAGATGATGAAGTATTGGTAAAAGTAGTTGCTACAGGAATGTGTCACACCGATTTGATTGTACGTGATCAATATTACCCGGTTCCGCTGCCTGCTGTTCTTGGACATGAAGGGTCAGGAATTATCGAGGCGATCGGTCCTAATGTAACCGAGCTTCAAGTGGGCGATCATGTGGTTTTAAGTTACGGGTATTGTGGAAAATGTAGCCAATGTAATACTGGAAATCCTGCCTATTGTTCAGAGTTTTTTGGACGAAATTTTAGTGGGGCAGATTCAGAAGGGAATCATGCACTTTGTACCCATGATCATGGCGTGGTTAATGATCATTTTTTTGCCCAATCCTCCTTTGCAACCTATGCTTTAAGCCGTGAAAATAACACGGTTAAAGTGACCAAAGATGTACCAATCGAACTATTAGGACCATTAGGTTGTGGCATTCAAACAGGTGCGGGTGCATGTATAAATGCTTTAAAAGTGACACCCGCCAGTAGTTTTGTGACTTGGGGTGCTGGCGCTGTTGGTCTGAGTGCTTTACTTGCGGCAAAAGTGTGTGGCGCTTCGATCATTATCGCTGTTGATATTGTTGAATCTCGTTTGGAGCTGGCAAAAAAATTGGGTGCAACCCATGTGATCAATAGTAAAACTCAAGATCCTGTGGCGGTGATTAAAGAGATTACCGATGGTGGAGCCAACTTTGCATTGGAATCTACTGGGCGACCTGAGATATTAAAACAAGGTGTTGATGCGCTGGGGATTTTAGGTAAAATCGCCGTAGTAGGTGCACCTCAATTAGGCACGACTGCACAATTTGATGTAAATGATCTGTTATTGGGTGGGAAAACTATTTTAGGTGTCGTTGAGGGGAGTGGTTCGCCCAAGAAATTTATCCCTGAGTTAGTCCGTCTATATCAACAAGGGAAATTTCCATTTGACCAACTTGTAAAATTCTATGCATTTGATGAAATCAATCAAGCTGCGATAGATAGTCATAAGGGTATTACACTCAAACCGATTATTAAAATTGCATAATGTTGCATGGCATGCTCATTGATGAGCATGCCATTTTGCTGAATTTTGAAAGCAATAATGACTAATTAAGCTTTACTATTAAATTTGATTATCGAATAAACGTATTCAAAACAGCAGTTAAAAAAGATTTAGAGATCACATGATTGAAACGGTCTGTATGAACCATACCTGTAAATTTAAAGAGAGTTTTATTGCACATTAATCTATAGCTCTTTTTATCTAGTGCATCAAATTGTTTTATATTACATATTTAAAGCGAGATTAATTAGTTTAAAAAATTTATTAGCATTAATTTTTAAAATAAAAATAAATTACACCTCTGAAATATCTTCGTTGAGGAAAATCAAATAATTTGAAAACATAAATTTATAGAACTGTCGTAATATGTCAATGAATTATCGGGGAAATGTCAATACTCAAATTTTTAGATTCTATATTTTAGGAAAAGTTAGGAATATTTGTTAGTTAAAAAATGGAAAATTTTTTACAATCTATTGAAATGAATAGAATTAACTGATCTAAAAACTAAAGAATCTATAGAAATTGATAGATGAGATTGAAAAGGAGAGGAATACAAAGATAAATATTTTTTTAGAAAAAACTAGAAATACAATCCTCAATTAATCTGTATTCATTCAGTGAATTAATCTAACTAATGGGATCATTGATAATAAATAATTTTAAGTTTTATCCAATATTTAGATAAATAATTTTTTGTAATCTAGCCATAGTTTAAGGAGTAAAGTATGACAGCCAAAATTACACGACGAGAACTTATTCAAAAAAGCCTATTCGGTTTTGGTGCACTGTCTTTATCTGCGGGTTTTACGGGATGTAATGACAGTTCAGATCGAGAATCAACAACACTACAAGTCAATTTTGAACATGGGGTTGCCAGTGGAGACCCTTTACAAGATCGCGTGATTTTATGGACACGCTTGACGCCCAATGATAGCAGCGCACGTTTGCAAGTGACTTGGGAAATTGCTTTAGATGATCAATTCAAGCAAATCATTAAAACAGACAAAGTCACCACAGCAAAAGCACAAGACTTCACGGTGAAAGTTGATGCCACAAACTTAAAACCAGATCAACGCTATTTCTATCGTTTTAGCTTTGGCAATAAAGTTTCACCAGTTGGACAAACCAAAACGCTACCAATCAACCCCAGCAAAGTCAGTTTTGCGGTATGTTCTTGCGCGAACTATCCAGCAGGGTATTTCTATGTTTATCGTGAAATGGCCAAGCAAGATGTTGATGTGGTAATTCATTTGGGTGACTATATTTATGAATATGGTCAAGGTGGTTATGCAACAGAAGATGCAGTGAAGTTGGGACGTACTTTGGCTGCGGACAATAATCAAGAAATTATCAAGTTAGATGATTATCGCAAACGCTATGCGTTATATCGTAAAGACAAAGATTTACAAACATTGCATCACCGTCATCCATTTATTGTGATTTGGGATGATCACGAGCTGGCAAATGATACATGGCGAGAAGGCGCTGAAAATCACCAATCCAATGAAGGGGCTTTCTTCGATCGTAAACTTGCTGCATTACAAGCATACTTTGAATGGATGCCGATTCGTCCTATTTCCGCAAATGATCATCTCAATATTTATCGCCAGTTTGACTTTGGTTCACTGGTGCAATTGACCATGTTAGATACCCGTATCCTTGCCAGAGATAAGCAACTGGAATATACCGATTATATCACCGCTTCTGGTATGGATTTTCAACGTTTTCAGACTGACTTAACCAATCAGAATCGAACCTTGATGGGGTATACCCAACGTGAATGGTTACAGCAAAAGTTGGCTCAATCCAAGGCAACGTGGAATGTATTGGGTCAGCAAGTGTTGATGGGTAAGATATTAATCCCTGCTGAATTACTGGTACCGTTGAGTGCAGTTCTGAGTGGAAACGCAACTCAAGAGGTTTTAAATCAAATCAATACGATGATCATGGAGTTAGTGCAACTGAAAATGCGTGTGCTACAGGGCGATCCAACATTGACAGCAATTGAAAAGGCACGTTTAACCACTGTCGCACCTTATAATTTAGATGCTTGGGATGGTTATTATGCTGAACGTGAAATTCTGTATGGTACCTTAAAAGCATTGAACAAGAAGGTTGTGGTACTGGCAGGTGATACCCATAATGCATGGTCATCAGAGTTGTATAGTCAGGCGGGTGATTTTGTCGGTGTTGAGCTGGCGACAAGTTCAGTGTCATCGCCGGGAATTGAAAAGTATCTCAATATTCCAGTGGAACAGTTACAGCAGTTTGAAATGGCGTTTACCACACTGATTGATGAATTGGATTATACCAACCTAAATCAACGTGGTTATCTGAATGTCAGCTTTACTGCAACGCAGGTTCAAGCGGACTGGATCTATGTCGATACCATTAAAGAGCCGCAATATACTGTGGATACAAAACGTGGGCATCAAGTGGTGTTGAATAATCAATTGGTCAATGCCCGCTCGATTAAGAAAACTGCTTAACAAAAGACTATTTAATTTTATATCGCCTGACTACTGAAGAAGATTTTGATGCTATTGCTATCGCATCATTTCTTTAGTAGTACATGGCTAAACTGTCTTTGTACACATAATGATTGAAATAACACAAGAATATCAGGAGTAAAAAACCATGGCTGGATTATCGATTTGGCACGTACTTATTTTTGCAATTGTGGTGATCTTACTTTTTGGCACATCTAAATTAAAAAATTTAGGTAAAGATGTCGGTGGTGCGGTGAAGGATTTTAAAAAATCAATTCAAGATGATGAAACAACCACTGCTGCACTGAATGAACCAAGAACACAGGAACATCAAAATAGCAATGCTGATGTGAACTCTACGGTAAAGCACTAAAACTGGAGAACTAACACATGCTTGATGTCGGATTTTCTGAATTATTGGTTTTTGGGATTATTGCGCTGTTGGTGTTAGGACCTGATAAACTCCCTGAAGCTGCGCGTTTTGTTGCGAAATGGTACAGTAAATTGAAACGTCTCATCAGCAATGTTCAGAACGATATTGACCGTGAATTACGCTTATCTGAATTGCGCGAACAGATGCAGAATGAGATGCAGCGTATTCAAGAGTTAGAGCAAAAAATGCAGGCGCAGATGCATGAGCTACAGCAATTATCGGCTATGCCTGAAGATACTATACAGCAAGAGCAAGCGCCAGCACGATTAGAGAAACAGCAATTAGTGCAACCGCACTTAAAAGAACAGCAAATAGCCCAGCTGAGAGTGAAGCAGATTTATCAACCTGTCTCACGTGCTATTCCTACTGTCTATTTGCCAAGTATTTGGCTAAAACAAGCTAAATCTAATGATGACAAACTCAGCATTGTTCCTGTTCATTCCAAATCAATATCGCAATTGAAGGTGGCCGTATGACCTCAATGATACCGCAGCTACAAGAGCAAGCTTCTGAAGAAGCGACTCAGCTTGAAGCAATGCCGATCACCCGACATTTGATGGTGTTGCGTCAGCATCTGTTTAAAATTATCGGGGTATTGATTGTGCTTTTTTTCTGTTTGTTGCCATTTGCAAACAGAACTTATTCAATGTTATCTGAACCACTACGTGCCCAATTACCTGCCAGTTCGACTATGATTGCTACAGATGTAACTGCAACATTTATGGCACCTTTTAAACTGAATTTCTTTATTGCGCTGATGCTGGCGATGCCTTTTATTATTTATCAGATTTGGGCATTCATTAAACCTGCGTTGTATGAAAAAGAAAAGAGTCTGGCATTCCCATTGTTATTGAGCAGTATTTGCTTGTTTTATTCAGGGATTGCCTTTGTCTATTTTATTGCCTTGCCTTCGATTCTGCATTTTTTTATCAGTGTTTCACCTGATACCGTTGCGCCAATGACGGACATTAACAGTTACTTAAGTTTTTGTTTAAAACTCTTTTTGGTGTTTGGGGTCACTTTTGAAATTCCAATTATTACACTGGTACTGATTTTAATCGGTTTGGTCAGCACTCAAACATTGGTGGAAAAAAGACGCTTTATTATTGTGGGCTGTTTTTTTATTGCGATGTTTGTCACACCACCAGATGCTATTTCGATGATCATGTTGGCAATTCCAATGTGGATGTTGTTTGAATTGGGATTGGTATTTGGCAAGATGATTGAAAAACGTAAACGTGTATAAGTGCTGATTTGTAGCGAAAGTGGTTAAGTGTTGCTTTGTTCTATTCAACCCTTCTTTTTTAAAGCAGGCGAATTCATATTTAAGTGTATAAATTCGACAGATCTCTAGATTTTAACCCATCCTTGTCTCATGGGTGAGTTCGTAATACTGTTCTAAACCCCACATGCGTTGCAGCCAAATCAAACTCTTGCGGATATCGACTACTATTTCGATAACGAGAGCAATAACTCGAAGCGCATAAGAAAGAACCACCTTTAATCACATATTGGGTTGCTGCGATGCTTTGCTGACGCAGATCCGTATAATTTCCCATATGTTGATCATGCGCGCCTTGATATACAGAAGAGGTCCACTCCCAGACATTCCCAATCATATCGAACAATTGGAACGCATTGGCAGGGTAGCAGCCGACAGGTGCCACACCTGCAAAATGGTCTTCAACAGAATTATGCAGTGGAAATTCACCTTGCCAATAATTGGCTTGTGGATGTTGATGGGCATCCTGAGGCGCTTGATGCAGTGGCGTATCGGTTTTTGAGCCCGCCTTTGCAGCATATTCCCATTCTTGTTCGGTAGGTAAATCTCTTCCTAACCAAACTGCGTAATGTTCAGCATCATTTTTGGTCACATAGCGAACAGGTTCAGCAGGGCGTGGAGCTTGACCCGAAGCGCCATTGGGCGTTTTCCAAGTGTAATCAGACTTGAGTTGCCACCACTGATTAGGCTTATTGGCATCTGGTGAAAATACAGCTGCCTGTTTCTGTTGCTCTGCGTCGGTTACATAGCCGGTTGCTTTTACAAAACTACTAAACTGCGCCACAGTCACTTCGGTTTGATCGATCCAGAAACCCTCAACTTGGCGTTGTTTTTGCCCAAAATTAAGTTCATCGGGATAGGCTTTATCGGAGCCGAGCTGAAATGAGCCTTTGGCAATCCAAACCATCCCCGCTGTTGGCTTTTTTTGCCATGCATTAGGTAAACCTGAATAGTGTTCGCATTGCTGCAATGAACCAAGCTGTGCAGAAACTTTGCTGGTTTGTTTGGGAGAATGATGCGAGTCGGGCGTAACCTTATTGCAGCCTGTTACAAGGAACAGGCTGCACAGTGAAATTAAAAGGGGGTTAAACTTCATTGAATGTTGTATTCCTTGACTCCATTTTTTTGGGTATATTTGTTATACACATCAAGCAGTTCTTGTAGTTTTGCTGGGTTATTTTCTGCAATGTTTTGGGTTTCACCACGGTCATTTTTTAAGTTATATAATTCCCAAGTTCCCGTTCCAAGCTCTGCTTTACCTTGCAAAGCAATTTTCCAATCGCCTTGACGCGCATATTTACTGCCATGCAATTCATCAGCAAAACTAAAGTTTACAGGGCGAATCGTCTGCGCTTTATTTTCAAGCACTGATCTCCAAGAGTAACCACTTGGAGTATTAATCTGACGGCCTTTATATTGACCTTGTGGGACGGCAATATTGGCATAATCTAAAACAGTTGGAAAAACATCGAGCACTGAAGCAAAACCATGATAGGTTGCTTGCGCTTTGTTTTGATGAGGAAGTTTAACAATGGCTGGTGCTGTGGTTGCACCTTCACCTGCAGTATCTTTCCATAAGTGGAAAGGCGCAGCACTGACTTCAGCCCAACGCGGACCGACATAATGATAAGAACTGGATGTACCGACATTATTCACCCGATTATCAAAACCTGATTCAGCTCCATAACTACCGCGAATAAAGCCTTCAGCCCCATTATCTGAAACAAAGAAAATTAAAGTATTTTCGTATAAATTATTGCGTTTTAAATACTCAATCACCCGTCCAATATTAGCATCAAGGTTTTCGACCATACCTGCATAGATTTCCATTCTACGTGCTTCTAAGGCTTTTTGCTCAGTGGATAGCTCATTCCATTTGCCATATTTTTGGGGTGCATTTTGTGTTGCAATCGGTTCGGTTGCAGTAAAGTTGGCTGGAATCAGACCAAGTTGTTTTTGACGGGCAATACGACCATTGCGGATCACATCATAACCAGCATCGTAAACGCCACGATAACGGTCACGATATTCAGTTGGGGCTTGTAAGGGCCAATGGGGAGCTGTGTAAGCAGCATAGGCAAAGAATGGTTTGCCTGAATTTTTTCCTGACTCTAAATAGCTAATTAATTTATCGGTGAAATAATTGGTTGAGAAGAAATCATCAGGTAATGCTGAAATTGGAACAACTTGACCATCCTCCGTATAGGTGGCATTCCGTTTGTAGGCACTAGGCGCTTGTTTAAAGTGTAAATCTAGACCTTGTAATAGCGTAAATGAATGATCGAAGCCTTTTACATGTGCGTTGGTTTCAGCGGTTAAACCGAGGTGCCATTTTCCGCTGATATAGGTTCGGTAGCCATTATCTTTGAGCACTTCTGCAATTGAGAGTGAGCGCTCATTTAAGTAGCCCTCATAACCCGGCTGGCCTTTTAAGTGAGCAGGGGTGAGCTCAGCCATAGCCCCAATGCCCGCTAAGTGATGGTCTGTCCCCGAAATTAATTGTGAACGCGTTGGTGAGCAGGTCGGGGCAGTATGGTAGTCCGTTAAAATCCGACCTTCTTTGGTGAGTGCATCAATATTTGGGGTTCGAATTTCACCACCAAATGCTCCCAAGTCTGAATAACCTAAATCATCTGCCATAATAAATAAAATATTTGGTTGTTTTTTGGTTTCAACTACCGTATTTGAGTGATCTGAATCATTATTATTACATGCAGAAATTGAAAGACTGAATAATGCAATAGAAAGTGTTGTGAAAAGGTTTTTATGAGACATACGTGTCGACTGAGTTTTCTAAAAAATTAGGTTAAGTTTAGAGTGTTAATTTTTAAGCTAAAAATAATTAAAATTTGATTGTTAATCTTAAAAAAAGCAAAGCCTCAAACATTCACCCAAATGAATGTGGAAATTATTTGAAAGAAGATATTTAGTCAGTGGATAATTAAAATAAAAAATAATTTAAGAATTTAAAAGGATGATAATTATCACGTTATACCATGGCGTTGAATATACTTATATTATGGATGGGAGGACAACGGCTTGTAAACATGTCTTAACTGCGCTTGCTTATTCGTATTGGTGTTAGATATTTATTACACATGTCGACTCAATTTTGAGGGAAAATAGCTTGAATTGTGAGTGCTTAATAATTGATCAAAAGAATACAGAACTGTCTGTTTTTTTGTTGATGGTGTATTGATTAAATGAATATTAATGTGATAAATTCTACAGAATTAGAGGGGAATCTTTTTTAAGATTCTTGATGCCTTGATCCTATTTCCCTTCCCCAAGGGAAATAGGGGTTTTTAAGATTAGCTAAAAGCAACAGATAAATACGTTTATAAAAGACTGAAAAGTGCTCATCTCAATATGAGCACATATAAATTTTAAGAAATAGTACATATGTATGAATTCTACTTTTTAAGAATCATAAGATGAATCTATAGGTAATTATCTACGATGAAAATTTATGAAATGATATTTCATAAAGGCACTTATGAAAAAACACGCTTATTTTATGCTGAAAATAATAAAGCTTCACGTCAGCATTTCATTGAAAATATGCGTTTAGAGCTTGATCGAGAACTTAATGATTTCATTCTAAATTGTAAATCGAGTTACAAGCATGATTTGTTTGACTTATACAAAAAAGTTCAAAAAGAAAGCCATTTACATTTAGATGTTATGGAAGATGAGTTTATACAGAATTCAAAAGCAACCTTTGACCAATGTATTTGTTTAAGTGTTAAAAGTCATGAGGTGTTTAATATTATAAAATCACTTATTTAAAAAAAGATTAGTTGAAACAGATAATATTAAGAAAAATAATTTATATCATTTGCTTAAAGAAACGTATATTTAGTTGGCTCTATTATAATACAGCCAATTGCTGTTGAGCCAATTCATAGCCTTGGTCTGCGGTTTTTTTTAACCATGCTTTCGCTTTATTGATATCTTGAGGCAAGCCTAAATTTCCATCTAAGTATAGAGTTCCCAATTTAAATTGTGCTGATACATCGCCATTTTTAGCCGCTTTAAGATGCCAATAATGTGCAAGATTTTGATCCTGTTTGATATTCTTCCCATCTGAATATTCTTCAGATAAATTGTATTGCGCCATCGCATTGTTCTGATTTGCAGATTTGGTTAGCCACTCAATACCTTTACGGGTATTTTGGCGGATACCTGATCCCCATAAATAACTCATTGCCAAACTGAGTTGAGATTCTGAATCACCCGCTTCTGCGGCCTTTTTAAACCAAAAAACACCTTTTTCTTCATCGAAGGATACACCCTAATTGCCATTACTATAAAGATAACCCACTTGGTATTGTGCTTTTACATCTCCATTGTTGGCTTTTTCGAGTAGCTTTTCAAAACTTTCTGCAAATACAAGTGTAGTGGGGAAAAATATAACTATAATCAGAGGGTATAACCGTTTTTTAATTTTTAGTTTTATCATTTTTCAATCATTTGTGTCTTTTAATCAGTAAAATTAAGTTGTAGTCAACTTAATTTGAGCCAAGACTTATTCTATTTTTCTTTCAAGTTTAGCTCCCTAGGGAACTAAACTTACCTAAATAATGAAAATGAAGAGCTTATATCACTCGACAAATTGGGGTAAAAGACGCTGTTAATACTACACAAAATTATCTAAACACTCGCATGTTTAGTGGTGAGCAGCATTAAAGCATCGTCCTAAGTATCCAGCTTACATATTTGGATAGTTAGGCCCACCACCACCTTCCGGTGTTACCCAAGTGATGTTTTGAGATGGATCTTTGATATCACAGGTCTTACAGTGAACACAGTTCGCAGCATTAATCTGGAAGCGCTTAGAACCATCATCATTTTCCATAATTTCATAAACACCAGCAGGGCAGTAGCGTTGAGCAGGCTCATCCCATTTTGGTAAGTTGACATTGACTGGAATCGAAGCATCGGTCAGCTTTAAGTGAGCTGGCTGATTTTCTTCATGGACAGTATTCGATACAAATACAGAAGATAAACGGTCAAAGGTTAATTTACCGTCTGGCTTTGGATAGGTCGGTTTAAATGTCGCAGCATCTACAGTTTTTAATGCACTAAAGTCAGGTGCAAGGTCATGTAGAGTAAATGGCACTTTAAAGATATTTTGATCAATAAAGTTAAATGCACCACCCATCCATAAACCGAATTTATGCATCGCTGGACCAAAGTTACGTGAACGATGTAACTCTTCTTTTAACCAACTGTTGTTGAATTTGTCAGTATATGCAGTCAATTCTTTAGCAAAGAAATCTTCACCTTCAGCGACACGCGCAACCGCTAAATCACCACCTTTCTCATGACCTGCTTGGATTGCTTCAAATACAGCTTCACCACACAACATACCCGATTTCATCGCAGTATGAGAGCCTTTGATTTTAGCAAAGTTTAAGAAACCTGCATCATCACCAATTAAGCAACCGCCTGGGAAGGTCAGTTTAGGTAGAGAGTTTAGACCACCTTTAACAACTGCACGTGCGCCATAAGAAATACGCTTACCACCTTCAAGATATTGCTTAATCAGTGGATGTGTTTTCCAACGCTGCATTTCAGCAAAAGGATACATGTGTGGATTTTCATAAGATAAATCGACAATCATACCCAAGGTCACTTGGTTGTTTTCAGCGTGATATAACCACCAGCCGCCTGAAGAACCTGTTTCTGCCAAAGGCCAGCCTGAACCATGCATCACTAAACCTGGTTTATGTTTAGCAGGGTCAATTTCCCAAAGTTCTTTGATTCCGATACCGTAATGTTGCGGATCAGCATCTTGGTCTAAGTTGTATTTTGCAATCAAACGTTTACCAAGGTGTCCACGGCAACCTTCTGCAAAAATTGTGTATTTTGCATGAAGCTCGTAGCCGGGGGTAAAGTTATGAGTAGGTTCACCATCTTTACCAATACCCATATCACCAGTTTGGATGCCTTTTACAGAACCATCTTGATGATAAAGGATTTCTGAGACAGCAAAGCCCGGGAAGATAGAAACTTCTAACTCTTCCGCTTTTTGACCTAACCAGCGCACCACATTACCCAATGAAATAACATAGTTACCATCGTTGTGCATGGTCTTAGGAACCATCCAGTGTGGTGCTTCTTGAGACTTTTCAGCAGACATGAGGAAATAAGTTTTGTCCTCAGTCACAGGTACATTTAAAGGTGCACCTTGTTCTTTCCAGTCAGGGAAAAGTTCATTGATTGCACGAGGTTCAAGTACAGCACCAGAAAGGATATGCGCACCAACTTCAGAGCCTTTTTCAACCACACAGACAGAAAGGTCTGGAAGATTGTTTTCAAGCGCTAATTGACGAATTTTAATCGCAGCAGAAAGACCCGCAGGGCCTGCGCCTACGATGACTACGTCAAACTCCATTGACTCTCGTTGTAAATCTTTCATAAAAAGAAATCCTATTTCGCTTGGCGGTATTTTAGTTTATTGAGATAAAAATATCAAATGAAAAAGCATAAAAAGGGGAAGGTTTGATGAGTAAATTCAAAATGATATCCACAAAAAAGCCAGCTAAATCTAGCTGGCTTTAAAATGGAATAAGTGATTTTATAAGGTCTAATTTTACGATTTTTGCGGATCGTAGAGTTTTTCCTTGATGAAAAGGGCAGGAATAACACCGCAAATTAAATAAGCAGCCCCCATCACCACAAAACCTAAACCAATAGAACCACCTGATGCCAAGTAGCCAATCGTTGCAGGTGCAAGTGCTGCACCAAGACGCCCGACGTTATAGGCACCACCAATCGCTGTACCACGAATCGCTGTAGGGAAACTTTCCGTCATATAGGTGGCATTTACACCATAAGGAATACCGTATAAAAATCCGAAAGCGATCAGTAAATATAAAATGTTGCTGGGGGAGTTATAAAAAACAATCAGTGGAAGAAAAATAGCAGTCCCAATCGCACCAAAGGCATAAGTAAAGCGACGACCAAGTTTATCAGCCATCATCCCCGCAAGGACTTTACCGAGGATCATGGCGGTATAAGTACCAACCATATATGCGGTCATTTCTTTAAACTTCATGCCTAATTCACTTTCTAGATATGAAGGCATCCAGTTATTTACCCCATAATAACCAAATTGTAAGAAGCCTGCTGTGAGCGCCCACAAGATAAACATATTTCGATTTCGTTTATCTTTAAAAATCAGTTTAAATGCCGAAGTATCCTCAGAGTTTTTATCACGTGTTGGTTGTTGTAAACGAGACTGTTGCCATGCGAGTGGTTCTGGTACCAAAAGATGCATTAAAACAGCAATCAACACCGGTACAATGGCAACATAAAACAGCATACGCCAGCCATGATCTGGAATAATCCATCCAGCGAGTAGCGTTGCAACAATATAGCCAACCGTCCAACCTGCTTGTAAGGTACCCAATACCGTTGTACGGTAACGTGTAGGTACATATTCCGCCATCAAGGTATTGCAGGCAATATAAAGCGAGCCTAGTCCGAGAGAAGCAAAAAAACGTAATAGCCCAAATTCAAGAAAGCTTTGGGTAAAGCCTAGTCCACATGTAAGTAGTGAGAAGGTGAGAATAGAAATAACCACGATCCGTACTCGACCAAATTTGTCACATGCCCATCCCCCAAATATCCCACCAACAGCCATACCCGCCAGGGTAAAACTACCCAGCATACCTGCCTGCACGGAACTTAAACCAAAATCTGCCTTAATACTGTTGAGACTATAAGACAGCAGCATCAGATCGGCACCATCCACCAACAAGGCTAAAAATGCAAAAATAAATGCAATTTTCCAAGTATGAGGTTGTATTGAAGAGAGATGTGTATTGTAGTTTGTCGCCATAATCCATTACCTACATTTGATTTACAGCACTTCAAATCGTTTTAAAGTGCCTAAAAATTAATTAAGACGCAGCACGAATCATATTTCGCGCAATAATCATTTGTTGAATTTGGGTGGTGCCTTCATAGAGACGGAATAAACGTACATCTCGGTAAAAACGTTCAATGGCATATTCACTGATATAGCCAGAGCCACCATGAATCTGTACGCAGCGATCGGCCACGCGACCACACATTTCAGTGGCAAACATTTTTGCGCATGATGCTTCTGTGCTGACGTTGTGCCCAGCATCACGTTGTCTTGCCGCATCTAAAACCATACATTGCGCTGCATAAATTTCTGCTTTGGAGTCAGCAAGCATGGCTTGAATCAGCTGAAATTCAGCAATCGCTTGACCAAATTGCTTCCGCTCAAGGGCAAACTTTAAGGTATCGTCTAACATGCGTAGGGCAGCACCGACACTGATTGCGGCAATATGTAAGCGACCTTTATCCAAGACTTTCATTGCGGTTTTAAATCCTACACCTTCAATACCACCAATCAGTGCTGAGGCAGGAACTCGACAATTTTCAAAAATCACATCACAGGTATGTGCACCTTTTTGTCCCATTTTTTTATCTGTTTTACCTAGAGAGATTCCTGCAGTTTTGCGATCTACGATAAAAGCAGAAATTCCACCAGCACCTTTAATATCTGGATTGGTTCGTGCCATCACCGTAAATACCCCTGCATGAGGTGCATTGGTAATAAAGCGTTTGGTGCCATTTAAAATATAAAACTCACCTTCTTTTACTGCGCTGGTTTTCAAAGAGGCAGCATCTGAGCCTGCATCTGGTTCAGTTAGGCAAAAAGAACTGATCACTTCACCACGTGCTAAACGGGGCAAGAAAAATGATTTTTGAGTTTCGGTACCATCAATAATCAGACCACTCGAACCGATTCCATTATTGGTGCCGATCAGTGAACGAAAGGCAGGCGAAGTACGTCCAAGTTCAAAAGCGATAGATACCTCTTCTTCCATGGTCAAGCCAAGACCTTCATATTCTTCTGGAATCGTCAGTCCAAACAAACCCAAAGCTTTCATTTGCTCAATGATGGCTTGAGGGATTTGATCTGTTTCTGCGACTTCATTCTCATGAGGAATAAGGACACCATCTACAAACTGTCGAATCATATCTACCAGTTGTTTGAGTGTTTCCTGATCTCGAATCATAGTCTTGTCCTTTGTACAACATGTTGAAAACATCGAGGAGATGTTGCTAAAACCCTGCATATTGATGCGATAGTAATCAAAGGATTAGTAGAAAACAATATGTTTTGAAAATTAATTTCGCAATGCGGTATATTGTGCTTGTTTTTTAGTTGGCTAATTATTTGATTTAATTAATCTATATTTGTTGAATAAAAATCATCACTTTTGATGAAAAAATTAAGTTTTATTTTTAAAGTTTTCTGTGTATATTAAAAATATATATCGCTATGCGAAATTTATATTAAATAAATTTTCCTGTAGGAAATTAATCAAAGGTTAGTGGAATAAACATGGGTGCTTTAAATGGAATTCGTGTACTTGACTTAAGTCGAGTACTGGCTGGACCGTGGTGTGGACAGATTCTTGCCGATTTAGGCGCAGAAGTGATTAAGGTTGAAAGACCGAAACTAGGTGATGATACGCGTTCTTGGGGACCACCTTGGATGAAAGATGATGCCGGACAAGAGACACGAGAAGCCGCTTATTATCAGTCGACCAATCGCAATAAACTTTCTGTTGCAATAGATATTGCAAATCCGGAAGGGCAGGCACTCATCAAAGCACTGATTCAAGATACCGATGTGGTCATTGAAAACTACAAAGCTGGTTCTTTGAAAAAATATGGCTTGGATTATGCTTCTTTATCAGAAATTAATCCTAAACTGGTTTATTGCTCGATTACGGGTTTTGGTCAAAATGGACCGAGAGCAGAAGAGCCAGGCTATGATTTTATCATTCAAGGAATGGGTGGACTCATGTCCATCACGGGTGAAAAAGATGATTTACCCGGTGGTGGTCCGCAAAAAGTAGGTGTCGCATTTTCAGACTTATCAACGGGATTATATTCAACCATTGCCATACAAGCGGCTTTGCTCAATCGTCATATGACGGGTTTAGGGCAACATATAGATATGGCTTTACTTGATGTGCAAATTGCCACAATGGCAAATCAAGGAATGAATTATCTTTCATCTGGAAAAGTGCCGGTACGTTATGGCAATGCACATGCCAATATTGTGCCTTATCAATTATTTAAAGCCGCTGATCGAGAGTTTATCATTGCTTGTGGTAATGACACTCAGTTTATCCAACTGTGCAGAAGTATTGGTTTGCCAGAGTTACCCAATGATGTTCGATTTACCCGTAATGCAGATCGTGTTAAGCATCGTGATGAAGTGATCGAAATTTTATCAAAGCATTTTTTAAGCAAGACTGCCGATGAGTGGGTAAGTGCAATTTATGCTGCTAAAGTGCCTGTTGGTGTGATTAATAATCTAGAACAAGCTTTTAATGAACCTCAAGTGATTGCGCGAGAGATGCTGGTAGAAATGCAACATCCTCAACGTGAAAAACTTACTGTGGTTGGTTCTCCGATTAAGCTTTCACGTACACCTGTAGAGTATAGAAATGCGCCTCCTTTGTTAGGCGAACATACTCAGACCATTTTAGGCCGTATTATTTCTCCAGCAAAACTTGAGGAGTTAAAAGCCAAAGGCGTGATAGGATAGTTTTTAAATAGATGATGTGAGCAGTCTAAAGCCATTTTTTAAGTAAAATAAGCAAATTTAGACTTTTCACATCGAGATGGATGCATCGTTTTATTTTCAAAGTGAATCAGATGATTGCTTTTTGCTATTTATAGAAAAAATAGATTATAATTTTCGCAGTGCGAAACAAATATGTGAATTGGTATAACCATGAATGATGCCGTAGATGCAGAACAAACAGAAAAATTATTAGCGCCTTTGAGGCATGAGTTATTGCATCCGATTGAAGATATGCAAGATGAAAATGATCGTCAATTTATTACAGCTTTAGGACGCGGTTTAGAACTCTTACGTTGCTTTACCCCAAAACATCAGCATTTGGGTAATCAAGAGTTATCACAAATGACGGGTTTGCCTAAACCGACCATTACCCGTTTAACGCACACATTGTCACGTTTGGGCTATATCAAGCAGGTCCCAAATTCAAGCAAATTTCAACTTTCAGTTGGGGTTTTGGCGTTTGGTTACTCCATGCTTTCTAATGTGTCTATCCGTAATATTGCACATCCCTATATGAAAAACTTAGCGGATTATGCAGGTGCTGCTGTGGCAATGGCAACGCGTGATCGTCTAAATATGATTTATTTGGATGTGGTACAAGGCAAGGGCAATATGACCATGCGTCGTCAAGTCGGTACTTATTTGCCGATTCATTTAAGTTCAATGGGACGTGCATGTCTGGCTGCAATGCCTGAAGATGAAAGAGAGTTTTTACTTGATGCAATCCGTAGCAAACATAAAGACGATTGGATCAAGATTAACCGTGATTTAGATAAAGCATTTAAAGATTATCAAGATTTTGGTTATTGTTTTTCAATTGGTGAATGGCATAAAGATGTCAATTCAGTTGCAGTCCCCTTGATTCATGAACAACATGGTCTACTGGTATTTAACTGCGGCGGACCAAGCTTTATTATGAACCGCGAAAAACTTGAAGAGGATATTGCACCGCGTCTTCTCCACATGGTGAATAATATCCGCACTGAAATTAGCTAATTTTATTGCTTTAAAACTGAAAGGCCAGCAACGATCTACATTGTTGGCCTTTTTAATAAGATGCATGTTAATAAGATGCAGGTTAAATAGTTTGCTTACGGAAAATGGGTGTTTTTTTTCATCAAGGCACTCGGTGCTTGTTTAAATTCGTCACTTTGCCAACAAAGTGAGAATACAGTGGACTCATGATCGATCGGATTTAATAAATCATTGATAAGCATAGGATGCTAAGAAATGAGCCTCTAAATATAAAATAGTGAGTGGAAAGAATATGAAAACCAAAATTACAGAATTATTTGAAATTGAACATCCGATTATTCAAGGCGGTATGCATTATGTCGGTTTTGCCGAGCTGGCTGCTGCAGTTTCAAATGCGGGTGGGTTAGGCATTATTACCGGTTTAACCCAGCGAACACCTGAAAATCTAGCAAAAGAAATTGCCCGATGTCGAGAAATGACCGATAAGCCTTTTGGTGTCAATCTAACTTTCTTACCCACAGTCAATACACCTGATTATCCGGGTTTTGTCGAGGCAATTATTAAGGGTGGGGTAAAAGTTGTAGAAACAGCAGGTCGTAATCCTGAACAGGTCATGCCTTATTTAAAGGCCGCTGGAATTAAAGTGATTCATAAATGTACTTCGGTTCGGCATAGTCTAAAAGCTCAAAAAATTGGATGTGATGCTGTTTCTGTCGATGGTTTTGAGTGTGGTGGGCACCCCGGTGAAGATGATGTACCGAATATGATTTTATTGCCTTTAGCTGCCGATACCTTAGAAATTCCATTTGTTGCATCAGGTGGTATGGCTGATGGACGCTCACTTGCTGCCGCTTTAGCCATGGGGGCGGATGGTATTAATATGGGAACACGTTTTATTGCAACTCAAGAAGCGCCAGTACATGCAAATGTGAAACAGGCGATCCTGAATGCTACAGAAAGAGATACTCGTTTAATTATGCGCGCTTTGCGTAATACTGAGCGCGTTATGAATAATGCAGCTGTAGAAAAAATTATAGCCAAAGAAAAAGCACTGGGTGACCAGATTAAATTTGAAGATATCATTGAAGAAGTTGCAGGTGTTTATCCTAAAGTGATGATCGATGGTGATGTCAATGCTGGGGCGTGGTCATGTGGTTTGGTTGCCAGTCTGATCCATGACATTCCGACATGTGATGAACTGGTCAACCGTATTGTAAAAGATGCAGAAGACATTATTCGTGGACGTTTATTCGGGCTTTTATAAATATCTATTTGAGTTCAGCTTTATCTCGATGATGAAAGACTGCTTTTAAAGATCAGCACAACACTATGAATTGTGCTGATTTTTAACATCTGCAAGACAATAATATAAACACAGCAGGGCAAAAACTAAGCCTAAGATACATACACCTGTCCAGCCAAAATGTTTCCATGCATAGCTTCCACTCGTAGTCCCTAAAGCACCGCCAGCGAAATAACCTGTCATATAGATGGCATTGAAACGTGAACGCAATTGTTGGTTAAGCTTAAAGACAATACTCTGATTGGTGACATGAACAGCCGAGAGCGAAGCATAAAGGATAAGTAAGGCAATGATATAAAAGATAAAATGATAAGAGAGCAACAAAAACAATAGCCAACTTAAAATCAGACCGATACCACAACATATCGAAATTTTATGAATATAGCCTTGATCAATAAATTTACCTGAAAAATTGGCAACGAATGTCCCTAAAACACCGACAAACCCAAATAAGCCAATCGTAAAATCACTGAAAAAATAAGGCGCAGGAGCTAAGAGTAAAGACATGGTGGTAAAGGTTAAGCTTACACAGGCAAAGGTTAATCCACCAATATAGGTTCTGATTCTTAGGCGACGATTTTGAATAAAGATTTGCGGCAGTGAGTGAATTGTTTTGAGATAATTTTCAGATTTGGTGGGAGGAAATAAGCCAATATTACGGTACAAAATAATCGCAATGAGCAATAATAAAAAACCGCTGAGCAGATAAATAACATTCCAAGCAAAAAGCGTCGACATCATCCCTGATAATGAGCGTGCCAATAAGACACCCATCATTAACCCACTCAGTAAAAAACCAACAACACGACCACTATGTTGAATTGGAACCAGACTGGCAGCCAGTGGTAACAACAGTTGGGCTGAACTAGAAAATAACCCTGTAATGATGGTACCGAACATTAACAGATAAATATTGTGGGAAAAACCACTAATAATTAGCCCAATTGAGGCAAGCAGCATAAATATAAACAACAACTTACGCTTTTCGAGAATATCCCCTAAAGGCATTAAAAACAGCAGACCTGCTGCATAGGTGATTTGCGCTAAAGTAGGCACCCATGCTGTGGTGGTATCTGCTAAATTTAAACTTAGACTAATGGAATGAATCAGTGGTTGGCTAAAATAATTCCCACCAGTACAGATGCCTGCTGCAACTGCCATTAAAATAATGGTTGGGGTATAGAGAGTGTTTTTCATCATGCCTATGGTTTGTCATTATGAAATCGGAACTTTTAATCCACACAACCATGTATCTGCTGATTTTAAGCATCTGATTTTAAACATGGTTGTTAAGGCGTTTCACTCAAAGCATCTTGAATGTTGTGCACCATATGGATTAAACGGGGTCCAATTTCACCTTCAAGTTTTTCAGGGTTTAAATGAAAACTTGGTGCACCGCAGTTAAACACATAAAGACCATGTTTGGAGCTGACTAAAGGTACAGCAACAGAGTTTACTTCTTTATGCCATTCACCTAAAGAAAGGCAATATCCGTAATCTTGATAATCTCGGAAAGCTCGTTCTAAAGAACGTTTAATTGCAGGCCAGTTTTCAGCATTTTTTTGTTTAAGCGCATCCAGTAAAAAGTTACGCTCACGTTCAGGTGTAGCCGCCAAGCAAGCTCGACCCATGGAACTGCTGTGAATGGGTAGGGTTGAGCCGATGGGACGGCGCATATTTAAAGCAGTTTCGATCTGAACCACGTCGATATAGACCATGTTTAAACGGTCACGAGTTGCCATCGCAACCGGTGCTTGTACATATTGGCTCATTTCTTCCATATAGCGATGTGCAATATTACGAATAGAAATATTGGACAAGGCTGCATAGCCTAAAGATAAAACACCGATATCCAATGTATATTTAGTGGAATTAGGCAGTTGTTTTAAATAGCCTAATGACACTAAGGTATTGGTTATCCGCGCAATGGTTGGTTTTGGTAAACCCGTCATTTTTGCCAGTTCTTGGTTACCCAAGACTTGATTGTTGGCAGAAAAACAACGTAATAGCTCTAAGCCACGTGCTAAAGAAGCGATAAATTGGGGGTTATTTTCCCGATGAATATGTGAAATAGGATCAAGGCGTATCTCATCAAAATTTATAGGTTGTTCAGTTTCTGAATTCTGAGACATTCAATACTCAAATATAATAAAGCAACAGTTTGGCTATTATATTTCGCTCTGCAAAATAAATCCATTCATCACTGCGCTGTTGTGATGAATGGATACTCGGTTAGTGATTAAACAGTCAATGCTATGACACGTTTTCAATCACCATGGCTAAGCCTTGTCCTACGCCAATACATAAGCTAACGACAGCATATTTCTTATTGCGGCGGATCAGCTCACGCGAAACTGTCAGTGCAAGACGTGCACCAGAAGCCCCAAGTGGGTGGCCAATGGCAATTGCACCACCATTTGGGTTGACACGCGGATCATTAAAATCAACATCTAAACCTTTTAAGCAAGATAATACTTGTGAAGCAAAAGCTTCATTGATTTCAATGATATCCATATCATCTAAAGTTAGCCCTGCACGTGCAACGGCTTTTTTGATTGCTTCGATTGGACCAGCACCCATAATACGAGGTTCAATACCTGCTGCTGCTGCTGACAAGATTTTTGCCATTGGCTTTAAGCCATATTTTTGACCCGCTGCTTTGGAACCGATGAGCAATGCAGCAGCACCATCGTTAATACCCGACGCATTTCCAGCAGTGACGACACCACCTTCAAATAATGGTTTTAATTTGGTTAATGCTTCAACTGTTGAGCTTGGGCGAGGGTGCTCATCTTCAGAAACCAGTTTTGGCGGTAACTTTTTGCCTTGAAAGACTTCAATTGGGGTAATTTCACCAGTAAAAAAGCCGTCTTGTTTGGCTGTTTGATACTTGGCTTGTGATTGGGCTGCAAATAAATCTGCCTGTTCACGGGTAATGCCAAACTCAACTGCGACATTGTCACCAGTTTCAGGCATTGAGTGACCACCGTATTGCGCTATCAGCTTTTTGTTTGGAAAGCGTGAGCCAATTGTGGTGTCGTAAATTTTGGCCTCACGGCTATAGGCAGTTTCAGCTTTACCCATCACAAATGGAGCACGTGACATGCTTTCTACACCACCCGCAATATACAAGTCGCCTTCGCCACAGGTGATGGCGCGTGCAGAGTCAATCACAGCACCCAAACCACTTGCACATAAACGGTTTACAGTTTGGCCGGGAACAGTTACAGGTAAGCCCGCGATTAACAGGGCATTTCTGGCAACGTTACGGCTGTCTTCACCGCCTTGGTTGGTATCACCCAAAATAACATCTTCAATATCAGCGGCTGGAACCCCAGTTTTTTCAAGGAGCTTTTGCAAAACTGCTGCAGCTAAATCATCTGGACGTACTGAAGCAAGCTCACCTGCATGACGACCAATCGGGCTACGTAAACCATCATAAATATAGGCATTTAACATTGAGAAGTTCCTTTTCAAAATCCAGAATTAAAAGTAAGCGGTAAATTTAATGCGACACGACGTTGTAACCATGGGCTAGGGCGATAGCGTGGGTCATAGGTCAGTGTTGAGATACGATTGAGAATGAGTAAGATTTTTTGGCTACCGATATGATCACCCCATTCAATAGGGCCAAATGGATAGCCTAAACCTAAACGGACTGCGGCATTGATATCATCGACACTGGCAATATTTTGTTGTGCAATATCACAACCTAAATTAATCACCATGGCTAAAACACGTTGTGCCACGAAGCCAATACTTTCAGCGATCATGCTGACCATAGCACCATCTAAATTAAACATAGAGTGGGCTGCTTGACGATACTCAGTGTTTGTCGCCAGTGACGGCATTAACGTTCTATGTTTGCTTATGCCATATAGCATATCTATGGCAACAGCTTGTTGTGGATTGACTTTTAAACGTGTCGCTGCTTGGGTGGTATCTTCACCGTAGCAAGCGAGTAAACATAAACTCTCAGGTAATGGTTCTAAACCTGTATCTAAGACAATTTTTTGCTGGATTAAATAATCTTCCAGTTGTTGTTTATCTTCAGAAAAATCAGCTGCAATCCAAACTTTTGGATAGTCTGTTAAACGCTCAACAAACTGTGCGGGTTTTTCACCTGTTTTTGTGCCTGTTTCATAGTGGTAAAAGCCTTGATTAACTTTACGCCCAAGTTGTTTGGCTTCAAGCATTTGTTTGGTCAATGGATTGGGCTTGTAACGGGCTTCTTCATAGTATTGATGATAAATCGACTCCATTACAGGATGTGATACATCCAGTCCTGTTAAATCCATGAGTTCGAATGGTCCCATTCTAAAACCAACACCATCTCTTAAAATGCGGTCAATTTCACTGATGTCACAGACGTTTTCATTTAAGATTTTTAACGCTTCGGTGCCATAGGCGCGCCCCGCATGATTAATAATAAATCCTGGGGTATCTTTGGCAACAACAGGTCGATGACCAAATGCACGTGACAACTCATTTAATGCATCTACAATGCGTGGATCCGTTTTTAATCCTTGGATTACTTCCACAACTTTCATCAGTGGTACCGGATTAAAGAAATGGAAACCGACTACACGTTGTGGTTTTTTACAGTTTGCTGCAATGGCTGTGATTGAAAGCGATGAAGTATTTGAGGCTAAAATAGTGGTGTCTGAAACGATCTCTTCAAGTTGTTGCATCAACGCTTGTTTAATATCTAAACGCTCAATAATCGCTTCCACAATCAAGTCGCAGGCTTTTAAATCTTCAAGTTGCGCTGCAACGATCAAATGTTTGTTGGCATTTTCCGCCTGTTCAGCGCTGATTTTATTTTTATCGACCAGCTTTTGAAAAGTTGCTGCCAGCTTTTCTTTGGCCTGTAGCGCAGCACCTTCTTTGGTATCATATAAATAGGTGGTATGACCTGATTGTGCGGCAATTTGAGCAATACCGCTGCCCATAATACCAACACCAATTACAGCCATGCTTTGAATATCATAAGTCATGTCGATCATCCTGATAACTGATCCAGATTAAACGAAAAATTAGAGACGGAAAAAAATAGAAACGAAAGAAACCAGTACAGTCTGGTGGGTTAACTCAGACATTGTTTATCACCATCAATTGGTAATATTTGTCCAGAAATAGAGCAACCGCTTTCCGAGGCTAAAAATATACACAAATCGGCAATATGCTTTGGATTGACAAAATATTTGAGCGATTGATTTTTAAGTGCATTTTGCGTAACGGCATCCAAAGAAGTTTGAGCGACATCTGCACGCGCTTGTAACACCCGTTGAACACGTTCCCCATCCACTGCACCTGGAAGTATGGCATTGACTCGAATATTGTCTGCACCAAGTTCCATCGACAATGTTTTGGTAAAACCAATTAATCCCCATTTAGAGGTCGCGTAAGCCAAACGATATGGATAGCCCAAACGTCCAGCAATCGATGACATATTGATAATGACACCTGCTTCCGACTGTTTTAAAAAGGGGATAGCGAGTTGGGTGATAGCAAAGGTACTATTTAAATTAAGGTTTAATACTGCACTCCAATCGGCAAAACTCAATTCTTCTGCTGCGATGGTTGGGCCAGAAATCCCTGTATTATTGACCAGAATATCAATATGCCCCAGTTTGCTGATGGCATCACTAAACATAGATTTGATTTCATCATGGTTAGATAAATCACATGCATAAATATGTAGTGCAGGATAGGCCTTTTGGAATTGCGCTAAGCTTTCTGCATTGATATCACAAACGAAAACTTCATCGTGATGCGCTAAGAATGCTTCTGCAATACATCGTCCAATTCCTGAACCGCCTGCACTAATCAATACTTTTCTAGCCATTTCTATTCCATTGTTGTTATCGATTAAACTTATTTGCCTTGATATGATGGTTTTCGTTTTTCAATAAACGCTTGAATGCCTTCATTTTTATCTTCTGTTGAAAACAACAATTGAAATGATTTACGCTCCAATGCCAAACCTGCATTTAATGGAACATCTTCGCTCATTAATGCAACTTCTTTGATTTGTTGTAGGGCAATTGGTGGCATTTTTGCCAGATTTTGCGCCATTTGAATAGCGGTTGAGATGGTCTGGTCATCTTCAGTAACTTGGGAAACCAGTCCAATGCTATATGCTTCTTCTGCTTTGACCATTACACCCGTCATGATCATACGCATCGCGTGAAATTTACCCACTGCACGGAAAAGACGTTGGGTTCCACCTGCGCCAGGCATTAAACCGACTTTAATTTCAGGTTGACCAAAAGTTGCCCCTTTACCCGCAATAATAATGTCGCTATGCATGGCAAGTTCACAACCGCCACCCAGTGCATAACCATTTACAGCAGCAATCACGGGTTTAGGGCATTGCGCAATTGCATTCCAATAACGTTCTGTATGACGTAGTAACATTTCTGTGGAGGTTGCGCTTGCCATTTCTTTTAAGTCTGCACCTGCGGCAAAAACCTCTTCCCCACCTGTGAGCACAATGGCATGGATCTGGTCATTAAAACTTAACTCAGTAAACACTTGAGCCAGTTGCTTACGTACCTGTGTATTTAAGGCATTTTTAGCCTCTGGACGATTAATCTTCACGATTGCTACTTTCTGAACAGAATAGTCAACTTCAATGAAACTGTTCCTTGTTATTTCACTCATTTTTTGATTCCTTGTTTCGCAGATCAAAACTATATTTCTTTAATAATGCGTGTTTTGAAATTTATTTCAAGTATTTTTTACTTGTCTTGATACTTTATCGTCGGTTAGTTTTTCTAAGTGATTGATATTTAATATTGGTAGATCTTAAAATTTCGTTTAACGAAATTAATTTTCAAAAAAGCTTGAAATTTGTGTTTTTAATCTCGTACTATGAAACACATTCGCAGTAAACAAGATTTAAAACAGGGTATCCATTACCCAGCTGGAATAGCTGATGGATGCAATGAAGCTACAAAAGAAGGGAGATCATAGATGATCCGTGATGAAGGAATGTTGCAACAGTTGCTCTCAACAATTCGTGACTTTGTAAAAAATGAATTGATTCCACGCGAACATGAGGTTGCCGAGCAGGACAAAATTCCTGAGGATATTGTGCAACAAATGCGTGAGTTAGGTCTGTTTGGGTTAACTATTCCAGAAGAATATGGTGGATTGGGGATTACCATGGAAGAGGAGGTGAATGTTGCATTTGAGCTTGGACAAACTTCACCGGCATTCCGCTCACTGATTGGTACCAACAATGGTATTGGTTCAAGTGCGATTTTGATTGATGGAACACAAGAACAAAAACAAAAATATCTTCCTCGTTATGCCAGCGGTGAAATTATTGGTTCATTTTGCTTAACCGAACCTGAGGCAGGTTCAGATGCAGCATCTTTAAAAACCAGCGCGGTCAAAGATGGTGATTTTTACGTTTTAAATGGTACTAAACGCTTTATTACCAATGCACCACATGCTGCTACTTTTACCGTGATGGCACGGACTAATCCTGATATTAAAGGTGCCAGTGGTATTTCTGCATTTTTAGTTGAAGCTAACACGCCTGGGATTAGTTTGGGAAAAATCGATCAAAAGATGGGACAAAAAGGTTCTCATACTTGTGATGTAATTTTTGAAAACTGCCGCATTCCAGCATCAGCACTGATTGGTGGGATTGAAGGTATTGGTTTTAAAACCGCAATGAAGGTTTTAGATAAAGGTCGCTTACATATTGGTGCATATAGCGTCGGTGTGGCTGAACGGATGTTAAATGACGCACTTCACTATGCCATTGAGCGTAAACAATTTGGTCAGCCGATTGCTAATTTTCAATTGATCCAAGCCATGCTTGCAGACTCTAAAGCTGAAATTTACGCGGCCAAATGTATGGTGCTCGATGCTGCACGTCGCCGTGATAATGGTGAAAACATTAGTACAGAAGCATCTTGTTCAAAAATGTTTGCCACTGAAATGTGTGGGCGGGTCGCAGATCGTTGCGTACAAATTCACGGTGGTGCTGGTTATATCAGTGAATATGCCATTGAACGTTTTTATCGTGATGTGCGTTTGTTCCGTTTATATGAAGGAACCACGCAAGTTCAACAATTGATTATCGCAAAAAACATGATTAGGGATGCTACAGCCTAATAACAATTAGATGCCATGAGGCAGGGGATGCCTCATATTCCTTCTGAGGATATGGACATGACAACGGAAACAGTTACACAAAATAATAGCGGTAATAATGGTGCTGGAGAGGTGATTCAGACACCCAAAAAGATTTGGATTACAGCCTTTATCTTTGCATTTTTTACTTTGCTTTGTGATGGCGCAGATTTAGGCTTTTTAGCGTTAAGTTTGACCAGTTTAAAGGCTGAGTTTCATCTGAGCGGTGTACAAGCAGGAACATTGGGCAGTTTGACACTGTTAGGTTCCGCTGTGGGGGGATTAGTCGGTGGATGGGCTTGTGATCGCTTTGGCCGAGTGCGCGTGATCGTATTCTTTATTGCTTTTTCTTCTGTTCTGACCTGTGCATTGGGTTTTACGCATTCATATATGCAATTTGCGATTTTAAGAACATTCGGTGCAATGGGCTTAGGCGCACTTTATATTGCCTGTAATATTTTAATGTCTGAAATGGTGCCGACCAAACATCGTTCTACAGTGTTGGCAACACTGATGACGGGCTATACCTTGGGGTCTTTACTTGCGACTTTGTTGGCAGGTCATATTATTCCTGAACATGGCTGGCGTTTCCTATATTGGCTTGCAATTACCCCGATTATTTTATCAGTACTGATGCATTTTATCGTACCTGAGCCTGAGTCATGGAAAAAAGCACGTCAGTTAAAAGTCGTTGCAACGCCACACAATGCACAGCCTGTTAAACGTCAAAACCCGTATTGGGAAATTTTGAAAGATAAGAAACACGGCACCATGTTTGTACTGTGGATTTTGAGTACCGGTGCGTTGCAATTTGGTTATTATGGGGTGAGTAATTGGCTACCGGCTTATTTGGAATCTGATCTAGGAATCAAGTTTAAAGAAATGGCGATGTATATGGTCGGCACTTTCTTAATCATGATGTTTGCCAAAATTATTGCCGGGATTATTGCGGATAAATTAGGTCGCCGTGCTGTATTTGCATTCGGCACAATTGGCACAGCTCTATTTATTCCCGTGATTGTTTACCTTAACACGCCTGCCAATATTTTATGGCTCATGCTGTTCTTTGGTTTTCTATACGGCATACCATATGCAATCAATGCCACGTATATGACTGAAAGTTTTCCAACCTCAATTCGAGGCTCGGCGGTTGGCGGTGCGTATAACATCGGTAAAGTGCTTTCAATTTTCTCTCCATTAACCATCGGTTATTTATCACAACATGGTTCGATTGGTTTAGGACTGTTGGTGATGGCTGGGGCGTACTTTATTTGCGGTGTAATTCCACTGTTATTTATTAAAGACCGACTATTTAACCCGCAAAAGGCAGAGTGACAATTTGACCTGTCACGTCAATTTAAGGATGAAAAGGGACAAGCGAAATGATAAATAAAATCACCAGTGACATTGAACCGATTTTAAAGGCAATTCCTGATGGCGCAACCATCATGACCAGTGGTTTTGGTGTGACAGGTCAGCCTGCGGAACTGATTGAAGCCTTGATCGATTTAGGTAAAAAAGAGCTGACCATTGTCAATAACAATGCTGCCTCTGGTGATCGTGGTTTGACCAAGCTGATCATTGCAGGTTGTGTCAGAAAAATGATCAGTTCATTTCCAAAGTCAGCGGGTTCGACCGTATTTCAAGACTTATATCGTGCAGGAAAGATTGAATTAGAACTGGTTCCACAGGGCAACTTAGCCTGTCGTATTCAAGCGGCGGGTGCAGGGCTAGGTGCAATATTCACACCGACAGGCTATGGCACAAAAGTCGCAGAAGGCAAAGAAACCAGAACCATTAATGGTCGAAACTATGTACTTGAGTATCCGCTTGAAGCTGACTTTGCTTTGATTTATGCCGATCAAGCCGATCGCTGGGGGAATTTGACCTATCGTAAGGCAGCACGCAACTTTGGCCCGATTATGGCAAAAGCGGCAAAAACAACCATTGTTCAAGTGAATCATACGGTAGATTTAGGAAGCCTTGATCCTGAGTGCATTATCACCCCAGGGATTTTTGTACAACATGTTGTCAAAGTAGGAGATATCTAATGTCAATTCAAAAACGTTCTCGTGAAGATATCGCTCAGTTGATTGCTCAGGATATTCCCGAAGGAGCTTATGTCAATTTAGGTATCGGTTTACCCACCAATGTTGCGAAGTATTTACCTCAAGATAAAGAAATCTTTCTACACTCAGAAAATGGGGTTTTGGCCTTTGGCCCGCCACCCAAAGCAGGTGAAGAAGATGAGGACTTGGTCAATGCTGGGAAAGAGTTAGTGACTTTGCTGGATGGTGGTTGCTTTATGCATCATGGAGATTCCTTTGACATTATGCGTGGTGGGCATCTGGATATCTGTGTGATTGGTGCTTTTCAGGTCGCAGTGAATGGTGATTTAGCCAATTGGCATACTGGCAAAGCAGATGATGTTCCTGCTGTAGGGGGGGCAATGGATTTAGCGGTGGGTGCTAAATCAATTTATGTCTATATGGAGCATGTCACCAAAAAGGGCGAAGCTAAAATTGTCGATGTACTGAGTTATCCCCTTACAGGGGAACAGTGTGTAGATCGTATTTATACCGATTTATGCATTATTGAATTAAAAGATCACAAAGCCTATGTCACTGAAATGGTTTCGGGACTGAGTTTTGATGAATTACAGGCAGTAACGGACTGCCCATTGATAGATGTACGAGACGCTTAGTTTATAAGCGTAGGGAAAAAAGCTTCTTTAAGGATTAAAAGATGAAGAAATTAATTTTAGCTACAGCTTGCGCTGTGGCTTCAGGGACTATTTTTGCAAATTCACCAGTGACAGCAGAGCAACGGATTAATTTGTTAGAGACAGAGCTGCAAAAACTCAAAGCAGAACTCGAAGCTCAAAAGCTGTCACAAAATAATTTGCAGGTCAAACAAGCAAAAATTGAAGAAAATGTAGAAAAAAATAAAGCACTTGAAACAGCGAAACCAATTGCACCTTCGTGGGTGACATGGACAGACAATGTTAAAGTCTATGGAATAGCTCGACTTGATGCTGCAGTTGATTTTAAGTCCTCACCAGATTCGGGAGGAAGAACCACCAATAGCTTAAATCGGACTCCATTTGAAAATGACAAACGTTCCGATCATGCCCGTTCAGATACCATGATCAATGCCAGTCGAATCGGAGTGTATTTCAACAGTCCAGATAAGGCTGTAACAGGAAATATTGAAGCCGATTTCTTTGACAGTGCCAATATGGGTACGGGCGATGGTAAATTCCGTATTCGTCATGCTTTCTTTACTTATAAAGATTGGACTTTCGGTCAAACCTGGTCATTGATGTCCAATATGGAAACACGAACAGAGTCTGTCGATTATACTCAGTTTATGGGAACCTCTTATACCCGTACACCTCAAGTGCGCTATGACTGGAAAATAAATAGCAAGAGTGATTTAAAAGTTGCCTTGGAATACACTGGATCACGGGTTTCAGCATTCCCGACATTGACAGGTCGATATACCGTAAAAGCAGGTGCCTTAACGGCTTTGGCTCAAGGTTTTGTCAATGAAAAATCTGTAGATGTTGCAAAAGATACGGTTAAAAAAGTCAGTTGGGGCGCGGGTGCTGGTTTAAAATACCAGCTGACCCCAGCACAATCTGTACAGGCAAATTATCAATATATCGTGGGTGATCAAAAATTCATGCCATATACCACACAAACTGGCCTGACAAATGCAACCAGTTTAAATGCGGCAGGTGATTTTTCTTTAAATGCGCAAAAAACAGATTTAGAGATGAATAAACTCAATAGCTTAAATATAGGGTATTCATATAAATTTAATCCACAATGGCGTGCAAATTTATCTGCATCGATTTTTGATTTTGATGATGATTCAGCTTATGCAAAACTCAATCCTGACGCAAATAAGCGTTTAACGGATTATGCTGCCAATCTGTTTTATTCACCTGCTGAGCAAATTGATATTGGTATGGAATATCATCAAGGTAAGCGTGAAGTGTTTGATGGAAGAACAGCAGATGTCTCTCGCATTAACTTTGTGTCGATGTACAAATTCTAAAATAGGGTGAGCTGCGCAATGGAAAAAATAGTTCAACCTGACACAACGCATATCTTGTCAAAAAGCTTTATTTTCATCATGGCAATGGCATGTGGAATTTGTGCAGGTTCGAACTATTATAACCAGCCTTTGATTTATTCTATTGCAGAAGCTTTACAGGTCAATGCAGAGCAAGTGGCTTTAACAATTGTAATCGGTCAACTCTCTTATGCAGTTGGTCTGTTTATCTTAGTGCCGCTCGGTGATTTTTTTGAAAAGCGTAGCTATATTTGTCTATTGATGTGCTGCACAGGTTTTGCCCAGATCGGACTTTCTTTAAGTCAAAGCTTGCCTGTATTGTATGGTTTTACCTTTTTAGCGACCTTCTTTTCGATTACGACACAAGTCTTGGTACCATTTGCCGCTGGTTTGGCGAGCCCTCAAAAAAGCCCGCAAATTGTCGGAACACTGATGAGTGGTTTGTTTTTAGGCATTCTCTTGGCAAGATCAATCGCAGGCTTGCTTTCGACTGTTTGGTCATGGCATGCGGTGTATTTACTCAGTGGTATTGTGATTTTAGCTTTTGCAGTAGTGATGTGGCTTAAATTACCCGTTGCTCGAAAATCTCATCAATTAACAGTAATGCAAATTTATCGTTCATTGTTTACATTGGCCGTTGATCAGCCACATTTAATCCGCCGCGGTTTGGCAGGTGGGATCGGCTTTGGTATATTGGCGCTGATCTTTACCACCATGACGTTTATTCTTGCCAATGCGCCTTATCATTTTAATGATTTCCAAATTGGTTTATTTGGCATAGTTGGTTTGGCTGGTGTGTTTGCAACCCCGTGGGCTGGGAAACAAATTGCCAAAGGATTGGAAAATAAAGTTGCACTGATTTGTATGTGGTTTTTGGTACTTGCATGGATTCCACTATTTTTTGCTCAGCAGTCTTTGCTGGCTTATGCAGGAGGTGTGATTTTGGCTTATTTTGGTTTATCGGCCTTTCATGTACTTAACCAAAATCTGGTCTATCGAATTTCAACACAAGCACGTTCTCGGATTAATTCTATTTATATGACACTGTATTTTGGTGGTGCTGCACTGGGTTCGTTGGTTGCGGTCTACACATGGAAACACTGGGGATGGAGTGTCTGTGTGGTTGTGGGTTTAGCCATGGCAATTCTAAGTTTTATAATTGACCGAATAGATTTTTATGTAATGAAGAAAACAGTAATAAAAGATTGATCCCACGCAGTACCTTATGCTGTAAACAAAGCAGTGCTCAATTTTGGCTTAGAACGCAAGCCATTTATGAAATGTCATCAGACCCTAAGCCCTTTGAGGGCTTAGTCTTTTTATTACTTTCGTATGATCATCAGAGTTGCTGTCGCAAAAGCATAAATTTTACCATTTTCATCCACAATTTTACCTTCTGTAGTAATGATATTACGTCCAGCATTAATCAGTTCAGCTTGTGCGTAGTAGGCAGTATTGATCTGCATTGGCCGAATCATTTTCACATTGAGATCAATCGTGCCATAACCAACGCCATGTTCCAGCAAGGTATGCGCTGCACTTCCCGTTGCAGTATCTAAAGCAGTCGCACAAAAACCGCCATGGATTGTTCCTTGTATATTTCGATGCGCTTGACTTGGCGTAACCTTATACGTCGCTTTGCCTTTAGAAACTTCGATTAACTGCATAGGAATGGTTTGCGCCATAGGTGATGCTGAAATTTCACCATTTTTTAAAGCCGTTAAGAACTCAAGACCTGTGTATTGAGGGTTATCCATAAATCATCCTTGGAGTGTTAAGCGATCTAATTACCATACTATAAAAATTAATTTTACGAAATAATATTTTGCTATACAAAATTATTTTTTTAATCAAATATTATGCTTGGATTTTGGTTTAATTGAATATTTTTTGTTAAAATACAGCTTTGTGTGTCGTTTTGTCATGTTTTTGGCGGTATTTTTGAATAAAATTAGTTGATTAAAATGAAAATAAATTTTGCAATAAGAAATTTATTTGATATTTTTAAACAATCGTAAAATAAAATTGTCATCTAAGGGAAATCATCTCTATCTGCATCATCGGCAGAAGAATTGAAAGGGAAACACTATGCCTTTATACAAAGCACCACTGCGTGATATGCAATTTGTACTGCATGAAATGTTGCAAACAGAAGAAAACTACCAAAAACTACCAAAATATCAGGAAACGGTTAGTCGTGAATTGATCAATCAATATTTAGATGCCGCAGCAGACTTTTGTGAAAATGAGCTTGCACCCATCAATCAAAATGGTGACCAGGAAGGTTGTCACTTAAATCAAGGTGTCGTCACAACCCCAGCGGGATTTAAGCAGGCATATCATAAATATACGGAATTGGGTTTTACCTCACTCACAGCAGATCCTGAATATGGCGGTCAAGGTTTACCCACATTATTGCGTATTGCAATCTCAGAAATGCTGTGTGGTTCTAACTGGGCTTGGGCGATGTATCCTGGCTTATCGCATGGTGCAATGCGTACCATTGAACATCATGGTACAGCAGAACAGAAGCAACAATTTTTAAGTAAACTGATTAGTGGCGTTTGGACAGGGACAATGTGTCTAACTGAGTCACATGCGGGTTCAGATTTAGGTTTGATCCGCACCAAGGCCGAACCAAACCCTGATGGAAGTTATGCAATTACTGGCGAGAAAATCTTCATTTCTGCTGGGGAACATGATCTGTCAGAAAATATTATTCATATTGTTTTAGCCCGATTACCACAAGCACCAACGGGGACTAAAGGAATTTCACTGTTTATCGTGCCTAAATTTAACCTCGATGATGCAGGTGATTGCCAAGATCGTAATAATGTTATCTGTAGTGCGATCGAACATAAGATGGGAATTCATGGTAATGCAACTTGTGTTTTAAATTTTGATGGGGCCAAGGGCTATTTAATTGGACCTGAAAACCGTGGGCTAAATTGTATGTTTACCTTTATGAATACAGCACGCATTGGAACAGCTGTACAAGGGTTGGCGGCTTCGGAGATTTCATTTCAAGGTGCGCTGAGTTATGCCAAAGAACGGTTGGCGATGCGTGCTTTATCAGGCGCAAAATACCCAGATAAAAATGCTGATCCGATTATTGTGCATCCAGCTGTGCGTTCGATGTTAATGACGCAAAAAGCCTTTTCTGAAGGTGGTCGAGCACTGGCATATTTTCTGGCTCAGCATGTTGATATTGTTGAAACGTCCAATGATCCTGAACAACAGAAAATCTCAGATGAATTGTTGGCATTTTTAACCCCGATTGCCAAAGCTTTTTTAACTGAATCAGGCAATGAAGCGGCAAAACACGGCGTACAAATTTTTGGTGGGCATGGATTTATTGTTGAACATGGCATGGAGCAAATTGTTCGTGATGCCCGTATCTCAACCTTGTATGAGGGAACCACAGAGATTCAGTCTTTAGATTTGCTGGCACGTAAGGTGCTCAAGTCGGATGGCAAACTATTAAAAAATATGACTGATTTAATTGAGCAGTTTATTGCAGCCAACCAATCAAATACCGTATTGGCAGCTTATCTGGAAAAACTGGCGGAACTCAAGCAACAGTGGCTGTCAATTACAGACAGTGTTGCCAAAAAAGCACAGCAAAACCCAGAAGAAATTGGCGCTGTTTCAGTTGATTATCTGTATTTCTCTAGCTATGTCGTGTTTGCTTATCTTTGGGCACGTATGGCGCAAGTAGCAGATGAAAAGTTAAGTCAAGCAACACCGGACGAAAAATTTTATCAGGCTAAATTAACCACAGCAAAATTTTTCTTTCAAAAATTATTACACCGTACCCAAAGCCATGCGGCTTCTATCGCATCGGGTGCTGAAGCGGTAATGGAATTAGAACAAGATGACTTTTCTTTTTAAGCAGGGTCAGGATGTTTTTTTATTTAAATGAGTAAAAATAAATGGATTTTCAACATATTTTGATTCGTCAGGAAAATCGGGTGGGCTATTTAACCTTAAACCGTCCCGAGGTGCTCAATAGTTTTAATGAGCAAATGCATCGTGAAATTGCTGCAATTTTAGACCTGTGGGCGGTTTCTACTGAGATTAAAGCCATTGTAATCTCTGGTTCAGGTAAGGGCTTCTGTGCAGGTCAGGATTTAAGAACGAGAAATAAAGAGGTGATAAGTGCAGCTGATTATGATGCAGGTGCTGCCTTAGAAAAATTTTATAATCCGTTAGTCATTAAAATTTCCAATATGACTAAACCTGTTGTGGCTGCGATCAATGGCGTAGCGGCTGGTGCAGGGGCGAACTTGGCTTTGGCTTGCGATATTGTTGTGGCCAAGCAATCTGCTACGTTTATACAATCTTTTTGCAAAGTCGGTTTAATCCCAGATGCAGGTGGGACGTGGAATTTGCCACATCTGGTGGGGCTTGCCCGAGCCAAAGGTTTGACCATGTTCGGGGATAAGTTATCTGCCCAGAAAGCCTTGAGTTGGGGGCTTATTTGGGAGGTCTATGAAGATGATGCTTTTGACCAAAGCGTGATTGAATTGGCGGAACGTTTGGCAGAGCAACCAAGCAGTTCGATTTCGCTAATTAAAAAGGCCTTAAATACTGCCTCGCAAAATACTTTGGCTGAACAGTTACAGTTGGAACGAGAGTTACAGCGTATTGCTGGACAATCAGACAATTATAAAGAGGGTGTTGCGGCCTTTATCGAAAAAAGGAAAGCTAATTTTAATTGATCAAATCTATGCCTAATCATGTTTAACCAGTAAAAATTAACAAAAAAAGCACTCTTTTTGGAGAGTGCTTTAAAATAAGTAATCACTAGTTTTGATCGTTATTTACATGCTGGTTTTTAACCTTAGCAAGCTAAATAGAGCTTTTATTTTTTATATATGAAGTAAGTCGCGAGAAGAGAAGGAATACCAAAATTAAGTAAAAATATTAAGAATTCTTCTTTAACCGCATATCCTGCTTGTATGCCCATATACATATTCCAGCTCATTGCTACAAACCAAATCAAGATGAACAGAATAAAAAATAATGTCTGGTTAAAGCGACCACGTAATATTCGACTTATAAAAAGAATTGCAAGGAGTAGCATTATACCGATGAGAATCGTATAGAAAGTTCGCATGTTGGGTCACCATATGAATTAGCGATTGTTTATATTTTTCATTCGTTGTACTGAAATTGCTTTACCACATTTGTTTTAACTTTATTTTATTGTTGAGCATAATACTTCCCTTATTTGGGCGACTTAATGATTAAAGTAGCGAATAAGACAACGATAACTGTTTTTAGTAGAAGAATAATGATATGAAACTAGGCATGTCTATTCGAATTTTCGAACAATCTAAAAGCTAATGGGCAATTTGATGTATGGTTAAGCTGTCAAAACTCAGACACAAAAATATAATTGTTTGATTATAAAATATTGCAATGCCACACCTTATATTCAAAGTTTAAATCCCTTTGCGTAGGCGATGCCTCACTTTTCAGAGATGAAAAGATGACAAAAATCTTCCGTTTAACAGGGCTCTTGCGCTGCAAACAAAGCAGTGCTTTATTTTTGCTCATATACCCCCGCCCAACGGCGACATCCATGTCGCCGCACGGTAGGATCACCATCTAGGGTTCAAAAATACAAAAAATAAATTGATAATCAATAGTTTCTAAAAGTTCATAAAAAACATAAGCTTCATTTATAATCAAAGATTTGAGGGGAATCACTTGTATGAATAATTAGGTGGTTTGACTATAATTCAAAAATAAGCAACAAGGTTCAGTCTGAAATTGTTGCTTGGGATGCTTTGAAATGTTGATTCAATTTTGGAGCGGGAAGGTCAATGATCCTGTTTCCCTTGGCTAAACTTTTGAAGACTAAATTCTCCAGATGAGAATTCTGGAGAATCAATGAAGATCACTTTTGTAAAATCCGATTAAGGCAAATCTAATTCTTTACGCATCTTTAAAGATCGCAGTAATGCCTGATCACGAAGTAATTGAAGATTCTTATCGCCTAGTTTTTTAACAAACTGTTGAGTTTCTTCATTCAGCATCTCAATTTTTTCTTCAGACAAGGTATAAGGGTGCATATCAGCCCACCATTCAGACATCGGTTCACCTAAATGATGCATAGCGGCTTTAAATCCATGTTGATTGGCCAACTGCATATTTAAATAAGGACCAAATATTGCCCAACGTAATCCGGGGCCATTGGTGATGGCGATATCAATATCTTCTGCGCTACATACACCTTCAGAAACCAGATAAAATGCTTCTCTCCAAATTGCAGACTGTAAACGATTGGCGACATGCCCTTTAACTTCTTTCTGAATTAAAATCGGTTTTTTTCCCAATAATGTATAAAACTCAAAAGCATCATGAATATAGTTCGCTTGGGTTTTTTCTCCACCAATAATCTCAACCAAAGGTAATAAGTGTGGCGGGTTAAAAGGATGACCCAGTACGATTCTTTCAGGATAAAGGCAATCATGTTGAATATCTGAGATTTTTAATCCAGATGAACTTGAAGCGATAATGCTATCTTTGGGGCAGTTTTGAGTGAGCTGTGCATATAAGTCTTTTTTTAGATCAATCCGCTCTGGACCATTTTCTTGAATAAAATCGGCATCTTTTACCGCATCTGTTAGATTTTGATAAAAAGTGAGATTTTTTAAAGTGTCTGAAACATAACAGTCAGAAGAGGTGGTTTGCTCTTCAGCCAACTCGAACAGATCCAGTAAATAGGTCTGAACTCTATTTTTTAAATTTAATTCTGCATCAGCTGCAGGATCAAAAGCATTCACCTGAAATCCTTTACTTAAATAGAATGCTGCCCAACTTGCACCAATAACACCAGTACCGATAATGGCAACTTTATTTATGGGTTTCATATATTCATTTTCCTTGAATAACTTGAGAACGTTGGATTGTCTAGCTATGACACATGACAAAGTGAGCCTTTCACTTTGATAAAAACTAAAGATAGAAAAACTAAAAAACAGTAGGGGAGGATTTCCCCCTACAAATGAATATGTATTACATCTGGTTAGATGATTTACATAGAGACAAATTCATGCTCATTGCAATCATCAACTGTATTACTGAGCGGTATAACCACCATCCATAACCACTGCTTGACCTGTCACCCCCGCCGCTTTTTCACTCGCCAAGAAAACGGCATAATCTGCAATTTCTTCAACATTGAGTAAGCGCTTTTGTGGCACCATGGCTAAAATGACATCTTCAAGTGCACTTGTTTCGCTGACATTACGGGTTTTGGCTAAATCTTTAATTTGACCACGTACCAAAGGTGTGTCGACATAACCTGGGCATAATGCATTGACCGTGATTCCATCACGAGCAGATTCTAACGCTGCAACTTTAGTTAAACCAATCACCCCATGTTTGGCACTGTTATAACCCGCTTTTCCAGCAAAACCGATTAAACCATTGATCGAAGCCATATTGATAATACGGCCATAGTTTTGTGCCTTCATGATTGGAAATGCATGCTTAATTCCAATAAAAGAACCCACCAGCATGACATTCAGTAGTTTTTGATAAATGGCAGTTGGAAACTCTTCTATGGCAGCAACATGTTGAAAACCAGCATTATTGATCAAAATATCCAAACGACCAAAGGTGGTATGTGCTAGACCAATAGCAGCAGCATAAGCATCTTCATCTGAAACATCACAAGGTGCAGATAAGGCTTCAAATCCATCAGTTGTTAAGGCTAAAACTGCTTCATTACACTTGTCCGCATTCATATCTGAAATCACCACTTTTGCACCTTCAAGGGCAAATTTTTTGGCAATTTCAAGTCCAATACCACTTGCTGAACCTGTGATAAATGCAACTTTATCTTTGAGAAGTTGACTCATTATTGACTCCCTGTGTTCATTTTGAAGATAAACTTAGACGATACCAAACCATGTAAATGCAGCAATTGCGACAAATACTGCAACTGTTTTAATGATGGTAATGGCAAAAATGTCTTTATAAGATTGTTTATGTGTAAGTCCAGTGACTGCAAGTAGGGTAATTACTGCACCGTTATGCGGTAAGGTGTCCATACCGCCAGATGCCATTGCAACAATACGATGCATCACTTCAGCAGGAATGCCCATTGCAGCAATAGCCGTATTGTATTGGTCAGCCATGGCACTGAGGGCAATACTCATACCGCCTGATGCTGAACCTGTAATCCCTGCCAAAACGGTTGTGGTGACTGCACCATTGACTAGTGGGTTGGTAAATGTATGACCTAAAGCATGGCTGATCACGGCAAAACCCGGTAAAGCAGCAATGATTGCACCAAAACCATACTCAGATGCAGTGTTCATCACAGCGAGTAGAGAACCACCTATACTTGCGTTTACACCTTCTTTAAAGCTGGTTGAAACACGACGATAATCGAACATAATCGCAGTGATAATCCCAACGATTAAAGCCAAACCAACTGCCCAAATCGCTGACGTTTTTGCGACATCGACAGTGTAGTTTGCTAGTCCAAGCGCATTAAAATCAAAGCCATTTGGATACCATGTTTTAATTGCTGTAGATAAATATTTATTCATCACTGCAACTAAAATTAAGGGAACAAATGCCATAAATTGACGTAGACCAGAACCATTATCTTGTTGCTGAGATTGATTTTCAAATTGTTGAAGTTCGGCTTCTGTTAAAGTAATACCAGATGCAAAACCATCTCCGTTGCGAGCAGCAACACGACGACGCCATTCCAGATAAGTTAAACCCACACCTAAAACAAAGATTGCACCGATAATCCCTAAAAATGGCGCTGCATAAATATTGGTGCCAAAAAAGGTAGTTGGAATAACGTTTTGAATCTGAGGCGTACCCGGTAAGGCATCCATAGTAAAGGAGAAAGCACCCAGTGCAATCGTGCCAGGAATCAAACGCTTAGGGATATTTGCTTGTCTAAATAATTGGTTTGCAAAGGGATAGACTGCAAAAACCACGACAAATAAACTGACGCCGCTATAGGTTAAAATTGCCCCTAGCAGAACAACGGTAAGCATTGCATTTTTAGAGCCAATTAATTGAACAATCGTTTTGGCAATGGATTCAGCAATACCTGACATTTCAACGACTTTACCAAAAATCGCACCCAGCAAAAACACCAAGAAATAATCTTTAATAAAGCCCACCATTTTTGGCATAAACACACCAGAATAAAATGGTAAAACGTTGGCAGGGTTAATCAGCAAGACGGCCAATAAGGCACAAATCGGTGCCATGAGAATTACAGAAAACCCTCTGTAGGCTGTGTACATCAACAAGCCAAGAGAAAGTAAAATTATACCCAGTTCCCACATATTTTTACTCCGTCCTTAAAGAATATATGTCAAAACCCACCTTGTTTTTATTTCAAATCACGACAAGGCTATCTCAATCATAAAAATGCATTAGTGAGTGAAACCAATAAAAATGGATATCTAGAGAAATTAATATTGATCAATAAATTTAGCTTTTATAAATCGTCCAGACTTATAAATTGGAATATCCATTTCCAAATGATGGATAAAACTATAATCCAAATTATTCGAGGCATTGTTTGAAAATATTTATGAGTCAATATGGAAAACTAATGAATAGAAACAAGTTTCATGAGGTTTTTGCGCAATAGGTCATAGATAAGCAAAAGAAAAAAGCCAAATTGGAAGTGCAGATGAATGAGTATATGTTGAGCATTTTAATTTTATTTACAGCAGTGATTTTATTGACAAGTATATTGCTTGAAATACGTCGTATATCGATTTTGTCTTGATTTAAATGCATAAACATATTTTTACAGATCACACAAATTAAAAACTTTCATTAAGACATCAATCTGAGTAAAAGCGAGATCAGCTAGCATGGATTGATATCTAATTCTATAAGCAAATCGATAGCTCAAATGACTCATTTTAGGATCAAAACTCGCTTGGTTTAGCGTATTATAGAGCTATAAATCAGTTAGGTTGCCGTATGACACTCAAACAGTTAAAAGCTTTTTTAGTTCTTGCTCGGACATTGAATTATGCCAATGCTGCCAATGAACTTTGCCTAAGTCAATCTGCTTTAAGCTTAAGTATCAAAAGTTTAGAGGATGAGTTGGGTGGCAAGCTGTTTAAGCGCAATACCCGCCGTGTGGATCTTACTGCTGAGGGAAATTCGTTGATTCCATTTGCTAAAAAACTTTTGGCAAATTGGGAAGACATGGAAAGAGATGTTAAACAGCGTTTTAAATTACATCGTGGCACATTGAATATTGCCTCGATGCCTTTCGCGACACATGCTGTTTTACCTGCTGTACTGCATGAATTTAATAAGAATCATCCCAATATCAATTTTTCAATCCATGATATTCCCAATGAAAAAATTATTGAAAAAGTCCAAGAGGGCATTTTTGAAATTGGGATTTGTTTTGAACCGCAACACAATGATCAATTAATTTTTAAGCCATTTTTCAATGAAGATTTTTTAGCACTACTTCCCAAGGATCATCAGTTGGCGCAGCGTAAAAGTGTGACATGGCGTGAGCTTTATGCCTATCCTTTTATCACTTTACAGAAACCTTCGATCATTCGACACGTGGTGGAAGAGAAATGTTCACAAAATAATATGATCTTAGATTTAAAACTTGAGTGTCATCAAATTAGTTCATTGTCGCATTTTGTGGCTTTTGGTATGGGGGTCAGTGCGATCCCACGTCATTTTCAAAATTATATCGATAAAGAAAATAATGTCTTGGTCGAAATTGAAGAGGGCAATGTCAATCTTTCGGTTGGGATTATTTATAAAAAAGATTTTGAACTTTCTAATATTTCTTCGCAATTTATTGAAACGATATTGGCACATCAGTTTTAAGAGACTGTCACCTCATCATAAAGCCCACTGTTTCAGGATGAAATCAGATTAATGAGTTTTACTCATTAGACATTTGAAAGAATCAATTTCTAAAATAATTTGCTCGATGTTAATAATAATAATTCTAAAGGACATAGAGTTAAAACGATGAACAAAGTTGTCGCGAATGCACATGAAGCTTTGGCTGATGTGGTTGCAAACAACCAGACTTTTGCAGTGGGTGGTTTTGGATTATGTGGTATTCCAGAAGCATTGATTGATGCCTTAAAAGAAATTGGCGTAACGGGTCTAACCTGTATTTCTAACAATGCAGGTGTGGATGATTTTGGTCTAGGCAAGCTTTTACAAACCAAACAAATTAAAAAAATGATTTCATCCTATGTCGGTGAAAACAAAGAATTTGAACGTCAATATTTAAATGGTGAGCTTGAAGTTGAGTTGACACCGCAAGGCACCTTGGCTGAAAAGTTACGTGCAGGTGGTGCAGGTATTCCAGCGTTCTTTACCCAAACAGGTGTTGGGACATTGATTGCCGAAGGCAAAGAAGTTCGCGAATTTGATGGTAAAGATTACATACTCGAACAAGCATTGGTTGCAGATATTGCTTTGGTAAAAGCCTATAAGGCTGATAAAGCTGGTAACTTAATTTTTCGTAAGACTGCACGAAACTTTAACCCTGAGTGTGCAATGGCTGGCAAATTGACCATTGTCGAAGTTGAAGAAATTGTTGAAATTGGTGAGTTAGATCCAGATTCAATTCATTTACCGGGCATTTATGTAAGTCGTATTGTTTTAAATGCGCAGCCTGAAAAACGAATTGAACAATTGACATTGAAGACGGAGATTTAATCATGGCTTGGACGCGTAATGAAATGGCTGAACGTGCAGCGCAAGAGCTTGAAGATGGCTTTTATGTCAATCTAGGTATTGGCTTACCCACCTTGGTTGCCAACTATATTCCTGAGAATATTAATGTCTGGCTTCAATCTGAAAATGGCTTATTGGGAATTGATGAATTTCCAACACAAGCTACTGTCGATGCAGATTTAATTAATGCGGGTAAACAAACCGTAACTGCACGTAAGGGTGCTGCGTTTTTCTCTAGTGCTGAATCTTTTGCCATGATTCGTGGTGGTAAGGTCAATATTGCTATTTTAGGATCAATGGAAGTTTCCGAAAAAGGAGATTTAGCCAACTGGATGATCCCAGGGAAAAAAGTAAAAGGCATGGGCGGTGCAATGGATTTGGTTGCTGGTGTACAAAAAGTCGTGGTGTTGATGGAACACTGTGCTAAAGATGGTAGTCCTAAAATCGTCGCTGAATGTTCATTACCGCTTACTGGAAGACTGGTCGTAAACCGTATAATTACGGATCTAGGGGTGATGGATATCACTCCTCAAGGTGTAGAGTTGATTGAATTGGCCAAAGATGTAAGCCTAGAACAGATTCAGGCGGCAACTGGGGTAGAACTGATCACCTCAAATCTCGCTGTGGCTTGATTGTGACAAAGCAAGGCTAAAATTCTAATGTAAGCAGCCAAGTTTAAATGCTAAGTCGCTTTGGCGGCTTAGACATGTTATCAATGGATATGCTATTTTCAAAAATACCCGCTTCAAAAGTATACGCATTTAAAATACAAGGTGAACTCGAATGGAAAAGATTGTCATCGTCGCAGCTAGTCGTACTGCAATGGGAAGTTTTCAAGGCAGTTTTGCAAGTTTATCTGCACCGGATTTGGGTGCAGTCGTCATTGAAAAAGTTGTTGAACAAGCCAATGTGCCTGTTGCTGATATTGATGAAGTAATTATGGGCTGTGTATTACCTGCGGGTTTAAAACAAGGTCCAGCACGTCAAGCGATGCGAAAAGCGGGTTTACCGGATCATGTTGGCGCAACCACAATCAATAAAGTCTGTGGTTCTGGGATGAAAGCTGCAATGCAAGCCAGCGATGCCATTAAAGCAGGAAGTGCCAAAATTATTGTGGTCGGTGGGATGGAATCTATGACCAATGCACCGTATTTATTACCTAAAGCACGTTCAGGTTATCGGATGGGGCATGGTCAAGTGATTGATCATATGTTCCTTGATGGTTTGGAAGACGCGGGTACAGGGCGTGCAATGGGAAGTTTTGCACAAGAAATGGCGGATAAAAAGGGCTATAGCCGTGAGCAAATGGATGAGTTTGCAATTCGCTCACTGACACGTGCAAAAAAAGCGATTGCAGAAGGTTATTTTAAAGACGAAATCACACCTGTTAAAGTGGCGCTACGTCAGGGGGAGATCACTGTAGATGTGGACGAAAATCCTGAAAATGCCAAGATTGATAAAATCCCAAGCTTAAAACCTGCATTTGCCAAAGACGGTACGATTACTGCTGCAAACTCTAGTTCAATCAGTGATGGTGCATCTGCACTACTGATCACGTCGGCGTCAGAAGCGAAAAAGCGTGGTTTGACTGTGTTGGCTGAAATCAAAGGCTATACAACCAATTCCCAGCATCCTGAAGAGTTTACCATTGCACCTGTGGGAGCAATTGAAAAATTACTGAAAAATGTAGGTTGGTCCGTAGACGATGTTGACCTGTGGGAAATTAACGAAGCTTTTGCCATGGTCACTATGGCTGCAATTGATGCATTTAAACTTGATCCTGAAAAAGTCAATATTAATGGCGGTGCTTGTGCACTCGGGCATCCACTGGGTTCATCAGGTTCACGAATCATTGTGACCTTGATCCATGCTTTAAAACGCTTAGGTAAAACCAAAGGGATTGCAACACTTTGTATTGGTGGTGGTGAAGCTACAGCACTTGCAGTTGAATTAAGCGCGTAATTTATTGTTTATCGTGATAAATAGCTAAATAGTTTGTGATTCAAAATTAAAAAAAGCCGGTCGTTTCAATACTGCCGGCTTTTTGCTGTTCTTTGTCATGTGAGTTTATGTATAGTCAACTTGTCAAAAAATCAAACCCAAGAAATGAATATTTTTAATTAAATCAATTATATGACGAGATAAATTGTTTGATTATAAAAAGTTTGCAATGCTCCACCTTACATTCAAAGTTTCAATACCTTTGTGTAGGCGATGCCTCATTTTTCGTAGTGGATGCCAAACCTTGCGCTGCAAACAAAGCAGTGCTTTGTTTTTGCTTATGTTGGGCGGGGGGACGTCCTGTACCCCCTTACTCCCACACACAAGGGGCGACATCCATGTCACCCCACGGTAGGACAACCATTTATGATTCAAAAGCACAAGGCTTTATCATTAAATCTTACCATTTATGACTATAAGTCACTTTCAATGTTGCACCTGACGCCAGCAGATGGCTGGTGTTATTACTGGTACGGAGAAGTTGGCTGTATAAAGGATAGTATTTACGGTTAAACATATTTTCTAAGCCAATCGTAACGGTATCTTTTTTGTTGAGGGCAAAACTACTGATTAAATCTGCAGTGGTATATGACTTCACATCATAACGTCCAAAACTGTTGACACCGTTTAAGCGATAATCTTCTGAACCAAAATATGTCGCTTGTAAACGATTTGTCCATGTGTCTGTTGGGCTATAAGAAATGTATCCTGTTACTTTTAAAGGTGGAATACGGTAACCCGTCATGTCTTGTTCTGTATTGGTGTTCTGTGGGGTTTCACGGCCTTTCATCCATGTAACACTTCCTCCAGTTCCCCATACTTTTGCATCATCAAGATAATCAAGAGTCGCTTCTACACCAGTCACTTTTTCTTTGGTACGCGTCAGTATCAAGCCATTGTTAAAGGATTGAACACCACCCAGATCGGAAGTTGACTGGAACACCGCTAAGCTCGAACTAAAATTATTAAAATGACCGTTCCAACCGAGCTCGTAATTATCCACCTTAACCGGTTCAAGGAATGATGATGCTAAGTTAAATCCTGCTGTTGCATTACGGATCACCACCCCTACATCGGGCAATTGAAAACCTTGATTAAAAGATGCGTAAATCGAGTGCTGATCTGTTGGCTTAAAGGTGACATTGGCATTATATAACCATGCATCGGCCGTCACTTTACCCCCCTTAACAGTATAGGGATTTGGTTTGCCTAATTGTGATAATGGAACAAAGCTATCAATTTTTGCATAACTGTCTTCATAACGCGTACCCACTTCAGCAGACCATTGCTCATTGAAATTATGCTTTAATTGCGCAAAACCGCCGATACTTTGGGTGGTTAATTCAGGTAAATAGATTAGTTTTCCATTTTTAACAAATTCTAAGCCACCAGATTGGTCATAAATGGTAGGATCAAACGTATCTAGAGGCATTTCGCTTTTTTCACGGCTAAAATCGCCACCCCAAACAATCGACGTATCACCTAAAAATTCTAGTGGGGTGTTTACGGTTAGGCGACTGCCAAGAACATTATTGTTTTGATAAACCTGATCGACTTTTCCACCACGGGTACTGACTTTACGGGCATCAAATGGCGAGAAGCGAGTAAAAAAGTCTCGGTAATAGATTTGCGCGTCAACTTTGCTGCCAAATAAATCTTTATTGTTATAGGTTAAATTGTAGATTTGATTTTCATTTTTATTCTGGTCTTTTAATTTAAGCCCTTTGATTGCTTTCGCAGGTACGCTACCTGCAGGAAGTTTTGCTACACTTGGGTCAGAGGCATAGTCAGAATCTTGTTCAGCGTTATAGTAATTTGCTGCAAATTGTAGATATTGGTTATCGTCAATGTGATAGCCAAGTTTACCGCCTACGCTATATGCATCCGCATCAAATAAATCACCTTGACTTGGTTCTGGTGCAACACGATCGCCTCGGGCATCGTATGGACTACCAATACGTTGATAGCCAAAATCAAATGCATAGTCAAAGTTATTTAAGCTTCCAGAAAAATATTGATGAATATCTCCACTTAAAGCATCTGTACGAAAGTTGGTCAAAGCGCTTTGTAGCCCAATCACAGTTTTTGCAGTCGGTTCACCGCCCGCTGCTTTGGTGGTGATTGAAATCGTTCCGCCAGCAGCACCACTTCCATAAATCGCATTACTGCCACGAATGACTTCTATCCCCGTAATACTTTGCGGGTCGATTGATGAAAGACCTCTTGATGTATCACGTGTCAAATTCATAGGTACGCCGTCAACCAAGATCAAGGCATTACGTCCGCGTAAAGTTTGCCCATAATCGGTAATTGTACGACTTGAGTCTGATAAACCAGGTACAACTTTGGCTAAAACTGTGGCAATATTTCCAGAAGACGCATTTTTTAGAAATTCAATTTGTTTTTCATCTAATTTGGTCACTTGTTTTGCAGAAGAGGAGAATTCATCTGAGCGTGATGCACTGACAGTAATGGTTGGAAGCACCGCAGCTTTGTTTTCTGTATCTGTAGCCTCTGTGGGTGAAATAGCAAAAGAGGATTGTGATAAAAAGATGAACCCACCAATTGATATAAGTGGAATGATTTTTTTTACATCAGACTTCTTATTAAAAATTTTGTTGCTTTTCATCTTGTTTCCTTTTATCTCACCCTGAGATTGCTTTAAATTGACGAAAGTATAATTGAGAATGATTGTAATTCACAGTAACAAATAAACAATAAAACATTTATATTCAGCTTAAATTTTTATTGAGTGGAATAGCTGATACACCACTCAAGGTTTAGAGACCTATACAATTTCTTTATATGAATCAATATGAAGCTGATGTGCTCGACGGGTAATACTGCGATCATCACCGAGCACAAAAAGTTTTACAGACTGGTGTTTCCACAACGCAATATCTTCAGGCTGGCGCGGAATTGCGCAGAAATATTTACCCTGTTGTTGAGTTTTGCTATATATCTCTTGGATCTTTGCTTGAACTTGCGGATGGCGCGTTTCCCAAGGAACGCCCATAGACTGAGAAAGATCTGCCGAACCTTCAAGAATAATATCGATCCCATCAATAGCTAAAATTTCATCGATATTTACTACACCAGCTAAACTTTCAATCATTGCGACGACAACTGTTTCTTGGTGTGCGTGTTGCACAAAATCCGTTAAGCTCTGCATGCCATAGCGATTTAACCGAGTTGAATTTAAGCCCCTTTGTCCTAGGGGCATGTAGTGGCAATAATTCACAGCTTCTTGGGCTTGTTGTGCATTTTCTATACGTGGTAATACAATTCCAGTTACGCCAGCATCGAGTAAAGGTAAGATCAAGTGATTGGCGGTTAAGGGGACTCGAACCAATACATCAAGCTGTATGGCTCTAGCGGCTATAATCATGCTTTCAACTTGGGACGTACTAAATAAAGTATGTTCCAAGTCAATAATAATAAAGTCATAACCAGCCAGTCCCAATTGCTCCACATGAATTGGTGAGGCAATAGAACAGAATATGCCATAAAGCGACTCACCATTTTTCATGCGTTTTTTAAAGGAAATTGAAGTTTTATTCATATTCAATTTCCTTAATTAAACTCAACGGGTTTGGGGTGGTTTGTACTCTTAATCGGATTTCTGGTAGGAAGCGACGACTTGCAAGTTGTTCAATATCGATGGTGTCATCTGTAAAGTTAAACAATTCATATCTTTGTGCAAATTCTGGATGCTTTTCTTTATGTTGATTGATGATTGATCTTAACATTGTCCAAAATTTGATTTCATCAAACTCATAATGTGTGTTTAGAAATATGGCCAATTCCGCTAGATTGACAAACCAAAGTGCGTCTTGGGTGAAATCTCTTAACTCATTTGCTGCGTGCGTTTCTAAAAAAGAATTTGGGTTAATTTTGGCATGTTCTTTAGGCGCGTCTTGTAAATCGGGTAATAGCTCTGGATTTCTTAGCAAATGACGACTAAAGCGAATACCATCATGGAAATCTTTTAAAGCCGCTTTAACAGGTAGACCATCTTTGTGAATTAACACCATGTTTTGTGCATGTGATTCCAATGCTAAGCCGTGACACCATAAAATATGCATAATTGGCAGATAGGCATTTTTTAATAACTTCTCTAACCAAAACTCGATCCCGTATTGTTTGATCCAGTGGTCTATCAGCGGTTTTTGGTCAGTATCAAGTTGCATTAGACCTGTAACTGGTGTTGCTGATTCGCCTTCATTGAGATAATGATAAATACTTTCACGCCAAATACAGGCCAGTGCGCCATATTGAACAGCTAAGGCGATCGGCTGATTGATAGAAAGTCCAGCAATTTCTCTTAAAATAACGGGTTTACGTTGTTTTTCTAAAATATGGTCTTGCTCAACGATTTTATACAGCCAGTCACTCATTTTTGCAGCATTTTGCACAGTATGTGGTGCTAAAACACGAGAGGTCGACGTGTTAACTAAATTCATTGCTAATTTTAGTGATAACGCTGAAATATCCGTGATGTTTGATAATGTTCGGATTGATTGTTGCGGTAAATAAGTAGGTCCAGCGATTTTCAATGGAATGATCAGTTGATTGCTGATTGCATCTTGATAATACAATTCAATAATTTTATCCCATTGCCAAGGGTGAATGGGGCTAAGAATATAATCATTGAAATCAACTTGATACGCTGTCAATTCCTCACGGATTGCGTGAAGGTCTTTGTCTGAAAAATGCTGTTTATACAGTTGATTTAAGTTGATCGTTTCACTCAAAACCAATTTGCATAAGCTTTTATGAGTAGCAGTCCATTGAACAGAGAATCCTTGGGATAATTCAGGTGAGTATTTTTGATTTTCCTTAAGATCAAAGCCTATTCTAGATTTAAAACTTGGATGATAGAGATGTGCATTGTTTATACGGGCTTCTTGCTCAATATATGACAGTGTTCTTAATGGTTGGTTGGGTGATAGACCCAGTGTTTGTGCATGTTTGACATAGCTAAGATTGAGCTCATCATTAAAGCTTTGCCATTTGATTGGATCAGCATCAATAATATGTTTTAAATCAGCTAATAATGCTTTTAAATTTGGACTGCTTGATGACTTTTGAACAGCATCATAACGGACTAAACTCGATGGATTTAATTTAATTCGGTTAAAACTAAAATGTTGTTTAGCGTCGCAGCTATAAAAAAGATCATCTGAAATAAAGAATTTAATTTGCCCATTTGATTTTTCGTAGTTAAAGGCATTTTCAAAGATTAAGGCTTCTAATAATTGCCCGATGACACGTCTTTCCGCTTGGACTTTATAATCAATTTGTTGCGTAGCTTGAAGAGGGGTCAGTGCTTGAGCGCCTCTGTATTTATAAATCGGATTTTCAATATCAATCCAAATCGGGTTACCGCCACTGTGATATAAGGTGTTCATCATATTTGCCTTAATAGGTAAAGTGAGAGAGTTAAGCAAAAGGTTGCAGTAGTGCTGTGCTTTATCTGAGAAGTTTTCATCGATCAGGGTTTTTCTGGTGGTTTGCCAAAGTTCACTTTCTTCAATAATGCTTACTCTTGATATCGCACTAATTAGATGCGCAATATGATTGATGACTAAATAATATTGCAGAAAAATCCATGCATCCTTTTGAGAAAACCAAACAGTGCTATCTTCAGAGACTGAGGAATGATCATTGAGCATCTCAGAAACCACACTAATCCCTTCCATATCACGAATAATCAGTCGAGCAGGGAAGCCTTGTTTAAATTCCATTAAACTATTTTGCATATGGGCTTCAACACTAATCCCTTTATTTGCAAACAATTCAATCAGTGGAACCAAGGAAACTTGAATATATTGTTTCCACCAATCAGCAAGAAAGGCTTTTGAGTGACTATTTGGAAGTCCTTGGGCTTGTGCGGCCTGATCAATAAACGCCATTAAGGGGATCTGATGATGCTCATTTTCTTCGACTAAACCACCTAGCATCCGAGTATTTTCAAGCGTTTCCGTAGCTAATCCTGCGCGATATATAATGCCAAAAGAACTTTCTAACTCAGGGATTTTGACAGTTTTGGCTGTAAGCTCTGGAAGAATGAGCATATTTTTATAGTGTTGGTTGATCTGATGCTTAAGAATGATTTTACTGGCATCAATCGCTCTTTCCATTTCATCCATAGGGTTGTTACGAATAAAACTAGTAATACGCACATCAATGGAGAGTTTTAAAAAAATATTAGATTGCGGTAACCAAACGGTTCGTACTGAAGATGTAGGCCAAACGGTTTGTCCTAAAGCACCTAAATATCGAACCTCATGATTTTCTAAATAGCGTTTTAAGGAAGGGTGTAGGAGTAAAAAGTTTGCCTGCCACGGATGTGTAGGCAAAAGTTCATAATTTTTGAAGTCATCTTTGAGGCGGTGTTGTGCATGCTTCAAAACGTCTTCTTCAATCAGTTGATCAATATTATTATCGCTGACAAGTTTTTGGATTAAGGATGAATGCACTGCGAAGTAGTGTAACTGAAACGTCGCACCTAGCTCTGGGCTATACTTTTTCATATCCTCTTTAGAAAAGCCTAGATTGGCTTTTGAGGTCACATGAAATGGATGTCCATATAACATGCCTTGTTCAGCAGATTGAAAACTAGAGGCCAATTTAGGCTTTATTTGATCTACGCTGTTTTCTAAAAAGAATTTGGTATTTTCGATACTGTTTGCGATTTCCGCATAGAGATTCTGATTTTGCTTTTTATCTTTAAATTGGCTATTTAACTTTAACTCATCGGTTATCATTTTAACCAACACTTTAGGATCAGTGAGACTTTTGACAGTCTTATCCTCAGTATTGAATACACAAAAAGAGCGCTGGTAACGATGATAACCTGTGCTTGAGAAATGCTGTATCGCACCATAGATGATTGAGTTAGATGCAGTAAATGGGTATGAAAAATAGGGTGAATTATTTGCGTCATGTATTGCTAAAGGTGAATCCTGTTCTGAGAGAATATGCTGTTCGAGTTGAACTTGAAGTTCACGAAAAAAAGTATTCAAGTATTGTTCAAAAAGCTTGTAAGACCATGCATCGGTGGTAATGATCGGGTTCATTCTTGTACCTCTTCTAAAATTGTATTGGTTAAAAATTTGTTTAAAGTCACGATTAATCCAGCACCAATAAAAAATAATGCAGTGCAAATTAACGCGGCAGTGATATTGAAAAATGAGTATGTGAGGGTGACCGCAATCGGTCCAAACAGTTGACCAAGAACAAAGGCACTATTTGAAATACCAATCACTTTTCCTTGATTTCTTGCATCAGTTTTTAACGAAATCGTATGAAAAATAGAGGGAATAAGTGCAGCGAAACAGAAACCTTGTATGAGTCTTAAGAGCAGTACTAACCAAATATTAGTGGTCCATGTCAAAGCCAGAACCGTGATTCCACAGATCAGTGTTGCACTGACAAAATTATGAAATGAATCGCCTCTCGCATCGTTGCGTTTCCCCCAATAGGTTGCAGCAAAAAATGCAGCACCCCATGAAAGTGCGTGGATTGTTCCTGTTAAACTCGCAATAGATAAGGGTATAGCTATATTTCGACTTATTTCACTGATATATAAGATAAAACAGGACACTAAACCGAACCCGCCAGCTTGGACAAAGGTTCCCGCACTGAGCCACGAAAAAATTGTTCGATCAAAAGATTGTAGTGTTGATGGTTTTTTATCGGGTCCCGTGACAGATGTCTGCACAGTTTGGCTCAATAAAATAGCAGCAACTAAGATTAAAACGATGACAATATATGCTGTGGCACTGAGTAAGGTTTCAACTTTCCAATGATCCATAAATATGCCACCGAGTACCGGACCACATAGACAGGCCAATGCGACACTGCTTTGGAGCTGTCCAAAGGCAAGACCTCTTTGTCGCTCGCTAGACAAATAAGAGGTATAGGCATAAAGAATCACGGATAGACCGCAAAATCCTAATAAAATACGGGCAAAAATAAACACAAATAGATGCTGTGCTCCCGCCATTAACAGTATAGAAATGCAGAAACCAGCCAAGGAAAGTAACAGTGCTTTTTTATGCCCAAATGTATCTGATAGATGACCAATAAGGGGGGCTGTAAATAGACTCCCTAGAGCTGGTGCTGACAGCGCTATACCTGCCCAAATGGCGGGTGCTGCCATTTGCGCCGTCAATTTTTCCATATATAGCGGCATGATCGGTATTAAGACCATCAAGCCAAAAGTCGAAAAAAATTGACACAGTAAAATAATCAAATGATCTAGGCGAGAGGAACGCATGATTTAGATATCCATGGTCTCATAGCAAGATTGGAATAAAGCATGGTAGGGATTTGACGTCATACCAATTTTACTTGGCATCCCTGTTGAATCACCTTGTTGGGCTAATAAAGGGGTGAGTAATTGTTTGAATGGCCAGTGGCTACTTTCAAAAACATATTTTTGAATACAGTTTTTCGATTGTTCAGAAAGTGCGGCAGTTTCTATAAAGTTGACAATAATTTCTTGGATCATTTCCCAGAAATCAATTTCAGTATGATTGGTATATTTCAATGTTGCTAATGCGATAGGGTATAGGTTGATTTGTATCCCGAGGGTTATAAAATAATTAAATAAATCCTCATTTTTATTAAAGATAAGATTGTTTGGCGTACTGGTATCAATTTTATAGTCTGGTGGAACAAAATCACTGTCCTGAATCGCAGGGGTGCATATTCTTAAGGTGTCATGGTCACGCAGAATAAAGCATTTAAATTGATTGTCTTGGTAACATACAAGGGTGTTTTGACCATGACACTCAGGCATAACACCAAAAGACCACAGTGTGAGAAAAGTGTGAATAAAATGGGTACTCAAATCTTTAAGTAAGTTCCATTTGTCACCTGTTATACCTAAAGCTTCCCATGGATCAATATAAGGACAACTTAAAGCAGACATGCTAATGGGTGCTATATTTTTTTCTTGGCAAAAATGAGGTAAATGCCTCACTTGACAGCCGATAACACCTAAATTTTGTACCAGCGGTTCTTGTTTTCCTAAGACCCACCAATGGGTTTCATTGCTTAAAGAGAGCTGATGTTTTAATGATGGTGTTTTGTCGATGACATCATTGAGAAAATCATATGCCGCATGACCGTTGGCTAAATATCGAGCAGGCATAGAGCGAATAGCACCCAAAGTTTTGGCATTGGTCGAGAGCTTTAAGTGCTGATTTGAATTTAAGTGATTGATTAAAGTTCGTAGCGAGGATGTTGGGCAACCAATTGCAGTGGCGAGGCCGAGGTCAATCCCTAGATATTTGTTTTCTTGAAATGTTAAATAGTCATGCTGTGTTTTAAGTACAGGTATTGCAAGGTATTCATTTGAGAGAGCCTGCATTTTTTCAATAATAAGATTTTTTTCCTCAGCAGGGAGAGCCAGTTCATCATGTGGAATGGATTCCATATTATTTATGACATCTGTTTTTTTAAATGCCCACCAATACACTTCAATTTCTTTTTGAGTAATGAGTGGACTGAGTTCACCTTTCGCATGTGCAAATGGATGAAATGCACGGTCAGCGACAAGCGAAAGTAGTTCACTCATTATGAGTGGCGAAGAAAAAGAAAGGGCGGATTGTAAGATTTGAGGAATTTTTTCAGCAGTCACCAAATTATCATGCCAATACGCAATGGCCTTTTGGTGGTTGATTGATGGCCACCATGAGGATTGAGTTAAATAATTAAAAACGTCAGCAATCGCGATCTCAGTGGTCTGTTGACTCAACGTGTTATGAAGTAAAACTTCTGCTTTTGTGATATAGAAAGGATTTACACTATTTACTTTTAAGCAATTGAAATGTAGTTCCAACTCACTCCTCAGATGTATTACAAGATAAGGCTTTTTATAGACAATATGGTTTCTGAACTCACCATAATTTTCCATATAGAGCGCATCTATAGTTTTCTGAAGTTGTGTTGTGTAAATCCGATCTAACATGTGCATTGTTCCTATAATTATAAAAGTGGCAAAACTGTGCCAATATTTTGTTTTTGTGCAGCATTGAAAAACCATTTCGCACAAACAATATCGTCGATCGCCATACCCATTGGATTGAGTAAAATGATTTCATCATCATTTTCACGGCCATTTTTATGCCCAATAATGATGTCACCTAGTTCAGCATGTAGTTTTTCACGGCTAAATAAACCTTCTTCAACCAGTACATTGATGACTTTCTTTTCTCTATTGGATTGATCCCAGTCATCCACAATCACTTTGTCAACTTTGAGGAAAACTTCTGGTTCAATATCCATGATTGATATATTTGAAACGAAGCAACCTTTTTTAAGCCATTCAAACGGGATATAGGGTTTGTCAGATACTGTGCAAGTGATTAATACATCTGCCTGTTGGATCGCCGACTTGGCAGTTTCATGAATTTCGATTTGAAGATTTGGATATTCGGCAATAAATAAAGCTTTAAGTTTTTCTGCAGCTTCTGGGTTTAGATCAAATAAATGTATTTTTTTAACTTGTGGGTATTGTTCTAAGACCGTTTTGATTTGCATTTGGGCAATCGGACCACAACCAATCACGCTGATATCTGAGAAGTCTTTTTTGGCGAGATATTTAATTGATACACCAGTAATTGCCGCTGTTCTCATCGCACTAATTAAACTGCCTTCCATGATTGCCACGGGGTAATTTGTTTCAGCGTCATTTAAAACAATTAAGGCACTGGCACGAGGAATATTAAATTTCTTAGGATTGTGTTGGCGAGAACCAATCCATTTGATCCCTGCAATAGGATCATTTCCAGCCAAATAACATGGCATGGCAATAATTCGGTCGGCAATATGGTCCGCACCTTGCCAACGTAAATAGGGTTTTAAGGGTTGTACAAACTGTTTATTTGCGTGAAGTGTGAGGCCTTCAGTAATTGCTTCGATAAACGAATTACTGTGATTTGCACCAAGATGAAGTAAATCTGATTGACTAAGGTAACGAAGGCTAGCCAAATTACTCATAAATATTTCCTAAAAAGTGGAGTTAAACAACGGATTGCAAAGTAAAATTTTCTTGATTGAGATGATTTTTATTGAAATGTCTTCTCTTGATCATTTCGAACCATTCTTCGTCATAAACTAAATCTAAATAACGATCGCCTCTATCTGCCAAAAGGGTTAAAACGCATGATCCAGAAGGGATGGTCGGGATAAGTTTTTTTATTGCTGAAATAGATGAGCCGCTAGATCCACCCGCAAAAATGCCTTCATGTTCGAGGAGTTCTCGGCAACCTAAAGCTGACTCATAATCATCAACATAGATGACATCATCTATTTCATCTGGGGAGAGTAGGGCTGGAACGGTACTTGCACCGATACCCGGAATTTCACGTGGGCCTGAGTGACCACCAAAGAGAACAGAACCGACGATATCGACTGCAATAACTTTTAAATGCGGGAATTTTTCTTTTAAGCGGCGAGATACGCCCATGATTGTTCCAGAAGTACTTGCACCAACAACCAAGTAATCAATACTGCGATCGATTTGATTTATGATTTCTTCTGCTTCACCATAATAGTGGCTTTTCCAATTGTTGGGATTTGCATATTGGTTGATCCAAACAGCATTGGGCAACTGGCGGCAAAGTCGTTGTACTGTATCGATTCTTGTTTTTAAATAACCGCCGTTTTGATCTTTTTCAGAGACCATTTCGATATTGGCTTTATAGAGCTTCAACATTTGTAAATTGGCTGAAGCAATTTTGGGGTCAATCACAGCAGTGAATTTTAGGCCGTAAATTTTGCATGCCATTGCAAGTGCAATTGCTAAATTGCCCGATGAACTTTCAACAATATGGCTATCTTTATGAATGAGGCCAGATTTAAGCCCTTCTTGTAACATATACAATGCAGGTCGATCTTTGATACTTCCACCTGGATTGAGTAACTCCATTTTTGCGACAACGGTGACGGATTGATCAGTAAACATCCTTGAGAGTCTGATTAAAGGAGTTTTACCTATGCAATCGAGAATATTGTTATGGATCATCGTTAGAATTCTCTGGTTTTATCTATTGCAAATGATAATCATTATTGGTTTTGTTATTATTAAAATTTACGATGGATTTGTTGTGTTTTGTAATTTTATTGAAGAATAAACTGTGGGCGTGAGTAATGATTTTGTTTATAAGTTTTTGATAAATATGGATTATATATAATTATTGACTTAAATTATAGTGAAATTAGATGACCATTTGATTAAAATTGTTAATCAATCACTAGAAAAAAATTATAAAGCAGATCGCTATCACATTTATTTTTATTAAAGAGAATCACCCTAAGAAAATCTTAGAAACTCAAAATTAATCAGAACTGAAATTATAAAAAGACAAATTAAATTAATAATTTTTGTGCTGTGTTTTCCTTGGGTTGTTGGAATAGGCCATTAAAAGATTGTGTTTTACATCAAGAATGTTAATGATTATTATTATCGATAAAATTCAGACCTACAACTGAGGAAACAGGATGCGCCTTTCCCAATTCAGCTTATGTGTTTTATCTATTGCCATCAGTAGTCAGTTATATGCACAGGATGAAACCTCGAATAATCAGACACCAGTGAGCAATGCTCAACAACAGGAATCTGTCCAGAAATTGCCACAGATCGTTATTACAGCAACACGATCAGAAAAAAGCATTGCAGATATTGCAGGAACTGTACAGAACATCAGCGGAGCAGAAGTACAAAAACAGGCTGGAGCAGGACGAAAAGTAGCAGATGTTCTTGGACAACTGGTTCCTTCACTGGCGCCGTCTAGTGGTACTGGAAGTAATTATGGTCAGACCATGCGAGGCAGAACGGTACTGGTGATGATTGATGGTGTATCTCAGACGGGATCGCGTGATCCTGCGCGCCAATTGAACAGTATCAGTCCGGGGATGATTGAACGGATTGAGGTCATTTCTGGAGCAACCAGTATTTATGGTTCTGGTGCAACGGGTGGGATTATTAATATCATTACCAAACGTGCTGACAAATCGAAACCACTGAGTTTTGAGACGAAATTAGGGATAACCTCTGCTGATAATTTCCGAGGAGATGGTCTGGCTTATGAAGCAGGTCAGAGCGTTTCTTTCAGTAATGATAAAATGGATGGTTTTTTGGGTGCGAACTATACCAGCCGGGGATCATTGTTCGATGCGAATGGGGATCGGATTGCAACTGAACCCAATCAAACCAGCCGTAATGATACAGATACGTTAGACATAAATGGACGCCTGAATTTTAATTTGACTGACACACAAAGCTTAAGTTTTGGTGCGCAGTATTATAAGGATAAGCAGGATACTCGTTATCTACCTGATTATGGACCGAACTATACCATTGCTAAAGGGCCACAGTCTGAACGAGCCATCAAGGGGCTGGAATTAAGTAATCAGCCATTTACGGATCGTTATGCTTTGAATACCCAATATCAAAATCAGGATGTATGGGGGCAGACGGTAAATTTGGAAGCCTATTATAGAAATGAAAAAGGGCGTTTTTTCCCAGTTTATTCAGGTGGCGCTACGGTCAATCAATCAGAATATACGGTTGATGTAGCTGGAATGCGGTCTACAGTGCAGTCAGATTTTAAGCTTGCAGCGCGAGATCTTAATCTGACCTATGGTCTGGATTATGACCGAGAAAAAGATACTCAGCATTATGACGTATTGTCTGTCAGCAATAACGGTATAGTTTACAAGGATACTGGTAGAAGGTTAGATGCTGGTCCAGATACTGTCATTCAGAATATCGGGGCTTTTTTACAGGCAGATTATCAATTAACGGATCGCTTTAATCTTCAAGCGGGAACGCGCTATCAATATATCAAGGCAGATACAGACGCTTATACACCTTCTAGACAAACACAAAGCGTTGCGAGTGATTCAACAAATGCTGACAAGTTTTTGTTTAATTTAGGCGCAGTTTATAAACTTACTGATAATCAGCAATTATTTGCCAATTTCTCTCAAGGATTTAGTTATCCAGATATATTACGGATGTTACGTGATGTCTCAATTCTGACCGTTTCAACTGCGAATATAGAACCACTAACGGTCAATAGTTATGAACTGGGTTGGCGTCTGCAAGATGATCAAAAACTTGATTTAGGAATTACTGGTTTTTATAACACATCTGATAAAGTCATTCAGTTCAATGCGGATCGTTCAGTCAATATTGCGGAAACTGATCAGCGTGTTTACGGTGCCGAAATGACTGCGGCATATCCAATTCTGGATGATTTTAAAATTGGTGGCACGTTGGCTTACACCCGTGGACAATATAAGGATGCGGCGGGTAATTGGCGTGAGTTAAATGCTTATCAGGTATCTCCAACTAAGGGAACTATTTTTGGTGAGTGGAATAGTGATGATGGTTATGGATTCCGTGTACAGGTGCTTGCTGTAAAAGGAACTGACAAAGCATTTGAAGACGATAAGGTTGCAGTGAACAATGATAAAGTGGTTCCAAACCGGGCTGCAAAAATAAAGGGTTATGCGATTATGGATACCCTCGTGAATTTCCCGGCTTATAAGGGGCGGGTGGATTTTGGAATTTATAACGTGTGGAATAAAGACTATCGCACCGTTTATAGTCAGCAGTCAGAAATTACCTTTTCACCTGTGTCTAGTATGCGGGCACAAGGCCGGACTTTTGGTTTGAGTTATACTTTTAATTATTAATTGATGTTAGCTAAAAGCTAGTGCTGAGTGTTTGATTGTCACTTATCACTAGTTTTTTATTTTAATATAAATCAGTTTTTTAACTGAATATAAGTGTGAATTATCATTAAAAAATTAAAATATAGCACAATAGAATTCATGAGCTATTCAGAGCTTTTGAAAAAACTAGTTAGGATGAATAGAGTCCTTGTATTTGAACTATTGTTACACAATTAAAAATTGATAAAAATACGATGAGTACATGCTGTAGCACCATAAGATCGGTTCGAAGTTGTTTTGTTTATTCTTACTGTTTAAAACCCATCATTGCCAAAAACTAAATCGAAAAGGAGATATTCATACATCCGCCTAGCGTAACAATCTTATTGTAGATTTTGAATTATTTTTGAATAAATATTTTATAAAACAATGAGAAAATTTTACTTATTATGCATTAAAAAATAAAAATATTTACATTTTTGCTTAAAATTTGAGCGCAATATAGACAGGTCTGTATAGACAAACCCTTAAGTTTTTTAGTATAATCGATCACAATTTAGAATTTAATAATAAGCATGTCTAACAATATTTACGCTGCTTTGGAGCAGCTTGGATTATCAGCACAAAAGCGTGCCATCCACGTACAATTTTCTAATTCGGCGTTGAGCCAACAAGTGTTCCTACAACGTATTGATGGAACACATCAAATCAATGAAGGTGTTCGACTTCAGCTCATCTGTCTTGCAACGTCAGCAAGCATTCCTTTAAAAAGCTTTATTGGAACGCAAGCTGCAATCGATATTGTCACAGATAAATCTGAATTAACCCGTATTTCAGGGATTATGACCCAAGCCGATATTGGCGCATCTGATGGTTCTCTTACCATCTATCGTTTGACTGTAGAAGACCCAACAGCACTTTGGAAACACCGTAGAAACTCTAGAGTATTTATGAATAAGTCGGTTGTGGATGTGATCCAGACCGTGTTCCAAGAATGGGTACAACGCAGCCCACTATTTGCTTCAAGTCTGACATTAGATAAGAGTGGACTGAGCAAAGACTATGATGTGCGCCCATTCATTATGCAAGCATCTGAAAGTGATTTTGACTTCCTGACCCGTTTGATGAGAAGTGAAGGGATTAACTGGTTGATCGATGAAGCTCAGCTTAAAGTATCGAGCTCAACAGAACAAATCCAAGCACAAAAGCTTCGTTTAATCGATGATAATTCGCAATTTAGTGCCTTAGAACGCCGCAATATTCGCTTTCATAGAAGCAGCGCCGTAGAAAAAACTGATTCAATTACCAATTTTATTGGTCAGCGTTCCATTCAACCGACTTCAGTGTATATCCAGCGTTGGCAAGCTGATGTATTGGATATTGATGAAGGCGCTGGCAGTGTCCAAAGTAAACACAGCCATAGTGAAAATTATGACAATGCCAGTCTAGCTTTAGAACAAGCATGGCACTTTAGCCCTGCATGGATTCAAGACCTTAATGGCGAAGATGGTGCCACGCCATCGGGCAACAGTCAGATTGAAAAGTTTAATCAAAACCTCAGCAACTACTACGATTCACAAGCCAAACAATTTACAGCAACATCAACTGTGCGCGATGCACATGTTGGTTATTGGTTTGAACTAAATGAACATCCTGAGATAGATCAACACTCAGGTGCAGACAAAGAATTTTTAATCACGGCTAAAAGCTTTTATAACCAAAATAACTTACCTAAAGATCTCACCGATCAAGTCACCGCTTTAGTCCAACAAAGCAATTGGCAAACAAGTCAAATCACCAGCAACACGAGTGATGAACGTCAAGCCAGTAATTTAACCATTCAACGTCGTAATATCAGCACGGTTCCAGCCTATAACCCATTACAACACCGACCGATTGCATCACCACAACGGGCCAAAGTGGTGGGGCCAAGCGGAGAAGAAATTCATGTTGATGAATGGGGGCGTATCAAAGTTCGCTTCCTGTTTAGCCGTAATGAAGACAATACCCATGATGGCGGTGCGGGTTCTAATGACAATGACACAGATTCAGCTTGGGTCGATGTCCTGACCCCATGGGCAGGCGAAGGCTATGGTGCGCGGTTCTTACCGAGAATCGGTGAGATTGTTGTAATTGACTTCTTTGATGGCAACATTGACCGTCCATTTGTGGTTGGGCGCATCCATGAAGCACAACGTCATCCAAGCAAGTTTGATGACAAAGGCAAACTGCCTGATACCAAGAAACTGGCAGGAATAAAAAGTCGAGAGTATCAAGGCAGTGGCTACAATCAACTGAGGTTTGACGATACTACTGGCCAAATCAGCAGCCAGTTACAGAGTAGTCATGGGGCCAGCCAACTCAACTTGGGCAAACTGAGTCATCCAAAAGACAAAGCAGAAAGTGATGATCGTGGAGAAGGTTTTGAGCTGAGAACTGACCAATGGGGAGCACTACGCGCAGGGCAAGGTTTACTGCTTTCGACCTACAAACAAGACCAAGCCAAAGGTGATCACCTTGATTCAGAGTTTGCCAAAAAGCAACTTGAGGGTAGTCAGACCAACAGTAAAGCTTTAAGTGATATTGCCAAAAACCAAAAGACGGATGAAATAGAATCGATTGAGCAACTCAAAGCTTTTGCCGAAGACATTGAAAAAGATGTTGCTAAGTATAAAAAAGCCATCATATTACTCAGTTCTGTTGATGGGATTGCCTTAAGTACCCCTGAAGATATCCATCTTTCAGCCACAGGCATCATTAACCATACTGCGGGCGATAGTATTAACCTCAGTACCCAAAAGAATCTTTTGGGGCAAGCTTTAGGCAAAGTGAGTCTATTTGCTGCACAAGGTGGCATTAAAGCCATTGCCGCGCAAAGTAAAGTTGAAATTCAAGCGCAGTCAGACGCTTTAGATGTATTTGCTAAACTGGGGATTACCATCTCATCTACAGAAGATCGGATAGAAATCAGTAGCCCAAAAGAAGTGTTGATTACTGGTGGTTCCTCACAGATTGCCCTAAATGGCTCAGGGATTTTCCCAAAAACAGGCGGTAAGTTTGAGGTCAATGCAGGGCAGCACACATTTAAGCCGGGTGCCAGTGTGAGTAAATCAGTAGAACTGCCGCCATCGAATCCGCTCAAAGGCGCACTCGACTTATTAAAAAGCTATGGTGGGCAAGACTTCTTTAAACAAACCGGCTTTAAAGTGATTGACTCATTTGGCAAGCAAGTGTCTGGCAAGCTGGATGCAAATGGCTTTGCCCAAGTGACAGGTATTGCACCTGGCCCTGCCAAAGTTGAATTTGAGACTGATCCACGGAGTGCATGGGATAAAGCAAGTCATTTTAACCGTGATTATACTTGGTCCGAAGAAGTGGTCGGTGGTGCCACAAGCTTTGCACAAAATACATTAAATTCAGTGGGACAAAATATGATGTCTCAACTCAAAAACAATTTATTCTCTTTGAATGCTGACTCATTGAAAGATATGGGCAAAAATGCTTTAAAAGACTTAGGCACACAAAGCTTGGGACAATTTAAAGAACAATTTACTCAAAGTGCATTAGGTTTCGTCTCTTCGGCATTGAATTTAAATTTATCTCCGTCACAGATGATGAATGTGGGGCAGATGATTGCCAATCCAAGTCAATCCCTACACAACATTAAAGATCAAGGTATCGATTTCTTTAAAGACCAAGCCTCAGCATTGTTTGCTCAACAGACCAGTGGTTTAGTTTCTAATATAACTGCTGGAATAGGATTTGGGTCGTCACTGGGGCAAGGTTTTGTTGCAGAGTCATTTGGCGCTACTCAAAATGGGCTAGATGCCCCAGTGAAAGTGGTGGATGATTTTATTAAAAAAGATGAATATTTCTCTCGCTTCTTAACTTATAGCATTACCACTCGAAAAGGTGATGCATCTGTACCCACGATCCCGCAAAATATTCCTCAACAAGTCAGTCAGCCTGCACCAATTTTGACTCAGCAGACTCCACAAGCGACAGCACCTGTCGAAGTGAGAAAACCGCAGTCGATTTATGATATGGATAAGGATGTGGTACGGATGGATCTGGAAGAGTCCCGTTATGTCACCAAACAAGTGACTGTGCGAAAAACGGCTGCTGAACAAGCAGATGTATATAACGCGCGAAATAAATAATTGAACATTTTTTTGAATTTTAATTGATTGAAATTAAATTAAAAATTAGAACGTATTAAGGTTAAGCTTATGGCATTTATAGACAGTAAAAATCAGACCGCAGGGTCAAATACACAGCAACAACCAGCCGCTAAAGAGACCAAGCCAGCGGTAGAGTTGGCAGTATTTAATTTGGCCAGCCTGACGCATACAGAAGACCATAAGTTTATCGCCCATCAAATCCAAAACTATTTACAGGCTTGTGGAAACACCAGCCTAGAACAGATCAAAGCAAGCGCCAATGTACCAACAGTCGCCAATATCTTTGCATTATCCGGCAGTGTATTAGACCTTATTTTACTTGCCACTGAACCCAAGCAAGCTGAGGCAGGGGTACAACAATCGGCATTGTTAAGCATGAACTTAATCGGTTTATTTTTACAACCGAATACAGAAGCACATGTGCGTATGGCTTTACGTCCAATGCTGGGTTTAATGGCAGAATGTTTATACCCAGCCAATGGCAAAATCAAAGAAGCTGACTTACGTCGGATGCAGCTACACTTAAATGCGCAGATGGCTGGCGATTTAGAAAAATTCCTACAAGAAACACAAGGTAAATTATCAGGTTTATTGTCGAGTGCAACGACACTAGGGACTTCAATTCTGCAAGCTTTTAGCAGCAGTGCTGTAGCTGGATTGCCTAGCGTTGCTTCAGCGGGAGCCACAGCTGAAAAACGTGATCCCAGCAAGCAGTTTAGCAACTGGGCACAGCCATTGATTGATTTGTTGGGTACACCTGCACAAGCTGATATGACCGCAAAGATGACCCCGAATATCGCAACACGATTAACAGAAGAAGTGCTTAAGGCGACACCACAACTTGCTACAGTGATTCAACAACAAAGTAATGCAGGAACTCAATATAGCCTTGCTTGGTTGATTCAAGAAACCCTAAAAGCCATCCAAACTCAAGGTAAAAAAGCCACAGCCAGTGTGCCGTTAAACCAAACAGGCAAACATGAGCAGCATATCAATGGTGATATTTTAGAGTTTGTCACCTTACAACCTGATGCCTTAAATGATCCGATTTGCGCAACATTGGCTGACGATCAAAGTTCTAAAACGGATAAAAGTATTAGCTATGCGATTGGTGCGGAGCGGGTTAATCATTCAGACTTTTACTTGCCTAAAGTTGGTTTTGCCTTTAGTCGTCAATATAACTCTCAAATGAATGAGTTTGATCACAGTATGATCGGCGCACGTTGGATGATGCCATTTTCCAATGTGATCATACAAAACCAAAATGGGTATTTATTTATTGACAGCAATGGACGTAAACACCAACTGCCTGCTTCGATCGTCTATGAAAAATATCAGGTACCCTTTGAAGGCTTTAGTGTCGCACCACATGACGATGGGGATTTATTGCTGAATTTTGGTTCAGACTGGAATTTCCATTTTCATAGTTTTAATGCTGGAAAACATTATCACCTCGTTCAACAATTTAATGATCAGACTGATGAAAAAGTAGTACTGACCTATTTATTGTTTGAACAATTTGCCTATTTACAGGCGATTGATTTTCAATTGAAGCGTGCTAAACATTTAGTCAAATTTGCTTTTAATGAACAAGCCAAAGTCATTGCCGCATTTGTCGATGATCAAGTGGAAGCATTGGCACGTTATGAATATGATCAACAAGGCAATCTGATCAAAGCCATTGATCAAAATGGACATACACGCAGTTATGAGTATAACCATGCCCATCAATTGACCCGTTATACAGATCGTACTGGACGTGGGCAAAATATTCGATATGAATCTACTGCACCCAAGGCCAAAGCGATTGAGGAGTGGGCAGATGATGGCAGTTTTAAAACCCGTTTAGAATGGCATCCACGTTTGCGTCAAGTGGCAGTCTATGACGCTTATGATGTTCCGACCTATTATTATTTTGATTTAGATGGCTTTACCTATCGTACTCGTTTAGCCGATGGTCGTGAAAAGTGGATATCTCGAGATAGTCAAAAACGGATTACGCGTCAAATTGATTTTGCAGGCTTAGAAACGGAACAAGCTTATAATGAACTAGGTCAATTGGTGAAAATTGTACAGCCAAATGGTGGCATTATCCTGTTTGCCTATGATGAAAATGGTAATCTGACTGAAACTAAGGACCCAGAAGGCAATATCTGGAAAAAACAATATGATGCTGATGGCAATGTCAGCAAAGACATTAATCCTTTAGGGCATATCACCCAGTATAAATATAATAATGACAACCAATTAGTTGAAGTAGTTGATGCCAAAGGCGGCTCAAAGAAAATTCAATATAATGATCTTGGGCAGATGGTGTCGTATACCGATTGTTCAGGGAAAAGTAGTGCTTGGGAATATGATGAAGACGGTACACTGACCGCACAAGCTGCTGCGGATGCACAACAGGTCCAGTATCTCTACAGTACTCAAGGTAAAGACCGAGGGCAGTTACAAGCAATCATTTATCCTGATGGATTAAAAGAACAATTTGAACATGATGAAGAAGGGCGTTTACTTAAGCATACTGATAGTAAAGGCTTAATCACCCAATATAAATACAATCAAGTCGGGCTATTAGCGCAACGGGTCGATGCCAATAGACACCAAATCGGCTACCAGTGGGATAAACAAGGTCGAATTCAAAAACTAAGCAATCAAAACCATGCCGAATATCTATTTGACTATAATCGTTTTGGGCAATTGGTGCGTGAACAAGCCTTTGATGGTGAAGAAAAGCATTTTACATATCATGACAATGGATTTTTATTTCAAATCCGCCAACCCAATATTCTGACTCAATTCGGCTATCATATGGATGGTTCGATCGCGTCAAAGACTTATACCCATTTGCAGACTCGGCATAGCCAAGTTGAAGAATTTGAATACAACTTAAATAACCAACTCAGCAAAGCGACCAATACAGAAAGCCAAATTGATTTTTATCGCAATCAACTTGGACAGTTGGTACGTGAGCATCAACACTATAAAGTACCGAATCTAACGCCACTCACAGCAGTATTACGTTATGAGTACGATGAATTGGGGAATTTGACTCAAACCATTCGTCCTGATGGACAAGTACAAGCCAATCTAAGTTATGGATCGGGGCATATTTATGGTATTGCTTTTAACAAACAAGATATGGTGGCATTCCAACGTGATGATTTACATCGTGAAACCACGCGACTGCTGGCCAATGGTTTAGTGCAAACTAAGAATTATAATGATGTGGGCTTACTCAGCTCACAAATCATTCGCCCAGAACAAGAAACAACGGACAGGGTACAATTTCAAGCAGAACGTCATTATCACTATGATAACAACTATTTGCTGACTCAAGTTGATGATAGTCGTTTAGGTAAGTTAAATTACCAATATGATCCAATCGGGCGTTTAATCAAAAGCCAAAACCCATATAAATCTGAAAGCTTTAGTTTTGATCCTGCGGGGAACTTGATTGATCCGATTGCCACTCAAGCTGCGCAAGTAAAAAATAACTTGATTAGCCAGTATCAAGGCAAACATTATAAATATGATGCACAGGGCAATGTGATTGAAACCACTCAAGCCGGTCAGACCTTAAAACTCACTTGGGATAACTTAAATCGTCTGATACAAAGTGACAACAATGGTCAAATTACTGATTATGGTTATGATGTTTTTGGCAGACGATTATTTAAGAATAACCAAACAGACCACAGCCTAACCTTATTTGGTTGGGATGGTGATGTGATGGTGTGGGAATCAGTGAAATCATCAAAAGCTCAAACTGATTATACTAAGCACTATCTCTATGAACCGAATAGTTTTGTACCATTATTACAGACAGGTTATGCTGGCTTTATTAAACTGATAGAAACACCTGACTATCGCCAATTCCAAAACGTACCTTATTCGATTTATAAAGATCCAGTATGGAAAACTGAAACCAGAAAGAACAAAGCTGAATTAGAACGTGTTGCCTTTTACCACTGTGACCAAGTCGGTACTCCACAAACTTTAAGTAATGAGCTAGGGGAATGTGTCTGGGAAATTAAACAGGATACATGGGGCACAGCTTTAGAAATAAATACAAGTGATAATCTGCTTGAGCAAACCAACTTAAGATTTCAAGGGCAATATTACGATAAAGAAACAGGGTTACACTATAACCGTTATCGTTATTATGAACCGTATAGTGCAAGGTATGTGAGTAAAGACCCAATTGGGTTAAAAGGTGGTTTAAACAATTCTACTTATGTAAGTGATCCAAATCAATGGATTGATCCGATGGGGTTAAATGAATCACTCGGAAGTGCGATGAAAGAGGCTTTTGTAGATAGAATACCTGGTTCACAAGTACCAAGTAGATTAAAAAATAAACCGGCTGCAGTTCAAATGACAGATCGAGTTTTAACTGGTATGAATGCAAATGTCACTGCTGCTGCTTTAGTTGGAGTTAGTGCTTCTGCATCATATGATGGAAATGGAAAATATAGTGTGAAAGGTGGGAATACATATGGGATAGCGTTGGAAGCAACAACCACTAGAGAAGTATTAAATGCTGGTAATTTAAAAGATGGGAAATATTATGAAGCGTGTGCAAGTGCAGGCGCAGGATTGGCAGTGAGTGTATGTGGAGGTTACTCAATGAATGGTGGTTTTTATGGAAATATTGCCTTGGGTGTTGGGTTAGGAGCATCTTTAAGTGGAGTTAGCGGAGAAAAAAGATCATATGACCCTTTAGCCCCGAAAACAGTAATCGATCATGAGCAATTAAAAAGAAATCAACAAATGCTTCCACGGGCTCCCTTAAATTTTGGGGGATTAAGATAAATGTCAGATGGATTTATTTTATTTTTATTTTTATCGTCACTGCTTCTGTATGTTATTTTATTTTGTATAGTTCGATTTTATTTGTTTAAATATTTTATTAGTAAAAATATTGCAAAAGATTATTTGGATTTCAACTTGAAAAGTTTTCAACATACTAAGTATCTTTATAAAATAGTTTTTAAAAATTTTGATAATCATAATTTTTATGCAAAAAGACTAAAATTTTTATATTTTATACAGATTTGTTTTTTATTAATTTTTGTTTTTTCATTTTTTTTAATGCTGAGTTGATTTATGAGATTATATGTTATTTTGTTTTTTTTAACTTGGTCTGATATTTTATATGCTAAATGTATTAAAGTTGATGATTTGAATGAAAAGGAAATAATGATAATGAGTTTATACTCTTTGCAGGGAAATCAAAATAAAATTGATGAAGATATTAAAAAAATGAAAGTTGGTTATTATGTGGATTGTTATGATGGATATTCATATTTGATTGGAAAAGATAGATTGAAAAATTATGAGCTTGCTGAGTTTTATTTAAATAAATCTGCTAATTATTGTTTTTCACCAGCCCACTATTCACTAGGTTATTTGTATTATTTAAAAGGAAATTTAATAAGTGCTAAAAAATGGTTTACTTCGGCGAAGGAACTTGGGGATAATTTAGCTGCACATCAGTTAGGCACTATCTATAAAAATGAAAAAGAAACAGAAAAAATGATGGAAAATTTATTGTTTGCTGACAGTAATGGTTTTACACCCTCTATTACAGAATTAGGAGTAATTTATTATGATGGCACTTTAGTTAAAAAAGATTTAAAAAAAGCATTTAATTACTTTGAGAGATCTGCTTTAAAAAATGATCCATTAGCTCAAAATAATTTAGGATGGATGTATGAGCATGGTGAAGGAACTGCAAGGAATGTAGATAAAGCAGAATATTGGTATAAAATAGCTTCAGAAAATGATTTTAGTTTAGCTACTGAAAATTTAAAGCGCTTAAAAAATATTATTATTCAAAAGGGTATTACTACATTTTAGTAACACTATTATTTATAGTGATAAAACCGTCAAATCACAAACTATGGTTATGATGTTTTTGGTAGACGATTATTTAAGAATAACCAAACAGACCACAGCCTAACCTTATTTGGTTGGGATGGTGACTTAATGATATGGGAGTCATATCAAGCAAACCAAAATCAATTAAAACAGCAAGACTACACCAAACACTATGTCTATGAACCGAATAGCTTTGTACCGTTATTACAGACTGGTTATACAGGCTTTATTCAGCTGATAGAAACACCTGACTATCGCCAATTCCAAAACGTACCCTATTCGATTTATAAAGATCCTGTATGGAAAACTGAAACCAGAAAGAACAAAGCTGAATTAGAACGTGTTGCTTTTTATCACTGTGATCAAGTCGGTACACCACAAACTTTAAGTAATGAGCTAGGCGAGTGTGTTTGGGAAATCAAACAGGATACATGGGGCACTGCTTTAGAAATAAATACAACAAACCAAGACAATCCATTGGAACAAAGTAATATTCGTTTTCAGGGGGCATGAGCAAAGATCGAGCAATGCTCGGTCTGAAGCGCAAGGATAAGGAAACAGGGTTACACTATAACCGTTATCGTTATTACGAACCGTATAGTGCAAGATATATGAGTAAAGACCCCATAGATTTATACGCAGGATTGAATCACTACAGTTATGTAATTAATCCAACTTTGTGGGTAGATGCTTTGGGATTGCAAGTAACCTATGGTGGAGAATTTATCGGTTTAAGTCGTCAAGCTTCAGCAAATTTAGAATACGAAGGTTATCGAAATTATGACTGTTGGATGAAGACAGGTGGTATTTGTCGGTTTCAAGGTCCTCCGTTGTTCGATTATGTTTATTGTTCGGGAGGGGTAGACCCCTTTGCTTACGCGGAGATTACTAACCTACATAATGGTAACGTATTTCAAGTAGGTGCATCATCAAGGCCAGATGTAAAAGGTGCTAAAGCGATAGGTAAGAATGCTGTGATGGTGCTTGATGGAAGTAAAAAACTAGGTGCTTCTGATCTTACAAAATTAAAAGGTAAGTTTTCGGCTAGTTGTGGCAGGTTATATTTTTAATAAACCAGTAAAGGATTGTGAAGTAAATAATACAGATGCATTTTTAACTGGTTTAGCAGGAAGTGCAAGTGGTGGTATATGGGGAGTACGTGCAGGTTTAGTATTACCTATTGATACAAGTTCTACATCGGTTAGTGAAAAAGTTAAAGCTTATTTTGCCTCTAAAACGATGAAAGGTTTTGAAATTGGGGTTGGTACACCAGGAGCTGATTTTAATGTTGGATATGGTGTTGAAGCTCAAGGTCGTTCACTTACAGAGAAAATTAGGGATTAAATATGAAATTTTGCAGTTTAAGTTTTTTAATATGTTCTATGATCACTTTAATAGGATGCAGTAGTAATAAAATTTATAATGAACCTTCAGATAAATACCCTTTTGATGAAAAAATGAAAACTGTTTTAGGTGAAAATTTGGACGTTATTGATTCATTACGAAGAGCAGAAGTACAAGTTTCATATTTTGATCTAAAGGGTTATAATAATAGTCAGAAAATATTAGAAATAACAAATTTACTAGAAAAAGATGGATGGATGCTTAAAGGAAAAGGAGTAGGCGTTAATACATATTGTTTAGGTTTGAATAATCGTATCAATGTAGTAATTGTTGGGAATGGGGAACTTTATGATTTTAAAGGTGGAAAATTACCAAAAAATAATGTCGATGGTGTTTTGTATTCTTACAATAAATGGGGTGATGATCTTTGTAAATAATTACTGATTATGGTTATGATGTGTTTGGTCGCCGATTATTTTAGAATTACCAATCAGCCTACAGTCTAAACTTGTTTGGTCGGGATGGTGATCTGATTGTATGGGAATCAGTGAAATCATCGAAAGTTCAAACTGATTATACTAAGCTCTATGTTTATGAACCAAATAGCTTTGCACCGCAATAGTTATAAGTGTCGGAACAGGTGGTATTGGATTAATCGTTATAGAGATGCTGCATTGTTGCTGTTTGAATAGGGGGAGGTAAGGTTGGTTAAATTATGGGAAATGGCGTAGATAAAAATATAGAAAGAGTGATTAATTAGAATGTTAGAAAAGTATTTGGAAATAATTTTTGCAGTAGTTGGGTCTCTTTGGATCTCTTGTGCATTGATTTCTAGTTTCAAAAGTTATGTATATGTTAAAAAAAATCTTAGTGCTATATCTAAATTACTTTTCGAAAATCCTAAATATTTTAAAAGTTAGCTTTAACTAATTTTTTTTTGATCGAGACAACAATAGGAATTATTGCGGCAGCTAGATTCAGAGAACTAAAAGTATTAAAAAGAGATACAGTTTTTTCTAAAGGGTTATTACCATTAGCACCTAGCCTCAATGATAAAAACCTTAATCTATTATTACAGAATCATGGAGATTGGTATAAGTCTGTTGTACAAAATATAATTTTTTCGTCTATTTGCTTATCAATATTAACGATATTACTCTTCGTGCCAAAATAATATTGAAAATTAACTTATATCAAAAACCAAGACTTCAACTTTGTCGTAGCCCATTTATAGAGATGATATTGAGCTAGTCGTTATTGGTGCTTACGCTGTTACTGGAGGAATAGCCGGAGATTGGCTAGGTGAAATGGTTGGATCTGGTGCTGATCGAAGTATAGAATGGATGACTAAATAAAATGCTGGAAAATACTTTAAAAATAATACTAACTATCACAACCTTACTTTTGTTTGTTAGCTATCCAATTGCTGTATTTAAAAGCTATAAATATGTTAAAAAAAATCTTCATTCTCTCTCTAATCTATTTTTTGGAGATCCCAAATATTATAAAAAATTAGATTGGGCGAATCACTTACAAATAGAAATGGCTGTAGGAGCTATTGCTGCTTTAAGATTTAGGGAGTTAAAAATACTTAAAAGAAACTCAGTTTTTTCTAAAGGATACTTGCCTTTATCTCCTAATCTCAATGATAAAAACCTTAATTTATTATTCAGAGATCATGGTAAATGGTATAAGTCTGTTACAAGAAATATCACTATTTCATCATTTTGTTTGCTAATTTCAACAATCATTTTTTTTATTTTAAAACAAAATTAAAATATCTCAATTTAAACCCATGACTATACTTTATAAGCTCAAGAAAATTTAAACAGCATGTAGCCTCTAAATTACTTTATAAAGTAACAAATTCTATGAGCCAATCAATGAACCTGAACTTATAATAAAGTTATAAACACTAGGACAACGATAATGCTAAAGAAAACGTTCTTTATATTGTTAAGTAGTACAATTTTTACAGTATATGCAACTCCTGATTTTTTAAGCTATAAAAATTGTAGTTCGCTAAATTTAAGTGATGAAAATTTTAGTCTTTCATCGAAAGATGTCTTTCCTGAATATTCATACATCACTAAAAAATATAACTTTTTGACCTTACCGATTTCAGATCATGATCAACGCTACTGTTTAATTATCAATAATAAAAATAAAGTGATTGTGGATGCTATTCCAACAATGTTAAGCGGTATGTGTGCTGGAAAGTGGGATAAGCAAAAGGATCTACCTATTTGGGAGGCTGATGTAGGTGGGGGAAGAGGCACAGTTGTTTATATGAATTATTCAACAAGCCAAAATTTAAAGAAATTGAAAAAGTCTGAGAAATTAGAAATAGATGAAATAATTAAAAGTATAAATTGTCAATTGCCTGTATATAGCAAAAATGATGTTCAAGAGCTTAATGATTCTGCATTTTATTTATATAAATTAGGTTATTATAATGAATCTTTAAACATTTTAAACCGTGTTATAAAGCTAGATCCAAGTAGAGCAGTAGCTTACTTAAATATAGCCGATATTTATGTCGCACAAAAAAATGAACCGATCGCTAGAAAAAACTACGCTCTATATTATGCAGAGATGAAAAAATTAGGTCTTTTAAGCAAAGTGCCAAATAGAATTAAAAAATACCTATAGTTAGGTTTTTTAGAGAAGATTTTTCTCTAATTATTTTATATCCATTAGGAAAATTCGCAAAGACTCCGGCAGGTATTCCATTAAGCTATGATGACATTAATGTCTGGCAGATTTCTGTTTATAAAAGTACATCAAAGTTAGCTGCATGTAATCAAAATTAAAACGATTTTATTGATTTTAAGACGCTTTGATTTGAATCGTTGTCATAAGTTTGGTTTTTCAATAAAACCTAAAAATCACAGATTTTTTACTCCCTTACTATCATTTAATCAATCCGCATTAAACACAGTCTGTAAATTCCGACTTTATAGTTTGCCCATTGTTTGTTGTACATAAACTCTTCATTTTTATATGAGGTTAAACAAGGATGTACAACAATGAAGAAGATATTTCTAGTTATAGGTTCAATGGGGCTTTTGGTCAGCATGCCTAGTTTTGCAGCAGATTTAAGTATAGGTGACCCTAAAACAGAATCAGGTGAACTTAAACTTTCTGGCGCAATCCGTACCCGATATATGTACAAAGATTATATCGTTGAGGCAAATGAAGGTTCTAAAAACAAGGATTGGCAGCTTGCAGATATTAAAACAGTATTGAGTTATGAAAATCCAAATTGGATTGCCTCATTAGATCTACGCTGTTACCAATACAGCCGTTTATGTGATGGATTATTTCTAAAAGATGCTTGGACTGGATATAAAATTTCAGACCAACAACGCTTTACCGTGGGCTTTCAATCAGTTGATTTTGGATTTGGTCGACTGTGGGGCAACAGCTATTATGAGACCTTGCTAAATACCGTTGGCTTAGAAGATATTCAAAATCTAGGTGCGAAGTATCAGTTTAAAAATGATCAATACAATTTTATTTTAGGTTTTTACCCAACAGATGGTGGTAACTATACAGGGACATCCAAAGACGCAAGTCGCTATAGTGGCAACTTTGTTCAAGCCGATGATTTAAGCCAAGGCACAGATATCGATGAAAAAAATATGTGGGTGACTCGCTTATCTAAAAAATTTGAGTTGGACCCAGCGCAAAAGTTTTCAACTGAGATTGGTGGTTCATTCTGGTACTCAGATCTGGAAAATAATCGCACGCAGCAAGACGGTCATCGAAGTACATGGAGTGTATTTAGTACAACCAATTATCAAGCATGGCAATGGCTTTTCCTTGCAGGTGAACAGAACATTAAAAATGCCGATAATCTACTGCCAAATAGCTCAACCATCGGGGCATTTGATTATCCCTACCAAGTGGCCAATAAAGGTAAATTTATGGCCAATGAAATTAATTACACCTTGGCACAGCCTTTTTATCAGTTAGAAAATATTAAACCTTATCTGTCCTATAGCCGTTTCTTTAAAGATCAGAAGAGCTATCAAGATTCAGATCGTTTAATTGCGGGGGTGTATTTTAATTACAAGGCCGTAGGAATTCAGGGTGAATATATTTGGAGTCGTAATGATCCAATGACAGGCGGGAGTGCCAATGGTCTAGCACAAGGCGACAGTAATCAGTGGAATAAATTATTTTACTTATCACTTGGTTATTACTTCTAAAATTAACATTGAAGATCAACCAGTCTATTTAAAAAGGCTGGTTCTTTCGGTTCTGCCTACGCCAGCTACTCTTAGGAATAGTTGGTACTTAGGAATAAACGGCTTTTAGTATTAGGCGACTCTTAGGACCAATGCCCCGATTAAAATAATACATGACGAGATAATACGTATCGTATTAACTTGCTCTTTGAGAATAAAGATCGAAATTAGCGTAGCAAATAAAATTGAGGTTTCACGTAGTGCGGCAACAATCGCAACTGGTGCAAGTGTCATCGCCCACAATGCGAGTCCATAAGAGAAAAATGAGCCAATCCCACCGATTAAACCGAAATGCCAATTATGACGAAAATAATCACCCATCTGGCGATACTGCATTTTCAAGGCAAATATAAAAAAGATCAGACCTGAGAGCACAAAGCTCCATAAGATATAAGAAATGGGTGATCCTGAGAGACGAATCCCATGACCATCCACCAAGGTATAGCCAGCAATCAAGACCGCATTGAGTAAGGCTAAACCAATCCCTTTTCGTCCCGTTTGAGAGCTTGCTAAGATCATGGATAAAATGCCAATCGAAATGGTAATGATCCCAACCCACGCATTGAATTCCAGTGTTTCATGTAGCAAAAATGTCCCCAAAACTGCCACAATAAGCGGAGCAGTACCGCGCATCAGTGGATAGCTTAGTCCCATGTCAGCGACACGATAGATTTTGGCAACCATGCCAAAATAGAGAATTTGTATTCCCGTTGAGGCTAAAATATAAGGCCAGCTAGCGCGATGTGGTAGCGGGAAAAAGGGCAGTAGAAGCGCTGCTAAAACTGCTGCTGATGTAGTCACCAATACAGTGGTTAAAAATTTATTTGAGCCTGCTTTTACAATAGCATTCCAAGTGGCGTGAAATGCCGCTGCGATTAAAATAAGGCCAAATATTGCCGTACTCATATGCTACCTGCTTTTTCATGATCGGGTTAATGTGCATGATGTTGATGGAAAAAGAAAGCAGGCAGCTTATCGTAATTATAGAAATACTTTTTCTGTATTCGGTTGAGTCAGTTCAACCGCTTGAACCTGTTGTCCACGCGATAGGTTCTGAACATGCTGCAATCGATGGAGCAGTTCATTTTGTATAAACAGGATACAAGTCTGTAATTTAGACGAGCTTTTTAGCCGTGAAGGATAGACCGCCCATACATCGGCATCTTGCCAGTACTCAGGCAAAATATGCTGTAACTGACCACTAATCAGCTCATCAGCAACATCCCAAATTGAACGTAAGATAATGCCATGACCTTCAACTGCCAATTGATGAATAATTTCACCATTATTGGATATAAAGCGAGGAGTAACATGTACGGACATATCTTCCGAAGCATGTCGTAATTTCCATAACACCGAGGATTGATCACGCTCACTGATGGTTAAGCAATCATGATTGCGCAAATCATCTAAGCTTTTAGGCATACCATTTTTGACTAAATAGCTTGGTGCAGCACAAAAAATTCGGAAGTTTGAAACCATTTTTTTGGCAATCATATTGGGTGCAATTTCATTACCAATCCGAATATCTAGATCAATACTGTGTTGAATTAAATCTTTCGTATTATCAATCGTATCAAACTGAATTTCTAATTTTGGATACATGGTCATTAGCTTCGATAGGATCGGTGCGACGTGTTTGCGTCCAAAACCAAAGCTACTGACAATATCAAGATGTCCAGTAGGGGTACTCAATGGGTTATTGACTAACTCACTAATTTCATCGAATTCATTCAAAATATGAACAACTCTCTCCAAAATCAGTTTGCCATCTTCAGTCAAACTGACATGACGAGTACTGCGATGAAACAACTTACAGTTTAAATTGTTTTCTAAAATATTGATGCGCTTACTAATAAATGCAGGTGAAACACCCAGTTCTTCCGCAGATGCAACAAAACTTTTGCGTTTCGTTACTGTGCAAAAAACCTTTAAATCCGATAGGTTAGGTAGATTGTTCACGATCCGTGTCCATTGGGGTGATAGTTTTATTATTGATCATTTTTGCTGAAAATAGCATGTTTACTTCTAAGGATATTAACCAAAGGTGTTAGGGAGCGTTATGGCAAAAAAGTATAAAGTTGCGACGATTGCAGGCGATGGAATCGGATTAGAAGTTCTACCAGAAGGGATTAAGGTTGTAAAGGCTGCTGCAGACAAATATGGCATAGCGATACAGTTCGATGCATTTGAGTGGGCAAGTTGTGATTATTATCTTGAACACGGCAAAATGATGCCAGACAACTGGTTTGAAATTTTACAGCAATACGATGCAATTTTCTTTGGTGCTGTGGGCTGGCCAGAAAAAGTACCAGATCATATTTCTCTTTGGGGGTCTTTGCTACAGTTCCGTCGTCGTTTTGACCAATATGTGAATTTACGTCCAGTACGTTTAATGCCTGGGGTGAAATGCCCACTTGCAGGTAAAAAACCAGGAGATATTGATTTCTACGTGGTCCGTGAAAATAGCGAAGGTGAATACTCTGCGATTGGTGGTAAGGCTTTTGAAGGTACTGAGCGTGAGTTTGTTTTACAAGAAGCTGTGTTTACCCGTCATGGTGTAGATCGCATTTTGAAATATGCTTTTGAGTTTGCCAATCAACGTGAGGCTAAAAAAGTTACCGCTGCAACCAAATCAAATGGTATTGCAGTCAGTATGCCGTACTGGGATGAACGTGTTGATGCGATGGCAAAACAGTATCCGCAAATCAAGGCAGACAAACAGCATGTCGATATTTTGGCCGCTCGTTTTGTATTACAGCCTGAACGTTTTGATGTGGTGGTTGCTTCAAACTTATTTGGTGATATTTTGTCGGATTTGGGACCTGCATGTACAGGAACGATTGGTTTAGCCGCTTCTGCAAACTTAAATCCAGAACGTAATTTCCCATCGTTATTTGAACCTGTACATGGTTCTGCACCCGATATTTATGGTCAAAAAATTGCCAATCCAATTGCTGCAATCTGGTCTGGTGCAATGATGTTGGATTTCTTGGCAGATGGCGACGAACAGGTGGTTCAAGCAGGCCAAGAGATTATGCAGGCGATTGAACATGTATTGTTACATGGCCCGAAAACACCAGATGTGGGTGGAACAGCCAAAACGGGCGAAGTTGGAGATGCGATTGCAACATTTGTAACACATCAAAAAATGGACTTATTCGCGATGGAGTAATCGCCCTTAGGGAATAAACAATCAGGATCCAAGATGGATTGAATGGATATGGATAATCAAAATACAAAACTTTATACAGATAAGACACTTGCAATAACCAGTCTTGCCGTAGTGTTTATTTCGGTGGCTGGTTTGGCAATTTACTCAACTGAATCTATACAGCTTGCTGCTCAATGGATGAAGTGGACAACATCTGTTTTTACCACACCAGTGCTGTTATTTACATTTTTGTCAATTATTTTTACTTTTGCTTTGGCGTTTAGTAAATATGGAAAAATCAAGTTAGGTGAAGGTAAGCCGCAATACACTACCATGTCATGGATTTTCATGTTCATTTTATCGGGTATTGGTTCTTCGACCTTATATTGGGGCTTCTTAGACTGGGCTTATTATTATCAAACACCGGGTTTAAATTTAACCCCTGAATCTGCGGAAGCATTGAAATATAGCGTTGCTTACTCATTCTTTCATTCGGGATTGAGTGCTTGGTCGATCTATGCGCTAGCTTCAATTTCACTGTGTTATAGCTACCATGTCAGAAAGAATAAAGGCTTGAGTTTGGCTTCAATGATTGAAGCGGTCACTGGCTTTAAGGCAACCGGACCTGTTGGGCGTCTTGTCGATCTGATGTTCTTGTTGTGTATGTTCGGTGCTTTAACGATTTCTTTGGTGCTGACTGCGGTGACCTTTACCAATATTTTGTCGCAGTTGACAGGTATTCCCAATACTTTTATGACCAAAGTGGTGATTATTTTTGCAGTATCGATTTTATTCGCCCTAAGTTCTTATGTGGGAATGGATAAGGGCATGCAACGTCTCAGCCATATGGTGTGTTTAGGTGTGGTGTTGTTTGCGATTTATGTGCTGTGCTTTGGGCCGACCCAATTCATTATGAATAACTCGCTGATGAGCTTTGGCTTAATGGCAACCAATTTTGTCGATATGAGTTTATTTACCGACCCAATGGGCGATGGAAAGTTCACCCGTGAATGGACCGTATTTTATTGGTTATGGTGGATTTCTTATGCACCGGGTGTGGCGTTATTTGTAACGCGTGTTTCAAAGGGACGTACCATCAAAGAAGTGATTCTTGCCATGGTCATCGGCGGTAGCGTTGGTTTATGGTTCATCTTTGGGGTGTTTGAAAACTACAGTGTCTATAACTTTATTCACGGTATGGTCAATGTGCCACAAGTTTTAAGCCAACAAGGCGGTGAAGTTGCGATTAGCCAACTGCTTGGTTTATTGCCTGCTGGCAAACTGATGATGTGGATCTTCCTTGGAATTATGGTGATTTTTCTTGCAGCACATATGGATGCTGTGGGTTATGCGGTGTCAGCAACGTGTACCCGCGGTTTACGTGAGGGGCAAGACCCATCACCAAATGCGCGGTTGTTCTGGTGTGTGATGCTAACCCTTGTTCCGATTGCGATGATTTTCTCTAAAGCGCCTTTGGACACCATGAAAACTGCGACCATTGTGACTGCCTTGCCATTCATTGTGATTATTTTGATACAGACCTATGGCTTGGTGAAATGGTTGATTGAGGATTATTCAAAGGTTCCATCCCATCTGATTGAGCAAATGAGTTTTAGCGAGTTGGAATCTTTAGATCAAACAGACTCAAATAAACATATGCACATTGATGTTGCAATTGAACCCACTGCGGATAAAACCAGTCAAAAGGAATTGTCATGACACAACAACCGAGCATGCGCTATAGATTGAGTGAAGAAATGCAAAGTCTGGTGTACTGGAGCAGCATTTATTCGCCTGCGGATGATGATATCGATTCTATTCGGGCTGCGTATGATGCGATGTGCTTACATTACACCTTACCGCGTGATGGTACGGTCAATATTGAAGATAAAACTGTGCCGCAGCTCAATCATCCAGTGAATGTTCGGTTGTATTCACCACTGGGTGAAGCACCAGCAACAGGTTGGCCATGTATTTTATATCTTCATGGTGGTGGTTGGATGGTGGGGAATCTTGATTCACATGAGTTTATCACTCGCTATTTATGTCGTGATTTAAATGTTGCTGTGTTGAGTGTGGATTATCGCTTAACACCAGAACATCATTTTCCAGCTGCATATGAAGACTGTGAAACAGTATATCACTGGCTCTATCAACATGGTCTGCAATGGAAGATAAACCCAAATAAAATTGTTTTGATGGGGGACAGTGCGGGCGGTAATTTAGCGGCTGCACTTGCAGTGCAATTACAACATACAGGGGCTCAAGCCTGTGGTCTTGCAATGGTTTATCCATGTTTGAGTAGTCGTTTTGATACGGCATCCTGTCAGCAGCAAGCAGATGCACCGTTACTGTCAGTAACAGATATGCATGATTACTTGAAAGCCTATGCGCCAAATGCAAGCGATTGGCAGGACTTGCGTTTATCGCCACTGTTGGCACAGGATTTTTCCGATATGCCGTCTAGTTTTATCGCTGTCGCTGAGTATGACCCACTCTGTGATGACGGGCGTTTTTTTGCTGACAAGTTAAAACAAGCCAATATTGCAACCGAATTTTATTTCGGTAAAGGATTACTGCATGGCAGTTTACGTTTAGTCCGTGATTGTCCTGTGGTGCAAGATTTATATCAGCAAATGCTGAGTTCGTTAAAGCCAATGTTTAATTGATTTGAACATCAGCCAATTTTAATCAAAAGGTCGTTAGGACAAAAAAGAGTTTAATGGAGTAAAAGACATGAATGCAGTTGAAAAATTACCAGAAGATTTCTGTTCAAACCCGGACGTAGCTTGGACCTTTCCAAAAGTCTTCTATACATCTTCTCAGGTTTTTGAGCGTGAAAAAGAAGCAATTTTTGCAAAAAGCTGGATTTGCGTTGCACACGGCAGTGAGGTGGCGCAAGCCAATGACTATATTACTCGTAAGGTGATTGGTGAAAACATTATCGTGATTCGAGGTAAAGATAGTGTATTACGGGCTTTTTATAATGTCTGTCCACATCGTGGTCATGAATTGTTAAGCGGAAGTGGTAAAGCGAAGAACGTAATTACCTGTCCTTATCATGCATGGACATTCAAGCTAGACGGGAGTTTGGCGTTGGCACGTAACTGTGATCATGTTGAATCATTTGATAAACAAAACTCAACGATGGTACCGGTAAAAGTTGAAGAATACGCAGGTTTTATTTTTATTAACATGGATGAAAATGCCACTTGTGTTGAAGATCAATTGCCTGAATTTGCCCAAAAACTTAATGAAACTTGTGCTGTCATCAAAGATTTAAAACTTGCAGCACGCTTTGTGACAGAGACACCTGCAAATTGGAAAGTGATTGTAGATAACTATATGGAGTGTTATCACTGTGGACCTGCACATCCAGGCTTTGCAGATTCTGTTCAAGTGGATAAATATTGGCATACCACACATCAAAACTGGACTTTGCAGTACGGTTATGCACGCTCTTCGGAAAAATCGTTCAAGCTTGATCCATCTGTGAAAGATCCAACCTTTAGTGGCTTTTGGACATGGCCTTGCACCATGTTTAATGTACCACCAGGCGGTAACTTCATGACTGTGATCTATGAATTTCCTGTAGATGCTGAAACGACATTACAACATTATGATATTTACTTTACCAATGAAGAACTGACTCAAGACCAAAAAGATTTGATTGAATGGTATCGTAATGTCTTCCGCCCAGAAGATTTAAATCTGGTTGAAAGTGTGCAACGTGGCTTAAAGTCACGTGGTTATCGCGGTCAAGGGCGAATCATGACGGATAAGCAACGTTCGGGGATTAGTGAACACGGTATTGCTTATTTCCAAAACCTCGTTGCGCAATATCACAAGTAATCATTTAAAGGAGCCTCTCAAAACATCACTGGGGCGAACAGCTCAATCATGTGATTTTTAGAGAAGCTCTCAAGTTAAAGGTACGGCAAATGAAGCCGTACCTTGCTTTCAAACCATAGGATCATGACATGTCAAGTTTGCAAGGTAGTCCGCTATTTCAACAACGCGGATGGGTAAATGGTCAGTGGATCAATGCACAATCCAAGGCCACTGTACCCGTCACCAACCCAGCAACAGGTGAAGAGATTGGGCGTATTCCCAATATGGGGGCAGCAGAAGCAAGCCTCGCGGTTGATGCTGCATATCAAGCCTTAGCAACGTGGAAAGCCTTAACTGCACAAAAACGCGCAGATTTATTATTGGCTTGGTATCAGTTGGTATTGGCACATGCTGACGAACTGGCTCGTATCATGACCATTGAACAAGGCAAGCCTTTGGCTGAAGCCTTAGGTGAAGTGAAATATGCTGCTTCATTTATTCAATGGTTCGCAGAAGAGGGCAAGCGAGTTTATGGTGATGTGATTCCTACCACCAATAATCAACAGCGTTTTATCATTACCAAGGAACCTGTAGGTGTGGTTGCAGCGATCACGCCTTGGAATTTCCCAATCGCTATGATTACCCGTAAAGCTGCGCCAGCTTTAGCTGCGGGTTGTACGATTGTGATTAAACCTGCCAATGAAACCCCTTATTGCGCCTTGGCCATTGCCAAACTTGCAGAAATGGCAGGGATTCCTGCTGGGGTGATCAATGTTGTAACAGGTCAGTCACAAGAAATCGGTGCGGTATTTACCAGTCATGAAAAAGTAAAAAAACTAACTTTTACTGGTTCAACGCTTGTTGGTCGTTTATTGATGCAGCAATGTTCAGACACGATTAAAAAACTTGCGCTCGAACTCGGTGGAAATGCGCCATTGATTATTTTTGATGATGCAGATTTAGATAAAGCAGTACAAGGTGCAATTTTTGCCAAATTCCGTAATGCAGGGCAAACCTGTGTTTGTGCCAACCGTATTTATGTACATGACAAGGTTTATCAGGCATTTACTGAGAAATTTGTGCAAGAAGTTGAAAAATTTAAGATTGGCAATGGTCTTGAGGAAAATGTACAGATAGGCCCTTTAATCAATGAAAAAGCCGTCCTTAAAGCACAACAGTTGATCGATGATGCACGTAAAAAAGGTGCACAAGTGGCTTGTGGTGGTAAACAGCATGCACTTGGACAGACCTTTTTTGAACCGACTGTGCTTACAGATGTGGATCAAAGCATGGAAATTGTCAAAGAAGAAATCTTTGGGCCAGTTGCACCACTGATTCGATTTAGTGATGAAGCAGATGTGGTTGCTCAGGCCAATGACACCATTTTTGGTTTGGCCGCCTATGTGTATAGCGAAAGCATTTCACGGATCTGGCGTGTCGCAGAACAACTTGAATATGGCATGGTGGGGATGAACTCAACTGCAATTTCAAATGAAGTGGTTCCCTTTGGTGGCGTGAAGCAATCAGGGGTAGGCCGTGAAGGATCTAAGTATGGCTTAGAAGAATTCATGACCATTAAATATATGTGTTTAGGGCTATAGGATAAAGGCGTGTTGGACATTCATTGATGATCATTCAACACGCTGCCCCCCAATGAGAAAGCGCTTGAATAAGTACTTAACAAAGCAATATGTGGTAAAGAGGATTTAGACATGGCAAGTCATTATGAAATGTTTGCATCAGTGGTCACAGGGGTAGAGCAACTTACACCATTGATCAAACGGTTTACATTTAAACGTCAGGATGGACAAAATTTTCCTCAGTTTAATGGGGGCAGTCATATCATTGTTAAAATGAATGATCAGCTTTCCAATGCCTACTCACTGATGAGCTGTGCTCAGGATCTTAGCACTTACCAAGTATGCGTTCGTAAAGATGTAGAAGGTAAAGGTGGTTCGGTCTATATGCATGAGCAATGCAATGAAGGTTGTGAAATTCTGATTTCAGAACCTAAAAATTTATTTCCACTGGCTGAAAATGGCGCAAAACATATTTTAATTGCGGGTGGGATTGGGATTACGCCTTTTGTGCCGCAAATGGATGAATTGGCAGCACGTGGGGCAGATTACGAATTGCATTATGCTTATCGTTCGCTGGAGCATGCTGCGCTGTTGCAAGAGCTCAAACAAAAACATGCTGAACATATTTTTAGTTATGTCGATTCAGATGGGAAATGCCTTGACCTCGATCAATTAATTTCTGCACAGCCAAAGGGCACACATGTTTATGTCTGTGGGCCAAAGCCAATGATTGATGCGGTGATTGATCGTTGTAATTTTCATCGTTATCGAGATGAATATATTCATTGGGAACAATTTGCTTCAACCGTACCTGAAGATGGTGAAGCATTTACTGTGGTTTTGGCGAAATCCAATCAGCAAGTCGAAGTTCAAGGCAACCAGACTATTTTACAGGCAATTGAAGCATTGAATATTGATGTTGAGTGTTTATGTCGTGAAGGGGTGTGTGGTACCTGTGAAACTGCAATTCTAGAGGGTGAAGCAGAGCACTTTGATCAGTATTTGAGTGATGATGAAAAGGCATCACAGCAATCGATGATGATCTGTGTATCTCGTGCTAAAGGCAAAAGATTGGTATTAGATTTATAAATGATTATAAATGAAGCTTATGTTTTTATATGAACTTTTAGAAATTGTTGGATATTAATTCATTTTTTTGTACTTTTGAATCCTAGATGATTATCCTACCGTGGGGCGACATGGATGTCGCAGATGAGCGGGGGTACAGGACGTACCCCTCGCCCAACGGAAGATTTTTGTCATCTCTGAAAAGTGAGGCATCGGCTACGCAAAGTGATTTAAACTTTTATTGTAAGGTGTGGCATTGCAAACTTTTTTATAATCAAACAATTTATTTCCCCATACAATTGATTTAATTAAAAATAGCGATTATAAAAAATTATATTTTTGTGTCAGAGTTTTTTGACAGGTTGACTATATATTACAGCTTTATTTTAACCCGAATTGACGGTTTCTAAATTAACGCCGAATGAATTTCATTCGGCGTTAATGACTGATTAAGAATATGATTTAGCGACTACATTTGAGCATCAGCACAAAAAACCAAATACAGCTGAGTGGAAAGCATAGCCACTAAAAAGCCCACACAAATTTTAATACACTCGTTTGACCTTCAGGGCGATTCTCAACATGAGTTTCTTTTAAATACTTTGCTTCAATTGACCAGTTTTTATCTTGATATTGTATTGCAGGACCAATTGCCAAAACTTGTCCACGCATCGCAATATTTTCACCCTGTTGCTTATCGGACTTGGTTTGCTTAAAAGCATAGCCTTCAACAGCCACTTTAACCTGATCAGTAAGTTTATATCCAAGACTATAATCACCAGCAAAATATTCCCCAGATTTGTATTGGGTATCATCATTTTCAGTATTAAAGCTATAAGAAATTTTAGTTGAAATATCTAAACCATTTTTTGGCGCATAGCTGTAAGCAAAAATCGGTCGAACAGTATTATAGTTTTTGCCAATATTGGCGACCAAAGGCTGTTGTGCTGTGGCCTTATCATACTTACCTGTGGCGAGTACTGTTTCTACCGCAGCAATCCAGTGGTGATCTCCTTGATGCCAACCTAACATTGACCCCAACATTAAATCACCTAAGGCTCTGTTATGATCTGACATCCCCGCCGCAGATAATCTGAGATCAACCATAGGCTGTATGGCATAGAAACCCAGTTGACCACCGAGATAGTTTTGTTCTGTCATCCAGACCAAACGGGGTATAAAGGCATTTACATCTAAATGAAAATTCGCTGGGCCATTATCAAAACTTCCAGCATGGTAATTTTGATAATAGCTTAATAGATACACGCCAGCAGGTGGTAGTGCGCCTGCCATTATACCTTCAGCACCGAGGGCAAATGAGTCAGCCCCATTTTCTGTGGCACAGGCAATGCTACTGGTTAAACCGAGCATCAATGGAACTGAAAGTTTGAACATCAATTGTTTCATAGAAAATCCTTTTCAATGATATTTTTATTGCAGGTAGCTGTAGTTAAACGGATTCAGTATCACTACATTTTTGACTAAGCGGCTACTCGACGACGATCAACCTCTGTAGAGGGGACTTGATCAGCGTCCTTTGACTGATATGAGTATTTGGCATGAGTATCTTGAGAGCGATCTGGAATCAGTGCAGATCACTCACGCTGGTGTTGCTATATTGGATAATTTAAGGGTTCAACCACTCAACTTTAGATGTGTCTAAAAAGTGCCGAACGTGATTGCCCATTTGCACCATCTGCCGCACTTAAAAAGCGTTCAGTATGGATGTCTTTTTCAAATAAACGGCTTTGCATCAAGGTGGAGATGGCGGCATCAATCATCGGTGGCGGGCCACATAAATATGCCTTGTGCCCACTGCATTTATTTTCAAAATAATTGGCAACCGCTTCATGTACATAACCTGTAAACCCTGTCCATTGGTCTTCTGGCTTAGGCGCATTTAAGGCAGGGATGTATCTGAAATTTGGATATTCTTTGACAAGCTGTTCGAATTTTTCACGGTTATATAATTCAGCAACATCTCGTGCACCTTGGAACAAATAAATGATACGGGTGTCAGCTTGTTCTAAAAGATCCATAATCATCGATTGAGGGCTTGAAAGTCCTGAACCACCTGCAATGAAAATGACATTTTGCTGATCAGACTTACGCACAAAAAATTGTCCATAAGGTCCTGAAAGCGCCATTTCTTCACCAACACTCAGTTCATCATGCACATAGCGTGTTGCAGCACCCCCTTGCACTTTACGAATATGTAATTCGATCAGATTTGCTTCGCTCGGTGTATTGGCGATTGAAAATGCCCGGGTTCCTTCAATATTAGGGAGTTGGATATTGATGTATTGGCCTGCTTGAAACTGCATTGGTCGATCAAGTTGAAGTCGGACACCTTTAATCGTTGGCGATAAATCCGTTATTTCAATAACCTTAGCTTGGTAGTCTTGGACTAAATAGCCTAAGAAATCCTCGTCTTCATCCACGTCCGCTTCGATGACCATGTCAGATTCGGGCTTGCAACAACAAGCCAACACTTTATTTTCTTCACGTTCAATGTCCATAAGTGCAAAAGGCGAGGCTTCACCTACATCATAAAAACCGTCTGTGACTTGAACTTTACATGTACCACAAGTGCCATGTCCGCAAGCAAAGGGCAACCAAACACCTTGACGCAATGCTGCATCTAAAATGGTTTGATCCTCTTCAACTTGAATGATGGTTCCTGCTGGTTCAATCGTGACTTGATAGCTCATCTGTGTTCTCCTTAAACATGTGTGCCTTGATAACCCGCTAAATCAGGTGTTACAAAGCGCAGGAGAGATTTATGATCAAAACCCAAATCTTCTAGGGACTTAGAAAAATCAGGATGTAAAAGATTGCGGTTTAAACGGAATTTGACTTTAGACCAATCAATATTTTTAAAATCAGGATGTTGCTCAAAACCTGCTTGAATTTGCCCATCAATCAAGGCTTGTAAACTTTGTTTTGGTGAAACCACAAAAGCATGTGCCGAACAAAATAGGGTGTGATGATCCCAACCAATAAACAACAGCATGTTTTCGCCGTAATTTTGTTGAAGGTCTAGTGGTTCAAATTGATATTTTTCAACAATCGCTTGTACAGTCATGGTGTATTTCCTTAAACTTTTGAGTAAATCCTTGAACCGATGCTGTCGAGTTAGACAACATCGATTGCTTATTTTTTAATTTTTGGATGAGGGTTTAAGCTGCGTTGCCTTTCCACTTTTTCCAGCGCTGTTGGTCAGGTGAACCTTCAATATCGAGATTGTCTGCACCGACATTAAAGTTGTAGTAATCCCTTAAAATACTTTCTAAATCTGGACCACCACAGTTGCCCTGCAAAATTTGATGTACAGGCAACCACGCTTGGATGTATTTCTCAGGTTCGCGTTCAAAAATGTCATGACAACCATCAGAGCAAGTGTGATAACGCTCATCTTTGTAAATTGAATCACGATAGCTAAATAGTGTTGGGTCACCATCCATTTCAGTAAAGGTCATTGGAATTTGGCACACTTGGCACAATTGAGGTAAACCCGCGCTATAGAAGCGTTTTCCTTCAGCTTCCATTTTTCGAGCAAGTTCCCAACGTGGACGATAGTATTTATCAAAAGTGTCGGGGTATTTTTCTGAGAGCCAATCCATTTCCTCATCTGTTGGGATCCACGTATGGAAGCCTGCTGCATGACCGAAGTTATAGAAAATCCACCATGCTTGATGCGAAACATGTTCTTTCTCTTTGCTAATCACTTCACTATATTTCGGCATACGAATCCCGTAGCGACTTAAGTCTTTAAACAAAGCGCCACCCGCTTCTTCAAAATAAGTTTCCCAAGCTTCTTTCCATGACATGACTTTATTTGGCAGCATGTAATCCATCATCATACCGACAATGGACAGCAGGCGAGTTCCTCGCCAGAACCATTTATCAATCCATTCTTGTACGATTGGCACATTATCTTCGTGCTGCTCCAGTAAGAATTTTACGATTTCCAGTCCTAACGTCATGTGGCGTGCTTCGTCTGATTGTGCACTAAAGCCAAATGTTACGGTCGCCATATCACCGTTGTAAGCTGCTCCCGACATGAATGGAACGAACAATAAGTTAGTGAGGACATATTCAAAGGCAAAGCTGATTGCCAATAAAAACTCAAAAGGTCCCGCTGAACGTGCATCTTCAAAGAATGATTTAGGTACAGACAAGTACCAGACACGGTCATGCATATGCGCCCAGTCTTGGAAGCCATCAAAGAACTTGTTGTAATGGCTCATGGCATGAATCTGGGTTTGTACATGACGTAATTCATCAATCGATTGCATTTGCGAGGCGATACGTGCACCGATGCCACTGAACTGACGCCCAACATGGGCATAGCCTTGGTACGCTTGATACTCAAGCGGGGTTACCGCGGTTAAAAACAGTTTAATCGCGTTGACATAACGTTCATTTGAAACATTCATTTGTCCATTGTTTTGTGCAAAAGCATCAAAAATGGCATATAGCTTCTTTTCTTTTTCTGCTTGGTATTTCCAATAGTTATCCATGGTTAAACGGAAAGGATCTTCCCATTTCGACCAGTCGGTAATTTTGATGCCTTCAAACTCTTCATACGGAAAGGCATCTTTACGATCTGCATAGGAAAAGTCCCAATCTAGATCACGGGTGAGTATCCGATATCGTTCTTTGGCATTGAGTTTTTTATTGTTTACTTTGGCTTGGCTATTCATTTTGATCATCCTTTAACTTACATGCAGCTGCCTGCTATTTATGCTTTAAATCTAGGGGAAGTGCAGCTTAGTTCCACTTCAAGGTAAAACTGTCATCATCTTCATCAACATTGCCACCCAAGGTAATCATGTTGAGTTGTAGTTCTTGGATATCCCAGTTTTGCCCAAGTTTTTCTGATACTGTTTCTGCACGTACCACCAGTTCGCCAGTGCTTTCTACCCGAATCATGGCGGGAAGATATTGAATTGTTGCTTCAGGATTGTCCTGTTCAATCGCTTCAATGATGTAGCGTGAGGTGTCATTGTCTTGCAATGCTAAATAAACTTTAGAGGTCATGATGGCAAATCCTTATGCTGCTAAATCGAGTAAAATGTTGCCGGCTTTTTTGCAACGTTCAGAGATCTTATTTAGACCGGAATCAATCCCAGAATCCGTGAGTGCGGTTTGTGCCCAAGCACTAAAGGCTTGTTTAACTTGGGGTAGTAATTCCGTGATCCATGATTGAATCAGGGTTTTATTGTCTTCAGATTCTAAAATCGCAGTTTTTAAAACACTGTCTGACCACTTCGCTAAATCAGTTAAACAGTCCTTCATAAATTCAGTAAGAATGGCAATATCACGCCCACCATTTTCAACCAGCCATTCATCCAGCTGTCCAAAAACCAGCTCTTGTAACATGCTGTCAATCAACAGATTTTGCAGAATATAAAGTTTGAACCAGTCTTGTTCGGTTAGACTTTGTTCACAAAGTTTACGTAAGGGTTGCCAAGTTTCATTATTTAGCCAAGCGTGTTTGGCTTGCAGTAAGGATTCACCTGTATTGCCATCGAGGATTAAGCCAATACGTGAAATATATTGCGCCATACCGAGGCGATCCATTGCTGCAAAAATACATGCCTGGGTGATGACTGTGCCATAACCATAGGCACTGCCTGACATCATATGTAAGTTGGCCGTTTGTTCGACATAGCGAAAAGGTAGTAAACACTGGATGATTTTTTGTTTTACTTCATCACTGAGATTATTGACCAACTGACGTTTTTCAAAAAAAGCATAATGACTTTCAGCTGTATCTTGCAGACGTGCACGATGTTGTACATAAGCGCCGTAATAAAACTGGCGAGGGTCTTTAAATGCATACCAATCTTGCATTTGCAAAGCCGTATGGGTTTTATCATTTAAGGTTTTGTCTGGCTTCCATAATGGGCGATAGTGAAAGTTTGTTGAAGCTTGAATATCAAAGCTGACTTCTTGATAGCGTGTTGCGGGCTTGGCTCCAAATCGGCGTTCGATATACGCATAAGTCTGACGAATCGGTTCCAAATTGGATGTTTTAATTTCTAAAGTCATTAGCTTCTCCTTGTAGAATTAAGCCTGATCTTCTTGATCAGAATGTTGGCGAACATGATTTAAAACAGTCGGTTCAATGCCATAACGCCATTTATCTTCCTGCGCATCGTTCCAAGCTTGTTGTTCTGCGGTCATTTCAATGACGTGATTAATTTCACAAAAATGCTGGAAAGCCTGTTGGGGGAGAATTAGTTCCACAAAAAGCGTCGGGTCTTGAATGGCAAAATCGAACTCTACAAATTTGGCATTCCGCTCACCTGTAATACGGATATATTTAACCAATGCGGTAGGTTGTTTAGCGTCAATCATGTGCTTATCCTTTTATCAACATCAAAAAGATTTCGATGTAGAGCTTCATGCTCATGTGCTAGGTTTGCTCTAGATATTTCAAAAGTCGTGCCAATATTAAAATTTAATTAAAATTCAAATGCTTAATATTTATTGATGATAATTTTATGAACAATGGCAGCATTATTTTCATCAAATAATGAACATAAAGAGATGCTGATTTCATCAAAAGATGAAACAGTGATTTTGATAGGTAAGGTCGAGTTAATGCTTATAAAAAACCAATAAAGACTTGATATCGATTAAAATTAAAACAATATACCTTAAAGGTATGAAAATATAAGAATAGGTAGTGAAGCTTTTGGATCAAAATTAGGTAATATCAAGATCGTATTTACAACGAAATATAGCCAAGGATGGATATATCATGCCCCCAGCCAAAGATGTGAAGGTATATAAAAAAATACTGGAACAGAACAAAGATATTCAAGATTTACTCGATAAAATCGTTTTTGATGCTCAACACGGACAAATCTGGTTTGATGAAAATCGGATGTTGTTGATGCATACCAGTATTCTGGGCTTTTTAAGAAAAGATCTTTATCAGATGTTGGGGCTTGAACGCACCAAACGCTTTTTTATTCGTTGTGGTTATCAAGCTGGCATGCGCGATGCAGAAGTAACCTCAAAACTACGACCAAATTTAAATGAAGCAGAAGCTTTTATGGCTGGACCGCAAATGCATGGCATCCGTGGCATGGTGCAGGTTGAAGTCAATGAACTGCATTTGAGCCATGATTTAAAACAATTTTATGCTGATTTTAATTGGCTTAATTCATTTGAAGCAGAAGTGCATTTAAGTGAATTTGGTGCTTCGGATCAACCTGCTTGCTGGATGTTATTGGGCTATGCCTGTGGCTATAGCAGCTTTGTCATGGGGCAGACCATTATCTATCAGGAAACACATTGCGTTGCTCAAGGTGATGAACATTGTCGAATCATTGGAAAGCCGTTGAGTGAATGGGAAAATGCCGATGAGTTGATTCGCTTTATGTCACCCGATGCTGTCTCGGACGAAATCATTGCCTTACAGGCGGAACTCAATCAATTAAAGAAAAATATTTATACCGATGCTGAAAGTGATTACACCATGTTTAATGCGGTAGGTGAGTCGGTTGCCTATCGCAAAGTCTGTGATCTACTTAAAAAAGCAGCAGGGAGTAAAGTCGCAGTTTTATTACAGGGTGAAACAGGCGTTGGCAAAGAAGCATTTGCACGTGGTATTCATAATGGCAGTCAGCGCCAAGCGCAGCCATTTGTGGCAGTGAATTGTGCTTGTATTCCTCCAGATTTGATTGAGTCAGAACTGTTTGGGGTGGAAAAAGGCGCATTTACTGGTGCGGTGCAATCCCGAATGGGAAAATTTGAACGTGCCGATGGCGGAACAATTTTTCTAGATGAAGTGGTCGAGCTTTCACCACGTGCGCAAGCTGCGTTATTACGTATGCTGCAAGAAGGTGAATTTGAACGGGTAGGAGATAGTCGCACCCGCCAAGTCGATGTCAGACTGGTTGCTGCGACCAACGAGGATTTAGAGCAAGCCGTTAAAGATGGTAAATTCCGTGCAGATTTATATTATCGCTTAAATATTTTTCCTGTGATTATTCCGCCTTTACGTCAGCGAAGAGAAGATATTCCCTTGCTGATTAATCATTTTTTAGCACGCTTTGAAAATATGTATAGCAAAACCCTAAAAGGGCTCAGTGATAAAGCGAAAAATTTTATGATGAAATATGATTGGCCTGGCAATATTCGTGAGCTGGAAAACTTGTTGGAAAGAGCCACATTACTGACCGATCATCAACAGGAAATTAAATTGGAAAGTTTGTTTCCACAACATAAAGATTTAGATGCAGTAGGTGAAACTGCACAATCGGCGATCAATGTAGAGGATTTATTTAGCGAGAATTTCTCTTTAGATCAACTTGAACAAAATATTATTCGTAGTGCAATGGATAAAAGCCAGCAGAATGTATCAGAAGCTGCACGTATGCTTGGAATTAGTCGGGCAACATTGGATTACCGTTTAAAGAAAATTACGCTAGGCTAAAATCGAATTTGCTCCCAATAACTATAGACCAATAGCCATAGAAATGTGCTTAGATTGCTTTTTGATCAGCATTTGGCCACTATGTGATCTGTCTATAGTTGTCAATTTAAAATAGATTAGCTGAATGTTTGTTTAAATGAAGTCGATTTTATACTTGGATGTTGATCTCATATTTTATTTAAATCGTCGGGCTTAAATAAAATACTAAAACAACTTCCCCCTAAAGCTTGTGACTTGGAATATTCAATGCGACCTTCATGCGCGATCATAATTGCATTGACAACAGATAGACCTAAACCACTACCACCATTCTTTTTGCCTCTGGATTCTTCAAGTCGATAAAATGCATCAAAAATAAAGGGAATATGCTGATCTGCGATACCGGGTCCTTGATCTTCAATGGTTAAAACCAATCCTTCTGATTTTTTTTGGGTGCTAATCCGTAAAATCCCTGCCTGTGCATAACGAATTTCATTTTCAAATAATGCAATTAAGATCTGTTCAAGCCGTTGTCGGTCAAAAAAGCAGGCTTGATCCGATAAATTGGTTTCAATGATTAATTTTGCTTGATCAAAACGGTCTTGAAGTAAGTTTACAGATTGTGTAATGACGTCAGATAGACAAACTGATTCTAGGTTAAGTCGAAGTTGTTGATTATCCGCCAGACTTAGGGTTCTTAGATCTTCGATTAAAAATGACAACTGCTCAACTTGATTGAGCAAATTTTTTAATAAGGCCTTATCGGGGGTAAATATATCGTCAAGCACGCCTTGTAAGCGACCTTGTAAGATAGTCACAGGAGTTCTTAATTCATGTGCAATTGCGGCATTCCAAATAGATGCATTGTTGACTGAGATTTCCAGTTTTTCCGCCATACGATTAAAATCATTGATCATCTTTGTGATTTCAGCGACAGAAGAGGGATTGTCCAATTGCGCTCTTACAGAAAGATTACCCAAACTAATTTCTCTTGCTGCAATGGCTAAAGAATTTAGCGGGGCGATAAAGCGTTGCGCTAATTTTAATCCTAAATAAACAGAGGTTAATGAACCGCATAAAGTCACCAGTAAAATCCAGATCAGATCAATCAAATTAAATGACCAATCTTCAGAATTTAACTGTTCAAGTGAGACCAATTTAAAGTCGATGGCGACAAAATAAGTTAAATAGCCAAAAATCAAGGAAAAACAAGTGGTCAATAAGCTCACTTTGGCCATGGTGATAATCAGCTGGCGGCTAATTCCAATGTTATTTTTCATCATTTTGCCTTAAACGATAGCCAACACCACGGACATTGATCAATAAGTCGGTTTGATGATGATCTTCCAGTTTTTTACGTAATTTACTGATATGACTGTCTACAGTACGCTCTAAGGCATCACCATCAGGCAAGCAATGGTTCATTAATTCTGATCGGGTAAAAACTTTGTAGGGTGCTTGCGACATCAACGCAAGGATTTTAAATTCCGTTAAGGTAAGGTTTAACAGTGCTTTCGAATGTTCTTTGATAATGTATACACAAAGTGTTTCTGTATTAATTTCAATTGATTTAAAGCTAATGATTTGGGCTTTCGTCTGAGATGACATCGCACTTCTTCTCAATACTGCTTCAACTCTGGCAATAATTTCATTTGGATTGAATGGTTTTACCACAAAGTCATCTGCACCGATTCTAAGTGCTGTGACTTTATCCACTTCTTGATCTAATGCGGTCAGCATAATCACAGGGGTTTGTTTGGATTGACGAATATGATTTAAAACTTCCCAACCATTTAAGATTGGCAATTTCACGTCAAGAATCACCAGATCAATCTGCTGCTGCGCATGTATTTCGATGGCTTGCTGTCCATTAAGTGCTCTAAGCACATTAAAGCCGTTTTTTTTCAGATAATGCTCCACAATATCACCGATATCATAATCATCTTCAACGACTAAAATTTGTTTACTGGCTGGATCAGACGCAAAAGAAATATTGCCCATTGCTGGATACTTTAAAATGGATATAGAACCATCATAATTTATTTTTAGTGGCTATATCCACACAATATCCACACTTTAGTGACGCTAAGTACACAAATATTGCCAATAATCGTCATATCTAGAACTCTGGGTGCAGATGATGCCTAAGCCTTATTTTTTTATTATTTTATTGTTTGTTTTAAGTGGGAGTGCGTTAACTGGATGTAATCGCTCAGGAAATACTGAAGCAGAACAAGCACAGCAGGTAGCGCCAGCCAAAGTCAGTATTTATACCGTTCAACAGCAAAATATTCATTTGATTGAAAATTTACCTGCACGTGTACAAGCCTTTCGAATTTCAGAAATTCGCCCACAAGTTGGTGGGATTATTGAAAAGGTGCTGTTTACCCAAGGCAGTGAAGTTAAGGCTGGACAACCCTTATTTAAAATCAATTCGGAAATGCTTCAAGCAGATGTCAATAGTAATCAGGCTTTATTGGCAAAAGCACAGGCCGAAGTGGTGCGTCTAAAAACGCAACAAGAGCGATATCAACAACTGCTTCCTTCCAATGCCATTAGTAAACAGGAATTTAATAATACGGAAGCTGCTTATCAACAGGCTTTGGCCGAAGTTGCTCAAACCAAGGCGGCATTGGCACGACAAAATTTAAACTTACGCTATGCGACTGTACGCGCCCCGATTTCAGGTCAAATTGGTAAGTTGCTGGTAACCGAAGGTGCATTGGTCAGCAGCAGCGATACCAATCCAATGGCTTTGGTGCATCAGTTAGATAAAGTCTATGTTGATGTTAAACAATCAATCTCTGAATATGAGCAATTGCAAGATCGTTTGAGTGATGGTTCGTTGTTACAACGTGGCGGTGCTGAGGTCAGCATATCCAATAGTCAGGGTAAATTATATCCAGTGACTGGAAAGATTTTATTCTCAGATACCAGCGTAGATCCTAATACGGGTGATGTCACCATCCGTGTTGAAGTAAATAACCCTCAACGGAAATTATTGCCCGGGATGTATGTCAGAGTTGGTTTAAACAGAGCATCACAACCCAATGCCTTACTTGTCCCAGAACAAGCCGTGCAAAGAGATATTTCAGGTCAAGCACAACTGATGATTGTAAAAGCAAATCAGACTGCAGAAACACGTCCAGTGAGTTTAGGACAGTTATACAAAGGTTTCTATGTGGTGAATAGTGGAATTAAAGCAGGTGAAAAAGTCATTGTTGAAGGACATGATCGAATTCAACAGCCAGAACAGCCTTTAAAAATAACCCAGTGGAAGTCGCAATACACAACCGATGTTGGGACTTTACAAACGCAAAATAAGGGCAGTGATCAAAGCACGGCAGGTCAGTCTTCTCCGAATACAGGAGAAAAATTATGATATCGCAGTTCTTTATTAAACGGCCAATCTTTGCTTGGGTGATTGCACTCTTTATTATTCTGTTTGGTGTCTTAAGTATTCCAAAGTTGCCGATTTCACGTTTTCCTTCAGTTGCACCACCTTCGATTAGCATCTATGCAACTTATCCCGGAGCAACACCAGAAACCTTGAATGATAGTGTTGTCACCTTGATTGAGAGAGAGTTATCGGGAGTAAAGAATTTACTTTATTACAGCGCCACCTCTGATGCCAGTGGTCAAGCGAGTATCACTGCCACATTTAAACCGGGGACTGATCCAGAGTTGGCTCAGGTGGATGTGCAAAATAAATTAAAGTCTATCGAACCGAGATTGCCACAATCTGTTAGACAGCAAGGCCTAATTGTTGAAGCGGCATCCTCTGGATTTCTGATGATGGTTGGAATCAACTCACCAAATGATCAATTTAAAGAAATTGATTTAAGTGATTATTTGGTTCGAAATGTGGTTGAAGAATTAAAACGAGTTGAAGGAGTCGGTCGTATCCAATCCTTTGGATCTGAAAAAGCCATGCGTATTTGGATAGATCCAAACAAACTGGTGTCTTATCAGTTGTCGATTAAAGATGTCACAAATGCCATTCAAGCACAAAATACGCCGATATCTCCGGGAAGTGTCGGGAGTTTGCCTGCGGTCCAAGGACAGATGATTACACTGCCATTAACGGCTGAAGGGCAGTTAAGTACAGTTGAAGAATTTCAAAATATTACTTTGCGTGCCAACCAGAGTGGCGCACAAGTCACACTGAAAGATGTTGCACGGGTGGAGCTTGGGGCGCAAACCTATAGTTTTTCTATTTTAGAAAATGGAAAGCCAGCAACCGCTTTGGCGATTCAAATGAGCCCAGGTGGTAATGCAGTCAAGACCTCTGAAGCGGTCAAAGCAAAAGTTGAGGAGCTGAGCAAGGTTTTACCAAAGGGAATGCAATATTCAATTCCTTATGATACTGCACCGTTTGTTAAGATTTCGATTGAAAAAGTAATCATGACTTTGCTAGAAGCAATGGTGTTAGTTTTCCTTGTTATGTATTTATTTTTACATAACATTCGTTACACCTTGATTCCTTCAATTGTTGCACCGATTGCACTTTTAGGTACATTTGCGGTGATGCTGATCAGTGGTTTTTCGGTCAATGTTTTAACCATGTTTGGTATGGTTTTAGCTATCGGTATTATTGTCGATGATGCGATTGTGGTGATTGAAAATGTGGAACGCATCATGGCAACGGAAGGCTTATCTCCTGTTGATGCCACCTCTAAAGCAATGCAAGAAATAACCAGTCCAATCATCGGGATAACCTTGGTACTGGTGGCGGTATTTTTACCGATGGCCTTTGCCAGTGGTTCGGTCGGGATTATCTATAGACAATTTACAGTGACGATGGCGGTATCCATTGCTTTCTCAGCATTTTTAGCACTGACTTTAACCCCTGCACTTTGTGCAACCTTGTTAAAACCGATTGAAGTAAATCATCAGAAAAAGGGCTTCTTTGCGTGGTTTGATCGCTTTTTTGACCGCGTCAATAAAAAGTATGAAGCAATTTTAGTCAAATTGTTGAAACACATTTTTACTGTGATGATTGTATTTTTTGTCCTGACAGGTTTCTTATTATTTGCATTTAAATCGATCCCAACCGCTTTTTTACCTGAAGAAGACCAAGGCTCATTTATTACCTCATTTCAATTGCCTGCAGATGCCAGTCAAGAGCGTACATTGACCATTGTAAAATCGTTTGAGGAACATTTAAAAAGCAGAGAAAGTATTAAAGAAAATGTCTCTGTACTCGGGTTTGGCTTTAGTGGTTCTGGCAATAACACTGCCATAGCCTTTACAAATTTAAAAGATTTCAAAGACAGAAATACCTCCGCTGCAGATGAGGTTAACGCTGTAAATGCGGCCATGGCAGAAAGTGCAGAAGGTACGATTATGTCTGTTTTACCGCCTGCAATTGAAGAAATGGGAACAACTTCGGGCTTTACTTTACGTTTACAAGATCGCGGTAACCTTGGAATGCAAGCTTTGAATGAGGCACAAGCGCAGTTGATCAGTCTTGCAGCAACCAGTAAAAAACTGGCTTATGTTTATCCAGAGGGTTTACCACCAGGTAGTAATGTCGATTTAAAAATTGATCGCAATAAGGCAGAAGCTTTAGGTGTGAATTTTGCTGATGTGACAGATACCATTTCATCTTCAATGGGCTCAATGTATGTCAATGATTTTCCAAATCAAGGACGAATGCAGCAAGTGATTGTTCAAGTTGATGCCGATTCACGGATGAAAGTCACTGATATTTTAAATTTGAATGTGGTTAACAAGACTGGAGCACTGGTTAAACTGTCTGAGATTGTAACACCTGTGTGGACACAGTCTCCGCAGCAATACAATCGCTATAATGGACGACCATCATTGAGTATTGCAGGGGCAGGCGCAGAAGGGATTTCTTCAGGGGAAGTGATGAAGGAAATAGAGCGACTGATTGAGCAATTACCACAAGGCATTGGTTATGAGTGGACCGGGCAATCCTTGGAGGAAATACAGTCAGAAGCGCAAACCAATTTCTTATTGGCATTGTCAATGTTAGTGGTCTTCCTCGTCCTTGCTGCACTCTATGAAAGCTGGTCGATTCCATTGTCGGTGATGCTGGTTGTACCTTTAGGTATGATTGGTGCAGTGGTTGCAGTATGGATTCGAGGGATTCCCAATGATATTTTCTTTAAAGTGGGTTTAATTACCATCATTGGATTATCTGCAAAAAATGCCATTTTGATTGTTGAATTTGCCAAAATGCTCAAAGAAGAGGGAATGACTTTGATCGAAGCCACTGTTGCAGCTGCTAAACTTCGTTTAAGACCGATCTTGATGACATCCTTGGCTTTTACCGCTGGCGTGATTCCATTGGTGATTGCTACAGGTGCAAGTTCTGAAACTCAGCATGCGATTGGTACAGGGGTTTTTGGTGGTATGGTCAGTGCGACGATACTTGCAATCTTTTTTGTCCCAGTATTTTTTGTGTTTATTCTCAGCGCAGTTGAGAAATTACGTGGTAAAGTTTTATCTGTAGGAAAACTGCCTTAAGCGCTCTGCGTTAAGCTTGTAGTTTTGTGTTTTGTAGAGGATGAAGTATTTGTCCTCTACAATATTTCTAAGCCATCCATTGCATTTATGATATGCATTTATTTAGATGACCTAATTTTTCTTCCTATTATTTTTATCTCTTATAGTTTTTTTTAGATATACGGTTCAGTTGTTTTAACTGCATTATTTATATAAGTTTATTTTTTTCATTTAAATAAATACGTTCAGTGGCCCACTGTTTTATCGTCAAATTGCCTCTTCTAAACCATTCTTATTTACATTTAATTACATTTCTCATTAGGCATTTTTGCCTTCTCATTCGTCTATATAGATAAAGGCAGTGTTTTTTAATTCACAGCAATTGATCTGATAGACGAAGCAGGAAGGACTCATGAACAGTACAACGCAATACAATAGATTGAGCAGACAAGAAAAGCATAGGGTCTTATTCAGCACTCAGCAAATGCGCTACATTTATTTGCGCTGTATCTAAGTCTATGTCTGCTGTAATTCTCGCTTCAAATGATAAGCAAAAATACTCTACGCTTTGTGGGGTAGTGATCAGTCATATATTGTTGTTATGGTATTTGTCTTATTTAAAAACAGATGTTCGTATTGAATCACATTCAGTTGAAAATGCGATTCAAATTCGTTTTATCAGCTTGAACAAAACCGATGTTGTACAACAGAGCAGTACCAAGCTGCAGAAGGCATCAGAGCAAGCTGCAACGCAATCAAAAGCACAGCCTCAATCTACAGTAGCAACAGCGGTACAACATCAACAACAGGTAAAAGTGATACACAGTACTGAGTCAAAAAAGTTGAAGATGGATCAAACAACACAACAGACAACAAAAGCACAAGAAAAAAAACCAACCGATCAACAGACGGAAAGTAAATCTGAATCAAATCGTCAGTCAACGCAAACATTCACGGAAACGAAATCATCTACGAATAGTGAACAGACTGTTACAGGTCAGTCAAATGAGATAGCCAAACGTGCAGGCGGTGAAGCAGGCAAAGACAATAAAAAAGAACAAAACGCTGCCTCTACTTCTCAACCACAGCAACCGCTTCCCGTGAGTCGGGTCGATGTACTCAGCTTTGGCAAGCTTAATTACGATGATCGCGAATTGCAAAACCAGCAGCGCTTGTTGGTTCTCACCATCAAAATCAATCCACAAGGGCAGCCGATAGATGTCAGAGTAAAGCAAAGCTCAGGCATGAGTAGTTTGGACGAAAGAGCTATACAAGCTGCACAAAAAGCAAAATTTAAACCACATATTGTCAATGGTGAAGCATTGGCAATCGTGGTGGATTTTCCCATTCAGCTTAAGCTTGGTCGTAATCGCTGATTGGATCATTAAACAATGAAAAGGTTTATTTAGGAGTTTTTATGAACGCATCAACAGAAAAAGTGATCAGCAGTAGTTTAATGCAACGCTTGAAACAAGAAACACTGGCAGAGCATGAACGTATGGAAATCTTGATGCAGCAATCAGGCGCGTTTGAGAGTAAAGAAAATTATGCGCAATTCACCCTGTCGCAATATTATTTTCAGAAAGATGTTGAACATCTTTATCAAGATTCACAGGTTGAACAATTGATTCCCGATTTAGATGTGCGTGGGCGTTCCGATGCAGCTTTACAAGACTTGGCTGATTTAGGTTTAACGCCTCAGCAGCAGGGTATTGCAACCGATGAAATTAGTTTTCCACAATCTTTGGGCTGGATTTATGTTTCAGAAGGTTCAACCTTAGGCGCAGCATTTTTACTCAAAGAGGCTCAGGCTAGATTTGGCTTTAATGCTGATTTTGCTGCACGTAACTTAGCAGCATATCCAGAGGGGCGTGGTTTAGTGTGGAAGCGTTTCAAGCAAACCCTAGATGATGCAAATTTTAGTTTAGAGGAACAGCAATTGATTATTGAGGGGGCTATGCAAGGCTTTCATCGTTTTGGTGAACTTTTAGCACAATTAAAAACACTGAAATAAATAATTGATGATGGATAAAGGAAATCAAGCAATGAAGCAAACGGGGTCAGAGACCAATCTAAATACCAGTATTTCTATGTCGGAGCCGAGACTTGCGAAGTCATGGTTGGTTCGCTGGATCTGTATTGCACTGGCGGGGTTATGTCTGGTCTTAGGGACGATCGGTTTGGTGGTTCCTGGTTTGCCTACGTTTGATTTTTATTTTTTGGCAACGTTGTTTGCTGCAAAGGGTTCGCAACGAATGCATCAGTGGATTGTTAATAATAAAGTCATTGCTCCGATTTTACAGCAATGGCAACTCAAACGAACTTTGCCCGTAAAAGTAAAACTATTTTCTTTGGCCAGTATGAGTGTGGCTGCTGGCATTTTAATTTGGACTGTGCCTCATCCATGGGCAGTAGGGACCATTGTTTTGATGATGGTTTGTGTGCAATTGTGGATGTGGTTAAAAGCATAAATGAGGATAATCTCAGGATGGAAATCTTTGAATATTATAAAAATACTGAAGAACTTAAACGCTTGCTGTTGCAAGCAAACTTAAAAGTAACCACAACACGATTAACTGTACTGAATATTTTAAGAAATGCACAACGAGAGCTGACAGCAGCCGAAATTTTGTATAGTCCAGATTTAAAAGTGAAAAAATTATCTTTTGCTGGTGTCTATCAAACCCTGAAACAGCTTGTTAAAGCAGGATTGTTGGTTAAATTTAAGCTGGGCAGTGAACAAGCATTATATTCATTCAAGGGAAGTCAAACCAATATGAGAATATATTGTAAAAAGTGTAGTCAGTTGCAACAAATTAATGATGAGGCTTTAGAGCAGCAAATTCGAGGACTTATTTTAGAACATGGTGCAAGTTCATATCATCTGGTTATAGAAAAACCCTCTTGTCCTTATTGTAGTCATTAAAACAACATGTCAAAGGGGAAGATTATTTTATGATTAAAATATCCATAAAATTAAATAATAAATCGGAATTTACACTGAATGATAACCAAGATATTGAGGTTCAATGTGTATTAACGATTGATAATTTAGCTTTATTTTTTAAGTATATTAAATGATCAAATAGAACATAAGGATGTACATAAACTAAAAAATAATCATATATACGGGGATTTTCTCTCAGGGTGTCTTGACTTTTAAATGATAATTATTATCATTTAAAAGACCATCAAAGAGTTGATCCTATTGTGAACAAAAATCCTGCATTTGTAGATCAATTGTACCGTAACCACCAATCTTGGTTGCATCAATGGCTTAGAAAAAAAGTAGGCAATAGTGAGCAAGCCGCAGATTTGGTACAAGATACCTTTATTAAAATTCTGCAAACGCGTGATGAACTTTTTGGAGTAATAGAACCTCGTGCATATCTGGTGACTATTGCCAGAAATTTAATGATTGATCAGGTGCGTCGTAAGCGCATAGAGCAAGCCTATCTGAATGAATTAAGTCAGATGGAGTATATGCTGGATACAATTCCTTCACCAGAAGATCAGCTTCAAGTTGTTCAAGCGATTGACCAGATTTGTCAGGCTTTGATACGCGTCTCTGAAAAAGCACAACAAGCTTTTGTGCTCCATTATTTTGAAGGTTTAACCCATAAAGAAATTGCAGAAATCATTGGTGTTTCAACCAAGATGATTCAAAAATATCTAGCAACTTGCCTTGTGCAATGCTACGCACTGAAACAAGAGAAGGATTTGTTTGAGTAAATGATTGAAGAAGAGAAGAGTAAGCAAAAATTAATCGAAGAAGCAGCGGAATGGATTGTGCTGCTGAGTAGCGATGATGATTTACTCAAAAGAACAGCGCAATCAGATTTTGATGCTTGGAAAAGCAAGAGTCCACAACGCCAAAAAATTGCTCAAGATATCGAGCAATATATTACTTCGATTCAAAAATTGGTACAGAATCCACAACAACAGAAAATGACCCAATCTGTCTTAAAAACAGGTTTACATAGTGCCCGTAAGCAAAAAAATATGCGCTATGGTGGAATTTTAACGGTGATATTGTGTTGTGTAGGGGGTATTTATAGTTATTTTATTTATCATCCAGTGTCATATATAACCGCTGATATTAAAAATCATGCGGGAGAATGGGCAACCCAAACTTTAGCAGATGGTTCGCAACTTAAACTCAGTGGTCAGAGTGCGGTTAATCTAGACTTCTCAGCAAATCAGCGTGTTGTGGAGTTGGTTCAAGGGGAAATATTTGTAGATGTGGCCAAAGACAAAACCCGTCCTTTTATTGTCAAAACCCAACATGGTCAAATTGAAGCATTGGGAACTGCATTTAGTGTTCAATATCAGCCAGATGCGACTGGGCTTAAAATGCTACATTCCAAAGTGAAAGTGCAGTCCTCGAAGCAAGACGAAGATCAAACCAAAGCATCTTCTGTGATTGTGACAGCAGGGCAAGAAGTCATACTTGATCGAAATGGTATACAACCTATACATACTTTTAATTTATACAATGAACAGCAGAAATGGAATCAACGGCATTTGATTGTTGAAAATATGTCTTTGTCAAAAGTGCTAAATGAGTTGAATCGAAATAGTAAAGAAAAAATTATATTTAACGCTACCAAGTTAGAGCAAATTAAGGTCAATGCTGTATTGCCTTTAGATCATACCGAAAGTGCCTTGCAACTATTAAGCAGTGTGTTCCCTCAGTTAAATGTCTATCAAATCACCCCATATTTCACAGTTGTGACTTTGCAATAAACAGCATGATTTAAGCACTTGGTTTGAATCATGTTGTTTAGCTTTAAATTAGACCTAAAATTTTAGGATAAAATTCATATCGTTTTTAAAAATGATTGATAAATATGACAAATAATAATTTTGTGAAAATAAAAGATAGATAATTTAAATTTATTTTGAATAAACGGTTCCACTTTTTCATTTCTTGTACGTCATAGTAAGTAGAAGCAAATATTAGGAATACATTTAATTTAATATATTGAATGATTCTTATTTACATTTACTGGGGCGTAAAATGAGTGAAGCTGTTTGCGGTCAAAAGCATCCAAAATATTCTTTCAAAGTGACATCATTGGCATTGGCGATTCATCTCGTTTGTGTTGGTGTGGCAACAACATTCGCGACACAAAGCACTTATGCGCTCAGTACAGAAACGCAGTCATATCATATTCCAGCGGGTTCACTTGCCAGTGTTTTAAATACCTTTGCTGAGCAAGCGGGTACCTCGATTGCAATTGATGCAAATCAGCTCAAAGGTAAACGTAGTCTAGGTTTAAGCGGGCAGTATAATTTAGAAAACGGCTTTCAACATATTTTAGCAGCAACCGAGTTTACTGTGGTGAAAGTTGGAAATGGCTATATATTGAGGCATGTGGATAAAGCTGAAATTAGACCCATACCAGTACAATCTCAGTCTATGACATCAGATCAAGAAAATGTCGTACAACTTAGCCCAATGACTGTTTTTGGCACAGTCAGTCGCGATACAAAAGGGCAGAATGATGTTTATGATCAAGATATTTCTAGCGTCTATGCCAGCAAAGAGCAAATAGAACGATATAAAGGTGCTCAGCCAGCAGACTTATTTAAGGGAATGGTCGGAGTATACAGTGGTGATGCCCGAAATAGTGGTGCTTTAGATCCAAGTATCCGTGGTGTTCAAGGACCGGGCCGCGTTCCTGTCCTTATTGATGGCACAGAACAGGCACTCACTGTATGGCGTGGCTATAACGGTGCAAACAATCGTAGCTATATTGACCCTAATTTAATTGGTGGGCTACAAGTGATTAAAGGGCCTTCCATCACACGCAATGTAAATACAGGTGTCGGTGGCGCTGTCGTTATTCATACTCTAGCTGTAGATGATGTTTTAAAAGAGGGCAAAAATTTTGGTGGGGAAATAAAAATAGAGACCAGCAGCAATGCGGTGAAACCTCGAGAACCGCAATTACTCACCGGTCAAAGCATTTACGATAATCCAAATTATCCAGCTACAGGAACGGACTGGCAAGGCAATCCAGTTTTCGAGCCTTATTATGATCCATCCTTATTTAAATTAGCACGACAAAATAAAGAAAATAATATTTATTCAGGCGATGATGTTGCAACACGTATTGCTTTGGCAGGACGTAGTGATAATTTTGAAGTTTTGGCTGCTTATGCTTATCGTAATAAAGGCAATCATTTTGCAGGGAAAAATGGCAGTGATTTTTATGATAAACCTGCCACAGGACGATTTAATTACATTCCATACCTTGCCAAAGTTTACCCAGGAGGTACAGAAGTTCCCAATACATCCCTTGAAACAGAATCTTATTTGTTAAAAGCGGCGTGGAAACCTACAGATGAACAGCGTTTAGAGTTCGGTTATCGGGACAGTTCAATCATCAATGGAGAAATTTTACCTTCACGAATTGCTTGGGGTGAAGTCGTCAAAAATAAAGCAGGGGTACCACAATGGCCTTTAAGTGATATCGACTCCAAAGCCTATAATATGGAATACAAATATCAACCTCAAAATAATAATTTAGTCGATTTCTACGGCAATATTTGGCGAACAGATACCAAGAGTCATACCTATAGTTCAGGTGGATTTCCCAATGATACCAATACAAACTTAGGTGTTTTTGTGAACAGTGCTACTGCAAACTCAGACAACACCCGCCAAGGAGTGACCTTGAGTAATAAGTTTAAATTGCTGTCTAATCTGGGCTTAACAGTAGGGGGAAGTTTTCAAAAAGAAAAACTCAGTTCAGATGATATTTATAAAGATCCGAATATTAACGGAACAAATTTGGGCTATAGGATGCTACCGCGAGCAGGCAAACGAGAAGAGAAAGAGTTTAATTTTAACTTTGACTACCAACCTATCTCATGGCTGAATTTAAGTGCAGGTGCAAGATATCAAAATTATTGGGCATTTGATGATTTTCTCAATGAACGAGTCAATGCGGGTGATCCTCAATTCAGCCTGATTAAAAAAGCCACAGCATTAAACATGACTTATTATACAAAAAGAGCAAATATGACCCCTGCACGAGAACAACAATTAAGAGAAATGTTTGATGCAGAAGCTTTGGCTCAGGGGTGGACGGAAGAATATAAGCAACAGGAATTAAAAAGAAGTCTATACGCTAAACAGAATACGATCGAATATAAAAAGGATAGTCGTGGAAAATTAACCATTGCCAATAATCCATTTTTAAATGGTACTTTGGTGGAGGGTAGGGATTATGGATATTATACGGATGGCACTCCAAGTGGTTATGAAGATATTGATTTAACCAAAACAGGTGTGCAAAAAAGCAAAGATCATGGTTGGACACCGACAGCTTCAGCAACGGTAAACTTTAGCCCCAATAGTAGAATGTATTTGCGCTATAGCGAAGCGTATAGAATGCCAAGTATGTTTGAAAGTACGCTCGGGTTTTCTGGAACCTTAAGTGGTTATAAGTTAGAACCAGAGCATGCATCGAATTATGAACTTGCCTACGTTCATAATTTATCAGAGTTATTTAAAAACAGCAGCTATGCAGATATTAAATTGGCTTATTACTATAACAAAACCAAGAATGCGATTGAGCGTAGTCCAACTTTAGCATTTAGTAATATCGATAGTCTTACTACAGAAGGCTTGGAACTGCAAATTCGTTTTGACAATGGGCGTTTCTTTACTGACTTAAGTGCCAATTATCGTTTTAAGAATAAAGTGTGTGATGAAAATTCAGCAATGCTTTTAGGAGCGAATCACCAGTTTTTATTAAATCGTTGTGTAGATGATGGATTTGTAGGGGGATATTTGGTCAGTATGGCAACCCCAAAATATTCAGTAAATTTGACACTCGGTGGGCGATTCTTTGATCAAAAACTCGAAGTCGGAACGCGTGCAAGTTATCACCATAAGTATGAAAATCCTGAAACGAAAAACTATAACGATTTAGAGATGAGTTATTACGCGAATACGCCTTTGGCATGGAATTCAATGACCATTTTAGATGCTTATATTAATTATCGGTTGAAACAAGACACCTTATTTGAATTGGTGGGGACTAATCTCACTGATGAATTCTATATTGATCCATTAACTCGTTCGGCAATTGCAGCACCAGGTCGAACATTTAAGCTAAGCATTAGCCATAAGTTTTAAAGGAATTTATAGGTAATGAACTGAATTTATTGTCACTTAGTGGGCAATAAATGTGTGGTAAGAATAAGACTTGTACTCCTTGATTTTACACTTGAATTGAAAAATTAAAATCAGTGCAGCACATGTTTTATTTTAAATGATAATCATTAAGTTTTTTATTTTTATTCTTAATGATAAAACTTAAACTCATATCGAGGAACTTAAAATGAAACTTCAATCTATCTCATTGGCTGTTTTACTATCTGTTGGTTTAGTCGGTGTTGCACAAGCGGCCGTAGTCGGTGAGACGAGTGATGGCACTAAAGTTTTGGTTGGTTCGACTGGTTCACTTGGGCCAAATCATCCAAACTCAGGTGTTGGTTTTGGTGTTAAAACCCTTTATAACGGTGCAATAGTTGCATTTTCAGGGTTTAACGGCTATGCAGATGGCAATGGTGTGGTACGTCTAAGTCCGTACTTACCAGGGCTTCCAGCGTCTCATGCTGGAATTGGTTATGCCAACTATAAACAAGTGCCTACACAAGACGTTTGGTTTGGTGAGTGGAATGCAGAAGCCAAAGATGCCAGCGGTAAGCGTCTAGGTACAGCTGATCCAGCGACACATACTGTTTATTACAACGGTAAAGATGCGGATACCAGCGTACCATCTACAGGTACTGCAAATTATAGCGTTCAAGGTGTCAATAATTATAATGGCTCTAATTTATTGTCAGGTACGTTTACTGCTAACTTTGCAACTAAACAGTTAACGGGTTCATTGAGCGATAGTTCACGTACCTTTAATTTAGGTACTGCAACCATTAATAATGATGCAACGATTAGTGGTTCAAATGCATCTTGGACAGGTGGTCCTTCTGGTGGTGATGTTTCAGGTCAGTTCTATAATAGTCAAACCAGCTTAGCAGGTATTGCAACATTTGCTGGTAATAGAACATATGATGTAGCTTTTGGTGGTAAGAAATAATGATTTGAATGAGAAAGGCTTACTTCGGTAAGTCTTTCTTTTTTATTCTATTTGGTGAGTTTATAGATGAAAAAAATAGTATTGCTTGGTGCCGTATTGCAGTGTGGACAATGCGTTTATGCAGCGGATGATACCAGTATCAGGTTAAATCAGGAAATTAGCCAACAGCAATATCAAAATGATAAGAAACTACTCAAATCAGATGATCCTCAAAAAGACCAAGCATTGCCGAATCTGATCATACAAGGTCAGGAATATATGGTGAAGGATGAACCCGCGGAAGTTGCTTATGCGCTTTACTTGGCAGTGATGCAAAAACAATGGCAAGTCGCTTTACGTTATCTTGAAAAATATAAAAATTTTCCAAATTATGATCAGGCATTGACGGAATTTGCTGAGGGTGTCATGGCACGCACGCAGGGGAATTTAAGTTTAGCTGAGAGCAAACTAAAACACAGTTTAGAGATTCAATCGAATAATTTAATGACTCAACTTGAACTGGCTCGTGTTTACACGGAACAACAAAAAAATCAGCAAGGTCAACAGTTATTTCAGCAGATTCAATCTCAATTGGATCTGTCTACAGATCCCGCTGCCCAAGGTGTTCGTCAAACCGTAGAGATGTATATCAAAGGGCTTAAACAACGAGATGAATGGCATGGTTCATTGGCTTTTGGTTCACGTTATGCCAGTAATGTTAATAATGCTTCCGATAAATACGACATCATTACATATTATGGCATTGACCCTGAGACTAAGAAGGTCGTTCCTATTGAACAAGTAAAGCGTGGCACACCTGACGCGATCAGTGCGCAAGGTTTGGATTATGAAGCCACCTTAACTAAACGATGGTCGCTTTCTGGACAACATGGCATTGCATTGCGTGGATTATTCTATGGTCAAGTTTATCCAGAGCAGACTGATTATAATGAATTAACTTTTAACTTAAATGCGGGTTATAGTTATTACAACGAACGTAATCAAGTCTTGATTGCCCCCGTATTTGAACATAAATACTATGCCCACGACTCGCTGTATAGTGCCTATGGGCTAAGGGGTGAGTGGATGCGTTTTATCTCTAACGACAAAGCTGTCAAGTTAGAAGCCGAAATGAAAGATATAAATTATTCCCAGTATAAAGGCCAAGATGGCATGGAATATTCAGTCTATTCAACCTTTTGGAAAATTTTACCAAAAAACTGGACGCTATTTGGCGGACTGGATTTTGTTGACCATAATACCCAAGAACAATATTTTACGGCTTATCAACAACAAGGTGTACGTTTAGGGCTTTCCAAGAACTTTGAGTCAGGTTTTAACGCAAATTTATTTAGTTCTTTTCGTTGGCGTCAATTTGATAAATTTACTCCAGTGTTGGAGGCTAGACGACATGATTTTGAACAAAATTATACTTTAATTCTAAGTGCACCACGCTGGGTTTTTTATGGTTTAACACCTAATCTCACTTATCAATATAATCAAAATAACAGCAATGTAGAGTGGCTATATTCTTATGATAAACATAATGTTAGTTTAAAGCTGGAGCATCGGTTTTAAAATATTGTAGAGGTTTTATTTCTATTTGAGGAATTGAAAGCATATCAAAGAGGTCTTCTTACTGAATTCTAATTTAGACATTTATATAGTTAACTTGTCAAAAAATTCATACACAAGAAATTAATATTTATAATTAAATCAATTTCATGGAAAAATAAAATTGTTTGATTATAAAAATGCTTGCAATGCCACACTTTATGTTCAAAGTTTAAATAGCTTTGCCTAGGCGATGCCTCACTTTTCAGAGATGAAAAGATGACAAAAATCTTTCGTTTAACAGGGCTCTTGCGCTGCAAACAAAGCAGTGCTTTATTTTTGCTCATATACCCCCGCCCAACGGCGACATCCATGTCGCCCCACGGTAGGACAACCATCTATTATTCAAAAATACGAAAAACGAATTGATAACCAATAGCTTCCATAAGTTCATACAAAAACATAAGCTTCATTTATGATCAATGACTTGATGCAAATCACTTGTATGTATGATTAGGTGGTTTGACTATAGTCAAATTGAATTTCAATAAATCTAAGTTTTAAATGGGTCTAAGATATAGAGGAAATCACTTGATTCCCTCTGTTCATTCATCATTTATTGAGCAAGAAAGCTGAGAGCTTCTTCAATCAAGTCTGAAATTTCTTTTGGATGTGATGCCAAAGAAGCATGGCTTGCATCTAACGAAATCACTTTTTTTGCATTTAGGCGTGCAGACATGACTTTTTGATTTTCAGGGTGGATCATTCGGTCTTGAGTCGAGATTTGATACCAAGATGGTTTCGTTTTCCAGGCTGGCGTGGAAATCGTATCGCCAAAAGTGCTTGCTACTGGCGCTTTTTGGGTGACACCCATTGCAAACCCTTCATCTTTACTTAAATCCTGACAGAAACTTTCATGGAATTTATCTGCTTTAAGCCAGAGATAACCATCACTGTCTGGTTCTAAGTTTGGTGCAGCCTCAGGTAAATGTTGTTGAGTAATGCCACCAGGGCTTTCGTTTGAGTCAGGTGCAAAAGCAGCAATATAAACCAGGCCTACGACATTCGCTTGATTGCCAGCTTCAGTAATTACAGCGCCACCATATGAGTGACCAACCAGAAGGACATCTCCTTTAACTTGCGCAATCATTTTTCTTGTTCGTTCAACATCTTCAGCCAGTGAGCTAAGCGGGAGTTCTACTGCACGTAATGATCCATAACCTCGGTGAGACAGCTCAGTTACGACTTTACTCCAATGAGCAGCGCCTCCCCAAAATCCGTGTACGAATATAATTGTCGGTTTATTACTCATGTATCTCTCCTAGCTAAATGCTATTGTATTTGTTGAGCTAAATGGTTGAAGAATTTTTGTGTAAAGATTGGATATATACAGAATGTAATTTTTATACTCAAAAAAGCTTCTATAAACGATTATTCATGTTTAAATTCAATTTAACAATAACAGAAACACCAATGTTTTTGCAGAAACACTTTTTAGGAATTGTGACAAAAAAATGAGAGATGAATATGCAGAAAAAAGTGCTTTAACGGATATATTCTTTGATATTTATCAATTTGCAAAAATATCAGGTGAGATCTATGACTTCGCGCGATTTACAGATCAACAACAGTTAAGCTTTAAACAGGATTATGCATATATCCATATCGTTCAGCAGGCGACATGCAGACTTAAAGTTGCATGCACTAACCTAGATCTCGTTTTAAAAGCAGGGGATATTATTGTTCTACCTTCAGTAGGAGAACACACGATTGAATTGTTGGATGCCGAAAACCAAGCAGCCGCTGTGATTAGCTGTATTTTTAAACTTAGTGGGATTTATGGCGAAGCCATAATCGAAGGGTTGCCTCGCTATATCCATGTCCCATCGCACAATGATACGGATAAAATTGCAGAATGGGTGCCAATGACTGTTGCTGCGATAAAGCTTGAACTTGAACATCCTAGCCTTGGTAGTCAAGTGATGCTTTCAAGGATTATCGATCTTTTATTGGTGTGGTCAATACGGTTTTGGTTGGCAAAGGCAACCATTGAACATAAAAGCTGGATTGTTGCTTTACGTGACCCCACGATTAGTAAAGCATTATTTTTGCTGCATGATCGTCCTGCTTATCCATGGGATGTAGAAAATTTGGCTCAATCCACCCATCAATCACGTTCAAGTTTTGCTAAAAAATTTGTTGAACAGGTCGGTGTTTCTCCAATTCAATATTTAAAAAATTGGCGGATGAGACTGGCAAGTCAGTTTTTAAAAGAGACAGACAAAAATATTTTTCAAATTGCTGAATTAGTAGGATATAGCTCACAAGCAGCATTCACTCGTGCCTTTACACAAACATATGGGTGCGCACCAAAAGTATTTAGAGCATCATTGATGCAGAGTCATCAATAAATACAGATAATCAACTGTAGCTTTTTATGCTTTAAATGCTTTTTAACACTGAATCGTACTTAGCCAAACTGATCCAGAACAGCAATAAAACTTAAAGATTTAGGTTAGATTTCAGGTTTTATTGAAGATGAACAAAAATTGGTTAATGTCATAAATGTAATTCCCAAGACCGTGAATTGTATAGTTTCGACCTCTAGAATGAAGTGATACATCAATGGGAAGAATGACATGAAAACTTTAATCAGATTAGCTGTTATTGGTCTTTGTAGTGTTTCAAGTTTAAGTTTTGCATCACATCAAAATACGCAAGAAATACGCATTGATCACTTTGGTACAGGTAGCGATGGAGATAATACGTCAGGTCTTTTATTGAAAGAGCCAATAAAACTTGTGCCTTATTTAAAGCTTGATCAAAATAAGGAGCCGAGAATTGAACATTATGGCACAGGCAATGATGGAGACAATACCACAGGGTTATTATTAGTCGATCATGAAAAGTACTATGCGGCAAACACATCTACTGTGCAAGTTGATACTGGACGTATAGATCATTACGGTACTGGAAATGATGGAGACAATACCACGGGCTTGCTCCTCAAAGATTAATTTACAAAAAATATAGAAGCTTGTTGATAAAAATAGTGACATGTTGATAAGTAATATAAATAAAGATAAAAAAATGGGTGTAATCAATACACCCATTTTTCATTTAAACCAATCTCGTGTTATTGCGCTGCTTTTTCAGCTGCGATTGAAGCAATTGCTGCATCAACACCGTCAATAGAATCTGCAGCTTTTTTAATACGAGCAAGTGCATCAACTAGTACTTCATCAGCAGTCGCATAAGAAATACGCATATAGCCGCCTAAACCAAAAGCATCACCAGGAACTACAGCAACACCAGTTTCTTCCAACAACCATTCTGAGAATTCTGTGCAAGATTTTAAACCTTTTGCACGAATTAAAGGACGAATATTGGCATAAGCATAGAATGCGCCATCAGCAGGTAAGCAGCTAATCCCTTGAATTTCATTCAAACCATTCACAACTAAATCATGACGGCGTTTGAATGCTTCAATCATCGGTTGAAGTACATCTTGAGGACCATTTAACGCAGCTTCAGCAGCAACTTGTGAAATCGAAGTTGGGTTTGAAGTTGATTGTGATTGGATTTTTTTCATTGCACCAATCAATTTTGCAGGTCCTGCTGCATAACCGATACGCCATCCAGTCATTGCATATGCTTTAGATACACCGTTAAGTACGATAACGCGCTCATAAAGGTCAGGAGCTACAGTCGCAATGTTGTAGAACTCATCATCCCAACGGATCGGCTCATACATATCATCAGAAGCAACATAAACTTGAGGATATTTACGGAGCACTTCTGCTAAAGCTTCAAGTTCAGCTTTGCTGTAGATCATGCCTGTTGGGTTAGAAGGACTATTTAAAACCACCAAACGTGTTTTGTCTGTAATCGCAGCTTCTAGTTGAGCAGGTGTAATCTTGAAACGTTGTTCTTCACCACATTTCACGATGACAGGAACACCTTCAGCAATGATCACCATATCTGGATAGCTTACCCAATATGGCGCTGGAATAATGACTTCATCACCTTTGTTTAACAAAGCAAGTGCTAAGTTAAAGAAAGACTGTTTACCACCGCAAGAGACTAAAATCTGATTTGCAGCATAGTCAAGATTGTTATCACGTTTTAGCTTCGCAATAATTGCTTTTTTAAGGCCTGGTGTACCATCAACAGCGGTATATTTGGTAAAACCGTTGTTAATCGCTGTAATCGCAGCATCTTTGATGTGTTGTGGGGTGTCAAAATCTGGTTCGCCAGCGCCCAATCCGATTACATTTTTACCCGCAGCTTTTAATTCAGCAGCTTTGTTGGTAACAGCAAGCGTTGGAGACGGTTTGATGGCATTTACACGATCAGAGAGACGTACGTCCACGGCATTATTCCTTCTTATAGGGATTAAAAAAATAAAAAGCACATTATCATAGCCTAATTTTTCATGTTTGGTCGTCTAATATCTATTCAAATTCAATAAATATTCACGAAAAGCAAAAATTAATGTATCAAGAGAATACAAATAAAAGTGAAAGTTTAAGAGCACTCGCATCAAAGCCGAAATTTACGTACAATATAGTCAGTTAAAATTGAGTGAATCACATGAGCACCCAAAATACTCCCAAAAAGAAGCCATTGGTGAATTTACCATTTCCAATGCCATCATCTTTAGAAAATGATGATGATGTTGCCCATAACAACGTTCGCCCTAAACCTGAGCAATACGCAGACCGTACTTGGATGCCACCTCGTGGTACACGTCGTTCGATGGGAAAACGTTAAGTGTGTAAAATATAAAAATAGGTGCTTGATGCACCTATTTTTATATTAAGTGTTCAAAAGAATATTTTTTCAAGCTTATTGTTTATCTTTGTTGATGGTTAAGCACCGTCATTTAGCATTTCCGTGACATATTCATAATATTTTTTTTTCTTTTGATACATCAGTAAATCTGCTCGTTTTAGCATATTATCTATACTTTCATTTGCACCTGTTGTTGCGTAACCAATTGCAACGCTGATAGGTTGTGACGAGTAGTACTGGTTATCTATATTGAGTAATTCTTCAATAGTCATGATCATTGATTCGACGGTTTGCTCATTTGCCGCAGGCATGAGAATTACAAACTCATCTCCACCAATACGAGAAGCAGTATAACTTGTATTGGTAATGGTACGAGTCAGAATATTGCCCATACGTCGAAGTAATTCATCCCCAACATCATGACCTAACTGATCGTTGATGGCTTTTAAACCATTCATATCAATAAAAATGGCTGAAGTCGGGCGTAGTACGCCACGCTCTAAACGATTGATTTCTTCTGTATAAAATGAACGATTAAATAATTTTGTGAGAACATCATGTTTTCCTAGATATTCCAAATACGTTTCTGCTTTTTTTCGTGCAGTAATATCAGTCAATGCGACTTGAACAAGACTCCAATCATGTTCATAACCTGGGAAAACAGTGAATTGGAGTAATACATTTCGTACTGAACCATCTAATGCATAATTTACAGCTTCACGTTGATGATGAATTTTACCATTCCATAGCTCAATCAGTTGCTCACGGAAAGTCTGGTACATCTCTTTTGCAAATACTTTATTTAAGTTTTTAAATAAGGTCTCTTTATCTTTGGCTTTAAATAAATCCAGTGTTGCTTGGTTGACGTCTAATAAGATGATGTCTTCTATACACTGGTTTACAAAGTCAGTATGAACATCTAAGAAGGTACGAAAATCTTCGATACCAATTTCACGGAGTTGATCTATACGTAGTCTTACACGACTAAAATCTTCCACCCACAATGAAGTTGGCGAATAAATAAAGCGAGATTCTGCCAGTTGGCGATTTTTTTCTTCTAAACGGCGCGCATTTTGATAGTCAGTAATATCTTCAGTGGTGACTAAAACTCGGTCTAAACTGACTTCTGAACCCGGCAAAATGATACCGCGTAATTTGATATCTAACTTTTTACCTGAAATCGTGTAATTGACAGTAGTATTTGAAAATTCAGCTTCTCCATTCCAAAGTGCAACCAATTCTTTAATATGTGAATGCAGCATTTCTTTCTGAAAAATAATATCTAAGCTCTGATAGAGGTGTTGTTGAGTTCTTGCTTCAAATAAATTTAAGGTTTTTTTATTGACCTGAAGAATCTTAATTTTATGCGCACAAGCTGTGATCTGGTCTGGATTTTCTTCTAAAAAGCTTTGTAGATCTGTGATTCCTTGACTTTTCCATTGGTTAAATTGTTCTTTTACTTCGCTATAGTCTTCTAACCACATTGGGGTAGGGGATATATCAAAAATAGAAGAATCAGAAAATTCCATTATAAGATTCTCGTTCGATGTGAGGTGCTTTAGAATATTTGAAATATATCCTAAAAAAGGAGGATATAAAATAATAAAATTCATGATATTTATTACTAATCGTATTTTATGATAACTGGTTATCGTTTAATTGGATTTGCACAACTGTTACTTAATTCAAATTATATTTTTAATCCGTCAAACTATTAATCGGTCTTCAATAAATAATATGCTTGCTTATCTTGATACATAATTTTATCTGCTTTTTTTAATAACTCATCGATATTTTTATAATGGTGAGTTGTTGCATAACCAATCGCCACATGAAGTGGATGTTGCGGATTGTTAATTTGATCAAGTTCTATTTCTTGCTTAATTATTTTAAGCAGTAGCTCTATATGCTGATAATTTGATTCAGGCATAAGAATCACAAACTCATCACCACCAATACGGGAAACAGAATATGGGGTGGTTATGGTGGATTTTTTTAAAAGATTTGCAAAACGTTGAATCAGCAAATCACCAATATGATGGCCCTGTAAATCATTAATCCTTTTTAAACCATTGATATCTAAGTATATACATGAAAGTGAACTGAATGGGGTAGTTTGTAAGCGTTGAATTTCACCTACAAAAAAAGTTCGATTATATAATTGAGTTAATTGATCATGCTTGCTTGCATATAGCAGATGATCTTCTAATTTCTTACGCTCTGTTAAATCGGTAAAGGCAATTTGCACGGTATCCCAGTTATGTTTTGAATCTGGAAAAATAACAAACTGTTCGAGGACATGTAGCAAATCTCCGTTGATTGACCGATACTCACATTCTCGCTTAAGCTGATGATGGCCATCCCATAAATGTAATAATTGTTTATAAAAATTTTGTTGATAATTCTCTCTGAAAATATGATTTAAATGCTGATAAAAATGTTGTTCATTGTTGGCATTAAATAAATCCAGTAAAGCTTGATTTACACCAACTGATCGAATATTTTCAAAACAAAGAAATAGAAAATCAGGGTTTTGCTGAATATATTGATCTAAGTCAGTGACATTATTCGCTAGCAATTGATTAAATAATGATTTTATTTGGCTATAGTCTTTGACCCAGAGGGCAGTGGGTGAATGCAAAAATAGGGATTCTGCAATCCGACGTGCATTTTGACACTGAGAGATATCTTCCGTGGTTAATAAAACTCGATCCCAACTTTCTTTCGCATCCGTTAAAATATTGGCTCTAAGTTGGATATCAATTTTTTTACCTTTGCAGCTAAGGTTGACCACTTGAATCGAGCAATCTTTTTCTTTATTCCAAAGTGCTGAAAAAAATTGGATATGTAATAGTTCAGTATTTTCTGTATGCATTTCCGGAAATTTTTCTAAAATCTCCGCTAAATCATCAGCTTCATATAAAATCAGAGTGCTTTGATTGATATGAATGGTACGGATCGCTGCCAAACAGGGTTTTAAACGGCTAGTATCCTCCAATAGATGTTGTTTAATATCGGGAATACCTTGCGCCGTCCACTGATCAAATATTTTTTTTATACCACTAAAATCTTGTAACCACATGGCAATTGGAGACAAATCAAATATTGTTAAATCCATTTGCTCCATACGCTTTCCAATATCACTCTTATTAGTTTAGGGGTGTTGACATTTTATAAATGACTTGCCTTGTATCGTCTAAAAATGACTTATAGTCTCAAACAGAATCGGGCTGTCATCAGACCTTGTTCCGAGCGATATGACTTAAGTAAAAATTAAACATAGATTGGTTCAATCAAAAATAACCACACACTGAAGTATATTACTTTTTAGCCCGATGTTCTGCTTTTGGTGCAGCAATGGTACGCTGGCCAGTCCATACTGAAATAAAGTCTGTTTCATTTAAATTATAGAGTTCTAGAAGCGCTAAAATAGCTCCCCCAAAAATCATTGAACCCTCTGAATCAGACTGAAATTCAAATACTTTTCCATTTAGATTGTGAAGAATATCTTGTATTTCAAAAATACGATCTCGACCATTACTATCATTTGGATACATGGGTGTATTGAGAATAATTGTAGCGAGACTTTTTTCAGCTTCAGTTAAATCTAAGCTTTGAATTTTTTGTTCTATATCTGAACTAAAAATGACCTCATCTGATATAAAGCTATGCAGCAATTTTTGTGTGAGCTTAGGCAAAGTTTTTTCTACAAATGGGCGGAATGAAGCAGGGAAGATCACATTGCGTGAAATACCTTTAAACATGGGGGCAATTTCTTCAACTTTATAGCCAGCAACACCACAACCCACAGAAGTAATAAAATATTTTATCTTCGGGTGATTTTTTGTATAAATTTTAAAATCATCAATATAGTGTTGAATTTGCGAAAGTGGCATTTGCTGTAAATGTTCATTCATGGTGGGTATAGCAAAACTTTGTCCCGCCCAGCCACGTCCAACACCTTTAGTTGCGCCAAAATGTAAATGTGCTGTTTTTGCAGCACCGCCTTGATGAGTACCCGCCATATTACTACCAAAAACAAACACAGTATCTTCTGGCAAAGTTTTGATTATGCTTTCATCATGATAGTGATATGTCATGTTTTTCAATCTTTTAATTCGCTTGTTTCCATGTTGCTATTGAAATAAAAAAGGGTCAAGGTATTTGTTGAATATTGTGTAAAAAGCCCCATCTAGAATAGGTGTCAATGTATGGGTTTAATTGGTTTCTGTTAAACTATTATGGCTTCTTCCCGATTGGTTAAAGAGTGAATTATTGTGAGTGAACATCAACCTTTTGAACTTGTTACAAATTATCAACCTGCTGGAGATCAACCACAGGCAATAGCAAAATTAGTCGAAGGCATAAATAAAGGTTTTCACGATCAACTTCTACTCGGTGTAACGGGTTCAGGGAAAACCTACACCATGGCAAATGTGATTGCGCAAACGCAACGTCCAACTATTGTCATGGCACATAACAAAACTCTTGCTGCACAATTATATGGTGAATTTAAATCCTTTTTCCCAAACAATGCAGTTGAATACTTCGTTAGTTATTATGACTACTATCAACCCGAAGCTTATGTTCCATCTTCGGATACCTTTATTGAAAAAGATTCAGCGATCAATGATCACATTGACCAGATGCGTCTCTCTGCTACGCGTGCTTTATTAGAACGCCGTGATGCTATTATTGTCGCATCAGTATCCGCAATCTATGGTTTGGGTGATCCGAATGCTTATATGAGTATGTTATTGCATATTGTACAAGGGGACAGAATTAGTCGTGATGATATTATTCGCAGACTTGTTGAAATGCAATATACGCGAAATGAGTTGGAATTTTTACGTGGTACTTATCGTATTCGTGGCGAAATTATCGATATTTTCCCTGCTGAATCAGACCAACACGCAGTTCGTGTTGAGTTGTTTGATGATGAAGTCGATTCAATTCGATGGTTTGATCCAATTACAGGGAAAATGGTACGTAAAGCACCACGTGTGACAATCTATCCGAAAAGTCACTATGTCACTCCAAAAGATAATCTACAACGTGCAATTGGAACGATTCGGGATGAACTGGCTGATCGATTAGTTTTTTTTAAAGACCATGAAAAATTACTCGAAGCACAGCGGATCGAACAGCGCACACGTTATGATTTAGAAATGATGCAACAGTTAGGCTATACCAACGGTATTGAAAACTATTCACGTCATTTATCTGGTCGTCCAGCGGGTGAGGCGCCACCTACATTATTTGATTATATCCCAGATGATGCTTTATTAATTATTGATGAGTCGCATGTGACTGTACCCCAAATTGGTGCAATGTATAAAGGCGATCGTTCACGTAAAGAAAACTTGGTCAATTATGGTTTCCGTTTACCAAGTGCATTGGATAATCGTCCAATGAAGTTTGAAGAATGGGAACGTATCGTCCCAACCACCATTTATGTTAGTGCAACACCGGCTAAATATGAACTTGAAAAATCTGAACAAGTTGCCGAACAAGTGGTGCGACCAACAGGATTGGTCGATCCAGAAATCGAAATACGTCCTGTTTTAACGCAAGTGGATGATGTTCTTTCAGAAATTAATATCCGTAAAGAACTTGATGAGCGTGTTTTAGTCACTACTTTAACCAAGCGTATGGCAGAAGACTTAACCTCATATTTAAAAGAATATGGGGTGAAGGTGGCTTATCTGCACTCAGATATTGACACAGTTGAGCGAGTCAAAATTATTCATGATCTTCGTACAGGCGTACATGATGTTCTGGTCGGGATTAACTTATTGCGTGAAGGTTTGGATATGCCGGAAGTTTCTTTGGTTGCCATTCTTGACGCAGATAAAGAAGGTTTTCTTCGTTCTGAACGATCGTTAATCCAAACTATTGGTCGTGCTGCACGACATTTAAAAGGTAAAGCGATTTTATATGCTGACCGTATAACCGATTCGATGCAGAAAGCTATAGATGAAACCGATCGTCGTCGGGCTAAACAAATCCAATTTAATGAAGAGCATGGTATTATTCCACGTAGTGCTGTACGCCAAGCAATTAAAGAAATTGATACGGGTGAGGTTATTAGTGATGATCAAATTGAAGTAAACATAAATGATCAGCATCAAGCTTTAACTGCTGATGAACGTCACATTTTGTCTGATCCAAAACTGTTTACTAAGCATATTACGAGACTCGAAAAAGAAATGCTGAAAGCATCTAAAGAATTACAATTTGAACAAGCTGCGCGTTTACGAGACGAAATTGTGCGTTTAAAAAATAGAATGTTAAAATAATTGCTTTATTGACGTGATTTCACTTTTGCACTTGCTGTAGCTTTAGGCCAAACAAGGATACATAAAGCTACAGTCTAAGTTTAAATTTATGATTATTTTATAATAAATAGTAAAAAGTAATGCTGAGGGTATAAAGTGCAATCATTTAAAATATTACCCAAATTATATGACTTCAAAAAATTAATAATCGTGTTGGGGGTGGTTTTTTCGAGCTTTTTATATCCAAAAGCCTATGCTGAAAATTCGACTTTAGCAGCGATTCCAAAATTGGAATTGGGTCAATATTTAGGATTATGGTATGAAATTGCCCGTAAACCAATGTATTTTCAAAAAGACTGTAAGTCAGATGTCACTGCACGTTATACCGTAAATGAATATGGTAATGTTGCAGTAGATAATCGATGCGTCGATCAAAATGGACAAGAATTGCGTTCACTGGGTGAAGCATTTATCAGTAATGAGCCTTTTAATTCAAAATTTAAAGTGAGTTTTATTCCAGAAGCGGTTCGTTGGATGCCTGTGGGCCGTGGTGATTATTGGATTTTAAAAATTGATTCACACTATCAAATGGCTTTGGTCGGAGAACCTAAACGAAAATATTTGTGGTTACTGTCTAGAGATCCTCATCCAGATGAAGCAAAGGTGATTGAATTTCTCCGCTATGCGCAGACGGTAGGTTTTAACTTAAAAGATCTGATTCGAACCAAACAGAATACGCAAGAATAAGATAGAAAATTTAAGTTGATATATTTTAAATATTAAAGTAGTTGTAAATCCTTAATTTTGAAAATAATTGAGAATTCAAATTAATTTTGGGTGAAGGTGTTTATAATGCCTAAGAGTTTATTTGAAAATCATGGTGAGGCCACAGATGTTTAAGGGCGTCGTATTGTCTGTATTGGCATCTGTAACGTTTGGGGTCTTATATTTTTATACCAAATTGTTGGGCGATCTAGATAGTCAGCAAACCTTTGGTTGGCGGATTATTGCGACTTTGCCGTTCCTTACTTTATTCATGCTATGGAGTGGTGATTTTGTTCATGTTAAAGCGATTTATTATCGAATCCTCAAACAACCTGCTTTATTACTTTTATTAATCATTACATCTATTTTGACCTGTTTCCAATTATGGCTTTTCTTGTGGGGCCCAATGAATGGGCGGGGATTACAAGTTTCACTTGGGTATTTTCTATTACCCTTGGTCCTTGTACTCGCAGGTAGTTTATTTTATAAAGAGAAATTATCAAAATTCCAAATGGTTGCCGTTGCTTTTGCTGTGCTTGGTGTAGGGCATGAATTATGGCGTTTGGGTAGTATTGCATGGGAAACACTAAGTGTTGCATTAGGTTACTCTCTTTATTTCTTGATTCGAAAAACCATCAAAACCGATAATTTAGGTGGCTTTTGGTGGGATATTTTAATTTGTATTCCTATTGCAATTTATTTCACCCAAACTGGATTAGAAGCATATAGTCAATTTGCTAACTCACCCGTTTTAATTCTTGTGGTTGCAGGGCTTGGAGTTTTGAGTGCAATTGGTCTAGGTAGCTATATTTTAGCCAGTCGTTATTTGCCGATGGTTTTGTTTGGGTTATTAAGTTATTTAGAACCTGTTTTGTTGGCGCTAGCCTCGTTGGCGTTGGGAGAGTCTATTTCTGCAGATGAATGGTTTACCTATATTCCAATTTGGTGTGCTGTGAGTATTTTGGTATTAGAGGGGATTTGGCATATCTATCAACAAAACAATAAACGGAAAAATTTAGTATTGAATATTGAAAAATTGGACGAAAGAATCCGTTAGTTAAAACAAAGATCGATAATAGTTGGATTGTCATTTAGAATCGTGACTTTAACAAGATCTAACTCATTAGATGTGTGATAGCTTTACTATTAACAGCAGGTTAAGTGTAGCAATTTGGAATTTAAAGATCTAACATGATCTTTATTTTTCTTCTTACTCTAATAAAGTCAATATCACGACTAAAATCCACATAGAACTGAAATATTATTTAAAGATCAAGGCATAATTTAAAATAAAATACCCAGTATGACAAAATTCTATAAAAATGTATCACGATTTGATTTCAACTAAATGAGAATTACATTACAATTGTGGGGTTTAAAAATCCATGTCTAGATATACATAAATAGAGGACGTATCTGTGAGCAAAGACACTATCATCGCCCTACATGCAGAGCACCAAGGTCGCTGGAAAAACCGTGAAGAAATTGCGGAACGTATGATTGCATTAATCGGTCAATTATACCGTGAAAAAAACATTGTGACTTCTGTGTACGGTCGTTCTTTAGTGAACCGTTCAGTAATTCAAATCCTTAAAGCACACCGTCGTACACGTATGATGGATGTTGAGCTTTCTGTTGTACATACTTTCCCTATTTTAGAAGCTTTAGCGAAATTAGATAATATCGGTTCTGCTGAAGTTGATTTAGGTAAACTTGCAGTTGAATATAAAGAAAAGGGCGGCGATATTGATGCATTTGTTGCTCAAGCTGTTCAATCTTTAGAAGGTCGTCCCGCACAAGTTGAGCCTAAAGATGTTGTTCTTTATGGTTTTGGTCGTATTGGTCGTATTTTAGCGCGTCTGATCATTAGCCAATCAGGTCTTGGACGTGGTTTAAGCCTTAAAGCGATCGTTGTACGTAAATCATCTGATGGTGATTTAGAAAAACGTGCTTCATTGTTACGTCGTGATTCAATTCATGGTCCATTTGCAGGAACGATTTCTGTGGATGAAGAAAATGAAGCAATCATTGCAAATGGTAACTTTATCAAAGTGATCTATGCATCTAGTCCTGCTGAAGTTGATTACACAGCTTATGGTATCGACAATGCATTAGTGATTGATAATACTGGTAAATGGCGTGATATCGATGGTTTATCTCAGCATCTTAAATGCCCTGGCGTAAGTCGTGTTGTACTTACAGCACCTGGTAAAGGTGATATGAAGAATGTGGTGTTTGGTGTTAACCAAGCGGACATCATTGATTCAGACAAAATCATTTCTGCTGCAAGCTGTACTACTAACGCAATCACACCAGTTTTAAAAGTGTTAGAAGACAAATACAAAGTGATCAATGGTCATGTGGAAACTGTTCACTCATTTACTAATGACCAGAACTTGATTGACAACTATCACAAAGCAGATCGCCGTGGCCGTGCTGCAACACTGAATATGGTTATTACAGAAACAGGTGCTGCAAAAGCTGTTGCGAAAGCATTACCTCAGTTACAAGGTAAATTAACAGGTAATTCAGTACGTGTTCCAACACCAAACGTTTCACTTGCTATTCTTAACTTAACACTTGAGAAAGAAGTAGATCGTGAAGAAGTGAACGAATATATTCGTCAAATCTCGATCAACTCTAACCTTCAAGGTCAAATTGGCTATACTAACTCTACAGAAGTTGTATCGTCTGACTTTATTGGTTCGCGTACAGCGGGTGTATTTGACGCACAAGCAACAATTACTTCTGGTAACCGTTTAACAGCTTACGTTTGGTACGATAACGAAGTTGGTTATAGCTGCCAAGTATTGCGTATTGCTGAACAAGTATGTGGTGTAAGCTATCCAAAAGTACCAGCTGAAACAAATGCATAATTTCTAAGAGTCGTCGAAAAGGAGCTTCAAATGGAGCTCCTTTTTTTATATTATAAAGTTATGGTTCTATTTAAGTTTTAATTTATGATTCTAATTAAAACTTAGAGAATATTAAAAATAAAGAAAAAATTATCAATTTTTGCTTTAAGTTTGCTGAATTTATCAACAATGATTCACGCAACTCCGCATACAAGTCTTGATTTAACTCCTATATTGCAGGATCGTTTTGAACAAAATTGTGCGATTGGTCAACAATTCGATTTTTATACTCATGATGAGATGCAGGTAATTTTAATGAATCAGGTAGTTAAGGATGAAGTAGAAGAGCAAGCGGCTTACGTCAGCAAAAATTTTAGTTTAAAATTACGACTTACAGGGGATTAGTCGTAAATAAAATTGAGTTTTGATGGGGGCGGTTTGACTTTGAGTGAGACGTTGTACTTTGATCTTCCAATGGCTTCAGCCAAACAGCAATTTAATAAGATTAAAAGCAATATACAGCAACCAACTAAAGCTGCAAATTTTGTGATGGCTGGAAAGGGCAAGAGTGATGCAATTGCTATCTGTTTATGGTCTGATAAAAATGGACTTCAATAGTGTTATTGTGAATTAAGTTTTGGGATGATTTCTAAAAGTGATGAAACTTTTTACTATCACATAGAAATAGGTGTATGAAAAGCAAGTTTGCAATGCCACATTTAAAGTTTAAATTGCTTTGCTTAGGTGATGCCTTACGATAGAAAGACCATCTATGGTTTCATCATTATTTAAAACGATACAAGTATTAAATGCTCATTTTTGACTAACGCAAGAAGTCTAATAAAAGCTATTTTATATAAAGTAATTTGCAACAAAGGAAAATCACATGAAGAAAAAGATATTACTGAGCATGATGTTACTGCTAACGGGAGCTACACATGCCAAATCCTTAGAACTACGTCCTTTATTAAAAGATCGCTTCGAACAAAACTGTGCAATTCGGCAGCAATACGATTTTCATAATGAAAATTCAGAACTGATTGCACCACTTGAACACTATACGATTGATGTAAAATATGTGGATAAACAGGTTTATGACTCAACCACGTATAAATTAAAAAATGTCACTTATGCTGGCATTCCTATTCGCAAAATAGAATTTAGTTTTGGTCGTCCCGCGCAACAATACAATCAATATTTATATTTTGATCTGAGTGCTACAACAGCAAAGCAGCGATTTAAAACTCTAAAATTCAATCAAAATCATGAAAAAGGCGATGTGAGTGTTGAGTATAAAAATAATACAGCAATTGTGCAGTGCTATTGGTTAGCTGATTTTTCGAAATAATCCGTAGATTAGATATCAATTGTTTAATAATTAAACAAAATTCTTCGACTTTTATACATAAAAACGCATATTAATTCACATAAGTATTTAAAATAAAAAATAATTAAGGATAAAAATTAAGGACAGGATTTTGCAGTTGAAGCAAGTTATGGCGGGAGTTGCCTTTATTCTTATTGCTACGGTGTGTGGTGTATTGATTGCAATCTGGGTATTTAAACATTTTAATATTTATATTCCACTTGAAAATCAAGCTGTACGTATCGATTTAAAAGAACCTTTACAAGCCAAAGTACAAATTCATGACGCATTAGATGTGGATGTCAAAGGAAAAGTGAAAGCTGAAATTCCTATTCATGAAAAGCTAAACTTACCGATTACACAAACCTTAACCCCACATGTGTATTTTGATAATGAAGTCCCTATTCAAACCACAATTCCTGTGAATGAAGTGATCAAAATCAATCAGGATATGCCGATTGATACCAAGGTTAAAGTCACTGTGTTAGGTAAAGATATTACTTTACCATTAAAAGGGAACATCCCGATTCATATGGATGTGCCGATTAATTTACAAGTGCCACTCAACCAAAATATTCATTTAAAGTTTGATGCCCCAGTAAAGGTGTTACTTAAAGAAAATTTACATGTGCCACTTGATGCGACATTAAAAACCAATATTCCAATTCAGGGCCACCTCAATGTTCCAATTAAATCAGCACTTCAAGCAACAGTAGATGTTCAAAATACATTACCGGTAAAAATTGAAAAAGGGCAACTTAAAATTCCGCTCAATAGTTTAAGGCTATCACGCCGCGATCATCCGCCAGTAAAACCACAACAACCACAGTCCGAAGCTTTAAAATAGGGTGGTATGGAAATGTGGATCTTTAAATCTATACGAAATTTGTTGTTCACTTTTATGAGCGTCGTATTGCTCATTGCGCTGTGCGTTTGGTTGTATTTGAATATTCATGCCTCAATGCAGGTTTCTGCGCAAAGGGCACAAATTCAATTGTCGGAATCTTTACCGACAAAAATCCATGTGGGGAATTATTTACAAACACATGCACAAGGTGCTTTAGATACTGAGTTGACGATTGACCGTGAGTTGGCTTTACCTTTAAAAGGCAAATATTTGGCTAATTTAAGTTTTGTTGTAACAACGCCGATTGAGGTTGAGCTTGATTATGAGACTGATATTCAGATTGAAACGCTAATGCCATTAGAAACAACCACGGATTTGGTTTATCAAAATAAACTACTGCCTCAATTTCCTTTAAAAGTGGATATTCCGATTAAACTTTCGGTGCCATTTAAGTTAAAACGACGTTATCAAGTTCCAATCAAAATTATGTTTGATGGGCCTGTTTATTTAGATTTTGATGAAGTGATTCATTTGTATGTGAAGCATAAACTTAAGCCAATACTGAATATTAATGATCCAATGACGATGAGAAAAATTGCGGTGTTCCGTGCAACCATGTACAACACAGAAAGACAGTCCCTAGCAGATCTGGAGATGAATATCGATTTTCCTATCAAAAATATTCATCCTTAATTGCTCAGTATAGCATGGGCTTAAATTTTGTATTAAGCCCATGCTTATCTTTAAAAATGCCTAAAATAAAGCTCTAACCTGATCCTGAATATGCGTTGTTTTACGACCAATTAAATGTTCCAAGTCTTTACTTTCACTATACATTGCACCATTTACAGTCTGTACATCTGCGTCAACAATAACCGCTACTAGTGCATGGGGTAACCCTGCCGTAAGAAGTGACTGAGTATAATCTTCCGAGCTGATATCTTGATACTGTACAGTTTGACCTGATGCCAAAGTGATATAAGAGGCTAAATCTGCAAGGGTAAAATGATTTGAACCTGCAAGCTCATAAGTTTTATTTTCATGATCTGAGGAAGTAAGGACTTTAGCAGCAGCTTCGGCATAATCTAAACGAGAAGCTGAACTGATTTTTCCATTTTGAGCGCTGCCGTAAAGTGTTCCTGTTTCCGCAGTATGCTTAACGTTACCAAGATAATTTTCGCTATACCAATTGTTGCGTAAAAATGTATATTTCAAACCACTTTGCAGAATGAGAGCTTCTGTTTCACGATGTTCTTGCGCTAAACCTAGTGGATTATCTGTTGCATTGAGTAAGCTGGTATAGGCAATGTATTCAACTTTGGCTGCGACTGCGGCATCTATAACTGCTTTATGCTGAGGAGTTCGACGGCCAATTTCATTGGCTGAAATTAAAAGTAATTTATCTATGTGGTTTAATGCAGGTATCAATGTTTCAGGTTGATCATAGTTAAATAGACGAACTTCGATCCCTTGTTGTTTGAGCGACTGTGCTTTATCTAGATTTCGAACCAGCGCTACAATATTTTCAGCTGCTGTATGTTGAAGTAAGGCTTGGATCACCAATTGTCCAAGTTGACCCGTTGCACCTGTAATTGCGATTTTCATAATTTCACCTTTAAATATGGTTTAAGTTGGATGTTTTTTAAACTTGATGTTATTATCATAATCATTAAACTTACTATATGTAAGTACGTACCTAAAAGTAAGCTAATTACTGTGTAGAGAGAATTTATGAGCATCTATGCTTCAAGTGATTTAATTGGTCAAGTTTTATCCAGTCAGTGCCCATCTAGAGAAATATTGGAGCATTTAACCAGCAAATGGTCTGTATTGGTTTTACGTTGCTTAAATGATGGCGTACAACGTTTTAGCGAACTGCGTAATCGAATTGAGGGAATCAGCGAAAAAATGCTTGCACAGACATTAAAAGTGCTCGAGCAAGATGGCTTTATATTGAGAACGGTTTATCCTGAGGTACCACCGAAAGTAGAGTATCAATTGACGATTTTAGGTGCACAAGCGGCTGAAAAATTAAACTATTTGATTGGTTGGATTGAGCGCAGTTTGCCCGATATCTTAGAGAATAAACAAAGATTGCAAAAGTAAAATTCAGTTGATTTTATACTCACCAAGAAGTTGATCGCTAAGTGAGTATATTGGAAGGGAGAAAAGCCTTATTATTGAGGATGATTCACTTTTGCCGCAGCTTTTAAAGCGACTAATCCTGTCATGATTGCACCAATGGTGGCTAAGAACATATCCTTATGCGCATCCCATATATCACCTTGTTGTCCATTATAGTTTTCAGCTTCTTCTGGAGATAGGCCAATGGCAATCCACCATTCAATCCATTCATAAAATAAACTGGTTGCCATAACAAATTGAATGACTAATAAAAATAAGGTTTTAGGCTTTAAGTTTGGTAACCACACTTGGAAAATTCGGTAGAAAAATGGGTAAAGAAATAAGCCATAGAATAAGTGTACAAAGCGGTCAAACATGTTACGTGTCCACCCCATTGCTTGATTGAGATCAAAGTTTAAGTATTTGATTGACCAATCATTATAAGGCACATAAGAATAAAGATAATGTGCAGCAATGACATGAATCACCAAGAAGAGGATGTACAATAAAAATGATGAAAATGTCAGCCCTATTTTCTTTAGACAGAAAAATAGAACAATCAGCATGAGTAAGGTGCCAATCTGATGCAGCATGTAAGATGGGTATTCTAAGGGATTGATACTGGCAAGAATGATTGCGATTGCAAGCAAAGCAAGAACAAGCCAATGTTTTTTTGTTAAGGCATGATAAATCATTATGGTATTTTCTAAAAATTATTACTGCGCATTGTAATCAAAATGCAAAAAAATGCGAAGCATCGGCTTCGCATTTTTTAGGTCTTTTAGATGATTAAAAGCTTAGATTTTAGCAATCAAATCTTTAATTTTTTTGGCTTGATCCGCAGCATTACCTGTGTAAGTAGCAGGAGTCATTTCAGCCAAACGTGCACGATCAGCAGCAGGTACAGCTTCAAGCTCAGTACCATTGACAAAATCAACCATCATGTCACGTGTCATCGCTTGACCACGAGTCAATGCTTTTAATTTTTCATATGGTTTTTCAACTGCATAACGACGCATTACAGTTTGAATTGGTTCAGCCAATACTTCTTGTGCATGATCAAGGTCTTCAAGAATACGTGTCGCATTAAGTTCAAGTTTTCCAATACCTTTTGAACATGCTTCAAAAGCAATTAAACTTTGTGCCAAGCCAACACCCATGTTACGTAATACGGTAGAGTCCGTGAGGTCACGTTGCCAACGGGAAATTGGCAATTTTTCACCTAAGTGCGCTAATACTGCATTTGCAATGCCCAAGTTACCTTCTGAGTTTTCAAAATCAATAGGATTGACTTTGTGTGGCATTGTCGAAGAACCGACTTCACCTTCTTTTAGACGTTGTTTAAAGAAGCCTAAAGAGATATAGCCCCAAACATCACGGTTAAAGTCGATTAAAATTGTATTAAAACGACGTAGAGCATCGAACAATTCAGCGATGTAATCGTGTGGTTCGATCTGAGTTGTATAAGGGTTGAAGGTTAAACCGAGTGATTCAACAAATGCTTGCGAGTGAGCAGGCCAGTTGATTTCAGGATAAGCAGAGTAGTGTGCGTTGTAGTTACCCACTGCACCATTAATTTTGCCCAATAATTCAACTTGTTTAAACTGTTTGATTTGACGTGCTAAACGATATGCAACATTGGCCATTTCTTTACCCAAAGTCGTTGGGCTAGCAGTTTGGCCATGGGTACGTGATAGCATCGGTTGTTCAGCATGTGTTTCAGATAAAGCCACAATAGAATCAACAATTTGTTGCATAGCAACAACTAATACTTCACGACCACTTTTCAACATTAAAGCGTGAGAAAGGTTGTTGATGTCTTCTGAAGTGCATGCGAAGTGAATAAATTCACCTGCATTTTTAAGCTCATCAATATGTGCAATTTTTTCTTTTAAGAAATATTCAACCGCTTTTACATCATGGTTAGTGGTACGCTCAATCTCTTTAATACGGTTAGCATCATCTTCAGAAAATTGAGTAACAATCGCATCTAAAGCAGTATTGGTTGCAACAGAAAAAGCGGGCACTTCTGTAATTTCAGGACGATTTGCAAGCGCTTGTAACCAACGCACTTCAACAGTCACACGAGCATGGATGAGACCAAACTCAGAGAGGTAAGGGCGTAATGCATCGCATTTGCTTGCATAGCGTCCGTCTAGTGGAGAAAGGGCGGTTAAAGCGTTCATAAAGATTCCTTAAATTTTGGAATTAGAGCGAATGGCGTAACCCGAACAGTATCAAATTAAACAACCTGATATTGTAATCGAGCCAGATCTTGAATATCTTGAAGAAGTTTGCGTTTGCTAAAGATCATATTCCATGAACTACCACCTAATTGACGCCATAGGTGTGCCATTTGTAAGCCTGTGAATAAACTGGCGCGGATACGATTGGTATGGGCAGAATCTTTAAAGGCCTCTGCATTCCCGCGAACTAGAATTCGAGGATTAATTTGACCAGCAGTGTCGACATAGGTTTGTGCTAAATTGGCAATGATACTTGGATGTAAATAGTTATTATCAAAAAAAGACAGCTGTTTTAATATTTTTTGTTGAGATTGTTCAATAATTTCAACAAATTTTGAATTGCTATAGACTTTTTTTTCCAAGGCCAATAACGACATTGCATAAGTCATTGGTAGTTTTGCATTGGCAATTTTAGGAATTCTAGATTTCGGTGATGTCGAGAAAGGTTGTGTAATACTACTTTCTAAAGCTTTTAAACCTAAAGAAATGTCTGCCAATTGATTGAAAAAATCTAAAGTTTGACCGGATAGATTGGCAGAAGGACGAATATTGAGGCTAGCTTTGATGAGCTGTTCAAAATAGAAATTACCGCTTTCACCAATACTTTGACGTCCTGACATTGCAGTCATATGGGTTAGCTGTGTTGCTTGAAACACAGCTGCTAACGCCAAAGCTCGGTTTTGGCGTTGATTCAAAGTTTGAGGCTGTTGAAAGGGCAACTCAACCATGCCTAAATTCCTTTAAATAATTTTTAATCATTACTCAATAAAATCTGGTTTTGGTGCATTGGTATGATGAATCACACCACCACCTAAACATACTTCATCGACATAGAAAACAACACTTTGTCCCGGAGTAACGGCACGCTGTGCTTCATCAAACTCGACACGAACACCATTCGGAGTGTTTGTATCTTTATAAATTGTACATGCTTGATCAGGCTGACGGTAACGAGTTTTTGCCGTGCATCGGAAACCAGTGTCTGGAATTGCTTGTTCACCCGCAACCCAGTCAATAGTTTCAGACCATAAAATGGTACTCTGCATCAGTGGATGTTCATGACCTTGCCCAACTACAAGACGATTAGATTCAATGTCTTTATGTAGAACAAACCAAGCACCTTCTTCAGCACCTTTGAGACCGCCTAAACCAATACCACCACGCTGACCGAGCGTATAGTACATTAAGCCGTGATGATCACCAACCTCTTTTCCAGTATCTAAGACAATTTTTCCAGGTTGTGCCGGTAAATATTGTTTTAAGAAGTCATTAAAACGGCGCTCACCAATAAAGCAGATTCCTGTTGAATCTTTTTTCTTGGCAGTGGCTAAACCCAATTCTTCCGCAATTTTACGTACTTGTGGTTTTTCGATTTCACCAACAGGGAACAAGGTCTTATTGATTTCACGACCATGGACTGCGTGAAGAAAATAGGTTTGGTCTTTGTTATTGTCTACACCACGCAATAAAGGCGCATATTGATCACCTTTTGAGTTTGTGGTTGTTTCACCACGACGACAATAATGTCCAGTTGCAATAAAATCAGCGCCTAAATTGACAGCATGATCTAAGAATGCACGGAATTTAATTTCTTTATTACACAGAATATCTGGGTTTGGTGTACGCCCAGCGGCATATTCTGCTAAGAAATGTTCAAATACGCGATCCCAATATTCCATTGCAAAATTTGCAGTATGGAGTTTGATCCCAATTTTGTCACACACCGCTTGTGCGTCAGCAAGGTCATCCATTGCGGTACAATATTCCGTGCCATCATCTTCTTCCCAGTTTTTCATGAAAAGCCCTTCAACTTGATATCCTTGTTGAAGTAAAAGTGCAGCAGAAACAGATGAATCTACACCACCCGACATACCGACGATGACACGTTGTTGCATAGGATTAGGCATCCAAATTTGAAATTAAAGGAGAGTTTTGGTGCTCATAGATGAGCGAAAGTGGGTATTTTTGCCCAGAAAGTGCATCTTGTACAGCTTTAATGACCAAAGGACTTCTTGCGCGAGCAGATTCAAGCAGTTCTTCAAGCGTCATCCATTGTGGTCCAATGATATCTGTATCCAGCTGTGCGTCTGGAAAGTATTCAGTCACATGCGCTAAAAAGCAAAATCTAAAATAAGTGCGGTCTGGAAACATGGGTGGGGTATAGGTATAGATCCCCAGTAATGAATTGATTTCTACTGCATATCCTGTCTCTTCCATGGTTTCACGTAACGCTGCTTGAATAATAGTTTCACCATATTCAACATGCCCAGCGGGTTGATTGAACACAGTATGGCTTACACCTTCGGTATATTCTTCTACAAAAAGAAATTTTCCATCTTTTTCTACAACTGTCGCAACAGTAACGTGGGGTGTCCAAGCGGTCATGACCAGCACCAAGGGAGATAAAGCATTATTCTACAAAATTTAGCACGTGGTGGCTATGTTCATGCGGATTTTCTTTGATCATCCTAAGCGGACATGTATCCACAATATGCTCAAAATACTTCTGGGCAAGTTTGCTTATCTTGCATTTGGAGCTGAAATCTCAGCGCTTTAACTGATTAATCTATTATTTTATACCAGCTTGTTGTAGGTCAGAATGTTTCACATAAAAATTACTATATAAACTGATGTATTTGGTTCTATCGATCCAGCTCAATAGACCGCTGGAATATTCATGTGTAGATGTGTTAAGTGTAATACGCAATATGTCTGTATGATTATTCGACTTAATACTGAACACAGAATTAAATACATTCGCTATTTACGGGTGTACCCCACTAAAACATAAAAGACTTTATTTGTTTGAATCTACTGTATCGTCGAATGTTTTTTGGATAGAATTATAAGACATTGACTATAAAAGATAGTCAAATCAAAAAAGCTTGAATTGGGGCTTGATCAAGCAACGTTTTATACAGGTAAAGCCAGTTCTTGTTTTAAGATCGCTTAGCCATTCCAATTCTTGGGCATACAATAGGATTTAAAAAGTATGATAAAGAAATTATTATGTATACCTTTAGGTGTATTACTGATCACTGGGTGTGCTTCAAATCCTAATGATGCCACTTCAAATGTAGGTACACAGGGATTATTAATTTGCCAGCCAAGTGAACTTTGTCCAATCGTCACTGTGGTGTGGAATGAGACACATAAAGACTTTTTAAAGGTGAAACTCAGCTTAAATAGCGCCTATACCAAATATAATATTGAAAAAGTTGTATTTAGTGATGGTGCAAAAAGTCACTCCTTTAATGTGATTGGGCCAACTGAAATTGATTTTGCATTTAAAGCAAATCGTTCTCGTAACAGTGTGCTTATTCCAGTCAACCTAATGGGGGACTTCAAAGGCTCGCAAAATATCTTTATGGAAATACATACAGATCAAGGTGTGATTACCCGCTATATCTTAAAAGACAATGTCAAAGCACCCGTATTTGAAGAATTAACCAAATACTACAAAGTCTCTGAATAGCGGTTTGATCCAAAATGTAATGCCTAATTCCACTGTAGTTTAGTGGAATTAGATTTACTTGAGCAACACGTATTCAAATAAAAAATACGCTTTTAAGCATGCTTAGATATTTGCTTTAATCCTATGATTAATCGTGTGTCTCTAAATGATGATTCGCCACTTTGACATAATGTCTTGCTGAATAAGGTAGAAATTCTTTTTCTTTATCGGTTAAAGGGCGAACTTTTTGTACAGGGCTTCCTACATAGAGGTAACCACTTTCCAAGCGCTTTCTTGGTGGAACTAGAGAGCCTGCACCAATCATGACATCATCTTCAATTACCACATCATCAAGAACAATGGTATTAATTCCAACTAAAACACGGTTGCCAATGGTACAACCATGTAAAGTGACATGGTGCCCGATCGTCACATCTTCCCCAATTACTAAAGGTGAACCATTGGGTTTAGCATCATTTTTATGACTAACATGTAACATGCAATGGTCTTGTACATTAGAATAACGCCCAATTTTAATGTGATTGACATCAGCACGAATCACCGCAAAAGGCCAAACAGATACATTTTCCGCCAAAGTTACTTCACCGATTACAACCGAGAGATCATCGATATAACAGGTTGAATCAATTTTAGGATGATGGTCTAAATACGAACGAATATTTTTTTTCATGTTGGCTTCCATGTCAAAAGCAAAATTTAACCAATGTGTTTTTACCGAGTATAAATTAAAAAGGCATCCAAATCTGTGATCAGGATGCCTGTGCTTTAGTCTAATAAACTCAATATTAGGTTTAAGCGAATAATTTAGAACAAGTTGCTAAAGAACATTTTGATATGATCGATCAAGCGAGAGAAGAAGCCTGCTTCTTCTACAGCTTTTAACGCCACTAATGGTTTTTCAGCAATGACTTTACCGTCTAAAGTTGCAGTAAGTTTACCTACAACCTGACCTTGTTTTAATGGTGCATTTAAGTTGGGTTGAACAGTAACTTGAGTTTTAATGGCATTAGCCTGACCTTTAGGCATCGTCACATTGAAGTTTTCAGCTAAACCAATTTGTACGTCACTTTCTTTACCAAAATAAACCTTTGCTTTAGCAAGAACTTGATTTGCAGGTTGCACACTGACAGTTTCAAAATTTGAGTAACCCCATGCTAATAATGAACGTGTTTGACTCGCACGTTCATTCATAGACGGCGCACCAAAAATCACAGAAATCAAACGCATTGGACCACGTTTTGAGGAGGTAGTTAAGCAATAACCCGCTTCATCTGTATGACCTGTTTTTAAGCCATCAACACTTGGGTCAGTATAAAGTAAGGCATTACGATTACCTTGTTTGATGCCGTTAAAAGTAAATTCTTTTTCCGAATAAATAGGATAATATTTTGAACTGTCATGAATGATATGTTTAGCAAGTACCGCCATATCTTTTGCGGTTGAGTAATGACCTTCAGCAGGCATACCTGTTGCATTGATAAAATGCGTATTGACCATGCCCACACGTTTGGCTTCTTGGTTCATCGCATAAGCAAATGAACCCTCATTACCGGAAATATGTTCAGCCATAGCTTTAGATGCATCATTACCTGACTGGATAATAATGCCTCGTAACATTTCTAAAACTGTTGCAGTACCATTTAAAGGTACGTACATACAAGATTCAGTACTGCTACCACGGCACCATGCAGACTCATTCATGCGAACTTTTTCACTTTCGGTCAGTTCACCTTTAAGAAGTTTTTGCTCAATGATGTAACTCGTCATCATTTTAGTCATCGAAGCAGGTGCTAATTTTTCATTTTCATTCTTCGATGCAAGAATTTGACCTGTCTCATAGTCCATTAAGACATACGATTTATTATTTAATTCTGGCGGAGTTGTTAAGACGGTTGCTGCATAAGAAAATGAAGGTAAAAGTAATAATGCAGCAATGGCGCTTTTTCGAGTCATTCTAGGTCGTTCCAATCGTTATATGAGCACAAACAGGCTAGCATTTTAGGGCAAAGCAAAGCCGACTTCTACAAGGAAAGTCGGCTTATTTCTTACTTATTGTAACTAATTCAATATTTGTTAAATATATCGTACAAATCGTTATGACTGATAGTGACTAATGTCATTACAAATCGCTGTATTTTCAGCATCACCTGCTTTTTTTGCATCACTTTTTGCTTCTTTTAACGCTCTTTGGAAATCCTTTTGCTTGGTAAGTGATTTTAAGGTTGCTTTAGGATCTTTGTCATTTGGCATATAGTCTTTAAGCAGATGATCAAAACCTTTGTTAAACGCAGCATCTGTTTTAATTAGACTCGGGCAGATATCCGACAATACATAAATTGCAGCCAATTCTTCTTTAGATACTTGTTGCTGAGTAACTTCGATTTTGTCAGATGCGGCAAAAGCATGTGTCATAAATAAACTACTTGCTGATACAAGGCTTAATGTCAGCATTTTTAACGTCATACGCATAAATAACCTAATCAATTTTTAATTTGAGAATTTGCATAGATTAAACGTAAAAACTGTGAAAAATATAGAGAAAGTGTATCGATGTTGTAGATTTATTTGAAATTTTCGCAAACTTAACAATGCAAAAGATGTCAAAAAAGTATTTTTTAACATCGCATTGGTCGTGAGGTTCTTATGCTGTTCTAGTGTGAAAGTTCAAGTACATCAGCACATACTGCTTTGTGTTCAGCTTGATCCACTTCTTTGGCACTTATTTGTGCTTCTTTCAGTACAGTTTGGTATTCTGGATCTTGTTGAAGCTGCACTAATGTTGTAGTTTTCGAGAGATCCTTTAATAAGATTTGGGTTAAATTCTCAATTTTAGTTTGAAATGCAGGATTGTTACCGATTAACACTGGGCAAACTTCGGCAAGCACTTGGGTTGCTGCAATATCTTCTTTCGCAATTCGATCAGACTCTTGTGAAGTTAATGTTTCTGAAAATGCAGATTGTGCACAAAGTGTGATGAGAGCAATAGAAATAGTATGAGTAAGAGAACGTGTAATCATCTTTATAGTCACAAATTAGATTTAAAATTGAGTAAGTAACTATATATAATTGTTAAATAAATTTGAATTAAATAACTCAGTAGTCATTTAATAAATTTTAATCAGAGAACCCGTTAGTGAATATTTTAATTGCAAATGATGATGGTGTTTTTGCACCAGGTATTCAAGCTTTAGCAAAAGCGTTGCGACCATTAGGTCGAGTTGTTATTGTTGCGCCAGAAAGTGAGCGCAGTGGTTTTTCAAGTGCATTAACCCTAGATCGACCACTTCGACCAATTCAAATTGCAACAGATATGTGGGCAGTAAACGGTACACCTGCAGATTGTGTCTATTTGTCCATGAATGGTTTGTTCGATTTCGAATTTGATTTAGTTGTGAGCGGAATCAATAGTGGGGCAAATTTAGGAGACGATGTACTTTATTCTGGAACAGTAGGGGCGGCATTTGAAGGGCGTTTGATGAAACAACCTGCCATCGCAGTTTCATTAGCGGGCAGTAATGTGCGTTCATATGACAATCCTGAAGATTATGCGCAAGCCGCAAATTGGGTTTATACGTTTATTGCCAAAGGCTTACCTGAACTGCCTCCACGACATATTCTAAATATCAATATTCCTGATGTAGAAGATATTTTAGGTGCTCAAATTACTTATCAGGGTCGTCGAATACAATCAAAACCGATTACCAGTCAGGTCGATCCTCGTGGTCGTCAAGTCTATTGGATTGGTTTGGCGGGTGAAGCAGTGACAGACCCCAAAAAGAATTCAAAAAACCTGCAATCTGACTTTTTTGCAATTGCCAATGGGTATGTCAGTATTACACCAATTCAAATGGACGCGACTAATTATACGATTCTTGAAACACTACAATCACAACTCTCACATAGTCATTTTGATGTTTGAGTGTTATAACTTTGTGAAAAAGCACTGTTAAACAGTGAAATGCGTGTGTTTTTTGCTAATCTTAAGCAAATATTTTTAAATTTTAAGATTGTAGAGAGGGAAATCAATGCTTTTGGCTCGATCAACACTTCCAATTCAAATGCCTAAACGATGGATAAAAATCATTTTGTCCACAATAGCAATCACCTCTACAATATTGGTGACTGGGTGTGCATCGAAGCCTCAAATAAATAATCCTACACGCTATGCTGTTGCACCTGACTATTACACAGTTCGTTCTGGTGATACCTTAAGTGCAATCTCAATGCGTTATGGTTTGAGTTATCTCAGTGTTGCTGAAATGAATGATATCGCTGCGCCTTATCGAATTTATGTGGGGCAGTCATTACGTTTGAAAAAGGGTAGTGGCAATGTCACTCGATCTACGACGAAAGCGTTAACTAACAATGAACCGCAAATTCAACGTCAAACGATTAAGTTACCAACACAGCAGCCAACACCACCAACTGGGACAATAACTGCTCAGCCAGCAACGCCGCCTGTGCAAACGACGACGACAGTACAATCAACACAATTGAGATGGGTAAAACCATCAAATGGGCCTGTTATTGCAAATTATAATGTTGCGAATAATATAAAAGGAATACGTTTCGGAGGGAATCAAGGTGATCCAATTTTTGCCGCAGCGGATGGTCAAGTGGTTTATGCTGCAGATGGATTAAAAGAATATGGTAATCTTGTCTTAGTAAAACATATTGATGGTTACATTACTGCATATGCTCATAACAGCAAAATGTTGGTGAAAAGTGGTCAAACGGTGACAGCAGGACAGAAGATTGCAGAGATGGGATCTTCAGGCGCCACCAGTACTATGCTGGAGTTTCAGGTACGTTTAGATGGAAAACCAATTAACCCAGCAAATATTTTACCAATAAATTAAATATTTTAATGCAAAGTGTAATTTTCTTCGTATAATACAATGAGTTGTTTTGAACAAAAAAGTGTGAAACAGCTCATAATTTCAGAGGGAAATTTATGTTAGATCAACTTCGGGCAATGGGTGTATTTGCTTGTGTTGTTGAAAAAAGTTCTTTTAGTGGTGCCGCGCGTGACCTTGGCATTACGACTAGTGCGGTTAGTCAGCAAATTAGATCTTTAGAACATGAAATGGAAGTTACGCTTCTACATCGTTCTACACGAAAGCTGAGTATAACTGAGGCTGGTCAAGCTTTTTTCCACAGTTGTCAAGAAATGCTCGCTGCCGCAGAGCGTGGAAAAATCCGCATTAATGAGTTGCGCGATGATTTAGTTGGGGATTTGCGTATTGCGACAACCCCAGAAATAGGAGCAACACATGTTGTGCCTGCTTTATCGCATTGGATGTCTGCACATCGAGGTTTGATGGTTCATTTTGAAGCAGATAACCAATATATCGACTTGATCCAAGAGCGTATAGATATTGCTATTCGTATGTCTTCAAAAATCGAAGATGTGAATAACTTGAGTTGTACGCCTCTTGCAAGAGTAGATCAAATCTTAGTTGCATCGCCAAGTTATTTAAATCAAACTGCGCCTATTTCGCGACCTGAAGATTTACAGAATCATGATTTGATTCCGATAAATATCATGAAAAATTCTCAACATTTTTCATTTCAGCATGGTGCAACAGGTGAAGTCGTTAATTTAGAAATGAAGCATCGTCTTCAGACAAATAATGTATTTGTTGCAAAATCATTGTGCCAACATGGACATGGTATTGCTCGGATTCTTTATTTAGATGTGCAAAAAGAATTGATGAATGGAACGTTGGTTGAAGTATTACCAGAGTGGAAGTTACCAACTTTCACTTTAAGTGCTGTGACCTTAAAGCGTGAACAGCAACCGATGAAAATTCATCGTTGTCTAGACGCTTTAAAACAATATTTTAGCCAGTTACCTGGTGGTAGAATTTTCCAAGAAGCCTCATAAAGCCAAAGTTCTAACTCTAATAAGTTCTAATAAAAAAGCCGCTTTAAAGCGGCTTTTCTATATTTTTAACTTTATAAGCAATGACGATAAAACTAAAAGAGATTAACAGGTTGAGCTCTTAAAGTATTGGTTAATGTTTAAGCAAGAAACGCTTTAATTGCAGGCACTAAACGTTTCAATAAGTCATCTGCCTGCTCATGATTCATATTTAAAGCAGGAAGTAAGCGGATCACATTACCTGAAGTAACATTAATGATTAAATGATACTTATCACGTGCTATGTTCACCAATTCAGCACAGTCTTTTGATAGTTCGATACCAATCATCATACCGAAACCACGCACAACCACATCCTGATCTGCAAGTTGAGCACGGAACTGATCGACTAAATAGGTTCCAATTTCCGCAGCATTTGCGACAATATTTTCTTTTTGGATCAAATCAATCACAGTGTAGACGACACGTGAGCCTAAATGTGTGCCGCTATAAGTAGACCCATGATTCCCAGCAGCAAGAACACCAACACCACGACCCTGTGTCATCACAGCACCAATTGGAAAACCATTTCCCAAACCTTTTGCTGTGGTTAAAACATCTGGAATAATATTGGTATGTTGATAGGCAAAGTATTTACCAGTACGGCCATTACCTGTTTGGACCTCATCCAGCATCATCAACCAATTATGTTGATTACAAATGCGACGAATATCTTCAAGATAGCTAAAGCCTTGAGGAGCCGTATTGACGCCACCTTCACCTTGGATTGGTTCAACCAAAATTGCCACAATGTCAGGATGCTGAATAGCGGCTTCTTCAATGGCTTCTATATCGCCAAAAGGTACACGAATAAAGCCATCAACCAAAGGTGCAAAGCCTTCCTGAACTTTTTTATTGCCAGTAGCAGAAAGTGTTGCAAGCGTACGACCATGGAATGATTGGTCTGCAACAATGATTTTAGGGGTGGAAACACCTTGTAAATGACCAAATTTACGTGCAATTTTAATTGCACCTTCATTCGATTCTGCACCACTGTTTGAGAAAAAGATTTCTTCCATTCCTGAAACTTCAGCCAGCTTTTGTGCTGCTGCAGTTTGCCAAGCGACTTCGTAAATATTACTCGTATGAATTAACGTAGCTGCTTGTTCTGCAATGGCTTCAGCCAACACAGGATGAGCATGCCCTAAGCCACAAACGGCTATACCCGTCAATGCATCTAAATACTCAGTGCCATTTTCTGTATAAAGATAAGAACCTCGTCCTCGTATAAAGCTGATCGGTTGACGGCTGAATACAGGCATCAAATGTGAAGGTTGATCAGTTTGTACCGGAGCGAGGGTGATGTTATTCATAACTAACTCTTATCTGTTAGAAGTGGAAAAGGTGAAAGATTATCTAACCAAAATATGCGGAAGATTTAAAGCTTTAATATAAATAAAATTGGAAATAATCGTCTAGACATATTCTTTATTGTGGATTTAGGTATAATGCAGGCAGATGAGTTGAGGATTTAATCAATGACTGAACAAGCGCGTGATACAGAAGCGTTAATTCGCGATCAAATAGCTAAACATGCAGTACTTCTTTATATGAAAGGTACTCCGCAATTTCCACAATGTGGTTTCTCTGCGCGTGCAGTTGAAGCACTTAGCCAAATTGGTCGTCCATTTGCTTATGTAAATATCTTGGAAAATCCTGATATTCGTGCAACTTTGCCACAAATTGCAAATTGGCCTACATTCCCTCAATTGTGGATTAATGGTGAATTGATCGGCGGTAGCGACATTATTCTAGAAATGTTCCAAAATGGTGAATTAAAACCATTGATTGAGCAGTATAGCCCAGCGCCAGATGCTTAATGAGTAGATGATGTAGAATAAGCACCGGAAGGTGCTTTTTTATTTGGCTAAGATTTATTTTGTTCTAGGATGGGAAAATTGATCAACAGCCTAGACAAGACTTTGCGATAACTGGTGAAGAGTTTAAGTGTTTAGATATTTTAAAAAAACAGGAAGTTTAACTCATTTATGATCATGAAAAATAAGACAAAGCCTTGAATATTCAAAGCTTTGTCTATGTGAGGCTGTAAATTAACAATCAACTTAAGATGAATTTCGTTTATTCTGCTTTGCCACAACTTCAAGCTGGTTTTCTTCAGTGAAGACAGTTGGTGCTTCAGCTTCAGCCTTTTTCAGTTTTTTTTCCTTCTTCTTTTTTTTCTTTTTCTTTGGTTTCTGTTCTATTTCAACACCATCTTCCAATGCCTGCCAATATTCAAGCTGTGCCATCACTGCTGCATAGATTGAACCTTTGGTATAGCGGTCTTTCTTGTCTAAGGTACCAACAGGGCGCGCCATTAGGATTTCTAAAGCTTGGTCAATAGTGTCAATTGCGTGGATGTGAAATTGACCTTCATTGACAGCCTCAATCACATCATGACGAAGCATCAAATGCTGCATATTCTGACGAGGAATAATCACACCTTGTTTGCTGGTTAATCCTTGTAGCTTACATGCGTCGAAGAATCCTTCAATTTTTGCATTAACTCCACCAATAGGCTGAACTTGACCCAATTGGTTCATTGAGCCTGTGATTGCCCAAGATTGATCGATAGGCAATTGGCAGATCGCAGAAATTAACGCAGAGAGTTCTGCAACTGTGGCACTGTCACCATCTACTTGACCATAACTTTGTTCAAAGGCGAGGGCAGCAGAAAAATGCAAAATCTGTTCACGACCAAAATGTGCTTTTAAGAAGCTCGACATGAGCAAGACGCCTTTGGCGTGTAATGAACCACCCAGTTCCACACTACGTTCAATATCTAGAATGTCACCACCACCTTGGTATACAGAAGCGGTTAAGCGTGAAGGTAAACCAAACTCAACGTCGGCATATTGGATCACAGATAAAGCATTAATTTGACCTAAGCGATGGCCACGAGTTTCGATTAACTGAGTGCCACGTGACAAGTCTTGCCAATAGAGCTCTCTTAAATAGCCTAAGCGGTATTGACGATGTTTCAGGGCTGTATTGATATGATGAGACGTAACTAACTTTTCGTCCGACTGCGCTGCATGATGATGTGACTCACGAATTAAATCACCAAGTGTTAAAGCATGTAAAGACAATGAGCTTTGGTCTTCAGCTTGGCGACTTGAATCTGTTAATAACGCTGCCAATGCAGAGCGATCAAATGGCAGTAATTTATCTTGTTGAACATAGTCTGCAATCAGTTGCATATAGGCTTGCTCATTATCATCATTACGTTGCAGAGTGTCGGTAAAATCAGCACGAATTTTAAAAACACTGCCTAATTCTGGCTCTAATTCTAAAATTTCATAATAAATTTCAGGTTCTGCCAATAAAACCACTTTTAAGTTAAGTGGCACAGATGCCGGTTCAATTGAAATACTGCCTGTTAAAGTCAGCATGTGCTCAAGAGAAGATAACTTTAATTGTCCTGATTTTAATGCGCGTTTTAGACCTTGCCATGCATAAGGCTGTTCTAACAGTTGTTCCGCTTCTAAAATTAAAAAACCACCATTGGCTTGATGCAATGAGCCTGGACGAATCAGAGTAAAGTCAGTGGTGATCGTGCCATTTTGTGTCAACTGTTCAACATGTCCAAGTAAATTGTAATGTGTTGGGAAGTCTTCAAAAATAACTGGTGCACCAGAATTCGGTTTATTGCTCACTACGACATTGGCTTGGTAACGTGAAGGAACACGATTAAATAAAGCAGGAGAGAACTCTTCACCTTCTTGATCCAGAATCGTTTCAACATTTTCAATGATATCAGCAGCAAAATGTTTTAAATATTGATCTAGTCCATTTACGGTTTTAAATTTACTTAAAATTAAATCAATACGAGGAATCACCACTTGTTTGGCAATATCACGATTCAGTTCAGAAACTTGATCACGTGCATCATCTTCTAAATCACCTAACTGAAGGCCAAGCCGTTCAAGTTTCTTATCCATATAACGCATATTGGAATTAATTTCTGCACGCTGTTTACTGTCAAGCGCATTTAAATCTTCCTGTGACATTTCCAATATTTTGTCATCTTTGACATAGATCGGCACAAAAATATGTTCATCGTTACGATTAATTAGTTTTAGGTCTAGGTCTTCGCCTTCTTTGGTCAGTTCAACTAAAGCGAGTTGTTGCTCATTTCCCGTAATCTGACGAATGCGTTCAATACGATTGTGATACGTTTCTGCACTAAAGCGACGTTCAAGTTGTTTAAGAATGGTTTGCCAAGCTTGGTGGATTAAAGCTTGAAACTTACTGCCTTGACCTGCTTGAAAACGCAGGGCAATCGGTTGTCGCGCATTTTTAAAATTATAAACATAGACCCAATCATCAGGCGTTTGCATAGTTTTGGCATGTTGTTGCAACAAGCGCTTGATCATGGTCCTTTTTCCAAGACCTGCCGTGCCCACAGCAAAAATGTTGTAACCTGAATAAGGTAAAGCAATCCCTGCTTCTACAGAGGCTCTGGCACGATCTTGCCCTAAGAAATTATTTAAAGGCTTGATTCTCTTGGTTGACGTAGGAATCTTGCTCAGATTGGGGATATGCGTCAGTTGTTCTGATTTTAGTGCGGTTTGTGTCAACGTGTTTTGAATTTCCGTTTGATCAAAAGCAGATGGAAAAATCGTTTCAGTTTTTTGTATTGGGGTTGCAGTCGTCGTAATTGAAACAGTAGTAGAGCTTAATTGATCGTGTCTTTGGGTCACAGGTGAAATCCAAAACTTATATGGGTTGAAAAGTTAAAGGTATACAGGATTGGGGGTAAAGATCAAGCGCCAAAAGCGGAAATATCTGTAAAAGCGCTCATCAGTTGCATAAAAGTGATTGAAACTCTAAGCATTAAGCGGTTGAATAGCACTATTTCATTTTTCAGAAAATAACAACGCAATGACAACGCAATTATCTCAGCAATCAGCTGAGCAGAATTCCACAGCAAAAAAAGGATGGAAATCTGCTTTTGCCGCTTTTATCGATCGGCGTGCTGCAATTATGCTCTTTCTTGGGTTTTCGGCAGGTATTCCCATTCTGCTAATTTTCTCAAGTTTATCTTTATGGCTAGGTGAGGCCGGAATTGAAAAAAGTGCAGTGACTTTTTTTAGTTGGGCTGCGCTAGGCTATTCTTTTAAATTTGTATGGGCGCCGCTGATTGATGAATTACCCGTCCCGATACTCACCAAAAGACTGGGGCGGCGACGCGCATGGTTGTTGATTGCACAAGTACTAATTATCTGTGCGATTTGTATTATGGCGTTTTCTGATCCCGCTTTGGGCCAAAGTTATATTTACCAAATGGCTGTGGGGGCTGTATTACTGGGGTTTTCCGCAGCAACACAGGATATTGTGATTGATGCCTATCGAATTGAGCTGGCTGAAACTGAGATGCAAACGGTGTTGGCATCGACCTATAACGCAGGCTACCGTTTAGGGATGATTCTTGCTGGTGCAGGCGCTTTATTCCTTGCTGCTTCTTTGGGAACTGCAAAAGGGAACTATATTTATGAAGCATGGAAATATACTTATTTAACGATGGCACTGGTGATGCTGGTGGGCATTATCACAACCTTAGTGATTCGAGAACCCTTGGTTAATCGAGTTGATAAACACTATAAAAATATTGATTACTATCGTTTGGTTTTGGTCTTTATCTTGGCTGTGGCGAGTTTTGTTTGTTTATATATTTACTCTGATGACATGGTTCAATATTTACAAGCGACTTGGAAAGTCGAAGACAACTTGCTTAAGTTTTTAATGGAAGCTGTGCGCTTTTTAGGCTCAGGTCTCGGTGCAATTCTTGTTGCTACATCGTTGATACGTTTTGGTGTCGTTAATAAAAAGATGGCCTATGAGACTTGGGTTAACCCGATTGCTGATTTTTTTAAGCGTTATGGGGTAAAACTGGCATTGGTTTTACTGTTATTGATTGGTTTTTATCGAATTTCAGACATTATTGCTGGTGTTATTTCGAATGTTTTCTATCAAGATTTAAACTTTACCAAAGAACAAATTGCAGAAGCTGTTAAAATTTACGGGGTGATTTTTAGTCTATTGGGTGGTTTTTTAGGGGGGTTACTTGCACAACGTATGAACATTATGAAATTGATGTTTGTGGGTGCAGTTTTAGCAAGCTCAACTAATTTAATATTTATTGGATTGGTGAAATCTGGTGCACCGATGCAAGCAGTATTTGTACAGATTGGCGATAAGAAATTTCAAGCTCAACCTGATGAAGTAGGTTATTGGAAGGTTTCTGTGCCTGGTCAGGACTTGATAGGGGAAAATACCATTCATATTAAAGCAGCATTAGTTAAGCAGGCTGTTGCAAATGAATATACGGTGCCCTATCTAAAAGAAGAAGCCAAGGCTCAAATTCAATTATTGCCTATCACTAGTGATAATCAATTATCTGCAACAGAAGCGAAGCAAAGTATTGTGGTTAAGGGGCAGATTGCGGGAATATCTGTATCTGAGCTTAATCCAGATCAGCCGATTACACTTAAACTCGATGACAAAACATACCCAGCAAAATTAGATAGAGATGGTTTATTTAGCGGTGCGATTGATGGTAAAGCTTTATATGCTTCTGGCACAAAAAACGTGATAGCTGTGGTAAACTATCAACAAACAAAAGCAGCATTGAGTACTCAACAAAGCTATCAATTAACAGCGATAAAAAGTGATATCGATGTGGATATTCAACCACTTCCAGTGATCAAAGCAGATTCATCTGCAGCCGTTGAGATTAAGGGTAAAGTGATTGAAAAATATAGTTCTGGTTGGCTGTATTTTGCTATCGTTGTTGATAATTTAGCTTCGGGTTTAGCGGGTGCAGCATTTATAGCGTTCTTGTCTAGTTTGACCAGTGTGTCATTTACAGCAGTTCAATATGCGATCTTTAGTTCATTGATGACGCTTACACCTAAGATTTTAGGTGGCTATTCTGGAACAATTGTTACCCACATTGGTTATCCTAAATTCTTTTTAATGACCACCTTAATTGGTATTCCAATCCTATTGCTTGTGTTATGGGTTGGAAAATTGTTGCGACAACATCAAGCGCAAAAGATGAATCAATCCATCGAGTAAGCGACTGAATTACTCAAGATAGATTTATGAGGATAACAAGAAGCCTATTTTATCTTATAGATAAAATAGGCTTCTTTAACAGGATGAGAGTTTGAACCATTGGATTGCTAACACATTCAAATAGTTTATTCTAAAGATAAAGTTGTAGTGTTTTTCTAAAATAAGCTGTTATTGCTTAAAAATAATCCAGAAGATTGTCTCATTGATCTGACAAAATATAGATAATTTGAAATATTGAATTGTATTGCCTATATTGGCAGATAATATCTGACTAAACAGGAAAATAAATCATGCGCATGTTGCATACCATGTTACGAGTAGGCAATTTAGAACAATCTTTAGCATTCTATACTGAAGTTCTCGGTATGACATTACTTCGTAAACGTGATTATGAAGAAGGGCGGTTTACTTTAGCATTTGTGGGTTATGGTGATGAAGAGCATCATACTGTATTAGAACTTACCCATAACTGGGATACTGCAAGTTATCAATTAGGCAATGCCTATGGACATATTGCTATTGGTGTCGATGATGCCTATAAAGCCTGTGAAGAGATCAAAGCACGTGGTGGTAATGTGGTACGTGAAGCGGGTCCTATGAAGGGTGGTGTCACAGTCATTGCTTTTGTTGAGGATCCAGATGGCTATAAAATTGAATTGATCCAACAAGATCAAGATGCTCGAAATAATTAGGGGCCGTTGACAATTTGTCTACGTTTGCGACTAGGTGTGTTTTTTAGGCGATACTAGGCGCGAGATACGAAATTTAGCCATTCTAAATGATGAAAAACATCGTTTGGCAAGGTAACAATGTACCGGTAAAAACATGCTAGTCCCCGCTGTGCCTTGCGTTGCAAACAAAGCCGTGCTTTGTTCTTGCTCAGGGTTGTGGCTAAAATTATCTCAGCCTATGTTATGGAACTCGAAAATAGTCTCGCTATTCTCTTCATGCTTTACGACGTATACGTCTCATGCTCAATTTTAACCTACAACGCAAGCCATTTATGAAATGTCTACAGCCCCCATCATTAAAAAAATGATGAGGGTCTATTGCTTATTTAGCAAAGAAATATCAATAGGCCTTAAATTAACTTGAGATGTGTCGTAAATAAATAGTGAATATTTAGCCAAATGAATAGCTTTATTTATTTCGCTCAGTAAGATTGAATTTTACCTGGTAGTAAAATTTAACTACTGGGCTTTTTCATGTTTAGAATACAGGACGTTGCTTATGAAAATGTTGAAATTATTAGCATTAGATCGCTTTACGATACTTTTAATCGCAATGGTGGTTTTAGCTTCTATTTTTCCGATTTCAGGACAGGCAGCGCTTATCTTTGGAAAAATCACTACAATTGCAATTGCGATTTTATTTTTCCTACATGGCGCAAAATTATCACGTGAAGCCGTGATTGAGGGGGTTTTGCATTGGAAATTGCACGCACTGGTTTTTGCTTTTACCTTCTTAGTTTTCCCACTATTGGGCCTAATGGCAAAACCTGTGCTTGAACCTTTGCTTGGACAACAATTGTATTGGGGTTTTCTGTTCATGTGCTTTTTGCCATCGACAGTACAATCATCCATTGCCTTTACCTCTGTTGCAAAAGGCAATGTGGCAGCGGCAGTGTGTAGTGCCTCCTTCTCCAACCTGATTGGTATGTTTATTACTCCGATTTTAGTGAGCTTATTCATTTTTGGTCAATCTAAACATAATTATGACCCAACATCTTCTATTATAGAAATTACCTTATTGCTGTTGGTTCCATTTGTATTAGGACAAGTATTACGCCCGTATGTATTCCCACTCATGCAAAAAATGCCAAAGATCGTCAAGGTTTTCGATCAAGGCTCTATTTTGATGGTGGTCTATGGTGCATTTAGTGGGGCAGTAGTTGCTGGTTTATGGCATCAGGTCAGCTTATCTACATTGATCTATCTAACCTTAGCATGTTCAATTCTACTCACAGTGATTATGTTGTTGGCTTTGTATGTTCCAAAATGGCTTGGTTTTAGTAAAGCAGATCAGATTTCGATATTCTTCTGTGGCTCGAAGAAAACTCTTGCCAGTGGTGTACCTATGGCGCAGATTCTATTTATTGGACAGCCCTTAGGCATGATAGTTTTACCGATAATGATTTTCCATCAAATCCAGTTAATGGTTTGTGGAGTGATTGCTAACTATTGGTCTAAGCAAAACCATACTGATGAGTAAATTATATTGATTTTTAATCAAGTGGCTCGCAATTTATATATTTTTCAAGTATAATCTTGCCCACTTGTTGTGCTTAGCTCTGACGCTTATAGTCTCGGTGGGCCAAAAGAAATGGTCTGTTATGGTGTTAATCTGCTGATTTAGAATTTAAATCTGCTTTCCTCAAAGTTTTATTAGATTTTGAGAGTGGTTAATTGCGATGACAGCTAAACCTTTCTTAACTTAGGAGAATCGACCATGCGTGCCGATATTCACCCAAAATATGAAAAATTAGTTGCTACTTGTTCATGTGGTAACGTTATCGAAACTCGTTCAGCTTTAGGTAAAGAGACACTTTATTTAGACGTATGTTCAGCTTGTCACCCATTCTATACTGGTAAACAGAAGAATGTTGATACTGGTGGCCGTATCGATAAATTCAAACAACGTTTTGCTGGTATGTCACGTTCTGTTAAACGTTAATACGACAAAACATAAAAAACGGGCTAAAGCCCGTTTTTTTGTTGCTGAATTTTATCCAGTTTTAATCTATTTATGCTATTAATTTAAAAGGTTGAGTTTTTTAGGCGCTCAACCTTTTTTAATATTATACTTTATTGATCTTGGACGTCAGTTAAATGATCCAATTTTTTCTGGAAATATTCACCCTGTAAGTATCTTACATCTACATTCCATGCATTTGCAAAAGAGTTCATATCATTTAAATTTTTCAGCAAAAATTCAATTGGTTTAATAGTGTGATATTTTTCCAGGGTATGTTGGAATTGAGTCATGCTGGCCTCACAATTCATCTGCTGCGTAAACTTCTCATCCAGTGTTAACAAACTTACATCCAATTGTTTTAAGATAGCTTCACTTGAAATACTAGAACCAAAACGTCGAATTGAAATTTCGGCACCATGATCACGTAAAACACCAATTTGCTTGTGAGATTCAATGATATTTTTTGCTATATCCTCTTCATCAAATTGTAAAATCAGAGGATGGGATTGACGGCTTCCAACAATCGTTAAGAGTTTAGAAATAAGCTCAGGGAACTGCTTGTCGTGAAATAGGACATGGCGATTTAAATTAACGATTAATTTTGCTTCTGGATACTGGGTGATAAAGTTATGTAATTGCTTACATGCTTCAACTAATATCCAGCGATCTAATTTAATTGAAAGTTCAATATCATCATCTAAATCAATTAAATTACTTACTTTTTTCCACTGATTTTCAAAAATAAAACCACTACTAACTTCATAAGTATTTAAATTACTATCTTGTTTGTCATAAAGTTGTTGGTATTTTAGCTGAATCTCACTTTTTTCAAGAGATTGTGCAATTTGACCAAGAATAGCGGAGGCTTTAAAGATATGAGCCGCTGGAGTTTCTTTAATTTGTTCTTGTTTCTCTACCAATGTATTTTCAAGCTGAGATTTTGCTGTAGGTTCAATCGGGTCACTTTGTAGCTGCAATGGTTCAGCATCTAACTTTTGTTCAACCAATGACAATTCAATTTTAGTGTCTTGTAAAGTTGCGGTTAATTGTTGGTCTGATACAGACTCTTTTTTTGCTAAACGATGATCATAGGCTTGTTCTAAAACATCCTCAAAATTTGCTTCTGTAAAGTTGTTTTGCTGTATATTTGAATATCCAATCTTAATATTCAGTGGATAAGTATGACTATCAATCTCAAGTAATTGTGGCTTTTCTAAAGCATGAAGTCCATGGATGCGTGACTCTAAAATCGTCTCTGATTCTGCTTGTAAAATAACAGCATACAATAACATATCAATTTGATATACTGTGCTATTGGTTTGTTCTTGAATAAAATTTTTAAAGCCTTCTAAGTACTGAATAGCTGTTTTCCAAGGCGAAGTTAAAATATTCTCAGGACAAGCGGCGAAGCTAAAAAGGACTAAAGCATTAGATTTAGCGGGTTGATTAATTAAAGCATACTGAATTTTTTGGTAACTACTAGCGACACTACTCATTCCTTTTTTAGCAGAGTCGAATGAGTGAGCTTGAGAGGCTTGACTTGTAGAATTGTTCTCAATGGTGATTTGAATACAGTCTTCTTCATCTGAAGGAAGAAACTCAATTTTCAAAGGATTTTCTGATTTAGCATCGCTATTCAGGGTATCTATTTCAAAACGTGCTAAATCAAAATTACCTTGAGAAATCTTTTTAAAACGTTGTTTAAAATCATGGATATTCTTAGGCTTTAAAATATCTAATAAAGGCAATCCAATAATTTCTGCTTCATCTTTTAGACCAAACAATTTCAGATATTCAGTATTGGCTTGGGTATGAATACCTTCCTGAATTAAGGCAATTGCTTTGTGCTGTTCTTCAACCAAGGCTTGAGCTTGGTTCTTGGCATTTTCAAGATCATTTAAAAGGTGTTTTTTCGCTTGTAAGGTGCGACTGTAAGACAGTGCACGAATTAAGCTAATATAAAAACGATCGGTATATTTTAAGTCAACTACATCATAGATGCCTTTTTGAATATAGGATTGATATTGGTTGGTTTGATAATCTTCAGGTTTTAAGAACAAAACAGGTAGATCAATATCAGCAGAGGCTTGAATCAATGTAATAGCTTGCTCAATTTTGATGTCATAAGCACGACCAAAAATAATCAAGTCCCATGAAGTATTGAGCTGTTTTTCAAAACTTTTTAAATCATCAAGTAATATCGCTTGTACTTGATGATTCTTACTTTGAAAAAGATCAATAATTTGATTATAACGAATTTGGTTATCATCAATAATGAGTAATCTAGTTTCAGACAGTTTTAATTTTTTCGATAATAATAGATTTCTCACTTTAATGCTTCCCATACATCTTGATTATTCAAATTGGCTGATTGGTGTTGAATGAACTGATCTATACGATTATTTTCTTCATCATTGATCAATTCAAATTCGAACTGAATAAAGCTCTGGGTAATTAACAGTGTTTTTGTTAAATACACTTTAATTTCTTCAGTGTCTAAACGTAAATAAATGGCTTGCTGTTCTTTGAAGAACGGTAAATTTGGCAAAATAATAGAAATATTTGATTCATTCAAATTTTGTACTTGAACCATAAGACAAGGGTGGTAGTTAATGGTTGAGCGATCTGCTGGAACTTTTACTGCACATGGGTAAATATCTTGGGCTAAAACCTCTAGACCAACTTCATAGGTTTTTTTAACAGACTGTTTGATCCAACGAATGATTGCACCTTTCCATTTGTCATTGAGGCTTTCATTGACCAAGATAAATTCCCCTGTTCTTAAGTTTCGTGGGGTTTCATCTGACCATCGAATACGATAACCACTGACGCTAATGTCTAGTACTTGAGTTTGATAGATTTGTTTTGCTTCACGGTCTAAACTTTTAATTTGTCCTAAGTTTGATGCGGTGCTTGAGCCTGTTGAAATAGATGAATGGATATTGGATTCAGACTGAAATGCATAATTGTTATTTAAATTGAGTGTTTCATAGAAATTCTTAGCTTTGGATAAATAGAAATGCGCTGTTTGTAAGCTAAAGCAAATTTGAAGTTGTGCAGAGTATTCATAGCGCTCATGTTGACGTTCAGTTGTCGTACCCAAGACATTTTGCACATGAAACTTTAATGCAGCGGATAAATAGATCTGTTCATTTTTAGACAGATATTCATCTTTATGAATCGTTGAATTAATATGTTCCAGCAGATTCTGTGTAGAAATATACAAAGAAGTCCGAAAGTTAGCATGTTGTTTGCGATTGTAAATGGGCGGAACGTCTTTTGAGCCATCAATCACATAACGCGATAAACTGGTTTCTCTTGGTAATATTTGAATAAGTTTAACCCAATCAAATGTACATTGATAAAGCGCTTGTGTTTCTGTTGGACGAATCTGATGCGTATTAAAAATATCCAAAAGTAGTACTTGTGCATAGGCTTGCTGGATATTTTGAATGGTAAAATGTGTGCCTTGTAATTGATTGATATTAATATTAAATTCTTGATTCTTAACAGCGAGCTCATAAAGAAGGTGGGTGGTTAACCATTGATGGGTCAATGGACCACTGTAGAGCATTTGTTGCTGAACTAATAATAAACCAAGCTGTTCTAAAGCATAAAAGGTTGCAAGTGTACGTGCTGTCTGTAAATTTCGTTTTTCTTTGAAATTAAAAAATGAGAATTTATTTGAAACTAGTGTTTGATGACTTCTTCGCACAATATTGATGTACACGTTGGCAAAATAGGTGCGAATTCTAGAAGAAAGATCAATAATATGTTCAATACGCGCATTTTGAGAAAGACCTTGATTTAATATATTTTTTTCAAGGCTAGATAAAATACTTTCTGTAATTGGATGTAAAACTTGAATTAAGTCAAAGCGTAGCATTTCGCTACAATCTAATTCACTGATTTCACTTATGGCTTTTAAGACAGACTCTGAGGTGTCACCAAGTTGCATAATAGAAAGTGTGGCCACCCATGCATTGACAGACGCCACAGAGTTTTCTGCAAAACTTAGACTTTCTCGTTGTAGAACCGTGATATTTTGAAAAATTTCTGAAATTTCTTTATTTATCATGAGTATTTCAACTCTTAAAAGGTTGTGACTCCAAAAAGCGGTGTTTTATTATTCTCTCCCGCGACTTCTCGAACCAGTTTAGGAACTAGATAACCCGGTAAACTGGCCAATACATCCTTATAGATCTGATCAATTTTTTCCGCCCCTAAATCGAAATGATGTGCACCTTTTACCTTATCTAAAACATGAAGATAGTAGGGTAAAACTTGTGCTTCAAAAAGTCGTTGACTCAAATTAACAAGAGTTTGTGCAGAATCATTCACACCTTTAAGTAAGACTGCTTGATTCAACACAAGAATATTTTGTTTTGCTAAATGAGATAACTTTGAACAGGTCAAATTATCTAATTCTGCTGGATGATTTGAGTGTACCACTAGAATTACACGTAGCCTACTGTTTTTCAATAAAGAAACTAGCTCTTCATCGATTCTTTCTGGAATTACAATTGGAACTCGTGAATGAATTCGCAAGATTTTAATCTGACTGAGAGATTCTAGACGTTCTATCCAGATGGCTAATTTTCGATTAGATAGCGTCAACGGATCGCCACCACTCAAAATCACTTCATTAATTTCCGGATGATCTTCTAAATAGCCTTTAATGTTCAACCAATCTTCATTTTTAGGTAAATTGTCTTGATAAGGAAAATGACGACGAAAGCAATATCTGCAATGTACGGCACAAGCACCGGTAAGGGTAAGTAAAAAACGTGACTTATATTTGTGTAATAATCCAGGAATCTGATTGGCTTGTTCTTCATCAAGAGGATCTATGACAAAGCCTTCATGTTCTTCCATTTCAAGATGATGTGGTAAAACTTGTAGTAAAAGCGGATCTAGGGGGTTTCCAACCTCCATCTTTTTTACAAATGCGCGCGGTATACGTAGTTTAAATTGTCCAGACGCGAGGATAGCGCCAGACAGTAACTGGGCTTTAGAAAGTTCAAGTGTTTCTAACAGCTCTATTGGGTCAGTAATTAAATCACTGAGTTGAGATTGCCAATTTTGCTCTTGATATAAGTAATTTAACATGCCACGTGCGATAAATAGTTGGAGATAGGGAAAGCGGATTGTATTGCTTGTTCAGATTGAATTTGTCAGGTCCAATTTGAAATATTTCAATGGAAAAATGCTTTCAGTACAGTTGATTTGTATTGAACAGCAGTGAATCACCAATGAATCGAAGATTTTACCCTCAATCTGACCGAACATGGGTAATTTTTCATTGCTTCACGATGTATTGCTCATTTAGAATACGAAAAATGTAAAATACATTCTTTGCTGTTTGGAATGATCACTATCACAAATCGGGTGATTTGCTGATAGCATCACAGTAGAGATTTAAATTAGTAAGTTCGGAGTGTGCCTTTCATGGCCTATTATTCTACAAATGATTTCAAAGCTGGCCTAAAGGTTATGCTTGATGGTAACCCATGTTCAATCATGGAAAACGAATATGTAAAACCAGGTAAAGGTCAAGCGTTTAACCGTGTAAAACTACGTAACCTAAGATCTGGCAAAGTATTAGAAAAAACTTTTAAATCAGGTGAATCTCTAGAAGCAGCTGATATTGTAGAAGTAGAAATGGATTATCTCTACAACGATGGCGAATTGTGGAACTTCATGGATCCCGTATCTTTTGAACAAATTGCTGCTGATAAAGTTGCAATGGGTGATGCTGCGAAATGGTTGAAAGACGATTCAAACGAAAAATGCACAATTATGCTATTTAATGGTATTCCATTAAACGTAAGTGCGCCAAATTTCGTTGTATTGAAAATCGTTGAAACTGATCCTGGTGTACGTGGTGATACTTCAGGTGGTGGCGGTAAACCAGCTAAACTTGAAACAGGTGCAGTTGTACGTGTTCCATTATTTGTACAGCAAGAAGAAAGCGTTCGTGTAGACACTCGTACTGGTGATTACTTAGAGCGTGCTTAAGCATTTTTTGAAAAATGAAGAAGCTGAGGGATGATGAAAATCATCCCTTTTTTATTGTATTTAGATTAGAGTTTGTATAAGCCTTTCTAAGGGTAAAAGCTTTTATAAAATAGAGAATAACGGCTAAATTTTCGACTAAAGTCGTAGAATGATAGCCCATAATTAATAGTAGAGTCAGATAGTCGAATTATTATATGAATGATAAAAATAACAAAGTCACGATTTAAGTCATTGTGATGTCATGCTAATAGTACATATTCAGATCAGTTTTAATGCCAAAGTCTTAGATGAAAACAAAAAAATGAGGAGTAGAGTCACCAAGGAATGAGTCACGGAAATGCATTACGCTTTATAAAAACAATGGAACTGCTTTTTGTAATCAAGATGTGAGGTTTTAATGGAAAATATTCAAACAAAATCATCACCCTTATCAAAATTGATCTGGGTGATTGTCGCCATAATTGGTGCAGTATCTTTTGGAATACTTGCGGTGAGCAAGGGTGAGCATGTCAATGCGGTTTGGCTAGTACTTGCAGCGGTATGTGTCTATAGCATTGCATATCGTTTTTATAGTTTATTTATTGCCAATAAAGTTTTTGAACTAAATTCTCGGCGATTAACTCCAGCACATCGTTTAGCAGATGGCTTGGATTATGTTCCGACCAATAAATATGTACTTTTTGGCCACCACTTTGCTGCTATTGCAGGAGCGGGGCCATTGGTTGGACCTATTCTTGCTGCCCAAATGGGTTATTTACCCGGAACAATTTGGCTTTTAGTCGGGGTTGTTCTTGCAGGTGCGGTTCAGGATTTTTTGGTTTTATTTATCTCTACACGTCGAGATGGCCGCTCACTTGGGGAAATGGCAAAGCAAGAGCTTGGTTCATTTGCTGGTGTTGTGGTCATGCTTGGTGCATTAGGCGTGATGATTATCATCCTTGCAGTATTGGCATTGGTAGTGGTAAAAGCACTTGCACATAGCCCATGGGGTGTGTTTAGTATTGCAGCGACGATACCAATTGCCTTATTTATGGGCATTTACATGCGTTATATCCGCCCAGGTAAGATTGCTGAAGTATCTATCATTGGTTTTGTTCTGATGATGGCTGCAATTGTTTATGGTGGAAATGTTGCTGCTGATCCTTATTGGGGACCATTCTTCACATTAACAGGAACACAACTCACTTGGGCTTTGATCATTTATGGATTCGTCGCTTCAGTATTACCTGTTTGGCTGTTATTAGCACCGCGTGATTATTTATCAACTTTCTTAAAAATTGGTGTAATTGCAGGTTTAGCAGTGGGTATTATGGTTGCAATGCCAATGTTAAAAATGCCGGCTGTTACGCATTTTATCGATGGTACAGGTCCTGTCTTTGCTGGATCCATGTTCCCATTCTTATTTATTACCATTGCTTGCGGTGCGATTTCTGGTTTCCATGCCTTAGTTTCGTCTGGAACTACACCTAAACTGATTGATAACGAAGTCAATATTCGTGTCATTGGTTATGGCGGTATGTTAATGGAATCATTTGTTGCAATCATGGCAATGATTTGTGCAACAGTGCTTGAACCGGGTGTTTATTTTGCGATTAATGCGCCAGCGGCAGTATTGGGTACTACAGTAGAAAGCGCGGCAGAAGCAGTACGTACACTTGGTTTTGTGGTTACACCTGAAACATTGAGCTTGCTGGCAAAAGAAGTCGGTGAAAGTACGATTCTTTCGCGTACTGGTGGTGCACCAACATTTGCAATTGGTATGGCTCATATCATCACGGATATTTTCAATAATCGTTCAATGATGGCGTTCTGGTATCATTTTGCGATCTTATTTGAAGCGCTGTTTATCTTAACTGCAGTCGATGCTGGAACTCGCGCATGTCGTTTTATGGTACAGGATACGGTGGGTATCGTTGTTCCAGCACTTAAAAACTCACACAACTTCGTGGGGAATATGATCGGTACAGCGGTTGCTGTTGCGGGATGGGGCTTCTTTGTTTATCAAGGTGTAGTCGACCCACTTGGTGGTATTAACAGCTTATGGCCTTTGTTTGGTATTGGTAACCAAATGCTTGCGGCAATGGCTTTGATCTTAGGTACAGTGATTTTATTTAAAATGAAGAAAGAGAAATATGTATGGGTTACCATTATCCCAACAATTTTCTTATTCATTACCTGTATGACTGCGGGTTGGCAAAAAATCTTCCATACTAATCCTAAGATTGGATTCTTGGCTCAGGCGGATAAATTCTCAACAGCAATTGCCAATGGTGAAATTTTAAAACCAGCCAAAACACTTGAAGAAATGCAAACCATTGTATTGTCCAATCAAATCAATGCTGCACTATGTGCATTCTTTATGATTGTTGCGATTGTGATGCTGTTTGCCGCTATTGGCGCAATTCGTCGTGCATTGGCGAGTCCTACACCAACAGTAAATGAAGCTCCAGCGGTATATGCAGATCCTGAAGAAGTGTCTGTTTCTAAATCACACTAAGTTGATATTGCAGATAGAGTGAGAGGTGAGTGATGAAGCTTAAATTTGCTCAAGGTGGTAAAACGGTGATTTATAAAATCATCAAGATGACCATCATGTCGCAAAAGGAACTAATTTTTAATCCTAAAAATTGGTCTAGAATTGCAACATTATGGACACGCTTACAACAAAGTTTCCGTTTGATGGTGGGTGTTCCAGATTATCAAAATTATCTGGAACATATGAAAAAGCATCATCCCGATATGGATGCAATGGATGAAAAGACTTTTCATCGCTATTGTGTAGATGCCCGCTATCCAACAGCTGGTGGAACAATGAAGAAATGCCCATGTTGATGGAATGTATAAGTTGATTTAAAGCTTAAATAGAAACGGCACTTGGGTGCCGTTTTTTATTGAAGATGAGCGAAGTGATTTATCGGTTTAACGCAATAACAGCACACTTCATGATTAGACTTGTCGTATAACTGACAGTTGGCAAATTCTAACTCCGCTAAAATCATGTAATACATATAAATGAAAAGGAGACTGCTATGAAAATCTATATTTATGGTGCTGGTAGTATTGGATGTTATATTGGCGGTCGATTAGCAACGGTAGGTGCTGATGTGAGCTTTATTACACGTTCTCGTGTATATGAAGAATTAAGCACGTCTGGTTTAAAACTGACAGATTACACTGGTAAAACGATAAAAATCGCGGCAAATGATTTACAGCTCAGTGTTGATCCTAAAATAGTCACAGATGCTGATATTATTTTTGTATGTGTAAAGTCGGCTGCGACTGAGCAAGTTGCCAAGGAACTTTATGACAACTTGGGCGCACACAGACCCTATATTGTGAGTTTTCAAAACGGGTTGAGTAATGTTCCGATTTTAAAGCGGATTTTAAAACATCATTCGATTTTAGAAGGTATGGTGCCTTTTAATGTTGCAGTTCAAGCAGTTGGGCATTTTCATCAAGGGACATCTGGTGCGTTGCATGTGAAAGCGTATGCACAGCAACAGGATTTAGCCAAGCTTTTTAAACAAGCTGAATTAGAAATTGTTTTTGATCAGGATATGCTTGCAGTGCAATGGGCAAAAATTTTGCTGAATTTAAATAATTCAATCAATGCTTTATCAAAGTTACCGTTAAAACAACAATTGTCTAATCATCAATATCGACAATGCCTTGCTATGGCGCAACAAGAAACGTTATATCTCTTAGATTTAGCACAAATTAAGCCAGCCAAACTCACAGCAATTTCGGCACATCTATTGCCTAAAATAATCAGTTTGCCCGATTTCATTTTTAAAATATTAAGCCGTAAAATGTTGGCAATTGATCCCTTGGCGCGATCATCTATGCAAGATGATCTGATGGCAGGGCGAACCACAGAAGTGGACTGGATTAATGGCGAAGTCGTTCAGCTCGCCCAGCAGTTAGGTAAACAAGCGCCTATCAATAAAACCTTAATCGAATTGATTAAACAGGCTGAAATTTCAGGAAGTGAATTTTCAATTGGTGCAGATGATTTAAAAATAAAGTTAAAACATGCTGCAAAGTTAAAATTTTAGTTGATGGGGGCTATAAATTTTGAAGTATATCTAATATTCAGCAAATGAAAATAAGGAATTATAGCAGTCAAGATTGAGTATTCCTTAAAACCGTGTATGTTAAAGAAGTTACAATAATTTTATTGGGGAAATATAAGGTGATTTGGGGAACAACACAAGTAAAGGCATCAGAACAACATAGTCCTGTAACAAATTTAGACCTCGTTCAGTTTTACCCCAAAATTGATGACTTTTTAAGTCAAATTAACCAAATTATTTTAGATAAAAGTCATCAGACTAAACTGGCGTTATGTAGTCTATTAGCTGGTGGACATTTACTTTTTGAAGATCTACCCGGACTTGGAAAAACCACCTTAGCCAGCAGTTTGTCACGTCTAGCAGGTCTCGATTTTCAACGGATTCAGTTTACCAATGATATGCTGGCAAGTGATGTGATTGGGATCAATATGTTTAATCAAAAAGAGCATCGATTTGAGTTTAAACACGGTCCAATCTTTACCCAAATTCTGCTTGCAGATGAAATTAACCGCTGTAGCCCTAAAACCCAAAGTGCTTTGCTTGAAGCAATGGAAGAGGGCAATGTCACTATAGATGGTACACGTTACTCTTTACCTCATCCATTTTGGGTGATTGCAACGCAGAACCCACTTTTTCAAAGTGGAACCTATAGTTTACCAGAGTCACAACTTGATCGTTTCTTAATGCGACTGTCTTTGGGGTATCCATCACGCGCAGCAGAAAAACTATTACTACAACAAAACTCACGACATGATTTGATTGAAAAGTTGCAAGTAATTTTTCAACATCAGGAAATTTTGCAATTACAATGTATGGTAAATCAAATTACATTGAGCGATGTGGTTTTTGAATATATGCTTGATTTAGCAGAAGAAACACGTAAAGGTCGTCATGGCTTATCTCCACGTGGATTATTGGCGTTAAAAAAATCAGCACAAGCCTATGCTTTGATTGAAAAAAGACAATTTGTAATTGCAGATGATGTACAAGCCGTATTTGTTGCTGTGGTGTCTCATCGTATAGGATTAGGTGAGTCTGAGACACGAGCGCTTATGCAAAAAGTTCCTGTAAAGGGCTAATTGGAAACGCTTATGTTAGGTCAACGATTTGTTAAATGGCTGCATCTTCGGTTTCGCTATACAGGAACTCGTACACTGAAACAAAACCAAGTGTTGGTTTTTATATACCAGCAGGGTTTTTTATATCTAGTCCTCATTCTGATTACTTTTATTGCTGGTATTAATTATGCCAATAATTTAATTCTTGGCTTTTGTTTTTTAATGAGTGCGATTTTATGTATTAGTTTCTATCTCAGTTTTAAACAATTACATGCGATTACATTAGACGTAATTGTCGATGAGGTGGGTAAGGTTAATGAAGTTTTTAAAGTGAAAGTAAACCTACAACAGGACCGTGCTACGCCTAAATTTTTAAACTTTAAATTTGATGAACAATTACAATCTTTTCTATTTGAAGAAAAACAACAAAGTTTTGAATTGAATTTTATCCCACAACAACGTGGCGAATTTTCAGTCCCCCCAATTCAAATTTACTCCACATATCCACTCGGTTTGGTGCGGGCATGGACCTATATTTATTTAACTGAAAGTTATTGGATTGCTCCTGAAGCGAAGCCTTTAACGCATCAATCACAGAATTATTCTAATACGGGCGAACCTGATTTAGATGAATTTAAAGAGTTAAGGACTTTTAAATCAGGTGATTCATTGCAAAGCATTTCTTGGAAACAGGCTGCGCGTGGACAAGGATTATTTGTCAAACAATTCGATGATTTGGTCGATACCCATGCGATGCAAATTGAATATAGCAAAATGCCAAGTGCAGACCATGAAGAGAAGCTGAGTTTTATGATGGAGTTGGTCGATCGATGTCATCAGACTGAAACGCCGTACAGCATTATTTTACCGCATGCACAAACTGAAAATGGGATTGGAGAACAGCACTATATTCATATCAAAACCTTATTGGCGCAAGCGTGAGGATGAACAATGAATAAATCGATACAAATTTCAATTTTAGTTGTGCTGAGTTTAATTTGGTTGGCACAACTGGCTTATATGCCTATTGCATTGTCTATTTTATTCCTCATTAATATAATGACTTTGGCGCTGTATTATGACAAAACTAATAAACATCAAGTCTATAATCTGCCTCGATTATTTACACAAATCCCAAAATTAGTTTTTGCACTTTTAGCTTTGCTCATCATTTATTTTGATTCACGCACATTTTTAGGCGTAGAAGCAGGGACAGCCGTTCTTTCCACTTTTTTATTTGCTAAAGCGCTTGAAACCAAATCAAAACGAGACTTCATTATTCTGTTTAACTTCGCTTTATTCGTCAGTGCCAGTTTGTTTTTACACAGCCAAGCCTTTTGGATGGCACTGTTAGTTTTGTGCTGTTTAATCAGTAGCTTGGTTGGGATATATCGTGTACAAATCGTTAATTTTGAAATAGATCAACCGATTTTTCAGTCATTTAAAACTGATTCAATACATATTGTTAAATTTATTGCATTAGCTTTGCCATTCTTTGTTTTACTGTTTATGTTTTTCCCGCGGTTGCCACCACTTTGGCAAATCCCCATTCCCAATAATAAAGCGGTAACGGGATTGAGTGATCGTATGTCACCTGGTGATATCGCTGAGCTTTCACAGTCTAGTTCATTAGCATTCCGAATTATTGGCAATATGAAGCAATTACCAAACCGTAATGAACTATATTGGCGTGCGATGGTGCTTGATCGCTATGATGGCACAACATGGACAAGTGAATTTCCCAATAAACAGGTAAAAGCCTATTCCAAGATAACAGGGCAGATTGATGGATTTCATTATCAGTATCTTGCCAGTGATCCAAGTCAGCAATGGATTACCGGTTTGGAAAAGTCCATTCCAATAGAACAACATTTTGAGTTACACCAAGATTGGTCGATTACACCTAAACGACTGGTACAGCGAACCCAGCTAATTGAATTACAGTGGTTGGGAGGTCAGGTTAGAGATAGTCAGGATTCACATTTTGAACAGATGATGCTGAAAAATAACCTCAGTTATCCTAAAAAGAGTGATCTACAAGCTCAGAAGTTTGCTTTAAATCTGTATCAGCAGAGTCAGTCTAATCCTGAAGCTTATATTCAGAATGTATTGAACTGGTACAAGAAAGAAAATTTTGTTTATACACTTGCCCCTGGAAAGTTAGGGAATCACCGTGTTGATGAGTTCTTGTTTCAATCACGGCAGGGGTTTTGTGAACATTATGCCTCAAGCTTTGTCTTGCTGATGCGTTATGTTGGGATTCCAGCGCGTGTGGTCACAGGCTACCAAGGGGGGGAGTTGTCTCCTGATGGTCAGAGTTGGGAAGTACGCCAGTTAGATGCACATGCTTGGGCTGAGGTTTATCAACATGGGCAATGGCAACGCATTGATCCAACAGCTATCATTGCACCAACACGTATTGATCGTGGTATGCAAAATGTGATGAATGATGATCGTTCGATTTTTGGTGATGCGGGTTATTCAAATTTGCGTTTTCAGCATTCATCGCTGCTTAGAACATTGCGTGTTTGGAGTGACTATGCTGGTTTTCAATGGCAGAGTAAGGTTGTCGGTTACGATGCAGAGAAGCAAAGCGGCTGGATGAAGAAACTTGGCTTAACATCGGCCTATAGTTATGGTTTGGTTTTAATTTTTGGAATTCTCGGATTACTGTTGATCTATTGGGGTGTGACGCAATTTTGGCGCATTCGTCAAATGTCAGGACTTGAGCGAATCATTGCTCAATTTAATCATCAATTATCTGTGGTTGATCAAAAAGCAGAAGCAGAAACGTTTCAACAATGGATGCAGCGTTTAACCTTGCGGGCTGAACAAAAACATCTGTTTGAGCAAGTGAATCAGATTTTTCAAAAAATTGTCTATTTAGGTAATGAAAATCAACAGGATATTAAAAATATCAAGAAATTGCTTAAAGAGTGTGCGAATGCATTAAAAGTGAAGAAATAAGGCTTGTCATCTTATTAAAAAATGAATAATATTCTCAGCACTTCAGGTGTATAGCTCAGTTGGTTAGAGCGCTACGTTGACATCGTAGAGGTCTCCAGTTCGAGTCTGGATATACCTACCAAGATATTAAAGTCATATAAACTCAAATAGCTTTGTATGATTTAAAAAATCCCTAAATTATAATGATTTAGGGATTTTTTATTGCTTTATATAAACTAACATAAACACATACAGCAGATCGATCCTTGTATCATCGTGTGTATGTGTATGATGGTTGAATAACTTAACTCATGATACAGTCTGCTTCTTTAAATTGCACCCAAAGCCTTTGAGCTTTTATTAGTTGCTGCTTATAGTCAGGTTCAAGAGTTTTTATTTACTCTGATATATTAAAAGCAGTTTCTTTGCTGCCGAGTTTAATTTCTTAGAATAGCATATCTCTAATATTTGTAGAGGATACCAATTCAAGGCAATCTTTAGCAATTACTGAACAGCTTATAAGGCTTATTAAGCTAAAAAAGATAATATGTTTCATGAAAAATATTCCCCCGAGTTTCTAGTCATCTATAAATTAACTGCATCTTGTTCTTTTCAGTAAAAAATCTATCATAGAGTGAATAAAAAAGGGATCCATAAATGAAAAAACTAATTTTAATTGCTTGTTGTATGTTTAGTGTTGGGGCATGGGCAAGTTGTGAAGATTTGAACAGAATAGCTGATAAAAAAGGCATACATTATGGAACTGAATACAGCTTTGTTGTTAAAGGACCAAAGGGACATAGAGCATACTTTCATTCTGCACCGGCGAATAAATGTAAATATGCTAAGACTTACTTAATTCCTAATGATTCAGTGGTTGGTTATCAAAAGTTTACTAATGATAACCACAATTGGATCTATGTGATGTATGGCTCTAAAGATAGAGTTTATACTTCAGGATGGATTAAAGAAAATGACTTAAAAATATCTGATCGTATCAGTCCTATTAATTAATCAAGTAAGCACACTTTTAGAGATGAAAATAAATGAAAAAACTAATAATTCTTACCCTTTTATTAAGCGGCGGGGCTTGGGCTAAGACATGTGATTACCTATCGAAGATAGCAGATGATAATGGCATGCATTACGGAACAAAGTATTCCTATACAGTTCAAGGTACAAAGGGATTTAGATCATATTTTCATTCAGCACCATCAAGCGAATGTAAGTTGAAAGGTGTATTTATTATTCAGAATGATTCAGTTATAGCTTATCAGGAATTTAAGAACGAAAATCAAACTTGGCTTTATGTAATGTATATAGATAAAAACGGCAATGATACTTCAGGTTGGGTTAAAGCTAAAGATTTTAAATTATTTGGTCGCCTTAGTCCTATCAATTAATCAAGTAAACACAATTTTAGAGAAGCAAACAAATGAAAAAACTATTCCTTTTAACTCTTTTAATTAGTGGTGGGGCTTGGGCTAATGCTCCATACAAAGCTACAACCGAATGCCAATTTGATTATGATGATTTCGACTTTTGCTCAAAAGTAAACGTGGCTAAATACAAAAATGCTCTAAAAACACAAAAACCTAATTTTAACCAAAAGTACATTCTTCTCAACCTAAGCTCATCACCTCAAATATTTAGATTTATTGCTTTAGATACAAAAAATGGCTTAGCTTTACCTTTAAGAGATGGAATTCTAGGTTTTAAAGATAAAAAAGGAGATTTAACAGGAAAACCTCCCGTAATCCAATACTCAGTTAATAATTCACTCTTATGCACTCAAGGAAGTATTTTTGCTTATCGAGATGATTATGATAATGTAAAAACATGTTATTCAATTCAAGATAATGAATACTCTGAATATGGCAAAGAGTTCAAAAGATCAGATACACCAGTGAGTATTAATTAACTAAACCTTCACTCCCTTAGAATTTCTAGTGATTTGCAGATTAATCGCGTCTTGTTCATTACGAACATTTCGAGTTGCCAACATCGGATCAGAAATACCGCTAACGTGAATATCTGTTTTCTGATTGATATTCACAATACGATTAGATGACTGAGTATTATAGAAATTAGGAAAGACAGGTTTAATATTGTCTGGAATTTCTGCATTTTGAGCAAATTTAGAAAGTATCTCCTTGTTAATCTGGGTTTTAGGCTTTGATGGGTTATCTGATTGAGATACATTGTTAAGACTAAGGTGCTGACTAACATCTTTGACCATGGTTAAATTTTTAGATACATAGTTTTATAGGAAGCATAAACTGAATTTTTAAGAACTGAAAAAACATTTCAGGAGTTTTTGCACCTTTAGCTGTTTTATATCGTCCTGCTTTTGCTATTGTTTTTATATAGTCATCTGCAAATTGTTCAGGGCTGTCATAAACTCTGTAAGGGTCGTAGGACTTTTCTATTTTATCCCATGCTCTCACCGTTTTTCCTTTCCAAGAAGAACCTGCCATAATATTTCCCAGATTAAATTTTGCCCCTGGATTTATATGTTCTCCCCACCCAGTTTCACCTGAAAATTGAGCTAATATATACTCTGGTTTAACATCAAATGTTTTTCGATTCTAACTACCATGCCCCAATAAGTTTTTAAAAAATCTATTTGCTTTTTACCTTTAGCCCCTTCTTTAATCGCTGCTTTATCCGAATATTCGTTATTCGACTGAGTTCTCGCATTAACATCACCAGCTACAACATTCGCCATTCCAACAATTGCATTCACTCCAGCTAAAGCCGTTTTTTGAAGCATTTGGATTGTTTGTTATTTAGTATTATCTGTACTGGATTTTTCAGCATCAAGTGTTGCTTGAGCTTCTTTATTACCAATAAAGCTAGACCCTTTGCGACAGTGCGACTGATTCAATCTAATCCATTTAACTTGTTTAAGAAACCTACTAAGCCACAATCTTATTAATCAAGCTCAGATCGATAGAGTCTTATTGGGAATTGAAGTTTAAGAACATGATTTGAAATGTTACAATGATTTTTGATAAAATTATCCTATGTATATTTTTGATATTATTAAATTTTTTATTTAAATGTGCTATTATTAATGATAATAATTTATCTATAAAAGTTCTAAAAAATTTAATTTTTTGAGAAAGAAATCTCATAATAGTAGAATCTTTTAAATTTTAACAGTTGATTGTTTTACTAAACCTGAATTATTATATCTATAAAATACGATATAGTGAATCGTAGCTCAAGCGCCATAGCTTCTCTGACTGATCAAACTTTTAATTAAAAAGGATTTTTGGTTGGAATTGCGAGATTCTTTATCTGATTATGGAAAGAAGGAATATGCATAGATTTTCAAAAATTGTGTTGATAACAAATAACTTAACTAAAAAGATTGAGCATGATCTAGAATTAAGAATGAGTTGTGATGGTGCATATACACATACTATAAATAGAGAAGATGAAAATTATAAAATTGAAGTTATGATTGATCCACCAAGTGATGTTTTAAATACTTTTAAAAATATAGCGCATGACATTAAAGATTATTTGGATGAAATTGATTATAAAGGGAAATTTGAATTTAAGTTCATTGTTTAGTGTCTGACTGGCTACATGCAAGATTTCCTATTATTATTGTAGTGAACCTATTCTATTTTTCTATCATTTTGTATGATTTACATACCCACATGACCCTCTCTTTATGAATATTTATTTGTGTTATCTTTAAAATAAATGCCAATGAGCATTATGGTCATCAGTGAGTATTGAATATTTCAAAATCGCTTTTTTTTAATAGTGTTTAAAATAACCAAAAAAAATCAAGTTCTATTATTTTAAATAAAATAGTATATATATCAGTATTTTATTTAGTTTTTATATGCGTAATATGAGATAAATTTAGAATAGAAAATGTGAGGGTTGTGAATCTATAAAGATTGATGATTTAGCTTTTTTGGCACAAAATCTTTGATTTTTCTAGTTTAAATAATGAGGCTGTTACATAAAGTTGACGATACATATATGAAGATTTACCAAAAGGTAAAATATTTTATTTGAATGTTAATATGAATTGTGTAAAATTTAATCAGTGAAGAAGGTTGTGCTTTTCACTTTGACTTGCTATCTAAGTCTTTAATCAACCCACCTTTTTTAGGTGGGTTGATTAATTTTATGTTAGACAATAAACAATCGGTTTCTGACTTCTACTTAAAAATATGAAATAAGATGAATTGTTCTATTTATTTCAAAAATATTGTGTGTTTAATGTGATTTTTATCACGTTATTTTTGGAGGGAGTCAATATTAGGAATTGCTATCGTAAATTGTTGAGCTGGTTTTTTAGCTTTAGCTGATAAAGTATTAAATAATGCACCATAGGGACGAATTATGAGAGTAAGTTTTTGATTAAAATTTATACCAAGGTATAGATTGTTTATTCCAGGATTTAAATGTACATTCAAGACCACATTTTTTAATTCAAACATTATGAATATTTGTATAGGTGGACCTTGGCACGGAAGTAAGCTGCTAGGACATGATAATAAAAAGTCTTTTAAAGTAAAAGCTAACCAGTCAGACTCAGTAACAAACTATTCGAAAAGAAAGATTAAGTTTAAAAACGAGTTTTATATTTTTTGGGTAGCTGATGAGTTGATGATATTAGATGAGAATGAAATTATTAAAACTTATTTACTAAAAAACTAAATATTATTGTTTAAATATACTTTAGATATAAAAAAGGCGCAAATGTGCCTTTTTTATATCAGTCAGCTTTGCCTTGGAATATTTGGTTTAAAGTCAGATATCTATAATTTAGGATAATCTATGAATTCTCTTATTTTTATTATTTGGTAGTTAATTTTGGCTTAGTTGCACAAAGCTATCTCTAAAGGCTCATTCAGCAATATAACTCTTAGATGAATAAGTCTGCATCCAAAATATATCGTATAACGAATTGGTCTCCTTACATGAGCAGTATACTGCGAAGATTTAAATTAATTGTGGCAATATCACTATTTGGTTTGATTCCAATTACTCAGCGCTATGCACAATCAATACACAAACAAGGACGAAATCAAACCTACTCAGATAAAGCGATTCAGTACTGTTTAATAATTAAATCTCTCTTTCGTTTAACTTTACGAATAACCACAGGATTTGTTCAAAGTCTCGTTCGTCTTTGCAGATTAGACTGGACTGCACCAAATTATTCAACCCTTTTTGGAAGACAAAAGTATACTGATATTGCAATTAGCTTAGAACAAAGCAGAGATGGACTTCACCTATGAGTTGACTCTACAGGTATGAAATTTTTAGTTGAAGGAGAATGGAAGCGTAAAAAACCTTAGCCTGAATATTGTCGACAATGGTGTAAACTCCACATTGGTATTGATACTAAAACATTGTAAATACGTGCTGTTCAGCTCACTACAAATATCGTGGGAGATTCAAAAGTATTCAGGGATTTACTTGATTAAATTCCAAAAATAAACATATAGATTCCAACTATGCGGATGGAGCTTATGACAAAAAATACTGTTGATAGGTGATTTCAGATAGACATACACGTTCTATCGTTCTGTCGAGAAAAAATGCAAAGCCTTGGAAAGATACAAAAGCTCATACATTAAAGAGAAAACAACAACTAAGAACGATTAAGTATTTGGGGAGGACAATGTGGGAAAATTGGTCAGGCTATCATCTTCGAAGTTTGGTTGAAACCAAGATGCACTGAATTAGGTTATTAGGAGATAAATTATCAGCAAAGTACTTTTTAAGTCAGGTCAATGAAGTGCATACGAGAATTGCAGTTTCGAATAAATTCACTGAAATAGGTAGACCTTATACCCCAGTTGTATCTTAAATTTGAGTTGATTAGGCTAGTTTTAGCTTTGCAATCTTTTTGCAATCGAAAGCTTAATTTTAACAAATGGTAAAAAATAAATTATAAGTTATTTAAATTATTTGATATTTTAAATGATTTATTGTATAAAAAAGAAACAACAATAAAGTGGAGGTGAAATCATGATACACAAATCAATAAGCATTGCATTTTTCTTTTTCATGTTTGTAGCTTTAACATTACTCGTACACTTATTGGGAAATGTTCCAACTGGAATATGGCTTCCATAATAAAATTGCTGGCTGGGAAAGCTCATCTTGAGGTGAGCTTTTACCCTATGGAGGAGTTGATTTTGATTCAATTCATAAAATGTATTTTTGGCTTTCATCGCGTAATTGAAACACATTATTGTAAAGATGGTGAGTTGGAAGTTTGTCATCATTGCTTAAAAGTTGTTAAAAAATAATCGTATAGATTGATTTCAACCGAATACATGATATTTCAATATTTATACTCAATTCAAAGTTAAGTTGATCATAATATTTTTGACATTCTTTAATATGAGTTTTTTTAATGCCAAAACCTAAAATGAGTGACAATAAAATAGATTCAAATCACATGCTGTATTTTTCAATTGATCAGCTTAAAAGTTTTTTGAAGACCCAAATTCGGTTAAAAGCGGATCAAGGAGAGCTGTTTATAAGTGAATATATCACTAAAGATTTCACTCATCATGAAATAATTAATTTGGGTGAGGAATTTAAGAAAGCAGGGTATAAAGTTAAGATTAGAAATACAGGCGAAGAAAAAATATTTTCTGTTTTTTGGAATTAAATAACTGCGAGTTTTTATACTTCCAAAAATAAGAATAATTTTATTTCAACATTTTGACGATTTATATTTTATTTTTTGATAGGATTTGATTTTTAAACAGGATAGGCTTAATTAGAAAATTATTTAAATAGTTAGCTTAGTTTTATTATATCGCTTAAATACTAGTCAAAAGTAAATATACAAGATCAAACTTCAACTTAACATATCTTTGATAAAGACAGTTAATAAATGCTAGCGATTGGTGTTATGAGTGAGTTGGGCATATTTCACCTGTATTGAATCACGTGCTGGAAATCTATGAGATAACCCGATAGGATTTATGATTTTTATGAGAGAAGAAAGTGAGTAATCTAGAAAATGAAAATTTAGAACAGCAATCTCAACAAGAGCAAAAAGATTCTAGCGTAATGAATGATATCGTGAATTCGATCAATCCATTGGATGCTGTTGATCTGATTGTGGAAGCAGGTCAGTTGATTGTGAATACGAGTAAAGATATTGTTTCTGACATTGCCAATAACATCGATATTGATATAAATCTTTAAAATTACTGAGCGAGTGCACCCATCTAAAGTTGGGGCTTTAATTTATGAGATTAAACTTCTTTGCATATGACATTTAAATCAATGATGAAAAAATTTCTCTTGGCTTTTCTTATATTGAATTCGAAGTTTAGCTTTGCTGATCCAATAAAACCAACTTTTCTTGAAGAAAAATTAGATATTAAAAAGTTTAAAAAAGAGCTAGATGATAAGCATACATCTAAAATTAAAAAATCCCTTTTTCTTGTAAAAAGAGAGCCAGAATTGGACCAATTTAAATATAAAGCAGTTATGTTGAGAATTGCTAAGGATAGGCAGGGTAATTCTTTTAAATATATGAAAATGATCACTTATCTAGACTGTGATGAAAATAAAACCTATACATATTTGTCATTTTATGATGAAAATGGTATTACGCATGGTATTGGTTCGTCTAATGGCGATCTTCCTGAAGACAGTCCATTAAGAAAACAAGTCTGTATCAATGAATGACGGTGAATAGCTGTAAAACATGCTTATTTTATGTTTTAAATTGACACATTTCACGTTATTTAGTAAAACTGTGATTGTTAATTCATTATAGTGGATAAACATACAATAATCCTTAATCAGCGCAAAAATTAAGGGGAAAGCCTCACAGTGATGTGGGGCTTTTTTATTTGAATGATTTATTCCAAGCGGCGTTTGCAATCATCAGTGAGTATATGTCTGTGATTTTGTTTAAATCTAATAGAGATGATGTTCTGCTTTAAAACGTTCTAGATTCCGAAGCGCATCTTGGTAACGTGAGCGTACTTGACTGCTATTGCTTCGGAGGTCAGATAATTTCTTTTTATAGTCATCACGATCTTTGTTAGACAGGTCTTTACTGTCTAATTTTCCAAGATAGTAATCTATATTATTCTGTGAAGTATTAAATTCTGTATTCGCATAGTAAAAGTTACTGGCGACTTGAAAATAATGACGTAAGGATTCGCGTTTCTCTGCCGGGCAAACTCGAAAATTACCGCGCCCCTCTAAAGCTTCGTAAAAGATATTTTCAGGTTGGCAGTAAGCCCCTAAACCTTTTAGATAACCCATTTCATAAAGATTTTGACTAGGAATAATATTGGCTTTTTTACAAGAAGAATAGTATTTATCTATATGGGATTTATTTCCAGCAGCGCCATCTTTTTCACCAACGTTAAACCAATTCGCAGTTTTACATTGTTCAACACTCATTGCAGCACAACCAGAAAGTAAAACCATAAAAGTAGATAAAATTACTATAAGTTTCATGAAAAATTCTTCCAAACGATTTTTGAATTACTTTTTAAAAAATGATTTTATCATGACAAGATCAATAATTTCCTGATCATTAATGTGGTACTACATGAAAAGTGCATTTAAATTCTTAAAAATACAAAAGAGTTTTTATCTTGATTCTGCAGTTATTGCCGATATCGTATTCTAACTTTGGCGTATCTTCAGCTTGCGCATAATATTTGTATCGCAGTTGATCGATATAAACTTAGGGATTCCATCTCCAAAAGAGTAGATCTGCCAAATTCATAACTTAATTTAAAAATAGTTGATGGATAGTTAAATTTAATTAGTTGATAATTTGTTCAGATTTCTTTTAAAAAACAGGACCTTTTATCTAAAAATTACGGGGATTAAAGCAAGACTACAATTCGAGAACATAGACAGCCGTTGAGCTAAGTACAGTCAAGATTACACAGAAATTTATCGTTACTTTTTTAATTTCATAAAACTTATATACTATGATTTTATAGTTAAATTTACATTGATCTTTAAAGTGGCTTAATTCTAATGTTTGGGAAGATCGTTTTTACTGTATCGGTAGTCTTATCCATAGTTTTTTTTGTTCTAGGTTTAATCGAAGCTATTGTTGAGTTTATCGTTATTGGATGCCTCGGTTTTATAGCATCTGGCTTGGTTTTTAAACAAATGAAAATATCATTCAAGCAGAGTGACGACTAATTTTGTGGTTTTAAACAATAGCGCTTCTGGCTATTTTATTTTCACAATGATATGGCGGCGTTGAGTGAATGTTAAAGATCCAAAGTAAATTTTTGAATTGAAGTCTTTTTCAGATTTCTCTTCTACTATTTGTCAATCAAAAGAGAGCAGATAAAATTATAAACTTAGCTAAAGGTTTAGATATGATTCGATCAAGTGGAATATTGTGATCTGAAATAGAGTGTAAGCGTTGGTAAAGCGCTAAGCTAACGAAATTTAAAAATTTGATAAAACCCTCATAAGAGGGTTTTTTGTATGTAAAGGTGCTGAAAAACAGTAAAAAAATTACATATTATTATAATAATATAATATTTTATTATCATTTTATGATATTTTTATGTTGTTATAGAGCGTTATAAATCTATATAAATCATCTTATATTAAATAAAGGGGTTAAAAATAATGGCTAAAATTGACTTAAATCCATTAGCGGAAATTGATGGATTCACAGCAGCAGCACTTGTAGACTATACCAGTGGATTATCACTTGCCGCTCAAGGAACGGGGATCGATTTAGAACTTGCTGCTGCGGGAAATACGGAAGTTTTGAGAGCAAAAATTAAAACAGCAAAAGCATTAAATTTGCAAGATACGATTGATGATGTTTTGATCACACTTGGGAAGCAATACCATTTATTACGACCACTTGAAAAGAATAGCGATTTATTTTTATATCTGGTATTAGATCGCCAAAAATCGAACTTAGCGATGGCAAGACATGAGCTTCGTATTTTTGAAAAAGAGTTAGATTTTTCTTAAAACATTGATTGGCTATTATATTTGATACGATGTAATAGCCATTTTAAGTCATCAATACTAAGAAATTAGAAAATATATTTAACATATAAATACAGCCCGAATATAGGTTATCTAAAGACGTTGAAACTTGAGTGAAATAGTCGACTTAAGTCTATGAATGTAAAGTTATAAATATGAATACTATAAAATAAAAAAAATATCATTGAAAATCTCATAAATGTTATTAGAATTCTATTTCTAAATAAATTAAGAGATTGGGGATATGGAAAATAAAACAGCAAGATTAACTATTTTGATAGACCCGAACAAAAAGGAAGCTTTTGAAGAATTGTGCAATCGTCAAGATCTAAAGCCTTCACAAGTGGTTCGCCAACTAATTCGTGAGTATTTAGAAAAGCATGGTGTAGATTACGCAACGAAACCTAATTTACCCAAAAAGTAAGAATTTTAGTTTATCTATTTTATCAATAAATAGGACTATGCTTTTTTGGGGAAAAGTGTGTCTTATTAATATTGAATTAGAAGAAATTGAGTAAAATTGATCAAAAACGTTGCACTAATTATTGAAGATTCTGATATTTATAAATTTTTAATGTATTTGATTCTTTAAATCTGACCAATTTGAGCTTGATGATATTCAGTAAATAAGTAAAAGAGAGCTTACAAGCATTTTATGGCTTGTAAGCTTTCTTTTTTGTAGAAAAAGAAAGCTATAAAAAGGACATTTAAAAAGAAATTTTTGAATTCAATTTTACAAAACTACTTCTTGAATTTGGTCTTTAAAAAAATACTTTTCATGTATTTTAGATTAAGAGTATTTGCATAAATTTACCTCAAGTTAAAAATATATAAATGATAATTATTATTATTAGTAATTGCATTTGAAGTTTTGCTCAAATACAATACGCAACAATTCTTTCACAATTCCTCCGTATTTAAGTTGCGTATTAACATGAATAAACAATTAAGATTCCAGACACTGTCAATTTCAATACTCACCGCAATGTCAATTTCCGCATATGCAAAAGATACTTCTGAAGATGCGACAAAATTAAAAACAATTGTGGTGACTGCGAGTAGTCAAGCTGTAGATGTTAAAGAAGCACCAGCAAGTATTAGTGTTATTACAAGCGAAGATATCGAAAAACAACCAGTGGGGAGTCTTGGAGAATTATTAAGTAAAGTCCCGGGGGTAACGGGTGGAATTAGTCCCTCAGGCGAAGGTTCTAAGATTAAATTACGTGGTTTACCAGATAATTACACGCTGATTTTAGTTGATGGCAAACGCATCGGGTCTTCAAGAGATACAAATTATCGTCCAGATTTAGGTCGACAGGATTTAAATTGGATTACTCCTGATATGATTGAAAGAATTGAAGTTGTCCGCGGTCCAATGTCTTCTTTGTATGGTTCAGATGCAATGGGGGGAGTAATTAATATTATTACCAAGAAAATTCCTAGTGTTTGGGGTGGTAATGTTACGTTAAATTATACTCAGCCAACGACCTCTTCTGATTTAGGTACATCTTTACAAACAGGCATCATGGCTGCTGGCCCATTAACGGATACCTTAGGTCTGCGCTTGACAGCAGGGATGACTGAGCGAGAGGCAGATAAAAAATATAAAGCAGGAAATGGGACCACAGGTTCTCAAGATCAAAACTACAATGCGATGTTGCATTATCAGCCAACAGATAAACACTCACTCAGTTTTGAAGCGGGGCATAGTATTCAAAAGAATGAAAAGGGTTCTCAAATTAACGCCACAACAGGTGCTGAGCAGGAGACCAGTTGGGGCGCAAATAAATTAGAACATAACTCATATAGCATATCGCATGATGGCGAGTGGGCAATTGGTAAATCTAAATTAAGTGCATATTACAATGACTATGATTCAAGTGTGCTTGGTTCTAAAACTAAATCAAATGAAATGATTGTTGAAGGTAGTTTAACCATGCCATTTGAGGCAATGTTTAAGCAAGTCTTAACTGTTGGCGGTCAATGGAAAAAACAAGAATTAACCAATACTGACACGATTGGCACTCTACCAGGAGGGAGTTGGGATGGGAAAAGTTATACCGATCCTACAGTGAATAATAAGAATTGGGCATTATTTTTTGAAGACAATATTTCATTGTTGGATAATTTGACATTAACCGTAGGGAATCGTTTAGATCATGATGATAAATACGGTGCACATCATAGTCCACGAGGTTATTTAGTTTATAGTCTAACAGATGATCTGGTAATTAAAGGTGGGGTCGCAAAAGGCTTTAGAGCACCAACAGTGAAAGAATCATCTCCTGGTGGAGCTACTCAGTCTGGCGGGAATGGCTGTAATGGTTTAAAAGGTAAAACTTGGTATGACAGTAAGCAAAAACCAGATACCTATACAGGCGGTGGTTGCTATATGACAGGTAATCCCAACTTAAAACCTGAAGAAAGCACAAACTATGAAATTGGTGTGAATTATACTGGTTCTGGTGCGGACTTAGGTTTGACACTTTTCCATACAGATTTTAAAAATAAAATCGCTTATTCACCATTAGGTCACGAAGGTGGTATTTGGTTTACCCGTAATGAAAATATTCAAAAAGCGGTAACACGTGGTATCGAAATGGTTGTAAATTTCCCAGTTTTAGATAATCTAAAATGGAATAATAATGCTACCTATTTCTTAAAAGCAAAAAATGAAGATACTGGTGCAACTTTACTGACTACTTCAAAATTAACAGTGAATTCCGCATTAAATTGGCAGCCAACAGATCCACTCAATTTAGAGTTGTCCGCACAATATTTGGGTAAACAATATTTGACCGATAAAGGCGCTACCCCTACGATGCAAAAACCACATACGATCGTAAATCTAGCAAGTAATTATCAAGTCAATGATAAGCTTATTGTACGTGGCGGTTTTACTAATTTACTTGATAAAAAGTTGTCAAATGGTAGAGATGCATACTTCGTTGAACGTCAAAAAGTATTTGTAGGTGCAACCTTTAAATTTTAATCAATTATATTGAAGTGAAGACAGACTTCACTTCAATAATAGATCATGTGTTAAAAAACCATCTGCGGATGGTTTTTTTGCTATGTTTTTTATTCATATCAAAAATTTACCCTAATTTTTTTTTACACTCTTATAGTTCAATAAAATCAAGTGGTTATATATATTGTAAAAAACTTTGGTATTTTATGATTTTTATAATTAACTTGCTGTTATCAGAGTGTTTTTTGATTTAAAATTATTGTTCACTGCCATATAGGCAGCTTAGAAATTCCAATTTTCGCCCATAAGCTGAAAACGACCGTTCACTGCCATATAGGCAGCTTAGAAAAGAAGCAAGATTGGCCATGTAATCAAGTACAGGTTCACTGCCATATAGGCAGCTTAGAAAATGCGATCGGGATCTGTTCTGAAATTGAAAAGGTTCACTGCCATATAGGCAGCTTAGAAAAATTCATGTCCTTTTACATCACAGCAAGAAAGGTTCACTGCCATATAGGCAGCTTAGAAATACAGAAGCCATTGAACATCCACGACCTGTAAGTTCACTGCCATATAGGCAGCTTAGAAAGCAAAGATCATTCCAAACGCAACAATCCAAGTGTTCACTGCCATATAGGCAGCTTAGAAAAATGTAAGGGCATAACAGCAAGTGAGTATTTAGTTCACTGCCATATAGGCAGCTTAGAAAAATGTAAAGAATAAGATTCAAAAGATGGCTCCGTTCACTGCCATATAGGCAGCTTAGAAAAGCTCAGGTTGGAAATGCTCGAATGGGATGCTGTTCACTGCCATATAGGCAGCTTAGAAAAGCATATAAAATGCAGTCACAAAGTATTAGTTGTTCACTGCCATATAGGCAGCTTAGAAATCAAGAACGCCATTATCAAGAATTAATTTCCAGTTCACTGCCATATAGGCAGCTTAGAAAAAAGTTCTTTTGAAATCGGTGATAAATGCGGTGTTCACTGCCATATAGGCAGCTTAGAAATGCTGCTAAATCAGAAAAGCCAAGCAAACCCGGTTCACTGCCATATAGGCAGCTTAGAAAAATAACCTTAATTCAGGTCAAATTCAAAACAAGTTCACTGCCATATAGGCAGCTTAGAAAATACTTTATCTCCATGCATTAAAAAACCCACCGTTCACTGCCATATAGGCAGCTTAGAAACTCACTTCTGCTAGATTCAATTCAGCCGCAGTGTTCACTGCCATATAGGCAGCTTAGAAAATTGTATGAGCCACTTACATAGCCAGTCGGGCGTTCACTGCCATATAGGCAGCTTAGAAATTGTTGTGTGTACCCTTGGTATTTTCCATTGAGTTCACTGCCATATAGGCAGCTTAGAAAAATGTACTTAAAATCGGTTGAAAGAATGGAGAAGTTCACTGCCATATAGGCAGCTTAGAAAAAGTGGGAGAATTGAGATTTAACAATCGGGCCGTTCACTGCCATATAGGCAGCTTAGAAAATTATCTTTTCAGCATAACTACTACTGCACATGTTCACTGCCATATAGGCAGCTTAGAAAATAGAGTTAAGCGCTTCCTGTGTTGGTAAGATGTTCACTGCCATATAGGCAGCTTAGAAATGTGCTTCGATCATTGTTTTGTATGCTCTTTCCGTTCACTGCCATATAGGCAGCTTAGAAATTGAAAGCATTACCTACATATGCTGCTTGGGGCGTTCACTGCCATATAGGCAGCTTAGAAATTAACCGACTTCAAAGATCGTTTTTTAAAGCCGTTCACTGCCATATAGGCAGCTTAGAAAATCAAGGTCATGCCTTCATTTGCTTGCCATTGGTTCATTGCCATATAGGCAGCTTAGAAAATTTACGATTCTCATTAAACTGATACTCTTGTGTTCACTGCCATATAGGTAGATTAAAAATCAATAGATGAGCAATAGATGATGTTGACTGCTAGTTAATTGAGAATTTTATTTTGTATATTTTAAGCAGTGATAATTTTATCAGTAGAGAAAGCCACCTTAGCGATAACTTTCTCTGATTAAACCTATTAATTTATTTTAATTTAAATCAATATTTAGCCAATTATAAATAGGTTTTAGTATTACCACTCGTATTTTAAGCCCACTCTAAAATTAGTCGGTGCACCATAATAGCTATTGGTTGTCGCTAAATGATATTTTTCATTAAACAGGTTGTTGATATTCAGATTCAGCAATAAATTTTCATTGATTTTATAACGTGCCATTAAATCAACTAAAGTATAACTGTTCTGGGTAAAACGAGTCTTTACAGGGAGGGTTATATCTGAATAAATATCACTTTGCCAACGTAGACCGCCACCTATTGTCAGAGCCTTATCAAAGTAAGGCAGAGTATAGGTGGTAAATAATTTAGCAGTATTATTTGGAATGTTGGTGTTTATACTATTACCTTGACTGTTTTTCGACAAATTTCGAGTAAAACTTCCTGAAACTTGCCATAACTCATTGAGTTTTCCTGTGGCTTCTACTTCAAGACCGCGGCTCTTTGTTCCCGATTCTGCTGTATATGCTTGAGATCCATCAGGAGCTATGTGAGAGTTATCTGCTTGTTCAGGGACAGCGACTGCAAAATTATCTTCTTTAGTTTGATAAACAGCAGCACCTATATTCAATTGATTATCGAAAAATTCACCTTTAATGCCTACTTCTGTACTGTTGCCGACAAGTGGGTCTAAATAATCTCCCTTAACTGTCTTTTTATCCTGAGGAGAAAAAATATTGGTATAACTGGCATATGTTGTCCAATTGTCAGTTAAATCATAGCTAAGCCCTACATACGGGATGACTTCACCAGTCTCTTTATGAGTTTTGATATCTGTTGTATTTTTAGCATTATCATGATTTACAGCAACACGTTTCCAGTCTTCAACGCGCGTACCTAAAATAATCGCTGCCTTGTCTGATGGCTTTAAACGAACTGCACCAAATATAGAACGACTACTATCATTTCCACTATACCAGCCGTCAATTATCGTTTCAGGTCGACTTGGTGTATGACCATCCCAAGTGAAAATATTGTCTAATTTTCCATTCCAAGACATTCCATTATTCCAACCCGAGTAGGTAGGACGTTGATTTTCACTTTTGGTATAGGTTGTACCTAAAACAACTTCATGGGTTTGATTGAATAGATTAAAAGAACCATTCAGCGTTAAATTAAATAAGTTTTGTGTTGGTTCATAATCCCAGCGTGTCGCATAAATTAAAGCACCTTTTCCAGTTTGTTTATCTATTCCTGAACTATTATATGCATAACCGACCACTTCGTCAGACGACGTCTCAGTTCGAGATAACGTCCCTTTGATTTTCCAGTTATCGTTAAATTTATGTTCAATATCTGCAAAATAACCAGTCGTTGATCGGTCTGAATACGTCCAACCTGCAGCTGCTGAATCAGAGCGTGACCATTCAATCAGTGAACCATCCGTATAATATGAAGGTAAACCTCCACGAGCAATGCCTGAAATATCAATTTTTTGATAGCTAATTCCAAGACTTGCTTTGGTTCGATCTGTTAAATCAGCTTCAAGTACGCCATATGCAACTTTACGTTCTTCCGCATAACGATCTATATAAGAGTCGCCATCTTGATAAGCTAGTACGGCACGACCACGGATATTCCCAGACTGATTCAGTGGTGATGAAACATCGATATCTGTTCTATAGGTATCCCACGATCCAGCACTAGAGCTTATAGAAGCTTTAAAGTCTTGTAATGGTTTTTTTCGAACCATATTAATACTAGCACTGGCTGAACCAGCACCAGTCATCAAACCATTAGCACCCCGAACAATCTCAATTCTGTCAAAAAGTGCAGTATCTTGACTTTGAAAAATGCTGGAATATGAATTCAGTAATTTCACACCATCTAATAAATAGTTGTCTACAGTTTGACCTCGTGCATAAATTGGTGAGTTATCTGAGCCAATATTTCCACCTTGATTGATTGTTAATCCAGCAGCTTGCGTTACGACATCTGTTAATTGTGTTAAGTTTTGATCCTCCATTTGCTGGCGTGAGATTACACTGACCAATTGAGGTGTTTCTTTTAGGCTGAGTGCTAAGCCTGTTGATGCTGTGGTGGCTTTTGCGGTATATAAACCTGAGTCTTCAGTTGTCAGGCTATTTGTATTATTGACAGATACAGTGATGGTAGGGAGCTGAGTAGAATTTTGTTCTTGACCATCAGATGTACTTATTGCTGAGAATACAGATCCATTTACTAGAAAAATAGATCCGCCCCAGAGTGCTGTACGAATTGCAATCGCTAAAGCATCTTTAGTTTGATGTTCCTTCATTAGATTCTCGTATGAGTAATATTCATGTACTTAGTCGTTTTTGTCTTAAAAAAAGCTCATTTTTTTATTATTTAAATACTGGATATGTATTTAGTTGCAACAACAGTAGATAACAGGAGTGAATAAGATAGAGAGTATTAAAAGAGCAAATATTTTTTAACTCTTTGTTTTATCAATAGAGGGATTTCAAAAGTTTGGGGTAAGTATTGCAATATACTTTATTGAATTTATAGATTTAATTTTAATTTACTAAATTGTTTTATACGTAAAAATGATGATTAATTAAATGTTGTACTATAGATACTAGAGCAGGCGTGAAAAGCTTGTTTAATATCTCTTTTAACGGTGGCTTCAGAAATATTAAGTTTTTCGCCAATAGATCGGTAAGTCATATCTTCCATCTGTGATAATAAAAAAACCTGTGCAACCCGGTCGGGGAGCATTTCTAGCGTTTGATGAACTTGGTATAAACTTTCCTGAATACATATTGTATGTTCTACAGATGGGTGACTATCCTGAGGTGTATGTATTAGTGCATCTAAATATAAGCGCTCAATTTGCTGATGGCGCCAATGATCAATAATCACGTGTTTGGCAATCCCCAATAACCATGCTTTGGGTTCTTTAATATTTTCAAAACTATAGTTACTTTTTAATGCACGATAAAAAACTTCCTGACTTAGATCTTCAGAGTGGTGATGGTTGTGAAGTTTATGTTTGAACCACAGAAGTAAAGTATTTTGATGGTCTTGATAAATATGATCAAACCACTGTTGCTTTTGTACGTTCAAATTCATTAGATTTGCCTGTTTAAGAAGCGAACAACACACAGTTATGCTAAGGTGGGGAAAGTGTTGAAAATAATGATAGTGATAATGATTATTAAATGCAATAATAAAACTTACAAAATGCAACATGAATAATTGAGTTGTTTTGAACCTTCTTTCACCTTAATTATTAATGAGATGAATAATTAATAAATGTGAGATTTCACTTTATTTGGTTCGTAATTGTAAATTTTAATCGTTCTACGAATGTATGAATAAGAGTTCTTATGAGTAAACCATCTGTAAATGTAAACCTCAAAAAAAGTTTTATTGGCCGTAAATTTAAATATTTAATTGGATTTATGCTGCTGATTATTTTCGGACTAGCAGGCTTCTATTGGAAAAAAACCTCATCCAAACCCGCAGAGGAATATAGCCAATGGAGTAAACCTGTACCCGTGCGAACTGTGCCAGTACAACGACAAGATTTACAGGTTGACATCAAAGCAATTGGTACAGTCATTCCTACACATATTGTGAATGTACAAAGTCAGGTTTCTGGGGTTTTACAGCAGATTTATTTTAAAGAAGGGCAAACCGTAAAAAAGGGTCAGCTCCTTGCACAAATTGATCCCGCACCATTCCAAGTCGTGCTTGCACAGGCAGAAGGAACACGACAACAGAACTTAGCACAATTGCAAAATGCTGAAACAGAGTTGAAACGTTATCAATTATTGTTTAAACAAGATTCAATTGCGAAACAACAAGTAGAACAACAACTCGCTCTGGTCAATCAACTCAAAGGACAGATACAAGCGAACAAGGCGCAAGTGGATGCCGCAAAACTACAGTTGTCTTATACTAAAATTTATTCACCTATTGATGGGCGGGTTGGATTTAGACAAAAAGATGCTGGTAACCTGATTCAAGCCAATGAAAGTGCTGGTTTAGTTAGTATTGCTCAAGTTCATCCAATTTTTGTGCAATTTGCCGTGGCAGAAAACTACTTAGCAAAACTGCGTCAATCCTTAAAAAAGGGAGACAAGGTGCTGGTAAGTGCTTGGGATAAAACAGAACAAAAACAACTTGCGCTGGGCCATGTACAAGCAATAGATAACCAGATTGATGTCAGTACAGGGACTTTAAAAATAAAAGCAATTTTTGATAATTATGATGATGTTTTATTTCCAAATCAGTTTGTCAATGTGCATTTAAATACTCAAACCATTCAAAATGCACTCAGCATCCCTAATGATGCTGTACAACATGGCGCAAAAGGCAGCTATGTTTATATCATCAATCCGCAAAACAAAGCCGAAATTCGGATGCTAAAACTGGGCATGACCTCGAATGGTCAAATTGAAGTTTTAGACGGATTAAAGGGTAGCGAAAAGGTCGTACTTGAAGGAATTGATCGTCTTTCGGAAGGCAAAGAAGTTCAAATTGTTGTAGAGAATCAACAGCCAATTTCTACGGCCAAGCCAACTGCTGGATAAATCATGAATATTTCACGGTTCTTTATTTTACGTCCAGTCGCAACCACATTATTGATGTTAGCACTATTGTTAAGTGGCTTCTTGGTTTGGCGATTGTTACCTGTCTCTGCTTTGCCACAGGTCGATTATCCAATTATTCAAGTCTATACTTTTCAACCTGGCGCCAATCCCGATACAGTACAACGTACAATCACCGCACCACTCGAACGAGAAATGGGCAAAATTGCGGGTTTAAAACAAATGTCTTCCAGTAGTTCAGTGGGGGCATCCGTCATTACCTTGCAGTTTGAACTGAGCGCAGAGCTTGGTGTCGTTGAACAAGAAGTACAGTCAGCACTCAGTACCGCCAGCAGTAAATTACCCAATGATCTACCAGCACCACCGGTTTACCGTAAAGTAAATCCTGCTGATGTTCCTGTGATTACCCTTGCCATCAGCTCAGAAACTTTACCTTTAACCACTGTCTACGACATGGTGGATACCCGAGTTGCACAAAAGCTTTCTCAGCTTTCAGGTGTCGGGATGGTGAGCCTTGCAGGGGGGCAACGTCCAGCAATACGCGTGCAAATGAATGCTATGGCACTTGCTGCTTATAAAATGAGTGCTGAGGATGTACGCTCCGCAATTAATTCTGCCAATGCGAATCAACCCAAAGGAAGCTTTGATGGTCCATATCGCACCACAATGTTGGATGCCAATGATCAGATTCGTTCGATTGCAGATTATGAAAATTTAATCTTACGCTGGAACAATGGTGCTCCGATACGTCTGAAAGATGTGGCAAAAGTCATCGAAGGTAGTGAAGACCGCTATATGGCTGCATGGGCAGATAGTCAATCCGCAATCTTAGTCAATGTGCAGCGTCAACCAAATGCCAATGTGATTCAAGTTGCAGATCAGATTAAACAGATATTGCCTGAACTACAAAAGAATCTGCCTGAAAATGTCGAAATTCGGGTGTTAACAGATCGAACAGAGAGTATTCGTAGTTCCATTGATGATGTGCAAAAAGAATTGGTTTTTGCCGTATGTTTGGTGGTGATGGTCACTTTTCTCTTTTTAAGAAATTTATCTGCAACCGTAATTCCAAGTATTGCAGTGCCACTGTCGATTGTTGGTACCTTTGTTGTGATGTATTTTTTAGGCTTCTCGGTCAACAATTTGACCTTAATGGCGCTCACCATTGCGACAGGATTTGTAGTCGATGACGCAATTGTGATGTTGGAAAATATTGCACGACATCGTGAGGCAGGAGAAAGTTTATTACAAGCAGCACTCAAAGGGTCTAAGGAAATAGCTTTTACTTTGATTTCCCTGACGATTTCTCTAATTGCTGTATTAATCCCATTACTGTTTATGGGCGATGTTGTTGGAAGACTGTTCCACGAATTTGCTGTCACTTTAGCAGCTGCAATCGCAATTTCATTGGTGGTGTCACTCACATTGACCCCGATGATGTGTGCATATTTATTAAAAAGTACCAAACATTCAAGTTCACACAGTCGCTGGAGTCTAGATCGCGTTATTCAGTATTATGGTAAAGCTTTACAGTGGGTTTTTCGGCATCAAGTGCTGACACTTTCGGTGATGTTGAGTACCGTCATTTTAGCTGGGCTGTTGTATTGGATGATTCCAAAAGGTTTTTTCCCTGTACAGGACAGCGGTGTCATACAAGTGGTCACTCAAGCACCCGATGATATTTCATTCCACGCTATGAGTGAGCGTCAACAAGCACTTGCAGGTCAGATCCTAAAAGATCCTGCTGTGGAAAGTTTGTCTTCATTTATCGGTATAGATACCAATAACCCAAAACTAAGTAATGGGCGTATTTTAATTAATTTGAAGCCGCATGCTGAAAGAGACCGTGTAGATCAGATCATGGCACGTCTACGAGAACAGTTCGCTCAAGTTAAAGGGATTCAAGGTTGGATGCAACCCGTACAAGAGCTGAGCATTGAAGATAAAATCAGTCGAACTCAATATCAACTCAGTATAAGCGCTGCTAAAACGACAGATTTAGCACAATGGACTCCTGTATTTGTTGATGCTTTACGGCAACAACCTGAATTTGCAGAGGTGACCAGTGAAGACGGTGGGCAATGCTTACAGGCATTTATTGATGTCAATCGAGATGCCGCAGCACGTTTAGGTTTAAACATTGAAGATATCAGTTTAGCTTTACAAAATTTATTTGCGCAGCGCCAGATTGCGACTTTATACACGCAATCCAATCAATATCGTATTGTTTTGGAACTTGACCCAACATTCACTCAAGGTATAGATGCTCTAGGGCAAACCTATATTCATAATAAAAGTGGAGAGCCGATATTACTCAGTTCTGTTGCCAATATTGTGCAAAAACGCGTGCCTATTATTCTGCAACAGCAATCACAATTTCCAGCCAGTGGGGTATCTTTTAATCTTGCATCAGGGGTCGCGCTCGGGGATGCGATCAAAGCGATTGATCGCGTACAACAGCGTCTAAATCTACCAACAGAAGTAAAGGTGAAACTACAAGGTGCAGCCGCTGCTTATGAGAACTCACAACAACATACTTTCTGGTTGGTGATTGCAGCAATAGTGACCATGTACATTGTGTTAGGCATTCTGTACGAAAGTTTTATTCATCCGATAACTATTCTTTCTACTTTGCCTTCTGCTGCAATTGGTGCTTTGTTGGCATTGTTTTTGGTCAATCGGCCATTGGACATGATTGCCTTGATTGGGATCATTTTATTGATTGGTCTGGTCAAGAAAAATGGCATCATGATGGTGGATTTTGCTTTGGCTGCACAACGTCATGAAGGATTGTCACCACAGCAAGCGATTTATCAAGCCGCATTGATGCGTTTTCGCCCAATTTTAATGACCACACTCGCGGCGTTGGTTGGGGCAATCCCATTGATGCTTGCGTCAGGTTCAGGCGCAGAATTACGTCAGCCTCTCGGGGTCGTCATGGTGGGTGGTCTGATTTTAAGTCAAGTCCTCACGTTATTTACCACACCAGTAGTTTATTTGTTTTTTGATCGTCTGCAATATTCATTACAACACACCAATTCAGATTTAACTGTAGATGATTTCCCCCCAGATCATGATACGACAAGGAGAGAGTTTTGACCTTTCTCTCGACCTTTATTCATCGACCTGTTGCCAGTATTTTACTTGGGATCGCAATTGTATTATTGGGTATATTGGCCTATTTTCGCTTACCTGTAGCCGCTTTACCACAGGCAGATATTCCAACGATTGTGGTGCGAGCAAGTTTACCTGGTGCAAGTCCTGAAAGCATGTCTGCCACTGTGGCGACGCCGTTAGAGCGTGCCATGATGGGCGTTTCAGGGGTAAAAGCGATTAATTCTTCAAGTAATCAAAGCGCAACCCAAGTGGTTTTGCATTTTGATTTAAAGACTGACATCAATGAAGCCGCCAGAGAGGTCCAAGCTACAATCAATGTTGCGATGTCACAGTTGCCTTCTGGAATGCCAAGCCCCCCTGAATATTTCAAGATCAATCCAAGCCAGAGTCCAATTTTTTATTTGGCATTGAGTTCGGAACATCTTTCTGCGGGCAAACTCTATGAAATTGCCAGCAATCAGCTCCAGCCAAATCTTGCGCAAATTAATGGGGTTGGTGAAGTTGTCATTGACGGGGCATCTATGCCAGCTGTGCGAATTCAACTCAATCCAAATGCCTTGATTTCACAAGGGGTGTCTTTGGAGCAAGTTCGTGAAGCGATTGTAAAAAGTAATACAGTACAAGCCTTAGGGGTAATTGAGACTGAACAGTTACGTTGGCAAGTTGAGCTTCCAAATCATTTAAAAAAAGCGGATGATTTTGCCAATTTGATCGTGCATCAAAATGGTCAGACAGTTGTTCGTTTAAAAGATGTGGCTGAGGTACAGGATTCTGTCGAAAACCGATATGTAAGTGGTTTCCACAATGGCAAACCAGCGGTGATTATTAAAATCAGCCGTCAGCCCAATGCAAACACCGTTGCCACAATCGAAAAGATCAAAGAAAAACTACCTGAGTTAAGCACATTAATTCCAGCAGATTCACAACTGACCACAGTGATGGATGGATCGGAAATTATTCGGGCAGGCTTAAATGAGGCAAGAGATACTTTATTATTTTCCATGCTTTTGGTGATTATTGTGGTCGCTCTGATGTTAGGTCGTATGCAAAGTGCTCTTGTTCCAAGTATTGCCTTGATTGTGACTTTGATTGGCGCATGCAGTTTGGTTTATCTCGCGGGATTTTCACTGAATAACTTGTCAATTATGGCAGTCATTGTTGCGATTGGACTTGTAGTTGATGATGCAATTGTGGTTTTGGAAAATATTGAACGCCATATAGAACAGGGTGAACAACCTGTACAAGCTGCCTTAAAGGGTATTCAAGAAGTCGGTTTGACCTTGTTAGCAATGAATTTAGCTTTGGTAGTGATCTTTATTTCCGTGCTATTTATGGGTGGTGTAATCGAGAGACTGTTTAGAGAATTTTCTTTAACCTTGATTTTTATCATTATTCTATCTGTATTTGTCTCTCTGGTCCTTACGCCAAGTTTATCCGCACGCTGTTTAAAACCATTGGAGCGTTATCAACATCAGGCTTTGTATCGCTATAGCCATCGCTGTATGCAAGGTTTGAGTCGGCTCTATTTGCATTCACTAAAATGGATGATTAAACACGGTTATTTGGTCATTTTGCTATGGGGCGGTGCAATTGCTGCCTCTGTATATGTGTATCAAACATTACCCAAACGTGTATTACCTGAGCAAGATACCGGACGGGTTGAAGCTTTTATTCGAGGGGATGATGGCTTCTCCTTTCAAATTATGCAACCCAAAATCGCCACCTTTAGTGAAAATGTATTAAAGGATCCCGCAGTCAAAGATGTGATTGGTACGTCTGGTGGTGCTGGCGGAATCACCAATTCATTTTTAATGGTGAGTTTAAAACCTAAAGCAGAGCGAGATGGCAAATCTTCACATGAAATTGTAGACAGAATTAAAAAAAATGCCCCATGGTTGGCAGGTGCGATTTTCTCTGCACAAGTCAAACAGGAACTAGAATTAGATGATCCATTTTCAAGTGGAAGTGGGCAAGATTATTTGTTGTTACTGCAATCTGATAATGTTGCGTTATTACGTCAGTGGGTGCCTAAAGTCGCTCAGGCAATGCAGAAACTTCCAGAGTTAGAAGAAGTTGAAACCATGGGCGATGAAGGTGCTCAGCATGTGACTTTAGACATTGACCGTGAAGCTGCACGTCGTTTGGGGGTGGATATAGACAATATTTCAAGCGTACTCAATAACTCATTTTCGCAGCGCCAAATTTCGACTATTTATGATCAAACCCAACAGTTTTATGTGGTGATGGAAGTTGATAAACACTTTACTGAACACCCTGAAGCGCTGGCAAATGTACGTATTCCAAATCAACAAGGTATTGCAGTGCCTTTGAGTAATTTTGCCACATGGTCTTATGGCATCACCAATGATCGGGTTTATCGACGCAACCAATATGCCGCAATGGGGATTGGTTATGTGGTTAAACAAGGCTATAGCTATGAACAAGCGGATGTAGCTATTCGGAGTGTTTTACCCGAAGTCATGTTACCCAATGAAATTTTTATCATGACAGATAAAGATGTAGAGGCAGAAAGTTTGCAGACTGGTTTATCGACCCCTTTACTTGTCTGTGTGGTGATCTTACTTATTTATATTGTTCTCGGGGTTACCTATGAAAGTCTGGTTCATCCATTGACGATTTTATCGACAGTACCCGCTGTGGCTTTGGGGGCTTTGCTAACCTTATGGTTATTTAATTTCCAATTTACCTTAATTGCACTCTTGGGCATGTTTTTATTGATTGGAATTGTTGTAAAAAATGCCATTCTTTTAATTGATTTTACTTTATTGGAAAGAAGAGCAGGCAAGACTGCATATCAGGCTATTTTGTCTGCCGCAGCACTTCGTTTTCGTCCAATTCTGATGACTAATACCGCAGCGTTGCTGGGTGCAATTCCACTGGCACTTAGCTGGGGAGAAGGGGCAGAGCTACGTCAGCCTCTAGGTGTTGTCATTGTGGGTGGTTTAGCTTTGGGTCAATTATTGACGTTGTATACAACGCCAGTCTTGTATTTGGTGTTGGAAAAATGTGCTGAATCTTGTTTGAAATTTAAAAGTAAATACGCACTTCATTAAGGTAAATAGGAAAATATAATGCAGAGTTTAATCGTTAAAAATGTCATGTGCCTTAGTGTTCTATTGATGTTAACTGCATGCAATTCTACTGTTGTGTTGCATCCGCCTGAATATAAAGTGCCTATCCTTCAAACGGATGATCATTATAAATATGCTGTTTTAAATTGGAAAAAAACCTCAAACATAGAAGTCAATGCCAACACTTGGTGGGAAATCTTTCAAGATCCTATTCTCAGTCAATTGATGCAACAATTGAATCAAGAAAATTTGAGTCTGAAACAGGCAGAAGCACGATATCAACAAGCCAATGCCTTACTTGAGCAGCAACACGCAAACCGTTTGCCAAGTTTAAAGTTAAATGGTTCTGCACAACGTAGTGGAACAATGGGTAGTACACCAAGCAACCGATTTACGGCGGGTGTTCAAGTCAGTTGGATTCCTGATTTATGGGGCAGAGTCGCCAAAGCGATTGAAGGGCAACAAGCAAATTTAGATGCTTCACAGGCTGACTTAGCCGCAGTTAAACTTAATCAGCAATTATTGGGCACAGAAACCTATTGGAATATCCGAGTACTGGATGCGCAGTTGGATGTTTTACAACAAACTCAACACAGCTATCAACGTTCCGTCAAAATTTTAAATAACCAATATGTTGCCGGGATGAGCGCGCGAGCGGATGTGATACAGGCTGAAACACAACTCAAGCAAGTGCAAATCCAGCAGATAGAAACCCAACGAGAACGTGATTTACAAGAAAATATTTTAGCTGTGGTACAAGGTAAAACGGTTGCTCAATTTCAATTGCCCAAACAAAAACAGTACTTTCAAGTTCCAATATTACCAAGTCAGCTACCAAGTCGGATGCTTATCCAGCGTCCTGATGTGATACGTGCTGAACGTGAATTGGCTGCAACACATGCCCAATTGGGCTTGGCTCAAACAGCATGGTTACCCGATCTCAGTATTGGCCTAACGGGTGAATTAAATAGTCTCGTATTGAGTCAACTGTTTCAAGCACCACAGTACTTGTGGTCGACTGGATTACAAACAACGGCATTGATATTTGATGGTGGAAAACGTAAGGCTGAGATTGCACAAGCACAAGCGAGTTATACTGAAAAAGCAGCGGCTTATAGACAGGCTGTTTTAACGGGTTGGAAAGAGGTAGAGGACGCACTTATTCAGTCATCCAGTTTTAAACAACAACAATCTGAACAATTTGAATTGTTTAAGATTGCTTTGGAAAATGAACAAGTCGTGACTCGACGTTATAATGCAGGCTTAGTCAGCTATTTAGAAGTCATCACTGCACAGAATTTAAGATTACAGGCAGAACAGGCAACTTTACAACTTAAGCAATTACAGTTAAAAAACACAGCTCAACTGATTGCCGCCTTAGGTGGTAATATAAGTTAAGGTTCTAAAAAGCAATTAAACCACTGGGTTTATAACTTAAATTTAATTAATTCAATATCTTATGTTATTTTTAAGGTGTGTAATCTAAAGTGTGAAAACCCTTATTGGTGACTATTTTATGCTTTCAAAGATTATTATTGAATTCGATTTAAGCAATGAGAATGATCATTTTATAAAAAGGTTGCTGTGCTTCATGTGAGAACAATGCGTATTTTGCTAAAACAATATTTTAGCTAGCGAGTGCACCGAATAGGGCTATTGTGTTTTTTCATATTGTTATTTAATTCGATGTTTTAAATCACAATTTTGATAATTAGCAGTACTTTATATGTATGACTCAATTCAACGTTTTGTATGCACTATGAAAGTGCAAGTTTAGATTAGTGATTAATTAAACAATTTTATTGTTAAAATGTTATTTATGTCACATTTATGTGTATAATTGTGGGAATTTATACCTCGATCTGATTTTGAAATGGTAAAGCTTGTAACTTTTTTCGTGTTAAGTAGTGTGATATTTCTAGGCTATTTCTCTTATGTGGATTCTCAACAAAGAAAATATGAAGAAATGCAAAATATTATTAAAGATGCGAATTTAACCATTCGGAAAATTGAGTCTAATCCTAATAATCACAATCATCTAAAAGTAAGTAATACCGTGATTTGATTTATGTGCTGTATATCCTTAAAGCACTAAACTTCTGAGTTCACATGAATTGGATGACTAAAAGAGTCAGATTGATAAAATTATTTAAACTGTATGTTATAATTTGTAATATGTAATCGATAACGACCGTTAAACCTTCTAGAAAATGAAAGCTGCTAATCTGCAGCTTTTTTAATTCAAGTTTTTTATCGGAAATGTCATTTTGGTATGTTTATTGAATGCTGAATTATGGCCTAAATTGAAGGCATTTAGCATTTTTTTAAATGAACTCGATTTTATCAACGAATAGCTCAAACTTAACAGGGGCTCAACAATGACGAATCCAAATCCTTCAGCGGGTTTGCTCGAACGCTTATTTAAACTGAGCGAAAATAAAACAACGTTTAGAACCGAAATACTGGCAGGTTTAACGACATTTTTAACGATGTGTTACATCATTATTGTTAACCCATTGATTCTTTCAGAAACAGGTATGGATCATGGCGCCGTATTTGTGGCAACGTGTTTGGCCGCTGCGATTGGTTGTTTGGTCATGGGGGTGGTTGCAAACTATCCGATTGCACTTGCACCGGGTATGGGGCTGAATGCTTATTTTACTTATTCCGTTTGTTTAGGTATGGGCGTTGAATGGCAAACCGCTTTGGCTGCTGTATTTGTTTCCGGACTCGTTTTCATCGCAATTAGCATGTTTAAAATTCGTGAAGCCATTGTCAATGCAATTCCAATGTCATTGAAATTTGCAATCGGTGGTGGTATTGGATTATTCCTTGCACTGGTTGCATTGAAAAATTCAGGCATTATTGTTGCAAATCAAGCAACTTTGGTGGGTTTGGGTGATTTAAAGCAACCTACAGTTTTACTGACTTTATTGGGTTTTTTCCTGATTGTGATTATGCACCACTATAAAATTCGTGGCGCAATTATTATCAGTATTTTAGCGATCACTGGTATTGCAACAGCTTTAGGCTTAAACGAATTTAAAGGAGTTGTTGGTTCGATTCCTTCTATTGCACCGACTTTCATGCAAATGAATTTTGAAAACTTATTTACAGTAAGTTTGGTAGGCGTGATTTTCGTATTCTTCTTGGTTGATTTATTTGACTCAACCGGAACATTGGTCGGGGTTTCACATCGTGCGGGTTTATTGAAAGATGGTAAATTACCACGTTTGAAAAAAGCGCTGTTTGCTGATTCAACAGCAATTGTTGCTGGTGCTGCTTTGGGTACATCATCAACAACACCTTATATTGAGTCATCTGCGGGTGTTGCTGCAGGCGGTCGTACAGGTTTAACTGCAGTTGTTGTCGGTATTTTATTTCTAGCGTGTTTATTTTTAGCACCACTGGCTCAATCTGTTCCTGGATTTGCGACCGCTCCAGCATTATTATTTGTTGGGGTGTTGATGATTCAAGGCATCATCAATATTGAATGGGATGATATTACTGAAGCAGTTCCAGCATTTTTAACCATTGTATTTATGCCATTTGCTTATTCAATTGCAGACGGTATTGCAATGGGCTTTATCAGTTATGCATTGGTTAAATTATTTACAGGTAAAGCAAAAACTGTTCCATATATGGTTTGGATCATTGCTGTGCTCTGGGTGATTAAATTCGTTGCATTTGGTGGTTAATAAATTTAAATAAGGAAAGGGTGTAAACTCAAGTTTGCACCCTTTTTTGTTTTAATCAGATTGAAATGAATCCAAGCGATTTGGATGATTGAAATTTAATTTAATAAGTTTGAGGAAAAACGTGAATAGATTAGAACTTATTCGTGCCTTACCTAAGGCAGAACTCCATGTACATATCGAAGGCACGTTTGAGCCTGAGCTGATGTTTGCGATAGCTCAACGTAATCAAATTGATATCCCGTATAAATCTGTAGAAGAAGTCAAACAAGCATATAACTTTCATAACCTACAGTCTTTCCTTGATATTTATTATGCAGGTGCAAATGTACTGATCAATGAACAAGACTTTTATGATTTAGCTTGGGCATATTTTGAAAAATGTGCAGAAGATAAAGTTGTACATACTGAAATGTTCTTTGATCCGCAAACACATACCGACCGTGGTGTAGCATTTGAAACGGTAATCAATGGTTTACAGCGCGCGTGTGATGATGCCCAAACAAAGTTGGGTATAAGCTCTCATTTAATCATGTGTTTCCTACGTCACTTAAGTGAAGAAGCAGCATTTGAAACATTAAAGCAAGCCTTGCCTTATAAAGATCAAATTATTGCTGTAGGCTTAGATTCAAGCGAAGTTGGACATCCACCAGCTAAGTTTGAACGAGTTTTTGCTCAAGCACGTAAAGAGGGTTTCTTGGTGGTTGCGCATGCGGGAGAAGAAGGTCCTGCTGAATATGTATGGGAAGCTTTAGATTTATTAAAAGTAAACCGTATTGATCACGGGGTACGTTCAGAAGAAGACCCAGCCCTGATGCAACGTTTAATTGCAGAAAAGATGCCTTTGACTGTTTGCCCACTGAGCAATTTAAAATTGTGTGTGGTGGATAATATGGCACAACATAATATTCATCGTTTATTGCAAAAAGGAGTGCATGTGACTGTTAATTCAGATGACCCATCTTATTTCGGTGGCTATATGAATGATAATTTTATTTCGATTGCTGAAGCACTAGATCTTTCCAATACAGAGTTAAAGCAATTGGCAAAAAATTCATTTGAAGCGTCATTTATTTCAAATGAAGAAAAGCAAAAATGGAACAATCAAATTGATCAATTGGCTTAAATCAAGCTATATTCTTTAAGCCTATAAAAGCAGTGTGTGAACACTGCTTTTTTTCATAAGGAAAATAGAATGAAATTTTTAACAACAAGTTTAACCTTATTCATTATTTTACCTGTGACTGTTGCATGTGCAGACTCAAGTACAGAAACGATTACGCATAAGATGTTAAAACCATTAATCGAACAGCAGTGCGCCAGTGAATTGAAAGCTTCAAAAATTTGGCAAGCATCTTCATTTTTATGGACTGCTACACAGCAGCAACATGCACAGCAAAAAGTTTGTGGCTGTGTCAGTGAGAATGCTTTCAATGATATCCCTGCTAAACAGCTGGTTATGGCAACTTTTAATGAAGCTACAAAAAATAAGCTGATTCAACAGGCGGTGATAAATAGTTTAAAAGGTTGTGCAAAAGAAGCATTAAAGTAAAGATCTAGAATTTAAAACATAATAAAAATATAAAAAAGCACACCGTTTGATGTGCTTTTAATTTGTATTTGACTAGCCTTGTCGTGTCATACTTTTCAACACATTGTCTTTATCAATAAAGTGATGTTTGAGCGCAGCGAGAACATGTCCGACAAGAAGTAGGCCAGCAGCCCATGAAATATAAATATGTAAAGGTTTCACAATCGCTGTTAAATCGGGATTATCTTGTACAAGTCTTGGAATCTCAAATAAGTACAGTACAGGCACGGGATGACCAGCACTCCAGCTAAATAAACATCCAGTGATTGGCAATGCCAATAACATGAAATATAAACCTAAATGTCCTAAATGAGCCAAAGTTTTCATTAATGGTGACATTGTTTCAGGTAGTTCAGGCACAGGGTGGGTATATCGCCAAAAGATACGGATAATGACTAAAAAGATAATTACCGATGCAATATTTTTATGTAAGGTGATGACATCACCTTTAAACGGCCCATCGACATCATAGCTTAAAAAATTGCCACTATAAAAACCAATGACCCAAGCGGTAATAAAGATGATTGCCATAATCCAATGCAACCATTGTGCTGTCCTTGTATAGTATTGTGATTTTTGTTGCATGACACAGATTCCAGTTTAATTTAGTGCTTATGATATGGATTTTATTTAAAGAAATCATTTCTAAAAACTCAACGTATTGTTTTAAATTTGCAACGCTTAAAGCAATAATTGTGAAATATTTATCCATTTAGCATCTAATGAGTTGATTATTGAAATAATTAGTTTAATACAAGTATAAGTTTAGGCAAAATACCCTAGCTTTATCTCATAAAAAGGAAAAAATTGTGAAAAATCGTGTTGTCTTGCTTGCTTCAATCGCTTTAGCTCTAACGGCTTGCGCGACCAATGACCCAACAGGTGCTGCAGCAGCGTCAACAACTCAGCAGTTAGGGGGTGTTGCGCTTAAAATCGCGATAAATGCGAAATGTACAACTGAACTGAATAATTTACCTGCTTGGAAGACTGCAACAAAAGTCATGACTACAGATCAGAAAAACAATGTACAAAGTGAAATTTGTGGTTGTGTCAGTGAAAAAGCACCACAAAGTGTCAATACTGTAGATTTGGCAACGGCTGCTTTAGACCCTCAAGCACGTGCAACGATTGTTTCAAACGTTGTGACAAAAACAATCAATGCATGCGTTGCTGAAGCAATGAAATAATTGCATTAAAACCAAAGATATATGAATTTATTGATATAGATTTTTGTATTTTAATAAATTCATGGTCTTAGGGTTGATGCTCTTTTCTTAAAATTAAGTCATTCACTCTAAGCAAAGTATTTTAAATTTTGCTCAGTCCATTGAATTTATGTAGAAAGAAAAAGGTCTAAAATCTGTCATCATCTCAAGGTGATGATGTAAGAACTCAGATAAAATCTATTGAGCTTCTTTTATGATAGGAAAGAAAATGTTAGTTGCTGGTGTAGATGAAGCAGGACGAGGTCCTTTGGTTGGCTCTGTGGTTGCAGCTGCTGTTATTTTAGATCCAAACAATCCAATTCAAGGGTTAAATGACTCTAAAAAATTAACTGAAAAAAAACGTGAAAAGTTGTTTGTTGAAATTCAAGAAAAAGCGATTGCTTGGGCAATTGCTGAAGCAACACATCAAGAAATTGATGAGCTGAATATCTTGCAAGCTTCATTATTGGCAATGAGACGTGCAGTAGAGACCCTTAAAACCATACCTGAACATGTGCTTGTGGATGGAAATAAAGTTCCTAAAGGCTTAAGCATGAGCTGTGATGCGGTCGTAGGAGGGGATGCTCTACATGCTGAGATCAGTGCGGCAAGTATTTTAGCCAAAGTAACACGTGATCATGAAATGGTTGAGTTAGACAAGCAATATCCACAATTTGGTTTTGCAAAACATAAAGGCTATCCAACCAAAGCACACTTTGAAGCCATTGCTGCGCATGGGGTGATTGATCAGCATCGCCGTAGCTATTCGCCAGTCAAAAAAGCACTGGGTCTTGAATAAAACGGATGATGTTTTTTACTGATCAATAAAAATTTAAAGCGGCTTAAAAGCCGCTTTAGTTTCCAAAACCACTATAATCTTAACGATTATAGGTGTTTTGCGAATTATCATCTTCAAAAGAAGGTTGATAATCTTGATCAATATGTTGCAAATGCTCGTGCATAGCACGCTCATGTTGAATACGTTGATAAATTTCTTCGCGATGTACAGAAACTTCTTTGGGGGCATTTACACCAATACGAACTTGGTTGCCTTTAACACCAAGCACAGTAACACTGACTTGATCCCCAATCATCAAAGTTTCTCCGACACGGCGGGTCAGAATCAGCATGTTTATCTCCTTGCTTAAACGCTAAACCTGCGATGAATTTCTAAAAAATAGAAAACACAACTTTAAATAGCACCGATAATTTTAACAGAATAATGTGACAAGTTTTTCATTTTCACATAGCTCTATTGAAATTTCTCTAAAACCTCAAAACTAATATAACAGAGCCACTATAGAAAACACTATAGTGGCTCTGATTTTTTCTTGGTCAAAACAGCGAATAAGTTGCTATATTTGATCAAAAATTACGCACGCGCACTCGATTCGCCATGTTCACGATCTAAACCGAAAGCTGTGTGTAGTGAACGAACAGCAAGTTCTAAGTAATTTTCTTCAATAATCACAGAAATTTTAATTTCCGAAGTTGAGATCATTAAGATATTGATACCTTCATCTGCAAGTGCAGTAAACATTTTACTTGCAACACCTGCATGAGAACGCATACCTACACCGACAATCGAAACTTTGACAATATCATCACGTGTAGCAACTTCACGTGCACCAATCGCTGTAGCAGTTTCTTCTAAGATTGCTTTGGCTTTTTTAAGCTCACTACGATTCACTGTAAAGGTAAAGTCAGTAGTACCGTCTTCTTCAACGTTTTGGATGATCATATCCACTTCAACGTTTGCAGAACCAATAGGTGATAAGATTTTAGACGCAATACCTGGTTCATCAGGTACACCTAAAATTGTTAATTTAGCTTCGTCACGGTTAAATGCGATACCAGAAATAATTGGCTGTTCCATATTGTCTTCCGCTTCAGTAGTGATTAGTGTTCCGACATTGTTTTTGAAATCTTCGTCGAATGCGCCATCATTGTCATTATCAAAACTTGATAATACGCGTAAAGGCACTTGGTATTTTCCTGCAAATTCAACAGAACGAATCTGCAATACTTTAGAACCGAGAGATGCCATTTCAAGCATTTCTTCAAATGAAATACGATCAACTTTTTTCGCTTTAGGTGCAACACGAGGATCAGTGGTATAAACCCCATCCACATCTGTGTAAATCTGACATTCATCTGCTTTTAATGCCGCAGCAAGTGCAACACCAGAAGTATCAGAACCGCCACGGCCTAAAGTTGTTGTATTACCATCAATGTCGAAACCTTGGAAGCCTGCAACAACAATGACACGACCTGCATCCAAATGATTTGTCATCACATCTGTATCAATAGATTCGATACGGGCTTTGGTAAACGCGCTGTCAGTTTTGATACCAACTTGGCGACCTGTGAGTGACTTAGCTTCAACATCAATTGAATTGAGCGCCATTGCTAACATTGAAATCGTTACCTGTTCACCCGTAGAAACCATTTGGTCTAGTTCACGAGGATCAGGGGTTTCGGTAATGGCTTTCGCTAAAGCCAATAAGCGGTTTGTTTCACCACTCATTGCGGATACAACCACTACGACCTTGTGGCCGTGGTCATGCCAACGCTTTACACGACGAGCAACATTTAAAATGCGCTCGGGAGTACCCATAGAAGTACCGCCATATTTTTGAACGATTAATGCCATAGTTGTTCCATATAAGCCATGACCCTAATCGGCATTAGGGTCAGTTACACAAAAGGTGAAGTATTATTTTTGAGCAAGCCAAGCAGTTAAATCTGCCATTACTTGTTCAAACTTCTCGTTTAGTGGCGCGCCACCTTGTGCTAAGTCAGGTTTACCACCACCTTTACCACCCAACTCAGTAGCTAAGTGTTTGATGATGTCACCCGCTTTTAGATTTGCAGTAAAATCTTTAGCTACAGAAGCGATAAGGCTAACTTTTTCACCCTCTACAGCTGCAAGCACAATCACTGCATTATCTAATTTTGATTTGACACTGTCATGAAGATGGCGAACAGACTTCGCATCTTGTCCCTGAACTGTGGCAATAAGTGTTTGGCGACCTGAAATTTCTGTCACTTGATTGATTAAATCAGAGGCTTGGAAGTTCGCCAATTTTTGATTCAATTGCTCGATATGTTTTTGCAATTGATGTGCTGTTTCTAGAGTTGATTGAACTTTTTCAACTGTTTGATCTTTCTGTGCTTTTAATAAGTCATTGATATGCAAAATGTCTGCATCAAATTTTTGAACAATTTCAAGCGCTTTGGTACCTGTGACAGCTTCAATACGACGAACACCTGCTGCAACACCACTTTCAGAGGTGATTTTAAACAGACCAATATCGCCAGTGCGTTTAACATGGATACCACCACAAAGTTCGATAGAGAAATTTTTCTCATCTTTGATTGAGCCCATAGAAAGTACACGAACTTCATCACCATATTTTTCACCGAACAACATCATTGCGCCTTTTTCTTTAGCGGCATCGATGTCTAAAAGTTCAGTAGAAACGGCGGTGTTTGCAATCACTTCACGGTTTACAATACGTTCAACCTGTTGAATTTGTTCAAATGTCACAGGTTGGTCATTGGCAAAATCAAAACGTAAAATGTCAGAAGCGACCAACGAACCTTTTTGTTGTACGTGCTCGCCCAATACTTGACGTAAAGCGGCATGTAAAAGGTGAGTTGCAGAGTGGTTGCGTGCAGTAGCTTCACGAAGATCGGCTTTTACAATTGCTTCAACATTTTGAGTCGCTTTTAAGCTTCCCATTGTCACGATGCCTTGGTGGACAAACGCGCCGCCAGATTTTTTAGTATCTTGAACTTCAAAAATACCCGTATCGTTTTTGAACACACCTGTATCACCAATTTGACCACCGCTTTCTGCATAGAATGGTGTTTGGTTCAATACGATCAGTGCTTCGTCGCCTTCAGCAATTTCATCAACTTGTACGCCATCTTTGTAGATCGCAATAATTTGACCTTGACCTTGAGTTGCTTCATAGCCATCAAATTGAGTATCGCTATCTACTTTCACAATACTGTTATAGTCAACAGCAAACTTGCCTGCATCACGTGCACGTTGGCGTTGTGCTGCCATTTCAACTTCAAAACCTGCTTCGTCAATTTCCAGTTCGCGTTCACGTGCGATATCTGCAGTTAAATCAGCAGGGAAGCCATAAGTGTCGTAAAGTTTAAAGACTGTTTCGCCTGGAATGGTTTTACCCTTAAGATTGGCTAATTCACCTTCAAGCAGTTTTAATCCTTGTTCAAGCGTTTTCGCAAACAATTCTTCTTCACGAACCAAAGCAGCTTCAATCACATTACGACGTTGTTCAAGCTCAGGATAAGCAGTGCCCATGGCATCGATTAATGGTTGTAACATTTTGTAGAAGAATGTACCCGTTGCGCCCATTTTATTACCGTGACGTACTGCACGACGGATAATACGACGCAATACATAACCACGACCTTCATTTGAAGGATTAACGCCATCTGCGATCAGGAAGCAACATGAACGGGCATGGTCTGCAACTACTTTAAGTGAAGCAGGGTATTCAATTGGTTTATTGTTTGCTTGTGCAGTTGCAACCGCTTCAGATGTATCAACACCAATAATTTCAGCAGCAGATTTTAATAAATTTTGGAACAGGTCAATTTCATAGTTTGAATTGACATGCTGTAAAACAGCAGAAATACGTTCCAAGCCCATGCCTGTATCTACAGATGGTGCAGGAAGATTATGCAGTACGCCATCAGCAGTACGGTTAAACTGCATGAAAACGTTGTTCCAGATTTCAATGAAACGGTCACCATCTTCCTCAGGTGTACCCGGTAAGCCACCCCAAATATGATCGCCATGGTCAAAGAAAATTTCAGAACAAGGACCACACGGACCAGTATCACCCATTGCCCAAAAGTTATCAGAAGCGTATTTTTCGCCTTTATTGTCACCAATACGGATAATACGATCTGCAGCTAAGCCAATTTCCTTGTTCCAAATGTCAAAAGCTTCATCATCTGTATGATAAACAGTGGCATATAATTTATCTTTAGGTAGTGCCAACCATTCTTCACCCGTAAGGAAATCCCAAGCGAAACGAATCGCGTCACGCTTAAAGTAATCACCAAAAGAGAAGTTACCTAACATTTCAAAGAATGTATGGTGACGTGCTGTATAACCGACATTATCTAAGTCGTTGTGCTTACCGCCTGCACGGACACATTTTTGCGACGTCGTTGCGCGAACATAGTCACGTTTTTCTAATCCAAGGAAACAGTCCTTAAACTGGTTCATCCCTGCGTTGGTAAAAAGCAGAGTAGGGTCATTGGCAGGTACAAGTGAACTTGACGCGACACGTGTATGTCCTTGCGATTCAAAGTAGCGCAAAAATGCTTCACGTATTTCAGCAGTTGTCATAAAACGAGTACTCACAACCAAGTCACTCCTTAATTTTCGTATTGGCTAAAAGTGCGTTGCTGAGTCTGATTTTTGCGCTCAGTCACCACACGGGCTTATTTTTAAAAACGCCAAAGTATAACGGAAAATGTAGTGTCCACCAATGATTTTAAGGTGAATTATTGGTATTTCTATACATTTTCAACTTTCGTCTGGAGTAAATTTTGGTTGTATAAATTTAAAACTTAGCCACTTTACCATTATCGTATTTAAGCTTGCTTAAAAAGGGTCAATTCCCAGTAGATCATTATGCTGTAATTTATATTCTTGACCATTAAATTTAATGGTCTGTTGTTGTTTATATTGTTTTTTTACAGATTTGCATGTCTGATAGTTGGTTTTCGTTTGGTCTTTGATTTCTTTTAATACAATATCTTGTAAACCATGTGTGGTTTTGTTGGAAAGCACTAAAATACGTCTTACATCTGAACTGGTATTATTTCCTATACAATTTCCAATTCTTTCATAGCCACTATCATTTGTTCCAATACCCGCAAAAACTTGTTTAATTGGTTGGCGAGGATTAACTTTAAATAAAGCAAGATTATTATGGCTATAGGTAAAACCACCTTCATGTGAGGATGAGGTCTCTAAGCCGATCACATCTGTATTCGGCAAGGTTGAAAATCTTGTGTTGTGGAGTTTTGCTCCATCATAATGATCTGCATCTGAATAAAAAGTTTCTGGGGCTTTATACTTTTGCAGAATTTTATGCTGAGAAGAGTCAATTAAATATAAATTTAGATCATGCTCCATATCATCATAAGATTTATAATTAATCGGTTGGCTAATGGCAACCAATTGAATTCTTTGTGTACTGTCCAAATTGATACAGCTTTTATATGTTTTAGCTTCAGTCTTTGCAAAACTTGGGTTGGTTAGTTTAAATTTTTGAATTAAAGAATCTTGTAATTGTTCTGAACAAGCTTGATAAGGTGCTGCAAAACTATTTCCAGTAATCAAAAGCAGTGCAGCGTTCAATACAATTTGTAATGTTTTCATGCGCTCATCTCTAAAAAGTTCAAAATACAATTAAATTCCAAAGTCTAAAAAATTAACATGTTCAAAATGATATTTTTTCCCATCAAATTTCATGATATGGCGTTGCTTTTTGACAATACGCTGGGTACTACAGTTTTTTTCGTTAAGTGTTATACGCTCTGTTTTTTCCGTTAATTGAATATCTGCTAAACCATGACTGTTCTGTTTTAAGGGGTGAAGTAAAATTTGAGTCTCAGTTTGTGCATTATTTTCACATAGAGACGGTCTTTCGCCAGCTGAGTAATTCGTCATAAATTTATCTAAAACCAATTGCATTTGTTGATTGCTGATTTTGAATAACTTTATTTCACTTATTGTATAGTCAATTCTACCTAAATGCCCATAGGTTAAGGCCAATCCAATAACATGAGTATGGGGAGTTTTAGAGTAAGGATTGATATCAAATTTTAAATTTTCAAACTGATGGTTATCTGAAGAAATCTTCATGGGATAATGATAGTGATTTAGAATTTTTTCAGATGCGTTGTCAATCAAATAAAGATTTAAGTCGTAATCTGCATACCCAGACGGCATATGAAGTGGTTGACTAATTGCGATCAATTGCCGATTTTGATCCAGCTTTATACAGCGCTCAAATGTTGGATAGCGTGTATCTCTCTGTTCAGGGGAAATCAATTTAAGTTTATCAATCAATTGCAGAGTCTGTGTTTCGCTGCATCGTGAATAATTATTTTGAATATTCTTCTGTTGGGCATAACTGAAAGGAAGAAATATAAAAATACATATCGCAATACAGCAAAAATAAAATAGGCGCCGCATAAATGTCATTGTGAGCAAAGATGAATACATTTTTTTAGCCAATGATGTTTTAAATTCTATTGTTTTCGAATTTTTTCTTGCTAAAGTCAGCTATATATTAACAGTAGTGATCATAAATCTTATACCATATAACTGATTATGGTAATTTGGCTGTAAAAGGACAACTGATGCAACGTGTGGCAATAAACGGATTCGGGCGAATTGGACGGAATGTATTACGCGCTTGGTTTGAAAATCCGAAAAACTTCCATTTTGAAATTGTTGCCATTAACGATATTGCAGATGTTGAAACGCTGGTTCATTTATTTAAATATGATACTACACATGGTCGCTTTGACGGTGCGGTGAATATCGTTCAAGAAAATGGACAGCTTTATATGTTGATTGACGCACGGCAAATTAAACAGAAAGTTCAAATTTTAAGACAAGCCAATCCTGAATTATTGCCTTGGGAAGCGCTTAACATTGATGTTGTTTTAGAATGTACAGGGCTGTTTCGTTCAAGAGCCGCTGCAACACAACATATAACAGCTGGTGCAAAACGCGTCATTATCGGTGCTGCACCTTTTGATACTGTTGATGCTGCCATTGTTTATGGGGTAAATCATCATGATGTTAAAGCTAGTGATCAAATTATTTCGGGTGTGTCATGTACCACACAAGCTTTAGTCCCTTTGGTCAAAATTATTGATGATGCATTTGGAATTGACAGCGCATTAATGACTGAAATTCATGCGGTCACAGCAGATCAATCTGTACTGGATCATGCACATCGAGATTTACGCCGCGCACGTGCCTCAGGACAAAATATTATTCCAACTACATCTTCTGCTTTGGGTGCATTAAAACAAGTCATGCCCAAAATGGAAAACCGTATTGATGGTTTTTCAATCCGTGTACCAACAATTAATGTTGCCGCCATTGATTTAACATTTATTGCTAAAGCGCCTGTAACAGCTCATTTAATTAACCAAACCTTAATTCAAGCAGCAAAATATGATTATGCTGAGATTATGTCTGTTACAGATGAGCAATTGGTTTCAAGTGACTTTAATCATTCACCTTATTCACTGATTGTTGATCTGACTCAAACTATGGTCGTGGGTCAACAGGCGAAAGTGTTTGCTTGGTATGATAACGAATGGGGCTATGCAAATCGCTTGTTAGATTTGTGTGAATCATTTTATTAATCTAATATTTATCACTTAAAAATAACTTTAATGACTTGAGTTTAATCAAGACGAAGATTGACATGTTTTGTTGGGGGGGAATGATGTTTTTCATATATTTGGTTATTGTGATTCTTTATCTGGCCATGATGTTTGTGATTTGGCAAATGGGAAAGTTAAAGAAAGAAAACCTTGAATGGCTTAAGCATGTGCAGAATCATGAGCAACAGATCCATGCACAAGAGCAACATCTCAAACAAACCTTACAAATTATGCAAGATTTGGCTAAAAAAATGCATGTACAGCAGGAAGTTTTAGACAATACCTCAACACGTTTGACTCAAGTTGAGTTTCAAAATGCTGAATTAATTAAAATATTACAGCAAAATTCAAAACCTTAATTGAGGTTTTGAATTGCATCAAGTCAGGAGTGACAGGCTATTGAGAACGTTTAAAGCATAAAGTATCTCAAAATCCCTGTTGCAATGATACTGATCAGTACAGTGGGTAATAATGAAAAATAACAAGCTGCGAATAGTGTGATGATAATTGCAATCAAGTTGGCTGGTTGATCTGTAACAAAGTAGGGTGCAATCACTGATATCAAAACACAGCCGGGGATAACCTGTAAAATTCGCGTGGTTCTTTTGCTGAGATGTCTATTCTTTAACAGTAAATAGCCTAAAATTCGAGTTAAGTAGGTTGTTAATCCCACACAAACAATGGCGATGAATGTCGTCATATGAATCATTCTTCATCTCCAATCAGTAAAAAAGCAGCGATAATTCCTGAAATAGAACCAATCAATACATACCAGCCTTTGGGTAGATAATAATAGGCCAGTGCAGCGGCAATCAGACTAATCAACCAAGGCAGTGCGGGTTTAAAGCCTTTCCACATTCCGCGTAAAAGCACCAGAAAAACTGCGGGGAATGCCATGTCAAAACCAAACTTTGTGACATCACCAAGGAAAGAACCAATGCCGACTCCCATAGTGGTAAAAACCACCCACATAACATATAACGCAAAACAAAGGCCGATATAAAAAAACACACTAAATCCTGCATAGGGATTGCGAGGGTTTTGTTTGTGTGAATCCGTAATGCTAAGGGCCCAACTCTCATCACACATAAAAAATAATAATGGAAGGGCTTTACGATTGGGCAAATGTCGAATATAGGGTGCTAAACTTGCACCCATTAAAATATGGCGGCTGTTGACCAGAAAAGTGATCAGAATTAAAAACAACAATTGAGGTGGCTGCGTCCAGACTTCAATAATGGCGAACTCAGAACCACCAGCAAAATTGAGTCCTGTTAACAATGGAACTTCTAAGGCAGAAAATCCTTTTTGCGCTGCTTGCGTTCCTAAAACCAGTGCAAAAGGGATAATACCCAGTAGCATTGGAATAGAGGTTTTAAGCCCACGTACAAACTCTCTAAATTCAATTGAATAGGTCAGTTCAGTCGTAGCGTTCTTAAAACTTAACATGAGTCGCTCAATGGTCGGTAAAACAAGATGATTTTTATTTTATGCCAGTTGATTCGCTATATTTCGCTAAAATTGCTGCCTGTAAAATAATTTTTGCAATATTATTGCTGGAATATGTTATTTTTTGGTTTTATCTACTAGAAATAATTTTATGAAATTGGATCAGATAGATCGGCGTATTCTGTGTGCATTACAACGTAATGGAAAACTACAAAATAATGAATTGGCAGAACAGATAGGTTTATCCGCTTCACCTTGTTTAAGACGAGTAAAGCAACTGGAGGATGAGGGGATCATTGACCAATATGTTGCATTGGTCAATCCACACAAAGTAGATCTTAGTTTGACAGTCTTTGCACGAATTTGGTTAAAGAGTCAGGATGAACAAGCGGTCAATCGATTTATCGAAAGCATTATGAATATTTCTGAAATTGTTGAATGTCAACTTATGGCAGGAGATTGTGATTTTTTCTTACGTATTGTGGTTTCTGATTTAGAGGCATATCGTAAATTTCAAATTAATCATTTAAATAAAATTCCAGGGATCCAGAATGTCAAAACTGAAATCCCTTTACAGAAGATTAAACAGACCACAGCCTTACCGCTGGATTAGTTTTTTTGATTCGCTTTCGAATAACTTTAAATATTTTATCGGCACTTGTTCAGTCAACCAAACCCCATTTTCAGCACAATAAAATTGGAAACCATCTTGATGCATCTGTTTGGTGTCTAGGATGAAAATGATGACTTTGCCATGTCGTTGTCCCACTTTCTGGGCTGTGACTAAATCAGCAGATAAATGCACGTGATGACGTTCACCTGAAATTAAGCCTTTTTCTAAAATACTGTCGACAAAGCGAGTTGCTGTTCCATGAAAAAGTGTATCGGGTGGCGTAATAGCAACATACTCACGTTGAACCTGAGCACTAGAGTGACCTTGTACTGCGCGGATTTTGTTTTGATCAGGTGAAAGTTGGAAGCGTTTTTTATCACTGCTTTCAACGACCTCAATCAACTCTACGAGTTTAAGTGGTCTTCTGTGTTTGATCATTTGCTGTAAAAGGATGTGTACATCCGTCCAGCCTTCAGAATCGAGTTGGATTGCAATGGTTTCTGGTTGATGTCGAAGTACTAAACTTAGAAATTTACTATGTTCGCGTAATGTTTTTTCTGAAGATTTCATTTGTTATTCTTACATGATATGGGTTTGGATATAAAATTAAGGCTGAGTTTCAATTGCTCTTACGACACTATCTACTGAATATTGTCCCCATTCAGAGAGTTGCTCGATAAATAGATTGATTGCATGACTATCAAAATGCGCAACCAGCATATAGCAAGCGGAACCACAGACTTTATAGCAACTTTCAATTGACTCAAATTGAGCGATAAATGCTTCAAACTGTTCAAATTCATTAGTCTGCATCATCACACGTATAAATTGTGTAGATTGATGCTGTAGCGTAATCGTATATTTCTGAATTGTGCCTTCATCTTGCATTCGCGCAATGCGACTTCCTACAGCTTGGCCTGTACGGTGTACTAATTTTCCGATCTCTTTATTGCTTAACCGAGAATCAGTTTTTAGTATTTTTAAAATTTTGAGGTCAATTGGGTCATTTGGCAACATAGTGAATTGAACAAATTTTCAGTTTGAAAGTTTCTAATCGATTATTCTTTCATGAGTGACTGCAAATCGCCAGTTGTTTTGATTAATCTTATAAAAACATCAACACAAGGGTTAGGGAAACACCATGAGTCAAACAGCATTATTAGTGATAGATGTACAAAACGATTATTTTCCTCAAGGGAAGATGGAGTTGTTCTGTGCGGAACAGGCTTTAAAACATATCAATCGATTGGAAGATCTATTTATAAAGCGTGAGCAGCCGATTATTTATATTCAGCATATTGCCAATCAACCCAATGCTACATTTTTTGAAGCAGGAACGCAGGGTGTAGCACTACATTCGGGTTTACGTGTTAAGATCGATTCAATTGTGATTGAAAAACATTATCCCAATAGCTTTTTTCAAACCACTTTAAAAGCAGAATTAGAGCGACTGAATGTTGATAAATTGGTGATTAGTGGCATGATGACGCATATGTGTGTTGATGCGACGTCACGTGCAGCGGCAGAATTTGCTTATCAACCGACGATCATTGCAGACGCTACAGCGACGCATCAATTGAGCTATTCAGGCAGAACAGTTGAAGCAGAAGATGTACAAACAGCCTGTTTGTCAGCCTTTCAAATGTTTTCACAAGTAGTCAGTATCGAGGACTATTTAAAATAGCTGAAAGAGTCAAAATAACAGGGAAGTACAGCGATTCGATTTTGTACTTCCCTTTAAATCTGAATAAAAATTTATGCTTGGTTTAAGAAACCTTCTTTGATTTTTTCAGGTAAACCTGTATGCCACCATGTATAAATGGAAGATTTTATTTCGTCATCTTGTTCAGGATCATTGAAAGGTTCATCATCTTCACGAATCAACTCATCGCCTTCAAATTTAAACCAGAATTCCCACGGGTCATCATCCCCACAACCCCAAGCCAGAGTGTGAATTTCAGGGAGTAATGCTTTTAAGAAAAGTAGGATTGCTTCGATAAACTCATCACCCGAAGAACCATGCACAAAATGGGCAACTGAATAGCCTGCAATAGTGTGTAATGATTCAGGACCCAAATCAAACTCAATATTGTCAACTGTATTTAAAAGATCTTCTGCAAGTTCTTGCCCCAATTGTGAATTGAGCTCAACTGCAACAGCAATAAATTTGTCTTGTTCACCGCGATGCTCTTGAAATAAACGGCCTAGCTTTTGCATGATTTCCGTATTTGGATGCGTGTAATATAAGTTGCTATGTAGTTCCATACTTCCCCAGTTTTTAGTATTTCAGTTGCTTTAAATAGATGCTGTTTTTCTAAACGAATAAATTATATTTTCAACAACGCAAATAGCAATCAACACTTGTGTGAAAAGTTAAATAAATACAAAGAATTGAAGTGGGGTAATGTGTAATAGATAGTTTTTTGCCTAAATTATGCATAAGTGGTCAAATTATCTAGGCATCAAAAGTTATTTTATTAATGCATGGCGCAGATGATCGTGCTAAAATAAGAGAAATCGGGTGTGTTCCCGATTTTTTTATGCGGATTACTTCCGCGCTGACAGGATTTAGGTTTACAACATGCCCATTTCAGAGACATGGTTATTACCTGATGGTGTAGCTGATGTATTACCAGAGCAAGCGCAAGTAATTGAAAAATTGCGCCGTAAAGCTTTAGATTTCCTCGCATCACGAGGTTATCAGCTGGTGTATACGCCATTCATCGAATACATCGAATCTCTTTCTTCTCTCTCCGAATCGAATCAAGATTTAGACTTAGCCACTTTTAAAGTCATCGACCAACTTTCAGGTCGTTTACTTGGTGTGCGTGCCGATATGACACCACAAGTGGCTCGTATTGATGCCCATGTACATCAAGTACAAGGTGTGGCGCGTTACTGCTATGCAGGAACTGTACTTCATACTAAACCACAAGGTTTTAATACCACGCGTGCACCACTTCAGTTAGGTGCAGAGTTATTTGGTTCAGACAGTATTGACGCAGACGTTGAAATGATCGATGTGATGCTCAATCTGCTTAATACCGCGGGTTTAGCTGATGGTATCCATCTTGATTTAGGGCATGTAGGACTGTTTAGAAGTCTGGTAAAACATGTGGGTTTAAACAAATCAACAGAAAGCCATTTATCTGATTTGTATCAGCGCAAAGCACTACCAGAACTTGCTGAATTCACTCAAAATTTAGAATTTGGTTCTGATTTTTATGCTTTAGGTCGTTATGCAAGTGATCTGGATGCATTGCAAGCGAATATTAGCGCAGAAATTTTTGCTGATGAAGCATTTAAAAATGCTTTTGAGGTACTTAAAACAACATATACAGAAATTCAAGCACGTTGGCCAAAACTCAATATTGGTATCGATGTTGTAGAGCTTCGTTCGTACCATTACCACACTGGGTTAATGTATGCCGTGTATGCACCAAACCGTGCTGCACCGTTGGCACAAGGTGGTCGTTATGATGGTATTGGTGAACACTTTGGACGCGCGCGTCCTGCAACAGGCTTTTCTTGTGACTTGTATTCCTTAAGTGCGGGTCAACGTCAACAGATTGAAAAAGTGGTTGCACCGAAAGGTACCGAATCCACTTTGCTGGATGCGATTGCCGTAGCACGTCAACAAGGTTTAAGTGTAATTCAGTTATTGGGTAATGACGATTTAAACTCAGTTCCAAATGCAACCCACCAGATGGTGAATGTTGCCGGTGAGTGGAAAATCGAAACAATTTAAGTATCAGATTGAATGTTCATGTCATTCGATTTGGTTTTCTATTTTAACAGCATGATGTAATGAGGCTATTATGGGCAAAAGTGTTGTGGTACTCGGTACCCAATGGGGCGACGAAGGTAAAGGTAAAATCGTTGACCTGCTCACAGATCAAGCAGCTGCGGTAGTACGTTATCAAGGCGGACATAACGCAGGGCATACGCTCGTCGTTGGTGGTAAGAAAACAGTTCTTCACCTCATTCCATCAGGTATTTTACGTGAAAACGTACTTTGCTTAATTGGCAATGGTGTTGTACTTTCACCTGAAGCATTGATCAAAGAGATGGATATTCTTGAGAAAGAAGGCGTACCCGTTCGTGAACGTCTGCGTATTTCTCCAAACTGTCCGTTGATTCTTCCTCACCATATTGCACTTGATCAAGCGCGTGAGAAGAAACGTGGTAATGCCAAAATCGGTACAACGGGTCGTGGTATTGGTCCTGCTTATGAAGATAAAGTAGCCCGTCGTGCGATCCGTGTTGCGGATTTAGTTCGTGGTGGCGAACATCTTAAAGCACAGCTTGAAGAGCTTCTTGAATATCATAACTTCCAATTGACTCAATTCTTCGGTGTTGAAGCAGTTAAAGTTGAAGATGTATTGGCACTTTGTGATCAATGGCGCGAAGTGGTTAAGCCATTAGTTTTAGATGTGATTACAACATTGCATGACTATCGTAAAGATGGTGCAAACATCATGTTTGAAGGTGCGCAAGGCTCACTTCTTGATGTCGATCATGGTACATACCCATATGTAACTTCATCGAATACTACCGCTGGTGGGGTAAGTTCAGGTTCAGGTCTTGGTCCATTGCATCTTGACTATGTTTTGGGAATTACCAAAGCCTATACAACTCGTGTAGGTGCAGGTCCATTCCCAACTGAGCTTGTTTATGATGCTGCCAATGATGTTGGTGATGCAGTTGGTAAACATTTGGGTACTGTGGGTTCAGAATTCGGTGCGTCGACTGGTCGTCAGCGTCGTTGTGGTTGGTTTGATGCTGAAATCTTACGTCGTTCTGTAGATGTAAACTCATTATCAGGTATTTGCTTAACTAAACTTGATGTTTTAGATGGTTTGGAAGAAGTGAAAATCTGTATCGGTTATGAAGCTGCAGATTCAGGTTGTGTGGGTTCTACAGATGCGCTTGCATTTGAAACATTAAAACCAATTTATGAAACTATGCCTGGTTGGTCTGAGTCTACGTTTGGTGCCAAATCATTGGATCAATTGCCACAAAACGCAATTAATTATGTAAAACGTATTGAACAGTTGATTGAATGTCCTATCGACATCATTTCAACGGGTCCAGATCGTGATGAAACAATTGTGATGCGTCATCCATTTGATGCTTAATTGATTCAATCTTTAAAAAGCTCCTACGGGAGCTTTTTTTATTGTTATTGTTTTTAGGTGTTTTAAATAAAGTGTGATTATATTTTGATTTTTTTTGTAAAATACAACATAATTCAGCCGCTAAGAGCTGAGCTTCGTTTTGAAGCTTGCAATAAGATCTATGAAATTTGGTGAAAATAATGATTAACAAGAAACTATTACTTGGATTAGGGTTGGCTATAGGCTTAACAGGTTGTACAACTGTTGCTGAATTAACGGGTAATGATTCTGCGACGCTAAACCTCAATGCAGCAGCAGATTATAAACTTCTTGTAGATGATGCAAGGGCACAAAAAGCACTTGATACAACATCTGCAACATATAAACGAGTCAATGCTGTTTTCTTAAAGATGAAACCTTTTGCTGATCAAGCAAATCAAACTGGTCAAAAATTTGACTGGCAATTGAGTGTACTTAAATCAAATGAACTCAATGCATTTGTAATGCCTGGCGGTAAGGTTGTATTCTTTACAGGTATTGTCAATCAATTGAAACTGACTGATGCTGAAATTGCTGCCATTATGGGACATGAAATGACCCATGCCTTAGAGGAGCATTCTAAACGTGGTGCTGGTGCAACGGCAATTACTGACTTTGCTGTGAAAATGGGCAAAACCTATGCAGGCGATAAATTGGGTTCAGTCGGCACTCAAGCTTTAGACATCGGGAGTAAATATGGTGTAGGTCTGCCATATTCACGTAGTTTAGAATCATCTGCTGACCGTGGTGGATTAATGCTTATGGCGAAAGCTGGCTATAATCCTGAAGCGGCAATCAGTGTTTGGCAAAAAATGAACAAGATTGATGGCGGCAGTAATAATGGTGTACAGAAGTTCACTTCAACACATCCATCAAATAACGACCGTATATCAGATTTAAACAAAAACATGGTTGAAGCAAAGCAAATCTATCAATCTGTTGTTAAAAAGTAATTTGATCGCAGAGTGTTCAGCCCGATGTAAATCGGGCTTTTTATTTAAAGCTAAAAAAGACTAAAGTCGATATCAATCAGGCTAGGTTTTCAAGCTTAGCTTGTTAAAATGTCCTTTTATATAACACATTGAGTTTGTAGGATGCAAAAGAATATATCGAGCACAATATTTTACTCTCTGATTTTCGCAATGGGCGGTGCTCCAACGATTGCAATGCTGATTATTCAGGCTCAAACCACTGATCTGAATATTATCAATAATGCATTGTTAGGTCTGAGTGTAATGGTTGCATGTGTGCTGGTTCCTGTTATTTTGATCCAAAATGCATTTTTATTTATCAAAAGAAACGACCAATTGTTAGAGACAAAAATTATTCCATTGAAAAACATATATTTGATGCTTAATGTGATTTGTCTCATCTATTGGTTGGCGATTCAATTTTTGTAAAATTTCACTTACATAATTAATATGAATTAATGGATCTTATTGATTTAACCTTATGTAACATTTGCATATAATCCACAGTGCTTTTCATTGTTCTCCATGGAGTTGATTATAATGAACAATAAATTAATGCTTAGTCTTTGTGCGGCGACTGCCATTTCAATTTCAGGGTGCTCAACTATTGCGGATATGGCAGGTGCTGATTCTGCAACGCTTAATTTAAACGCAACACAAGGCTTTAATAAAACGGTGCAAGAAGCACGTTTGAATAAGACTCTAGATACAACTTCTGCAACTTATAAAAAAGTGAACGCAGCATTTATCCGATTAAAACCTTTTGCAGATCAAATGAACCAAACGGGTCAAAGATTTGATTGGCAGTTGGCTGTTCTTAAGTCAGACGAAATCAATGCTTATGTCGCACCCGGTGGTAAAGTAGTTTTTTACACAGGGATTGTAAATCGACTCAATCTATCTGAAGCTGAAGTTGCTGCAGTAATGGGACATGAAATGACCCATGCTTTAGAAGAACATTCTAAACAAAAATTAGGTGCGCAAGCGTTGACCAATCTTGCAGTAGGAATTGGTAAATCGTATGCAGGTAGCCAAATTGGTGAATTAGGTAATGCTGCTCTCGATTTGGGAAGCCAAGTTGGAGTGGGTTTACCATACTCACGTAGTTTAGAGAGCCGTGCAGATGAGGGCGGCTTAATGATGATGGCAAAAGCTGGCTATAATCCTCAAGCAGCAATTAGCTTGTGGGAAAAAATGGCGAAACAGGGTGGAGGAAAAGGTTCTGCATTACTGTCAACACATCCATCTGATGTTAATCGTATCAATGCAATGAAAAAGAATTTACCTGCTGCAATGGCAGTTTATACTGCGCGAGGCGGAAGATAAGTTTTTTGATAAAACCTATCGAATAAAAAAGGATGCTTATGCATCCTTTTTTATTGAAAACAACGTAGAACAATGAGCGTTTCAAAAATTGTGCTTAAGGTGCAGGGTTTGGCTGCTGCTGATGAATCGCATCTATTTCCAATAAGATTTCTTCAGACAATTGGGTATCAAAGGCCTGAATATTCTCTTTTAGTTGCTCGAGCGTAGTCGCACCAATAATGGTACTACTCACAAAAAATTGTTGTTTAATAAATGCTAAAGCCAATTGGGTAAGGCTTAAACCATGTTTTTCTGCAAGCTGTGCATATTGTTCTGTCGCCCAATCGCTCTGTGGATTGCTATAGCGGCTAAAGCGAGAAAATAGTGTAATACGTCCTTTTTCAGGGCGTGCGCCGTGGCGATACTTGCCAGTTAAGTAACCAAAGGCTAAGGGTGAGTAAGCGAGTAAGCCAACGCCCTCGTGTTGTGCGATCTCAGACATCCCAATTTCATAAGTACGATTGAGCAAACTATAAGGGTTTTGTACACTCACAATTTTTTCTAAGCCCAATTGTTCAGCTAAATGTAAAAACTTTAAGGTACCCCAAGGTGTCTCATTGGATAAGCCAATATGACGAATACGCCCTTTTTTAACTTCTTTCGAGAGTGCTTCTAAGGTTTCAGCAAGCGGGGTGATGTCTTGTGTACGTGCCGCAAGCTGATTGCTGTAACCCAGCGTGCCAAAGAAGTTAACAGGGCGTTGTGGCCAGTGCAGTTGATAAAGATCTATATAGTCTGTTTGTAAGCGCTTGAGCGAGCTATCAATAGCACTACTGATCTCTGCTTCTATAAACTTGGTATGCCCATCACGAATTTGACTGCCACCTTGTTGGGGGCCTGCAATTTTTGTGGCAATGATAAGTTTGTCACGCTGACCGTTTTGAGCAATCCAATTCCCTATGATGCTTTCAGTCGATCCCTGTGTCTCTGGTTTAGGGGGTACCGGATACATTTCAGCAGTATCCCAGAAATGGATATTTTGATCGATTGCATAAGCAAGTTGTTCAAATGCTTCATTCTGATTATTTTGTTCACCAAAGGTCATGGTACCTAAACAAATTTCAGGGACCACAAGATCAGAATGCCCTAAACGATTTGACTTCATTTTATGTCCTTCAAAACTAATATTCAGTATCTTGTGAGAATAATAGCGTAATTTAAATTTGATAACTAAGTGAAAAAATGTTTCTAATTATCAAAATAAGATAAAGTTATCTGATTCTTTTATAAAATGCTCATTTTAGCTTGGTCTAGTTTTATAGCATGGTCATGAGACCAGCTCACAGCCATTCACTGTGTAGTTCTAGCAACATGAAAAAAGCAAACTCGGGAGTTTGCTTTTAAACTATATTTCAACTTTTTGACAATATTTGATATTTACCCCATTCAACATAATTCTTTAAGGAAATAAATTCTCAAATTTGTTCTCAAGTTTTATTCATCATCTGTGCTTAGTTCGTCTTCAGAAAAATTAGATTCTTCTAAAGATACATCAAATATAAGGATGGCTTTACCGTCGGTTTCGATCATGCCTTGTTCTTCAAGTGTTTTTAGAACACGACCAACCATTTCACGGGAACAGCCCACAATACGACCAATTTCTTGGCGAGTAATGCGGATTTGGCGGCCGTTTGGCAAGATCATCGCTTCAGGCTGTGCTGAAAGATCAATTAAACAACGTGCAATACGACCAGATACATCAATAAATGCAAGGTCAGTTACTTTGCGTGTTGTATTTTTTAAACGACGAACAAGTTGTGCAAATACGGCATAACTTAAGTCAGGATATTGTTTACTAATTTCGTGGAAATTGTCATATGAAATTTCAGCAATTTCACATACGTCACGGGTTCTTACTTCCGCAGTACGTTGTGGATTCTGCTCAAATAATCCCATTTCCCCAAAAAAGTCCCCAGGGTTCAAATATGCAACAACAATTTCACGTTCATCATCTTCACGTAAAATAATTGAAACTGAACCTTTTAAAATTAAATACAGTGATTTTGACTCTGAACCTGCATCAATAATCGTTGAGCGTTTTGGAAAACGATTGATGTGGGCTCTTTTGAGCAAAGCTTTGACTGACTCAGGTAGTTGACCAGGAGACAAAGCATCTGTACTAAGTTGTGCAAAATTAGAAGACATGCTTAAAAATTCCGAATTGGATAATAACTAGATCTGTTGATCTAAATTGAACTCGTCACGTAGAAGCAGTAGAGATGAAATTCCTTATCAACTCATTTTATGCTAGTGTACAGGTACCCCGTAAATTTATAGCTTTTTTTAGGTAGTTGCAATGCAAACTAGCGTTCATTGGTTAGAGAATGTTGCTTTCGAAGCAAAATCAGAAAGTGGTCATCAAATTGTGATGGATGGTTCTGCTGAATATGGTGGTGAAAACCGTGGCCCACGTCCTATGGAACTCATATTAATGGGACTTGGTGGGTGTGCTTCATTCGATATTGTGACCATTTTAAAGAAATCTAGGCAAAATGTAACAAATGTTGTTTGTCAGCTCAAAGCGGATCGAGCAGACACGATTCCAGCTGTATTTACGAAGATACATTTACATTTTGTGGTAACAGGGCATGATGTAAAAGAGAAGCAAGTAGCGAAAGCTGTTGAATTATCAGCCGAAAAGTATTGCTCAGCAAGTAAAATGCTATCCGATGGTGGTGTTGAAATCACCCATGATTTTGAAATAATTTTAGCTGAATAATTAAATTATTATTCTAAAAAGCCAATCCTTAGATTGGCTTTTTTTTATGTGCTCTAACTTTTTAAATTCATGACTCATGCTAACAATTTTTTAAAAAATAAATTATTACAAAATGTGTATTTCTTTAAAAGGACCATTTTTGAAACAAATGTTCAAAGTTTTCTTTGCATTTTGCTTGCAAAATTAAAGTGATAAAAATAATTGTGGATCAACTCGGGCATTATTTAAGCTCATTCCCCAGTGTAGATGTGGACCTGTTACTCGTCCTGTTTTACCCACCAATCCCAATAATTCACCTTGTTTCAAGATTTGCCCTTTTTCTACATTGATTTTACTGAGGTGGCAAAACATGCTGATCAGACCTTGTCCGTGATCAATCATAACGGTATTTCCATTAAAGAAATAATTGCCTGTGGCAACCACTGTTCCTGCGGCAGGCGCAACCACTTTTTGTCCGATGGGGGCAGGGATATCTAAACCAGAATGTGGAGCACGTTCTTCACCATTAAAAAAGCGTTTACGACCAAATGAATTACTAAATTTTCCTGCTGTAGGACGGATAAATGTTGGAAAGTCTTTCCATTGTGCAGGGCTAAAAGAGCTATAAACACTGTTTTGTTCTTTCGCTTCTTGGCTATAACGATCAAGTTGTTCTTGATTCGGATTGACGTAGTCCTGATTTTTTACATTGAGGCGCTGCTCAGCGTATTTAAATGGCTTCACTTCAATATTAATTGGGCCTTTAGAGCTTTGTAATTGCAGTGTACCCAGTGGCGCTGAAAGCGGAATACCAAAAACAATATGGTTTACTGCATTTTCACCATCCACGATCAAGACAGGTTTGTCTTGATAAGTGACATTTAACACGGTTTTAGCAACAGGAATAACCGCTATGCCACCTGCACGACGTGAGTCTTGAGGTAAGGCAAAAGCTTGTGTTGCTATAATTAAGCTAGATAGTAGGAAAAGTTTTTTGATTGAAGGCATAAATAACATACAAGGTTTAATTTTTTGTAGTATCTCGCTTTTTTATTCAGATGCTCAAGCATGTGATTGTTAAATTGTAAGTAGAGTGTTCTTGATGACTATTCAAAATACTGTAGGGCAATGAATATTACCCAATTATTTGAATATCTGATTTGTTAAGAAAGATTCAAGAGATCTAATTGAGAACATTGGTCAATAGGCTTGATAAGCGAGTTGATTGAAATATGAATAGTGTAAAGATATTGATCAATTTAAATTATTAAAATTATTTAATAATTCTATTAAATTTGTCTTAATGGTTGGTTTTATGTTTCAATTGCTATGTTCTTCATTCAATAACAATAATTGGCCTCAGTATGACGAAACCTAAATTTTTACATGAATTACCAATTGAGCAGTTAAAGCAGATGTCTCAAGAAGACATAAAGCAAACAATAAAAGCAGAGCAGCTTTATTTTCGACGCAGACCCAAAAAGATCTATTACCTTGCGGTAAATGGGGCTAAAACCAAAAATGGTGGGTTAGTTAAAGCGACTGCATTGCAAAGCCGAATAGGTGGATTGCCTATTGCTTTAGTTGGTGACGATGCTATTTACGCAGATGGGACAATTTCTAAAATCATTTCAGGTGCTGGCAAGGGTTGTCTTATAAATGGTCAGTCCGCTGCATTGGTAGGAAGCCACTTAGAGAATGGTGATGAGATTGTCGATAGCCCTAATAACTCTGTAGCTATAAATATCTTTATCGGTGATAAGGCCCCTGAAGGCTTTTTGTGCCAAGATGGTTTTAATCATGACTAAAGGTTTTGCAATTCATAACTCTATGACAAATCATGGAGGCATCATTCAAGCAACACAACAACGAACATCTCAAATGGGAAATCTATTTCTACGTGCTGGAGATGGTCACTTTTGCCCTAAGTGCAAATGTTGGTCTGAAATTGTTAAAAGCCATGATCATATTATTATGGATGGCAAAGCTGTTGCTTATGTTGATGACTTATTGACTTGTGGAGCTAAAATTTTACCTAAACAAGATCATGTTGTTGGAACAAGCCAAGGTGAGAATTATAGAAGTTCTTCAAGCTCAAAAGAGCCTTTACAAAATAGCTTTATAGATAAAGTAATCTCAACAAATTTTGGTTTGCAACACCAATTGTTAGATAAAGCTACTCAGAAACCGTTAGTTGATTTTCCATACCAATTGAAACGTGCAAACGGTGAAGTTATTGAGGGGAAAACTGATGAAGATGGAAATACAGTTCATATTGATTCAGGTGATCAAGAGGAACAGGTAGAGCTAATAATTTATGACCTTTCTAAACCAATGCCTCCACTAGATGATGACTTAGGGTAAAAAATTATGGCTGACGTTATTGTAACTGATAAGGGTATGTTTCCTAGGGATGTTGAAGTTTGTAACTATCCCTCTGTAACGTGTAATCCAGCGTTTAAAGTTGGTAATTACTACATTGCTGCGCCTTACAATTTTTTCTTTGACGAAGATCATTGGCAAAGGCTGGAACGCACAAATAAAGTAGAGTTTCTACTGGCTTTACGTTTTGGTATGGAATATGACATAAACAAATTTGGTGATGGAATGATTAATAAGCTTTCCTTCAACACTATGATGTATGTAAAGTTTCAACAGTATGTACGGAAACACTCAATGCATGAAGCCAGTAAATTAGTTGCTCAATTTCAAAAACAAACCTTTTCAATCAGACTTAAAACAGGATTTAGTTTTTTTGATGTATTGGCAGTAATAGGAATTGCAAAAAATATTACTGTTCCAGAAACCATAGTACATCTTCGGCAATTGGCTGAAAATAATCATTGTCCTCTATATGTAAACAGATCCACATTTAAAAATATATTTAATGAAGATTATCATTCGGGAATGTTAAAACAGTTAACAGGAGATGGAACGTATAAGGGGGAAGGTTCTGTTGTAGACTTGAAGCAGTTTGACAATAAAGGAAGTGGGTAATTATGAAATTTAAATTTTTAACTCTAATATTAATACCACTGGTATCGATAGGATGTTCTGCTAATGAAATAACAAAAAAAGACATTCAAAAATACGTAGAAACAAGTGATGTATTTATCAATATTGATACACCTATTTATAGATTAGCTGACACGACTAAGAAAAATGCGATGGCTGACGCAATTTATAAATCATCATTAGCCAAGCTTTATTTTTTAAAAAGTTATGAGAAAGAGCTATTCCCTATTTACAATCTCGAAGACAAGATGATGTCTGAAAACTTCTTTGGCTATTGTTGGATGGGAAAATTCATCAATGATTATAAATCCTTTGCACCCAAGCCTTCTTTAGTAGATGTTGAAACATTGCAATGGCTGGATAAAAAGCGCGCTATATGGGCTCAGCATATTAGTAAAAAATTTGGGAATGATACGTCCGTTAAAAATTACTGTCCTTACTAACAGGTACAGCCGATATATTTACTTTTAAAGTTATGAGTAATATAGTCTTAAAAATGTTGCAAAAATAGGTTGATAAAAATAATGGTAAATCAACCTGATTTAAACTAAATAGCGGCTTAATTTTTTTGTTGTAGTGTATCGTTTTATCGAATTGAGGGGATATTTTCACTAATTGGATGAATTACGCATCCCCATTCAAAAATAGATCATACAATCGTCACCTCGAAAAATCACATGCCTAATTAATTAAGCATGTGATTATGATCGATCAATAAAGTCTTTGAAAACTAAAACTTAAAAACTAAGCTTTAAAAGCTAAAGTTTAAAATTAGGATTTATAAGGTTTAGCACGGCGGAGTTGATGCAATACTGAAACCAATAAATCAATTTCCTCAGTGGTATTATAAAACGCAAGAGAAGGGCGTACAGTACGTTCAACACCGAAACGGCGTAAGATCGGTTGGGCACAATGATGCCCAGTACGCACGGCGATACCATATTGATTGAGTACTTTCCCGACCTCTTCCGTTTCATAGCCTGCCAGTGTAAAAGACATCACACTGGCTTTATTTAATGCAGTACCAATCAGGCGTAGTCCAGAAACGCTTTGTAGTGCATGTTGACCATATTCAAGCAAGTCATGTTCATAACGTGCAATGTTATGGATTCCAATACTTTCTACGTATTCTAAAGCAGCACCTAAGCCAACAGCATCTGCAATATTCCCCGTACCTGCTTCAAATTTATTTGGTGCAGGTTGATAGACCACATTCTCAAACGTCACATCCTGAATCATATTTCCGCCGCCTTCCCATACAGGCATGCTATCAAGTAATTCAGACTTGGCATAAACAGCGCCAATACCCGTTGGGCCAAAAACTTTATGCCCAGAAAACACAAAGAAATCGGCATCTAAGGCAGTAACATTGGTGGGCATGTGCGAAACAGACTGAGCACCATCAATCAAAACTCGAACACCTGCTGCATGCGCCAATGCAATAATTTCTTGAGTAGGCGTTACAGTACCCAAGGCATTAGAAACCTGTGTAATCGAAACCAGTTTGGTTCTAGGATTGAGCAATTTTACAAATTCCTCAATCTGAATCTGACCAGTATCATCTACAGGAATTACACGGAGTTTTGCACCAGTTTCTTTACTGAGTTGGTACCAAGGCACAATATTGGCATGATGCTCAAGATGGGACACAATAATTTCGTCTCCCGCTTGAATATTCTGCTTACCCCACGATTTTGCGATTAAGTTGATGCCTTCTGTTGTACCTCGAACAAAGACGATATTTTTTGCTGAAGCGGCCCCAATAAAGCGAGCAACAACATCACGTGCATGCTCATAAGCATCACTGGCACGTGCTGCAAGTTCATGTGCTGCACGGTGAATATTCGAATTTTCATGTTGATAGAAATATGAAATTCGATCGATGACCGCCTGAGGTTTATGGGTGGTGGCTGCATTATCCAACCAAACCAATTGCTTACCATTTACACGCTCTTGTAGGATGGGAAAATCCCGACGGATTTGCAAAATATCAATGGGTTGATAGTTCTGAGCATTCGCTGGTATTTGCACATCTGAATGCGGACGAACAGCTTCAATGGTAGGTGATTGAAGAAAATAATAACCAGACGCTGCTGTTGTAGGTTTGTCATTACGATCTTGTAATACACTTTTTAATTGCTGGTCATCTGTCACATGATAATGATCAAACGCATATGGATTTTTAAGCACATCAGTTTGAGCCGTATTGGTATTGACTGTTTGGGCGCTAGCAACTTCAGGGTGAGGCAGATCCAAAAAGTAATAACTCGATTGAGCTTGATGTGGCGCAGTCGTTGTTAGGTTTGATGGTGCAGTCTGTTGTGTGATTGGTGTAGGATTCAAAGACAAATCTAGCTTTTGTCCGACAGCAAATGGATCAGGAGTATTTGCACCACCAACAATGGGCGAAGAAGATAGAATTCTACGCTCGGGATGGTCGGCGGTCGGTTCTACATAGTGATGTGTAGAATCCGGGTTTAAATTTGCCTGTTGTACAATGGCAGGTATGCGCCCAGACAATGCAGTAATCGGGTCTTTAGGCTGTGGTTGGTGACTAATACCTTGAGATCGTTGATCGGGTATATCAAAGTTAAAACCTTGTGGGTTTTGCTTGGGTAAAGCCGAAAAAAATTCAGCAGCCAATTGTGCAATGACAGATTCACTGATGGGCGCATCAGCAATATGATCAGAAGAAATATCTGGAGTAGGTTGATTACTTGTAAGTTGTTGGATAGTCATGGTACTTGTCTACCTCCACATCTTCGAGCACAGCGAGTGCATCATCTGTTAACACAGCAAGAGAACAATATAAGGAGATTAAGTAAGAGGCGATTGCATTACGATTGATGCCCATAAAGCGTACAGATAGGCCAGGTGCCTGTTCACCAGCAAGACCTGGTTGGAATAAGCCAACAACACCTTGACGCTTTTCACCAACGCGTAACAAGATGATTTTGGTTTTGCCATCTTCAACTGGAATTTTATTTGAAGGAATCAGTGGAATACCACGCCAAGTGATGAACTGTGAACCAAATAGGCTTACGGTGGGTGGTGGAACACCACGACGGGTACATTCACGTCCAAAAGCTGCAATCGCATCGGGATGTGCTAAGAAGAAGCCTGGCTCTTTCCAAACTTTACGTAGTAAATCATCAAAATCATCTGGTGTGGGTGCACCTGTCAAAGTGGAAATACGTTGCTCATCTGCAACACTTGCCAATAAGCCGTATTCAGGATTATTGATTAATTCACTTTCTTGACGTTCTTTAATGGTTTCGATGGTTAAGCGTAACTGTTCTTTGATTTGATCGTGAGGACTACTATATAAGTCAGAAACACGAGTATGAATATCCAGAACTGTGGAAACACCATTTAAAAAGTATTCACGTGGATTAACTTCATAGTCGACAAAAGTTTGTGGAAGTGTTGCTTCATCACGTTGTGTACAAGCCACCTGAATATCATCGGTATTGCTGACTTTATTGACCCGATAGATACCTGCTTCAACAGGGGTCCATTGCAATAAATGTGTTAGCCAACGTGGCGTAATGGTGGAGAGTTGCGGTACTGTTTTTGTCGCATTGGCAAGTTGACGGGCTGCTTGATCATTTAGCGCTTGGCGTGTGACTTCTTGGTTCTTAGCCATGTTTTAATCCTTGGTGGTATTGGAAATTAATTTATTGATTACTCATCTGATTTAAAAATGCTGTTTTTATCATCTCCAATAAAGTAAGAATTTTGCTATTGGTGTTTAATTGTGACCGGTATTTATTGCATTAATTTGATTCTAATTAAGAGCGTTTTTAATCATTATCAACTGCTTATAAAAATTCATAAGAGGAATAAAGCAAGAGCCTTATTCCTGACGCCAAGGTAAGTTGTGGAAACGCCATCCATTGAAAGAACCACGATGATCATTTTCGTCAAGGTCACCTTCAAAGCCTTGTTCGATATTGTAAATATTTTCAAAACCCGCATTAAAAGCCACATTTGCAGCAGCTGCGGAACGTTTGCCACTACGACAAAGCAGTAGAATGATCTTGTCTTTTCCAATTTTAGTTTCAAGTTCTTTGGCAAAGCGTGGATTGCGGTTCAGCGCAGTTCCTGTCGCCCAAGGAATATGAATAGTATCTTCTACATAGCCGACAAATTTACGTTCTTCGTTGGTGCGTACGTCGACAATCACCACATGACCCGCTTTAAACAATGCCCATGCTTCATGAGGTAAAATTGTTCCCGTAAATTCTAAATAATGATCTTCAACACGTTGTTTTGCTTGTTCAAAGATATTTTCAATTTGAGCCGTTGTTAATTCGGTAAAGTGTTGTTGATTTAAACTCGTCATTTCAGTTGCCTTTCTTCAAACTTAGAATTACATCTAAGTCTTGATGTATCAGATGTATTGATAACAACTATAATGATTTTATATATTCAATAAATTAATAAAAATTGAATTGCTTATTCTTATTTTGAAATAAGATTTAAATGATTTTTAAAGATATCTTTATACGAAGAATGTTTATCTACAAGATTGCTAATAAAATAGTATTTACATATTCAAAGTGAATAATAAAATTTCATGTTAAGCGCATGGATTGTGAAAAGTCATTTCAGTAGGTAAATATATGACCCAATGGAATATCCCCAATATTGTGGATGAGCTACAACAAGCTCGTAATGAATGGCGTACTCAACGTAAAAGCTTAAAAGACTTTGGCGGTAGGGAATTACCTTCAAAAGATGAAATTAAGAAAATCATGAATGATCTGTGTGGTATCTTGTTCCCTATGCGACTAGGGCCACCTGATCTACGCCAACAAAGTGAAAATTTTTATATTGCACATGCACTTGAGAAAACTTTGCACTCATTATTGGAGCAAGTCAAACTTAATCTAACTTATGATTATAAATATAAAAAGCACAACGAAAATGCCGACGTAATTGAGGTATTGGCACAAAGTATCGTCAGTGAATTTGCACAAAAATTACCAGATCTACGCCGAATTTTAGATACAGATGTGATTGCAGCCTATGATGGTGATCCAGCTGCACGAAGTGTCGATGAAGTTTTATTGTGTTATCCGGGTATTTTGGCAATTATTTACCACCGAATTGCACATGAGTTTTATAAAAAAGACTTGTCACTGTTGGCACGTTTAATTGCTGAGATTGCACATTCAAAAACTGGCATTGATATACATCCAGGTGCACAAGTCGATCAAGGTTTCTTTATTGATCATGGTACAGGTGTGGTGATTGGTGAAACCTGTATTATTGGTAAAAATGTGCGAATTTACCAAGCCGTAACGCTTGGCGCTAAACGTTTTGAAATCGATGATTCTGGGCGTTTACAGAAAGAATATGCACGTCACCCAATCGTAGAAGACAATGTGGTGATCTATGCAGGTGCAACTATTCTTGGGCGTATTACCATTGGTCAGGGTGCTGTAATCGGTGGAAATGTATGGATTACCCAAAATGTCGCAGCGAATAGCGCAGTTTCTCAAAGTTCTGCAACCAAGTCGGAAGTGTAAGTGCATTAAAAGCTTAATAGGTTGTGTAGCTTAAAATTTTATGAGGTTAAAATGCTTCATTAAGAAAGTGGAATGATGTAGTAAGTTTGATCAACCGAGATGATCAGTTTATTTCTAATTTGATATATCCAAGCAGTGTCAATGGGCAGCTTAAATTGTTTATTTTGCCCATGTTGTTTGATTTCAAATACGTCATAGCCAATAGGTGTAAACCAGAATATATAATGATTTCCTGAACCTTGAACATCATCAATACTTTGATATTTTAGATATTTGGCATTTACAGTGGGTAACTCTACTGGCTTTTTGCATTCAGGCAGTCTTATCTCATCTTTCAACTGTGGCAGAAATTTGGAAAAATCGCGACTATAGAGATAACTTTGAGGTGTTTTTAAGAGCCGTGTTTCGTGATCAAGAATTAAATAACATTCTGCTTGGTGCTGTTGTAGATAGAGCCTTAATTGTTGAATGAGTTTTAAATTAAAAGGTTCGGCAGGTTGAGCAGGATAATCATCTGGTGAAAAATCACGTTTTGGTTGTTCAGGCTTGTCTCTAAAAATATCTTTGAAATTTTTGATTACAGATTGCTGCTGTTGTTTATGTTCTTTTTGAGCTTCTGCGGCTGCTTTGGCCGAAATATATTGAGGATCAAAATAAACTGTTGTGTCATATTCTAAGACTTTCTTTTGATATGTTTTCTCTTGCACCATTTGCTCTAAAATTGTCTGAGAAAATGCAGCATAGGAAAACGAAGTCATGGCCGTTAAATTTTGTGTCTGTGCATTGAATAAATAAGCTTGCATTGGATTATTCACACCAGATTGAAAGGTTTTTATAGTGATGAGAAAGTGATTGTGATTTAAGGCGACAATTTGATCGATCAATTGATTTGTTTGTGCAGCAATGAAATGAGGCTGAATCTGTTGATCATGATTTAGATCGTAAGTACATAATTTAAAATTCTTTACAGGATTTTGTTTTATATGACTTTCAGGGCAATTGTAAACAATAAAATTTTCATTGAGGGCTTTTCTATTCATGTCATCAGGCGTTTTAAACCATGTGAATTCTATGCCTGATATATTCGGTGTTAATTGCTGGATATGTTTGTGGGGAAATTCTTCACTATTTGGCGATTTGTAGCCACAGGCATACAGTGCAGATACTGCAATTAATACAGATAATGATTTACCGAAAGTCAACATTGTTATTATACTAAAATCTCTCAATACTCCTTACTCTAAAGCATATCGTTGAAAATACAAACGTTTAAAAAACTAATTCTCTATATTTTTCCATAAGCTTACTTGAAAAATAACGTTTCAGCACAGATATTAATACTGAAATCCATTCTAAGTATTTTGGTAAGTTTTTGAAAAATATATAAATTAATTCATTATTGCTATTGAAATCGAAAAAAACGTTCCCATTTATTATTCAAGTACAAAATTTGTTGTGAGGAATAACAAGAATGCGATTTGAAAAATTTACGAACCGCCTGCAGCAAGCCTTATCTGATGCACAATCTCAGGCAATGGGTAATGATAATACCGCAATTGAGGGTATTCATATTCTTTCCGCTTTATTGGAAGAACCATCTAATCTTAGTCTTTTGCAACAGTCAGGCGCCAATCTACCTGAGTTAAAAACAAAATTGCAAAAAGCCTTAACAGATGCGCCCAAAATTGGAACACCAACTGGAGATATTAATTTAAATCCAGAAGCTGTACGTGCGCTTAATTTGGCAGATAGCTTTGCTCAAAAAGCAGGAGATGAATTTTTATCTACTGATTGGGTAATCTTGGCACTTGCTGAAACAGGTGCTACCAAAACATTGTTAACAAGCGTAGGTGTCACGACTGACAAACTACGCAAAGCAATTGAAAATATTCGAGGTGGCGAACAAGTTATGGCAAATAACCATGAAGATCAACGAGATTCACTTAATAAATATACCATAGATTTAACAGCACGTGCTGCGGAAGGTAAACTCGATCCTGTGATTGGCCGTGATGAAGAAATTCGTCGGACTATTCAAGTGTTGTCGCGTCGTACTAAAAATAATCCTGTATTGATTGGTGAACCTGGGGTAGGTAAAACGGCGATTGTTGAAGGTCTGGCACAACGTATTATCAATGGTGAAGTGCCTGAAGGCTTAAAAGGTAAGCGTGTTTTATCGCTAGACTTAGGTTCGTTGCTGGCTGGTGCAAAATACCGTGGTGAGTTTGAAGAACGTTTAAAAGCAGTACTCAAGGATCTAGCGAAGTTTGATGGTGAAATCATTCTCTTTATTGATGAGCTACATACGCTTGTTGGTGCAGGTAAGGGTGATGGTGCGATGGATGCAGGTAATATGTTAAAACCTGCATTGGCACGTGGTGAATTACGTTGTGTGGGTGCAACGACACTGGATGAGTATCGTCAATTCATTGAAAAAGATGCAGCTTTGGAACGCCGTTTCCAAAAAGTTTTGGTAGATGAGCCAAGTGTTGAAGATACCATTGCAATTTTGCGTGGTCTCAAAGACAAATATGCAACACATCATGGTGTGCAAATTCTCGACTCTGCAATTATTGCAGCGGCGAAAATGTCACATCGCTATATTACAGATCGCCAATTGCCAGATAAGGCGATTGATTTGATTGATGAAGCAGCATCACGTATTAAAATGGAGATTGACTCTAAACCTGAGCCACTTGACCGTTTAGACCGCCGTTTAATCCAGTTAAAAATGCAATTGGAGGCGGTAAAAAAAGATGCAGATTCAGTCAGCAAAGCTGAAGTTGAGCATTTGGAAAAACAAATTGCAGATGTCGAAAAAGAATATAGTGATTTGGAAGAAATTTGGATTGCTGAAAAGCGTTTAGTGGATGGTACAAATCAGGCGCAAATCGAACTTGATAAAGCCCGTACTGCATTTGAAAAAGCGCAACGTGAGGGTGATTTGGCTGAAGCAAGTCGTTTGCAATATGGGGTGATTCCAGAATTGCAAAAACGCTTGAGTGAGGAAGAGGTAGCGGAAGTCAATGAAGAACCGAAACTGATTCGTACCAAAGTGACTGAAAATGAAATTGCAGAAGTAGTTAGTGCTGCAACTGGTATTCCTGTATCAAAAATGCTACAAGGCGAGCGTGAAAAATTACTCCATATGGAAGATTTTTTACACAACCGTGTGGTAGGACAGGATGAAGCTGTGGTTGCTGTCTCAAATGCAGTTCGTCGTTCACGTGCGGGCTTATCTGATCCAAATCGCCCAAGTGGTTCGTTCTTATTCCTTGGACCAACAGGGGTGGGTAAAACTGAGTTAACCAAGGCTTTAGGTAATTTCTTATTTGACAGTGATGATGCAATTATTCGTATCGATATGTCAGAGTTTATGGAAAAGCATTCGGTTAGTCGATTGGTGGGTGCACCTCCGGGTTATGTTGGTTACGAAGAAGGTGGTGTTTTAACTGAAGCAGTACGCCGTAAACCATATAGTGTGGTGTTATTTGATGAAGTTGAAAAAGCCCATCCAGATGTATTCAACATTTTATTACAAGTGTTGGATGATGGACGATTAACTGATTCACAAGGCCGTCTGATTGATTTTAAAAACACCGTGATTGTGATGACATCGAATTTAGGTTCAAGTGATGTACGTGAGCTCGGTGAAGGTGCTAGTGATGAGGATGTTCGTATAACGGTGATGAATGCCGTATCACAACATTTCCGTCCTGAGTTTATTAACCGTATCGATGAGTTGGTGGTATTCCACTCGTTGAAAAAATCACAAATTCGTGGCATAGCAGATATTCAATTGAATCGCTTACGTTCACGTTTATCTGAACGAGATATTGGGTTGAAAGTCGATGATCAGGCCTTTGATATTCTGATTGATGCTGGTTTTGATCCTGTATATGGTGCACGTCCACTCAAACGTGCGATTCAACAACAGGTTGAAAATCCATTGGCTCAGCAAATTCTTGCTGGTCAATTTACAGCAGGTGATACCATTTTAATCAGTGCTGAACATGGTCAACTTAATTTTGGTAAATTAAAATTAAGTTAATTTATCTAGCTGTATAACCAAAGCCAACTACCGCAAGGTAGTTGGCTTTTTTAGTAGAGAAGTATTTATATTTTTACGTGTTATATAGTCAAACCAGCTAGTTACTCATACAAGTGGTTTCCATCAAGTCATTGATCATAAATGAAGCTTATGTTTCTAAATGAACTTTTAGAAATTATTGGTTAACAATTCATTTTTTGTACTTTTGAATCATAGATGGTTGTTTTAATCATGGGGCGACATGGATGTCACAGTTGGGCGGGGGTATAGGACGTACCCCCGTCCATGAGCAAAAACAAAGCACTGCTTTGTTTACAGTGTAAGGTTTGGCAACCCTTACGAAAAGTGAGACATAGCCTACGCAAAGGTATTTAAACTTTGAATATAAGGTATGGTATTGCAAGCTTTAGGACTTTTTAGCGTTCTACATAAGTGTAAGCATTGGATCAAAAGGTAAGTAATCTTAATGGATAGCACTTGTGAAGGGGAGATGAGGTTGATTGAGCAGTAGAATGCCACATTAAGACTTTCCGCATAATAGGGAAAACACTACACATCGTAGAATTGATGCAAAGGTTTAAAGCCTGTTTAATCCCCCAATCAAGCATCCAGAGCTATAGGAATGCATAGATTTATAAACCATCCTAAACCACTAATCGGCATAGCCTAGTCTTTTCATCATATTATTTTAATCATCAAATATTTATGTGTATTGATTTAGGTTTTACCTATTATCGGGTTTTTCATGAATTTATTGAAAAAACGGTCAAAAATTGATAGTTTTTTCAGTGAGGAATAATAAGAAAGGAAACGTTGATCATGAGGATCAAAGATAAGGATAAATCTGATTATTTAAAAATATTCGGTTTTCTCTTGATGGCATTCAGTTCGGTAGAGGTATTGGCAGATAAATTAGATGATCAAGATCTTGCAGAGCAATCTGTAGGTGTGGTTAAACTGTCACCTATTATTATTAAAGCTGTAAAGGAAAATGCACAACAACCTGTAGAAGAGCAAAATAATTTGCATAAACAAGTTGCTCAGGAAAGGTCAGATGATGCTAAAAAAGATGAAATTTATTCTACAGTTTTAACTGATTTCGAGTGGCAGAAAAAAGACCCAGATCCAAATCAACCTGGGGATAAATATTTAAAACCACTTGAAAAATATAGAATAAGCGAAGTTGGTTATAATCCATATCAACGCCATGATGTCCGAATTACAACCCAAGATCGCGTTACACTTTATATAGGACATGAAATTGACCCCGTGACTTATAAATAAGTCCGAGGTCTAACATAATTAAACAGGAAAGTGTTTAATTTTCCAGGCTCTATGAATTTTTTGATTACGTTTGAAATCTAAGCCAATCGTTTCATTGGTGATCTCCTGTACATCGAACATTGCATCGATTTCTTCATCCATCTCAAAACCACGGTAGTTATTTGAGAAATACAAAGTTCCCTCTGTAGTTAGACGGTTCATTGCACGTTTAAGTAAAGAAATATGGTCACGTTGCACGTCAAAAGTACCGTAGAATTTCTTTGAGTTTGAGAAGGTTGGTGGATCAATAAAAATCATGTCATATTGTTCATGACCTTCTTTTAACCATTCAAAACAATCGCTTGAGAAAAATTGATGCTGTTCATCAGGATGATCAACCGTTAAGCCATTCAAGACAAAGTTTTCTTTAGACCAGTTTAAATAAGTATTGGATAAGTCAACACTTGTGGTACTTGCAGCACCGCCTAAAGCAGCGTGTAGGCTTGCTGTAGAGGTATAACTATATAGGTTAAGGAAATGTTTTCCTTTAGCTTCAGCTGCAATGCGCAGACGCATTTGACGGTGATCTAGGAACAATCCAGTATCCAAATAATCAGTCAAATTGATTAAAATCTTGGCTTTACCTTCTTGAACAATAAAACGTTTAGATGCTGTACTTTGTTTTGCATATTGGGTTTTACCTTCTTGACGGGCACGGGTTTTAATAAAGATCGCATCACGACCTAAACCTGTTACAGCACGTATTGAAGCCAAAGCAAGGTTAAAACGTTTTTTGGCTTTTTCTGGGTCAATGGTTTTTGGTGGTGCATATTCTTGAACATGTAAACGATCACCATACAAATCTACAGCGACATTGAAGTCTGGTAAATCTGCATCATAGAGACGTAAACAGTAAATATTTTCTTTTACAGCCCATTTCTTTAAAGCTTGCATATTTTTTTGCAAGCGATTGGTAAAGTCTTCTGCACCTTCAATTTTTTCAAATTGTTGAGGTTGCCAGTCTGCAAGGAAAGGTTTAACCACTGCAGCAGGCTTAATATCACCAAAACGAATGTAAATTGGTAATTTACCATTCATTAAACGTAAAATTTGTGGATTGTTAAACGCCAATACATCTGCTTGTTCAACAGCAGCTGCGATAACCGCAGCATGCTGATTGGGGAAATTCTTTTGTAGAAGCGCGGATAGGCCCAGATACAAAGCTCGGTTAGAAGCCTTTTCCCCTAAACGCTCACCATATGGTGGGTTGGTGACAATAAATGAAGTTTTTCCTTCTGCTTGGAAATCAGGCCAATCGGCTAAAGTTCGCTCTTCAATTTGAATTTGATCCAGTTGTTGCTCAAATCCAGCAGCAATAATATTTTGTTTGGTTGCTTTTACTGCTTCCCAATCTGCGTCATAGGCATAGAATTTAGGCAAAGGTTGTTCTAAGGCAACTTTATGACGTTCAGCTGCTTCAGCTTTAATCGACATCCATAACTCATGGTCATGTCCATTCCAGCCATTAAAGCCAAAACGGCGTACTAAACCAGGTGCACGATCAGTCAGGATCATCAATGATTCAATAATAAAGGTTCCTGAACCACACATTGGGTCGAGAATAATTTCTGGATTACGTTGTTTAAGCTGTGCTTTTTGTAAGATAGCAGCTGCTAGGTTTTCTTTTATTGGGGCATCTGTCATAAAACGACGATAGCCACGCTTATGTAAAGAATCCCCAGATAAATCTAAACAATAGGTGTGTTCAGTTTTTCCAGCAAGTACATATAGTGTAATTTCAGGCTGTTTAATGTCGATACTTGGACGTTTACCTACAGCTTCCATGAAGGAATCAACCACACCATCTTTGACACGTAAAGTCGCAAACTGTGTATTGACTTTAATATCACGTTCTACATGAAGACGAATCGCGAAAGTACTTTGTGGTGCAAAAATAAGTGACCAATCAAAATTGATCGCACCTTCATAAAGTTCTTCTGCAACGTCACGTGCATCATGGGTAAACTCAAGCTCATGAACATGAATCGGTGTCAGTACACGAGAAGCCAAACGTGACCACATACAAACACGGTATGCATCTTCGAGTTTGCCTTTAAAAATTAAACGCCCAGGAAATTTTTCAATATCTTGAATCCCTAAACCTTGAATTTCTTCTTGCAGTAAGGTTTCTAGTCCATCTGCACAGGTAACCCAATATGTAGAAAGACGTGGTTTCGAATTCATGAATATTTCCAAAGACATTAAAAAAGCAATCGCGTATTTTAGCGTATTTTAATGACGAAAACTTATAGAATGGTCTTTTAAGTCCGAAATTTTATAAAAAGTACTAAATTCAGTTAAAAATTTGGTTTTTTTGCTTGAAATATATTCAAATATCAATATGTAGATAAGATCGAATAAAGAATTTAAAAAATGCTTAGTCTTATTGTTTCAATGTTTATTTTTTCGCTGTCTATGTCGATTTCACCAGGACCTGTGAATTTAACTATTTTAACCAGCAGTATGAATTATGGTGTAAAAGCAACTTTTGCATTTATCTCAGGGGCGACCATTGGTTTTACCTTGTTATTGGCATCGGTCTGTTTTGGTTTATATCAAATGATTGTGGTTTATCCTGTACTTCTTGATGTGATCACGATTTTAGGTACAGTTTTATTGTTGTGGATTGGACTGAATATTCTACGTGCAAAAGGGACATTTATCTCTAGTCAATCCCAAGATGAAGCAAAAATACCGACCTTTATACAAGGTGCGTTAATGCAATGGCTAAATCCCAAAGCATGGATTGCCGCAGTGGCGGGTACAGGGCTATTTTCAACGGGGCATATTCATGCTGTTTTATTGGTTTTTGTAGTGATTTATTTTGTCGTCTGTTATCTATCTTTATTGCTATGGGGGATTGCTGGTGAAAAGTTAGCAAGCTTTTTAAATATAGGAAATCGAGCACGTCTTTTTAATATCGTGATGGGATTGTTATTGATTTTGATTTCATTGGAAATGTGTTGGCGCTATTTTTATCATTAAAATTTGATTTAAAATTCTTTTATTACTGAAATCATTTAAGAACAAGAAAAATTTGCATGCAGTATTACAATTTATATAGATGAATCATCTATGAATAAAGCACACGTGTATTCTTTATTTATGATGATGAGAGCAAATTTCATAACGGAGTAATTTCTAGATCTATCTGACGCTCCGCAATGTGTAGGGCGAGTTCTAGTCGGTAAACTTTTAAATAGAGAATAATGTGTATGCATTATTAATTCATTTTATGGCGTGATTTTGGTACACAATTTGCTTAATTATCCATCGTATTGGCTCAGAAATTTAATTGAATTTTTAATGAATTAATAAATACGGGGATTTCTATGCAAGATCTTAACAACAGCAGATTTATTGCACATGCAGATGCGTTTTCCATTGGGGCATTAATCTTAACGCGATTAAGACGTGTGACAGGGCGCGTTATTGATGTAATGTATTTAGTGGATAATAAAAGCTATGCACAGTATGTGATTGATATGTCATTGGCGACTCAAGATCCAGAATTAAATCGGCATGCCTTGCGCTTACAGCATTTATTAGAACAGGAACAACCAGTTTCTTCTGTGAATACGCTAACCACAACGCAAGTTGAACAAAGCGAGGAAGCATATGTTTCTGGTGCAACAGAAGAAGAAATTTATCAAGCACAAGTTTCACATCACTATATTGGTGCATTGAGATAAGTCGGGCATTAAGCTCTAACTATTGGGTTAGAGCTTGATTGATACAGTGTGATTAAAAATTAAAACTCATATATAGTATTTTTTAAGCTGAGGATAAGCTGTGAGACAATCTCTTGAGTTATACGAAATTAAATGCAGAAATTAGCAAATATTTAAAAAACAACCAAATGATTTACGTGGGTACCGCTGATGAGTCGGAACAACAAACTGAACTGCGATTAAGACACTATGATCAAGCAAAGGCTGCTGTGTTTAACCTGTGGATTGAACAGAAAAAATATAAAGAATTGATCTCTTGTGCGCATGGGCGTTGGTATCCTTATGAGGATTTTACTCTGCCATTGGCACAATATTTTGCTGCTCAACAGGATTTGCCACATTTAAAATTTCTTTGTGAACATGAGATCCGCTTTCGTTTAGAAGATACCTTAAGGTGCTTAAAACGTGTAAAAGAATATGATGTGACATTAAGCAATATAAAAATATTGGAATATCAATTGCATGATTTTGATCCACAAATTTACCATCCAATAGCAGAATTACTTAAATGGCGTAATCAATCCTTGCTGAGAATAGATGCTTATATCAAGCTTTTAAAAGATCAATCAGATATTGATTACATCAATATAATTCAGCAACTTCGAGAAAAATTAATGAACTTAACGCTCAAACTGGCAGACTTAAAGCAGATCAAATTTAAAATTTGATCGCTGACTTTTATGACTATTTGTCCAAAACTTCAACTGCCAAAGAAAAAGAAAATCTGTATAATACGTTAACTTAACCTCTAAGGAATCTCTCATGCACTTGGCGGCATTGCATACACCGAGTCAGATTCAACTCAATAATGACGGAAACTTAAAGCATTTCCTCACCATCGAAGGTCTTTCTAAAGCAACCCTCACCAAAATTCTAGATACAGCCCATTCCTTTATAAATGATCAAAATCAACTGATAACGACACCACTTTTAGAAGGTCGTACAGTGATGAACTTATTCTTTGAAAATTCGACACGTACACGAACTACTTTTGAAGCGGCTGCAAAACGGTTATCTGCAAATGTATTGAACATTGATATTGCACGATCAAGTACTTCAAAAGGGGAAACATTGCGCGATACGCTATGGAACCTCGAAGCGATGGCAGCAGATATTTTTGTTGTACGCCACTCTTCATCAGGCGCAGCGCATTTTATTGCTGAAACAGTTTGTCCGCATGTTGCAATCATCAATGCTGGAGATGGGCGTCATGCTCATCCAACTCAAGCAATGTTAGATATGTTAACCATTCGCCGTGAAACGAAAAAGAATTTTGAAGACATTAGTCTGGCGATTATTGGTGATATTAAGCATTCGCGTGTTGCACGTTCAGATATCGCAGCTTTGCAGACTTTAGGTTGCAAAGATATCCGTGTAATTGCACCAAATACTTTGCTTCCGTGTGGTTTTGACGAATATGGTGAAGGTGTTCGCTTGTTCAATAAAATGGATGAAGGCATTAAAGACTGTGATGTGATCATTACTTTACGTATTCAAAATGAACGTATTGATTCACCAGCTTTGTCGTCACAAGCTGAATTTTACAAAATGTATGGTTTAAATAAAGATCGTCTTGCCATGGCTAAACCCGATTGTATTGTTATGCATCCGGGACCGATGAACCGCGGTGTAGAGATTGATTCTAGTATTGCTGATGGTGCACAGTCGGTAATTTTGCATCAAGTGACCAATGGTATTGCAGTGCGAATGGCTGTTTTGGCTTTGGCAATGCAAGGTCAGTTGCAAGAGAAAGGTTTGTTAGAAGCAATTGCGGTTTAAGGTGAAGGATAAAGTCATGAGTAGTGTAAAAATTGAAAATGTACGTGTCTTAGACCCAATAAAAAAAACTGACACTGTACAAACGGTTTATGTTGAACATGGAAAAATAGTCGAATCATCTGCCAATGTTGTAGATACAATTGACGGACAAGGCAAATGGTTGATACCCACCATGGTGGATTTGTGTGCACGGTTACGCGAGCCAGGTCAGCAACAGCATGGTACCTTGAAGTCAGAAGGTAAAGCCGCACGTGAAAATGGTATTTTGCATGTATTTACCCCACCTGATTCAAAGCCGATCGTGCAAGATAATGGTGCTTTGATTCATGGACTGGTAGAAAAGGCCATGTTAGATGGTGGTATTCATTTACAAGTGATTGGTGCACAAACCCAAGGTTTAAATGGTAAACAACCCGCAAATATGGCAGGTTTAAAAAAGGGGGGGTGTACTGCTGTTTCAAATGCCTATGCTACTTTTAAAGACGATGATGTGGTTCTGCGTACCTTGGAATATGCGGCTGGTTTAGACATGACTGTAGTGTTTTATCCAGAAGAGCACCAGATCGCAAAAGATGGTTGTGTACATGAGGGGTTTATTGCCTCACGTCAGGGATTACCAATGATTCCAGCACTGGCTGAAACAGTTGCTATTGCGAAATACCTATTGATGATTGAAGCGACAAGCGTCAAAGCGCACTTTGGTTTGCTTTCAAGTGGTGCATCTGTAGAGTTGATTAAAATTGCAAAAAACAAAGGTTTGCCAGTGACAGCAGATGTTGCAATGCATCAATTGCATTTAACAGAACACTTAATTGATGGTTTTAACTCTTTGGCACATGTGCGCCCACCATTACGTGCTGAAAAAGATAAAGAATTACTGCGCCAAGGCGTCAAAGACGGTGTGATTGATGCGATTTGTACGCATCATGAACCTTTGAGTGGTTCTGCGAAATTAGCGCCTTTTGCCGAGACTTTACCCGGTATTAGCGCATTTGATACTTATGTCTCTTTTGGGGTTCAATTGGTCCGTGAAGGTTTGTTTGAGCCTTTAGAATGGGTTGAAAAAGTCACGCTCGCTCCTGCAAAAGTGGCCAATATGACGGATCGTTGGGTAAAAGAATCGGGTTGGGCTTTGGTTGATCCAGATTTGGAATGGGTTGTTAACAATGACAGTATTTTATCTCATGGAAAAAATACGCCATTAATCGATCAAAAAATGATTGGTAAAGTGCTCCATACTTTTATTGGCTAAGATGTAAATTTTACATAAGCCTAAAAAAGTAAACAAAAAGCCAGCATAAGCTGGCTTTTCAAATAGATATTGAACACATTGCGCTACAAAAAGCTATTATAACTATTAGAATTTAATCACTAGAATAAAAAACGATCAATAAAATGATTATTAAAGTGACAAATACAACAATGAAATCGGAGTGTCCAAAATTATGAATATTATTGAGCTTTTAAAAGAACGGGTGACCACAAAAGTTTTACAGGGTGATCTTCAGTTTCAAGACGAAAAAATCGGTGCTTTAAGTGCCTTTTACCCCATTCTCCTTTCTGTTTTAAAATCAAAACCTGAACTCATTGACACACTGCAGCAAAATCTAAATCCTCGCTTAAGCGATATTTTCAGTCATCAACCAGAAACGGTCGCGCATTTTTTAGGCTTGGTTGCGGGCAATGCACCAACTCAAGACATTGAAACCACATTAAACCATTCTATTGCTCCAACTTTATCATTGCTTGCAGATCAAGCAGGCTCAGATAGTAAACATGAAATTTTTGATTTTATCAAAGCACAATGGAACAATATTCAGGATGCTTTGCCCGCTTGGGCAACAGGATTATTTGCAACATTAGGCTTAAGTGTAGGTGGTCTTGGTTTCGCAGGCACTACTCAAGCTGCTCCCGTGGCTGAGGCTGTTATCCCCCCTGTAGAGCCTGTGGCACCCACACCTATACAAAGTGTATCTCCAACACCAGTACCCCTTGATACGTCTACAATCACAACAAATTCGATCCAAGATGAACCTAAAAAATCCAATTGGTTATTGCCAATTATTGCTTTGTTGGTGATTGCAGGATTGGCCGCATTGTTATTTAAACAATGCAGTAGCAAACCGCCTGCTGGGGGAGATCCAGTAAGCAGTGGAGCTTCACAAGCTGTTGCTGATTTGCAAGCTGCTGAACTGCAAATTTCTACAGATGTTGAAGGTAAATTAGCAAGTTGTCAGGCACAATCGAGTAGTCAATCTTTATTAGACAGCTTAAAAACCAGTATTGCCTCAGTGTTTGGTCAAACCGATCATTGTCAAGTTACAGCCAGCAGTGCTTATGCCGCTGATTTGCCAGATCAAAATGCTGTAGATCAGGTGTTGGCTAAAATTAAAGGTATTCCAAATATTTCACTGGCTTGGATCGGTGATCAACTTACCATTCAAACACCAAATTTAGCGCAAGCACAAAAATTGGCAGATGAGTTAAAAGCTATTGCTCCTAATCTACATATTTCTGTAGAGCAAACAGCCGATGCAAATGCAGCTGCAACAAGCAGTGCTGCAAATGTAGATACAAGTAATTCACAAGCAGACCAAGCACTTTCAAGCATTCAGGCAGATAAAGCCAATGTAAATGATATTGCCGCTGCATTGAATTTACAGGTGATTAATTTTGCGACAGGTTCTTCTGGTATTCCAGAAGCCAATAAAGCGATTTTGGATAAAGCAGCGAATTTGTTAAAACAACTACCAGATGCAAAACTCGTGGTTAAAGGCTATACCGATAATGTTGGGAATGCGGATTCAAACAAAAAATTATCTGAAAAACGTGCAAAATCGGTTGTGGCATATTTGGTTGAAAAGGGCGTACATACCTCACAGTTAACTGCTGAAGGACATGGTCAAGACAATCCAATTGCAGATAATTCAACCAAAGAAGGGCAATTTAAAAACCGTCGTATTGAGTTTGAAGTACTTGGTGCAACGACACCATAATCTTTTAAAGTGGTATGTTCGGTGCTAAAACAGGCATAAATTGTATAAAAAGCTTCTGAATATCCAGAAGCTTTTTATTTTTTACTCGAAAATTCTTAAATTATTTGGTTAAATGATCCACATAAAAATATGATCGGATAAACAATGAATAAATCATTAAACCCATTATTTATGATTGCTGCGATTTCTACTACCTTGATGCTGTCAGGCTGTGATTACTTCAAAAAGAAAAAAGATGAAGGTAATGCTGAACTTGCAGAGTGGAGCTGTACCAATCAAGATAATATCAATCAAATTCAAAAATATTTGAAAGATGAGTATTTGCGTGAAGTCGCAGACAATATTAAAAATTCTGGTTATGAAGCTGACCAAGCACTACTTCAGAAAATTAACAATGCTTTAAAGTTTGAAGTGAAGAATGTTCGTACGATCACTGAAGACTCTTCTAAAACCAATCAGTTGGAATGTGAAAGTCAGTTAGTGGTTCAATTCCCGAAAGGCTTACAACAGCGTGCTGAAAATTCATATGCAGAATTTGGGCAAGATTGTGAGGATGAATGTGAAGGTGATGGGTATCGCAGCATACGTGAATATATCGAAGCTGGTGAATCTAAATTGGTACTAGCCAATGATCAGTTGAAAGGCAAGTTTAATTATAATGTTGTGAAAACAGACAAAGATGGCTTAACCCTTGATGTGCTTAATCAGGATGCAGTTATTCAAGGGGTAACTTTTGTTACGGTAAAAGCAGTGCAATACGCAGCCTATATGAAAGAAAATAAAGATATGCGTGAACGCGAGCAGGTCAACCAAATTGAAAATGCAGAGCAAACAGCGCTTGCACAAAAAGCCATGGATATCCGTAAAAAAGAGCTAGATGAAGAAAAACTCAAACAAGTCGATCGTTTAAACCAGACTTGGGATAGTTTGAGTGATGAACAAAAAGAACAGTTTAAGCAAGATCAAGCAGAATGGTTTGAAAAACGTGATGTTGATTGTAAAGTCATTTCACAGAAAAGTTTTGGCGATATTCCAGATAGCGAAATTGAAACCTATCAGCAACAACGTCAATATTGGGATGATGCGATGTCTCAGCAAAACAAAGAGATGCAATATACCAAGTGTTTTAATAAACGTACCGCTGAGCGAATTATTTATTTAAACAATGCATTAAATTGATGTAGTTATCAAAATGATCTGAGAGGGATGAATTGATTCATCCCTTTTTTATTGGCATGCTGTAACTATATTTAAAGTTTTAGATGTTGATATGCGTATTAGTATTGTTGGTTCAGGTCGTGTTGCTACACATTTTGCAAAAGCATTGTCAAAACAACATCATATTGTTCAGATTTATAGTCGTGATTTAAACAATGCACAACGCTTAGCCCAGCTGGTGAATGCTCAGGCAATTGATGTTGTGCATTGTATAGAACCTAAAATTGATTTATTGATTATTGCGGTGAGTGACCAAGCCATTGCTCAAGTCATTCAAACGATTCATTCGCAACTTTCGGATGTTTTGATTGTTCATACTTCTGGCAGTACCAATCTCAATATATTGACTGAACACCATGTAAAATCTGGGGTTTTTTATCCCTTACAGACTTTTAGCTTTGAACGTGAAGTGGATTGGCAGAATACCCCTTTGTTTATTGAAACGGTTTTGCAAGAAGATTTGTCTATTTTAACGACGTTAGCAAATAGTCTAAGTAATCAGGTTTATCCCTATAATTCAGCGCAGCGGCTGAGCTTACATCTGGCAGGGGTATTTGCTTGTAATTTTACAAATTATTGTTATGACATGGCTAAACAAGTGGTCGATGCACAGCAGGTCGATTTTAATTTACTGTATCCATTAATTTTGGAAACAGCAAAAAAAGCCACTCAAAATGATCCTGAAACAATGCAGACGGGTCCTGCAAGGCGTGGAGATGTGAATATTTTAAATATGCATCAGCGCATGTTACAGGATATGGGACGGGAAGATCTTAAAGATGCCTATACACTTTTAAGCCAACAGATACAGAAAAAACACTCAATTGATTAAGTGAGTGTTTTATCAATCATATCTTTTGAAATCAATTGAGATTTAGTTTAAAGCAGCGTGATCTGCACCGATTGTGACAATAACACCAATACAAAACAGGCTACAGTAGATAAAAAACCAGATGATCATGCGTTTAAAGGCTTTGTCTGAAATCGAGCTATCAGCATATTGTGGTTTTTTAGGGCTTTTGTCATCATTCATCGCAAAATCTCTTTCTGCTTAATATAGATTCATTATGGATAGAAACGAATTCACACTGTAGATACAAAAAATTAGAAAAAAACTATAACAGATAAGTAAGCAATGATGAATCTGTTATAAAAATTCAGCTTATGTTGCGACTGATTTACCAATAATATGAATCAATTCATTTAATGCATTTTGAATCTTTTCATTCATTTCAAATGAACAATTCATCCGAATAAAGTGATTTTGTTGATTGCTAATATTAAATAAGCTGCTCGGTGCGACACTGACACCGTGTTCTAACATGTGTTGATAGATGTCATTACTATCGACCTGTTCAGGCAATTCAATCCATAAAAAGTACCCGGAAGGATAATAATTGACATGGCATTGCTCAGGTAAATGGGTTTTTAAATAATTAAAATATTGTTTTTTATAGCGTTGTAAGGTGGAACGTAAAGTTTTTAAATGTTTTTCATAATGACGATGAGAGAGATATTCAACCAAGGCATTTTGGATAAATGAGTTGACTGAAAGGGTACTCATAAGTTGAGTGTGCTGAATATGTTCAGAGAATTTCCCTGCATAGACCCAACCGATACGAAAACCTGCACCTAATGTTTTTGAAAAAGAAGAACAATGTAGCACCCAATTTTGTTGATCAAAGTACTTCATCGAGAGGGGTTTTTTTTGATCATAGTAAAGTTCTTCATAGACATCATCTTCAATCAAATAAATCTGATATTGGTTGAGTAACTTAGCCAATTTTAATTTAATTTCATCACTCACAGTAAAGCCAATTGGATTCTGACCATTTAACATCATCAAACACACTTTAATTGGATATTTTAAAATTGCGTGTTCGAATGCATCTAAATCAATGCCATGTTCAGGGTGCTCTGGAATAGTAATTACTTTTAATCCAAGTCGTTCAGCCGCTTGCCATGCACCATAAAAAATCGTCTGTTGTAATAAAATATAGTCCCCAGCTTGCGTAAGTGCTTGCAATGAAAGATTTAATGCATCCAAACCTCCAGAGGTAATCACAATATCAGATGGATCAGTGGGGATGCCTTGCATCGCATATTTCTGTGCAATAATTTTTCTAAGTTGATAATTTCCGGGCGGGAGACTTGGAGTTTGTTCATAGCTACGCCGTTGTCGAGCAAGTTGTCCAAGCGTTTGTATCAGTTTAGCGGAGTAGAGCAACTGGCTATTGGGAAAGGCAGAACCTAAAGGGATAATGTGTTCAGACTGTGTAGATTTCAAATATTTGAAAACAATTGAGTTAATTTCAACTGTTTCATTAATCACATGTAATGTGGTGGGATGATCTGAACTTTGTTCTACCACAAAATACCCTGACTTTTCTTTTGAATAAATCAGGCCTTGCGCTTCGAGCTCTTGATAAGCATTCATCACCGTAATTAGACTTAACCCTGATTGTTGAACCTGTTGGCGTAGTGAGGGTAATTTTTCATGTGCTTTCCACGTCCCATTTTCAATCAATAATTTTAGGCTATGGGTCAGTTGTTCAGATTTATACATAGGTCAATGCAAGTGAGTATTTAAAATAACTATAACAGACGCAATCAGTACAGCTCTATCTGTTATATATTTTTTCTAAAATTTTGTGGCTATATTTCTTTTTGATTTCTTTTCAAAATAGTCGCACGCGATGCTGTATAGAATGAGGCAGGGATATGTTTGTTACGACTCAGTTGAATGTGCTCACACAAGTTTTATTTGAGCATGGTTGCTCTGAAAAGGTGATAGAACAACTCAATCAAAGATTTGTAAACTTAGAAGCAACATTGTTGCGTGCCAAAGTCTTACGTGAATTTTCAAAAAAGAAAAGTACAGCGATTATCCAATCTGCAATTGCTTCAAATGATTTAAGTCTGGCTTATTTGTTTTCACCGTTTATTTTGGCGAATTTAAATCAAACAGTGCTTTACTCAACACTTTTTACGGCACAGGTTCAAGATATTTTAAAACCTTATTATCAGGTTGAAAAAACCATGAACTTGACCAAGGATGATGTCGTTCTAGAAAGTTTAAATCTCTTTTTAGATCTACAAGATCAAACATGGGATGCACAGGAATTTGTTTATTTTCAGTTGTTCAAAGCACTGACTCAGGCAGAAGTTTATCGTATCTTTTTAATTACAGATCAACCGATCAATCCAGATTATTTGTTTGAAATAGAATGTTTTTTTAAGGTTCGAATTTTCTTGGTAAATCCCGAAAATGAGCAAGATGGTCTAAATCTGCAATTAGATCATCATGATAATAAATTAAATATGCAGAAGCTTTTGTTTAAATATAAAGATGATTTTAATGTAGCTTTATGTCGTAAATTTTCAGAAATGAATGCTAAAATTTTAAATTTATCAGGTCTTTATGATCTAGTACAAGCGCAAAACCTAGTCGAAGATATGTTTTATTCTGAGCATATTTATGAAAAACTATCGGTTTATGCTGAATATATGCAGACCCGATTACAGAACAATGTGTTTAGTCCAAAATTCAAATCTGTGTCAAGTTTGCAAGCTTAGATGCTGAGTATTTGCATACACAACGCTTTATTGAAGTGCTTTATGTATTGTATAAAGATACAACATGAGCCGTGAATACTTAGTTCTTAGGTAAAAGTCTGGTCCAAAGCTTTATATTTTAGCGATCAGATAAGTGTTTTTTGAGATGATCTAAAAAGAGCTTCACTTTTTTTGGAATCTTTTGTTGAGATGGCGTAATTGCATAAAAATAAAGTTGCTTTGAATGATAGTCTTCTAAACAACGAACAATTTTTCCAGCATCTTGATCTTTTTTTGCTAAAAAATCGGGTAAAAATATAATGCCTTGATCTTGTTTACAAAAATCTAAAAGGAAATCGCCACTATTGCATGTCAATTTCGGCGTACAGTAAATAGTTTCTTCTTTTTTATTCTTATTCAGCACAATTTTAGTACTTGAATCGGTTTGTGAATACAACAATAGACTGTGCTGTTTTAACTCATCGATTGTATTGGGTACGCCAAATTTTGCAAAATAAGCTGTAGTTGCATAAAAATGTCGATGATAGGTACTAAACAGGTGGGCATTACGCTGATCAATATCTTGACTGATTCTGAGAACAATATCATATTGATCTTCACTGATATTTAAAAACTTATCTGAAAGAAACAAGTCTATTTTGATGTTGGGATACTGTGTCATAAATTTAGAAATGATCTCGGTAAGATGCGCATGTCTAAATGAATGAGGTGCATTGATTCTGAGTTTACCCTCGGGATATTTCTGGTCGTGGGTAAAGTCACTGGTTGCCCATTCAAACTCACTCATAATGACTTTAGAGTGTTGATAAAATTTTTCACCTGAATGAGTTAAATCCATTTTGCGGGTATTGCGGATGAACAGGACCGTATTAAAAATAGTTTCCAAATGGCAAATTCTTTTCGCAACTTGATCTCTAGTAATGTTTAAGTGACGTGATGCACTGCTGAAATTTCCATATTCAACGACACTAATAAAAGTATTGATACAGTCTAATTTATCCATTTAATTTTAAAGTACTCTTCACTTGAATGATTAAAGTAACGCATCATCCTATGCTGATCAATCATTGTATCTTTTTAGGATACAGTTTGTATTTAAAATAGTGTCTAGTGGTTTACGTGTATTTTTGCTTTTATATAAATTCCTTTATAAATGTGTTGCGAATCAAAATGAATAAAGCATTTTTAGAACAACTTACACCTCAAAACTGTCAAATCATCTTTATTGATCAACAACCACAAATGGCTTTTGGCGTACAGTCAATTGATCGTCAAACTTTAAAAAATAATGTGGTGGGATTGGCTAAAGCCGCTCAGGTTTTTAATATTCCAACCACCATTACAACAGTAGAAACAGAAAGTTTTTCAGGGCACACTTTTCCAGAATTATTAAATGTGTTCCCTGAAGCCCCTTTACTCGAAAGAACCTCTATGAACTCATGGGATGACCAAAAGGTTCGTGATGCATTGGCAGCCAATCATCGTAAAAAAATTATCGTATCGGGTTTATGGACTGAAGTTTGCAATATTACATTCGCTTTTGGTGCAATGCTGGAAGGTGATTATGAAATTTATATGGTTGCCGATGCTTCAGGTGGAACTTCAAAAGAAGCACATGATTATGCGATGCAACGGATGATTCAAGCAGGCGTGGTTCCTGTAACCTGGCAACAAGTTTTACTTGAGTGGCAACGTGATTGGGCACATCGTGAAACTTATGATGCAGTGATGGACATTGTGCGTGAACATTCGGGTGCATACGGTATGGGCGTAGATTATGCATATACTATGGTACATAAAGCGCCAGAAAGAACCACAACGCAACATGAAGTTATTGCACCTGTGTCAGCAAAATAAACCTTATGGATATAAATATTCATCTACATGGAGATGATCATGACAGATGTACAGTTAATTCTTAAGAACGGCAAAATTACCACGCTTGACCCGAAACAGCCTGAAGTGGATGCAATTGCGATTGCTGACGGAAAAATGTTTGCCACAGGTGATGAAAATAGTATCATGAAGTTGGCCAACGACTCGACAAAAGTGATTGATTTAAATGGTCGTCGCGTTATTCCCGGTTTAAATGACAGCCATCTCCATATTATCCGTGGCGGGCTTAACTATAATATGGAGTTGCGTTGGGAAGGGGTTCCGACTGTTAAAGATGCTTTAAGCTTACTCAAAGAGCAGGCAGAAAATACGCCAGCACCACAGTGGGTACGTGTTGTCGGTGGGTGGACTGAATTCCAATTCGCAGAAAAGCGTTTACCAACTTTAGCTGAAATCAATAAAGCTGCACCTGATACCCCAGTTTTTATTCTGCATTTATATGCAAGTGCAATGCTGAACAGAGCAGCATTAGATGTCTTAGGTTTTAATAAAGATACTCCTGATCCACCCGGGGGCAGAATAGAACGCAACGAAAAAGGCGAGCCAACAGGTTTATTATTGGCAACGCCTTCTGCTGCAATTTTGTATTCAACACTGGGCAAGGCACCCAAATTACCCGTCGAAGATCAAGTGAATTCTACCCGACATTTTATGCGTGAGTTAAATCGGCTCGGTGTCACTTCTGCGATAGATGCCGGAGGGGGTGGGCAAAACTATCCAGATGATTATGCAGTGATCAATCAATTGCATGAAAAAGATCAAATGACCGTTCGTATTGCTTATAACCTCTTTGCACAAAAAGCTGGTGAAGAGTTAGAAGATTATCAACGATGGACAGAAATGACGTTTCCTGGCGATGGTGATGCATTATTGATGATGAATGGTGCGGGTGAAAACCTGACTTGGTCAGCTGGTGATTTTGAGGATTTTTATGATCCTCGCCCAGATCTTCCAGAAAAAATGGAAACTGAATTAGAAGCTATTGTTGAACATTTGTCTGAGAAGAAATGGCCGTTTCGAATTCACGCCACCTATGATGAAAGCATTAGTCGATTGCTCAATGTTTTTGAACGTGTCAATGGTAAAAAGCCATTTGAAACCCGTTTTATTATTGACCATGCAGAGACGGTTTCAGAAAAAAACATAGAACGGATTGGTGCCCTCGGTGGAGGAATTGCCATTCAACACCGTATGGCGTATCAAGGCGAAATCTTTGTTCAGCGTTATGGTGCCGATGCAGCCAAAGACACGCCTCCGGTAAAAAAAATGCTTGAGTTGGGTGTACCAGTGGGCGCTGGAACAGATGCGACGCGTGTTGCATCATACAATCCTTGGGTCTGTTTGGCATGGTTAACCACAGGTAAAACCGTGGGTGGTTTTACTTTATATGATGAGAAAGACTTACTTGATCGTCAAACAGCGTTAAGACTATGGACCAAAGGATCTGCTTGGTTTTCAGGCGAGCAAAACCATAAAGGCGCTTTAGTCGCAGGGGAACATGCGGACCTAGTTGTACTCTCAGATGACTATCTCACTGTTGAGGGCGATGAAATTCAATTTATTGAATCAGTCATGACGGTGATGGACGGTAAAGTGGTCTATGCGGGTGCCGAATTTAAGCAACAAGATCCACCGATTCCACCCGCATCGCCTGATTGGTCACCAGTCAAGCGATTTGGCGGGCAGTGGCGCCACTCTGAAAATCGTAATGCGCCTTCCTTACAACCCTTACAAAAAGATTCAGCAGTGTGTGCATGTTCTAGCAGCTGTGGCATGCATGGACATTCGCATGCATGGATGCTTGATGTTCCTATCAATGATCAGGATAAAAAATCATTTTGGGGCGCATTAGGCTGTTCTTGTTTTGCTTTTTAAAACCAACCTAAAAAATTCCATCTGGAACTAGGTGGAATTTTATTGGGGGAGAAATTTATGAAAATCTATCTGATCTCTTTGGCCGTTGGGTTGTTGGTTGGCGTGTTGTATTACCTATTAAATGTGAAATCTCCAGCCCCTCCTTTTGTGGCCCTATGCGGTTTATTGGGGATGGTTATTGGCGAACAACTCATGCCAATGATTAAAAACTTATTATCCTAACGATAGGGTGATGCAATAACAGGAGAAAGGGGCAAATGATGCAATTCAGACTAAGTAAGTTATTGAGCTTCAATGCAGGCTATGTCGATACTGCAAGCTTTCTCGCATTGCATGGCTTATTTTCTGCCCACGTGACAGGTAATTTTGTAACATTAGGCGCGGCTTTAGTCTCCGAGAGTCAAACAGGTGCTTGGGCTAAATTGGCAGCACTACCGATGTTCTGTATTACAGTTTTATCGGTCAAATTGTTGGATCAAAAGTTTATCCGACATCAAAACAGTTCATATGCGTTTTTTCTAAAACTGATGTTTTTGCTTTTTAGTATAGTCGCCGTATGTTCCTACTTTTATTTGCCTTTTCCGAAATACGATACCATCATGAGTTTCACTGTAGGCATGTTGTTGGTGGCGGCTATGGCGATTCAAAACGCGATGCACCGTATCCATTGGACGAAAGAATCACCAACAACCGTGATGACGGGTGCTACAACACAATTGATGTTAAATATTGCTGAGCTTTTTTCCAAACCTTCTCAGGAAAAAAGACTGCAAATTCGACAGAGTATTGTTGCAATTTTTCCAACCATGTTGAGTTTTGCACTGGGATGCGCAGTTGCCGCAATCGTATATAAATTTGCACTACTGTGGTTATTTTTGCTTCCCCCAGTTTTATTGCTGATGATTTACATCAATCGGGATAACTATAAAAAAGCTTAGGTTTTGACAGGTCCTAATTCTAATTAATTATTGAATGACGAGTAGAACATGGAAAATATACAAACGACGCCGCCGAGTGGGTTTTGGAAAACATGTCGAGATCCTTTGTTATTGACAATTGTGGGTGGCGCAATTGATACCATTGGCTTTATCGCACTGTTTGGTTTTTTTACTGCGCATGTCACAGGAAACTTAGTCTTAGCTGGTGCTGCTTGGGTCAAAGGTGGGCCTGGGATTTGGATTAAGCTTGGGGCAATTCCCTTATTTATTCTGACTGTTGCCATCACCAAATATTGGATTGATCGTAGTGTACAAAAACATACCACCTTAAGTTATTTATTTTTGGGGGAAGCAATTTTTTTAATTGGGTTTATGCTTGCGGGTTTATATTTTGAACCGTTTAAAGATGCCAATAGTGTCACTGTCGCAATTACAGGTGGTTTAGGGCTGATCGCCTTAGCTATTCGTAACACTTCAAGTAAAACCTTAATTAAACATATTAGTCCGAGCACCATGATGACGGGAAATACAACACAGTTAGGTATAGATATTTCTAATTATTTAAGAGATCGGAACCATAGCAATATGCAAAAATTACAGCACAGTTTCAGCATTGTGGTGGGTTTTGTGATTGGCGCATTTTTAGGTGCTTTTTTATATGTGTATCTAGATTTCTGGAGTGTCGCTTTCTTTGTGGCACCCGTGTTGTATCTGTCTTATCTCGCAGCCCAGCAAAGATTTGTCCAACCAAGCCAGTGACTCAATGATGAATAAACGTCAATGAGTAATCATGCTTGATGGAGTTTTGTCATAATTATTGTGACCACGTAGGTGCTTAAAAATTCCCTAAAATATTTATTGGAACAATCGTCTTTTAGTTAAATCAAGCCTTGATTGATTTAACTCGCATTCATCATTCACATTTTTGAGAAATCCAAAAATTAAACCATGTTTTGTCGAATAGCAAAACCAGCATCTGTCATTTATTTAAATTATGGACTTTGCAAAATTAAGGTAAACCTATGTCAAATTTGATAAAATTTACAATTTCTCTTGTTTCATTGCTCAGTATACAGTTACATGCTGCTCAATACAGCTTAGACAAAAATAGCCCTTATTTGTTTGGTGATTGGCAGGGGATGCGGACTGAACTTTTAAAGCAAGGCATTAAATTAGATGCAAACTTGATTGTAGACAGCGCTTATTTAGTTGATGGTGGCTACAATCCGGGGAGTGATCCTAAATATGCCAGTCAATTTTTAATTGGTTCAACTTTAGATTTAGAAAAGCTGGCAAATTGGGAAGGGATGACATTAAGAGCAACAATCACAGCAAGACAAGGACAAAGTTTATCTTCAGAAGATATTTCTGATCCATCCGCACCACAGCTTGCCAATGTTCAAGCAAATTATGGTCGTGGCAACAGTAAAAGTCGATTGACCGAGTTTTCTTTGGAGAAAAACTTTAAAGAACAGGGGCTCAGTATTAAATTAGGGCGTTTGGGAATGGGTACAGATTTCAATGTGATGTCTTGTGAATTTCAAAATAATTCATTTTGTGCTGCGCAAATGGGAAAATGGCAAAGCGGAATTTGGTATAACTCTCCAATTTCTCAATGGGGTGTTCGTTTAAAATATCAATTTCACCCAGAACTCGCCTTACAAATCGGTGTTTATGAATATAACCCTCAAAATGCTTTAGAACGGCATGGCTGGAATCTGAGTACCCATCAAGCTGATGGTATCACTATTCCCATAGAGATGATCTGGCGACCGAAATCATTGATCAATGCATTAGCAGGAACTTATCGTGTAGGGGCTATGTATAACACTGCAGATGAAACTAAAAATCAAAAGGATATACGGACGGGGCAGCAACAAAATCATACCTATGGCGCTTGGTTTAATTTTGACCAGCAACTTACTTCAGTTGGTGTAGGAAAGCAGGGCTTACACAGTTTTGCAAATTTTACATTCCATAGCCGTACCACCAACAAGGTGGATCAGTCTCAACAGATCGGTCTAAAGTATTATGGGGTGATAACCAGCCGAGCTGAGGATAATTTGGGTTTTGCGCTTAATCGTATTCATATCAATAATCGTTTTGCAGATGATAAGAAACAATTTAATGCTGATGCCGAATATAATATTGAATTAAATTATAGTTATTATCCAACAAAATGGCTGATGTTACGTCCAAGCCTGCAATATATTGTTCATCCTAGTGCAACACATGATATCAACAATGCTTGGGTCTTGGCATTGGGGACAAAGCTTAACTTTTAGAATCAAGAATAGTTAATTAAATTTTATCAATGCATACTGATGTTACGAACACTAGGTATTTATCTATATTGATTATAGATGGGTTTATATACTGCTTGATCCATGCTTATGCCATATAATATAAGGCAATAAAAAGCCGAAAATAATTCAAAGTATTCTCTTAAATAGAAAATGAAGACTGATTTATTTTTAGTAAAACCACCTTACACAAGCATCTGCTAAAAGTTGCGTAGTATCGAAGCTTACATTTAAAATTGGAGATTGAATGGCGTGTAAGCCCAAGGGAATTTCTGTACAGGCTAAAATAATTGAACCTGCACCTACATCTATAAGCCGTTGACTGAGTTCTTGAAAAATGATACCTGCTTTTTCTGATTCATTCCGTTTTACAGCATAAACTGCAGGCATAAATTTTTTTTCAATTTCTTCTTCAGAATTCATTACATAAGGGATGTTATATTTACTTAATTCACGTTGATATAACTCGGTAGAAAGGGCGCCTTTGGTTGCTAAAATTCCAACTTTATCACCATATTTATAATGATCCAAAATCTGTTGTACAGTAATTTCAATCATATTTAAGATTTCAATATTGGTCTGTTGTTGTAAGTCAGCATGCCAAAAATGTGCGGTGTTACATGGAATTGCCACTTTAGCAACACCACTACGTTCTAAAATTTTTAAACCATGTAACATGGCTTTGAAAGGACTTTCACCTAAGTTTTTAAGTGCAAGTTGTCGGTCAGGAATTCCACCATGATTCCAAACAATAGTTGGAATATGTTCCTGATCTTTAGTTGCAGGGCTTGCATCGAGCAGGCGCTGTTGAAAATCAACTGCAGCACCTGGCCCCATGCCACCTAGGATTCCGAGCGTAGGAAATTCTGAAAAATCAATCATTTTACAAGCGGTATGCGTCTTTGTGAGAGAATGCTTTACGGTACCCAAATAAGCCTACAGCACCACCAGTATGCAGAAAGATCACTTTATCGTTTTTAGTGAAATAACCTTGGCGAATTAGGCCTACTAAACCTGCAAAACCTTTACCTGAGTAAACTGGGTCAAGCAAAATACCTTCAGTTCTGGCAAGGAGTTCAACAGCTTCAACCATGCTGTCTGTTGGGATACCGTAACCATCGCCAACATAGTCACTATTTGCCACAACTTTTTCACGTGCGATAAGATCAGCACTCAAACCAAGATGTTCTAAAGTTGAGCGAGTAAGTTTATAGACGTTTTCTTCTTGTTTAGATTTTTCAGCACGAACGCTGATACCTAACACAGGTAAGTTAGAATTTGTTGCAACAATACCCGCTAAAAGACCTGCTTGAGTTCCAGTACTCCCTGTTGCATGTACAAGATGAGTTGGGGCAAGTTGGATCTGGTTGAGTTGGTTAATTAATTCAATTGCAGTAGATACATAACCTAAAGCACCAATAGCGTTTGAGCCTCCACCTGGAATAATATAAGGGCGTTCACCTTGTGCTTCTAATTCTTTTGCTTTTGCTTCTAAAGCAGCAGCCATGTCTGTACCGCCAGGAACAACTTCAATTGATATGGCACCTAAAATTTCGTCCAGCAATAAGTTCCCATTGTTGTAATATTCATCTGCAGCATCACTGACGCGTTGTTCAAGTAAAACAGATGCTTTTAAGCCGAATTTATTTGCTGCAGCAATGGTTTGACGAACATGGTTAGATTGAGTTGCACCTTGAGTAATCACATGTGTTGCGCCTTTTGCAATTGCATCGCCTATTAGAAATTCTAATTTACGGGTTTTATTTCCACCAGTAGCAAGACCTGTTGCATCATCGCGTTTGATATAAATTTCAGGACCGTTTAATGCTTTGGTTAAGTTAGGTAAAAACTCAAGAGGAGTAGGTGCATGAACAAGTTTAACGCGGGGTAAATGACTTAATAACATAAAAGTGTCCTGTAGATTTAGTGTATGTAATCAATCATGCGGTTAACTTCTTTGCGCATAATTTCTAAAATATGTTTTTTGGCTTCAATGAATTCTGGCTGTGGAGCAATATTTTCAATCGTACGTGTATGGGGTAAATTGACTTGAATATCTTCTGCAATACGCCCAGGATGTCCTGCCATTAAGATAATGCGATCTGCTAAAAGTAAAGATTCGTCTATATCATGAGTGACAAATAAAACGGTCGTTTTGTTATCTTGCCAAAGCTTAGTTAATGTTTCCTGCATCAAAATACGTGTTTGAGCATCCAAAGCACCAAAGGGTTCATCCATGAGTAAAATTTTTGGTTTCATGACCCAAGCACGGGCAAGTGCAACACGTTGTTTCATCCCCCCTGAAATTTGCCAAACGCGATGATTTTCAAATTTTTTTAAACCTGTTTTTTCTAAGTAATATTCAGTTTGTTCGGTAATGTATTTAGGCTCTCCCTTTAATTGCTTAAGGGGAAAATAAATATTTTCTTTCACTGTAAGCCAAGGGAATAATTGTGCTTGTTGGAATACAACAGCTCGATCAATGCCTGGTGCTGAAATAGGTTGACCATCTACATAAATGTTACCAGAGCTAGGTTTTTCAAAACCTGCAAGTAAGTTCAAAATAGTTGATTTACCGCAGCCAGATGGACCAAGTAAACAAACGAACTGACCCTCAGAAATTTCTAAGTTAATGTCTTTTAGAACCGTATTTTCAGATTTGTTTTGCTTGAATGTTTTTTGAAGATTATTTAGCTGAATAAATGTTTGAGTCATTATACTTTTCCTGTCCAAGGTGCCCATTTTTGCTGTGCTTTTACAATGAGCCAATCTAAAATAAAGCCAATTGTTCCAAGTAAAATAATACCGACAATCACAACATCAGTACGTAAGTATGAGCCCGCGTTAATGATCATCCATCCTAAACCTGACGTTGCAGCAACCATCTCAGCCGCAATTAATGAGGTCCAACCAATACCAATCGATAAGCGAATCGTGGTGAAAATTTCAGGAAGTGAAGAGGGTAAAATGACACGAAATAAGATTGATGCTTTTCCTAGTCCCATTGTTTGTGCAGCTTGAATTAAACCCTGTGGAACGTTTTGGCTTGCTGCAGTTGCGCCAACAATTACACTAAGTAAAGTAGCAATAAAGATTAGGAAAAATTTTGATGCCTCACCAATCCCCAACCACACAACAACTAATGGGATTAAAGCAATTTTAGGAATAGGGCGTAAAAATTGTACGAATGGATCTAAAATGGCATTGAGTACAGGACTACGGCCCATTAATAACCCCAAAGGAACACCAATAATAATGGCAATGAAAAATGCAAAAAATGCACGTGCCGTACTCACTAAAATGTGTTGATAAAATGGAGCATCTCGATAACCGTTTTGAAATAAATCTAAAACTGTATCTACTATTTGTAAGGGGGATGGCAATAAAATGGGTGACACAAGTTTAAAGGTACACACAAGCTGCCAAATAACAACAAAAGTGATTAGTGATAATGCACTAATTACTTTTGCTTTAAACGGGTTCAACTGACTCATTCTATAACCTTATTTAGTTGCTTCGATAAGGTATTTACTGTCGATATTGGGCGCATAACTTTTTGGAACATCAGACTGTTTTAGCTCGCCGATACCGACTAAAAATTTAGCAATATCTTGAGTTGCTTTTGCCAAGCCTGAGTTTTCATCGTTTGATGTTGTACCTAGGTACTTTTCAGATGCTTGATCTTTCAAAGGAATGTAATCAATACCTGCCAATGTAGTTTCAACTTGCTCGTATGGAAGGTTTAAGTATTTAGAAATTTTTTCAGAAGCTAATTTCGGATCTTTTTTATATTCATCAACTTGTTCTTGGTATGCTTTTAAAAACTTAATCACAAGATCGGGGTGTTTTTCTGCAAACTCTTTGCGGACAGCGAAGTTGTTATAAACCAAAATGCCTTGTTCATTTAGTGTCGTTGTACGATAAATCTCTTTGCCACCTTGTTTTTCTAATTGTTGTGTAAATGGGCCCCAAACATAGGCAGCATCAATATCGCCACGAGTCCATGCAGAAACAATTTCAGCAGGTTTAAGTGGTAATAATTTGATTTTTGATTTATCAATTTTATTTAATGTAAGTGCTTGTTCTAATGCATATTGTGCAGTTGAGTTTGCAGGGAAAGCAACTTTTTTACCCACTAAGTCTTGTAGAGTTTTAATTTCAGGTCGAACAATCAAACGCTCTGCACTTGAAATTAGACCCTCTAAGCCAATGACTTCAATGGGTAATCCGCGAGTGATCCCTGCAACAGCAGGACTTGAACCAAAACGGGCGATATCAATTTCATTGGCAGCAAAGTAATTAATCACATCTGCTCCCGATGCAAATTCAACCCACTTAATTTTGGTGCCTAAAGCTTTTTCAAAATCTCCGTCGGCTTTACCTAGGACCCAGACACGGGGACCACCACCCCAAGCAAAACGGACCTCTTGTGGTTGTTCTGCTGTTTGTGACGCTTCAGCTTTGGGTTCATTGTTTTGTGGCGATTTATTTCCACAACCAACTAAAAGTGTAAAACTGAGAATACCGAGGGACAAAGCCAAATTTTTAAAATGAAAACCTGTTGTATTCAACATTTTTCTTTCCAGTGTTTTTGAAATTTCTCCGATCTTAATGAGAATTTTAAATTAATAAAAATATGAAAAAATGGAATAGTTATATATAAAATAGATGTTATCTTTATGAATAAAAAAGAAATATTTATAGTTTTTAAAAGTAAAGATTATACCTTGTAGTCAAATTTTTAAGATGATGTGCTTTTAAAGCATAGGTAGAAATTTGATTATAAAATCATTTATTTAAATAATTGATGATCACATTCTGATTACTTCAAGTAAAAAATATCAAAAATACACATGCTGGTTTTCGTATTGATAAGTACTTTCGGACCAAGCCTATAAGTTTAATTAAAAAGGGTGATTAAAATGAGAATGATCAATTAACAAACAAACTAAAATTTGGTTTGATTAACATTCATTTAACTTATCTAACTAGGTATATGAATTTTAAACCATTATTAGATTAGGAGGTAATGAACATGTGCTTGATCAAAATTGTGGAATATTAAAGCCAATCAGTTACGCACAAAAAATGTATAAGTAATTAGCCTCTCCATTAAAAATATATTATTGAATATATCTTTAGTGATGGCTTTATAAAATGAAGTCAGGTGACTTTAGCTTAAATTCTTCTTTAATGATGATAATTTTAATATAATAGGCAAAATTTTTGTTAGGTTTCATTTGTGACAGCACAAAAAATTCAAAGTATTGCATTGCAGCGATTCGCAAAACAAGGCTTTACTGCAACATCAATGAATGAAATAGCCGAAGACGTTGGCATTAAAAAACCCTCTATTTATGCACATTTCAAAAATAAAGATGATTTATATTTGAGTCTAATTCCGATTATGATTAATCATGAACTGACTTATGCAAAAAATACATTAACTGGTGGAGAAAATTTTCATCAACAACTTTGTGCGTATTTCTGCAGCATAGGTGAACGATTTGATGCTTCATATGATGTACAATTTTGGATGAATGCGCTCATTAACCCACCACAGCATATTTATGATCAAGTGATTGATCCGATGCATATATTTATGGATGATTTGGAGAATATCTTTAAAAACGTATTCCCTGAAAATATAGAAAACAAGAAGTTTGATTCAACAACTTTGGCTCGACTGTGCATGTGTTTTGTAGATGCTTTGCAAAGTGAGCTCATTTATGGTGGTAAAGATAAATATAAAAAAAGATTAGATGCGATCTTAAAAGCACTTGAGGTGTTAATCGGTTAAAAGGTGCTAAATATCTAATATTAGATATTTAGCACTATCTATTTTTAAGCATTTTTATGAGCAATTGTATTTAATATAATCATACAAAAAGCACATATAAGTAAAGTTACAGGAAGGACGAGGATATTTTCTGTTGCAAGACTGGCAATAAAACCAATAACTGCTCCGAAACTATATTGAAGTAAGCCAATTAAAGCTGAAGCGATTCCTGCTAAGTGATGTTGTACCTGTTGCATGGTCAGTGCTGTAAGATTACCAAATAAAAGCCCTGTAGAACTAATAACCACAGTCAGTAATAGGGTGTAAGCCCATAAACTTGGTGTATACAGTAACGTTACTAGGCTAAGCATAAGTGTAAAAAACATTAAAATAATAGAGCCTAGCTTTAAAACTTGGTAAGCAGACCATCCTCTATTCAATAACCAAATTGAAAGCTGACCAAAGATGATGAAACACAGTGCATTGAGTGCAAAGAGATAACTATAATGTTCAGGGCTGACTGAGTAATGTTGAATAAAAATATAGGGTGAATTGCTAATGTAGAAGAAGAACCCACCGAGTAGAAAGCCTCCAGCAAGGGTAAAACTGAAATAGCTTTTATTTCTACATAGAAGATAGTAATTTTTGAAAATATTTTTTAGATTTAAGGGTTGTCTATTCGAAAGAGCTAATGTTTCTGGAACAGATATACTACTCCACACCAATAACATAAAAGATAGTAAGGCTAATGTATAAAAAATAATATGCCATGTGCCGTAGTTCAAAAGTTGACTTCCAACCAAAGGGGCAATGATTGGAATGACCATCATGACTTGCATTAACACAGAAAAATGGCGAGCTGCATCTTGCTCATTACAAATATCGCTAATAATTGCTCTAGGTGTGACCAGACCAGATGCAGCACCAATGGCTTGAAGAAAGCGTGCGAACAATAATAGTTCAAGTGAAGTTGCGACTGCTGCGAGCAGAGAACCCAAAATAAAAATAATTAAACCAATTAATAATGGAATTCTTCGACCAAAACGATCAAGAAATGGTCCATATAAGCCTTGGCCAACAGCTAAACCTACTAAAAAAATTGATAATGTTTGTTGGATTTGACTGGTAGATACCTGTAATGAGGTCGCTATCACTGGAAATGCGGGCACATAAATATCAATTGCTAAGGCATCTAAAGCAGTTAATAGTGAGAGTAATATGATAAATGAAGTACTCATTTTGTGAGTCTGTAAGTGACCTTGCATAAATTTCACCCAAGTTTGTATAATTAAAACTACCTAACGGTAGGTAGTTTATTTTTGTTTGTTTTTAAAATCAACCAAAATACGATTTTTAATGGAGTTAAAGAGCAGGGCGCCAAAGGTAGCTTTATATGTATAAAAAGAATCCTTACTGAATAATCTTTTAAAATGAACCAACTATCGTCATTAAATTACAACATATAAAATAATAGTCACGCTGAGTGAATGCTGAAAGTATTAGTCAAAGAGCTTGATGTAAAATTACATGCAAGTAGAGAATGTTGTTTTAGAACCGGTTTCAATTTGTAGTCGTTCAGACTTTGATCTGACAATTATCAATATTTGTTTGAATATCAAAAAATGACCATTATTTAATTGACCTTTAGCCCTGATTTGTTCTCTTGATTCTTATCCGGCTGAATTTTGCGCTGAGTAGATACTATGGCTCGTATGAGGTCTTATATTTATGTTTTGATTGTTTGAATTAATTATTTTTAGAACAAGAATTAACTCGAATAATTACCTAAATTTAGATGTAAAAATAGGGTTAAATAATTAATATTTAACCCTATAATATTTAATTGTAGACTCAGTCTAGTTTTCTTAGATCATTAATTTATTTTCTTAAAAATAAAGTCATTAATCTTATGGCCTGCCTCAATACCACGACGTTCAAACTTGGTTTGTGGACGCCAGTCCGGACGAGGATAGCTATTGCCTTTGCCTGCTAAGTTTTCTAAACGAGGGCGATTGTCTAAAACATCAAGCATCCATTCAGCGTACGGTTCCCAGTCTGTTGCAGCATGGAATGTACCACCGATTTCAAGTTTTTCTTCAACCAATGGCATACGATCATGAGAAACAAAACGGCGTTTAAAATGTCGTTTTTTCTGCCAAGGATCAGGGAAATAAAGTTGAACCGTATTGATACTATTGTCAGGCATTTCTCGTAAAACTTGAATTGCATCTGCATCTAAAACACGTAGGTTTTTAACTTCCGCCATTCCTGCTTCATAAACACATTGCGCAATACCAGGTACATGCACTTCGATTCCAACAAAATTACGTTCAGGATTGGCTTTTGCCATCAGGACCAAAGAGCGGCCCATACCAAAACCAATTTCTACCGTAAGTGGGCGTTCAGGATGTTCAAAGTGTTGACGTAAATCGCCGACAGGGTATTCCAAAATTAAATCACGATGTTGTTCAAGCGCAGTACGTTGTGAAGTATTGAGCGGTGACGATCTACGCATAAATGTCACAATTTCACGGTGTTCTTGCAAATTGTCTAATTCTACAATTTGTGCTTCAATTTGATCGTTTGACATGTTTTAGGTAATACTAGAAATCTAAAAGGCGTATTGTAAGTGCTGAGCTTCGCAAGTCAAATTTTTTATAGAATTTCATTCAATTCTAATAAATTCACAATGAAAACTGGATAAAATAAAATCACTATCGAGCGCTGAGTCAGAGAGTATTGCTGTTACTCAAAGAGTCGTTATGTTCATTTAGACTTTGTCTAATTAACTCGATTAATTCGCGCGATGCTTTAGGTAGTGCTTTATCTTTTAACCAAATCAGATAAATCGGAACAGAAAGTTGATTGTAGGTATTTTTAAAATCAATTTGGATTAAACGCCCAGCATCAATATGTGACTTAACCAATGAATATGGAAAATTTCCCCATCCTAAGCCGATCTCAACCATATCAATCGCCGTTTGTAGATCATTGGTTCGCCAGTAAGATGCAGCAATTACCGATCTCAAATCTGCAATATCAAGCGCACTACTCGCGACAACAATTTGCCGAACATTAACCAAATCCTCGATATAAATAGGATGAACTGCTTGATTCATCAAGGCATGATTTGCAGATATCGTTGCAACAACAACCTCCATGCTGACCAACTGCAAATGTTCTTGCATTTTGATATGTTGCCCTGAACCCGCTAAACAAATTGTGATTTGTTCTGAATACAGTAAATGCAAAATATCATCTTGTGGTGCAGTAATAATTTCGATATTGAGCAGCGGATATTTTAATGCAAGTTTATCAATAGATTGTAAAAGTTTCTGATTGTTTACATCCGATACAACACCTATTTTTAAAGTACTCTCCAAACCTAAGGACAGTTCATAAGCATGCTTACTCAATTGTTTTAATTGTTCTGAGATGATTCTTGCTTGTGGGGCTAAGGCAAGTGCTGAAGCTGTTGGAATCACTTTGCGGGGTGTTCTTTCAAACAGCTGTAAGCCTAATTCTGCTTCGATATTTGCGATGCCCATACTGACGGCTGATGGTACTCGATTTAAGGCACGAGCCGCAGCAGAAAAAGAGCCTGTATCCAGTACTTTTACAAATAATTCTATATTTTCGCTGGTGAAATTCATAATTGGTATCAGTCAAACTGAAAGCTATTGTCTTTATCTATTATTATAACTGAAATTAAAATAGCTTTTTTGAAAATTTGTTTGGGTAAGTTTATGCAAGGTCTTAAACGTAGAGTAATTTATGTAAGTACCTATGAAATCATTGGATTAGGTATTTCTTCTTTAGGGCTGGCACTACTTTCGGGTACACAATTAACCCATACGGGGCCTTTGGCTTTCCTGATTACCACGATTGCTGTGAGCTGGAACTTTATTTATAACTTAATTTTTGAAGCATGGGAAAAACGCCAAACTTTACGTCAACGTACAGTAAAACGCCGTGTAGCTCATGCGATTGGATTTCAATTAACCTTAGTGGTTTTTCTTATTCCATTGATTGCATGGTGGATGAATATTAGTTTTCTAGATGCATTTTTATTAGATGCGGCTTTAATTGTTATCATTCCAATTTATACCTTTATTTTTAATTGGTCTTTTGATCGATTATTTGGTGTTCCACTTTCAGCTCAAGCTTAAAAATGTAGTTGTTTCTGCTTAAGTTATTTGGCCATTCAATTGAATGGGCAAATAACTCAGGTTTTTTCTAGCCCAATAATTTCTATTTAACGCTTTAAATTTATACGACAGCTGGTGTCGCAACAATAAAGAAATAGCCATTGCTGAACGCTCATAATTTATATAATCACTAGAGTTCATTCGGAAAATTAGGTGTGAGTGATGACAGAGCGTATTAGAGAAAAACTGCAAATTTTAGCAGATGCTGCGAAGTATGATGTGTCATGTTCATCCAGTGGCAGTAACCGTAAAAACAAAGACAGTGGGCTAGGCAATACGGGAGCTGGAATTTGCCATAGTTATACCGAAGATGGTCGATGTGTGTCGCTGCTTAAAATCTTATTTTCCAATGTGTGTATTTTTGATTGCTCATATTGTGTTTCTCGCCGTTCTAACGATGTCAAACGAGCTGCTTTTACGGTACAAGAAGTTGTTGATTTAACCATTAATTTTTATAGAAGAAATTATATCGAAGGGCTGTTTCTCAGTTCAGGAATTTTTAAGTCAGCAGACTATACCATGGAGCGCATGCTACAAGTCGTTAAAAAGCTACGATTAGAAGAAAACTTTAATGGCTATATTCATTTGAAAACAATTCCAGGTGCTTCACAGGAGATTATCCATGAGGCTGGGCTTTATGTAGATCGGATGAGTATCAATTTAGAAATGCCTACTGCTGAAGGTCTTAAAAAGTTTGCCCCTGAAAAAACCCATGATGAAGTGCAAAAAGATTTGGGTATTATTCGCGATCGCTTGATTCAATTTAAAGATGAAAGAAAGATTATAAAAACTGTGCCGAAGTTTGTCCCAGCAGGGCAAACAACTCAAATGGTGGTGGGCGCACATAATGAAACGGATCAGGATATTATCTTAATGGCTGATCGTCACTACAAAGAATTTAAACTAAAACGGGTATATTTTTCGGGCTATATTCCGATTAATGATGAAGAAAAAGCATTGCCTTCGGTGGGTTCAGCACCGCCATTGCTGCGTGAAAATAGATTGTATCAATCTGATTGGTTAATGCGATTTTATGGCTTTGAAGCGACTGAAATTGTTAATGCACAGCATCCAAATTTAGACTTAGATATCGACCCCAAACTAAGTTGGGCGCTACGTCATCCTGAACAATTTCCTATCGATATCAATCAAGCTGATTATCGAATGATCTTAAGAGTCCCAGGAATTGGGGTGCGTTCAGCTAAAAAAATTGTTCAAGCACGTCGCTTTGGTAAAATTCATATTGATCAAATCAAAAAATTGGGTATTGCTTATAATAGGGCAATGCATTTTATTCGTTGTGCAGATACCCCGCCATTTTTAAAAGATCAATTACCCAGCCAAATTCGCCAGAAAATATTACAAACAGGGCATTCAAAATATACTCAACAACTTTCACCCCAGTTGGATTTATTATTCTAAATGGCTAAATATATTTTTGATGGGACCATGACCGGGATTTTGTGTTGTGTATTTCGTGCATTTCAATTCAAAGAGTTTGATGTCTTTGTCTCAAGTGAAAACAACACTCAATCGGCTTTATTTGATGAAACGATTTTTGTTGAATCTAATGACGACCAAGCCAATAGAGTTTGGCAAGGCCTAAAGTTAAAAGTTTCAGCAAGTGGTTTACGTAATTTTTACTATACTTTTTTATCTGAACAGGAAGATGCTTTTCAACATCTGTTTAATTTTAGTGTTTATGCATTCTTCGCTCAAAAAGCGATTGACCGTGATTATGGTCATCCAGATGTTTTGGCACTGTCAAAGTGGGCCAAACAAGTGGGAAGAGAAAAGCACCGTATGGAAGCTTTTGTTCGCTTTAAAAAATGTAAAGATGAATTATTTTTAAGCTTGGTTAAGCCAGATTTCAATGTTTTGCCTTTGATCGAAAAGCATTTTAAATCCAGATATCAAGACCAGCGCTGGCTTATTTATGATGAAAAACGAAATTTTGGTATCTACTATGATTTAAAACAGGTTCACCATGTCAATATGAATGTCTTAGACATTGATCAAAATATTCGTCAAGGCTCTAGTCAGGAGTTTAGTGTTGAATTAGATCATCAAGAGGTTCTATATGATCAGCTTTGGAAAGATTATTTTAACAGTGTAAATATTTCAGCGCGGAAAAACATTAAACTGCATATTCAATATGTACCAAAGCGATATTGGCGTTATATGAATGAGAAAACGATTTAAATGTTTTTAAATCAACAATATGAACTGTATTGTGGCCTAGATAATACGAGTTTGGTCTCGATGTTTTACTGGCTTTCTCCATTACATTCATGAAGGAATTTGAAATTTCTTTAGTTTTTAGAGACATGACCAGATTCTCTAATTATTCTATATTTCAAAGACTCGTGTTCTTTTCAATTGAGTTTTTTCGGAATTAAAAACCTTATAAATACTAGTTTATAAGGTTTTAGAAGTTTTACCTGAAATAATACCAATTATATATTGAGATTGATCATTTATTCACTTTGAGCTTAATCATCTATCACTTTAGACTGTCGCTCATTATCTGCTTTCCCAATCTGCCAATAAGAACAAGCATAACAATCTTCTTTGCCCCAATCACTTTGCTTTCTTAAGATGTTACGACATGCGCGAACAGCTTGTAGTTCAGCGGTAATATGTGCAAAACGGCTTGCTGGTAGATTAATAAATTCAGGATGGCGTAGCAACTCGTCAGCCAATAAACTTTGCTGAAGCGGCTGCGGATTGAACAGCCATATTTGCTCTAAATTAGCTTGTGTATGCAGTTCGATTTGATCTTCTACAGTTGCCACTTCGGCAATGACATATACTTTGGCATCAACTGTTAATTTCTCTAAGATCGCTTGAGTGACTGCAAGCCCAGTCCCATCAGTAATAATGAGATAATGATTCAGTCCTGTAGGGATTGAATTTTTAGCGGCAGTAGACATGGTTATACCAATTTGATCCCCTGGTTGGGCACGATCTGCCCAGTGACAAGCCACCGTATCTGTACCATGCATTGCAAACTCGATGGTTAGGGTTTTATTGACTAAATCAATATCGCGATGGGTATAAGTCCGAATTTCTGGCATCATCTCAGGATTATTGACGATCCATTTACGCTGATCAAAATCAAAATCGGGAATTTCTATTGTGGTTTGATCATGCCTTGGAATAAAAATTTTATTGTTATCACCAATACAGGTGTGTTTGAATTTCTCTACATCTGCACAGTCAAAAATAATACGGATATAGTTTGGACCTAGATATATTTTCTCTTTCACTTGAATAAAAGTGCGATGTGCATTCAGCGCCATGATTTATTCCATATAAATAACAATAATTCTCATTATCGTATCGGCTTTTACTTGAAAATGCCACCATTACCGCGAGAGTTGACTATAAAACTGCAAAGATGCTCGGCATCCTGCATCAATAAATCATAAACAATTCAAGCTATCCATTGGTATTATTGAGTATGAGGAGGAATAGCATAACTTACAGAATCATATTTAGGTTTCTTTTTATACTCAGAAATAATCCCACCTAAAGATTCCGCGATATGGCGACTGGCATAATTTTCGACAGCTACAGGATAAATAAAATTTTTAAAACTCAAGTTAACAGAAGCCCAATGAACCATGCTTGTTACCGCATCTTTACCAAATCCTGACTTATGTCGATCTTCTCGAATCCAAATGCCTAATTCAGGTGTTTCCGTTTGTATTTGATGCAGTCCTGCCAGGCCAAGAAACTCATGATTAACAATGTGTCTGACAACGAAAATTAACTCATTCCCATCTTTAATATTCTCTAGCCATTTATGCCAGATCTCATCAAACTCTTGACGGCTTTGCGGTGGATCCCAAGTCATATATCGTGTCAAGGTGGGAGTAATATACTGAAATACCTCATCAGCATCTAAAGGTGTAAATGGTTTTAAAACAACTTGAGAAAAATGAATCTCTATATTATTCCAGTTCAAAAGAACCTCGAAAATTGTGAATTAGGGTTAATTTATCGCATAGAAGACAAAAGGTACATGGTTAAAATCAGGATAGGTTTAAGCTAAAAACGATCTTAAATTGAAGTCATCAATAGGGATATCGATCCTAGTTTTCTGACTTTATTCTGAATATCGAGTTTCAATTTAATCCTTGTACGCATGGCAATCAGAATTTTTATTGATTTACTTTAATCACTAATCCTCGGAGTAAAAGGTTTAGTGCAGCTCTTCCAGACTTGAGTCCTTTATTATGGTTTTCACCATCAGCCCAAATAATGCGAATGATTCATTTCCTTATGTTTTCTGGAATGGTCTTTGATTGAGGACTTTAATTTAAGGAAATGCATGATTCATAAAAAACCATTTCAGTGACTCAATGCTGAAATGGCTTATGATGAAATATGTGTGCTTAAGATAGCGTTAAAGGATTTTATCTAAAGCGTATTGTGTTGCTAATAGTGCGTTGGTTATGTAGTGCATTGGTTTTGCTACAGAATAAAACTCTAATTTTTCCCCACTATGTGTTAATTGCGTTTTAATTTCCCAATTCATTTTTTGCCCAGTTCGGATCATCTAACATTTGATGTACACGTTTCTTATCAACATCATTTTCCCATACACCAATCACTAAAGTTGCGACACAATTACCAATCAAGTTGCTTACTGCTCTTAAAATACCAATCAGCCAATCCACTGAAAGGATCAATACCAAGCCAATCGCCGGGATAACAGGAAAGCTGGATAAAGTCGCAGCAAGTACAACGATCGCTGATGCAGGAATGCCATGTGCTCCTTTTGAGGTAAATAAGGTGATTAAAAGAATCATGATGAGGTCTGAAATTGTGAGGTGAACCCCTGTCGCTTGCGCGATAAATACAACAGCAAGGGTGAGATAAATTGAAAAGCCATCTAAGTTAAAAGAGTAACCCGACGGAATGACTAGGCTTACAGTGGAGTCTTTTATCCCTAATTTTTTTAGTTTATACATCACTTGCGGTAATACCGAATCAGAAGATGATGTGCCACATACAATGGTGATTTCCTCTCTAAAATAGCGAATGAGCTTAAAAATATTGAAACCTAAGAGTCTTAATACCAGACCAAGTATGACGATCACAAAGAAAATCACAGTTGCATAATAAATTAAGACCAAATAGCCCAAATTAAGTAAAGTTTCTATTCCAAATTTTGCCACGGTAAAAGAAATTGCACCAAAAACGCCTATAGGGGCCAGTTTGATGATGATGGACATGATTTTAAAAATAACTTGAGATATTTTGTCAATAAAAGAGGCGACAGGATCACTGACATCTTTAGACAGCATAGATAATGCAACGCCAAATAAAATTGAAAAGACAACCACTTGCAGAATATCATTCCCTGTGAATGCACCTACCGCAGTCTGAGGAATCATATTTAAAAAGAAATCAGATACACCTGTAACTGCATGGATATTTTCATTGTACTTGGTCATTTGGGACGCATCTAAAGTCGAAATATCCACGTGCATTCCATGTCCAGGTTTAAATATGTAGGCTGCGGCTAATCCTAAAATTAAAGCGATAGTGGTCATGATTTCAAAATAAATCAGCGTTTTTATTCCCACTTTCCCAGCTTTTTTTAAGTCTCCTGCACCATAAATTCCTAAAACAATGACGCAGAATATAAGCGGTGCAATCAGCATTTTGACAAGTTTGACAAAGCCATTACCAAGCACTTGAAAATTGATCGCAATATCAGGCAAAAAGTAACCAAATAAACAACCAATCACCAATGCAATCATTACTTGTAAAAATAAAGAGCGTTTAATAAGCTTCATTGAGGAGATTCATAAATAAAAGGTCACTTGAAAAAGCAATAGTTATGCCATTTTTGAATGAATAATTTTTGGTTTTTGCTGTGGTTTTTGTTATTGCGATATTTGATCTTTTGATACATAGACTGCTTAATGCGGTTTTCGATTATTTATAGATTAAAAAAAATAAAAAGGATATATAACAAGCCTTAAAACAATATCCTAAAACATTTAACAATAAGAAGCTAAAACTTGTACATGTACAATCGCATTTTTTGTTAGCTTGAAATATACCGTATTGTTGGAGTAAGAAAATGACTAAAAAAGTACTATTCATCACTTCCAATTCTGGCGTTGAGCATGATGAGCTTAAAAAACCTTTGGACTTTTTGACGAGCAAAGGCATAGAAAGCATACACGCTGCAATTGAATTAAACGATGTACGAACCGTTGTTCATGATGATGAAAAATCGGTGTCATATAGTCCGCATGCGATTTTGGAAAAAGTAGATCCAAGTGATTATGATTTGCTGGTTATTCCAGGGGGAACGGTCAATGCCGATCAATTGAGAATTGATGAGAATGCTAAGAAAATCATTCAATCCTTTACTGACCATAAGAAACCGATTGCTGCCATATGTCATGGACCATGGGCTTTAATCAATGCAGAAAGAATTAAAGAGAAAAATTTGACTTCATATAAAAGTATTCGTATCGATCTAGAGAATGCAGGTGCAAACTGGATAGATGAAGAAGTTCATCGTTGTAATACTGGTGGATGGGTACTCATTACATCGCGTAGTCCAGATGATATTCCTGCCTTTAATGAGGCGATATTAAAAGAGTTGGAATAAGTGAATAGAGCAGGCTAAGCAAAGTTTAAACTTTTGAGATAGCCCTTTAATCGAGGGTTATTTCATATAATCTTTGAATATTTTGGGTTTTAATTCCCCACACAGAACCTGATATTCTACGTTGATGTTTTTCAAAACTTTGTCGATTCTCAAAAACTTCATGAACATCCCAAATTAAGGGATTTGGAGTTTGTTTGACCTCAAAAGAAACGCAACCTTCTTCTTGTCTGGTTAATTTGATATGTTCTGGAAGAAACTTAATTATAATATTTAATTCTTGTTCAGAAACACAGATCAACTGACCACTTAGCTTAACCATCACATTCTCATTGATAAAATCTAACAAATTGTTTTATGTAGTAGTAAGGTTAGTTTATATATTAAAAAACCACTTAGGATTAATGCACCTAAGTGGTTGTCTTATTTGGTGGGCCCGCCCAGACTTGAACTGGGGACCAACGGATTATGAGTCCGCTGCTCTAACCAACTGAGCTACAGGCCCTTTATCAAGTGAATTGATTAATTATCAACTACTTGGAACGTCAGCAATACTATCTAAGATTTTAGAGTTTATCAAGTTTTTTTTACAATTAGACTGTAGAGAATAGCTTGATATAGTATTTAGCATTGCGACAGCTAGTGATTCTATATAGGTCAACACCAAGAGTAAAGCTGACAAAGACATTTATTGATCAATCGGAGCCTAGTTATACGATTTATCGAGTCAATGAGTTGATTGACTTTGTTGTAGGTGTGAATACCAACTATAAAACTTATAAATATCGAGAGGAAAAGTCTACAGTTGCTACAGCAAACGAAGCTTTTATAAATTACTCCAATTTAAAGTTTCTTAAATCAAAATCAATCATGGGTTATACATTCAAAAATAGAACGTTTTAAAAAGTGTGGTATTGAAATTGTGATTAGCATCTTAATTAAAGATTTTTTATTTTAATAGTATTTCAATTAATTCACTATTAGAAAAGCAAGGAAACACCTTGCTTTTCTTAGTTTAATTTAAGCACTTCTAAAATGCTAAGCTTATAAAAATAGCTAAAAATTACGCTAACTTAGCCTTGCCAACTCGCAAGCATATAGATCGCAATCGCAAGCAAAAATAGACCCACCAAGAGTAAAATATATTTAGGGATCCTACGCTTTTCTTGTGCTTTTTCTGACCTTTCTTGAGCGGTTGATGGGTTGTTATCATGTTGCATATTAACCTCTAAGATTTATCAAGTGATTAATTTATATGGTGGACTAATCTCAGTACTACTGTGTGAATAAATGTTGTTAAAAAGTGAGCAGTGTGGATTGAATGAAATTTTAAGTATTGAATGAAATGATACTTTAAAATAAGGGCTAGTTATTTTAAAAATAAAAAACATAGTGTTAATTGATATTCTATATTGATTAAAAATAAATAAGCACGACTTAAATTCACAAGTACTTACAACACTAAACAGCGAATAAAATAATCCATGCTATAAAAACTATGTTTATATCTATTATTTATCGTTATATGGAGAAGTGATTATGCCTGTAGGAGATAAATCTGCATATACTGCAAAGCAGAAAAGACAAGCCCAACATATTTATGAAAGTGAAAAAAAACAAGGTCGTTCGGATGAAGATGCGGAACGTATTGCTTGGGCGACCGTAAATAAGCAGGATGGAGGTGGGAGAAAATCCCGCCACTCTTAACTGCTTAAATCCACTTCGGTGGATTTTTTTATTTGTTAGATAAACTGCTAACTTTGAAAAATTAAATAATAGAGTTATAAAGATGTTTTTTAAAACTTATATAGGATTATTTATGGGTATTTTTTTTAAATATTAAGCCGTTAGTCATTATCAATTGCTACTCATAATTTCTAAAATGGAAAATATATCAAAATGTAAACAGGGCAAATATTAAGTATAATTGACTTAGACAGATGTAAAAGTAAATACTTAGACCTGCATGCGGATCTAAATACAATGATTGAAGAAGATTCTAAGTCAGAAATATAGCTGCTTGTTATTAGTTTAAAATTAATACGGATCACTTGAAAATTAGTTTCTATCTCCTATAACAAGCTAAAAAATGATAATGATATGTATTCTTGATTATGTTTAAAGGAAAAAGCTTCGATAATTTTTTAAAATTTAGCTTCTCTATGTTTATGGTTTTAACCTTTTGTGCGCTCGGCATGGCGATCTATCAGAAATTCACAGGTCAAGTAGATAAAATTGTTTTAGGTTCAGCTCTAAACTTTATGTTTTTTGCATTTTTGCAAAATATCAATAGGAAATTCAATACTTGGAGAACCGGCTTGACCTTATCAATGAAGATGAAAGACAGCGCCAATTGAGATTGGATGAGGACACGAAAGTCTTAAAATAAGGTTTAATCAAATATAAAACGCTCGATGAAATTCATTGAGCGTTTTATATCAAATAAGTTTCAATCTACTGTACAATGAAACACATATAAAATTGAATATAACTCAGTTGTAATCGGCCAAATCTATACTTCTAGCCAAGTGTCTTTGACCTCTTGAGAATCTTTAGTTAAGATAACTTTTTCGCCTTTTATCTCACCAACCCAAGATGTTGGTATAAGATGATGATGTCCATCTCCATGTTTGGTTAGCTTGATTTGCTCTGCACCAACAAGGTGATCTACCTCACCAACTTTGGTTCCACAAGACGCAATAACATCGGCATGATTCTTAATACTTTCAACATTGATAGAAGTCATTTGATACTTTCCTATTGAAATGTGATTTGAATATTTACCTTATATGAAATATTTGGGTGAGTCTTGGTCTGAAATGAAAAGGCTACAAGACAGTCAAAATAATTACTTAATGAATTAAATTTTATACATGGTAATTTTTGAAATTAATTATAAATGAAGCCATTACATATTTTAAGTTGCTGTAATGGCTTCAAGTTCTAACAGATAGGCTTAGAAACGATAACCTACACCAAGGTAAGTGATCAGTGGATCGATCTCAATTTTAGTTTTAGCCTGAATAAGCTTGGCATTGTTATTGGTATTAAGGACAGTAATGGTTGCCGTATTGTCTAACTTCGCATAAGAAATAGAGGCAGTTGCAAACCAGTTTTGTTTAAAGTCATAGGTAAAACCAGCTGTAACAATGGGCGCAATGGTATCAGTAGCATCTACTTTAACTTTCATATTGCCGCTCGATGGTTTTCCCTCCAAAGAAGCCCCAGCTTTACCATCATGAATATTTTGAATCATATGTCCAGCACGTATCAAATCATTTTCAATTCCTGAATTGATTTCGATATCGTTGAAGTAGGCATACATTAAACCAGCACCTACAAATGGTCTAAACTTATTGACACCAGATTTACCAAAATAGTACTGTGCTTGTATTGCAGGCGTCCAAGCTCTAGCAGATGCGGCAGTGTCATAACTATCCAAGTCTGTAATTAAAAGATTGTTTTTTAAATATAAATCGCCCACTAGGCCCTGAAGTGGTTGTGAAGTCGCTGAAAAAGGTGCATAGACAGTTCCTTTACCTTTTAAGTCAACTTTTGGGGGAATCCCAGCAATCAATTGAACGGCAACATTGTCTGTGACATTATAAGTAAACATCATACCTAGCGTGTCTACATCTTCAACTTCCAAACCAGCATCTGCAGACCAGTGGGCAATTCCATCGATTTCAGCAATTCCTGTTAATTGGTCTATTAAGGTTGGATCTTCTGCCATGATTACATCTAGCAGGTCATCAAATAAATAGCGTCCTTCTTCATTACTGGGTGCATTGAGTAAGCTAATTAGGTTGGGGTCCATCGCATCAATGCGAGATTGATCAACATTATCTAAAATGGTTTTCCCTGAAATTACACCTACGGAAGCTTTAGTACCATCACCTACAGAAGTATTGATTCTAAAAGGTTGTGCTTTCCCCATTGATGACATATGCAACCAACCTGAAGAAACCGAGAAGCGTTTAAAATCTTCAGCTTGGCTGATTCCCGCAATACAAAATAGTGAGGTTGTAACTATGACTTTTTGAAAGATCTTTTTTGTTTTCACTTGAATTCATCCTTTTTAAATACAATCACTGTCTTCTTGACAAATGAGACTATTAAAATTACATAAAACAATCAATAAGTAGAGTAAAAACTCTAATTTAGAAATAGCATTAAGACTTAAAAGCTAATAAATAATGGTTGAAAAGTATTATAAAAAACATAAAATCATAGAGTTGTTTAAAAACAATTTATTTGTAGGTATATTTTTTATATAAATAAAGTATTACAAAATAGTGACATAGTTTTACTTTTTGATAAATTTACTTTACTCTTAATTATATTAAAAAAATTACAGGATAAATTAGAAAATCTAAATTTAATTATTATTCATGAAATCTTTTTAATTAATTGTCGATATAAATTTTATTATTTTTCAAGATCTAAAATACAACTTAAACTAAAATAGAAAATGATAAATAAATGCCTATTGATTTGCATTTATTTAAAATCCAATACATCTCATCACGATTTTAATTGCCAAAAGAATGAGGCAGATTATTCCAACAGCATAAGAAATACTGCGCCATGGTTGAATTGCACTGAGATAGGTGACTGTATGTGTGAATCTTGCAATCGTAAAAATACAAAATACCCAGACAATAAAATCACTGTTTAGGTTTAATGCAATACAAAGCGCTCCAAGCACCCAAAACACGGGAATATTTTCTAAATCATTTGCCCAAGCTTGACTCGCTCTAACTACCAGCGGCAAGTCTTCTGGCCTAACTTTTACACTGACAAAATTAGCGTCTTCGGTATTTTTAAACGCTTTATTCTTAATACGGTGAAATCCTTGATAACAAGAGATTGCAAGCATTTTAAGAAAAAGTAAGATTACACAAAATGCATAGATATGCAGTAAATTATTCATAGGTACTCATTTATTGGTATGCTTAAGATGTATTTAAATAAGTATATCTATTTAAGGTGACTTGTAATTCTTTTAGAGTAAAATATTTTTACGTGGTTTAAGATTCCCATCTTCATCAATATTGCTTAGATGATTGCGGTATAAGATGATACATTTAAATTTGTGAATATCGAGCATGATTAATAAGGAGTTATTTTTATCGCTTTTCTAAATAAATTTAAATGCTTTTCACCTGTAAATCAAAATAAAAAATAAGGCAATTATGCGAAAAAGGAGCATAAAAATTTTGCAATTATTTTACCTGAAAACTCTTCCGTCTGGGGGTGTAATTAGGATTAGAGGAGTTGAAATGATTTAATCAAGATAGAAAAAATCAATTAAATTTTTATACAAATTAAATTTATTTATTTTTTATTGTTAATTTAGAATTTGAATTGAGTTAAATGTACTGTAAGGCGTTTAACAATTTTACATTTTTAACTGACTATTTTTGTGTGCAAAACAAGTGTTTAAAATGACAAAAATAAATATATAAATGTAAAAAATAAGCACAATAGAGATTGTCTTTTTAAGCTTTTACTTGGACAATTCGCAAATTCTGATTTTATTATGTTAGGTAGTTATGAAAAAGTTGTTGGGAGAACTTACTTTTAAGCTCTCAGGTTGGTCCTATGAAGTTAATCAAAGTGTATTAGAAAAAAAACAAGTGATCATCGGTTTTGAACATACCTCCATGATGGATGCAGTATTGTCATTGGCAATTTTTCAAATTCATGACCTTAAAATCCATACTTTAATTAAAAAAGAATTATTTAAAGGTCCATTGAAACCATTTTTAGAAAAAATTGGTGGCATTCCTGTAGATCGTAAGTCAAACAAAGACGTCGTTTCACAAATGGTTGATCTATTTCAGAGTAATGACGAATTTAATTTGGTGATTGCGCCAGAAGCGACTCGTGCAGAACGTGGGCAAGCTCGTAAACCGATTCGGACTGGTTTTTGGCATATCGCAAAAGCAGCTGGTGTTCCTATTGTTTTGATGTATGCAAACTCAAAAACAAAACAAGGTGGAATCTTTGGAAAGATTTACCCAACAGATCTAGATCAAGACTTAGCAGAAATTAAACGTCTATATAAAGAACATACAGGACTCGATATTATGATTCCTGAGGCAAAAAATTCTTAATTTGCATTAAATCTAAAAAATAAGCACTTTCTCATAAAAAAGTGCTTATGGTAGAATTGTCGCAATTTGATATGGCATAAAGCCAATCTACAGGAGCATATTTCGCATGGCGGGTCATTCCAAGTGGGCCAATATTAAGCATCGCAAAGCAAAACAAGATGCAAGTCGTGGTAAAGTTTTTACCAAATATATTCGTGAATTAACCACAGCAGCAAGACTTGGCGGTCCTGATGTGGGAAGTAACCCTCGTCTACGTGCTGTTGTCGAAAAAGCACTTTCAGTGAATATGACACGCGACACGATCAACCGTGCTATTCAACGTGGTGCTGGTGGTGAAGACAACGATGACTTAAAAGAAGTCACTTATGAAGGTTATGGTGTTGGTGGTGTTGCGGTGATTGTAGAAACCATGACAGATAACCTTAATCGTACTGTGCCTGATGTTCGTCATTGTTTTTCTAAAACCAATGGTAACTTAGGTACAGCAGGCTCAGTGGCATATTTGTTTACCAAACGTGGTGAGATTACTTTTGAAGATGTTTCTTTAGAAGACAAAATCATGGATGTGGCTTTGGAAGCTGGAGCTGAAGATATCGAAGTGAACGAAGATGAAATCTTAGTAATCACTACACCTGAAAGTTTTGGTGATGTACAAGATGCATTAACTGCTGCTGGGTTAAAATCAGATAATGCAGAAGTGGTTATGAGTCCATCTACAAAAGCATTGATCGCTGATGTGGATCAAGCAAAACTCATTGTTAAAATGATTGATATGTTTGAAGATCTTGATGATGTTCAAAACGTATATACCAACGTTGAATTCACAGATGAAGTATTGGCTGAATTAGACAGTTAAGTCTGATTTAAGTAGATAAAACGCACCTTGGGGTGCGTTTTTATTGAGAGAAAATTTATTGCTGATTTAAAACAGAGGAAATAAATTTATTTTTTTCAATCCGGTAATCGATCATATCTAAATTTTCACAACGCTTTTTTAGATCATTGTAAGTTTGCACCAGTTTAGAGGACTGCCTGAGTGTATCTCTAAATTTAATAAATGACTCAAATTCAGAACCATTAACAACAAGTTGAAAGGCGACATCATCACCATTGAGCGATTCCAACATACACAATTGATCTGTTCTCAGTGTTTCTAATTTCTCTTGAAAATTTAATCGATAAAGTTTTTGAATTGCATCATTAAATTCAGATTGATCCACTGCAATATAAATGTCTAAATCTCCTTTAGAGATTGCATTGGGAATCGAAGAGGCACCAATGTGCTCAATTTTTGCATTGATTAAAAGTGCATTGATTTGAGTTTTATAATACGCAAACCGTGCATTACATTGGGGTTGATATTCTTCAGCTAAATAAAATCTCATAAAAAGATCCATTCAAATACAATGTGATATCTTTGATTCTAAATTCTACCTTTCTAAAACATCATAAAATAAATGTTTAAGACCAATGAGAGTAGCTTTACTTTATTGGTTTTAATTTGGTTGGATGCACCATGCAAAAGCTAAACTGGTTCAATACAAAATTTAAATTCGATTGAGTAGGCCAGTACAATTAAACACATGTTTATATTCTTTAATCACGAAGCTTGAATGTAGTGCAACCACATGCTCAATTTTACCAATTCGCTTGAGTAAAATTTCACTGTAATTCTCCATATCTTTTGCGATCACTTCGACAAGGAAATCGGCGGTTTGCCCAGTCACTAAAAAGGCGTTAATCACTTCAGGGATGTTTTCGAGTTCTTCTAAAAATTTAGCAAAGGTATCTGTGTCATGTTTACTTAGGGAAATTTGTAAAATGACATGTAATTTAAAGCCTAACTTTTCAAAATTAATATCACGCTTTAGATTGGTCATGATATCGGTTTCGATCAAGTGTTTGATACGACGATGAACAGAACTTACAGATAGGTTAATACGTTCTGACAATTCATTTAGATTGATGTCTTCATGAGTTAAAATTTCTAAAATTTGTTTGTCGTAACGATCCAATTCCATATTTTTATCCAGCTTGAAAAAATTTTCTGTATTAATGTAGATTGATTTTTATATTTTTTCAATATTTGAATGAATTTTGAGAATAAATATCATAAAAATATAATTTATAGAAAATGAATCAGTTTAATTCTGAAAGTATTCTGGGTTGGTCCATATCCTAATGCACTTGCGAATGGGCTGTTGAAAACATTGAGCTAATTGATAAAGCTTAATCACAAGGATTGAAGCTTATTTTTAGTTATTTCTCATCTATAAAGTTTTTACTTTATACTGTTTAAAATTGAAAAGTTTATCCACCAATGCTTGAACATGATCTAGAACTTACCGAATCTGAAATGCATCTCTATTCTCGTCAAATTTTACTTGATGGTTGGGATATTGAGGCACAGGAAAAATTAAAACTCGCCAATGTACTGATTGTTGGTTGCGGTGGAATAGGGTGTACCACTGCCGAATTGTTGGCACGTGCAGGTATTGGGAAAATTAGTCTGATTGATGCTGATACAATTGAAATGAGTAATTTACAAAGACAAATTGCTTATGTTGAGCAAGATGTAGGATTTTATAAAGCAGAGATATTGGCCAAGAGATTGCAAACAATTAATCCTTTTATCCAAGTAGAAAGTTATATCAGTAAATTGGATGAAAATAATGCGCAAGCTTTGATTGCTCAGCAGGATTTAGTTTTAGATGGTTGTGATAACTTTACCACCCGTTATCTGGTGAACCACATTTGTACCCAGCTGCATGTTCCATTGATTAGCGCTTCTGCGATTGGTTTTCAAGGTCAGCTTTTTATGGTTGAAGGTGGCTCAGCTTGTTATGAATGCTTATTTCCCAAAGCGCAACAGCATAATGAAAGTCTTCGCTGTGCTGACTCAGGTGTATTAGCCACCACACCCAATGTCATGGCAAGTTTACAGGCACATCATGCTCTTCTATTTTTAGGTTTAGCGAAAACCCCATTGAAGCAAAAACTGTTGCTATGGGATGGGTTAACAATGAAACAACGAATTTTAGCCTTTGAAAAAGATAGAGATTGTACAAACTGTCAGGCAAGCCATACTGCAAATGCTGATTAATTTGCTACACTTATACAAATTCAATTTAATGTTGACATTATGAAAAATAATATCTTTTTAGATGGTCTACGTTCAGTTGCCCGAGTTGGGGAAACTGCTGTTATCGCGGCCAAAGCAGGTATTAAATATGCCACTGAAAAACCAAGTAATGCCAAACTGATGCGTGAAACCTTTGAATCATTAGGCTCAACTTATATTAAATTGGGTCAATTTATTGCCAGTACGCCATCTTTATTTCCTCGTGAATATGTTGAAGAGTTTCAAGGCTGTTTAGACCAAACGCCTTATTTACCTTTTAGCTATGTTCAGGGCGTGTTGGAACAAGAATTTGCTGGGCGTAATTTAAGTGAAATCTTTGCATCTATCGATGAAAAGCCTCTTGCTTCAGCATCTATTGCCCAGGTTCATGCTGCCAAATTGGTGACTGGTGAAGATGTTGTAATTAAAGTGCAAAAACCTGGTGTAGAAACTATTCTTTATACCGATTTAAATGTATTGCACTGGGCAACCAAGGTTTTGGAAAAAGCGATTCCAAAAGTAAAATTTGCTTCATTGGCAGATATTGTTGATGAAATTAAAACACGTATGGTGCGTGAAGTTGATTTCATTGAAGAAGCACAAAATTTGGATGATTTTGTGAATTATCTCAATGTATCTCAAAACACGGCAGCAACAGCTCCAAAGGTCTATCATCAATTTTCAACACGCCGTGTACTCACCATGCAACGCTTGTATGGTGTGCCACTGACTGATTTTGATGTAGTCAGAAAAGTCGCGAAAGATCCATCTCAAGTGCTGATTACCGCCATGAATACTTGGTTTGGTAGTTTAATGTTATGCCAGTCTTTCCATGCCGATTTGCATGCGGGTAATCTTATGTTACTTGAAGATGGCCGTATTGGTTTTATTGATTTTGGTATCGTAGGACAGTTAAAACCTGAAGTTTGGCAAGCATGTATGGCATTTATGGATGCTTTGCAAAAGACAGATTACACGTTGATGGCTGAAAATATGTTGGGTATGGGTATGACCAGTACTCAAGTCGATACTCAGGTTTTGGCAGAAGATTTAGAGCGTCTATTTAGTGGGGTACTACTTGCAGATCCACAAAAAATTATGACGTCTAATCCATCAGATTTAAATGACATCATGATGGATATGGTGGGTGTAGGCGAGCGTCATGGTATTCGTTTCCCACGAGACTTCGCGTTATTATTTAAGCAAATGCTATATTTTGATCGTTTTATGCGTGTTCTTGCGCCATATACCGATATTTATGCTGATCAACGTTTACAGATGGTGCAAAATATTGATCCTGTGTCACTGTTAAAACATTGATATAGATGTTTTCTCCTTGTGGAAAAGTGGCTAGGTCTGATTGTATAATCTTGCTTGGCCCTTTTTTTAAAAGGGTATTTTTTATTTAAATTGAGAATTTATAAACGTCATGGATGCAATTATCATTGAAGGGTTAAAAGTTGAGACTGTGATTGGCTGCTTCAATTGGGAACGGCAAATTATCCAACCTTTAATGTTGGATCTCCATATTCAAACCAGTTTAGAACAAGCTTCTAACTCAGATGAATTAGTCGATACGTTGAACTATGCTGAAATTTGTGAAATTTCTGCCAAAGTGATTCAGGATGCTGCACCAAAATTGATCGAACATGCGGCCAAATTGGTGTTGAATACGCTTTTCTCTACCTTTCTGCCTATTGAATCGATTATGATTACGATCCGTAAGCCTGCCATTATCCCGCAAGCAAATTCTGTAGGAATTCGTCTTGAACGACACCGAAATGATATTCGCCCTAGCTCTAGCGAGTAATCGCGATCCACAACAAAATTTTCAAAAAGCATTTGCTCAGATTGCCCATTTGGGAATGGTGTCATTTTCTCCAATCTATTTAATTCCATGCCGTGATGGAATTGGTGCAGATTATTGGAATGCTGCATGTTTGGTTCAAAGTCAGCTGTCTGTAGATGAAATGCTGTCTCTATTAAAAAAGATGGAAGCAGACTCAGGTCGTGTACGTCCATCACATCAAATTTCCTTGGATATTGATCTCATTGCATGGGGATCTCATTTAACTGCAATGCAATTTAATCCAAAGAAACTACCATTGGCGTTAGATGTTAAAGTACCGATGTCTGATCTTTGGGAAGATGCATTATTCACACATTCCACAGATCAATTTCCAGTTATCATTTTATAGTTTTTAAAATAACTAGGTTAAAAACAATGTATTTTAAGCCCTTGGCATTATTCAGTTGTGTGCTTTTATTCAGTGCATGTCGCCATTTACCTAAACAATCCGTTACACCAGCACAAGCTGTAAGTGAAGTGCAAACCTTGCAGCAGCGGGATAACAACCTGAAGCAAAAAGTACATGCCTTTACACAAGATCAAACTTTATTTGATGTGGCTTTTGATGATCTCAATCAAGATGGGCAAGATGAAGCCATCGTGCTTTTAAAAGGGTTAGATTGGTGTGGGTCTGGTGGTTGTACAATGCTGATCTTTCAAGGCAAACCTAATCAGCAGTTTGACTTTTTAAATAAGACAACCTTGGTGAATACGCCAGTTTACTCTACAACATATATACATAATGGATGGAAGCAATTACTGGTCTATAGCCGAAAGCATGGGCAAGTTATGTTGAAGTTTGATGGAACTCAATATCCGTTAAATCCATCTTTATTGCCAGTCGCTACAGTAAAGTTAGCACCCAATACAGCTAAATTTCTTTTGGGTGTTGCTGACTAATTTTTTATGTGTAACCCACATCTTTATATCAAAATGTGGGTTACACGGAATCCTTGCATTAAAATTATTTTGACTTCTTTGCTGTAAAAGTGATGCGAATAAAAATGCTAAAAAAGCCCAGAAACTAGACTTTTAAATCAGTTAAATCATGTTGTTAGATAAAATAACTGGTCTTGGTCATCAGTTTGGAAATTGCAGTCATGGTGATCTTCACTGGAATAGGCAGCTCGACACCACCAGCAGTTAATGCTGTATCACGATGATGCAGTTCATCTTCATTCATCTGCACCAATATTTTACGTGAGCGCTCGTCTTGAGCTGGAAGCTGACTGATATGGTGTTGTAAATGTAAACTGACTTGGCGTTCAGTTTCAGCCACAAATCCTAAACTATATTTATCACCTGCAATGCCCGCAAGTGCACCCATACCAAAAGAAAGACCATACCATACAGGGTTAAGCAAACTGGTATGACTGTCGAGTTCTTTTAGGCGATCTTCACACCAAGCCAAATGATCTTGTTCTTCAATCGCTGCAAATTCCATTTCACGACGTACATTTGGAAGTTTGGCTGTTAATGCTTGCCCATGATAAAGTGCTTGTGCACAAACTTCACCACTATGGTTAACGCGCATTAAACCTGCAACATGACGTGCTTCGCTGACAGCTAGTTTGGTTTCGACTGCATTGGATGGATTGCTTCTTTGTGCTGAAGTTGCACCAGGTACTAAACTTCTTAAAGCTTGGTCAAAAGAATTGATCAATTTATCGATGCCAGTAAATTGACGCATAATTAGTCCTCCAAAGAAACCTGAGTTGTCGCTATTAATGGTTTTAAACGAATTAATAACCAAGTACTAAAAATAGCACTCAGCACAGCTGTGATACAGAATAATATTTTAATGTCTATTTTCAAAATACTTAAGATGAGAATAGAAAAAATTGCAGATGAAACCATAAATATTGCATTAAAGATATTATTTGCCGCAACCACACGTGCACGGTGTGATTTAGGGGCATAGGCTTGCATCATCGCATAAAGTGGAACGATATAAAAACCTCCACTTATACCCAATAAAGTGACTGCAAACATCACATGATAATAAATTGCCCCTGAGTTAAACATATCAGAAATCGCAATCAGATCACCAGTTCGTTCTGGAACAAAGGCCAAACTACCTGCCAAATAAAGCGCAAATACCGTTAAGCCAATTGCACCAAGCGGTACCATTTTGATATTTACTTCTGCACCACCAATTTTACGACACAACAATGAACCTACACCAATTCCGACAGAAAAAAATGTAAGCAATAAACTGACGACATTTTCATTGGCATGCAGATTTTGCTGTGTTAACTGAGGAATTTGTGTGAGGTATGTTGCACCATAAAACCAGTACCAAGAATTACCTAAAAGTACGATAAAAATTAACGGTAAACTTTTAGCATAACGAATGGTTTGGAAACTGGTTCGAAAGAAATTCCAATCGATTTCAAAGTCTTCATTTGACATAGATTGTGTAAGGATAAAACGACTGGATAAATAACCCACCACTGCAATAGATACGATGGTTAAGCAAATCCAGATCATATTGCCTTGTGATAGCGAAATGACTGCACCTCCTAAAATCATCCCAATTAGAATCGCAATGGATGTGCCTGACTGAAACAAGGCATTACCAGACATCAGTTCATTCGGTTTTAAGATTTCAGGCAAAATCGCATATTTGATTGGTCCAAAAAAAGTACTATGCGTACCCATTAAAAATAAAGCGAAGAGTAAAATCCAAAGATTGCCCAATAAAAAACCCGCTGAGGCAATCAGCATGATAATGATTTCTAAAATTTTAATACTTCGGACTAAAAATGAGCGTTCGTATTTATCTGCAATTTGACCTGCGGTCGCAGAGAAGATGAAATAGGGTAGAATAAACAGTAATGCAGCGAGATTGTTGAGTGTGCTGATATTGGCAGACTGATGATGAATCCAACCATAGGTGATGACGAGTAATAATGATTGTTTATAAACATTATCATTCAGGGCGCCAAAAAACTGGGTAAGGAACATCGGTAAAAAACGTCGTGTCCCTAAAATATGCTCATTTTTTTCCATTGTAGACGACTTCATTTAGTTATATATAAGAAATGTGTTGAAATGGTAACTATCTCTCAAAATCATGTATCATGTTTTTAACTTAAATCATGTGTAAAACCAATTGGTTTGGGTATTTGAAAGATTTTTAATAATTGATCTTTCTACAAATAAATTTAGGTCATTCGAGCTTGGTATGCCAGCAAAAATTAATTTTAAAAAATCTGTGCTTTCACATAGTGTACATTTACACTTTGACCGTTATCATATCAATAAACTGATATGTTCAAGTGTTTTTTTAAGTGTTTTTGCAATCCCTGTCAGTTATGCCGATCAAATACAAAGCAATCAGAATTTGACATCAAGTTCTGAAACTATCAGCACAAATTCTGAAAAAATCAGCAATACTCAAGAACAATTAGAATTGGCGGCCATTCAGCAAGGTGTATCAAACGAAAAGATCGACCAGTTAGATCAAAAAATTCAACAAGCTCAACAAACTGATCAAGTTGATAGTGTTAAAATGCTTGAACAACAAGAAAAAAATATGGGGGTGCAAGAGGATTTTAAGCCGATCCAATTTGAAGATCTTGAAGAGCTACCTGCTGTCGCGGTGGATCAATCGTTGGCAAATGAAATTTATAAAGTTGCAGAAGAAGCGAAAACAGATGCACAGAATTTTCGTAATGGTGTGATCAAAGAACCTCAAATTGAAGTGGCTAATGCGACCCAACAAGAATTGAATGAAATTACGCAAGCGCCGGTCAATGTTGATGAACTTATACAAACTATTCGTGCAGACAACAAAATTTCTGTAGAAGAAAATCAATCGGGTAAAACTTTGGTTGATAATACACAGAGTAATACTGATGAAGAAAAGGCTAAACCTGGCTTCTTTAAAAGTTTAGTCAATAAAATTCGTGGACCACAAGACAACGGTGTACCAATTCCAAAAATCGGTGTCTCAGTGACGGGTGCGCCTGCGGTTCTTGCAACTAATTTAAAAGCAAAGTTAGGCACCTTTACCCAAGAAGCATATTCTGATTTTAACGGTTCAGTACCACAGTTGAGAACACTCGCTGTACAGGCTGCCCAAGCGGTGGGCTATTACAATGCGGAATTCAAATTTAGCAAAATTGATGATACTCATTTAGGCGTTAAAGTCACGCCACATGATCCAGTCAAAGTGGCTGAACAAAATATTGAGTTTACTGGGGCAGGTTCTAAACTGGCACAGTTCCAAGTTATTGGCGTACTTCCTGATTTAGAAGAAGGTGATATTCTCAATCACGGCGCCTATGAATCTACAAAAAGCCGAATTGTGGATGCAGCCTCAAATAACGGGTTTTTTGATGGTTATTGGCGTTTACATGATGTCAAAGTTGAGCAACCGCAAAACAAAGCCAAAATTGATTTAAAATACGAAACGGGTGATCGTTATAAATTGCAAGATGTGGAGTTTAGAATGAGTGATCCTTCTAAGCCACTCCCGATTGATTTAAAAATACTAAAAACCTTAGCACCATGGGAAGATGGAGCGGATTATACCGCATGGCGTGTCAATGGTTTGGCCAACAACTTAACCAACTCGCGTTATTTTAACTATACCTTGGTTGATGCGGTTAAGCCGGATGCAATTGTAAAACCACTTGAACTTCCCGCAGACCTGCAAGCCTTAGTGGACCAGCAGAAAATTACTGAAACTACATTGTCTGCTCAAACCAATGCAGATAAAGCACATTTGTCAGATAAAGAAGTGACTCAAAATGTGGTCAATGAAAATCAGTTTGCGGGGACGCAAGGGGAAGAAGTCAATCCAAACTTAAAGCAGCTTCAAGCGCAACAGAAAGAAAAAGAATCAGATGAAGATCTACTCAAAGATCAGGCTCGTGAGAATAAAAAGATCCCAGTGATCGTGACCTTAAATGCGGACCGCTTAAACAGCTTAGAAACGGGTATTGGTTATGGGACGGATACGGGCGTCCGTTTACGTGGTCAATATAGACGTGCGATTGTCAATCATCTGGGACATTCTTTTGATGCCAATATGGAATTGTCAGAAATCCGCCAAGCTATTGATGCTCGTTATAACATTCCTTATAAACATCCATTAAATGATTACTTTAGTCTAGTTGCAGGTTATGAACGCGAAACTCGTGATGGTATTGGTAATGACATGGACTTGGTCATCGAGTCTGCTGTTGCTGGGGTTGACCGTATTATTAAAGGTTCAAGAAAAGAGTGGCAACATATTCTAGGTGTGCGTTACCGTTTAGACCGTGTCACTCAAAATGGCCCTGTAGATATTGCCAATATTCCTGACGCTTTTTTAATTCCTGGCTCTAATCAAGAACAACAGTCATTGTTATTGGGTTATGAAGCAACCAAAACAACCAGTGATAATCGTATCAATCCAACACGAGGATATAAACAAAGTTATAAAATTCAGCTTGGAAGTCAATCCTTACTTTCAGATACTGATATGGCAATTACGAGCGCGGATTGGAAAGGCTTATATTCGTTCGGTGAAAATGATAATCATCAGTTTGTAGGTGGCTTAAATGTTGGTTATATTTTTGCTAAGGATTTTGAAAAAGTTCCTTATAATTTAAGATACTTTGCTGGTGGCGATCAAAGTTTACGAGGTTTTGACTATAAGAGCCTCTCCCCAACAGAATATGGCTATAAAGTGGGTGGTCAAGGTTTGGCTGTTGGGTCATTGGAATACAATTACCAATTTAAAGAGGGTTGGCGTGGAGCTATATTCAGCGATTTTGGTAATGCTTACGATAAATCATTTAGTAACGATACCCAATATAGCTTAGGCTTAGGAATACGTTGGAAGTCACCAATTGGTCCGATTCGTATTGATGTTGCATCAGGTGTTTCAGATCCTGCACATCCAATTCGACTGCACTTCTTTATTGGTTCACAACTTTAATTAACTAAAAATATAAGAGAAATACTGGAAATATTATGGCTGATGAAGAACATCAAGATGTTCAAAATGAACAGCAAAATGATCAACTAAAGCAAGAGCAAGCTCCGAAGAAGCGTAATATATTACGTAATATTCTGATGTCATTGCTTTTGGTCATTATTTTATTGATTGCTGCATTGGCTGTGATGTTTAGTACCGATAAAGGCAGTAAGTTTTTATTGGATCGGGTAGCTTCAAGTCAGAAAATTATTGATTATCAATATGAAAGTGGAAATCTACTTCAAGGGATTATTCTAAAAAATGTTTTGGTTACCTTGAGTTCGGTTGATGTCAAAATTGATCGTGCAGATATTTCATTAGGTTGGAGAGCAATATTAGACAAAGAAATTCATCTCAGCCATGCCGATGTCAATAATTTAAGAATTATCAGTAAAACCCCTCCAAGTGATGAGCCATTTAAATTTAGCGAAATCAAACTACCTTTTGTTTTACGTTTAGATGAGGCAAATGTAGATCACATGCAGTTTCAAACATCATCTACAAAAATTGATTTTAAGGATATTCATTTAGAAAACGCATTGTGGTCTGGTACAGAGCTTAAATTTGAAAACTCTAAAATGGACATGGGCTATCTATCTGTAAAAGACGCAACAGGTAATATGGACTTTAAACAAGGAGATTATCCGCTTAATGCTAAAGCTATTTTAAAAATCCCAAGTTTAAAAAGTTTAAATGTTGAAGATATTTATGTACATGCGCGCGGCTCACTCGACACTATTAAAGCTGGCGTTGCAACCAAAACTCCCGATCTTTTAACAGGTTGGGCAGTAATTCACCCAATGCGTCACGATGTTCCAATGAATGGTGCTTTGGTGTTTAAAGATTATCACTGGCCGCTGTTACAGGAACAAGAATTACTTTCTAAAAATGGTTTGGCAAAATTCCATGGTGATGTTAAAGGCCTAAACCTAGATATCAATACTGATATCAGTGGTAAAAATATTCCGCAAGGTCAATATACTGCTTTAGCGCATACCGATTTAACCAATCAGTTGAATATTAACAACTTAAATGGTCAATTGATGGGTGGTGCTTTAAATCTTGCTGGCTTGGTGAGTTGGCAAGATCATGTACATTGGGATGTGCAAGGTCGTTTAGATCGAATTAATCCAAAAGATAAAATTATTCCACAAGTGATTCAAGACTTTTTACCTGTTTCACTTGATGCCAAAATTGGATCAGTAGGTGCACTTAAACAAGGTATGCATTTAACCGCCAATGTGGATTTTGACAAATATGAAGCTTGGAACGTTAAATTAGATCAAGCTGAACAAAAGGGTAAAAAGCCTGAACCTATGTTATTGGGTGTGAACTGGAAAAATATTGACCGAGCAGTGCCTTATGTTGGTTGGTTGAGTAGTGAACAAGGTCAGGTTGAAGTTGCACTGGTTGATGATCAGCAAAACATTCATGTGGCAACCGTTGTGCGTCAGCATGAAAAAGGCAGTTTGCCTGAGGGTAAATACACAGCTCAGCTGGACTTAAAAGGTAATGATTTACATGTCCCTGCATTTGAATATGTGGCTGCTAAAGGCAGTTTATCTGGGAATGCAGTTGTGGAATTACCAACTGAAAAACGTCAGTTAAAATGGAATGCTTTGTTAAATGCAAAAGATTTCAATCCACAAAGTATCATTGCAACTGCACCAGTAGATTTAATCAATGGACAAATAAAAGCCAATGGATTTGCAAAACCAAATCAACAACTGATTAACTTTGATGCGATTAATTTAACAGGTAGACTCGCAAATCAAGCCAATCCTGAAACAATCCAATTGACTGGTAAAAGTACTGCAGCAGTTATTTTCAATGACGCCAATGCCGGTGGTGCTTTTAAAGGCTTTGCAGTGAATTATGATGGTGCATTAAATGCATCACAGATGAAACAAGGTAGTGGTTTGTTGAAGATTAGAGTTTCGGGTACACCTGAGCTAATCAAAATATCTGAGCTACAACATGATGGTATTGCAGGAAAAATTTTAGCCAATGGTTTGGTTCATATCAGTAATGGTATCGGTTGGGACATCAATGCATCTTTGGTGCGTTTTAAACCGCAGTATTTTGTCTCTTCTGTACGTGGTGAAATCTCTGGTAATGTGAAGACTCAGGGGAATTGGTCAGATCGTCTGAAGAAAATCAATATTCAACAATTGAATATTGCAGGCATGATCAATAATAAGCCATTGAGAGGGCGTGGTAACCTTGCAGTCGTTTTGAATTCTGATTTAAAGGGTCTCATGCCACAGCAATTTGAGGCAAATAATTTATTTTTGTCTTATGCTAACAATCAAGTACAGGCTACAGGAAATGCACAGAATCTAAGATTAAAAGTCAATGCACCTGCATTATATGAGCTTTATCCAGGATTACGTGGTACAGCTTATGGTTATTTAAATTTACAAGCCCAGCCGCGTTTGAGTGCAACTGCCAACCTCACTGTCGATAATTTTAGTTTTAATGACAGTTTAAGCATTAAAAAATTAAGCTTGAAAGGTGAACTGCCAACCTCAGAAACTATAGCTTCTAAAATGGTTGCGCAAATGGATACTTTGCGTAGTGGGAATCGTGAAATCCAGCATGCAGGGATTACACTTTCAGGAACTCGTAAAGCACATTTATTGCAGATTCAGGCGTGGAATTATTATTCTAAGTTCTATGTGCAACTTGCAGGCGGATTTAATGCCCAAAACGATTGGTTAGGTCAGATTCAGAAAGGCGAATTTGACTCTGTAAGAGCGCATTTATTGCAACAGCAAAATGCACCGGTCATTTTTAATGCCTCAAAATCGGAGCTATATGTAGGTCAACATTGTTGGTCAAGCCAGCAAAGCCAATTGTGTTTTGATCAACCCATACGTGCAAGTCAGCAAAATGGTAATGTTTCGTTCCTCACCAAGAATCTGGATCTGAATGATTTTGCAGCATTTATGCCAGAAGGTTTAGCATTAACTGGCAAATTAAATGGTTATGCAAAAGCATCATGGGCTAAAGGTGCACAACCTAAACTGGATGCTAAACTTGTTACCCGTAATGGGCAAATTGGTATTGCTGCTGAAGATCCTAATGACCCTTCGACTTCAATGAACTATGACGAAGCCAGTGTAATTGCGAAAAGCATAAAAGATGGATTGTTATTACGTGTTGATTTGAAAGCTCCTAATGTGGGGACGGGATATGCCAGCGTTATTGTGAACCCATATGTGGCGTCTAAGCCGATGCGTGGGGAGGTAGCATTTAACGAAGTTCAGTTGAAAATATTAAAACCGTTTATAGCCGATGTTCGTAAACTCGATGGAACGTTATCACTTGCAGGCAAAATTAACGGGACACTGACACAGCCATTGTTTGATGGCGAAATGCGATTGAAAAATGGTGAAATTAGTATGATTTCACTGCCTGTGAACTTAAATAATGTTCAGATTTACACTTCAATTCGTCAAGATGTTGCAACAATTAATGGTGCTTTTAATAGTGGTCGTGGTGTAGGTAAAATTAGCGGTAGTATCGATTGGAAAAATGACCCTCATGTACAATTACGTTTAAATGGCGATAAATTGCTGATTCGTCAAGCACCGCTCATTACTGCAATTGTTGATACAGATATCGAATTGGATGCATTACCTTTAAGTAAAAAAATTACAGTGAAAGGTAAGGTTGATGTTCCTAGTGCATTAATTTCAATGCCTGAATCAAGTGCAACAGTAGTCAATGTATCACCTGATGTTCGTATTGTGAAAGAAGGTCAAAATCAGTTGGCTGTGCTTAAAGCAGCACAACCGTGGTCTATACGTGCAGATGTCTCGGTAAACTTAGGTGATAAGGTGATTTTCCAAGGGTTTAACAGTCGTATTCCATTGGTTGGACGTCTATACCTGTCTCAACGCGGTTTAGAAACTGCGATGCGTGCCAATGGCGCAATTGGTGTTAGTCAGAAAGTAACCGTTGAGGCTTATGGTCAACGCTTGGATTTGAATCGTGCGATTGCTCGTTTTAATGGACCATTGTCCAATCCTACATTAGATGTCGATACCAATAAGAGTATTTCTGGAAGCACAGTAGGACTTCGTATTACAGGTACTGCTTCAAGTCCAAATATCCAAGTTTATAACGATGCTGGACTGTCAGATCAGGAAGCAATGAATGCTTTAATCACAGGACGTATTAATGAAGGTTCGAGTGGTTTAAGTAATGCTGAAGGCTTTAAATCGGATGTAAACAATACTATTGCGGCAGCAGGGATTAGTCTGGGTCTAGGTGGAACGCGAGCATTTACCAATCAAATTGGACGTACTTTTGGTTTAAGTGGTTTATCTTTTGATGCGCAGGGTACAGGTGATGATACTCAGGTCAGTTTGACTGGATATATTACGCCAGACTTGTATATTCGTTATGGTGTGGGGGTATTTACACCAGTGAATAAACTGACTTTACGTTATCAAATGAATAAACGTTTGTATTTGGAAGCAAGTCAGTCCTTAGAAAAAGCCATTGATGTGTTCTATCATTGGCGGTTCTAGACATTGATAAAACATTTTAGATGCGATTGGCATTGAAATGTAGTTGAACAATATTGAAAAACTCGGATTTCGATCCGAGTTTTTTATGCTTATATAAAATGAGATGAGTCATTGAGGTAAACCGCGCAGATCGTTAAATGGTTTGAATGTGCGTAGCGCAAAATATTGTACATACGATTGAAAAGCCAAAAAAATGTATATGTTAGGAGTATTTATCTTGTATTTATTTTGCTTATTTAAGCTAGTTGTTCAAAGTGAATCATTGGTTTAAATATCTAGTTTTTTTTGTGAAATAGAAAAAGCCCAATGGCACATTGGGCTTTTCAATTCGATATGATTCGTTAGTAATTCTTTAAAGCTTATTCAAAGGATTTATTCCGTTAATAACACATCACTATATTGTTCACGTAAATCACGCTTTAACATCTTGCCAGTACCTGTTAAAGGAATGGAATCTACAAAAATGACTTTGTCTGGGATTTGCCATTTTGCAATTTTATCTGCATAGTAATCCAGTAAATCTTGTTCAGTAATGTGAGTACCTTGTTGTTTAATCGCAATTACCACAGGGCGTTCATCCCATTTCGGGTGGTTTGCTGCAATTACAGCAGCCATAGCAATTTCAGGATGATTCATAGCAATGTTTTCAAGCTCAACAGACGAAATCCACTCGCCACCTGATTTAATTAAATCTTTGGCACGATCGCTTAGCAGTAGATAGCCATCCTCATTAATCGTAGCGATATCACCAGTATCAAACCAACCATCAGCACTTAACGCTTTTTCAGATTTTCCATAATAAGATTCAATAATCCAATGACCTTTTACTTGCAAATTCCCAGTGCTATGTCCATCACGAGCAACTTCATGTGTGCCATTTTCTTCATCGGTAATACGTAAATCTACGCCAAAAGGTGGGCGACCTTGCGATAAGCGAACTTTGAATTGTTCTTCTTCACTTAAATTTAGGTGTTTGGCTTTGAGTTGGTTACCTGTGCCCAATGGGCTCATTTCAGTCATGCCCCATGCATGAATAGTTTCGCAATGATAAATGTCTTTAAATGCTTTCATCATCGCAGGTGGGCAGGCTGAACCGCCAACGACATTGCGTTTAAGGCTTTCAAGAGTACTACCAGATTGTTTTGCTGCTGCAAGCAAGCCTTGCCAAATGGTTGGTACACCAAGCGCAATGCTGACTTTATATTCATCAATCATTTGTACTAAGCTGCCGCCATCTAAACCTGGCCCCGGGAGTATCAATGTACAACCAACCATAGCTGCGGCATAAGGTGTACCCCAAGCATTGACATGGAACATTGGAACAACAGGTAACATAATATCTTTTGCAGATAAATTTAGAGAGTCGGGTAGTGCGATCGCATAGGTATGTAAAATGGTTGAGCGATGACTATATAATGCGCCTTTGGGGTTACCTGTTGTCCCTGAGGTATAGCATAGTGAGCTTGCGGTATTTTCCTCAAAATCTGGCCACTGGTACTGTACTGAATGTTCTGCAATCAGCACATCATAGAATTTAACCTCTGGGAGGGCATCAGCAATATCTTGGTCAAAAGCACCCAGATAGACGAAATGCTCTACATTAGGGGTAAGGGCTTTCACAGCTTTGATTAGTGGTAAAAATGTTTTATCAAATAAAACTACTTTATCTTGAGCATCATTGATAATAAAGATTAATTGTTCAGGAAAGAGTCTAGGGTTAATGGTATGGCAGACCAAACCACTTCCGGAAATTGCATACCAAGATTCAAGATGACGATGATTATTCCATGCAATCGTTGCAACTCGGTCGCCTAAACCTAAACCCAGTCCAGCAAGCGCATTGGCAAAGCGTTTCGCGTTTTCACTTACATGTGTCCAATCTGTTTTTGTAATCGTACCATCAGTATTTTTTGAAATAATCGCAGTATCACCATGATAACGAGTAGCATGCTCAATGAGGCTACTGATTAATAATGGTTGCTGCATCATACGTCCTTGCATATAAAATTCCTTTATAATCTTGTTGATAGGCTTAAATTGTTTTTTTCTCTGAAGCTCTCTAAGTGAAAAAAATTGTTAAATAAAAAAAGCTATCATTTCATCCTATATAAAAGTCAGATTAAATCAAGCTTAAAAACAATATATTTTTGCAATATTTTTATAGTTTTAACCAAGAAAAAACAATAACTTAGTTGGATTATCACGATTTGAAAATTTGATGATGAAATTTGCGGTATCAGACTAAAGAACTAGGAAAAAGTATTACTCAGATATATGTAGATATGCTAAACATATCACATGTCTTGTTAAGGCATTGATGTTTTAGGATGAAACTATATTGGTGTAAGATATTAAAAGGAGTTTTAAAATGTTTCAAAAAATCAGAAAATTATTGTGTATCCACAGTTTTGAATATGAAATTGGACATAATAGTGTGGTGAAAGAGTGTCGTAAGTGTGGTGCTCATCATTAATTTTCTAGAAGCGATTGCAAAATATCACTATATTATGATCATACGAGAAAATATGGTGATATTTAGAAAGCGTTACCTCTCTAAATGAAAATAATAAAAATCTAGTTTGTAAGATTATCTATTCATCCTTATGTTCATCGGCGTACTCGGTTGATTGCTTATGTCTTGTATATGTTTAATGCTTAAGCCTGTTTTTTTTAAGGTGTTGCTAAATTTGCGTTAGAATAACGCTATTCTTCTTTTATTGTCTTTGAATCATAATGTCTAAAGATTTTTTAGCTGAAAATTATATTGTCGATGAACATCTTGCTGATACTTTAAATTGGTTATGCCAACATCAAGATTGTTATGATGCTTTTCAATTTGATGTGTTGACTCAAGAACTCAAAGTTGATCATGCCAATGGTACAGATATCATTCGTCAGGGGATGTATCTTACGGCAAAGTACGGAATTTTAATCACATCTTTATAGTGAGTTGGTGCTCAATGATTGTCGCTAAAATCAGCATGTAACATCTTCTTGCGCTTAAATTTAATTTATCGTGTTTTTTTACTTTGATTAGTGCGACAAAAAAGTCAAAACACAGCTAAAATATAGCTTGAATAGTGTGTATTGAATCCATAATGAATATGAATGTATCAGAACATCAGCGTAGCATTTTGGCTACGATGGGAATAGAGCTTTGGATCCCCAAGGTTGATGTTCAAACACGTCATTATGAAAATGCGCTATACCGTGATATTGCTCAAGTTGAACAGAATATTGCTGTTGTGCCTGAGTTGAACATTCATTCAACTCAATCTAATGCAAAACTAGAAAATCAAAATGTACATCCGTCACAGATTGAAAAAGCACATCAGCCTGAAGTTTCTCTATTAAAACGAAATCCTGAAACAAAGCAAACTGAAGAAGTTTCAGCACCTGAGCAAATTCAGCAACAGACAAACTTTACTGTTGAGCCTGCATTACAAATTGCGCCATTTGAAATCCAAGCCTATTGCATTGAAAGCTGTGTCATCTTTGTTGATTGTACTCAAGTCAGCACTGACCAATTCACGCTATGGAGCAATATACAGCAAGCCTTTGTAGGGCACTTTTATGATTTGAAATGGCCTTTTCCAATGGTGCAGCTTCAAGATGGAAGAGGGGCTGCGATATATATTCAAGGGTTTGTTGATGCCTTAAGACAAGAGCGCAAAGTCATCAGTCTTGGTCAATTGCCTTATTTAAATAATACTGAAATGTTCGAATTGGCAAGTTTACAAGAGATGATTGAGCAACCTTTATTAAAACGCCGTCTATGGCAATTTATGCAAAATAAAGTGAATTAGCTTTAAAAATCTGTACTGAGAGGTTTTCTTGGATATGAATAAAAAAGTGGTTGTATTTAGTCAAATCGACTCAGACGTTCAAGCAAAATTAGCAGAAAAATATCAGTTGGTTGTATTGAATCCTAAGCAAGGAGATATCAATGTACAAATTCGTCAAGCAGTTGTTGATGCGGATGCAATGATTGGTGCGGGTCGTTTGCTTAATGAAAGCAATATCGCAACTGCAGAAAAATTAAAAATTATTTCCTCTGTTAGTGTGGGCTATGATAATTACGATGTTGATTATTTAAATCAAAAGAAAATCTGGCTGTCGAATACACCACATGTATTAACAGAAACGACCGCGGATTTAGCCTTTACTTTGTTAATGAGTGCTGCACGTAAAGTGCCAAGTCTAGATCACTGGACCAAACAAGGTGAGTGGCAGCGTACAGTCAATGCGACACAATTTGGTCAAGAAATTTTCGGTAAAACTTTAGGAATAATCGGTTTAGGTCATATCGGTGCAGCTATTGCACGACGTGGATTTTATGGCTTTAATATGAATATTTTGTATCATAATCGTCGTGAAAAAATCGAAGTGGCACAACAGTTTAATGCACAATACAAAAGTCTTGAAGCACTGCTAAAACAAGCCGATTTTGTTGTGGTCGCGGTAGATTTAAATAGCCAATCTAAAGCCTTAATTGGGACTCAAGAATTTGCTTTGATGCAAAAGCATGCTGTTTTTGTCAATATTGCTCGTGGTTCAGTAGTGGATGAATATGCATTAACAGAGGCTTTACGGAACCGTCAAATTTTTGCTGCGGGTCTAGATGTATACCAAAAAGAACCGTTGCAACAATCGCCATTGTTTGAGTTGGACAATGTCGTGACTTTACCGCATATCGGTTCAGCGACCGCCGAGACGCGTAAGAAAATGGCGGAACTGGCTTTTCAAAATTTAGTCGATGCTTTGGAACAACGCACACCAAGATATTTAGTCAATGAAAACTTTTAGTTGATATTGAAAGTTTGCTGACAATGCAAATTACATATGAAATGTTTACAGCCCCCTAACACTTCATTGCGAATTTGTACTAAATTCAATGTTATATTTAGAATATTAAAATAATTGGGATGATCAATTGAACAAGACCTTCCTCAGCCTTTGTCTCTGCTTAAGCACTTCAATGAGCTCAGCTGATGATTTTTTGCCAACTCAGAATAGTACTCAATTTGAAGTACCTGAGATTGGCAGTGGAGTAGGGTTTATTGATCAACAAAAAGAAAAAACCATTGGTGAAAAAGTTTATCGTCAAGTTCAACATCAAATGCCAGTTCTTCAAGATCCTTGGCTGGAAGACCAGTTTATGCTGGTTTTTTCAAAAATTCTCAGTCAGACCCAGCTTTCACAGCCAGTAGGCTTGGTGGTGATCAAAGATGCTCAGATCAATGCATTTGCAGTACCTGGCGGTATGTTTGCCCTAAATAGTGGAATGATTACAGCTTCAAGTAATATGGATGAAGTTGCCAGTGTGATGGGACATGAAATTGCCCATGTCACACAACGTCATTACAGCCGTTCACAAGAAGCATTTAAAGGGCAAGGTTTGTTGGCACTTGCTGGAATTATTGTCGGTGCTGCATTGGCGTCCAAAGCGGATGGTGATATTGGTGGGGCGGTGATGATGGGTACACAAGCTGCATTAATGGACAAGCAGCTCAGTTATAGCCGAAATCAAGAACGTGAAGCTGATCGGATTGGCATGCAGTTTATGTATGGTGCAGGATATGACCCAGAAAGTATGGCTGATTTCTTTGAAACCATGCATCGGTCTACCAGTCGTTTGAGTTTTTTACCTGATTTTTGGTTAACTCATCCTTTAACAACTGAGCGTATGAGTGAAGCAAGATTAAGAGCAAATCAATTTCCAAAAGTTCCTTTTCGTGCTCAACAATCTGATTTTAATATTATTAAATGGTATACCGCAGTGATTTCGGGACAAGCGACTGATCGTCAGTTGCTGGCTTTAGCACAATCCAATAATTTAGCGGGTTTATTGGCTTTAAGTGAATTTTATTTACTGCAGGGTGATTATGACAATGCGCAAACCCAGCTGAATTTAGCTAAGAAGGTTAACGCTGAGCATACGTTGGTTACATTGATTCAAACTGATATTTATTTAGGGCGAAATAAGCTAGACGATGCCTATCAAACTATCATCAGTAAGCAAATCATAACCCCAGAAAATCGTGCATTAAGTTATAAATTAGCTGAAGTTTATATTCGACAACAAAAGTCCAAAGAAGCTGAGCAACTGGTTAATCGCTTTGTGAATAAAAATAATAAGGACATTATTGGCTGGCAATTGTTACAACAAGCGGCAAATTTAGATAAAAAGAATCCAATGCGTACAGTCAATGTGCTAAGAAATCGGGCGGAAGTTCAATATTGGTCTGGTGATGAAGAAAATGCAATTAAATCACTTTTACATGCCAAGCGTTTGGCTAAAGAAAATAATGCGATGAGTGCCCGTATCGATACACGTTTAAAAGTGATGCAAGATGAACGGAAGCTAAAAATTTAAAAGCCTGATTAAAACTCTAAAAGCTTAGATTAAAAAACTAAAAATAATGAGTGATTTTAAATGAGCCATTAAAGAAAATTTACTTTCTATTCTTGCTTGAACAGGTTAAGCTAAAATCACTTAAAGTTATAATAAAGTATTTGATTCACATGAAGAAAATTTTAATCGCATTCAGTATTTTTTTCTATGCTCACTCAACATTTGCAGCAGTACCAGAAAGCTATGTTCGAGAAGTTGAGCGTATTTCGGCGCAATACAGTGCAGATATGAAATTTTTTTTACGTAGCTTAGATCCGAAATTGAGCCAGTTTAACCCACAACAAGAGTCACAATTTTGTGGCATTGTTAAAAAATATGTCGATGATATGTATAAAACGACAGATGAAAATCGTCAATCCCTCCCACCATCAGCGCAATCTATGACCAAACAAAATGTGATTGATAAAGTGATGTTGTCACCTGAAATGCAGCTACTTAAAAAATATAATATTCAGTGTGATTTGAAATAGGGTTATCTTTAACATCTTACATCTGAGCCAGATTATTTATGGATTTTAGCCAATTTCAAATTGAGAATGAGCAAATTGTTCTCAACATCATTCAAGTATCTGATGCTGAAGATTTATATAGCGCAATAAAAAATAGCTTAACTGAGCTTAGAAAGTTTCCTGCAAGTTTATTATGGGCATTGGAAGAACCTAATTTGCATGCTTCAATGGCATTTTGCCAATCTCGTTTGGTGGCGTTGTTAAATAAAGAGAACTTTGTATTTATTATCCGTTTAAAAGAAATTGATGATTTTTTAGGGGTTGTCGATATCCATGAAATTAATTGGTTGGAAAATACTGCATCTATTGGGTTTTGGGGAAACTCAAAATTTAAGCAAAAAGGCTACATGTCACAAGCACTAATACTATTTGTAAGTAATTTATTTTCGAAATGGAATTTTGTCGGTTTAAATGCTTATGTCGATGCAGAAAATATATTGGCACGAAAATTATGTGAAAAAGCAGGGTTTTTACTTAAAAATATTCAATATCAATCTGTATGGAATCCAGTCGATGGTGGCTTTAGAGATATTTGCCATTATCAGATAGAAAATAAATTAAGTGATATTGTAGATTGAAGATTTTGGGCTATTTAACAAGAAACTATTTCATTGCAAAATAATTTTTATTTAAGTTGTTAAATAGACCAAATCAAACAGAAATTCAGATTTAAGAACGTTGGGTTTAGCCAAGTTTTGCTTTAATTTTTGCAGAAACTTGTGCTGGATCGGCACGTCCGGCTATGATCGGACGTAGAGAATTCATCACCTTACCCATATCTTTCATGCTAGTTGCACCTTGCGCAGTAATAGTTTGCGCAATGAGAGAATCAAGCTCGTCCTCTGACATAGCTTCAGGTAGAAACTGAGATAACACCTCAATTTCGGCTTGTTCTTTACTAGCTAAATCTTCACGGCCTGCACCTTCAAAGGCTTTGACCGATTCTTTACGTTGTTTGATTTGCTTTTCAATGACCGCAAGAACCTGAGTATCGTCAAGCTCTATGCGCTCATCGACTTCGATTTGTTTGATTGCTGCCTGTAGACCACGAATTACCGTTAACTTACCCATTTCTTTAGCACGCATTGTTGCTTTTAAAACATCAGTTATTTGGTTTTTTAAAGTAGTCATTTATCTGTCCAGGTGAGTCAATCAATCACAAATTAATCTTAGTAAAGGCGAGTAGTACGTACTGATTCACGCGCCAATTTCTTTTGGTAGCGTTTAACAGCAGCAGCTTTTTTACGTTTACGTTCTTGAGTAGGTTTCTCGTAGAATTCACGTTTACGAACATCAGCTAAAACACCAGCTTTTTCGCATGAACGTTTGAAACGACGGATAGCTACGTCTACTGGTTCGCCTTCTTTCAATTTAACTTGTGGCATGAAGAATCCTCATTAAGTTATGGATAAGATCAGGGTCGAATTACCCTAGATCACAAGTGAAGGTCAGTATTTTACTCATTTACATCTCATACCACAAGTCTATAATAGCTTTAGCAATATTTTGAAATGGGTAAAAGGCAATTTAATGATCGTTCTGGGCTTAGAAACTTCATGTGATGAAACAGGATTAGCGCTCTATGACAATGAAGTCGGCTTAAGAGGACAGGTGTTATATAGTCAAATTAAATTGCATGCAGAGTATGGTGGTGTGGTCCCTGAGTTGGCCTCTCGAGATCATGTTCGGAAGTTAATTCCATTGATTAATCAGTTGCTTGAGCAAAGCGATGTAAAAAAATCAGAGATCGATGCAGTGGCGTATACGCGCGGCCCTGGCTTAATGGGTGCACTTATGACAGGGGCATTATTTGGTCGCACCTTGGCTTTTGCGCTGAATAAACCCGCAATTGGTGTGCATCATATGGAGGGTCATATGCTTGCTCCATTATTATCCGAAAATCCACCTGAATTTCCGTTTGTCGCATTATTAGTGTCAGGTGGACACACGCAATTGATGGCAGCACACGCAATTGGTGAGTACGAAATTCTAGGTGAGTCGATTGACGATGCCGCTGGTGAAGCTTTTGATAAAGTCGCAAAAATGTTGAAATTACCTTATCCAGGTGGTCCAAATATTTCAAAATTGGCGGAACAAGGTGACAAAAATGCTTTTGAATTTCCCCGTCCAATGTTGCATCAAGGGTTAGATTTTTCATTTAGTGGTCTAAAAACTGCTGTTTCAGTGCAGTTAAAAAAATTAGGTGAAGAACAACGTGATGCAGATATTGCGGCTTCATTCCAAGAAGCTTTAGTGGATACTTTGGTTAAAAAGTCGATTAAAGCCTTAAAACAGTCGGGTTTAAGGCGTTTGGTAATTGCGGGCGGTGTCAGTGCCAATAAACGGTTAAGAGAGCGTTTGGAAGTAGACTTAGCCAAAATTAAAGCAACGGTTTATTATGCAGAACCTGCTTTATGTACAGATAATGGCGCAATGATTGCGTTTGCAGGCTATCAGCGTTTAAAAGCTGGACAAAAAGATGGTTTATCGGTGACAACAACACCACGTTGGCCAATGACTGAATTGACTAAACCTGAATCAGTTTAAGTCTCATATTTAAAGGATTGTTAAATTCAGCAAAGAGGCGAAAGCCTCTTTTTTGTGGATCTAAAATTTAACGCGGATAAGGCTTCCACGTTTTGCTTTTATTGTCATATTCATATTGAACTTGGTCAGCGTAATTTGATTCAAAGTTTGTATGGCCATATTGATGACTGATGCTAAAACAATTTTTGATATTGCTATAGGTTTCATGTGTTCCAGGATGATCACCATCGAATTGTGAGCCCATCAAGCATAATTTGGAGTCATTCAATGAAAATGAATAAGCAGGCTTCTTTTTTACATTGCCTTCATTATCCTCCCAACCCGTGAACTGATAATTGAGTGGATAGGCAATACCCGTTTGGGTATCTAAAGCAACCATTTCTAAAGAGTCTGAATTTCCCGTATTGAGTAAAATATATTTTTTATCAAAATTGGGCGGCATTGATTTAAGCGCATTTTTGTATTTGGCAAGGTTGGCTTTAGAACAATAATCGCCATTAAAATAATCACTCTGACACTCAGAAACTTTTTTAAACGTCGTCCCAGCATTTGCCAATTGTAGGGATGTAGAACAAACAATCAGCGATAGGGCAAAAAATCTTTTCATTTATACTGAATTTGAATGTGTATATATACAGTTTATCGCATTTCTTTTACTGTGGTTTATCTGATTTCATGATAGAAAATAAACAGAATATTAAAAAATGAGATTGGCATATGGACTTATTGTCTTCTGAACAGCATATCAACCTAAGCAATATTGACAAAGATCTTCAGCTTTATAAAAAATTTAGTCAAGGTGTGCGTTTACCTTATGAGGTTTTAAACATTCATAATATATCTGACGGTGCAAAACCTGGTCATTTTATTGAAGTTCGTTGTGGTGGGTTTGGTTCAGAAATTTCAGCACACCCTATAGAAAAGCATCAATTTTATGCACTTACAGATCGTGGACCGAATACCACGTATAACGTCAATCAGGATCATGGGAAAATCTTTTTAGCTCCTGACTATACCCCTAAAATTGGATTATTTGAGCTAAAAAATGATGGAACTATTCAGAAAATAAAAGAAATTTTATTAAAAGATCCAACAGGCAGAAATATTACTGGTTTGCCTAATCAGCATTTTGGTGCAAGTAAAGAAATCGCCTATGACCAAGATGGAAAGAAATTAGCCATAGGGACAGATGAATTTGGATTGGATGCTGAAGGTTTGGTTGCACTCAAAGATGGTACTTTTTGGGTCAGCGATGAATATGGTCCTCATATTGTGCATTTTAATGCTGATGGGCTAGAAATTGATCGTATCAATGCCTATGTATTAGATGAGCGAAGAACATCGGGTTATTTATTGCCTCAAGAATATGCCAATAGACGCCAGAATCGAGGAATGGAAGGTTTAACTATTACACCTGATCAAAAAAAGCTGGTGGGCATCATGCAATCCACTATGAGCAATCCCGATGCTTCGGTAAGTAAATCAGATCTTGTACGTATTGTGATGATTGATTTAGAAAGCAAAGTCGTTTCTCAGTATCTGTATCAACAAGAAGGAGGTCCTAAGGCTTATTCAAATACGGCTATTACCGCATTGAGTTCCTCACAATTTCTAGTCGCAGAGCGTGATGATGATTTCTATAAAGATAATCCTCAAGCATTTAAACGGATTTATAAAATAAATCTGCAACATGCCACTGATTTGGAAAAGCTAAAGCCAACTTCAGCGATTCGGCAAGATGAACAACTCGGGTTGTTAATAGCTGAAAAAACCTTAGAACAATATGTGTTAACAGCAGGCTGGACTGGTCTGGCTCAACAGGGTATCTACCCAGTAGAAAAAACTTTAGTGGTGGATTTGGTTGCGCGTTTACAGTATCCGCACGATAAAATTGAAGGTCTATGGGTGATTGATGAACAGCATTTAGGGGTTCTCAATGATGATGATTATGCTTTTTCTGAAACGGATGGGGTATTGGAACAAAAGTATTTGGATCACGATAAAAATATCATTGATGGCAATACACTCTATATCCTTGATCAATTGGATTTAACAGCAGATTAGCGTGTTTTTTGCCGCTACGCGTTACCTTGCGAAACGATATTTTTCATCATTTAGAGTAACTAAATATCGTAACTCGCGTCTAATATCGATTAAAACACACACATAGTCGCAAACGTAGAGGAATCGTCAACAGACCCTAACTCATTATCCATTCAATCTAAAATCAAACCGCCGAATTAATTTGACGGTTTAATGCATTCTTTTACAATTAACTTTGTGCTGGTCTTAAGCTTAATTTAAATATTAAGCTTAGTATTCCCAGAACATCCGTTGAATTTCTTTTGCATCTTTGGTTTTAGTGAGTGCCAAAGCCGCTAAGAGTTTTGCTTTTTGCGGATTTAAATCGTGAGCAACAACCCAACCATATTTATCATCAGGCTGTTCAGCATTACGTAACACAAAACCTTGTGGAACACGTGAAGAACGAATGATTTGTACACCTTGTTGCTGAAGTTGGTTTAATGTCGGAACAATATAGTTCGCAACGGAACCATTACCTGTACCTGCATGGATAATGGCTTTAGCACCCGCTTTTGCATAGGCCACATAGGCATCGGGAAGCATATTGCCTGAACCATAAACGATTTGAACGATTGGTAACGCATCACCTTGAATATTTTCAATATTAAACTCGGAGCTATTGTTAAAACGTTTTGCAACGTTTCTAAACCAATAAGGCTTACCTTCAACCAGTGTACCTAAAGCGCCCCATTGGCTGACAAAAGCATCGGTATGAATATTGATGGTCTTTGACACATCACGTGCTGCAAAAATATCATCATTCATTAACACAAAAACGCCTTTGCCTTTGGCACTGTCTGCGGCAGCAAGCGCAACAGCACTATAAAGGTTCAAAGGGCCATCAGCTGAAAGCGCTGAAGGTGGACGCATAGAACCAACAACGACAATTGGTTTATCTGTATGAACCGTAAGGCTTAGAAAATAAGCAGTTTCTTCTAAAGTATCTGTACCATGGGTTATCACCACGCCATTTACATCAGGCTTTTTAACCAACTCATTCACTTTGCGTGCAATGGTTAAAAGCTCTTTGTCAGTGATGCTTTCTGAAGCAACCTGTAAAGCCTGTACCCCTGTAACATTGGCAAGATTTTGAATTTGCGGAACTGCATTCAACAAATCATCTACAGGAACTTTCGCAGCAGTGTATGTTGCGCTATTTGTAGAACTTGCTCCAGCACCTGCGATCGTACCGCCAGTTGCGACGACAACGACATTATTTTTTGCATAACTCGTAAAGGGTAAAAGCATGCCAATTGCAAGTGTAAGTGCAGTAACCGTCTTTTTCATAAACTATCCTTTTCAATCATTGTTCTGGTCATAAGCATTTTTTGTACCAGTTTTTAAATCTATATAAATACTGAGCTGTTGCCCATACTTATTTAAAAATGTAATTTTTCAAATAATCACTCAAATTTATAGTTACATACTATTAAAACTGGATAAAGTGTTTGCCAGTGTGTTTTTTCAGCATTCAATAAAGATGTTGCACAATATAACGTCAATGAATAAGTTTTTAGTTGTACAGATGCTTGAGCAATAAAAAAGGCATTCAATTTTGAATGCCTTTTATAGCTTATGTTTACTTTATAAAGATTAACGCATTTTTGCCAAGAAACGACTTAAACGGTTCATTGCTTCACGTAATTCATTTTCTGCGGGGAGAAATACCACACGGAAATGATCAGGTGTAGGCCAGTTAAAACCTGTTCCTTGAACCAGTAAAACTTTTTCAGCTTTGAGGAAATCTAACATGAATTTTTCATCATCTTCAATTGGATAGATTTCAGGATCCAGTCTAGGGAAACAATACATTGCACCTTCTGGTTTTACACACGATACACCAGGAATATCGTTAAGCATTTCCCAAGCAATATTGCGCTGTTCATATAAACGACCACCTGGGCGGATCAAATCATTAATTGATTGATAGCCTCCTAAAGCGGTTTGAATCGCATATTGAGCTTGATGGTTGGCACATAAACGCATAGAGGCAAGCATGTCCAAGCCTTCAATGTAATCCATTGCACGTGACTTATCACCCGTAATCGCCATCCAACCAGAACGGTAGCCAGCAATACGATAGGCTTTAGATAAACCATTAAAAGAAACACATAAATGGTTTCCAGCTAATGCTGCAATAGAGACATGTTCGATACCGTCATAAACAATTTTGTCGTAAATTTCATCTGCAAATAAAATCAGATCATGTTTTTTTGCCAACGCGACAATCTGTTCTAAAACATGGCGCGGATAGACTGAACCCGTTGGATTGTTTGGGTTAATCACCACAATACCACGTGTATTCGGGGTGATTTTACTTTCCATATCCGCCATATCAGGATACCAGTAGTTTTGGTCATCACATTTATAGTGAATCGCTGTACCACCTGATAGATTTACGGCTGCCGTCCATAATGGGTAATCCGGCATTGGAACCAGCATTTCATCGCCATCATCCAATAAACCTTGCATCGCCATAACGATCAGTTCAGATACCCCATTGCCGATATACACATCTTTAACATGTAAATCTAAGATACCTTTTTGCTGATAATATTGACAAATGGCTTTACGTGCAGGAAAGATCCCTTTTGAATCTGTATAACCCACAGCATTAGGCAAATTTAAAGCCACATCATTGATAATTTCTTGCGGGGCTTCAAAGCCGAACGGGGCGGGGTTACCGATATTTAATTTAATAATTTTATGACCGGCTTCTTCCATCTCATTGGCCGCTCGTAACACTGGTCCACGAATGTCGTAGCAAACATGCTCTAGCTTTGACGATTTCTTGATTTCACGTGGGGTTGTGTTACCTAAAACGGACATAATTTTATCCAATTATTTTGAGTTAAAAAAATAGATTACTGAAATATCACAATCTATGTTGAAATTTAGCTAGAAATTTTCCAAGCTCTAGCGTAAATATGGAAGTACTGAAGCATGACATTGAATGTCAAAGATTTAAAGGAGTTTAATGATGGGAAAACTCAATAAAACAGACCGAGAATGGCAAAGAGAGTTATCACCAGAGGAATTTAAAATCACTCGACAAAAGGGCACTGAACCTGCCTTTACTGGAAAGTATTGGAATTCCAAGCAGCATGGAACCTATGTATGTCGATGTTGTGGGGAAGAATTATTCTCTTCAGAAACCAAATATGACAGTGGTTGTGGTTGGCCAAGCTTTTTTAAACCAATCAGTAATACTGTTATAGAAGAACAAGATGATCATTCACATGGTATGGAACGTGTAGAAATTATATGCCATCATTGCGACGCTCATTTGGGGCATGTATTTGAAGATGGACCACAACCAACGGGCTTACGCTACTGCGTAAATTCCGCTTCTTTAGAATTAAAATCACAAGAAAAAGGCGACGAGGAAACGTATCCATGACCAACATTTATCAGTTTGAGGCTGAGCTGTTAGAGGGTGAAAATAAATCTTTTTCTGATTATGAAGGAAAAGTTTTATTGATTGTAAATACTGCAAGTAAATGTGGCTTTACTCCACAATTTGCAGGATTAGAAAAGGTTTACGAGAAATATAAAGACCAAGGTCTTGAAGTTTTAGGATTTCCTTGTAACCAGTTCGGTGGACAAGACCCTGGTACAAATGAGCAAATCGGCACTTATTGCCAACGCAATTATGGCGTTTCTTTTCCCATGTTCGCTAAAGTGAATGTAAAAGGGCCTGAAGCACATGTGATATTCCGTTATTTAACCAATAACAGCAAAGGCATACTTGGCAATGGTATTAAATGGAACTTCACCAAATTCTTAATTAATAAGAAAGGCGAAGTGATTAACCGCTATGCACCAACCACGAAGCCTGAGGATATAGAACAGGATATTGAAAAAGCTTTAGCAGAATAACCTGTTGTAAAGACCAAAATAAGACTGAGGATATGATGCAATTAGACACTACAGTTGAATTTTGGACTGATCCGCAAATGCCCTATGTCGAAACACGTAGGGCATGTCAAAGCCGTATTTGCTATAAACCACATAGCCACCCGACATTCTCGATTGGTGCTGTGGATTGTGGAATAAGCCGTTTTAGTAGCTATTTTGCCAGAGAGGAGCACATTCAAACAGGAAGCGTAGTAATCATTCCTGCGGAGGTAGAACACGCATGTAATCCATTAGAAAATCAAGCATGGAGCTATCAGATGATGCATCTAGATGCACATTGGATTGCTCAACTCGTTTCAGAATTAGTCAAAGATATCGAGCAGCTTTATCCTCATCATATTCCACTGCTAAAACCACAAATTTTAACAAACCCACATATATACCAAGCATTTACGCAATTAAATCAGTTGTTATTTGATCCTGCCATTTCGATTTTATTCAAACAACAACAATTAATTGAAGTTCTGAGTGAAATTTTATTGCCGAATTTTGAATTTACGTTATTAAAGCAGTCTGATTACTTTCAAAAGCATTTGGGTGCAATAATTGATGATATGGATCACAATAAACAGATGCTTTCTTTAGAAGATCTCAGTCAAAGCCTCGGGATTAGTCGTTATGCAATTATCCGCTTGTTTAAAAATAATTTTGGTTTAACACCACATGCATATCAATTAAATCAAAAAATAAATATAGCCAGAAAGCGTTTGAAATATGGAGAAGCAATTATTCAAGTTGCTCATGATTTAGGGTTTACAGACCAAAGTCATTTTCATCATGTGTTTAAATCGCATACTGGAATCACACCGAAGCAGTTTCAAGCTCAGTTTGTCATGCTCTAACTGCGCAATTATCTACAAGATAACACGTTCTAAAAATATTTAAGCTCATCTAAATATTTTTTGGATCGAGTAATGCAACTGTTCATTATTGTGATGGTCACCCATTTCATTGCTTTACTTTCACCCGGCCCTGATTTTTTTCTTATTTTAACCTCATTGTTTCGAAATGGACCACGCGCGGCGAGAGCTGTTTGCTTAGGAATCGTCTTGGGAAATGTTGCCGTGATTGGTCTTGTTTTGAGCTCATTATTTTTTCTTGGCAAATTTGATGATGAAATTTTAAAGTTGGTAAAATGGGGCTGTATTACCTATTTAAGTTATTTGTCTTATCGGTGTTTCATATTTGCGCAACAAGCTAAGCTAACAGTGGATTACCATCTGGAGCACCAAAATAAATCAACCTTTGCATGGATGAAATATCTCTTGTTGGGGATACAGTCGAGCTTATTAAATCCTAAAAACATTCTGTTTTATAGCAGTATTATTATGGCAATTTATCAACGCTATAATGTTGTTCAACTGACTTTAATCTGTCTGTGGATGGTGAGTGTGGTATTGATCTGGAACTTGTTTTTGGTGCGATTAATGGCTCATAACCAAGCTATGCATTGGTTTAAATCCAAAATCAAATATATTTATTATCTTTCATCTTTATGCTTTGGCTTATTTGCTGTGGCTTTATTGCTGAATTAACCTAAATAAAATTAGACCCAATAAAAATGCCTATCTAATAAAGATCTAGATAGGCATTTTCTTTTACATTATGTTGTCATCTTATCCATTGGGTCTAACAATTAGTTCTGGTTGAGCATCTGATTCAATTTAAAAAATCAAGAATGAGATACGCTTGCTTCGTTCGATTTATTGGCTTTATTACGTTTAAATAACATGTTGTGAATATCATCAATAAAAGTATACACAACAGGAATAACTAATAATGATAAAAAGGTACTGGTAATCAGTCCACCAATTACAGAAATTGCCATCGGTGCTCTAAAACTTGGATCTGTACCTATTCCTAAGGCAATCGGAAACATCCCCGCACCCATCGCTAAAGTGGTCATAATAATGGGGCGTGCACGCTTATGGCAGGCATCTAATAGGGCATTCATACGTGAATACTGCCGTTGATTGCGGGCTATAATTGCATAATCGACCAAAAGAATAGAGTTTTTACTGGCAATTCCCATCAGCATGATTAAGCCAATCAAACTTGGCATCGAAAAACTACTTTTTGCTAAAAGCAGTAGCACAAACGCACCACCCAGCGCCAAAGGTAATGCCACTAAAATGGTGATCGGTTGTAGGAAATCTTTAAACAGTAGCACTAAGACGACATAGATACACAATACGCCTGTCAGCATAGCTAAACCAAAGCTTGCAAAGAGCTGTTCCATCACATCGGCATCACCCAGATTGGTACGTTTTACTGTCGGTGGTAAGTTTTTGATGGTTGGAAGTTTATCTACAGCAGCCGCAACATCGCCTAAAGGCTGATCATTGAGCTCAATATTAAAGTTGATGTTACGTAAACGGTTAAAACGGTCAATTTGTGAAGGACCACTTTCAATATTGACTTGTGCAATGGTGCCTAACATCACTGGACCTTTACTACCTGTAATCATCAAGCGTTTAATTAGATCTTGGTCTTGACGTGCAGACAATGGCAGTTTGATGACAATCGGAATTTGTCGTTGCGAAAGATTTAATTTTGCCAAGTTCTGATCAAAATCTCCCGCCGTGGCAATACGCACAGTTTCAGCGATATTTTGCGTGGTAATGCCTAAATCCGCAGCTTTTGCAAAGTCAGGGCGAATCACCAATTCAGGGCGAATCAATGCTGCGCTTGAGGTAATACTGCCAATATTTGGAATAGTACGAATTTCTCGTTCTACTTGACGTGCTGTCGTGATTAATACATCTGGGTCATCTCCTGACAGCGCAATTTGATACTGGCTGTTATTGCCTGCAATACCGACTTGAATCCGTGCGCCAGGCAGTGGGGCTAAACGTTGTCGCAAGTCATTTTCAATTTTTTGTAGACTCGCAGCGCGGTCAGAACGTGCTGTGATTTGAATGGTTAATGTTGCTTTTCTTGGTTCACTCGATGCACCCCCCGCAAATGGATCTGTACCTGCTGAACCACCTCCAATGGTGGTATAGATACTTTTAATCTCAGGATGATCCTTTATTAAACTACGGGCGTATTCTGCTGCTTTTAAGGTATCTGGAAATTGTGAACCTGGTGGAAGCTCTACACGCACTTGGGTTTGCCCAGTGTCAGGTGGTGGAACAAAGCCTGTAGGGAGTAATGGGATGAGCATCAGTGAAGCAATAAAGAATATGATCGCACTGCTTAAGGTAATCCAACGATGATTTAAACACCACGTAACCATCCGCATATATGCGCGCATCATCCGACCATCTTTGGCACGGTCATGTTGAAGTTCAAGATCACCATGATCTTTGATTGTTTGGCTTTGATCATCTAATACTTGATTATCATGATGACTTTCAACTTTACCAACCCATGGTTTAAGAATATAGGCTGACATCATAGGCGTCAGTAAGCGTGCCACCAAGAGCGAGGCAAAAATAGCCAAAGCCGCTGTCCAGCCAAATTGCACAAAGAATTTACCCGCAATTCCACTCATAAAGGCAGTGGGCAAGAACACTGCGATCAAGGTAAAGGTTGTGGCAATCACGGCTAAACCAATTTCATCGGCTGCCTCCATCGCAGCTTCATAAGGTGTTTTCCCCATTCGAAGATGCCTGATGATATTTTCAATTTCTACAATGGCATCATCAACCAGTATCCCAACAACCAGAGACATGGCTAATAGTGTGACAATATTTAAAGTAAAACCTAAGTAATACATCCCAATTAAGGCAGGTAAAATTGACAAAGGTAGAGCAGTTGCAGCAATGATCGTGGCACGCCAATCACGTAGAAATAGCCAAACCACCAAGATTGCAAGAAGCGCACCTTCATAGAGTAAAGACATCGAACCTTTATAGTTATCAACCACGGGGTTTACGAAGTTAAATGCTTCTGTGATTTTAATATCGGGATGAGATGCTTTTAATGTTTCAAGCGCCTCTTTTACACCGATTTCAACATCAACCTCACTCGCACCTTTACTGCGAGTAATTTCAAAGCCAATCACAGGGTGACCATTTAACAGTGCAGCAGAGCGTCGTTCAGCAATGCTATCGCGAATACTGGCAACTTGATCCAGCCGAATATGGCGACCATCACTCAAGGAAATATCCATTGCTGCAATTTCAGCAGCAGTTTTTACTGTGGCAATAGTACGAATAGACTGTTCACTGCCACCTATTTTGGTTTGTCCGCCAGAAGCATCTTGTTGAACAAGGCGTAATTGTCGGGTGATGTCTGTTGCTGTGGCATTTAATGCCAAGAGTTTTTCAGGGTCAACCTCAACTTCAACTTGGCGAGTGATACCGCCTACACGAGAAACCGCACCAACCCCTTTGACTTTTAACATAGCACGCGCAACGTCATAATCCACAAACCAAGACAATGCTTCCTCATCCATACGGGGGGATTGGATGGTATAGGTGAGAATTGGTGAACCTGAAAGGTTAATTTTACTGACAATTGGATCACGAAGATCCGCGGGTAAATCTGAACGTACTTGTGAAACGGCGTTACGTACATCATCAACAGCTTCTTGTAGTGGTTTTTCCAGTTGAAACTCTGCGGTTACGGTGACTACACCATCTTGGATATTGGTATATTGATTTTTAAGCCCCTGTAAGGTTGCAATCGAGTTCTCAATTTTACGTGCAACTTCAGTTTCCAGTTGGGGAGGTGCTGCACCTGGTAAAGCCGCTGTGACCGTGACCATTGGTAATTCAATATCGGGAAATTGTTGTATTTTCATCCAATGAAAACACATCAAACCCGCTAAACCAAGCATGATAAAAAGCAAAATACCGGGAATCGGATTCTTAATCGACCAAGCGGAGAAATTCATGTTATTTCTCCTGCGTGCTAACGAGTTGTTTGGTCAATGGTGTATCTGGAATGGCTTGCCCACGTTTGATTAAATCACCATCTGACAAGAATCCTGTTCCAGAGGCAACCAGTTGAGTGTTTGCTGCTAAATCAACAATTTCAACACGATCATTTAAACGTCGACCAAGTGTGACTTTCTGTTGAGTTACTCGATTATCTTTATTGACAATAAACACATAAGAGAAACCATCACGTAAAAGTACTGCGGTTTGAGGCACTGTTAGTGCTGGCTTTTGGCCTAGATCAAACTCACCTTTGACAAACATACCCATACGAACAGCATCAGTGGTAGGTATATCCACATAGACCAAGCCATAACGTGTTTGCGGGTCAATGACTGGTGCAATCATCCGAACGCTACCTGAAACGGCAGAACGGCTAGGATCAGGTGAGGTGATATGCGCTGTCATGCCTTTTTTAAGTTTATATAAGTCTGTCGAGGTTACTTCGGCACGCCATTCCAAACGGTTATCACGGATCAAGCGGAACAGTTCTTGTCCCGTTTGTGCCAATGAGCCAACTGTTGCTGTACGTGCTGAAATAACTCCATGATCGGGTGCAATCACATGGGTTTGTGTTAAACGAAGCTGATTACTGTCAATTTGGGCTTTGGCAGCATCTAAACGGGCTTGTGCTGTACTTTGAGAAGTCAGGTATTTTGTCGCTTCTTGTTGTGAAATTGCACCGGTATTTTTGAGTTGTTGAATACGTTGATTATTGATACTGGCATCAGCTAGCACAGCTTTCGCTTCTGCATAATTGGCTTTTGCTGTCGCCAATTCTGCACGAATACTTTCGCTGTTAATTTCAGCCAAAACTTGCCCACGTTGTACGCTATCTCCAACGTTGACATTGACTTTGGTAATTCGTTGCCCCGAAAGTTCACTGCCAATCACCACTTCTTGCCATGCAGCAATATTGCCATTGGCTGTAAAGTTTTGCTTCCAGTTTTGTACCTCGGGCTGTATCACCGTTACAGTTAGTGCTGGTTTTGCGTTAGACGCGGATGTTGCTGCATTTTCTGAAGAAGTCTGTTTTTTATTTGAAGATTTCCATCCAATAAAAGCGACGATTAGCACAATAAAAATAATTGCAATAATGATCCCGAGTTTTGAGTTTATGCGCTTTTTTTTCATTGGGTCATGCGATTTCATTTTAGTTTTTTAAATGAGTAGAGATAAGTTGAGTATCTCTAAAGGCTCTATGTTTGGTCAAGTTGCAATACAGCGCTTAATGTGATTTTTTGAAAGTTAAGTAGTTAAATTTTGCTATAGAGGGGGCATTCAAGTTAGCGACATTTGTTGTTTTAATGCATTGATTATTAGATAGGTTGAGCGGATAAAATTATTTATATGTTTTTAATATGAAAACTTTAGTGATTAGTATAATTTTTTATAAAAACTACAAGGCTATTCTCAATTTGTAATTTTTTTTAATAAATAAATACCATGATATATTGCTTTTTTATTTAAAAAATCACGCTTATAAAATGAGAAAGTAAGTTTAAGCAAGAGTGATTATCATTTAATATGGCGGCTTAATTTAGATGACTGTTTTAGAGCCTCCTATGCGAAAAATTAAACCCTTAATTGTGATGATGGCAGTGGCGACAAGTGCTGCGATTGCGCATGCTGAACAACAAGATGCTTCATTGTCTCAGTCGAGCAATGGCAATGCAAAACAACTGAGTACGATTACAGTAGTCGCAAGTGCAGATGCATCAGCAGAGGGTTTAATGCCAGCATTTGCTGGAGGACAGGTGGCTTCTGGTGGTAAAGTTGGGATATTTGGCAATCAGAAAAATATAGATACACCGTTTAATCTAACCAGCTATACCAATCAATATATTCAAGAGCGTCAAGCTGAGAGTGTGGGAGATGTACTTCAGGCAGATTCAGCTGTGCGTACAGCAAAGGGCTTTGGGAATTTTCAGGAAGCATATTTTATTCGTGGTTTTGTGCTAGCTTCTGATGATACGGCTTATAACGGTTTATATGGAATACTTCCTCGTCAATATATTCCAACGGAGTTATTTGAACGTGTCGAAGTATTTAAAGGTGCCTCAGCATTTTTAAATGGAGCGATTCCCGGAGGAACTGGGATTGGTGGTTCTATTAATTTGTTGCCTAAAAGAGCGGGAAATGAGCCATTAAATCGTATCAATGTAGGTACAGATTTTAATGGTGGCTATATTTCATCAGATGTATCGAGACGTTTTGGTGAAGATGAGAAATTTGGTGTGCGTGTAAATACGGCATATCATGGTGGCAATACAGAAATTGACAAAGAAGATAATTCACTAGGTGTCGCTTCAATTGCGATGGATTATAAAGGTGAACAATTACGCCTCTCTGGTGATTTGGGATATACCAACAACCGTTTAAGTGAAAATCGCCCAAGTTTGCGTTTAACCAATAGCGTAACTGCATTACCAAGTGCATCACAGTATGCGAATTATCATGGTCAGTCATGGACATATTCAAATGAAGAAGATATTTTTGGTAGCTTCCGTGCGGAATATGATTTAAATGATGCAACAACTGCATATGCCGCTTATGGATTCCGTAAAACAGAAGAAGATGGTGTCTATTCAAGTCAGCAATTAAGTAATACTCAAACAGGAGCTGCCAAATTATCGGCATCGACCATTCCACGTAAAGATACCAATAACAGTGCAGAAATTGGAGTAAAAACTAAATTTGATACAGGTACTTTAAAGCATAATGTGGTTTTTTCTGGGTCGATCTATCGAGCAGATAAACGATATAGTTATGGTTATGCAACAAGTTTAGACGATAATTTTTATAATCCTATTTATACAGATGGCTCAAATATTAATAAATGGTTAGGTGCCGCTGGTACATATCCTAAAGCAGGAGTGAATACTTTAAAAAGTGTAGCTTTAGGCGATAATATTTCTGCTTTAGATGATCGTTTGACAGTAATGCTTGGTGCACGCTATCAAGAAATTAAACAAGATGTTTATTCATACGGCACTTATAAGTACGATATTAATAAAAACAAAGTTACGCCAGCATTAGGTATGAGCTATAAATTAACCCCTGAAATGGCAATTTACGCTAATTATATAGAAGCTTTGGTACAAGGGGATGCGATACAGGATAGTGTTGGTAATAACTATATTGCTGATCCTTTTGTATCTAAGCAGAAAGAAGTTGGATTAAAGTTCGAAAATGATCACCTCGGTGGTGCATTAAGTTACTTCTATACAGACCGTCGAAAAGCTTCTGTGAATACTTCTGGAACCCCACAATTAAGTCAGGCAACCAATATCCATCAAGGTCTTGAATTTAATGCCTATGGTCAATTAACTGACTTCGTTAAGATTTTGGGTGGTGCGACGTGGATTGATACCAAACAGAAGGATACTTATCAAGGTTTATACAATAATAATGAAGTTATTGGCGTTCCAAAGTTTCAAGCGAATCTAGAAGCAGATTGGAAATTACCAGTTGAAGAGGATATTAGTGTAAATGGTCGTGTTGTGTATACGGGTTCAACATATGCCGATAATGCCAATACGTTGAAAATTAACGATTGGACTAGATTAGATGTTGGTGCAAATTATAAGACCAAAATTAATAAAGTTCCGACAACATTCAATTTCTCAGTGACCAATGTTTTAGACAAGGATTATTGGGCTTCAGCATCTGTAAATGACTATACCTATTTGTCTTTAGGTGATCCCCGTACCTTTAAATTAAGTGCAACCTTTGATTTTTAAACACCACAAAAAATGCCCCAAATTTGGGGCATTTTTTATAACAACATTTTTTATAAAATGGTTTTCAGACGCTGAATCACTTGCTCACATTGAGCAATATCTGCGACCAATGCCATACGAACATGACCTTCACCAGGATTGCCTTGTTCAGTATCACGAGACAAATAACGCCCCGGTAAAACTTTAATGTTGGCTTTTTCCATTAACATTTTGGCAAAGTTTTCATCATGATCGACTTTTAACCAATAATAGAAACCTGCATCAGGCTTTTGTAATGGTAAAAGATGACCGAGTTCATTTTGGAACAAATCAAACTTAGCACGATACAGTCTACGATTTTCTTCAACATGTGTTTCATCGTTCCAAGCAACAATTGAAGCCAATTGATGCTGGACTGGCATTGCAGCGCCGTGATAAGTACGGAATTTTAAATAAGGTTTAAGTAAGTTTGCAGCACCAGCAACAAAACCTGAGCGCATACCCGGTAAGTTTGAACGCTTAGACAGAGAATGGAACACGATACAATTTTTATAATCGTCACGACCTAATTCAGCACAGACTTCCAATAAGCCGATAGGTGCTTCATCAAACCATAATTCTGAGTAACATTCATCAGACGCAATCACAAAATCATATTGGTCAGAAAGTGCTATTAGCTTTTTAAATTGTGCTTTTGAAAGTACCGCACCAGTAGGATTTCCCGGCGTACAAACAAACAAAAGTGCGGTTTTTTCCCAAACTTCAGCAGGTACAGCATCAAAATCACCAAGGTAATTGTTGTCGTCGGTACAGTTGACAAAGTATGGCTTGGCACCAGCTAAAAGAGTCGCACCTTCATAAATTTGATAGAACGGATTAGGCATTACCACATAAGGTGCGTCATCACGATTAATCAAGGCTTGTACAAAAGAGAAAATTCCCTCACGTGTACCTGTTACCGGAAGAACATGATCTTCCGCACTGATCGCATTCAGCTTAAAACGACGGGTTAGCCACTGAGCAATACTTTCACGAAGTTCGGGTAAACCTTTACTGTTTGGATAAGTTGAAAGGTGCTGAAAATTATCAATGATCGCTTGCTTCACAAACTCAGGAGCAGGATGCTTTGGTTCTCCAATTGAAAGTGGGATCAAAGGTAAATCTGCAGGTTTTACATCCTGAAAAAGCTGGCTTAACTTTTCAAATGGATAAGGATGTAATAAAGACAAACTAGAGTTCATGAAACAATTACCACGATAGAAAGTAAGATTAATGTTGCCCACAGATTTGATTTGATGCTTCGTCTAATGCCGCTTTTAATTTTGCGGTAAAGACTTCAGCCTCAGCTTCAGTGAGGGGGGTGCCATCTTTTTTGGTGACAAAGAAAATATCTTCTGCTTTTTCACCCAGCGTGGCGATTCTAGCAGAATGTATGTCTAAACCTTGCATCATAAATAAACCACCAACGCGTGCGAGTAAGCCCGGTTGGTCGAGAGTAGAGATTTCTACCATATTTTGCTGCAAAGCTTCGTTCAGTGTTACATCCACGGTATTTTCAATATCGAAGTGGCGAAGTTGACGTGGAATACGACGTTGCATCAAACCCGGATATTTATCTGATTCGCTTAAGGCTTTAATTAACGCCTGTTTGACTGTTTCTTCACGTTCAGGATCGGTTAATAAGGTACCGAAACGATCCAAGACCACATAAGTATCTAAACTAAAGGCTTTGGTTGCAGTGATAATCCGTGCATCTTGGACATCTAAATTCATACGATCCAAAATTGCCACTGTGGTAGCAAACAGATTGGGTTGGTCTTGAGTATAAATAAAGATCTGTACAGCATCTTGTGCGGCTTTACGGTGCGCACGCATGAGCACCAATGGTGCAGGGTTGTCGCCGTGTTGCAAAATGGCGCGAGTATGCCATGCAATTTCATCTGCGGATTCTTTAAGGAAGTATTCGTCCCCAAGCTCTTGCCAAACCTTTTCAACTTGATCAAGTGGAAACTCATCCACCAAGACTTCGCTTGCAGAGAATTTGGTATCTTCAATCAGCATTTGATAATCAACAGGTCGACCCAAACCAGAACGAATTACATCACGCGCATGGGTATAGAGTTGACGCATCAAAGAAGAGCGCCATGTATTCCAAAGTTTTGGATTGGTGGCATTGATATCGGCAACTGTCAGTGTATAGAGATAATCTAAATGCTCCATATCACCAAGCTTTTCAGCAAACTCTTTCACCACATCTGGATCAGAAATATCTTTTTTCTGTGCGGTCATCGACATCAGTAAATGGTTTTGGATGAGCCAAGCAACCAGATTACATTCGCGCTCAGTAAACCCATGCGCAAGACAGAATTCAATTGCATCTTCAGCGCCAAGTTCACTGTGATCTCCACCACGGCCTTTGGCAATATCATGGAATAATGCAGCAAGGAATACGATGTCACGGCGGACTAAGCGTTGAAATACAGAACTGACAACAGGATAGTCTTTGGCAAAGCCGGGTTCTTTAAAACGATTTAAATTACGAATTAACAGTAAGGTATGTGCATCGACGGTATAAATATGGAACAAGTCATATTGCATCAGTCCCATGATTTGCCCAAAAGCAGGAATATAATTTCCTAATACACCATAACGCTTCATTGCCACCATGGTTTCGTATAAACGATATGGAGAGCGAATGATCGCCATGAATAGTGCTTGATGGGTTGGATTATCACGAAATGCTTGATCAATTCTTTTTGCAGCTAAGGTCAAAAGACGCAGTGTACGTGCACGAATACCCTCAATTTCAGGGCGATTCGCTAAGATATAGAAAATTTCTAAAATCGCACTTGGATTTTCGGAAAAAATTTTATGTTGTTGAACTGCGAGCTTGCCATCAACCAGTTTAAAATGTTCGTTAATATTTTCGATTTTACGTTCATAGTCGGGTAAACGTGGAGTAATCACCGACTCATTGAAATAAGCCAATAACATTTCATTTAAGGTCGAAACCTGCTGCGCGGTACGATAATAACGCTTCATGAACTGTTCAATTGGATAATTTGGATGATGATCATCTTCTCGCGTATAGCCAAATTTAGCAGCAATATCACGTTGATAATCAAACAATAGACGATTTTCATCACGTTTAGTTAAACGATGTAAATGATGTCGGATTTCCCAAAGAAAGTTTTCAGCTTCCTCTAGAACGCCCAATTCAAATTCAGAAATAAAACCCAAATGAACCAAGTCGTAAATACGATTGACTCGAAAATGCCGTTTGGCAATCCAGCCAATTTGGTTAATGTCCCGAATACCGCCGGGTGCATTTTTAATGTCGGGTTCTAAATTACTTTCAGTATTGTTATGTTGCGCATAACGTTGCGCTTGTTCATCCATCTTGGCATCAAAGAAAGTCTTATCTGTCCAAGTTTGTGAAACGACACGACGAGGCCATCTTGCCAGATGTTGATTACCAATAATCAATCGTGCTTCAATCAGTGAGGTTGCAACAGTGAGATCATTGGTGGCTTGTTCAAAACAACTTCGGATAGTACGTACACTGATACCGGGTTTAAAATTCCCCACATCCCAAAGTGTAGAAATAAATTGCGTCACCGTTTGTTCTTGTTCAGGAGAAAGATCTTCTTCTGAAAGAATCATGATGTCGACATCGGAATAGGGCAACATTTCGCGCCGTCCATAGCCGCCAACAGCAAATAAACCGAGATCTGTTTGATCCAGCCCGGAATGTTTCCATAGAAACATAAGGGCTTCATCTACCACATTTGAGCGGGTACGGACAATTTCGCGTATTGTTGTACCATGATCATAAGCCTCATTTAACTGTTGTTCGACATCGCTACGCCATTGATTAATCGCTTTAATGTCATGTATATCAGTTACATATTCCAACAGAGGAGAGGTGTTGATCATGGATGTCTTGTCCGCAAATATATTGGCTAGTTGTTTAAATGAACTGTGACTTTTGAAGCCGTTTCTTGTGCAAGTTCACGTGCTTGGTCTGTTGTTTCAGCACGTGCTGTTGCCACGCCCATACGGCGACGTTTAAATCCTTCAGGTTTACCGAACAGGCGTAAGTCTGTCGCAGGATTTTGCAAAGCAAGATTTAAGCCAGAGTATGAAAGATTCTTTGCATCCATACCTGCATAGATTACAGCACTTGCAGCAATACTATGTCGTTCAGTATTGACAGGTAAACCCAAAATCGCACGTGCATGTAATTCAAATTCGCTTTGGAATTGTGATGCAAGTGTGACTAAGCCTGTATCGTGTGGACGCGGTGATACTTCACTAAACCATACTTTATCACCTTTTACAAACAGTTCTACCCCAAAAATCCCACATCCACCAAGTGCTACAGTGACTTTATTGGCAATGCGTTTGGCTTCATTTAAAGCTGCTTCTGTCATTGCTTGGGGCTGCCAACTTTCTACATAGTCGCCTGAGTCTTGACGGTGTCCAATCGGATCACAATAAGCGGTTTCAATTCCACCTGTTTCTGGATTTTTCGAACGTACAGTGAGTAAGGTGATTTCAAAATCAAAGTCAATTTGTGACTCAACGATGACTGTACCTTGATTTACCCGACCACCAGTTTGAGCATATTCCCAAGCCGCATCTACTTCAGCATATTCTTTGACACGAGATTGCCCCTTACCAGAGGAAGACATTACAGGTTTAACAAAGTTCGGATAACCAATGTCATCACATGCAGAACGGAAGCTTTCTAAGGTATTGGCAAAACGATAAGCGGAAGTGGGTAGACCAAGTTCTTCCGCCGCTAATCGACGAATCCCTTCACGGTTCATCGTTAAATTCACTGCCTTTGCTGAAGGGATCACTGTTGCAATATTTTGTTGTTCGATTTCGACTAATACTTGAGTAGCAATCGCTTCAATTTCTGGGACAATAAGATTAGGTTTTACTTTTTCAATTAAAGCTTTTAATTCTGTTGCGTCCGCCATGTTTAAGCTATAAGAGAAATGAGCAACTTGCATGGCAGGTGCATTTTCGTAGCGATCTGCCGCGTGAACTTCAACACCAAGTCGTTGTAATGAAATCACCACTTCTTTACCAAGCTCTCCTGAACCTAACAGTAAAACTTTAAAGGCAGATGATTGAAGTGGAGTACCAATAGTAACGCTCATGCTATTCTTCCATGCTTGTCTTATGGACTGTTAGCATAGCAGAACTCAGGCGTGTGTTAAGGGCTGATTGACATAAAATAATGATATTGTCTAACAGATTTTTTTATAAAGTCTTTAGCTTCTAGATTGTTTGTCACTGCAAATGAAGTAGCTTTGAATTTTCGCAAGAAAGTTGATCAATAATTTTTTGATCAATTCTTTTTACCAACCAACATAATCAATGCAATAAGGCAGATCAGTAGTTCTATAAAAAACGACCAATGCAGAATAAAGTTTAACCACCACGGCTGATAACGTGAGCTTACTTCAAAAAACACATAGGGTTGATCAATAAACGGTGCAAAAAGCCAAACATTACCTACAAAAGTATCCAACCCGATATGTAGCAGGGCAGCACCCGAAAAAAGACTGATCATTAGGGCAGGTTTAGCCGTATATTTTGAATGGATGAAATAAAATAAAGCAATTAGAAAGATTGGAATCCAAAATGAAAACCAATGTAAAAAATACTTATGGTGGTGTACCGATCTATGATCGAATAAATAGAAATAGAATAAATCAATATCAGGAAAAACTGCACCAAGCATAATCAGCGTAAAAAAAGCTTTATTGGTGATTTTTGTCTGTTTAAATTTCTGGAGTAAAAGTTTAGCAAGTATATAGCCAGAAGGTAAGTGTGCGATAAACATATCAAGTTGCGTATTTTAAATATTATATTGGAAAGAAATCATACACAACCAATTAATTCACATGGTTTTTTATTGTAAATTGATTAGATGGAAGCATTTTAAATCCTAGAGACTTTAATTTTAAACGCTGATTTGCTGATGCATTAAAATGAACTACAATCAACAAAACTACAAATAGGTATAGACCAAACCATAGGCTAATGCTGCTGTGAGAGTCGCCAAGACAATTCTTTTAAATTTAAAATACAATCCTGTGAGTACAATAAAGCCCACCAACATCGCAAAACTTTTATTTGGGGTTTCGATCAATGGCGGAAGAGTGGCAACAATTAACATTGAACTGATTGCTGCAATGCCGATACTGCCTAATGCAATTTTTAACCATGTTGCGCCACGAGATTGTGTGTGTTGTTGGCTTTTTTGCAGCAGATAGAATGGACCAAAGCGTGAAGCAAAGTTTGCAATACCGACCAATATCCCCACCAAAATAATCTGTAAATCCACTTTAAATACTCACTTCATCAGTTTGCTTTAAAACATAATGTTTAAATAATCCCGCTAAAATTCCAGAGGCAATCCCAATAAAAATTGCTGCAGACATGTTGATAAAATAACAGGCCAATGCGGAAACCACTAAAGATACGGCAACCACAAAAGTATGTTTTTTCTCAAAGGCTGCCAGTAAGAAGCTTAAGAACAATGCAGGTAACAAGAAGTCTAAAGCGGCTTGTAAAAATTGCGGTAAGTCGCTGACTTGATCTGCAAATAAACCGCCTAAAAATGAACCTAAGGCCCATGACATCCAGCTAAACAAGCTGAGTCCTAGCATCCAAGACTCTGACCATTCTTGACGACGTTGGGAAAGTTTAATCATTCCAGCCGCAAAAACTTCGTCGGTTAAACCCCATGCCCATACTGCAGTCTTTTTTAGGTTTAAACGGTCCTGAATCAGGTTTTGTAAGGCTGGCCCGTAAAGTACGTGGCGAATATCCAGTGCAATGACTGTAAGTGCTGTCATCCAAATAGATGTACCACTGCCCAATAATGCAACCACAAGAAATTGGCTAGCCCCAGCGTACATAGAGCAAGATAGAAATAAGGCTTCCCATGCACTAAAACCAAATTGGGTCGCTGATACACCAAAGGCAAAAGATACAGGTAGATAAGTAAAGATGATGGCTTGACTGTCTTTAGCGCCTTGCCAAAAGCCAGCAGTTTGGACTGAGGGATTGTGCTCTGACACAGGACACCTAAAACGAGAGTAAAACAAAAGGTAAAATCAAGATTGTGTATTCTACCCGAATTTACTAGCATAGTAGCGAAATGTTTATTTAGGCGTAACTTTATGTTCGCAAATCAGTCGAAATTATTATTGAGTATGACCTTGATGTTAGGTGTTTTAGGTTTACAAGCATGTGGTAATTCATCTTCTGAACCTAAAGAAAAAGTTGAAATTAAAGCTGCGCCAAAACTAACCAATGATGCGACAACCTATGCCAACGAAGCATGGAAATTGATTAATCAGGTTGAACCCTTTGTCTACCGTAAGCAATTAAATTTGATTGAAGATAATGTACGTAAACCTTTAAGAAAGTTAAGTACAGACTGGCGTATCAACGTCAAAATGACCGATTCAGTGACAGAAGGTAAATACGCTTTGTGTCGTAAAGCCATGACCAGTTTAGATACTTGGGCAAGATCGACATTGGAAAAAGATGGTGAGATGCAAAAAAATCAATCGCAATATGAACGTGATAAAGCACAATGTAAAGATGCAATTGAAAATCCAAGTTTAGGCAATACCAAAGCAAATAATAATATTTTTTAAATGGTCTTAGAAAAAATGGCGCAAATATGCGCCATTTTTTTAATTCATATGAACGTTCGTTAAGTAAGCTTTTCGTTGCTTAAGGTTTTAACGGATTGGTCGATGCTGTTTTCACGGCCTTGTCTTTAGCAGCAGTTGACTTTGTAGCGGCGTCATTTTTTACAGCTTTGGTTGTTGCTTCCGCTTTTGCTTTGCTTGCGGCAGTCTCTGTTTTTAGCTTTGTCGCTGCTTCTTTCGGTTTCGCTTCAACAGCTTTGGTTGCAGCTATGCTTTTGTCTTTGGCTTGAGTCACATCTGCTTTGGCTTTTGTGCTTGCAGTGGTCGCTTTTTGAGTCGCTTGAGCTGCAGGATTTGCAGCGACGCATTTGCCACCTTTATGGTTTGGGCCTGTACCACCAACCAATGTTGTACCTTTAGGACAAGCAAAAGCAGAAGCGCTAAGTAAAGTGAATAATCCCGCTGTGAGCAATGTTGTGATTTTTTTCATTTATTTCAACTTTTATTGAGATGGCATTAGCGCCTCGCTAAAATATAATTGTATTTTTCACAAAGTAGAATAGATTATTTGTATATTTTATTTATGAAATGATTATATATTCCAGCCGTTTAAGGTGAATTTAATATTTATCTAAAAGTAGAAAAGTGATGTGTTAAATTAGAGTTGGCCTAGTGAGTGAGCAATAGAATGTAATTGCTTGATATCTAAAATTTCTATTTTTTTAAAGGCAATTTTTAAAACGCCTTGTTGTTCGAGTAAATGTAATTCTTGGTTAATGGTCTGACGTGAGCATTTGAGCAGCAATGCCAATTGTTCTTGTGATAAATGAATGATGTTATTTTCAATACGGATATGATTGCCATAGCCGTTTAAGATAAACATCAAACGCTGAGCTAATCGTTGTCGTATATGTTGGGTTTGAATTGAAATGAGTTCTAAAAAAGCATAGCGAAGTTTTTGACTGGTCAATTGGGCGATATGGAACCAATATTGCGGATAGTCATTTAAAATTTTCTGAATCGCTTGGCTGGGGAGATGTAAAATTAAACATTTTCCAACAGCAATTGCATCATGAGAACGTGGTTGCTGATCCACCAAAGAAATTTCTCCAAACCACATAATTGGTTCTGCAATAGCAGCAACGGATTCATTTCCTTCAATATCAATATAGCCTAAGCGTACCCGACCATCTAAGACGGCATAGATGCCATTAAATAGATCGCCTGATCTGAAAATCGCTTGATCACGCTCAAATTTTTGATAATGGGCTCGTTGTTGAATCAATTGTTGAAAAGGAGTAGGCAGTTGTGAATACCATAAATTCTTTGATAATAATTCAAGATCCGTTGAATTCAGCACAATATGTCCTTTTATATATCATGGTTAATCTTTGCTTTGATTTTAAAATATATCTAACAGCAGTTAGTAGGGTAGAAATTACCTTAGATAAAATCAGTAACGATAAGCGCTGAGTAGAACCATTTACAATCCTCCTTCAAGAGCAATAATTTAGCGGAAATATGACACAATCACAGGCCATAATGTATCAATAAGTTTATTGTGAAAGCTGTTGTTATCTACTTCTTTGAAAATTTAAATGAAAAATCAATTCAAGTTGTCAGGTAGACGACAACTTTTATCTTAGCGCTTTTATATAGTGAAATGAAGAGATTAACAAGGACGCTGAAAATGAATAGATTAGAGCAACTTCTTAGCCAATACGCAGCTTATCATTTAGACCATAAAAATGTATTTACGCATTTTATTGGTATTCCGATGATCGTATTTTCAATCATGTGTTTAACGGCTAGAGCAGGGGTGATGCTTTCAAGTTTTGAAATCACTTTGGCATTGATTCTATTGGTTTTAAGTGTGATTTATTATTTGAGTCTGGATAAATCATTGGGCTTTTTAATGTTGGTTATTTATGCAGTAACCTATCCATTTGCCTATAAAATTGCGCAATTGGGCATGGGAACTTGGTTAAGTATTAGTATTGGTACTTTTGTTGTAGGATGGGTATTCCAATTTGTAGGGCATTTTTATGAAAAGAAAAAACCCGCATTTGTTGACGATTTAGTCGGTTTAGCAATTGGTCCATTATTTGTTTTAGCTGAATTTGTATTCTTGCTGGGTTTTCGTAAAGATCTACAAGAAAAAATGCTAACAGAAGCGAGAAAGCAACGAACTGCCATGGATGAAAAATCATTAGACGCTTTACACGCGAAATAATTAGAAAGATAAAGAATCTAGTTCATGATAAAACCCTTTAAGTCAGTAATTTAAACTGACTTAAAGGGTATCGACTTCTATATTTTTGTTTGTCTTAGAATAAGAATTCTTTGATAAAAATCACTAAACCAAAGAAAAAAATGGCGCAACCAATATAAAATTTTATTTTTTTAATCAGTGAAGAATTGAAGATTGGCATCGTCATATGGTCTGTATAGTATTTCATTGGATTGCTTCTAAATAACGGCGATTCACTTCTTCCCAATTCACAACATTATAAAATGCCGCAATATATTCGGGACGACGATTTTGGTATTTTAAATAATAAGCATGTTCCCAGACATCTAAAGCCAGAATCGGGATATTTCCATTCATCAGTGGTGAATCTTGATTGGCACTGCTTTCTACGATGACTTTCTTTTCAGGGGTAACGCTCAACCATGCCCAGCCACTGCCAAATCGTGTCAGTGCTGCTTTGGTAAAAGCTTCTTTGAAGTTTTCAAAACCGCCAATATCTCTGTCAATTGCTTCAGCGATTTGTTTAATTGGCTCTCCACCACCTTGAGGACTCATTACTGTCCAGAATAAAGAGTGGTTAGCATGTCCACCACCATTATTAATCACGCTATTTTTAAGATCAGCAGGAACTTCATTCACTTTTGAAACCAGTTCTTCAATCGACAACTTTTCCCATGGCGTACCTTCAACTGTAGCATTGATATTATTGATATAGGTTTGATGGTGCTTGGTATGGTGGATTTCCATTGTTTTTGTATCAATATTAGGTTCAAGTGCATCGTATGCATAAGGCAGTTGTGGAAGCGAGTAAGCCATGAATCAATCCTGTTATGTTAAGTATAGTGATAATGCTAATAATTATCATTATTATATATGAGCATCAAAAGTGCAACCAACTTAACTTTATTATTGTGTAGCTGATTTCAAAATAGAGATGATCAATTGAGGCAGGGGCTTAGCGATAGACGCTTGGCGCGTTTTAAGATGTAAATAAATATCGCGTATATTTACTGGAATATTATAATTTTAAATGTTGATATTTTTTTATAAAAACCTGAATACGTGTTTCATTAAAAAGCAGAGTTAAAATTAGATCGATAAGGGGAATGGTCAAAGTGATCCGCAAATCAATCAACAGATCGTTGAATCTAGATTTAAAAAACAAGTTTTAAGTATTCGTCAGACATTTATAAACCAAACTAAAACCAGCGAAAGATTCTATGATGAAAAAAAACAGGTTGAAGAAGTCTTCAACCTGTCTCATCAAAGAATGAGATCTGCTTATACGTTAAAACGGAAGTGCAAGACATCACCATCTTGAACGATGTAAGTTTTACCTTCTAAACGCCATTTTCCTGCTTCTTTAGCGCCGTTTTCACCGTTGTATTGGATGAAATCATCATAAGCGATACATTCTGCACGAATAAAGCCTTTCTCAAAGTCAGTGTGGATTACACCCGCAGCTTGAGGTGCAGTTGCACCCACTTTTACAGTCCAAGCACGTACTTCTTGAACACCTGCTGTAAAGTAAGTTTGTAAGCCAAGTAAGCTATAACCTGCACGAATCACCACATTTAGACCTGGTTCTTCCATACCTAATGCTTCAAGGAATTCAGCACGATCTTCATCATCCAACAATGAAATTTCAGCTTCGATTTGGTTGCAAAGCGGAACAACGATTGCATTTTCCTCAGCAGCTAACTTTTTCACAGCTTCAAGGTGTGGGTTGTTTTCAAAACCATCTTCTGCAACGTTTGCAATATACATGGTTGGTTTTAATGTCATTAAACCAAAACCACGCACAAGTTTACGTTCATCATCATCTAAATCAGCTGCACGAGCAGGCTTGCCTTCATCAAGTAAAGGTAGAATTTTTTCTAAAACAGATTTTGTTGCAAGCGCTTCTTTATCACCGCTTTTAGCTGATTTTGCCAAACGTGTAACTGCTTTCGTTACGGTTTCTAAGTCAGCAAGTGCAAGTTCAGTATTAATCGTTGCAATATCATCTAATGGATCAATTTTACCATTTACATGAATTACGTTTTCATCTTCAAAACAGCGTACAACGTGTGCAATTGCATCAGTTTCACGGATATTTGCAAGGAATTGGTTACCCAAACCTTCGCCTTTAGATGCACCTGCAACTAAACCTGCAATATCGACAAATTCCATCGTAGTTGGAATAACACGTTGTGGTTTAACAATGGCTGTTAATTTGTCTAAACGTGGATCAGGTACAGGTACGATGCCTGTATTTGGTTCAATGGTACAGAATGGGAAGTTTTCCGCAGCAATAGCAGCTTTAGTCAATGCATTGAAAAGTGTAGATTTACCAACGTTCGGCAAGCCGACAATACCGCAATTAAAACCCATGAAATAACTCACAAAGTGTTATATAAAAATTGCGGATGATTTTACATGAAAGCCATGACAAAGTCAGGTCTGCGACCTATAAGTTTTTAAACAGATCATGACTATATTATATCCTGTGCTAAATATTTGAGTGTAAATAGAGTTTTATTGAGCAAAAATAATAGTGCAGTTAGAGAAATTGTGAAGGCATATAAATTCTATTGACTAGGATATTCCCAACCCTAGTATGCTTATATCTATACAATATTTACCTGATTTCAGGGATATGTTGATCAATGTTTATTGGTTATTTTTTAACTTCCTTATTGAATAGCAGTACTTAAAATGACTAAACATTATTCAAATGTAAACCTTGTCAATAAGACAAATAAGACTATATCAGAAATCAAGTTTTTACATCGTTATGATTCAGATGTATATAATTATGGCGATAAGGACATTTTAGAGAAAGAAAAACCTTATTTGATTTGTGTCGCAGAATATTGGACAGGTTTTCTAAGAGTCGGTGTAGATTATTGGTGGATCCAATTTAAACTCGAAAATAAAACATATACTTGCAAGGCTAATTTCTTTTGTACGTTAATGTCAGAAGATGGTGGTAAAGATGTGACTGTCGAAGTGCATACTGACAAAATGTATATTAAACCAGCCAAGTCCAGTAGTTGCTATGTTGGTTTATATGAGCCTTCACTTCTTGCTGAACAATTTGAACAAGAGTTGATATTGTCTGGTATAGCGACTGAACCTCAACCGGCTTCAGCATTTAAAAAATGTAATTGCGATTAATGCAAATGTTATAATTTTAGAATAATCGTTATTTAAAAGGAACTAAATCTTCCTTTTAAATAACGTCATAGGGTTCGTATTTTAAAAAAGGATCAATCCGTTCAAATCTTCCGCTTATCCAACTGGCTTGCCAAACTGTCACCAAATGCCTGAACGATCATGACCAAAGCCACCAAGACTACAATCACAGCAAACATCATTTGCATATCAAAGCGTTGATAACCATAACGGTAGGCAATATCACCTAAGCCACCAGCACCAATTGCACCCGCAATTGCAGAGGAGTTAATCATGGTGACAATTGTGACTGTAAAACCTGCCACAATACCGGGAAGGGCTTCAGGTAAAAGCACATGCCAAACAATTTGCTTACGGTTACAGCCCATCGCTTGTGCAGCTTCGATTAGACCTTGATCAACTTCACGCAAGCTAACTTCTGCAATACGGGCAAAAAAAGGTGTCGCGGCTAACGTTAATGGAACAACAGCTGCCCAGACTCCGTAACTGGTTCCGACAATCCAACGGGTTAAAGGAATCAGTGCCACCATTAAAATCAAAAAGGGAACAGATCGGGTAATATTAATCACCGTGCCTAATGCATGGTTAATCTTTTTAGATGGATAAATCCCTTGCTCAGATGTATTGACCAAAATCACGGCTAAAGGTAAACCGATCAAAAAGGCAACAATGGCAGATACACCAACCATCAGTAAGGTATCTATGGTTCCGGTCAGCAATAAATCAATGAGTTGCTCTTGCATAGCCAAGTACCTCTATTTGCGCAATTTGATGTTTTAACCTTTCTTGTAAATTATGCAGGTCTAAATGGGTTTGTTCAGTACCGACAATCAGTGTTCCAATCAAATGGTTTTGGATATTGTCGATGTGACTTTGATATAAATGTACCGATTTTTCAAAAACTTTAAAAAGTTCCACTAAATCAGGTGAGTTTTTCGGATCGGTTTCATAACGTAGTTTTAAAATGCTATGGGTGGAATCTTGTTGCAGCTCTGTATGCACTGGAAAGGGCAAATCGAGCTGTTCTAGGTTTAACAATTCTTGTGTGATTTTCTGCTGAGGCTGTGAAAACACGGACCAGACTTGTCCTGACTCAACAATTTCACCATGTTCAATCACCACCACTTGATCGCAAATTTCACGAATTACTTGCATTTCATGGGTAATTAAAACAATGGTAATCCCCAATTCTCGATTGATTTTTTTCAACAAGGATAAAACCACTGAGGTACTTTCAGGATCAAGTGCAGACGTTGCTTCATCACACAATAATATTTCTGGATGATGCACCAGCGCACGAGCAATACCAACACGTTGCTTTTGACCACCAGACAGCTGTGAAGGGTAGTTATGTGCTTTATTTCCCAATCCGACCAGATCTAAAACATCGTTGACACGTGTTTCAATTTCAGCTTTATCGACATGGGCAATTTTTAAAGGCAATGCCACATTGTCCCAAACGGTTTTGGCAGACATTAAATTAAAATGCTGAAAAATCATCCCGATTCTTTGCCGTGTTTGAATCAATTCAGCATGACTGAGTTCAGCCAAATTCTGTTGATGAATATGAATACTGCCTTCAGAAATACCTTCTAAACCATTTAAGGTTCGGATTAAGGAAGATTTACCTGCACCACTTTTACCGATGATGCCGAAAATCTTGCCTTGAGGAATATCTAAGTTGATATTTTTTAATGCATGGATCTGTTGATCTTGCCCATCATAGTATTTATTCAGATCACGAATTTTGATATGAGGGACTGAAAAATCAACATGCGAACCGAAACTCACCATTTCTATTCTCCTTATTTCCAGCCTGCAAACCACATATCTTTGCCGAAATCTTTATCTAAAATATCTCGAACTTGCTGTGAGTTTTGGAAAGCTTGAATAAATTTCTCTAACTTTTGATTTTTGTCTTGATAATCGGTACGTGTCACAAAAAGAATGGCGTACTTTTTATCAACGGGATCTAAAAACAGCGCACTATGCGGATCGGCTTTTTTTGCCATATTTAAGTAATGCGGAAAACCAAAAATCAGATCTGCATCATCATAAGCTAAAGCTGTTTGTGGACCTTCAACTTCCAAAAACTTCAAGTGTTTTGGGTTTGCAACAATATCTTGAAGTTTTGAAAGTTCATTGTTGATGTCTTTGATTTGAATTAACCCAGCGCGGTGTAGCAAGATCAAAGCACGCGCAGAGTTAACGGGGTCACTGGGGATGACAACACGAGCATTTTGAGGTAAAGCTGCTAAAGATTTATATTGTTTTGAATATAAACCGACATGGCTGCCGCTACCTGTACCAAAAGCATGCAAATCGTAATTGGTTTGTTTAATGGCATTTTTTAAAAATACACTTTGTTGGAAAAAGTTGGCGTCAATGTCACGGTTTTGCACCGCAACATTGGGCGCTTGCCAATCTGAAAATTCGACCAGTTTGACATGGATACCATCTTTCTCTACCTCTTTGGCAACTGTTTGTAGTAATTCTGCATAAGGTGGACTAATGCCAATCGTGAGTACATTATCCTTTTGTTGATTTTGTACATAACGATAGGTAAACAGCCCCAATAATACGATGACAACAGCAAGACCAATCAGCAGGTTCTTGTTTTTGAGTTTGGAAACTTGGGACATGAGTTATTCCTTATTTCCAACCAGGGAACCATAAATTTTCACCAATATCATCATTCAAAGCCTGTTTGACCTTGTCCGAAGTCTGGTAAATTTTTACAAACTCTTTTAACTGTTTGGCTTTTTCTGGGTGCTTTTGCTCATAGTCATCTTTTACGACAAACAAGATCGCATAACGGGTATTGGTATTATCATCGAGTAATAATGCTTTGTTTGGATCAATGGTTTTTGCAAGACGTAAATAAAGCGGGTAGCTAAATACTAAATCAGCATCATCTACAGCACGTGCAGTTTGAGGTCCTTCAACTTCAATAAATTTAAAGTTTTTAGGATTTGAGATAATGTCTTGTAAGTTCGATAAATGGTTATTCGGATCTTTTAAGGTGATGAGTTTTGCCTGTTGCAAAAGTAACAGTGCGCGACCTTGGTTGACTGGGTCATTTGGAATCACCACACGTGCATTTTCAGGGACAGCCGCTAAAGAATCATATTTTTTAGAATATAAGCCCACATGAGTTGCCACACCTGTGGCAATCGGTTTCAGTTTAAAATCAGTTTCTTTTAATGCATTGGTTAAAAATGGTTGGTGTTGGAAATAGTTTGCATCAATATCACCATGATTTAGTGTGATATTCGGTGTGTTCCAATCTGAAAACTCCACCAGTTTAATATGAATCCCTTGTTTCTTGGCTTCCTCTGCTGCAACTTGTAAAGGCTTGGCAAAGGGTGGGCTAATACCAATGGTGATTTCTTCTGAACCGGCTTTTTTATGTTGGTTCCAATAAAAAAGTCCTGCAATCACGGCAATAATGATCACACCAAGCAGAATAAATTTATTCTTGGAGCCTGATTTTTTGGATGGATTACCATTTGTAGGTGAGTTTATTTGAGTCATGTGACACCCCTTAAAGTGAAATTATTCAATTCATCATGTTTGCTGATTAGGTTATTTAGGCAGTTTGCTTTTGCCGATCTGCCGTTTCGATGCTGTTGTTATGATTTGAGTTTTGACATCGAAAATCAGCAGCAGGATGTTGTTGGGTTAAATGATCACCCTGGTTAAAGATTTTGTTGCGTAAAGAACCATTTTCATATTTGGTTTTAAATCTGCCACGTTGTTGAAGTTTAGGAATAACAAAACGAATAAAGTCATGATGTGATTCAGGCGCAACAGTACGAGTTAAGTTAAAGCCATCAATACCTGTTTCATCAATCAACTGAATTAATTTTTCAGCAATTGTTTCACCACTTCCAACAATCAGTGGATAACGACCACCGAGTTGATGCTGTGCTTTAAGATCGTTAGGCGTGATTTGGTTTTCCTTAAATTTATTATTGACTGAAGCAATACTGTTGGTTTGTTGATATGGGATTGCCTCATCATCAGCATAATTGGATAGGTCTATACCGACTGAACTTGAGAAATGTGCTAAACCTGCTTTTGGACTTGCATAGCGGGCATATTCAGCTAATTTCTCTTGAGCTAATTCATCTGTTTCTGCTGTAACCACTGTGATTCCCACAAAGATTTTAATATCTTCGGGATTACGGCCTTGCTGCACAGTCAATTCTCGAATCTTGTCCACTTGTTGTTTGATTTTTGCAGGTTGATCACCCCCAATAAAGACACATTCCGCATGACGTGTGGAGAATGTTAAACCGCGTGGTGAAGCACCTGCTTGAAAGAGCACAGGGGTACGCTGTGGTGAAGGTGAGACTTGGAAAACCCCTTGGCTTTGATAAAAGCGCCCTTGATGGTTAATTTGATGAACTTTTTTCGGGTCAGTAAAAATACGCTTTTGCTTATCTTTTTGTACGGCATCATTTTCCCAAGAACCTTCCCAAAACTTATAGCAAAGCTCTAAAAATTCTTCAGCTTGTTCATAACGTAAGTCATGATCTTTTAGACCTTTTTGCCCAATTAAGCGTTCAGCACTGTCCAAATACCCCGTCACAATATTCCAGCCAATCCGACCTTGTGTCAGATGATCTAAACTCGCGAAGCGCCGTGCGAATTGGTACGGAGTTTCGTAACTTAAGTTTACGGTCACGCCAAAACCTAGATTTTGGGTTACAGCTGCCATTGCGGAAATCAGGGTAGATGGGTCATGACTCGGCAGTTGGATGGACTCTTTTAAGGTTAAATCTATACCATTCTGGTAGACATCATAAACACCGGTAATGTCTGCGATAAACAACCCATCAAATAAACCTTGCTCCAAGGTCTTAGCGAGATCAGTCCAGTAATTGAGCTCATTAAAACGATGAGATTCATCACGCGGATGGGTCCATAAGCCGTGATTGATATGGCCGACACTGTTCATGTCAAAAGCATTGAGTAAAATTTGTTTTTTAGGTGCTGTATGTTGAGATGTATTTGTCATTACAATGTCCCTCTGCGTGGTGGAAGGATGTTGTTTAATACATAGTTTCCAATAAAATAATATTTCCAGCGTGATGCATCATGCAGTGTATGTACCCGTACATTGCGCCAATGTCGATCTAAGCCATCGGCACGTTGACTACCGCGACTTCCAGCCAACTCGATCAATTTTGAAGACGCTTTTAATGCTGTTTCTGTACTGTGTGCACGGACTTTAGCTACATCTAGTGAGGCTTTGGCAATATTTTCAACTGTAGGTTGTGGTTTTGCTGCATCAATAGATTGAGCAGCTTGTTTTAATAAAACCTCACTTGCTCTTACATCAGCAGCAACACGACCTAATTCATAAATGGTCAGTGGATCTTGGTCTGCACGTTCTACATTGGCATCAATCCATGCGCGTGCTTGTTTAACCCGTTCTATTGTTTCTTCAAATGCTGCACGCGCAATGCCTGTTTCAATCGCAGCATGCATAATTTGTGCAAATGGCCCAACAAGGGTGGGTTCAGAAAATGCAGTGTCAAAACGAATGACATATTCAGATTCAACAAAAACTTGATTGAATTTTACGGTACCACTACCTGTGGTTTTTTGTCCAAAGCCTGACCAATCATTGATACGTTGTAAGCCTTGTGCATCTGCAGAAATAAAAGCCAAATATTCACGTTCTTCAGCATCACGGACTAATGTCGGAATACGATGGGCAAATAGACTGCCCGTGCAATAGAACTTTTCCCCATTGACCACATAACCATGTTCAGTTTGATTAATTTGGGTATGCTTTTGTGCAGCAGTCTTGGTCTTAAATTCAGCGAGGGCATTGCCAAAACGTGCGCCTTGAAGTACTTCGCTATAAAGTTTTTTCTTTTGCTGTTCTGTGCCTGTATTACGTAATACTTCTAGTGCATAAAAATGGTTTTGTGGGATTTGACCAATAGAGCCATCTACGCCACTGAATAATGCAATTATTTTAGCAACAGTATGACTAGAGACCTCTGCACCACCATATTGCCGTGGTACAGTGATCGCCCATAACCCTGATTGACTAAAAGCTTCAACCTCATCAAAAGGTAAAATTCTTTCAGCATCACGGAGTACCGCATTCTCTTTAAATTGCTGACTCAACTGTTGCGCGATTTCTAAAGCTTCTTGATCATTTTGAATAATATGTGCTTGTGCAAAGGGATGATTGTGTACATCCAATGTTTTATTGATATCTTGATAAGTTGTCATAATATTTCCCTGATGAGTAACAAAGTCGTTTAACTTTAAATCCACGCATGGCGCTGATTTTGCGTACCATTTAAGTAATAGTTTCCAATGGCATGAAGTTTCCAACGCACAGGGTCATGTAAGGTATGTACACGAGCATTGCGCCAGTGTTGATCGAGATTATGTGTTGCTAGACTTGAACGACTACCGCCCAATTCAAGTAGCTTTTCAGAAATAAGTAGTGCTGCATCATTGGCATACACTTTTGCCTCAGCAACGATAATGGAGGCTTTACTGGCTTGTTCAGGACTGACGATATCTTGTGAATCTAATTGATCTAAATATTCTGCGGCTTCATCCAGTAATAAAATGGATGCATCGAGTAAGATATTGAGCTTACCGACTTCTTGTAGGGTATACGCTTCAAAACTGGCTTTATCCACATTGGCATCAATGATTGGACGCGCTTTATGGATTGCAGATAAAGTATCTGCAAACGCAGCTTCTGCAATGCCCACATCAATCGCAACCTGAATCAGTTGTGAGTACGCACCACGATATTTTGAAGCATCGGCAAGTGGTTTTTCATCCATAATAAGATCTGGGTGAACCACAACATTCTTTAAACGCACTGTGCCACTTGCCGTTGTACGTTGTCCAAAGCCATCCCAATCATCAACAATTTCAACACCGTCGGCTTTTGCATCAATAACAGTTAAAACAATATGTCCATCTGGATGAATTGCACGTATCGCCAACCAATCGGCAAAATATGAACCCGTTGAATAAAACTTCTCACCATTTAAAAAATATTGACCATTGATCTGTTCTAAACGTGTTTCAATAGTGCGGGTATCTTTAGTATTGCGTTCTGGGCCACCATTAGAAAGACGTTTACCATTTAAAATTTCAGTATAAATAAACTGTTTTTGCTGTTCATTGGCGATATGCTCAATGGCATTTAACAAGCCAAATTGATTTTGAGGAATCTGACCAACACTGGCATCTGCCTTGGATAAAATACGAAAAACATGCGCAAGGGTTTTATTTGAAACTTGAGCGCCACCATATTTTTTGGCAATACGAATTCCGCCTAATCCTTTGAGGCTTAATTCTTGAATGACATCAACAGGTAAAATTCGTTGTTGATCACGTATATTTCGTTCTACCAAAGCAAAATCAGCAACTTGGTAAGCTGCATTTATTGCTTGTTGATCGTTTTGGATCACAAAGGCTGAGGTAGAAGAATTCAAACTAGACATATTGGCACCTTTCAATAGATACCAAAACGCTAAGCAATATTGTGGTAAAAATTAAACGAACTATTGTGCTTAACTTATCTAAAAATATTGTTAGGATAAAAATCGCAAAGTTTTTTAATATTAAATATAAGCTAAATAATTGAAATTTATTATTTATTTTTGTTTTATCAGGTCTGTCTCTTAGTCGGAGTTAGCTTTGTTATTCCTATCACGAATAAAGAATAAAGAAACAGATATAACCATAGAATAAGCATTGGGTCATATGACGAGCGATTGAAGTAAAAAGTACATTGTAATTCAGACGATGAATGTCTAAAGTACAGGAGATTACTCAGGATTAATCTTAACTTTTAGATTTATCTAAGCTTTTAATTAAAAAAATAATTTGGAGATTACATGCGTACGTTGTACCAATTCCCACTCTCGCATTACTGTGAAAAAGCTCGTTGGTTGCTTGATCATAAAGAATTGGATTTTGTTGCGCAGAATTTAATCCCAGGTGTCCATCGTGCATTTGCACAACTTAAAACAGGGCAAAACAAGCTGCCTATTTTAAAAGATGGAGAACGTTTTATTGCGGGGTCGACTCAAATCGCATTGTATCTAGATGACGTTTATCCTGAACATCGACTGCTTCGTACCGATCATACGCTTCGTGAAAAAACCTTAGAAATTGATTTGATTGCCAATGAGTTAGGTATTCATGTACGTCGTTGGGGATTGGCACATGCTTTAGCAGAAGGCGATGAACCGCTAGAGATTATGATTGGTGAAAAAGGCTATTTACGTCAATTTGAAAAAATTTCAAAGCCTATTCTAAAAACCATGGTTTCAAAAAGTTATCAATTAGATAAAGAGAAAGTCGAAGAATCTAAATACAATTTAGAGCTGACTATCGACAGTTTGAATAAGATTTTGATTGATAACGGTTGCCGTTATTTTGTGGGTGACCGTCTTGGTTTAGCAGATATCTCTGTATGTTCAATTCTTGCGCCTTTATTAGAATTACCTGCGACACCGTGGGAAAAGGAATATGCAGAAAATATTTCTCAAGAATTTACCGAATTTAGCCAACATTTGTTAGAACTGCCTTTAGGGCAATACGTGAAAAGAATTTATGCCACGGAGCGCAATGCACGTATAGATTGGCGAGGAATGTAAGATTTCAAAGCAAGAAACTCTCCAATTTACTAAAAAATTAAGTATCATAGTGTGGAATTGGAGATTTTTTAATGCAGAAGTTCGTAATTTTAGGTGCGATAAGCACTGTTTTATTGATGGTGGGTTGTACTGAGAAAAAGCCTGCAACTCCTGAAGAAATTTGGAAAGGTTACTGTACCAGTATTGGTAATGCTGCACGCTCTATTACTCTAGATCGTCAAAATGGGATTACCAAGAAAGAAGCAATTGAGTATGCAAATAAAGTCACTGATCCAACGACTAAAGGCTTTGTACTTGAGTATTTAGAAAAAGTCTATGCATTATCAGATGCAGAGCTAAAAGCGGATAAAGATGCAGTTCAAGCAAAGTTTAAGAACGAAGCATTTGAACAGTGTTTAAATACACCGCATGATCCGAAAAAAATGCCAGATTATAAACCGTTCTAAGGAGCGGTTTTTTTATGGCTTAAAGTACCAAAATAGGCAATATGCTTGGTTAGCAGACAATGAAAGAATAGAATTTGTGTAAATTAGAAATGCGAATCGTGAATGGTCAATACATTCACACTTTTGAGTGTCCATCCCTTTAAATCATTTATATGTGTTTTTTGCATAAAGATTACCATGTCGTGTTTTTTATGTTGGGTTATCGAGAATCTCTAAGTAATCGACAAGCCTCGTCACAAAAAATGATTAGCATATAAATTGAAAAGCATATATACAATATAGAAATAGAAAACAAAAAGTAGCATAGGAGTGAGACAATGGAAGTAGTTGCTTATTTACATAATGCAGATTTGCTCTTAGAAGATGGCAATGGTGTCGCTGTGATTAGCGGAAGTCATTATGTGCTGAGTTTAGGTGATCAAGTTTTTTTCCAAGACGTCATTGACGAACGAGCGAAGTTATACCAAGTAAAAATTTCATTTGCGTGTACTGAACATTCAATGTTTCATGAAGATGAAGTGCAAATGAAATTTGAAGGTTGTCGTACAGAATTTCAAAAGTATGTAGACAGTACAACAGTCCACTAAGGTGGAATGTACTTTGCTCTAAAAAAAAGGCAACATATGTTGCCTTTTTTTATGGCTAAAACAGTCTAAAAGCCATGTAGGCATAACTTCTTTCGGATTAAAGAGAAGTTCATGTTTTACAAAGATAAGGGTCTGCTGGCATTTCATAAATGGTTTGAGTTGTAGGCTAAAATTGAGCAGGCAAGGTATGAAACGAAGAGAATAGCGAGATTATTTTTGAGTTTCATAACGCAGACTGAGATAATTTTAGCCACAACCCTGAGCAAGAACAAAGTACTGCTTTGTTTGCAGCGCAAGGCGCAGCGGGGGGACTAGAGTGTTTTTTGCTGCTACATCGTTACGAACTATTCATTTAGAATGACTAAATTTCATATTTCATGCCTTGTATCATCTAAAAAACACCCGTAGTCGAAAACATAGACGAATTGTCAACAGACCCTGTATTTTTAGGGATTTTTCGATTTAATTTGAGAAATAATTTACATAAACGTCTGATGAAAGCGTACTGTGTAGATCTGTAGTTAAATGAAGCGAAAAGTGATGAGTATTTATTTATAAAATAATGGTCATCACGAATTAATACGCTCATTGCATTAACTTTTGGCTTGATTTTTAGTAAAATTTGACAGTCCATATTGCCTGTGAAGCTTTAATAAGCAGGAATTCACAGGTAAATTTTTAAAAAGAGGAATTACACCGTGCTAGAAGCTTACCGCCAACACGTTGCAGAACGTGCCGCACTCGGAGTCCCACCGAAGCCACTTGACGATGCTCAAACTGCTGACTTGGTTGAATTACTAAAAAATCCACCAGCGGGTGAAGAAGCATTTTTAGTAGATTTGCTTGAAAACCGTGTTCCAGCAGGTGTTGACCAAGCTGCATATGTAAAAGCTGCTTTCTTGACTGCTGTTGCTAAAGGTGAAGCGACTTCTCCATTGGTTTCTAAAGAGCGTGCGGTTTACTTATTAGGTACTATGCTTGGTGGTTATAACGTAGCACCTTTGGTTGAATTACTTGATGATGCTGCACTTTCAAGCTTAGCTGCTGAAGCATTGAAAAAAACGCTTCTTGTATTTGATGCGTTCCATGACGTTGCTGAAAAAGCCAAAGCGGGTAATGCAAATGCACAAGCCGTTATGCAATCTTGGGCTGATGCTGAATGGTTTACTAGCCGTAAAGACGTTCCAGAAGAAATCAAACTTACTGTTTTCAAAGTAACTGGCGAAACAAATACTGATGATTTGTCTCCTGCACAAGATGCTTGGAGCCGTCCAGATATCCCATTGCATGCAAACGCAATGCTTAAAAACGTACGTGATGGTATCAACCCAGAAGTTCCTGGTGAAGTTGGTCCATTAAACCAAATCAAAGAACTCATCGCAAAAGGCAACCAAGTTGCTTATGTTGGTGACGTTGTTGGTACGGGTTCTTCTCGTAAATCAGCGACTAACTCAGTGCTTTGGTTCTTTGGTGATGACATTGCTCACATCCCGAACAAAAAAGACGGTGGTTACTGCTTAGGTTCTAAAATCGCTCCAATTTTCTTCAACACAATGGAAGATGCTGGTGCGTTACCTGTTGAAATTGATGTTGCTAACATGAACATGGGCGATGAAATCGTTCTTAAAATTGATCATGCTGCAGCGAAAGTAACTGCATTTAAAGCAGGCGAGCAAATCGCTGAATCTGAGTTGAAGACGCCTGTTCTTCTTGACGAAGTTCGTGCGGGTGGTCGTATCAACTTAATCGTTGGTCGTGGTTTGACAACTAAAGCGCGTGAAGCTTTAGGTCTGCCAGCATCTACTTTATTCCGTGTTCCAGTTCAACCTGAAAACACTGGTAAAGGCTTTACTCAAGCTCAAAAAATGGTTGGCCGTGCTTGTGGTCTTCCAGAAGGTCAAGGCGTTCGTCCAGGTACTTACTGTGAACCGAAAATGACGACTGTTGGTTCGCAAGATACGACTGGTCCGATGACACGTGATGAATTGAAAGACTTAGCTTGCTTAGGTTTCTCTGCTGATCTTGTGATGCAATCTTTCTGTCACACAGCTGCATATCCAAAACCAGTTGACGTTCAAATGCAACATACGCTTCCTGATTTCATCATGAACCGTGGTGGTGTTTCATTACGTCCAGGTGACGGTATTATTCACTCTTGGTTAAACCGTATGCTTCTTCCAGATACAGTTGGTACTGGTGGTGACTCACATACACGTTTCCCAATCGGTATTTCATTCCCAGCGGGTTCTGGTCTAGTCGCGTTTGCTGCTGCAACTGGTGTTATGCCATTAGATATGCCTGAGTCTGTACTTGTTAAGTTCAAAGGTAAAATGCAACCTGGTATCACGCTACGTGACCTTGTACATGCAATTCCTTACTACGCGATTCAAGCGGGTGACTTAACTGTAGAGAAAAAAGGTAAGAAAAACATTTTCTCTGGTCGTATCTTAGAAATCGACTTAACAGAAATGGAAACTGACCTAACTGTAGAGCAAGCATTCGAACTTTCTGATGCTTCTGCTGAACGTTCTGCTGCTGGTTGTTCAATCACACTTTCTGAAACGAAAGTTGCTGAATACCTGAACTCTAACATCACCATGTTGAAGTGGATGATTTCTCAAGGTTATGGCGATGCACGTACTATGGCTCGCCGTGTTGAGAACATGGAAAAATGGTTAGCGAATCCATCACTTCTTAAAGCTGATGCTGATGCTGAATACACTAAAGTGTATGAAATTGATCTTGCTGACATTAAAGAACCAGTTCTTTGCTGCCCGAACGATCCAGATGACGCTAAACTTCTTTCTGATGTTCAAGGCGTTAAGATTGATGAAGTATTCGTTGGTTCTTGTATGACGAACATTGGTCACTTCCGTGCAGCTGGTAAATTACTTGATAAAGTACCAGGTGGTTCATTGTCTACTCGATTATGGTTGGCTCCACCAACACGTATGGACGAGCATCAATTGATGGAAGAAGGTTTCTATAACATTTATGGTAAAGCTGGCGCGCGTACTGAAATGCCAGGTTGTTCATTATGTATGGGTAACCAAGCACGTGTAGCTCCGAACACTACTTGTGTATCGACTTCTACGCGTAACTTCCCGAACCGTTTAGGTCAAGGCGCAAATGTATACCTAGCTTCTGCTGAGCTTGCATCTGTTGCTGCGGTACTTGGCAAATTACCTTCTCCTGAAGAGTATCAACAATATGCTGCTCAAATTGACAGCATGTCTGCTGACATCTATCAATACTTGAACTTCGACAAGATGGGCGAGTATACAGATGCTGCTAAAGGTATCGATACTAAGAAAATTGCTGCTGCTCAATTAAGCTAATCTATTGAAAAATATATTAAATTGAGTTGAAACTAAGGGCTGATTATTCAGCCCTTAGTTTTATGTATAAAAATGCTTATATGTGCTATTTACTTAAATATAATGGTTAAAATGATATTCGAATGGTTTATACAATAGAGTAAAGGAATTACATCAATGTTATATAAACTGGTGAGAAATGGCTCAAGTACACGATTTTGTTGTCCTAGATAAAGAAACATATGCATATGAAGATCATATGCAACTGGTTAATCAAGTACCTTATGATGTATCTATACATGATAATCAAATTATGTTTTTTATGGTTTCTTACAACAGATACCAACTTATAATCCATCTAAAAAGGTTAGACATACTGGTTTAAATTACTATGTTCAAACGATTATTGATTCGAAAGGGGCTTTAGCTGCATATAACATAATCAGCAGTATTATAAATGTTATAAAATTATTTCTGAAATTTCTAAAATTTAGTAAAGGATAAACTTATAAATTTGTTGAAGAGCAAGAAAAATTAATATTTCAGAAATATAAAGTGGTGGATCAGTTTGACCAAATGAAAGAGTGTATTAAACAAATCATTGATTCAAATCGGCAATTGTATATTTTTCATTTAGGAATTTAGTACAGATATTTTTTGATAAAAATAATAATTTGTTAACTATACATTTTTAAAATGTCAGCCATCATATCTTTAAAATCTAAAATAACGACATAATGATTAATGCTCGATAGATCAAAATCAGTGTTCACGAAATCAAATAATGCATTTGTTAATGAGTTGATCTCTAGGTCATCCAATATGTTATTTGAGAAAACGGAAGGGCTGGACTCAACAGCAATTAGCCGATTTTTTCCAATATTTCAAAAAGTAATATTTCCAATCTTGAGAATGGTAATCAAGGGTACAGTCCTGCAATACTCCGATACCTTGCGGAAGCTTTTAATTGTTCTGTCGCACAGCTATTCTTATTGGCTGAGAGTTTAGATGAGCAAGAGAATGTCTCAGAAAATTGGGATAAGATGCCTATCGATGCTTTATTTATACAATTACCCAAAGATATTCAAGATAACTTAAAACAACTGATATATAGTTTGATTCAAAATAAATCCTCGTAATCTATTTTTATAAGTAAATTATTACATTCAAATTTTTATTATTCTAAAATTTTAATGATCTGTTTTAAATCAATTAGATTCAGTGAAAATAAATAAATTTTTTGATCATTTTTTATAAATTAATCAATTGGGTAAAGCTTAATTTTCTTTAATAACCATTTGCTTAATCAGAAAGTTTTTGAGTAGGCATTAAAAAGCCCCTTATTCAGGGGCTAGTCGTATAGATCACTCTATACTTATATAAGGCTCATCTCATACTGAGTCTATTAAAACACAAAATGAGATATTCAGCCATAAAAAAGATGAGCTGTAGCTCATCTTTTTTACACAAGAAAATTAATGTGCATTTGCTACAGCAGGTGCAGCAGCGGCTGTCGCATCATTTGCAGCTTTACGAGTAGGTGTATAGTTTAAACCTAAAGTCGAGCTGGTATATGTACGCACTTGATCAAGCAGAGCAGGGTTGGTATTTAAATCCTGTTGATAAGACTTCACAATCTCATGCAATTTTGGATTCCATTTACCTTTCACTTGCTCTGGGAACGCTTTTTCCATCAAGCTCAACATAATGTATGGAGAGGTTGATGCACCTGGTGAAGCACCAAGAAGGCCCGTGATTGAACCATCTTTAGAGGTGAAAATCTCAGTACCGAATTGAAGTGTTGCTGGTTTACCCGGTGCTTTTTTGATGATTTGAACACGTTGGCCAGCTTGGCTTAAAGTCCAGTCTTCAATTTTTGCATCTGGATAATACTTTTTCAATTCATTGAACTGATCTTGCTTAGACATCGCCACTTGGCTGACTAAATATTTCACCAAGTCCAGATTTTCTATTCCAATGGTTGCCATCGGAATCACATTGTTTTTGTTGGTCGCATCAATTAAATCAAACTGAGAGCCATTTTTTAGGAACTTGTTTGAATAGGTTGCGAATGGGCCAAACAATACATACTTTTTACCATCAACGTAACGAGTATCAATGTGTGGTACAGACATCGGAGGTGCACCTAATTCAGGCTTACCATAGACTTTTGCAGTATGTTGTGATGTAACAGCTGGATTGTCTGTCATCAAGAAAATACCACCGATCGGGAAGCCAGCATATTGCTTAGTTTCTTCCAGACCTGTCATTTGTAATAATCTAATTGCAGCACCGCCCGCACCAATAAACACATGGCGAGTTTTAACATGACTGGTTGTGTTGGTTTTTAGATTTTTAAACGATACAGTCCAAGTTTTGTCTGCATTTTGACTAATACCTGTTACTTCAGATGAAGTTTCAAGTTTGAATTTAGGCTGTTTTTTCAAATGATCAATTAATTGAGTCGTAATTGAACCATAATTTACATCAGAACCTACGTCCATACGTGTTGCAGCAACTTTTTGGTTTGCATCACGGCCCTGCATAACTAAAGGCGCCCATTGCTTAATTTCAGCAGGATTTTCAGTATATTTTAATCCTTCGAACATTGGGCTTTGGCTCATCGCTTCATAACGTTTTTTCATGTAGTTCACGCTATCGCCCCAAACAAAGGCAATATGTGGTACAGGATTAATAAAGCTGTTTGGTTGACCCAGCACGCCATTTTTGACTTGATAAGCCCAGAATTGTTTACTTACTTCAAACTGTGAAGCAGTATCAATGGCTTTTTTAATATCAACTTTACCGTCTTTCTCAGGGGTATAGTTCATTTCCATAAAGCCAGAGTGTCCCGTTCCTGCGTTGTTGAATCCCGCAGAACTTTCTTGACCTACTTGATCCAAACGCTCATACATATTGATAGTCCAGTCTGGTTCAACTTCATTGAGGTAAGTCCCCAAGGTTGCACTCATAATACCGCCACCAACAAGTACCACATCTACAACTGGTTCATCTGCTGTTGTGTTGACTTTTTTAGAAGCAATTGGTCTAAATAAAAAGATCAATCCAATAACAAATATAACCCCGATGACAATCAGTAGGTATTTAAAAAATCTCTTCATATATTTCCTGTTTCATCAAGTTTTAATAATATTGTAATGTAGAAAAGTTACATAAATCTTAGTTTGTGTAATGATTTTTTTCGTAAATGATTTAAATATATGAAATAATTTGTTTTTAAATTTGTAAAGATGTGTACGAAAAACAACCAGATTAAAATTTGATTAGTATATTTGTGTAATAAATATTCAAAAAAGTCTTAGACTAAAGTACTATTTTTTGTAGGTGTTAAGCTTTTTGTATCTTTAAATTGGCTGAAAAATATGCTAAAAACAAGAGTTTTCAGTCTAAATATGAAAACTCTTCTCAGTTTTTTTGCTCATTCAATCATCATTAGGTCTGATTTATTTTCAAGCTTTAAAGGACGTAAAGCAAAAATAGAGCGGGTATGACGAATACCTTTCATTGAATATAAGTTTTTACGTAAAAAGCGTTCATAATGTTCAGCATTTTTCACCGCAACTTTGACCAAATAATCATAATCACCTGTTACCAAATGCGCTTCTATAACTTCAGGCATTTGACTAAGCGCATCACTAAATTGTTCTAAGATCTCGTCGTCATGACGTTCTAAAGTGATCTCAATAAAAAATAGCTCATTAATCCCGATGGCTTTGGCATTAATGGTTGCAGTATAGCCTTCAATGACATTTAAAGATTCTAGACGTTTAACGCGTGTCCAACATGGTGAAGAGGAGAGTCCAACCAGATCAGAAAGCTGAGCGACTGTTAAACGTCCATCTTTTCGAAGTGCCGATAAAATTTTGCGATCAATCCTATCTAAAGTGTACTGACTTTCATTCATGAGCTTTACCACAGAAAATATTTTCGATAATAATGAAATATGTGAAAAATCATTCCGAAAATACTGGAGATTTATATTAAATACGGGAAACATTCTATTCAGTAGAACGTTAGAATAAACTTATCAAATCAAAGACATTTGGGAGACTGGCTTTGATTTAGCGGATAGTATCTTTAGAGGAAAGGGTGCCTTTAACGATACTGTCCGCGACCTTATTCTACGCTTTAAAAAATTTATAAAAATAGCTTTAAAACGATAAAATTCAACCGCGCCTTCACAAAATGCATATGATTCAATAAGACATTGTAATCTTATTTATTCTATAACAAAAAATTATGCAATGAATAAGATATACTTATACTTTGAGTTCGAGGCTTTAACATTCAAAATAGTCAACAAAATTGTAATCTCAAGTAGCTGAAGATGTGCAATTAAATCGAGAAGTATTAAGATGCTTTATTTTTAAAATAAAGAATAATGCATGCGATTCACAGCTTGGTACACACTTCGAAAATTTGTATATGACAATTTGCATAATGAAGATTATGAAACATGGTTTAGTCGTGCGATCAATTTTTCTTTGATTTTTCTAATTATTGGTAATGTTGTTGCGGTGCTTTTAGAATCAATCAATGATGTCTATAAAGCCTATCAACTTTATTTCGATGCTTTTGAAGATTTTTCAATCATTGTATTTACAGCTGAATATATTTTACGTTTTTGGAGTGTTGTAGAAAAAGAACCGTTTGATTCTGAGTGGAGAGTACGCTGGAAATATGTGACCAGTGGTGCTGCGATTATCGATTTACTGGCGATTTTACCTGCATATATCAACTTCTTTGTACATATTGATTTGAGATTTTTGCGGATTTTACGCTTATTACGTTTATTGAAACTTACCCGATATTTCATTTCACTACAGATTTTACTTCGTGTTATAGAACGTGAAAAAGGTTCATTTCAAGCAGTAATTTTTATTTTGGTCATTATGATCGTAATGGCAGCAGCAGGTATCTATGTCGTGGAAGGTCGAGCGCAACCTGATGTCTTTAGCTCAATCCCTGCATCTATGTGGTGGGCCGTGGTGACATTAACCACTGTTGGTTATGGTGATGTAACACCGATTACACCCCTTGGACGTTTTCTTGGTGCATTGATTACCATACTTGGCGTCGGATTAGCCGCTTTACCTGCAGGTATTTTGGCAAATGGTTTAGCCAATGAATTAGAGTTAAGAAAACAACAACTGGAGTTGAAGTTTCGAGATCTGTTAGAAAGTTGCGAAATTGATATTATTCATGATGAAGACAAAATTGATGAGATTCGTAGAGATGTTGGCTTATCTGCTGAGCAGACGCGAGATATTGTTTTACAACTGATTCGAGAACGTAAAGAGCAGGAATTGGAAAGAGAAAAAAACAAGTATTGTTTCTGTCCAAATTGCGGATATAAGTTACCTGAGTGAGTATGATTAAAAAGGGATTTATACAATAAAAAATAAATGAAAAATTGAAGTGTAACGATTAAAAATAACTTTTTCTAAAGTTACACTTCAGATACAATGTAAAAGATCAGGCAATTACAACTGAACAAAAGAATGGATTGTCGACATAACGCATTGGATTGTAATTAAGTATGAAAATTAAAAGTTTATCAAAAATTGTTTTATTTGCTGTAATTTCTCTAAATACAGGCTGCGCTGCTGTCATGGCAACAAAGCAACCAACCAAAAAAGATTTATCAATATTTAATAAAGGCGTAGATCGTAGTTTAATTATTGCTGAAATTGGGGCACCTATTACATCTGAATTTAAAAATGGTAAACGTTATGAAATTTACACATTTATGCAGGGATATTCAAAGGCTAATAAAATAAGCCGTGCGGTTTGGCACGGTGCGGCAGATGTCTTCACTTTAGGACTTTGGGAAATTATTGGCACACCAACAGAATCAGCTTTTAATGGGAAAAAAACTTCTTATGAAATGGTTTTTGATGCTGATGATCGTTTAGAAAGCTCTAAATTATTGACAATGTCAGAGTATAAAAATGATTCAAATTCTACAGCTGAAATAGAAGTTAAAAAATAGATGAATACTTTATGAGAATAGAAACAAGGAAGCACATCGCTTCCTTATTTTATTTTAATGTACCTTTATCAATGTTTAATTAGGTCATCATCTGTATAGCTCTATCGATTCTTACATTGGCTGAGACGAATCAATCCTTGCTTTAAAAGCTTCACAATAAAAGTGATAATTTCAATCTGCTTAGTGATGAAAATTCTTCTAAATATTTTGACCAATGAATAGACTAATAATAGTTTTACATATTTTTTAATGAATTATTGAGTAAATTTAAGTATTAATAACGCCATAAAAGTTTTGAATGGTTAACAATGAACATTAATGTTGATATTTTTGGCACGATTGCAATTGCTGTAGCCGTTCTTTTTATTGGTTATTTTCTTGTTAATAAGATCAGTATATTAAAGCAATATAATATTCCTGAACCTGTCGTAGGTGGGTTAATTGCTGCTGCTGTAACATTTGTACTGTTTAAGCAATTTAATTTAACCGTAAATTTTAATGCCAATATTCAACAAAGTTTTATGTTGATGTTTTTTACTTCTGTTGGACTGAGTGCAAGTCTGGTTAAATTAAAAGAAGGAGGGAAATCGCTGCTTCTTTTTATGGTTTGCGTGGTGATTTATGTGTTATTGCAAAATGCTGTTGGTATAAGTTTGGCAACTGTATTGGATTTAAATCCTTTGATTGGCTTGATTGCAGGATCCGTCACTTTAACTGGTGGACATGGTACAGCTGGAGCATGGGGCAGTATTTTTGAAGAAAATTATGGTATCAAAGGTGCGGTTGTCTTAGGAATGGCGAGTGCGACATTTGGGCTGGTCATTGGTGGAATGATGGGTGGTCCAGTTGCAAAGTTTCTGATTCGTCGCTATCAATTGGCTGAAGAAATTGCGCCATCAGCAACGCGTATGCAAGCTCCCCCATCGGCTGAAACAGCGCCATTTGAATATCCAGAAAAAACCCGTTTAATCACCGCTGATGATGCAGTTAAAACTATAGGAATGTTTGCACTGTGTATTGTATTTGCTAACTTTATGACAGGTTTTGCCAAAGGGCAATGGTTTGAGCTACCGACCTTTGTATGGGCATTGGGATGTGGAGTATTTTTACGTAATACGTTGGAATATGTATTTAAAATTGAACTGTTTGGCCGTTGTATTGATGTGTTTGGTAATGCGTCGCTGGCATTATTTTTAGCTATTGCCTTGATGTCTTTACAATTATGGCTACTTGCTGATTTAGCAGGTCCTTTGGTGATTATTCTGATTGTTCAGACTATTTTTCTTGCTTTATATCTGTTTTTTGTTACTTTCCGTGTTATGGGTAAAAACTATGATGCGGCAGTATTGTGTGCAGGTCAGTGTGGGGTGAATTTAGGCGCAACACCAACTGCCATTGCCAATATTCAAGCAGTGACGAATACTTATGGGCCATCGCATAAAGCTTTTTTAATTATCCCTCTAACAGGTGCATTTTTTGTTGATATTGTGAATGCTATAGTCATTCAAACCATCACAAAGTTTTTTTAAATGTTCTTTTACAAAAAGTGATGCGATCACTTAAGGATTTGAAAACAGCCATAAAAGTGGCTGTTTTTAGTATTTAAATTAGTTTTATCATTACTCATTACTCATTACTCATTACTCATTACTCATTTGAATATGAAACAGTTTTATAAGATCTATATTGGGGTGGTAAATCTTGATTTAGACTAAGATTTTCTATTTAAGACTTTAAACTTTCAAAAATGATTAGATGAGTGATTGAATGTTTGAGTTAAATTAAAGCTTAAAAGATGTAATGGATTGAATTTTTACTCAAAAATTTAATGAACACAGTAATATACTTTAAATATGAATCATCATAATATGTATGTCATAAACTCTGTGCTTGATAATAATTTACTTATTCAGGCTTTGAAATGAAGCTAGCGCTAGTAGGCACTCATACTTATTTCATCAATGTAGAGTTTGACCTTATATACTTAAATTGGATCACCCTCGTCTAGGATGATGTATGTCTAAAACGAAACAACCAACCTCAAAACAATTACTGTCAGTGATTCAGACGCAGACAGCAATTGCAAAATTAGGCTTAGATATCAATGCTGTCATGACTTTAGTGGCAGAGCAAGTTCAATTGATTACCCATGCAAAAGGTGCAATTGTAGAGCTCGCTGAAGAAGGTGATATGGTTTATCGTGCCGTTTCAAATGGCGCTAATCAATTTCTAGGCCTACGATTAAAGATGGGCTCTAGCCTTTCAGGGCTCTGTATCGCGCAGAATACGACTTTGTATTGTAAAGATAGTGAAACTGATGCGCGTGTAGATCGTGAAGCATGTAGACGGGTTGGGCTGCGTTCTATGGCTGTTGTACCACTAATTCATTGTGATGAACCGATTGGTGTATTAAAAATTTATTCAGAACGCGTAAATGCTTTTAAAGAAAGTGATATAAATTTACTTACTCTCATGTCTGAACTGATTGCTGCTGCAATGTATCATGCTAGTAAGTTTGGTGCCCAAGAACTCTATAAACTTGCCACACAGGATCAGTTAACAGGACTTGCCAATCGTGCTTTGTTTCTTGATTGTCTAAGACAAGGTGTTGAAAAAGCGAAACGTACACAAAAACTACTTGGGATTTTGATCATTGATATGGATGGCTTGAAACCAATCAATGATCAATATGGACACCGTTTAGGTGATGAGGCATTAAAGGAAATTGGTAAACGTATTGTCAATACTACGCGACACGATGATTTGGTTGCACGTTTGGGGGGCGATGAGTTTGCAGTGATTTTAAGCAGTCTTGGCGATCAACAGTTGGCAAAAAAAGTCATGAATCGTATTGTTGAAGCATGTGGATTACCATTTGTATTTGAAAACGTCAAATTGACTATGGGTGCAAGTGTAGGTCTGGCTTTATTTCCTGAAGATGGCATTGAACTCAATAAGTTGATTGAATTTGCAGACCTTAAAATGTATGAACATAAACGTTCTAGAAAAATCATCAACCTAAACACTTGAGTTTTAAAATCTTTAATTTGAAATAAATTTTAGTATAGTTTAGGTTTGTTCAATATCATTTATGTGGATCATATGCATTGAGAGTATCTGCCAATCGTTATGTATAAGCATTTATCAATTTTATGAGTTGAATGTAGCTCTACTTAACCTGATAGTTTTAAGCAAATCTCGAAACTATCAGATCAGGGTAAAGAGAGTATATTTTAAAATACTTTAAGTTTTTCCAATCAGTAAAGATAGAATTCCTGCAGCAATCAAGGGACCAACAGGTACACCTCTGAGCAGAGCAACTCCAGCGACAGTTCCAATCAATAAACCTGCAACGACATTGGGTTGGCTGGTCATTAAGGAAACTCCACGGCCACCTAACCATGCAACTAATAAACCAATCGCAATAGCTGTTAATGATTTCCAGTGCATAAATGATTTTAAAATGACATCACCAGGGATTTTGCCACTGGCAATTGGAGTAAGCACACCAATAGTTAAAATAATAACGCCTACTTCTAAACCGTGGGTCTGTAATAATGGGAAAAATTCACTTAACGGTGTGATTCTAAAGACGATCAAAATCCCAGCTGCAATGGTGACCGCAGTATTGTGACTGAAAATGCCGCAGACCAATAAAACAAGAAGCACAATTAAATTTAGGTCTAGACTAGAAAAACTCATCAATATTCATCATTAAAAATTAATATATCGCCCCATTATACTGAAAAGCAGCATGTGAATTTGTCTTGTCAGGCGATGAGTTACATTTAAATTCAGCTGAATGCGGATTTAATGGACAATAAATTTTTGAGTTTCAGCACCCAATAAATTCCATTCATACTCAAAGTCTTGTGCTAGTTTAGACAGATTTGTTGATTTAAGCTGTTGTATTAAAATGTTTTGTGCCTCTTGCATGGCTTGGTTTAAAGCCTTATTTACCACCAATTCAACCAGACAGTTGGGTGTTTCTTGTTCATTGCCAATCGCAAAAATAGTAGGTTCTCCAACAGCCTGATAAATATCAAATAATGATATTTGTTCTAAGGTTTGCACTAAAGTCCAGCCACCACCAGGGCCTTTGTCTGCATGAACAAAGCCTGCTTTTTTTAAACCAGACATGGTACGACGCACTACGACAGGATTGGTGTCTAACATGATTGAAATTTGTTCAGAGGTGAACGGTTTTTTTTCACGTGCCATATGTAATAGCACATGCAACATTCGAGAAAGCTTACTGTCTTTACGCATAGTTTTTAAGTCAACGCTCTTTTTCTAATTGTAACATTAAAAGTTGCAATTATAAAAATAACTGAATATAGTAACTTTAAAAGTTACCTATTGGTGTGGGAAATGAACTATGACGTCGTAATTATTGGTGGGAGTTATGCAGGTTTATCAGCAGCATTACCATTGCTTCGTGCTAGAAAAAAAGTGTTAATGATTGATGCAGGCATGCATCGTAATCGTTTTGCTGAACATTCGCATAATTTCTTAACCCAAGATGGCAATACGCCAGCAGCAATTATTCGTGATGCAAAATTACAGTTAGACAAATACCAAACTTTGTCATGTATTAACGCATCAGTCACCGATGTGAGAGCTGTCGGGCAGCAATATGAGATTCAAATAGACCAAGCCGATGACACGGGTACAACCATTCAAGTCAAAAAAATAATTATTGCTACAGGCGTTAACGATGATTTACCTAAAATCGATGGTTTAGCAGAACGGTGGGGGAAAAGTATTTTTCATTGTCCATACTGTGATGGCTATGAGTTAAATCTGGGGACACTTGGAGTGTTATGTTCAGGTTTACATTCGATCCATATGGCACTGATGTTACCCGACTGGGGCAATACCACTTTATTTTTAAATGATGCAATTTCACAAGCTGAATTAGATCCCGTCATACTTAAACAGCTTAAACAAAGAAATGTGAAATTGGATACCCGCAAAATTCTTAAAATACACAATCATTGTGATTTAGTCTTGGAAGATGGTGAGCAGGTTCAATTAGATGGATTATTCATTTCCACTTTTATGCGCATGAATGCCCCTTGGATCAAAAAACTGGGTGTAGCGCTTGATGTAAATGAATATAGCGAAGCCATTCAAACCACAGCCATGAAAGAAACCAATCTTAAAGGGATATATGCTTGTGGTGATATCACCCGTTCAGGTGGTTCAGTTGCTTTCTCAGTTGCAGATGGAGCACTGGCGGGTGTTGCTGTACATAAGTCATTTATCTTTAATACTTGATAAAAGCATATATTGATTAATCAATAAGGCTAAAAAAGCCTGAATGTTGTTTGGGTTTCAATTCACGATACTTTAAAATGTATCGTGAATTTTTAAGGTATTGATTTATGTTCTTGGAAAAAATGTTGCAATCACAAGGCTTTGGTTCACGTAAGCATTGCCAACAACTCATCAAAAATGGTGCAATTCAAATCCAAAACGAGGTCGTTACAGACCCTAAATTTAAGCTTGATACCCAAAATCTAGTATTTTCAGTCTATACCGAAACATTTAAATACCGTGAAAAAGTCTATATTGCCTTAAATAAACCGCAGGATTACGAATGTTCCCATCAATCAACACACCATTTTAGTGTTTTTGATTTATTCGATGATGTACTTATGAACCGTGGTTTACAAACTGTTGGTCGTTTAGATCAGGACACGACGGGTCTATTGCTACTCACGGATGATGGGCAGTTTTTGCAAGCATTGACTCATCCTAAAAAGCACGTGGCTAAAGTTTATCAAATACAAACAGCAGATCCAATTACAGATGATCAGATTCAACAACTTGAACAGGGTGTAGAATTACGCAATGAAAAAGGTACATTTGCAGCAACAGATGTACAGCGCTTGGCTGAATATGCATTACAAATGACTGTACACCAAGGGGTTTATCATCAAGTCAAACGGATGTTAGCTGCAGTGGGTAATAGGGTTGAAAGCTTGCATCGTGCACAAGTCGGACAATTAGCACTTAAAGAATTGGTTGAAGGCGAGTGGGTTTATTTGACAGAAGATCAGGTGAATGCTGCTAGAAATAGTCAAAATGAACAAATAGTGATTTGATCATGGCTTTAAAGCTCTTTATTGCTGTTTTAGATAAAATGCCAGACTTTATGGTTCCAACTCTTGTTGCGCATGCAGTTTTGGCTGCGCATTTACACTTTGTTCAAGATGCTGATGCCGAAAGTTATAAAAATTGGTTAGAACATTCTTTTCGTAAAGTTGTGGTTAAAGTGAATCAAAAAGAATTTGATAAAATTGCTCAAATTAAAGTGTTATTTAGGACATGAAAGTACAGTATTGGATAGTAAAAAATCCTGTGCTGTGGTCTTTCCTATTTCACAGGACACGATACCCAATGTACTTAAATTCGCAAAGATGTTGAAACCTGTATTGAATTGATTAAAAATTGTATAGTACAAATTACTTAAGAAAACAATGAAATGTCTGGAATTCATTGTCTTTAACAAAACCCATTTGCTCATAGAGCTGATGTGAATGGTAATTGTTTTTCTGGGTTTCTAAACTGATTCGTTGCGCATCTTCATGACGTGCAAAAAGAATTGCAGTATCAATCAGTTGCTTGGCAGAACCTTGTCGACGAAAAACAGGTGTTACATAAACATCATCTAAAATATAGTACTTTGAACAAGAAACAGATGAAAAGCCTTGGTATAACAACACAAAGCCTGTAAAAACATCATCTTTGACATGGATGAAGATTACACTTTCTTTATTTTCAAAACGTTGTTTTAAAAAATTAAAGGACTGTTGGATATTGGAAGATGCGCCGTAAAATTGGCGATATTCATCAAATAAAGTAGCAAGTTGATTTAAATCTTCTTTGGTCGCTCGTCTAACGATCATTTATTACTCCTTGCAATGATTTTTATCTTTGCAAAAGAGCATAACCAAAAAATAGAAAAGTAAACTTAATTATTTGTTTAAAAATGCGACAGTGTTATTTTTTGTCACTTTCACCCAAGATGGCATTTAACTCTGCAAATAGATCTTCATCGTCATCATTTAAATCAACAGATGAATTGAGTTGCCCGTTTTGTTGGTCTTGCTTAAGTTTTCTCAGCTTGAATAACTGATCCATATTGATATTTTGATTTTCTATAGCGAAAGGGATGGATTTTGTGATGACAACTTGTTTAAAAAACAGTCGAACTGCTTGTGCAGGCGTAATCCCCAATTGTTTAAAAACAGCAAATGCTAGTTTTTTTTCTTGTGAATCAAGACGTACTTGATAGACTTCGGTTTTTCTCATGAATAGTGACCAAACAAAATTAGAGTTTGAATGCTTATTTTAATCAAAGCTTTCGGAATTTCAATGCTTAATCGCCAAAAAGTCATATATTTGTCATTACGTCAAAATTACAGTGTCAATTCATAGTTAGAACAGAAGCAATATTCTACTTGTCTAATCGGGTCAAGAAACTGAATTTTTTTGGCTAAAAGCTGCAAAGGTTGTGAAAAATCAGCAGCATCTTTATGTTGAACTCGCGGATAAAAGGGGTCATTTTTAATTGGAATATTTAACCAATTTAAATGTACCCGTAATTGATGCTGTTTACCCGTTGATGGCTTAAGTAAGTATTTTGCCCAAATTTGATTATGTTCAATGAGATCAATTTCGGTATATGAGTTTGATTTTCCATCAACAACTTTCATGGTGTAAAAAGGTTCGCCCTTTTCCATTCTTAAATCTACAGAACGTGGAAAGCTTAACTCAGAATCAAATTTTGCAATTGCTTGATAGGTTTTATTGACTTGCCGTTGTGCAAACATTTGTTGATATAGACCACGTGTTTGTGGGCATTTAGAAAACAATACAATGCCAGCAGTTTCACGATCTAAACGATGGATGGGGGTTAAGTCAGGATTATTTGTGGTTTTTTTCAAACGGACCAATAATGTTTCTTGTATATATTGGCCTGAGGGACTGATGGTCAAAAAATGAGGTTTATCTACGGCAATGAAGTCCTCATTTTCAAATAGTATACTTTCTTGAAAAGGCACATAAATCTCATGCGTTAGAAATCGATAATAGTAAAGATGAGTATTCGCTAGATAGGGATGATCTATTGTTAATACTTGACCATGCATATCCAAGATGAGTTGATCTTCAAAACGTTGTTGCCATTCATTGGTTGAAATATGCGGAAAATGGTTACATAAATAACTGAATAAATTTGTAGGCAAATTTTCTAATTTAGGGAGATAAACTTTTGAAGCTGTTACACCATCTCTCATTGGCGGTTGATATTCTGAAACAAGGGTGACGGGTTTCATAAGCGTATTTTTTATGCAGATAAGTTTAAAGTGAGTTGTCTAAGCGTGTTGGAAAGTATCAAAACATGATTTCTAAACAATGCAACATAGGTTTTAAAGTCACGCAATGCTATCATATTGTCTAGTTTGAATCATATCGTGAGCGTTATGCAATATTCATATAAATTAACTCTGAGCAATGAACAAGACACCCAAATGTTGGCACAAAAGCTCGCTCAACATATTGCAAAAGGCGTAATTTATTTAATCGGTGACTTAGGTGCGGGAAAAACCACACTCACACGTTATTGGTTACAAAGTTTAGGGCATCAAGGTGCGGTGAAAAGTCCCACATATACATTGGTAGAACCTTACAAGATCAATGTGAAAGATGTCTTTCATTTTGACTTATACCGTTTAAATGATCCTTATGAGCTTGAATTGATGGGTATTCGTGATTATTTAGAGGTCGAGAATGCTTTATTCTTATTTGAATGGCCTTCTAAGGGCGGTGATGAGATCCCACAAGCAGATCATGTGATTACTATTTTAAAAACAGAAGATGAAGCTGCTCGTGAAGTGGTAATTGAAAGTATTTCTGCTGAATTGATTGAAGCGTTGACTTGATCAATGTTTTCAGCATTTTAAGCCCATCATATATTTTAATTTATTTAAATTTTTAGGTTAATTGAATGCAACGCGAAGATATCAGTTTAAGACGTATCCAAAATCTAGATCCAGCACTGGCCAACCAAATTGCTGCAGGTGAGGTGATTGAACGACCATCATCAGTAGTGAAAGAGTTGCTTGAAAACTCGATTGATGCAGGTGCGACTGAGCTGATTATTCGTGTGGCAAATGGCGGCAGTACCCTGATTGAAATTATTGACAATGGTCGAGGTATTCACGCTGAGGATCTAGCACTTTCAGTGACTCGACATGCAACCAGTAAAATTCAATCTGCTGAAGATTTACATGCAATTGTGAGTTTGGGCTTTCGTGGAGAGGCGCTTGCATCTATCGCAGCGGTTTCGCGTTTAACCTTAACCAGTAGTCAGGATGATTCAGGTGTCGGTTACCAACTGGAAGTCAATGGTACAGCATTCGATCATCAAGATATTCAAGCAGTAGCAACCCAACAAGGTACACATATCCGTATTCAGGATTTGTTTTTTAATGTGCCTGCGCGGCGTAAATTCTTAAAGAAACCAGGTACTGAATTTGGTCATATTGAAGAAATTGTACGTCGAATGGCACTTACGCATTTCGATATCCGCTTTGTTTTAGAACATAATGATAATATTCGTCTCAATTTGCCGATTGCTGACAGTGGTGAATTGAGATTTCAACGAGTACAGCAATTATTAGGTCGTCAATTCACTGAAAATGCGTATTGGATTGATGCAGATAGTATTAGTATGCGTTTATCAGGTTGGTTAGGACATCCTTCAGATGCGCGTGCACAAGCCGATTTGCAATATGTCTATGTGAATGGTCGTATCGTCAAAGATAAAACCATTTCGCATGCTTTACGGATGGCTTATGATGGTATTTTGCATGGGCATCAACATGCTGCCTATTTGCTATTTTTAGAAGTAGATCCTGAAAATATTGATGTGAATGTGCATCCAACCAAGCATGAAATTCGCTTCCTTAATCAACGTGAAGTGCATGAGTTTGTACGACATTTTGCTAAAGACACCTTATCTCAATTTCAAACTGCAACTGCGGATTTATCTTCTGCAATGAAGCAGGATGGATCAATAGCAGATCAATTATTACCAGCTCAGCCACGTTATCAAGAACAGTTTTATTTACATCGAAATGCAACCGCTGAGCAACATGTGGTTGATCAAAATAACCGAAGCAATTCAGATGGGTCTATACAGCATAGTGGTCTAACAGATTTTAGTGATGGACATGCCCAAACAGTCAATTATTCCCACTATGAACCACAACAGCAGTATCGTGGCACTCAACAACTCAATAACGCCTTGAAAAGCTATTTAGCCCCTTTACGTGAGTCTGGGGATGCTGATCAAGAATTAACAGATCAAGCGTCCTATGAGCGATCTGTACAAGAAATCCAAAATAAACAGGTCCATCAGGTTGATGAATATCCGTTGGGAATTGCAATAGCGCAATTACATGGAATTTATATTCTTGCACAGAATACGGAAGGACTGATTATTGTCGATATGCATGCAGCGCATGAACGTATTTTGTTACAACAAATGAAATCTGCATGGGATAAACCAGAATTTTGGACCTCACAGCAGTTGCTTATTCCTAAAATTATTTCAATTACACGTATGCAGGCAACCCGTGTTGATGATTTAAAACCACAGTTGGAACGCTTAGGTCTAGAAATTGATCAATATGGTGATGATCAAGTGATTGTACGTGGTGTGCCTGCGATTTTACATAAAGCAGATTTTGAATCCTTGGTACCTGAATTACTCAATGATTTAGATCCAAATGATGAAGCTCAAGCACTACAACAGAAGCGTGATCAAATTTTAGCAGGAATGGCATGCCATGGCGCAGTGCGCGCACATCGAATGCTAAGTCTTTCAGAAATGAATGCTTTGCTGCGACAAATGGAACATACAGAATTTGCAAGTCAGTGTAATCATGGTCGACCAACTTGGCGTGCATTTCCATTACCCCAATTAGATAAATTATTTGCTCGAGGAGAGTAGTTGTACATGTCAAATCAATTGCCCGTCATCAATTTAATGGGACCAACCGCAAGCGGTAAAACTGCTTTGGCATGTGAACTGTATGATCATGGGAATTATGAGCTTATTTCTGTAGATTCTGCCTTGGTCTATAAAGATATGGATATTGGTACTGCAAAGCCAACCAAAGCGGAGCAGGAGTGTTATCCGCATCATTTGATTGATATTATTACGCCTCTTGAGGTTTATTCTGCTGCTGAATTTGTCGAGGATGCTTGTCGACTGATTGATGGTATCCATGCAAGCGGTAAAACACCTATTTTAGTTGGCGGTACAATGCTATATTTTAAAGCGTTGCTTGAGGGGCTCTCTACAAATTTACCGAGTGCTGATTATGCGATTCGTGCTGCGATTGAGTTAAAAGGTGAAACGGAAGGCTGGCAATCGGTGTATGATGAATTAAAATCTGTTGATGTGTTGGCAGGTGAAAAATTTAAAGTCAGTGATAAGCAACGAATCATTCGTGCTTTAGAAGTGTATAAAATTACTGGTCGTCCTATTACTCAACTACAGGCAGAACAACCGAAGAATCAACCTTACCGTTATCATTTTCATAATTATGCTTTATTGCCTGATCGTCTTGAGCTGCACAAGCGAATTGAGTTACGCTTGGAAAAAATGTGGGAAATCGGATTTTTAAATGAGGTTGAAAATCTTATGAAAAAATACGATCTTGAAGAAAATTTACCTTCTTCACGCTCAGTTGGATATAGACAAGCGATAGATTTTTTAAAAAACAGTGATTTGAGTCAAGAAAGTGAGCGCCAAATGAAGGATAAAGCACTTTTTGCAACACGACAATTAGCAAAACGTCAATACACTTGGTTACGATCTTTGCAAGAAACACACTCTTTTCAAACTTTTTTTACGATAAACCAAGCACAAGAAGACTTGCGAAACTTATACGGATAAAGCAAAATTTAACAACTACCTTTTTTATAAATTTTAATTGAAAAATAAAGGTAGTTTTTGCGCTGATTTTAATTTTTTTTGGAGTATAAAATGTCTAAAGGTCAAACTTTACAAGATCCGTTCTTAAATTCTCTCCGTAAAGAACGTATTCCTGTTTCTATTTTTCTTGTAAACGGTATTAAATTACAAGGTCATATTGAATCTTTTGACCAGTATGTTGTTTTGTTGAAAAACACAGTAAGCCAAATGGTTTATAAGCATGCTATTTCAACTGTTGTACCTGCACGTAATCCACGTCCTGCTGGTGCTCCTGCTGGTGCTCAAGGCGCTGCTGGTGGCTTTGGTGGTCAAGCTGGTGGCTTCGGCGGTCAAGCTGGTGGCTTTGGTGGTCAAGGTGGCTTCGGTGGTCAACAAGGCGGCTTTGGTGGTCAACAAGGCGGTTTCGGTGGTCAAGGTGGTTTCGGTAGCCAAGGTGGCTTCGGTGGTCAAGGTGGCTTCGGTGGTCAAGGTGGCTTCGGTGGTCAAGGTGGCTTCGGCGGTCAAGGTACTGACTTTGGCGGCGAAACAAAATTTGAAGATTCACAAGAAGATGAAAACAATCGTTAATTTCTTGATTTAACAAGAACGATTGTAAAAGAGACGCCAAATTGGCGTCTCTTTTTTATTGGCTTCTCTTAATATGAGACTATGTTGAAATTTATCTATGTTTGCACCTACACCGTTTTTAGATGATACGAAATTTAGTCATTCTGAATGATGTAAACGTCATTTCGCTGAGTATAGACGTAATGGTAAAAACGTTGGTCCTTGCGCTGCAAACAAAGCCACGCATTGTTCTTGCTTGGGGTTGTGTTTAAAATTTTCTTGGGTTTACGTTATGAAACCTGAAGATAGCCTCGCTATTCTCTTTGCTTCATGCTTCATGCTTCATGCTTCATGCTTCATGCTTCATGCTTCATGCTTCATGCTTCATCAGCTCAATTTTAACCTACAATGCAAGCCATTTATGAAATAATAAGATAAACCAAGATTTTTAAATTAAAAAGCCAGTGTAGAACACTGGCTTTTTAATTTAAAGACTAAGCGCAGGCTTAACTTTCACTTTTCTTTGGATCTAAGCTGGGATCTTTGATTTCAATGTAAGTATTTGCACGTAACTCTCGTAGCCAGCCGTCATATTCTGATTCGAATTGACGTTCGCCTAAAATTTGGCGTGCCATACGCTTTTGGTATTCTGAAGTCATATCTTGTTGACGTGTACCTGTGACTTGAAGAATATGCCAGCCAAATTGAGTTTGAAATGGTTTGCTAATTTCATTGACTGGCGAGCTCTGCATGAGTTTATCAAATTCAGGAACCATCATGCCAGGGCTTACCCAGCCAAGACTTCCGCCATCACGAGCAGAACCTGGATCATTTGAATAAGTTGAAGCAAGCGTAGCAAAATCATCACCCGCTTTTAAGCGATTATAAATACTGTCAATGGTTTGCTTTGCATTTTCAGGGCTAACAACTTCTGATGTTTTAATCAGAATATGACGAGTATTAAACTGTGAAACCAATGCTTTTTGTTCATTCGATTTTTTTTCTAATAATTTTAAAACATGAACCCCATCTTTTGCTGGAATTAAGTCAGTGGTTTGACCTGGTTCAAGGGTAGTCACACGTGCAGCAAGATCTGTTGGAATGTCTGAAAGCGGACGAAAGCCCATATCAGCGCCATCGACTTTGATTTGTGCTGTAGTAAATTTCTTTTCTAAGCTTTTTACGTCATTGCTATCTTTTAAGTCAGTACGGACTGCTTTTGCAATACTTTCTAACTCGCTTGCTGGCGCTTCTCCTGAAATACGCATATGTAGTACATGAACTTGACTACCAACAGCAGCTTGACCTTCAGGTGATTTTAAGAAGTTTTCAACATCAAGGTCAGTGATCTTGATACGAGACATTACTTGTTGTTGACTCAATCGTTGAATGAGTAAATCTTCCGCAACACGGTTACGCAGTAATTCATAAGTACCAGGCGCAACAGCATCTAATTTTTTTTGAAAAGCTTCTAAAGAATTTGCACCAGATTGTTGGGCAACTTTCAATACGGCTTCATTTAAGCTTTTTTCATCTGCTTTTAAGCCATACTTCTTCACTTGTTCAAGCTGTGCATCATGGGTGATGAGCTGACTCAGTACTTGCTGTTGCAGAATGTTTTGTGGTGGGATTTCTTTCTTTTGTGCCTGAAGTCGATGTGTCGCTTCAGCAACACCTTGGTCTAAATCACTTTTTAAAATTGCTGTAGAACCAACAATTGCTATGATTTGGTCCTGCGGAGCAGCATAAACTGATACCGCGGTGGAGATGAGTAAAGCTAAGGTTGATGCTTTAAATAATTTTTTAAATTTTTGCGTCTTCATTAATGTGTCCAAGATTGATTAGCTTTATCAAAACCTAAAATACGATTTTCAAGTAATGAACTTAACTTGTTGTTCAAACCACCAAGTCCTTTTAGTGTGATCTCAGCCATCACTGCGCGTTTTGGCTTTGTATCAGGAAGAGAAACATCATCTAGATCATTAAAATACGAGCGACCATAGACGGAAATTCCCCAACAACAAGATTCATAATTCACACCCAATAAATATTCGCGTGCGACATGGTTGTCAAGGTCATATTGAACATGTCCCATAATACGCCAGTTGTCTTTTACAGGCTGTATAAATGATGCAACTGCTTGATCATATGCACGTTGACGGTCAGGGAGGTTATTACGATAAAAATAACCAACATTATAAAGGTTTCCGCGTTGCCCTGTATAATACAATTGGAAGTCATGTTGAGCGCTATCACCATTTGACATCCATGCTGAATTGGTACTCAGTGTGAAGTTTTGTGAAAGTTGGCTAGAAAGGCTCAGCACAGGACCAGTATGTTTTTCTCTGTCTAAATCATCTGTATTGTTGAGTAAGGTAACTTTTCGATCATCAAAATAATAACTTTGACCGATACTTGCTCTTAAACGCTCTAAGCCCACTGTATCAAACAAGCTATAGCTTAAACCAAGCGATAAAAAGTTATTGTCTTCTAAGCGGTCGTGTCCATAGAAACGGTACGGGCTAAACAATTGATCATAGCTAATAGAAGCTGTTGTTGAATCAAAGTTTGGATAACCTGTTTGATTTTTATATGGTGCATAGGCGTAGAAAGCGCGAGGTGTAATGGTCTGGAGGAATTTTCCGTCCTTTTCGAAAGTTAAACCTGTATCCAAGGTAAATTGAGGAACAACAACAGATTTATTTTTGCTATCTTGGCTTTGGTTATTTAAGTTAAGTTGATCTACAGTAGTTTGATCATAAAAGGTATTTAAACTACGTACAGAAACTTCTGGAATTACAAAAGACCATGGATTACGGAAATTATAACGTGTTGCAAATTGGTTATATAAACGTGTACCACTTGGCTGGTTATTATAATCGGCATCATTGATGTCTTTTTGGAAATAAGCAGTGTCGTTATTAAACTCGTATTCCAAACCTTGTGGATTTCCAGCTACATAATTGAGCAAAAACTGCGGTAGGCGGGCATATGGCTTATCAACATCTTTGATGGTTTTATCGAGTGTTTGGAAGTCTTCAACTTTAAGCTGAGCTTTTAACCCTGGAATACCGTGATTGTAATTGAGTTCCCAAGCACGGCGTTGGTTAAGTTCTGTTCGTGTGTTTGGATTGTTATCTAGATCCGAGAAAAAATCTTTATCAGAAACATAATTGTATTCTAAATTGGTTGACCATTGTTTGGTGATATCCCACTTGTGTAGGAAATGTAGGTCTTTACGATCTTCATCATTATAATCACGGTCAGAAGGTAAATAACTTCCCCAAACGCTACCAGCACCAAAGTTCTCAGTTAAATAACGAAACTCACCTTGAGCCATAAGACCACGATCAGTTATCAGCCGTGGTGTAATGGTGGCATCATAGTTGGGCGCCAAATTTAAATAAACGGGAACTGCGAGTTCAAAGCCACCATCATTAGTAAAACCGAAACTAGGATTTAAAATCCCTGTAGTACGGCGGTCATCGATTGGGAAGTTGAAATATGGAACTGCGAGTACAGGCACATCCTTAACATAGAGTTTGGTGCCACGCGTTACACCACGCCCCGTATCTTGATCCAATTCAATTTTATTGGCCTGAATTTTCCAAGTGGGTTTTTCATCGGGTGGGCAGGTGGTGTAGGTGGCATTTTCAAGAACGATATTGGTTGGTGAAGTTCTTTCTATTTTTTCTGCATGACCATGTGCGTGGGTCAATTCTGCAATATAGAAACTATTATTTAACTGACCAGTTTCATCTTTCAGATTGTAATCGATTTGATCACTTTGCGCGATGATACCGCCTTGTGCCATTTGTACATTGCCTTTCGCTTTGGCGAAAGTTTGTGTTTTATCAATGGTCACTTCATCAGCACGGATCATACGTCCAGATTGGTCAATGACCACATCACCAGACAGGAAAGAGTCACCATTGGGATTGTAATAACCATTGTCTGCGGTAATCACAGATGATGCTTCTTCTGGGTTTGTCGATTTAGCTTGGGTGCTAAAAGGAGTAACCCAAACACCTTCACAATAACGCGTGCTTGGATTTTTTAAATCACGTACCTGTGCTTCAGGCGAGTTTTTGTCCACATAATATTGTTCAAAGAAATTTTGCCCTGCAAAGCTTTCTTTGATGGCTGCATTCAGTTGCTTATTATTAACTTCAGAAACAGTGTCTGTCGATTCAGCATAGCTGGATACTGAACTTCCACAAAGAAGTGTCAAAATAGCAGTCGCTAAAGGATTAAATTTAAACTGATGCTTCATTTGTCTCATTAACCAAATATGCTAATCGCAATTAATTATTGTCGCATCATAGAGAAAAAGTCGATAAGTAGCTACACTTAGCACTTCAAAAATTCAGCCTGAATTAGATTAAATTGCAAATGAATACACAACGTGAACAATTGATACAAACATGGTTAACATCTGTACTCAGTTCAGATCAATTTGAAATCAATTTTTTAGCAGGCGATGCGAGTTTCCGTCGTTATGCACGAATTACCTTGAATAATAAAACATTTATGCTTATGGATGCACCTCCTGAGAAGGAAGATTGTCGTCCTTTTGTTGCGATTGATGAGTTCTTTGACAGAAATGGGGTGCGTGTACCTCATATTGTTGCCAAGGATTTAGATCAAGGTTTATTGTTGCTTGAAGATTTTGGCGATATCTTGCTATCTACACAATTGAATGATCAAACGGTAGATGCACATTATGCACAAAGTTTTAAACAGTTGGTGCAGTTGCAATCTATTTTTGCTGATTCATCACACTTGCCCGCATATGCCTATGAAAAGCTGATCTCAGAAATGGAATTGTTAACAGATTGGTTGTTACCATCATTAGCAATCCAAGTAACAGATGATGAGCTTGGATTAATTAAACGAACTTTTGCTATTCTTGCCAATGCTGCTTTGGCACAACCTCAAGTAATCGTACATCGTGATTTCCATAGTCGTAATCTGATGATTCTTGAAGCTGAGAAAGATCAAGGTGTGATTGATTTTCAAGACGCAGTGATTGGTGCTGACACTTATGACTTGATTTCGATTACCCGTGATGCCTACGTACAGTGGAGTCCTGAGCGTGTGTATGAGTGGTTTAAAGTATTTTATGACTTATTGCCAGAATCTGCGAAGCAAGATCGTGATTTTGATCAATTCAAACAAGATGCTGACTTCATGGCAATTCAGCGCCATATCAAAATTTTAGGTATTTTTGTTCGTTTGTTTGAGCGTGACGGTAAATCTGGTTATCTCAAGGACTTGCCTCGTGTCATGTGGTATTTATTGGAAGAGTCAAAATCTTACCCAGAATTACAACCGTTCATGAGTTTTATCCGTGCACGGGTTTTGCCAAAATTTGAAGAAAAATATGGCGCATATGAGGTGGTTGCAGCATGAAAGCGATGATTTTAGCAGCTGGTCTAGGCAATAGAATGCGACCTTTGACCCTCTATAAGCCAAAGCCTTTATTGGAAGTGGGCGGCAAAGCACTAATTGTATGGCATATTGAAAAATTGAAAAAAATGGGTGTAACTGAAATCGTGATTAACTCTGCATGGTTGGCAGATATTCTGATCGGTGCGTTAGGTGATGGCTCACAATTTGGTGTGACTATACGCTGGACACGTGAAGATGAGGGCTTGGAAACCGCAGGTGGGATTATCAATGCCTTAGCACTTCTCGGTGATCAGCCTTTTATTCTGGTCAATGGCGATGTATGGACCACTTTTGATTTTACATCATTATTGAATATGGATCTTGCTGATGATCTTGCGCATTTGGTTTTTGTCAATAATCCTGAACAACATCCACAAGGTGATTTTACCTTGGCAAATGGTCGTGCTTATACCTTTGATCAAAATCAGCAAGGAGAAAATTTAACTTACAGTGGTATCGCTGTGATCAATCCAAAAATGTTTGATGGGCTGGAGCATGGTAAAAGACCACTTGCACCTTTGCTTAAACAAGGCATGCTAGACGGTAAAATTTCGGCAGAGAAAATGCAAGCGGCGTGGGTTGATGTTGGTACACCTGAGCGTTTAACAGCCTTAGATTTGCAAATAAGACAGGGTGAGTATACTTAAGTGCGAATAAATAGGCCTAAGTGCGTATTAACTCATCGTTAACTACTGTTCCACGGGCGAGAAATAGGTATACTTTCAGCTAATTTTTTAAAGATGTTATTTGATCATGCATCCATTTTTTCAAGAGTTAAAGCAAGGCAGTCTAAAGCTTGGCTTAAAACTTAGTGATGAAGCATTAGGATTATTGTTGCAATATCAAGATGCACTCGTCCTGTGGAACAAAGCTTATAACTTAACAGCGATTCGCGATCCAAAAGAAATGTTGGTTAAGCATTTATTGGATAGCTTAAGTATTTTAAATGATTTACCCGCTGGTCGTTTACTCGATATTGGTACTGGCGGGGGCATGCCAGGGATGATCATTGCACTGTGTCAACCTGAACGCCAATGTGTTTTGTTGGATTCAAATGGTAAGAAAATTCGTTTTCTGAAACAATTTATTGCAGATTTAAAACTAAAAAATGTTGTCGCAGTTCAGACTCGTGTAGAAAACGAAGATAGTATCCATGATCTAGGGCAATTTGATGTGATCACCAGTCGTGCATTTGCTTCATTGACAGATTTTGTGACAGCTTCAAAACCTTATATGCATGAAGGCAGTATCATTGCGTCAATGAAAGGTTTGATTCCCATTGAAGAGGTTGATGCTTTAAAAGATAAGTGGAGTTGTGACATTATTGAATTGCATGTACCTCGGTTGGACGAACAACGTCATTTACTTTTATTAAAACATATTTAAAACAGACTAAGGGTTGGGGTTACCATGGCTCAAATTATTGCTATCGCAAACCAGAAAGGTGGCGTAGGTAAAACCACGACAGCCGTGAATTTGGCTGCCTCTTTGGCAGTGTTGAAAAAGCGTGTTTTATTGGTGGATATGGACTCTCAGGGTAATGCTACAATGGGGTCGGGTATTCAAAAAAATGATTTGTTGTATTCTGTCACCGATGTACTTCTGGGTGAAGTACCGATTGAAACTGCAATTAGTAAAGCCGAAGTTGGTTATAAAGTGCTTGGTTCAAATCGTGATTTGGCAGGTGTTGAGTTAGCAATTGCAGAGCAAGATGGACGTGAGTTTATTTTGCGTAACGCTTTACAGCAAATTGAAAAAGACTTTGATTATATTATTGTTGATTGTGCGCCAAGTTTGAGTTTAATTACGGTCAATGCTTTAGCAGCAGTGGATGCAGTGATTATTCCAATGCAATGTGAGTACTATGCATTAGAAGGATTGGCAGATTTGACGCAGACTATTGATAAAATTCAACAAGCTTTAAACCCTGAGTTGGAAATTATTGGGGTACTTCGCACGATGTATGATGCGCGTAATGCTCTCACCCGTGATGTTTCTGCCGAATTAGAACAGTATTTTGGTAAGAAACTTTATGATACAGTGATTCCGCGTAATGTGAGGTTGGCCGAAGCGCCAGCACATGGATTGCCGATTATTTATTTTGAGAAAAGCTCTAAAGGTGCAATTGCATATTTAAATTTAGCAGCTGAAATGTTGAAAAAGAGTAAAGTGAAAAAAGGAAATAAAGCATGACCGTGAAAAAAAGAGGGTTGGCAAAGGGTCGTGGCTTAGATGCGTTATTAGGTTCAATCCAAAAAGAAAAATTACAACTTGAAGTTCAAGCATTGGATCATGGCCAATTAAAACAGATGGATGTAACCCAATTAAAACGTGGCGCTTATCAACCCCGTCGTTTTATTGGTGAGCAAGATTTGCAAGAACTTGCAGCATCAATTAAAAAACATGGTGTAATGCAGCCGATTGTAATTCGTCCTATTGAAAATGACGAAACTCCATATGAAATTATAGCTGGTGAACGTCGTTGGCGTGCGGCACAATTGGCGGGTTTGACAGAAATTCCTGCAATTGTACGTGATTTGACCGATCAAGTTGCGATTGCCCTGGCATTGATTGAGAATATTCAACGCCAAGATTTAAACCCTGTTGATCAAGCACTAGCATTACAACGCTTTCATGAAGAATTCGGTTTGAGTCATCAAGAAATTGCAGATACTGTAGGTAAAGCACGGACTACCGTGAGTAATTTATTGCGTTTATTAAGCCTAGAAGATGAAATCAAAGATTTAATGCAACAAGGTTTATTAGACATGGGGCACGCTCGTGCGATATTGACCCTAAAAGCTAAAGATCAATTGCAAATTGCAAAAATTGTGATTGATAAGAGTTTGTCTGTACGTCAAACCGAACAGTTGGTGCGTGATTGGAATACGCCAAAGCAGGAAAAATCTAAAGATCCACTTGCGCCTGATGTACAGCAACTGACCCAAAAATTGTCAGAACGTTTTAGTGCAAGTGTAAAATTAGACTATAACAAACAGGGTAAAGGCAAGCTGGTCATCAGTTATAACTCGCTTGATGAGTTAGATGGAATTTTAAATATCTGTTTACCAGAACAATAATGTTTAAGCGATTTAATTAATTTGGGGAACTAAAGATGTGGGAACTTGTTAAAGCCGGCGGTTGGTTAATGCTGCCATTGGTTTTATGTTCAATTTTTACTGTTGCGATTTCAATCGAGAGATTTATACGGCTGAAACGATCTTTAGTTTTACCTAAGTCGCTTATAATGCAAAAAGGTCGCAATGTTGACGATGTTTTAGATGAAATGGAACAAGATCAAACTGTTTGCCAAACAGCATTAGGCTATATTTTTAAAGATGGAATAGATGCTTATACTCAAGGTGAAGCGTTTGCGCGTGCTCAAATGGAAGCTACAGCTTCCCGCGAAATTGGATATCTAGAAAAAAATATAAATTTTTTAGGTACATTGAGCGCTGTTGCACCTTTATTGGGTTTGTTGGGTACAGTGATAGGGATTATCGAGTCCTTTCTGGTCATTGATTTGGGTTCCAATGCCAATCCAACCATGATGATTCCAGGGATATCTAAAGCATTAATTACCACAGCTGCTGGTATGGTTATCGCCATTCCTGCACTATTTGCTTATCGTTATTATCAGCGTTTAGTTCAGGAATATGTGGCTGAACTAGAGCAGCAGTCGACTTTATTTCATGCAGCCTTATTTTTTCAGACGTACCTTGAAAGTGAAAAAAAGAAAGCTGGTTAAATCCGTTTTAGGGGTGTTTCATGAAATTTAGACGCAAAACAGTTGAAGATATTCATATCAATCTTACTCCACTGATTGATTGCTTATTATTTATATTGGTGATTTTGTTACTGACCACCACATTTAATCAGCAAAGTCGAATCAATCTTTCTTTGCCTGATGCACATGGTGTTCCGCCAAAAGAATACAAAAATAAAATTGAAGTCATGGTAGACTCCGCAGGACATTATGCAGTAAATGGGCAGGCGCTTTCGAGTAAAGAGTCTGCTGATTTAAGTACTGCAATTAAGCAAGCAGCAAATGATAATCGTGATCTGATGTTTGTGATTGCTGCAGATGCTAAAGCAACCCATCAAGATGTTATTCGAGTGATGGATGTTGCAGGACAGCTAGGTTTCGTTAACATCAATATCAGTACCAAAGTTCCATCTCGAGGTTATTAATTAGTGAATCAGGATTTTAAGGTCTATGTCCGTCTTTTGGCGTATTTAAAGCCGTATTGGGGGGCAGCCTTACTCGTTATTGTTGGATTTGGCATAAATGCAGCAACTGAAGTCTCCGTAGCGAAGTTACTTAAATATATAATTGATGCAATTCAGGGTGGCAATCGTGGTGATCTTGATTGGTTTCCTGCACTGATTATCCTGTTGATCTTTTTCCGTGGCTTAGGGTTGTTTATGGGAGGCTACTTTACCGCAGTCATCTCAAGAAGTTTGGTATTTAGTATTCGTCAAGAGGTTTATGCCAAACTTTTAAAACTACCAGCACAGTATTATTTGGATAATTCATCAGGTCATATCACTGCAAAAATTATGTATAACGTAGAGCAGTTAACCGCAGCGTCATCTGAATCATTAAAAATATTACTTCGTGATGGTGCAATTGCTTTAGGTTTATTGGGTTATCTGCTTTACACCAATTGGCGTTTGACCTTATGTATTTTTATTTTTATGCCAATTATTGGCTTGTTGGTGCGTAAAGCTTCAAAACGTATGCGTAAACTCTCCATTCAAGTGCAAAACACTATGGGGGATGTGAATCATATTGTTCAAGAAACAATAAGCGGTAATGCTGTTGTAAAGAGCTTTGCTGGCGAAGAAAGTGAACAAAAACGTTTTTATAAGTCTTCAGAAGAAAACTTAAAACGTGGTTTGAAAATGGTCGTCGTACAAAACTTAAATAGTCCATTGGTACAATTGGTCATGGCCTTTGCTCTGAGTATCATTATTTGGCTGGCATTACGTCCACAAATTCTAGGTGATACTTCTGCAGGAGAGTTTGTTGCTTATATTACAGCAGCTGGGTTGCTGGCTAAACCTATTAAAAACCTCACTGATATTAATGAAAAATTACAACGTGGTATTGCGGCAGCATATTCTGTATTTGAGGTTCTAGACTTACCACAAGAAGAGAATACGGGAAATTTAACACCTAAATTATTGGGTGATATCAAGTTTGATCATGTGTCTTTGATATATAAAAATAAAGTGAAAGCAATTGATGATTTTTCATTAGAGATCCAGGCTGGACAAACGATTGCTCTAGTTGGGCGTTCAGGTGCGGGTAAGTCTTCATTGGTGAATATGTTGGTGCGCTTTCAGGAGATTAGTGCAGGGCAAATTTATTTAGACCAGTTGCCTATAAAAGACATTGAACTGAGTTGTTTACGTACTCAAGTTGCGATGGTTAACCAGCAAGTCGTTTTATTTGATCGAACGGTGCGTGAAAATATTGCATATGGTCAGTTAGAAAAAGCATCTGAAGAAGCCATTATTGCAGCAGCTAAAGCAGCTTATGCACATGACTTTATTATGGAATTACCTAAAGGTTATGACACGCCTTTAGGTGCGCAAGGCTTAAGTCTTTCTGGTGGTCAACGTCAACGTATTGCCATTGCGCGTGCAATCCTTAAAAATGCACCGATTCTGATTCTTGATGAAGCCACTAGTGCTTTGGACAATGAGTCTGAACACTTTATTCAAAAAGCTTTTGATGAAGCGATGCTTGATCAAAACAGAACTACGATTGTGATCGCTCACCGTCTATCCACGATTGAGAAAGCGGATAAGATTGTGGTTATGGATAAAGGGCGTATCATAGAGCAAGGTACTCATACTGAGTTATTGGCGAAGCATGGCGCTTACTATCAATTGTATGAACGTAACTTTGAGGAATAACCCAACATGTCTATTGCGCAAATCATTCAAGATGCTTGGAATAAACAGTCCAAGTGGTTGATTGCATTGCGGCCATTATCATGGTTATATCAGTTCGGTTTTACGGTAAATAAGCAGCTGTATCAAACAGGTATAAAAAAAACCTATAAAGCACCTGTCCCAGTAATGATTATTGGAAATATTACTGTGGGTGGGAGTGGCAAGACACCACTGTTGATTCAGTTGGTGAAGCATTTGAAACATAACCATGTGCGTGTTGGCGTGATTAGTCGTGGTTATGGTGGTCAAGGACCTTTTCCAGCACTGGTTACATTAGATTCTGTGCCTGATCAAGTAGGCGATGAACCTTGTTTAATTGTTCAGTCTACAGAAGTTCCCATGGTGGTGGGTGCGAATCGCCAAAAAAATATTGAATTACTCCTTCAATATTATGAACTTGATTTAATCATTAGTGATGATGGTTTACAGCATTGGGCTTTAGAGCGCCAAATCGAATGGATTGTGCTGGATAATAATCGTGGGCTGGGAAATCAGAAGCTACTTCCTGAAGGTTATTTACGCGAGCCTGTGAGTCGTTTAAAACACGGTACCGTGATTGAGCATGCCCATCAGCCACATTCATCTCTGAATATGCATTTAGAGGTGACTGAACCTTATCTATTAAATCCAAGTTTTGACCAATCTGAGCAGTTTGATCCTACACTCGATTATTATGCAGTCGTTGGAATTGGTTTTCCTCGACGCTTTTATAACACTTTGGAAAGTATAGGTGTAACTCAATTTCAATGTCATGAGTTTCCAGACCATTATGATTATGAAATTGATGATTTACAGTTTGAGGATAATAATCCGATTATCACCACTGAAAAAGATGCGGTAAAGCTTTTACCCTTATTGAAAAATCATTCTACATTTAGTCGTGAGATTTGGGTGGTTCCAGTTGGAGCGGTCTTGTCTGATGAATGTTATCTATTACTCAACCAACAACTTACTCAACTTGGTATTGATCTAATACAAGGTTAATTTGATGAAACATATTGTTATTCCTGCGCGTTTTGCGAGTTCACGCCTTCCAGGTAAACCTCTTTTAGAAATTCATGGGCGAGCCATGATTTTACGTGTGGTCGACCAAGCAAAAAAAGTACAGGGTTTTGATGATCTTTGTGTAGCGACAGATGATCCACGTATTGCAGCGCTTTGTCGATCAGAAGGTGTGGATGTTGTGATGACAGATCCGAATCATCCTTCGGGCACAGACCGTTTAAGTGAAGTTGCTCGAATCAAAGGTTGGGATGCTGAGGATATTATTGTGAATGTTCAGGGTGATGAGCCGTTGTTGCCTGCACAATTGGTGATTCAAGTTGCTGAGCTATTGGCGCAGAAAGCTGATTGTTCAATGTCGACCTTATGTGAGCCTATACATCAGCTTGATGAGTTTCAGCGTGACAGCATTGTAAAAGTAGTGATGTCAAAGTTTAAAGAAGCGCTTTATTTCAGTCGTGCGCAAATTCCTTATGATCGAGAGGGTGCTAAACAGGCTGAGCAAAAGCTACATCAACATGCTTATCGTCATTTGGGCTTATATGCTTATCGTGTCAAGCTTTTACAGGAATATGTCAGTTGGGATATGGGTGTTTTGGAGCAATTGGAAAGCTTAGAGCAATTACGTGTTTTAGAAAATGGACATCGTATTGCGATTGATATCGCACAAGTAAATTTACCACCAGGTGTCGATACTCAAGAAGATTTAGATCGCTTAAACATTTTAGATGCAGCGGTTTTTGAATAGTTTGAATTTGCGTCACTTGTTTTTACCTCACTTGTATTTAGGTTTTTGATTCATGGATGCTTCTAATTCTCAGGTTTATCCTTGGCAGCAACAGACATGGGAAACCTTAACAGGTCGCTTTCCAAAATTAGGGCATGGTTTATTGTTCTATGGTAAAAACGGTTGTGGTAAACATGCATTTACCCAACATTTTTTGTCATGGGTTTTGTGTTTAAATAAAACACCTCAAGGTGCTTGTGGCGAGTGTACAAGTTGTCAGTGGCTCAAATCAGATACCCACCCTAACTATGTTAATATCACGACCGATGAAGAGAATAAGAAGCAAAACGCGAAAATTAAGATCGAGAAGATCCGTGATCTACTACCATTTGTGCAGCAAACAGTAGATGGTTGGCGTGTTATTGTGATTGAACCTGCAGAAGCTTTAAATATTGCTTCTGCAAATGCATTATTAAAAACGCTAGAAGAGCCAGGTGACCGGGTACAGATTATTTTACTTGCGGAACATTATCTAAAGCTCCCAGCAACAATTCGTAGTCGATTACAGCATTTTGCTATGGATCGTATTAGCCCCACGCTTTCAGAACAATATTTGCAACAGCATTTACCAACTGAAATGCATTCTAAAATTAACTTGTTGATGAATTTATCTAATAATATGCCACTGCAAGCATTGGCGCTTGCTGAGCTAGATTGGTTAAACCGACGTGGGGAGTTTTTACAGGATTGGCAAAAACTGGTCAGTCAGAAAAGTATGCCTTTACAGTTTGCTTCAAAATGGAATAAAGAACTGAGCTTTTATGATTTTTTACAAATGTTTGAATACTTGTTGTCAGATATAATTTGTGTCAAGCTGAATCAAGTTGTAAAGAATTCAGATTTGGAATTAGATGAGCTTGCAGCGCAGTATCAATTGCAAACTTTATTCTCAATTTATCAAGACTTACAACAATCGAAGCTAAAAGTTGATCAAAATGTACAAACAAATCTAATTATTGATCAATTGTCGATTCAGTTAATGAATGTGACATAAAATTTGAATATTCAGGGGGAATAATCATGCAACCACGTATGGGCGGTTTGATTCAAGTTAACATCAATGATCGTGCAACCTTACAAGCCAGTTATATGCCTTATATTTTAGGTGGTGGTTTATTTGTACCGTCAAAGAATCCTGTAAAAATGGGAGATGAAGTGTTTGTATTGGCAGGTTTGCCGGATCAATCGCAGAAAATTCCTTTAACAGGGAAAGTGATTTGGATTTCGCAAAAGCAAAATGGAATTAAGCCACAAGGTTTTGCGATTCAACTCACTGGTGAAAAAGGCATCTATTACAAAATGGAAGCTGAAAAATTACTCGCAGGCAGTATGTCTTTAGACCGTCCTAGCTTTACAATGTAAGCCAATTTTCAATTTTTAGGAATTTCTGTGTTTGTTGATACGCATTGCCATTTAACCATGTTAAATCTTGAACCTTATGCTGGGGATCTCGATGCCGCATTACAACAAGCAAGAGATGCTGGTGTGTCCAAATTTATGGGGATTTCTGTAGATTTGGATGACCATATCGCACTTGCAGAAATTGCCGCAAGACATTCAGATGTAGGCTATAGTGTCGGTGTGCATCCATGTGAAGATCCTGCTGTGATGCAACGAGCAAGTGTTGAAAAACTGGTTGATCTGGCGCAAGCTGAAAAAGTTTGGGCCTTGGGTGAAACAGGCTTGGATTATTTTCATAGCACAGAATTTATTACTGAACAAAAAGCCTGTTTTGCACGACATATTCACGCATCGCAACAGGTTAAAAAACCTGTAGTTGTCCATACCCGTTCAGCAAAACATGAAACTATAGATATTATTCGAGCTGAAAAATCAACACATGGTATTTTGCATTGTTTTACAGAGGATTGGGAGACTGCAAAGGCCGTTTTAGATTGTGGCTATTATATTTCCTTCTCTGGAATTGTTTCATTTAAAAACGCACAAGATCTAAGAGATGTAGCAAAGCAAGTGCCTTTAGATCGCTTGTTGATTGAAACGGATAGTCCTTATTTGGCACCTATGCCTTATCGAGGAAAGCCTAATGAACCAAAATATGTTCCTTATGTAGCCAAAGCGCTGAGTGATGTATATGATAAAACGCTTGAAGAGATCGCTTTCATTACGACACAAAATTTTGAAAACCTGCTTCGACAAAAGTGATTGAAAAGTACTGATTTTTAAAAAGCAATCAATAGAAGTGCCTCAATTTATTAACGGATAGAATTAACAAGAGAGTTTATCGGGTGAAGATGGATCGACAGGCTCAGTTTAGAGCAAGAGAAGCATTGATTTTTCAGGTTGCTGAACAACTGCTTTTAGAAAATGGTGAAGCGGGGATGACATTGGATGCCCTTGCTGCAGAACTAGATCTAGCCAAGGGAACACTTTATAAGCATTTTCAGAGTAAGGATGAGTTGTATATATTGCTCATCATTCGTAATGAACGTATGTTACTTGAAATGGTTCGTGATACTGAAAAAGCATTTCCTGAGCATTTGGCTTTTTTTATGTTGCACCATTTACACCATCCTGAACGTGCAGTGTTATTCCATCAGATCGAAGAGCGATTATCCACCACTGGGCAAGGCATCCATCATTTATTTAGTGAACTTTATCAAGTGCGTAAACAACGTTTACGTATCATTATTCGAATGACTGAAAGTTATCTAGAGTCAATTCAAAGTTTGATGTCTGTACGTGATTATTTGGCTTCAATTTGGTCAATTACTCATGGTGGAGCCGCGATACTGAATTCAAGCTTCTATCAGCGTTATTTAGGTTGTCGAGATACCTTGCGTGTCGCATTGATTGATCAGGCATTGGCTGTGCCAAAACATCCACAAGCCTCAGAACAGGTTGCTTAGCTGCAATGAAAAATCTACGATCATCTCAAAAAATGCGAGGTTTTACCTTAATTGAGGTGATGGTGGTGATCGTCATCATCAGTATTATAGCCTCATTGATCATTTTAAATATTGATGGTGTAGATCAGCGTAAAGCTATGCAAGCGCGTGAGATGTTGTTGCTGGATTTAAAGCAGATTAATCGTGAAGCCAATGATCAAGCGCGTATTTATGCACTCGATTTACACAATGCTACAGATGTTGCGGATGCACAATATGGCGTTATTGAATATATTCAAGTAAATGAAGATGCCGAACAACCTACCCGTGTGGTTGACAATAAACCATGGAAAGAAGTGACAGACTTTCCTAAAAGAGCGTTACCAGAATACGTTTCATTTTCTATTGAAACGGAAGATCATCAATTCCAAAATGCAAATAACTCAGAACTTTTGGGCAATAATGCACCTAAATTGATTTGGTTTGGAAATGGTGAAGTCAAACCTGTCACAATTCAAATGTATTATCAGCAAAAGCCAGTGGGTGAGGTAATTCGAGTTGATTATTTGGGTAAGGTAGATGAAGAAAAATAAAGGCTTTACTTTAATTGAGGTGGTCGTGGCTTTGGCGATTTTTGCAGTCGCAGCAATGGCATTGACCAAAGTAGCTATGCAATATACACAGTCGACAGCCAATGCGATTTTACGAACCAAGGCTCAGTTTGTTGCACAGAACGAAATTTCGATGATGATGATTAATCGTGAATGGCTGTCAGGAACGTCATCCAAACAAATCACCACACAAGGTGAAACTTGGCAGGTAGATAAAAAAGCAGAAACTACACTGAGCCCAAATGTACAAAAAATAGATGTGCAAGTGAGCCTTTTTGATCCTGATACGGGTAAAGTAGAAGCAGGGATTACCAATATGGTGTTCTTTAATTATCCGATCAAAGAAAAATAATGATGAATCTAATCAAGCATAAAAAAAATCAAACTGTGTATTCACAGAAAAGCACAGGCTTTACCTTAATTGAACTTTTGGTGGCCATCGCAATCTTTGCTGTTTTGTCAGCATTGGGGTGGAAAATATTTGACTATTTGATAAAAGTTAAAGATCGCAATGTTATGCATGAGGAAAATTTAGGCCAATTACAAGGCGCGTATCAACAGATTCAACGTGATACTTTGCAAATTGTTCCCATTTCTGCAAGAAATGGTGAGGAAATTGAACCCGCTTTACGCTTAGATAACCAAAAACTATCTTTCAGTAAAACTGGTGTAACCGATCCGCTTAAACAAGGGTTGTCACCCTATGAACGAATTGAATATGTTTACAATCCACAAGAGAAAAAACTTTACCGTCTGAAATATTCAAATTTAAATCGAAATAATTCAGAACAACCTTTGTCGAGTGTGTTATTGGCAGATGTGGATCAGTATCGTATTGATGCTTTAAATCCAACTGAATTAGATCGCTGGCCAAACGATATGATTAAAAATGAAGGGCAATTACCACGTGGGATTAAAATCAAAGTCACGATTCGTGATATAGAATATGAATGGATTTTTAGTTTGCTCAATTCTGACTATTTGATCAATAACAGCCCAGCTATTTAAAATCAGTATTGTGGTAGATGCGGATCACTAAATTTAGGTAAATCAATCATGCAATTGAAGCAGCAAAAGGGTATCGCATTAATTACGATTTTAGTAATGGTTGCTTTAGCAACCATCATTGCCGCGACGATTGCTAAACGTCAAAATTATACCAATGAAAGTACAGGGTTTTTAAAACGTCAAAGCCAAGCCCTTTTTTATGCAAAGAGTGCAGAAGCGTTTTACTCTGAAATATTGGTGCAAGACAGTGAAAACAGTAAAGAGGCAGATTATTTACAGGAAACTTGGGCAAAACCAATGCCAGCATTTCCGGTTGAAGATGGATATGTTGCAGGTGTGTTAGAAGATGAGTCAGGTAAATTCAATTTAAACAGTTTATTAACCAATGAAGGTAAGCCCAACGATGCTGCACAGAAATATTTTTCTAAACTGTTGGTTCGTGTCGGTTTACCCGCTGATGCTGTTCAAGCAGTGATTGATTGGCAAGATCCAGATAATGAAACGATAGGTTCCTTAGGCGCTGAAACAAGTTATTACCAAGGTTTGCCTAAACCTTATTTGGCTGCAAATCGAAAATTTGCCAGTGTTGAAGAACTTAAACAAGTACGTGGTTTTGAAGAAAAGAAGTATGATTTAATCGCACCATATATATCGGCACTGCCTGATATTGCCACACGAATTAATGTCAATACAGCACCTGCAATGGTTTTGGCAGCCATAGATGAAAAATTAGACGTAAATAGTATACAAACAGCTTTAAAAGCGCGACAAGAAAAACTGGAGCACTTTGCCAATGTGGGAGAGTTGATGAAAGTCGCACCATTTGACACCTTGGAGGCTACAAGCAAAACCGAAGCAGACAAGATTTTCGGTGTAACATCCAATTATTTTAAAGCTAAGATAGAAGTATCTTTAAGCAATCGAAAGCGCCAATTTACCACGCGCTTTATGCGTAATGATAAATCGCAAGTTTATGTTTATTCACGTAGCCTTGCGCCATTTTGAAAATTTTGCTAAATATTTTTTTAACTATATGATTTTAAATAACTATAAAAGGTAGTTAAAAGGTTGGTTGATTGCGTAAATATGATTCGATAAGCTAAATAGGCCTAAAAAATGAGATTATCCTTTTTGCTAATTGCAATCAACGTGAAAATTAATGCTCAGGGTTCGAGTTTTGCTTTATAATCGAGATTCTTTACCGATTTGTTTATAAAATTTGGCTCATGTTAATTCGTAAGTTATTTAAGTTTGAAAATGCACATATTGTGCGGAATTGCACGTCAGATCGTTGCAAACGGTCTATACACGGGCACAGCTATAAAGTTGAATTACTACTTAAAGCTTCAAAACTTGATCATGGTCAAATGGTATATGACTTTGGATTGCTTAAAGGTGTAATCAAAGAAATTTTCGACAGTTTTGACCATGCGATCTGTTTTTGGCAAGAAGATAATCCTGAATATATTCAGGCTTGTAAAACTTTTAGTGCACGTTGGGTGGCTTTGCCTGTTTCTCCATCAGCTGAACAGTTTTCACGGATATTCTTTTTCCTTGCTCAACAGATTTTAAAATCAACCATTACCCAAAATGGGGAAGGGGATGTTGAAGTCTATTCTGTGATTGTGCATGAAACCGATACAGGTTATGCGCAAAGTTTTCAAGAAGATATTGAAAATGCTCAGATGGGGCTGTTGAGTCTGGATAAAATTATTTTTTCTGAGCAAGTTAAATCTGAATGGTCTGACCCAGACATGTATGAAAAATTGAAACAAGGTATTCTGTTTCAAAACCCTGAAGTGGATTTACAGGTTAAAATTTAAATGATGATTTTTGAGTGAAATCTATCTTAGGACAAATAAATTTTTAGGAAAATGAAATTTAGGATGAAAGTTGATGCAATTATCTGAACTCGAACAAACAAAATTAAATCAAGTTCGGTTAGATCAAAGTTGGAAAGAAGGTTTAGCTGAGTTCCTTTTGAGTCAGCAAATGGATGATTTGCGTTCTTTTTTAGTTACTGAAAAAAATGCAAATAAAACTATTTACCCACCCAGCTCACTTATTTTCAATGCATTAGACACAACGCCATTGAATCATGTAAAAGTGGTCATTTTAGGACAAGATCCTTATCACGGTCCTGATCAAGCGCATGGGTTAAGTTTTTCCGTACAGAGAGGCGTTGCATTGCCTCCGTCTTTACGTAATATCTTTCATGAGTTAAATACAGATTTAGCTGTGCCTGTATCCCGACATGGTGATCTCACCAAATGGGCTCAACAGGGTGTATTGCTTTTAAATAGCGTGTTGACAGTGGAAGCGGGGCAACCAACATCACATCAAAAACGCGGTTGGGAAAATTTTACAGATCATGTGATTGATGTGTTGAATGAGCATAGAGAGCACATTGTATTTATACTTTGGGGCGCATATGCTCAGAAAAAAGGGCAACGTATAGACCAAACGAAGCATCTGGTATTAAAAGCTGCACACCCATCTCCATTGGCGGCAAATCGTGGTGGCTTTTTTGGTTGTAAGGTTTTTTCAAAAACAAATAATTATCTGAAACAATATGGCATTGAGCCAATCGACTGGCAGCTGGACGCATGACAAACTCTCCCGAAATAAATAATTATCACCCAGATCTGATTATCGAAGAAGCAAAAAAGGGATGGCGAATTATTCGCTTAAATCGTCCTAAGTCGCTTCATGCACTTGATGAATCCATCGTTACGGCATTATTGAATCTGTTTGAGGATTTTCATCATGATGACTCGGTTAAGGCAATTTGGTTGGACTCAACCACGCCAAAAGCTTTTTGTGCAGGTGGTGATGTTCGTAAACTTCGCCAATTGGTGATCAACAATGAAGTTGAAACAGCCAATAAGTTTTTTGAAACGGAATATGCTTTAGATTTACTGTTGCATAATTATGCTAAGCCTATAGTAGTTTGGGGTGAAGGTTATGTTATGGGGGGGGGCTTAGGCTTATTTATGGCGGCCCCATTCCGTTTGGTTACGCCATATTCGCGTCTTGCTATGCCTGAAGTGAATATCGGTCTATATCCAGATGTGGGAGCTACACGTTTCTTGGCAGATCGTGGTCCAATAGGTTTATTCACGGGGTTAACAGGTTCGATCATGACTGCAGCGGGTGGTTATGGGATTGGCTGGGCAACTCATATTTGTGATGCCCAACGTGATGTGGTTTTACAGAAACTGATTGATATCGATTGGGAGCATTATCCTGCTGGTGATTTCCGTGCTTTAGATGACACCTTAAATAGTTTACATCGTCCTGTTTCACCAGGCCCGTTGCAAAACTCTTTGGATGTGATTCATAGTGTTTGTCGTGGTGTAAACTTTGAACATGATTATGAAGCGATTATTGGTCTAAGCGATGCGCGTAGTGATTGGTTGCGTCAAGCCAGCGAGAATCTACAAAAGGGCTCACCAAGTACTGCTGCGATTACGTGGTTATTATGGCAGTGGGGACGTCAAGTTCATCCTTGGTCTGAGGTTTTTGAATTAGAAAAACAAATTTCTGATTGGAAAATTCGTCATCCTGATTTTGTTGAGGGTGTACGTGCACGTTTGGTTGATAAAGATTTATCCCCAGAGTGGGAACAGGTTGAGTCTCGAACATTGCGTGGAATACTTGCCAAAAATCCACCTGTCACAACGATTGACAGTTGGAATGCGCTTCTAAGTCAGTATGGTATTATTTAAGGTCGTATGACTGAAGAAGCTCAACAATACATAGATCAACAATGGATGCAGCTGGCTTTAGAGCAAGCTGCATTTGCTGCATCTATCGGTGAAATTCCAGTAGGAGCTGTGATTGTAAGTCAGGGGCAAGTTATCGGTGAAGGTTATAATCAACCGATTGCTCAGCATGATCCAACAGCCCATGCGGAAATTCAGGCACTGCGCAATGCGTGTCAAAAGATTGAAAATTATCGCCTACCTGAAGACGCAACTTTATATGTCACACTTGAACCTTGTACTATGTGTGTCGGTGCATTAATCCATGCAAGAATCAAACGTGTGGTTTTTGGCGCGGTCGAACCTAAAGCAGGTTCACTCATCAGTAGTCGTCAACTGTTAGAGATTGGCTATTACAATCATATATTTCAGTTTGAAGGGGGCTGTTTACAATCACAGTGTTCAACCCAACTGTCTGATTTTTTTAAAAAGCGTCGTGAGCAAAAAAAACAATTAAAGTTACAACAAAAGACCTTAAATGACATATTAAAATGATCTAGAATACACAAGATTTTAGTGACAATTAAAATTGTCAACTTAAAGGTTTAAAAATATAGTTAAAATTTAAAAGGATATAACAATGAATTCTATTCAAGTAAGACAAGAGTTTGATGCACCAATCGATCAAGTCTTTGACTTGTTAGCAAAACATTCAACTTATAATGTGGCTTTTGCTCCCATCCAAGTTATACGAGTGAAAGATGCTGCTGATCCTGAACGCCCAGATGGATTGGGGTCTATCCGTCGTATGGGGTTTGGTCCGATCAAACCGATTCAAGAGCAAATTACTCATCTGGATGTCAATAAACGTATTGAATATAAGTTAATTAAGAATCCATTGATTAAACATCATATTGGAATTATTGAGTTTACAGCGCTTGATGCGAACAAAACCCGTGTTGACTATACGATTGAATTACAAGCACGTGCACCATTTGTGAGTAAATTAATACTTGCACAGCTTAAACTAGCGATTACACTTGGATTTAAGAAACTTGCTAAGTCTGTAGCTTAATTGGAAATTCAATGACAATTCAAATTATCACAATCGATGGGCCAAGTGGTTCTGGTAAAGGAACACTTGCAGCAAAACTTGCGAATTACTATCAATTCCATTTATTAGACTCTGGTGCGCTATATCGTTTGCTTGGATTGTCATTGCATCAAAAAGAATTGTTGGACTCATTAGATGCTGAATCTGTATTGCAACAAAGTGTGACGATTGCAACAAATTTAGATATCGTATTTAAGAGTACTGACAACGGAATCGTGATTTTGTTGGATGGTGAAGATGTCTCACAAACGATTCGGACTGAACGCGTTGGTGAATTTGCTTCAAAAGTCGCAGCAATTCCAGTGCTTAGAGCGGCATTGGTAGATCGACAACATGCTTTTGCTCAGTTGCCTGGCTTAGTTGCAGATGGGCGTGATATGGGCACTTCTATTTTTCCGCAAGCGCAAGCAAAAATTTATCTCACTGCCTCAGCAGAGTCCCGAGCAGAGCGTCGTGTAAAACAGTTGCAGGGAATGGGGCTGGATGTTAAAATAAGCGACATTTTAGCAAATATACAAGCTCGAGATAAAAGAGATATGGAACGCACAGTCGCTCCACTCAAGCCAGCAGAAGACGCTTATATCATTGATAGCTCAGAAATGAATATCGATGAAGTGTTTAAACTGATGACTGATTATGTTGAGTTACATTTAGCTAAATAAAGAATATTTAATCAAATATTAGCCAAAGCATAGCTTGATCAGTTTTATACGGACTATGTGGATGGCTTAACTAAACCGGCCTTGTCTGATCCAAGACCGTTGACTTTACTAGGTATATCATGACCGAATCTTTTGCAGCCCTCTTTGAAGAAAGCGAATCAACTCTCAATATCGACAAAGGTGCCGTTATTAAAGGTATCGTTGTTAGCATCGACTCTGACTGGGTTACTGTTGACACTGGCCTTAAATCTGAAGGTGTTGTCGCACGTTCAGAATTCTTAAACGAACAACGTGAACTTGAAGTTCAAGTTGGCGATGAAGTTGATGTTGTTGTTGAAGCGCTTGACAACGGTATGGGTCAAACAGTTTTATCACGTGAAAAAGCGAAACGTGCTGAAACTTGGACTAAACTTGAAAAAATCTTTGAAGACGGCGAAATCGTTACTGGTGTTATTTCTGGTAAGGTTAAAGGCGGTTTCACTGTTGACATCGGTCCAGTTCGTGCATTCTTACCAGGTTCATTGGTAGATACTCGCCCTATTCGTGATACAACTCACCTTGAAGGCAAAGAGTTAGAATTCAAAGTAATCAAACTTGATGCTAAACGTAACAACGTTGTTGTATCTCGTCGTGCTGTAATGGAAGCTGAATCTTCAGCTGACCGTGAAGCGCTTCTTTCTCAATTGGAAGAAGGTCAAACAGTTACTGGTACGATCAAAAATCTTACTGATTATGGTGCATTTGTTGACCTTGGCGGTATTGATGGTCTTCTACATATCACAGATATGGCTTGGAAACGCATCAAACACCCTTCAGAAGTTGTTGAAGTGGGTCAAGAAGTTACTGTTAAAGTACTTAAATTTGACAAAGAACGTAATCGTGTATCTTTAGGTCTTAAGCAATTAGGCGAAGATCCATGGTTAGCGATCATGAACCGTTATCCTAAAGGTTCTATCGTTAAAGCACGTGTTACAAACTTAACTGACTACGGTTGTTTCGCTGAAATCGCTGAAGGCGTTGAAGGCTTAGTACACGTTTCAGAAATGGATCACACAAACAAAAACATCCACCCATCTAAAGTTGTTCAGATTGGTGATGAAGTTGATGTTATGGTTCTTGAAGTTGATGAAGAGCGTCGTCGTATTTCATTGGGTATCAAGCAAACTCGTGCGAACCCATGGGAAGAGTTCTCTAAGTCACACGACAAAGGTGAAAAAGTTTCTGGTACGATCAAGTCTATTACTGACTTCGGTATCTTCATCGGTTTACCTGGCGGTATCGATGGTCTAGTTCACTTGTCTGATATTTCTTGGAATGAGCAAGGCGAAGACGCTATTCGTCGTTACAAGAAAGGTGATACAGTTGAAGCAGTTATCTTGTCTGTAGATGCTGAAGGCAACCGTATCAGTCTTGGTATCAAGCAAATGAACAGCGATCCGTTCAATGACTTCTTAGCGACTAACGAACGCGGTGCGTTGGTTAAAGGTACAGTAACTGCTGTTGATGCTAAAGGCGCAACAATTAAGTTAGCTGACGAAGTTGAAGCTTCTTTGAAAGCATCTGAAATCAACCGCGATCGCGTTGAAGATGCAACTAAATTCTTAGAAGTTGGTCAAGAAGTTGAAGCTAAAATCATCAATGTAGATCGTAAATCACGTTCTATTAACTTGTCGATTAAAGCTAAAGACGAAGCTGAAGAAAAAGAAGCTGTAGCAAACTTGAAAACTACAACTGCGCCTACTGGTCAAGACAATGGTCCTAAGACTATTGGTGATTTAATCAAAGCGCAGATGAACCACTAAGTGATTGTTAAGAAGTATTATTTAATGTAATTAATTAATATTTTTTATTCAAATAGTGTAAAAGGTAGCGTAGTATATGATTACTGCGCTACCTTTTTGTATTTAAAAAGGATATTATCTGGTGTATATCAATTAGCATTAAAATTAATGAGGTCTTAAATGACAACTGAAGCACTTAATAAGTCTGACTTAATAGAAAGAATTGCTCTCAAAAATCCGCATTTAGCAGAGCCATTAGTCGAAGAAGCAGTTAAGATTATGATCGATCAAATGATTGCATCATTATCTTCAGATGACCGTATTGAAATTCGTGGGTTTGGTAGTTTTGCTTTACATCACCGTGAGCCACGCGTGGGTCGTAATCCAAAAACAGGTAAATCAGTGGAAGTTGCAGCAAAAGCTGTACCTCACTTTAAACCTGGTAAAGCACTCCGTGATGCAGTAAACGAATCTGCTAATTAATAAAAAAATTCGAATGAGGTGAGTATGCGCTATTTCTTAATTGCATTACTACTGGTAGTCTTTGGTTACGCTTTAGCATTAGTCTTGCAGAATCCAGCGGAACTACCTGTAGATTTATTGTTTACTCAAGTACCAGCAATGCGTTTAGGGTTATTGCTACTCTTAACTTTGGTGCTCGGGATTGTTCTTGGATTGTTGCTTGGCGTACAGGTATTTCGTGTATTCCAAAACGCATGGGAAGTTAAGCGTCTTCGTAAAGATATTGATCATCTTCGAAAAGAACAAATACAGACAGCACAATTGGCCGCTGCTGAAGCTGCCGCAAGTGCTCGTCATGAAAAGACGGTATTAGATATTCAACCAGAAAATAAGAATGTCAATCCGCTTTAATCATTATGCTAGAAAAGCGCTTTACCACCACTGGAAAGCGCTTTTTTATTTTTACTGATTTCTGAGTCTGTTGATTATTTAACATCAAAAACCTTGTTTAATATCATCAAATAAAACAAAAGAATATAATTTCACTATTTTTTAATCATATACGATATTTAAATAAGCTTGAGATCTCACCAAACCTGGTGTTACGGTATTTGCTGTTCTTACGTAATTGGCTTTAATTACATGCTGAATCAATTGTGATGTATTTAAATTACCAAAGGTCCATTTATTGGTACTTCTTGATTGGTTTGGGTCTAGACTAATTATCGCATTATTTTTATCACGTAAACGAATCCCCACACCTGTAGCATATCCAGCCCCGATTTGATTCTCTAATATATTTGTTGCATTGGATTGATTCAATGCATCGGTGGTATAAGCTTTTATTTCACGACCTGCACCATCATTTAAATTTGCACAATTTATACTGAGGGTTGCTGTATTGCTTGAGCTCAATGCGGTTTCATTTCCGACTAAACCCAAGTTTCGTACACTAACATCAGGTAGCGCAATGGTATAGCTGCTTTGACTCAGTGAGCATGTGGATTCAGAGATATTGACTGTTGCATTTAAATACACTGGAATTTGTGTATTTGCAGGAATAAGAACATTATCACTAACGCGTTTTAAACTGATGGTTGCTATTCGTAGATTCGAAACATTGATCGTGGTTGGGTATGAGGTCATTGTTGATGTTCTGGGTAAAACATATAATGTCACCCTCATTTTTACACCATGCGTATCACCACTATAACTATAAATTGCTAATTCAGTAGTATTTAGTGTTTTTAATGTACCACTCGTCGGTGCATCGCCCATTTCAACTTTAATCCCTAAAGCTGGGTAAGCATTTAAGCGCGAAATATTGGCATCATAGGTCGTCACATTGGTGGCAAAAACATTCCCAAAAATGGTTCTATTTACCCCAACAGTACATCCAGTATAGACACGGAAAATATCAAAATTTGCTGAAGCAACTTCGCGGGAATATACATTGGACTGTACTGATGTTCCTTCATATTTATTGATATTCATGGTACTGGCATTCATCGTTGGCATGCTATAACCGCTGGTGAAATTGCTACCGACACTGCAATCTGCAAATACTGCAAAACTTGCAGGGAGTGTAGATAACATAAATAACAATTTATATTTCAGCATAAAATTACTCCGTGTTTATTTGCAGTTTAAGTTAAAGCTTGCAAAAGGGATTTGAGTTTTACTTTGCTCAAATATTTCTTTGGAAATATCGAATTGACAAGAATCAGTATTACTCCAATAAACGCTATAGCGTCCAGGATTTATATTTTGCATAAAAATTTGCTGACCTTGTCCTACTGTAGTCACTGCATTACCCAAAGCATCTTTCACTTGAGCACCCATTGGAATGAGCACCTCATTTGCGTGTTTAAGTTCAATTAAGGCTTTTGTGCTTTTTAATGCTTTAAAATCCACCAAAATACTGGCGTTTAATTTAGGTACAACTTGTAATTGGGTAGCATCAACATCGGTATTGAGTGGAATTGTATTGGGGTTTAAGTTGATACTATTGTATTGGTAAGGATTTAGATAGGGAATAATCGCATTGCCCCAGCGATCAATTTTAATATTATTTCCATTGGAGAGGCTGGTTCCCTCTAAGCCTTTGGCATGAATAATTGCAAAAGTATCATTTAAATCATTGGCTAAAGTAATGCCGTGTTGATGTGTAACAATAGCGCCTTGTGCTTGTAAAGAGTATTGATGTTGTTGGTCAAAGTCGGTTGCATAAGTTGATGCTAAATAAACCGGATTAGTTCGATAACTCAAAGAACTGCTGAAGATATCTTTATCTTTACTATTTGAATAATTGAAGTTATAGCCGAACTGCTGATTTTCACCTAAATTTCCAAATATGCCGACTTGATTGGTATTGAGTGCATTATTATCTGGATAGACTTCACTACTTAGACGTAAATTACTATTTTTGTTTTTAAACGACAGAGGTATATTCACATTCACAAAGTATTGAGTGTCTTTATCTAATTTGTATTGATCATTTTGAGTATGTTGCATACCCATATAGTAACTGATGCCTTTAAAACTATTGCTATAGCTAATTTGATAAAATTTTTGTGTATTGATTTGATGCCAGAATTCATACTGTGAAAAACTGGCTGAAACAGCACCAAACTGATGACCTAGGTTCTGGCTCAGTTGAATATAGTTTGATGACTTGGGCCGACCATTAAGTACCAATGCAGCACTGTTTTTTTGAATATAACGATTCTGCATGGCTTCATCAAAGGAATAATACTGATCATTTCCATAAATAGTACTGTTTAAACTGATATTTGTTTTCGCACTGTTTAGTGCAAGATTATAGCGTAGCGTAACCAAAGAACTGTCTAAATTTTGGTTGGACTGGTTTATATCTGCTTTAACATAATTACTTTCTAAAGCAATACCACCGAGTTTAGTATTGAATGCGGTTCCTAGAATATAGGATTGATAATGATCACTGACCAGTGCTGAACTGCTTACTGAGATAAAATCATTTAATCCATAATCAAAAGATGCATTGATTAATTTCTCATCATAGGATTTGCTATTTTGACGAAAAGTACCTGCTGCAATTTGATAACGATACTGTTGTGCGCGGATAGATTGAATAAAATTATTATAAGGTAAATCAAAACTGCGGATTTCACCATTTGCTTCAATAATATCTACATTTAATGTACCACCCGTCCCAGGTGTTTGGAGATCTGCAATATTAAATGCACCAGCAGGAACAGTGCGTTCCATAATAATTTGTTGATTTTGGCGAACGCGTATTAAAGCATTACTTTTTGCATAACCTGAAATTGTGGGTGCGTAACTTTGCAATGAAATCGGAAGCATTCTGTCATCACTAGCAAGCTGTACACCACGAATGGCAATACTCGAATTACTGTTGATGGTTTTTGTATTGGTATAGAAATCACCAAGAGTAAGCTGGGTTTTTAAACTAGGCAGTACTCGCATAAGTTTATTTTCATAGCTGGTATATTGGCCTGAATGACTGCTATCTCCCATACTGGTGCTACCAGAATGACGGAATTGCCAATCATCAATATTGATACCAGAATTAATATTGAGAAAACTAGAATCTTGTTTGTTGTCCTGACCATAATCTGAATTATAGTAATTGTAGTAATATTTGAGAAAAGCACTATTTCCACCAGTTTCCCAAAGTGATGGATCTATATAGCCAAATGGTCGCTCATTTAACATCGATTGAGGGCTTGAAACATCCACACGTTGTTCTGCTATATTCAGTTTCCAGAATACGACATGATTCATTAAGCGTGTATCGATACAGTTTCCGCTCACTTTATCTAAATCGATAAGTTTATGATTGAAATCAAGCTGCTTAACAGTACTGCGTGGAATACAATAACGTTGCTTTTCAGGTGATTCAGGATCATCTGAAATACGCACAATAGAGCGAGTGATATAACGACCATTTAGGTAAATATCAAGGATGTAATCATTTGGCGCGACTTTATCGCTTGAAATAAGTTTTTCAAGATCAATTGTTTTAGAATTTTGGCCGTATAAAAAGCTATTATCGAATTGTGGTGCTTGCGCTATAACATTTTGATTGCATAGATATAGACTTAGCGCCAAAACACTATACCTAAGTGTGAAATGTTTCAAGCACAATTCTCCCAATAATTTAGATTAAAACTGTTTCTCTATTGTCGATAAACTGCCGTAGTCATTGATTAAATAAAGCTGTACGGACTTAGCGTCTGATAAATTTTCGACCTCAATTTGTTGTTTTGAAAATGGTTCTATAAAACTTAGATTTTTAATTTCGTCTGGCGTACCATTTTTTAAAACAAGATTCGATTTACCAAAATTTAGGTAGTAAGGTGTCGGATTATTGATTTGTAATTGGTTATTTACACGCTGTACTTCAACTTTTTGAAACGCTTGTTGCTGTTCCATTTTGATGCCAGTTGGTCGGTAAAACAGTTTTAAGCGGTTACGAATCGCAAATTGTAAGTAATTTGCTTCAGCTGTTGGCTTGGCTGGGATATCAAGTACGTTGAGCCAAAACAATGTTTCTCGATCAGTAGCAAGTTTTTGTTTTTGATTGAAAATGACACGTAAAGATTGACCTTTAGCAGCTTCAATCGTGGTTATTGGAGGGGTAACAATAAATGGGGCTTGGGTTGTGGTTGGATCTGCAATAATGTCTTTACTGTCCACCCATGATTGTACTAATGCAATTTGATCACCTACATTGGTTAATTGCACAGATACAAATTCTTTATCACTTGGGTAAATTACACGGGTACCTGTAATCACAATACCAGCATGAGCGGATGTAATCAAAGTACTGAGCATTAACAAGCTAGAAATAAAAAATAGTTTTTTCATTGAAAGACCCTTGGGAAGATGCAAGTCTGGTTAAGATATAAAAATTAACCAGACCTGTTTAAAAAACTTACAGACCCAAATGTTTAATTATTGATATACAACATAGTAAGTTGCAGTTGTGCTTACATCACCAGCGGTTGTTGCACCTGTTGCATAGTAACGTGCATAAAAATCAAGATTTGCAGAACCATTTGCAGTTGCAACATTTGAAGTCACAATGTTTTGACCTGTACGATCTTTAGTTAGGTCAATCACTGCTTTTGCAGAGTTTAATAATTGAATATTTACGTTTGTTGCACCGCCAGTGGTAACGGTATTGTTTAAACGACCTGCAGTATTAATATTTGCATTGGTGTTGTCATAATAAACACCTACATTACCTACAGGGCATGCTGTTAAATTAATAGTAAATTTAGTGTCGCCATTTGTTGTCGCCGCTGTCGCTAAAGTTGATTTACCTACAGTCGGTAAAACAACAGTGTAGTTACCAGCAGTACCACCAACTGTACAGGTTTGATCAACGATTTTTCCTGTAACTGTTACTGTACCATCAGCAGCCGCAAAAACTGTTGAAGATGCTAAACCTAAGCCAATGATCGCTAAACCCAATTGAATATTTTTCATAGAATTTCTCTCAATACTGCGTTGATTTGCCCTTTACTGGTACTTTCCTAATAAAGGGGAAGTGTTTAGGAGCTAAACAATAAGGGCTACTATAAATTTTTCCTAAATAAAAACAATGAAAAAAAGAGACAAATATCACATTATTTTTGTGTTACAAATACAATATAACGTTATTTGTTTTGGATTTATTTTTTATTATTTAAATACAAGAGGATATTTATAATTAATATGTTTATTTATTTTAACAAGAATTTGTTTCTGTTTACTAAAAAGTGACAAAAAATGTCACTTTTTGTGAATAGCGTCATATTATAGCAAATTATTTTGATCTGCTTATATTAAGCGAGAATAAGTTTTTAAGATTTTCTAAAATAACTTATTATCATGATTAATTAAATTTTGGATTTTATTTTAATACGCTGCATTGTACTAGATCATTTTCATTAAAAAAATTATTAACTTGAATTTAAATGATTTTTTAGTATTTTATTTAGCTTCTCTGTAAACTATTTTTAAATGCTTAAATCAACATAAAATCGCGTTCATCCTAGATTGCTTTTAAAAACAGAAGGTTTTTTTAATGCGACTTTGCTTCACTTAATATGATTACTTTTTTTTTATCAAAGAGATTAATTGTTTAGTTATGATGTAATGTTTGTTTAGTTATAAAGAATATATTTGGAAATAGCGCAGATAGATAAATTAAAAATAAAAAATTTAGTGTAAACATGGATGCAATGAATAAGAAAAATATAATTTTAATTTAATATTATTTTAAGTTTGTATAGGTTTTTAAATATATGAAAAAGAATTTATCTGTTGTAAGGATTAAAATCTAGAAAAGGCAGTGTTTTGAAAATTTTTATTTGGTGGAGTAAGTGAGGTGCTTCACAATGATCAAATATAAAACGAATTTTAAGCGCTTTAAGATTGATTGAATAAGTATCCATAAAAAATAAGCATAGAGATTAAAACAGTATATTCAATCAATAATTAAGCATGCGTAATCATTTGCATTATGCTGTTAAAAAAGCGCTTTGATTGTTGTAAAACGCTTTTTTAAGCTTTAATAGTTTTATTGGGCTAGCCAGAAAAACTCTGCAAAGCGAAATATTGTGGTGGTCAGCATCGCGATCACAATCGTCGTGATAAGGGAGTGATTTTTCCAAATCAGAAATAAACCCACCAATACCCCCATGATTTTGCCTAAGTCTGCCCAATCCGCACCTTCAAAAAAAGTACTGAGAATCGCAATAGAAAACAGTAAAGTTGTTGCGGCATCATTAAAGAGTTGCTCTTGATGTTGAGTGATTGTGAAATATTGGCTGAGGGAAAGTCCCGCATATCGAATCAGATAAGTACCCATCGCCAGCAGCATGATCCCGATCAAAATAATAAATTGTTGATGCATGTTATTTTCTTCCTACAAGCAAGCCAAATAATGACATAAGTATCGGAATCCCTAAGGGTAGAAATGGAAAAGTAGCGAGGCTGATGACTGCACCAGTCATTGCCGATTTTCGAGCAGATTTTCTTTTTAGTGCTTTAAAGGTAAGAGCAAACAATACGACAGGAAAAATCGTATCGATACCCAGTAATTTTGCATAAGCTAAATGACTTCCCAATACATAACCGCTTAAAACGCCTATGGGCCAAGCAAATAAAATTCCGACTCCGCACAGCCAATAAGCACTCAGTTTTAGCTCATTTGAAGATTGGCTTAAACCAAATAAAACGCTTTCATCATTCATAATATGTGTAGCAAAATATTTTAATTTATTTTTTTCTATAAAATGGGTAATCGCTAAACCAAAAGGCAGATGTCGTAAATTAATCAGCAATCCTACAATCGCAGCTGTAATCGGACTGCTTCCAGTAGCAATCATGCCAATGAAAGTAAACTCGGCAGCACCAGCCAAGACACAGATTGAAAGTAGTAAAGGTATCCAGATCGGCAGTTGATAATTGACTGCAAGCGTACCTAATGAAATCCCGATCAGTGCGGTTGCGATGCAGAGAATCGCGATTGATTTTATCAGGGGCTTGGGTAAATTTTTTATTTCTTTATACTTCATTTGTATGAGCCTTGCTTGGGTTAATAAGATCGTTCGATAAAATGAACGATCATTTGTTATAATAGTTTGATTGTTGTTGTTCGTCAAACAGAACGATCGTATTTTTTGGAAGAGTAATGTCTATACCAATTGAAATCATTGCAAATAATCTGCAAAAAGAAAGAAAAAGTGCTGCATTATCTTTGGGAGAAGTTGCTCGACGTGCAGGCATTGCGAAATCCACGCTTTCGCAACTTGAATCTGGGCAGGGTAATCCGAGTCTAGAAACTTTATGGGCACTTTGTGTGGCTTTAAATATTCCTTTTGCCAAACTTATGGAAGCACAAGCCCAAGCTACACAAGTGATTCGTTATGGCGAAGGCGCTTCAGTTGTTTCTGAAATATCAAATTATCAGGCTGTTTTGTTGGCAACATGCCCACCAAATGCACGACGAGACGTGTATATGCTTACAACCCAACCGGGTGAGCCGCGTAGCAGTAAACCGCATCCTATTGGTAGTGTTGAACATATTATTATCATGCAGGGCTCTGCCAAAGTCGGTTTATTAGACAGTGCTGAGTTGCTTCAAGCAGGGGACTATATTTCTTATCCCGCAGATCAAGCGCATATTTTTGAAGCACTAGAGCAAGATACACGTGCAATTTTGATTTCAGAGCAGAGATAAAGCATTCTTAATATTTAAGAAAAGTTGATTGATTTGTGATGAAGTCGATTTTCTGACTTTGTACATTGCGTGAATCGCTTTATAATGAGCGAAAATTTATGTGATGGAACTGAGATTCGTGAGTATTATTGTTGCCTTAGATGCAAAAAGCCAATATGACGCCCTAGCAATTGCTGATCAGCTTGACCCATCACTATGTCGTTTAAAAGTCGGTAAAGAACTATTTACTCATGAAGGCCCTCTTGTTGTGAAGGCACTACATGATAAGGGCTTTGAAGTATTCCTCGATTTAAAATTTCATGATATTCCAAACACAACCGCACAGGCGGTTTGTGCTGCGGCTGATTTGGGCGTATGGATGGTCAATGTCCATGCCTCTGGTGGGCGTAAAATGATGGAAACTTGTGTAGAACGGTTAAAAGCAGGTAACTATAAAACACAATTGATAGCGGTTACTGTTCTTACTTCAATGGAACGTGAAGACTTGCGTGATATTGGTTTAGATATTGAGCCATTTGAACAAGTGAAACGTCTGGCTAAATTGACTCAACAAAGTGGTCTGGATGGCGTGGTATGTTCGGCCCAGGAAGCCAAGATGTTACGTCAGGACTTAGGTGCCGAATTTGCTTTAGTAACACCTGGAATTCGTCCAGCTGGTGCAAATGCAGATGATCAAAAGCGTATTGTAACACCTAAGCAAGCCATGCTTGATGGTTCTACTCATTTAGTGATTGGTCGTCCAATTACTCAATCTGAACATCCAAGTAAAACCTTACAAGATATTTTAGCGACTCTATAAAAATAAACCCCTCTTTGTCATTGGATTAAGAGGGTGATTTTTTGATTTATATAATAAAAATTGCTGTGTATACACTGTAGTGTATCTGCGTTACTAGGTCTTTTTTCAGAAGTTTAAAAAACTTTTTATTCCAGTGATTCTATTGATCAGTATTGCTATCTCGTCAGATAAAGTACGATGGATGCCACATTCAGCACTTAATTTTAAAGTGCAGCTAAAACACTTACCGCAATTGGTGCCAATACCGACAGAACAAAACCACTGACCATTGCATGTGGAATATAATCATTGCCGCAAGCTTGTTTCACCATAGGTAAGGTGACATCCATTGCGGTTGCACCAGCAGAAGAAATTGCTGAACGTGGATAACGCCATCCAATCATATACATAAATAAAATGGCAAAAATCTCCCTAAATAAATCGTTCATTAACGCAATACTTCCCAGATGGGCATTCTTTAATTCAGTCACCACAATCCCTGTCATAGAATAGAAGCCGTAACCTTGCGATAGCATGATTAAATCTTTCATACTGATGTCTTGAATCAAGAAAAATGCCGCAACAGCACCCAATAGTGAGCCAATCACGCAGGCAATCGGTACCAGCATAATTTTCCAGTTTAACCAAGAACGATCCAGTGGCGAGTAAGCCAGATCCAAGCCGATCAGTAACATGTAAACTAAAAGTAAATTCCATGTGCTGACATGTAGTGGAACATGGAAAAGGTGGGCCAACTCTGCTAAGCCATACCCTACAGCTAGTGCAATAAATGCATAGCTGATGTTGAGTAATGAACCCATCAATAATTCAGCAGAAACTTTACCTTGTGATGGTTTGTAGCCAATTGCTGTAAATACCAGATAACAACAAAAAAATGCACCCAATGATGTGCTGAATGCAATTGTGATGGAACTGGTGAGAATCTGTTCAGGGCTGGCAATATTATGAATTGTTTGAGAAAACTCCATTGCAATCGCAATTAAAAGAATATAGGTAAAATAAGGCAGTATTTTAAAAGCTATTTTTTCAATGGATTGTGGAATTCTGCGGGCTAAAATAAACCCTAAGCATAAACAAAATAAAAGTTGGAAAATAAGCCAAAGTGATTGCATGAAAAATAGATAGGCAATGGATACCTATCTATTATAGTCGAAGCACAGAAAAGCGGTTGAAAATTTATAGAAGAATATTAACCAAGTTTATGCAGCTTTTGATTTTTGCTTTGCGCTTTGCTCACGGCCTAATAAGCGGAAATCTGCTGGGTTTACTTTGCGAGTGCTGAGCCAAAATTTCCAGGTATAGGTTGGCCATAATGCAAAGTTTTTACCACCATCTTGTTGGTACCAACTGACACAGCCTGATTGCCATACCGTACCTTCAAGCTGTTTCTGTACATTTTCATTAAATTGATCTTGTACTTCAGCTTTTACCGTCACTGCTTGAGTCTGTGTTTTTGCAACCATTTGAATCAACTGCAAAATATAATTCACTTGAGATTCAATCATGAAAATTACAGAGTTATGCCCCAGTACGGTATTTGGACCAAGCAATTGAAATAGATTTGGAAAGCCTTTGGTGCTGATCCCATAAAAACTTTCTGCACCATCTTTCCATGCCGTTTTTAATTCAACGCCGTGTTCACCATAGCAATCAAATGATTTTAAATAGATGCGTGGGTCTGTAATAAAACCAGTACCATAAATTAAACAATCAATTTGACGTTCTTTGCCATCCTTGGTGATGATGCTATTTTCAGTAATTTCCTGAATTCCATCGGTAATTAATTCAACATTTTTACGGTTGAATGTTGGAAAGTATTTGTTGGAAATCAGAATACGCTTACAGCCCATAATATAGTCAGGGGTCAGTTTTCTGGCGATTTCTTTGTCTTTAACTTGGAATTTTATATAAGCTTCAGCAAGTTTCTGACCATATTTCATGATTTGTGGTTTTACAATGGGGACGACACGTGATTCATTTGACCAGTACAAGCGTGCACGGTGTAATTTCCTAAACCATTCAAAGCGACTAAATAGTTTTTTATCAAGTGCATTATAGGCACGTTCATCACGAGGAATTACCCAAGCAGGGGTTCTTTGAAATACATAAAGATTTTGCACCTTTGCAGCAATTTCAGGAATATATTGAATTGCACTACCACCAGTACCAATGGATGCTACATTTTTTTGATTTAAATTATAGTCATGCTTCCAATGTGATGAATGGAAAACTTCGCCTTTGAATTTTTCAAGCCCTTTAATTTTAGGAATCTGTGGTACATGCAATGGCCCTGATGCAAAAATAACAAATTGAGCCTCAATTTTTTGTCCACTTTTTAGTGTTAAATGCCAATTGAAATTATGCTCATCATAATGTGTAGAAACCACTTCTTGATTAAATTGGATGTATTTCTTTAAATTGAATTGCTGAATTAAATCTTGAATATAGTCAAAAATCTCAGGTGCTTCGGCATAACGTTTTGACCAATCCGTTTTGGGTGCAAAAGAAAGCGAGTACATATGTGATTGAACATCACACGCCGCACCCGGATACTGGTTCTCACGCCATGTACCGCCCACATCATCTGCTTTTTCTAAAATAATAAAATCATCAATATTGGCTTGCAATAGGCGGATCGCCATGGCTAAACCACCAAATCCCGATCCGATAATTGCAACTTGCGTTGATTGGGTTTTTGTTTCAGTCGTAGGGGCTGTACTCATTTTTGTTCGCTCTGACTTTTCCAGTTTTGCATAGAATATCGGAAATGCAGTGCTTGAAATATGATTGCACTGACACAAAAATTGATATATTCGGCAATTTGCAAAAAACCATCTTTGTAGTACAAAGTTTGGGTAGAAATCAAATGATGATCTAATGAAACGCTCGATTCTCGGTTTAATGTATTTAATTCATGGTATGCGTAATGCTGGAATCGATGTAGATTCACGACTTTCTAGCATTGGGATCAAAGCAGATGCACTCGATCCCAGCTCAATCATTCACCCCAGTTTAGAGTGGGATATACAAAAAGTGATTGGGCAGGGTGTGCAGCCAGAAACGGGGTTGTTTATTGGTCAGCATTATTCTTTGGCGGGCTATGGTCCATTGCTTATGCTCTTGGTGACCTGTGGTAATGTTGGTGATGCGATTCAAAATGGTGTTCATTATCAAGGTCTAACCTATTTATACGGTGTCTTAGGACTTGAGAAAGGTGATCATCAAATTGCATTAACTTACAAACCAGTAGATTTAGAAACAGAAATGGGTTTGTTGAGAGCACAATGCGAAATCTCTGGCACTTATAAATTTCTGGATGATATTTATAAAATGATGGGACTTACAGCGCCCAGCGTGAGAATCGAATTACCCTTTCAGCAGCCTCAGGATTTAAATGTATTAAAGCAATATCATGATTATTACGGTTCGGATTTACATTTTAATTGTGAAAAAGCTGCTTTTTGGATCAATGAAGATGTGATGCAACTGCCGATTCCCTCCGCAGATCCGATCACACATCGGGTTTACGAAGCCAAGTGTATTGCTGAAATTGAGCGATTAAATGCTGAAGAACAGAAAATTGCGCCATTGATTCAACGGGTAAATGATTATTTGGAATTACAGCAAGGGATTATTCCCTCGATGGCCGAAGTAGCTCAGGCGTTGAATGTGCCTGAAAGAACCTTACGCCATCAGTTGCAGCAATTAAATACCAGCTATAAACAAATTCGAGAACAGCTGATTAAGCACAAAGCATTGCGATTAATTGAATATAAGGAATATTCAATTGAGGTGATTGCTGAATTACTTGGCTACTCAGAACCCGCTGCATTTAATCATGCTTTTAAACGTTGGTTTGGGCAAAGCCCGCGTCAATATGGTAAATAAACAGGTAGTGCTGATATGAGATATAGAGTTAGAATTATCCCAAAGTTTTATTTATCAAAAATGAATATTCGATATACTTCCTTTAGCCTTTAAAAGTAACAAAATGATATGTTAGATCAGAATACAACTTCAACAGCATTTACTCCCGTATCACCCGCTGAGCGTTATGCAAAAGCATTGTCATCTGGACAGTTTTTACCAGATGATGCTCAGGCTCAAGCAGTACATGAGTTGGAGCGGGTATGGCAAGAATTGATCAATCGTTATAAAGCATCGAAGAAAGCTTTTCGTCGTTTCCGTCGTCAAACTGCACCGAGAGGTGTATATATGTGGGGCGGTGTCGGGCGTGGAAAAACATGGCTCATGGATCAATTTTACGATTCGATTCCTTTTCGCCGTAAAACCCGTATGCATTTTCATCACTTTATGCAGTTTGTGCATAAGGAGTTAAACAAGCTTTCTGGGCAGCGTAATCCGTTAGATATCGTTGCAGATCAAATTTATAAAGAAGCTGTAGTAATTTGTTTTGACGAGTTCTTTGTGTCGAATGTAACGGATGCAATGATTCTCAGTGATTTATTTCAAAAATTATTTACCCGTGGCATTACCTTGATTGCCACATCAAATATTGCCCCAGATGGTTTATATAAAAATGGAATCCATCGTGATCGTTTTATTCCAACGATTGAAATGGTGAAAAAACACTGTGTGGTATTGAATGTTGATGCGGGTGTTGACTATCGTTTACGGGTATTAAAACAAGCGCAATTGTTTAAATCACCACTGACAGATGATAATAAAGTCTGGATGGCAAAGCGTTTTAATGCATTAACCACATCGCAAACAGTGTCAGAAGAACCAATTACGATTAATAACCGTGTTGTTGAAACTTTAGGCCATACCGAAGATGTATTGTGGTGTGAGTTTAGAGAACTCTGTATGAAACCGCGTAGCCCATCGGATTTTATTGAAATTGCCAATATTTATAATACCGTTTTGGTGAGTAATGTTCCGCACTTAACTGATTTGCTGTCAGAAGGTACACGTCGTTTTATTTATCTGGTAGATGAGTTTTATGATCGTGGAGTAAAGCTATTACTGACCTCTCAAGACTCGATTATTGAAATTTATGATGGAGAGAAGCTGGCTTTTGAAATTGAACGTACACGTTCTCGTTTACTCGAAATGCAATCAGATGAATATTTGCAGTCAGAGCATCGTTTGATTAAAGGCAATAGTGAGTTAGAAGTAGAATAATCATCCTTAGAAAGATGTAAAAAAGCGATCCTATCATTGATAAGATCGCTTTTTTTATGGGGGATACTGTCATCAGTATACATTTTGCAAGGATTGTCTGAGCAATCTATTTAAGGAGTCTCAGCCTATTTTAGATATACGTGATAAGATTAAAATGATCCTACAAAGCAGTTTCAGTTGTATTCACTTGATGATTAAAACAATTAACCCACCTGAATTTCAGTATTTGGATGGCGAACACGACTTTTATTCGGTGTCGCAATCAAATACGCAAGTGTTAGTGGTCCTAAGCGTCCAGCAAACATTAGACAAATTAAAGCGATTTGGCTTCCTGCATGCAAATTTTCTGTGATCCCTCGAGATAGGCCGACAGTACAAGCCGCAGAAACGGCTTCAAATAGTAAGTCTAAAAACTTTTTATCAGGTTCTAGAATCAGTAAGGTAAAAAAGCCAATCAAGATCAGTAACGATGTAATCGAAATGACTGCAAGAGCTTTAAACGTGGCTTGATGAGAAACAGAATGTCCAAAAACAGTAATTTCATCTGAACGCTTTAAAAAGGTAATGACACTTAAAATCATAATAATGAATGTGCCGACTTTAATTCCACCCGCAGTACTTAATGAGCCGCCACCAATAAACATCAATACCATGGTAATTAAGGTTGATGCATTGGTCATGCTGCTGACTTCCAAGCTGTTAAAACCTGATGAACGAGGTACAGTGGCATGGAACCATGCATTTAAAGCTTGATCACCAATAGACATGGGGGCAAGTGTTAAGGGGTTAGAAGCTTCGATTGCCCAAATAACAATAAAAGCAAAGAGGTTTAAGCCAGCAATAGTAGACAGAATTAACTTACTATTGGTAGAAAGCTTTTTCCAACGCTTGGCTCTTTTTATATCCATCAAGACAACAAAACCAATTCCACCGATGATATACAGCATACTGATGGTAAATGTCACCATATACTGGTCAGAGAAGCTCATTAAGCTATTGGGGAATAAAGAAAACCCACCATTATTAAAAGCAGAAATACTATAAAAAAGCGCATAAAAAAATGCATGTTCAAGGTCATAGTGATGTGACCAAGCCATGGTTAGAATCCCTGTACCAATCGCTTCAAAGAACAATGAGTAAAGAAAAACCCCTTTTACTGTAAAGGTCGCTTTGGCCAAACTGGTTTGACCAATAGTTTCCTGTGCCATGACTTGCTGCCGAATACCAACTTTTGAGGAAAGACTCAAAGCAGCTAAGATTGCAAAAGTCATAAAACCTAAGCCGCCGCATTGGATCAGTATCATCACTACAACTTGACCAAAAGTGGTTAAGGAGTCGCCAATATTGACGACAGATAGCCCAGTGATAGTTACAGCAGAGGTTGCAGTAAACAGGGCCTCTAGCCATGTCAAATTGCCTTGATTAGCAAAGGGAAGTTTAAGGAATAGTGTTCCGATGATAATGAAGCTTAAAAAACCTAAAGCAAGTAAGCTCGGTGGGCTGAGATTAATACTATTGTGTTTTTTGTTGATTAGTTCTTTTTTAGATAAACGCATAGTTATAACTATAAGAAACGAATCGAAAATTGTCTTAACATTTCTACAGGCCCTTCAAGGATTAAAATATCCTTTTCCTGTAAAATCGTCCCCGGTGCAATATCATACAGTACATGTGAACCGCGTTGTAATAACAAGGTTGTAAGTTCGGGGGTATTTTCCATGACCGTTTGAAATTGCGCGCCTTGTAAATTTGCACCTATTTCAATTTTGACGATATAGCGATCATTATTTAACGCCATATAACGTCTCACCATTGGATAACTAAGTGATTGTGCAACACGAATCCCCATATCTTCTTCAGGGTGAATGATTTTTGTAATGCCTAAATGAGACAAAATCATATGATGTGATTTAGATTTGGCTTTTACAAAGATTTTTTCGATACCCAAATTTTTTAAATGCAGTACGCATAGAATACTGGCTTCAATATCTTCACCAATGGCAACCACCACGGCATCACAATTTTTGATATTCAGTTCATCTAACACATGTTCATCGGTAGCATCTGCAATAACTGCATGACTGATTTTATCGGCAATGTTTTCTACATTTTTCTTTAATGTATCAATACCTATTACATCGTGATTTAAGTTGGTGAGTTCTAGTGCAACTGCTTCACCAAAACTGCCTAAACCGATGACAGCGAATTGCGCCATTCTACAAAGTCCTTATCCCGACACTGATTTTGTGTTGGTATGATCATATTCAATTTTTATATATTTTATCTTTAAAGTATTGCAACGCCAATCTACAAACTGAGAATAAAAAGCGATAAATGTAAATAAAACCAGATTTATGTCATAAAAACTTAAAATTGATCCGATATCATTGCTTTGAAATTTAAAAATGCAAAGCCAAGATTGGGCTTTTGATCCAAGAATAAAAAATGGATGATAAAAAAATGGACGATAAGAAAATTTTTAAAATTCTCCAACATTGGTTCCCAGCATTGGAGCAAAGAGATATTCCCAAAAAGAAATATCGTAAACGTTTTGTCGAGTTTCTCAGTTGGATCGAAGCTGAAAAGTTTGGTGGGCGATTTCGTGGATATTTAATGAAAATTGATCGTATGCAATTTCATGAAAATGAGATTGAGCGTTGTGCTGTTTTTCATGAATATGCAGTAGATAGCTTAGGAATTCAAACTCAAATTCGTGCAAGAGCGAAGCCTTTATTTGATCATTATGAAGTACACAAAGATGTTATTGGACGCTATTACAATGTTCAAGATCAAGTTTATGATGTTGTTTTTGAAGAAATATTAAAACAGGCCAGACAACATGATCATGAACTGTTGCTGATTTATGCTGAAGACTATTATTGGTTGATTGTACCGAATCATGAATATAAAATTGAAAAGTTCTGCAAGTGTTTTAATAAGCAATTTCATGATGAAGATGTCAGTATAGAACACTATGCATTATTTGACTGTTCAAGATCGACTTAGTTTTTTGCTATTAATTCAACTTATTGATAATAAAATAGAGAGATATCCATGTCACAGAAAATATATTCATTACTTCAACATTTAATTCCCGAGCTAAATGCACAAAAAATTCCTCAAAATACTGAATTTTATAGTTTTAGTGAATGGATAAATCAACAGCATGATTTCCTGCATTATATTGAATTAAAAGAATATTATGACAATGGAATTGAAAATGATTTCTACTTTAACCAGTACAATATTGATACTGAGCAATTGCAAAATGAAATCGAAGTTGCAATAGCAGAAGTATTTGATCAGTACGATGAGGAAGATGATGACGTCTCATTTGATAATCAAATCGATGCGATGGAACAAACCGAAGAAATTATTTTTGATAAAATTAAAGTGACTGCCAATCTACATCAGCTTTCTTTATTGGTGGTCTATCGAGAGAATCCATATTGGATGCTTGTGCCGACACAAGATGAGCAACAGTTAAATCAAATTGTGGATGCTTTTAATGACGCATTTAATGATGATGGTGATTTAAATATGGCGATTTATTAAGTTAACTTTTTCGAATTGTTCTGATTTTATAAAAAATAGCCCATAAAAAATTTATAGGCTATTTCTATTTTGAAGCTCTTTCTATTTTAAGAAACGTTGATAACCTAAGTTATTGGTAATTTCTTGATATGGGTAATTGATATTTTCCAAAGTCTCAATCAGTCCATCTGGATTCTGTACCGCATCTTCTGCATCCAAGCCAACCAAAACACGGCCTTCTGCTGCACCGTGATTACGATAATGGAATAGGCTAATGTTATGGGTTGGACCAAGACGCTCTAAGAATGTTAATAAAGCACCTGGGCGTTCTGGAAACTCAACACGGAACAAACGTTCATTGGCAATATCAGCATGACCACCAATCAAATAACGGATATGCAATTTTGCAACTTCATCATCCGATAAATCATCGACATCATAATGTAATTTCATTGCTTCATAGATGTCATGACGTTCTTTTTCACCAGCCTTTAAGCTAATACCGACAAAGACTTGAGCGGCAGATGCATCACTGGCACGATAGTTAAACTCAGTGATATTACGTCCTTGCAAAGCACGACAGAAATTAAGGAAAGAACCTTTTTCTTCTGGAATGGTCACTGCAAAAATAGCTTCTTTACGTTCACCAAGTTCGGTACGTTCAGCAATATAACGTAAACGGTCAAAGTTCATATTGGCACCACAAACAATTGACACCATATTTTTGCCTTCAAGACCATGCTCAGCGACGTACTTTTTGATACCTGCAAGTGCCATCGCACCTGATGGTTCTACAATACTACGACATTCATCATAGGTATCTTTGATTGCTGTACAGATTTCATCTGTGTTGACCAAGACGACATCACGTTCAACAATTGGACCTGAGTTATCAGATTTTTGTAGTTGAATCACTTCAAATGGCTTTTCACCAATTTGAGCAACAGCTGTACCATCTGCAAATAATCCTACAGAAGGGAGTACCACACGTTGATTCGCTTCAAATGCTGCTTTTAAACATGCAGATTCATCATATTCGACAGGAATAATTTTGACATGCGGAGCAACATCACCAAGATATGCTGCTACACCTGCAATTAAACCACCACCGCCCACAGCAACAAATACGTATTCAACATCACGCCATTGACGCAATATTTCATTGGCAATTGTACCTTGGCCGGCCATGACCAGTTCATCATCATAAGGCGGAATAAAGGTTAAACCTTCGTCGTTTGCACGTTGAATCGCATATTTGTTAGCAACATCAAATGAGTCGCCGTGAAGCACAACATCACCACCCAAACGCTTTACTGCTTGAACTTTAATGTCAGGGGTGGTTTTTGGCATCACAATAATGGCGCGAATACCTAACTTTTGACCAGATAAAGCCACGCCCTGAGCATGGTTACCTGCTGAAGCAGTAATAACGCCACGTTCCAACTGAGATTTCGGTAATTGACTAATACGGTTATACGCACCGCGTAGTTTGAAGGAAAAGACAGGTTGTAAATCTTCGCGTTTAAAGCGAATGTTATTGTTTAGTTTTTCACTAATTCGTGGTGCTGCTTCGAGTGGGGTTTCGATTGCAACGTCATACACCGTTGCCTGTAATATTTGTCGAACCAAACGAGACAGCATGTTAATTTTCCATCTAACAGTTTAAAATGAGCGCTCATTGTAACAAACCGTTGTACCTTTGCGTTTTAAAATTATGCAAAATGTGCAGGAAATTGAAATTTTATTGAGAGATGTCATGAGCCTTTATGCAACCCAGGACGAGAAAAAACAAGCTGCAGCCCAAGCCGCTTTAAAACACTTACCAAGAGGGGGCATTTTGGGAGTTGGTACTGGTAGTACAGTGAACTTCTTAATTGAATTATTACCTCAGTTACAACTCGAAGCAGCAGTTGCCAGTTCAGAAGCAACGGCTCAACGTCTTAAGAAGTTAGGTATTGAGGTGGTTGATATGAACCATGTCAGTGGTTTAGATGCTTATGTGGATGGTGCTGATGAAATTGACCGTCATTTACATATGATTAAAGGCGGGGGGGCTGCACTCACGCGTGAAAAAATTGTGGCATCTATTGCGAAAAAGTTTGTATGTATTGTTGATGACTCGAAATGGGTCGATCAGTTAGGCCGTGAATTTCCTTTGCCTATTGAAGTGATTCCTATGGCACGTTCAGCAGTAGCACGTAAAATTGTATCACTAGGCGGTGACCCAGTTTATCGTGAAGGTGTGGTAACGGATAACGGTAATGTCATTCTAGATGTGTATAACTTAAATATTTTGAATGCATTAGAGGTCGAAAAAACCATTAACGATATTCCAGGAGTGGTGTGTAACGGTATTTTTGCGATCAATAAAGCTGATGTTGCTGTAGTTGCGACCAATAACGGTATTGAAGAGCGTACCGCAGGATAAAAAATTTCCCCTAACTTCTGCTCGAGTAAAGATGAGGCTTCCTCCTTGCCTTTAAAGAACGGTTGGGGGAGATTCTAAAAATAAGCGTATTATGACTGCAAATCTTCCTGAAATTAAAATCACTCATCATGCACGGGCAACACGCTTGCGTTTACGTGTTGAACCAACACAGATTCGCTTAACTGTGCCTAAGTATTGTAGCCAACGTCAGATTCAGCATTTTTTACACGAGTCTAAACAATGGATGATTGAGACCTGGCATAAACAGCAGGAAAAAATACAGCAAGTTGATCAGATATTACCGACAAGCTTGCAACTGTTTAATTTAAAACACCCCATAGAAATTATTTATAAAACTCAAAAAAATAGCTATATTTTAGATGAGCAAAAGCCTCAATTATTTGTCAGCGACCGTCAGCCTGAAAACTATTTAAAAGCTTTTGTAATTGCTTATGCAAAGCATTATTTACCAATCTATTTAAAGCAAGTCAGTGATGAAACTCGTTTAAAGTTTGGACAGTGTGCTGTTCGACACCCAAAAACACGTTGGGGAAGTTGTACAGCCCGTCATGATATTATGCTCAATAGTGCCTTGGTTTTATTTGATCAACAAATTACCCGTTATGTCTGTGTACATGAATTGGCACATACCAAACATTTTGATCATAGCGCTGCTTTTTGGTTTGAAGTTGAAAAGCATGATCAACACTATCAGCAGCATCGTAAAGTTTTAAAAGGTAGCGTAATGCCTTGGTGGTGGGCGTAATAAAATAAGTAAATTTCTAGATTGAATTAAAACAAAAAATGAGGAAAAGCGTATGAGTGTAAAAAGAATCATAGGTAATATTAAAGCTTTAGATTTAGCCAGTGCGCAAGCTTTTTATGGTGATTTTTTAGCGATGGACTTGGTGATGGATCATGGCTGGATCAAAACATTTGCCAGTCAGGAAATGATGCATCCACAAATCAGTATTGCTTCCGAAGGGGGAAATAATACAGATGTACCCGATTTTTCAATCGAGGTCGACAATGTGGATGAACTTTATGAAAAAGCCAAAAAATTAGATTTAGACATCCTCTATCCCTTAACTAACGAGGATTGGGGCGTTAGGCGATTCTATGTCAAAGATCCATTTGGAAAGGTTGTAAATATTTTACAACATATTGAATATTAAAAAATTAATGAATTAAGTAGGATTTTTAAATGCAGTGGAATAAATTGGTTCCAGAACTGATCGTCACCGATTTGGATAAAAGTTATCATTTTTGGGTGGAAATATTGGGTTTTTCTGTAATGTATCAACGGACTGAAGAAAAATTTATCTATGTGGAACTTGATGGTGTTCAGTTTATGTTGGAGCAACAACAACAAGGGCAATGGTTAACAGGAGTATTGGCCTACCCATTGGGAAGAGGGATTAACTTTCAGTTCGAAGTAGACCAACTCGACAGTATTTTAAATCGTTTGGATGTCGCACAATGGCCGCTGTTTGAAGCATTAGAAGAACGTTGGTACCGTGCAGAAACTATAGAGCATGGACAAAAGCAATTTTTAGTTCAAGATCCAGATGGTTATTTATTACGAATTGTTGAGGTGATTGGAGAAAGGGCGATAACGTTAGATTAAATTAAGGCTGGCTTAAATAAGGTCAGGTTATAGGGACTTTAATTGAGGTACAGCGATGCACATCAGATCTTTTCAGTATTATGACCGAGCACCATTGAGTGAACTTTTTTTAAATACCAGAAAATTAAGTTGGCCGTGGTTGAATTCTTCAAAATGGGAGCTGAGTGATTTTGAAAAATACACCCAAAATGAAATGATTTTAGTAGCTGAAAAAGACCAAGAATATTTGGGATTTGCATCTATTTTTCTGCAAGAGAACTTTTTACATCATCTATTTATTGCCCCAAATGCTCAAAATCAGGGTGTAGGGACAGCATTGCTACACGCAGCAGAACAACTGTTTACGGGTACAGGCTATCTCAAATGTTTATCTGAAAATAAAAAAGCTTTGTCTTTTTATTTAGGTCATGGCTGGGAAGCAATCAGCACTGGAGAAAGTGAAGAAGGTGGATATATATTGATGTCAAAAGCAAAACTTATTCAGTAAAACTATTGACCCATTCTATAATTATTTCGACGACTTCATCAGGCTGTTTAATCCATGCACTATGTTGATTGCCTTTGGTTTTATGGGTTAAATCCAACGTGTTTATTTGTGGGTTTTTAAAATAACCACTTAGGCCAAGCATTGAAGACATTGGTGCAAAATCATCGCCATTTAAATAGACAAATAAGGCAGCGTTATTCACCACGTTTTCTTGCCCAATAATATGTGCATAATTTCCTGTAAAGATAACTTTAGACCAATCACGCATTAAGGATTTTGTCTCTTTATTCCCAAAAGCAATTTTATAGCCTGCAAAATAACCATCTTTTAAAATCATGGCGTTGATCGCTGTGACTGCTTTTAAAATATTGATTTTACCTTTTAAGTCCCAATTTTTTAAACCGATATTGCCAGTGGCAACACCAATGACTTTATTTGCATGATTTTGTGCATAAAGTGTTGCTAAATGTCCGCCTAAGCTATGTCCAAATAAGATTGGGGCTTGCTGGTTTAATTCTAAGGCCAGCTTTTCCAGTTGAGGAATAAATTCATTGAGTAAATCAGCATAACCATAATCAACCTTTGCTGAAACAGGTGGAGTATTGCGCCCGCAATGAGGATAATCAGCCACAATAACATTCAAGCCACTTTGGCTTAAAGCTGTAATGAGTACCTCGTATTTACTGATTGCTATACCTAGCGCAGCCAGCAAAATAACACTCTGGCTATTTTCAGTGTTTGAATAAATATCGACTAGAATTGGATATGGCCCAAAATCAATCTTCTTTTGGGTAAATGAGGTGTTTTTCATGATTTAGTCCTTAAAAATATTCATTTGAATCATGCTTGAAAGTCCGAGTTTGTGCATTAAAGCAGTCCGTGATTGAGGGTTTCTTTTTGCTTCAATTGAGATAAGTTTACGCATTTCTGAATTAAAATGTACCCGCGGATATTGGGTTAAAATTTTGTTTTTAAAATTGTTTGAAAATAAGCTGAGATCAGTTCCAATCACATCACATGAAGTGGCTTTTTGTAATAATAGAACTTCTTTAGTAAGGCTTGGATCATTCTCATCTAAATTCCCATTCATATGTAAACAAATCGCATCTGAAATATTATCTATTTTGACTTTGGGATAATGGTGTTTGGTACAGAGTGCTTCAGCTCTTAAGGCGCTTTCAAAGCTAAAACATTGACATGCATATTGATCCAAATGATCAACTAGACCTAAATCATGCATCAAACATGAGACAAAAAGGCTCTCTTGATCAAATTGCCATTGTTTGGTGTGGGCAATAGCAACAGCCCAAAAATAGCTCCGCCAAGAATGATTGATGATCGCTTGTGAAGCCGTTTGTTCTAATTCGTTCATCGCTTCTTTGGCAATTGCTGTGTCAGGAATATGAAAATTATCCAGTGTAAATAAAGTTGAATCATGAGGTGCTTTGAGAAATGTCTTGCCATAGTTCAATGTGACAGGGATTAGAACTTGTTTTATTAACCGAGTTTTTTCTTTAAAGCTAAGTTTTCCATTGCTTGTATTCATCCACGCTCGTGATCCAATCATGATCAATGGGTCCTTTTGTTGAATTTAGAGTAATTACTCTAAATTATTATGCATAAATCATTTAGCAAGACAAGACCGTTTTCTTTGAATTTTTTGAATAGTCTTTTATGCCAAAAATGAGAATTAAAATTGTTTGTCCTTTTACTATTTTTTTTGAAATAGCCAATCTGTCAAAAAACTCAGACATAAGAATATAATTTTTCTCAATTAATATTTTTATTTAAATCAATTATATAGAAAAATAAACGAGATGGTTATAAAAATACTTGCAATGCCACATCTTACATTTAAGGTTTAATTACCTTTGCGTAGGTGATGCCAAACCTTGCGCTGCAAACAAAGCAGTGCTTTGTTTTTGCTCATGGGCGAAGGGTACGTCCTGTACCCCCGTCCAACGGCGACATCCATGTCGCCCCGTGGTAGAATAACCATCCATGATTTAAAAACACAAAAACGAATTAATAATTAGGTGGGTTGACTATTTTTGGATTGATAGATTTATAGACAATGTCATTGAATAGTCTGCGTGTGTATATTGATCATCATAAATTTTAAGTAAGAGTATAATGCCTTAAAAGTATTTCTTAATAAAAACTGTTAAATTACAAAATAGTCTGATTATTTTAAGCATAAGTTGGGAGTGAATAAAAAAATACTCTAAACTTGGCGAATTGCCAATATTTCCTATTTCTTATCATAAAGATATCAGACGTGAATTTTGCAGATACTCATTACTTTATTTTGATTGTACCGTTCTGCCTGATATTAATGGGCAGTTTACTTTTGATCTGCCATTATTTTTTTAAGGCACCTACATATTTATTTTGGTTGGGTCTCGGATATATCGTGCCATCATTTTCTTTAGCTGCACAAAGCTTTATGTCTAACCAACAATTAACATTTTCTGCTCCACTTTTAGGTGGTTTATACCTATTTGGCGCGTGGGCCAGTGCATATACTATGGCATTAAGAAAGAACGCCAGTTCACATACTTTAGCCGCTTTTATCTTGATCTTCATCACAATATGCTTGTTGGTCTATTATTCTTTTGTTGATGAACAGCTATGGATGCGGATGCTGATTTTAAACCTTAGCATAGCCGTAGTTGAATCCTTGGTTTTGGCTTCAATTTTTAAAAATGATAAGCAAAGTGATTGGTTAAATAAGCTGGTCGATTATTCTTACCTTTTTATTGTTTTATATACTTTTTTTCGCGTCATTATTATTTTCTTTTTTTTGAAAAATATTCAAGCCAATATGCTTGTAAATTCAGTATGGTGGTTAATGATGCTTGCTGCCAGTATTATCCTGAGCATGTGGTTTGCGATCGTACTTATAGGAACATTAGTTCGAGACATTATTTTGAAATTAAATGATGAACGTTGTAGAGATCCATTAACGCATCTACTCAATCGCCGTGGATTTTATGATGCAGCTAAAATAAATTTAATTGATTTATCAGATAGACAATATTTTTTGTTAATGTGTGATGTTGATCATTTTAAAAAAATTAATGATACCTATGGACATCTGGTCGGTGATCAGATTTTGCAAAGTGTAGGTCGTCTTGTCAGTCAGCATGTCGGTGAAAAGGGCTTAGTTGGACGTTTTGGTGGTGAAGAGTTTATTGTTTTATTACAAGTTGAAGATCTCAGTGAGGCTTATAAAATTGCTGAGCGTATGCGGATTGCTATTGAAACTGAGCAATTTTTAACTCAATCCATCTTATTGACAGCCAGCTTTGGCTTAACACAAGTGAGACATCGTAATTTAGCGAGTGGTATAGAAGCTGCTGACAAACTTTTGTATGTGGCCAAACGTAGAGGACGAAACTGTATTGCCCACGATGCATGAATTAAATTTATGGGAATTTAACTTTGTCATAATGCTAAAACATTATAAAAACCCAGTAAAATAGTTTAGAAAGCATCAACTTCCTGTCATACTACAGCACTACAAAATGGATACTTTTAAATCGAGGTAAAAAACGTGATTTCAGTGGGTATTGTCGGTGGAACAGGTTATACAGGCGTTGAATTGTTGCGTCTTTTACTACGACATCCAAATGTTCAAGTGAATGTACTGACATCACGTACCGAAGATGGTCGCCGTGTGGATGATATATTTCCAAGCTTACGTGGGCACACAGAGCTTAAGTATTCAGATTTAAACATTGATGAATTAAAAAAATGTGATGTTGTGTTTTTTGCGACCCCGCATGGTGTGGCAATGCAGCATGCACAACAACTTTTGGCAGCAAATACCAAAGTTATCGATTTAGCCGCTGATTTTCGCTTGCAGAATTTAGCACAGTTTGAAAAATGGTATGGGATGCAGCATGCCTGCCCAGAGATACTGAAAGACTCTGTTTATGGTTTATCGGAACTTAATCGTGAACAAATTAAAAATGCCAATGTTGTCGGTAACCCGGGTTGTTACCCAACCACTGTTCAGTTGGGATTAGCGCCACTTTTTAAGCAAGCTGAAACATTGGTTAAACCAGAAAGTATTATCATTGATGCGAAATCTGGTGTATCAGGTGCAGGGCGTAAAGCTAGTCTAGGCATGATTTATTCTGAAAATGCAGATAATTTTAAAGCCTATGGCGTTGCTGGACATCGTCATCATCCTGAGATTGTAGAAGCATTAGAAAATATTTCGGGTCAAAAAAATGTATTTGATCAGATTCTTTTTGTACCACATTTGGTTCCGATGATTCGTGGTATGTTCAGTACAATCTATGTTGATTTGACAGAGCAAGGCGCAGCAGCAGATTTACAAAGTCTTTATGAAAAATTTTATGCAAATGAAATATTTGTAGATGTAATGCCTGCAAATAGTTCACCAGAAACACGTTCTGTACGTGGTGCAAACCAACTCAGAATTGCACTGTATAAACCGCATCCGAACAAGTTAATTGTTTTGTCTGTTCAAGATAATTTAGTCAAAGGTGCGGCAGGACAGGCTGTACAAAATATGAACTTAATGTTTGGTTTTACTGAAGATGCTGGTCTACAAGGTATCGGATTATTACCATAAAAAACGCTTTATTGCTTCACACACATATAACTTTGCGGTTAAATGTGTGTTTTGATTCTATCAATAATACTTAGAGATGATGATGCAGAACACAGAAACAAATACCGCGTCACAACCAGCTCAAGCACCGAAAAAGCCTTTTTTAAAAGGGAATATGCCTTTGGTGATCGGTGGGGTTGTATTATGTGCTGGCAGTGTGATTTTAGGTTATACAGTTGGACATCGCCAAGGGCTAACGGTAGTCGGTTTTGATGCAGATGCAGAACAGTTGGTAGAAGTTGTGAAGCAACAAAAAACAACGCTGGCTAATTTAAACAAAAGCTTAAATGCTGCTGTGCAGGAACGAGACGTGGCTGTTTCGAATTCTAACGATTTGTTAGAGTCATTGAACAAAGCCAATGCTGAAAAATCACAAGTAGATGTGATGAGTGCAATTTATCGTGAAGTGTTAAAACAACGTGGTGGTTTGAGTTTAACAATTCAAAATTTGGCCGTTAAGCCATTACCTGAAAACGCTTATGAATATCAGCTTGATCTTATTCAAGTCAGTCCAAGACGTGCGACCGGTTCCGTTGAAATTCGTTTGATTAGTGGTACTGAGGTGTTAACAGTGCCAATGGCAGATGCGAATTATAACTTTACTGATTATGAGCGTTTAACGGGACGTTGGACTATGCCTAAGGGTTTTAATCCACAATTTATCGAAATCCGTCTAAATGGTGCCACACCAGTGGTTAAACGTTTTAGTTGGTCACGTGGGCAAGCTGTAGACAGTGCAGCAGCGTTCGCTGCAGAGGTTCCTCAAGCTGCGGCTAATTCTCAATAAATCATAAGTATTTTGAAAAATATGCGAACTAATAAACGTCAAATGAGTTTAAATGAAGTGAAATCATCATTCCGTGATTCAGGATTTATAGATTGGCACTTGAGTATTCGTATAAGTAATTCAGAAGATCCAAACCATCCAGACCATGATCAAGCGGATGTTGCAGTACAAACTGCACCACCTGAAGTGAAGCGACCACCGATGTATTCTGTCGTTTTATTGAACGATGATTACACTCCGATGGACTTTGTTATTGAAATTTTACAACAATACTTTGCTTTGAATCTTGACCAAGCCACTCAAGTAATGTTAACAGTACATTATGAAGGAAAAGGTGAAGCTGGTGTTTATCCAAGAGACATTGCGGAGACTAAAGCCAACCAAGTTAATAACTACGCTCGATCTCAAGGTCATCCATTGCTTTGTCAGATTGAGCCAAAAGAATAAGGGGGTTTCATGCTCAGTCGTCAATTAGAAGTTTCACTCCGTTTGGCTGTTAGCATGGCTCGTCAAAAGAGACATGAGTTTCTTACGGTTGAACATTTATTATTGGCTTTACTTGATAACGATTCAGCGGTAAATGCACTAAAAGCATGTGGTGCTGAGATTATCAGTTTGCGCAAAGAGTTAGAGGAGTATGTAGAACAACATACGCCTAAACTAGGAGAAAACAACGACCAAGCCCCTCATCCAACTGAAAGTTTTGACCGTATCTTACAACGTGCAATTTTCCACGTTCAGTCAAGTGGTGGTGACCGCACAGTAGAGGGTGCAGATGTACTGGTTGCGATGTACTCTGAACGAGATTCTTTTGCCGTTTATTTACTAAAACGACATCAAATCAATCGTTTGACTTTAACCCAATATTTGTCACACGGTGCGCGTAAAGAAGAAATTCAAGTTGAAGAAGAATCTGATGATTTAGAAGGTGAATCAAGTGCTTCAGCAAATGCTGGACCTCTTGAACTTTATACCTTGAATTTAAATATTGAAGCGCAAAAAGGCAAAACTGATCCTTTAATTGGGCGTGAAAAAGAAATTGAACGAACTGCTCAAATTCTTTGCCGTCGCCGTAAAAACAACCCATTGCTTGTGGGTGATCCTGGTGTGGGTAAAACATCGATTGCTGAAGGTCTGGCATGGTTGATTGTGAATGGTAAAGCGCCTAAGCCACTTGCGACTGCTGAAGTGTTTAGTTTAGACATCGGTGCATTGGTTGCGGGTACAAAATACCGTGGTGACTTTGAAAAACGCTTGAAACAGCTTCTCAATGCTTTGAAAAAGAAACCAGAAGCAATTTTATTTATTGATGAAATTCATATGATCATTGGTGCTGGCTCAAGTATGGGCAGTACCATGGACGCATCGAATTTAATCAAACCTGCGTTGGCAAATGGTAGTTTACGTTGTATTGGTTCAACCACATTCCAAGAATATCGCCAAGTATTTGAAAAAGATCATGCACTATCACGCCGTTTCCAAAAGATCGATGTGAATGAGCCTTCTATTTCGGAGACAATTGATATTTTGCGTGGTTTGAAAAGCAAGTTTGAAGATTTCCATCATGTTAAATATGAAGATACTGCGCTAGTTTCAGCGGTTGAGTTGTCTGCTAAATTTATTAATGATCGTTTCTTGCCAGACAAGGCGATTGATGTGATTGATGAAGCTGGTGCACAGCGTCGTTTAAAAGCTGAACAAGATGATACCTTGATTACAGTTGAAAATATCGAAGATATTATTTCGAAGATTGCACGTATCCCGCCAAAAACAGTATCTAAAGATGATAAATCGGTACTTGAATATCTAGAGCGTGATCTTAAACGTGTGGTATTTGGTCAAGATGAAGCGATTACAGCTTTGGCTTCTGCGATTAAACTGTCACGTGCAGGTTTGAAAGCACCAGATAAACCTGTAGGTAGTTTTGTTTTTGCTGGTCCTACAGGTGTTGGTAAAACAGAAGTGACCAAGCAGTTGGCAAAACAGTTGGGTGTAGAGCTTGTTCGTTTCGATATGTCTGAATATATGGAACGTCATGCGGTTTCTCGTTTGATTGGTGCGCCTCCAGGTTATGTTGGTTATGATCAAGGTGGTTTACTGACTGACGCCATTCATAAGAATCCACACTGTGTCCTGTTATTAGATGAAATTGAAAAAGCACATCCAGATGTTTTTAACTTGCTATTGCAAGTCATGGATCATGGAGCTTTAACTGACAATAATGGACGTAAGTCTGATTTCCGTAATGTGATTATTGTATTGACTACGAATATTGGTGCTGAAAGTATTTCTCGTAACAGTATCGGCTTTACTGAACAAGACAACAGTCATGACAATCAGGAAGCGATGAAACGTGCATTTGCACCAGAATTCCGTAATCGTTTAGATGGCGTAATTCAGTTTAAAGCATTGCCTACCACAGTGATTGAGTCTGTTGTTGATAAGTTCTTAACTGAACTTCAAGCCCAGTTAGATGATAAAAAAGTGGTACTTGAAGTCGATCAATCTGCTCGAGATTGGATGGCTGAGAATGGCTATGATCGTTTAATGGGTGCTCGCCCAATGCAACGTTTGATTCAAGAACATTTGAAGAAACCACTTGCTGAGATGATTCTATTTGGTGAGCTTGCAGATCATGGTGGTAACGTTGCTGTCTCTGTGAAGAAAGAAAATGGTAAGGCTGTAGGGCTGACATTAGAAGTCTTTGAAGATCAGACTGCTGAACCAGCATAGTTGTGAATGAGCTTTAAAATAACCCGCATTGATTGCGGGTTATTTTTTGAATTATGCGCTTATAAAATATCAATTTTCTTTAACCAAGTTAAGAATAATGTCGGCCATTGTGTTGTTTCAGTATTGGCTTTGCCTAAGCCCCAACCATGTCCACCATTTTTGAAAAGATGTAATTCATAAGCGATCTTGTGTTGCTGCAAAGCGGTTTGCATATTGAGGCTATTCTGAACAGGTGAAATCGGATCATCGATGGCGTGTGCTAAAAAGGTTGGAGGTGTATTCTGTTTGACTTGTAAATCTACTGAAAACAAGATTTGTTTGGCTAAATCATGTTTTGATCCAAATAAGCTTTTATAAGCATGGGTATGATCTAGCGGCGCTTGCATACTAATGATTGGATAGAGTAGCGCCACAAAATTAGGCTGAGCGGAAATTTGATCAATCGGATCATTTAAACTCGAAAATTGTTGTTGCCATTGTGTCGCAATGATTCCAGCTAAATGCCCACCTGCGGAGAAACCCAGTACACCAATTTTGTCTGGATCAATGTTGAATTGATTTGCATGATAACGAATGATACGCAGGGCTCTTTGGCCATCTTCAAAGGGCACAAGCAGATTATTACCATCCTGATTAGGTAAGCGGTAGATTAATTCAAATACGGTAAATCCCTGTTCTTGTAAAAACTGTGCAGTTGGCGTGCTTTCTTTGGCCAATTCCTCTATGGCATAACCCCCACCACTAATGACTAAAATAGCGATGTGATTGCTCTGTTTGGGGCAATATACCCACAGTTGAGGAGAGTTGATATGCTCAATAGCACCATGCTTATTTATCGTAAATTTTTCATTGGATGTTGCCAGTGTCGCGCTATTGGGCCATAGTGGAAGACTCAGTGTTGCTGCATCTACATTTTGGCTAAGCCATAAGAAAATGAAGAAATTAAACACGAAATGATTTATTTTCATCCATAAAAAGCCAAAAATTGTAGATGCTGATATTTTATCCTGTTTTAAACAGGGCAAACTCATCAATATATTTTAAAAATGTATGCTTTTGTTGATGAGGCAAACAATAAGTACAATTTATAGATAAAAGCTTAGCCGTTTTAGTATGCTCAAAATTTTATTGCTTAGCTCGCGTGAAAATCACATATACTCTAACTTCATGATTATTCTTTGAGTATCAATGGACATTGCATTTACTAAAATTTTAACTACGATTTTATTATTTCTTGTCACAGCTGTTGCAGAAATTTTAGGTTGTTATTTTCCTTATTTGATTCTGAATCAAAATAAAAGTCATTGGTTATGGATACCTACCGTTTTAAGTTTGGCGGTATTTGTCTGGCTATTGACCTTGCATCCTGCTGCTTCAGGGCGTATTTATGCCGCATATGGCGGTATCTATATCTTTAGTGCACTGATGTGGCTGAAATTTGTCGATCAAGTCAGTTTAACTCGCTGGGATTTGTTTGGTGGTTGTATTGTAATCATTGGGGCTTTGGTGATTATTCTGCAACCGCAAGGTTTGATTCGTTAAGTCTTCAACAGCATCATTTTACAGTATCTTGTGTTGCTTCAAGTTGATTGATCTTACATACTTTGGGAATTGCTTTACGATATGCAGCATAATCCTGTTTATATTGTTTAAACCATTTCTGATATTCAGGATTCAGCCTTAAATTGGCAAGATTCGGTTCATTTTCAAAAGAGGATGGTTCTGTATTGTTCTCATCAGAAAATTCCAATTGTTTTAAGTAGGAGAGTGCTCTATCCGTTTGACTAAGCAGCGCATAGAATTCAGCGAGGTATTCCTTTTCTCGTTGAGTTTGCTTACGGTTCTTATTCACCACAGCTTCAATTTTAACCTGATTATCACGCAACCATTTTTCAGCAAGCTTCGGGTCTTCATGATTGAGATATTTAAAATACTGTTGCGCTAAAATAATAAAATTTCCTGCATCGAAAGCTTGATTGGGATCAGATAAATAGTGAAATAAAGGCTTTTTAAGTATATTAATGAGGCGTTTTTGCTCATTCTCCTCAAGATGATATTTCTGTAACAGCATCAGTTTGTCACTGAGTACAGCATAATAATTTTTCTCATACTCCTCATTGTCTGGTTGCAACTTCATTAAGGTCTCAAATAATTGTTCAGCCTTTAGCAAATAGTTTAGACGTAGCGTTGGGTCTATGTTTTTCCGATAATACACCGACATTTGTGCATAGAATAAACCTAAGTTATTGATTGCGATTGTATCTTTAGGATCACGTTTTTTTAACGCAAAATACGCCTGCTCAGTAAGTTCTTGAAAAGGCTGAGAGAGCGTGGTGCAGTGTTGTTCAAGCAAATATTCAGCATATCCAGAAGTCAAAATCGCATAGTTGTGTAAATAGACGGAATCGTTATATTCAATGTCTTTGGCTTTTAACAGTTTTTGCACATTGGGTTGGGCCTTCTGGATTTGAGCCTTAATCTGTGGTTCAATTTTGGCCAGATTTTTGGTTGCTAATACTTGATCGCTTAAATCTTCTATGGCTTGAATTTCATCATCGTTAATATCTGCATAGCTAATTGAAGCGTTGAGTGATAATAAAAAAATAAGAATTTTAATTTTCATTGTTGATTCTGCGTTTATCTATTCTTTGAAATAATTGTATACAAGCCAAGAAGAAACATCAAAAATTGTTCTATTGGAATTAAAAAAGCATCCAGTAAACTGAATGCTTTTTTTCTTAGCGGTCATCCATGACTATTGAATAGGTGGATGCTGTAATTGGTTTAACTCTTTTTTACTGAAACCTCTAGAGACAAGTACCTTCTTAATCCCAGTAATCACATCCTGATCTGTCGCTTTCATCAAAGCTGATAAAAGTTGATCATTGGATTTACAAGAGCAATCATTTTCAACACATGCAATTTGATTTTTATGTTCATTTTGCAATGTATCTTCAGCCGTAAACAGCTTTTGCCAAAAACTCATAGAGCCTTCATACACAACCTAACATAGTTCGAAATATAGCCGTTTTTTAATAAAATACAAGATCTGAGAGAAATAGATGATCGAGTTATAGGCTGATTTTTTCGATGATTTGAGATGTTTTAAACGGTTTGTTAAAAGACCATGATTTAAATGAATTATAACTTAATGATATATCAATAAATAATTTAAACAAATAGCTGCCATGTCAATTTACATGGCAGCCAAATCTTGTAATAAATTGTTTAAATTTTTTCGAGAAGAACTCCAGATTCTACATGATGGGTGTAAGGGAATTGATCAAACATCGCAAATTTCACAATCTTATGGGTTTTAAGCAAGGTTTTTAAATTGTCGTGTAATGTATCTGGATTGCATGAAATATAAAGAATACGTTGAAAACCTTGCAAAAGCATTAACGTATCGTCATCAATCCCTGCACGCGGTGGATCGACAAAAACTGTATCAAACTCATAACCCTGAATGTCTATTTCTGCTTCTTGTAAACGACGGAATTCACGTTCTCCGTTATAGGCCTGAGTAAACTCTTCTGCTGAAAGACGTGCAACTTGAATATTGTCGATCTGATTTTGTTGAATATTCCACTGTGCCGCGTAGACCGAAGATTTTGCTAATTCAGTTGCCAAAACACGGTTAAAGCTCAAGGATAAGGGTAGGGTAAAGTTACCATTACCACAGTATAACTCGAGTAAGTCTTTATTTTTGCCCTCTACTGACTGACAAGCCCATTGCAACATTTTTTGGCAAACTTGTGCATTGGGTTGAGTAAAGCTACTTTCAATTTGCTTATATTGAAATTTACGCTCAAAGACTTTTAATTCTTCAACAACAAATTCATCGGTTAAGATAACTTTTTGTCCGCGACTGCGGCCAATGATTTTAACATTCAACTTATCAGCCAATTGTTTTGCTAAAACTTCCCATTCTTCACTGAGTGGTGCACGATAAATCAATGAAACCAGCATTTCGCCCTTGAGCGTTGCTAAAAAATGCACTTCAAAAAGACGTTTTGATAAGACTAAATCGGCTTTTAGCTCAGCCAATAAAACTGGCATGAGCTGATTTATACTTCGATCTGCAATCGGAAATTCATCAATGCGAGCAACGGTTTTTTGTTGATTTTCATCTCGTTCAAACATGGCATAGAACATATCATCTTCGGTATGCCAAATTCTGAATTCTGCACGCATACGAAAGTTTTGTTCAGGTGAAGCAAATACTTCTAATGATGGTGGATTAAATTCTGCGAATTGAGTTTGGATTCGTTCAATTTTGGCATCAAGCTGTTGTTGATAAGATGAAGTCATATAAATCAGAAAAACATTGGAATTAAGCAGTAGCGATGGTATCAAAAATAGGAACAGATGGACACAATATTGCAGTCCATCTTTGTCAATTTATTGAGAATGGCTTGTGTATTTAATAATACTAAGTTTTCTTTAGCAAAACGATAATGTGGAGCAACTGTTTAACACTTGCTTAAGTGCTTAACCAAATAATCAATAAAAACTCTTACTGCAGGAAGTAAGCCACGGCGCGAAGGATAAACAGCATGAAAGATCCCATGCGGTGCTTTCCAGTTAGGTAAGACACGGACCAATTCGCCTGTTGCGACAAAATCATTGGCAATGGTGTCTGGAAGTAAGGCAATACCACAATTTTGACTGGCTAATTTTGCCAACATCATTAAATCGGAACCCATGAGTATAGGGTTAACTTTAATTTTTTTCTGCTGGTTTTCACTGTCATGTAACACCATTTGTTGGTCTAAATGTTCATCAACCATACTTAAAATGCGGTGTTCAGACAAGTCTTCAGGTTTTTTCAGCATGCCAAATTCATTTAAATATGCTTGACTTGCAAGGAGATGCTGTTCAATTTGTCCAAATTTTCTCAGCACTAAGCTAGGGTCATCATCTAGATTTGCGCGAACACGCAAGGCAACATCAAAACCTTCATTGATAATATCTACTCGGCGATTACTCACTAGAAGTTGTACTCTGATTTCAGGGTAAGCTTTTAAAAAATCGGGAAGAATTTTGGATAATTCACTTTGTGCAACAGTTACAGGGACACTTACTTTAATAACACCACGAGGTTGTTCGCTAAGATGATCGACCAAATCATGCGCTGATTGTGCAGCATTCATCATCACTTGGGCATGGCGGTAAATATTCATACCAATGTCAGTAACAGCAAAATGACGAGAACTCCGCTGAATTAAACGAACTCCTAATTTTTCTTCTAAATTATATACACGGCGACTGAGCTTGGATTTAGGGATATCCGTTGCACGTTCAGCCGCACTGAATCCCCCATGCTCTACAACCAAACCAAAGCAGTAAAAGTCATCCAAATCAGTGAGCATAAATACATTCCATAATTGCAACAATGATGCACTATTAAACTTAACTGTTGCATCAAGTCAACTTATTAATTGTGAAAATTTTCTAAGATTAGGCATTGCCTGTCATGAGAATATTCTGAACTTGCTTATATTCTTCTAATCTCAAAAGGTCTTTAGTCGTCGGGTGTGGAATACGGGTGATATCCATGTTATCAGCAACATCTGCCAGTTTTACCACACGTGCAATTGGATTCTTTACTGTACGGTAGGCAGCTTCGATTCTAGATTCGCCTTCTTTTTTGGTTAAGGCAACAACGGCATCGACAATTTCTTGACTAAAGCCAAGTGAGATTAAATCGACCACAGTGGTATCGGTATCTTCCAAGATGTCGTGTAATACAGCAACAATCTGTTGATTGGGTGTTTTAACTTTGAACATCAACCTCAGAGGGTGAAAAATATAAGGCTGTTGTGCTTTATCTTTTTGGCCTGCGTGTTTACGAGCTGCTAAAGCAATCGCTTTTTCAATCGTTGACATAATATCCTTAGCTTTGTTTCGTGTATTTATTAAATATTAAAAGCAGTTTTAGATTTATCTAAAACGAGTGTTAAATTTCTCTAACTCGTTTAAAATACAATTTTATTCTGTTCCAAAGCGTATGCCATTTCAACTGATCACTTTAGAAAATTCTCAAGAAAATGTTACATGCCCGCATTGCCGACATGCGGTCATTGATTGGAATGAAGAACAATATCTACAACCATGTATGCATACCTTGTTTATTGCGATGGATTTGGGCTTTGAATATATTTCAGATGCATTTGAAGCGACCATGCAGCGTAGCGTCGATGAAATCCATGCTCATGATGATCAGGGATTGAATATTTTCAATGAATTATCTGAGAGTAGTTATCCTCATTATCTGATTTATAAAATAAGCTTAGGTGTTGTAGGGGATCAAGGTTTTTATCGTTATATTGGATTTGGCGCTTAAATTTTAAGATTGGTAGTTATTCGGTTTAAATACTGCGCAATTGAATATCGTGTTTCTTTTAGCCTACTCTTATTAAAATTCCAAATAGTAATTAAAAATAGTGGAGTAGGCTTATATTTTCTGTTGTAGGCGCTGTTGATTTCACCTCCTACAACTTGAGTTTTATCATCACAATATAGAAATTAAGCTACATTCTATAAATCTTGAATAAGCTATTGTTTAACTCGAAATCGCGTTATTTTAAAAAAGCACTTTTTGAACGCTCAACTTCATTCAATAACCATTCAACAAATTTAGCAATGAGAGGCGTTTGCTGTTGTTCTGCATAGACAAAATAATAGGCACGTGAACCTTTTAGTTTTATTTCTGATGCGATAATTAAATCACCTGAGCGCAGTTCTTTTTCCAGGAGTTTTTGTGGAATAAGTGCAACCCCCATATGATGTATTGCTGCCACCGCAAGCATCGAAAATAATTCATGACGTTGTCCTTCTAATGTAAAAGGATGCTCATAACCAGAAACTTCAAACCACTCTTTCCAAATATAGGGGCGTGTGGTTTGTTGAAGTAAGGGCAGCGTGGCAATCTCTTCCGCCGATAAGCTGCGACGTAAATCTCCAGAAGGTTCTCTTAGCTCTGGAAAATGCTTAAAAATTAACTCAGCAGAACACACAGGAACAACATCTTCATTCATTAGATAGTGGACTTTTGCACCTGGCCAATTTTCAATTTGTGCAGGCGTACCTGTATATATTGCAGCGTCAAAAATATGCTCACTGAACAAAAAAGGTTTGGTACTGGTTTCTAAATGAATGGTAATTTCAGGGTATATTTCATTGAATTTATACAGTCGGGGTAAGAGCCAGCGTGTTGCAAATGTCGGTACAACCCCCAATTTTAGAGTACCACCTAAACCCTTATGACTCATTAAATCGAGTGTGCTTTGCTCAATACCCAATAAATGAGTTTTGATGTTTTTATAATAATGCTCACCTGCCTGGGTTAATTCAACGCCATGCCGTGTTCTGTTAAATAAATTGAGTCCTAAAAAATCTTCGAGTTGTTGTACTTGGCGAGATATGGCACTTTGAGTAAGATGCAGCTCCTGAGCTGCAAAGGTATAACTTAGGTGCTTGGCAGCCGCTTCAAAACATATCAGTGATTGTAATGAAGGAATCATTCTACGCATATTCATTCCTTGAATATCAAAGTTAAATAATGGCTAAATTTAATCTATTTATATCTAGCAAAAAGAGCTTAAACCAAAGTAGATGTTTGCAATGAAACTTTCATCAAACCACTTGGTTTTATCTAAAATAAAAATTTATAAGAGGACGTAAAGGTGATAAAAGTTCGCTAAAAAGCCTCGTTTAATACCAACATAATTGAACAGTAGTCATTGAGCGAGCCATGTTATAAAAACACAAGATATGCGTAAATGGAATATCTGAGTGAGTATTAATCGTTTGAAAGTATGAATTTTCACACCTAACATCAGTACTAAGACAACAAGATATGTTCAGCAAAGGATGCTATGAATCAAATGGTTAATTCTACAAAAACGGCACGAGTTCAATTTAACTGGCAAGATCCATTTTTATTGGAACAGCAACTTACTTCTGAAGAACGCATGATTCGTGATGCTGCTTATGCCTATTCTCAAGACAAACTGATGCCAAGAGTTTTGGAACAATTCCGCCATGAAAAAACAGATGCTTCTATTTTTCGTGAAATGGGTGAATTGGGTTTGTTGGGACCGACAATCCCTGAAGAATATGGGGGCGCAGGTTTAAACTATGTCAGCTACGGTCTCATTGCCCGTGAAATTGAACGTGTAGATTCGGGTTATCGTTCAATGGCAAGTGTACAAAGCTCATTAGTGATGGTGCCTATCAATGAATTTGGTAATGAAGAGCAAAAACAAAAGTACTTACCAAAATTAGCTTCTGGCGAGTTTATTGGATGTTTCGGTTTAACAGAACCTGATCATGGTTCAGATCCAGGCAGTATGATTACCCGTGCCAAAAAGGTCGAAGGTGGTTATCGTTTGACTGGTGCAAAAATGTGGATCACCAATAGTCCAATCGCTGATGTATTTGTGGTCTGGGCTAAAGAAGTTTCTGCTGAAGGCAATGTTGGTGAGATTCGTGGTTTTATTCTAGAAAAGGGTTGGGAAGGACTTTCTGCACCTGCGATTCACGGCAAGGTCGGTTTGCGTGCATCGATTACCGGTGAAATTGTAATGGACAATGTTTTTGTTCCTGAAGAAAATGCATTTCCCGAAATTCGTGGTTTGCGTGGACCATTTACTTGTTTAAATAGTGCACGTTACGGTATTGCATGGGGCGCGATGGGGGCGGCAGAGTTTTGCTGGCATACAGCACATCAATATACGATGGATCGTAAACAATTTGGACGTCCACTGGCCGCAAATCAATTGGTGCAAAAGAAACTTGCAGATATGCAAACTGAAATTGCTTTAGGACTGCAGATCGCATTACGCTTTGGACGTATGAAAGATGAAGGCATCGCTTCTGTAGAAGGAACTTCACTGATTAAGCGAAACAATTGTGGTAAAGCCTTAGATATCGCACGTGTTGCTCGTGACATGATGGGTGGCAATGGCATCAGTGATGAATTTGGTGTTGCTCGCCATCTGGTCAATCTTGAAGTCGTCAACACTTATGAAGGTACACATGATGTACATGCCTTAATTCTCGGGCGTGCACAAACAGGTATTGCTGCCTTTAGTAACTAAAAATCAACTGTTTTAAAACAGGGATGCTTAAAGTTAGCATCCCTTATAGGATTTTTTGCCTTAAATTTTATAAAAACTAAGGTAAAAATAAATCAATGATAAAAGGATTCATCGTGAAAAATATCTGATTATTCTTTTAACTCTCATACTTAACTCTAGATTCATGCAATAAAAATAACAAAGAAATAAGTAGAGAGAAAGATAAAAAGTGACCGATGACTCATTTGGGAAAATGAGGTAGAGGAAAATGAACAATGATGTTCGATCAGTTACAACTTCAACAAAATTATCCATGCCATCCAATATTGGAACTTTTGAAAAAATAGGCCCAAATACTTGGAAATGGGCACTTTTATTCGCTTATTTCGCTATGGTCGTCGATGGCGTAGATATCATGTTGTTATCCTATAGCTTAACCAGTTTAAAAGGTGAGTTTGCATTATCTACTTTTCAGGCAGGGGCTTTAGGCAGTGCATCTCTAGCAGGCATGGGGATTGGTGGGATTTTAGGTGGATGGGCATGTGATAAGTTTGGCCGAGTACGTACCATTGCCAATTCTGTATCGTTTTTTTCAGTTGCAACATGTTTGTTAGGCTTTACCCAAAGTTTTGAACAATTTATGGCATTACGATTTATTGGCGCATTAGGGATTGGGGCCCTTTATATGGCATGCAATACCCTTATGGCTGAATACGTTCCTACAACGTATCGAACTACGGTATTGGGTACATTACAAACAGGGCAAACCGTTGGATATATTGTTGCCACATTATTAGCTGGTGCAATTATTCCTGAGCATGGTTGGCGAGTTTTGTTTTTTATCACGGTTATTCCAGCTTTTATCAATATTTTCTTGCAACGCTTTGTACCTGAACCAAAGTCTTGGCAGCTCAACAAAATCAATCAGCTTCAAGGCAAAAAACCAGTTGAAGCCACAGTACCAGAGAAACCGAAAAGTGGCAGTATTTATAAACAAATTTTTGCCAACTTTAAGCATCGTAAAATGTTTTTATTGTGGATGACTACGGCATTCTTCTTACAATTTGGTTACTACGGAATCAACAATTGGATGCCAAGTTATCTAGAAACAGAAGTGCATATGAACTTTAAGAATATGACCAGTTATATGGTGGGTTCATACACAGCAATGATTTTAGGTAAGATCTTAGCGGGATATCTGGCTGATAAATTTAATCGTCGTGCAGTATTTGTGTTCGGTACTATAGCCAGCGCTGTCTTCTTACCTGTGATTATTATCTTTAATACACCAGACAATATTTTGTACTTATTGATCACTTTTGGTTTCTTATATGGCATTCCTTATGGCGTAAATGCGACCTATATGGCGGAATCATTTTCTACTGATGTGCGAGGTACAGCAATTGGTGGTGCATATAACATTGGGCGAGTGGGTGCAGCTATTGCCCCAGCAACCATTGGTTTCCTTGCTTCGGGCGGAACATTTATGACGGCATTTATCGTGATGGGCGCAGCTTACTTTGTTGCAGGGGTACTGCCTGGCTTATTTATCAAAGATCGTCAATATGACCCACAACAACATTAGTCAACGCTTGTTTAAACAGATTTAATAAATCGCAAAATTGAGGAGTATTCACTTACTCCTTACATAGAGGTAGAACATATGGGTGCATTACAAGGAGTTCGAGTTTTAGATTTGAGTCGAGTACTGGCAGGTCCGTGGTGTGGACAAGTTCTTGCAGATCTAGGCGCCGAAGTGATTAAGATTGAACGCCCTAAAGTGGGTGATGATACCCGTATGTGGGGTCCGCCTTGGATGCGTGATCAACAGGGTAAAGCGACACGAGAATCTGGGTATTACCAATCTGCGAATCGCAATAAATCCTCAGTGGCAATTGATATGGCAACGCAAGATGGACAGCGATTATTACAACAAATGGTGAAAACCGCAGATATTTTGATTGAAAACTTTAAAGCAGGATCCTTGAAAAAATATGGATTGGATTATGAAACCCTCAAGCACATTAATCCAAAATTGATCTATTGCTCTATCACTGGTTTTGGTCAAGATGGACCGCGTGCAGAAGAACCGGGTTATGACTTTATCATTCAAGGTATGTCTGGCTTGATGAGTATTACTGGCGAAAAAGAAGGTGAGGTTGGGGCAAGCGCACAAAAAGTTGGTGTAGCAGTGGTCGATATCCAAACAGGGCTATATGCAACAATTGCGATTCAGGCAGCACTGATTTCTCGTCAGCAAACTGGTGTGGGGCAATATATTGATATGTCTTTGCTGGATGTACAGGTTGCTGGACTCGCCAACCAAGGTATGAACTATTTAAGTTCAGGTGTCGCTCCCCAAAGAATGGGCAATCATCATCCCAATATTGTGCCTTATCAGACTTTTAAAGCGCAAGATAAGGAATTTATTCTAGCTTGTGGTAATGATAAACAATTTAAAGACTTATGTATTGCTATTGGAAAACCTGAATTGTTAGATCAACCCAATTATCTCCGTAATCAAGATCGAGTGAAGTATCGTCAAGAATTGGTCAGTTTGTTGTCCGAATATTTTTTATCAAATACCGCAAAGCATTGGGTCGATGTAATTCATGCGGTAAAAGTACCTGTTGGCGTGATTAATTCAGTTGCTGATGCTTTAGATGAACCTCAAATTCAATATCGTAAAATGGTAGTCAATATTCCACATTCAGATAATCCTAATTTTAATGTGATTGGTTCACCGATTAAAATGACAGGAACACCTGTTGAATATCGCAATGCGCCACCACGCTTAGGAGAACATACCAAAGTGATTTTAGAAGAATTTTGTTCAGATGATGAATTATTACAATTAAAGCAACAAGGGGTTATTGAGGGTATTGGCTTATAATCGGCTGATTTTAAGAAATATTGAAATCAAGGCATATGATCAATCAAAGTTATGTCTTAATTGGAGTTCTTCAATGCCGCATTAATCATTCAAACCCTCCTTTTTTAAGGAGGGCTATCCTGAATCATTTAAAATAACAATATGAAAGAATTACGCTGTAGTGGGAATAATCCGTTGTTGCATCAGCACCTGTTGTGCAATATAAGGTTTTTCGTTATCTTTGGGTTGAATTGCATGCCATTGATCATTGGCATTGAGTTCCCAAGCACGAATGTTGTCCTTTAAATAACTGAGTAGCCCATATTCAATAATCTGTTTTTTAAGCTTTTTATCTTCAATCGGGAAGCAAGTTTCGACCCGAGAAAATAAGTTGCGACCCATCCAGTCAGCACTTGCGCAGTATAAGTCCTCATTCGCATCATTATAAAAATAATAAACACGAGTATGTTCTAGGAAGCGCCCAACAATCGAACGAACTTTAATATTTTCAGAAAGCCCTTCAATTTGTGGTCTTAAACAACAGATTGAACGGATAATCAGCTCTATTTTAACCCCAGCTTGAGATGCTTTATACAAAGCTGTAATGAGTTTAGGTTCAGTCAATGCATTGACTTTAATGATGATACGGGCTTTTTTACCTGCTTTTGCATGTGCCGTTTCTTGCTCAATCAAATGTAACAGCTGAGAGTGTAAGGTGAAGGGAGCATGAAAGAGTTTTTTTAACTTTAACAATTTACCCATACCAGTCAGCTCTTGGAAGATCTTATGTACATCTTCACAAATTTCATCATTTGTGGTGAGTAAACCATAGTCGGTATACATTCGTGCATTTCCCGCATGATAGTTGCCTGTACCAAGATGTACATAACGTTTAAGTTTATCGATTTCTCGTCGCACAATTAAAATCATTTTGGCATGGGTTTTATAACCGACAATACCATACACCACAACTGCGCCAGCTTCTTGCAGAAGATTTGCGACGATAATATTGGATTCTTCATCAAAACGCGCACGTAACTCGATAATCGCTGTAACTTCTTTCCCATTGCGAGCAGCTTCTGCCAGCACTTGTACAATTTCCGAGTCTGGGCCACTACGATATAAGGTTTGTTTAATTGCTAAAACATTGGGGTCTTTTGCCGCTTCTTTGAGTAGATTGATAACGGGCTGGAAAGAATCAAATGGATGGTGTAAGAGTAAATCTTGCTTGCTTAATATTTCAAATATTTTATTTGAATTTCTTAGGGCTTTTGGAATAACAGCTTGATAAGGCTTAAATCTTAATTCTGGAATATCAAAATCGGTAATCAGTCGCGTTAAATTGACAGGACCATTTACTTGATAAAGATGTTGTGGATCTAAATCAAATTGTTCTAATAAATAATCATTAATTGAGTTTGGGCAATTATCTGCGATTTCTAAACGAACTGCGCGACCAAAACGACGTGAAGATAATTCATCTTTCAATGCCACTGCCAAATCATCGACATCTTCTGCCAAGGTTAAATCAGCATTACGGGTGACACGGAATTGGTAGCACCCTGTTGCTGTCATACCGGGAAATAAATCACTGATATGTTGTTGGATAATGGCTGACAATAAAATGTAATGTTCTGCACCGTCTGTGAGCTCGTTCGGTAAGCGCACTACACGCGGTAAAGAACGCGGAGCGGGTACAATGGCCAATTCTATTTGACGACCAAAAGCATCTTTTCCTTCTAAGGTGACAATAAAGTTTAAACTTTTATTGACTAAACGCGGGAAAGGGTGAGCAGGATCTAAGCTAATTGGTGTTACAACAGGTTGTACTTGCTTAAAAAAGTAATTTTTAATCCATTCCGCGTGTTTTTCTAAAATGTCATTATATTGGATGAATTTGACGCCATAGTTTTCTAATGCAGGCAATAACACATGATTTAAAGTGTCGTATTGCTCTTGAATCGCAAGATGTGCGTTATGCGAAATTTGCTCAAGAATCACTTCGTTTGGAATACCATCCGGTGCCGTGGTAAGGGTTTTGAAATCCAGTTGTTTCATTAATCCAGCGACACGAATTTCAAAAAACTCATCTAAATTACGTGAAAAAATAATGAGAAAATTCAACCGTTCAAGCAAAGGATGAGCTTCATCTTTTGCTTGGGCTAACACACGTTTATGAAATTCTAGTAAGGAAATTTCACGATTAATATAGCTGCTTGAGCTATGTTGAAATTCAGGCGTGGTTAAACTTTTTGAAGCGGGCATGATCTGCGTCATTTGAAACTGTCTTAACGACCTTGAAGGGCATAGTAAGTATTCTACATGACAAATTTGTTACAGATAGCTAAAATGTTGAAAATTGTCTTAAACTTAAACGATTAAAAAATATTAATTTTTTAATCGTTTAATCATGTAGAAAAAAATAAAATCTGTTTAGACAAAATGCCAATTGATACGATGTACCAAGACAATATTATTACAAATTAAAATTTGCATTGCTCATTTTTGAGTTTGAGCTCATATGTTTTCTGTTCAGACATCAGTTTTATTTTTACATAATAGGGATTTTGGCGTTGGAACTCATTTTCAAAAAGTAAATGACAATTTTCAAGCATACCTTCCATTAAAAGTTGCAGGGTCTTTTCTTTACCCACGCTGTTTGAAAATTGGTTAAAATCTGCTGATGTAATTAAGCCTTGCAAATCAACATGATCATGATACATATGAATTTTCTCAATCACCGTGTTTTGATCAATTTGTACAGGAAGTACGCGAGAGTCTTCTTCACTTAACGCAGTTAAAACATCATCTAAATTTTGTTGATCTATAATTTTATAATGCTGCCCAATCAACTTCTTTTGAATCAAATAATCATCTAATTCAGTTGCATAACTATTCTGAGAAATGAGTAAGTATACTGACATTGCGAATAAAGGAATTATTTTAAATTTCATTTGAATTATACACATATTAAAAGTATGGATTTTATTATACTGAAACAAAAAATAAGCACCATAGTCGGTGCTTATTTTTATTGAAAGAATATAGTTTAGTCTTTGTTTAAATTTTCATTGATTAAAAATTCAACCAAGGCTTTTTGTGCATGTAAGCGGTTTTCTGCTTCATCCCAAACCACCGCATTTTTGTGATCCAGCATATTTTCTGAAACTTCTTCACCACGATGGGCAGGTAGACAATGCATAAATAGACAATCTGGATGTGCTAAATCCATTAGTTTTTCATTGACTTGGTAAGCGGAAAAGGCTTTTTCACGAATTTTTTGTTCTTCTTCTTGGCCCATACTTGCCCAAACATCAGTCACGATCAAATCTGCATTCACTGCTGCGTCTTCTGCCGATTCAAAAAGTTCAACGCAATGTGCAAATTCAGAAAGAAATTCAGGTTTTGGTTCATAGCCTTTCGGTGAAGCAATTTTTAACTTGAAGCCCCACATGTGCGCAGCTTCAATATATGAATTACACATGTTATTGCCATCACCAATCCATGCTACCGTTTTGCCATTGATCGAACCACGATGTTCAACAAATGTTTGTACATCTGCAAGTAGCTGGCAAGGGTGGTGGTCATCAGTTAACGCATTGATAACAGGGACTGTTGAGTATTCAGCAAAACGTTCAACAATATCATGACCAAATGTACGAATCATCACGATATCAAGCATGCTGGATATTACTCGTGCAGAATCTTCAATTGGCTCACCACGACCCAATTGAGTGTCGCGTGATGAAAGGAAAATTGCACTGCCTCCAAATTGGCTCATACCAGCTTCGAAAGATACACGAGTACGGGTACTCGACTTTTCAAAAATCATCCCCATGACTTTTCCAACAAAGGGTTGAAATACTTCGTTGTTGTGTTGTTTTCGCTTTAACTCTTGAGCACGTTCAATGATACGGTTAAGTTCAGCAGTGGATAAATCACGTAAAGTAAGAAAATGTCGTAGAGCCATGGTTACTCCACAATAATTGTTTAGTCAAAACCAATAGGGAAATTGACCAACAATTCATTGTTGGTGGTTGATGAAAATAAAAAGGAGAATCAGCTAATATACTATATGAATATGAAAACGCAAAAAAATTAGACCTTTTGATGTCCCTCTAAGAAGCGATCTACACAATAACTTACGCAGTTGAGTATTTCTTGATCAGAATCTTTGATTTCAATCCCCATTAAAATCCGCCATTCTAAATTTCTGAGAATTCCAAAATAAAATTGTGCTGAAAATAAGGGGTTTGGGCAAGTGAGTATTTGATTTTCTACACAACGCTCTAAGGCGCATGCAATAGAAAGTTGTACTTGCTTTGGTCCCTTCTCATGAATATAGACAGCTAATTGTGGATCCTTTTGGGAGCGCTCTAAAACCAAGCGTATGAAAGCAATATTTTCAGGAATGATCATATGCTTATAAAAGTTAATTAAGGTATTGATCAAATATGCTCTGAGCTCATTCAACGCGGGGTTAAATGGAATACAGATATCCTTAAAAAATAAATCACGACGATAGTCACAGATCGCTGTAAATAGACCTTCTTTACTGCCAAAATATTTGTAAATCGAGGCTTTTGATCCGCCTGCATGATTCACGATGTCATCTAAAGATACTGCATCATAACCGTTCTCTAAAAAAAGATCGTTTGCACTAATCAGTAATGCCAAGCGACGTTCATGCCCACGTTTAGTTTGTGGAAAATCACATCCTGTAGCTTCAACTTGTGCTAAATCTTCGTTCATAAATTACTGATGAAAAATGGGTTGTAACTATTATATCAAAGATGTCAATAAATTTCTTAGCAAACATGCTATTGGAAAAAATGATTAAAAAAAGTGTATAAAAATGAAAAAATGAATCAAAATTCATTTTTCTTTGACTAAAGTTTTAGAGTAATATACCTAAATGGTCATATGCGAAATATAAATTATGACTATACTCAAAACTCAATAAACAAGTGACCACTGTGGAAGGGAATATGACACAACAGACGTCTGCAGGCTTAAGATTTAGACAAGCTCTAGAAGTGGAAAAACCATTACAAATTATTGGTACAGTCAACGCTTATGCAGCGATGATGGCGAAACAGGTGGGTTATAAGGCCATCTATCTTTCTGGTGCTGGTGTGGCAAACTATTCTTATGGTTTACCTGATTTAGGTATGACCAGCTTAGACAACGTATTGGAAGATGTTCGTCGTATTACAGAACGTGTAGATACACCCTTACTTGTTGATATTGATACAGGTTGGGGTGGTGCATTTAATATTGCACGTACAATTAAACAAATGATTGGTGCTGGTGCGGCAGCTGTCCATATTGAGGACCAAGTTGCACAAAAGCGTTGTGGTCATCGTCCAAATAAAGAAATTGTTTCTCAACAAGAAATGGTTGACCGCATTAAAGCAGCAGTTGATGCAAAAACAGATTCTAACTTTGTCGTGATGGCACGTACAGATGCATTGCAAAAAGAAGGGTTGCAAGCCGTGATTGATCGTGCTTGTGCATGTGTCGAGGCTGGCGCAGATGCGATCTTTGCTGAAGCAATGACGGACATTACCATGTATAAAACAGTCTGTGATGCAGTAGGTGTTCCTGTTCTTGCAAATATTACAGAGTTTGGTGATACACCTTATTACACCACTCAAGAGTTAGCTGAACAGGGCATTAGCATGGTGTTGTATCCACTGTCTGCAACACGTGCAATGCAAAAGGCTGCCCTAGAAGTCTTCCGTTCAATTCGTGAAAATGGTACACAAGTCAATGTACTGGATAGCATGCAACAACGAAAAGAACTTTACGAATTCCTTGATTATCACACTTTCGAAAACACTCTAGATAAACTGTTCACCCAGGAGAAATAATAAAATGGCTGAAGGAAAAGTACTTACAGGCGCAGGATTGCGCGGTCAAGTTGCAGGTAAAACAGCACTTTCTACAGTAGGTAAGAGTGGCGCAGGCTTAACTTATCGTGGTTATGATGTGCAAGACCTTGCGGAAAATTGCCAATTTGAAGAAGTTGCATATCTTATTTTCTTTGGTGAATTGCCTACAGCAGAACAGTTGGCGACATATAAAGCCAAATTAAAATCACTTCGCCAGTTACCACTAGCTTTAAAAGAAGTGTTGGAGCGTATACCTGCTGATTCACACCCAATGGATGTGATGCGTACAGGTGTTTCAATGTTAGGTAATCTGGAAACTGAAAAATCATTTGATCAACAGCAAGATTTGGCAGATCGTATTCTTGCAACTTTGCCAGCGATCATTTGTTATTGGTACCGTTTTAGTCATGATGGTGTACGTATTGAAGAAAATACTGATGACGATTCAATCGGTGCACAATTCTTGCATTTACTGCGTGGTGAAAAGCCAAATGAATTACATGAACAAGTGATGAATGTTTCGTTAATTCTTTATGCTGAGCATGAGTTTAACGCTTCAACATTTACTGCGCGTGTTTGTGCTTCAACATTGTCTGATATGCATTCGTGTATTACTGGCGCAATTGGTTCATTGCGTGGACCATTGCATGGTGGTGCAAATGAAGCTGCGATGGAAATGATTGAAAACTGGACATCTCCAGAACAAGCTGAACGTGAAATGTTGGGTAAACTTGAGCGTAAAGAAAAGATCATGGGCTTTGGTCATGCGATTTATAAAGACAATGACCCGCGTAATGGCATTATTAAAATTTGGGCTGAGCGTTTAGCAAATGATGTTGGTGATACAGTGCTTTACCCAGTTTCAGTACGCTGTGAAGAAGTGATGTGGCGTGAGAAGAAGTTGTTCTGTAATGCGGATTTCTTCCACGCATCTGCATATCATTTCATGGATATTGCAACAAAACTATTCACACCAATTTTTGTGATGTCTCGTGTTACAGGATGGGCTGCGCATGTAATGGAACAACGTGCTGACAATCGTATTATTCGTCCAAGCGCGGATTATACTGGTCCTGAACTCCGCAAAGTTGTACCGATCACTGAGCGTTCTGCGGCGTAATAAGTTGATCAAGATTGATAAAAGCAGTAAAAAAAGCCTCCTAAGAGGCTTTTTTTATTTGGGAGGCTGACCCGCAGGAAATAAAACCACAGCTTCTTCACGGCTATATCCTTCATCAAAAGGTAAGCTGAGTGATTCAAAGGTAATCAGCACCCCTTTGTTTTTTGGCAGTTCAAAAGCCTGTTTAAGTTTAATCTCTGGACTGTAACTGGTTAAATTCTGTTGAAGACTTTGATATTGCGGAGTGGATATTGTAAATATCGAGCCATAAATTGTTTTAAATGGGGCAGAGCTTTGAGTATCAGAAGATCTTTGTTCGAGTAGATTAACATTAACGTCTTGAAGCACGATATTTTTAAGTGGTTTAAGCTGAGTCTTTATGTTTAAAAGTTTTTGCTGGAAGGCTTGTTGATCTGTAATACCTGTAAAATTTTCATCGTATTTGAGAAGATCATAGCGTTTTTCACTCAGTGAATAGCGATAAACTCTTGGAATCTCATAGCTTGCTGAATTTTCAAGAATTAAAACCGCTTTTTTATTTGAATCATAGCCGAGGACTTCAAGTGAAATATTGCTATAACTTTTTGCAAAAGCGAGAGAGCTAAAACTGAATAAGAGCGTCGATGTGATTATTTTTAACACGATTTATCCTCATTATTTTATTGGTAAGAGCAAAACAGCATCTTCAATATCATAACCCGTTTCCTCAGGGATTCCGAAGTATTTGACAATAACTAACATCTTATTCTGATGTGGCACGACGTAATTCTGAGTGATTTTTATTGTTTTAGCATATTGCACAGCTTGTTCATTTTTACTTTTTAAAGAAGCTGTTGTAACTTTGTATATGGTTTTATATTGAGGAACCTTTTGGGATGGATCATGCCAAGCAGGAATGTAATGAGTTTGATTTTTCACCATTTGAATTTTTGCTTTATTGGCATTTCCTGCGAGTAAAGGTATTAAACGCTTTTTAATTTTGTTTAGATCTTTTTCAAACTGGATACCATCTTGATCATAGTCAATTTTATGCGTTTTGGGATTGATATATAAGGATCGCACTTCGATCAGATGATCTGGTATTTTGCTGTTGAGCTGATAATAATATAACTGCGGCAAGCGTCCACGCCCATCTTCATAATGTCGTAACAGATAAAGTTTTTGTTGTTTTACTTCATAACCTAATACTTCTATTGTTTGTCCACCACCGACAGTTGCATAACAATGTAATGACGTTGTAAGGATAGTGGTGGTGATTATATGTTGTAGAAATTTCATCCGCAAATATTCTTAATATGTTTTAATGTATCTTGCTTAAATATTGTTTAGATTAAAATGGTGTTTGAGTAAAAATAAATGACAATACAAACTTAAATAAAATACTGAAGAATAAAAAAGCACATGATTAGGCTTCTTTTAATTCCATAAATACTAGATATAACAAAAGGAGATCGTATTGATCTCCTTAATTAAACTTCGCTTACGAATAATTAAAAATGTTCAGCAGTTGCTAAATTCCACATTCTAAAATAGAAGTTTTCTTCATCTTTATTTTCACAACTGAGCAATTCGCCGTCTTTCATCCAAAAGTGCAATTGAGCATAGTTCTTGATTTCACGGTCATTGACTCGTTGTGCTAAATGATGTGCTTTAATCTCAGCAGGATGTTGTAAACCAGCTGCAGCAATCATTTCCGCGAGCGCTTTTAAGGTATTTTTTTGGAAACTAAACACTCGGTCTGCTTTAGATGGCACATCAAGTGCTTTTTGACGTTCTTTGTTCTGCGTTGCAACGCCAACAGGACATTGGTTGGTATGACAACTTTGTGCTTGGATACAACCCACTGCAAACATAAAGCCACGTGCGGAATTGACCCAGTCGGCACCCATAGCCATAGTACTGGCAATATCAAAGGCACTAATAATCTTACCACTTGCACCAATCTTGATTTGAGAACGTAGACCTGCGCCAATCAAGGTATTGTTTACAAAAAGCAAGCCTTCACGTAAAGGCGTACCCATATGATCTATCAGTTCAATAGGGGCAGCACCTGTACCGCCTTCGGAACCATCAACCACGATAAAATCTGGAATGATTTTAGTCAGTAGCATAGCTTTTACAATACTCATAAATTGCCAAGGCTGCCCAATACACAATTTAAAACCAACTGGTTTGCCGTTGGATAGCTCACGTAATTGCTGAATAAAGTGCATCATTTCAATAGGATTGCTAAAAGCAGAATGTGTCGCTGGAGAAATACAATCCACGTCCATAGAAACACCGCGTATTTCGGCAATTTCTTTGGTGATTTTATCTTTGGGAAGGATACCACCGTGCCCTGGTTTTGCTCCTTGTGACAGTTTGATTTCGATCATTTTGATCTGTGGCAGAGCTGCTTGTTGTTTAAATTTTTCAGGATCAAACTTACCATCTAGAGTACGGCATCCAAAATAGCCACTAGCAATTTCCCAAACAATATCACCACCTGGTTCCAGATGATAAGGGCTTAAGCTCCCTTCACCTGTATCATGATAAAAGTTACCTTTTTTTGCACCAGTATTTAAAGCAAGAATAGCATTTGCACTCAAACTACCAAAACTCATCGCTGAGATATTCATAATCGAAGCACTATAAGGCTGTGAGCATTGATCATTACCAATACTAATTCTAAATGTATTAAAATCAGCAGGTGTTTTGGGTGTCATCGAATGGGTTAAAAAACGATAGTCATCTTGATAGACATCAATAATTGAACCAAAAGGCTTATCTGCATTTTCATTTTTAGCACGTTGGTAAACTAAACTTCTTTGTGCACGTGAAAAAGGTAAGGCATCATCATCAGATTCAATGAAATATTGACGAATTTCAGGACGTATATCTTCAAAGAAAAATCGAAAATGTCCCATTAAAGGGTAATTTCTTAAAATAGAATGTTGTGTTTGGATGATATCGGCAAAGCCAATTGCGGCCAGTATGGATGAAATAATCCAAGCTAAATTCAGTACAGTATCTGAAAAAAAGTAATAAATATAATGACCTTCGTTAAAGAAAATAATCCAAGTCAAATATAAAGATATAAATATACATAGGAACCAAACAGAATAACGGGAGAAAAAAGTATTGAGAAGTTGATGTCGAATTGCTTGAGCAGGACTTGCCATGAAGTGAATATCTCATTCTTTATATAGCGCTAAATTGCCCAAATTGATGAAAAAGCTCAAGTAATGATTTGTTAGACTTGAGAATGGTTCTAGATTAATAATTGAAATATTTATTTTCTAAACAATATGAGTTAATTTAACTGAAATATTTATTCAATATGCGATGAAAACAAAAAGGAATCGAAAATGTTTGAAGAGTTTCTGACAAAATTGTTAAACCCTAGTATCAGTTTTTTAGCCATTTATGTTTCTGTGATCGTTATCATTGCGTATATCGGGCTGTTCTTCCAGTTTTTTAAAATTAAAAATCTAAAGCAGGAAAATGAGACGTTAAAACATCAGCTAAGTTCTCAAGCTCACTCAAATATCAGCCTGAGCAAGGGTGAAGGAATTATTTCTTAAAATTATGCTGAAAGTAAATTGATACAAATAAAGCCTGAATTTTCAGGCTTTATTGGATAAGTTTTAATTATTTAGCTTTGAAATTTTGACAGTAATTATATGATCAACCTTACTTCTGATGTAGAACAGGAATTATTAACAGCAATGGACAACTATAAAGCCATTGCTGAAGTGCTTATTGATAAATTAATTACAGAAACAGACCAACCTGAAAAAGTAAAAATTAACGCGGGACACTATTACGAAATACAAGATGCTGATTTTTTAAATGGACAAAAAACGCTATCGGGAGATTGGTCTTTTTTTGTGCATGGAGAGCATTGTATGTTTGAGAATTTAATAACAGGGCAAATTCTTGAAGTTTCGCTTGGAAACAAAGAAAGTATTGGTAATCTTGATCCATATTTTTTTTATAATTTTCTTAAGACAACAGTTGAATTCAATCACTTAACAAAATACTTCGTTAATCCCTTTAGTAGTACTTTAGACTTTTTTGAAAAACTTGAACGACAAAAAATATTGATAATAGATTTCGGAGTTTATCGAAAACTATGAGTATAAAACAGTCTGATAAAAGGACAATAAAGTCACAGCAAAGTCTTCATCTCTAGTGGGATGAAGTGTTTACTTTTCTAATGCCTATGAAAATTTATACTTTAGCAGAACTGAAGTGACTTAAACTCAATACTTCGGTTAAGTCCTCAAGCTCATTCAAATATCAGCTTGAGCAAGGATGAATGAATTATTTCTTAAAATTATGCTGAAAATAAATTGATAGAAATAAAGCCTGAATTTTCAGGCTTTATTTGAGTGTTATTCTGTTAGATTGCGAATTTTATTCGTCAGTGGGAACAAGCATCAAGATAGATTCATTCAACAATCCAGCAATGTCTTCTAATATTTCATCATCAGACAATTCATGATTGAGTTTGACACTTTGTCCATCTGCAATCTGCTTTAAATGTAGTGCAAATTGTTCAGAAATACAGATCGATTCACCATTTGCCCAGAATAATAATTCACGATCCTGTTCAAGATAAATTAAGCGAGAGGCTGGCTCAATTTGTAGTAAATAGCCTTGTTCAAGAACTTCTGCTATATCGCCAGTGCCAATCGCTTCAGCATCTGGAATATTTTCAGGGTACTTTGCTTCAGCCATTAAACTCATAATGGCATCTTCTAACACTTTAGAATTATTTAATTTCGCCAACAATTCAGCTTTTAAATAATCGAGTTCAGCTTGTGTTACTTGCCCAATCGGGGTTTGTTTATTTCGCAATATGTCGAGAAGCGGATTGCGTAGTTGTTGATCTTCGATAAATTTATCGCTGACACGATCCATCATGTCGGCAATATTTGGCATACGGAAACCAAAAGAGTAGGTTAGGCAATCGTCTTCTGCTACTCCGTAATGCGACAATCCTGGTGGAACATAAAGTAAATCGCCTGGCGCTAAAACTTCATCAAAATGGATCTCCATTTCTGGAAGTAGCTTTAACGGCTGTCCTTCGACAAGCTCAGATTCAGCATCACACATTTGTCCAAGTTGCCAACGACGATGTCCATATCCTTGTACAAGAAATACATCATAAAAGTCAAAATGCTGACCTACAGAGCCACCTTTAGCAGCATAAGAGACCATAATGTCATCACGACGCCACTGTGGAATAAAAGGAAATTTCTTCCAAAGTTCAGCTAAATCAAATGAATAATGATCTACAGCTTGAATCAATAAAGTCCAAAGCTTTGGCATTTTCTGAAAATCACCTTTGATGAGTGGTGATGATTTTACTGACCATTGATTTGGATCTTTGTCTTTTTGCTTAATTAGGCGTGCTGTGATGTTTTCATCCAGAGCAAGCTCCAGGACATCGTCTGGAACAAGGATATTGGCAATTTCAGGTAAAGCGTTACGAACCAATAATGGTTTTTTTTGCCAGTATTCTGAGAGGAATTGTTCAGCAGTAATTCCGCCAAGAACATCTAAAGGTAGGGACATGAAAATAGCCTAAGCAAATTTGAATCTATAATACGGCTATTGTCTTATGAGATGACAGGTGGTGCAAGTATTTGTAAATTTATTCAAAATATATTTATATAAAAACAGCCCTGCTTTTTGAAAAATTAAAGGAGTTGTAAATTCATGATTTTATAAAATATCTCATAATATATCCGAGATTTGCCTAATTTAAAAGAAAGCATTTTCAATTGGGTTGAGGAATATAGATTTTTTCCTATTTCGTATTATTCTGATCCAAAAAAAGAAATTGCAGACAAAACACTTTTAGTATTGCGTTCGTATCGATAATTGATTATCTAGGGCAAAAATATTTCTATTCCAACTTGGGTGGTGAATGAAGCGCAAGTGAATGATTTTAGTGAGGCGCAATTAAATCAAATTGGGTTAGAGTATTTAAACAAGATGATTCTTGCTTTTGAGTTGGTCTTGATTGGGGACTGCTAAACAGAATCTAAGGCTAAGATTAAAGAAGGGTTGATGTTATTTGCAACGCATTATCAGGATTTATGGGATTAACTCAAAAAGTCTTCATCCTTTTTAATGCATGAGCAAATAACACAAATCCCATGTAATTATGGAAATTTATAATAAGATCGAGCTTATTATACAGTGTGGAAATTAAGGTAGCGGGATTCCCAACTTCCTTAAAATTCCACATAACTGAATCATTGGCATACCCATCAAAGTGGTTTGGTCTTGCCCAATCATTTGCTCAAATAAACCAATACCAAGACTTTCACACTTAAAGCTACCCGCACAATGCAAAGGTTGATCAATTTCGATATAACGCTCAATTTCAGCCAAAGTTAAGTCACGAAATTTAACATGATAATGCTCGACCAAGGTTTGTTCAAAACCAGAAGCTAAATGTTGCACACTTAAGGCAGTACTAAAAAAGACATTTTTTCCTGAATTGGCTTGTAGCTGTTGAATGGCTTTTTCTACAGATAAAGGTTTACCAATAAAATCTTGTGGTGCATGTTCACGCCAAGCCACCTGATCTGACCCAATCACAATGGCATTTGGATGGTCTTGTACAATGACTTGAGCTTTTTCAAAAGCCAAGCGTTTAGCCAAATCATCGGCATGAGATTCACCCCGTGGTGATTCATCGATTTCAGGTGAAATACAATGATAGTCTAAGCGTAAACGATTCATTAAATCTTTACGGGTTTGGCTCGATGAAGCCAAAATAATTTCATGGTGATTCATCTTTGAATAATTCATGCCTAGTTATACTGCATATTCCATCAAGAGATCTAAGGGAACATACGCCAAAACTGCTTGATGACAGGCTTGTAGTTTTACACGAGGTGCCATGTCATTTTGATAGGCCTCAACCCAACGCGTCACACATAAACACCAAAAATCACCAGGTTGTAGTCCCGGAAAGCCGTGTTCTGGCAGTGGTGTAATTAAGTCATTTCCTACTTTTTGTGAAAAATTTAAAAATTCTGAAGTCATTTCAGCGCATACAGTGTGCTGACCAAGGTCGGTTGTTGCTGTATGACAGAAACCGTTACGAAAATAACCTGTGATTGGAGAAAAACAACAACTTGCTAAAGGTTCACCTAAGACATTTAAACCATTGATTTTAGGATCGGGATGAAAAGACATAAGCGTATAGAATTTAAAAGTTCGCCCTATAATAATCAAATCTCAACTTTTCTACAGCTTTTCTACAAAAGTATCTAACCTTTTTTTGTGTAATCATTTAGAATCTACGCGATTTTTAATATCTATAAGAGAGCTATACATGAATTTTCAGCGTATGACTGACCTCGATTTAGCAGGCAAGCGTGTACTTATTCGTGAAGACTTAAACGTACCTGTTAAAAATGGTGTGATTACAAGTGATGCACGTTTACGTGCTGCATTACCGACAATTAAATTGGCACTTGAGAAGGGTGCTGCGGTCATGGTGTATTCTCATCTTGGTCGTCCCGTTGAAGGTGAACCAAAAGCGGAACAATCATTAGCTCCTGTTGCTGCTTATTTAACTGAGGCACTTGGTCAAGACGTTAAATTATTCACAGATTATTTAGATGGGGTTGAAGTTGCAGCAGGCCAAGTTGTATTACTTGAAAACTGTCGTTTCAATGTGGGTGAAAAGAAAAATAATGCTGAACTTTCAGCAAAATATGCAGCACTTTGTGATGTTTTTGTGATGGATGCATTTGGTACAGCGCATCGTGCAGAAGCATCAACTGAAGGCGTAGCACGTTTAGCAAAAGTCGCAGCAGCGGGCCCTTTGCTTGCAGCTGAATTAGATGCTTTAGGTCGTGCGCTGCAAACACCAGAAAAACCAATGGTCGCAATTGTTGCTGGTTCTAAAGTTTCTACTAAGCTTGATGTTTTAACTTCACTTTCTGATATTTGTGATCAATTGATCGTTGGTGGTGGTATCGCCAATACATTCTTAGCCGCAGCTGGTTTCAATGTCGGTAAATCCTTGTGTGAAAATGATTTGATTGATACAGCTAAAGCGATTGCAGCAAAAGTATCTGTTCCACTTCCAACAGATGTTGTTGTAGCAGATGCTTCTGCAATCGATTTTGCAGATTTCTTAGGTTCATTGGCAAATGCTAAAGCAACAGTAAAAAAAGTTGAAGATGTTGCAGACAATGACATGATTTTGGATGTCGGTCCTGAAACGGCGAAAGCTTTTGCTGAAATCTTAAAAACGTCTAAAACGATCCTTTGGAATGGTCCAGTTGGTGTGTTTGAAGTGGATCAATTTGGCGAAGGTACAAAAACACTTTCTTTAGCGATTGCTGAATCTGAAGGATTCTCTATTGCTGGTGGTGGTGATACTTTGGCTGCAATTGATAAATACCATGTTGCAGACAAAATTGGTTATATTTCAACTGGTGGTGGTGCATTCCTTGAATTTGTTGAGGGCAAGACACTTCCAGCTGTAGCGGTATTGCTTGAACGTGCTTAATTGAAAAATTATTTTAATTATGACGTTTATATGAAAGGCTGACCTCGTGTCAGCCTTTTTTATCTGAGAGATTCATTTTAAAGTAATAAAAATGAAATATAACTGCAATAAACTAGATCAAATCCAATCACCAACACTGGGAAATGTGATGAAATTTAAATTTACACTTGCAGCACTTCTTATTGCTCCTTTGGCATTTACTGCATGTTCTAAACAAGAAAAAGCACCAGCCTCAGAACAAACATCTTCTTCTGAAGCTGCTTCAGCAGAATCAGCAAATACATCTGCAGAACAACAAGCTGTGATTGATGCGCTTGATCAGCCTGTTTTGGATGAAAAAAATACAGATGTAGCTGCTGAAAAAGCAAATGCTCCAGCAGATGCGGCTACGCCAGCGACTGAAGAAGAAGCACCTAAAGCTCAATAATCTTTCTAAATGTTGTTATTTGTTAAAAGTCCCCGCAAACGCGGGGATTTTTTATGAAATAGTCAATATTGTTGCTGAATTGAAATAAAGCAACATGTAGAATATGGGGCATTACTTGGGAGGATATTATGGCTCTTATCTCATTGCGCCAACTCTTGGATCATGCCGGTGAACATAGTTACGGCGTTCCAGCGTTTAATGTGAACAACTTAGAACAAATGCGCGCAATTATGTTAGCCGCTGACGCAACAAATTCACCTGTAATTGTGCAAGCTTCTGCTGGTGCACGAAAATATGCAGGTGCTCCATTTTTACGTCATTTAATTTTAGCTGCAATTGAAGAATGGCCACATATTCCAGTGGTAATGCATCAAGACCACGGTACAAGCCCAGATGTTTGTCAACGTTCGATCCAGCTTGGATTTTCATCTGTAATGATGGATGGTTCTTTAGGTGCAGATGGTAAAACACCAACGTCTTATGAGTATAACGTTGATGTAACACGTCGTACTGTTGAAATGGCACATGCATGTGGTGTTTCTGTAGAAGGCGAAATTGGCTGTTTGGGTAGTCTTGAAACAGGTTTGGCTGGTGAAGAAGATGGTGTTGGTGCAGAAGGTGTACTTGATCATTCTCAACTTCTCACTTCTGTTGAAGAAGCTCGTCAATTCGTTGCAGATACCAATGTAGATGCTTTAGCAATTGCAGTCGGTACTTCTCATGGTGCGTACAAGTTTACTCGTCCACCTACAGGCGATATTTTGGCAATTGACCGTATTAAAGAAATTCATGCGGCGCTTCCAAATACTCACCTTGTTATGCATGGTTCAAGCTCAGTACCACAAGAATGGTTAGCGATCATTAACCAATATGGTGGTGACATCAAAGAGACTTATGGTGTTCCAGTTGAACAGTTGGTTGAAGCAATTAAGCATGGTGTACGTAAAATCAATATTGATACAGATTTACGTTTAGCATCTACAGGTGCAATGCGCCGTATGATGGCTGAAAAACCAAGTGAATTCGACCCACGTAAATTCTTCGGTGAAACGGTTGAAGCAATGAAACAAATCTGTGTAGATCGTTATACAGCATTTGGTACTGCGGGTAATGCAGACAAGATTCGCCCAATTTCTTTAGAAAAAATGGTTGATCGTTATAAATAATCTTTGATGGTTGTTGATCACCTAAAAGCCCACTCATGCTAGTGGGCTTTTTCTTGAATCATAGGAACTCGGTTTCGCATAAATTTTGCAATGATTGGTGAGATAAGAAGTAAATTATGGAACTCATATTTTTAGCAGCACTTTGTAGTGTGCTGGTTTCAATGCTTTTAAAATGGACCAAACAAAAAGGTTTTGATGCATTGCAAATGATTGCTTGGAATTATGCAATCGCCAGTGTATTGAGCTATATTTGGTTTAAGCCTGATTTGGCCCATATTTCAATCTCAAATACACCGTGGTGGTTGATTCTTGGTTTAGGTGTTGTATTACCCAGTATTTTTTTATGCTTAGCAAAATCATTACATAGTGCAGGAATTTTAAAAACTGAAATTGCACAGCGATTATCTGTGGTTTTATCATTATTGGCTGCATATTTTTTATTCCAAGAACAATTTAACCAATTAAAAATGCTTGGTATCGGTTTGGGTATCGTGGCAGTTTTATGTATTGTACTTTCTCAGTCGAGTCCATCAAATTCATTACTCAATCAGAAAGGTATCCTTTCTTTACTCAGTGTTTGGGTGGGTTATGCTTTGGTTGATGTTTTATTAAAATATACAACCAGCCTTGGTTTACAGTTTCCTGTTACATTAACCTTGATGTTTATCTGTTCATTCCTATTATCTGTAGGTTATTTACTGATTCGAAAAACTCAGTGGAAGCTTCAGAACTTTTTTGCTGGTTTGGCGTTGGGGATTTTAAATTTTGCCAATATTGCTTTATATGTCAAAGCGCATATTTTATTAAAAGATTCTCCAGCGATTGTTTTTGCAGGGATGAATATCCTTGTGGTGTTATTTGGAGTAATTGCAGGGCTGTTAATTTTTAAAGAAAAGCTTAAAGTGATTACAGCTCTAGGACTGGTTTTAGGTTTGGCTGGAGTGGTATGTTTAGCCTTGGCAATATAATGATTTAAGAGAATGAAAGATTAAAATGATAAGAATACTATTCATAATACTGGGTACATTTATCATGATAGATGTTTTTGCAGCTAATTTAACATTGGTGAAGACTGAACAAGAAAAAGGAGATCGCGATAATCCTTCCATGACGACTTATACCTATAAAGCAATATCTCCTTTAGTTGTTGAGTATTTATATGGATATGATGCAGATTATGGTGAGAATAATTTAAAAATTCAATTTTTAGATCAAGATACTCAAGGAACATATTTAGGTCATACACGTTTTTTAGTTGATGATGAGTCAAAAAAATACGTTAAATTATTAAAATTACCCAGTGTTCCGTTAAAACATGGATGCTTTTATCAAGCTCAGGCAGAGATTTTTCTTGATGATGTTTTCGTTTCTAGAAATGATTTAAGCAGTTCATCATCTGGGAGTGCTTTTATTAAGAATATAAAACCATTATCAGATGTAAAATTAAAGTGTGATATATATTGATGTTGATCACTTTACAATAAAATTAAACGGTAACTTTATTGATTAAATTGGTGGATATGAGATGGATGCATTTGAACAATTATTTATTCATTTAGATTTACAACTAAATAATATTCGCTTAGTACCATTATCTCTTGAACATGAGCAAGGACTTGCTGAAGCGTGTCGTGATGGTGAATTGTGGAATCTACGAATTACCTCAACACCACATTACACAGAAGTTAAAAATTATATTGAAAAAGCATTAATACAAAAAGCACAAGGTAGTCGTTATCCCTTTGTTGTCATAGAGCAAAGCTCAGGGAAAGTCTTGGGAACGACTAGTTATCACGATATTTTATTAAACGTAAAACGTTTTGAAATCGGCTATACATGGTATGCACAATCTGTACAGAGGACTCATGTCAATACAACTTGTAAACTATTACTATTAGGTTTCGCTTTTGAACAACTTCAAGCCAATACCGTGGCGTTGCGGACTGACCAATTTAATTTTAAAAGCCAAAAAGCCATTGAACGTTTAGGTGCTAAAAAAGATGGCATTATTCGGGGCGATCAAATGCGTAAAGATGGCACTATTCGAGATACAGTGTTGTACAGTATTGCTCAAGGTGAGTGGAACAATGTAAAAGCACATTTACAAGACATGTTGGCACACTATAAAAAATAACTATTTTATTGAATTTTATTCGATTCAAGGGCATGCAAATGCCCTTGAAATCATTTGAAAGATCGTCATGGTGATTTCATATTTTGATCATAAAACTTTCAAACATAGCGGACAATGGAGGAGCATTCTTTACAATGGTGTAATTGCTATGAATCAAGATATCTTTTCAACGCATACATCATTACAAACCCATCAAGTGCAGCTTTCACCACTACAAATAGAACATGAAAATGCTTTAATTGAGGTATGTAAAGATGGCCGATTGTGGGAATTAGAATATACATTAGTTCCACATTATTCTCAGATCAAGGATTATATTGCCAAGGCACTTGAACAAAAATCTTTGGGAATACACGTACCTTTTGTTGTTTTAAATCAGCGGAATGGTCGTATTGTAAGAACCACCAGTTTTCGCGATTTGATTTGGGAGGTGCGCCGTGGTCAGATTGGCTATATATGGTATGCAGAATCAGCACAGTGCAGTCATATCAATACCCGTTGTAAGTTGTTATTACTTTAGTAAGCATTTGAAAAACTACCAGCCAACTCGGTTGTATTAAGGACGGATATTCGCAATGTTAAAAGTCAAGGCGCCATTGAGCGTCTAGGTGCGCATTATGATGATGTGCAACATCAAGATGAGCTACGAAAAGATGGAACTGTTCGAGATACTGTTATATAGCATAATCAAAGATAAATGGCAGGGCATTAAACAGCATTTAAGCCAGTTACTTAGCCAAAGCTATAAGCTTTAACTTATAAGGTTTAATTATGTATTTAACTACAATCTATATGTAAGCGATGTTGTTGGCAATGAATGCATTGAAACAGATAGCCTGTTAAATCACCGTCGATACTGAGGTGATCTTGGATAAGCTCTACTGGATAACCATTTTCTTCGATATCGGCTTTAACCTCATCCCAAATTGGTTTAAGCCTTTCACTATCCGCATAAGCGATGAACTGACATGGTTCATTGCAATGCACGAGCCAAACTTCTTGTTGCCAACTATGATAACTTGGCGTTTTGAAGCAGATTTCATCTAAAAATTCAGGGTTGATTTTTTCGGATGGAACATTTGGGTTTGAAGAAATACCTTCAATGCCACAATAGTCATTGTATTCTCCATCGTATTTTTGCGCTGCTGCACCATTGGCAATACACCACGGACAGATATACTCGGGTTCATCTACACTATAAAAAGAACTTACGTACTTTAAATCACGTTGTTGATTGCAAATCGAACAAATACCGTCTTCTTTTTTAAACAGATCAAGTGTGTATGCGTTGGGATGATATTTAAACTGAGGATAATCCATATTTTTGATTCTTCTAGGTAAAGATTTTTAAGTATTGAATGCTAACAATAAAATTCTACACGAAAACTTTCAATCAGTTCAGGTGGAACGCGTGTTGTTTGTCCATTGGTACGCATAAACAATTCGCCTTTGTAATACAACGGACGGTCCGATTTATTACATTTAAAGACCAATATGGTTTTTCCTTGAATCTGTATTTCTTCTAGTGTGGTATAAATATTTGAAATTTTGTTACTTTCGTGTGCCAGTTTATCAATCAAACTCCGCTTCATTAAGTCGAGTGAATTATTAAAGTGTTCCGCAAGTTCATTTTCAATCCCTACAATGGTTAAATCATCAGCAATACCTATAAAGACATAGCCATTGCGGGTATTCATAAATGCAAAGCAGGCTTTGACCCATTTATCTGATTTGCGGTTGGTTAATAGGTCTGTGGTACGTTCTTTAAATTCAATCCGTTGATTTTCACCCAGTTGAATTAAATTAAAATAGTACTCTGAACAGGAATTTTGCCGATAATGATTGAGTGTGGTTTTAATTTTCTCTAATGATTTATATGCGGCAACAGTTTCTAAATTATGAATATCTTGCCATTGGTAAATTAATTTAATCTTTAGATCGTTTGTTAAGTTTGGATCAGCAAGGTATTCAAAGCTCAAATTGAGATATTGTAAAATTTCTGTGTAAATAGCATGACTGGCAATTGGAATGGAAATTTTATTAAAAGTATTTCTAATTTTTTCTAAATTTTTGTGAAATTCAAAAGCTTCTTGGTAAAAGCTTAAATATTTAAACTCATTTAAAATATGTTCATAAGGGCGATGAAATGAGTTAGGAAACAGTTGCTTGGGCGGTATATGGATATATTTTTCAATCTGTTGGAAATAATATCTTAAGGTTGGATACTTTAAGGCCTGATCAATATTGATTTCAAATTTCTCAGAAAGTGGCTTAGTGGTATAAGCTTGAAAAAACAGCAGGGTTTGGATTTCTTTGTATTTCTTGGGGTAGTCATGCCAATGCGTTTCTAGAAACTCATTAAAATTCTTAAATTTATTGGTGAGATACATGTTCAAATCCATAGCAACACCTTTGATCCTCTATTGTTTGGTGTTCGGTATTTACAACAAATATGTCATCAGACTATTTATATATAGTTATTTATAAGTTAATTAAGTCAGGAAATAAAGCGTAAAACTTTAAATCGGATCGTGAAAGTTGTTAGAAAATATAACAAATATTTCAATTTGGTGAATAGCGCATTTGACTGCTTCATTTCGTCATTAATCGATAATTTGCGGAATCGCTAAACTTGGATTTTGGATAAATGATGCTAATCGTTCTTTTAATGAGGTGGCTCGTTCAGGAACAGCATCAATTGCAATCTCAGCGAGCCTCTTGACCAATTGTAAATCACCAGCTGCAGCAGCCACATAGCAGAGGGTACACATGTGTGCGGGATGTAAGGGATTTATACAGGCCTGATGCGCTTTCTTGAGAAAATCTTCAGGCCAATGTGCTAATTGATTAAAGAAATTTTGGCTTTGACGATTCCACTCAGATATTAGAAATTGCACCATTTCGTTGGCATCTTGTTCATTTGAGGTATATGACCAGTCGTTGTCATGATCATTGATCAAATAAGGCAGGATCGAACTACGCCATGCACAATCGAAATCACGCATTTTTTCAATATCTAAAGCGTTACCTGTACATCGCATAACATATTCACCTAATGTGATGAGGTGAATACCGAGATTAACTTGAAAACAATGTCTTTTAATGGAGTGTTGTATATCGACGATTCGAATAACTTCCCCCTCAACCTGTCTAAATACATCGCCTTTTTTTATAAAGCCCTGTGCTTTTAAAATGGGATAAAACTGGCTTTGTAATAGTTTGGAAATGACTTTTTTATCCATTCGATATATCCATGGTAGAGGCTAGCATTGCCATAGAAATTTAGCAGTTTTACCCTGAGGGCAATCAAATAGGTAGGCGGAACCTCCTCCACCAAAATTCATCTCAGTTCTATGATCAGGTCCGGTCTCTAGTTGAGCAACAAAGCGCATAGGCTTTTGGCAGCAATCACATTCAGGTGTTTCATCATTTTGCAGCCACTCAGCTGAGCCAGAAAGCTGACCTAAAATTTCTCTCTTGGGTCCTTGCCAAAGTTCACGTGATTGTGAATATTCTTCTTGCGAATCTTGGAAAATCTTGGCGCCATATTCCGTTTCACGTAAGGTATTTTCAGGTTCTAAAGGTTGGAATTTTTCAAGAGCATGAATCTCTGTAATGACAATCACTTTATTACCACCACCATCTGCATCCCAGTCATCACACATCCCCGGATCTTGGCTACACATAAAGATCAATTCTAAACCGAGATCAGTTTTTACTTTGCCAAGGTATTGCATTGCACCATCACAATTTGTGCAGCAAGGCCATTCAACCTGTAAGCCAATCGTTTTAACAGGAAGACCACCAAAAGAGGTTTGATCAAGGTGTTGTGAGACTTGGTCTAAAATTAAAAGTTGAGTCATTGTTATTCCCTATTTTATTTATATTTTAATTAAGCTAGTTAGATCTTAACTGTGTACAACATATCCAAAGATTCCAACCAAATTGCTATTCTGGGTTAAGCCCAATGCAAGTCGAGGCAAGACACAACCTGTAATGATTGTTCCTTTCGGGTAATCATCAGAATCGATTTGTTCTAAAAGTGCTGAGTCTCCAATCCGAACAAATGCACAGTCGATAAAATCGTGTTGTGCTGCAAACCAATTTATCATCTTGTGCCAAGGCTGAAAATATTCTGCTGGAGATTCTTCACCATCTTGTTCAACTTCTTTCCACCACTGTGTATTTGTTGTAAGCGGTTCAGTCGTAATGTTCGCCAAAGGAAAAATAGTATTGGCAAAGTATTGTTGAATCAGCTGAGGCGTAATTTTTTGGCTAGCTGAGTTTTGTGAATGCATGATATAAAAATCTTGAAAATAATCACCCGAGTTTGAATCCATACCAACTTCAACATTTGTCATGATATTGGCGATTTCAGCGCTTAGTTTTTGACAAAGTTTTAATTCATCGGGATCAATTTCATGCTGCAATGGGATATTGTGCTTTGAGATAGAACCATCATTATAAACGCTAGTAAAGCGCGAAATAATATTGTTAGGCCATTCATCTGTATCAGCACCCACATCATAATTCTGCATACATTCAGATAATATTTTTAATCTTTCTTCACTTAACGCTAGTTTTGTACTCATGGTTTTGCCAAATTTAATTATAAATCTTAATCATATAAACGGTAAATTCCAGTAAAGCGCTCACAGCCTTTTTGTGTTGTTGTCACAGACAAAATTGCTTTTTGGAAATTAAGCACATATTTACAGTCATGTTCATTGTCCAAAATTTGATTCTTTTTTTCAGGCGTGGTGTAAGCCAACAATGAGACGATTTGACTATCTTTACGGTTATTGGGATTTCGATAGGCGATGCCTTCAACTTTAATCCGATCTTTAGTCAGTTGATGGATTTGTAAATGGGCGGGTTGCTTCGAAATTTTACCATGTTCATATTTGATGAAATGTTGGGTTAAACTTTGATTCATTGAGGTGTAAAAATTTAAGTCTTCTAGGCGAATATCGAACTGTTGTTTAAAACAATCGTTGCTTTTACATTGGCTTAAACGGTTGAGCCACAAACGATGCGTATCATTGATTAAGCGTATTGGTGCGTCTGTGACCAGATATGCAGTGAGATAGCTCTCATTCAATTGAGCGCGTAGTTCACTATACTGTGAACCACATAACTTTTTTAAAAGTGATGAATCTTGATGCTTACAGTCAAGAGGCAGGGCATAAACAGCTGATGTACTGATACAGCTCAAAATGAGACCAGACAAGAGTGTTTTAATTTGATTAAATTCTGTATTCAACAGCATGATCGCTTATACTTTCACAATGTTTGCATACGTACTATAGCGAAAGAGAAAGTACGAATACAAGATTTTTAAATTTTAAAAACTGCAAAAGGAGCTAAGAATGATCATACCGATTCGTATTGGGCAGGGAATGGATGTACATGCTTTTGAAGAAGGTGATTTTGTAACTTTGGCAGGCGTTCAAATTCCACATACGCATGGTTTAAAAGCACATTCTGATGGTGATGTTGTGTTACACGCATTATGTGATGCTTTATTGGGTGCATTGGCTTTAGGGGATATTGGACAGCATTTCCCAGACACAGATGCTGAATTTAAAGGTGCGGATAGCCGTAAACTTTTAAAACATGTTTATCAATTAATTTTAGACCGTGGTTATAAATTAAATAATGCCGATATTACTGTGGCATGTGAACGGCCTAAATTAGCCAAACACAATTTGGAAATGCGTCAAAGTATTGCAGATGTGTTAGATGTTGATGTGACTCAAATTAGCGTTAAAGCAACAACCACAGAGAAATTGGGTTTTACTGGTCGTCAGGAAGGTATTTTATCCACTGCAACAGTCTTAATTTCACATTTAGCAAAGTAATTATTTTTACAGTTTAGAACTCTTACTTATCTATCTGCTGAGAAATAATGATGAAGTGGTAGATAAGTTTTGATGTTTTCTAATTTTAAAGCGTTATAGTCAAATTTTACATACAAAAAAAGCCCTTTAAAGGGCTCTTTTTACATGCAAAAATTAGTTAGCTAACGCTTTAACTTGTGCATTCAAGCGGCTCTTGTGACGAGCAGCTTTGTTTTTATGGATGATACCTTTATCCGCCATACGGTCAATAACTGGAACTGCAGCTTTATAAGCTTCAGTTGCGGCAGCATATTCACCAGTAGCGATAGCAGCGATTGTGCGTTTGATATAAGTACGTACCATTGAACGCAAGCTTGCGTTGTGTTTACGTGCTTTAACGTTTTGACGAGCACGTTTTTTTGCTTGAGCAGAGTTTGCCACTCGTGCACTCCTTGAATTAGATGGGTCTGGGCGGGCTGAAACCACATCTGAAAACCACATCAGAGGATTATCACCAGCCCGTAAACAAGTGCCATATTGTGATTAAAGAGGCCAGTAAAGTCAAGTGTTGACATGCTTTGACAACATTTTTGTTGAAGAAAAATTTGAAATAAAACGTTAGATTAGTAATAAATCTAGGAGATTGTTTAAAAAATGACTAATTCGATAAAAAATGCGATTGTGATTGGAGCAACAGGTTTAGTGGGACAGCGTCTCATTGAGCAGCTCAATTTATTGGCTGATTGTGAAAAAATTACAGTTATTGTGCGACGAGAAAATCCAGACTTTTCAAAATTTAAAAAAGTTGAACAATTTGTATTGGATGACTTACTTCTACTCAATGATCAAGATGTCAGCGGTTACACTCATGCATTCAGTTGTTTGGGAACGACCATTAAAAAGGCAGGTTCTAAAGAAGCTTTCTATAATATTGATTTTGAGATCAATGCACATTTTGCAGATTTATTTAAAATGACTGAAACTCATTTACTTTTAGTCAGTGCGATGGGGGCAAAAGCCAGCTCGCCAATTTTTTATAATCAAGTCAAAGGTGAACTTGAGGACTATATACAAAAGTTGAACTTATATCGTTTTTCTATTATTCGCCCATCATTACTCCTTGGTAATCGGAATGAAAAGCGATTCTTGGAAGATGTAGCGCAAAAGTTATATGGTAAATTTTCGCATTTGGTACCCAATTCTTTTAAATATAAGCCAGTGACAGCACAACAAGTGGCTCATACTATGGTCGAGGCTGCTCAAGCACAAACTCAAAAAATTGAAATTTATGATAATTTACGTATACAAAATAGCAAATAATGGAGTGATAACGTGACTAAAGTACCTTTTGTAACTTGTGATTTATTAGATGATCACCCAGACCAAGACATCCAAACCCTGATTCCATCTCTCGATGGCAAATTTTTTAAAAGTTATGGAGCTCGTAAAACCTTTGGTGGTCAAATCGTGACAGTCAAGTGTTTTGAAGATAACTCACGAGTGAAAGAGTTACTTGCTACAGATGGAACAGGCAAGGTTTTGGTTGTCGATGGTGGAGCATCCATGCGTTGTGCCTTGATGGGTGACATGATTGCTGAATCAGCGGTTAAGCATCACTGGAATGGTGTAGTGATTTATGGCTGTGTACGTGATGTAGATGCACTAGTTGAACTTGATCTAGGCGTTCATGCATTGGCTACAATTCCACAAAAAAGCAATCGTAAAGGCATAGGTGAGGTCGATATTCCTGTGTATTTTGGTAGTGTCACTTTCAATTCTGGTGAATTTATCTATGTAGATAACAATGGAATTGTGGTTTCAAAAGAAAAATTAGTGGATTTATAAAAAGCTTTATTTAAGCGAAAACAATCATCTAGGGGGTATAAAATGGTACATCATCAAATTAAAGTTGTACAAGCTTTGGCTTCATCACTGACTGAGGGAGGCCGTGGTGTAACTGGAACACCATTTCCAAACCAGCCAGAAAAGGCCTTAAAGTTATATGAGTTTGAAGGTTCACCATTTTGCCGCCGTGTACGAGAAGTAATGACCTTGCTCAATTTGGATTATGAAGTCTATCCATGCCCTAAAGGTGGGACTAAATATCGTCAGGTTGTAAAAGAAAAAGGGGGGAAATTGCGTTTTCCGTATTTCGTTGATGAAAACACGGGAACAGCAATGTATGAATCAAAAAAGATTGTTGATTACTTATTTAAGCACTATGGTAAAACCGGCAAAACGCCAAAGAAATATTCTCATTATCCTAAATATCCAACGGTCGCCATGGTGGGAACTATTATTAATGGTGCGCGAGGGGTTTGGGTAAATAAAAAAATTGTTGATCGTATAAGCCCAGCGCAATTATTGGAGTTATGGGGGTTTGAAGCAAGTCCCTATACACGTGTTGTGCGTGCTGAGTTAACTGAATTAGAAATTCCATTTATCTTTCATAATGTGGCTAAAGAGTGTTGGCAAGATCTAGGACCAGCAGTTTTGCGTTTAAAACCTGGTAAATATGTTGCTTTGGTGGGCGGAAAACGTGAAAAAATTATTCCTGTTATGGGGCGTGCAAAGCAAGATATTCAAGTGCCTTATTTAGAAGATCCAAATACAGGTGAAAAACTCTTTGAGTCAGCAGTAATCGTACGTTATTTACAGAAACAATATGGTTAACTCTATGTATTAAAAGCATCTAAACAGGTGCTTTTAATTGAAGGATAAATATGGGTTTACAAGAAAATTATCTTGAATATCGAAATCATATAAATGCTTTAAAGACTGAACAAGCCTATTTAAAGTATATTTTGAAAATTCAACAGGTCGTGCATCAACGGCAGTTGGTATCTTGTATGAGTGATTCAAAATGGCTCAAACTTCTACATGCAATGAAAGACTTGGATTTTCCACCTGCATTTATTGTCAAATTGGTGACTGAAAATAAAGATCAACAAGCTGAAGATAAATTTGTGAAGAAAATTCCGTGGTATATAGGTGATTGGCATCCTTTCTATCACGATGCTATGCCTGTATTTATTGGAATTGAATATTTAATTGTAAAGCCTATGCTGAGCAAGTCGAGGGGGAGATTGATCAGTGATTTGATTTTAGATCAAACAGATCAATTTCGTACTTTGTTGCAGCATTTGAATATCGTGTTTGATCAGAAAGACTGTTATTTTAAAATTTATGCTTATCACCTAAAGTAGTTTTAAAAATACTTACAATCGATGTGCCTAAACAAAATAAGTCAAAACTTATTGCTTTAATTATTTTCCATAACATTTATATCGATATAAATATTGTGAATTAGTGGATTGTTAACGATAAAAACTTAAGCTTTAAAACAGCCTATGTTAGATTGTAACCAATAGAATATTTTGAGATATATTATGACTTCAACTCGAATTCAACCTGTTATGAATCGTCCAGGGGAAAATGCCTTATTTATTGTTTTAGGATTAAGGCTTGGGGCTGAAGTAATTGATACAGTAATTGATTTTGCGGCAAATTTTTCTGCATTGACGCGTAGTTTAACCAACCGTTATCCAGATGCACAATTTAGTGCGGTCATGGGATTTGGGGCAAATGCGTGGGAGCGTTTATTTCCTGATCAGGCTAAACCACAAGAATTAGAACAGTTTAAAGAAATTAAAGGGCCAAAATATACGGCTGTTTCAACGGAAGGTGATTTGTTTTTCCATATTCGCGCTGATCGCCAAGCGTTGTGTTTTGAAATGGCAGATATGATCAATACTGAATTAAAAGCTGTAAGTTACCCAGTAGATGAAGTGAATGGTTTTCGATATTTTGACGGTAGAGCGATTATTGGCTTTGTCGATGGGACCGAAAACCCAGAGCCTGAAATTGCGGCTGAATATGCACTAGTGGGTGATGAAGATCCAGACTTTAAAGGTGGCAGTTATGCATTTATTCAAAAATATATGCATGATATGGACAAGTGGCGCGCGCTAAGTGATGAAGAACAAGAAAAAGTCATCGGACGAAAAAAGTTTAATGATCTTGAGTTGAGTGATGATGTAAAACCTAAAACAGCACACAATGTAGTAAGTAAGGCACATGATGCGGATGGTAATGAAATTAAAATCATGCGTGCAAATATGCCGTTTTCAAATCCATCTAAAAATGAGTATGGTACTTTCTTTATTGGTTATGCACGCAAATTTAGTGTGACTCGACAAATGTTAGAGCACATGTTTCAAGGTGATGAAGAGGGTAATTTAGATCGTTTATTAGATTTTAGTACAGCAGTGACAGGAACTTTATTCTTTGTGCCTACTGTCGATTTCTTAGATGATTTGGGTGACGAATAACGCTGATGGTTTATGTTTAGGTAAATGGTCGCTTTAAAGTGGCCTTTTACTGCGAACTTGAGTCATCTTTGTTATGATGAATCATTGATTTAATTGGGTTTTAATGATGTTTGATAAAATTGCGACCTTATTTAAGGGTAGTAAAAACGGTCCTGAGCAAGTTTTTCTACAAGAAAATAATATTCAAATTGATGCTGAGCACGGTTTTATTGTAGATGGTATTGTTTTAAATCGTGAGTTATCTGAAAGGCTGGAATACTTTTCTAACCGAAAACTCAATAATTTTGATGATTTAAAGGCCTTGTTTTATAAAACAATTTTGATCAATGAAAAGATTGATTTAGAAATCGCAACAAACAACTATGTGCAAAGGCTTGGCAATACAGAAGAAAATTTAAAACAATTCAAAAAAATTATTCAAAAACTCAATGATTATTATAAACAATTTAAACGAGAAAAATAAATCAACTTAAGGCATGGATAATATTTGATGGAATCAGAATATTTCATCAAAGAATCATATGTGATGTTGCTTAGATTTTTAATTGTTATTAAATGGTTATTAGCAACTCATTTGGCAAGAGCTTCCACAGGTTCGTGATCCTGCTAGTTTGTCTTATAGTAAGCGTGGATTTTGTTCTGATGGGAAAAATACTGTAGTTGAGTCATTACTTAGACAAATAGAATAAATAAAATCACTCAACTGAATAAAGTCATCATGTTAAACTATTGCTCATGTCTTTTAGACCCTATGCGATTATGTTTAAACAAGAAATCTCTGACCTCAATTTAAAACAACTGAAAGCAGGCGAAAAACGCTGGATCGGCACAATGCTCGGTTCATCTGCTGCCTTATTGTTTAAGGAGATTGCAGAGAAATCGGATCAGCTCTTTGTTTTGGTTGCGAAAAATAATCAGCACTTAGGGCAGTTGGAAAGTGAATTAGAATTCTATGGGGTAAAACCAACAATATTTCCAGATTGGGAGATATTGCCATACGATCGTTTATCTCCACACCAAGATATTGTCTCTGAAAGACTGTCGATACTTTCCAATATGCCACAAAAAGGTATTTTATTGGTATCAGCAACCACTTTGGCACAACGTGTTGCCCCTACATCATGGGTATTGGGTGAGCATTTTGATATCCGTGTTGGTCAGAAATTTGCTTTAGAACAACAAAAATTAAAATTAGTTCAAGCGGGTTATCATTTGGTTGATACTGTTTATGACCATGGTGAGTTTGCGGTACGTGGTAGTATTATGGATATTTATGCCTCTGGGCAGAATGCACCCATTCGTATTGACTTATTTGATGATGAAATAGACAGTTTAAAATTCTTTGATCCTGAAACGCAAAGAACAACGACAAAGTTAGAACGTTTTACTGTACTTCCTGCAAAAGAATTTCCGTTGAAAGAAGCGCGTTCAACATTTCGTGATCGCTATGCCGAAAGTTTTCCAACAGCAAATCCTAAAAAAAATCCAATTTATCAAGATGTGTTAGAAGGTATTGCTTCTCCGGGATTAGATTTCTACTTCCCATTATTCTTCTCAAAGCAAGCCATGCAAACACAAAGTTGTTTGGTTTCGTACTTCCCAAGTAATTCTATTGTCATTACAGATAAGCACATTGATGAAGGATTGTTGAGTTTTTGGACAGATGTAATTCGTCGTTACGAAGACCGACGCCATAATGCTGATCAGCCGTTATTACCACCTGAAGAAATTTTTATACAACCGAATCAACTATTCGAATATTTAAATCAATTTTCAAGAATTATTGCCTCAACAGAAGCCATTGAATTAAAAGCAGGTTGTATCAATTTGTCGGTTGAATTACCGCCAAGATTGCCTGTAGACCCTAAACAAGAGCAGCCATTTAAAGCCGTTAAACAGTACGTGGATGAGGCCAATCATCCAGTGTTGTTGGTGGCTGAAAGTGCTGGACGTCGTGAAACATTAAAAGATGCTTTACGTGCAAGTTTAGGTGAAATTCCAGTTGTCGAAAGTTTTGCTGTATTTCAACAATCTAATTTCTCTGTGGCGATCACCAATGCACCTTTGGATCGTGGGTTGGTCATCAGCAATGATCTATCGGTTATTTCTGAAAACCAACTATATGAACACCGTGTAGTACAGCGCCGTAGAAAACGTCAACAAGAGGTTTCAGAAGAGTTTCTTATTCGAAGTCTGACGGAACTTAATATTGGTGCGCCAGTGGTGCATATTGATCATGGTGTTGGGCGTTATGCAGGTTTAGTTACCTTAAATATTGATGAACAAGACTATGAGTTTCTGCAATTAAACTATGCAGATGATGCAAAAGTGTATGTTCCTGTGACCAATTTACACCTGATTAGCCGTTTTAGTGGAGGTGATCCTGATTTAGCGCCTTTACATAAATTGGGTACAGATGCATGGAATAAAGCAAAACGTAAAGCACTTGAACAGATTCATGATGTGGCAGCTGAATTGTTGCATATCCAAGCACGTCGTCAGTCTAAACCTGGGATTAGTTTCGAGTTGGATCAAAGTGCATATATGCAATTTTCCAGTGGTTTTGCTTATGAGGAAACACTGGATCAGGCCAATGCCATCGAAGCGACCTTATATGATATGCAACAAGCCAAACCAATGGATCGACTGGTTTGTGGTGATGTTGGCTTTGGTAAAACGGAAGTGGCGATGCGGGCGGCATTTGTTGCTGTTCAAAATAATAGGCAAGTGGCTGTCTTGGTACCTACCACCTTATTGGCGCAACAACATTTTGAATCATTTAAAGATCGCTTTGCCGATTGGCCAATTCGTATAGAGGTACTTTCTCGTTTTGGAACTAATAAAAGTCATACCAAAATCATTGATGATTTAATCGATGGTAAAGTCGATATTGTTATCGGTACGCATAAAATTCTTCAGGAAAATGTGCAGTTTAAAAACTTAGGTTTAATGATTGTTGATGAAGAACATCGTTTTGGGGTACGTGATAAAGAGCGTATTAAAGCCATGCGCGCAGATGTTGATATGTTAACGTTAACTGCAACACCAATTCCTCGTACATTGAATATGGCTTTTGGTGGGATGCGTGATCTCTCGATTATTGCTACACCACCAGCACGTCGTTTAGCCGTTAAAACTTTTGTCAATGAACAAACCAATGAAACCATGAAAGAGGCAATTCTAAGGGAATTGTTACGTGGTGGGCAGGTTTATATATTGCACAATGAAGTGGATACCATAGAGCGTGCTGCGGAAAATATTCGTCAACTTGTACCAGAGGCTCGTGTCGCTGTTGCACATGGTCAAATGCGTGAACGTGAACTTGAGCAAATCATGCAACAGTTCTATCACAAAGAATTTAACGTGCTGGTCTGTTCAACGATTATTGAAACGGGGATTGATGTTCCTAATGCCAATACGATTATTATTGAACGTGCAGACAAACTTGGCCTAGCTCAATTACATCAATTGCGTGGTCGTGTTGGACGTTCACATCATCAAGCCTATGCATATTTGATGGTGCCATCGATTAAAGGCCTTAAAGGTGATGCAGAAAAACGTTTAGATGCCATTCAGAGAGCTTCAAATCTTGGCGCTGGCTTTATGCTGGCTACGGAAGACTTGGAGATTCGTGGTGCTGGTGAGCTACTCGGTGAACAACAAAGTGGTTCAATGAATGCAATTGGTTATAGCTTATATATGGAAATGTTGGCCAAAGCGACCAAAGCAATTCAACAGGGTAAGACCCCTAATTTTGATACACCACTTTCACTCACTTCAGAAATTACACTACATATGCCTGCTTTGATCCCAGATGAATATTTGGGAGATGTACATCAGCGTCTTATGTTCTATAAACGTATTAGTAATACCGATACTCAAGATAAACTTGACAATATACGTATGGAGTTGATTGACCGGTTTGGTGTACCGCCATTGCCAGTAAAACAGCTGTTTAGTGTCCATCAAATTCGGATTAAGGCTGAGGCGTTGGAAATTACTAAAATTGATATAGGAGCTAACGGTGGAGTGATCGAATTTTCACCTGATACTCCGGTGCAAGCGATCAGTATTATTCAACTCATGCAAAAGCATCCAACTTGGTTTCGTATGGACGGTGGGCAACGCTTAAAAGTGATGGTGATGCTTGAAGAGAATGACAAAAGAATTCAGTTTATTCAGGATTTGTTAAACAATTTACTGACAGAATTAAAGCGTTAATTTATCTGGAATTTGAGCTTAAATAATGCTCAGTATGAGATTGAAAGTGCTTATGAATTTTTTCTGGTAAATCACTTGAAAAAATTCTGTGATTCTTTAAAGTGTAATTGTGATCAGGTTCAAAACAAACTGTGTTTATTTGTACCAAAACACAAGATAACCAATATTCACACGAAAACCGATGTGTTAGTATTAGCCATCCTTTTAATTTTGCGTCATTTATAAAGATATGTTTAGTTTGCATCCACAACTTGCTCAAGATACTTTTTTTGTAGGCGATTTTCCGCTTTCAACATGTCGTTTAATGAATGATATGCAATTTCCGTGGCTAATTCTTATTCCACGTGTTCCTGGTATCACTGAGTTATATGAACTAAGTCAAGCTGACCAAGAGCAGTTTTTACGAGAATCTAGCTGGTTATCTAGCCAGTTGTCTCGTGTTTTTCGTGCAGATAAAATGAATGTCGCAGCACTTGGAAATATGGTGCCACAATTACATTTTCATCATGTAGTTCGTTATCAGAATGATGTAGCTTGGCCTAAGCCTGTATTTGGTCTGCAAGCAGTTCCTTATAGCAATGAAGTGTTAGCACATATGCGTCAAACGTTAATGTTGGCGTTACGTGGCCAAGGTGATATGCCATTCGATTGGCGTATGGATTAAGTGTAAACAGCACAAGGAAGTGTTTAATAAAATGACATTCGAGGTAAAATATTTTGCCATTTGAACGTATGTTAGATAAAGAACCAAAGCAATTTGAAATATTCCAGCGATTTATGGGGTACTTAATCATTGCTTTGTTGGTTATGGTTTATTATTTCACTTCCCCAATTGCAAGTTATCAATTTTACGTGCCTTTTTTCATTGGCTTTATTTTTATTATCAGTCCTAAGTTATCACGCTGGCTGGAATATTCATATGGTTCTAAAATTCGAAAAAATGTCTATTTTTTAATTGATATCATTGTTGTTTCTACAGCATTGGCTGCTGTTCATTTAAGTCTGGTGGTGACTTTTGTATTGTTATTTGCCCTGATTTATACTGCGATTAATAATAAAATTTCTTTTATGATGGGCTCTCTGGCAATTTTAATTGCCTTTGTTGTGTTTTATACCAATATTATTTTTATCTTTGGTTTTTATGATTATTTTCAGCAAACTAGCCCTGAACTATCCGTTCTTTCTTTTATTAGTATCATCTTGTTTGTAAATATTGGAAATTATTATCAAAATCGTCGTATCAAAAGTGTAGAAACAAAGAAAAACACCTATTTTAATGAAATGAATCGCTATATTGAGTTGTCAAATCAACTCAGTCGTTATGCGCCATTACAGCTTTGGCAAGCGATTATGCGCGGCGATACTGAAGCAAAAATTGAATATAAACGTAAAAAAATTACAGTTTTCTTTTCTGATATTCAAGGGTTTACTGAGCTATCAGAAACTTTGATTCCAGATGATTTGGCCTTTGTATTAAATGATTATTTAAGTCATATGACTGAAATTGCCAAGCAATATGGTGCAACCATTGATAAGTTTATGGGAGATGCAATCCTGATTTTCTTTGGCGATCCTGATTCACAAGGGGTAGAGCAGGATGCGAAAAACTGTATTGATATGGCAATTGCAATGCGTCAGCAGATGAAATTTCTTCGTGAACGTTGGGTGAAAATGGGCTATGCAGCTTTACATATTCGAATGGGGGTAAGTACAGGTTATTGTCACGTCGGAAACTATGGTGCTGTACATCGCATGGCCTATACCATTGTTGGTCGAGATGCTAATTTAGCAGCGCGTTTGCAATATGCTGCGGATATAGATGAAATTTTGGTTTCAGACGAAACCTATAAGCTGATTAAAAATGATTATCTTTGTGCACCAAAAACTCCGATTGAGCTGAAAGGGATTCAAGGTAAGGTGCGTACTTGGCAAGTGATGGAAAAATACTCTGCAACCAAGAATGAAAATCAGCAATGGTTTGATTATGAGTATAAAGGCTTCCACCTAGTGCTGAATTTAGAAGAAGTACAAAACTTTGAATATCCTGAGCTGGTTGAAGTATTAGAAAAAATGGTAGAACGGATTAAGGTTCAGCAAAAACTTACCAACTCTCAAGGCGTTGCAAAGCTTAATATTGAAGATGAAGTGAACTCAAATTATTTGTAAAATTATTAAATATTAAATGAAATGTCTAAGCCATTAAAAATTGCTTAGACATAAAAAACCACTCATAAAGAGTGGTTTTTTTGCTTATAAGAAAAGTAATTTAGTGGTTTTCAGAAGCGTGATTAATCGTGTACTTTGGAATTTCAACTTCCATATCTTCATCAGTGATTTTAACTTGGCAAGACAGACGCGAATCGGGTTCTAAGCCCCAAGCGCGATCGAGTAAATCGGCTTCAATATCATCCATTTCTTCAAGCTCATCAAAGCCTTTGCGTACGATTACATGGCAAGTGGTACATGCTTTTGACATGTCACAGGCATGTTCGATTTTAATACCATTATCAAGCAGGCTTTGACATAGATTGGCATTTGGTTTAACTTCAAACTCAGCACCGTTTGGACAAATCGTTGCATGAGGTAGTACTTTAATACGTGGCATAGTCGTTACCTTAAATTAGTTTGAGTTAGACCAATCATCAAGTTTGGTGCCTTTGAGTGCATGATCAATGTGTTGATTCATACGTTCTGCTGCAAAGGCATCGCTATAAGTTTTTAACTGTTCAACAGCATGTTCAATTAATTTGATATCGTTCGTTTCAAGCTCAGTTTTTAAGGCTTCAGCCGCTTGAGTGAGCGCAGTCAGTTGTTCAGTGCTGAGAAGTTTAGAATCCACCTTTAACGCTTGTGTTAAAGCTTCAAGTTCACGTTGAGCTTCAACTTTGGTTTCATTGAGATGGCGAAGATTTTTATCTTCTTCAGCAAATTTATAACCGTCTAAAAGTAAACGTTCAGTATCTGTCTCAGATAAACCATAAGAAGGTTTAATGTCGATTTGAGCATTGACCCCTGATGTGGTTTCTTTGGCCGAAACAGTAAGTAAACCATCAGCATCGACTTGAAAAGTAACTTCAATACGTGCCTGACCCGCAGTCATTGGTGGAATACCATGCAATACAAAACGGCCTAAGCTTCGGCAATGTTCAACTAAGTCACGTTCACCTTGCAAGACATGGATTAACATCGCAGTTTGACCATCTTGATATGTGGTGAATTCTTGACGACGTGCAACAGGAATTGCTGTATTACGTGAAATTAAACGTTCAATCAAACCACCCATGGTTTCTAAACCTAATGACAGCGGAGTAACATCTAAAAGTAATGAGCCATCTTTAGAGTTCCCAATGAGCTGATTTGCAGTGATGGCAGCGCCAATCGCTACAACTTCATCAGGATTAATAGTACAAAGTGGCTCTTGCTTAAATACTTCACGCACGACTTTCTGTACAGCATAAGAGCGGGTTGATCCACCAACAAGAACTACATTTTGAATATCATCGAGTTCAAGTTTTGCATCACGCATGACACGTTTACATACATTGATCGTTTTATCTAATGCCACTTGAATGATTTCTTCAAATGTTGTGCGATCTAAAGTGAGGTGATGTGTCAGAACTTTAATATCAACCGATGTTGCATCACTTAATGCTTCTTTGGCTTTGCGTGCAGAAACAATAAAGTGCGCATATTCTGCATCATCTAAAACTTCAATATTGAGTTGTTTTTTTGCCCACTTAACAATAAGACGATCTAAGTCATCGCCGCCCAGTGCTGTATGACCGCCTGTGGCTAAAACTTCAAACACACCTTGAGAAAAGCGTAAAATAGATACATCAAATGTACCGCCACCTAAATCATAAATGACATAGTTACGATCTGTTGTTAGGTTACTCTCTTGATCCAAGCCATATGCAACAGCCGCAGCTGTTGGTTCATTGAGTAGGCGTAATATATTTAAACCAGCAAGCTCAGCTGCATCTCGTGTAGCTTGACGTTGTGCTTCATCAAAGTAAGCAGGAACAGTAATAACAGCCCCATTTACAGGGTTGCTTAAGCTTTGTTCAGCGCGGTCTTTAAGTTGTTTTAAAATTTCTGCGGAGATTTCTACTGGTGTTTTACGCCCCTGAGCTGTTTCAAAAGCTGGCATTTCATTTTCAGCACCAACAAGTGTGTATGGATGTTGAAATTTAACATCCGCTTTGGAACGGCCCATAAAGCGCTTAACAGAAACAATGGTATTTTTAGGGTCAGCAGTGATGAATGGTTTTGCTGCATCGCCGTATTCGGTTGAATTTTTAGAATAATGTACAATAGAAGGAAGTAACACACGACCTTGCTCATCGTTCAGCACTTTGGCTTTGCCTGATAATACCGTAGCAACTAGAGAATGGGTTGTCCCTAAGTCGATACCAATTGCAATACGGTGTTCGTGTGGCGCACTTGATTGTCCTGGTTCAGCAATTTGCAAGAGTGCCATTTGTCACATCCTTAAAATAAATACTAAAAACAAATTCGGTTAAAACATATATTCAAATCTAAAATTTAGAAATCATCATCTAAATTAAAATCTTCATCATCTAAAAGCTGATCTTCAGCTTTATCGATATCATTCATGACTTTTTGAAAAAAGCGTAACTTTCGCACAGTGTCACGCGCTTCAGCCCAATCTTCATCCTCAAAATCAATTTTGAATTCACGAACTAAGCCATCAATCCATTGTCGCACTTCTTTTTTTAAAGAATGCAACTGTTCGGTATTAGTTGCTTCATCAAGCTGCTCACGAATTTCTAAAGCAGACTGAAGGAACTCAAAATCACTAATCGATTGATCTAAGTGATGATCTTGCTTTTTGAGTGAAAGTAGATAAGCAGCACGACTGTCTACATTGGATAAAGTTTTATATGCCTGATTAATTTCACTTGATTTAATCAAAGCTTTGTCTTTATTTTCAGCTTTATCAGGATGATATTGCTGTTGTAGTTTTAGGAAATTAGCTTTTAATATCGCTAAATCAATATCGAGTGCTTCTGGGAGATCGAACAACTCAAAATGACTCATGGGGGATACTCATCCACGATGTTTTACAGGAAAACGGTGTAATTAAATGTGATTAAAACAGTGCAAGACACTGTTTTAACATGAGAAAAAGCAGGGCGGATTATACAGTGAAAGATTCACCACAGCCACATTCACCTTTTTTATTTGGGTTGTTAAACTCGAAGCCTTCATTTAGACCATTTTTAACATAGTCCATTTCCATACCATCGAGATAAACCAAACTTTTTGGATCTACAAAAACTTTTACACCAAACTGTTCGAACATTTGATCATGCGTATCGATATCATCAACAAACTCAAGTACATAAGCTAAGCCAGAACAGCCTGAAGTTTTCACACCAAGACGAATACCTTCACCCTTACCGCGATTCTTTAAGTAATTGCTGATATGAGTTGCAGCATTTTCAGTTAGATTGATCATGAAAACTCCGTTAAAAAATCATCTGCTAAATTTGACGAACAGATACTAGGCTTTAGTTTTCTTGCTACGGTAATCTTCAACAGCAGCTTTAATTGCGTCTTCTGCAAGCACAGAACAGTGTACTTTTACAGGAGGAAGTGCAAGTTCAGTTGCGATATCGATGTTCTTAATCGCCTGTGCTTCGTCAAGCGTTTTACCTTTTAACCATTCAGTTACGAGTGAACTAGACGCAATTGCTGAGCCACAGCCATAAGTTTTAAAGCGAGCTTCTTCAATTACACCACTGTCATTCACTTGGATTTGTAAACGCATTACATCACCACATGCAGGTGCACCCACCATGCCTGTACCAACATTTTCTGCATTTTTATCCAAAACACCTACATTACGAGGATTTTCGTAATGATCTATTACTTTTTCGCTATAAGCCATGTTGCTTCTCCAAACCTCGGGGTCAGCGTTGATAATATGTATTTCTACAATCTAATTTGGTGGCATTTTACTGATTTTCAATAAAATGCCGCGTTTTGATTTCAAGGAACTTAATGTTCAGCCCATTCAACTGAACTTAAGTCGATCCCTTCTTTGTACATATCCCAAAGCGGAGAAAGCTCACGCAATTTCTCAACAGCAGCTTTAGTAATCTTAATTACATGATCAATGTCTTCTTCAGTCGTATAGTGACCAAAGCTAAAACGAATTGAACTATGTGCTAACTCGTCAGAAAGGCCGAGGGCACGAAGTACGTAAGAAGGTTCAAGTGTTGCGGATGTACATGCTGAACCAGAAGATACAGCAGCATCTTTTAACGCCATCATCAATGATTCACCTTCAACAAAGTTGAAACTAACATTTAAGTAGTTTGCAACATTGTATACAGGGTGGCCATTTAAGAAGACTTGTTCTAAATCCTGTAAACCGTTCCAAAGTTTGTCACGCAGTACACGTAAACGTGTTTGTTCAGCTTGTAAAGATTTTCCAGCAAGTTCAAATGCTTCACCCATACCGACGATTTGATGGGTTGCAAGTGTACCTGAGCGCATACCGCGTTCATGGCCACCACCATGAATTTGTGCTTTGATACGAACACGTGGGCTACGGCGTACAAATAAAGCACCAATACCTTTAGGTCCATAAACCTTATGACCTGAGAAGCTCATCAAATCAACTTTCATGGTAGAAAGATCGATTTCAACTTTACCCGCAGCTTGTGCTGCATCTACATGGAAATAAGTTTTATTGGCACGTGTTAACTCACCAATTGCAGCAACATCTGTCACAGTACCAATTTCATTGTTCACCATCATCAATGAAACAAGTAGCGTATCTGGACGAAGTTCAGCTTGAACCATTTCTGGTGTAATTAAACCGGTTTTAGGTTCAGGTTCAAGATAAGTAATCTCAAAACCTTCTTCTTCTAATTCACGACAAGTATCTAAAATTGCTTTATGTTCAATTTTACTTGTGATGATGTGTTTGCGTTTAGAACCATAAAACTGAGCAACACCTTTAAGGGCAAGGTTATCAGATTCAGTAGCACCTGAAGTCCATACAATTTCGCGTGGATCAGCTTTTACTAAATTTGCGACTTGTTCACGTGCATATTCAACTTTTTCTTCAGCTTGCCATCCATAAGCATGTGAGCGAGAAGCAGGATTACCGAATGTACCATCAAAGGTTAAACACTCCATCATGCGTTCTGCTACTTGAGGATCAACAGGCGTAGTTGCTGCATAGTCAAGATAAATCGGACGTTTCATGTCAAATACCTGTAACCGATAAAAGGGCTGAATCAAGAGGTGCTGAATTTTGACGGACCGCAACGGTTTGTACATTGTCACGAGCGACTAAATCCGCAAGGGTGATTTTAGCTAAATAATCGGCAATATGGAGAGAGAGTTCTTGCCATAAATCGTGAGTTAAACACATTGCACCATTTTGGCAATTGCCTTTGTGGTCACAACGTGTCGCATCGACAGTTTCATTTACAGCTTCAATAATTTCTAAGACAGTAATTTCTTCAGCATGGCGCGCTAAGTGATAACCGCCATTTGCTCCACGAACACTTGAAACTAAGCCGTGACGCTTAAGCTTAGCGAACAATTGTTCAAGATAAGCGACAGATATCGTTTGGCGGTTTGCAATTTCTGCAAGCGTAATCGTTTGTTCAGGTGGCTGCAGTGCTAAGTCAAGTAGTGCAGTCACTGCATAGCGACCGCGAGTAGTTAGGCGCATGATTCGATACACATGTTTTAGACTAGATGTATGAATTTTATGAATCCTGACTAAAATAGTCAAGTATTTTTAATTTTAATTCTGACTAATTTAGTCAGAATTTATTACTTGAACAAAAAATGCGGGTAAATTTCAATTTTTGTTCAAGTTTTATGAAAATATTTGCCAAAGATTATACACGACTAATGCTATAAATAGAAAGCCCAATACGCCTAAAGCCGTATATAAACGTTGTTGGTTGAGCTGCAAGCGTTTAACACGATTTTGATATTGTTTTACTTCAACTTGAAGTGTATTGATCTTAGAACGTTGCTGATCAATCTTTTCAAGCAAAGGAGCAATGCGTTTTTTTGATGCTTTTGTCTGGCTATCATCATCTGGATTGGTTAGCCATTGCTTCCAGTCTGAAAGCAATTTAGGTGCAGTTAAGTGTACAACGAGATCACGAAACTGTTCCTTGAGGAGGTTATCGCCATCCAGGCGCATTTTTTTCATGCTACGACGATTAGCAAAGACAAATATTTGGATGAAATCGATAAGTGTACTACTCACAGAAAGGTCAATGGCTTTCTCTGGAGGCTGTAAATCAAAAAGAATACCACGATCTGTAAATTGAACATAAAAGTCAAAATAAGGAATATAGCTATTCATTTTAATTGTAATCTGCTGTTCGACGAATTTTTTTGCCTGTAAGCGAACAACACGATCATGCTTTAATACAAAAGAATAAATGGTTTCCAATATAATCATGACAATGTTTAGCAACAAACGAGAATGACCTTGCTTTTGTTGCGATTCATTCATAAAAAATTCCTATAGCAAAAACAGAGAGTCCGATCTCTAAAAAATAAAACAATCTCATCCATGACATGAAACACAATATTTCAACAATGATATAAAAATTATCTTAATAAGCATTGTCGAATTGCCAAGTGTTCCTTAACATTAAAAACAATTACTTTGCTTTGTAGAACAGTTTAGCAAAAGGTTCAATAGTTTTATTTGATAATATAGCAATATTTTCTACCTAATTTGGTCATATGGGTCATTACACGCTGGAGTTTGGGGTAAATGGAGCAAGATATGAAAAAGAGTAACAAGGAACAACCTGATCTTTACCAAGATCAAAATGAATTTAATGAATCTCAAATAAAGCCTAGAAATCATAAAAAGTCAGCATTAGATTTCAGAAAATATACAAAACAAATCTGGTTGGCTGGATTGGGAGCGTTCTCAAGAGCGGAAGAAGAGGGCAACAAACTATTCGATTCCTTAGTCAAAGTGGGGGAGGAGCTGGAGTCCAAGACAGTTGAAGTCACTGATCAAACAGTCAATAAAGTAACTGAAAAAACCAAAGAGTCTGTTGCAGAAACCAAAGATAAGGTTGAAAAGCTTTTAGATCAGAGTGTAAATCATTCATTAAATAGAATCGGTTTGGTAACTGCGAAAGATCTTCAGCATTTGGAAAGTTTGATACTGGAACTCCACAATAAGGTTGATGCGCTAGCAGAAGATAACCAAAACTTACGTGAACAATTGCTAAAAAAAATGAAATAATTACCTTTAATCCAAAAAAATCGTAAATTTTAGTCGTAATTTTTGTGAAAAGCGGGTTTGGAGTCTTGCGTTTCCCCCCAAAGCATTGCTATAAAGTCGTCATGGCCTTTGATCTACAGCCTTGGAACTTAAACAAACGATATAAGAGGACGTAATCTTCATGAATAAATCAGAATTAATCGATGCGATTGCAGAAAAAGGGGGATTGTCAAAATCCGATGCTGGTAAAGCATTAGATGCGACTATTGCTTCAATTGGTGAAGCGCTTAAAAAAGGCGATACAGTGACTTTAGTCGGCTTTGGCACATTCAGTGTTAAAGACCGTGCTGCTCGTACTGGCCGTAACCCTAAAACTGGTGAAGAGCTTCAGATTAAAGCAAGCAAAGTACCTAGCTTTAAAGCTGGTAAAGGCTTAAAAGACTCAGTAGCTTAATCTGAGCTTATTGAAAGCGCGCCTTCGTGGCGCGTTTTTTATGAAATATATTAAATTATCAGTGATTGCTCGTTCATTCATTTCACAATTTCAGTTAGAATCCTTACGAAATATAATATTGGAATACTCATGGAATCGTTTCGCACTCTCATAAGGGGCTGGTTTGGTAAAGTTCTCCTTGTGTTATTTTTAGCGCCATTTGCTGTGGTTGGTATTGAAGGCTATTTCAGCGGTGGGCAAAAAGCAGACGTAGCTAAAACTGTTAATGGTCAAGATATTTCTAAAAAAGAGTTAGAAACGGTTACAAAAGGCTATACAGATCAATTATTGGCAAATCCTGCTGTTCATGGGGATGAATCATTATTGAATAAAGAATTTATTGCAAATAAAGCACTTGATTATCTGATTAGCCAAAGTCTTTTAAGACAGCAAGCTGATAAATTGGGTGTGACTTTGAGCGATGCTCAAATTGAACAGAAAATTGCGCAAATTCCTGCCTTTCAGGAAAATGGTAAGTTTTCCAATACATTGTATGCAAACTATTTACGTTCACAGGGTTTAACAAGCCAAGCATTTATCCAAAATATTCGCCAAGATTTTGCTTTAAGCATTCTAAGTTCTACAATTTCAGATAATGCATTGATTAGTAAATTAGATATCCAGCAAATTGCCAATCTGCAATCTGAACAACGTGAATTATTTTTATCAAGCGTTAAACTTGATGACTATAAAACCAACGTTAATGTGACCAATCAGGAAATTACTGATTATTACAACAAGCATCAAAATAAGTTCAAACAAGTTGCTTCAGTGGATGTGGATTATGTGGTGTTAAGCCCTGCGGCATTGACACAGCCAAATGCTGCAGTGACTGATGCTGAATTACAACAGGCATATTCACAGTTTACAGAAAAATATAAGCAAGGTTTGAAACGAGATGTTAAACATATCCTGATTACAACTGATTCTCGTACGCCTGAGCAAGCTGCGACACTTGCAAATGAAGTGTATGCAAAAATTCAGGCAGGTATGTCATTTGCTCAAGCTGCTGCGCAATATTCAGAAGATCCTGATTCTAAGGCGAAAGGTGGTGCACTTGCTGCCTATGCGCCAGGTGCCTTTGGTGATGATTTTGATAAAGCTGTGAATTCAACAAGCAATGGTCAAGTCTCTAAGCCTGTTAAAACTCAATTCGGTTATCACTTGATTGAAGTGAATACACCCGTAGATTCAGTACCATCGTTTGATTCAAAAAAAGCTGAATTGACTGCTGAGGTTTTAAAGAATAAATCTGCTAACTATTTCTCTGACACTGTAAATAGTTTAAATGAGCAAGTGGTTAACAGTGATGCATTGGATGTAGTTTCACAAGCAGTTAAGACAGTTCAAATTCAATCTGCGAATAATGTGAATTTAACGACAACCAATCCAGTTCTTGCTGACCCTGCTGTTAAATCTAAATTATTTAATGAAGATGTGAAAAGCGGAAATACGACGGCTTCAAGTAACATCCAAACTGCCAACGGCGATGTGGTATGGGTTAAAGTTCGTAAGTATCACCCAGCAGGTATACAACCTCTAGCGCAAGCAACTTCACGTGTAAAAACACAATTGATTGAACAAAAAGCGTTCGATGCTGCCCATGCAAAATTAAATGCCATGATTGCGGATTTCAAAAAATTACCAGCTCAAGAAGTTACTGCGAAATACCAATCTAATTTTGTCCATGCGGGAACATTTACGCGTTCACAAGGCCTTAAGCGTGAGATCGAGCGTGTTGCCTTTAGCCAGCCAGTACCTAAAGCAGGCATGTGGTCTGTCAGTACTGCCAAGCTACCAAATGAGTTAGTTGTTGTGGCTGTAGCGAATGTGAAAAAAGTAGACACTGCTCAGATGGATCCAGCTGAAATTCAACAACTTACGCAAATGTATCAGAAGTTCCGTGGTGAACAATTATTAGATGATTATTCGCGTTATTTAAAATCACAAGCAAAAATTAAATAATTGATCTTCTTGGATAAAAAAAGCGCCTCGGCGCTTTTTTTATGTGAAATTAAATATAAAATTAGTACAGGAGCTATATCAGTCAGATCTGATTAGCGTATGTCTTTAATCTTTTTTTAGATCTGATTGCGATATTGGCTTGGGCTAAGTTCAAATTGTTTCTTAAACGCCTGGCTAAATGCAGTTTCAGATGAATATCCCACTTGGTGGGCAATCTGTTGAATAGGCAGTTGTCCTTGTTTGATCAACTGACTGGCAAGACGTAAGCGATGCTGTTGCAAATAAGCTAAAGGTGTTTCACCAATAATTTGATTAAATAAGCTGGCAAATTTAGAACGTGACATACAACAAGTTTCAGCTAAGCTTTCTACGGTCCAACTCTGTTCTGGGCGACTGTGGATGGCTGCTAGTGCATTTGAAAGTTCTGGATGTACGAGGGCATTTAACCAGTTATTGTGATCTTGCATTTGCTCAATATAGTCACGCACACACTCAATCATCAAAATACTGACGACATGATCCATAATTTTATTTTTTCCCGCTATAGTTCTACGCGTTTCAGCAGAAACAAAATATAATCCAATTTTAAGCCATTCAGGCGCCTCATCACTCAAGGCATTTTGAATATGCAAATATGGTGGGAGTGCATTGATCAATGGGCGAGCCATGATTGCATTCATATGGCAACGTACAGAGAGGATTAATGTCTTCTCAGAACTTCCTTGACCAAATTCAATTGCGTCTTGTCTTAATCCATCAAAGAGTGATTCTATATTTAGGCTTTTAACCAACTGCGTGTCTAAGTGATTTTTTACAGTATGTGCTAAACCTGCTGGAATTAAAAACATATCACCGGTTTGTAGTGCAACATTCATTTTGGGTGAAAATTCTAAATAAGCATTTCCATACAGAACAATATGCGCGATCACGGCATCTTGTTTTGGGCTCTGAAATGACCAATCACCTTGAGCTTGAAGGTAAATATATTCTGAATGGTTGAGATGAATATCATCAAAAATTTTACTTAAAGCATCCATAGATTCAGTTCAAATTTCCTGTTCTCAAATAATAAAAATGTTTCATGCTATTAAAACATGTGCGCAAAGGACAAACTCTATGTTGAAGATGCCAAAGACTTTTTCATAGGTTTTATGGACGCTTACAACTGTCTTTAAGTTGAATTTTACATAAATATATAACTAAGTAGAAAGATAGGGAAGATATAGCCATGAATGCACCAGTTCAACTGACAGAGCAGCAATTGCAAGAATTAAAACCAAAGTCAGGTTTGGCACTTGATAAAAAGCGTTATCTTTGGATGATTAGCCCATCACTTCCCGTGATTGGGTTAGGAATTTTAGCGGGATATCATGTTGCACCTAAGCCATTGAAAAAAGTTTTTGCATTGGGTGGGCCACTGGTACTGCATGTGATTATTCCAGCCATAGATTCATTGATTGGTAAGGATAAAAACAATCCGACCAGTGAAGATGTAAAATTACTTGAGCAAGATCCGTATTATTCACGTTTGGTCAAATCCTTTATTCCGATCCAATATGTCGCCAATGTTTATGCATGTTATTTGGTTGGACGTAAACAAACATCTCTTTTAGATAAGATTTTGCTTGGTGTCTCAATGGGTGCAATTAATGGTATTGCTATTAACACAGCACATGAGTTAAGCCATAAGCATGACCGTATGGATCATATTTTATCGCATTTAGCATTGGTTCCATCAGGTTATAACCATTTCCGTATCGAACATCCTTATGGACACCATAAACGCGCTGCTACACCTGAAGATCCAGCTTCATCGCAAATGGGTGAAACGCTTTATGAGTTTTTACCACGTACCGTCATTGGTTCATTTAAATCAGCGATTGAAATTGAAACCAATCGTCTTAAACGTAAGGGCCTTGGATTTTGGTCTAAAGATAATGAGTTATTGCAAGGCTGGACAATGACCGCAGCATTCCATTCATCTATGGTTGGGTTATTCGGTAAAGGTATTTTGCCTTATTTGGTAACTCAATCAGCTTATAGTATTACGTTGTTTGAGATCATTAATTATATTGAGCATTATGGTTTGTTGCGCCAAAAAGATGAAAATGGCAAATATGAACGCACAATGCCTGAGCATAGTTGGAACAATAACAACATCGTAACGAATTTATTCTTGTATCAGTTACAACGTCATTCAGACCATCATGCCTTTCCGACACGCCCATTCCAAGCGTTACGTCACTTTGATGAAGCACCTGAATTGCCAAGCGGTTATGCAAGTATGCTGTTGCCAGCGATGATCCCGTCGTGGTGGTTTAAAATCATGGATAAGCGGGTATTTGATCATTACAAGGGTGATTTAAATAAGGCCAGTATTTATCCAAAACGCCGAGCAAACATTTTCAAAAAATTTGGGGTCGTGGACAAATTGTTGAATAAATAAAATTTAATTTTAAGATAAAAGCCCAGAATTGGGCTTTTATTGTTTTTGAGCATTAAAAAATATCCCAGCATTTTAAATGTTGACTAACGCTACTTTTAGTTGTGAGTCATCCTTGTTAAAGCATAAGCACTTGTAACTCAATTTCAATGAATGTAAAAAAAATCCCTGAAATACTATCTTTCTTTTTCTGTTTATTTCATAGTATTCATTAATGGTATTTTAAATTTACAAATGTAATTTGGAACTTCGTATGAAATGGGAAGAAATAGGCAATCAACCGTGTTCAATTGCGCGTACATTATCTGTATTGGGTGATCGATGGACCATGCTTATTTTACGTAATGCTTTTATGGGTTTACGTCGTTTTGATGATTTTCAAGAAAATTTAGGTGTGACAAGACATGTATTGTCTGAACGCCTAAAACGTTTGGTTGAGCATGAAATATTGGTTAAAGTGGCTTATGTAGATCGACAAGAGCGTTATGAATATCGCTTAACTGATAAGGGTTTAGATCTATATCCTATTTTATTAACCATGGTGGCATGGGCGGATAAATGGATGGATGAGGGGCTGGGTGCGCCTATGGTGTATCAACATAGCGTCTGTGGACATGAGTTTACTCCGATATTGGTATGTTCAGAATGTCAGCAGGCTGTGAATGCGAGACAGGTGAAGCCAATCGTTACGTCTGCGTTTTTCCAATACTTAGCGCAGAAAAAATTAGCTTGATTGCTATTCCTTAGATGATTTTTAATATTTATCATGAATTGATTTTAGATTAAGTTGTTGGTAAAAATCATAAAAATCTAAAGACATGTGCACTTATTATTTTTAGTGTTTGTGAAAATGTTTAGATGAAGCGTAGCAAGTAATTTGAAATTTTAATTACTGATATTGTTTTTAATTTTTGTTAACAAGATATAAAATATGTGATTGTTCAATTTAAAAAATATATAATTTAAAATAATAAGTAAAAGTATGAAAAACAGTAACTGTAATCTTATTTTAGAAAATAAGGTTTATTGCTTGATAAAGAATTTAGAGTTTTTTTAGCAGATAATTTTGATCAAGTCATTCACTTTTATATACTTATTTAACTGATGCAAAATTTTAATAATTTATAAAATATTTAATATGGAGTAATCGAATGGGAATTGGTTCAAGCCCAACAGTCGGAAGTACTTGTGATACGTGCCTACAGAAGTTTACGATTCATTTTCGAAGATGTGAAGATAACATATATGATGGAAGTTATGGTTTTGATTGGTACAGACCTGAATACTTTAAAAAATTAACCAACTATAGACCGAATGCAGCAACAAAATTTGGAAACAAAGTTGCTTTAGTCAGTGGTTCGATACAATCATTAAAAGCGACATATACTCAAGACCAAATTACCAAAATTAGCCCATTTGGCACAGAATATATCCCTGCATGGTTAGCAATGTACCCAAGCTCACAGGAGGATAACAATAGTTCTAACCCTGTCAATCAAGGGGTTAGGCTTAATTTAGAGTTGAGACTATTAGATTCAGAAAATAATTTTTCATTAAAAAATGATGGAACAAAGATTAAGTTTGAAGTTTCAAATCCGAATATTATTATTGAACCAGCAGAGTTCAGTGTCGAAGATTTTATTTACGCCAAAAAAATGACGCGAGATTTAGGCGAAGATACTAAAAGAGAAGAAGAGATTTATTATTTAGCTTCAGAAATAGTGAATATTAAGTGCACAGGTGCTTTGCAAAAACATGAAGAAATCATTGTAACAGCAATAAAAGGAGAGACCCAAGAGAAAGTTGGGAAGCTAATGCTCTATCATAATGCTGTGATTCCTACTATATCAGTTATCTTTGTAGACGTTATAACTGATGGAAAAAAACCAAGCCGTTCACATGATTATGAAAATTTTTTAAAGCATAACTCATTTAACCAAGCTTTAATTAATGTAGAAATAAAAAATGCCCCAACATTTGATTTAAACAAATATCGTAGCAAAGACGATGATGTTAATATATCTTTGAATAAATTAAATATAAATGACATGGGTTATTTTTTAAGTGACTTAACTAAGTTTTATAAAAAATATCAAGATAAAAACTTAGCGACTAAAAATTATGTTTTCGTCACAACTGTAGAAATAAAGAATGCAGTTGGTGCTGGTGGTGACAGCGTTACTTTATTTAACTGTCCTCAAAATATATTTAATCAAGTCGTGGTACATGAATTAGGGCATCGTTTTGGATTAGATCATTTGTTTGAATCACAGAAAATTACAGCCAAAGGATCGAGCTTTCAATTTATACAGGGTACTACAGCTAATTTTTTAGATTATGATCATTCGGATGGCGTAAATTTAAAAAATAAAACTGCAGTCAATCCAAATCAAACACTAAAATATTTTTTCAAATACCAATGGGATTTGCTCAGGAAGAAAGTGAAATAATTTATGCTATCGCCAGTTTAGATATTTACTCGCTATATTGATGGGTTTGATCTCATATTGAATTAAACGGATCAATTTTTATGGAGTGATCACAAACAATTTGCAGGTTTAGGGATACCTGCCAAACGGCTTAAATGGCGGGCAACCAGTCCTGTATTAAATTTCTCTTGTAGAACAGCATTATCAATTGCTGGGTTGATCGTTTTCATTAAAAATTTAATCAGTGGACGAGTTGCAGGAGAGTGACCAAACTGGGTATAAAATTGACGTATTGCATACAACACTTCAAAATGCCATGGGGTCAGTTGTAGATCTAAACTTTGTGCCAACTCTTGGGCAACCTGTTCATTCCAAATGGTATAATCTACTAAATGTCCATCTTGGTCTAACTCAAAGCTCATAAAACAACCTAAATAAAACAAACGAAACAATGTAACTTTTGATCAATAAAACATCAAAGATTGATTTTTAAAAAATCGAAGATAATTTACAACCTAGCCCACTATTTTAAACTGATACAACGGTTAAAGTCTAAAACCAACTGAGCAAATTGTGAGTAAGAAATTGATTTAAAATTTTCAGGAATGGATTCAGATAAAATCTCAGCATCATTTTCAAGAAGATAAAGATTCTGTTTGTTTGTTAAGCGCTGATCTGCTGCAAACAGTACCGCATCACCCATTAAAACAATGTGATCATGAGAACCATACAGTTGATCCAACTGATTCAATATATGGTCTGTATGTATAAAAGAAGATTGAATTAAATAAAGTGTTTTATCTGACATTTGAACTTTCCATCTACAGCTTACCAATACAACACATGATCAAAAGACTGAATAAATTCAGCATTCAGTTCTACAAATTTCAACTCTTGTTGTGATTGAGTAACAAAATTCGAGGATTTATTCATATTTTCTACTAAAACTGGTGTTAAATCATAGAATTCAAAGCTATCGACTAGATTCGAAGCAAGCTTAAATACGTGATTTAATTGGTCAAAAGCCATTTCTGATTTAAGTAGGCTTAATCCAGCGTCTTTAAGTAACACTTTGACTTTACAGCCAAAAGTTGCAAGCACCATGGTTGCTGACAAGCTTTCATGTATCTGCAATGTATTTAAATTTGCTTGAGTTATCACAACGAGCACAGTATTCACACAAATTACCTTTTAAATGCAACACGCTAATGGGATGATCAACTTAGAATTGAATGATACGATCTGTAGATTGAACAGCATCTGCAAGTTCGCCTAAACCCACAAGCTCAAAACCTTTTGCAAGATTATCGGCTGGAATTTGGTGACGTTTGGCATTCTCTTGATCTGTTATCCCCCGCGCTAATGCAGCACTCACACAGACAGGAAGTCGAATTGAGAGTTTTTGCCATTCTACAGATAAATTACGTTGATCGTCAGGAACCCATTGCAAGTTGTTCGCAACTTGTACACCATCTTGATAAAAGAAAACACGAAATTCTTGATCTTCAGCTTGCAGTGCTTGAGCTAAACCCAATGCATGCCATGCATGGATTGAAGTCGGTGCTGCGGTGATTAGTAATAAAGTACTCATTTGATGGCGATTCACTTGGAGAATGGACAGTTTGCAACATTCAAACTTGATAATGATAGGTAGTATACAATGATTTTAGTGACTGGTGGTTTAGGCTTTATAGGCTCGCATGTGGTTTTAAGTTTGCTAGCTCAAGGGCAAGCGGTCGTCATTGTGGATAATCTAGCCAATGCCAATCTGCAATGCTTAGAGCGCTTAGAATTTATTACAGGAATGTATATTCCCTTTGTCAAAATTGATATTCGTAATACTCCCGCTTTAAATAAAGTATTTGAACAATATTCAATAGATACCGTTGTCCATTGTGCCGGATTTAAATCCATTGAAGAGTCAAATTTAAAACCACTTGAATATTATAATGACAATCTCAGTTGTATTATGAGTTTATTACGCGCGATGCAGCGTACCGGTGTCAGAAATTTAGTACATCTTTCTAGCCTTATGGTTTATGCTCAATCGAGTTTAGAACTGAATGAACAAACCGTATTTAATTATGGTTATCCGAATCCTTATATAAAATCTCAGCAAATGATTGAAGAAATCATTAAAGACACATTTAAAACTGACGAAGAATGGAAAATTGCCATTTTAAGGGTTTCAAATGTTGTCGGTGCATTTGAGCATGGTGTCTTGGGGGAGTTTGTTGTACCACTTCCTAAAAATGTTGTCCCTTTGGCTCTACAAGTTGCGGCTCAGCAACGTGATCTGATTGAAGTACAACGTAATTCAGATACTCAGGATAAAACGACTGAGCGTAGCTTTGTACATGTTCTTGACCTATGTGAAGCAATTAGATCCACTATTCTTTGGCTACATGAGCAGGGCAATGTTTACCAAAGTTTTGATATTTCAGGTCCTGTCAGTTCGATACAGAACTTGATTCACTTGATCGAAGAGGTTACGTCAAGTCAAATTCATCAAATTGATGCAGTTTATAAATTAGATGAACTGGATCAGGTTGCATCTACCAGCAAAAAAGCATTCGAGGTTTTAAAATGGAAAGCTCAGCGCTCACTTAAACAAATGATCGAAGATGAATGGCGTTTTTATCAAAATACTTTAAATAATCGGTAAAAATCCAGAATAGATTATTTTTGTAAATAATTATCATTTACATGTTTAATTGATTTGTTTAGCATAATCGCTTCGCTGAAGCTGGTGTTTTTACGCAGATGTTGTCAAAACAAGCTTTAACTTGAAAATAAGATATGGACGAAGAAGAGGTTGAAAATGCAAACACGTATTGAACATGACACAATGGGCGATGTTGAAGTCCCAAGCGAAGCAATGTGGGGTGCACAAACTCAGCGAAGCGTAGAAAACTTTAAAATTGGTACAGAACATATGCCACGGCCGATGATTCGAGCGATGGGTCTGGTCAAAAAGGCAGCAGCAATAACCAATGCCAGCTTAAATCAAATTCCGCATGATCTGTCACAGTATATTGTCGATGCTGCAGATGAGGTGATTTTAGGGAAATGGGATTCACAATTTCCGTTGGTGGTTTGGCAAACAGGTTCCGGTACGCAAAGTAACATGAACTGTAATGAAGTCATTGCCAATATTGCCAATCAAAAGTTGGGTAATCCATTAGGTTCACAAAAGCCTGTGCATCCGAATGATCATGTCAATCGCGCACAATCTACGAATGATTCATTTCCAACAGCGATTCATGTGGCTGCTGCAGTTCAAATCAATGAGTTGCTTATTCCAGCAGTAAAACGCTTACGAGATACTTTAAATCGCAAATCAGAAGAGTTTGACGATATTGTTAAGATTGGTCGTACTCATTTACAGGATGCAACACCACTTACATTAGGACAGGAATTCAGTGGTTATGTATCACAACTGGATCATGGACTAAAACGTTTACAACAGGCTTTGGTGTGGCTCTATGAGTTACCACTTGGTGGCACAGCTGTTGGTACAGGTTTAAATGCGCATCCTGAATATGCAGACAAAGCTGCAGAAGAATTAGCCAAACTTACGGGGTTACCATTTATTAGTAATCCCAATAAGTTTGAAGCTCTTGCTGGTCGTGATGCTGCTGTATTTTCTTCTGGCTCATTGAAAACCTTAGCTGCAAGTTTAAATAAGATTGCCAATGATATACGCTGGTTAGCAAGTGGACCACGTTGTGGTTTGGGTGAGTTACGTATTCCTGAGAATGAACCAGGTTCAAGCATCATGCCTGGTAAAGTCAACCCAACCCAATGTGAAGCAATGACAATGGTGGTTGCGCAAGTCATGGGGAATGATACAACGATTAATTTTGCTGGTGCAGCGGGGAATTTTGAACTGAATGTTTATATGCCTGTGATTGCATATAATCTTGTTCAGTCGATTCAATTGCTTGGTGATGCGTGTAATAGTTTTGATGAACACTGCGCCGTAGGTATTGAACCAAATCGTGAAAAAATTGATTATTTCTTACACAATTCATTAATGTTGGTAACAGCATTGAATCCTGTGATTGGTTATGAAAATGCGGCTAAAGTTGCTAAAACTGCTTATAAAGAAGATAAGACTTTAAAAGAAGTTGCGATAGAACTTGGTTTTGTTACAGCTGAACAGTTTGATGAAGTGGTACAACCTGAAAAAATGGTACGTCCAAACACGAAATAAGGAGCTGTAAACGACTATACTTTTGATGATTCATTTAGAAAGCATCAGTCGTCTAAAAAAGCACCTTAAGGTGCTTTTTTAGACTTTGGAGGGGGTATAAGACTTACATTAACCATGTTTCTCGCTAACTTTATGGTCGCTCTATTTTGTTATGAGCCTCTAATTGAGCGCCGTTTTCTCAAAATATTGAACAGCAGGTGAACGTGACATATAAGCTAAAGCCTGCTCAGTATCACCTTCATGAATTGGGTTAAACTTTGGAGATGTCCAACGTAGAGTGGCTTTCCATAAATATTTAATGGTTGGTAGGTGATCTGTTTTCGTTGCGGTTTTTTCAAACTCTCGAATAAAAGAAAAGAATCCACGGCGCATTAATTTTTGAATGTGTTGATGTTCAGTATCTTGTTGTCCAAGACTGCGAGCAAAATCAACAAGGAAATAAATAAAGAGTGGAAAAATTCCCATCATGATGAGTTGTCTGGAAACATAAAAACCTAATTTTTGTTGTAATAAATGCTCAAACAAATCATAAGCGACACAACGATGTTCTACTTCTTCAGCGAGATGCCAGCGGAATAAATCAGCCATGGCTGGATCTGCTTTATCCCAAGATTTGCTATCCAGCGTCCATTGCCCAATCGTACCTGTAAAATGCTCGATCGCTGCAATGACACCTACACGAAAGATTAACCAATATTCGTCAAATTTCTTTACTTTTAAAAATGGAATTCCTAATGGTTTGTCACCTAATAAAATGTTGAAAACAAGATGGGCACGATTTAATGGTTCTTGTATGTCATAGCCATTTTCTCTTAAAAAATCTTGTACTTTTTCATGTGCGCGTGCATGTGCAGCTTCTTGACGGACAAAGCCAATAACCTCTTGTTTTAATTTTTTATCTGTAATATGTGGAAGGGTTTTATTAAATACTCTACAGAACCAAAATTCACCGGCAGGCAAAAGCATATTAATACCATTGGCGATATGTGAACATAATGGATCATCTGGCATCCAACATACAGAAGACTCAGAAAAATCGAAATATACTTTTCTTGCTTTAATTTGATGACTTTCCGTGATCATTGTGGTTATCCAACATGAAACTGTTAAACGATTAAAAGTTTTTACCATTTAGAATAATTTGCGACCATATCCTTTAGGGACACTTTTTTTATGATTTTTATTCTTTTGAGTAGGAAATATTAATTTAAGGGTTTAATTTTATATTTTAAATCATTGATATTATTATTTTTTAAATTGTAAATCTAGAAAGTTAAGATGTGATAATTAATGTGGATGAAATGATATAAAATAATTTTAATGGGGTGAATCAGCTATAAAAATATCAAATTTCTATCTTTTAACACTGAGATTTAAACACATTGATTATTCAATAAAAAGAATGATAGTTCACGAATTATTGATTGATTTATATTGATGATTTTACTAAATTTTATTTTTAAATCACTGCATTTTTTTGGATGTTATTTTTAATTTTTTTTATATATCAAATATTTGAAATTTTATAGCGCTTGGGGTTGTTATTGGTTTTATTGGTTTTATTGGTTTTATAGATTTTATTAACAATTTTTAATTTTATTTTTCAATAAAAATTAATTTATAGTGTCAGCTCAACTTTATAATATTGACTCAGGTATAACATGAATAAAAGAAAAGTTATTACAGTCTTCATTACAAGTGGCATGGTCACTTTTGCCATAGCCGCAACCACACTATCACCAAACCAGAATAACCAGAGTGGAATCATCCCAACAGGCTATGATGATCTGATATTTAGTGTATCTAATGGCAATTGGGTGAAGAATATTTCCTTACCGAATGTAGCAAAAGAAGGTGCCTTAATTACAATTCAATCAACTGCGGGTTATGACAGTGATATTGATTTAAGTAATGTAAATATTGAAAAAAAAGGCGTTCTCACGCTAAAGTCTGGAAACAGTTATCGTTTTAAATTTAGTAATGGAAAATGGGAGTTTTATGCGCCTGAAACTGCCAATTTTACGCCTGAAAAAAATGGCAATACTATTCCAGTATTTCAACAATCACAGGCTCAATATGTTGTAAGTGATGCTGCTTGGACTGATATAATTCATTTACCGCAAACAGGTCAGAATGGCCAGATTCTTGTGGTTAAGTCCAATGCGCTTAAATCCTCAAAAATTAATTCACAAAATGCTTTATTTCCGAGTACATTGGTTGTCAATAAAAATGATGCATATATCTTTCAATATAATCAAGAACTGAGTAAATGGGTTCCACTGTCTGTTCCGACACGTATTATCAACGTGATCAATGGTAATACTGCGGCATTAAATACCGCTTTGCAAAATTTAACTGCACCTAAAACAGAAATTCGTTTTGCTGATGGGGCGTGGGTGTCTTCATTAAAATTACCGCAAACAGCAAACGACCGAGATCGTATCATTGTTAGCTCAACTGCAAGCTGGCAATCAGTGATTGAAAATGAAAATACCAATACCACCGCAACCCTAAAAATCAACAAGGGCAATCGTTATGAGTTCATTTATATTGCAGATAAATCGTATTGGGTGTTGGCTTCGTCTCCTAAAACTGTATTCACTGCAAACACCGCTGCACAAGGTTTTACATTTAAAACCCCTGTTGTTGAAATAACCGCTGATAATGCACAATGGGCACCTGTTGTAAATTTGCCAGCGGCTCAGTCGGGTGACAAGGTCATCGTATCTAATTCTGCGGATACAGCGTTTACAGTTTCAGGTAGCAACATTAGTGCAAGTTTGAAAAAAGGCGATAAAATCCGTTTGATATTCAACAATGGGGTTTGGAACACCGATAGCTATCAGATTGATCTATTGCTTGTGAATAGTCCGGTAGTCAATGACAAACTCGGTGCAACTGCTGCAAAAATTCAAGCCCGTGAAGCACTTAGATTAACCAACGAAGCGCTTGAAAACTCGCAAGCAAAAGCCTACTACAAAGAAGTCGGATACTTGGATTATCGAATCCCTGGAACGACACTCGGTGATGCGATTAATTTAGGACGTTCAGATGCCACCGTACAAGCGGAAAGAACCAGAACAGGTGCTGATGCGATATATACCATTACAGATCATTCTGGTTGCGGTCTCGCCTATGTAAATAGCACACCTAGCAAGTACAACATGATCGGATCACATAACTATGGTTGTGGTATCACTGCAATGCGGCATGAGTTAGGGCATAACATGGGGCTAGGACATAGTTTTGATCGAACCACAGGTTATAACTGGGGATTTGGTCATCCTTTAGGCAGTACCATTATGGGTGGAAATCAAATTGGCTTATATTCAAGCCCAGATATCTATAGTCCTGAATATGGCGTGCGTTTAGGTGAAACTGACAAATTTGATGGCTTAAGAAAAATTAATGAGAATGTTGAAGCTATTTCAAAATTTTTAGTTGCGGTTAATCCATAATGAATAAACGGATATATCTCATTATTTCCGTTGTTTTAACTGTTTTGGTGGTTTCTTTGTTGGCTTGGTTCATCTCAGGTCAACAGGAGACAGCTGATACAGCTAAAGCGATTGCGTCTAAACAAAATGAACAAATCGATCAAGTGAATTCACCGAAACTAAATGCAAATCTTACTGAAACACAAGTATTGCAACGTATAAAAGACAGCCATGCTCGCCGTAAACTTGTAACGCTGGATGAGGACAAATTACGTGCAGGGATTTTCAATCAACAGATGTTCAATTTGAGTACTGTCGATACGGTGTCTATGCATAATCCCGTTCCTTTGACAGATGCACAAAAAAAAGATGGGCGAATATTTCTGAGGAATGATCTATATACCTTAGAGGCGAAGAATGTCGGCGATCAAATCGTGTTTAATGTGTCAGGCTATGGTTTAAACAGACGGGCTGTTATAGAACGAATAGAAGTAGATCCAGGTGAAGATATTGTTAGTTGGTCAGGCTCTCTAGAAGGAGGAGATCAAAATAATGAGAAGTTTCATATTACTCAAACCATTAAAGACAATTTTACCATGGGCACGATTACAGCAGATGGTAAAACCTATACCATTTTGATGAAAAATGGCTATGGATGGGTCAATGACGTTGCCAATGAATCTGCCGCACTTGAGGCAGCGGAAAAGGAGACGGATCATGTACATTAATTTTTTTAATCTAAAGACATGATTTATTCTCTAAACCTGAAGTAGCAATAAAATGAAAATAGTAATTACAGCGTCATAACAAAGATTTAGACACCTCGAAAGGTGTCTAAAATCATCATTTATTTAAAATTATTTACGTACTGAATCAAGTACTTCTTTGTTTGTCACAACTTCTTGTGCTTTTGAATAACTTTCAATCAGTAATTGATAAGCAGGGAAGATTTGAGTGTACACTTGAGCCCATTCAGCAGCATCTTCACGGTTCCAAGTTTGTTGAATTTCTGAAGCAACCGCCGCTGTATCCATCGGTACCGCACCTGCTTGAACCACACGTGCTAAGGTAATTTCTTGTGCCATTTTGCTATACGTACCTGATGCATCAACCACAACAAAAACTTTATAGCCATCAGCAATTGCACTAATCGCTGGAAAAGCCATACACACACTGGTAATCGTACCCGCAATAATCAGGGTCTTTTTACCTGTTGCTTTAACCGCTTCAACGAACTCTTGATTATGCCAAGCATTAATTTCACCTTTACGTGCGACATATTTTGCATGGGGCGCATTTGCGTGTATTTCAGGAATAAGTGGGCCATTGGGGCCTTGAGGAACTGAGGCCGTGGTAATGACAGGAATGTTTGATAATGATGCTATTTTCGCTAAGGCTGCTGCGCGTTGGCGTAGTTCTGTCATTGGCATATCAGCAACGGTTTGAAATAAACCACTTTGATGATCAATTAACAGCATAACGGAATCATTTACATCAATCACTGGGGCTTGGCCATTAAAATTAGCTGGAGTAGACATTTTATATATCCTTAGTTAAGCAATCATTTGCTGTTTTTAATACTAACAGTAGGACAAACATTGAATTATGCTATTTATATGACATATTGTCTTATGTAGAGAACAGTTGCGATATTTAAGGGGATATGATGAAAGACTTAAATGACCTGTATTATTTTACCAAAGTGATTGAATATGGCGGCTTTTCAGCTGCAAGTAATGCGTTGGGCGTGACCAAATCATTGTTAAGTCGAAGAGTTGCGGAATTGGAAAACCGTTTAGGAGTAAAACTACTCAATCGAACCACGAAAAGAATTTCGATTACAGATGTCGGGAACATATATTTACAACACTGTAAAGCAATGCTTGTGGAAGCTGAATCAGCTGATGAGGCAATCGCACTGTTAAGCGCAGAGCCGACTGGAATTGTAAAAATTTCTTGTCCTACAAATTTATTGCATATTAATGTCAGTAAAATGTTGAATAAATTTTTAGCACGTTATCCGAAAGTTAAATTGCATGTGGAAGCGACAAATAGAAAGGTAGACTTGTTTAATGAACGTTATGACGTTGCAATTCGAATCAGACCCTTACCTTTAAAAGATAGTGATTTGATTGTACGTAGCCTATCCATTTCAAAACAATTTATTGTCGCAAGCCCTGATTTGTTGAATCAAAATTTCTTGATTAAAACACCAGGAGAATTAACAAGATTGCCTATTTTAATGATGGAGTCTTTGTCCTTTGAATATCATTGGGATCTTTATAATTCTAATAATGAATTATATGTGGTTAAGGATGAGCCGAGGCTAACCACTACTGATTTAAGTGCATTGCATTTAGCGACCTTAGATGGCTTGGGAATTGCAAAACTACCGGAATTAATTATTGCTGAAGACTTAAAAGCGGGCAGGCTAGTTAAAGTGATTCCTGAGTGGGAACCGATGCCAGAGCTTATTCATTTGGCCTATACTTCTAGAAGAGGTCTATTACCATCGGTAAAAGCTTTAATCGAGTTTTTGGTCACTGAGTTTGACCAGGTTTAGTTCTTTACAAGAATCAGCTTTATTCGCCCACCAGAATCTTTGATCGACAACAGGTGAATACTGCAATTGGCATTGAATAAACTGTCATAATTGTTAAAATGCATTTCTTTCGCTGTTTTCATGTTGTTTTTATTTTGTATTTAGGCTGCAAGATGATCAATAACGTTATAATAAACAGTATTTTAATTAAGGATTTTTTAATGTTATCAATTTATTTAACAGATGTTCAGGAAAATGTGCAGTTTAAAGATTACCCTGGTGAGCACCCTGTTAAATTTATTTTAAATTTCAAAAAGATTTTTCCAAGTGTAATGGAAATTTTACTCCCAGTACTTCCTGATGATGAAGACTTGGATAAAATGACTTGGGAATCCACAACTGAAGATTTTGAGATTTTTAAGAAACTCCTTACAGGTTGGGGCGTGATTGAGTTACGTTTACAAGCGATTAGCCAATATAAAAATAAAAATTTTGCAGATCAATTGCTTAAACAAGCTCAAGCCAAACGTAAAGAATTTGCAAAAAAGCAGCAACAATTGTCTACGGTTGAACTGGACTACTTATTTATGCATGAAACACATGCATTGATTGACGCTGAATTGGTTGAGTTAGGTGAAAAATTCTATTTACCTACTTTGCGAGATATTTGGAAAAACACTGTACCCGCCAAAGTGCTGAATGCTAATTTCTAGTCAAAAATTAGCAATAGATTGAAATGCTCAAATTCATGCATAAAAGGCAGTTTAAAACTGCCTTTTATTTTTTATTCTCTGTTTAAGTTCTTTAAATTGTAGGCCCAAGCGTATAAAACATAAAAAATAGAATAAATATTGAACTGATGATACTTAATATATTTAAAACTTTCATTTTTTAACCAATTGCGATATCTAAATTTTGAGTGGAAACATTTTTAATGCTTGGATTTTATTCGGCAGTTGTTTAAGCATGATGACAATGATTTAAATGAGGTCATTCATTTAGCAAGTCTTTATGATTTGATTTTAAATGTTGGTACTTCTTATTCAATCTTCTTTATTACGCGTTTGTACGATAAAACTTCTGATTGTGGCTAAAATTATCTCAGTCTTCGTTATGAAAGTCGAAAATAGATTCGCTATTATCCTTCATGCTTTACGATGTATACATCTCATGCTCAATTTTAACCTACAACGCAAGCCAGTTATGAAATGTCAACAGCCCCTTATATTTCTCCTAATTCACTTTTGCTTAGAAACATATGACAAAAGTAGATATTTCTAGCAAGTTTTTTTATGTTGTAATACTTTTGATTTTAATCAATTCATACTTGTTATGATTTTTTAAAATATCTTGATAATCTTTTTTAAAGTATAGGATTTCCCCGGGGATATATCCAAGGATATTCAGCAATGTCGAATAATTTTTTAGATTTAATTCATAAACGCCGTACAATTTATGCGATTGGACGTAATGTTAATCAATCTCCTGAGCATTTTACTGATTTGATTCAGCAAGCGATCAAGCAAAGTCCATCTTCTTTTAATTCGCAATCATCTCGTGCAGTGATCTTGTTTAATGCTGAACATGAGAAGTTCTGGAACTTTGTAAAAGTTCAACTGAAAGCTTATGCCAAAGATGAAGCGAGTGCCTTAAAAACAGAGACTAAAATGGACAGCTTTATCGCAGGCTTTGGTACCGTTCTTTTCTTTGAAGATTTAGAGGTGATCCAAAACTTACAAGAAAAATTTCCAGCTTATGCAGAAAACTTTCCGATTTGGGCTGAACACTCTACAGCAATCGCACAATTTTCAACGTGGACAGCTTTAAATAGCGACGGTATTGGTGCTTCCTTACAGCATTACAATCCAATTGTCGATGAACAAGTTCATGCAGAGTGGGATATACCCAAAACTTGGAAACTTCGTGCACAGCTGGTATTTGGTTCAATTGAAGCGGAGGCTGCTGAAAAAGCCTATATCGATGATGCTGTGCGTTTTAAAGTGTTTAAATAATTTTTTATTCCCCTAGCTTCTTGGCTTGCACAGCCAAGAAGCTTTGGTATTGAAAAGGGTAAAATCAATTTGCTTGCATAGATAAACATGTATCATTAAAATTGGTTTAACAGTTTTACTTGATGTTTAATTTCAGAAAGCCCTAAAGGATAAAATAGCGTGCGACCTGAATTTCCTGTTAAAAATATTTAATCTTCATTTAAAAAACTTACATTTAGGCAGCTCAAAACCGCTTATAAGAAACCGATTAATCTATTGATTCGATTATACAAAGCCTTAACTTATATCCAAGTTCTTTTGCAGGCTATTTCAAGAAAAATCAGAATTACCCCCATTAAAATATCCTTACCAATTTAGTCTTCGCATATGAGATTTTCAATTGAATCTAGATTGAAAACTAGATCAGTGCTATTTACTCCTTAAAAGCTTCGACGAAGATGGATGCTTTTTTAAGTTTTATTGATCATTGCTATATAACAAACAAATCATTAAAAAAGAAAGCGATTTCCAAAAAAGTGCTAAAGAGGCTTTGATTTAAAATTTAAATGTACTATAGTAAAGCTAGAAAAGTTGAGTAATATGCTTGGTTTTTATGCAGTTGATTCTTTATTTCAAGTTAAAGATCTACAGTTAAAAGCAAACTTATACTTTTTTTCTATCTCTCTCAATATGAGCAATCAATTGTGTTAAGAAGCAGTGGTCTGTTGCTGGCATTTGCAACAGTATTTTTACAGCTTGCGGTTTTTTTACAGCCGTTATTACCTGAGCAGTATCAAATTGCTCCGGTCTGTGAAGACATCACTCAAGCTTTATTGCGACCAACACATGCACATATTCATCATGGGCAAGAATCTAGTTTTATTCATCACTATTTACATTTAGATCAAGCCCAGCAAGCAAGCAGCTCAAGTCATGATCATCATGACATCAACCACCAATGCCAGTATTGTGTGGTATATGGCAATTTAGTGATGCCACCAGAAATTGGCGTAAAAGAAATCCTAGTACGTATTCAAGTACGTTTAATGGCCTATGTTGAAAACTTTCAGCATGTCTATTTTCAATTACAACGCCTGTTTCTGATTCCTCAAGGGCGAGCCCCACCTGTAGTCTTTGCATAACACATTCACCGATCCAAAGCTTTAGCTTCTTTAAATAAAAGCTTTAAAGCCATGCGGTCGTATTTCGAATTTATTGTGTAGAGAATGATCATGATTTTTCAAAATTTCCTCGATTTACAGGAAAGCAGCCTTTGCATGCTATTTTTAGCATTGTTTAAAAATACAGCAAAAAGAAAACAACAGATTATACTGAATGTTCAGGCGTATGCTGAGTTTGTAAAACAAAAAATGTTTATCAATGTATTCAAAATTCAATCTTTACCAACTTTACCAACTTTACCAATGAATAAGGTGATGTCATGGATCTAGGATTAACTGCTTTAGAATTGGCACGTATTCAGTTTGCTTTTACTGTTTCTTTTCATATTATTTTTCCTTCAATTTCTATCGGACTTGCAAGCTTTTTAGCTGTGCTTGAATGGCGCTGGCTAAAAACTCAAAACCCTGTTTACCAAGATTTATTTAAATTTTGGGTGAAAATTTTTGCTGTCGCTTTTGGTATGGGCGTGGTTTCTGGTGTGGTGATGAGTTATCAGTTTGGAACAAACTGGAGTGAATTTTCACGTGTTGCAGGCTCTGTGACAGGCCCATTATTGGCTTATGAGGTATTGAGTGCATTTTTCTTAGAAGCTGGTTTCCTGGGCATTATGCTGTTTGGTTGGGGGCGGGTAGGTCCTCGAGCGCATTTCTTTGCAACTGCTATGGTGGCAATTGGTACTTGTATTTCAATGTTCTGGATTTTATCTTCAAACAGTTGGATGCAAACACCACAAGGCTTTAGCATCGAAAATGGAATTATCGTACCGCAAGATTGGTTTGCAATTGTGTTTAACCCCTCATTTCCTTATCGTTTAGCCCATATGGCTGCTGCAGCATTCCTTGTTTCAGCCTTGCTGGTGGCTGCAACTGCTGCGTGGCATTTATTGAAAGGACGCCGTGACGCGCTAATCAAAAAATCGTTCTCAATGGCATTGTGGATGATTCTGGTCCTTGCACCATTACAGGTTCTCATCGGCGATAATCACGGTTTAAATACCTTAAAACATCAGCCTGCTAAACTTGCAGCGATTGAAGGGCATTGGGAAACCAACAAAGGTGAGGGCATGCCGCTATATCTGTTTGGTATTCCAGATATGCAAGCAGAAGAAACCAAATATGCTATTGGTATTCCAAATCTTGGTAGCTTAATCATGACCCATACGCTGGATGGTGAGGTAAAAGGCTTAAAAGAGTTTGCCCCTGAAGATCGTCCTAATTCTACCGTGGTGTTCTGGAGTTTTAGAATCATGGTTGGAATGGGCATGTTGATGATTCTCCTCGCCTTGATGGCATTGTTTCTACGCAAAGGTGGCAAGCTTTATGAAAATAAATGGTTACATCGTTTTGCTTTTGCTATGGGACCATCAGGATTTATTGCCTTGCTTGCAGGTTGGTTTACCACAGAGGTTGGTCGTCAACCGTGGGTGGTATATGGAGTGATGCGAACCAAAGATGCTTTATCTCCTGTTTCTGCGGAACAAGTCGGCCTCACTTTAATTATTTTCGTTGTGGTGTATTGCATCGTATTTGGCATCGGCATTTACTATATGTTGAAATTGATGCACAAAGGTCCACAATTTATCTACGCCACACCAGAAAGTGTAGCGCATAGTGAAGAAGCGGTTATTTTGGCCTCTAAACGCCCATTGACGAGTGTTGAAGATAGCGTTGATTCCAATGAACAGGAGCGTAAATAATGATTGATTTATCTCTGATTTGGATTGTCATTATCGCCATTGGTGTATTCATCTATGTAGTACTAGATGGTTTTGATTTAGGTATTGGGATTTTATTTCCCTTTGTTACAGATCAACACGAACGTGATGTGATGATGAACACTGTTGCACCTGTTTGGGATGGTAATGAAACCTGGATGGTACTCGGTGGTGCAGCGTTATATGCGGCATTTCCAATGGTCTATGCGACTGTATTATCCGCGTTATATATGCCAGTTATTCTTATGGTGATTGCTTTAATTTTCCGTGGTGTGGCTTTTGAGTTTCGTTTTAAAGCCAATCGAACCAAGCATTTATGGGACAAAGCATTTATTGGTGGATCAATTCTTGCCAGCTTTTTCCAAGGGATGATTCTTGGCGCATATATCCAAGGGATCAAAGTTGAAAACCATATGTATGCAGGTGGTGGTTTAGACTGGTTATCGCCGTTTACTGTGTTTACAGGTATTGGTGTTGTTGTACTTTACGCAGCACTCGGTTGTGGATGGTTAATTTTTAAAACTGAACTTGATTTACAAGATCGTATGTATCAGTTGATGCCTAAATTAATCGTTGCTTTGTTTGTCATCTTTGGCGCAGTCAGTATTTATACCCCGATGGCACATCCTGAAATTGCAGCACGCTGGTTTAGCCAACCACAATTGATGTATTTTAGTCCTGTACCAATATTGGTGGTGCTGTTTACTTTCCTAGTACTTCGCGCATGTAAAAAGCGTTATGAACTGAGTCCATTCCTTTATACCTTGGCTTTGGTTTTCCTTGCTTATACTGGGTTTATCATCAGTTTGTGGCCTTATGTGATTCCGCCATCAGTGACTATCTGGGAAGCTGCCGCGCCACAGAGCAGTCAATTGTTTGCTTTAATTGGTGCATTGATTTTAATTCCAATTATTTTGATCTATACCGGGCTTTCGTATTGGGTGTTTCGAGACAAAGTTCGAATTGGTGATGAAGGGTATCACTAAGGTTAAACGTAGCATGTTTAGTCTTTTGGCTTGAGTGAAAAATAGCCTAAGCAAGATTAAACATGCAACATGGTAAAAATTTAAAGGTTTAAATGAGGTAAGCAAGTATGAAACTATCTCAAACGCAATGGTTTGTCGTGTTATGGCTAGGTGGATTTCTAACATTGGCGCTTATTGCTGGTTTTTTTAGAATGTTAATTCAATTAGCCTACTAAGGTTTTACTGAATAAAAAATGAGGAACTATGTTCCTCATTTTTTGTTTTTCATTAACTATTGAGATAATAGACTGAAATAAAAATATAAACCGCAGTAAAGGCAACAGTGACAATAATCGTAAAATAATAAAATAGCCTAAGCACAATTATAGGAATGCAATCTGATATTATCTTTTATAATGACATAAAAAGTACTTTATCTAATTTAAACTGGATTTTATGTCATGTTTGGATTATTTTCTGGCAAAGATTGATGACTAAACTCCGGCACACCCTAGCCAATGATTTTCATGATGCATAGTATAAATGGCTGGCATTGTTGAACTTTAGTTTTTGAGGATATCTAGATAGAAATAGGGTTCTAATTGACGAATTTCTGTGGGTTTAAGACCTGCATCTAAAAGGTATTTTTGTCTATTTTCGAGAACATCACGGACATCCTTAATACAATCTCTAGCTTGATCCAGGTTTAGTCCAAAGGCATTGCTACGACTGATAAGATTGTCATAGCTTCCAAACCGTCCATCATTGCCTAAAACCAGAGCATGTTCATTTGGAAATGAGCTTGGCATACCATGAGGTAAAACATCAAAAAGCGGGCTTAAAGCATAATGTTGCTTTTTCATGTCATACATTAAAAAACCATGATTTTTTAAATGATCGTCAGTATTGCTAATCATGACATTCAGCACCATACGCTTATAGAGTTCTTTTTGATTGCTGATAGCGTCAAAACAAATCTGACTACAGACTTTGGCAATACTCATATAGGACATTTTAGGATCTCCTATACGAATTTTCTGAATATTGAGCAAACTATTGGCACTTATATAGTGTTTTTTACGTTCAGGGCAGTTTCGATCAAAGCGTTCAACTAAGAGAATAGGGCGGCCCGCACATTCTGTTAGTTCGGCATTACATGTATTGAGCCCCATGTCTCGTGCCATATTCAGCGAAGCATATTCAACTTTACAGGTATCAAACAAATCATCACTTTTATTAAATTTAGCAATCCATTCTTTATTTTTATACATCACAAGGGTTTTGGGTCTGGCTCCGCCCATTGAAGCCCCGTTATATAACAGCTTATTTAATTCGAGTTGCTCAAGTTTCATCTCAAACGGATCTCGTTTTTTTTCGATAAGTTCAGTAATTTGTATGAAGGTTTCTAATTCTGCATATTGGATGATATTTGAATTGTTTTTTATATGCGATTTAGACAAGCTTCCAACAATACAGCCGACTGAATTTCCTTGTGAAGCGAGTAACCATTCCAATTGATTTAATGGTGTTCTACGGTGTAAGGCATTGGTTAAGCGTTTACCCCAATTGTCTGGTGTTGCATCTGCAAGTACACCAAAACCATCTTTAGAAATAGTTTCATATGGTTTGTTATCAGACTGAAAGCTTAGATTAAGTGGATCTAAAGGGAAGGCATCTACACGTTGTAAGTATGATTGACCATAAAGAAAGCGATAAATCGGCTTTTCATAAGAAAAGTGCGCAGCAATTGTTGGCTGGGAGCCTGTATCTATGAAAACATAACATCCTTTAACTTCATCCATGTTCATTTACCTATCAGAAATCATCACTAATCACAGACTGTTTTTTTAATCTTGCACGTACTGAACTATTACGATTTTCGAGTGCTAAGCCAACTTCATCCAACTCAGGATTCGCAAGTGAGCCTAGGGTATGTTCAAGGCCAAAGATTACTAAAACTGAAATCACATTTTTTAGGCTGATACTTGGATCACCTTTTTCCATACGTGAGATTGTTCGGTTATCTACATGAATGCGATTGGCCAAATCATGAATGGTCATATTACGTCGAAGTCGGGCTTTTTTGATATTCGTCCCAATTTGAGTCAACATGTCTTCCACACCATCAAGCATAAAATTATGCGCCGAAGTTCTCATAGCAACATCATCCAAAACATGACATAAAATGTATATTATCATGGTTAAGGTGGATTTTATGTCTTATTTTTATAATTTGAATTCAATGTATGAAATGTCGAATGGAATAGATAAGTGGCTTAATTTCACCTACTAGAATGAAGAAAATCATTAGAAATAGGGATGATCGTACGTGTGCGGCTTAACCGCATGCTAAATCCAATCGTTTATAAAATAGCCTAAGCAAAAATTTTAGAAATTTCTTCTCTTAAATAAATATGCCTAGAATTTTCATTTAGCGCACCGTGCCAATAAATTCCCATATTTAATACAGGTAGATCAATAGGATGCTCAAAAATATTGATACTTTGATCAACTTGTAAATGTGCCAGTATCTGCTTTGGGATGGTTAACATCGCATCAGGGTATTGTGCTAAAACTTGCAGGGCAGTTGAATAATGCTGACAACGCATAAAAATCTGACGACGAAATTGCGCTTGATTTAAATATATGTCCTCTAAAAGCAAACCAGTACGGCGTGAAGAAACACCGATATGAGGTGATGCAAAATACAGTTCAGAATTGATATTTGTATGCTGAGAACAAATCACAAAATGATCTTGAACCAAATTTTGATAATTAATTTTATCACCATAATTTTGTTCTAGATCAATGACAAAATCGACTTGTTGAGCAGCTAAATCAGCAATTACATTCTTGCGGTCAAGCTTGGTACTTAGAAACTGAATGGTTAAATTCAATTTTTGGAAATGGTGAATCAATTTGGGAAAAATAATCGGTTCAATTTCATCATGTATTGCAATGCGTAAGGTTTGTACTGAACTGGGATCAAACTGTTGTTTTTGTTTGGAGATATTTTGAAAAGCAAATAAAGCATTTTGTACAGATGGATAAATCTGTTCAGCAAAAGGTGTCGGCAGCATTTTACTCCCAGCGCGAACAAATAAATCATCTTGCAAATGCTGCCTAAGTCTTTGTAAAGCATGACTCGCAGCAGACTGAGTAATGCATAAAATCTTTGCCGCTTTTGAAATATTTCTTTGCTCATAAATGGTGATAAAAAGTGGGTATAAATTAATATCAATATGATTGAAAATCGACATATCAAGATTGGTTTTATTATGAATCATATTCATAGTGAGGTATTGAATTAAATCATTTGGTTCATAATAGGTTTTCAGCTAAGGTAAAGTAAAGAGACACTATTCAAATATTTATCCATATATTTACAGGAAGATAAGCATGTTTGAACTTTCAGCACGTGCGCAAGAATTTGTAGAACGTACCAAAGCCTTTATTAAAAATGAAATTGAACCTGTAGAAGCTGATTTTTGGAATGAAGTCCATCATCTTAATCAAGGTGGTGATTGGACAAAATGGCAATGGCCAGCACAACTTGAAGTCCTGAAAAATAAAGCAAAAGCTGCTGGACTTTGGAACATGTTTCTACCAGATCCAGTATGGGGTGCAGGTTTATCTGTACAGGAATATGCCCATATTGCAGAACTGTCAGGCCGTAGTTTAATCGCACCCACAGTATTTAATTGTAATGCTCCAGATAGTGGCAATATGGAAGTGCTATGGCGTTATGGTTCAGATCAACAAAAACAACAATGGCTTAAGCCGTTATTAGAAGGAAAAATCCGTTCAGTATTTTGTATGACTGAACCAGCAGTTGCTTCATCGGACGCAACCAATATGCAGGCAACTGCAGTGGTAGATGGTGATGAAATTGTATTGAATGGTCGTAAATGGTGGTCTTCAGGTTTGGGAGATCCAAATGCGAAAATTATTATCTTTATGGCGCATACACCTGATGAAAGCAAAGATCGTCATCATCAACATTCCATGGTTTTAGTGCCTGTGGATATTCAAGGTGTGACCATTGAACGTATGTTACCCGTGTTTGGTGATTATGATGCGCCACATGGGCACGGCGAAATTAGTTTTAATCAAGTTCGTGTACCTGTAAGTAATTTTATTGGTGGTGCTGGACAAGGGTTTGAAATTGCACAAGGGCGTCTAGGTCCGGGTCGTATTCATCATTGTATGCGATGCATTGGTGCTGCTGAAAAAGCATTAGAATTAATGATTGATCGAGGAATGAGTCGAACTGCTTTTGGTAAAGAAGTGCTTAAATTAGGTGGAAATTTAGAACGTGTGGCAGATGCTCGTGTTGCGATTGATCAAGCACGACTGTTAACCCTGTATGCGGCTTATAAAATGGATACTCAAGGGACTATGGCTGCGCTTACCGAGATTTCAGCCATTAAAGTTGTTGCACCTTCAGTTCTTGAAAAAGTAGTTGATATGGCCATTCAAATTCATGGTGGCATGGGCGTATCACGAGATACACCTTTAACAGGATTCTTTGCTCAAGCCCGCAGTTTACGTTTAGCGGATGGCCCAGATGAAGTGCATAAAGGGATGATTGCAAAATTAGAATTAAAAAAACGAGGTTATGGCTCGCGTAAAAAATAACAATTTGCTGATAAAAAATAACTGCTTTATGTTAGAGGTGTTATATATAAAGTAGTGAGCAAATGAAGTTTTTAGTTAAAAGTATCATTCTTTATAGATGTATGGTTTAAAACATAAGATTCAGGGAAATAATATGTCAGTCATTGATATTGGTGGAAGTATACGTGAAGGAGAGGAGCTGGACATTCGTGCTGTCGGAAATTGGCTCATTGAAAATGGATCTGAAATTTCAGGCAATGTAGAAGTAACTCAATATTCTGGCGGAGCTTCAAACTGGACCTATCGTTTAAAATATGACAATGCTGATTTAATTTTACGTCGTCCACCCAAAGGGACAAAGGCGAAATCTGCACATGATATGGCGCGTGAATATCATGTACAAAAATGGCTTGCACCATACTACCCAGTTCTTCCTGAAATGGTCGCGCTGTGTCAGGATGAATCCGTAATCGGTTGTGACTTCTATGTGATGAAACGCATTGAAGGGATTATTCCACGTGCCAAACTGCCCCCTGAACTGAATTTTACTCAACAGCAAGTGCATGAATTGTGTATTAATGTCTTGGACAAGCTGATTGAATTACATCAAGTTCCATATCAAGGCACCGAACTAGAAAAACTTGGAAAAGGTGATGGGTATTGCCGTCGTCAGGTTGAAGGTTGGGATGCACGTTATGAAAAGGCGCACACCATCAATGTGCCGAGTTTTAAATTTGTACGTAAATGGCTTAATGAAAATATTCCTGCTGACTCAAACACGTGTTTGATTCACAATGATTGGCGTTTTGATAATGTCATTCTTGACCCTAAAAACCCAACCCAAGTGATTGGTGTATTGGATTGGGAAATGGCAACCATTGGTGATCCTCTCATGGATTTAGGTTCTGCTTTGGCCTATTGGGTGGAAGATACAGACAATCAAATTTTTAAATCAACCCGTCGCCAGCCTACACATTTAAAAGGGATGCTTACCCGTAAAGAAGTGGTTGAATATTATTTAGAAAAAACCGGATTAAAACCCGATAATTGGGCATTCTACGAAGTATTTGGTATTTTCCGTTTAGCTGTAATCGCACAGCAAATTTATTATCGTTACTATCATAAACAAACAGATAATCCTGCTTTTAAAGATTTTTGGATTGTGATTCATGCCTTACATATTCGTGCCTTAAAGCTCATCGGTTTACAAAAAATTGAAGCCAATGAAGTTGCACGGAAATATCTTGAAAAATTTAAGGAAATTTTAGGAAAATGACCACAATCTACCTCGTTCGTCATGGACAAGCATCATTTGGTGCAGAGAGTTATGACAAGCTTTCACCCAATGGCGAGTTACAAGCCAAACTATTGGGGCAATATCTCGATAAAATTTTGAAAGAAGAGCCTTGTGTGGTTGCAGGTTCAATGTTACGCCATCAGCAAACAGCAAGTTTTGCTTTGGCTGAAAGTTTTTCTGATGCTCAAATTGTGACGGACCATCATTGGAATGAATTTAACCATCAACAAGTTTTTGCTCAATATGATCCGCGTTTTAATCAACCGCATCTACTTAAACAGGATGTTGCCAAAGAAAAAAGTCCACGTGCCTATTTGGCAAAAATTTTTGAAGGGGCAATTGACCGTTGGACTGGTGGTGAATATCACCATGAGTATGACGAATCTTGGCCAGATTTTAAAAACCGTGTAGAAACGGCCTTACAGAATTTATGTGATGAGCTGGTAAAAACCAACCCTCGCTATGCAATTGTATTTACTTCTGGCGGTGTTATTTCAGTTGTTGCAGGAAAACTCTTGGAGTTAAGCGCCAATAAAACCTTTGCATTGAATTGGGCAATTGCCAATACCAGTTTAACCACATTACGACTGGTGGGAAATGAACCGCAATTATTGAGCTTGAATGAACATCATTTTATTAAGGCTGAAGATCCGCAACTATTGACGTGGATTTAAAGTCGCACTTTAAGAAATATAAAAACAGTTTAAGGAATTTGTCATGGTAAAAACAATTTTAATCACAGGCGCAAGTTCTGGAATCGGTGCAGGAATGGCACGAGAATTTGCGCAAAAAGGTTATAACTTAGCCGTCTGTGCGCGTCGTTTAGAGCGTTTAGAAAGCTTAAAACAAGAGTTGGAGTCTAAATATGGTATCAAAGTGATTGCCAAAACTTTAGATGTGACTAACTATGAGCAAGTTTTTCAAGTCTTTCGAGCATTTAAGCAGGACTTTGGTAAGCTTGATCGTATTATCGTCAATGCAGGTGTTGGTGATGGTCGTCGTATTGGCAATGGTAAATTTGAGATTAACCGTGCAACTGTAGAAACCAATTTTATTTCTGCATTGGCACAGTGTGAAGCTGCTGTTGAAATATTCCGTGAGCAAAAGTTTGGTCATCTGGTTGTGATTTCTTCTATGAGTGCACTTCGTGGTATGCCTAAACACTTGACCGCGTATGGCGCAAGTAAAGCGGGTGTAGCTGCTTTAGCGGAGGGGATACGTGCTGAGTTAATTGACACGAAAATTAAAGTTTCTACGATTTTCCCTGGTTATATTCGTACTGAAATTAATGAAGGGGCAAAAAAACTGCCATTTGAGGTCGATGTTGAAACAGGTTCTTATTTATTGGTTAAAGCAATTGAAAAACAACCTGTTAAAGCTTATGTACCACAATGGCCTTGGTTACCGATAGGACTAGCCATGAAAATATTGCCATTAAAAATTGTGAATAAACTCGGTTGAGCTTTATTTAGTTTTAAAAGACCCAGTAAGGGTCTTTTTTATTGCAATGCATAGATAAAGCTTTAAAATCTAACTGGATAAAAAATAATGAGAATTTTAACATGTTTATCGTAGTGGGTTTTTTCCTAACCAGCTTTTTAGTTTTTCTTGCGCGTATCTTGTATCTCTTCTTTTTTGAAAAGCACTGTGAAATTCAACAATGCCTGATGCAAATCGATGATATTCAAAAGTTAATGTATCTTGGTATTATTTTAATCGGGACCTATAATGCCTATTTGATGAGCAAAAGCAGAAAGTATGCGGTTTTAGTTTTTGAATTTATTGGTACATTCATATTTGCTTTTGCCTTAAATTTTGTTGATTTAGCCCAATAGCGACTTGACCATACAATTAAGTAAAATCGACATTGAACTTTATGATTTTAATATTGCGACAAGCTATATTCGACTCTGACTGATTTTGAGATAGCTTTGTTGGATTGGTATTCAAATATGCTTTTAAAAATTTCTACCATTGTTCTCGTTCCCGCATTAATCCTTCAAGGTTATCGCGTCAAGAAAAATACACCCCGATTAGCTGAACCTCAAGGATTGCGAAAAGGTGTTATAGGACAAGGAAAAGCACTATCTATTTTAATTTTGGGTGACTCTGCTGCCGCAGGTGTGGGGGTTGAAGATCAACGTGAAGCCTTATTGGGGTGTTTACTCGATGAATTAACCTCTAATTTTGAAGTCACTTATCAATTAGAAGCAAAAACAGGGGATAGCACCTTAGAAATTTTGCAAAGAACCAAGCAATTAGACAATCAGCAGTTTGATGTTGTGATTACATCGGTTGGAGTAAACGATGTCACAAAACTTATTTCACCACAAAAATGGATTCAGCAACAAAGGGGGCTTTATACAGAAATTGAAGCTAAGTTTTTACCAAAGATGATTTTAGTCACGGGTGTTCCCCCAATGAATCTGTTTCCAGCATTACCAAATCCACTGGGATGGCTGTTTGGACAGTATTCGAGTGCAATGAATCAGAAGTTAGCCCAATTCATCGAAAATAAAATCAATTATCAATTGATTCGTTTTGATTTAGCCCATTTTAAAACTTTAAATTTACAAATGGCACGTGATGGTTTTCATCCGAGTCAGGAAATTTATCAAATTTGGGCAAAACAAATTTCACAGTGTATTTTTAGCAAATTCATGTGATAAAATTAATCAAATTCAAAAAGAACATAAAATATGAATTATTACGCGAAAACTCTCTATTAGGTTTTAACTATCTAATGAGAGAAATATGGATAAGCTTAAACACCTTAAACAACAATATGTAAGCGTTGTTAAAAAAGGTTTAACTGGCGATTATGATGATGAAATTTTTCCAAATCGCCAAGATATTTGGTATCGCCACTACAGTGTTAAACAAGAAAAAAGTAGTTTTTTCTTGCACGAGATTGAGTATAAATCCTATCCTCTTAAACTAAGACGCAGACGTGGTAGGGCATTAATGTGCTCTTGGACGAATGAACATCCACCTTTTTTTTGCTATGGTGGAAAAAACTGGAAACATCATTCAAAAAGAAAACATCAATACTACCGTGAAAAGAACTAAAAATAGGGAGCTTTTAAGCTCCCTATTTTTTATTAGATACCAAACACTTAAACTATTTATATAAAACAAACATTTAATCTAAATTTTTTAAAAAATTGTAAGCGCTAAAACTTGATAAATGACCATCACTATTTTGTATCTTTACACTGAATATTTTCTTTTTCTTTGTAATAGTTTAAAGCAATATCTAAGTCTGAAAGTAATTTAGCTTCAGTATAGTTCTCTGGATTTAATTTAAGTAAATTTGGCATGTAATTCGATTTGTATTCTTTAGGATAATCTTGACATACGATTCTGGTCTTATCATCCAATGTTGTATTTGGATCATCAAGTTGATCAAGATATTTACTAATCATTTCATCTGATTGTTCAAATTGTGCAGTGAGGGTTGGTCGATCTGTTTGCGCAGTTGTATGCTGCTTAGGCTCTTTATTGCAAGCAGACAGGGCAATGATCAAGAATAATGCTGTAAAAAGTTTAATGTTCATAACGAATTGATTTTTAATGTTAAGAAAAAGTTTTCGGTTGTATAAAATCAGTTAATATTTAGATAAATCTTAAAGAACCTTAACTATCAAATATATTACCGAGATATGCAATGATTTTTATTACCATATCTTGAAATTGTTACAAATTCAAGATATTTAATGATTTTATTTGAAATTTCCGATTAAAAACAGCACATCGCCACGTTTTGTATTTTTTATATGGGGTGGAATTGACGCAACGACTTTTATTAGCGCTAAGAATATTGATTAAAGCTCTGTTATATATGAAATTTCTAGTAATTTTTTAAAATCAGTAATCACAGCAGCAATAAAGAATTGACCCTTCATAAAGAGATTTGATGCAAAATAGTTTTGTCGGAATGTTGTTAAAATTTATTTAAAAATAATAGCTTAGTGGTCAAGTTGAAAAAATCAGCTAATGTGTTGTGTTAAATAAATTTTTTGTAAGGTTTATTTCTGATCTCAACCTGAGTATCTTATCCCCAAAATATTAAGAGGGTATTTCATGAAAAAATTATTCATTATTGCTTTAACAACCTTAGCATCAAGTTTCTCCTTTGCAGAGAACTTACAGTGTGAAAAAAGCTATGAAATTTTTAATAAGCAAGGGGACAAGGAAATAGAAATACTAAAAAATGGTTCACTTGATGATGTGATCAGTTATTATGACCAGATTGAATATGATCGAAAACTTAAACCTAAGCATCAAGGACAGACTTTTTCTTCAGGCGAATGGATCAGCGATGCTGAGTACAGAAAAGACATTCAATTACAGCAAGATTTAGCCAAAGATGGATCTTATAAAAATATAGATTCTACATTTTTAAAACCAAAATTAAATTATATTTCAAGTGTAGGCGAAGTTTGTGTTGTGCCTATACAATCACAAGATGAACTATTCAAAAAAAGTATGCAGACTGAAGCTGACATAATTTTTATACGCGATATTCAAACTAATGAATGGAGAAGATTTATCTATTTTGGAATTGAAGATAAAAAAGACTTTAATGAGTTTTTCCCTGATTTTCCTAAAAATGTAAAGCTTGCTCAAATGTTAATAGATAACAAAAATTTTGCAGAGAGCACTTCAGAATTTGGTTTGTTAATGCTTGAAGAGATGGGTGTTGAGATCACAGCTGAGATGAAGGAAATGATGAGAAATCAAACAGAGCCTTTTAGAGTTAAGTTAAGCGCGAATGGCTACTGATTTTTATTGTGTAAGTTGTATTTAAACCACCTGCGGGTGGTTTTATTGAATAAGCACAACAATCGATTAAGTTGGTTAATTAAAAGAAAATGGATAAATTTACGATTTAAAATCTTTAATATAAAATTATAAACAACTACCCATGCTTAGCAAGTAAAAATGTTAAGATAACAGTATAATTCTTAGATTATTTCTTATTTATAAATGACTGATATCGAAATAGAAACCCACCCACTTAAACCATTTCTTCCTTCAAATGCTAAGCTGTTGATGCTTGGTAGCTTTCCACCGCCTCAAAACAGATGGAAGATGGATTTTTATTATCCGAATTATCAAAATGATATGTGGCGGATTTTTGGGCTTATTTTCTTTGAAAATAAAGACCACTTTTTAGATTTACCCAATAAAAATTTTAAAGAACAACGCATTCGCGAATTCTTAATCGAAAAAGGTATCGCAATTTTTGATACGGCGTATCAAGTTATTCGCTTAAAAGGGAATGCCTCAGATAAATTCCTACAGATTAAAACCCCCACAGACCTATCACAGCTTTTAGCGCAAATTCCTGAATGTAACAGCATCATGACCACTGGAGATAAGGCAACAGATACCCTGATGTTATCTATGCCTGAAGAAACTGAAAAGCCACAGATAGGGCAATCCTCACAAGCTATATTTGCTGAACGAGAGATATGTTTATATCGGATGCCTTCTTCATCAAGAGCGTATCCATTAGCACTGGATAAGAAGGCAGAGGCATATAAGAACTTATTTAAAGAAATAGGCTTACTTTAAGTAAGTTTAAAACTCATAATTTGGCATCATGGTTGGGTATTGAACCCATTTAAAACCAGTTACGTTAAAATCTCGAACATGGGTAAAACTAGACCAAATCAAAATTGGCTCCCTTTAGTCCATGAGAGTGGTTTGATACGCTGTTCAATCATTGCTAATTCTTCAGCAGTGGCGATATCTAGTTCACCAATTTCGATAATTAAACGAACAACAGGGAAATCTGAAAATTTACCTAGAATCATAGATTTTAACCAAAAAAACGATTGCTATTCACAGTTTATAATTACGCTTTGCTATGGTTAGAAATGTTTTCTTTAAATGATTCACTATAAGTATCGAAAAATAATTCAGTTTGAATTTTTTCAGAATATGGCTCGTATAGTCGTTATATTGAGTTGCCCCAATTGATCGACAGTTGTAATCGAACCATGCATTGAGGCAGGTTGAACAGTTGAAGTGGTTTTTATTATTTTTTGGTAAAGCTGGTAATCCAGCATGTTTTTTCCTTCTTAAAGCGTCCACATTTTGAATAAAATTAGCAAAATAAACCATATTAGTAACTGACTGTTTTTGTTCAAGCTTAGGCATTTATTCCCTTATATTTAATTAAATCGATATACACATATAGTTAATAAATGCTTAAACCTTATCATTTTCTATGCAAATCGTTTTGCCAACGTAACACAGATCACAACTGCAAAACAAACAACAATCATCGCAAAACTTACGTGTTCACCCAATAGAACCGCTGAAAGCATTAAACCAATAAATGGTTGTACTAATTGAATTTGTCCAACTTTGGCAATTCCGCCCAACGCTAAGCCTTTGTACCAAAAAATAAAACCAATCAACATACTAAACAGTGACACATAGATTAAACCAATGGTTTCTGGCCAATGGATATTTGCAAAGGTTGTAGGTAAGTAATATAGACTTGAGATGAGCATCAAGGGTAATGCAACTACTAAAGCCCAACAAATCACTTGCCATCCACCCAATTCTCTTGAAAGCTTTCCACCTTCGGCATAACCCAGTCCACAAACGACAATTGATGCAAGCATGTAGAGATCACCCACACTAAAACTTAAATTACGGTTTTCATAAAACATGAATCCAACCACAATCGCACTGCCAATTAAAGCAAATAACCAAAATTGTGTAGCAGGTTTTTCCCCCCCGCGTAAAACTGCAAAAATTGCAGTCGATAAAGGCAATAGACCAACAAAGACAATGGCATGTGCAGAAGAAACTGTTTGTAAAGCTAAGGCCGTAAATAATGGAAAACCAATCACCACACCTAAAGCGACAATAACCAATGATTTAAATTGGACAAAAGAGGGTTTTGATTGCTGTAAAATAAACAGGCAGATTAAAGCAATACTTCCTGCAATGGCTGCTCGAGCTGTGGTTAAAAATTCTGGACTAAATCCCATGACAGCTATACGTGTTGCTGGCAAAGAGCCAGCAAAAATTGCTACACCAATAAAACCATTCAGCCAGCCAATATTTGTTTTATCCATCATCAATTACTCAGTAAATTTATGATTATTTAAGCGCTATTTACTGGAAATATATATGTACACTGCAGTACAATTTTAAAGAACTGTTATGCTATTTTTACCAGTACAATTCTATTCAATCTAACAAATTTTCTCGTATTTCTTATTTTTTAAATATATGGTTTATAAATGGCAAAAACTAAAATTGAGCAAACAGTGCTGATGATTAAAAATCAAATTTCCAATAAAAGTTTAATTGCAGGTTCACGCTTACCTTCAGTTCGTCAGTTTGCTATACAAACAAACTGTTCTGTTTCCACGATCGTTGAAGCCTATGCCAGATTAGTTGCGGAAGGTGTTTTAGAATCTCGTCTTGGTTCTGGTTATTATGTGTTAGGTAAAGCAGAACCAATGCAAATGATTGACACTGAAATACAGTATCAACGTGAAATAGATCCATTGTGGATTTCAAGGCAGTCGTTAGAGGCGAAGATTGATGTGCTAAAACCGGGTTGTGGTTGGTTACCCACCACTTGGATGCCTGAACAATCGATCCGTAAAGCGTTAAAACAAGCTGCCAAGTCTGAAATCAGCATGCTCACTGATTATGCAACACCGCATGGACATTTGGAGTTGCGTAAATTTATTGCCAGAAAAAAAGAATTGTATGATTTAAAATTTAAACTGAATCAAATTCTTATTACTGACTCAGCAACGCAATCCATTGATTTAATTTTCAGACATTTACTTAGAGCCGGCGATGTGATTTTGATCGATGATCCGTGCTATTTTAATTTCCGCGCCTTGATTAAGGCACATCATTTAAAAGCCGTTCCAATTCCGTTTACAGAACTGGGACCAGACGTAGAAAAATTTGAACAAGCACTGAATTTAAAGCCAAAAATCTATTTAACCAATTCAGGGATCCATAATCCAACAGGGGCCACGATTTCGCTACAAACGGTTTATCAAATTTCCAAGCTGGTTGAGAAAACTGATTTATTGATTATTGAAGATGAAATTTTTGCTGATTTTGAATATACACCAGCACCACGTTATGCTTCATTAGCAGGTTTTAAGCATGTCATTCAAATTGGCAGTTTTACCAAAACTCTTTCAGCAGCGATTCGTTGCGGTTATATCATTGCAGAATCTGAGCTGATTGATCAATTGATCGATTTAAGAATTGCGACCAACTTTAGCAATAGTCACTTAAATTCAGAAATTATTTATCAGGCTTTAATGGACAGCAGTTATCCTAAACATTTAGATTGGTTAAAGAAACATTTGCTGAAAGTCAGCAATGAAATGATGCAAAAGTTGGGGCAACTCGGTATAAAACCGTGGATTGTTCCAACAGCGGGGATTTTTTTATGGTGCAAATTACCAGATGGTATACAAGCTGCAGAATTATCAAAGTTATGTCTCAAACAGGGCGTAATTCTAGCACCAGGTAATTCATTTAGCCAAGCTGAAAATGCAGGACAGTTTATGCGCTTTAATGTTGCACAATGTGTAGATAAAAAAGTTTTTGATATCTTAGCAATTTCTATTCAGCAGTTAAAAATAAATAACTTACAAAGTTAGCGAAAATCCTTTTCCCTATTGCTTTAAAATATGGGTAAATAGTAAGCAAATTTATATTGATTTCAGTGGAATAATTATAATGAGTGTTCAGGATGTACCGAGTCCAATTGATTTGAAAAACCCGCAAGATGCTTTGCAATGGGCAAATGATGCCAATGAAAAACGACCTTGGCGTTATGATTTTTTTGATTATTATGTGAATTTAATTCAAAAAGCAGCCAGAGAGAAACAGCATCAAACTGATCAAAACGTACAGTTCAATATTTTAGAAATAGGTTCAGGTCCTGGTTTTCTAGCAAAACATTTACTCAGTCATTGCCTTGAGATTAAATATACGGCGCTAGATTTCTCTGATGCAATGAACGAGCTTTCCAAAAGTAAGCTACTTTCTTCTGAGCTAGACCGGGCGCAATATCTGATTGCTGATTTTAAAAATGAAGATTGGCGTGATCAGCTTGGACAGTATGATGCAATCATTATTCATCAAGCTTTACATGAGTTACGCCATAAAAGCTATGCAAATCAATTTCATCAACAAGTGAAAACGCTATTAAAAAGTGATGCGATGTACTTGGTCTGTGACCATGTTTTTGCGTCGGACGCGATGAGCGATAGTGACTTATTTATGTCGAAACATGAACATTTCCAAAGCTTAAAATATGCGGGCTTTACTGACATAGAATTGGTTAAAGAGATCAAAGGCCTCTGTTTATTCGAATGTTATTTATAATAATGATGTTTTTAGCGAATTAGTATGCTATTTGTCATTACACTAAACTTACATCATCCATTCAAGTGGTAAATATGACACACTGTACATAATAAATCGTTGGAATCGCGTAGTTTCAGGATCAACTTTATATTCGATCACATTACCATCAACACGATGATCTAACCAGATTAGCTCACCTTGTGAATTAAGTTTTAACTCATAAGCAACCCTCAATAGGGTTTGATCCAATAGATTTGAAATTTGTTCTTGTAAAGGATCTGACTGAACGATCAGTCCAACTTCAGTATTGATATTGAATGATCTTGGATCTAGGTTAAATGAACCAATAAAGACTCTGTCATCAATATTGATAAATTTTGCATGCAAACTCGATTTATTTTTGCCTTTTTTTGGAATGATATTTCCTGTGAGGACCTCATACCAAGTACGGCGGTTACGTTCTATATAAGGTTTAAATTCATAAAGCTTAGCTCCGCCTTTAAGCAGGTCAACTCGATACTTTTGATAAAACGCATGGACAAGCGCAACATCATTTGCCATAAAAGAGTTGGTTAGAATTCTCACTTTGACATTTTGTTTAGGGAATTGGTTAATAAAATTCGTTCCATTTTTTGTAGGAACGAAATAAGCAGCAATCAAATCCATTTCTTGTTCAGGATCACCCAAATGCTGGTGAATTTGATGTGAAATTAATTCATTGCCGCGCGCTTGTCCTAAACTTTTCTTTGGAGAATCTGCTAAAAAATCGGCATAAGCCCAATTGATTTTATTTTGATTAAGCTCATTGGCAAGTTCTTTCTGCTCAAGATTTACCTTTTCATCTGCTGTATGTTCAGCTTGTTCAAGTCGTTCAAAGCTTTTTCGTAAAGTTAATAAATCTTGTTCAGAACCTTTATGAATAAATTGATCAATGGGATAGGTGAGTTGAAAATTCCAAAAGTCGGTAAAAACTTCATTTGCACGATTAACCGCTTTACCAAAAAATAAAATATCCATATCGGTAAATTGGAAAGATTCACTAGCATCAAAATATTCACTGCTAATATTTCGTCCGCCTGTTACAGCAATTGCGCCATCAGCAATAATTAATTTATTGTGCATTCGATGGTTTATTCTGTTCATTCTAAAAATATAATCCATTACACGAAAGTGCCGAAATTTATAAGGATTGTATAATTTGATCGAAATGTTTGGATGTGTCAGCAATGCACTTAATTGTCGATCTATTTTTGTTCCATTTTGATCATCAATCAATAGTCGGACTTTTACACCGCGATCAGCAGCTTTTAACAACTCGTGTAGCATTAAATTGCCAATAAAATCATCCGCCCAAATATAATATTGTAAATCAAGAGTATATTTGGCTTTTCGAATCAGATGGATACGTGACGCGATACTTTGGAAAGCATCATTCATGGCTAAATATGCAGTTAGCCCTTGAGTAAGCATTTTTTTTGCTTGAGGCTCATTGATCCAATGATCTGCATATACTTTAACTTGTTGTTCTTGTTCTGGTTGATTCATAGGTAAACTGCATCCAGTGATTGAAAAAGCCAAAATAACCAAGGCAAGTGAAGTCTTTGAATGATTCATTCTTTCAATGAGTACTTTAAATTTTACTAAATCATATCATTAAGTTAATGGTTGAATCTGTAAATAGAAAAAGGTTACTGTAGTCCAACTGTTAAAACACAAACCTATTAGGATATTTAGCTATGAAATCACGTGCTGCTGTTGCATTTGGTCCAGGAAAACCTTTAGAAATTGTGGAAATTGATGTTGCTCCTCCACAAAAAGGCGAAGTCCTTGTTAAAATTACCCATACAGGGGTTTGTCATACAGATGCATTTACTTTATCAGGTGATGATCCAGAAAGTGTATTTCCAGCAATTTTAGGCCATGAAGGGGCTGGTATTGTTGTTGAAGTTGGTGAAGGTGTAACTTCAGTGAAACCGGGGGATCATGTGATTCCTCTATATACGGCAGAATGTGGTGAATGCTTATTCTGTAAATCAGGCAAAACTAACCTATGTACAGCCGTTCGTGCTACACAAGGTAAAGGGGTTATGCCTGATGGAACGACACGTTTTTCTTATAATGGTGAACCGATTTATCACTATATGGGTTGTTCAACTTTTAGTGAATATACGGTTGTTGCTGAAGTTTCATTGGCTAAAATTAACCCAGAAGCAAATCCTGAACATGTTTGTTTACTGGGTTGTGGTGTAACGACAGGGATTGGTGCAGTCCATAACACGGCAAAAGTACAAGAAGGCGATTCAGTTGCTGTATTTGGTTTAGGTGGTATTGGTTTGGCTGTTGTACAAGGTGCGCGCCAAGCGAAAGCAGGCCGTATCATTGTTGTTGATACCAATCCGGAAAAATTTAAATTGGCAGAAGAGTTTGGTGCGACTGATTTTGTCAATCCAAAAGACTATGACAAACCTGTTCAAGAAGTGATTGTTGAAATGACAGGCTGGGGTGTAGACCATTCATTTGAATGTATCGGTAATGTCAATGTGATGCGTTCAGCGCTTGAATGTGCTCATCGTGGTTGGGGACAATCAGTCATCATTGGTGTAGCAGGTGCAGGTCAAGAAATTTCAACCCGTCCGTTCCAGCTTGTGACTGGTCGTACATGGAAAGGAACTGCATTTGGTGGGGTAAAAGGCCGTACACAATTGCCGGGTATGGTTGAAGATGCGATGAAAGGTGATATTCAACTTGCACCATTTGTTACCCATACAATGGGCTTAGATAAAATTAATGAAGCATTTGATTTAATGCATGAAGGTAAATCAATCCGTACGGTGATTAATTTTTAAGCTTAAATATTTAGAACTACCAAAAACCAGTGATAAATCATGAATCACTGGTTTTTATTTGCATGATAAATGTATGAGTTTTATATATTAATTTTCTAAGCTTATCTTTTTTTGTTATGTTATGGCTTTAAAGCAAAAAATCAAAATAGGTCGTCTTATGAAAAATGTTGCAATTTTAGGTCTTGGTATCATGGCTTTAACTGTATCAGCATGCTCTTCGCTTCAAACCAATTCAACGGAAGATCAAACAGCGCAAAACACTCAAACCACATGTGTTGCTGAACGTGCGACTCAGTTGATTGGACAAAATGATATGTCTGAAGCGAAAATTAAGCAGCTTACACAAGCATCAATCGTACGTAAAGTTGCGCCAAATCAAGGTGTAACCATGGATTATCGTATTGAACGTGTGACGGTAACAGTAGATCCTGCGACCAAAAAAATTACCCAAGCGGCTTGTGGTTAATGACACAAATTTAAGTATTAAATGATTGAATAAATACTGATTTATTCAATCATTACCATTTAACTCAGTAAATATTTCTCATCTATTCCACTTTGAACAACAAAACAATCATCATGAGAAACCAGAATGACAGCACCTTTAAATTGCTGAATGGCTTGTGCAAGTAATTCTCGTGACTCGATGTCTAAGTGATTTTCAGGTTCATCCAATAGCAATAAATCTATATTTTGATGATTGTGACTTATTCCCAGTAATGCAACTTTGAGTTTTTCACCGCCACTGAGTTGGCCCAATTTTAAGAGTGCTTTTTCACGGCGGATCCGCAGTTGACCTAATAAATTTCGCCATTCAACCTCTGGCAGATCTGGATTAAATTCAGCTAAATTCTCGATCACAGAAAGATCATCATTGAGCAAACTAAAATTTTGATCCAAATATAAGCTTTGTCCTATAAAGAAAATTTCAGTACATTGTGATTGATCAATTATTTTTAATAGGGTGGATTTACCCACGCCATTCGCACCTTTAAGCTGGATTTTTTCACCGGCTTGGAGTGACAAATTTATTTTCTGTGTTGTAGCATAAGGCAATTGTAAATCGTGAATTCTTAATATTTCACCTTGCTTAAATGATTGAAATTGAAAGTGAAATCGTTGTGGTTTAATTTTTTCTAAAGCTGTTTGTTTCTCCTGTAAATTGCTTTGTGTTTCATCAGCTTGGCGAATTTGCTGTGCACGTAATTTCCCAAAACTTTGCCCAGCTTGCTCTTTTTTAAAATCCAGAAGAATCTTGGCTTGAGAGTTCGAGTCACGCAATTGAGCACCTTTACGTTGACGTTTTTGTGCTTTCATTAAACTCTCGTTCTGTTGTTGCTTTAACTGTTTAAATTCACGTTTTTCTTGTTGAATAGACTGAGTTAATGCATGGACTTGTTGTTGGTGCTGTTTAAAATAATCTGCATAATTGCCCTTAACATGCTGTAAACCATTTGCGGTTAAAGCATAAATATGCTGAACTTGATTTAGCAATTGAAGATCATGACTAATAATACAAACCCCCGCTTTATGTGACTGAATCGATTCAATTAGCCATTTTCTTGCCATGGCATCTAAATGATTACTTGGCTCATCTAAAAGTAGATAATGATCTTGTTTTAGAAATAAGCGACACAAAGCCAGCTTAGTTTTTTGACCTTCACTTAAGGATTTAACAGGAAAATTTAAATCAAGCGGCAGTTGTGCATTGCTTAAAATTTGTTGCCATTTTTGTGGTAAATCCCAACAGTTTTCAACCAAATCATAATCTTCAAAACTGGCACTACTATTTTCAATACGCTCAAAAGCATTGTGTAGATGAGTAATATCTAAAGCTTCAGCTATGGTTTTGGCATTTAATCGTTGTAATTGTGCTAAATAATCATGTTGGATATGCCACGCAATTTGACCTGAATAGGCTAAATCTGAATGCTGTTGTAAGTGTAATAATTTAAAAAGTAATGATTTTCCCAAACCATTACGGCCAATCACAGCAGAAGTTTGCCCTGGAAAAAGCACAAAATTCAGTTGAGTAAACATTGTTTGAGTGGGAAATGCCAAACTCAAATTTGAAATGATACATGCTTGTTGCATTAAATGATCCTCATATAGAGGATGCACAAAATAGTATGTAATAAAAGCTTTAAATAACAGTAGATTATTTAATTTATCGTAAAGAAAGTATCAGAACCAAAAGATAAGTGTAGCCTTGAGTAGAATCTATTTTGCACATCAAAAATTAAATAAATAATGATGAGAAAATGACTTACTTCATTGGCGTTGCTCTTTTAAGAAAGGGGATAAGAATACTTATTGTATAAAAATAAATCTGTATGTCAATGTTAAGCTTTTAAAATGCTCATTTAAAAAAGAATTATCTCAAAAACTTAACTCCCTTATGAAAGGGAGCTAAGTGGCAGTGGATTGAACCAATCAACGCTTATCAATTTATTTAAGCAGTTGCTTTAATCACTTCTACAACAGATGTTGCCACATAATCAATATTTTTTAAATTTAAGCCCGCTGCACACATACGGCCGCTACGTAGCAAATAAATGGCATATTGATCTTTCAATATATCCACTTGTTCAGCAGTTAAACCAGTATAGCTAAACATGCCTTGTTGTTCTGTAAGGTAATCAAAATTACGACCAGGTAAAGCAGCAGTTAATTTTGCCTTTAATAGTTCGCGCATTTGGATGATACGCTCACGCATTTCTTTAAGTTCTGCATGCCATTTTTCAGTTAATGTTGCATCATTCAATACATTATCAACCACTAAGGCACCCGTTGTAGGTGGGCTTGAGTAGATACGGCGTACAGTTGCTTTAAGCTGACCTAAAACTTTTTGTGCAGTTGCTTGGTCATCACAAATAAAGCTTAAACCACCAACACGCTCACCATATAGTGAGAAAATTTTAGAGAAAGAATTGCTAACAATGAAATTCAATCCCGACTTATCTAAAGTACGAATTGCATAAGCATCTTCTTCTAAGCCTTGACCAAAACCTTGGTAAGCAATATCGAGGAATGGAATTAAATCACGTGCTTTCAGTACTTCAATCACACGATCCCATTCAGCAGGTGTTAAATCTGCGCCTGTTGGGTTATGGCAACAAGGGTGAAGGAGAACAATGCCTTTTGCAGGGATTTGCTGTAAATCCTCTAACATGCCTTCAATATTGACACCATTGGTTGCTGCATCAAAATAGCGGTAGAAATGTGAATTGATTCCCGCACCATTAAAAATCGCAATATGGTTTTCCCACGTCGGTTGGCTCACCCAAACATCAGATTCAGGAAAGTATTTTTTTAGAAAATCTGCACCAACTTTAAGTGCACCAGAACCACCTAGGGTCTGAATGGTCACTGCACGGCCATCTTTACGTGCTTGGCTATCTGCACCTAAAACCAATTTCTGGGTTGCTTCGTTATATGACTTTGAACCATCCATCGGTAAATAAAGCTTTACCTTGTCATTGCTTGGTTCAATATTTTTCAAAGCCGCTTTTACAGCGTCTAACTGAGGAACAATTGTGTCCTCATTATAATAAAGACCAATACTTAAATTTACTTTGTGTGTCCGTTCATCCTTACCAAAGGCTTCCATTAGAGAAAGAATTGGATCACCTGCATAAGGATCTACATGTTGAAACATGGTCTAAAGTCCTAAATCAATCGAAAAAATCAAGTCTGATAATATAGGTAATTCAAACCCCGACTCAACAGTAGATTGAGGTTTATTTTTTATTATTTATTCAACTTTAAATTAAGGCCACCGCACATTTGTCTATATTTATAGCCAAATGTGTATTCACTACAAAATAGAGGATAAATAAGATAAAACTTAAACAATGTATCAAGTGCGGTATTGGAAGAGAGATAGTTAAGATATTGATTGTTTTTAAGTCGCAGTATTGTTAATGAATGATAAAACTATTGTTCTACATTTCGCTTCTTGTCATCATAGCGCAAACGCAATATTTAAATTCTGGATGGTTTTTAATGTTACTGAATTATCAATACGATCAAGCTCAAGATAGCCATGGAACTCAAAAAGCCACACTGGTATTGATTCACGGGTTATTTGGAAGTTTAAGTAATTTGGGCATTATTGCACGTGAATTTCAAGGCAAATTCAACTTATTGCAAATTGATATTCGAAATCATGGTCATTCTGCACATTCAGATGAAATGAATTATCAATTGATGGCTCAGGATGTTTTGCAAACACTTGATCATTTAAATATTGAAAAATTTATCGCGATTGGACATTCTATGGGTGGAAAAATTGCAATGAAACTTGCAGATTTAGCGCAAGATCGTATGCAAAAAATGATTGTCTTGGATATGACACCTTTTGCATATCAAGAAAATCACCATGATCAAATTTTTAAAGCCTTATTTGCGGTTGAAAATGCACAAATTGAATCTCGTAAAGAAGCAACAGAGATTATGCGTCAGTATTTAAAAGAAGAAATGGTGATTCAATTTTTATTAAAATCATTCAGTAAGGGAAAATGGCTGTTTAATGTCCAAGCTTTATTTAATCATTATGCCGATATTTTAAGTTGGGAAAATCAGCAGGTGAATCCTATTCCAGCATTGTTTATTAAAGGTGGAAACTCACCCTATATCTCAAAAGTTGAACATTTTTCTGCAATCGAAACCCAGTTTAGTCATAGCCAAGTTAAAGTCATTGAACAAGTCGGGCATTGGTTACATGCTGAAAAACCGGCTGTAGTCAATCAAATGATCTCTGGGTTTATAAAATGAGGTTTTAGGCTCTGAATAAATTAAAACAGCATATTTAAAGGTAATATGCTGTTTATAAATGATTATTTTATGAACACTATCAGTTCTTTAGTCCTGTAGGGTCAAGAAAGTGTCTTGGTTTTGAATTTTCCATTGAGTACAAGATATGAAATTAGACCTAAAACCAAACCCCAAAATGCACCCCCAACACCAAACAAAGTGATGTTGGCTGTCGTTGAGAGAAAGGTAATAAGTGAGGCTTCTCGGCAAACGATATCACTCATCGCATTTGCAAGACTTCCAGCAATTGTACCTAATAATGCAAGTCCTGCTAAAGTACTTATAAAAGCGACTGGAAACGCTGCAAAGACAGCTGCTAACGTTACACCAAAAATTCCAACAAAAATATAAAACACACCTGCGGCAATCCCTGAAATCCAGCGTTTTGAAGGATCTTCGTGGGATTCCTTTCCAGTGCAAATTGCAGCAGTGATTGCAGCAAGATTAAACGCATGTGAACCAAATGGAGCCATGAGGAACGAACCTAAGCCTGTCACGATAAGAATCGGTTTAGCATTGGTGTGAAAACCATCATTTTTAAGAACCAGTAAACCTGGCATATATTGTCCTGTTAAGGTAATTAAAAATAAAGGTAAGGCAACACTCAGTATCGAGTTTATAGAAAAAGTTGGTGTGGAAAAAATAGGCGAGGCTAATTTTAGTTCAAATCCAGAGAAATCAATCCGTGATTGTAAAAGTAAGAAAATAAAGCCAAAAATCAAGACACTAATAATGGAAAATCTTGCAGAAAAACGCTTGGTGATGAGGTAAATCAAAAATAATGAAATCGCCAAAAAAGGATCAATTGTCATATTGGTAAAGGCTGCAATCCCAAATTGCAATAAAATACCTGCCAAGAGACCAGATGCAATACCCGCTGGAATTAGACGAATCAATTTTTCAAAATAGCCCGTAATTCCCAAGATCACAAATCCCAGTGCAGAAAGTAAATATGCACCAATTGCTTCGGAATATGGCACAGTTACAAGCGTCGTAATTAAAAATGCAGCGGCAGGCGTAGACCATGCAGTGATAATGGGTTCGCGGGTATACCAACTTAATAATATTCCTGTGATACCAACCCCAATAGAAATAGACCATACCCATGAGGCAGTGAGTTCAGGGCTAAGACCAGCCATCTGCGCAGCTTGGAAGATTAAAATAAAGGTACCACCATAATTAACGATGACCGAAATTAAACCTGCCATAATGGGGGGAAGAAAATCATTAGAATGATGCTGAAAAGACATAAACTCTACCCCTAAGATTTTAAAAAGAAGTAGTAGAGTGTATTTTTAATGTGGTATTGCTATAAGATACACTTTAAATATTTTTTAAGGTACCAGTTTGCTAATATGACTTTATCTTCTGCCTTTTTACTTAACTCTGGTAAAGGTGAAGGCGTTAAGAATGTTTTTATTATGTTTTATCTACTATGATTTGATTTTAAGAAGTAATTTTTGCTGGAACAAAATTGTTATTAAATTGAGTAAGCCTACTTTGTGCTTGATGGTTTGATTGTTAGTATAAAACATAAGAAAGTTACCTTTGTTTGATTAAGATTCGACACCTTTATCAAAATGGGTAACTTTCTCTTTTTCAATATCAATGTCTGATCAGAACTGAACGAATACATTTAATGTGCATGTGAATGAAGTCCTGCAGGTACGACAGATCCAAATGGTCTTGTTTTACAATCTTTATCATTCGGATCACAAATACGGACATTTTGCATCATGCCTTGATCTTCATGATCTAAGATATGACAGTGTAATACAAAGTCTCCTGTGAATTTTTCATACTTGGTTCTGACCACAATCTCATAACCCGTTGGAACAAAAAGAGTATCCTTCCATACGCCATTTAAACCATTAAATAAAGGATTAGTATTTTTCTCTAAAGTTATATCTCCACCTATACGATTGTTTGAACCATCAACCTTATATACGGATTGAATTTGAAAAGGATTCACATGAATATGGAAAGGATGTCTCGCAAGAGTAGATGTTAAGGTCCATTCATCAATCCCATTTAAAGTTAAATAGCGGTTTAAATTATTGCCATAAGGAAGTGCTAAATCAGCGTTAAATTTTTCATTACTTATACCAAAGACTTTACTAATATTAAAATTAAGCTGTTGTTGACCTATTTTGATGTCGCTATTACTACTTTCAATTTTTTGTAAAAAATCTAATGGGGTAAAAGCCATGATTAAATTATTATCCAAATCAGATTTAATTTGTTTTTGTGTAATACCATCAAGCTGTTGACCATTACTTTTTTTATCTGTAGAGGATGTTCAGAAAAAGAACTTTAAGAGAAAAAGGAAGTTAAGTTTAATATTGTTTTTTATCGGCTATATGTTTTTTTGGACACTTATTGGTATTTTACTCTCAATTTTGACACATTATTTAAATGAATTATTACATAACCAAATAATATTGGCATGCTTTATTATTGTTGTTTTAGTTCTATGGCAGATAACTCCATATAAAAAAATCAGTCTAAATCGCTGTCATCTTCCTGCAAAAATTAATCCTTTTGGGCTTCAGTCTGGTATTGATAATTTTAAATTTGGAATTAAAAAAGCCTGGTACTGCGTAGGAGCTTGTTGGCCATTTATGTGGTTATGTATAGCGTGGATGGAGCCAATGATGTATATAATGCCTTTATTTACTTTATTTTTACTAGTGGAACAAATTCAACCCAAGCGAAGAGAAATTTGGGGGTGCCAATATTTTTAAATTGTTATTTTGAATTTTTAATCACTAAATATAGACTTAGAGAGCATAATTTATTCTTATTAATTTACAATACTTTTTGTTTAAGATTTAATTTACTGTATTATTTGAATATCGATCATAACAAACTAATCTAAATATAATTTGATAGCTTCCTATACTTATAAGGTAAAACAATGATTTGCAATATAATAAGTCTAAATTTCTTTTTCCGAGTTATTGGCTGTTAAATATATATGCAGCATATCCATGATCTTTTTTTACAATAACCAACCTAAATGTAGGTCTAGTAATATCGAGATTAACAGCTCAATCTTTGACAATTATCAAGGTGTTAGGTGTTTTGCGTTAAATTTAGTGCCTCGTGAGTCTGTTACGAATCTAGTAATTTTACCAAATAAGCAAAATATATTTTTATTAAAAGACATTAAATATATAACAGAGTATTATGGGTTTTTGAAAAAATAATATTTTTTAGCAGTATACAGTTGAACTACGGATGAGTGCTTTTGAGTACAAACTTATACAACGCTTTATTCTTCTAACTGTTTGAAAATCCAAGTGAATGCAACGATATGCAAGCCATGCCAATCCAATACAGACTGAGTGGATTCTACTTTTGGTATTATTCAATAGTTGGAACTTTTTTACCGTATTGGAGCTTATATCTTCAAGATCAAGGATTTAATTATCAAGAAATAGGATTACTGTCCTCTATAGCCATTTTAACCCGTATATTTGCACCCTTTATTTGGGGATTTATCGCAGACAAAACGGGCAAACGAATGTTATGGGTACGTGTGGCAACCTGGATGGAAGCTACAATCTGGTTTTTGATTTTTATTATTCCCAACAATATGCAATCAATTGCATTTCTGATGTTGATTTTTAGCTTCTTTCAAAATGCCATACTTGCGCAATTTGAAGGTGTAACGCTGTTTTGGCTGGGTAATCAACATACAGCATTGTATGGAAAAATTAGAAAATGGGGCTCTATTGGATTTATTATTGGCGTATTTAGTATCGGTGCGATTTTAGAATTTATTGCAATTCAATATTTACCGATGATGTTGTTATGTATTGCATTTACAGCTTTTATTTGGTCCTTTTCGATTAAGGAACCTAGCGCAGCACCAAGTGCACAAAAAATATTAGAGCCATTGCTTCCCATCCTAAAAAGACCTGTGGTTTTTTCATTTTTTATCATTGAATTTATTATGCTTTTTGCACAAGCACCATTTTATAGTTTTTATAGTAATTATTTAAAGCTTGCTGGTTACAGTACAACTCAGATTGGCTTTTTATGGTCAGTTGGTGTGATTGCTGAAATTATCATGTTTAACTATGCAAATTTCTTCCTAAATCGTTTTTCATGGCGAAGCTTAGTCGCGCTTTGTTTAATCATGACCAGTATTCGATTTATTTTGGCAGGTTTATTTTCAGAAATTTTCATTATTCAATTTATTTCTCAAACGTTTCATGCATTTAGTTTTGGTTTATTTCATATTATTGCAATGCGGGTCATTTTGCAGAACTTTGCAGCCAAACAACAGGGCAGAGGACAAGCGCTATATAGTACCATGTGGGGACTTGGTGTTGCGTCAGGCAGTATTTTAGCTGGGCAATATTGGGAAAAATTATCAGGAGAATATATTTTTATCCTTGCTGGACTTTCAGCATTGCTTGGTTTGCTATTGATTAATTTTTTACCTAAAACATTACAAACGATTCAAAGATAAATGAATCTCTTTGCAGAAAAGAGATTCAGCACATCCAAATCGATACTGTACGGATTAATTTAGTAAATAGACAATGAGATGTACAATAAAAGGTCCAACCAATACCATAAAAATACCAGCTAAAACCATGGTTAAACTAGCAATAACACCTTCATCTTTATCACGCATATAAGCTTTACTTGTACCAAAACCATGTGCTGCATTACCCAAAGACGCACCTTGCGCAAAGCTTGATTTCAGTCTTAATCCACCCAATATCAAATCACCAATTAACATACCAGTCACCCCAGTAATCATGGTGAATAAAATCACCAGTTCAACAGAACCGCCGATATGGGTTGTTAGTTCCATTGCAAATGGTGTAGAGATTGAACGAGCCATTAGACTATAGGTTGTTGTTTGGTCAAAATGAAATAACTTGGCAAGGTAGAATGCACTGATCATTCCAGCAAGCATACCAATGACTACACCCATTGAAATTGAAATGAGATGTTCTTTAATGATTTGGCGATATTCAAAAATTGGGATTGCAAAGGCAACAGTTGCAGGCCCTAACATCCATATAATCCACTGACTATCAAGCATATAAGCATCATAAGAAACATGTGCTGACAGTAAAATGATGATTAAAACAATCGGAACCAAAATTGCTGGAGATAAAATTAAATATGGAAATTTACGATAAAGTTTTTTGACCAACACATACGCAACTAATGTGATCACTAGGCAAAATATTGAAATGGCAGACATTATTTATCTCCCTGTAATACATGTACGGTTTTATGAACATGACGTTGTTTCAACTTCCGCTCTAGTTTAAAACCTATATGCACACTATAAGCAGTAAATACCATCACACAAATTGTACCCAGTACAACCACCACAATCAGTTGCCAACCCTCAGTCATAAATAGGTTTTTATATTTCATTAACCCGATAAAACAAGGAATAAAAAATAGTACCAATTCACCTAGAATGAAATCTGAGCCTGATTTAATCCAATTTAACTTAAAAATACCTGTCATGAGCCCAATCAAAACCATAAATAAGCCAATCACAGCTGCCGAAATAGGTAAATTAAATTGTTTTTGAATGATTGAACCAATCCACCAAATCAAAATTAAAAGCCCAATTTGCAATGTGACTTTATAGATTGATGAAATTTGATGGCTTTGAGTACTCGTAGACATTTTATTGCAGATATTTTAAAAAGATGAGTTATTTTAGTTGCAAACATCACATCATATTATGAATAATTAAATCATAATTATGCGTTTTTGGAATAATTAATGGACATTAAAAATCTTAAAATTTTTGTAGAAATTGTCAATTGTGAAAGTTTTACTTTGGCTGCTGATCGTTTGTTTATGTCACAGCCTACAATCAGTAAATCAATTAAACATTTAGAAGAAGAACTTGGTATAGCTTTGTTTAAAAAAGGTGAAGCTGGAAGAAAAAGGGAAGTTGTGCTTACTTATATTGGTGAATTAATTTATCAACATGCTTTAAATATCTTAAATGAACAAAAGCAAATATTTGATAATATAAATCAAGTACAGCAGTTAAAAAAAGGTAAATTAACCATAGGCTTACCACCACTAGGTTCGGTATTACTTAGTCCTTTAATTGCTTTATTTCACCAAAATCATCCCGATATTCAATTGAAATTCTTAGAAGTCGGTGCCAATGGTATTGAGGAAGCAATTGCTGATAAAAGTATTGATGTTGGAATTTTACTCGGTAATTTAAGGCCAAGTTTTGCGGCAATTCCTGTGATAGATTCACCAATGTGTTTATTAGCAAAGAAAAATTCACACTGGAATCAACGAGATTCAGTAAATTTGCATGAACTTAAAGAAGAAACTTTTTTACTTTACGCTGATTCTTTTACATTAAATAAGATGATTATACAGGCTGCAAATTCTGTAGGTTTTGAACCAAAAGTCGTATGTAAAAGTAGCCAGTGGGACTTTATCACCAAAATGGTGGAGTTTAATATGGGGATCGCTATATTACCCAAAATTTATTGTGATCAGCTAGATCAGGGGAAGTTTTGTTCAGCAATCCTTAATGAGCCTAAATTACATTGGACATTGAGTATGGCTTGGAATACGACTGTAGCAATGAGTCCAGCAACCAAAGCTTGGTTAATGATTGTAGAAATGCATCGAGATAAAATTCATTTTTAGATTAATTGATAGCTTTAAAGTCTTATTATTTGATTTCGCATAATGTATATTATGTTAAATCAGATACACCTAACAGTAACTTCATATTCTTCCTTCTTAAACTATAATTCAATAACTTAACTAATTTCTATTTCAATCATAAAATATGTTATGTTGACCTCAAGAATACTTCATAAACTTTACTATGTTTGCTTTAAAAACAATTCATTTAGAAAAGAAAGTCTCAAACGAAAATCAAATTATTCTTTTATTTGATCTGGATTCATCTTGTCCATGTTTGTACCCTATGCTGTACACCATGAAATTTCTTAGATTTCAAAGTATCTCTACGCAACATGCAGATTTGATAGCATTAAAATTTTGGTATGGTTTTTGGTTTGAAAAGTTTGCCACGTCCTTTTGTGAATCTTTCTATTCGTCGTCCTATAATTTTGAAATCATTCAAAGTGAAATTGATAACTTCATTATCTATTTAGAAAATAAAAGAAAAATTGAAAGTAATCTTATAAGATTAAGAAATGCAGAACATACTAACTACACTACAATTGGCCATAGAATTAGATCTTTTCTAAAGTTTTACAGCTTTTTGATTGATGAATATCTAACTATCCAATCTCAGCCACAACTTTCACTGAAGGAAATCAAAAAAATTAAAGAAAATTTAAATAAATATATGACTATAAAGAAAAAAATTATAAACAACTTTTCAAAGTCTAATAAAACAATTAAAAGTGAAATCAATTATTCGTTCAAAAGTATGAATGATGAGATGATTAAAGGATTGTATTTAATTATCTCACCAAGCAATTCTAATAAATACAATATTTTAAACCCATTTAAGTCAAAAAACGTACAACTCAGAAACTTTCTGATCATACATCTCATGCTTAATTATGGTCTTAGAATTGGTGAGCTTATGCTACTAACAACCAATTCTATTAAAAAATCAATTCAGAATCATAATTTTAGTCTAATTATTACAAATACAGATGATGAATTCGATGATCGATCAAAAAAACCAAAAATCAAGAATGAATACTCGTACCGAGTAATTAAACTACAGGAGAGAGATTATAGAATTCTTCAAATTTATATAAATGAAATACGAAAAGAAATTCCTTCACAAATCTTATTTACTTCCTTAAAGCCTCCCTACTCTGCTTTAAGTTATGCCAGTGTTAAAAAGATATTTGATCAGGTAGATTTGTCATTAAAAGCATTGCTACCTGAATGTTTTGATACTTCAGCTTATGACTCAATAGAACGTCTAACTCCACACGTATGTAGACATTCCTGGGCTTATATGATGTTAAGCTATTCTTTTGAGAAGTATAAGAAAGAAAATGTTAGTCACTCTGATCTCAAACAAAGTGTAAATGATGCTCTGCTAAAGGCACAAGATGATCTGAGAGCCTTAGGTGGTTGGTCACCTACGATTACAATGCCTATATATTATGGTAAACGCTTTATTGTAGAACGTGCTAATTTTATGAACTTGGCTCGGATCATAGATTCCAGTATTAAATTTTGATTGATAAAAATATGTCCCAACTTAGTCTAGATTTTGAAAAAATTGATGATAATCCTAGTGAATTTATTATTTTCCACGATGCTGACCTTAGGCTCATAGAGTCATTACACTTACCGACAATCATTCGATTTCATAGAGCTGATAAATTTGATAGCAAGTTCATTCAAACATCTAACGATGTTTGGAGTTTTTCTTATTCAGGGAAAAAACTTCACTTAAACTTCTCTAACTTCAGTACGGCAGAGAAAAAATTGGCTAAATTTTTTCTTGCTAATTACATTCAAGTAAATACACCATCTGCACTTGAAGCTAAATTACAGGCTTACACTTTTGCAATCAAGTCGCTAAAAACTAGAAGCTTAAAGCTTGATTATCAGAATGCGAAATCTTTATTGATTGATTTAGCAAAAGCCGATAATTCTACATACTACTATCATTTTAAGTTTTTGGTGAAGCTACTATTTCTCGAGAATTTTTCATGCTTTGATCTTGATCAGGAATATGAGTTGGAATTTCTTGAACGTCCTAAAGCATTTAATTCAAGATTATATTACCAGCAATACGAAGATGCGATTGATTACCCTCTCATTTCAATGATTCAACAAGGCTTTATCAAGTTAAACCAAGCGATCAAAGATGATTTTCAGGGTGTCGATAAACAAACACTACTTTACTCATCAATACTTGGTTTGGTGTATGTAACTGGTCTTAGACCTGTACAATTAGCAAAGCTATCTGCTGAAGACATAAAAATAGATACCACACGCACTACTGATCATTTTCATCGCTATAGCATACTAATTCCCTATGCAAAACAAGCACGTTATTTACATGAAAAGATCGCAGTGAAATTACCAGAAGAAGTTGCTGAAATCATTATTGCTTATATCGAAAGATTTAACTTAAGTCCAAAAGATAAGTTATTTGATTTAGGCGAAAATTCTGCACGTTTTTGCTCAAAAGCGATTAATACACAATTATTTGATTTTGCTCCCGAAGAGTACAAAGAAGCTGTTCTTGCAGATGAGATGATAAAGCAAAAGTACTCATTTTCTGATTTTAGGCATCATGTTGGCTATATTTTGGCAATGGCAGGGTCTTCTGCTGAAGAAATTGCATATATCTTAGGTCACTCTTCTGTTGTAACTGCTAGACATTATATTTTTTCTACTCCTGAATTAGCTCAAATTAGAGCACAAGCACTTGGTAAAAATTCTCTGTACAGACAAATGATCGCCATGCTCATGACTGGAAGACTAATTTATAAAAAAGATTGGAATCAAAAAAAAGTTCTTGGAAATATTGGTAGCAAAATTCATTACGATATTGGTGGGTGTTCTTACAAAGACAAATGTTTATTTCAACCTGTACGTAACTGCTATGGTTGCATGTATTTTCATCCTTTTATTGATGCCAATCATAGTAATGTTCTAGAAAGTGTTCAAAATGAAATTAATGATCTGATCAGACTATCTGATGGTATTGGTGTTTCTAGAAATCCTTTAATCAGAATTCATGAATCAACAAAATTTGAACTTGAATCTGTAATTGCTCGTTGTGCGATGCGTAAGGAAGATCATTATGAATCTTGAAAAATATAATGCATTCATCAATGAACAGAAAGAATATTTTAATCAAAATTTACAATCTAATTTTAAATGGGAGTGGAACGATCCCTCTTGGTATGGTGGTACGGTAGGATCTGGTTGGCTGTTATCAAGAAGTGGTAAAACACATTTCACTTTTTGCACGATTAAAAAATTGAAAGGTATCGAAAACAATACCATTGATCCCATTTTTCAAGAATTTATTAAATCAGTATTAATACTTAGCTATCGAAAATCTAACTCTAAAGCATCGCCCCAAAAGCTATATGCAGAATTTCTAATACTTAAGCGTTGGTACAGCGCACTATATGCTGAAAACATTGAGGGTATACATCCCTGCCATTTATCTACATTAATATTAAATAAGTCTTTTGAAATTTTGGCAGAAAATTCAAGTAAAACGAATCTTCCTGATCATGCTGGTACATACCTTAGATTACAGGAGATGTTAAATCACTACGGTTTTACTGAACAAGCTTTAGAATTTTCTCAAAAATACCTATATATAAACAGTCAGAATAGAACCCCAAATGCTAAGAAAACCAAAGCTTTAATAGATCAACTAGAGCTTGATGAAGATCGTCTAGATAAAGAGAAGCTGATTTCTATTCGGACATTTATCAATATTGTGTCCTTAATTAGTTTGTGTGAAACGAATGGTGAAAAAATCGTTCTGAATCTTTTATTATTACTCATTGTCACTGGTTTGCGTTCAACGGAAGCTATTCTTCTAAAAACAGATGCATTGATCAAGCAACCTATACTTGATCCAGTAACTAAGGAGCACCTAACCCTAGATGGTATCAAGCAATACACATTAGGAATTCAATACCATGGTGCGAAAGGAGCTGGCTTCAGAATTCACTGGGTTGAACCATTATCTGCAAATTTAGTTGAGACAATATTTCAGTCGGTATTAGGTCTTACAGAAGAATATAGAGTGCATCTTTATTATATCAGGTCAAAAAAATGTTCAGATTTTTTACCAAAATCTATTGATGAAATTGGTGAAGCTTATGTCGAAATAGATGATCTGATTGGTACGATTTTTGGTGTTAAAGATACATATAGAGGTCGAGCTGGACAACGTGAAGTTATTATTAAAACACTTAAAAATATTCCAATTTATAAAGAACTTAAGATAGGTTCTGAGAGAAAAAAATATTTTTTAAAAGATGATCTTAATAAATTCATAGGGGGAATAGCAGATTATGATTCTGAATTTCCTATTGATCATGTCTTTAATTATGAAGGGAAAATAGAAAAAATTGCATTTGAAGATATCCTATTTTTACATGAATATAGGTCTGCAACACTTGATAGATCATTTTTTAATAAGACGAATGTAATTCCTTTAAACCTTTTTGCAATAAATGGGTTTTTAGGTAATAGTCGTAATATTTCAGCTTTTATGAAATATAATTTATTAGAAAATGAGACTGAGCACTCGAAATTATCCTCACATATACCACGCCACAATATCAATACTTTTCTTGCTCTCAGTGGTTTAGCTGAACATTTACAAGCAATGCTCATGGGGCGTGTAGACATCAAGCAAAACCAATATTATCAACACTTAGCCTTAAAACAACGTAAAGTCACAGCTAGTTTACTAGAAAAACATGAATTGGCACTTTGCGAAAATGATAAACAAAACCTAAAGCCAGACTATCCAGTAGATTCTATTAAAAATGATGGATTGATGTACTTTTCAGACCAATTGGATCTAGAAAATAATCTAAAAATGAATTTACAAACATTTGATTCGAAAAATGAAGTAGCGAATTATGTAAAGGAATCTTTCTTTGATGAATATTTTCAAGATATCGCAGAGTCATTTAATGAATTGGCTAAAGAAGATAATTCATTAGCAGACTCCCTAGTCCAACGCCATGCTTGTTTACACCCCTTGCCTTTTGGTGGATGTATGCGTGAAGTCGCTGTACATGATTGCCCTAAACGTCTAGCCCAGGTGATCAATGTGGAAACTTTGCTTTAACTGGCCGTAAAGGTGAATTAGAAGCCCTACAGCATACTTTGAATAAGTTGCTGGATGAGTTTGCACATATAGAGCAAATCGTAGTCCATGATTTATCTTATAGAGAAATGCTTGAGGATTTACGTCAAAAATTACTTTATTTAAGTGATTTAAAAACAAAAGCACTTGATAGGCAAATGAATTTAACGCCTATTCCTGTTTTTCCTTATGGTGATGCTATCACTAAATTACCAACAACCTTAAGTGAACTGTTCGCTATAGAACAGCAAAAAATTGAGACTAAGGAAGCCTGATATGTTACGTGGTAAACAATTAGACGAAGTCATCGAACAAGAATTGCAAATGATGTTGATTGAAGGCTTTGAAAAATCCCCTATTTCGCACAAAACTCTTCATAATCGTCTAACAGCTAAGGGCTTTATCTCAGGTGGGCTAAGTACATTAAGTTCGGCTGAAAGGAAGAAGCTCATATCTCTGTATGTATCACAGCAGATTTCTCCACTACACCTAAAGACTAAAGAACAACAACTTTATGTGAATAAAAAGACAAGACAAGCTCTTACAGATACCAATAAAAATCTGCGCACACAAATTGATGATTTGGAGTCACAACTTAATCAAAATACAGAAACACTTATAGGTATTATTGAAGAGGTAAAGTTAAGAACTAACTTGAAGATAGATCATCTACTAGCTCCTCACCTTCTCAAAAAATATTTATCACGAGAGTAAGATTTTAGGATCAACATTGAGTGTATGTGAAATTTGATAGAGTTTTTCAACCGTAATACTGATTTCACCCCTTTCAATTCGCCCTAAATAGCTACGATCAATCGTTGTTAACAAGGCTAATTGTTCTTGGCTAATATATTTATTTTTCCGAGTTTCTCTGATTTTAGAGCCAATCGACAATGCTAGTTCTTGATTCATAGGTGACAATCGTAAATACAAGAACTATCAGGAATTGAAGTGTTTTAATCCACGGACTATAATCCTCATTATTTGAGTGCTGAATATGGAAATTCAAAACTTACCAATGTTCAAAGAACTTTCACGTGTATTCTGTAGCTATAATATTGAGTCATGGCAAACTGTAGATTTTTGGGATAAAGTTAAACTTTTGAAAGTAGTAGATAGTAATGTTAACTATCAAAGTGTTTATCGGTTGATACTTCGATTGGTTAAAGATGGTTATTTAACCATTGATGTTGAAAAAAGTAGATATGGACAAACCACTTATACCGAAGCAGAAAATTTGCATGATCTACGATCACAGTTTTGCATTGAGCCAACATCTACCCTCCAAGAACTAAATTTGAAAAAAGAAGAGTCTGAGGGCGAAATCACTGCACTAGAAGAAGAAATTGAAGCATTACATGATTTAAAAGGTCAATTTCCTGATATCCAGTTTAAAATTGAACAATTGCGACAAATGAAAAGCAAAGAAATTAATAGCTTGAAAATAAAAATCAAGGCTATTAATTCTTTAATTCAATATTTTCAAGAAAAAAATTAAATAATATTTTAAAAATAATTTTTTTATAATAAAATCAATAACATTCAATTAAACATAAATGTATTTATAGAGATATATGATGAGTGATACTAATAAGGCAATTTTAGAACTTTTTGAAAATAGAATAAAGAATGAACAAAACCTCCCTCTTCCAGGAAATATTGATTTGCTTTTTTCGGGAAATGAAAAAGATATAAATTTATACTTAGAATATATTATTATGCATTCTGCATTATTAATTCGTTATAAAAATGGAGGTTTTATTTATAAAAAAGTAGTAATTATTGAAAATAGTTCATCAATGGATAAATCTTTATTTGAAAAATTTTCAGATGAAATTGATATAAATTTTATTAAAACAAAAACTTATGAAATAGCTGAATTAGAAAGCATAATTAAAAATAATGAAAATTCATTTATAGTAATTTTTAATATTGAAAAATATACAAATTCTATTGAAAATACAGAAGTCCTCAAAGTATTAAAAAATAGACAGTTAGAAAGGATGGAAATCCCCTATTTTAATTTAGTGAACAATATAATATATCTCAATAATAATTTAAATAACAACTATCTGTTTTTTGATACAGATCTATATTCAATAGAAATCGACTTTTTAGAGCCTTTACAAGAAATAGAAAACCTAAGCATTCAAGGTTTCACTAACTCATTAATTAATGAAGAGCTTGATATAATTAAAAAACTTAAAGAAATTATTGAAAAAAAATCATTTTTAGAGATTAATGAATATATTGATAGTCTAGATAATACCTACAATAAAGATTTTTTAAAAATACAAATTTACTCAGAATTTGAGGATGAAAAAGGGATTTTCCAAAAGCAAATTAATGAAATTTTTGAAAAAATTAATATTAATATTTTATCGGCACATGAATGTATATCACTAGCAAAAGTAGCAAAAAAACAATTTAATAAAAAAATTACAATTGAATTATTAACAAGAGCCTTTTCTTTATCAGATGACTATATCTGTTTAAGAGATATTTCAGAATTATGTGAAAACTTAAGTATTGAATTGTATGAAGAGGTATCTGATAAAATTTTAGAAATATTTCCAAATAGTGAAAGATCAAAACTTTATAAAATAAATAGTCTTATTAAATCTAAAGATTTTGAAAAGGCTTATAATTTTGCTTTATGTAATTCATTTGAAAAAAATTTAGTAAGTTATTTGAAATTTTTATCTGAGAATTATCAAATACTATCTAATAATTTTTATTATTTTTATACTTTAGGTGTGAGTTCTAATCTTAATGAAAAATATTTGCATTCTTTATTTGTAATTACGAGAGAATATTTGAATAATAAAAAAGACTTTCAAGGGTGGTTTGTTTTACTACAAAATTTTTCAATTTTATTAAATTCAGAGAAAACATACTCAGAATATAATTTGTTTACTAAAGAGCTTTTAAAAATATCAGACAAATTAGATAAAGATGATGAAATATTTAATTTTTTATTTTTTTCTCTTGAGTATCTATTAGACTTTAATAATGCAGGTAATATTTCCATAAACACAATTAAGGAGAAGTTGATTGATTTGGTAGAATTTTCACAAAATAATGGCTACGGTTTTGCTTTTATATTACAATTTCTTCTAAAAAAATTTATATCAGGTAATTTTTCCTTACAGCCTAATACTGAATTGGATAGGGAGTCTATCAGTACCCCTCTAAATGTTATTAAAGAAAATACTGAATTGTTAATGAATGAATTATTTGAAAGTAAAATAGTAATATTTGATGGGAGTTATCATTTATTTAAAAATCCACAGATTCAACAAGAAACTATAAATGATTTACTACGTATACACTCCTATGGTTTAATCGATGAGTTTAATAATGAGCATATACCTTCTGATGAATTTATACAATTTTACAATCAGGAACTGTACTTTATTTATAATTTATCCCGTGTATCATATTTTAAAAATTGGGATCTTGATTTTTTAAGAATCTCGCTATGTAAATTGTTACATATTTATGATATTCAAACTATTAGAAATTTTTCACAATATTTATTAATATTGACAGATTCTAATCAAAGAAAAAGAATTGGACTATTAGGTTTTGCTGATATTTCTCATAGATTATCAAATTTTAATGATGCTCTAGTTTGTCTTGCTCTTTCAATAAAAGAAGGATGTATTCCTATTAATTATTATTATCTAACAGGAATTTTAATGTGTAGGTTATTTAGAGATCTTAGATTTAATGATAAAGCCACTAAAGTATTAGAAGTTATGGAATCTAATATTAAAAAATTCGATATTAATATTTTTAATTCTATAGAGTCAGAGCTAATTTTTATGCGTCTGAATTTTAAATTTAAAGAACTATTGCTTCATGTTTTGTCAAATTTAGAGGATTTAGAAAAATTATTAGAAGAAGTTCTAGATTTTTATAAGAAAGAACTAAGTTCTGGTTCTGATACCAACCCATCATTAGTACTGGCTGTTCAAATATATAAAATATTAAAAACATATAATGTAAACACAAATAAATTTGAAACATTCTTTCAGAGTTTAAATTTTGAAAAAAACACATTAAATTCAATTTTTTCGTCTATTTTATTTGAGGACTTTAATTCAATTTTTTCTTTATATAAAAAGATAAAAGGAAGTTACGCTGAAAACTTAGCTACAGATCTTAACCAATTGGGAATAATATCGAAAGCCTATCTAAATAATATTAATGAAAAAAATAAATATGAGATTTTATTTTGTCTTGAACTGCTTTCTGAGCAAAGCATTAAAGATATAAACTCAAAAAGCGTTGATGCTCAGATTAAATTATTTGAAAATATAGATGAATTTATTTCTGTTTTGGAGAACGTAGCCAACATTACTGATATTATATACATGGGGTTAAATCAGAACCAAAAATTAATACTTGCTCATGTAACAAAAAATGAAAGTATATCAATTGATATTAAAATAGAGAATGATTTTTCAATACAGGAATTTATAAAATGGTCTAAAAAATTTCCAAAAGAATATGGTTTCTTTGATATGAATAGCGATCCAAATCTTTTCTTTGATTCAATTGAATCATTAGGGATAAATGTAGAATTGAATCGTGAAACCATTTTCATTTTTGATACAGAAATTCACTCATTGGTCCCTAATATTTTTTTAAGTTCTAAAGGCTTCATTGGTACAGAGTTTCCTATATCTATAACCCCTTCACTTACATGGTTAAATAATACGATACATAGTGATAATCAATATAAAAATATGAAAGCTTGGATTTCTAATGATGATTCTAAAGATAGTATGACTTTAAAAGCTTTAGAAGGTATATATATTGAAGAGCATATTCTGGATAATTTTAGTATACATTTAGATACAAGTCATTTTATCCCTGAAAATTTAAATCATTCAAAAATGATTATGGTCACAGCTCATGGTGGAACAAATCATAAAAATAATCTTTTTTCTTCAATAAGTGATGAGGGTTCCATAAATATTCATTACAAAGATTTTTCCCAAAAATTATCCAGTAATGAATTAGTTATACTTTTTGTTTGCAATGCTGGTCGGTTTGATAATCATCCTTACTTATCTTCTACGATGGGTTTACCAAGAGAATTACTAAAACATGGTTGTGAAACCGTCATTGCCTCACCTTGGCCATTAAATGCTATGATGACCCCATATTGGTTTGAGGTTTTCTTAAACAAGTGGATTCATGATAAATTAACAGTAGCTCAAGCTGTTTATGAAACAAATAGAAGATTCTACAGTGGGAATAATGATCCATCAAAATATCTTGCATTAAGCGTTTTTGGAAACCCTTTTAAAAAATATTAGATTATGATATTTAACCTATCTAATACTTAATATTTTTTCATGATTTAAAATATACAATCTAAAACATAATCTGGCAGTTAATTGATAATATAGACTGCCAGGTTAAGCTTAAAAATATATTTGAACGTTAAATAGATTAATTTAAAATCATTAATCCAACTTTACTTAAAATTCTTGATGATAAGTTTAGGCTCACCTTTTAACTTTCCACAATATATTTCTATTAAACTAGAAAACTCTAATCTATATTTTGGAATTTCATCGCGTCCATGGCTTGATCCTCTGTACCACTTTTCTCCTAACACAGTCCAAAAAATTTTTAAGTTATTTTCTTTAAGAAATTTCATTAGATCTAATTTTCTTATTGCTAAGACATTTTTACTATATGTTGAACTCGTAGCAGATGGATCAAAAGCAATTAAATTTCCATCCGTATCATTCCAATACCCTAATGTATCTGCATAATTAATTAAAAGTTTTTCGATCAATAAATTACAAGGTGCTAAGAAACTATAAGCATTTTCTTCGCCACTTGATTCCCAAGAATGTCTTTCTGCTGTAGGCATAACATCTACATTATGAGGTGAATTATTGCCCCATCTTTCTAGTTTTTTCCATTCATTTTCAAATATCTGTTCTCTATAAGCATCAGACCAATAATATTCTTTACAAAGTAAGTCATGGAATTCGTTAGCTTCAGGCATCCATCTACCCATAAAGTGTTGTTCTTGAAGCCAATCAAATGCTATTCGAAATTTGGATTTTGGAATGAAATAACTTCTAATCTGTAGCCAAAGGTTTTTCTTATTCTTTTCATCATGGACACCAAATTCTTCTGGCTCAGTAAAATCTAAGTTACGTTCTAATACAAGCCATTTCTCACCGTTCAATTCAAACTCAATCATTGGATGGATATCAGGTAGATCCTCCTTTATCACCCAAGTTGATAAATCTCCATCCCAATCATCGAAATTTATTTTCGGGATGTTTATTTCATTTTTATCTTCAGTCGGATTTACATGTATTTTAAATACTGGATCAATCTCTCGAATATGAAGATCATTTATATTTTTTAACCATACTAATTCACCGTCGTAGTTCCAATAGTTAATAGGATATTGATAATTATCAATAACTTTAGCTAAAGTTTCATAAAGCGCTAACCATTGATATTTTTTCCCAATACGTTCAACGTTATTTTCATATCTAGATGTGTATCCTGTATTTCTATCGAATTTTCCATGTTTTTCAACATCATAACCATATTTTTCAAAAATAAGCTCACATGCGTAGTTGCTAAGAAGATCTACATTCACCACATTTTCCCAACGGTGAAACTTAGATTGAAATGTATATCGACCGAAATCACCATAGCCACATGTACCACGACCATATTCTGTTGTCATTGAACTTAAAATTCTATTTGCTGAGTAATAATAATCTTTGAAGTTCGGATCTTTATCATTAGGTTTATATTTTTCGTCTATTTCCGAAATAGTAGGAAGATGTTGGGGCATTTTACTATTATATGGTGGAGTAATTCTCTGAGCTATTGCATCAGCTACAATTTGATCTAAAGACCCTTTGTGCTTGTATAAATAATATTGAACAATATTTTTTGCGTAATCTCTAACTAAAACATTTGGATAAACTTCTTCACCTTCTTTAGGTTGAAAGATCAACCTATCTATTTTGTCTGCAATTTCAGGAAGATTTTCTAAATTACTTGAACTAAGTATCGAACTATAAATTGCTAACAATACCCGTTCTAAAACATATGGATCATTTGTGTTGTAAAAATAATCTATAAGATCCACCGAGACATCTAATCGGTCGATTAACAATGAAGATAAGGCAAATGTAACTTCATTGCGTAACTGTATTTTCGTTGTTGTAAAGAGCCAAGATATACCAATTGCAATATTCACCATTGAAGGTTTACTAATTATTGAATGATTAGGAGCATTAATACACCATTTGATCAATCGCTCTATTGCAGGGCAATTGTAAAGATCTTTGGTGATCAATTTCGTCCAATATGAGTCTCTATACGATAGTGACTTTTTGGATAAAAGCTTATGCAAATAAAGTCCATTAAAAGAATGATCAACTTCAGCTATTACTTGATATAAAGTATCAAAAAAAGTATGCCAATTCTCATTAGAAAGTGCTCCCGTATTTAAAAAATTTCTAATCTTTTCTTGATTAAGTTCTTTAGGATTGCGCCAAACTAAGCTTTCAATAATTAAATTTTTAAAGTCACATAAGTGGTAATCATCAAAACTGAAATAATCAAACAATTCAATATTATATTTAGTAGGACCTATTACACTTAAGGCTTGCCAAAGACCTTTGTTGTAATAGAAATTATCTAAATTCAATATCTTATTTTCACTTGACTCAATCCATTCTAATAAGCTGGCAAAGTCAGTATATTTATTAGTTAAATACTCAATAGTAAGGTAATCTCCCATCCGTTCATATGTAAAATAAACTATTTCTTCTTCATCGCTATATGGGATATTTTTTGCAATTATGCCCTCTTTAACCATAAGATCTAGAAACTGCTTTGCATGGTGATCAGAGATGTCATTGCTTAAGGCTTTCGCAATTTTTCTGTGTATATCTTGATACCTAAGTGAATTGGATTGTTGATTTAATTGAGACTCAATGATTATATCAATTGCTTGATACACCAACTTAAGTGATGAATCTATATCTAGTCGATCAGATAAAATCTGATTGACGCCCTTTATATAGCAATTGATTAAATTAAATATGCCATTAAATCCCTTTGGTATTGCCTTAAGGTTCTGAATTTTTAGGCTTTCACAAAATAACTTCAGGTATAAAGGATTGGAGAATTCTGGATTTAACAATGGTATTTTGGGGGTTTCAATTTTGTAATAATCAAAATAAATTTTACAAGCATCAAATTCCATATCATGAAATCCATTATGACGAATTTCACAAATATGTTCCAAGGATTCATTTGATAACTGAGAACAGATGATCTTCTTATATGTATTTCTAATTGAAACTATTAAACCAATTCTTGGATATTGAGAAACTAACTGTAGAAAGCCATTGAGCTGAGCAGACCATAGTGCTCTTCCCTCACCCTCATTTAAAGCATCTATAACAAGTATAAACCGCTCATTATTTAATTCGGCAATAGTATCTAAAGTTGATAAAAAATCTTTCTCAAGTAAATTGATTCTTAGATTTTTATTTAAAATTTGATACCAAATATTGGATTTTTCTACAAATTCTTGTCCAAGAAAAAACAAATGCCCATTAATTTTTTCTTTGTTTTTAACAAAATCACCCAATAGATGTGATTTACCTTGTCCTGCCTCACCAGATAAAATTAAAGTTTTCCCATTGAAAAGCTGCGTAGATTCAGAACAGATCTCTGATTTCAAATCAACAATAGCTTCTGATACTTTATTTAAGTTATTTAACAGGTAAGATTCGCTATCATTACGCTTTTCTATATCCCATAGTTGATCTCTGCGCTTATTTATAATATTTAACGTATTTTCAATATTAACTTTAAGAAAGTCAGTAGGAATTAGTCTTAATAAGTCATACTGATTCAGATCAAGTTCTTGTCTCAGTTTAGGAATTACTAACTTTAAGCTCTCAAAAATAGATATTTCATCTTTTAGTTTTTGAGAGTACTCATGTAACTCGGCTAATAAAATATGGCAGGTTCTCGTAAATTTTTCTTTGAAGACACTGCTTCTCGTTAATGCTTCTAAATTTATTGAAATTGGAAGATCAACATTAATTTTAGGTGTATAACGATTCCCAAGATTTGCTAATGCTGTCTGATTATGGTTACTAAACCAATCTAATGAGAACTCATGTTCAGAGAACCAATAGTTTCTTTTGCCGACGTTATGTTTTTGATTGAGTCGATCATTTAGCTCAAAACTTCCCCAATACTCAAACACTACATGTCGACCAATTTCCACAGCTTCGTGAGCCCACTTAGCGGTATATGTTTCCCATTTTTGGAGAAAAGAATTTCTTCCATCAATGAAAGCATTGTTTCGATCAACGGGACAACAAATATAGTATTTAGTCAATGTAGGATAGTTTTTTAATGCCTCTTTGAATGAGGCTTCTATCTGTTGCCATTGCGAAGTTGTAAATGAATTTTGGAAGAATTTTGCTTGCCATCCATAAATTTCACCACTATCTAACTCCGCGTAGGATTCAATACCACCATCTGGTGCAGCAATTCGAATAAATTTTTTCTTGTTGTCAATTTTCTCGGCATTGGCTAATTGGCATACTAACTCCTCAAATGCATTGTATTGAGAGCCGTTAAAAGATCTTAATTTATTCCATTGAATTGTCATTAAATACCTTAATTGGTTGTAGCTAAAATATATGTAATCATCAAGTTATTTATATATTTTAGTATGTTAAGGAAAACTTTAATAGTTAATTGCTTTAGATTCATGAACCTTTATTTAGTCTTTTTTAGAATGGAATATTAAATGATTGAATCTTATGAATTTATATTATAAGTATAGTATGAACTTAGTTTTAGGTAAACATAAGTCAAATAAGATATCCAAGACTGTGACCTACACAACGCTATTGTTGCCACAGCTCAGCATCTCTTGGACTGGTATTCCACCGGTATACACCAAGAATCTTTTCATATCTGGTTGGTATCGAGAGCCTTCCTCATTAGTAAAAGTAGCAACAACGATTGGACGTAATGAAAGAGCTCCAGCTTCACGGTAAGCCCTTTTGACTACTAATTCTATATTTAGAACAAGTTCCTTTATCCACTTAACAATTAAGTCTCGGCCTTTCTTTTCATTATTGGTTAATAAAATACGTATCCGTCCCGCAACGTCCGAATCAACACCTATTTCACTTAATTCATTATTTTTTTAATAAGAAGCTCACCATCAATTGAAAGTTTCTTTTGCAATGACTTAACATCATCCATTTTAATATATCCATAATATTTGCCGACAAATGATATAATATTTCTTTAACTTGATTTTTTTTGATTAAATGAGTACTCATACAAAATTTTATTGCGTATTCATTCGAATTAGTAGAGTAAATTATGCCACAAGTTCAACTTGATCAATTTGATCTAAAAATCCTTAAGATTATTCAGGAAGATGCCCGAATTGCTCAAAAAGATTTAGGTGAACGCGTAAATTTATCTACAGCCGCAGTAAATAGACGCTTAAAAAAATTAAGTGATGATGGAGTAATTAAATCCTATACAGCCAATATTGAGCCAGTTTTTATAGGTCTACCCATTACTATTATTACTATGGTTGAAATTTTAAGTGAACAGCTTGAACATTTGGATATTACAAGAAAGTTATTTTCAAACTGTGAATACATTCAACAGTCTTATTATGTCGCTGGCGAATGGGATTTTGTTTTAATTTTTCAAGTCAAAGACATGGATCAATATACTGATATTTCTGAAAAACTATTTATAAAAAATAATAATGTAAAACGTTTTAAAACACTGGTAGCTATGAAAAAAGATAAAGCTTCACTTTCAATTCCTATTTAAATAAAAAGGCAAAGCAGTGATTTGCTTTGCCCTTTTACTCATTAGACTAAACTATAAAAAATTGCAGAAACTGTAATTATCCCAATCAATGTAACAAAAACATTACTAGCTTTATTACGATATGCTACGAGTGAAGGAATCTTATGTATAGCATACATAGGGAGTAATAAAACTAAGATTGCTCCGGTAGGCCCACTAATACTCACAATAATATCGAGAATACTTGGATTTTTATAAGCAATAAACCAACAGGTCAAAATCATAAATATAAAAATAATTTTATCGACAGTTCCTTTGGTTAGCTTAATTTCTTTCGTTTGACATTGATCAGAAATGATATCTGTTAATGTCTCATGTGCACCAATGTAATGTCCTAAAAAAGATTTCATAATGGCAATGAAAGCAATTAGAGGAGCAGCCCATGCGATTACAGGAGTGTCAAAATGGTTAGCAAGATACGAAAGAACCGAAATATTTTGTTCTTTTGCAGATGCTAGGTCTTGAGGAGATAAACTTAATATACAGCTATAGACAAAAAACATGACAACACACACCATCAAGATATAACCATATCTTTGAATTTGTGCACATTTTTTATCAGCTTCTATCTCACCATATGTTTTACGTTGCTTGACTACAAAAGGTGAAATAATCGGATAATGATTAAATGAAAGGACTAAAACCGGAAATGTCATCCATAACGTCATCCAGATATTATTATGATTATTTGAAGTTAACGTAAAATTTTCAAAGATGGCAGTATTCCATTGAGGAATTAACCAAATAGCCATAAAAATTAATGATATAATAAATGGATATACCAAAATACTCATTACCTTTATTGTAATATCTTGACCAAAACGGACAATAAATAACAAAATGAAAATTAATATAAATGACAATAAAGCACGTGGCGGTGCAACCAAATGCAATTGGTGAGTTATGAAAGACTCAACTGTATTTGTCACTGCTACTGCATATACTAATAAAATCGTATAAATTGCCCAAAAATAAATTAAATTAAAAATACGACTAGCAGTAGTTCCCCAATACTCTAAAATTACTCCAGTAATACCACTCTCTGGTTTACTCGATGATAAAATGAATCGAGCAAATGCACGATGGGCAAAAAAAGTAATTGGGTATGCTAACAGTATAGTAATTAACAATGGAATTAGACCGCCAATTCCTGCATTAATGGGTAAGAATAAAACACCAGCTCCGATTGCTGTTCCAAACAACCCTAACATCCATGTAGTATCTTGCGAATTCCATTTATTACTATCCAGATATCCTTTCGTCTGATTTAAAATGTTTGACATAATTCTTGCCTCTGAAACTTATTTAGGTTTTCGAGGAATGGAAATGCCTTAGAATGCAGAACAGTGAAATATCTCATTATAAAAATTGAATATAGTTACCCATGGAGTAAATTTCAAAAATTTACTCCTCATTTATAATTCAATTTGTTTAACGTTATTCTGCATTAAATGGACATAACAGTTCCTTCTGTTAAATCATTAGAAATACGTTTTGTATTTCTTCCTTTTATTAAGGCAAACGGGTTCTGATAATTTCAGCAAAATATTGGGCACCAACGCTTAATATATCGTCGTTAATGTCATAGTTAGAGTTATGAAGAGGAATAAATCCCTTTCCATCTTCTTCAACACCATTTCCGATAAAAGCGAAACAACCTGGTACTTTTTCTATAAATGCTCCAAAGTCTTCTGAAGCCATCATAGCTTGAACATTTGCATCTACTTTTGATTCACCCACAATATTCATTGCTGCGTTAACGGCAGTATTAACGCAAGTCGCATGATTGACGGTTGGGGAAAATTCATGTGTATATTCAAATTCACATTCGGCGTCATGCATTTTGCAAATGCTTTCACAAATGGTACGCATTCTATTTTCTAACATTGCCTGTACATCTGGGGAGTAACTACGCGTATCTCCTGTAATAACAACATTGCTAGGAATTGCATTACGAATACCATCAGTATGAATTTCTGTACAAGAAATCACGGCAGGAACGCTTGGATCAAGGTTGCGTGAAATAATAGTCTGGAGAGCTAAGATAATCTCGGCTGCAATCACTAAAGGGTCTTTGCCCATATGAGGTCGAGCTGCATGTGTTCCTTTGCCTTTAATTTTAATTGTGAAATTATCTTCACTTGCCATAATTCCACCCACGCGCGTGCAAATGCTACCCGCTGGTAAGCCTGGCCAATTATGCACACCATAAAACTCATCGATTGGAAAGCGTTCTAACAACCCCTCACTCATCATGGCTTTTGCACCGCGGCCATGTTCTTCTGCGGGCTGAAAAACAAATCTAACCGTTCCATTAAAATCACGATTATCAGTTAATAATTTAGCGGCACCTAACAGCATGCTCATATGACCATCATGACCGCAAGCATGCATTTTTCCATGATTTTTAGAGCAATAAGATTTACCGGTCGTTTCAGTGATATTCAACGCATCCATATCAGCACGTAGGCCAATAACAGTAGGATTATTCCCAACGGTTAAGTTCGCGACTATACCTGTTCCACCAATTCCGGTATGAACATCTAAACCCATGTTCTTTAGTTGTTGAGCAATATATTCCGCTGTAGTAATTTCTTCAAAACCCGTTTCGGGATTAGAATGAAGTTCGTGTCTCCAACGGTGTAACTGTTCTTCAAAACTTATTAAGCTCATACTAATTCCTTGTCTATCTAAACGATCTATATTTGATTAAATAACACTATGGTTAGTAAGGATAACTTCCTTCCCACACCACTTTTCTATATAGATCGGTATTTGTGTCACCTTCCGTACTAAAAATCAGTACAACTGATTCATCATTTAAACCTAAACTTTCTTTTAGACATGCCTGTTCTGGGTTGTTACTAAGTGCATAAAGTAATCCTAGATTAATTGCACCAGAAGGGCCACTCGTTATGGGTTCATCACCCTTTAATGGATTACCTAAAATTCTCATTCCAGTCGCAGCAATAGAATCTTCGACTTTTGCAAAAGCAAACGTACAATCTTTTAAGATCGGCCATGTAATTGGATTGACCTCACCACAAGCCAAACCAGCCATAATTGAATTTAAGTCGCCATCGACTGCAATAAGCTGTCCAGATTTATCTTGTGCAGATTGATAAACACAATCGGCTGTAACAGGTTCTGAAACAATGGCTTTAAAATTTTGGATACCAAGTGCATCAACCAAATACCCTAGAATTCCACCAGCCATCGCCCCTACACCTGCTTGAAGCATAATATGGGTAGGTACTAAATCTTTAAATTCATTGAGTTGTTCTACGGCTTCATCAGCCATAGTCATATAACCTTGAGAAATCCATGTCGGGATCGTCTCATAACCATCCCATGCCGTGTCCTGCACAAGAAGCCATCCATTTTCATGGGCTGTCTTGTTAGCTAAACGAACGGTATCATCATAATTCACATCTGTGACGATACAATCTGCACCTAACGCTTTGATTCTTTCTACACTTGTATTTGCAGCACCTTTAGGCATAAACACAACTGCTTTTTGCCCCATTTCTCTCGCAGCCCAAGCAACGCCTGTCCCATGATTTCCGGCTGTAGCAGTGGTAAATACAACGGGTTCTTTCAGCAAAGTTTTAATATTTTTTAAATCAAACTGATTCATATCAATATTTAACTTTTCAGCAAGTAATTTAGCTAGCGCATATGAACCACCAAGAACTTTAAATGCATTTAAACCAAAGCGTCGTGATTCATCTTTAACTAAAATGTTTTTTAAACCTAACTTTTTAGCTAAATATTCCAATGAGATTAAAGGAGTGGGTTGATAACCTTCTATTTTACGATGCAAATTACGGACTTTGCAGGCGATCTCCTTATTAAAAAGTGGGCTACTCTTTCCTGAATACAATTCGTTATTACTAATACTAAACATGCTCTATCTTGCTCTTTAAATCATGTGAAAAAATGGTCCTTAACTCTATTCAGGTTTAAAAGCGATAGCTTCAATTTCAACAAGTGCATCTTTAGGTAAACGAGCAGCTTCGACACATGAGCGTGCAGGTGGATTATTTGTTCCGAAAAACTCTAGATATATTTCGTTGAATTCTGAAAAATCAGCCATATTTGCTAAAAAGCATGTTGTTTTGATCACGTATTCAAGCGAAGAACCTTGAGCCTCTAAAATACTTTTAACATTGAGTAATGATTGATGTGTTTGCTCACGAATACCACCTTCAGGAAATTGCATTGTTTCCGGAATCAAAGGTAATTGCCCTGAGGTAAAGATTAAATTTTGAAATCCAATACCTTGTGAATATGGACCAATTGCTTCTGGTGCATTTGTAGAACAGATAATTTCTTTCATTTTCATCCTCTTTGCACTCTCTTCATAATTTGAAGTAAATCCAAATTTATAAGAGGGATATTCCATAATATTTCTGAGATAAAACTGTCGATTATCATGCTTATGTTTGTTCAATAACTACTACAAAAGATATTTTCTCAACATCTTCTAGTCCTGAGCCTATAAGCATTTCATCGCTTAGTGAAAGTAGAATGAGCTGCGAAATATCCAAAGTCAAAGACAATGAACTGATAAGATTAAAAAACATTTTTTTTATATATTTGAGTACTTTTAGGTCAATAAAATTTACTTTTGAAGGGGGGTAATGAAAAAAAATTTCAACCTTAAGTTCTCTTGTATTTTTTTAATTAGGAAAGATTTAGTCACTTTTGTGACATAAATCTGGTTTTGGCTAAAAAATTAATTTTTTTATCTATTTCGAGAACCTATAATGTAACTTTCACTCGTTCAAGTACAACAGTTGTCTTGAACCACTCAAGTGGAAGTCTCCTGTAATTTCAGCACACATCAATAGTAAGATAAGCTGTAGTTTTCTATGTTAATTACGCTTAAATTCCAACCCTCTCATTTTTCAAGTAGCTCAGGTTATAATGGTGGTCTCCCAAAATATGGTTGATCTATTATGAACGCCTCCAATGACCCTCTACACGGCAAAAAACTTGCTGACATTTTGGATGAATTATTGGATTACTACGATGGCTTTGAAGGCTTAAGTCGTAAAATTGAAATTAGATGTTTTTGCATAGATCCAAGTGTTAAGTCATCATTGCGATTCTTACGTACTACACCATGGGCACGTGAAAAAGTAGAAAGCTTATATTTGTATGTCTTACGCCAAAAAGCCAAACAGAAATCGTAGCTTTCAAAACCCTAGCTTCATTATTTTAATTAGTTGTGAATAGCCACCAAAATTTTATACACACAAAACCATATTTTTATGGGCCTTTTCATAATTTAATGAAGAACGTTGACCATTGGAGTCGTGTCTGCGTTTTGAATTATAAAACATCTCAATATATTCAATGATAACGGTTCTAGCCTCAGATCTATTTAAATAAATCTTCTTCTTGATAGGTTCTCTCTTTAACAACGAAAAGAAGCTTTCAGCAACAACATTCTCATGACCTGAGCAGTATACTGCGCAAGTCGTCTGCTCCTAATGCTTTCAAGATTATGATGCTTAAGAAATGTCTGCCATTCATGGCTGGTGAACGTGCTATCTTGGTCAGAATTGATCAGCGTTCTTTGGGTTCCTTCGCCACAAATCCATCAGTAAATCTAATACCATATCTGTTGTGAATCTCGACCTCATAGACGAGCCAACAACAAGACGTGAAAATAGGTAGTCACAACTGCTAGATATAGCCATCTTTCATGAGTACGGATACCTTACGAAGCAGTGCTTCTCATGTCAGTAACCCACAGCTGATTAGGATGAGTTGGGTTAAATTTGTCGGTCTAACATGTTTGCGGCAATGACAGCTAGAGTACAAGTGTAAGCTCTAGGTTTACGATAGCCATAGACTCCGTCAGATTCCAGCTAGAACTATTTAATCAATCATGAAAGCTGTTGCTGTTTTCTCGCAGTTTTACTGGTGGGTTGCTTTAAGCATGCATAATAACTACTGTGATGAACATAAACGACGAACAGGCCATATATGCTGGTTGTCCCGAATAAAGAGGTGCCTCATTTGGACTGGTTTGCGAAGTACACCACGGCCTCTTTTAATATGGCTCTTTATTAAGTGACTCTTTAGTGATTTTTCTTGAACTTTACTTCACACACTAAATACTCTTGTATTTTCACATAAAATTCACTATCTAAGAACTATTTTTAAATGGAAAGTAATAGTTTAATTTTTAAAATACAGGGGTATAGTTAAATGGCTATAGAATTTATTTCTAAATCAAAGTTACCTACTGCTTTTGGCGATTTTGAAATTATAGCGTTTCAAGATCAAAGTACTGGTGAAGAACATATTGCTCTTGTCAAAGGAATTAATACTATTTCTCAACCTGTACTAGTCCGAATTCATTCAGAATGCTTAACAGGTGATGCTTTTGCTTCACTAAAATGTGATTGTGGCCCACAATTACATTCAACTATGAAAATGATCAATGAAGCAGGCCAAGGTATCATTTTATACTTACGCCAAGAAGGCCGTGGCATAGGTCTAACCAATAAAATTCGAGCTTATGCACTTCAAGATCAAGGTCATGATACTCTTGATGCAAATTTATTATTAAATTTACCTGCAGATGCTCGTAAATATGACATGTGTGCCATTATGTTAGGTTATTTAAAAATACAAAATGTAAAATTAATCACAAATAACCCATTTAAAATTAAATCTTTAACTGATTTTGGAATCAACGTTGTTGAACGTATTCCTTTAAAAGTTGGCTTAAATATTTTTAACAAAGATTATTTAGAAACAAAGCAAAAACGTATGTCACATATGTATGATAATAGTGACTTTTAAAATATTTAATAATAGAAAAACTGTTTGAATAGTCATAAAAATTCTATTATATGAATTACATTTAACTTTCATCTTCACATTCTATTCACCTTAACTCACCTAAAGTATAAAAATAAACTGTGAAGATGGACAGTGAACATGAATCAAGTCAAAACGTTAATGGCAATTGCCTTATCCTTACCAGTGCTTTTCCTGTCAGGATGTAAAAGTGTTCCTCGTTACTCCTCTGATTATGCAAATGCCAGAGCGAGTATTCAGGGAATACCCTTAGATGATGCAAAAGCACTAGAAATCGGTACCCGCTTCACTTCGGCATTTAATACCTTGGGCACACCTAAATTCGTTGAAAATGCTGGAGCACTGTATGCAGATCAGCTTTTTATTAACGATACTCTGTCGCAATTTTCATCGCGTAAAAAACTGCTTGAACATTTTCACGGTATGAACCAGCGAGTGAGTAATGTAACTGTCAGTCTATTAAATACTTCATATAATCAAGACTCTGCCTATGTACATTGGCATATGGTTTATGATTTTAAAATGTTAGGGAAGACACGAACAATGGATTCATTTGGCATCAGTGAAATAAAGGTCAACCAAAACCATCAGATTATTTTCCAACAAGATTTTTGGGATCCGGCCAATGGTCTGTATCGTTCTTTGCCATATGTAGGAGGAACCTATTCATGGGTACTGCCTTTCAAAAAGTAGCCATAACCACTGTACTGATGCTCGGGAGTTTTGGTTCCTGGGCGCATGCGAAGAACTTAAATAAATGTGGTAATGGCCCACTAATGGTGGGACAAAAACAGGTCGGTGTGGCCAGTTACTTTGCGCAAAACTGTAATCAGCCTTGGCAAGGACAAAACATGCAGATGGATTTTACCTATACGCAGAATATTCCAGAATGGGCATTCAAACGTGCAGCCAGACATCTACTCCAACGTAATATCAAAGATCAAAAGATTCAGGCTGTTTTCAATCCAATCACCGATCTGTATCGTCCAGTGAACTCAGGAGATCTATACCAACTAAAATATAGCCATGCCACACACACATTAAGCCTATACTTAAACCAGAAAGTGCAGGGACAACTCCAGAACCCATTAGCCCAGCAATATTTTAATATATGGCTAGGTCCTCAGCCATTTAGTGCTAAATTAAAACAGCAATTAATAAAGTAGTCTCTACAGTTATGTCTAAACATTTTATTTTGATGGTTGAAGATCATTACGAACTGGCATCTACCCTATGCGAGTTTCTAGAAGAGCATGGTTTTGTGGTCGATCATGCTCGAAACCTAAATGCTGCGCGCCAATTGCTCAAGCAGCAACGCTATCATATTTTACTTTTAGATATTAACTTACCTGATGGTTCGGGTTATGAACTATGTGAATGGCTACGAAATAAAGAAGGTATGGACCTCCCTGTGCTGATGCTCACCGCACGTGATACGTTGAATGACAAACTCAAAGGTTTCAATTCAGGCACGGATGATTATCTAGTCAAGCCATTTGACTTTAATGAGCTGGTGGTTCGAGTCAAAGCTCTGATCAAGCGTTCACAGGGTGAAGTCTCCTCTAGCCGTCTTCAAATTCATGATCTTATTCTGGACCCTGCAACACAGCAACTGACTCGTGGAGGACAAACCATTGAACTGCCCCCCATTCAATTCAAACTGCTCAAACTACTGATGCGTCATTCGCCTAAAGTTCTGACTAAACAGGAAATTATGATAGAGCTTTGGGGGGATCAAGAGCCTGAAAGCGATGCCCTGCGTAGTCATATTTATAATTTGCGTAAAATGGTCGATAAGCCTTTTGAGCAAAAACTAATTCACACCATATCTGGTGTAGGGTTAAAGATCACTTTAGAAGCTTAAGCTCTAGAAGCCCAGCCTTAATTTAAATACACGACGACAATCAGTCCAGTCGTCATCGCCAGATCAACATCCTGATGGGTATTGAGATAATACTGCCGATCAAACAATTCCACTCGCCAGCCAAGCTGCTTGCACAACTTCTGTACCAATTGCAGTCCAATGCCATGACCTTTGATCTCTAATTGCAATTGCTGCCCCGACAGTTCTTGTACCTTTGAATTATTCGGTAAAGGAATGCCGACACCATTATCTGCAATCAATACTGTATTTTTTTGCAAAATGACATCAATTTCTGTGCCTTGTGAATAATTCAGTGCATTCCTCAAAATATTGCCAAATACCATTTTGGTCATCGACGGGTAAAGTTTACGTGGCTGTTCGTTTAGATCTTTTTGAAAATTTATCCGCATGCCTTTGTTATGGCTAACACTATCCAGATCCTGAACTACATTTTCCAGACATTCAGAAAGCATAGTCGATTCAGCGGTTAAAGTATTGGTGGTATTGCGGGCGATAGCCAGTAGTGTGTCAACTAATAGTTGCATGTCTTCAATGGTGTTGTTCAAGCGAGTAAATGATTTATTGTCCCCATAGCGTGCCTGACACAACTGCACATTGCCTTTTAAGATGGTAAGTGGTGTGCGAAGCTCATGACTGACATCACCAGTAAATTCACGTTCACGCTGAATAAACTCGCTTAATACCTGATGATATTTTTCTAGCGCTTGCTTCAGATATTCCGCTTCCAGATTTGAATCAGTCCGGATGTCATGAAACGGTGAAGCCTGATTTTTATAATCTTCCCAATCAATATGTTCCAGTGCGTTGGCAAGCCTGGTAATGGGAGAAAAATAACGCCGGGCACGACGGTTCCACCACCATAACATACTATAAAGTACAAACAAGCTGACCATCAGTGGTGCCAGACCAAACAGCCAGACCAGTTTATTGACATTGCTTTCGCCAAAGACTAACAGGACATGCTGCCCATCTTTTTCGCCATAAACGGTCATGCGTTCCTTACCATCGACAAAATGCCGATTCACCCCTTGCTCAAGTGACATATTCTTAAATTGGGAGGGAGACACAGTATTCCAGCGGTAACCATACAGGTTTTTGGTATCGGGCAATTCTGCGGCAGGATTACGTTCTAATCGCTGCCAGTAGTGTGACATTTCCTGTTCTAGCGCCGTTCTGAGCAAAGAACCTTTAATCACCCAGGCACTGAGGCCAATCCCAATCACCACAGACAAGGCAATGAATCCGATTTGCAGCCAGTAGTAGCGGTTAAACACCTCACCCAGAGGATGATCACGTTTGTCCCTAAACAGCTTTAACATTGATGCATTCCCCGCTGGCCAATCCCATTGTTCAATTATACGGCTTTCTTCTTTAACAGAAAGTGGCCAATGACCCACTCGCGTCCATGGTCATAACCAAATAGCTCGGCACAGGCCATAAAGAAAATCCGCCAGCGCTGCCACCAGATTGCGGCATCCGCGCCATAAGTTTTTTCAAATAAGGGCTTTAGCTCGGCCTGTTTACTATCCATATTTTCTAGCCAAGCATTTGCGGTACGTTCATACTGCGTACCCGCCCATTGCCAGTGCTGTTCTAGCTGTAAATGCTGCTGAAAATGTAGGAAAGTTGAGGCTGCTGGCATCAAACCACCACTAAAGAAATATTGCGACATCCAGTCAAACTCATTTTTGACTTCAAACGGGTAATGCAAGAAACGATGACAGAAAATATGACACCACAATAAGCCATCTGGTTTGAGCCAAATACTAATATTTTCAAACAGTTTTTGATAGTTGCGTACATGCTCAAACATCTCCACCGATACCACACGGTCAAATGACGCAGATTCAAGTTGCAACACATTGACATCACAAGTGATCACATTAAGGTTATCCAGTTTTTTTAAACGGGCTTGTTCCTGAATATACTCACGCTGCGTTGAAGAATTTGACACGACTGTAATATGGGCCGTTGGATAATGCTCGGCCATATATAGACTGAAAGAACCCCAACCGCAGCCAATTTCCAAAATATCCTGCCCGTCTTTCAGTTGTGCTCGCTGGCAATAGCAGGCAAGGGCAGCTTCTTCGGCTTGGTCTAGCGTCATATCGGCATGTTCAAATAGACTCGCGCTATATTTCAAACGCTTACCGAGTACTGCCTGAAAAAATGCGGTCGGCAGTTCATAATGCTGCTCATTGGCTTTGTCTGTCTCAATGGCAATTTCGCTGTTTTTCAGCATGGTCAGCACATCCATATAGCGCTGCGCTGCCAATGCGGGGTCAAACCGACCTTCTTGTGCCAAACGTTTTTTGCTCAAGATTTTAATACCAGCACGAATCACTGGGTCTGGCACCTTGCCATTTTCGATCAGTTCTAAGGTTTTTTGAATCATAAAGTCCATGTATTTACCTACTCTTTGGGTGGCCACGGAATAAACATTGAAGTTCGTCGTTGATAGTCTTTATAGTTGTCACCACGGTGGGCGAGCGCCTGTTTTTCACTAAAAGGAATCCCCGTAAAGTAGTACAGGAATAGCCACATCAGCAGTGGATAAATCCATAATCCATAGCATCCTGCTGCCAGACCGAGCACTGGATAGGCAAACCAATGCAGCCATTCAAAAAAATAATTCGGATGGCGCGAATATTTCCACAAGCCCTGATCCATGGTTTTACCTTGATTCTGTGGATCTAGCTTAAAACGGTAAAGTTGCTGATCTGCAGTGCTTTCACCTATCAAAGCCGAGAGCATGATCATGCCCGCCACAATCACAGTGACCAAAGTCCAGTCATTCCATTGCTCGGTCGAGATACTTAACAACTTCAGTATTGGGTAAGAAAACAGTAGAGCCAAACCTGCCTGGAATATAAAAAACACCAGAAAACCAAGATGCTGATAATCCCCCATCGCTCGGCGCATGTTGGCATAACGCGTGTCTTCTTGGGTTTCATTGGCATAGCGCCGTAACAGATGCCAAGTCAGCCGTGAAAACCAGATCCCACTCGCCAGTCCCAGAAATAACCGAACCAACATCGGCGCACTGTCAATCACCCAAGCGGCAATAATCACATTAAGGGCAATACTGAAACTCCAAGCGACATCGACTAGCCCTGCTCTGCGGTTATAGGTCACCAACACCCAGCTACAGAGCATGATGAAGACATTGAGCAAAAATAAATCTAGCAGCATGTCGCCCTCCTGTTTTATTTCTGCTTAGTAAGCACTGGCTTCAAACAGCAAATGAACATCACTGATCACACCCTCCCTAAAACCACCTTCGCAATAACACAGATAAAAATCCCACATGCGGATAAAACGCTCATCAAAATCAAGTTGCAGTACTTGATCACGCTGCTCCAGAAAACGCTGGCGCCAACACTTCAGGGTTTGTGCATAGCTTTGACCAATATCTTCCAGATGTTTGAGACGAAGTTTTTGCTCAGAAGCCGTTTGCGTCATCACACTGATACATGGAATAAAACTACCGGGGAAAATATAACGCTTAATGTAATCTACCGTATTTAAAGCTTTAACATAGCGTGCATCTTCAATCGTAATCGCCTGTATCAAGGCTAGACCATTCGGCTTGAGGAGCTCGCGGCATTTTCGGAAATAAGTTGGTAAATATTGCTCACCAACTGCTTCAATCATTTCAATGGACACCAATTTGTCGTATTTACCCTCGAGTAAACGGTAGTCCTGAAGCTGTACAGACACCCGATGAGACAGCCCTGCTTCAGCAACTCGGGCGAGTGCTTCATCGTACTGAGCTTTGGAAATGGTAATGGTGGTCACCTTACAGCCATAATGCTGAGCCGCATAAATGGCAAAGCCTCCCCAGCCGCTGCCAATTTCAACCAAATGGTCCATCGGTTGCAATTGAAGTTTTTGGCAGATCAGTTCTTTTTTATAATCTGAAGCTTGTTCCAAGCTCATACAGGGTTCTTTAAACACCGCACTGGAATACATCATGCTGGAATCTAAGAACAATTTAAAAAAATCATTGCTCAAGTCATAATGCTCAGCAATATTCTGACGACTACCATCAATCGAATTCTTGCGGGATTTATACCAAGCCTTGAGTACCAACTGGCTGGCTTTTGCCACTACATTTTGATTCATCCGATCAAGCACATCACGATTACGTGCTAGAATACGAATTACGTTGACCAGATCTTCACTGCTCCAGTAACCACGAATAAAGCCTTCTGCTGCCCCCAGTACACCATTACGGAACAGCAAATCGATAAGGCGTTGGTCGTGAACTTGAATTACTGCATGCAAGTCACTGTAATTTTCCCCGACCAGACCATTCCAGATACCTTTAAATATTAGCTGACCATGACGCAATTTCAGCATATGGCGTAGGACTATCGGCAGTTCGGTATGCTCTCCCATTAACAGTGTTTTCATAGTCATGTCTTTCCTTTTTCTTTTTTAGGATGCCGATAAAACGGAATTTTCTTTTTCCATAAGCGCAAAGCATGTAGATAAATCCCGCTCACCATCCTAAAGGGCTCAAGAACTTTTAATACAGCATATCGATGTTGCTGTGAAGGAAGTGTGATGGCTTGCAGCTTAAATTTCATCGTGGCATCAAATTGCAATATTTCTTGTTCAAACAGCTGCATGTGAATCACATTTTGCTGTTCTGAAAAGCTAAAACGCCAACGATAATCCAGTGACATCGGCATGAATGGTGACACATGAAAGGCCTTTTTAAAGTCAAACTGGTGGCTCTGGTAAGGCGTATGTTTAGTTACATTGTGCCGACAATCGAGAATGTACACCTGACGTTCATTCCACGGTGTATTGGTGATTTCACTCAGTATAAAAATCAGTTGATCGGTCGTATCAAAGATCAAATAAAACACCACAGAATTAAAACGAAAACCCAGTGTGCGTGGTAAAGCCAGTACACGAATAGATGCAGCATGTGGTAAATGATAGTTTTCGTGCTTGATCAGTAACCGTGCAACTTTCTGCCGAATCGAGCCATATTCCATGTTCAGAAAGTCACGTTCATCCAAGGTCAATAAATTCCAGCAACTAGAAGACCAGAACCAAGATTTTTGGGTAAAATTTGCCAGTTGATCCGGATCAAAGCATAAATAGCTAAGCTTCACCTCAAAAGCATGCGATTTGGGCAAATAGCGACGATGGCGAATTTCGGTAGAAGCGATAGCCAGTGGATACATTTGCATTCTGTACTCCTAAGCCGCTTGCTCAGTGTGTTGCAGCAACTGATTTACAACCCATGAAGCACTACGCGCTCCATCTTCATGAAAGCCCCAGCCCCAGTAGGCACCACAGTATGACGTCCGGTTCTGACCATTAACCTCAGCCCAACGTTGTTGTGCCTCAATCGCGGCAGCATCAAATACTGGATGACGATAATATCGTTCTACCCATATTTTTTTCGGATCAAGGTTAAAGTTAGGATTGAGTGTGGCAAAGATTTGGGTTTTACAATTCAGGTTTTGCAACTGGTTCATCCAGTAACTGAAACCATAATGCATGCTACTATGCTGGAATGGAGTTGATTCGGTTACACGACTAGGTGTCACATGTACATGCCAGCTGGCCCATTGGCGTCTGGATTTGGGCATGATATGAGTATCGGAATGCACCACCATATGGTTATCCTGATAACGAAACTTGCCAAGTACTTCCCGCTCTTGCGCTGACGGGTCTGTAAGTAAATTCAAGCTATCATCAGCATGGCTGGCAAAAATGACCCAGTCAAAACGTTCACTGCCCTGTCCAGTTTCAATCACTACATCATTGGCACTACGGGATACATGAAGCACACCTGTCTTGCGGAAAGTCATATTCGATTGGGCCTGAATGGCACGAACATAACGAGCTGATCCACCCTTGACCGTAAGCCACGAAGGTCGCTCTTTCAGCTGCAACATACGATGGTGCTGAAAAAAGCTCACCACAAATTTATACGGAATCTGTCCAGCTTGCTCTACTGGACAGGACCATAGCGCCCCGCACATAGGATAGAGATGTTCCTGACGAAAGGCTTCGGAATAGTCATGTCGATTGAGATATGCATCAATACTGAGCTGTGCATCGACCTGTTCAATATCAATATCTTTATTCGCCGCATAGAAACGGAACAGATCCGACAACATCACGCGAAAATCAGCGTTAAAGAAGTTTTGCGGTCGGAACAACAGCGAGAATTTTTTTGAAGGATTGTACTGCAAGCCAGTGACTTGATTGTTGACCGAAAAGCCCATGTCACTGCTTTGCGATTGAATCCCGAGTTCTTTGAGCATTGCACAGAACAGTGGATAGTTATGCTCATTAAATACAATAAAGCCACTGTCCACTGCAACCTGTTCGCCATCTATATTCAACTGATGGGTATCGGTATGGCCGCCAAAGTAATTATTTTTTTCAAAGACCGTGACCTCATGTGCTTTGCTTAATTTCCAGGCCGCATACAAACCGGAAATACCTGAACCAATAATCGCGATTTTCATTGTAATTCCTTCGATTGAATCGTGTGAGCGCCCGTCGTGGTGAGTTTTTTCTGTTTTCTAAGTTGAGCAATTTTACTGACGTCATAGACCCGTTTTGGAATTGGCTTTAAGCCCCAGACTATCCCGAGCCAAGACATAATTTTTAGGAGGTAATAGGTCACATCAATCTGCCACCAGTAAAAGCCCTGTCGGGTACTGCCTGCATAATAATGGTGATTGTTGTGCCAGCCTTCGCCCAAAGTAATGATAGACAAGAATAAATTGTTGCGGCTTTGATCATCAGTGTCAAAATCACGGCTACCGTAATGATGCGCCAGTGAATTGATACATAAGGTCGCATGGATCAGCAACACGGTGGACACCACAAATCCCCAGACTAGTAATTGCAAGCCGGAAGTCCCCAGTTGCGGCCAAGCTATTGCTAGCCATTCTCCTAGCACATAAATCCCACCCGCGGTCAACAGCACCACAATTAGACTAAACCGGTCCAGCCAGATTAATTCCGGATATTTCAGCCAGTCTTTGATGACTTCTTTACGCGTGGCAAAGTTATATTCATTCAGAAACCAACCCACATGGCTATACCAAAAACCGTGGGTAGATGAATGCGGGTCTTGTGAAGAATCTGTATAGCGGTGGTGATAACGATGATGGGCTGCCCACCATAAGGGGCCACGCTGTGCACTCATGGTGCCTAGTAATACAAATAGGAACTGCACTGGACGCGAGGTCTGAAAGGTTTTATGCGATAAATAGCGATGAAAAAAAGCCGTAATGGAAAACATACGAATCAGGTAGAACAGCAGCATAAAGCCCACTGCAAACCACGACACTCCCACCCAGAACACTGCTAGACAAGCCAGATGCAACAGAATAAAGGGTAAAATCCGCTGCCACTGAATCTTGCTGTTTTCAGCCGTCAGTGTTTCGGGCGCTGTGGGTGTGGACCAACTGTCTATCCATCGCATCAGAGTTTTCAACATGGACTCATCCTACTTTCGAGCGATTGTATTTATTCTATTTGATGAGTGTAATCAGTCAGGTATGAATTTTATGTGAAGTAAATAAAAAAACCGAACTGTTGAGAGATTTATCAGTTCGGCAAAAGGTTAGCAGATTAATGAGGCAATTTGATAAGTTTTGTCACGTCATAGCCATAATCTTTCGCAGTGTTTATATATGACTGATAAGTTGCTTCATCTAGTTGCGGTTCACGTGACAAAATCCATAGGTATTTATTACTTGGGCCACCCACCAGTGCCACTTTATATTCCGGGTCTACTCGTAATACCCAGTAATGACCTTTAGTAAAGGGTATCCATCTTAAACCTTTAGGCAAAAAGCTGACCTTTAATTTGCTATTCCCCCTATTTTGCGGATATGCAACTCCTTCAGAACTTATCATCTCACCATTGGCAGTTCGACAACTATTCAATACATTCACTGTCTGATCCTCATTAACACTATATTCTGCGTTGATATTAGCTATACATTTACGCTGAAAATACATCGGTAAATGAGAAATTTCATACCATTTTCCAGCGTATTGTTGAATATCAACTTCATCTACAGCCTGAGGTGTAACAGTTTCTGCTTGAGCAGTCATAGACAAACTGATTATAGCCAGCGTCGCAGCTGTAAAAAATGACTTGAATAGAGTATTCATTTTTAAGCCTTATTTTTGATTTCATCATTAAGATAAACCAAGTAGATGTGAACAAAGCGTGAATATTAGATATCGAAATTTATTAATGTATGCTTCAGAAAATATAATTTTTTAACTTTAGGTGCTCCATTCATCACATGGCTTGAAATTTTTATAGATAAATAGGGCTTTATTCTAATCATGATGGTTTCTGTACAATCGTTGATCCGTATCTGACAAGATAGCTTTTTGGGAATCTGTATTTTCACAAAAATTGAACTGTCTAGATTTACACTGCTCTCTCTTTCATCGGGTCTGGAATGGCTATGCGTTATCAGCTTGCTACGCTTAAAGCACTGGACCGTACCCGCGATGTGATCCTGATGGCCGAAGTTGTTGAGTAAGCCACTTATCTAGCCCATCATCCTCAAAAATTGCCCTGATTTTACCGCCATACGCCCTTTTACTTGGCTCAAGAAATGGTACCGCTGCTGGGAGGAAGTACGATATCGTTCTGAACGATGTTAACGTGAGTCAAGACGGTAGTCAAAATCAAATACTTAGAAACGCTTGTATTGCCGTGAACAATAGGCCCGTATCACATCGGGTGAACGCAGCTGCAGATGCTTGGTTTTTCGGCCGGTCACGCGTTCACGCCACATTTTAAAACTAGATGCTTTCAAGTTTTTTCGCATGAAACGAATCACAGTTGCTTCATTTAAACCATACTCACGTTGAATAGCTTCAAAAGGAGTTCGATCTTCCCAAGCCATTTCGATAATTCTGGATATGTCTTCTTCAGAAAATTGATTCATACCATTCTCGTTTTTAATCATCATGAAGCGTCAATAAGCTTTATCAACTCTAATCTGACTAAAATCATAACAATACAATCATGAATTTTTTGTGATTTTTCTCTAATTTAAGGACTAAACACAAATAAAAGGGCTAGTTAGACTAGCCCTTTTAAATCTTAGTTGCCTCTATAAGTCGAATATCCATAAGGGCTTAAAAGTAGAGGAATATGATAATGGCTGACACTTCCATCCACTTTAAAAATGACAGGGATTTCAGGAAAGAAAGTATTTTGATTGTTCTTTTTAAACCAGTTTTCTGTTTTAAATGTGACTTTATAAGTGCCTGCTTCGAACTTCTGATTTTCAGGAAAAAGTGCAGTAATACGGCCATTGGAACCCGTATATTGCTGATTTAACTTTACCCATTTATTCCCAGTACTTTTTTCGAGTACCACCTCGACTTGAGCCGAAGGCAGCCCATTTTCCAGATTCAACACATGCACACTTAAGGGGTTAGTTTGTGCAAAAGTCATTGAGGTCAATAATAGCGTTGAGAGTGGCAATAATTTTTTAAACATGATGGATTCCTTAAGGATTGAAAATAGACTGAACAGCTGTTTCAGCGCAGTAATGGTCATTTTTTGCGCCCCCTGCTCCCGCAACGCCGATGGCACCGACCACTTTGTTTTCATAGCGCACAGGGAAACCGCCGCCTAACAACAGTAAATTTGATAAGGTCGTTAAATTTTTTGTATCCTTGTTTTCATGAGCATTTTGGCTCAATAACAAGGTAGTTGTTTTAGTCGATAAAGCGGTAAAAGCCTTTTTCTCGGCAGCCCCCAAATTATGTGGTCCGACATTTTCATTCCTGCTCGCGAGCAAGGTATTTCCGCCTTGATCAACCACCACTACAGCAATGTTATGTTGTATTTTTTGACACGCAGTCATCGCAGCATCAACAAGAGTTTGTGCTGCTTTAAAATCAAGTGAGTAAACTTGATTCAATTGAATCGTTTGTGCAAAAGTACTGCTACTCATCAGCATTACTGTTGCAATAAGCCCTTTGAGTTTGTTCATCATGATTGCCCTGAATTAATTTTTAAAAAATCTTATACAACCTGAATGATTTGAAGCATGACAATTACATTACAAAGTTGTCATCTTCAAAATGAGTCTGAATAAAATGTGTATTCTTATTATCGAAGATGAAGTGAAGATCGCCTCATATCTGGTTAAGGGTTTAAGTGAATCTGGCTATGCAGCTGAATGTGTTCATTCAGGACTAGAAGGCTTGGAAAAATTAAAAATGCATTCATATAGTTTGGTCATATTAGATGTAATGCTGCCCGATATCGATGGCTGGGCGGTATTGAAAATATTGCGACAATTTTCCAATATTCCCGTGATTTTTTTAACTGCAAAAGACCAGATTATCGATAGGGTTAAAGGTCTAGAATTGGGTGCTGATGACTACTTAGCCAAACCTTTTTCTTATATTGAATTACTGGCTCGAATTAAAAGTTTGCTTAGGCGGCAACTGTATTTGCAGGAAAATGAGTTAGAGATTGGTAACTTAAGAATGGACCCGATTCATCACAAAGTTTGGCGTAATGATCAGCTGATAGAACTTAGCAAAAAAGAATTTAATCTTTTGCGCTTTCTACTCCTTCATCAAAATGAAATTATTACGCGCAGGCAAATAGCTTCTGAAGTTTGGCATATTAATTTTGATACCGATACGAACTTTATAGATGTAGCGGTGCGGCGCTTACGCAGTAAAATTGATGAAGGGCATGAAATAAAATTAATTCATACTGTTCGTGGTCTCGGTTATAGAGTTTCGGTAGAAAAATAATGTTGAAACCAATTCCCTCGCTAGAACTACGATTAACGCTATTGGTCACAAGTTGCGCTGCAATAGTCTTGTGTACTGTAGCATTTATGACCTATCTAGGCATCAACCAGATTTTAATTACCCAACAAGATCGGGCTTTGGTTGAGCGAATTGAGCGCTTGGAAATTTTGCTTCAAGATAGTAGCAATATCGAACAGATTATCGCTCGCCCGAAGCTGTATCAAAATATGTTGGGAAATAAGGATAATTTGTTTCTATTGATTCGGGGCGATCATATTCTCATTAATATCAATCCGCTTTCTATTCCGCTGCCTCAATTCACTCATGAACCCCAAATTCAATTTCGTGATTTATCTGCTCATGCCTACCCAACCCGTATTGCTTGGAAAACCATCAAAATCAATCAACAACCTTATGTTTTAATTGCTGGAAAACAGTGGTCTGAAAGGCTAGCGATTCTTTCGCCATTTCAAAAAAAACTTTTCATTTATGTTTTTACAGGTCTGTTAGCTATATTTATTCTCTGTGCGATTGCAAGTCGTGTGGGATTAAACTCTTTAACATCTCTACGAAAGCAGACTCATGCGATTAATATTCACAAACTTGAGCAAAGATTAAATGTGACAAGTCCTCCACAAGAAATTGAACAGCTTGCATCAGATATCAATGCCATGCTCGAGCGAATTGAAATGGGGTATGAACAAATAAATCGTTTCTCTGAAGACATTGCACATGAATTTAGAACCCCATTGAACAATTTAATCGGTCAAACCGAAATTTTAATTATGAGTGAACGCAGTCCCGCACAGTATCAAGAACTCTTGATTTCAAACTTAGAAGACTATCAACGTTTAAAAAGAATGGTTGATAGTATGTTATTTTTAGCCCGCGCAGATACTCATAACGTTCTCATACACAAGCAACAGATTCAAGTTCAATCATTACTAGAAAATGTTTGCAATATTTTGCAATATCAAGCAGAAGAACAATCATGTAAATTTGTTTTCAGGCTAGAGGCATCTGAGTTGTGGGCTGATCTAGAACTAGTGCAACAAGCACTTTATAATCTTATTTCAAATGCACTGATTCATGGAGGCAACCACAAAACTATTTATATCAACAGCAATAAAAAACTAATCAACAACACCATTATGCTCGTATTATCAGTTACCACTAGTCAATTAGAAATTCCCTCTGAGTATTTGGATCATCTTTTTGAAAGATTTTATCAGTGTAATACCAGTAGAAATACTTATCATAGAACTGGTGGATTAGGTCTATCTATTGTAGCTTCAATCATGACTCTTCATCAGGGAACATATCATGCATTCAATAGCTCCGAAGGTATATGCTTTGAATTGTGTTTTCCTAAAGCTCTATAATTTAGTTTTTATCTTTTAATAATTATTTATCTCACCACTATGAATATAGTGTAAATTTTTGATTGTTATATAGATAACACTTGCAATTTAGTTCATTAATACTGATATGGTGGGTTTTATTCCTTTTTATATCAAGTTTTACATAATAAAATTTATGAGAACTTATAAAGCAAAAACAGAAGTTATTGATGAATAACTTTTCTTTAAAAAGTAAAGCATAGTTGAATAAGTCAGAGTATGTTACTATTGTTTTAGTAGTAACTTTCAAATTTATTAATTCTTATGAGTAAAAATACCAATCTTGAAGTCTGTCCAATCGCAAGAAGTCTTTCAGTTCTTGGCGATGCTTGGAGCATGTTAATTTTGCGTGATGCACATGCTGGTTTTACTCGATTTGATCAATTTCGTAAAAGCTTAGGTATTGCGCCTACAATGCTAACTAAACGCTTATCCGTTTTGGTTGATGAAGGATTGCTTGAAAAAAGACAATATTCAGAACATCCTCCACGTGAAGAATATGTACTCACTCAAGCAGGCCAAGATTTTCTACCAGTCCTATTTGTAATTGGAGCATGGGGACGTAAACACAAACCTTATGAGCATCCTGAAGAAATGGTTAAGTTTCTTGATGCTGAAAATGGTACTGAAATTGAACCAATCGTAATTGATCAGGTAACTGGTGCGGAAATTGGTACACGACTTATTCGCCAACAAGGTGAATAATGCTAACAAGCACCCTTTCTGGGTGCTTTTTTATAGGTTCAACGAGTGGTTTATGATTTTATCCGGGTCCGTTGTGTCGCATACGTTCCCCAACCACTACGTAAAACAGATTTAATAAATGCCCATAAACCGCTTTCTTTAGGTTTTGGTGCTTTACCTTGAGCAATACGGCTAAGTTGTTGGGTATACCACAGCACTTCCATAATCCCAAGACTATCGATTTTTTTAATGCCAGTCTTAATCGGTTGAACCGCTTGTTTGCTATTGGTTCCTGCTAACAAATATTTGGGAGCATCAGGGTCTATCGCCATGAGTCTTGCAATTCCAACAACATCAAATGCATTAGATTCTAACGCTTGACTCATCCCCTCCGCACTTCTAAAACCTCCTGTCACCATCAAGGGAGTTTTTACATGTGCTCTAACCTTTTCTGCAAAATCAATAAAAAATGCTTCACGTATAATCGTTGAAGATTTTTGTGGTGCTTTAGCTACACCAGACTCATAGGTGCCACCTGAAATTTCAATCAGATCAATCCCTGCGGCTGCTAATGCCTTAATAACCTCTAAAGAATCCTCTTCAGTAAATCCACCCTTTTGGAAATCAGCTGAATTAAGTTTTATGGCTATAGGAAAATCTGCACCGACCTGTTTTCGTATTTCTGTATAAACGTCCATTAGAAACTTACGACGTTTTTCAGGTGTACCACCCCACTCGTCAGTTCTTAAATTGTGTAATGGAGATAAAAACTGATTAATCAAATAGCCATGTGCAGCATGGATTTCAACACCACTAAATCCAGCATTTTTGCATATCACAGCACTACGACCAAAGCGTTGAATGATCTCTATGATCTCGTCATGAGTTGCTTCATCTGGGGTAGCAAATAAAGACTGCATTTCAGTACCAAATGGCACTGCTGATGCAGAAATATTACGAGCATTTAATCCTTTTGGTGATTGTTTCCCCGGATGATTCAATTGTGCCCACAATTGTGAACCTTGCTCTGTAACAGTTTTCGCCCACTTCTTCAAAATTTCGAAATCACGCTCATCTTCAATCACAACGTTCCCTGGTTCACCTAAGGCACGTCGATCAATCATAATATTACCCGTGATAATCATGCCAATCCCTGAAGACGCCCAGCGTTGATATAAACGTATATGCTTTTCAGTTGGATTATTGGAATAGGTGGCTAAGGTTTCACTGGTTGCTGCTTTAGCCAAACGATTTGGAATCACCACACCATTCGGTAAAGTTAAAGGCTGATTTAGGAGATTCGTTTTTAATGGCAAATGAGTCATAGCTTCGCTCACACAGTTGAAGATAATTTAGAATGAGGTTGAATAAAGTCCACTAGACTTTGAAACCACATCACATCTACAAAGTTTCCAGTAATCACAAGATCCTGTGTTCTAAGCGCTGTTAAAAATGTATTCACACTATCTTTAGCTGACAACACTGTAAAACCCTTACTACCTGTTTTAAAGGTAAAAGTAAAACTTGGAGATTTAGTTTGTCCAGCATAAGACTTTATCTTGCCATTTTTGACTTCAAAATAACGCCCTTCACCACTTGTCGTTTGGATTTGGAATGTGACATTTTTATCTTTCACGTATGCAGCACATCTTGGATTGGTTTTCACAGCTCGTTGTAATAGCTTAGTCAACATCCACAGTAATAATTTAAATTTCATCACTTTATTTCTCAGTTCATCAATATATAAAAACTCTAAGGAAATTCTGATCGATTACTCATCTAAAAACTGTATGGCATGCTTAACGAATCGTTCTGGATACTGAAACTGTGCGCCATGCCCAGCATCTGGGTAAATGAATAGCTGTGCATTTGGAATATTTAGTGCCATCTGATAGGCATTAATCGTCGGAATCATTACATCATCCACACCATTCAGAATAAAAGTCGGCTGTTTAATCTCACGCAAATGCGCAAATGGATCTTGTTCATCAAGCTTCGGTAAAAAGTGCATATTGGCTTCAATCTGAGCCTGCATCACATCGACTGAACTTGCGGGATCCTGATCTTTACGCAGATGGCGACGTTGCCAAAAATCACGACCTGCTTGAATTGCTTTTGGCGATCGACCAAAAAATAAAAATAGAAAGTCTTCTTCAGAAGGTACAGCACTGGTTGCATGCTTCAAGACCAACGCTGGTACATCTGGATCATCACCACGTGGTTTTCCTCCTCTTGGGCCTGTACCCAAAAGCATTAATTTTCTAACCAGTGCAGGGTGACGACGTACCAAATCCTGTGCCTGAAATCCTCCTAGTGAAAAACCGAGTAGATCGACTTGATTTAAATTCAATGCACGAATCACTGCGGCAGCATCATCAGCCATATCCTCAATGCGGTTACGTGGCTGACCAGTGGATGAAGCAACACCACGACCATTGAATAAAATGATTTCTCGCCCTGCTGCTAACCCATCAGTAATTAACGGATCCCAATTGTCCAAACCACCACGGAAATGTTGCAGAAAAAATAAAGGTGGTTGTTGAGTATCTGGATTCCCCCAGCGACGATATGCAAAAGTTGCTCCATCGACTTCAATGAATTGAGTCTCGGCTGTTTGGTGTGTAATCGTAGTCATCGTCTTTATCCTTTTTTATACATGGTTAAGTTGGAATCTATTTCGCTAAGAAAGTGAGCGATTGCTTGACGAAATCTTGATGAAACTGAAAGATTCCACCATGTCCTGCATCTGGATAAATGATGAGCGAGCTATTTGGAAGGCGTTTTGCCAAGTCATAGGTATTCACCGTTGGAACCATCCGATCATGATCACCATTCGCCACTAAGACGGGTTGTTGAATAACTGAAAGGTCAGCAGGTTTTTTACTTCCCCATTTTTTTAAGACTTTAAGCTGGGCACGATAGGCAGAAAGCATTATTTCTTTATCACGATTTTCAGTACGTTCATTTATACGTTGCACAAATGCTTTTGCAGCAGCTTTACCATTTTCTGTCCGAGTAAAAAATAAATAGACTTTAGGGTCTTGGCGAGTCGCCATACCACGAACTAAATCCCAATTAGAAACTCGCCCGACTGTACTGATTCCTGTTCCACCAGCGGGGCCAGTTCCCGATAGGATCATTTTTCGGATCAATTGCGGCTGTTTTAAAACAATCTCTTGCGAAATCATGCCGCCCATTGAAAAACCAAATAAATCGACTTTTTTGAATCCTTTCGCTTGAATAAAAGTAATAGCATCATCTGCCATTTGTTCAATTGACTTTGCGGGTTCACCCGTAGAAGCACCAACACCACGATTATCAAAAACCACCACGTGATGTTTCGCGGCAATTCCATCAATGATTCTTGGATCCCAATTGTCTAAGACAGCAGCTAAATGATTGAGAAAAATTATAGGCGTTCCACCATTTTGTTGACCATATTCTCGGTAAGCGAAGTTAACTCCGCCTGCATTAATAATTTGGGTCGGTACATTCTTCCAATTTGTATCTTGCTGAGGGTTCTGAGCAGCTTGCTGATTGACAACGAGGTTAGATGACACTTTATTTGCCTGAGTCACGGGGTCACGAAAAGAAATAGATGCCACCGTCTCTGCCTGAGTTAATGGGGAACTAAAGATAGAGACCACCGTTAATCCTATCGCAATTGTATTTAATAGAAATTTCATTTGTTTTGTTCCTCACATTCTATTCATTTAACTGTTTTTTATGAGCAATCTATTGAGATTAACGGCATATATTTACAGTCAGTACTTATTTAGTACTTAATATACTCCCCAAAAATTACACTGTCACTATCTTTTTAGTAGTAACTATTTTAATTTTAGATTATGATCAAAACATCAAGGTGAAATTGGTTATCCAATCACCAATATATTACAAGTGAGAAATTTGGTATGACGAGTAAAGTAGTTCTAATTACAGGTGCATCTTCTGGTATTGGTTTAGCAACAGCAGAGCTTTTACATGAGGCAGGATTTATTGTTTATGGTACGAGTCGACGTGCAAATAGTGCATCGAAATATAAATTCCATCTGATTGAGCTAGATGTAAATAATGATGATTCGGTGAATCATGCAATAGAAAAAGTAATTCAGAATGAAGGTCGAATTGATGTTTTGATCAATAATGCAGGATTTGCCATTGCACCAGCTGGCGCTGAAGAAAGTTCGATGCAACAAGCTCAAGCTATTTTTGATACCAATTTTTTTGGTGCTGTCCGAATGACCCGTGCAGTACTTCCTGTGATGCGTGAACAGAAATCTGGACTTATTCTCAATATCAGTTCAATTTTAGGGCTTTTACCAACACCGTTTGGTGCGCTTTATTCTGCTTCAAAACATGCACTTGAGGGTTATTCAGAGTCTTTAGATCATGAGTTAAGGTCTCAAGGCATTCGTGTTTCTCTTATTGAACCTGCTTACACCAAAACCTCATTAGGAATAAACTTACTTGAAGCAGATGCAAAAGTCTCAGCGTATGACCACATTCGTGAGAAGTTACATCAACAAATGATAAAATCAATTTATAAGTCAGATGATCCGAGTGTTGTTGCTAAGACCATTTTAACGGTTATCAACAGTCAAAACATATTACCCCGCTATACTTCAGGCAAGGCAGCAAAACATTTGAAAAATTTACGAAAATTTGCCCCAGTAAAGATCTTTGACACATTAATTCAACGCAGCTTGAAAGTTTAATGATGCTTATAAAACGTTAAAACAAAATTCAAAAAACAGAGGTCCTAATATGAAAGCAGCCTACATTAACCGCTACGGCAATATCAATGATGTACAACTGGATGAACAATCCAAACCAGTTCTAACAGAAAATGATGTACGCATTAAAGTTCATGCCGCAAGTATTAACCCACTTGACTTAAGAGTTTTAGAAGGTGAATTTAAGGCAATTCTGCCCGTTCAATTTCCTTTTATTTTAGGCAATGATTTTGCAGGTACGGTGGTTGAAGTTGGAGCAAATGTTACTCAGTTCAAAGTCGGTGATGAAGTGTATGCCAAGACAGATCTGAATGGTGCTTTTTCCGAATATACGGTCGTACATCAATCGTCACTTGCGCTAAAACCTAAAAATATTTCTATGGAACTCGCGGCTTCTCTTCCCCTTGTTTCTTTGACTGCATGGCAGGCTTTGGTCGAAATTGCGAAAGTTCGAGCAGGACAAAAAGTATTGATTCATGCTGGTTCAGGCGGTGTTGGCTCAATTGCTATTCAGCTTGCGAAACACTTAGGTGCAAGTGTTGCAACAACGACGAGTGGTAAAAATGCACAATGGGTCAAAGCATTAGGAGCAGATATTATCATTGATTACAAAACAACTGATTTTGAACAAGTGCTTAAAGACTATGACGTAGTCTTAGATACACAAGGTGGAAAAATTTTAGAGAAATCTCTAAATGTTCTTAAACGTGGTGGTCGAATTATCAGTATCTCTGGTCCACCTGATCGTGATTTCGTAGAAGCAATTCATGCAAATTGGTTATTAAAATGTATTATTCCTCTTTTAAGTTGGTCAATCCGGAATAAAGCCAAAAAGAGAGGAATTACTTACTCATTTTTGTTTATGCAGCCGAATGGTCAGCAGCTATCTGAAATTTCAAAATTAGTAGAGTTTGGGAAAATAAATCCAATCGTTGATAAGACATATACATTTACAGAGATTAAAGATGCTTTCCAATATGTGAATACTGGACGAGCAAAAGGTAAAGTTGTCTTAAAAATTGCAGAATAAATTCAGGGAAAAGAGAAAAAGGCATCTTTTGATGCTTTTTCCTCAATAAACGAGAGTAGGCCTCAATCGAATGAAAGAACTTATGGTTTTAAGCTTATTTTTAATAAAAATTTTAGGTTCATGAACCATCTTCTTTTAAGTAAATTAATTTATCCAAATAAACAATTGAAACTAAAAGATAAATTTTAATAATTTATTATGAACTAGAACTCAGGTGAACATAAGTTAAGTAAGATATCTAAGACTGTAGCCTACACAACACTGTTGTTGCTACAGCATTTTGCGCTTTCGCATTAGTCAATGCCTTGCTTTTTCATCGAAACATTTTCTTTCTAATCTAAAAAGAAAATATGCTTTGTTTACAAAATGGCTCAAGTCTATTTTAGATATCACTTATATTCTGAGCACATTAAATATGTATAAAGCCTTACAAGTTTCTGAAACTGGACAGCTAGAGCTGGTAAAGAAAGAAATATCTATGCCATTAAAAGATCAAGTTCTTATTAAAGTTGAAGCTTGTGGTATGTGTGGCGCAGATCTATCTGATATTTCAGGTGAAAATCAATTATTGCGTGTACCTGGTCATGAAGTTATTGGACGCATTATTGCATTAGGCGAAAATGTACCAACGATTTGGAAAATGGGACAGCGTGTCGGTGTTGGCCGATTAGGTGGACATTGCAATGAATGTGATCAATGCCGTCAAGGTGCTTTTGTCCACTGTACAAATCAAACGTATATTGGTAGCAATCAAGATGGTGGTTATGCAGAGTTAATGCTTGCAAAAGCAACAGGATTAGTTGCAATTCCTGAAGGTCTAGATTCTGTTGATGCTGCCCCCCTACTCTGTGCTGGTCTGGCAACATTCAATGCTTTAAAAAAATCTGGTGCTCAAGCTGGCGATTTAGTTGCAATTCAAGGTATCGGTGGTCTAGGTCATTTGGCACTGCAATATGCCCATAAAATGGGATTTAGAGTTGTTGCAATCGGACGTGGTGATGACATCTCAGATGATGTCAAAAAACTTGGTGCACATATTTATATTGATACCAATACCCAAGATACTATCGCCGAATTACAGAAACTAGGAGGTGCTAAGCTCATTTTAACAACCGTTGGTAATGCGTCAGTTGTTGTATCTCCTTTAATGGCTGGATTAGAACCTAAAGGAAAACTCATTCTATTAGGTGCAGGAAAAGATCCTCTTTCACTATCTTCTGGGAAATTAGTCGTTGGAGAGAATATTATTCAAGGCTCTTTAACAGGAACACCTCACGATTCAGAAAAAACGCTCGATTTTAGTCTATTAGCAAATATTCTTCCTGAAATAGAAACTGTACCGTTAGTAGGTGTTAATGATGCTTTACAACGTTTAAGAGCAGGAGATGTTAAGTTTAGATTTGTCATTCAAATGAATGCTTAAGTCTTTAACTTTTTAAATCTAAAAAACAGGAATTTCATTTATGTCTAAACACTATGATTATATTGCGATTGGCGGAGGCAGTGGCGGTATTGCATCAGTCAATCGTGCTGCCATGTATGGTAAGAAATGTGCACTGATAGAAATGGGTGATATTGGTGGAACCTGTGTCAACGTAGGTTGTGTTCCTAAAAAAGTGATGTGGTATTCAGCTCAAATTGCCGATGCGATTCATAAATATGGTCCTGACTATGGCTTTAATACAGAATTGAAATCCTTTAACTGGAAGAAATTAGTTGAAAACAGACAAGCCTATATCAGCCGAATACATACATCGTATGACACAGGACTAGCTAAAAATAATGTTGATGTCATTCGAGGTTTTGCAAAATTTTTAGATGCTCAAACAATTGAAGTAAATGGTGAAACGTACACAGCTGACCATATTTTAATTGCTACGGGGACTCAAGCATTCAAACCTGAAATTGACGGTGCTGAATATGGTATTGATTCCAATGGTTTCTTCGAATTAGAGCACTTACCGAAGCGGACTGCTATTGTTGGTTCTGGCTATATTGCTGTGGAGTTGGCAGGTGTTCTTTATGCATTGGGTTCGGATGTACAATTATTTATTCGTAAACATCAGCCTTTGCGTGGATTAGATCATTTCCTTGGTAAAACACTATTAGAGAATATGCGCAGTGAAAATATTAACGTGCATACTCATAGTCAGATTAACAAAGTGACTAAAGTTGAAGACAACTCACTTGTATTACACCTAGAAGATGGTATAGAACATACCGTAGATTGCTTGATTTGGGCAATTGGTAGAAAACCTGCAACTGAAGCGATCAATCTTAATAAGACTCAAGTTCAATTGAACGAGAATCACTTTATTCATGTTGATGCATATCAAAATACAACACAGTCTGGCATTTATGCAGTGGGTGATATTACAGGTAAAGTCGAGTTAACTCCAGTTGCTGTGGCAGCGGGTCGAAGACTGTCTGAACGTTTATTTAACAATAAGCCAAATGAACATTTAGATTATGAAAATATTCCGACTGTGGTGTTTAGTCACCCACCTATTGGAACAGTTGGATTAACCGAAGATCAAGCGATAGAAAAATTTGGTAAAGATGCCATCAAAATTTATAGTTCTTCCTTTACATCCATGTATACAGCGATAACAGAACATCGACAACTCACAAAAATGAAATTAATTTGTGTAGGAACTGATGAGAAAGTGGTCGGAATTCATGGTATTGGATACGGTATGGATGAAATTCTGCAAGGCTTTGCTGTTGCTTTAAAAATGGGAGCAACTAAAAAAGACTTCGATAACACTTTAGCAATTCATCCGACTTCTGCTGAAGAATTCGTCACAATGCGTTAATCATTGATCATCTAAAAGAGCATTTATTTATATATTTGCTCTTATTTTTATATTCTATATCCAAATTATGAACTTTCAACAACTTAGAATTATTAGAGAACTCGCTCAACATAATCTCAATTTATCACAAACAGCACATGCTCTAAAAACATCTCAATCTGGTTTAAGTAAAAAAGTCTTCTTTCATTATTATATCTTTTTATTTTTCTGAAATATTTACTTTAAGATATTGAATAACAAAATAAAATAAATGACAGCTTATGTGTCACTAACTAATGTCATTGATTGTCACTAAATTCTATAACTCATTGATATTATTTAATCAGAAATGACAACTTATGTGTCATCTGTCGATATTGTTGCCACAGCTCAGCAACGTGAATCTAGATAATTTTATTCACGTTGCTGACTATTTTAAGCAACATAATTTAAGATATGCAGAAATCAGATCGCTACTCGACTTTGTATAGTTATGACTTCAATGTACTTTCATGCTTGCTTCAGTTAAATAAGCTTTCTTCGATGTCTTATTCCATAAACACAGTTCTTGTCCTGTTTTGTTTTTCATATGTGCTTGCGGATATTTTCCTTGAATCAAGAGTGCCGAATATCCAACACGATCATCAAAAAGCATGATATTACTCACTGTTTTGGCACTTTTAAGTTGACTGGCTTTTATACAAGCCGCTTTTATTTCCTGATCATGCTTGTTCCATGCCTTCTCGGAACTTCCGAAAGCTACTCTAGTTACAGCAGAACTTGCCATAAAACCTAAAATAGCAAGATATTTTAAAAATATACGATATCTCAATATCATGATGATTGTCCTGTAAATTTGAGTGTCTGGATCTATATTGAAACAATCTAATGAGAGAATCTAGCGATTTACACATGCTGTAACAGCAGATATTCAGGATTAAACATATCTCAGAAAAGTTACCCGTGATTTAAATTTTAAGATATAGATCAACGACTTAAAAATAGCTTTATTCAATAGAAGCATTAACTGACCATCTGTTCCCCTACACTGATCAATAATTTCTCGTGTCTTATCGGTTGCGGAAACTATAATTATGAATACTCGTTATAGTTCTAACTTTGCTGAGTGGATCCGTATATGTGATGCTATAGCTTATGATCTTGAAAAAGCCCATCCCTTTTAAAATATATATCTTGCGCTTTATCTATTTTTATGTATGATTGAGTAATCACTCAATTAATATATTTGTCTATGGCCCGTCCTCGTAGTGAAGATAAACGTAATGCGATTTTAAATGCTGCTATTGAAACATTGGCAGAACTTGGAGAGCGTGCATCTACTTCAAAAATAGCCAAAGTTGCTGGTGTGGCAGAAGGTACTTTATTTACTTATTTCAGTAATAAAGAGGAATTACTCAACCAATTATACCTTTCGCTAAAGGCCGAGCTGCGTCAGGTCATAATGCTGAATTATCCGAACAACTCAGGCCTACAAACCCAAATGTTTTATATATGGCAAAGCTATCTGGACTGGAGTTTAGATGCCCCACTCAAACGTAAAGTGATGGCGCAGTTGTCGACTTCAGAACAAATTACAGAACAGAGTAAACACATTGGTATGCAAACTTTTTGTGATTTTACGAAGACTATTCAAGAACATATTGATAATGGCAAATTAAGAGATTATCCACCTTTGTTTATCGGTTCGATTTTGGGTGCACTTGCTGAAGTCACACTCAACTTTATTGCCCAAGACACTTCTCAAGCTGATCTTTATCGGAAGTCCGGTTTTGAAGCGTTTTGGCATGCAGTTTCAATCTAGATAAAGACTAAAATAAGAATGTGCAACATTCTTATTTTTAAATTAATTAATGAGTGATTAAATACTCATTTAAGTAAATCAAAATAAGTACTTATCTCAAGTTCTTATTTACAGACATAAGTTATTCCACTCAAGGAAAATAAAATGACAATTTCAAATGCAACAGACTTGCCTTCTCCCTTCATGTCATCACAGCAACACAATGGGAAATTTAGCAATACACAGCCGAATTTGCACACACATTCTTTCGGAAAAACGCTAGGCTTAATGTGGAAATTTTTATTTAACAAACCCAAAAATACGGTGCCAAATCGAGAAATTCCTGTGTTAAGTTTATCAAAAGAACAACTGATGAGTGCCCCAGACCGTTCTCTATTTCGTCTTGGGCATTCGACAATTTTATTAAAATTGCGTAATGAATTTTGGTTAACCGATCCTGTTTTTTCTGAGCGTGCCTCGCCTTTTCAGTGGATTGGCCCTAAGCGTTTTCACCAACCACCAATTAGTATTGCGGACTTACCTGCCATTAAAGGTGTGATTTTGTCGCATAACCACTATGACCATCTCGACTACCATGCAGTAATCCAACTCAAAGACAAAGTTGAACACTTCTTAACACCACTTGGCGTCGGTGACGCACTGATTAAATGGGGGGTGCCAGCAGAAAAGGTCCAGCAACTTGACTGGTGGGAAACAATCCATGTGGATGGTCTTGAGCTAATCGCCACCCCTGCCCATCATTTTTCAGGCCGTGGTATGAGTGATAGCAATGCAACGCTTTGGGCATCGTGGGTAATTATTGATAATGATTTACGGGTGTTTTTTAGTGGTGATACTGGTTATTTCGATGGGTTTAAAGAGATTGGAAATCGTTATGGTCCTTTCGATCTTACCATGCTAGAAACTGGGGCCTATGATCCAGAATGGCCAGATGTTCACATGCAACCTGAGCAAACGTTACAAGCACATATCGATTTAAAAGGACGTCATTTGTTGCCTGTACATAATGGGACTTTTGACTTGGCGCTTCATGCTTGGGATGATCCATTTGAACGGATTGTGGCTTTGGCTCATCAAAACCAATTAGCGATTAGTACGCCTCAAATGGGTGAAGTATTGAACTTAAACGAGCCAAATGTCGAAAATTATTGGTGGCGTTCATAATTTTTTCGATCATTTTTAAATTATTTACGTCCTTTAATTCTCTTTTAAATGTATTTATATTCAGTGATATAGCCTTATTATTTTAATCTATATTTTCTTTTCATAAAACTAGGACTAACTTTGTCTTAGTTTTATTGTTGACTTAAAACACAGACTACATTAGTCTGTGTTTGTAATTGATCAATTATGAAATTAAATGGCTTATATTACTAGTAGCGTCGAGTATGCGATTCACTGTCTTCTTTTTCTTGTGAACAATGAAGATAAACCTTTAAGTAGTAAGGATCTTGCTGAATTACAAGGAGTTTCTCCGAGTTTTATGGCCAAGATTTTTCCTAAACTTGAAAAGGCAGGTCTTGTTGTTGCTCAAGAAGGTATTCGCGGCGGATATTTACTCGCTCGATCTGCTCAAGAAATTACTTTTTTAGATATAGTGAATGCAATCGAAGGTGAAAAATCGCTTTTTGAGTGCCAAGAAGTTCGTGGTAAATGTGCGGTCTTTAACAATGCCCCACCCGATTGGGCAACCAGTGGTGTATGTGCAGTACATGCAGTTATGTTACAGGCTGAAAAAGCCATGCGAGATGCTTTAGGTGCTCACACACTTGGTGATATTGCAGACCGTTTTGGTCGTTATGCACCCGACGTTTTTTTTAGTGATGTAAATGGCTGGATTAATAAACGCATAGAAGGAAGAACAGCAAAAATGCGGAAAAGTAAAATATCACGGGATACTCCCGACTAATGAGCTTATAGGGCTTTCATTCCTAAGGTAAAACTTCTCTAAACGTTTTAAATGCCTTCTCAGATTTTTCGGACAGTCAGAGAAAGGATTCACTCACCCAAAATTTTGGGATGAGCAGGAATTTGTATGTCCGAAAAATCTATCAAAAGGATAATCAAATGAGTAAGCGTATTATTATTGCAGGTTCTGGCTTTGCTGGGTTATGGGCAGCACTTGCCGCACAACGAGCAATTTACTTGACTTCTCAACAACAAAACATTGAAGTGATGATGGTTTCCCCTAGTCCAAATGTGGATATTCGTCCTCGACTTTATGAAGCTGTACTTGAAAATATGTACCCTGATATTTCAGAGTTATTAAGTATAGTAGACGTTAAATATGTGGCTGGCTGGGTAAATGAAATTGATACTACTGCCCAAAATCTTGTAATTACCACAACTCACGGCGATAAACAGACTTTAAGCTATGAGCGTTTTATTCTGGCAACTGGAAGTACTACTTTTATGCCACCTATACTGGGGCTGACTGAATTTGGATTTAGCGTAAGTACATTAGAAGATGCTGAAAAACTTGACCAACATCTTAAAAGCTTAGCCAATAAACCTGCAAATGCAGCACGTAATACCGTCGTGGTTGCAGGCGGTGGACTGACTGGGCTTGAAACAGTGACCGAAATGCCTGAGCGCCTACGTAGCATTTTAGGTGAAACTGATATTCGTGTGGTTTTAGTCGATTCATCAGCAGAAATTGGTGCAACATTGGGTGACGAAGCTGCGGCGGTAATTCGAGAAGCGCTGAGCGAACTTGGCATTGAAGGTAAAGCTGGACTACGGGTTACTGCACTTGATGCTTTTGGGGTAACACTTTCTAACGGTGAAAGAATTGAAGCAGAAACTGTCATTTGGACTGCGGGCATGCGAGCGAACTCGCTGACCTCTCAAATTGTAGGTGAAAAAGATAATTTAGGTCGTATTTTAGGTGATGCTTATTTACATGCACCAGAGGCAAAAAATATTTTTGTGACGGGTGATACTGTAAAAGTTCCAACCGACAATATAGGTAATTTTAACGTGATGTCATGTCAGCATGCCATGAGCCTAGGCCGTGTAGCGGGTTACAATGCTGCAGCAGAATTGGTTGATTTGCCATTACATGCGTATAGCCAACCAAAGTATGTGACTTGTGTCGACTTAGGCCCATGGGGAGCACTTTACACTGAAGGATGGGATCGAAAAGTTCAATTTGTGCGCCATGAGGCGAAAAAAATTAAACAAGAAATTAATACGGTATGGATTTATCCGCCAGTTGCAGATCGTGAAGCTGTTTTTGCTATAGCAAATCCTGATTTTGTAATTGTTCCTTAAAATTAGTTTTATTAAAGCAGATCATTTTATTTAACTCTCCCAAAAGCAAAACTAGTGATGGTTTTGCTTTTAGTTTTTTTGAGACATTAAGTTATGAGTTTTTAAACTCTTTTATTATCGCTAAAGCCGTTTTTTTAGCAGAAAATGTGTTTTATCCTGTAAAATATCAATGCACCTGAAACGTTTTATCCAAATATCTACTGCTGTTCAACGCAAATATCAAGTTCAATATGATCACTGGGACGTTAACTTTGACCTCTAGCAATTACAGAGTCCCCTTGCTGAACCGCTGCTTTCACAATTTCAACACCCTTTCCGCGCGTTGTATTTATCACAAACCAAACACGTTTCCTTGCGTTACTCTAAACATTCAATAAAAAACAGGCCACTTTAAAGTGACCTATTGAATTACTTTAAATGCAGAGTAATTAAAGTTTTGTCGTAAAGAATGGAACAAGTTGACCAATTGCCTCATCAACAAAATTCAATTTGTCATACAGTGACATATGGTTTGCCCCTACAACGACATAGAGCTGTTTATCTGTACTCGCTGCACGATTAATTAGATCTTCACTCATCCACTTACTGCCCGCGTTACTCCCTGCAATTGCGAGTAAAGGTTGAGTAAAGAAGGCTTCTGCTTTGTTGTATGCATCATAAGTAATGATTTGGGTTAAACTACGTGCTGTTGCAAAACCCGGTGCATTTGGATGTTCTGCTCGTGGAGTATGGTAATACTCCCAAGCTTCACGCAATTCTTCGTTCGGTGCATCTTCTTCTTTCAATGGAGCAAGCGGAATAGTTACAATCTCTGCACCACTCGCATCTGAAGTTCGAGCATCTGTACCTGCTTGGATATAGGGAATTGCATCTGCGTCTTTGACATTGTTCTCCCATCCGTTACGGAACATTTGGCCAATGTTGACTGCACTCACCATACCTACAGCTTTGATACGACGATCATTGATTGCTGCATTTGCGGTATAACCGGCACCTGCACAAATCCCCATCGCACCAATACGGTTATTGTCGACATAAGGTAATGTTGTTAAATAATCAATCACGGCACTGACGTCTTCAGTACGGATATAAGGATTTTCTAACTGACGTGGTAAGCCTGTACTCGCACCTTGAAAAGATGCATCATAAGCAATTGTTACAAAGCCATGTTCAGCAATTTTACGAGCATATAAACCAGCCGTTTGCTCTTTGACACCACCGCCAGGATGGCTCACCACAACCGCAGGATAAGTTTTGCTTTCATCAAACCCTTCAGGGAAATTAATTACTGCTGCAAGTATAATTCCTTGACCATTTTGATTCTGAATACTGATTTCTTTTGACATTTTAATATTCCACTATTGAACTTTTTATATTTCAAAATTAAAGATATTCTTTAAAAAATGGGATTGCTTTCGCTAATGCTTTAGCAACAGGTTCTGGTTGGTCGTACAATTCGTAATGTGATGTATTTTCTAAAACCAACAACTCTTTTTGTTTCGATGCTGCACGACATACAATTTCATGACCATCTCGGTAAGCTCCAAAAGCTCCTGGTTTGTCACCGATTACAACCAAAATCGGTTGGGTTAATAAGACTTCAGCTAAGTGAAATGCATCCCAACCCAAAGCCACACTCATACGAGAAAGTAATGCACTGGTTGCACCGTTTGGCTGCTGACCACGAGCAGTTTTGTAGTAGTCAGTCGCTTCTAATGGGTCAATATCGGTAATTCCAGCTTTTTTACCCTCCTCTACGGATGGAGGAAGTAAATCATTCACTAATAATTCTCCACCACGAGCTTCGGCAGTACGTTGTGATCCAATTGCCTCAAGCCCTTCAATCAAAGCCTCACCTGTTCCACCATAACCTTCACGGGTCATACGGCCAAAGTTCACGCCAGTGATTGAAGTCACTGCTTTAATACGTTTCTCTGTCATTGCCGTGTTGAGTACATAAGCACCACCACCACAGACACCTAAAGCACCAATACGATTTTCATCAACGAAATCTTGAGTGACCAAATAATCTACGGCATAACGGATATCTTCAACACGGTGATATGGATTTTCTATAAAATGTGGTTCACCGCCACTTTCACCTTGGAACGATGCATCGATTACTAGAACTACAAAACCTGCCTCAGCTAGGGCTTTACCATAAATATTGCCAGAAGTTTGTTCTTTACAACTTCCGATTGGATGAACACTGACAATGGCTGGATATTTTTTACTTTTGTCAAAGTCATTAGGAAAAAGGATATTAGCTGCTGATTCCCATGCTAGATTTTTATATTTTACAGTTTGCATATGGAGTACCTCACTCGTTAATTATGCTTAATTACCATCTACTTTAGGTTGGTTACCTATCTTTCTATGTATTCAGTATAGGATGACGAAACCTGATTGAATTGCCTAATTCAACGGATAATTTGCCTATTCTGTTATTTATATAATTTTTTTAAATTAAATATATTTTTCAATATCTTAAAAAAATAAAACCCCACTTCTTTCTTAGAAGTTGGGCGAATATAAAAAATTTTCTGTTAGTTCAAGCTAAGAGTAGGTTTTGGATATCTTTTTGGGGTGAAGAACCAAACAAGCGTGAGTATTCACGGCTAAATTGAGAGGCACTTTCATAACCTACTAAACTTGCTGCATGACCTACATCTACCTCACCATTTAACATCAAATGACGGGCTTCCTGTAAACGGAGTTGCTTTTGGTACTGTAATGGGCTCATACCCGTAATCTCCCGAAAATGTTGTCTAAACGTCGATGGACTCATAAAAACAAGATCCGCAAGATCATCCATTTGAATTTGTTTAATAAAATTATGCTTCAACCATGATACTGCTTTTTCGATCTTGCTATTCATAGAGCCAACTTTAATTAATTGACGTAGATAAACACCATTGGGCCCTGTTAATAAACGAATCATTATTTCTTGCTGAATAATAGGCGATAACTGAGATAATAAAACAGGCTCATCAATTAAATTTACCAAACGATTTATCGATTCGATTAGAGCATAGTCAATAACTTGAACACCGAAAGAGGGTTGTATTTTCTCCTTAAAATCCAATTGCCCCAGTTGAGAAACTATTTTCCTAATCATTGCTACATCAAGTGAAAGCATTAATCCCAAAAAAGGTTTATGGCCAGTAGTACAACGAGTATGACTAACAACTGGAATATCAATCGTTGTCAGCATTGATTGTCCTGATGTATATGTAAAAATTTCTTCCCCAATAATGACTTGCTTTTCGCCTTGTAGAACAATACCTAAACCTAAGTTATAAATACAATGTGTCGCACTTGGGTTGGAACGTCGATGCAAGGATAATGTAGAAATTGCTGTTTGGTGGTCGCCATCAGTTTGACTGAGGCGATCGACATTCTTTGCCAATGAAGTAATGACATCATTTGTAGTTTCATCGTACATTTTTGTCTCCTTGACCAGTCAATTCAAAATCTAGTCTGTTTAAGACTTCTCTATTTGCTTAATCGGAAACCAGCCTTTTGTTGCCTCGATCACCTGCTGTAACTTTTCAGGAATCACAAGTTCAGGCATTTTTTCTAAATCCAATTGAGTTTCAATTTCATCAGCACGATCATTTTGGGCTAACTGTACCCATTCTGGATTTATAATTAGCCCTTTACCTACAGCGACTAGGGGGAGACCCAAACCCAAAGCCTTTTCAGCTTGATCAGGAATTAGAATCATACCTGCAGCCATAATAGGTAATTGATCACCAACATAATCAATTACCTGTTTAATAATAAGTTGTTCATCAATAGTATCGACAGGTTTTGAGTTAAGTAAGTCAACTAATGAAACATGAAGATAACTAATTTCAGCATCTATTAAACGACCAATGAGCTGTAAACTATCAGCTATACGTAAGCCTTTTTCATCATATTCCTCAATAGAAATACGATAGCCTAAAACAAAAGGTTTTTTGGCACATTGCTTAATCACACGTTTTACTTCTCTAACAATCTCTAGAGGAAAATGCATACGTTTTTCTAGGGAACCACCCCATTCATCGTCACGCTGATTAAATTGTGGGGAAAAGAAATTTTGAATTAAAAACCCATGTGCTCCGTGCAATTCAACTCCATCAAATCCAGCTTCAATAGCTCGACGTGTCGTTTCACCAAAGGCATGGATTACCTCTAAAATTTCATTATGGCTTAAAGCACGACTTTTCAGTTGACCATCATTAAATGGTCCAGCAGGTGCAGCTAAAGCGCTTGCACTTACCAAATCAGCATGAGGTATCAAACTAGGTACAGCTTTATTCCCTGCATGGAAAATCTGCAAAATGGCGGGAGCTCCTCCACTTTTAGCTGCTTGTGCAAGTGAGGTTAAACTTGGGATAAAATGATCGTCATACGCAGCAAATTCATTGGTAAAACCAATTCCATTTTCCTGAACATGCGTACAACCTGTAATAACAAGTCCTATATCTTGAGCACGATGTCTTATATATTCGAGTTCTTGCTCAGAAACCGTTGCATCTTCATTTCCAGACCACGTCGTCATAGGCGCCATGACAATTCGATTACGTAAAGAAATCCCATGAACTAACTCAAAAGGTTTAAATAAAGTAAGCTTGCTTAGCGACATCTCAACTGCCTTAAATAATAAGTTGAATATTTATAAGCAGTATAAAAAATGAGAAAACTTTAACATTGCCTAAAATGACGAGTTATTTGCCTATTATATTTAATTCGGCAAAATTCAATTATGAACTCTGCTTTAATCGCTGCACATCACGTTGAGGTGACTCTCCAAACAAACGACTATATTCTCTACTAAACTGAGAAGCACTTTCATAACCGACTAAACTCGCTGCACGTCCTGCATCCAAATTTTGATTTAACATCAAATGACGAGCTTCCTGTAAACGGAGTTGTTTTTGGTATTGTAATGGACTCATTCCTGTAATTTCGCGGAAATGTTGTCTGAAAGTTGATGGGCTCATAAATGCCCGTTCCGCCAAATCATCCATCCGAATCGGTTGTGTATAGTTATTTTTCAACCAACTCACAACTTGGTGAATCTTTTGATTTACAGATCCTGTTTTGACGAGTTGTCGTAAATAAATACCTTGTGAACTATTTAATAGTCTAACGATAATTTCTTTTTGAATTAAATGTGCTAGATGAGGAATCATAGCAGGCTCTTCGAGGACTTTAACCAATCTCAATACGGCATCTGTAAGAGGATCATCTACCCAATCTACTGAAAACGAATCATGAATATCCTCTGAAGATGAATGTTCATCTTCGATTGGCATATTTGCTACAACCTCATTCAGCATCTGAAGATCGAGTAAAAGTAAAACAGCTAAAAATGGTTTATGCGAGGAGGCTTGTACAACATGTGATGTTGCTGGTAAATCAATCGTCGTCAACATACTTTGTCCTTCAAAGCATTTATAGACTTTATCTCCAATCACAATTTCTTTTTGCCCTTGCAAGATAATACCTACACCTAAATTGTAGACACAATGAGTGCTCTCCGTTGGGCTTATTCTGTTATGAAAAGAAAGTCCTGAAATACTAGAAACATGATCCCCCTCTGTTTCAGCTAAATGTGAAACAGCGTGGATCAGTTGGGCTATATTTTTATTTCTTTTAGTAACGACGAGGGACATACATCTACAGCTCAATCAAGAATTTAAATTTTTTACCATGAATGCTTATTACAGTATATATTTTTTTAGTAACCATCAATGCTTAATTAGATATAAAAATCAATATCTTAAGTTTTATTTTATAATTTCCCCATGAATATGCTCCTTTCATCAATCTTTTAGCTGCAATAATTATTTCTTGTTGATTAGTTCCATCTCATAAAGTTAAATTTAAGTAATTAATTTAAGACCGATATTATTGAGTTATCTAAAATCACTAATTGAAAAATGAATAGTTATCAGTGTCCAATTCTTAGCCATTATTTTGGTTCAAACAGTACTTTACAGAGCAAGTTCATGAACTTAGTTTTTTATTATTTCAAATTTAAGACATTTATTATTGTTTTTTTAATATTTTTTAAAATAAAAATATGGATTCAGATTCAGGCAAACATAAGTTAAATAAATAACACGTGTCATTTTATACATTTCTTCTTATATAAATTAGTATTCATGCTTTCATCCGTCAGGCATTATCACTTTAACTCTATTGCACTATACTCAAATATAGAACTACATTTTTTGTAAATACTCGATAATTGCTCCAGCAGTAACACGTGCAGAAAATGGATTCTGACCAGTAATCAAATTTTGATCTTTAACAACATTTGGGGCAAAAGGAATGAACTTTCTTTCATAAAATGCACCATGTTCTTTTGCCCGTTGTTCTGCATTATATGGAACTTTTTTAGCCACACCTGCTAAGACTTCTTCACACCGCTCAAACCCAGTCAATTTTTTATTTCTAATTAAATATTCGCCATTCGAAAGCCGAATATTTAATAACCCGCAATAACCATGGCAAACACTAGATACTACCCCACCGTTTTCATAAATATTTTTGGTAATTTCTTGGAGTTCTAGATTATCCAAAAAATCCCACATTACCCCCATGGCCACCCGTGTAATAAATCACATCGTAATCTTGCTAATTGATTTCAGAGGGCTTCTTTGTATTCTCAAGTAATTTCATAAAGCTTGGATCATTTTTACGTTTTAATACTGATTGATCGGCAACAAAACGTCCTAATGATTTAGGTTCAATTGGTGAATTTCCACCGAGTGGACTTACAATATCTTGAACATAATGATTTTTTTCAAACTCATCGTAAGCATGAGTAAGTTCTCCCAACCATAACCCTGTAGGATAATTTATACCCTCATAGTTATCGACATTAGTGACAATATGTAATATCCGTTTTGTCATAGCAGCCTCTATTTTTCATTTTTATTGATCTTGCTTTTAACACACTATAAGTCTAAAGTTGGCTTTAATGTCAAGTGAAATTAAGTGAAATGAATATAAGCAAGCTATCAAAACAAAGTGGGTTAAGCACACCGACGATTCGCTACTATGAGCAGATTAAGCTGCTTCCAAAGGCAAAACGCAAAGCAAATGGCTATAGAGAATATAGCGAAAATGACCTTAAACAACTTTATTTAATTCAACAAGCTCAGCAAGTTGGTTTTTCTTTAGCAGAAATAAAATCATTTTTGCCATCTAACGTGACAACATGGAATCACGATATTTTGATTGGCTTACTGGAAAGCAAAATTAAAGATATTGAAGATTTAGAGCAAAAATTAGCAATGAGTAAAAATAATCTGCGTACTATGATTAATGCAATTAATAACAAACCTGATGAAATAACTTGTGAGGAAAATGCGCAACGTTTGCTGAATCTTTATTACGTTAATGATCAAGCCTAAGTATTCCATTTGTCGCTAAATCATAAAAACTATTGACCTTAAACCGAACTTTAAACATAGCATTGGAGACAGGTAATTTATGAGGAACCTGTCATGTTTAAATCTTGGACTCTTCAAAACTGGATCATTGGCTTTATTACACTAATTTTAGCCAATACTTTCGCTTATGCATCTGAACCAATTAAGCATTTAGCATCGAATGGAAAAATTTTAGTGGTGATGACAAATCACTTCGCCTATCCCAATCGTAAAGATACGACAGGCTTATGGTTGACTGAACTTACCCATTTTTATGATGTTGCACGTGCTGCTGGTTATGAAATGGATTTTGTAAGTCCTCGGGGTGGCAGTGTTCCGCTCGATGAGCGCAGTTTAAAAGTAATCTATTTAGATAACGCAGCAAAAATTCATTTAGCTAATCCTGAATTTATGCAACATCTCAAAACAACGCTCGAACCAAAAGCAATTGTGCCATCTAATTATAAAGCAGTGTATTACACAGGTGGTCACGGCACGATGTGGGATTTTCCTAATAACCAAGAACTAAAGAAGATCAGTGAGACAATTTATCAGCAAGGGGGTGTAGTATCTGCGGTGTGTCATGGAGTGGGCGGATTATTACCATTACAGGATCATAAGGGTCAATCACTAATTGCGGGGAGAACAGTAACTGGTTTTGCAAATATTGAAGAGACTCTATCAGGGATGAAATCTCAAGTCCCTTTTCTACTTCAGAACCAATTAATCGAACGCGGTGCTAAATATAAGCGTTCTTTGGTTCCGTTCACCTCTTATGTGATTGCTGATGATCGAATCATTACTGGACAAAACCCTCAATCAAGTAAAGAAATTGCGGAGGCTGTAATACAACGCTTAAAAACCATGCATTAATCCATTTTACACTCGTCATCAAAAACCAGATTATGTAAATCTGGTTTTTTTATTTTAATAACTGTAATAAACAAAAAAAAACAATTAAAAATCATAAAAAGCTTGACCTTAAACCTTACTTTAATCTTAGCATTTAATTAATGTTAATAGGAGGAACACCATTATGTTCAATCAAATTAAATTCCGTCGCTCAACTGCTACTGCATCAATTGGTATATTCTTGAGTTTATCTGCTCATGCTACAACACCCAATACTACCTCTAGCAATGTTGAGAATAGTGATCAAAAAACCACCGTAGTTGAATTTGGACCATATAAAGTAAATGTACCTAAAGGTGGTTATTACGATCGTTTCCGCATGAATCCAGACTTGGATGAAGTTGCTAAAGACCCCGCTGCTGGAAATATCGATTATTTCCGTACTATCCCTAAAAAAATGGTAGAGACTCGTGTTGGTAAAGTTTGGTCACCAAATTTTTATTATCGTACCAGTAATGTACAACTGTTGATGCTTGCTCCAGTATCCAAGTTAAAAGCAAAACTTCCTGCTCCACTTGAGCCATTACAACCTTTCCCTGGCTATGGCTTAGTTTCTCTTACGTTCTTTTCTTATGCTGTAGGCGATGTCGATCCTTACGATGAAGTATCAGTCGCTGTAGTTGTTCGTCAACCTGGTGCGCATAAGTTTCACACTACAGAATTGTTAAGTTCAATGCGTAACCATAAATACTATGGTCATGTTTTAGCATTGCCTGTAGATACAGAAATTGCCCGTGTGCGTGGTGTGTATGGATATCAACTCCCTAAATGGCTGACAGCAATTGATATGACGATTGGTAATAAAAATGTTGAAGCTCAGATTTTGAATACTGATGGTAAACCAGATTTGAGTTTAATTGCACCGTTACCAAAGATTAAGCGTGTCAAACCACAATCTCATATCGAAACTAAAACGATGTTTAATTTAGTTGATGGCCAATGGCATAGTACATCTGTAGAATCTAATACACTTGCCTTTGGACAACAGCTATTTCCGAGAAATGTACAACTTGTTCGAAATGGCGGTCCTATAACTAACCTACTTGATGAGCTCGGTGCTGGTAAAGTATTACGTTTAGATGTGGTCAAAGATGCTCAGTTGGCTTTAAATATGCCAATACCATTGAAGTCTTTAGGTAATGAAAACAACAAAAAGTAATTCATATTCAAATTAAAGTACTTCCTAGCGAGGTACTTTTTTGTTTGATCTACCATTGATACTCATTTATTATTTTTCAACTAATAAATAGCTTTCAAGATGATTAAAATATTTTTAGTATTTTAATCATAGCGAGATAAGATAAATTTAAATAGCTATATTTAATATAAAATTTTCATCATTTAAAAACTAAAGTAATAAAAAAACCAATTCTAAATAAAATATTTGGAATTGGTTTAAATTAAGAAGGATCACAAACATTTAAGAAATATGATAGATCCTATCCCGAGTACGTCTAAGAAATTACAATATCACTTGAACCTTCGATCTGAGTCACTAGGCTGTAGCCCATTAACTTTGCTGGAGTATATGCTGCCCCCTTAACATCATGCTCAAGTAAATAACGAACGACTGTTAAAGCGCCATTTACGGTTAAGCTATAAGCATTTTGAGTTTGTATTCGTGCTGTTTTTATTACACCTTTTTCATTTCTTGCTTCGCCCCACACATAAGTCGGCAATTTAGCGCGTAATTCTTCATCAGGCCCTACCACAGATTTTTCAATAATTGATTTCATCAAGTTTTGTACTGATTTAAGTTTGAATATAGGACGTATGCAGTTCAACATTTTTGCACCAAAAATCATGGACGTTGGTGCTGGTACAAAAATCTCGATATTAGGAATACCAGTGGTATGAAAAGCTGTTGAAACATCCCCCCAAGGGACACTCATTGCGCTCTTCTTGCCATCACCAAAATCTATTTGACGTACGTGATGTGCTAAAGCTACGGTAGTGATTTTGCCATTTTTCCTTATTTTTCCGCCATCTGCCATGCCTTCTGTGCTGGTTTTGGCTGTGCCTGGTGAAAGTCCTGTTTTTGAATCAAAACCGAGTGCTAGATGAGTCGCATCGGGTAAAGCTTCTTTCAAGGCAGCAGCAACACAATCTGTTGGAATCACATCGAAACCTACACCTGGGCACAACACTATATTTGCTTGTTGTGCCTCTGACGTTAGTGATTGCGCTAATTCAAATACAGCAATTTCACCTGTAATATCCAAATAGTGAGAACCTGCTTTAATACAAGCTTTCATCATGGAATGTGAGGTTGCGGAAAAAGGGCCAGCACAATGCATGATTAGCTTAACACCATTTAATTGTTCGCTCACAGCTGTAACGTCATCTAGACCAAAAGCTTTGTATTCAAGGCCTAATTCTTGAGCAAGTTGTTGTACTTTGGCTTGTGTGCGTCCTGCTAAAATTGGCTTAAGACCTAAACGGACAGCTTCACGGGCAATTAACTCGCCCGTATAGCCATTTGCACCATAAATCATCCAATTGGAATCATTTGTATTTATCATGAAATCTGTCCTCGGTATTTAAGACGAAAATGCATAATCGCGCATTCGCTTTTTATATTGATGAGTACGACGTGCCATCGCTGCTTGTTGTATTAGTAATGCCCATAAAGGTGAGACTTTAGGGGTTGGTTTTTTGCCCAGACTTAACCTCCGTAGTTGGAATTTAACTGTCGCCATACTCGCAAGTGACGCTAAGGTTTTATTGTCCCAAGTAATTGGTTTTAATTCAGGTGCTACGTTTTGTCCTTGCCTCCATTTATTTGGTAAGTTTGGATCAATCGCCAATGCAGTCGCAATACCGACCATATCTACACCACTTTCAATTACTTTTTCAGCGACTTGTTTACGACGTATTCCGCCTGTCACCATGACAGGCATATTTGCAACTTTACCAATCTCTTGGGCAAATTCTAAGAAGTATGCTTCACGGGCTAATGTACGATCATCTCTTGATTGACCTTGCATCGCTGGTGCCTCATAACTACCACCTGAAAGCTCTACCAAATCAACAGCCAATTTATTAAGCATGCAAACGACTTGTTGTGCCTCCTCAGCACTGAAACCTCCACGTTGAAAATCAGCAGAGTTAAGTTTCACTGCAACTGTAAATGTTGGTGAAACCACAGCACGGACTGCTTTGACAATTTCAATTAGGATTCGTGCGCGATTTTCCAATGAGCCACCCCATTGGTCTTGGCGTTTATTGCTTAAAGGTGAGAGGAATTGACTCAATAGATAGCCATGTGCAGCATGGATTTCAACACCAGTGAATCCTGCTTGCTCACCTAAACGTGCAGTATTTGCAAAACGTTGGATGACTTCATCGATCATGTCTTGAGTCATTTCAATCGGAATACTAAAACGATCAGACATTTTCCCTAAATCTAGTCCTACAGCAGAGGGTGCCCATGTTTCCTGTCCTAAATTTGATTGCATTTGGCGACCGGGATGATTAATTTGCAACCAAACTTGCGCACCTTGTGAGCGCCCTATCTGTGCCCAACGTTTAAAAGTATCTATAAATTTATCATCTTCTAAAACCACACCACCTGGTCCTGTCATAGCACGACGATCAACCATAACATTTCCTGTAATGATGAGCCCTACTCCACCATTCGCCCATGCTTGATATAAATGCATCAGTTTTTCTGATGGTGCATGGTTTAAGTCAGCCATGTTTTCTTCCATGGCTGCTTTGGCAATTCGATTTTGAATTTGGGAGCCATTTGGTAAAACTAATTTCTCAAACACTTTCATTTCGGTGTCCTGTTTTGGTATGGTTATACTTTAAGATTAAAGCCAACTTTAATGTCAATGGATTTTTTTGAGTTAATTAATATAATTATCAAAATATTTATTAATTAATAGCTTATTAAAAAATTTGTGCTTCTAATTTAAAAAGATAGAGGCTTTATTTGCCTCTATCTTTTAACATGCTTAAGGTATGACTCATACTCACCATTCACGAATAAATGCTAATAAATCAGGATTAATAACATCTGCATTCACAGTGGGCATTCCATCTGAAAAACCTTTATAAATTTTTAAAGTTCCATTTTGTAAGAGTTTGGCAGACAAAGCCCCAGCGTTTTCATAAGGTACGATTTGGTCATCATCACCATGCATTACTCATACTGGAACAGAGATCTTTTTTTAAATCTTCTGTAAAATCAGTCTGAGAGAATGCGACAATCCCATCATAGTGTGCTTTGGCCCCACTCATCATACCTTGACGCCACCAATTCCAAAAATAGGTTCAGATGGCTCAACACCATCACGCTTGAACCCATAAAACGGTCCTGCTGGTAGGTTTTAATAAAACTCAGCACGATTTTTAAAAAGCTAATGATGCAAAAATTGCACAATTTGATTACTAATTTATGTTGTCGTCAATGTTGGTAAATTGGATAAATACGGCACTATCTCTTCAGATAGTTATTCAATATTAAGATTAAAGCTCACCTCAAGCTCAATGCTTTTAGTCAGTTTTGATTGCAAAAGTTTAAGTTTAAAAAATTGATTTTTTAGTCAGTCTGCTGATTGGTGAATAGAAAAAGATTTATTTATTCCCCGTATTTCCTATCAAAGTTTGCTTATACATTTCCTACACCTCTACAAATTATTTTTTAATTTTTGATTTATTTCAGTTGACATTAAAGTCGACTTTAATCTTATAGTTATCTTAACGAGTTACACATTCATGTAGGCATTAATCGTTGTCTTCATATCGTGAGGTGAAAAAATGAATGCTTTAAATAAGACCCATCCAATTGAAAATTTGAATAAAATTTTGGATCAACAACGCCAAGCTTTTCTCCGATCAGAGCCAACAACTTTGTCCCAAAGAAAAGCAAATTTAAAAAAATTACGTGTTGCATTGCTTGCAAACCGCACTGAATTGCAGACCGCCGTAAGTGAAGATTTTGGACATCGTTCACATCATGAAACGAATGTGATGGAGTTGCTGGGTATCATTCAATCTATAGATTATCTGACTAAAAACTTAGGTCGTTTTATGAAAGCTGAACACCGCCATGTCAGTTTATTTTATCGTTCTGCGACTGCCCGTGTAGAATATCAACCTAAAGGTGTCATTGGTGTTATGGCACCTTGGAATTACCCAATATCATTGACATTGATTCCATTAGCGACTGCTTTAGCTGCTGGGAATCGAGTCATGTTAAAACCATCAGAATTAACGCCTCGTACCAGTGATGTCATTTATCGAATGTTGGCAGATATATTTCCACTAGATGAGGTTGCAGTTGTTCTTGGAGGGCCTGAAATTGGTGCAGAATTCAGCGCCTTGCCCTTTGATCATCTTTTATTTACAGGTAGCACACCTGTTGGTCGTAAAGTGATGAAAGCTGCAAGTGATAATCTTGTCCCTCTTACGCTTGAGTTAGGTGGGAAAAGTCCTGTGATTGTCGCTAAAGGTCATGTCAATTCAAGAACTTTGACGAGTATTACTTATGGAAAATTGTCTAATGCTGGGCAAACTTGTGTTGCACCAGATTACGCCTTGGTACATGAAGATGATCTAGAATCATTTATTAATCAATATGATAAAACAGTTAAAAAATTCTATCCAAATGGTCCTGATACCTTAGATTACACTTCCATTGTGAATGAACGACATTACAACCGTTTGCAAAATCTGATTAAAGATGCTGAGAAAAATGGTGCACGTATTGTTGAAGTAGGTATTAGACCTGAATCTGTAATTAATAGACAACGTACATTCACCCCAACTCTTGTTATCGGTGCAAAAGATGATGATGCCATTATGCGAGAAGAGATATTCGGTCCAATTCTTCCTGTTCGTACATATCGCAGTGTTGATGAAGTGATTAACTATATTAATACGAGAGATAGACCCTTAGCTCTTTACTATTTTGGTGAAAAAAATGCAGATTGCAAAAAAATACTAAGTCGTACTACATCAGGGAATGTAGGCATTAACAATACCCTTATCCATGTTGCGCAAGATGATCTTCCATTTGGTGGAGTAGGTCCAAGTGGCATGGGAGCCTATCATGGAATTGAGGGCTTTCGTTCGATGAGTCATGCCAAAGGTGTATTTGATCAAGGCCGGTGGAACTTTCCAAGTCTGCTCCATGCTCCTTTTGGTAAATTTATAGCATTTGCATTAGCGATCACTTTAGGTAAGAGACCTTCTTCAAATTAATTTTATTTAAAACGAGATTGACGATTCAAAATCCCATTTCCAACAATGATAAGGAAAAGACATTTATGAAATGTATTACATTTAATGGTGCAGGCGGTCCTGAAGTTATTACAGTAAGTGAACGTCCTATTCCTGAGCTAAGTAATGATGGCGTCTTAATTGAAGTGGTTGCTGCTGGTATTAACGGGCCAGATGTAATGCAGCGACAAGGTTTATATGCTCCGCCTCCAGGTGTGACAGACATCCCTGGTTTAGAGGTCTCAGGTGTAGTGAAAGCAGTAGGTTCATCTGTACGTAAGTTGAAAGTTGGTGATGAAGTATGTGCTTTGGTACAAGGCGGTGGTTATGCTGAATATGTGATTGCACATCAAGATAATGTTTTGTTTATTCCTGAGGGTTTAACCTTAATAGAGGGTGGAATTCTGCTGGAAACATTTATGACAGTTTGGTCTCATCTATTTCAACATGCAAAATTTAGAGAAAACAGTTCTATTCTAATTCATGGTGGCACTTCTGGCATTGGAACTACCGCAACTATGCTGACGCGAGCCTTTGGTGCTACACAAATTTTTACTACAGTTTCTAGTACTGCACACCAACGAGCAAGTCTAGAACTTGGCGCTGATGTTGCGATTAATTATAAAGAACAGGATTTTGTTGAAGAAATAAAAAAACATACCAATGGTCAAGGTGTAGATTTTGTCTTAGATATTATTGCAGGCGATTACATTCAGAAAAACTATGAGGTTGCAGCTATGAATGGCACTATTTTACAAGTTGGTGTCCTAAAAGGGCTTGCAGAAAAAGTCAATATTTTCCCAATGTTGGCAAAACGTCTTACTCATACTGGCGCAACGTTACGTTCCCAATCTGCTACAGCCAAAGCTGAAGTTATGGCTGCCCTTCAGGAAAAAGTTTGGCCTTTAATTTCAAAAGAACAACTCAAACCAATACTTTATCAATCCTTTGATCTTGAAAATGCGCGGCAAGCTCATGAATTGTTACAGCAAGGAAAACATGTTGGGAAGTTAGCATTAGTTATCAAAAGATAATTTAAAAAAGGGAGTTAAGAGAAGATTCTCATAACTCCTTTAATGATCTCAGTCTAAGTGGCAGAGTGTGTTGAGCTCGTTATCGATGGATCAAAAATATCATAAATTATGTCGAATCAATGTTTAACTACAATCCGTTTTGAGTAGTGTTAAATCATAGTATTAATATTTTAAAAAACTGATGGTATAAAATTTCTCTCAACTAAATAGATACTACAGTGTTCATGAACTTTGGTTTTTAATTTAAGGTATATTTTGTTATAAGCAATTGAATTAAAGTGATATATATGATTTTTAGCCTATAAAGTAGATTTTAGGTGAACATAAGTTAAATAAGCTTTCTTCCAAGTCTTATTCCATATACAAAACTCTTGCCCCATTTTGTTTTTCGTATGTGCTTGTTGATACATTAACTTTATTGAACACTTGTGTATCACTAATGTGGAGGAAAGATCAAAATTTTTAATATTTAAACTTTTTATTTAATAAACATATACATCCTTTTTATAAATTTTGTCTTATCTTTATTATAAATCCTTAACTTCAAGTGATCTCATATGACTAAAAGAACAATAAATATTTACGGAGCTAGGCAAAATAATCTAAAAAATCTTTCTTTGAAGATTCCCAAACATGAAATTGTTGTTTTTACTGGAGTCTCAGGTTCAGGAAAATCATCATTAGTTTTTGAAACTATTGGTGCTGAAGCGCAAAGACAGATCAATGAAACTCAAGACAGCTTTGTTCGCAACCGTCTGCAGCATTTTGGAGTTGCGGATGTTGACAAAATCGAGAATCTAAATGTTCCTGTGATTATCAATCAAAAACCATTAACAGGAAATATCCGATCAACCGTTGCAACAATTACAGACATTTATGCAAATCTTCGCCTATTATTTTCACGTATGGGTGAACCTTTTGTTGGTTATTCAAATGTTTTTTCTTTTAATCATCCCAATGGTATGTGCCCACAATGCGAAGGCATAGGTCTAGAGCAAATAATTGATATTTATAAAATATTAGATTTAAATAAATCCTTGAATGAAGAAGGTGCTATCAACTTCCCTACCTATCAACCCACTGCTTGGCGTTGGACGAGATATGCTGATTCTGGTTATTTCGATTTAGATAAAAAATTAAAAGATTATAGTGAAAAAGAATGGGATTTGTTTTTGAACGCTCCCCAGCATAAACCTTTAAATCCAAAAAGTGAATGGAAAAAAACGGCCCTTTATGAAGGACTGATTACCCGATTTGAACGTAACTTTTTAAAAGGTGAAGCACAAGAACGAAATCGTTATCGAGAAAAACTTGAGCAGATTATTAGCACCAAACCATGTTCTTTATGCCATGGACAACGGCTTAATCAAAAATCTTTATCTTGTAAAATTCATGGTAAAAATATTGCTGATTGTACTGCCCTATCTGTGTCAGCGCTTTTAGCGTTTATAGAGTCGATAAAAAGTGAGAAATTTGAAACTGTTTTATATGAGATCATTAACAAATTAATGAACTTAAACTTGGTCGGCCTCAGCTATTTAAATCTTAATCGTGTAAGCAACACCTTGTCTGGTGGTGAGTCTCAACGAATCAAGATGGTCAAACATTTAGGGAATAGCTTAGTCGACTTACTGTATATTTTTGATGAGCCAAGTGTGGGGCTGCATCCAAAAGATTTAGATAATATTATTAAAATCATTCAAAAAATTAGAGATAAAGGAAATAGCGTATTGCTTGTTGAACATGATCCTGATCTTATTAGAACAGCTGATCATGTTATTGATATGGGACCACTTTCTGGCGCAAACGGTGGTCAGATTATTTACCAAGGAACATTTGCGGAATTAAAAAACTCGTCTGGTTTAACAGGTCAATTTTTTAGAAGACCCAATACCTATAAGAAAATCCCACGTGTCAGTCATGAATGGATTTCGATTAAGAATGCCCATTTATTCAATTTGAAAAATATTGATGTAGCTATCCCTAAAAATTGCTTAACTGTTGTTACAGGAGTTGCAGGTTCAGGAAAAAGTACTTTAATAAGTAAAGTATTACCGCAACAATACCCTGAAACGAAAGTCATTGATCAATCTGCAATTACTGCAAGTATTCGGTCAAATTTACTTACCTATCTAGACCTTCTTGATCCGATTCGTCAACTATTTGCAAAAGCAAATAAAGTTAGTGCTAAGCTGTTTAGTTTTAATAGTGAAGGGGCTTGCCCTCAATGCAAAGGATCAGGTATCGAGAGAATTGAGTTGGCATTTTTAGATGATGTAGAAATGACGTGTGACTTATGCCATGGCTCGGGATATAAACCAGAGGTGTTAAAATATTATTATAAAGATAAGAATATTGCTGAACTTATGAAAATGACTGTCAGTGAAGCTAGTCATTTTTTTGAAGATTACAATTTACAGCAGCAATTTAATTCTCTAGTGAGCTTGGGTTTAGACTATATTGCAATTGGCCAACGCTTAAATACTTTCTCTGGAGGTGAGCGTCAAAGACTAAAACTCACAAAGCAGCTCAATGAAACAGATAATGTTTTTGTATTGGATGAACCAAGCACAGGCTTACATCCTTCTGATACTGAACGATTGATCGAGTTATTAAATAACTTAGTTGAAAAAGGCAATACCGTCATTGTTGTTGAACATAATTTAGATATCATGACTCAAGCAGATTGGGTGATCGATATTGGCCCATTGGCTGGAGATAACGGCGGTGAATTGGTATTCTCTGGAACAATTAGCGACTTACTCTCATTTGAAAAATCCTTAACGGGGCTCTATTTAAAAAAATATCTAGAGCTGTAAAAATATGAATAGTCACTTTCCAAATGTATGGTTTATATAGAATTTAGCTAACTAACAACATAAAGCCTTTAGGTGATGAACTAAACTTAGGTAAACATAAGTTAGATACTGTATGCCTAACTTATTAATTAATAGATTGTTATTTCGATTTAGCAAACATCACTCATTATTTTTATGTAGCATATTGGTCAGAAGCATGTTTAAACCTAACTCAAAAATTTGATCCTGATCTTCTATTGTCCAATAAGATTTAGCATCTTCCAGTAAAGTATATTTGTCTAATTTTAGATTTTTACCTGCTAGCTGATATCCCTTAGCTTCATCAATTCCTACACCTATTAAGTAATAATTTAAAATTCTTAAAAAATAACTCGCATTTTTTACACCTAAATTGGCATTCTTGAAAACAAGCAAAATACTATTCATAAAGTTATATCCAATATCTGTATTCAATGGATGAACAGCTAAGATAGGAAAAAATTTTGGATATTCCTTAGATAATTTTCTCCATTGTTTTGCTATATACATCAATTGTTCTTTTGGATCGTCTACTTGCTTTTTTAAATTAATTTTTGAAATCAAAAAATCTACGATTTGATCAAGAATTTGTTCTTTATTCTTCATGTGATAATAAATACTCATAGCTTCACAATTGAGCATTTGAGCAAGTTTACGCAGACTGAAACCTTCTATACCGTTCGTTTCTATCATCTGTAAAGAGGTTTGAATAATTAAATCTCTCGACAAATTGACTCTTGTTTTTTTATGGTTCTCTGTTCGATTTGACATAATAGTGTTTACCTTATAATCTACCTTACAGTGTAAGTTTAGCAAAAAAAGGAATAAAAATGAAGTACACATTACATCGCTGGGAGTATGAAGGGAATTATTTGTCCTTTAAAAATTATAAAATCTTTTACAAGTTTTCACCTAAACTGAATGCCCAAACGATTTTATTAATTCATGGTTATCCCACAAGCTCATTTGACTGGGCTAAAATCTGGGATACTCTAGCTGAGAACTATCAAATACTTGCTATCGATTTACTTGGATTAGGATTCTCTGATAAACCAAGTAAATATATATATTCTGTTCAAGATCATGCCGATCAAGCTATTGCCTTGATTGAGTATTTGAAGCTAGAGGAAATTCATTTAGTCGGTCATGATTTAGGTGTAGGAATCATTCAGGAATTGCTCGATCGACAGCAGAACAACCTTTTAGCATTTAAAGTTAAATCTTCTATTTTTATGAATGGTAGTTTATTTCCTGAAGTATATCGCCCTCGCCTAATCCAAAAACTTATGGCGTCTATTCTTGGACATATAATAATATATTTCTTATCTTTTCGTGTTTTCTCAAAAAATATGAAAAATATGTTTGATCAAAAGAATCAGCCAAGTGAGTTAGATTTAGAACAATGGTATCAACAATTAATTATGAATCATGGGAAAAAGAGCCTAGTTCAATTAAACCGTTCAATTTTCGAGAGGTTTAAACACCGTGATAGACTTGTCAATGCTTTGATTAATAGCCAGATTCCTTTATTACTCATCAATGGGAAAAGTGATCCTAATTCTGGTGAACATATGGCGCAAAGATATATAGAAATCATTCCTAATCCCAAAGTAATTGAAATTGAAGATTGCGGACACTGGACTCCTTGGGAGCAGCCAACCATCGTAGGAAAAGAAATAAAAACTTTCTTAGCTTCATTTTGAATATCGATTGATTGTTTGAGCTGCTTATCTGAAATCAATATTATCAAATGGTTATTTATTTTTTATACTGAGTATCTTCTTTATTGGAAGATACTCAATTTACAGTGTAAATTTATGAAATGTTAAGAGTATTATTAAGTTAATTCTTTGAAAGAACTCATCATAAAAGTAAGAAAGTAGATTTGAGCTAAACTTAAGTTAACTAAGTCTTTGGTAGCATCTTGTTTTATCAGTTTTTAATCGTTTTTAAATCTTATCTTAATTTAACTTTGCCATCAGTATCCAAGGCATTCGGATACTGATCATTTTCTAAAATATCCTTTACATATTACTATTATCTAATTTTTTCTATAATTACTTTATCTATATCAAAAATTCAAAATATCTCCGATTGCATTGTTTATAACCCAAAATCAAATGTAACTATTATCTTGCAAATAGTAATGATAAAAATTCCACTAAATAAATGAGAATGATTATTGATAATTAATTGTGCATATGTTACTTTTTGTAACGCTTTTTTGCCCGTAACAGGTTTAAAGCAATAGAAAGACAGAAAACCCGATAGCGCGCATTTTTTATTATGGAATTTATCTTATGTACACCTTCTTCCCTCTAAGACATGCATTCAAAATGCATCCTTTAGTACTTTCTATGGCTTTAACTATTCCATCTGTTGTTTATGCAGAAGAAAAAACAGAAACAGTGGCTTTACCAACAATCAAAGTACAAGCAGAAAGCGAAAATTCAGCTATTACAGAAGGAACTCAAAGCTATACAGCCAAAAAGACAAATACTTCAACAAAATTAAATTTGTCTCTTCGTGAAACACCTCAATCTGTCAAAGTTTTAACACGTGAATATTTAGATGACCGAAACATTGATTCTTTTCAAGATTTAATGAATACGATTACAGGTGTTTCAACATCGCGTACCGATGAACGTCAGTCTGTTTATGCTCGAGGATTTCAGGTCGATTACTATTTAATAGATGGAATGCCGAGTACCACAAACTTAGGTGCAGGTGATCTTGATTTAGATATTTATGATCGTGTAGAAGTTGTTAAAGGTGCAAATGGGCTTACCACAGGTGCTGGTAATCCTGCAATGGGACTAAATATGGTCCGTAAACATGCCAATGCAAAAGAGTTGACGGGTAATCTGAGCACTTCACTCGGTTCTTGGAATGCATGGAGTAGCTATGCGGATATCTCTACGCCACTGAACGAAGATGGTTCACTTCGTGGACGTATGTTCGTCAAACATACTGATGAAAAATCCTTTATGGATTTTTATGAAAAAGAACGCAATGTATTTTATGGTGCGATTGATTACGATTTGAGTGATAAAACTAGTATGTCACTTGGTGCAACTTATCAAGAGTTACAACGTGATGGCATTCGCTGGGGAGGCACTCCAGCATTTTATGATGATGGAAGTCGTACTAACTTTGATCGAAGCTTAACGGTAACTGCACCTTGGACATTTTGGGATGTAAATACCACAGCAGTATTCGCCAATTTAAAACAGAATTTATTCAATGATGTTAATTTAAATGTTGCATATACCTTTCGTAAAGAAGATGTAAATACCCTTCTGCTTTACACTGGCGGTCAAGTAAACAAAGCAACCAATACCAGCCCACTAAAAAATAAACCTGATCCTAAGACAGGTAAAATCACAGATAATGTTTCAGTATATGGCTCAGAAGCAAGCAATGAAGAAAATAATATTGATCTTTTCATCAACGTGCCTTTTACACTATTTAACCGCCCACAAGAAATAATTATTGGTGGTTCATGGAACAAAAACGAGAAGACCAAGGATATTTTTGGGGGATCCAATACTAAAAATGAAGTCGAGAAGTATTTAGGCGGTCCGCTCGACTATAACAATATGGCACAACCACTACTTCAATCCGTCATTTTGAATGGTGTAAATGCTCTGAATCAAACGACTCAAACTTCGGCTTATATTTCTGGTAAATTTCAAATTCTCGATCCATTAAAAGTGATTGTAGGTACACGTTTATCTAATTGGAAATATGAGTCTGAAAATGGTGTAGGCAATCGTGAATTTAACAACGAAGTCACGCCTTATATTGGCGCTATTTACGATTTTGCAAAAGATCACTCAGTCTATGTCAGCTATACAGACATATTTAAACCGCAAAGCCGTAAAGATGTAAATGATCAATATCTAGATCCTGCGAACGGTAAAAACTATGAAACAGGATTAAAAAGTGAATGGTTTGGCGGACGTTTAAACACAGCTTTATCAGTATTCCGCATTGAACAATCTAATTTTGCTGAAGCGATACCAGGAGGATTTATTGTTCGTAATGGTGCACTAACCACTGATCAAGCTTATCGTGGTGTAGATGGAGTTGAAAGTAAAGGTTTTGAGTTCGAAGCAGATGGTGAAATTAATGATCACTGGGGCGTTAATTTTGGTATTGCTAATTTTGAAGCAAAAGATGCAAAAGGTGTAAAGGTTAATACAACGAATTCACGCACAACATCTAATCTATTTGTGAAATATAAAGTAGATCTATGGAGTGCTGGACTCGGTTTAAATTACAAGAGTAAATACTATACGGGTACTGGAAATACACGTATAGATCAAGATGCTTTTGTACTTGCTAGTGCGATGTTAGGTTATCAAGTTGATAAAAATATTAAGCTTCAGCTGAACGTTGACAATATTTTTGACAAGAAATACTACGAAGGTATTGGTGCAAACTCAATGAATTGGGGTACACCAAGAAATGCCACATTAAGTGTCCGCTATAATTTTTAATACATTTTAAATTAAACCCTCTATTTTATTAGAGGGTTTCTTCTATAGTCTTGCTATATTGGATATTTAAGGTCTCATTTTACTATAATGTATAATGAAATTAAGCTATCGCACGCTGAGCAATAGTTAGTGCCTCCTCCAAATCCGCTTTTAAATCGTCTACATGTTCAAGTCCAGCATGTAGACGTACCAAATATCCACGACTAGGCAAATGACTTTGAGTTCGATAAGGCGTTCCAACTGGCAAAATCAAACTTTCAAATCCACCCCATGACAAGCCAATGTGGAAAAGCCTTAAAGAGTCAAAGAAAGCCTCAACAAAACATGGATTGTTTTGTTTTAAATAAAAAGAAAATAAGCCTGTAGACCCAGAAAAGCTCTGTTGCCATAGTTTGTGATATGGATTCATTGCTAAAGCTGGATGATTTACCACATCGATTGCTGGATGTTCATTTAGATAATGAGCAAGTATCACGCCATTCTCTTCATGTTGTTTTAAGCGGACAGCTAAACTCCTTAATCCACGTGAAGCTAAATAAATATCATCTGGACTAGTCGTTTCACCAAAAAAATGCACAACTTTATTTAATTGCTCAATCGATGCTGCATTTGCAGTTGCAGCCCCCATGAGAATGTCAGAATGCCCACCAATATATTTTGTGACAGCCTGAATTGAGACATCGGCACCATGTTTTAAAGGTTGAAAAAACAATGGCGTTGCCCAAGAGTTATCTACTAAAACCTTGGCATTCATAGCATGGCTTATTTCTGAGATTGCAGCAATATCACTAATTTCAAAAGTAATTGAACCCGGTGACTCTACAAAGACCACGCTGGTTTTTTGATTAATTTTGCTCTTTAACTCGTTTAAATCACATGAGTTAAAGTATTCAACATGGATTCCCAGTTTGGGCAACATACTGTCTGCAAAACTTCGTGTTGGCCCATAAATATTATCAGCAATAAGAACGTGATCACCTGCTGCAACGAATGCCATTAATGCATGTGTACAAGCCGATAGTCCAGATGGAAAAACCATGCATCCTGCCCCACCTTCTAATGCATTAATTGCACTTTCAAAAGACTTTGCTGTAGCAGCACCAAAACGGCCATAATGTTTATAAACACCGCCATTTTGCTTATGATCTTCCCATTCTTTAAAACTATCGACAACAATAGTTGAGCCTCGATAAACAGGTGTATTCACCAAACCATCAAAACGCTGAGGGGTTCTTCCCAAATTTATGACTTGTGTACAAAAATGATTCATAGCAGCACCAGCATGATTTCTAAGAAATATTTCTACAACCAATGATAGATAAAATGCATAGAATTTTTATTTTAAATAAATCACTATTTTTTAAAAAATATAGAATATAAATCCGTATTTTAACATTTACTGGGAATTTTATTCCCTTAATGACATGATAAGGTAAATACTGATAATCTGGCTGAGTGATATGTTCAGTGCTTTATTGAATAATTTTTAAGGCTTATTTACCTTTCTATAGTCATTGAGATAGTTCGATTCCTTTGTAAAAAGCATTTCACAGATCAAAGCCTAAGAGAAATATAGACTATTGAGGACTTTGGTTTTTATGGAAAAACATCAATGCTCAAAGAAAATTTAAAGGTAATTCAGTTGTATACTTAATTTGCTCCATTGCAAAACTCGAACTCACATCAGTAAGACCAGAAATTTGAATTATTTTTTTATAGACTTTGTCATACTCAAGAACATCGGGTACAGCGACTTTTAACAAATAATCAGTCTCTCCAGCCATCCGATACACTTCTATAACTTCATCGATTGTGTGGATATGATTGTGAAATTTTTGAATCCATTCTGCATTATGTTGTGCTGTTTTAATAAAAACCATAACAATCACGTTGATATTTAACTTTTTACGATCTAATAAAGCAACTTTAGCGCGAATAATTCCTTCTTCTTCCATTTTATGAATGCGTCGCCAACAGGCGGTATTACTTAATCCAATACGATCTGCGATATCACCAATTGCACAGGTACAGTCTTTTTGCAAGAGTTCCAAAATTCCACGATCATATTTATCTAGCTGTAATTTCATGCAGTTCACTTTATATAAGAAATTAAAAAAATGAGTCACTAATTTATCGATGATTGGAATGATATTCTATTTTTGACAAGATAAATAGATTTTTAATTCTTAATGCTGATTACTTGAAACTCTCATTCAAATAAAGATTAGTTCAGATAAGTTATGACTCTATCCACTACTTTTTAACGCATTGTTCATAAGAATACGGCGTTACAACGCTTGGAAAAGTTCTTGTAACGTTTGTATAAACCAAGTTCGGGCTTCTATATCATCTCGATGGTTATACCAATTGGTACTCACATTAAAGGGTTTAACTGAAAATGGTAATTCAAAAATGTTCACATCACCATTACGTGCATATACTTTTGCTGCTCGTGAAGGCAAGGTCACCAATAATTCAGAACTGGTCACCACATCTTGTAAAACACTAAAATGAGGAAGCTCAAGCATGATTTTTCTTTTTAAGCCCAATTCCTTCAGCCTTTGATCAATTTCAATGTGACCCGTTGAAGACTTAATAGCAGCATGATTTTCTTGAAAATATTGTTCTAAACTCAGTGTATCCCTGATACGTGGATGGTACTTATGCGCAATGCACATATAGCGTTCTTCAAATAAATTACGTGATTCAATTTTAGGCATAACGGTATAACTACTATTGAATACAGCAACATCTAAAAAACCTTCAGTCAGCCAGTCTTCTACTTTATGCGATTGAATTTCTTCAATTTCCACCTTAATAAATGGTGCTTCTTTAGAAAGGTATTGAATTAAAGAAGGTAGTAAACATATTTCACCCAAATCAGATAAGCCTAAACGAAATATCCGAGTTGACGTTTTTGGGTCAAAGTATTTAGAAGCTGTAATTGCCATTTCAATATCGGTAATTGCTTGCCTAAAGCTCGGGTATAAACTTTGTGCCAACTTGGTCGGTTTGACTCCAAATTTGTCTCGTTCAAATAAAGGATCATTTAAAAATTTACGTAGGCGATTTAGATTGTAGGTGACAGATGGCTGGCTTAAATTGAGGCGCTCAGCTGCATGACTAATATTTTTAGTTTCAAAAACGATAATAAAAACTTTAATAAGACTTAGATCAATCAATTGTCATATCTCTATTGAATGAGGGAGGTAGACCTCCCTGCTCTACTTTTAGATTTGTACCGCTTTCACCGCCAATTTTGTTTTTTTCAACTGTAAGCGAATCATTGAAACACTCATTACCGCAATAATACAAGGGATTGATAATGCGATAAAATTATAATTAATGGGCAGACTTAAGCTTAACAGCCAACCACATAAGATTGGCCCTAAAATTGCGCCTAAGCGCCCCACACCTAAAGCCATTCCTAAGCCTGTTGCACGAATATTGGATGAATAAAATTGGGACATATACGCCAATAATAAGATTTGCCCACCAATTGATGCAGCACCTGCAACCGCAATACAAAAATAAAGAATGACCATTGGTAAATTATAACTCAGTAAGATTAATGCGATCGCGCCACTTAAAAACAGTGAGCATAATACCTTTGCCAGATTAAAACGATCCGCTAAGTAGCCACCACAAATTGCACCAAGCATTCCACCAATATTTAAAGCCAATAGAAAAACCAGACTGGTCGATAAGTCATAGCCTGCTTCTACCATTAATTTAGGCAACCAATTACCTAAAGCATAGACCAGTACAAGCGCCATAAATACGCTGCCCCAGAATAAGAGTGTCACCATCCCACGATTTTCTGCAAATAAATCCTTGATCGGGGTTTTAGAGGTAGATTGATTGTCTTGATGAAGACCAATTTGAGTCTGAGACGTATAGGTAATATTGCCGTCAATTTGTTTAAGGATCTCAATGGCTTGGTCAGTTTTATCACGGCGCACCAAATAATCAATCGATTCGGGTAACAGCTTCCAGATTATCGGAATGAGTAAAAGTGGCGTTCCTCCTAGAATAAACATGATTTTCCAACCAAATTGCGGGACTAACCACATTCCTAATAAAGCTGAACACATCCCACCGACTGCATAACCACTAAACATTAAGGAAACCAAGGTTGAACGTAGTTTTTTAGGTGCGTATTCAGTCATCAAGGCGATTACATTTGGCATGACCCCGCCTAACCCCAAACCAGCCAAAAACCGAAAAACTCCAAAACTTTGTGGATTATTGGCATAACCACAAACTAAAGTAAAACCACTGAATAAACAGATACATAAAATAATTAATTTTTTGCGGCTAAATCCATAGCTTTCTAATTTATCACTCAGGCTACCGAAAATAATTGCACCAAACATCATCCCAAATAAAGCGACACTGCCCAGAAATCCAGCCGTAATACTGTCAATTTTCCATTCTGCCATTAACTTGGGTAAAGCAACACCGTAAATCACTAAATCATAACCATCAAAGATAATGATCAATGCACTGAGTAAAATCACCCGCCAATGAATGGCTTTTAATTTGGCATGATCAATAATTTCATTTGCATTTATGCTTTGCATAATAGACCTTCCTGGTCATATTGTCCTGTTTGTAATCTTTGTTGTTTAAGTCGTCATTTCAGTGTGCTGTAGTTGTTTTGCTAATGCTGCTTTGGCTGTCTGAATATCATTTTCAAGCGAATGCTGCCACAACCAGTCAAAACGCTGTGTCAAATGTTGGCCTATTGATTCAAAATCAGGATATTTCGATGAATATAGCTCATAGATTTCACCTGATTCACGCGAGGTATTTTGAACTTTCACGGCGCGCGCTAATCGAAATTGCTCATAGATTTCCGATACAGCTTTGATAGATTCAGATGTCAACCTAGGGTTTTCTAATAATTTAGCTAAAATCAAAGCATCCTCTAAACCTTGTCCAGCACCAGCACCTTGATGCGGTAACATGGCATGAGCAGCATCGCCAATCAAAATCACATTATTGTTTTTGTTTATATAGGTTTCTAAAGGTTGAATTTCATGTAATGCCCAAATGGTTGGTGAGTCGATCAGATCCAATAATGCCTTACAACTCTCGCTCCAGTCTGCAAAATCAGCCAGCATGGCTTGTTTTGAAACAGGAGATGTCCATGGTGTATTCTCTGCTAATACAGTTTGCGTGCGATCTGACTTAAACGCAACAATGTTAATTTCTTCACCCTGACGGATTGGGAAAGTTAAGATATGTTTATCTTTCCCTAAAAGCATTTGTGGTACATCGGCAATTTCTGCATCATTTCCCAGTTTTGCAATGGCTTGCTTAAAATCTTGAAATTTAATAATTCCACGATATGCCCAAGTCCCCGAAAACTGAGGTTCAACACGCGCTAATTGATTAGAGTCAAGCACATGATTTCGAACAACTGACCGAATTCCATCACAACCAATCACATAATCAAATGTAATATGTTGACCATCGATAAAGTGAATTGTCGCTTGTTCTTCATCTGCCTCAATTTCTTGTACACGTTTATTAAAATGTACATTTGTTAAAGGCACCAACGGAATTAAACGATCGAGAAAATCTGCACGATGTACCGAAGATTGTCCGACTTGTGGCGCAATCGATGCAGATAGATACTCATCGGTATAACCATTACGCCATTGAAACCAAATATCGGTGTATGGTGCCTTTACCTGATCGGCAATAGATTCATACTCTTGGCTTAAACCTAATAATTGAATGGCTTTAACTGCGTTGGCACCAAACGAAATCCCTGCGCCAATCTCGGAAAACTGTGATGCGGACTCAAAGAGATGTACATCTAAATGTTTATTTTTGAACAATTGAGTCGTGAGTGCTAATCCCGCAATACCGCCACCAATCACAGCAACTCTAATTTTTTTGTCCATTTTTAGCATTCCTTACTAAATTGCTTAGAATTCTATAATTGGTTATTTTTTAGAATAAATCCAATTTATATTTTTAGGTTTATACTATCTATTTTTTTGATATTTATTTAAATAAATCTCTTTCATAAATGAAAAAGTGATCATGTAGCGTGAATCATATTGTGATTGAAAATCCCTTCTCCCTTTGGGAGAAGGCAAGGATGAGGGGGATTTTATGTTGATTTTTAGCTTTAAAAAAGTCTTATGAAATAATATTAAAATATTGATATAACTAAATTAGTTTAGTTAAAAACCCACAATCCACGAGAGTTGCGCTGTACGTGGTGCACCAAGAAATAAATAGTCATCGCCTAAGAAACTCCCCGCATCGCGCCAGTATTTTTTATTAAACACGTTATCAACATTAAATCGAAGCGTATTGTCATAACCATAAGCACGGAAGTTATAAGCTGTACCTACATCAAACACGCTATAGCCTGATACTTTTACTGTACCTGTTTTATTGGCATATTTACTGCTGCTGTATTGCATGCCAGCCAATAAACGTAAGCCATCTACTTGTGGTACTCGATAAGATAGATGATTAGCAAAACGAACACTTGGTACATTCTGAGTTTGATGACCTTGATAATCAGCCACTTGTATTTCTTTTAAACGTGAACGAATTAAAGCTAAAGAAGAAGTCATATCTAAATTTTGCCCTAAGCGTCCTTGTAAGCCCAATTCCAAACCAAGATTATGTTGCTTACCATCCGTGACAAAGTATTTGTCTGCGTTGGTGTATTGATTGTCTTGGGTTAAATCGAACAACGCCGCGGTAAACAGTAATGTTTGCCACTGCTGCTTAAGACCCAATTCATACTGAGTTGAATTTATCGGTGCTAACGTTTTAAAAGCATTACCTTCAATACCTTGATCAGGAATACCAGTAGCAAACCAAGGGGCTTGTCCGCCATCACTTAATCCTTTGGCATAAGAAGCATAGAGATGAGTCTGTTCCCAAGGTTGATACATCAACGCAAACTGCGGTAAGAAACGATTGAAATTGGTCTCTCGGATGTTGTTTGCATCTTCATCATAGGCATTTTCATTTAAGTGCATTAGTTTGCCGCCCAACAATACTGACCATTCAGCGTTAAAGTCAATCTGGTCAAGTAAGTTCAATGCAGTTTGTTGACTGTCTAATGATTTATAATGTTTACCTAAAGTTTTGTCAGTAGGCGCATACGTTATAGGATCATTATAAATATTTCCTGTACCCACCCATTCATTGATTGCATTATATTGTATATGCCGTTTCCCTGTATGTGACAGTTCTAAACTTAGCTTATGTTGCCAAGCACCTGCACTAAACTTTCCGTTTAAGCCTGCTTTAAATTGATTGGTTAAGAAGCTGTCGTCTGGATTACGGAAATCATAAATATCATAGTTACCATTTTGGTCAAAGGTATTACCTAAACTTGTCGTTTGACAAATACTGCTACCACAACCCCACGGAAATGCTGAATAATCATCAATCACGACACGGCTTTGTGAAGCAGACAGATTTGTTGTCCAGTGGTCATTGACTTGGTAAATATATTTTAAGCTGGCATTTAGACTTTCATTGGTCACTGGTTTACTCCAGCTTTGATAGCCAAGTAAACGATCCCATTTAACCCCAGTGGGTACAGTTGTACCATCCAGTAATTGATAACCAGCGACTGAGCGCTGACGTTGACGCTGTGATTCAATATCAAATTCTAATTTTGACTGATCTGAAATTTTCCAATCTAAAGCCAAAGCACCAAACAAACGCTTCCCATCTGCATGCTCAACATAAGGATGAATTTCTTCTTTGGCCAGATTCAGTCGATAACCAAACTGCTGATCTTCTCCGAACAAACCACCCAAGTCAGTTGCGACACGATTTCCACCATGACTATCCACTTCAACGGTGATAGCACGAATGTCTTCTGGACGTTTAGTGACATAATTGATAACACCACCCGGTGTTGACATCCCACTTTGGATTGCACTTATACCCTTTAGAATTTCAACTTGTGCCTTGTTCTCTAGTGCCACATTTTGCTCGCCACGCAACAAATGACCATTGAGTAAATAACTTGACCCTAAATTCAGGTTAAAGCCACGCATAATAAAGTTTGGATAATAACCAATGGGTGCATAGCCATCGCCGATGGCTGCATCATTTTTAACAACATCCGTCAGGGTTTTTGCATGTTGGTCAGCGATACGTTCCGCGGTGACTGTACTGATAGATGCAGGAATCTCAGCAAGATTTTGCTGAGTAAATCCTGATAAATTTACCTTGGGTTGATAATAAGCAGTTGGTGTTGTTTCTATTGTTTGAACGCTTACTTTAATCGTTTTAAGTTGTTGGGTATCTTTTTCAGTATCAGCATGTGCCAATGCTGAACTTAGCCCTAGACATGAAAATGAACCAACTGCCAATAATGCTTTTTGTAAACGAGAAAATGGATACGTTTTCACAGTAATTGTCTAACCCCAAAAGATAATTTTACAGCCTAAATTTATGTGCATGAGTATTCACAATTTTCTTCGATTGAACAAGCATTTCTATAAGATATTTAAGCTTTAAAGAACACCTTGATATGACCTTAAAAATAAATATGCATCTTAGAAGAAAAATTAAAACTTTGCTAAAGCATCAAGATGTTGCTGGAAATCACCTTCCGTCCCCGCAGCATTTACATGTTCGAAGTAATCATACCAACCACTCGCTTCAATACCTGTTAACAATGCATCACTTATACATTGTTACTGCTGATCTATGCCTAAGCTTTTGAAGATGAAACCAGATATTGATCTAAATTTTTAAGGGAAAAATCGATGATTTGCAAAAGCATTTGTTCTGAATAACCATCTCTAGCTTGAACAGATAATCCATGTAGCACTAGTCCGTAATATTGCCCTAATATTTCAGGTTCGGCATGTTCTAATAATTGTCCATCTGCTTTCGCCTGTTTAAAGCGCTTAACCAGACTTTGACCACGTTCAATACGTTGTTGCTTCATCCAGTCTAAAAGACCTTGATTTTCCTGACTTAATACACTTGCAGATGATACAACCATACAGCCATATGAATGATTATTCTGGGTATAAAGTTTGATTGCATCTTGAAATAATTGGCTGATCGCATCCTTAATATTTGCTTGTTGTAAAGCGTGGATCGCAAAGCCGCCTTCATTTTCTTCGTAATGTATAACAGCTTCTCGAAACAACGCCTCTTTCGAGCCAAAGGCTTTATAAATACGCGCTGAAGCAATACCTAAGACCTCGACTAAATCTGACATCGAAGTCCCTTCATAGCCATGTTGCCAGAAAAAATCACGCGCTTGAATCAGTGCTTTTTCTCTATCAAATTCTCTTGGTCTACCAGCCATAACGACGCTTCAATCCGATTTAGTATTTTTTATTATCATTCGAAAAAATAAATTTCGCAAATAAATCAATAGGATTTGTTGGAGAGGCTGCCCTTTTTCAGATTCTTTTTAAAAACTTGTTGTTTTTATTCAAAAGAAAGCCTATTGTTTGTCGATCGACAACTAATTGAGTTTAGCTATGCAAACCATCAAAGGTCCAAGTATTCATCTCGCACAATTCAGTGATGATATTTTCCCGTTTAATAATTTAGAGAGCATTGCCGCATGGGTTTCCGATAAAGGCTTTAAAGCTGTACAACTGCCAGCATGGGATAAGCGTTTATTTGATGTTAATTTAGCAGCCACAAGCCAAGATTATTGCGATGAAATACAAGGGGTTTTACAAAATAATGGTTTAGAAGTTAGTGAGTTGACAACGCATATTTTTGGTCAACTTATGGCTGTACATCCAGCTTATGATGCTTTGTGTGATGGTTTTGCACCTTCACATTTACATGGAAATTCAATAGCTAGAACTCAATGGGCTGAACAACAAATGTTGGCTTCTGTTCAAGCATCTGCCCGTTTAGGTTTACAAGATATGGGAACTTTTTCAGGTTCACTGGCATGGCCTTATATCTTTCCTTTTCCTCAACGCCCCGCTGGACTTATTGAAACCGCTTTTGATGAACTTGCGCGTCGTTGGATGCCGATCCTCAATGCTTGTGATGAACATAATGTCAATCTGTGTTACGAAATTCATCCTGGTGAAGACTTACATGATGGCATTTCCTTTGAAATGTTCTTAGAACGGACACAACACCACCCACGTTGTCAGATTCTTTTTGACCCGAGTCATTTTATTCTGCAACAACTGAATTATTTGGAATACATCGATATCTATAAAGATTTTATTCGGATGTTTCATGTTAAAGATGCTGAGTTTAATCCGACAGGACGCCAAGGGATGTATGGGGGCTATCAAAATTGGGGAGATCGTGCAGGCCGATTCCGTTCAACTGGAGATGGTCAGGTTGATTTCAAAGCAATTTTCTCAAAATTGACACATAACGACTATCAGGGCTGGGCAACTTTAGAGTGGGAGTGTTGCTTAAAAAATAAAGAGGACGGCGCAAGTGAAGGTGCTGAGTTTATTCAACAACATATTATCCATGTTACCGATAAAACCTTTGATGATTTTGCCGCAGCGCCTGTCAATCAATTGCAAATCAATCAACTTTTGGGTATCTAAGGCAGAGATTGAGAATTTACTATGACAACCATTACAACACATGAAAATTTAGTCGATCAATTTCAGCATCATTACATTCATATTGACGGTAAAAAACTTCATTATGTTTCTACAGGTCGTGGTCCTGTCGTATTACTTATCCCCGGTTGGCCACAAACATGGTACGCATGGCGAAATGTGATGCGTGTCTTGGCGGCCAACGGTTATCAGGCAATTGCTGTAGATCCACCGGGAACGGGATATTCTGTTCCGCTGAATGGGAGTTATGATACCGGGCGAATTGCGACAATTTTATCCAGCTTAATGTCAAAACTTGGACATGATACTTATTCAGTGATTGGTCACGATATCGGGATGTGGGTTGCTTATGCACTTGCAGCTGATTTTCCCCAATCTGTCACTTCTCTGGCCGTGACTGAAGCTGTTATTCCCGGATTGGCAACACCACCGCCTATTTTTGTTTCAGCTGATGAAAATATTTTTCTATGGCATTTCATGTTTAATCAAGTGATGGATTTACCTGAAGCTTTAGTCAGTGGCCGTGAAGAAACTTATCTTAATTATATTTTTGATAAGTGGTCATGGCATAGAGATAGAGTTGCCACTGAGACTTATATTGAGGCTTATAAAGTATCAGGGCGTTTAACGGCTGGTTTTAACTACTATCGTTCAATCCCGGAAACTATTCGTCAAAATAAAATCCGAGCAGCTAAAAATCTAGAAATGCCTGTATTGGCGATTGGTGCAGAACAGGCAACCAATGATGCACCTTATGAAACCATGAAAAAAGTTGCACCATATTTAAGCAGTGCAATTGTTAAAGATTGTGGTCATTTTATTATGGAGGAACAACCCGAAGCATTTTGTTCCCTGATTTTAGAATTTCTACAATTGGAGCAATAGGATGTCCTTAGATCATCAAATTGCAGACTGGCTTAACACTAGACCTGTTGTTACAGCAGTTGCAAATACACTTTGTGAATTAAGAGCGCAGGTAAATCATGACATCATACAACAGCAAGGTATTGAGCAAGATTCCAGCTATCAAACCAGTTTTTGGGTCACAACCTCTGATCAAGCTCAAATCCAAGTTCGGGTATATACGCCCTATGCTATGGTGCAGCTACAAAGCAATCCAGCTTTAGTATTTGCCCACGGCGGTGGATGGTGTTTGGGGAGTTTAGATGCATGGGATCGTTCATGCCGTTTACTGGCAGAATCAACACAGCATGTTATCTTTTCAGTGGATTATCGCCTAGCGCCTGAATTCAAATTTCCAGTACCGCTGACAGATTTTTTTACAGCACTTCGTTATATTCAAGAACATGCTTTAAGTTTAGGGCTTGATCAAAATCGTATTGCTGTGGGTGGTGATAGTGCGGGCGCCAATCTTGCAGCGGCTGCATGCTTACTCGCTAATGCGCATCCAGAAATCCAGATTAGTCAACAACTGCTATTTTATCCAGCCTTAGATGCTACGATGCATGGCACATCCTATGAAACTTATGCAGATGGCTATGGCTTAACCACTGCAACAATGACATATTGTTGGGATCAATATCTAAATAGTGATTCTGACAAAACCAATGAGTTGGTGAGCCCCCTACTGGCACAGTCATTACAAGGCTTACCAGAGGCAAAAATTTTTGTCTGTGAATATGATCCACTGCGTCATGATGGCGAACAATATGCTGAAAGATTGAGAAATGCTGGTGTCTCGGTGAAATTTCATTTTCTAGCAGGAATGATTCATGGTGCAATCCATATGACTGCAATCACAGATAAAGCCAATGCTATATATGATAAGATTGATTTATAGTTGGTTTTTGATCATTGTAAAATAAAAAGGAAATCACATGATTTCCTTTTTTGTTGCCATTAAAAGTACCTGAATGTTTGTAAAAACAAAACTGATATACGCATTAAAAATATTAACCTAATTCAGCCAAGATTTTATCTAGCGTTGCATTCTGTTGTTGCCATTTCGGCTGTTTATCTTTGTCAATAATTAATGCACGTACACCTTCAAGAATATCACCATGTTCAAACCAGATATCCTGTAAATTTCGTTCCAGTTGCATACATTGTTGTAATGACAATCCCCGTCCTAAGTATTGCAGTCTTAAACTGGTCTTTTTCGCCACCCAAGAACGTTGTTGCAAAGTGCTTAGGACTTTACTTGCCCAAGCTTTATGCTGTTGATCTTTTTCATTTTCAAGACTTTTTTCAATATCTTGCAAATTTTCAAAGCCAAAATGCTTCCGAATGTTTTCAACCGATGCACTGAGTTCACTTGCTACAGGACGGGTAATAAATTTAGAAATTATCTGTTCGATATTATCTTTGCTTAAGTTGCTTGATTGACTCAGGGCATCGAATAAAGCATTAAACTGTTGGCTAGGAACATGATAATCAATTAAATCTAAATACAAGGCATCACTGCTGCTGATCTGATCGCCTGTGGTTGCCAGATAAACCCCAATATCATCTAAACGCGACAAGAAATGGGTTGCGGCAACATCAGGAAAGAAACCAATCGCCGTTTCAGGCATGGCAAAACGTGATTTTTCACTGCTGACAATAATATGACAGGCTTGTGCCAGACCAAAACCGCCACCTAAGACATAACCATCTAACAATACCACAACTGGTTTTTTTGACGCGCGAATGCTATTCAACATGTCATATTCAGCGATAAAATAGCTCTTATGTCCATCTGTACCATTTTGATAACAATCGTAAAGATAACGAATATCACCACCTGCACAAAATGCTTTTGGGCTATTGGATTTGATCAGTATCGCTTGAATGCCAGCATCATTTTGCCAAGTTTCAACTTGTGTACGGATACCATTGATCATATCCAAAGTCAGTGCATTCAGGCTGGACACTCGATCTAAGGTAATCACACCCAGAGCTGCGTGCTGTTCGACGATTAAATGATTTTCAGTATTCATCCCATCTCCGTCCTGTTATTGGTTTTTAAAGTTGGCTTGGCGTTTATCAACAAAGGCTTGCATGCCTTCTTTTTGATCCAAAGTAGCAAAAATTGAATGAAAGGTTCGTCGTTCAAAACGTAAACCTTCCGCTAAACTCACTTCAAAGGCACGATTAATTGATTCTTTGATCATCATTGTCGCCACCAATGATTTTTCAGCAATTTTTTCAGCAGCACTTAAAGTCTGGGTTAAAAGCTCTTCGGGGCTAAAGACGCGGGCAACTAAACCACTCAGTTCTGCCTCAATTGCACCCATTTGTCGAGCGGTTAAACACATTTCCATCGCTTTGGCTTTACCTATGGCAAGGGTTAAACGCTGCGTCCCCCCAATGCCAGGAATCACGCCTAAAGTGACTTCAGGTAAGCCAAATTTGGCATTATCCGCACAGTAAATAAAATCACACATCAGTGCCAACTCACAACCACCACCCAAGGCATAGCCACTGACAGCTGCGATTAAGGGTTTACGGCGTTGTGCAATTCGATCAGCAAGATTAAAAAAATCATCAAAATAAATATTGGGAAAGTTCAATCCCGCCATTTCTTTAATATCAGCACCTGCTGCAAAGGCTTTTTCTGAACCAGTCAGCACCATACAGCCAATATCCTGATCTTTTTCTAAATCATCTAAAGCTAAATTTATTTCTTGGATTAATTTTGAATTTAATGCGTTTAAAGCCTTTGGGCGATTGAGTGTAATTAAGCCTACGCCTTTGTGTTTTTCCAGTAAAATCGTTTCAAATTGCATATTCATTTCCTTATCTGTTTTATCCCATCATCTGATACACAGCGATTAACTCTATTTATAAACTTCGCGCAATCACTAAACGCTGGATGTCACTGGTGCCTTCATAGATTTGACAAATACGGGCATCACGATAAATTCGTTCAATTGGAAAATCTTTTAAATAACCATAGCCACCGAAGACCTGTAAAGCTGCTGAACACACACGCTCTGCCATTTCTGAGGCAAATAATTTTGCCATTGAGGCTTCATTAAGACAGGGCTTGCCTGCTTCTTTCAATCGTGCGGCATGATGAACCAATTGACGAGCTGCTTCGATTTCTGTTGCCATACTGGCCAAACGAAAAGCGATTGCCTGATGTTCAAAAATCGGTTTTCCAAAAGTAATCCGTTCTTTGGCATATTTGCTGGCTTCTTCTAAGGCAGCACGTGCCAAACCCACTGCTTGCGCAGCAATACCAATACGACCGCCTTCAAGATTAGACAGTGCTATTTTAAGCCCTTCACCTTCTTGACCTAACATTAAGCTTTTGTGTACACGCACATCAGTCAATGCAATTTGGCAGGTATCTGAAGCATGCAATCCCAGTTTTTCTTCAGTCCGAATCACTTCATAGCCCGCAGTTTCCCGTGGCACAATAAAGGCACTGATACCTTTTTTACCAGCATTTGGATCGGTGACTGCAAATACAATAATTGCACCAGCATTATTTCCTGAAGTAATAAATTGTTTTGCACCGTTAATAATCCAATCATCACCATCTTTGACAGCTCGGGTTTTCAGCGCTGCTGCATCAGAGCCTGTATGCGGTTCGGTCAATGCAAAAGCACCAATCATTTCACCTTGCGCCAAAGGTAATAAATATTTTTGTTTTTGTTCTTCACTACCAAATTTAGCAATCGGAACACAACCGACTGAGTTATGTACACTCATAATGGTGGAGGTTGCGCCATCGGCCACCGCAATTTCTTCAAGTGCAAGGACATAGGCTAAGTTGCCGGTATCTGAACCACCCCATTGCTCTGAAATCAGCATCCCCATAAAACCTAATTGCCCCATTTGTGACAAGGTCTCTTTTGGGAAAATACTATGTTTATCCCATTCTGCTGCATTCGGTTTAATTTGTTTTTTGGCAAAGCTTTTCGCCATGTCCTGAATCAATAATTGTTCTTCAGTAAATTGCATTTCAGATTCCTTAGCATCATTAAACGTCCTACATTCGGCAAGATTGCTCTATATAGGACTCTACTCACCAGCTTTATGCGTTTAATTGTTGTTTAGCAATCTCTTGATTACGCAGTAAAAAGCGTTGAATTTTGCCACTTGGTGTTTTTGGCAGTTCATTGACAAATTCTACTTGTCTTGGATAAGCATGGGCAGACAGACGTTTTTTGACAAATTGTCCAAGTTGTTCAGCCAATTCCTCAGATGGTATTTTATTTTCTGCCAAAATCACAAAAGCTTTAACGATTTCCGTTCGCTCTGGATCTGGTACTCCAACAACAGCGGCTTCAATCACTGCTTCATGTTCAAGTAATGCACTTTCTACATCAAAAGGTCCAATACGATATCCAGAGGTGGTAATCACATCATCACTACGTCCAACAAAGCTCATACTCCCATCTGTATGTAATTCAGCAGTATCACCGGTCAAATAATAATTTTTGATAAACGGTGATTTACGACTTTCTTTATAGCCACCAAACCACATCATCGGTGATTGACTGATATCTACCGCTAAAATTCCAGCGGTATCGGCAGGCAACTCATTCCCTTGATCATCCACCACAGCGACACGATAACCTGGACTGGCAAAACCAGCAGCACCAGCACGGACGTCATGGTTTAAACCATGATGGTTGCACACCACCATGCCCACCTCAGTCTGTCCATAATGATCAAAAATAGGTGCATCAAGCACTTGTTTAAACCAACGAAAAACTTCTGGATTTAAAGGTTCTCCTGCACTGCTCACAACACGGAATTTACCCTTTAGTTGTGCCATTTGAGTGGAATCTGCGGCCATCATCATCCGATATGCTGTAGGTGCACCTGCCAAATTGGTAATTTTATAATCATCAATAATTTGACATAAACTGTCTATGCTAAAACCACCTTCATAAAACAAAGTGGCATGACCTAACAACAAAGGTCCTGTGATACCGTAATAAAGTCCATACGCCCAACCTGGATCAGCAATATTCCAAAATGCATCATCTGCGCGTAAGCCGATCGCATCTTTCATATAGTTACCAAAAGCAATTAATGCTTTGAGTGGGACTTCTAAAGGTTTTGCAGGTCCAGTGGTGCCTGAGGTAAACATCAGTAAAAATGGATCCTGAATGCTTTGCATGACTAGATCACAGTGCTCAGCGTGTTGATTGAGTTCTTTCCAAAAATCTAAATCGCCTTGTTGTACACCATGACCCTGTTGATCAGCGACGGTCATAATTTGTGGACACTGTGCAACTTCATCCAGTTTGCTACGATTGCCGATATCAGTCACGACTAATTTACTTTTTGCCAGCTGAACTCGATGTTCAATCGCCTTTGGCCCAAATGCAGTAAACAGCGGTTGATAGACTGCACCAATTCTCCAAGCAGCTAGAATCACCACCAATAATTCGGGAGTTCTTGGTAATAAACCCGAAATACGATCACCAGCTTGAATACCCTGTGACTTTAAAAAATTGGCAAACTGACTCGACCATTTTTTCAGTTGAGTAAAGGTATATTGTTCTTTACGACCATCTTTACCTTGCCAATATAGCGCAACTTTTTCATGATCTGCTTCCGCATGTCGGTCACAGCATTCATAACAGGCATTCAATTGATCAACTGATCCTGAGAGCATTTCTTTAACAACACTATCTAAATCAAATTTTTTAGCAACATCCTGATAATTCAACATATTATATACTCCGGCCTGGATTTATTGTTATTCATGACACGAGTGAATCTATGGATTTTTCACCACCCATTGGTGGTGAAATTAACTATGCTTCGACTGATGATCAAGCTTCTTTAGGCAAATATTGCTGAATGATGCTTGAGAAGTCGAGTTGAGCATTGCCTTGCATACACAATTGCTGATAAAGCTGCTGTACCAAACCGCCTAAAAGCAAAGGTTGTTTGACTTGACCTGCGGCTTCTACAGCCAAACCCAAATCTTTAAGCATCAGTTGAGAGGCAAATCCATCACTATAACCGCGTCCAGCGGGTGCATTGGTTGAAATACCCGGCCACGGGTTGCACACTTCCGAGCTCCAGCAACGACCGCTGGAACTATTGATTACACCTGCCAACGCCTGTGCATCGATACCGAGTTTAGCCCCTAGCGCCATGCCTTCAGCCACTGCGGCCATTGAAATACCTAAAATGAGATTATTACAAATTTTAGCAATTTGCCCTGCACCCACTTCACCACAGTGCACGATGTTCTTGCCCATGGGTGCAAGCACAGATTTTACTTGTTCAAAGGCTTTATCATCAGTTCCCACCATAAAGGTCAGTGTACCTGCTTGAGCGCCGATCGTGCCGCCTGAAACAGGTGCATCGCAAATTTGAATCCCTTGATCTATACCAATTGCAGCAATGTCTTTAATGGTTTGCGGATCAATGGTACTACTGTCAATACATAAGCTACCTTGTTTAAGGACAGCAAGTACCCCATTTTCCCCCAAATACACTTCTTTAACATGCTTTGCTGCTGGCAGCATGGTGATTACGACATCTGCATTTTCTGCTGCTGCCTGCGGACTATCACAGGCGATTCCACCTGCTTCGGTGAAATGTGTGATTGCAATATCACTTAAATCAAAGCCATAAACTGTCAAGCCTGATTTGAGTAAATTATGGGCCATTTTACCGCCCATATTACCTAAACCAATAAATGCAATATTCATCCTTGAACTCCTGTATTAACGCAAGCTGATGGTGGTATTCACTTCACCTTTTTCTTGTGTGTCTTCGAACCAACGACTGGTAATGGTTTTGGTTTGAGTATAGAACTGTACTGCTTGTTTACCATAAGGTCCTAAGTCCCCTAATTTTGAACCTCTTGACCCTGTAAAGCTAAAGAATGGAACCGGCACGGGAATTGGAATATTAATGCCCACTTGACCAATATCAATGGTGCTTTGGAAAGTACGTGCTGTTGCACCACTTTGAGTAAACAATCCTACACCATTCCCAAATGGGTTGGCATTAACCAATTCAATGGCTTGTTCAAGCGTATCAACATGAATAATGGCTAAAACAGGGCCAAAAATTTCTTCAGTATAGATACGCATATCGGTAGTGACTTGGTTGAATATGGTTGCACCAACAAAATTGCCCTTTTCATAGCCATGTACTTGCACATCTCGACCATCAAGTAAGAGTTGTGCACCTTGTTCAATACCACTAATAATCAAATCTATAACACGAGCTTTTGCACGTGGAGAGATCACAGGACCAATATCTGTTTGCGGTTCATGCCCTGCATTCACTTTGAGTGTTTTGGCTTTTTCAACCAACTCATCCACCCAGTGTTTAGTTTCACCGACCATGACAGCAACTGACAATGCCATGCAACGTTGTCCAGCTGCACCAAAAGCAGCGCCGACTAAAGCATTTAACGTTTGTTCTTTATTGGCATCTGGCATTACCACAACATGGTTTTTTGCTCCCATCATCGATTGCACACGTTTACCATGCTGACCTGCTAAGTTATAGACATGCGTTCCTACTGCTGTTGAACCTACAAATGAAATGGCTTTAATGTCTGGATGCGTACATAGACGATCAACCACTTGTTTGCCACCATGTACTACATTGAGTACACCAGCAGGTACACCAGCTTGTAATGCCAACTCAACTAGCATCATGGTTGATAATGGATCTTGTTCAGACGGTTTAAGAACAAAGGTATTACCGCAAACGATCGCCATTGGAAACATCCACAGTGGAATCATGGCAGGAAAATTAAATGGGGTAATTCCAGCACATACACCCAATGGCTGTTGCAAGGTATAAGTATCTACACCACGAGCTACACCTTCAGTATATTCACCCATTTGCAAGGTACCAATCGAGCAAGCATGTTCAACTACCTCTAAACCACGTTGAATATCACCTTCTGCATCAGCTAAAGTTTTACCTTGTTCTGCGGTCAAGACACGTGCGATATCTTTCATATTGTCACGAATCAAATCTTGCAGTTTCAGCATGATCCGCATACGAGCTTGAATTGGTGTGAAACGCCAAGTTTTAAATGCTTCTTGTGCAGCAGCAATAGCAGCATCAACTTCGTCTAGAGTTGCCATCGGGACACGACCAAGTACCTCTTGGGTCGCGGGATTTAGAATGTCTTGCCATTCAGTAGTATTTGATTCGGTAAATTTTCCATGAATTAATAATTTAGCCGTCGTCGAATGAATATTTGACATTGTGTTCATAACCTCTCCATAGGCAATATTTTTTGTTGTTACATTCTTAGAAAATAGCCAAAAGCAGTATTTTCATCAGTGCTGTTTCAAATCAAACTAACAAAGAAAATATAGATGACCAATAGAAATTAACGCACAATGAATGTGCAAATATGCACAAGGATGTTATACACAATGAAAGTCGATTGGGATCACCTACAGTTTTTTTTAGTTTTAGCGCGTGCCAAGACTTTAACCAATGCAGCCCGTATTATTGGAGTTGAACACAGTACTGTATCTAGACGAATACAAGCGCTAGAGCTGTCTTTAGGAACGCCGTTGTTTAGACGAGAAGCCACAGGTTATGAACTAACTATGGAGGGCTTAGCGTTAGTTCCTCGTGTTGAGCAAATGGAACAAGCGTTTTTGCAAATTGAAAAGCCCAACTTACCATTACAGGGGCATGTGCGAATTGGCACACCTGAGGGTTTTGGAACAGCGTTTTTAGCACAGCTATTGGCACAACTGTCTAAACAATACCCTTTACTTACAATTGATCTTATCCCAGTTCCAAAAATGATTAAGCTGTCGCATCGTGAAGCTGATATTGTGATTTCTATTGACCGTCCTAAGTCAGGACCTTATATCATTACTCGTTTAACCGATTATTGTCTTAAAATTTATGGTAGCAAAAGCTATTTAGAAAGCACTCAAGCGATTAAAAAACTTGAAGATTTAAAAAACCATCAGTTTGTAAACTACATTGATGATCTAATTTATAGTCCTGAACTGTATTGTTTAGAACGTCTACCCTTACAGCTCAATGCAAATTTTAGAAGTAGCAGTATATTGGCCCAACAAGTTGCTGTGAGTGCAGGTGCTGGATTGGCAATTTTGCCGAAGTTTTTGGCAGAAAATAAATCAGAACTTAAACAGGTGTTACAAGATGAAGTTCGTTTTATTCATACTTTTTGGATGTTGACTTTAGTTGATTTACAGCATGAACCACGGATTAAATTGGTCTGGGATTTTTTAAGAACACAAGCTGATAAATATCAAAATTTATTGATGGATTAAGCATTTTGGACGAATTTAACTTTGTTCAAGTTATTCATTTCATAAAATACATACTAGATCTTAAATTTATTATTTTCCAAAAATATTATCTGATAATTTCATCTTCATCTTCATCTTCATCTTCATTGAGAATAATAAAACTCCTATAGAATTAGAACTTCTATTATTCACCCGAAAAGTCCTTAAAATCATATAAATTTATAGATTTTTTATTTTACTCTCACATCCCTCTAATGCTGAAGATTTCTTGATCATATCCACTATATTTGCAATACAGTAGATGGTATTTAATTGAACATGCGCATTATCATAACTACTCGCATGTTCATAGCCATTAATTATAAATGTTTCAATTGGACTACGACCATCAGCACGCACATCCTGTCCAGACTGATAACAAACCGTTCCATCTCCCTTTGAGGTTGGCTTAATATCTAAATAAAACGTGGCTTTATTGGTTTTAGAAATTTTTGACTTTTCATCTAGCAAGACTTCCCTTATGCCATCTTTTTTATAGGCATTGTCTAATAAATTATGGATTTTCGAACCTTTTATACTTAATTCAGCATCATCTTCCGGAACAGGTGTTACATCGTCTTCTTTTATATCACTTCGATCTTTTATATCTGGGAGTTCAATTAAATTTTTTTTGCCGTATAAGTTCATTAATTCAATTAGTTCATTTTCACTGCTAATATTTAGCTCTTCTTTACAACGCCACACCACTTGACCAAATGCTTTATACCCTTCGTCAGCACCATAGCTTGCATAAGTATTGGCATGATAAGTATCTTTTATATGATCATGTAATTCTTTAACTATTACAATATTATTTATATAAGCATCAAAAATGCTGGCTAATTTATCCTTCTTCACAGCTTCGGCAACTAAACCAGCTGGGTCAATAAAATCAGGATTGATCATCGCCCACCAACAGTCTTTTCTTTTATAGAGATCATTATAAGGATCATTACTTTTTGGCAATGTGGCAGTCATTTCACCTGTAGGCGTTTTAGCTTTAATGACCAACCATGCTTGAGGATTTTTGGGAAAATCCCCAACATTGGAATAATTTGAAAAAGGTAATAACTCTAAGCCACCGGGCGCATTTGCCAATGTTGCAGTGAGACGTTCGGAAGTATTCCCAAACATAAATTTGGTTGCCCAAGCCACAGCACTTTTGAAAAGTCCTGTTGAGGCTTTCCAACCATCCCAGCCTACAGTGAGGCGTTGATATACTGCTGGCGCACCACTGGCAGGCATCGCACCATGTATCACACCAGCAATCTTATCTTTAACCTTAGCATTTTGGATCAGGGCGCGAGTCACTAAGCCACCCATAGAGTGGCTAACGATAATAAATTTTTTAAATTTTGCTGTAGGAAATTCTTTTTTAACTTGCGCCATAACTTGATTATTCAGTCGGTCTGCAACATGATCTGCTGACTTCATATTACTTTGTAACCAGTTATAGCCACAGGCAAACACTGGAAAAGCATAATCTGCCAACTCCTCATGCTGTTCTAGACCTAATAATTCAACGGTTTTTTGCGACGACCAATTTTTAAGTATTTTTTCCGTATCTGCATTGCCGGGTTGGACAATTTTTTCCCATTCAGCGGTACCATTAAACTTATCCTTCTCTTGATCTTTTAATTTCTTGAAGGGTTGATTTAAATTACTCTCCAAATAAATCAGTAAATTTGCATAACCTATGGTAATCACTGAACCCCAACCGCGTGCCAAAGCCAAGTCTTTGGTCATATGCGGAATTACTTTTTTACTTATTTTTACATCGCCATCGTACCCAACCTGAGTTGTTGCTGGGTTCAGGGCAATCTGTCGTTCTCGTGCATCTCGTTTACTGTATTCAATAATCGTAGACAGTGATATTCGGGGATACCAAACTTTATTTTTCTTTGCATCTTTGAGATTTGACCCCATAATCCCTGGAATAAAAATAATCGGCACGACATATTTGACAGGTGCAGGAATTACACACTCGGAATTAACACTATCTGGTGTGGTATATGAAACATAAGACACACTTCCAGATTCGTAAAGTATTTCATAGGCTTCATGACGATGGACATTATTTGACATTATTATTCTCCGAATTTACGGATGGTTTTTAGAATCGATTCATATAGTTTTAAGGCATCATATTGTTCTAGGCTACTGCTTTCACTAAGCGGAGATGAATATCCAGTATCCGTTTCAAAACTTATCAATGGATCTTGGTTATTATTGGCACTGCCTGTATGTTCCCATAAGGCACTAATGCCATTTTTCCCTTTCATTTTTTCTACTGAAATCCATTCTTGTCCCGTTAAATGCGCGGTATTTTTTTCACCTTTACGAATATTGCCTTTATCAATTTGACGCTGGCTTTGCCCGACCTCTTTAAACTTTTTTTCTATCCGTGGAATCATTGGCAAGACATATTCATCATTTGTTTCTGCCTCAAAACGTAACACTACTGTTGGATAGTTTTTAAAGTCAAAAGCAAGAGTTTGGATGCTATAGCGGTACTGTTTGGTTTGATCTTTGATAAAGCCTTGGTAAATACATTGTCCTGCTTCCTTAGGAATCTCATGTTCATTACGATAGCGTAAGTTTTTCACTAAATTATGAATCGCTTCATTACTTTCGGCTGTCAACTGTGGTGTATCACTATGCATTCCCTCTATTAAAAATAAAGTATTTTTATCCCATACAAAGGCAGCTACTATAAAAGGAAGTCTTTTGTCATCCTCTAATTTCCCTTTAAAAATCTTAGTCAGTCGACCATCGAATACTTGTTCTTGTGGGTCTTCAAAAATTTTTCGATTACCTTTGGAATAATCATTTCTCCATTTTTGAACTGCTTCATCAAAATCTTGACGTGTTGCTTTAGTTTGAACCTTAATAGTAAAAGAATCATATTTATCATAACGTTCTAATGGATTAGCCTCAGCAGGAATATCCACCACATAACGCCCAATACAGTAAGTTTTAGTTTTTTCTAAATTGATCATATTATTTCCAGTATTTTTTATTGTTGATTGTGCAAATACGCAACTTGTCGTGATCATGCAAGCGGTGAGTAATAAAGAAGAAAATAGTTTATTCATCAACATATCCTAATAATGAAATAACGGCTTTTGTCATAGCCAGTGAGGTTATTTTCTCGGTTCTACCTTCAGTATCTGTAACACCCTCAATGGTTTTTCCATCTTCTGTTTTTATTTTATATTTCATATTCGATATAGCTTTATCCGCTTTATTACGCAATACAAAGTGTTCACCATAATCCATTTGAAGTTTTGGCATCGCGGCTAAATCAGAGCTTATCGTAGCGCCTGACATGGTTTTAATTTGCCCTGCTTTTAAAGAAAGCAACCCAGGGCAAACGATATCGATATTGCCATCTTCAATTTTGATAAAACCACCACCAGATGAGATCATTATGCCTTTACCACTTTCGACTTTAACAAAATCGTTAACTGCATAAACGTGCATCAGTTCTTGTGAGGCGATTTTCATGGTGCTTGCTTGCGACTCAATTTCGACTGGACCTTGTCCAGCTTTGATCTTGATACCGGCTGCTTTGGCGAAGAGTGAAATTTTGTCTAAAACATTGGCTAGAAAACCACGCCCTGAAAAAACTTGAATATTTTGTTCTGAGCTTATATCAATATTTTGCTTGGCTTGAGCAATAATTCCTTTATCTGCATCAAAAATAAGTGAATCCTTGGCATCGATTGCAATGAAAGGGGTTGAATCTGATTCATTCCAATTTGGAAGATCTGTTTTTACGGCTTCTTGTAATTCAAGTTCAGGCTCAATGGTTTGGTGGTCTTTAGCTGCATCTTGAATAGCCTTATTAGTTCCTAAGAATTTTTCGATATTCTGTTGAAGCTTACTACGCTCAAGTTGGTTTCCTGAGGCATGACCTGCGATTTCAGTTGTAATCAATATCCCTTTAGGCGCACGTATTGCCCCCCAATCATCCGTCCTTAACTCAAACCCTTCACCACGACCTTCACTTACTGAGGTTTCTTTAGGATGACTTAAATTTCCCAAATTCAATTGGCTCGCACCATGACTCGACTGTAACTGCGTACTGATTTGCGCGGTAGTATCATCAAATCTAAGCTGGCCAAAGCCTTCACCTGCCACTTCTTTTGATCGGATACCACTAAGCTTTTTGGTCTCAGGCAGTTTACCTTTATTATCAAACATGGTTGGACTTCGATGTCCTTCATGAATTCGTCCTGTAACAAATGGACGATCAAGATTACCATCAAAAAAATCAACCGCGACAATCTCATCTTTACGAGGCAAGAATCTTACACCGTAGCCTGCACCAGCCCAAGATGTAAGCACATCCACCCATGCTGAATCAGTATCTGTATCATTCGACCCTGCACCACCATCATGGGTATGATCTTCAGTTCGCGTAAATAGGAAGCGAACTTTAATCCTTCCCCATTCATCAACATAAATTTCTTCGCCATCACTGACTACTTTAGCGCGTTGTACATGGGCAATCGGGCGATGCTGCAACGGATCGTATTTTGGAACAAGCTCAATATTACGACGAACTAAAGTGAGTAAATTGGCTTGACGCTCTTGTTCACTATCTTTACTACTTTGCCAATGACTCAAAATTAAGAGTTTTTCAATTTGGTTTTGAATATCTTTGGGAAAATTATTTTGATTATAAAAATGTTTACTAATTATTAAGAACTCCTTATCACTGCCACTATGATTTTTCTCTAGTTCTGGATGATCCGCCAACTGAAACCAATAGCCAACCTGGGTATCTCGGACACTACTATGTGCTGTAAAGTATTTTGCTTGCAAAGCTTGATGCAGATTCAGTTGATTATTCAGTTTATCAAGTTGGCTATTTCCAGACATTGTCGCTTGGTCTTCGCCCTTAAGATCACGAATCCATGCAGGAGATATACTCCAAGCTTGTTCTAGGCTTAAGCTTTCATTATCACGTTGAGCACTATGCTTATGTGAACTGAGGACTGAACCGCTAGCATCTTGCTGAGTTAAACTGTCCGCTTGCCAACGTTGTACATGGATCGCTGTCGATTGTAATTGTCTATTTGCGATAAAGCTGGTGATACTGTCGGACTGTTCCGTTGCATTTGAACGATGATAACGAATAGTCCTACGTTCACTGGCTTTAAATTGAAAATTACTATCGACCAAGCGTAACTTTTGTGGTTCAACGTTTTGGCTACTGTTAGAAACCAAATAATTTGATTCATCAACCAGCCAATTAATTGATTCCTCACGCATTAATCGAGTTAAATAGGAGTAATCACTTTCATTTGATTGCATTGAAAATGGACGTACATCATAATCTTTGGTTAAACCACTTGTATCCAGTTTTAAGCTTGAAGCAAATAAACTACTCTTAAGCTGCCATTCCTTGAAAATTATTTCACAAATTTCTACAACGCTTTTATCCATAAACACACGGCTATTCAGTCTTTTATGCCATAGACTGGTAGCATCTTGCATGGTTAGACGATAAAGACTCAAAGCGCCATCTGACTGTCCTTGGCTAGCGCCCGTAATGATGCCAGTGGTTCTGAATAAATTGCCTGAATCTATAACTTGATCCACTGCCACTTGACAACCAATGAATTGTTTTAATTCTATGAATGGGTTTGATGACAGGCAAATGAGTTCTGCTGATAAGCCATCGTTGACACCATGATAGCCATCAATACGCTGCAACATGATGTGGGAATTGAGTTGAAAATTTAAAAGCTGGACATGAATTGAACGGTTTTCAGTTCCCAAGCCAAACTTATCTAAGCGTGTAAAAATATTGTTCAACATTTATTATTATGCCCCTTTACTAATAAGAAAAACTTAACATAAATTTTAGTATGTCTCAAACTTACTGGATTGTTGTCGTTTTAGAACGAAGTATTTATATGGCAATTTAATTTGAATTATTAATTTATTTTTAAAATAAAAACCCAAGAAGAATCTTGGGTTTTAGCTTTTGTTGTAAAAAATTTTTAACTTGCTAAGCCAACAGCTTTTGCTCGTGCTTTATGTAACTTCTTATAACTGTCAATAAGTCTTAAATGACGATCAAGCCCTTCAAGCTTCATACTTGTTTCAATCAAGCCATAAAAACGCATACTACCATCTAAAGAGCCAATGACTGCATCCATTCTTTCATCACCAAACATACGACGGAAATTCGCTTCATAATCATCTAAATCCATGTCGTCGTCTAGTTCAACTTCAAGCATCACATTCATACACTGATAGAACAGACCACGTTCTACGGTATTGGTGTTGTATTGAAGGAACTGTTCAACTAAATCTTTGGCTTCTTCAAACTGTTGTAAAGCAAGATAAATCAACAGCTTTAACTCAAGGATGGTCAGTTGTCCCCACACAGTATTATCATCAAATTCAATCCCAATTAAAGTCACGATATCGGTGTAATCATCCACTTCAACGTCTTCAAGACGTTCAACTAAAGCTTCTAGTTGCTCATCATCTAAACGATGAAGATTTAAGATATCTTCACGGAATAACAATGCTTTGTTGGTATTGTCCCAAATTAAATCTTCAACCAAATAAATTTCAGAATAATCAGGCACAATGATACGGCAAGCTGTCGCGCCTAAGTGCTCATAGACTGCCATATAGACTTCTTTGCCCATTTCCTCAAGAATATTCAGCATGGTCTTTACTTCTTCAGCATTGGCATTTTCACCCGCACTGCTAAAATCCCACTCAACAAAGTCATGGTCTGATTTTGCACTAAAGAAACGCCAAGACACAACACCACTGGAATCGATAAAATGCTCAACAAAATTGTTTGGTTCTGTCACAGCATTACTGCTAAAGGTCGGTTTTGGTAAATCATTTAAACCTTCAAAACTACGGCCTTGTAACAACTCGGTCAAACTGCGTTCTAAAGCAACTTCAAGCTTAGGGTGTGCGCCAAATGATGCAAATACACCACCTGTACGTGGGTTCATCAGCGTAACGCACATCACAGGAAACTCACCACCCAATGATGCATCTTTAACCAATACTGGGAAGCCCTGTTCTTCTAAGCCTTTAATGCCTTCAACGATACGGGGGTATTTTGCTAAAACTTCCTCAGGCACATCTGGAAGTGCAATTTCTCCCTCTAAAATCTCACGTTTAACCGCACGTTCAAAAATTTCAGATAAACACTGTACTTGAGCTTCAGCTAAAGTATTTCCTGCACTCATACCATTACTTAGGTATAAATTTTCAATCAAATTTGATGGAAAATATACAATTTCTTGATCAGATTGGCGTACAAAAGGTAATGAACAAATACCACGCTCAGTATTGCCTGAGTTGGTATCATATAAATGTGTACCTAACAATTCATTGTCTGGGTTATATACCTCTAATGTATATTCATCCAATATTTGTTTAGGTAGTTCTCCATTTGGTCCAGGTTTAAACCATCTTTCATCTGGATAATGTACAAATTCAGCATTGGCAATTTCTTCACCCCAAAACTGGTCGTTATAGAAGAAATTACAGTTTAAACGCTCAATAAATTCTCCCAATGCAGAAGCCAAAGCGCTTTCTTTGGTCGAGCCTTTACCATTGGTAAAACACATTGGAGATTGAGCATCACGAATATGTAATGACCACACATTTGGGACAATATTTCGCCATGATGCAATTTCAATTTTCATTCCCAATCCTGCCAAAATCTCTGACATATTGGCAATGGTTTCCTCTAAAGGCAGATCTTTACCTTCAATAAAAGTTAAGCTTTCTTGTGCCAAGTTAGGCATGAGCAACGCTTGTGCATCTGCATCAATACTCTCAACTTCTTCGATAACAAACTCAGGACCAGTTTGGATGACTTTTTTAACGGTACAACGGTCAATCGAACGTAAAATACCTTGACGATCTTTATCTGAAATATCTGCAGGAAGTTCAACCTGAATTTTAAAAATTTGTTTATAACGGTTTTCAGGATCTACAATATTGTTTTGAGATAGCCGAATATTATCGGTCGGGATATCACGAGCTGCACAATACACTTTCACAAAGTAAGCGGCACACAAAGCAGATGAGGCAAGGAAATAATCGAAAGGACCCGGCGCAGAACCATCACCTTTATAGCGAATGGGTTGATCAGCAATTACTGTAAAGTCATCGAACTTGGCTTCTTGTCGAAGATTATCGAGATAATTGACTTTGATTTCCATGTGGGCACCTAAATATTCTTACGTGTAAACATAAACACATAAAATTTAAATATTGAAAAATAAGCCGAATCACGGAGAAGAAATTGACTTAAAAACGAACCAACCCCAACTGAGGTCAGTAATAATGGTTGCTATTATAGAATTATTTTACAGAATTGATAACTTTAGAATGGAAAGATTGAAAATACTTTAAGTAAAAGCCATTCCTAAGAATGGCTTTGTTGATTAAAATTTTTTTATGGCTACCCTTATAGCACTGGAATGATCGAAGGAAGCATGTCATGAATGGTCTTACCATTACAGGTATCGCCAATCGCAGACATTTTCCATGCGCCATTGTGGCGATAGACTTTAGCGATAATCAAGGCAGTATAATTGCCTTTTGCTGAAAGGTTGTATTTTGCGATTTCAGTATTGGTATTCGAGTCAACTAAACGACAAAAAGCATTTTCAACTTTTTCAAAAGTTTGACCACGGAAACTACTGATTGTAAAAACCAGTGCTTTAACTTGAGGAGGGATTTTAGTTAGATCAACATGGATCACTTCATCATCGCCATCACCAGCACCCGTACGGTTATCACCTGAATGCCAAATACTGCCATCCTTACTTTTTAATTGTCCAAACCATACTGCATCGAGCGGTTGGTTGTTTTCATCAAAAATAATGACAGATGCATCAAGGTCGATTGAATCACCACCGCCGCCCCCAAAAAGACCACCTAAAAATCCGCCACTCTTAGCCACATCCCAACCTGCACCAAGATAAATTTTGGTCAAAGATGAGCCATCACCTTTTTCTAAAGAGATTTTTTGACCTTTTACTAAACTAATACTCATGTGTTTCCCTCATAGATTTAATTGTTTCTATTTAAATTTAAAGCTGAAGATAACCAGGTGAGGTAGCTCTTGCGATTTCGGGAACAAATAATGACTTTGCCATTGCCCCTAAACTTAAGCACCATACCTTCACCACTGGTAAAACTGTTTAAAAGATTTCCAACAATTCCGCGGTTTTGTGAACTCGGCATACCAATGTTGTAACTTAAAGATGAATCCCATGCCACAACATGACCATTATCAATGGTGGTTTCGCCGTTCTGAGTGCTTACATCGACTTCCATCAAAGTACCACAACCAGAAATACACAATTGACCTTGTCCTGATGATTCCATCACCACAAAGCCCCCTGTATCACCAAAGAATCCACCACCTAAATTTGCTTGAATCTTGGCTTTGACATTGACATGTTCTGTTGCTGCAACAAAAGCACCATCAGATAAAGTGTATTGCTGAGGACCTATGTTAAGAATTTGCATATCACCATCTATGTTTGGAGAAAGTAAACACTGTCCATGACCCAATGATGCTTTGATTTCTTGCTGAAACAGCGATTCACCTGTAGTAAATCTACGCATAAATGACTGAAATAAACCGCCGCGTAAGTTCCCAGCTAATTCTAGATTCTGCTCAATCATGACCATTGCATCAGATTCACAAAATATTTTTTCTCCCTGTACCAAATCAACCAACAGAAATGGTTCTGGACTGCCTACAAGTTCAAATTTAGCCATCGATTGCCCTCTCTTTATCGAATAATGTTTTTATTTTTCGCTTCTTTTAACCACAGTGGAAATTCTTGAAGCAGTGCATCATACAGTTGTGCTTCAGGCATACTTTGAATATTACTCATTTCAAAAAAATTGCAATTATCCACCACTCGCCCTTCCATCGTATCGAGTTGTTCCAACACACCGTAGTTACGACCGCCAATACCCACGAATTGCCAAAAAATAGGGAAACTAGATGCGCTTTTAAGGATATTTTTAATCTTTTTACTTTCATTGACCCCACCATCTGAAACAAATACCACGTAAACAGGTAAATGAGATGGATTTTCTTGGGTAAAATATTTAATCACAGCTTCAAGTACAACAGGTTCATTATTATAACGTGCACCAGCTTTCCACTTTGGATGACCGCCTTGATCTGTATTGACAAAATTTTGTAAGTTGTTCAAGGTTACATCACTTAAACGCAATGATTTTTCTGCAAAAGCCCAACATTCAAAACTACCATCATCATCAAAATTGACTGCCAAAGGCATAATTCGATCGAGGACTTTTTGAACATCACCTTTAATATATTGTTGGTGCATTGAACCTGAATAATCAAGGACTAAAGCTACTCGGGCTTTTACATCAAGCAAATTATTTTTTTCTAAGCTGATTAAAGACTTTTTCGTAATATCCACTAAATGTGGAGCGGCGTCTTGAATTTTATCTAGTACCACTTTCTTTTTTAGATCAATTGTAACCGCTGCATTACTGATCGATGGGTTTGCTGTTGGGGGTGCAACTGTAACACTTTCTTCAACCTCTCCCCCAAAGTGTTCAACCAAAGCCTGTAAGCCACCATTAAAACCTTGACCAATTGCAGCGATACGCCAAGTATCACTTTTAAAGTAAATCTCAGTCAGCATCACAGCTTTTTCTTGGCTAAAATTAGAACCATTTAAACGATAAGTCGCAAGAATCTGTTCGTCTTGATTACATAACTCGACCTGAATCGATTGTATATTGTGGATTTGAGACTGCTCATTGGCTAAGGTTGCACAGATCACAAAACGTGGCGTTCGTGTTGTATCTATCTTTTTTAAATCAAAGGTAAAACTATGGATGTTGCCACGAAGCAGATATTGAACTTCGCCTTTCGGTGTTTGTGGTTGATTATAGAAGGTCATATAATCATCATGGAAAAGTTTATCGTTTGGCGCAATACCAAAGCTAGAAATATCGATTTCAAAAGGTGCTTGAACCTGTACACGTACTTTAAACTGTGTATTAGTCTGCAACAATTGGTGCAGAGCCAGTTTTTGTCCAGTGATGAATTGCATTGTTGTTCTCTATTTAGTACTTGAAAATAATTTTTACTGTGTTCATAAATAAACCAATTTAAACCGAATCACTTTCAAGTACTAAAAGATAAATCTTTTAGTACTGATTTTAAAAATTAAACTGCAACACCATAACTTGCAGCCAAAGCGCCTAAGCCACCGTTAAAGCCTTGGCCAACTGCTTTGAATTTCCACTCGCCACTATGACGGTATAACTCACCAAAAATCATGGCAACTTCTGTACTGCCGTCTTCAGACAAGTCAAAACGTGCAAGTTCTTCAGCATTGTTATCCTGATTAATTACACGGATATATGCTTTATCTACCATACCGAAGTTTTGACCATTCTGTTGGCCTTCATGAATGGTTACAGCAAATACAATTTTAGCCACATCTGCTGGAACTTTAGATAAATCAACTGAAATTGTTTCGTCATCACCATCACCGTCACCTGTACGGTTATCACCGTTATGGTTCACAGAACCACAAGGAGAAGTTTTTTGGTTAAAGAAGATGAAGTCGCCATCTAAACGGACTTTGCCATTTTCACCAGTTAGAAAAGCAACAGCATCCAAATCAAAAGCTTTACCATCTGTAACACGAGGATTCCAGCCTAAACCTAAGTCTACTTTATTCATTGTAGGCGCTGTTTTAGACAGGTTGATGTTACCGCCTTTTGATAAATTAATAGCCATTTTTAATTTCCTTTTTCAGTTGTTTCAAGAGATTGTTTTTTACTATATGAAATTGATGAAATTACTGCCCAAACAATAAATGCGACACCAATCAAACCAGTCACGACTTCAGGTACATGTAAGCCAGTCCCACTTGCAAGCATGATGAATGCAAGTGCACCAATCGCATAATGCGCGCCATGTTCTAAATAAACATAAGCATCGAGCGTACCTTTTTCTACAAGATAAACGGTCATAGAACGCACGAAGATCGCACCTATAGCAAGGCCAAGCATAATAATTACCACATCACTGGTAATTGCAAAAGCGCCGATTACACCATCGAAACTAAAAGACGCATCAAGTACTTCAAGATACAAGAAGCCACCAATACCGCCTTTAATGATTGTGCCCGTTACAGGTGCACCATTATTTGAAGTCGTTTGTTCTGATGCTTCTTCCTCATCATCATGTGAACCGCCTTCAAGTAAGTGTCCAATCACCTGAACACCAACATAAACCACAATTCCCCAAATCCCTGCCATCGTTACAACCAGACGAGAAGTTTCAGGTACAAAATTAGCCATAACCAATAATGCACATAATGAAATAAACACTGAAATCGCTTGAATATTGCCTAGATCAGCGAGATTTGACTCCAACCAATGGAACCAATGCTCATCTTTTTCATCATCAAATAAAAAGTTAAGAAAAACTAAGAGCAAGAACATACCACCGAACGCTGCAATTTCAGCATGGTGTGCCATGAGCTTTTCAGAGTAGGTTTTTGGATCGTTCAGCGCAAGTTTTGCAACCTCTATCATGCCCATGTCTGCAGTGACGCCAACAATGAGTAATGGAAAGATTAAACGCATACCAAATACAGCGATAACAATACCGACTGTTAAAAATAAGGTTCGCCAGAAATGATTCCAGTGTTTGAGTACCGAAGCATTTACTACAGCATTATCAAACGATAAAGAAACTTCCATCACTGCAAGAATGGCAGTAATTGCCAATGCCTTGAACATGGTCATTAGACCGGCTTGGGGACCATGTGTAAAACCCCAATACGCAGAAATTGCTAGACAAATGATGGTAAAAAGAATCGAAAAGCGAAAATGTTTCATCCATTGAACTCTTATATTAGATGCTTATACCGAACTGTTGGCACATTGCGCTTAAACCGCCAGCATAACCTTGTCCTACAGCTCTAAACTTCCATTCACCATTGTGGCGATATAATTCACCAAAAATCATGGCAGTTTCTGTTGAATAATCTTCATTCAAATCGAAACGAACAATTTCAGTATTGCTTTGATCATTGACTACACGAATAAACGCATTTTGAACTTGACCAAAATTTTGACCACGACTTTCACCTTCATGAATGGTGACTGTAATTGCAATCTTTTGAACATCTGCAGGTACTTGTGCCAGATTAATGCGGACTGCTTCATCATCACCATCGCCCGCACCGGTACGGTTATCACCTGTATGTTCAACAGAACCTTCAGGTGAACGTGTTTGGTTATAGAAAATGAAATCGTGTTCACCACGAACTTTACCGTTTTCACTTAATAAAAATGCTGAAGCATCTAAGTCAAAATCTGTTCCGTCAGTTGCACGCGCATCCCAACCTAAGCCGACCAAAACTTGGTTTAAACTTGGGTCAGTTTTGCTTAAAGATAAGTTGCCACCTTTGTTTAATGAAATTGCCATTTATATTTCCTCTACTTTATTGCAGTGTGCATTCATTGTTTAAATACATGCAGTCAATTAATTTTTAGAACCATGTGTCCATCGGAACCCAAAACCATAATGTTCATCTAAATATTTTTGATCTTTAAAATAACGAACTTCTCGGTTGGCTTGTATAGTGCCATTGTTATTCTTTAATTCTACAATAGAACATGTTGTCAATTGATTACCATCCGTCAAATGAACTTCAATTTCAGGTTGGTCTGGGATCTTAATGGTGACAACACCATCCGTTGCTGCCCATTGTGCAGCACCCTGATAAATATAAGCATAAATCACAATGCGTTCAATTTGATCCCATTGATTCCCATTAATATGAAGATTTTCACCTTGTACAGATGAACCTGTACGATCATCACCATCAAGCTGAATAAACGGTTTGATTTCAAAACGCCCAAAACGATTACCCAGCGGTTGTACTAAATCAATTTCACCATTTTTAAGTTGCACCATCGCACCAAGGTCTAGATCTATTGCACTTGATCCCGATAGTTTCTGAAAAAATGATTGGGATTTAGGCTGGCTTTTATTCCAGTTTAAATTGACTGATATTTTTCCAAAACCATTACCTTTCTTGGTTAAGTTGATGGTTGAATTGTTTTTATCCAGTCGGATTTTAGATAAATTAATATTTGAGTTTGTAGGTGTAGGTGTAGGTGTAGGTGTAGGTGTAGGTGTAGGTGTAGGTGTAGGTGTAGGTGTAGTATTTTTCACTTCATCAGCAATCACAACACCAAAGTTTTCAGCCAATGGTTTTAATCCACCATTAAATCCTTGACCGACAAAGCGAAACTTCCATTGGCTGTTATGAAAATAAATCTCTGCAAGGATTAAAGCTTTTTCAGTTCTATTTTGGGTATCTAAATGTGCGGTCGCAATATGCTGTTGCCCTGCATAAAGCTCAATATCAATCGGAATAATATTGCCAATGGTATTTGGTTCATTGATCGTGACACAAATAGCGATTTTTTGAATTTGTGCATCTAGACGTGCAGTATTGATTTTTAATTTGGTGAGATTTGGGTTCTTAGATGATGATTCTAGCAAAACCACACTTTGATTGGAGGTTTGACGTTGCCCATAAAAAATCATGTCCTGATCACCACGCACTTTAAGCGTGCCTTGGGCCAGTAAATATGCTGTAACATCTAATTCAATGTCAGATGAAAACCCTGTTTTTATACAAATTTCAATATCCTGAGCAGGTATTTGAATATTTCCACCAGCAACCAGCTGCATAAACCCTCCACTTTATAGGTATATTATCGCTTTTTGATAAAATGAATTTAAAATCATGCGTTATTGAAATAAAGTTTTTAAATTAACTTTCTTTATAAAAAACAAATAAAAAATAGATATGTTATGTTTTACCATAAAAATTCCGAATCTCAAGTGTTTCAGTGTTTTTTTCTTTGTGTTTCATTACTTTTACAAAATATTAAAATTAAATATTGTATCACTGTGGGGAATTGTTATATTTTGCAGCGCATCAGATAGTCGCTTTAAAATCTTCGTTATTCTTTATAAAAATTTGAGATTAAATTACCCGTGCTACAGCAATATAAAATTTGGATCGCCGAGTGTTATTCCTGTCAAAATGATATGATTCAATTACTGAAAAGTTCTAGTATATCAAAACAACTGACTATATTTTGTTCTCACAGCCGTAACCGTCCCGAACTTGCATTGAGTGCTGATGTTTATCTACAGCAACCTGCTATTTCAAAGAGTGCTGAATGGTTATTAGAACAATGTATTGAACATAATATCCAACTGCTCTTTTGTGGTAAACACAGTCAACATATTGAACCGTATAGAACCCAATTTGAACAATATGGTATTCAGTTGATTACTGGTACACTCAGCTCAGAACAACATGAGTTGATGAACAATAAATACCAATTTACCTTACATTGTGAAGCGCAAAATTTATCTGTCATTCCTGCATTATTAGCCAATTCCACAGAAACACTGAAAGCATCCATTGAAACATTACAGCAGCAACATAGTGAAATCTGTGCTAAGCCTGTTTATGGGGTTTATGGTGCGGGTTTTGTGCGGTTACAGAATCATGTATCGTACTTTAAAAACTTTAGTTCACCGACCAAATGTAATACTCAGCAATTTATAGAGGCATATAGTCAACAGGAAGAGCCAGTTGAATATCTGATTATGCCTTATTTAGCCGGGCAAGAATGTTCAGTTGATATTGCTTGTAGTCAAGGAAAGATCATTACTCAAGTAACCAGAATAAAACATGTTTATTTTCAAGAGTGTTTTTTGCAACATCCTTGTCATCAAATTTGTATAGATTTAGTCGATTATTTTCAATGTGATGGACTAATTAATATCCAATTTAAACAAGATGAAAGCTTGCAATGGCATATTCTTGAGATCAATCCACGCCCTGCTGGTGGTTTTGCCTATACACAACATACGGGAGTCAATTTGATTGCTGAATTGATTGCTGAAAAATTAAATTTGAATTTAGTTCGAGCAGCACACCAATCGCCTGTAAAAGCTTTACCGATTGCCCATAGTATAAAATTGGATTTGTAATTAGATGAAGCATATAGATTTAAGTCGTGGGCGAATCACTGTTCAAGTTAACCAACAACATAGCCACTGGGCTTTAGATGATTTATTAGATTTTGCAGAAAGAATTAATCCTAAAAGAGCATTTTTATTTGTTTCCAAAGTATTGGGGAAACATATCCCTGTCCCACCTTCTGTTATGCAGCGTAGCTATAGCGATTTGGCCAGTTTAGTGCCTACAGATTTGGCTGGTCCAATCTGTGTCATTGGTATGGCCGAAACAGCAGTCGGTTTGGGCGCTGGAATTTATCGTGAATTAAAAAAACAACATGGAAAAAATGCGATTTTCTTAACCACAACACGACACCCTGTATCGACTTTACCCACATTGGGGCTTTTTCTAGAAGAACATAGCCATGCTCAGGATCAGTTTATTTTAAGCAGTCATGATTTAGCCAAACATCAGCAAGTGATTGATTCAAAGACTTTGATTTTAGTTGATGATGAAATTTCGACTGGAAAAACCTTCAAAAACCTGATCAATAGTTTAACAAATTCTGGTTTGCAGCAAGTTGAACGCGTGATCTTGGTCACATTGGTTAACTGGGCTGAGCAGAGTCTTGCAACGGATGAGCTTGATATCCCTGTGGAAGTGGTTTCATTATTGCAAGGAAATTGGCAGTGGCAAGCGAATCAACACAATATTCAGATTAATATGCCCAATGTCAGCTCCACTGAGCAACAGGCACAGAAAATTATTGCACCAAATGATTGGGGACGTGAGCCAGGTTATTTAGAATGTACAGCATGGGAAGATATTCACATAAATCATCCCGGCGAAAAAATACTCGTACTTGGTTCAGGTGAATTTAGTTGGATTCCTTTTCTTATTGCTGAACAGTTAGAACAACAAGGGGCGGAAACTTATTTCAGTTCAACAACACGTTCACCGATCATGCAAGGACATGCGATAAAAAGTATTTGCCAGTTTCATGATAATTATGGGCTCAATATCCAAAACTTTGCTTATAACGTTAAACATCAAGAGTTTGACCGGGTGCTTTTGGTGATTGAAACACATCAAGATAGTGTAGACCCAAGCTTGTTTGAACAAATCAAAAATTTGGAAGTGATCAGTTATGAACCCTAAACCTTTGGTCTTTGTCGACTTGGATGACACTTTATTTCAAACTTATCGAAAACAGCAACCGACACCACAACATCAAATAGTGACTACAGATATTTCAGGACAACCGCTTTCATATATGAGTCCAAAACAGCAGTCTTTTTTGAATTGGTTGCTTGAATCTGCTGAGGTTGTGCCTGTAACTGCTCGCTCAGTTGAAGGATTTAAACGTGTACAAATCCCCTTTAAATATGGTGCGATTTGTTCCCACGGGGGCACAATTCTAGATCAGAATTTAGCTGTAGATACAGACTGGTTTGATCTTCAAAAACAACATGAAATTCAACTCAATGGCATACTGACTGACTTGCCAGATGCTTTGCATGACTACGCCAAAGATTTGGGTGAAGTCAGAACTTGGACTTTGATTGAAAATGAACTGAGTATTTATTCTGTTGCAAAGCAAAAACAAACTGGTGCCTTATTTTTAGATCAGCTTGTTGAAAAATTACCTAAAATTCTACTGGAACAGTGCTATATCCATATCAATGGCAATAATCTGGCGATTATTCCGCATCATGTCAGCAAACAAAGCGCCGTTGAGTTTTATATTCAAAAACATGATCCGCAACGAGAACGTATTATTTTAGGTTGGGGCGATAGTCTATCAGATGCTGGATTCCTCAGCTGTTGCGACTGGTTTGGAATGCCGAAAAGTAGTCAGTTGGATAAGTTTCTCAATATACATTTAAGCCATGATTTTGACACTAAAGGATATTTAGGTCATGTCTAATTCATTGATCACACTACTCAATCCAACATTGAGCGAGCTTGGCTTTCACGGTTCATACCGTCCCGAAGATGTCACTTTTTTGATGCAGATTGATAATATTCAACCCACTGCCGTTGAAGAAAAAGAATATCTGATCCAGTCAGGCAAAATGCACTATTCACAAATGATCAGTGCTGAACATCCGCCAACAGATGAACAAATGCAACATTATCAACATGCCTTTGAGCAAGGTGCACAACGTCTTGCCGAAGAAGTTCAAAAAATTGGTAACAGTTTGGTGCAACGCTTTCCCAATCAAGAGATTGTTTTGGTAAGTTTGGTTCGAGCTGGTGTACCTTTAGGTGTTTTACTGAAGCATTATCTTGAAAAATACCAGTCTTGCTATCACTATGGTATTAGTATAATTCGTGATCGAGGCGTCGACTTTGCTGCATTGCAAGCAATTATTGAACAACATGGTGCTCAAAATATCGTTTTTGTAGATGGCTGGACAGGTAAAGGTGCGATATGCAAAGAACTCACAAAAAATTTACAAGAGATTCCTGAGCTCTTTGATCAAAATTGGCAGATCCCACGTTTAGTTACCCTGTCTGATTTGGGGGGATATTCTTGGTTAAGTGCAAGTACAGATGATTGGTTGATTCCGTTTGGGATATTGGGTTCTGTAATCTCTGGATTGACTTCTCGGACGATTTTAAAAGAAAGCATAGAACAGCAAGATGCTCGAAATAATTGCTATCAGACACAAAAATGGCACAGTTGTTTGATCTATGACCAGCTAAAACCTTACGACCTTTCAGTAATTTTTGTCGAAAAAATACGCGAGTTGATTGAACAAAAGCCCACAGATATGCAGGTAAGCTGGAACGATCAGATTCGTTTAGCGCAACAGCAACAATGTGCAGCAACGATTGACTGGATTGCAACAGAGTATGCGATTCAAAATATTAACCATATAAAACCTAGTATTGCTGAAGCAACCCGTGCAGTTTTAAGACGAGTACCTGAACGAATCTTATTGAAAGATGAATCTAACCCTCATGTACAATTATTATTGCACTTTGCACGTGAACGAAATATTCCGGTAGATATTTTGGGAACAAAATTAGGCCCTTATCACGCAGCAACATTGATAAAAAAAGTAGAGAAGAAAAAATGAAACCACTTTTACACGCTATTGAACTTGGCGCAACCATGTATATTCCTGCAACACATGAACAATTGTGGGAAGTTACCCAAGGACTTAAATTTCCTCAGATTAAATCAATTGCGGTATGTCTTGAAGACGCTGTACTTGAATCAGATGTTCAAACAGCAATGGTGAATTTAAAACTTTTATTGCAAAGACGGCTGGATGAACCGAGTTTAAAAGCCCCTGCCATTTTTATCCGCCCAAGAAATATGGAAATGGCAAAACACATTGTCGACTGGGATCTAAATCAAACATTTAATGGCATGATTTTGCCTAAGTTTAATGTGTTTAATCTAAAGAATTGGATGAATGTATTACCAGCTAATTTACAATATATGCCAACGCTTGAAACTAAAGAAATCTTTGATGTGGCACACAATATTGAGCTTTACCAAGCGCTTAAATATGACTTTCATAAAACTTTATGTTTAAGAATTGGTGGTAATGATCTGTTGTCTTGTCTAAATCTGCGTAGACCCAAAAATACCACGATTTATCAAACTCCAGTAGGCATTCTAATTTCACAATTGGCAGGATTATTTATTCCAAATGGTTTTCAGTTGAGTTCACCTGTCTGCGAACATTTTGAAAATACACAGTTATTGATGCAAGAACTTGCACAAGACATGAATAATGGAATTTATACCAAAACTGCAATTCATCCTGCGCAAATTGCTCATATTCATCATGCCTTACAAGTTCAACCTGAAGATTTCCATGAGGCTCAATTAATCTTGGCCCACGACGCTAAAAGTGTATTTAAAAGTCACGGTTCAATGATCGAACCTGCCACCCATAAAAATTGGGCTGAAATGATTTTACTCAGATATAAAACTTTTGGTTTGGTCAAATCCTCATGTTCAACACACGACAAAATATTGGTGGTATAGGCCTTATTTAGAGGTTGAAGCATCACATTATGCTTCAACCATTTGTACCACAGCTAAACGACCGCCATCTTGTTTAGAAAATAAAATTTGAACACCATCTTTTAACTCAATTTTACCACCAATCGGGATCTGTATTTTATTGGCAACATCGGTAAGATCAGGCATATCTTCATTGACCAACCACCACACATCATGATGTAAAACAAAATACCCTTTCCGCTTGGTCTGTTCTGCGGTCAATCGTTCATTCGGTGCAATCATATTATTGGTATGCCATGCGTAAATAGATTGACCTGTCCATACCATTAAACGATGATTATCGGGTCTAAAATTACCTTGCTGCCGTGCTGAGTACAGATTGAGAATAGGTAATTTACCTTTAAACGGCGTATGGCAAAATGGACACTCAGGTTTAGTTGAATTATCAAAGACATACCACTTTTGACCACAACGGTGATTATGACAAGGCTGAATCAAATCCACTGTTTTGACCAAAGCTGTTTCCCAATCATTGGCTGAAGGACGCTTGGCCGGATCATGTAAACCTTCGACAAAGCTTTTGATAAAGAGCTCAGACAAATACGGTCCAGTCACTGTAAAAGGTACTTTTGCAGGATCACCCCATGGTTGCTGGCTCACTTTAAGTTGAGTTGGTTTCACCTGATTACTATGATCTGTTGGGTGTTCAATAAACAGCGCTTTTTCACCCATCCCCAGTGTTTCATCCTTTTGCGGATCATTCATATCATGAATTTTTCCACCACGTAACGGATGTCGATACAATAAATACATATAAATCAATACTGCCAAAGCGTGTTTATCAGTCGCAATACTGGGTAAATAACGATCAGGATTGTCTTTGGATAAATGACTAGTGCGTACCACTTCTGGCGCAATAAAATCAGGAGTACCGACAACGTCCGGTGGGTATTTTCCAGGTACTACCAAACCATCAACGTCGATAACGCTGGCACTCCCAGAAACAGGATCGACCAAAATATTTTTATAAGACAAATCTGAATGGGCCAAACCCGCAGCATGCATACGGCGTACTGCGCGGGAAATTAGAATTCCTATTTTAAGGTAATTTAGCCAAGTACCTTTTTCTTTGTCGTCGAGAAATCTGTTTTGGTTGTTTGCACTTGCAAACCATTTCCCTTCTTTTTCTTTGCCTTTGATTTGCAGAAAATCATTATTTTTTGAACCATATTCAAAGAAAAATTGTTTTCTATAGGTTGGGGCGGTAATCCCAAGCAAATTATTATATTCAACTAAACCATCTGGCCAGCAGAAAATATTCTTCCAATAATCCCCACCAATCCCATTAAAGATACTTTGCCACTTATTGCCTACAATTTCTTTTAAACGATCTTTTTGCTGCTCAAAGGTGGCTTTAGATTCATAAAACTTATTCTTTTCTTTACTGAAAAAGCACACCACATAACTACGATCAGGTGAAAAATATACATCTTTCATTGCACCTGAACCGATAATTTCATCTACAAATTCTATTTCACGTCCATCAACGGTGGTACATTTAATAATTTTTGCTGACATATTTGCCACCTTACATTATATTCTTCAAATACTTAGATATTATTTATACAGATGTTGTTGAATGCTTATTCCATAATACGGCCATAGTACGATCATCATGATGGCCAGCTGTAAAGAAATGCATCCACTCCAACAATGCAGTGTCGGCTGCTTCATTCTGTAGCAACGGATCTAGTTCACGGTATAAACTTTGCCATTTATCAAAATTGGATAAACCAGAATCTGTTTCAAATTTTGGATCTGAAATACCGTCAGTCATCAACATAATGGCATTGGTATCTTTAAAACAGCCTATTTTTAAACGGTTTGGAAATTCTGTAGCAATACTCAGATCTAGAAACTTGGTCTGTCCTGCATATTCACCACCATCTGGAACATTCATCAGACGCACGTTGTTATCGCTATATACTGCGATTGCACCGTCTCCCACTGAGAATGCACTGATAAAGGTTTTATCAGCTAATTTACATACGACCGCAACCAGCAATGTGGTTGAAAAATCTTTAGTATTTGCCTCAATCTGTTCTGCTTGTAATCGGATTTGGTTAATAATTGATTTGTATATTTCATAATATACATGATGAAACTGCTCATTTAACTTCTTGGCAACTTCAACAGTTTCAGCATCTTGACTGCCCACTTGCCACTTTTTTAAATCAGCAATCAGGCTTTCAACCGTTTGTGGGTTTAAATAGTTTTTCAACTCATTTTCAACAATCTCAACCGCAATTCGAGAACCTTCTCTTGAGTATTGCGCACTGCCTGCACCATCTGCCACAGTCAAAACCGACCAAGGTGTATTCTCGATTAAGGTAATTGAGAAATCATCATCTCTAAATAAGCCTGCGTGTTCATGTGAACGGCCTCGACGACTTGCAGCGATAATTTTATAGTCCACCGCATCAATCAAAGCTTGATCCAAATGTGGCTTGCTAAATTTTTGCCCAGACTCAGGTTCAATGACTTTCCATAAACTGCGTGGGTCTGCAATGACATTCAACCGACACTGGGCGGAGCGTGTTTCTCCATCAGCAATAAACTGAAAAGAAAATTCGATTGAATCTGCTAGTTGTGGCTCACCATGAATACGTTGTGTGGCTTCATCGAAATAAAAGCTGGTATCTGGAAATTTAAAGCTTTCAGGTTTGAATATTAATTGATTGACATCATGTTGAGAAATCACTGAAATTCGAGATTGATAGTGTTGTCCAACTCGGGCATTTTCAACCTGAAATTTAATGTCTTCATATTTACTTCGTCTAAACACAGATTCGATCTCTAATCTATTCTTCTCAGTTTCAGAAGAAATTATTTCAGGGGTTGAGCTTATATTTTTAGCATCAATCGTCAACTTATTTTCTAAATTAGGTTCAGTTGTAAAGGCTGACATTTTCTCGGCTTGATCTACAACAATTTGCTGTTCAACATGTAAGATCGGCGCGAGTTCCAATGTTGTGTGAAGATCTAAAGTGATATTTTGCGTATCAGAAATTGCTCCAACTGAGTTGATGTTTTCTGATGATGTATCGAGTTGATCTACATTGACTAAAGGAACAACATAACTTTGTTGAATACTTTCATCAAGGTTGACTTGTTCATCCACTCTAGCATGTTGATTGGTTCCAGTTTGCTGATTAAAACAGGCTTGCTCTTGAACATTATTTTGTACAGTGACTTGGGGTTTATCCGAGCTTATAGTTTTATGCTGGGACTCTGTAGCTGATGCATTATCCAATGAATCAGCTTCATTGATTTTGTTCAAACACGGCGAAGCTATCTTAACTTTTTCAAATTCGTTGATGAGTTTTGAAAGTTGTTTGAGATTTTGCGGATCACTTAATAGAAATTGAGAAAATGTTTCACTGAAATCAGCGGAATTATGTTCCAAAATCTGCTTTAATTTGCATACATCACTATCCATTTTACCCTCTACCCATTTTTCTATTCTATTCGCTTGGCCATTTGGTCACTCACCAATCACAATGCATTTAAGCGTTTAGCCATATAGATTTTTAATATTCGTCAATACAGCAATGCTTTAATAATGTATTCATCAACAGATAAAGCCTAACCTTGACCACGGGTTAAATCGAAATCTCCCTCACCAGACGAGAAACTGATTTGTCGACGACACCACGGGCAAACCACAGATTCCCGATAGCCGTCATAGCACATCAAATTACCACAACCACACACGGCAAAAGCAGTCTCAGAAAAACAATGTGGGCATTCAGGGAAACCATCGAGCTCGGCTGTATTGATCTGCTTATTTGATGCATTATGATCTGACCAAGTAAAATACTCCTCAGATATCGCGCTACAGGTATCTAACTTAAAATTATAGATATTGATATTTAAATCAGCTGGACCTTTGTACTGTAAATTTCGTATATATTTGATGATATAAGGTTTATTCATCTTTTGGCAGCGACCCACAAATATCGCACAATGATCATCGGCTTTATTTTTTTGCAGGGACAATGCATCTTTTGCCAAGCGCATATAACGCTCATCAATCGGCAACAGTTCATCTTTTTGTTGATGACTACCAATACTAATACTTTGTGAGACCACAGAGGCCGTGATCCACTTACACAAACCTTTGACATATTCTTGATTGATTTGATCAATTGAAATGGTATTTTCAGTGATCTTACTCAGCACAGAAAAATCAACATCTGCACCTAAACCAATGGCGACGACTGTTGCTTTATGCGCATATTTAGCATTCCAGCGTTGAATTGCCTGATCATATTCATCGGTTGGACGACCATCGGTAAATATATAGACCATTGGCTTCCAGTCGCCTTTGACTTCACTGGTGGTTTTCATCACATAACGATCAATTTCCTGACCCAAATGATCTAAAGCTTTACCCAAATGTGTCCCACCACCCAAGGGCAAATTAAAATGATTAAAGGCAAATAACTCAGTTAAAGGGACCAATGTTCTGACAATCCCTGCATATGCAATCAAGGAAACAAATACAGTTTCAAGCGCATAAGGATCTTTTCTTAAACTGCTTAAAATAAACTCCACACCCTCTTGAACTGATTCAAGCGGTTGCCCGACCATTGATTCAGAACAATCAAGAACAAAAAATACCGGTAAACGACGCATAACTTCACCTACATTATTTTTATCATATTATTCAAAAATCTAAATCAAACAGATAAGTGCTGACCTGTTTGATTTAACATTTTTAACGTCAAGTAATATCCAGTTATAAAACCAACTGAATTTCGGCAGGTGGTGGTGGTAAAGAAATTGAATCGGATACCCCTGCGCTACTGCTACCAGCGACCACGCTTGCAGAAACCCACTTAAAGAAGCTAGCAAAACTATTTGAATCCATGGTGTCTAACACAACCACTTGGTCCGTTAGTTGCAGCAGGGATTCGGTTTTCGCTTTTGGCCCCGCAGCACAAGCGACAATCGTGGCAAAATTAAGCTGTTTAATTGTGGGAACGATTTGCTGATAAGCATAGACATCTGAGGGTGAACCATCTGTCATCAAAAATAATAACGGGCGCCAATCCCCTTTAACCTCATTACTACTTTTTTGCACATTCTGTTGTACTTGCTGTGCCAGTAATTCCAATGCAGCACCCATAAATGTTGCTCCCACATTGGGCACATCTAGATCTGGAATTTGAACTTGATCCAAAGGGGTAAGCGGTAAATAAACTTTTGCATCAATATCAAAAGTGATCACACTTAAATACACGCTTTCAAGCGCATAAGGATCTTGCCTTAATGCACTGAGCATCGACTGCAAGCCAACATTCACCGAGTGAATTGGCTCACCACGCATAGAGCCAGATGTATCTAACAAAATATATACAGGTAAACGGCGCATTATATTCTCATTTTTTAACTATATTTTTTTAACCATTCCACGAAATTATCCGCGGGTGATGCATTACCGACCGCATTAAATTTCCAGCCACTATTTTCTCTGACCAGTTCAGCAAATAATAATGAACGTTGTTGATCATATTGACCGATACCTGATAAATCAAAACGCACCATTTCTTTGCCAGTACCATCGACAGCACGAATAAAAGCATTTTTCACCTGACCAAAATGCTGATTGTTTTTTGCACCATTGTAAATTTGTACAATAAAGACAATCTTGTGATATTCAGCTGACAAGCTATTTAATTTGACAATAATTTGTTCATCATCGCCGTCACCAGCACCAGTACGGTTATCTCCAGTCAGCCAGATTTGCCCTGAACGATGTTTTAAATTATTAAAAAAGATAACATCACTATTTTCAAGTGTGGCTTGACCTGCGGCATTCCAGCCCAGATCTTTTACTTTTCCACTAGCATCACATAAAAATGCCACCACATCTAGATCGTGTTCTTCACTCTTTGCGCCTGAAAATAATCCGCCTAAAAAGCCTTTCTTTTGCTCAGTGATATCCCAACCGAGTCCAATCGTCACTCGTTCTAAATCATGTTTAGATTTTTCAAGGCTGAGTCCTTGACCTTTCGCCAATGTAATTGCCATTCTATTTTCCTTTATTTTTATAAAACCACGTTCACTTCAGGTGGCGGTGGTGGAAGATCATTTAAACCTGTGACTTCTTTTTGACCTGCATCTACTTTTTGGCTTCCTGTAGAAATACTTGCAGAAACCCATTTAAAGAAAGCTTTAATGGTGTTTGAATCTGCGGTTGCAAGTTCTACCACAACTTCTGTAATTTGTTTGAGAATACTACTATCTGCATTATGTCCCGCAGCACAAGCAATAATCATCCCCGTCTTCGCTTGTTTTAGTTTTGCAAAACCTTTGGTCCAATCATCCGTTGGTGCACCATCTGTCATAATAAAAACTAAGGGTTTCCAGTCACCACGGGTATCAGGTGTGGTTTTTTGCACCTCCTGATCAATTTTATCTGCCAGTAATCCAAGTGCTTCGCCCAACTGTGTAGTCCCCGTTGCCTGTAATTGAGGGGGTTGAAACATCGCAATTTCAGTTAAAGGAATCAGTTGTTTGGCTTGAGTATCAAAAGTAATAATAGATAAATAGGCTGTTTCAAGCGCATAAGGATCTTGTCTGAGTGAAGAAACCAGTATTTCAACACCATTTTTAACGGCTTCAATCGGTTCACCATGCATCGAACCTGAGGTATCTAATAATAAATATACGGGTAATCTTCTCATTTGTTTATCTCTGTTTAATGTCTCGTTAATTTTTAATCTTTATGTATATGTTTATATAAAAAATTGAACTAAAAACAAAGCTTTTTATCATTTTTAATACTTAATTTTTTATCCAAATATCAAATTTTGCTTAAATACTCTATTTTTTAATTGATCTGATTCTGACATATTATTTGTTTTATGCTGGGTAATATTTTAAAAATAATTGCAGAGTTCTAAGCTATAATTGTTTTATTATTTACCTTAATCTGAATCCTCAGATTTTAAAGCCCAATATGTCAAAAAATCTCGCTACGTTGATTGGTTTAAGTGCCATTTTACAATGGTCTTCCATCGTCGGTTTATTGAAAAAAATTAGTTTTAGTTTGGGCGCTGAGTTAGCTGTGCTGCTGATGTATACACTGAGTACTTGTATTTTATTAATATTTTTTAAAATCCCAAATTTAAAATTAATTTCAAAAAAATATCTGATTTTTTCTACCTTATTATTTGTTATTTATGAATTATGTTTTTCTTATGCTATTGCACTGGCACAAACTGCTCAACAGGCCATCGAAGTCAGTCTAGTCAATTACCTCTGGCCAGGATTAACTGTTGCCATGCTGATCCTATTTAAAGAAATTAAATTTAATGTCTTTGTTATTGTTGGATTAGCCATCAGCTTGAGTGGAATTATTTTAATTCAAACTGGGCAAGGTGCTTTAACTTGGTCTAATATTTTATCCAATATTCTAGAAAATCCAATCAGTTATATTTTGGCACTTGTTGGGGCAACGCTGTGGTCCTTATATTGTGTAATTACCAAAAAATATAGCGATGGGCATAATCCAATTTCATTTTTCTTTGTTTCGATCAGTATTGTACTGTGGACTAAATACCTATGGTCACATGGGTTGAGTCTAAATGTAATTCCAGAAGTTAAACTTACAACAATTGGATTGTTAGGTATTGTTTCAGTGGTGATGGCCTTGGGTTATGCTGCTTGGAATATTGGCATTATCAAAGGCAATATTACGATTTTGGTGACTTTATCTTATTTTAGTCCAGTCATCTCCACTGTGATTTCAATGTTTATCTTACAAACCCACCTACCACCAGAGTTTTGGTATGGTGTGATGTTGGTAACTTCAGGCTCTTTGGTGTGTTGGATTTCGACAAATTGGCAACAATTAAAAGAAAAATTATTAGCTAAACTAACGAAGTCAAACTCTTTTTTATAAGAAGATCTATGTTGTTAAGATCAGCTTTAATCATATATTGATCATTCATCATCAATATATGATTAATTATGTTACCTCCAGACGCTGGGGATGGAAAAATGAAAATTTACACAATATAGCGTTTGCTTAGTCCCCATTCTGCCAATATCCTGCGATAGGTTGTAGATGAACGATCTGCTTCAAAATGTGCTTCCATTGTAATATCCAATGGAAGCTCTTCTGGTTTTTGACTCTCTACCATGTCCTGATCTTCTGCAAAAATTTGTGCATTAAAATCATAAACTGCCTGCAAATCGCCTGTGGTATCAAAATTACGGGTGAGTGGTACAAATAATCGAGTTTGGTTATGTGATACAGGACAACAGGCATTTAAAATTTTTAATACGCCCTCACGTGGAAATTCAACTTTTAACACTGCTGAAAATGGCGGGTAAACGTCAAAAATTCGCTTCCATAAAAAACCTTCTGGTGCCAGATGCTGTAAACCATGTGGATAGTTGCTCACATTGCTGACATATTCAGTATGTAAACCATAATCTGTACGTTCAGTGGTGTATTTGGGTACAACAGGATTTTCAGCATCGGCAAAAGACTGCTGATGTACCCAAGCAAAATGTGCAACATCAATAAAACCTTCCAATTGCCGCCCGCTTGAACCAGCAATATCAACAAATGGTGGCAAAATGGGCTGATGATCAGGATGATCCCAAGTATCCAATATTGGAAAGTTTGCGAGGCTTTCATCACGGCTAAATAAACTCGTCCAAACCAAACCATATTTTAAAACTACAGGAAATTTGGTGAGGCTAAAGCGCTCTGAAATATTTGTCAGTTCTGGCTGTGCTGGAATTTTTGTACATTGACCTGCTGTGTTGTAATGCAATCCATGGTAGGGACAAACAATCTCTTCACCTTGCACCCAACCTTTGCTGAGTGGTACACCACGGTGCGGGCAAATATCACGCACCAACTGAATCGCACCACTTGCCGTTTGATAAAGCGCCATTTTCACATCGAGGAGTTGTACTTGTTGTGGGGCTGTTGTGACATCTTGCACACGTGCGACAGGATACCAATGCTGAGCGAGTATTTCCCAGTCTTTAGGCTCAAAACCACTACATTGTGGTTGACTAAACAAGTTCAGAACTGGAATTGCATTCATACAAAACTCACAGAATATATATTTAATGTCATGATCTTATGCTGTGATTTCAGCATAGCGCTCAGCTAAAATCATGGCTGAGTTTTAAATTACGAATTTTGTCTAATTCTGTCTATTAGAATGTTTTACTTATCTTGTTCCAAAAAATAGAACACCTATTTAAAATTTTTTTTAGAAAAAAATTGTCATTGGCATAAAAATCGCTTATTGAAATGTGATTTTAGCGAGTTTTAAATTTCCTTGATTTTCATTGCTTAGGAATAAGTCCTTGAAATGTAAATAATGGACAGCCCAGATGCCTGCGAATACAACTTTTTCACGATTTTCAGATTATTTTATTGCCGTTGCCAAGACAGGTAGCTTAAGAAAAGCAGCAGATCAACTCTATATTTCAGTATCTGCAGTACATCGTCAAATCGCACTCGCTGAGGAAGAGTTTGGAATTGATCTGTTTGAACGTTTACCCAGTGGTTTAAAACTGACCCTTGCTGGAGAGTTACTCTATGCGGATTTGATTAAGTGGCAAAAAGAATTTCAATTAACTCGTAATCGTTTTGATGAAATTCAAGGGCTTTCTCGGGGTACCATTAATTGTGGGCTTATTTCAGCACTGAGTGATGGTTTTGTCTTAGATTCAATTCAATATATGTATGACAACTATCCTTGGATCAACTTAAATTTTCATATCCAAGACAGTGAAACTGTGTCAAATATGATTACGGAGGCTGAAATTGACTTTGGGATTTTATTAAACCCTAAAGGACATCATCAATTAGAGGTTCTCTCTTTTGTAGAAATCCCAATCGGTTTTATTTTACCTAAAGATCACCCTTTAACAAAAAATGAGAAAGTCTATCTATCAGATAGTGTCAACTATAAGCACTTGATTCCTGGCGCACCTTTAATTATTCATGATTACGCACAGACCTTGTATAAGCATCATAAGTTTAGCCCTCAGCATCACTTACATTGTAATGACATCCGAATGATGATGTCATTAATTCAAAAAAACTTGGGCATTGGTTTATTGTCATTTATTGATGCTTATCCTTATTTAGAGCGCGACGAGCTGGTTTTTAAGCCAATTCGAGAAAAACGTTTATATCCATTAACACTAGCTTTATGTGTTGCACCAAAACGACAACTTTCACGTGTATCGCAAATTATGATTAAGCATCTTATTGAACAAATCGAAGCATTTAAGCTCAAGTTGATTCCTTATCAATAATCAGGTTTGGGTATGTTGTAATACAAATCATTGATTTAAAGAAATGAACAACAGCCCCTTAAGCAACAAAGCAATGACGTGTAGCTGAGTGATGACTAGCAATAACTCCCTAAACATATATATGAATCAAAAGTGTTAAATTTCCAATGCTGAATTTAGATTTAGTAATTTAAATTCAGCATCGACCTAGCAACATTTAATCTAAAGGATTTCCGATAATATTACTGATAATGCCACGCATAATATGTGGACCTTGTTCTTGACGTAAATCTTGATACCACGCTTCGGTCACAGCCTCATCTTTCATATGGGTCACATCACAGCGCTTACGGGCACGTAATACCAACTCATTGGCGCGCTCATTACGTTTATTTTGATATCTTTTTAAGGCATCCTCTACACCTAATGTATTGATTTGCAAAGCGCGTGCTAAGTAAATTGCATCTTCCATGGCTTGGCAACCGCCTTGACCAATATCAGGTGTGGTACTATGAGCCGCATCCCCCATAATTACCACTCTGCCTTTATAAAACTGGGTAAAAGGTTCAATATCATGAATTTCTACTCGATTGGTTTTTTGCTCATCAATCGCTTCAATTAAGTTTTGAACAGGCTGGCACCAGTCCTTAAAATATTGTTTAAATAGTATTTTATATTTGGCTTTACTGTTTTCCAAACCTACAGGTAATGGCACATCAAAGAAGAAGTAAAAACGTTGATCTGCCACTGGCATAAGCGAAACACGTTTCCCCTCTCCAACAAATGTTGTCCATTGATCTGCTTGGGCTAAATTATCTGAAATTTCCACTAAACCATTCCAATTGACATAACCAGCATAACGACGTTCAACCTGTTCACCCAATACATATTGGCGCGTTAGCGAATGTGTTCCATCCGCACCAATTAACAATGCTGTGATGACTTCACTGCCATCTGCAAACTGAACTTTTATATGTTGATCTACTTGTTCTAGTGCAACCATTTTTTTCCCAAGATGAATATCGTCACGGCCAAATTCATCCATCAACATGTTTTGTAAATCTGCACGGGAAACTGGATAAGGCCGTTGTCCGACCTCTTCAATCAAAGGCATTAAACTAAACTGAGTCATGTGCTCACCAGTTAGTCCATCGATATAGGCTAAATGATCCATTTGACCACCGAGTTTAGCAACTTGATCCGTTAAGCCTAAATAATTCAAGCACTTAACACCATTTGACCATAAAGAAATAGCAGCACCTACAGCTAGAATTTGTTCAGTTTGTTCATAGATGGTGACCGTATGTCCGAATTTTTTTAGTGCAATACCTGCGGTTAATCCCCCCATACCTGCACCAATAATAGTAATCTCCATCTATTTCTCCTCTGTCTGTATCTTTAACACTTATGACTAAAATGCTAAAAACGTGCCATTTATTTAAAAATCACAACATTCGTCAAGCAAAGTTGGCATAGGCTATGCATGATGAGGACGGTAAGATATTGTTTTTATGAGTGCTTATTGAACTTTAAGCACCCATATCAATGAATAAAATGATATAAATCGCAATATGAATGGTAAATAAATATGGCAACTTTACTTGCACCAAGTTTTGAGCTTCCTGCACATTTACAACAATGCACCAATTTGGCAGATCCCCGAATTGGTACAAAAGTACTTGAATGTTCAGATGATTTTTTTGCAGAAGCACAACGAATGTTGCAATTTAATCCACCCATTTTTGTAGAAGATAAATTTGATGATCACGGCAAATGGATGGATGGATGGGAAACCCGTCGCAAACGACATGCAGGCTATGACTGGGCAATTATTAAATTAGGCGTTGCTGGAAAAATTACAGCATTTGATATTGATACCACTTTTTTTACTGGGAATTACCCTGCTTCTGCTTCAATTGAAGCCTGTTATGCACCAAATGGGGACTTAAGCAATGCACTTTGGCAACCCATTCTAAATAATTCTATTCTTGGCCCAAGCCAACACCATATTTTTAACATTAAAAATTCAGCAGTCTTTACCCATGTCCGCTTAAATATTTTTCCTGATGGTGGTATTGCACGTTTTCGCGTCTATGGCGAAGTGCAAATACAGATTCAAGATCATCAAAAAACATTAGATTTACTAGCACTAGAAAATGGTGGACGCGTGATTGCCTATAGCGACGCCCACTTTGGTCATCCTCGTAATTTGATCAATCCGAATCGTGGAATCAATATGGGAGATGGTTGGGAAACCAAACGTCGCCGTGCGCCTGGATTTGATTGGTGTATTTTAGCACTCGGTCAAAGTGGTGTAATTGAAAAAATTGAAATTGATACTGCACATTTCAAAGGAAATTTTCCTGCTCAAGTTTCTATTCAGGCGATATATATTGAAAATGCGACTGATCCACAACTAATTCCACAAAGTATGTTTTGGCCATTTCTACTCAATGCTCAGGATATGCAAATGGATCATATTCATGATTATGTAGCCGACATTTTAAAGCATGAAAAAATTTCACATATTCGTGTCAATATGATTCCAGACGGTGGTATTAGTCGTATCCGATTATGGGGTAAAATTATAGAGTGATTTTATGAAATATATTCAAATTCAACCTTTAACAGCTGAAGCTTTTGCCCCATTTGGTGAGGTCATTGCTTGTACTGGCAATGATTTTTTCCATATCAATAGTGCGCATACGGAACGTTATCATGCTTTATCCTTGGCTCAAGCGACCAACGCTGAAATCGGATTGAGTATTTTTCGAAATATTCAAAAAACCCAAGTGCCTTGTGAAATTCAAATGCTTGAACGACATCCGATTGGTTCACAGGCATTTATCCCGATGCAAGGTCAATCTTTCTTGGTTGTTGTTGCAGCCGCTTTGGACCAAGACCAACCTGATCTTGAACATATTTATGCCTTTATAAGCAATGGCCAACAGGCTGTAAACTATCGTGCAGGCACTTGGCATCATCCGTTATTGACGCTTGAAGCACCCAGCGACTTTGCTGTAATTGATCGGATTGGTGAGGGTCACAATTGTGATGTTTTTCACTTTAATGAAAATATTGTCCTGACCTTATAATCACCATTTCATAACAGCAAATAAAAAATGCATGGATCAAAACATTCCTCTAAAAGTGCTGAGAAGTACTGAGATAAGATTTTACCTTATGTTGTTAAAAAACCAGTGCAGCATCACTCAGTGTTGCGCTGGTTTGGAAATTTATCTTAAGCTTATCTCAATCCTATTCGTGCATTTAAAAACATGATCAGATAAAGATCATTTTAAAAATGATATTTAATTAAAGCACTGACATTATTTTCATCTTTGCCTGAAATGCCGTATTTATTATTCCAAACGGAATATTCAACGCCTAAATACAATTTCGTATCCGGTGAAATATGTTTACCCGCATTCCATTTCCACTGGGTGGTCCAGTTTAACTCACTGGCATGATCATCTTCAGCGGTTGACCAATCCAGAAAACCATCAACAAGAAAATCTTCTGATGCAATTTTGAAAGGCACACCAAAAACAAAAGTCAGCTGATAATCATCATTTGTGTTCTTGTAATTGTCTGCTTTATAAAAGTTTAATTGTGCATATTGGAAATATGGAATCGCCAAATCTACCCCGATCCCATACAGATAATTATTAAACCCTTCACCGCCTTCCCATGTTGTGGCAATGAGAACGTCTTTGATTGGTCCTGCTTCCAACTTATGCCCTGAAATCGCGCCTAAGCTCAATCGTGGTGAAACTTCAAAATAGGTCTCATTGCCTGAAACATCATTATTGGTACGATCCGCAAATGCAAAGAAGTCCCCATATTTTAATTTGGCGGCATATTCAAAAGTAATGGTCGATTGGTCATCTTCCCGAGCAATTAATTCATAATTTTTTCCATATAATCCAGTAATGCTAAAGTCTTGCCAAATAGGCGCAGCATGAGTGCTAAAAGCGGTGCAAACGAAAGTTGAAAGCGCAGCAAATTGTGTTAATTTCATTGTATAAATTCCCCATCAGAAATAGCGGTAAACACCTGCGTGAATAAGCAAAAACAAAGCCAATTTTTTACACTTGGTCAAAATTTCATAAAAAAAAGCCCAAATCAATGGGCTTTAAAATCATGAAAAAAACAAGTTCTATAAATCTAACTCTACAAAAGCTAACTTCCACGATACGTGGAATAAGCAAAAGGGCTGATTAATAGAGGAATATGATAATGTTGTGCCCTATCAAGGACTGAAAAATGAATCACAACTTTTGGGAAAAACGTTGCTAAGGCCAAACGGTCAAAATATTCAGCAGTATAAAAAACCAAACTATAATCCCCCGTTTTGATTTCACTTAAATTTAGGTCTGCAACCCGACCATCCTCATTGGTCCTTGATTCTGCAACAATATTGTCTTGGCTATCCAATAATTTTATCAGAACATTTACGGCAGGCTTGCCAAGATGCGTGTCTAAGATATGGGTACTGATCATGTTATTTCCTTTCTAAACATTATTTTAATGCAATCAATCATTTAAGCTTTCATTTTCACTCAGTTCTTGATTGAGTCTTAACATTGCAATTTCACCCAGTTGTTGTTTAACAATACGCTGTTCTGTTTCAGGATCATTTAATAAACGATATTTCAGTGCTTGTAGAATTTCAGTCTGATCTAAGCCCATAGCACGAATTAAAAAAATATGACCAAATTTCTTTTCATAAGTAATATTGCCTTGCAATAAAGCATGTTGTGTTTCAGTGCTCTGTTTTATTGCTGATTGCTCTTGATGAGAAAATGCTTGCTCTTTTTCACTCAGCACAGCCTGAGCCTTTTTTTCACCGATCCGTGGGTGTGTCGCTAATGCATTTACAATTTCTAACCATGTCCAAGTTGAGGCTTGTGCTTTTGCAAAATCCATTAACGCTTGAGTGCTACCAAATGGACGTTGTGACAAAATTTCATCTGACCAACGTTGAATGTGCACACAATGCTTGAGCAAGATTGTAAGCTCTTCTGATGATGCTTGATTAAATTCTTCTATTTTCACGAATAATACCTATGCTCGAGTTCGCTAAAATTTTCAAACACTTTTATATAAACTTTGCTGCGCGCTTTACTGCATTCAATTAAAAATAAAGTGCTTACCTTAAAAGCCACATCCTAATACCTACAATTATGTGGCTGGATGGTGTTTAAACCAATGTTCAGAGATATCGCCACGACGACAGATCCAGACTTTTTCCTGTGCCTGTATATAATCTAAAAAACGCTGTAATGCTTTAAAACGACCGGGACGTCCCAGAATACGACAATGCATGCCAATCGATAGCATTTTCGGCTCAGTTTCACCTTCTGCATAAAGCACATCAAAGGCATCTTTTAAATATTGGTAAAATTGCTCGCCACTGTTAAAACCAGCAGGCGCGCAGAACTTCATATCATTACTTTCTAAAGTATACGGAATGATCAGGTGCGGACGGCTTTGGCCTTGTAAATTGGTTAAGCTGGTCCAAAATGGCAAATCATCACCATAGTAATCGCAGTCATATTTGATCTGTGGAAATTCAGCCAATAATTTACGCGTATTTGGGCTATCTCGCCCTGTATACCACCCCATTGGTGTAGTGCCAAACAAGGTTTCTAGAATGCTGATCGCTTGATCAATATGCTGACGTTCCGTTTCAATATCTATATTTTGGTAATTTAGCCAACGCTGTCCGTGTGAAACCACATCGTAATGGGCTTGTTGAATGGCTTCCACAATATATGGGTTACGTGCCAGTGCCATGCCCACTCCAAATATGGTCATGGGTAAGTTACGCTTTTTAAACTCATGATGAATACGCCAGAATCCTGCACGAGCGCCATATTCATACATCGAATCCATCGACATATGTTTGTCGGGAAAACTTGCTGCTCCCACGATATCAGATAAAAACTGCTCAGAACCGGCATCACCATGTTCGATATGGTTTTCAGCACCTTCTTCATAGTTAAGAACAAACTGTACCGCTATTTGGGCTTGATTTGGCCATGCTACTTTGGGTACTTCACCGTGATAGCCAATGAGATCTCGTGAATAGGGAGTATTTTGGATTTGGTCTATTAAGTCTTGCCCACGTAAATAAGTTTTATTCACTCAAACCGCCTTTAAACTTTTCAATCACCATTTTTTAGTGTGAATGATCAAGCAGTTTTTATGCCAATCTCACTCATGCTTTAGTCAACGGGTTGGAAAATTAACTGCACGTGATGACTTGTTCCCTTGAAAATATAGTGGTGTTTTCCAATTTGAAAACTTAGATTAGGTTGAAGAGCACTTTCCTGCTGAGTACGTACAATCATCGAATTATTTTCATTCGATTCTTTTAACAAGAATTGATAAATTTTATCCGTCATCTCTGCATCTAATAATTTATGCTGGATTCTATTTTGTAGATATTGATCTAAACGTTTTATATAAAATTCTATAAGTTTTTTATCACCAGAACTAAAAACAGTCTCAAAATTATTTAAAGAAGCCACTTCATTATTGACTGAGCTTAATCCTGTGGTTTTAATTGCGCCCACTTCAAATTGATCAGTCCGTTCAAAAACTAGATTAAGGCTTTCAAGACTATCTGAGAAATTTGCATCTTGTTGTGAATATTGTTCATAAATATCATGAAAAAGTTTTTGATATTCCTTAGATATAGAAGCGTAATCATAGAGATTAAAGTATTGCACCTTACTCACATCGGCTAAGTATTCTGCACATTTTTTCCCACATTGATCTTTTTGTTGTTGACTGATTGCATTGGTCATTAAGTACTGTGTATAAAATTGATGTGCATCATCTAGATATTGAATCTTATGAGTCCATTTATATTTCACTAAACTTGCATCGCCTGCTGCAAGGTAGGTTTCGTATCTCAGAACATTTCTCTCTTTAGGTAAATCTTTCTCCCATAAATCATGATATTGATTCAAAATTTTAACACCTGATATTGTGAAGTCAGAAGCTGCTAAAGCACAATTTTTATCTTCCAAATAACCCAAAAGATCTGAAACAAAAATTACATCCATCGAATACACATCTATTTTTTCAGAATTTGGGCGATTTAAAAATTGATGTAACATGTTAAGAGGCATATAGCGATCAAGCCCCTTACATTGTGTTTCAAGAGGTTGCGCAAATTGAGTTAAATCTGACTTTAAAGCCGCAATATCTGCATATATCGATACAGGTATAAAAGTAAAAACCGTCAATAGCGCAATTTTTCTTATTATAAAATTCATAATTTTATTCTCATTTTATTTAAAAATAAAAAACTCTGTATTGTTTAATTGATGATTTAACAATGCATAACGAAAATCACGCATTAATTGTGATGATAACTCTCGCTTTTGCTCAACCAGCATTTTAAATAACTGTAAAAACTGACCATGACTAAATACCAGTAAATGATCATGTTGATAATGGGCTTTTAGGGAATCCAAGTGCACAATAAAGTCCGTAACGCGATAATAAAAATTTGCAAAAGATTCAGCACCTTCACTTGTAACTAAATTGACATCTGCTTGATTCCAATAATCATCTACCCAAGGTTTTCGTTCCTCTAAAGTGGTATTTTTACATCGCATATCGGATAAGTAAGAAAACTCATGGATATCCAAAATTTGAGGTGTAATCTGATCACATAATAAAATTGGGTCAGCTGTTAGACGTGTACGGATAAATGGAGAGACATAAATCTGCTTTGCTGGAGGTAAAACATCAATAAGTTTTTGCGCCTGTTCATGTCCATATTCGGTTAAGGGAATACTTGCATGGGACTCAGTTTTACCATTTACATTCCCTAAACTTTGCGCATGGCGAATTAAATAAATGCTCATATCAACCTTGACTATTTTAATTTTTAGACAACATTTTGAAAAGAATGATAATTCAAAATGAATCATCTGGAATTAACACACGTTTTCAGAACAACATTTGAAAAAGCAAGTCATATTAGTGCTCAAGAAACAAAGTTTTCTCTACTGCTCTTCGATTTACTAAACCTTGTACCGTTTTGCCACCTGCCTTGATCCAAACATCAAATTGATGACTGGCAGCGTGATAATCAGAGGTATTCAATAATTTTAATAAGGTTGAGTTTTTAAAAGCACCAATACCTATGTTATAGCTCAATGAAACCAACGCATCAAACTGATTTTGATTTAAAGGAACGTTTACAGCAGAACTTACTGCTTGTTCAAAACGCCTAAGATCATGTTGCATATAGTTTTTTGCTTGTTCAATGGTACAAGTATCCCCATACTGAACAGCTTTTCCATGCGGGTAAATCGTTGTTCCATAACCGATAGTACAAACCCCGACGCCATCATCATAGGCTTTGAGCTCTAATCCCTCAAAACCACAAATCAAATCTACACCTTGAGGGCTGACTTGAGTAATTTGATCTTGTGCAAAGCCAATCTCCGTAGCACCTGTATCCACGGCCACTGCAACGTCTGAACGAGAATAAGCTTGATGATGTTTATTCAAATCGCGCTGTTTTTCATTCAATAGTTTTGAAAACAAAGTAGAAAATGACTTGGAAAAAAATTTAGACCAAAATTGCGTCATCAATAAAACTCAAAAAAAGAAAAGGATTGTATCGCTGTACTTATACCAACCAATATTAAACATAGCTTTTTAAATTAATAAAGTTGTCTTTGGTTGCATTACGTAGAGACATATTGATTTCAAATAAAATAGTGCCTCTCTTATCATAAGAAAGGCATTTTTAAATTCGAATTATCTTGAATTAAAACAAGAAATAACGCTGTGCCATGGGTAATACTTCAGCAGCTTCACAAGTTAGATGTACACCATCGGCACGAACTTCATAGGTTTCAGGATGCACATCCATCACAGGACAATAGTTATTATGCTTCATGTCTTGTTTAGTGATGTTTCTGGTATTTTTACAAGGTGAAATTAACTTCCTTAATTGTAATTTTTCAGCAACACATAGTTCAATTGCGGCCTGTGACAAGAAAGTAATACAGGTATTGTGCACGCCTCTTGGATATGCCCCAAACATTGGACGGTAATGTACCGGCTGTGGTGTTGGAATTGAGGCATTAATATCTCCCATTGGCGCTGCCGCAATCATTCCACCTTTAATGATCATTGATGGCTTTACCCCAAAAAACTCGGGTTTCCACAACACCAAATCAGCAAGTTTCCCTTCTTCTATAGAACCAATTTCGTGGCTTAAACCATGAGTAATGGCAGGATTTATTGTATATTTTGCAATATAACGCTTCACCCGATTATTATCATGATACTGATTATCGCCTTCTAATGGTCCTCGTTGCACTTTCATTTTATGCGCCGTTTGCCAAGTACGTAAAATCACCTCACCCACACGCCCCATGGCTTGAGAGTCAGAAGACATCATTGAAATTGCGCCGAGATCTTGCAATATATCTTCTGCGGCAATCGTTTCACGACGAATACGGCTCTCAGCAAATGCGACATCTTCAGCTATCGCTGGATCTAAATGGTGGCAGACCATGAGCATGTCTAAGTGTTCATCAATGGTATTGATAGTATATGGGCGGGTTGGATTGGTTGAAGATGGCAAAACATTTGCCTGACCAATGGCTTTTAAAATATCAGGCGCATGACCGCCACCCGCGCCCTCAGTATGATAAGTGTGAATAGTACGATTTTTAAATGCCCCCAGTGTTTCTTCAAGAAAACCACTTTCATTTAAAGTATCGGTATGAATCGCAACTTGTACATCATATTCATCTGCCACAGTTAGACAATTATCAATTGCAGCAGGGGTAGAACCCCAGTCTTCATGCAATTTCAGCCCCACCACACCTGCTTTAATCTGCTCCGCAATCGGTTCAGGTTGACTTAAATTACCTTTACCCAATAAGCCAATATTCATAGGTAAATCATCAATGGCTTGCAGCATGGTTGAAATATGCCATGGCCCTGGTGTTACCGTTGTCGCCGATGTTCCTGCAGCGGGACCAGTACCACCACCAATCATGGTTGTTGTTCCTGACATTAACGCTGTTTCAACTTGTTGTGGGCAAATCCAGTGAATATGGGTATCTATTCCACCTGCTGTAAGTATTTGCCCTTCACCGGCAATCACCTCAGTGGCCGCACCTAATGGAATGGTAATATCGGGTTGAATATCCGGATTGCCAGCTTTACCTATTTTCCAAATTCGCCCATTTTTCAATCCTACATCGGCTTTAATAATTCCCCACCAATCGACAATCAATGCATTGGTAATCACCGTATCTGCAACATCTGCTGCAAGTAATTGAGATTGCCCCATCCCATCGCGAATAACTTTGCCGCCCCCAAATTTAACTTCTTCACCATAGATGGTGAGATCTTGTTCAACTTCTATAAAAAGTTCGGTATCTGCTAAACGTACTCGATCCCCAACGGTAGGACCAAACATTTCAGCATAAGCTCGACGTGACATTTTCATTTTGATTATCCTTTTAGTCCAACTTACCCATCACACGCCCTGCGAAACCATAGACTTCACGTTTTCCGACCAGTGCAACGATTTCAACATCACGTCGCTGCCCCGGCTCAAACCGAACCGCTGTACCCGCTGCAATATTTAAACGAAAACCTTTGGCACGTTCACGATCAAATTGCAAAGCATCATTGGCTTCATAAAAATGAAAATGTGAACCCACCTGAATCGGTCGATCACCTAAATTTGACACTGAAATTTTCAGTACTTCACGACCGACATTCATTTCAATATCACAATCAGGTGTAATAATTTCACCAGGGATCATGTGCTTATCCTAATTTTTTAAAAAGTATTCTATATAATCGGTTGGTGGACTGTGACGAGCTTCGAGCCATCTGGAAAAGTAGCCTCTACCTGCACTTCGGCAATCATCTCAGGCACACCCTCCATCACATCATCACGACTGAGCAAGGTAGTGCCAAAATGCATCAACTCACTGACAGTCATTCCATCTCGCGCACCTTCAAGCAGTGCTGCGGAAATAAATGCAATAGATTCAGGATAATTGAGTTTTAGTCCACGTGCTTTACGACGTTCTGCAACCAAACCCGCTGTAAAAATCAGCAGTTTGTCTTTTTCAGTAGGATTGAGTTCCATATGTGTTTCCTAAAGTTCTTGCATTTTTTATGCAAAATATGTGCTCAGTTTTAAATTAAACACGCAGATTTTATTTCTAAAAGACGAACTTTAAATGAATCAAGTTCGCCAAATTCGTGGAAATGCTTCATCCATATCAAACCAATATCGCCTCAATCTGGCACGAATTGCTGCAAAAGCATCATGACAATGTCGAACATCATCACCTAAAAAACGTGCACTGATGACATCCCCCAATAAGGTTAACCTGACAGGCATATCCATTCGCATCATCAACTCACGAATTAAATCGATATGTGCCTCTAAATAAATGTTTGCTCGGAATTTTTCAGGAGGAACTGCCCATAAACTTCCCATAACGGCATGATTATTCATGCCTAGACAAGAACTTAGCCAACGATCATTGCCTTTAAAACTCAATGTGTCTGCCACCAGTAATTGCTGATTTCGCCATAATTTTAAATGACTGTGATAAGCACCAGATTGGAATTTTTCATTTCGAGCTTGTCGACCAATCACCAACATATCCCAACCGATAAAGCTTGCTGTCTGATCAAGCTGAATCAAGGTTTCTGAGTGAGCATTGGCACCATCAAATAACATGGTTTCTTGAGGAAGCCATTCAAACACAGCATTGTGTTTAACTGAGATATGGATATGTTGATAAGCTTGTTTGCCATTGGTTCGATACCATTTACCTGCACCAGGGGTCGTGACTAAGGCATGGGCAGCAACATCAACATTAATCTCAAATGTTAAATGATCGCCACCTGCAATACCCGCAGGCGGATGGACAATAATCGCATGACAAATCCCAGTTTTTTCAGGCCAAAGCATCTTTTGCACACGTACAGGTCCAAAATGTCTACGATGGGCTAGTACTGTCCGCTCAGTTTGAGCCTGAAAACCCAATTCTAGTTTTGCATACCAAAGGCGCTGATCAGGAAGATGTTCCACTAAACTTATCATGGCCGCCTTTATAAATGGATATCAGCAATTAAGCGCTTAAACATTAAGCCAAACCAATAACTGCAACGACCGCAGCCAAAGTACCAATAATTTTCTTGCCATATGGAACGTACTTTTTAATAAAAGCACCAATGCCTAAACCACCCGCATAGATCAATGTCATTGCTGTCACCATGCCTAAAATCAGTAAGCTGGCATGACCGGATTGGCCTAGTTCAGTTCCATGCGCAACACCGTGAAAACTTGCCAATAAAACTGCTGCAATAGGTAAAACTTGATTTGTTTTTGTCCAAAGCGCTACAGCCAGTAAAACCAATGAAGCAATGATGCCGTATTCAGCAATTGCTGCTGGAATAAATCCTTGGCTACCGATCATAAAACCAACCACCATCGCTGAAGCTAAGCCTATCAAGCCAAAAAGCTTCCAGCGTTGATTTGCTGTCCACATCAATACCCCAAATGCGATTGCCATCATCAAATGATCTAAACCTGTAAATGGATGAATAAAGCCCGGCCAAAACCCAGTATGGTGATCATGTCCAGGATGAGCCAAAGCCAATACAGGTAAATATGCAGCACATGCCATCAGAGTTTTTTTAAAAATACGCATTCAAATTCTCCTTTGATTACTTTTAAATTCAAATAGTTACAATTATTTTAATATCGCGACTAAGCTTTAAATAAACCTTGTTTTTCAATAAACTCAATGATTTGGTTTAAACCAGCTTGAGTTTTCATATTTGAAAATAGAAAAGGTTTATCACCACGCATGCGTTTTGCATCTTGATCCATCACATCGAGATTTGCACCGACCATTGGGGCTAAATCTGTTTTGTTAATAATCAATAAATCCGACTTGGTAATTCCTGGACCACCTTTACGTGGGATCTTTTCACCACCTGCAACATCAATCACATAAAGGGTTAAATCAGATAATTCGGGACTAAACGTAGCGGCTAGATTATCTCCACCACTTTCGATAATAATCAGCTCTAAACCATTAAATTTTTCACAAAGATCATCAATTGCAGCCAAATTAATTGAAGCATCTTCACGAATTGCAGTATGCGGACAACCACCTGTCTCAACACCAACAATACGTTCTGGTGACATCGCTTCATGACGAGTTAAAAAATTAGAATCTTCTTTGGTATAGATATCGTTGGTCACAACCGCCATATTATATTTGTTGCGTAAAGCAAGGCATAAATTTAGGGTTAATGCTGTTTTACCTGAACCAACAGGACCACCTATTCCAACACGTAAAGGGCTACGTTCTGTCATCATTTTTTCCTTTTCTATACTTCATTCTCTATAAAAGTAGGGAATGAACCGTGTCATTTATGATCTAAATAATCGTGAATATAAAGTTTCATGCGACATACTTAACATCGCATAATTGGGCAAGGCACTACTTAGCGCATCATCTTCTAAGGCCAAGGCACGTACTACGGCTTGAGGAATTAGGCCATGTAAGTGCCACAAAATTCTTTGACCACTCATTTGCCCTAAAGGGACAGTTTTTACTGCACCTAGCACTTGATTTTCTAAAACAGTAAAGCTATATGCTGTTAGGACATCCACCAGATTAAGCTTCAACGTTCCGCATAAATGTGCGTAAACTGGTACAAAACCAAACTGCTTTTTAATCTCAGGTTGCTGTTTTAAAACATCACGAATCCAAGCATTCAAAGAAAATGCCAACTGCTGAGATTCAGCCCGTAATTCTTTTGATTCACGGCTTGCTTTATAAAAGTTAGCCCAATTTAAAAATTCTACCTCGTCTAAATAATGTTGCATTAAACGTTTTAAAACGGGTAGTTCAAACCTAACCAGCAACATTTCCAGTACTTCTTCAAAATAAGCGATACTGCTTGCTTCATCATGAATCAAACCCTGATCAATCGCACTTTCCACCCCTTGCGAATAGCAATATGCACCGATGGGTAGGGCTGTCGATGACAAGGTCAATAGACTTAGTAGTTGCGATGCGTTAGTGATGGACATGATGTAAAGCCTTAATTGGGCTTAAACGATGATCATGCTGATGTTGGGCATATGCCCCACTTTCAGGTTCAAATGGATGTTCTACTTCATCTACTGTCAACCCTAAACCTTGGATCATTTCTGCAAGGACATGATCAGGTTCAAAATAAAGTGCAGTTGGGGAAAGCATTAACGGAACATGGCGATTTCCCAGATGATATGCAGCTTTAAGTAAATCAAAACTATCCAGTGCAGAAACTCGCATTAATTTTTCAGCTTTGGCATCTACACGTAACACTTCACCTTGTTCAGTTGCAATATAAGAACCACTACGCAAAATGCCCGTACGCGGCAAATCTGCACCAATATCGTGCCCATTATTTAAAGTTGCACGAAAACGGCTCTTTTGGCGAGTATCAAAAGTCAATTCAATACTTTCAGCCTCAATGTTTGACTCTATATGGTCTAGACGTTGCGTATAAATTTTCATACTGATCCACTTTTCTATGGCACTTGATTTAAAATGTTCCAAATTGATGCCAAAATTTTATTCATAAATATTGGTTTGCATTAAATTAAAGCATTTATCATGCCAGTTTTTAGAATCTTAAGAATTCAAAATACATCTTATTCAGAACACCAACCTAAAACCTGAGATCAAATTTATATGAATAAAATTTCAATAAAAAATAAGGACAATTAAACGTTACAAAATAAAACCATAATAAAATTATGTGTATTTCACAAAAGCTTGAAATAACACACTTTTGATCAACTAAAATTCTCATCGATAATTTGCGACTAACAACACAATGTGTTATCAATGAATAAATAATGACGGGGTCTGTTGACAATTCGTCTAGATTTGCGACTACGTGTGTTTTTTTGGTGATACTAGGCACGAAGTATGAAATTTAGTCATTCTAAATGAATATTTCGTAACGACGTAGCGGCAAAAAAAACACGCTAGTCCCGAAGGGTTGTGGCTAAAATTATCTCAGTCTGCGTTATGAAACTCGAAAATAGTCTCGCTATTCTCTTCGTTTCCTGCCTTGTCTGCTCAATTTTAGCTTACAACGCAAACCCTTTATGAAATGTCAACAGCCCCCTTAAAAGGAGAAACTTATAATGGCTTATCAACATATCCTTCTTGCTGTAGATGACTCTCCTATTTCTTATGCTGCACTTGAACATGCAGAGAAACTTGCACTTGCTTTTAACTGTAAAATTACTGTGATGAGTGTAATCGCAGTTGATCCTTTTAAAGGCGTCGATTTTTATAAAATAGCGCCTGCTGTAACTCAATATTTATTTGAAGCTGAAAAAAATGCTTTAGCACGTTTAAAAGATATTCAAGAAACTTTAGTTCACCATGGTGTAACAACAGTAGATACCAAAGTGGTACGTGAAGTTCCTCCTGCTACTGGAATTTTAGATGTTGCAGATGAACTAAATGTGGACCTTATTGTAATGGGCTCCCATGGACGTACTGGTCTGAAAAAATTCTTCTTAGGGAGTGTTGCACAAGAAGTGTTGTCTATTTCTCCACTGCCTGTGTTGATTATTAAATCTCCCCAAGAAGAAGCTTAGTTTTTATTTGAAATCTTAATTAAAAAGGTGTGATTATGAGTTATCAAAATATTCTTGTCCCAGTTGACGGTTCTGACATTTCTTTTTCTGCATTAAAACATGCTGCTGCGATTGCAAAAGCCTTTGGAAGCAAAGTCACTGCGATCAGTGTCGTTGCCGAAGACCCTTTTGCAGCTGCTGATTTCTACTATTCGCCAGATATGTTAAAAGATTACATTGAAGAAGCAATTAAAAATGCGGAAGAAGGTTTGGGCAAAGCCAAACAATTGGCTGAACAGCAAGGTGTTCAGATTGATACACAAGTCGTGAGAGACTCGGTTGCAGCAGAAACCATCATTAAAACTGCTGAATCATTAAATACAGATTTAATTATCATGGGATCACATGGACGTAAAGGCTTCCAGAAATTTTTCTTGGGTAGCTTTGCACAAGATGTACTAGGTCAAACTAAACTCCCTGTATTGATTGTCAAACAGTGATTGATTAAATTATCAGATAAATAAAACCCAGTTTAGCTGGGTTTTATTTATGCAATGTCCATAGCAAAGACAACTTGGGAAAATTATTAAACCGCGATAACTTTGACTAAAATGGTTTGAGATTCTTCAAAATCATCAAAAATTTGCTTACGGCTAAGTTCTTTGGACTTTACTTTAAAATTATGATTTTGATAGTGAATGATATCGGGAATTTGATCAAAATAATTTCCTTCGGCTTCAATACTTTCTTCAAATAAAGCGGTGCCAAGCTGATATTCTCTACTTTTTAGGACAACATACTTAACTGTCGTTTTCATGATTCGTACTCCATTTTCATATGCACTTTATTTTTATTTATATCACCTTTTGGCAGGTTTGAAATATATAAATTCACCATATTGCACAGTAATTCTACGATTGGCCCAAAAAAGGAAAACCCACCTGTTGAAGAGTGGGTTGACTGCATATTTACAGACTTTACGCTGATTATTCTTTTAAACTTTTTTTGATTGTTATTTAATGCTTATTCTTGGTTTTTGTTGTTTGTGCAGACATTATGGCAAATAAATATGACAAACCTATTTCAACCACAATTTCTTTTTAGTTATTTTATTATTATTGATAAAAATCAATCTAACATATTAATTTTTATAATTAATTAAATAAATACACGATGAGTATGCCTACTTTCCACATAGTTTTCTTGCAAATTTTTTCAATTTACTTATAGTTAAATTATTGAATATCAATAATTATTTTAGAGTCATACTTATGCTTTTAAAACAATGTTGTGATCTGCTTGAAAGAAAGAATTTAACAATCGCATTTATTGAAAGTGCAAGTTCTGGTTATTTATCCAGCCAATTTTCGATCTATAAAAACAGTGGTGCAGATATTTTATTAGGCGGTTTAGTCAGTTACGCCCCCTCTATTAAAATTTCAATTTTACAAGTTGATCCATCCCTCATCGAAAAATATAGTGCTGAATCAGTTGAAGTTACTCAAGCAATGGCAATTCAAGGAAAAAAGCTCTTTACAGCTGCAGATATCATTGTTAGTTGTACGGGCTTACTTAAACCAGGTGGTAGTGCGAGTCTTGAAAAACCAGAAGGTACTTTCTTTATCTCAATCTATTATCAAAACAGGTTATCAAATTTTAAATATTTTATTGAAGGTGAGCCGTTGACTCGACTAAATCAATTGACTGAGAATATTGCAAAGGAAATATTAAAAATCTTAAATATTGTTTAAGATTTATGCTATGCCTTAACTAAAATACAAATTACTGAAATATTTAATTCACTTTTTAACTAAAAAGCGTTAAATTTTACCTAGATTATCAACATATCAATAACACAAATGAACTTATTAGGAAGCAGTATGAAACTTCAATTTGCAGTAATTTCTTCTTTAGCATGTTTAACTTTGGCGGGTTGTGCTGGCTCTTATCCAGAAAGAGTTGTTACAAAAGGCCCTTTAATCTGTGAAGCAAATGAAGTTTGCCCTGAACTATCTATGCGTTGGAAAGATGAAGTCCGTGATGGCTTTAAAATCACAGCAGAAATTAACAACCCAACAAAATATGATATTACCCAATTTGTTTTCTTAGTGGATGGCCAACCATATACATATTCAACCATTAACACGACCCAATATGCGGGTACAGTTTCATCAAACTCGATTAATGTTCCAGTCAGTTTTCTTAACTCATTCCGTAATGGTAAAGAAATTTCACTTAAATTGGTCACCAATCAGGGCGATGTTGAACGTTCAATCTTAAAGGCAGATGGTCAACAATCTTCTGCGTACCTAACGTTCTTAAAGGGTTATACAGGTCAAATTGTTACTCAATAAGACTGAGCAGAATAGATATAAAAAAACCAGACAAAATGTCTGGTTTTTTTAACTGAAAATCTTTAACTTAAAATAATGAATCCATTCGCATTGACCTAAATTTGTTAAGTAAAGACAAATCATTTGAAATTTACTCTCATAATTAAAGATATTTCAAAACTAAAATACCCTCTCTTATCTCAAATATATTTGCTATTTAGGTTCAATTGGGGCAAATGGTGCAACCACATCCGCATTTTGTGCACGGTGACGCATAAAATGATCCATCAATACAATGGCAAGCATGGCTTCAGCAATAGGTGTCGCACGCACGCCCACACAAGGATCATGCCGACCTTTGGTGAGGACATCTGTATCTTCACGATCTAGATTGATGGTTTTTCCTGGTGTGGTAATACTTGCGGTTGGTTTTAACGCAATCGCTACGCGAATGGTTTGACCTGAAGAAATACCCCCGAGAATACCACCAGCATGATTGGCTAAAAACCCATCGGTGCTAAGTTCATCACGTGTTTGATGACCAAATTGTTCTGCAACTGCAAAACCATCACCAATTTCAACACCTTTCACCGCATTGATTGACATCATGGCATGGGCAATATCAGCATCTAAACGATCAAATACGGGTTCACCCCAACCTACAGGTACTTTTTCTGCAAGGATTTCAAGCTTTGCACCACAACTGGTACCCTGTTCACGCAATGATGTCACCAGCGCTTCAAAACGTTGAACTGCATTGACATCACCACAGAAGAATGGATTATTGGGAACTTCATTCCAATCTAAAGCTTGTGCTTTTTCTGTACCAATTTGCGTCACATGCCCACGAATCACAATCGCAAATTTCTCAAAAAGAAATTTCTTTGCAATCGCACCCGCTGCCACACGCATCGCCGTTTCACGTGCACTTGAACGACCACCACCACGATAATCACGGAAACCATACTTTTGCGTATAGGTGTAATCTGCATGGCCTGGACGGAAAGTTTGCGCAATATTGCCATAATCTTTAGATTTTTGATCTGTATTACGGATCAATAAACCAATCGAAGTTCCTGTCGTTTTACCTTCAAAAACTCCAGAAATGATTTCAACCTCATCTGGCTCTTTACGCTGAGTAGCAAACTTAGACGTTCCCGGTTTACGACGATCTAAATCAATTTGTAAATCTTCAGCAGATAATTCAAGACCCGGTGGCACACCATCAACAATTGCCATCAAGCCTACGCCGTGAGATTCACCACAAGTCGTTACACGGAAGAGTTGTCCAATACTGTTACCTGCCATGCTTACGACTCCTTAAGCTTGAATAGATTGAATAAATAAATCACGGAATGTACGACATTGTTCAGCAGTCAAAGCAAAAATACCTGTACCGCCTTTTTGGAACTGTAACCAGTAAAAATCAATCGTATTAAAATTCTGTTTCATTGCCCATTCTGAGTTACCTACTTCAATCACGATTAAACCGTCTTCAGTTAAATAATCAGCAGCTTGAGCCAACATTTTTCGAACTAAATCCAAACCATCTTGACCAGCAGCTAAAGCAAGTTCAGGTTCATGATGGAATTCATCCGGGAGATCTGCCATATCTTCGGCATCCACATACGGTGGATTTGAAACGATCAAATCATATTGATTTTCAGCTGGAATTTTGGCAAACAAATCTGACTCAAGCAAAGCCACCTGATATTGCTTATTGTGGTGCTCCGCATTAATAGAAGCCACTTCTAATGCTTCTTTAGAAATATCAGTTGCATCTACTTCTGAATCAGGGAATGCATATGCCAGCGCGATCGCAATACAACCTGAACCCGTACACATATCTAAGATACGCTGTGGTGTTTTTGGATTTGGGTTTTCAGGTAAATTATTCACGCCTGCACGTGTTTGTCCATTTTCATCTAAACAATAAGGTGCAAAACGGTTTTCGATCAATTCAGCAATCGGTGAACGAGGAATTAACACACGCTCATCAACATAGAATGGCTTACCAAAGAAATAAGCGAGGTTAAGTAAATAAGAGGTTGGAATTCTTTCATTTACACGACGTTCGAGTAAATTTAAAAACTCAGCTTTTTCACTTGGCAATAATTTTGAATCTAAAATTTCAGCATCCGCCTTCCATTCTAAAGAAAGCGTTTGTAACACCAAGGCAGAACTTTCTGCAAAATAATCTTCTGTACCTTGACCCAAATGTGCATCGTATTGACGTAAAGCTGTAACCCCAAAACGAATAAAATCACGAATTGTTGATAGGTTTTCAGCAGCTTCCTGTAAATGTTCAGGGCTAATAGTCGGTCGATCCACTTAAGGTTTCTCCAAGGTCATATTTTTAAACGCCTTATGATACCTTGTTTTGCATGACATTTATAATGCTTTACGACAATTTACTTAGCAATTATTTTATAGCGCAATAAAGCACTATAAACGATAGCTTTGTTTCTCTAAGATATTGGCTCTATTGACTGTTTGTTTAAGCGCACAATTGTAATACTTCATTTTATAATCATCTGAAACTGATTTATTCGACTCATCACACTGCTGTTCTCGAAGTTTAAGCCATTGTTTCTGATATTTCTTTTGAACTTTCTGTTGCTTATCTGTATACAGGTCCAGTGTCTGTTTAAATAATGATTTCAAACGATCATCTTGTTTACTCAACTCTGTTTTCATACAACTGGCAAGTGTTGCTGAGCTCGAACCTGCCGAATTCATACAGTTTAAATACTCTGAACTATAGCCGATCGCCTGTATTTGCATCGGCAATAATACAACTAAACTGATCCCCCAATATTTTAAATACATCCAATTCCCTATCCCAAAATCATTATTTTAATTCAAAAACTCTTAATCCAAAGAACTAAGGCGCTAATTTTAAATAATCAGCTATGTAGAAGAGTGTAAAAGATTTGAAACTAAATACAATCATTGTAGATAAATTGTGGTTAAAAATTGATTTAAAGCAATCAACTTTGTTACACCATATCACTAATTTTTCAGATTTATTTTCAAGCTATTATTATATGTTTTAAAAAAATCGATCTTCATGGTTATAAAATATCAACTTATTTGTGGCTAAATTGCTGAGATTGAGCACTTAACTTGAAATTAGGTCATTTCACCTTTATATATACAATAAGTTTTTAAATATTTATGAATTTAGTTAATTTATGAGCTACAAACATAATAACCTCATGGCAATGCGTCAGTCATGGTGGGATGATGAATCCACTCCAAATGTCAAAATTGAAAAGCAATTTTTTCAACAAACCCTTACAGAACAAGGTGTTTATGAACCGGCTTCTCTAGATGATGTAAAATATTTTTTCTTTAGCTTGCCAAGCATAATCATTGTTAAAGGTTATGCACTGGGTTTTACCAATCAAAGTGTTAAGGATCTGATCATTAATTACATTGCTTCTAATAAGCAAGGTTTAATACTTCGGAAAGAGCTCAAAATCCAATTTAGAATGTAAATTTTAATATTGCTTAGGCTATTTTGATGAAATTAATTTAATTCCCCCATTCAGCGAATTGAACTGTTTAAATACAGTCATTCCATGTAATATTCCTTACAATTAGTCATCTTTTTATCTTTTCGAATCTCTTTTAAAGGATTTTATCTTCATGTCAGATCAGAACGAAAAGCTCAAACAGTTAAAAACCTCATCAATGGATCGTCGCTTATCAATCGCAAAAGCATCATTATTGGCAGGTACACGCTGGGCAGCTTCAAGTGCGAGTTCAATCTTTTCAAGTGAAGAAGAAAAAGAAAAAAAACGTAAACAAGCGATGAAGGAACAAGCCAATTACCTTGTTCAAGAAATTGGTAAGCTAAAAGGCTCAATTGTTAAAATCGGTCAAATGATGGCGCTTTATGGCGAGCATTTTTTACCTGAAGAAATTACTCAAGCATTAAACACCCTCAATAATCAAACAGTTGCCCTTGCATGGCCTGCGATTAAAGAGCAATTGGTCAGTCAATTGGGTTCAAAACTCAACGATCTCACCATTGATCATGAGCCGATTGGTACAGCTTCTCTGGCTCAGGTTCACCGCGCAACACGTAAGTCAGATGGATTAGAGTTGGTTCTTAAAATCCAATATCCAGGTGTAGCTGACGCCATAGACTCAGATATGAGCCTATTTCGAAATATGCTTAAATTGACACGTATGGTGCCACAAACCCGTGAGTTCGATCAGTGGTTTGATGAAGTTCGTGAAATGATGCATCGTGAAGTTGATTATAAAGTTGAAGCGGCAACAACCCGTCGTTTTGGCCAGCGACTTAAAGAAGATCCACGTTATGGCGTGCCACAAATTATTGATGACTATTGTACCAATCAAGTCCTGTGCATGACCTTTGAACGTGGTGTCCCCATCAACAGCCCTGTCATGTTATCTTTACCGCAAGAGCGCCGAAATCTTTTAGGTGAAGCATCACTTGAAATCGCAGTCCGTGAATTGTTTGAGTGGGGCGAAATGCAAACCGATCCTAACTTTGGTAATTACCTTGTTCGCTTGGGTAATGGTGAAGATATAAAAGACAAAATTATTTTATTAGATTTTGGTGCAATACGTCAGTTTGATGATCAACTCCTTGGTGTTGCCTGTAATTTAATTAAAGCCGGTTATAACCACGATGCTGAAGCTATGGTTAAGGCAATGTCAGGCTATGAGTTCTTTGATGCCATGCCCCTAAGCATTAAACCTGATATGGCAAAAGTATTTTTATTGGCAACAGAAGCCTTTAGTACACCTTTAAATAATCCAGATTTACCCGCTGGCGTGATGGATCAACATAATCGTTATGACTGGAAAAAAAGCCAGTTGCATAGCCGTGTGATGCAACGTGCTTCAAAATCAATGGCTTCACGTTACTTCAGTATTCCACCAAAAGAATTTATGTTTATCAGTCGTAAATTTATTGGTGCTTATACATTTATGACGGTGATTGAAGCAAAGACTAATGTTCGTAAAATGATTGTACCTTTTGTTTAATCTTTTTAGTTTTCATACAAGTTAAAAGAGATTTTAAAAGTTTTTAAAATGTCACTTTTACCAATACCCAACAAATGTTGGGTATTTTTATTTTAAAATAATTTATAAAAATCAAAATATTAAAAACTTATAAACCCTTAACTCTACCATTCATCTATGGTCAATCAGTTTGTCAGCTTTGACATGGTTTTTTATATTTATGCATGTCAGGATTGATGTATACCGACACTAAAATACAGGGACTTCGGCATGACCAATATGGTAAATAAAGCTCAAGGTTTGGGTTTAAATCTAATTACAAAAATTGCAGGTAGTGATTTACTTGATCAGTTTAAATTGCGCAAATTTATTGAAAGATCTCTTTATCAAGGGTCTAAAGCAGGTTTTAAAACCTTAAGTGCTACACAAAAAGCCTTTAAATCAGATTCAAATGTAACCAAACAACGTTTACCCAACCAACAAAAATCCCTATTTGATCTGAGCTTGACTGAAGAACAGCAAATGACTGTGGATGCCATGGATCAATTTGCTTCCGAAGTACTTTATCAATTGGCTCATCAAGCGGATCACGACGAAAAGTTTCCAGCTGAGCTTTGGCAACACAGTACCGATTTAGGTCTAAATTACTATGCACTGCCTGAAGCTTTAGGTGGTGTCGCATCTGAAAAAAATATTGTGAGTAATATTTTAATTGCTGAACGCTTAGCTAAAGGTGATTTTTCACTTGCTGCAGGTCTGCTCTCTACTTTTAGTGTCATCAATGCAATTACGCAATGGGGTTCTGAACAAGTTCAATCTGTTTATTTGCCAAATTTTGCCAATGATACCGATATTCAAGCCACTTTTGCAGTACAAGAAGCAACCCCTGCATTTAATCCCTTACGCTTAAAAACTAAAGCAACTGCCAACAATGGACAATTCAGCATTACTGGAGAAAAAACTTTAGTGCTGTTGGGTGCAACAGCAGATTTATTCCTTGTTAGTGCAGACTTTAAGGGTCAAGCGGACGTTTTCGTTGTAAAGCGAGATCCAAGTATTACAGTGAAAAAATCACCGGCAATGGGCTTAAAAGCAACTGAAACGGTAACTTTGAAGTTTGACAATACCCCTGCCCAACGTTTGGGTGATGATGATTTTAATTACGCTGCATTTTTAGATTTAGGCAATCTAATGTGGTGTGCAATGGCTGTTGGTAGCTGTGAAGCGGTTAAAGAATACAGCATCAAATATGCCAATGAACGTACTGCATTTGGTGAGCCTATTTCACACCGCCAAAGCGTGGCATTTATGATCGCAGATATGGCGATTGAAATTGATGCAATGCGTATGCTGATTTTAAATGCTGCCAGTCTTGCAGAAGCAGGACAACCCTTCCATAGAGAAGCGTATTTAGCCCGTCTACTTTGTGCAGAAAAATCCATGAAAATTGGTACAGATGGTGTGCAAATTTTAGGTGGACATGGTTTTACTAAGGAACATCCAGCTGAGCGTTGGTACCGTGACTTACGTGCAACTGCCGTTCTACATTCTGGCTTACACGCTTAACTTAGAAGATAAAGGATAAAAATCATGAATTTACAAAATCCAAAAAAATTCCAAATGCTTTTAGATCAAGCACACGAAACTGCATTAAATGTTTTACGCCCAATTTCTCGTAAATACGACAAAGCGGAACATGCCTATCCAAAAGAACTCGATATGCTCGCATCGTTACTAGATGGCATGAACGATGGTGGCGATGGACTCAACGCTGGTGCTGCGATTAATAAACGTGGCGATACAGACAGTAATAATAAAAATGGCACAAATATGTCTACCGCATTGGGTGTGATTGAAATGTGTTATGGCGATACAGGCCTATTGCTGACCATGCCACGTCAAGGACTGGGAAATTCAGCCATTGCTGCCGTCGCCAATGATGAACAGCTTGAGCGTTTTAAAGGAACATGGGCTGCGATGGCCATCACTGAACCTGGTTGTGGTTCTGACTCTGCTGCGATTCGTACAACCGCAACCAAAGATGGTGATGATTACATTCTGAACGGTGAAAAAATATTTGTCACCTCTGGGGAACGTGCTGACTCAGTCGTGGTTTGGGCAACTTTGGATAAGAAATTGGGGCGTGCTGCGATTAAATCTTTTGTAGTACCAAAAGGCACACCTGGTATGAAGGTAGAACGTCTTGAACATAAACTAGGTATTAAAGCATCCGATACAGCAGCAATTAGTTTTATTGACTGTCGTGTACCTGGAGTCAACTTACTCGGTAATGCAGAAATTGATGTAGCCAAAGGTTTTGCGGGTGTGATGGAAACTTTTGATAATACCCGCCCACTAGTTGCAGCTATGGCAGTAGGCTGTGCCAAAGCTTCTCTAGAGCGCATCAAAGAAATCTTTAAAGATGAGCTAGATCCCGACTATGCAACCCCATATTTGCAAACCTCAAATTTGGCTGCGCAAATCTATCGGATGGAGGCAGAATGGGAAGCTGCACGTTTACTCATCATAAAAGCCACATGGATGGCGGATAATAAAAAACCCAACTCTCGTGAAGCTTCTATCGCCAAAGCAAAAGCTGGGCGTATTTGCAATGAAATCACTTTAAAATGTGTAGAGCTGGCTGCTAGTATGGGTTATAACGAAGATGAATTATTAGAAAAATGGGCGCGTGATTCAAAAATTCTAGATATTTTTGAGGGAACGCAACAGATTCAACAGCTGATTATTGCCCGTCGAGAATTGGGTAAATCTTCAAGTGAATTAAAATAGCCTAGTAGCAAAACTTGTAAATTTACTTAGGGTTTGTTGGCATTTCATAACTAGACAAATTGTCAACAGACCCTATACAACTATTCAAGTGGTAAAGTTTTGATCAGTTGAATTTTTAACTGATCACAAAAGGTAGAATTTTTGTTATAAAAATTCTACCTTTTTTATTTTCATTTACTTATGTACCAAATTAGAACGATACAAATACAAGACAATCCATCGATCGCACAAGTCATTCGTGAAGTATCTAAAGAATTTGGCTTAGCCCCTGAATCAGGCTTCGCAGTGGCCGATCCGATTTTAGATGATTTATATCAGGTATACGCTCAACCTAATGCTCAATACTGGGTCATTGAGGATATAAATGGTCGAGTTGTTGGCGGTGGAGGACTTTCACCATTACAAGGAGATGCAAGCATATTAGAGATTCAAAAGATGTATTTTTTGCCTGAACTTCGTGGTTTAGGCTTTGCCAAACTAATTCTTGAAAAGTGTTTCGAATTTGCACAACAACAAGGCTTTCAATCCTGTTATTTAGAAACTACACAAGATTTATGGCAAGCCATTAAACTCTATGAAAAGTTAGGCTTTAAGCATTTATCGGAACCTAAAGGTAATACTGGTCATAGCCATGTTTGTGAAGTTTGGATGCTTAAAACATTGCTTTAACGCGTCTTGAGCTTGCTCAATTCACTTTGGTCGTATTTTCATTACTTTCAGGACATTAGACAATGTTATTATGATCTGAATCATTCTATATTTTGATTGATATTTCAATACGACTTAAAAAAATGATGACTGGCAAAAACAGTCATTGAAATTGCTTAATGGTGACTTACAATGAAAGAGTTTAGATAATTTAATTTTTATGCGTAGAACATCATTATTTATGAGTATTGTGTGAAATTAAGGGAATGTATAAACAATGTTGTACTTGGAAGATTTAAATATAGGCGATCGTTTTAAAAGTCGTGAGTACGAAATGACTTTGGATGAGGTTTTAGAGTTTGCGCATAAGTATGATCCGCAAATTTTCCATACTGATGCTGAAAAAGCCAAAGATCACCCGATTTTTAAAGGACTTGCTGCAAGTGGATGGCATACGTCTGCAGTTACTATGCGTCTTTGGACAGAATGCTTCCCTGTTGCTTATGGCTTAATTGGTTCAGAATCAAGTTTAAGATGGCCAAAACCCACACGTGTGGGCGATAAAATACATGTTGATGTCGAAGTTGTGGCTATCCTGCCGTCTAAAACCAAAAATGATCGCGCAATTGTGACCTATGTAACACAAGCAAAAAATCAAGATGATGATGTATTGTTGATTTCAACCACTAAAATTGTGGTCTTTAAACGCAATTTTGATGCACATTAATCCTAAATTTGTCTTACAATATTTAAGGGTTTTTCCATATCATGACAATATGATTAAACAAGTAAAAACAATGTTCAGAGCAATGGAAAGCACATGAAAACAGTCTCAGCTCGCCAAGATCAGGGAATTCCTGGTGTTTATGGACTATTATTACTAGATATTGTTTCTCGTTGGGGATATAGCGCAGAAACACTTTTCGCACCCTTTAATTTTACCAGTGAACAGTTAGCAGATCCTGAGTGTCGGATCCCAACACCGCTTGCCAATGAATTGATTAAACATGCATTAAAACTTACAGGTGAAAGCACCTTAGGCTTTCATCTCGGTACACAAATGCGTATTTCCATTCATGGCTTTATTGGTTATGCCATCATGACAGCACACGATATTACCGATGCGCTTGTTTTAGCCAACCGTTTTATCCAGTTGCGTATGCCCTTTCTACAATTGTATTTCTCGACTTTTGGTGAAAAAGCCACACTTCAATTGCAATGTGATATCGAAATCGAACCTTTGCGCACAGAAATTGTGATGGGGCTAACCTTTGGTATCATGACCATGGCAAAAGCCTTAACCGGCATTGATTATTTGCATGGCGATATCGATTTTGATTTTCCCAAACCTGATGGTTTTGACAAATACATCGAGAAACTGGCAAAGCAATACAATATGCGTTTTGAACAGCCACATCTCATTGCAAGTTTTGACAAATCCTACTTGGGCTTAAAAATGGTCAATGCTGACCCGATTGCCAGTCAAATTGCGATTAATCAATGTGAAGCAGAACTTTCAGCTTTGGGTGAAAGACGTCGTTTGGCGATGCGTGTACGTGATATCTTGACCCATTCGGAACAGCATTATTTAAGTATTGAAAATGTCGCAGATCGTCTGCATATGTCAGACCGTACATTAAAGCGTCAGTTGGCTGCCGAAGGTACTTCTTTCTCTACACTGGTAGATGAAGTACGTTATCGCCATGCCACATCGTTACTTTCCCGTACAGACTATACACTGGAACAAATTGCAGATGAACTCGGTTATAGTGATGTTGCAAACTTTAGTCGTGCATTTAAACGCTGGAGTGGTCGTAGCCCAAGTAGTTGGCGCAAAGACCCATACTTATAATGTGATTTATCACGATTATTTGTTTCGATGAATAAGTTTATCAGTATCTCTGCTTTCTGTTTTGATTAAAAAACCTGTATAACTCGTGCCAAAAATAAATTGATTAATGGAGTCATTATGAATCATCCTTCAAATTTGAAATATGCAGCTACACATGAATGGGTAAAAATTGAAGGTGATCTTGTGATTACTGGTATTTCTGACCATGCTCAAGATGCTTTAGGCGACTTAGTCTACGTTGAAGCGCCTGAAGTGGGTAGCCATGTGGTTGCTGGTGCTCAAGCTGGTGTAGTTGAATCCGTTAAAACAGCATCTGATATTCATGCGCCTGTTTCTGGTGAAGTTGTAGAAGTGAATACTGCCCTCGAAGATGATCCTGATTTTGTGAATGACGACCCGTATGGCAAAGGTTGGATTTATAAAATTAAACCAGACAATATTGCAGATGTTGAAAAGTTACTCAGCAATAGCGAATATGAAGCTGGTCTTTAATTTTTAAAATACTAATGCTTAAAAATAATGTTTAAACACAAAAAGATCAGATGAGTCTGATCTTTTTTGTTTTTGTCGTTAAATAAAGTATATAAAGGCATTTAATTAAGCCATCAGCAACAACTCCTGTTTCGAAAGCTGCTCTGCAACATCCAACAGCAATTGCTCCGTCTTATTCCACCCCAAACAACCGTCTGTAATAGATTGACCATAAGTCATATCACAAGAGATTTTTTGATTACCATCTACCAAATGACTTTCTAACATTACACCACGTACCTTGGTCACATGTCTTTCTTCAATGATTTGCTGTAAAATCAACGGTTGCTTTAAAGGATCTTTACTGCTGTTACCATGACTACAATCAATCACCAATGCTGGTAATTTCCCTTGATGCTGCTGGCGGATCTGTTGGATCGATTCTGCATCATAGTTTGTGCCTTTATTTGAACCACGTAAAATGATGTGTGCTAAAGGATTACCATGACTATGTACAAGACAAGGCAATCCCTTTTGGCCCATGGCTAGAAACTGATGAGGATGACTTGCAGATTGGATTGCATCTAAAGCAATTTGAATCGAGCCATCTGTCCCATTTTTAAAGCCAATACTAAAAGGCATATGACTTGAAATTTCACGATGAATTTGTGATTCGCTGGTACGTGCACCAATAGCCCCCCAAGCCAATAAATCATCAAAATATGCAGTTGCCATAGGGCTTAGAATTTCACTGGCGATCGGCAAACCTTTTTCAATAATTTGTAAATACAATTGGCGTGATTTTTCTAAACCCAATTGCATATCAGCAGATCCATCTAAATTTGGATCGTATAAAAACCCTTTCCAACCCACTGTTGTACGTGGCTTTTCAATATATGCACGCATCACTAGAAAGATTTGATCTGACACTTTTTCTTGTAATTGTATTAAGCGATCTGCGTATTCCAATGCGGATTTTTCATCATGAATAGAACATGGGCCTGTAATCACCAATAAACGGTCATCTGTACCATCGAGAATATTTTCAATTGTTTGGCGTTGCTCAGTGATTTGTAAAGCGAGCTTATGTTTTAATGCAAATTTTTCTTTTAACTCATAAGGTAAACTGAGTTGAGTTTCTATGGTTTGATTTTGTTGTAAAGCAATATTTAGTGCATTCATGATGTATTCCTTTGGACTCTATAAAGTCCGAACTTTTATTTGAGCGTATTGGATCTATTCAAATGGGCGATCAGGTTTTTCACTTGACCAAAGTAAGTCCAATAAAAGTTGCTAAAGTATACGTAGTTAAATTTCATCATGACATTCTCCAAAATCTTTACACTTAATTGATTCAAAATATTTTTAACATTCAGATATAAAAAAACCTGATCGGTGTTGCCGATCAGGTATTAACTTTGATGGGCAACCAATTCATTGCCCGAACGACTTCAGGCAATTATCTAAAGAATTGCCAGAAATAATAAGAAGTAGCGATTACAGGTTGCTTTTTCATCTTTATGTCGTTCATAAAAATCTATATTGAATTTACAATACCTGTAGTCTGTAGACTTTTCAAGCCCTTTTTTAAAGTTTTTCTATATTTTATGTATGGAATACAAATGATTGAGTTAAGACACAATTTAACCTAATCATTGGTGATAATCCAAAGCCCATCACTTCAACATTTCTTGTACTTGTTTAGCACAAATCGCTTGGCTAAATAAGAAACCTTGGCCAAATTTACAGCCCATGGCTCTTAAATTTTCAAGCTGCTGAATTGTTTCAATCCCTTCTGCAATAATATCTAAAGAAAGGATTGGACCTAATTTTGCAATACCTTCCACAATTGCTTTAATCGACTTTTCTTCATGCATACGACTCACAAAATTATAGTCAATTTTTAAACTATCTACAGGGTAATCTCGGATATGTGTCATCGATGAATGCCCTGTTCCAAAATCATCTAAGGCAATTCGAACGCCTTCTTGTTTAAGTTTTTTCAACGCTCTGATGACATATTCATAGCCACGGTCTGCCAAAACATGTTCAGTAATTTCAATTTCAACAAGATGGTGTGGAATTGCATACTGGGTTAAGCGCTTCAATAAAATCTCGGCATAATTATCCCGCATAAACTCTACAGGCGAAGCATTGATTGAAACAGGCAACACTTTAAAGCCTTGTTTGATCCAATGGGAAATATCTGTAAATATTTTATCATGCATTGTTTCACTGATTTTGGTTGCTAATTCAAAATCATTAAATGCTTCAGCAACTGTCGCTGGTAAATAAACATTTCCCTTTGGATCGCGCCATCTCAATAGTGCTTCGAAACCAATAATTGAGCAATCATCAAGTTTCACTTTAGGTTGATAAAATGGTTCAACTTGATTATTACGGATAATTTGACGTGCTGTGATTAATTGTTTCGCCTTGCCTTGAGCAATTTCAAACATGTCTACACCAAACATACGAATACCACCACGACCTTGTTCTTTAAGATCATTTAAAGCAGCATCTGCACATTTCAATAAACCTGAACCATCTTTGGCATCCTGCGGAAAAATTGAACCGCCAATACTCATTCCGCCATTGAGCAATTTACCACTATAAGTAATAGGTGCGTCCAATTGTTTCAATAATTTTTGGGAAACAGCCTCAATCTGCTCATGACTTTCCACATGGTCAATCACTACTGCAAATTCATCACCATCTAGTCTTGAGATATATGCATTGTCATCTAAACAATGTGCGAGACGCTTCGACAAGACTTTAAGTAAATGATCACCAGCAGAATGCCCTAAAGTATCGTTGATATACTTAAAATGGTCTAAATCAATTAGTAATAATCCAATTTTACTTCGATTCTCTCGGGCTTTAGTAATAGAGGATTTTAACTTTCTTTTAAATGCACGACGATTCATCAGACTCGTCATTTCATCAAATTCACAAATAACTCTTAATTTTTCTTCAGCAATACGTTGTTTCGTTATATCCCGTGAAACACATAAAATGCTAGTAGTTTGACCATTTTCATTGATAACAGGGGTTAAAATATTGTCCCAATACATGGTTAAGTTGCCGAACACACTTTTACCAGCAAATCTAGAATTCTTGCCTTTTACAGCTTCTTTAATGGCTTTTTTGCCTTGTTCACGCACTTCGGGTGGTAATAGTGCAAGCCATTCCATACCAAAATTTTTTACTTTTTCTTGCCCTAGTAAGGCAATACAACCAGATTTATTCATCTGTGAAACATAACCATCTGGTGTGATAATTTTAATACAGTCGACACTTACATCAAGCATATCGGTATTGGCTTTTAATGACTCATTGGTTTCACGTAATAGCATTACACGATCATGAATATTGGTACAGGTTATAGTCCAATCAAAAAATTGTTGTTTATAAACTGTACTTTGTGCAATCAACGAAAACCATTGATATTCGCCATTCACATGGCGGATACGGCATTCTTTTTCAAAACGTTGTCCAGTTTTTTGCGCTGATATCCAAATATTGTAGATATGCTCTGCATCATCTGGATGTAAGCATTTAATCCAATCTGAATCACAAATATGATGAGTATCTACGCCAATAAATTCTTTTAATGGTGTATTACAATATCCAATCCCTAACTTTGTCACCCAGATAAGGTGGGGTATCAAATCCAAGGCTTTTTTGACTTCATTCAAAATTTGCGCAGATCGAGGACTTATAGACTTTGGAAACGAATCCACCTGATTCAAACTCGAATGCAAAGGTAAATAAATGCCTGCCATAAATTAATCCTATCTATCAACGCAAAATTAAGATAAACCATCGTTCAAACTTATATGTATTTAAAATAACCACAGATTCATATATCACTTAAGCGTCGAGTCATTATTTTTTTCAAATAGTCATGTGACACAAATCACACTTTAAGTAATAAGTTTAAATTGTATACAATAAAGCTTATAAAATCTATTCTTTTAAGTTTTTAAGTATGTTTCAAATTTATGACAAATCCTTATTTATTTAAATTATCCTTAAATATCAAATTGATAAATAAATTTTATCTTTTGTAATAACAGTAATCCCGCTCTCTCTTTTGATTTTTCTAGAGAAACTTAATTCCATCATTGAGTTCTGCCCTTATTCCTAATAATCTTAACAATATGCATAATCAAATCAATCATTGCGCAATTTTCAAGCATATTAAAGAAGATTATTTTAAAAAATTAAATAAAAAATCATGATTATTAAATCTGAAAATTATTGAATAAAAATTCAAATCATTATCATTTAATAAATACATTTTAATTTAAGCAATTTACCTAAAATAATTTAAAGGTAATTTTAAATAACGAACACCATTCTTTTCAGGCTCAGGAAATTGACCTGCATTCATATTAATTTGAATAGCTGGAAGGATTAGTTTCGGCATAGACAATGTAGCATCACGTTGTTCCCGCATAGCAATAAATGCTTGTTTAGTGACTCCTGTATGGATATGGATGTTTTCTTCACGTTGGGTCTTTATGTTTGTTTGACAATGAAAATCTTGGCGTGATTCTGACAGGTAATCATGGCATAAATACAACCGAGTATACTCGGGTAAGTTAAAAATTTTCATTACAGAATCATAAAGTTGTGCAGCACTGCCCTTTGGAAAATCACAACGCGCTGTGCCATAATCAGGCATAAACAAAGTATCACCAACAAAGGCTGCATCACCAATCACATAGGTCAAACAAGCTGGGGTATGACCAGGCGTAGGGAGATTATATGCCTCTAACTTGCCAATCTTAAAAATCTCATGATCTTTAAATAAATAATCAAAGGAATGCTGTGCTTTTAAAGCCTCATAATCAAGATGATAAATTTGACTAAAAATATCTTGAACAGTCACAATTTTTTCACTCATGGCGATTTGACCACCTAACTGTGCTTTTAAGTATTGCGAAGCTGTTAAATGATCTGCATGTACATGTGTTTCAAGAATCCACTGCACTATAAGATGATGTTTTTGAATATACTCAATAATATGGTCTGCATGTGTTGTCGATGTTGTTGCAGATGCCGCATCATAATCCAATACACTGTCAATAATGGCACAGTATTGAGTTGCAGGATCAACCACCACATAACTAAAGGTATTACTGGCTTCATCAAAAAAATCTTGTACAAATGGATTCATAAAAAATTATGCTCCTGTCACTTTGCGATGAATCAACACGCCAAACAGCATGGCAGCAATAAAATATAGGGCTTGATAATGACCTAAACCAATCAATGTAAATGCTGGTGCTGGACAAATTCCAGCAATTCCCCAACCTATACCAAAAATGAAAGCGCCTGCAACTAACTTTGTATCGAGTTGGGTATTTTTTGGTAATTCGATCACTTCATTAAACACAGTCACTGGTTTTCGTATCGCTTTTTGAAAAGGAATAAATGCGACTACAATTGCGCCGATCATCACAAAAGCCAGACTTGGATCCCACTGCCCGAATATATCTAAGAAACCGATGACTTTGGCTGGATTCGACATACCCGAAAGCATTAAACCTACAGAAAATAGCCCGCCAAAGATAAATGCAAAGATATTTTTCATGATTAAGCTCCAATCACATGGCGCATCACATACACTGTGATAAATCCAGCCAGCATAAAGATACAGGTTGCGACAATTGAGCGTTTAGACAAACGACTTATCCCACAAATTCCATGACCACTGGTGCAGCCTGAGCCTAATCTTGTGCCAAAGCCAACCAATAGACCTGCGATGACAAGTAAAATTGGGCTTGTCGTTAGGATCACAATTTCAGGATTAAAAATCTGTCCATAGATAAATGGTGTGATAAATAATCCCAACAAAAACCACAAAGCAGGGGTTTTAAAAATCGTGTGTGTATTGAGGACTTGTGCAATTAGACCACTTACCCCTGCTACACGACCATTTACAAATAGGTAGCCAACCACAGCAAATCCGAGCAGAAGACCTCCCCAAAAGGCCAATATAAAATCATGCATTGCTTTAAACCCATACAATATATGTTTTTATAATATATAATTATTTAAATTAATCAACTTCATCATTCAGATAAATATATGTAGAAATATGCAAATAAAAGGCATAACTGCAAATACAATCCCTATATGCTCTACCAAAGAGTTGCACAGCATTTTTTTAGTTTTGATTTAAAAATATGAATAATTTTATTTACTTTTATTTTTAAAAATCAATATTTTATGATTTATTTTAATTTTTAATACTTTCCCAATAGACTTCTTTTATAAGACCTTTTTAAGCAATGCATCAAAATAAAATCCCTCTTATCCTTGCCTTCTCAAAAACTAAGAAAGAACTTTCAATACCAATATACTTCACTCAGCAGGATTATTTTTAGGTTATGAAAGAGATATAATCATCAGATTAATTAAACTCACTCAATACTTTGTCTACAAACCATTTAGGGAAATACTCTACAACAGGATTTAGTTTTAGCACTTCACCCTTTTCTATCTCTGCAATAAAAGCTGCTTTTTCACCGTGACTTGAATTATCAAAAATATATGCACGATCTGAGGCTTCAATTGCCAACATCAATAAATCTAAACTACGGTAATAGCGCTCACAGATTTTCTGCACTGGTACAGCATGACCACCTGTAGCAACCCTATATTGCACACGTCCAATATTAATTTTTGGGTCAACGGTTGCCACATAGTACAGATATGTTTTAAAGCCTTGTTTCTGGGCTTCACGTAGAAACTCAACTTTGCTGATATGCGACATCACAGTTTCAAAAGTGAAACTCATTTTTAACCTTAAAAATTCCATCCGAATAAAATCGATAATGCGTGCGCAAAGATAGGAGTCGATTTCATCTCGGTTAAATATAATGAGTCCATCCACAATTTGTGGTTTTGAGGTTAATAGCGGCACGACTTGGTCATTTTTTTTACGTTTTTTTTGTTTTAAAAATTTCAGTAATGCTGCGCTAGATAAATCATGATGATAATCATCTAAGCACAAACTTTGAGTCGCAGATAATTGTTTTTCAAGCTCATCTGCATTTAAATATGCCCCAATCTGATGGGGCGCTAAATAGTCTTTAATTGTGCTTTTACCTGATCCGTTTGGACCAGCAAACATTCTTATTCTCGGCTGTCGCATATAAAGTTATGCCATCACCTCTTGTTTCTTTTTACGTTTTAACACACTGTGTTTAAGCTTGGGAACCACATAGGCAGAAGATAAATCTTCAACAACTTTGACTTCACCATTGCTTTGTTGGACCAGCTGTTGATCTTTTACATAAGTGATTGTAGCGTTTGACTGACTTGCATGATTAAATGCCGCACTAAACGCATCGATAGCAAGCACTGGAATCGTTGCCTCCTCACGTAATGTCGTCTTCATTGCTGTAAATGTCGTCATGTCATATATCCTCAGCATAAACTTTAGCTGTAGTTACATCTTAACATATCACTTATTTTTGTCTATTTATTCATCATTGAACACAGAAAATCTATTTCCGTAGAAGATTAAAATACAATGTGAAGATATATTCACAAAATTGATTTAGAAATTCATCAAAAAACATATGCTAAAAGCCATACGACAACTTCCGACACAGTTATAATGTGCTAAATAACGGATAGAACCTGCCTATGTCTAGTGATCTTGAAATTGATGTAATGCGTGAATCAGCTTCTTCAGTGGTAACTATTTTAAAATCTTTAGCCAATACAGATCGCTTATTAATTTTATGCCATCTTGCTCAAGAAGAGTTAAATGTTTCACAAATAGAAGAAAAAACTCAGATCAACCAACCCACCCTTTCTCAACAATTGATGATGTTGCGTAAAAGTGATGTTGTTTCGACGCGCCGTGATGGAAAGCAAATTTATTATTCTATTAAAGATCAGAAAATGACGGTGGTATTGTCAACATTATATGATTTATATTGTCCACAAATTTAGCTTTTCTTTTAACATTAGATAAATTTAAAATAAAACAATACTTTATATACAAAAATTAGTTGTCACTATTTTTCTTAGCATTTTTTATGCATAATATATATGAAAATATGCTAATGAAATTCAAATGGCTGATCCTAAAGTTCAACTCAGTAAAATACTTCCTGTCTGGCAATGGCTCCAAGACTATAATGTTCCTAAATTTAGAGCCGATCTTCTTGCTGCTTTAATCATCATTGCAATGCTTGTACCACAAGGCATGGCTTATGCTATGGTCGCAGGCTTACCCCCTGTGACAGGCTTATACGCCAGTATTTTACCCATGATCATCTATGCCATTGTTGGCGGTAGCCCAACATTGTCTATTGGTCCTGTAGCACTGATTTCTATGATGACCTTTGCAACACTTGAACCCTTATATGAGGTAGGCTCACCAGTCTATATTCAAGCTGCATGTTTATTGGCACTTCTTGTCGGTATACTTTCAACTTTACTTGGCATTTTCAGATTCGGATTTTTAATTCGTTTAATCAGTCATCCTGTCATTAAAAGTTTTATCATCGCCTCCGCAGTGCTGATCGCACTTAGTCAAGTTAAGTTTATACTTGATATACCTTTAAAATCAGGCAATGTTATTGAGTTTATCCAAAGTATTTGGCAATACATTAACTTTACTAGTATTGAAACTTTGATTTTTGGGGTTTGCTCCATACTCTTTTTGCTTTACATGCCTGTTTTCTTTAAATCAAAGTTATGCAAATCATTTTCAAATTATCTTCAATTCTGGGTTAAAGCACTGCCCTTGGTTCTGGTGTTTATTTCGATTGCGTTAATACATTTCCTGCATATAGACCAATTTGGTATCAAAACTGTGGGTGAGATTCCTTCGGGATTTCCACCAATTGCCATGCCTTACTGGCGCTGGGATTTGGTGATCCAGCTTTTACCTGGTGCAGCCATGATTACCATGGTGAGTTTTGTCGAATCTATTTCTATTGCACAGACCACAGCATTTCAGCAACGTAGTGAGCTTAATAGTAATCAAGAGCTGATTGCACTGGGTTTAGCCAACTTTAGTGCAGGTGTCACATCAGCATTTCCTGTGACTGGCAGTTTATCACGTACAGTGGTCAATGCTGATGCAGGCGCAAAAACGCCTATGGCTGGCGTTATATCATCAATTTTTATCGTAATTGTGAGCTTGTATTTTACTGGGTTATTTAAAGAGCTTCCTTTGGCTATTCTTGCTGTCACCATTATAGTATCAATTTGGAAGTTAGTTGATTTTAAACCTTTTGTCGAAACATGGCATTATTCCAAAGCGGATGGAATTGCCATGTGGGTCACATTCTTTGGGGTATTGTGTATCGATATATCAACAGGTTTGATTATTGGTATTATTTCTACATTTTTATTGCTGTTATGGCGTATTAGCCGTCCGCATATTGCCGTCATTGGCTTAGTTGAAGGCACGCAACATTTCCGTAATATTTCAAGACATGATGTTTTAACAAGTACCAATATTGTGTCTATTCGTATAGATGAAAATCTAAGTTTTTTAAATGCCAATACCTTAAAGGAATTTATCATTTTAGAAGTCAGTAAACATCCAGAACTACATCATGTAGTGATCAATTGCTCAAGTATTAGTAATATTGATGCAAGTGCTTTAGAAACTTTGGAAGAAATCAACAGTGATTTAAATAAATTAAAAATCCAAATGCATCTCACAGAAGTCAAAGGCCCAGTCATGGATCGTTTAAAACAGTCCAATTTAATTAAACAGCTCAGTGGAAATATTTATTTAACGCATTACCAAGCCATGCATAAATTGGATGCTCAAACTTTTAGTTAAATAATCGTTTAAATTATCAACATTTTTTATTATGATTGCTGAAAAAGCTATATATTTTTTAATATCTTAATTTTTATGGCGAAATTGTATTATTTAAGTTTTCGCTTTTAGGTATAGAATACGCGGCTTGTTCATCGATTTTAGACCAGTTTAGGCATAAAGGTTCAACATGTTTGCTGCCCTAGCACGTTTAAGTTTAGTTACTCGTATTCTTATTGCCATTATTCTTGGTTTTATAGTTGCGTATCTATTCCCCAATTCAGCCCAATATTTCATTATTTTAGGCGAGCTTTTTATTAAAGCATTAAAATCCATTGCACCAATTCTTGTATTTGTCTTGGTTCTCTCGTCTATCGCTAACTTTAAAGTTGGCGAAGGCGCGAGCAACTTAAAACCAATCCTTGGATTATATGCAATTGGAATGTTACTGGCTGCTATTAGTGCAATTACGATAAGCACAATATTTCCAAGTACTTTAATTTTTGCCCATGCAAGTGAAGTTACTTTACAACCACCAGGTAGCGTAGCAGAAGTATTAAAAAATTTACTCCTCAGTTTTATTACCAATCCAATAACAGCTTTACATGAAGCCAATTTCATTGGGATTTTAGCTTGGGCGGTAGGCTTAGGTGCAGCACTTCGTCACGGTTCGGAAACGACTCAACAAGTGATTACAGATGTTGCAGATGCAATTAACGCTATCATTCGTGTCGTGATTGCTTTTGCTCCAGTGGGGATCTTTGGTTTAGTTGTTGCGACATTTGCGCAAGCAGGTTTAGAAACTTTAAAAAACTACGCGCACTTAATTGCTGTACTTATTGGTACCATGCTTTTTGTTGCACTGATCATCAATCCATTAATTGTTGGTTTTGTGATGCGTAAAAACCCATACCCATTGGTTTTAAAATGCTTAAGAGAAAGTGGAATCACCGCATTCTTTACTCGTAGTTCTGCTGCCAATATTCCTGTAAACCTTGATTTAGCAAAACGATTAGGGGTAAATGATACCACTGCAAACGTTGCAATCCCTCTAGGTGCAACCATTAACATGGCTGGCGCTGCTGTAACAATTACTGTACTTACTCTAGCTGCGGTGCATACGCTTGGTATTCAGGTTGATATCGTCACTATGGTGATCTTATCTGTAGTCTCTGTGGTAACAGCTTGTGGTGCTTCCGGTGTTGCTGGTGGTTCTTTGTTGTTAATTCCTGTCGCTTGTGGTTTATTTGGTATTCCTTCAGAAATTTCAATGCAAGTGATTGCAATTGGTATGGTGATTAGTGTGCTTCAAGACTCAACAGAAACAGCATTGAACTCCTCGACTGATGTATTATTTACAGCAGCAGTCGATCTTTCTAAAAAGTAATATACAGCGTATATGAACAAAAAGAAGGAATTATGCCTCTACAGTATTTGCCCGTTTGGATTCAACTAGGTGCGTTTATGCTTGCGGTCAATGCAGGCATAATTAACGTACTTGGTTTAATTACCGTTCTACATCAATCTATTTCTCATATGACGGGCAATGCCAGTTTATTTGCGCAAGCACTTATTCATCAACAATATGAATATGTGCTTTACTTATTTATGGTGATTGTCAGTTACGTCATTGGTTCAAGTTATAGTGGCTTTATTTTAGGAAATAGCAATTTTAAACTCGAACGGAGATATGGTATTCCACTTAGTCTTGTGGGTGTGTTTATTCTCCTTTGCTGGTTATTTATTCCTTTTTATCCAAAATATGCTTTGCTTTGGGCGAGTACAGCAATGGGAATGCAAAATGCTATGGTCAGTCACTATAAAGGTACGATCATCCGCACTACACACCTTTCAGGGGTTTTAACGGATCTTGGTTTGGCTTTAGGTTATTTTTTTAGAGGCCTTGGCATTGAAAAACGCCGTGTGACACTACATCTACTGATTCTTTTCGGATTTATTCTGGGTGGACTGATTGCCAGTATAGTACATCCTTATTTACAATTAAATTCATTCCTTATCCCTGCTGGATTAAGTTTAATACTCAGCTTAACGTATTGGTTTATTTATTTTCGGCATGGTTCGAAACACATTTAATGGTTGGTTATTGTTATGGTCAAAAACGCGTTACAAGCACAGTTACTCAAAGCTGGCTTAGTAGATAATAAAAAAGCAAAGAAATTATCAAAGCAGGCACAGCATGAGCAACGTACAGGTCAGAGCAATGAAGCTGAGCTTAAAGCTAAAATTGAACAAGACAAGCAAGAAAAAATCAGTAAAGATCAAGCGCTGAATCAAGAGAAACAACGCGTTTTAGATGAAAAAGCCTTAAAAGCTTCAATTATCCAAATGATAGCTCAACATAAAATCAAAGATACAGATGGCGATGCGGTCTATCAATTTATTGATGGTTCAATTAAAAAAATCTATATCAATCAGCAAATTTATAATGCTTTAGTTTCAGGCAGTTTGGTGATCGCGCATGATAATAATGATGCGTATGCAATTTTACCCAAAGCTTTGGGTGAACGTATCAATGAAAAAATGAATGGATTTATTATTGTCAACAATTCTGAGAAGAATGAACAAGTGACAGATGAGGAAGATCCTTATGCTGCTTATGTTATTCCAGATGATTTGATGTGGTAATCCCCTGTTATATTTTTAGAAATTTCATCAGCCTAATGCTTCAATCATTAGGCTTTTTTTGATTTATAGTCAAACCATTTAATTATTCATACAATTAATTTTCATCAAGTCATTAATCAAAAATGAAGCTGAGGTTTTTATGTGAACTTTTAGAAACGATTGGTAATCAATTCGTTTTTTATACTTTTAAATCATAGATGCTTGTCCTAACGTGGGGCGACATGGATATCGCCGTTGGGCGGGGGTAAAGGACGTACCCCTCGCCCAACATGAGCAAAAACAAAGTACTGCTTTGTTTGCAGCGCAAGGTTTGGCAATCCCCACGAAAAGTGAGGCATCGCCTACGCAACGGTATTTAAACTTTGAATGTTAGATGTGGCATTGCAATGCTTTTATATCCAAGCAATTGATTTAACTAAAACTATTTTTAAGAGAAAATATATTCTTGTATCTGAGTTTTTTGACAGGTTGGCTATAAATAAAACAGTTTAAGTATTAAATTTATTTTTTATCCATGCACTTTTCCTCAAAATTTCTACATAATTGTGCGCTAATCTTACGCGAAATTACATAAATGGAACGATGCAACATGCACCGTAGAAAACTTTACTGGGGTACATTGAGTACTTTAAGCCTTACAATATGCGCTATCACCTCTGCAAGCCTTGCAAATGATGAAACGATATCTACAAATAAAACTATTGAAATGACTCAACATCAAGAAACTGAATCACCTCAACAATTAAAAACCTTGGTTTTTGCAGCGGAACAAACACCTGCTAAAGATCCTGATATCAGTGCGGTCGCTAAAACCATTGTGACACGTGAAGAAATGCTACAATTTGGCGATCAATCGGTCAATGATGCTTTAAGACGTGCAGCAGGTTTTCAAATGCCAACATTTGGACAAGGACCGCGTGGATCAAGCGGTTCAGGCAGCATGCGTTTTCGTGGTGGTGGCGCACCAGTATTTTTGATTAATGGGGAAGCTGTGCAAGGTGGACCACGCGGTGGTATATCTATTGTTGACTCGATTACGCCTGAAATGATTGAACAAATTGAAATCACCAAACAACCTAGTGTAGCTCAAGCCTCAGTTGCCTCATCCGCAGTGATCAATATCATTTTAAAAGAACCCTTAGACAATGCTCGAATCAGTGGCAATGTTAAATTAGGATATGGCATCACCCAATCCGATCAAAAAGAAGAACAACGTAAAAATATCAGTGTCCAAGCAGATGGGCGTGATGGTGCATGGATTTATAGTGTTTCATCCAATCAAATGTGGAATGACAGTAAAACAAGCACAGAAATTGAAAATATAAATGGTACACGCCAACAAATACGCAGTACCAATCGTACTAATACCATGTTTGCACCACGTATTGAATATCAAATTGATGATCAACGAAAACTGGTTTCAGAAATTTTTTATCGTAAGAATGAAAGTGATGGCTCTAGCAGTAATCAAGTTCAAAATGATAAAAATGACAGTATTCGTTTAAACAGCCGTTATGAGCGTAAAGATAAAGGTGACTCAGACAAAGTCCGCTTGTCTATTGAAAAACAAAATGAAACTGAATCCACTCGTTCCAATCAATACAGTTCTTATATTGATGAAACTGTGAATGAGTACGGTTTAGCTTATGATGGGGTACGCAAGTTTGATGAAAGTAAACAAGTAAAATTTGGACTTGATGCGCGTGCCAATGAGCTAGCAAGCAATATTGCTGATACATTAGATGAGCAACGTTATGCACTTTATTTGGAAGGCAGTTTGAAATTTTCAAAACATCAAACGCTTACCGTGGGTGTGCGTCAGGAATGGTTAGAACGTTCAGGCTTGGTCGGTTATAGTGATCAAAGCCTAAGTCCTGTGCTTGCACATCGTTTAGACTTCAACGATCAATGGTCTTTGCAAACCAATATTAGTCGCGCCTATAAAAGTCCAAATAGTAACAATCTCATGCCGACTGTTTCCATTTCAACTGATGCTGATGCAGGTTCTATCAATAACCCAGACCGTGGCGGTAATCCCAATCTTCGACCTGAAAAAATCACTGCACTGGAAACGACCTTGGGTTATAACACTACTACAGGAGGTATAAATATTACGGCTTTTCATCGAGATATTGATGACTATATCGAAAAAGTGATTCGTCAAGAAGGTACACGTTTTGTTGAGCGTCCATATAATCAAGACCAAGCAACAACCTATGGTGTAGAAGTTTCCGGTCGTTATGCTTTAAAACAAACTGAAAATGGTCATTCATTTATGTTGAATGGACAATTATCGACGGTACGCGCCAAAATCGAAGATACCGATCACAATACTCGTTTAGCCAGTGATGTTGCACCTTATACAGCTAGTACAGGCGTTTCATACAATTACCAGCCTTGGCAGTTAGCGACCAGTATTAATCTTACTTACACGCCAGAATTTACTCGTGCTCTAGATAATCTTGCCTATGATCGTACAAGTAACGAACGTGTAAATGTCGATATTAGTGCAACAAAACGCTTCCCTAAAGCTTGGGCAACAACACTGAGTGCTCGTAATATTTTGAGTACAGATTATAAAGAGAGTTTAAATAATCAAAGTGATGGTAGTTTATATGAAGCTCGAGTCAATGATGCTATTCCAAGTTTCTTGTTCAGTGTCGAGAAAAAATTCTAATTTTGATTGGAATAAATACATATATAAATCAAACTCTTATAAGTTACTTGCCAATAAATAATGAGTAAATAAACATAAATAAGTGATCCATTTAAAAACCGAAGTTTAGAAACTTCGGTTTTTCTTAATCTGCTTAAATATAAAAACCACAAATGATAAAACAGAGTAAACAGACGGTTTCTGCGATTTCTATACTTGCACCAATGGTGTCACCCGTAATGCCATCAATTCGTTGAATAAATTTATAGCGAAGATAAATTAAGGTCAAAATAAAAATCGTCGCGGTCACTAAACCTACCCAGACAAAATAACCTGCACCCAATAAACTAATACCAAAAATGATCATTGCCCAAGTTTTAGGAATATATTGAGCAATAGACCAACCTAAACCCTTTTCACGGACATATTCAGTGGTTAGAAATAAAAATAATGGTGTTAAACGCCCTAAAATAGGAAATAGAATCAAAGCAGTATAGTATTGCTCTTGTAATAACACATACAGTGCAGACCACTTAATCAAGCAGATAACAATTAAACTCAGCACACCAAATGGTCCACATGCTGGGTCTTTCATAATTCTTAAAGTATTTTCTTTATCACCAAAGCCACCGACCCAAGCATCCGCAGTATCGGCTAAACCATCTAAATGTAAACCACCTGTGAGTAAAATCCAGAGGACTAGAATAATAGTACTGAGTAAAACAACAGGTAAAACATGTAGAAAACTGGCAACGGCAAACAGAACCAAACCAATCAAAAGCCCAATCACTGGATAAAATAGCAGTGACTGACCATTTTGTTTTGGCGAAGGCATATTTTTTAAATGAACAGGGAAAACCGTTAGAAATTGCAATGCAATCAAAAATGGGGTCATTTATTGCTCTCCAATAACTCTAACTGCATGGTTTCACTGTCCAATATAAACCGATTTAATTGCCCAAGTTCTGCTGACATTTTTAAAATATCATCAAGAGATTGCTTTAGTGCAATACATTTTAAAAGCTTAATCACACCACCATGCGTCACAATCAAAGCAGTTTGGCTTTGGCTAATCAACATCTGCTCTTTGATTGCTTGTAATGCTTGCTTAATTCGATACTGAAAATCTAAATATCTTTCAGCATTTGGCGGGGTAAAATGTGTCGGAGATTGCCAAAAATTTTCCAATAACTCTGGGGACTTTTCATAAATCTGCTGTGTTGAAATGCCTTCCCAATCACCAAAATGTATTTCTTGTAATCGATGATCCTGCATTAGAGGTATTTTTACTTGTTCAGAAAGTGACTGTGCAAATGAAAAACAGCGCTTAAGGGGCGAGCTAAACATAAAATCCCAGTTCGTTTGCACAGAAGATTGATCATAAGAAATGGTCTGGTGCATTTGTTGCCAGCCCAATTCCGTCAATTCGTCATCAGTCGAACCACGCAAAGTATGATTCAGCGTAGTTTCCCCATGACGTAATAGATCAATCCTCAGTTTCATGCATATGCTCTTTTTGAATTATGAATAAATTTAAACTTTCTGGCCAATCACAGCTGCTTCTGCAAAGGTTGCCATGTTGTTATGTAAACTGCATGCCAACTTAATCACCCCCAAGGCAGCACCCGCACCACTGCCTTCCCCTAAACGTAAATTAAGCTTTAATAATGGATCAGCATTCAATTCTTGTAATAGACGCTGGTGTCCATATTCAGCAGACTGATGACCAAACAACATCCATTGTCGAACTTCAGGATTGAGTCGTACCGCGACTAATGCCGACACAGAACTAATAAAACCATCAACAATTACAGGAACGCCGAGTTGAGCACAACGAATATAAGCTCCTGTCATTGCAGCAATTTCTAAGCCACCTACAGCACACAAAACTTTAAATGCATCATTTTTAACATAATTTTTATGTAATTCAAGTGAATTCTGAATGATATTTTTTTTATGAATCAACTGATCAGCACGAATCCCCGTGCCTACACCTGTCAGTTGCTCAGCGGGCTCATTTAATAAGAAACATGCAATCGCTGAAGCTGAACAGGTATTGCCAATCCCCATTTCTCCAGCAATGTAAATTGAAGCACCTTGTGCAATGGCTTTTGCTACACTCTCACGCCCCAGCGCCATGGCTTGCTGACATTGTTGCTCAGTCATTGCCAATTGTTGAGCAAAATTGGCAGTCCCTTGAGCGATACTGTGACGCTCAACCCCTTGATATTGGTAAACTTCACCCACTGTACCACAATCAATGACTTGTAAAGTGGCAGCATATTCTTTAGCAATCACACTGATACACGCGCCACCCGTTGCAAAGTTTTGCAGCATTTGACGAGTTACTGCTTGTGGATATGCTGAAATATTTTCAGCCATCACCCCATGATCGCCTGCAAAAATCGTGATCCAAGGTTTGTCTACATTAGGTTTTGGGTTACTTTGCAAAGCAGCCAATTGCACGGCGACATTTTCCAAAACAGACAGTGAGCCTGTTGGCTTGGTCAATTGTAATTGACGTTCTTCAGCCTGTTGTTTTGTTTCTGCATTTGGTACTTTACATGCTTCTAACCACCAACTCATTGTTACTCTCCATCTCATATTTTAAAAATTCATTATTAATCGTTAAAATGCTCAAATTTGTATGATAGTAATCACAATATTTATCCTTTTAATAACATCGGAAAACCTGCGACGCAAAACACTACTTTATCAGCAATTTGACCTAATAGTTGATGTAAACGTCCTGATTCATCAACAAATTTTCGGGTTATTTCACCCATTGGTATAACACCTAGCCCAGTTTCATTACTGACTAAAACAATTTCAGACTCTAATTTAGGTAAGTTTTTAAGCAATTTTTCACATTCAATGCGTTGCATATTTGTGTCCTCATGCATCAATAAATTACTCATCCATAAGGTTAAGCAATCGACCAAAATCACTTGCTTTTCTTGATCTATTTGTTTTAAACAATCTGCTAGATAGAGTGGTTCTTCAATCAGCCGCCATTCATTAGGTCGTTGTGACTGATGGTGTGAAATACGTTGTTGCATTTCATCATCCCAAGCTTGGGCCGTAGCAATATAAATGACCTTTAGATTTGAGTCTTTCGCGATCTTTTCAGCTAATTTACTTTTTCCTGAACGCGCGCCGCCAAGGATTAATTGCAACATGAATTCCACTCCCAATATCCATCTGTTTTTTTCGGATTGAGTATAAGCTGATGTAACGTGGCTAAAGGCCCTTGTAAGACTTGCGCTTGATATATACCAAAATTAAGCCGATCAACGCTAATTTCAAAACTTTTTTGATCAATCGTTTCGATAGCTTTGAATATTTCTTGTGCTCTAATCTCTGTTGAATACAGACCTAAGGTAATATGTGGATAATAATGTAATGCAGCAATTTCTTGGCTTGAATAGGATAATAACTGTCTAATATTGCTTAGGCTATTTTCATGATCTTGAATTTCTATAAACAAAGCACTACTAAAACTATTTATTTTTCCTGTCGTTAATTTAAAACTATTTGGCTGGTTTTGGGTCAGAATTTTAAGCTGTTGTTGAAATTTGCTTTGAATAAAATCATCATCAAATTGCATTTTATTTTTTTTTAGAAAGCCACAAATATACAATGTGATATGAAATTGGCGTGTGTTGGGTTGCAATAAATAGTTTGAGAATTTTTCTGTTAAATCATTTAAATAAGCTAATAATTCGGGATGATGAATTTCGACGTACCATAAGGCGTAGTGTTTTCTCCCTTTGTGCCACTCAGGATAATTATGTGTCTCAGTTGGAGTTGTTAAACTTTGAGAATCTAAAAACACATCAAATTCACATTAATTTTAATGCTTCTATTAAAGCACGTAATCATCATGTTTAAATCTTGAATTGACTGAGTGTTGTTCAATTGAAAATGAATTTTATTCAGTCAGATTTTATGATTGCCTGATAAAAATCCAACATAGATTCAAAATAGTAATCTGCTCTCGCCAGCATGACCTGATTCGGCGCTTTAATATCCTCAATCAAAATCGTGACTCCCCCAGCCAAATCTGCTGAAGTAATCCCATTTTCAGAATCTTCAATCATCAAGCTGTGTTGCGGATTTAGATTTAATAAAGTGCAGGCTTTGTTAAAAATTTCTGGATGTGGTTTACCTTGTATCACGTCATCGCCACAGACCAACAAGGTAAAATAATGATCAATTTTTGCAAGTTTTAAATATTTTTCAGCAATTTTTCGGGTACTAGATGTAGCGACAGCCAATAGGATATTTTGAGATTGCAAATAAGCTAATATTTCTAAAACTCCAGCTTTCACTGGTACGCCTTGCGACAAAACTATCTCAAGTTCAATTTGTTCAGCACGCTGCCGAATGTGCTGGTAAGGAATATGTTGACCATAAAACTTTTGCGCTAAATGTTCTGAGCTTAACGCATTAAGCCCTAAACATTGCATCAAATAATCTAAGCTAAACTCTACACCGATAATTTCCAACGACGCTTGTTTTAATACATTAAACCTAAGCCTTTCAGTGTCCAGCATCGTACCGTCCATATCAAAAATAGCAGCTTGAATAGTATGTTGCTGGAATTTCACAGTGTTCCTTTTATAAACCGATCAAAAAGGAGAAACCAGTTCCCCTAAAATTTTATAGCAATCTATTGAATATTATAACATTGTTTCAACTTTAAATAATCATAATAATAGCTGTTTGCTTTATAGCGGGCATAATCACAATCTTTTTTAAAAGCAATCTCTTTTTCGTTGTAGAGCATTTTTAACAAAGTCTGCCCTTGCGAATTTTGATAAATATCCCACTGTAAGTTTGCTGCCATCGGTGAGATATCTTCACCACGCCATGCGCTATTTGAATAATTAAACGTCTGTGTAAAGGGCACAGATTGCATCATCCCCTTTAACTCTAAGCTAGTTGCTAAAGGGATAATGATTTCAGCATGAGCAAATCTTAATACAGCAACATTCTTTTGTGTGTTGCTCATAACATCATCAACTTGTTTAAATAAATCCTGTTTAAGTGATTTGGCAATATCTGTTGTTACAGCTTTTCCTGTATCAAAGCTTGGGCCTTTACTATAAAAATCATTGGCATCATTATATTGCGCATAAAACTTAGCCGCTTTGATAGGCATATATTTTTTAAAATGGGTCGCACCAAGCTCGTCTTGCATTCCATCGGTGATTGAATACAACTCGTACACATAAGCCGCAGCATCTACTGCACTGGCAATAGTATTTTTACCTTTTCCTTTTTCAGTAATCTGTTCTCCTTTTGGACTTGTTACAGTGAATGATCCTGAATTACTAAAGCTATAGCCAGTTTGACCAATTTTTTGAATAAACGCTGTTTTAAAAATTGGGCTTAATACATCTGTTGCGATTTTTTGCGCATTAGGATCTGCACTCAATGCTTTAATTTTTTGTTTTAAGTCTGGATCGTTCTCTTCAAAATCTTGATATTTTAAGCTAGCAGCATAGACTGTTTTGTCTAAATCCGTTTTAACATTGGTCAAATCGTCTTGTACATTTAAACTATGAAAATACAGATGAAAGCGATTTACCCCACCATCAACAATACTTGGTATAGAGATACTGTTGAGACTTTGATAACTTGCCGGTGTAATTACAGTTTTTAAACTCGGTTGCTGTTTCAATAATTCATGGGTAAAAAATTTAGCACTGTCCACCGCTCGATCCACACCCGAGCTGATGACTTGTACAGATTTACCTTGTTGGCTAGCTTGATTAAATAATTGTGGTAAGCGTAGTAATAAACGATCTGCAATACCCTGATGCTCTTTAATACCCACAGAAGTTTCGTTGCCATAGCCATACTGACGTATACCTTCTACCCCATAACCCAATAGAATATTGGCTTTCATCATAGCTTCTAAATCGGTACCCAATTGTTCACCCAATGGCGTTAAGGCATTTTCCTGTTTTGCTTTTAACCACATGTTGTATAAAGCTAAATCATATTTAATACTCGATAAACCTCGTGAACCATGTCGAGCAACTAATTCTGTAAAAACTGCATGATAACCAACGGGTGTTGCTTCATAACTGCTTAGTTTCTGCTGAGGTTGATAGGGTTGTTTAGTCTGTAAATATAGTGATGTATCTGCCTTGGGTGGTACTACAACAGCTGAATTATCATCATGATCATTATTGCAGGCTGTTAAAAACATTCCTGAATAGAAACAAATTATTAGAGAATATTTAATTTTAAATGGTTTCATCATTGAAATATCATATTAGATTGAATGCAGGCAAACTAATCAAAGAACATGACACTGATATGACCATTATCTATTTATTCCATTTAAAACAACAAAATAAAAGACAGCAATAAGAAAATACCAACCATTAAGAAATATAGTGACGAGTTGATACACTCCTATACTTATTAAAGACCATCTAATTTCAATAAAAACTATCAACTTACCCAAAAACCAGTTTAAAGCACAAACAATGTCTTGGATTATTTTAGCTAATGCCAAAGTAAGCCAGGTAAAAATTTACAGGTTTGATCTAACCAACATAGTTGTTCTTTACGATCTAACCTGTCATGTCCCCCCATTAGATGTAATATATAACGATCTAAATCACCAGCATCAATTGGTCTTTCACTTCTTATACCTTTAGTTGGCATTTGATCATACCAAATAACAATGGGAACACGATATCCAGCCTCGGTACTTGCACTATGTCCAGCATAGTTCTGATCATGTCCAACTTCATTACCATGATCTGATAAAAAGGTAAAAGATCTAAAATCTGATTGAGTGGAAGTTAGAAGGTCAAACAGCTTTGAAACAATCCAGTCTTGGTAAAGTATGCTGTTATCATATTCATTTCGCTTCAGTTGAATTAAATGGCTTATCTCATTTTTTTCAAGTTTTTCTTCTACTTCATCATTTGAAGAATCGCTAAATTTAGAAAATTGTTCTGGATAGCGCATTTTATAATTCGGATGTGAACCAATAAGATGTAGAATTATAAATTTACGAGGTTCTGGATCATTTAAAGCAATTTTATATGCAGGAAGAATCTTTTCATCTAATGAAGTACTACTACGGCCTGATTTCTTATTTATAAATACTGCTTTATCTGCATAAGCTGCAAAAAGCGAAGAAATATAAACATCGTCTTGGTTACTAATCCAGTAAACTTTAAAACCTGCAGCCTTTGCATATGCCATGATATTTTCTGGCGCATTATCATCCATTACATCCCGTGTACCATCATTAAATAAATAACGTAAAGATTGAATAGTAGAAGATGCAGGTGCGTATCCACGACAAAATACTTTGAACTGATCACTACGTTTAGTTAGTTCAGGTGTTGTATTTCTTGGATAACCACATAATCCAAAATTAAAACTTGTAATACTATCTGTTAAAACAATCGTATGTATCTGTTTTTTATTAAATTTACCATCAACAACCAACCTCTTTTTTGCATTAAGGGTCCATTCTTTATGTATTTTATCATGCTGTAAAATACGGAGTTTAAAGTCTGCAATATTGCCATAATATCCATACCAAAAAAGTAATGGATGTAAAGCAATTGAAGGCTTAAACGCATAACTCACTATACATAGTAATATTAACAAACCTACAGCATAGCGTCCCACTCGGTTTACTTGCTGATCATGTAAATCTGTTTTATTAAAATATTTAAATAATATAGAAAAATATAAAATTAGAGCAATTAAAATAAAGCCAATAAAGAGCGTAAAAAAAACCACATGTAGATGAAAAAACTCTAAACTTTCATTAAATGTTGTATTCGCAATAGATTCTACAACTGTATATGCTTCAGCATCACTATTGAACAATAGCCAACTTACTGAAAGTAAACTTGTATGAAATATAAAGATAAACCACCAAAATATGGAAAAAAATTTCCACAATAAGTTTGATTTTTGGGTCGCTTGAAAACACAGCCAGCAACCTGGTAGTGATAAAAGTGCCAATCGTACACTATCCGACCAGTTACCTGCTAAACCCAATAGCAGTAAAGTAATAAGTGGCGGAGTAAGTAGATACAAAGTAAAAAATAAGCGGTGCCAATATATGGGCATTAGTTTAAATCGCCTCATTATAGTTAGAAAAAGTAATATTGAATGAGTACAGTGATCCAAATAAATAAAAAGACAAGTATGCCAATTTCATGAATTAATGGAATAGGAAGTTTTCCAGCAAGCTTATTTCCAATGAAAACTGTAGGAGCATTCACTAACATTATCCCCAAACTCTTCCCTATAGTTACTCAGGCTATGCTGTCAAAACGCGCTGCTAAAGCCACCATAGCTAATTGAGTTTTATCAACAATTTCTGCAAAAAGAAAAGTATAAAGCTTGCACCAAAGATGCCATATTTTTGCCATTTTTTAATACTTTCGGATTCATCGCCTAGTCATCTGGAATAAGCATCCATACAGCCATACCGATAAATCCCACAGAAACTATCCAAACAATAATGTAGGACTAAGAACAGTAGTAATCCACTGCCCTAAAACAGCTGAAACACCATGTTTTAGTAATGTTGCGAGAAATATAGCGACAAGAATAGGAGTAGGCTTTTGGAGTCGAGCTGAAAGTAGTAACGCCAATAATAGGGTTTTATCCCCAATTTCGGATAAAGCAAATACGGAACGAGATATTAGCAAAGCGGATAGCATAATAATTTCTCTGGCTAGCAATAATTACCAATGATTTGTCACTCTTTCTAGCCAGAGCAGAGTCATAAATCAAAGGTCTTGCCAGCAAAAAGAAATATATGCTCGAAAGATCTTTTAGTTCTTTGCTAGGATGACCATGCCCATTTGAGCAATTATGTTGATCATCACCTCTTTACCTGAGTAAAAAGCGGCTACTTGCCAATGAAGTTTTTGTATTCTAGTAGAAATAAGATTAGTTTTCAATCATGCATTATGTAGATAAATTAAATCTATAATGTACTTTCAATATCATATTAATATAAATTCTATACCTACTATATACTTTAAATTATTGGATTTTTATGCCTTAAAAAGATCACCTAGCAGCATGTTTAAGTTCATTTTGAATCTGAATATTAAGTTGAAAATTAACTTTCTGATTTTGGCGAGCACTATTACGCATCTGATAAACTTGTATTGTGTATTCACCACTCAAAGGTAAAATAAGCTCACCAACTTGACCACCAGTAGAACCAATAAAAATTGCCTCATCCCTACCCGGCTTACTATTAGGAGAGAAAAAATTAATATTTGCTAAATTTTTATTACTGTTTATTTTAAATTTAAGAACTTGTCCTTTTTTTGCATAAATTTTATATTGAATATCATCATATCCCTTAAAACTTCCTGTCTGTGTTTTTTGATCTGTACCTTTGGAAAAGGTTATAGATTCTTGAGAAGTTTTAGCAAATGCAGATAGTGAACTAAATGATACTAAAACTGATAAAAGCGGAACACTTATGATGTTTTTCATTTTAAAACCTAATAATATTACTTGTCTCTAAGTATAGGAAAATTTAAATATTTATTATTTAAGTTATGTATAGGTTTATTAAAGATATCGCTTACCTTGTATCAAAGTTGATCAGAAGTTACATATATGCCCTCCAAGTCCGACTCCAATTACCATAAAAAGCCATGTTTGTAGGTTGAAATACGCATCCTATTAAACCAATCTATTGATTTATAATGAAAAAATATTAATAATTTTGTATAAAAAGTATAAGGTGTATTATCCTAGTTTTAGGATGTATAAGTGTACTATAAATTTTATGTTAAAAAATCGCGATATTCATCTTCCGATTATTATTATTGGTGCCGGTATTGCTGGAATAGCATGCGCTAAAAAACTACAAGAAAGTGGTAAAAAAGTTACCCTACTTGAAGCCAGATCTCGTATAGGTGGACGAATAGATTCATTGAAATCTGATTCTGATGTTTTTGATTTAGGTGCATCATGGATTCATGGTATTAAAGGTAATCCTATATGGAAAATTACCCAAGAAAACCACATTGAAACAAAAATATTTAACTACTATAAATCTCAATATTTTCATGAAAATGGTTTGCTATTTTCTGATCAAGAAGTTCAGGAGTTTGAATCTCATGTAGAAAAAATAGAAATGCTACTTTCTCAAACACAAACAATATCTGCCCTGAATGCAATTAAAGAAATAATATCTTCTTTAGATTATTCAGGTAGCAAATTTTCAGAGTGTTATCTTAAAAAAATATTATTTAACTTTTTCGAGCGAATAGCAAATGATCCATTTGCGACAAATCTTGACCAACTTTTAGCAAATTATAAAAATTATGAAGGTTATTTTGAAGGAGATGAAGTAATATTTCCCATGGGCTATCATCAAGTGATAGATGTACTTTCAAAAAAATTAGATATTAAATTAAATGTAGATGTAAAAAAAATCATCTGCAAAAATGATTATGTAAAAATTATTGATTCCAATAATAATTTTTACATAGGTTCTCGTGTGGTGGTTACTGTACCACTCGGTGTCTTACAAAAAAATCATATCGAATTTTATCCCTTGCTCCCTAATCACTATGCTAATTCTATTAAAAATATTGGATTTGGTTCATTCAATAAAGTATTTTTTGAATTAGAACAACCGCTTTCTTTTAGATTAAAACTACCTGCCAGACATATAAGTGATTTCTATTGGAATGATATTGGCTGTTTTAATATTTTAGACTTATCTGAAATTTATAAAAAACCAGTTTATTTGATGCTGTTTGGAGGAAAACAATCAGAATTTATCGATAATTCAACGAATAATCAAATATACCAGTTTATTTATAATAGCTTAAAAAAACAATTCGGCAGTATTCCCCATAAGCCTAAGAAGCTCATCATTACACGTTGGGGTTCTGATGCTTATAGTTATGGTTCCTTTAGTTTTCCATCACTGAAGCACACAGATGATCTGGTTAAAGTATTACACAAACCCATTCGAGAACAAATTTTCTTCGCTGGCGAGCATTGTAGTTTGAAATATGCAGGTACTGTTCATGGAGCATATTTAAATGGTAATGAAATAGCTGAAAAGATATTGGGAATAGTTTCACCTATTTAAAATAGTGGCTGTTATACAACAGTAAAACTTACTCAACCAAATAGATATGCGTGTAAATATTCAAAAGTAGCAGCTTCATGTCTATATCAACATCTAAAAAATAATTAATATCTAGATCTCTATTTATTATTTCATCATCATTGGTATGAGCAAGCTCATATACTGATACAATATTTCACATATATCATAATGTTGTTTTGGAGCCCATTTAATTATTTTCCATGTATTAAAGGGGCTTACGCCCCTTTAATTATAAGATAATACTTTGACATTATTACTTCGTGTTAGGAGCTTGCTGCTGTTCTTTTGCATTATTATCTTGTTTAGGATTAACACCAGAATTTTGCTGATCTTGATTTCCTTGTTGCTGTTTTTGAGGTTGATTACCTTTATCGCTATCAGGTTGTTTAGATGTTTGGTTATTTTGATTTGAACCAGGTTGATTAGTGGAGTTAGACATAATAATTATCCTTTTTTTATCATTAACATTAATGACAAAATCAAGCATGATCCTTTGCTTTATTAATAGCTACTCTTTATATGTATCAACATATATTAAAATTATAAAAATAAATTCAAAAGCATTGATTTGATTGAAATATTATTTCATTATTTTTTAATAATATTTATTTAGATCAATTCAATATAAACATTTAAAAATCAATCAAAATAAAATTTGCAAACACTTATAATCCACTTAAAATATTTAAATAATATTCATTCAAGAAACTATAAATCTTATTAATACTATTAATTTTAATGATTTTATATATAAAAAAGCCCTCAATTGAGGGCTTTCATTCACTTCTTAATAACCAACAGTAAAACGTTGATGAATATGGTTATTACTTTCAATTTCATCAGACAATGCTATTGCAAAATCTTCAGCTGAAATTTTGCTACCATCTTTACCTATTATAAGTTCATCTTTTCCTAAACGAAACTCCCCTGTTCGTTTGCCAGGTGCAAACTCAGCAGAAGGTGATATGAAAGTCCAGTCGATATCATCAACTTGTTTGAGTTTTTCAAGAAAATTTGTAGCTGCTTCTGCTTCAGGTTTATAAGCAGCAGGAAAATCATCGGTATCCAATAAACGTACATTTTTATTAGGAAGCGTTAATCCACCAGCGCCGCCTACGACGAGGTAACGTTTAACTTTTGAATCCCTAATTGTATTGATCAATGCATTAGCATCTAATCCTTGGAAAGGAACTGAGCTTATAATAGCATCCTGACCTTTTAGTACTTCTACGAGTGCATCATGATCATTTAAGTCAACATCTAAAGATAAAACACGTTCCGTATCTGGTATTTTATGTGTATCACGTGCAATAGCTTTAACATAATGACCACGTGAAACAAGTTCTTCTAAAATACGTGAACCTGCCATACCTGTTGCACCAATCAAAGCAATTTTCATAATAATTCCTCAAGTGTTTAAGATAATTTCAAATAAAAAAGATCTATAAATTATCAGATATAAAATTTTTAAAGCTCAAAATTTCAACAACAAAATAATCAATAATTTATAAGCTAGTTATTTCCGATAATTTATAATCATTTATATCCTTAAATTTTACATTATAATTTAAGTTAACTTTATGTCAAAATTATGTAAGTAATGTCTTATACAATAAAACTATATATTAATATTTGTTTACAGCATTATTATTTTTGTAATTTTTTAATGTGATTTTAATCTTAATAAAGACTCAATTACACCTTTTAAGCGAAATATAAAATACACCCCACCATCAAAACCACTTTAAAACTTTAAAACTTTAAAACTTTAAAACTTTAAAACTTTAAAACTTTAAAACTTGATTAAAAGATAAAAATTTTAACAATCTATTTATCACAATGTTAATCACACATTCTTAATACAATAAAACATCACGGATTAAATATTTTATATTGTAACCTAATATAAGCCTTATTTATAGAAAAACACTGAATTTTCAATAAAAAATAAAATCTTTAAAATAATATTTATTTAAATTACCTCTATTAAAAATACATCCCATAAATATAATCCAACAAAATATTTATTATAATTATGTAAAATTTATGAGAAAAACAAATTGAAAAAACATCTTAAAAGATTGAATAAATCTAGAAAAGTAGTTCATCGAACTCCTCTAGCGTTTCATATGGTTAAGTTGAGCTACCGTAATGCGTAGACAATTATCCATTGAAATGGCTGTGTTGCTTTGATTGATCTTATTAGACTCAACTGTATGCTTACCAATGTGTCATCTATACAAAATTTAAATAGTTATATTTTCATTTTTAAGATATTCTACAAAAGCTTTGCTAGTTATTTTAACGTAAAATCTTTTCTGAGAAATTTAGTAATGATTAAAAAATGCCTTTATCTTTTTATACTTTGTGGGCAATCGTATTCTATGCCAGCATTTTCTGAGCAAAACTCAAAAGAAAGATCATTAATGTTTAGTTCTGAACAAAATGAAATTTCACTTGAAAGCACTCCTTCAGTTGATTTTTTTGATTTTAAAAAACAACAAGAAGAATTATCAAAAAAACAAAGATATGAAAAGGCGGTAAAAATTCAAGAAGACTCATTAAACACATCTACTATGAATACGTATGAAAAGACTCAATACTACTTAAAGAAAAATGATATGAATGCAGTAGAGTCTCTACAAAATCAACAAAACATTCAGTATTTACAAAAAGCAAAAGATCGAGGGCTTATTTCAAATGATGAGTATCAGAGAAAATTCAATAATCTAAATACACCTTTATTAAATCAGCGTAATATTCAAAATCAATAACCCAAAGCTCAGAGGCTTAAATGCGTTTTCTTCGATACACTTGAAGAAATACACTGAGTGTACTTTTGAATAGTCTAAACATCGTAAATCGATATTTTTTGCTAGTCCTGATTCTATGAGTTAGGACTAGGCTATGTTGAGGTTATCTATAATTAAGCGATATAATCGAATAAATTATATACTTAGTCATTATTGATTAATTTCTCAATCTGCATTATGCGTATAACATTCATTATTTCGGGAATCATTTCCATGCCTTTATTCAAATATAGTTGTGTAACCCTTATGGTGTTTACCATCACCGCTTGCGCTACCTTGGTCTCCAAACCCAATGAAGTCGAAGTGGCTGCACAAAAACTAGTAGGGCAACCAGCCAGTAATGCATTTAAATTATTTGGTAAACCTGATCATGGTCTGGGTCCATCGTCGTATGGTAGTGGTGGCTTCTATGGGTGGAATCGAGTGCAGACCCATGTAACACCAGAAAAAGTTTTCGTGCAGACAGGTGTTGAGTATATTGGCCAAAAGACGACAATGGTTGGAATTGGAGGTGGTGGCGTGATTGGCCAAATGCCAGTTGGTAGCGAACCTGTATATCGGAAAACTGGATATACAGAGAATCGGACTGTTATCGATTATTTTTGCAATATCACTCTGTACACCGATAAAAAGAATATCATCACAGATGCCAGTGTGATCGGCTGTAATAAGAAGAAGTCATAGTGTAGCTTAAAGCCTATAATTTCAAATGAGTTTCTAGCTTATTTAGTCTCATTCTAACACATTGTTTTTCGCATCATTTAAAGCACTACATTCATTGTATTTGGCGACAGTATCAATGATCTATAACAGGAAAAAATATGTCTAAACAGCCAGAATGGATAACACGTGGAAAAACTATCAAACAATTAATTAAAGAGTTGGAATCTTTCGAGGATCAAAACTTATTTGTTGAGATCTCTCTAGACGATGGAGATACATCGAAACCAATAAGTTCGGTTGGTAAAATTGATGGCAAATGTATTCTACTAAATTGTGAAAATTCAAAAGAATAACATTCTCATTAAACCTAATGGTCTTTAAGGGAACTACTCTCAATCTAAGGGTCATGCTTCATCTAATTTTTCATTATCAATTCGCACTGCATTCGCTCGTTCTAAATTATTTATTTTCCTAAATAACAAATAAGTTTAAGTCAAATATCCACCCCCAAACCACTTTGTCCATTATGACGAACATAGTAGTTATCAAATTCACTACTTTCCACGAATTGAAAACCATGACGACTATAAAATCGATTTGAAGCACTCTCTTTTAAAGCTCCTACTTTCAATGACAAACCAAGTTCATCCACCTCCTTGAAGATATGACGAAGAACTACAGAACCTATGCCTATACCTTGTGTACCTGGTTTAATATAGAGATGGTCAAGTAACATTCCATCGATATAAGGTTTAACAACCACGAAACCTACTCTTTCACCAGAAACTTCTATATAGCGAGTAAACTCAGGATTAAAGCCTTCTCGAAAACGCTCTCTTACACGTATGGGATCAAAACGACCAAGACGCTTAAGGCTTTCAAACATTGCTTCAATTCGAATAGCAACAAGCGCTTCAAAGTCACTAGATTGAGTCTTAACAAGTGTAACAACGCTCTTATTTAGCGAATATAATTTAATATCTGACAATTACTTTTCATCCCAATATTTTAAAAGATTATACAAAATTAAAAGTTTAACCCTCACTTAAAAGCCTTATTCTTTGCATCTTTCAATGTATTACACTCATTGTAATTAGCAATAGTAAATGATACATCGTGTGATTTGTTTACCCTGCCCTGACGCTAATTTTAAAAGTTTAGGGCAAGGTGTCATTCTATTATTTGATGTGTGAAGCTTATCTAGAGTTCTGGATAGCTATATCATGTTAATTTTATAAAACTAAAAAAGAGAAATTCTATTGATGCTATAAACAAAGCACCTCATACTTAGACAATGGTTTACTCCAAAAAAGAAACTGAGTATTTACCTGCTTAATGCGGGTTTCTTATTGCTTAAAAAATATGTCAGACTCAAATACCCTTTATAACAATATACATAAACATGAAGATTATTAATATTAGGAGCACCGAAATAAAAAAACGAAAAAATAAGGTCACTGTTTAATCATCTAAGATGTAACATGGTAATTTACAACTTAATTTTAAATCAGTCAATTCAATAACATAATTATAAAACTGATAAATTTAAGATTTTAATTTTGTCCTTTTTTAGGATGTAATCCCTTATCGAGGAGGGCTTACTTACTTGCATCAACAACCTGAATAGTTATTTTTACTGATGTAAGATCATCAGTACCTTCACTATCACCGCTTTTAATTCTGTCTATTTCAAGCTATTTAAGATGCTCATCTCATAATTTGAATTTCATAACCTGCATTTCATCCTTAAACTGTTTAATTGTGATTCAGCTCATGCTCAATTAAAGCACAAAATTCAGCTAAAGATGATGAAAAAGCTCATAATCAAGAGTAACAGGATCAAAAAATCAATCACTAAGTAGCCGATAAAATTTAAAAAAATCATTATGGTATTTTCATTAGTTCGATCTATATCGAATAAGTAATTCTATTTAGCAATATCGACTAATGAATTTTTAGCATCGCTAGAAAGTTTCAAGATGTTATTTTTATTTCGTGCTTGAGAAATCTTATAAACGGAAAAACCTAGTAAAAATATGCTAACTATTAATACAGAAGTAAAAACTATTATAAAAATTTATTTTTATTCATTAGCGTAGGATACTAATATAATATTTTAATCTAATATTGCACTCAATTTTCAAAATAAGTAAACCAATTTTAATTTTCATGCTAATAGGATCTTCAAAAATTCAAGAAAAACATCTAACCTCAAGCTGATTATCATCTTGGGTTACTTTTATTTTAATATTTTTATAAGTTCGTTTGCTGGGTTTCATTGATGAGCCCACTACATCTTCAAAAAATTTTCGGTCATTCATAAGATCACTATATGATTTATAGCCAATTAAAATTATTTTTGGAATTCTTTTACTTTCAAATAATTTACTAAGAATATTATCAAGCTTTTTAACATTAACGATTGGCATGTAAAAAACCATGGAAGAAAACATAATTATCCATTAAATATATAAATATGCAATGCCAGATAATCTCTATCTCAATGAAATACGTAACATTCTATAATTTTCTAAACAATCACTATCAATCTATATCTTTTAACGACTATATGTTTTCTCTATTGAATTTGAAAATTTTTTACTAAATAATCTCTAATTATTTCATCAGCCTGCATATCTAATAACTCATCAGATACCCAAAATACATACTCTTGATTTTTAATCTTAACTATTTTTTTATAATAGGTTGTAATTGATTTTGATGTAGAACCTTTAATTTTGAAAAATTTCTCATGGCTTACATTCCCAAGCAACTTACTTCCATGCCAAGGACCACCAATACAAATGTTCATGTTTTTTCCTATTCTTCAATAGTATCTTAGCACCTAATCATTACAGATTTGTTTTTTATGAAAAAAAAACTCACCTTTCGATGAGCTCCTTAAAAATTAATTTATTTGGTTAGCATATAACAAATATTCATATTGCCTTGCTCTTGCTTGTAACAACTCCATTGATCTTTTTTATAATTTTTAGCAGACAATACATTTTCTGGAGTTGTACCCAAATAAGGTTTACATTTACCACCACATGTTGTTGATTGCTCAATTAAATATTCTTTTTGATCAAATTCTATGTATACAAACTTTCCACCAGCACTTACACCTTTTTGAATTGAACAGGAATAAGTTTTTTTCTCATTTTGTGTAAAACATTTCCCTGAATAATCTGTAATTTGATAAGCAAAACTTGTCGTAGATACGATTATAAGAGTTAGCGATAAAATCCATTTCATTAGCTGTATATCTCAAAAAAATACCCGCTTGATGGAATCAGTGGGTATACAAATCTATTAATCAGTGGGTATACAAATCTATTAAACTGTGTGGATTACCATAAATTCGTCCACTATAGCTAAAATATGCCATACGCCTTGATCCAGATCAAGTAACATTCTTAGAAAAAACTTCAGTTTAACTATTAAGTCAAAACGGGATCAATCAACTGCTTGTAAAATATGTCGCGTTGCATCTACAGTTCCCAGTGTAATAAATCCCCTAGTATCATCTCTAGCTGTTGAACCGCTAAAACTGACTTCACTTGTTCTGTAGTAAACCTTAATAGCAGTTAAATTTGGTTATTGCATAGCTAGTAATGCAATTGCTTGTTACATGAACAGTTCTGATAATATTAATCAGGCTGAACAATTAATTATTAATTCTACTCAATCTATGGCTGTTGATATTAAGCGCACTAGAAAGAAAACTTGTTGAGGTGATGAAATGGGCGCATTAAAAATTGAATCTGAATCTCTCAAACATTTAACAAGACTTGTTGAGCAACTGGTAAGCCAAAAAGAAGAACGCAGAATTGGGCGAGCCGAATTTGCTCACTTGCTGAATATAGAACCAGAAACTCTAGATGCCAGAATTAGAGAAGGACGCTACACGAAGCCATTTAAGGATGGTCGGAAGAGTTATTGGTTTAGTTCATATGTCCAGTCTGTAATATTAGATATAGATTCAAAAAATAAAGCCACTTCAGTGGCTTTATTTTTGAGCAAATCTTTTTGTGAGTAACATAGTGAGTAACATTATTATTTTTAATTAAAATTCATCAATAAAAGGATGGATTATTCATCAACAATATCAGCAAAATTCGCACTCAAAACCTTCGCTAAATCTAGTGGATTAACCCCAATATCCAAGCCCCTTTTCCCACCACTCACATACATTTTACTTAACTGCTGTGCACTTTCACAAATTACCGTTTTTAAACGCTTTTTTTGACCTACAGGACTGATTCCACCAACTAAATATCCAGTTAAACGCTCTGCATCTTTAGGATCAGCCATATGTAGTTTTTTACAAGCAAAGGCACTCGCTACTTTCTTTAAATTTAATTGATGATTCACTGGAAGGATGGCAACAAAATAGTTTTTATCATCTGTTACCATCAGGGTTTTAAAAACTTCTTCGACATTTAAACCTAATTTTTCAGCAGCCTCTAAGCCAAAACTTTTTGCATTTACATCATGTTCATATTCATGAACAGAAAATTCAATTTTATTTGATTTTAAAACTTTACAAGCAGGTGTCATAGCATAAACAAGATCAAAATTAAGATGATATTTGAATTATAGGACCATTCATAGAAATTTTAAATTAGGGTCTGTTGATAATTTGTCTGCGTTTGCGGCTACAAATGATTTTAGATGATACGAGGCATGAAATATTGAATTTAGACACTCTAAAAGATGAGCAACATCATTTCACAAGCTAACGACGTTGCTGAAAAAATATTCTAGTCCCCGCACACCCTCTCTATAAACAAAATATTTCTTGGTTCTTGCTCAGGTGATGGCTAAATTATCTCAGCTTGAGCAGTAAAACTCGCCAATAGTTTCTCTAATCAATCTCACTCAATACACTACGATGTATACGTCTCATATGCAATTTTAGCCCACAACGCGAACCTTTTATGAAATGTCAGTAGCTCCCAACATCACGAATTTAAATGATGAAAATTAATACTTGTAAAATCATGGAAAACTTGATTAAAATCCTATCATATACCTTATATTACTAGAACAATGCCATCAATCTATCAATTAAAACCAGCATTTCAAAACTTACTGCGCCCTTTTGTTAAAAAGCTTTTTAATATCGGAATCACGGCAAATCAAGTCACGTTATTAGCGATGTTTATATCGCTCGGTTTAAGCTTTTTTCTATACCAGTATTATCTGAATCATGCTGTAAATGGATGGTTATTGCTCTTTCCTTTGTGGATGCTGCTACGAATGGCTTTCAACGCCATCGATGGAATGCTTGCCCGTGAATTTAAACAACAATCCAACTTAGGTGCGTTTTACAATGAGTTGTGTGATGTTATTTCGGACACAGCACTCTATCTATGCTTGATTGCTTTTGGCTTTATTAATGCAAAATTACTCTTATTAGTCGCTTTTCTTGCAATTTTAAGTGAATACACGGGCGTTATGGCCCCACTGATTGGTCAAGAACGTCGTTATGACGGCCCAATGGGGAAAAGTGATCGCGCATTTTGGTTTAGTTTAATCACTGTCGTGATTGTCATCACGCCATTATTCACTACAAATTTACAACTTCTCAGCTTAATCTGTAATGGCATACTCATTTTAATTGGTCTACTACTTAGTTTAACCATCTATAACCGAATTAAAAATAGTTTAAAAACAGCGTTATAAAACAGTTTCATATTTAGGGTAAATTCGTATGTATAACAACAGTCATCACACCTTTAAGAGTCATGATGGAACAGAATTGTTTTATCAACATTGGTCGACCAACACTCCAAGCGAAACAAAAAAAGCCATTCTTCTGTTTCATCGCGGCCATGAACATTCAGGACGTATGGCGCATTTAGTTAATGAACTCAATTTAAGTGAATTTGATTTCTTTGCGTGGGATGCCCGTGGGCACGGCGATTCACCAGGTGAACGTGGTGATGCACCTAGCTTCTCCACATGTGTAAAAGATATTCAATATTTTGTACAGCATATTGAAGAAAACTATGGCATCGACGCCAAAAACATTGCTGTGGTTGCACAAAGTGTAGGTGCTGTATTAGCTGCAACATGGGTACATGATTATGCGCCAAAAATTCGCGCCTTGTGTCTCGCTTCCCCTGCTTTTGATATTAAGCTTTATGTGCCATTTGCCGAACCAAGTTTAAGAGTCATGGAAAAAATTCGTGGTAATTTTTTCATTCAAAGTTATGTTAAAGCCAAAATGCTGACCCATGATGAAGAACGTGCTCAAAGCTATGATACCGATCCTAAAATTGCTAAAGCAATTTCGGTGAGAATGTTGCTTGGACTCTATGATGCCTCTAAGCGTATTGTTGCTGACTCACAAAATATCTTTGTGCCGACTCAGGTGTTATGTTCAGGTTCAGATTTTGTAGTTTTTCAAAAACCGCAACGTGAATTTTACCAAAAGCTTCCACATCCTAAAAAAGAATTACATATTTTAGAGGGTTTCTTTCACGATACTTTAGGCGAAAAAGATCGCCATATTGCAACAGAAAAAATACGCAGATTTATCCAGCAATGTTTTGCGGTTGAATATCAAGCTCCAGATGTTTTAAATGCGGACAAAATTGGTCCAAGTTGCGCTATAGCTGAAGATCTCAGTTCACCATTACCCGCTAAATCAATAAAGAATGCATTTTGGGAAATTACAAAAAAGAATCTAAAAATTGGTAGTCATTTATCAAAAGGCTTAAAAATTGGTGAAGACACTGGCTATGACTCTGGAAGCACTTTAGATTTTGTTTATCGTAACCAACCTGAAAGTTCTAATCCTATTGGCAACATCATAGACCGCCAATATTTAAATGCGATTGGTTGGCGTGGAATCCGTGTTCGTAAACAGAATATTGAACTTTTAGTTCAGAAATATGCGGATATTCTGATTAAAAACCATAAACCATTGAGCATTATGGATATTGCTTCTGGTCATGGGCGTTATATTTTAGATGCTGTGGTTCAACTACCAAAACGACCAGATTCAATCTTATTGCGTGATTATAGCGATATCAATGTACAAGCTGGTCAGCAAATGATTGCAACACGTGGACTCAATGACATTGCTGAATTTGTTCAAGCAGATGCATTTGATACACAGTCTTTGGCCTCTGTTAAACCAAAACCTTCACTTGCAGTGGTTTCGGGTTTATATGAGTTATTTGCAGACAATGATTTGCTACGTCAATCACTTGAGGGCTTAAGTAAAGCAATCCTTAAAGATGGTTATTTGATTTATACTGGTCAAATTTGGCACCCGCAGCAAGAGTTTATTGCGCGCGCACTAACCTCACATCGTGAAGGTGATGCATGGGTAATGCGTTTACGCTCACAAGCGGAAATGGATGCACTTGTTGAAGCTGCTGGCTTTAAAAAGGTCGACCAATGTATTGATGAGTTTGGAATATTTACCGTCTCAGTCGCACAAAAGCTATAAAATTTCTGCTATCACACAGTTGGTGACTTGATATAAATCATTTTAAGTCACCAATTTTTTAATTTTAATAGAATAATAATCTACGGATGTTTTATGCGAACACTCATCAAAGAAACTGGGACTTGGAAATGGGGCCTACTTTGCTTAGTTTTTCTTGCGCCTTTCTTTTTCCTCACTTATGGCTTTGCAAATCAATATGCGTCAGGTCTTAGTGATGTTCCAAGTATTGTCTTTGCTTGGGAAAAGCATATTCCACTTTGGGCTTGGACGATTGTGCCGTATTGGTCAATTGACCTGTTTTACGGCCTCTCCTTATTGCTTTGTTGGAACAAATTTGAGCTTAAACAACAAGCGCTTAGGCTATTTTTAGCGCAAGTCATTTCGATTAGTTGCTTCTTAGTGTTCCCTTTAAAGTTTAGTTTTGAACGTCCACCTTTAGATGGTTTTTTCGGTCTATGGTTTGATGTCCTGATGGGCTTCGATAAGCCCTTTAATCAAGCGCCCTCATTACATATTGTTTTGCTGATTATCCTTTGGGATTTCTATCGTCGCCATGTATCTGGGGCATGGAAATATGTGGTCGATTTTTGGTGTGTGCTGATTGGAATTTCTGTACTCACGACATGGCAACATCATTTTATTGATCTTCCTACAGGAATACTTGTTGGCGCTTTATGCTTATGGTTATTTCCAATTTCAGTAAAATCCCCATTTAGAAAAGATGGACTGCAGCTGTTAACAACAAAACATTTAAAGCTTGGTAGTTATTACCTTTGTGGCTCAGTGATTTTCTTTATCTTAGCTTATGAGTTTAGACCTTGGGGATTATGGCTAATTTACCCTGCTGTGAGTCTATTTATCGTTGCACATAGCTATAGTTTTGTACGTCCACATTTTTTTCAAAAACAAGAAAATGGCAAAATGACGGTTGCAGCACAAATACTGCTTGCGCCTTATTTAATCTTTGCTTGGCTTAATAGTCGTGTTTGGACCAAAAAACATCCCGAAGATTCTTTTATCATTCAACATGAACTTAAAAAAATCTATATTGGAAGAGTCCCAACACAACAAGATCACCACCAATACAATGCAATATTTGATTGTGTTGCTGAGTTACCCTTAAACCAAGTAACGGCATATCAGCAATATCTCAGTCTAGATCTGATTCCATTACAAGCCAATCAGCTTGAGTTAGCCGTAGCACGATTAAATGATTTGATGTCAAAGCTTGAAGCAAGCTCTATCCAAAATATTCTGATTTTTTGTGCCTTAGGTTATTCAAGAAGTAGCGCTGTACTCACCGCTTGGCTGATTCAACAAAACCAAGATGCCAATATTGATGAAATGGTAAACATTATTCGTAAAGCTCGCCCTTGGGTGGTATTAAAACAAGCCCAACTGGAAGAATTAGAAATTTACCATCTAAAATTGAAAGGTTTAGCGCCATGAAAATGAATTTTTATGTGGTTGCGCAACTGTTGTCTGCAACCACAGCTATATTACTTTCAGGTTATTTGGCTTTTGCGTTATCTATTTTTGCCATCCTGTTCAAAGGTTGGCAATCCTTTGAGTTTTGGACGTTCATTGTCATTACATTGTTATTATCTGGGCTTCATCACTATCTCTCATTTAGAGTTAAGTTTGATGCTCAAATCATTAAAATGATAGCACGAGAATCCCAAACTGAATCTATTGAAAACTTAACCCTACAATTTGATCAAACCCTAATGAGTATGAAATTGATGCCCGCATCCAAAGCAGGACGTGATTGGTCACAGCGTTTTGTAGGATGCTTTAAACTTTTAAAACTACAAATTGCTTTATTATTGGTACAATATCTGGTTTTAATGATTTTGATTTCTAGAATGATTTAAAGCGATTTTAACCTCAACTGATACAGTTGCTGATATATTCAATTGTTATCGTATGATAGTTTTAATGATCTTAAATCAAGAAAATTATCAGCTTCTCAGCAGTGAAGATCTTGAAATGCTATAAAATTCTTCTATGATTCAAAAAATAGAAATGATAAATTTGTAAAAGGAGACCAACCTTTTTACTTTTTATTCAAAACTAAGTTTGGTTATATTTTATTTTAATCACTTAAAAAGTAGAATTTTGTACTTTAGTCATCTTATTATACAGCTTGCCCCACAATAAAATGCTTCAATATCAATCGGCTTAAAGAATGAATCAACTACCTGAACCACGTTCCGAACAAGATAAAGAGTCATACAATAAACAGTCTTTAGAGCAAAAGACTCAACACTTAGATTCTTCTAATGGAAATTTAGCATCACACTCTATTGCTCGCTTTATCGCATTTTTGACACGCCGTGGCGCACGACTGTTAACTGGTGCTCGTAGCTTATGGGTTGGTTGTCAGCCTGAGATGAAACAACGTATTTACTATGCCAATCACAATAGTCATATCGACTTTATCTTACTATGGTCCTCACTTCCCAAACTGATGCGTCGAAAAACTAAACCTGTTGCTGCTTCAGATTATTGGCTGAAAGATGGTTTTAGACAATTTTTAATTAAAGACACCTTTAATGGTGTCACGATTCAACGTAATCGCGAAGATAATGCAGACCCTTTACAACCTGTAAAAGACGCTCTTGCTCAGGGGTATTCCATTATTTTCTTTCCTGAAGGTACTCGAAATCTTGATGATGATCTTGAGCTATTACCTTTTAAAAGTGGCCTCTATAACTTACATAAACAATTTCCTGAGATTGAGATTGTCCCTGTTTGGATTTCAAATCTAAGACGTGTCATGCCAAAAGGTTCTTTTGTTCCTTTGCCTTTACTGTCTACCGTATGCTTTGGCTTTCCTTTAGAACAACATTTAGAAATGGATAAAGCCACATTTATAGATTATGCACAGAAGCAGCTAGTACTATTAAAAGAGGTTGAGAATCAATGATTTTAGATAATCTGAATAAAACCTATCTTTTATTTGGTATTTTTGCGGGAATTTTAGTTTTTGCATCTAGTGTAGGCTTTATTCTCAAACAAAAAGCTGGGCAAAAACCCTCATCAGTGATTGATAATTTAAATGCACGGATCAATGCTTGGTGGGTGATGTTGATCGTCATTGGCGCAGCAATTCTATTGGGTCAAACTGCATTTATTATCTTATTTGGGATTATTTCCCTGTTCGCTCTACGAGAATTTACCAGTCTATTGCCGACAAGGCGTGGTGATTATTTTCCTTTACTTATCGCCTTTTATTTTGTTATTCCCTATCAATATTATTTGATCTATATCGACTGGTACGGCTTATATTCAATTTTTATTCCACTTTATGTATTTTTACTGATTCCGATTGCCAGTTTAAAACAAGAAGATACCAAACACTTCCTTGAACGTAGTTCTAAAATTCAATGGGGACTCATGGTCTGTGTTTTCTGTATTTCCCATGTGCCTGCATTACTCAATTTAAAACTTAATGGTTTTAAAGGTGAACCGATTTGGTTAGCAATCTGGCTGATTATGGTCGTTCAGGCATCCGATGTTTTGCAATATGTCTGTGGTAAGCTTTTTGGAAAGCACAAGGTTGCACCCGTCTTGTCACCATCAAAAACAGTTGAAGGCTTAGTGGGTGGGATCGTTTTAGCCACAGCTTTAGGTGTTGCTATGGCATGGCTTACTCCATTTAGCTATCTACAAGCTGCATTGATAGGACTAGTTGTGTGTATCTTTGGCTTTTTCGGTGGTTTAGTGATGTCAGCCATCAAACGTGACCGTGGTGTCAAAGATTGGGGCCAGTTGATTCATGGTCATGGTGGGATGTTAGATCGGATTGACTCTATCTGCTTTTCTGCCCCTATCTTCTTTCATATTTTAAGATATTGGTGGAGTTAGTGAATAAACATGACTGTGAGAGATAGAGATGAATTACAAAATAATATTTACAATGCTCTGTGTAGGTTTCGGCCTACAAGCCTGTAGTTTATTTAATCAGTCTGAATGTAATAATCAACAAGTGACTGATCATGTAAAAAAACTCTACTCAAGTCAGGTAAATATCAGTTTTGGATCAAAATTAAATCAACTTACTCAACAATTTAATCCAAATATAAACACAACAATAAAAATCATCCCTTCTATAGAAGGAATCACTTTAAATAAAATAAAGCGATTAAATTTAGAAAAATTACAGGCTGATAAAGACAATCAGGATTCACAAAATCTAATCGATTTGATTACTGATCGCTTTGAAGGTGCACAATATATTTGCCAAGGTGTAATTCAGCAAGAGATTAGCACCAATGTACTTGCAGATATAACCAAAGAACTTTCAGATAAAGACTCAAATTTGATTGAAGGAAATAAATTAAATATTCCAGTAATTTATGCGCTGTACCCACACAATGGAAATCAACAATTTGAAGTCCAATATACTGCTAAGAATCCATTGCATTTAATGTTGGCCATATTGTTACAGAAAAAACAAACGAAAATGACGAAATAACGCCTAAATACCAAGCAACCAAAAGCTTAAGATACAAATTACGAATAAATCTACCAATTTTCACAGATTGACAGGTTTAAATCAGCTACATAACATCAGGGCAATCTTGGATACATAACATTGGTTTTATTTTGAATTTTCAGTATCAGTTAAAAATAATTTCTACAGTAGGCTTAACACTTGCGATCACAGCATGCTCGTCTTTGGGTGGTGGCTCTGTGCAAAAACGTGCTGCTAAACTTTCGACTGGAATCCAAAAAGCCTATTCTGTCTCTCCAGATGTTGCTAATCGCGTATCCCCAATCATTGTACAAAGCGCAGATCAATATGATGTAGATCCTTTACTGATTGCAGCGACCATACGTCAAGAATCGAGCTACCGTAGTTATGTTACCTCTCCATCTGGTGCTGTCGGGCTTACCCAAATCATGCCGCGTTATTGGCAACAAGCCTGCCCTGGTGATTTGTTTGATGAATATACCAATGTACGCTGTGGCACTATGATCTTGGCTAAATACAATCAAAGTGCAGGAAGCTGGAAAAAAGCCTTAGCCTACTACAATGTTGGACCCACAAATTACCAAACAAATCGTAAAATGAAACGTCAAGGTAAACGATACGCGAAACAAGTCAAACAACATGAAAAACAGTTAAAGTCTTCATTATAAAGTTTAAAAATAGAAACTGAATATCAATAAAATAAACCCACTGCTGCTACTTGAGTGGGTTTATTTTTTTAGTCCATAGCAACAATAAACAGCATAAACATAAATGATTTAATTCAATCTTAATCTGCTGAAATATCTTCAAACAAAACGGAAGACAAATAACGTTCACCCGCATCAGGAAGAATCACCACAATAGTTTTGCCTGTATTTTCAGGACGGGCAGCTAATTTTGCTGCAGCAGCTAAAGCCGCACCACTAGAAATACCGACAAAAATACCTTCTTGAGTGGCACTTTGACGGGCAAAATCAATCGCTTCTTGGTTGTCGATAGCAATAACTTCATCTACTAAATCTAAATCCAAGTTTTTAGGAATAAAGTTTGCACCTATCCCTTGGATCTTATGTGGCCCAGGCGTTAACGTTTCACCACGTTTGGTTTGTCCAATAATTGGTGAATCTGCGGGTTCTACAGCAACGGAGTAAATCGCTTGCTGCTTGACCTTTTCAAAATAACTTGAAATACCTGAAATAGTACCGCCAGTTCCAACACCAGCAACAAGGATATCAACTTTACCACCAGTGGCTGCCCAAATTTCTGGGCCAGTCGTTGTCTCATGTATTTTTGGATTGGCTGGGTTTTCAAATTGTTGCGGTAAATAATATGTTTCAGGATGTTCAGTTGCTAGACGCACTGCCTCGTCAACTGCACCTTTCATACCTTTTGCAGGTTCAGTTAAAATTAAATTTGCACCCAACGCTTTTAATACTTTACGGCGCTCTATACTCATACTTGCTGGCATAGTTAAAGTGATGGCATAACCTTTTGCCGCTGCTACAAATGCCAATGCAATTCCAGTATTTCCACTCGTAGGTTCTACAATATGCATACCTTTTTTCAAGAGCCCTTTCTCTTCTGCATCTGCAATGAGTGCAGCACCTATTCGATCTTTAACTGAAAAAGCAGGATTACGGCTTTCAATTTTTGCTAAAACCGTTGCGCCACCTGTAATAAGACGATTGATACGAATAAGTGGTGTATTACCAATTGCTTCAGCATTATTAGAATAAACAGCAATACCTAAGTTTTCAGTTGCTGGAAAATTTGGATCTGTAGACATGACCTTTCCTTGAATTTAAATGAATTTATATCAATCTATCATAATGCTTTTCTATGAAACTTTGATATTGAGTAACTGAATTTAATTATACCGATATTTAAATAGTTTATTGATAAAAATCATAAGTTTAGTTTTTAGGCAAAGTGTTTGACCGATTTGTCATCAAATCAAACTATATATTTGTATATTATTTCAAGCATAATAACCATATGACTCATATTTAGAGAATATTATGGCAAGCAATGCTTATCAAAAATTTTATCGTCAATTTACAAAAAAAATCTTAGATAAAATCGTCAGCCCACAAGTTTTAGGCGATACAAAAACACTTGAAAATACAGTTAATGATCCAAACACAGCCAATTTTCCAATTTGCTATGTCATCCAAGATGACTCAACTTCGAATAAAGTCTTAATTGACAATGAAACAGAAAAAAGAAAACTCAGCCCTGCTTTTGCGCCACTTAACCTAGGATCAGATTATCAGGAAGATGATCGTTTTATCACTTTAGAACCGACCAAAAGCAACGCCTCTGCATACTACCCAGACAAAATTATTCGTTTGGTCGAATATTTATTAAAACACCCTGAACAAGATGTGCTTTTAGTACCAACAACGATTTTATGGGGGCGTGCGCCGGAAAATGAGGACAGTTGGTATAAAGCATTGATGACTGATGCTTGGGCTAAGCCAACGGGCATTAAACAAGCACTCAACATTACTCTCTATGGCCGTAATAATTATATTGAATTCCATCAAGCAGTTTCTTTACGGCAGTTAATTGACTCAGCCATTGAACTCACACCCAATTTTTCACCAGCGCATTATGTGGTGACTGAGCTTAATAAACAATTTAATGGCTATAAAGAAGCAATTCTTGGTCCTGATATTTCAGATCGTCGCAATGTAATTAACAAACTCATGCTGAGTGATGCGGTCAAAGAAGCCATTCTCAATGAAAGCATTCATAAAAAAATCAGCATCAATGAAGCCGAAGCACTCGCGCATAAATACCTCGATGAAATCGTGTCTGATTTTTCTTATTCGACCTTACGCTTTGCTGAAATTGCTTTAACCAAATTGTGGACCCAACTCTATGACGGTATCGAAGTACATAATTTCGATACGGTTCGTGAACTTGCCAAAGATTATGAAATTGTCTATACCCCTTGTCATCGTAGCCACATTGACTATTTATTATTGTCTTATGTGATTTATAACCGTGGCTTGATGGTTCCCCATATTGCAGCAGGTATTAATTTAAATATGCCTGTGGTTGGGCAACTGATGCGTGGTGCAGGCGCATACTTTATTCGACGTAGCTTTAATGGTAATGCGCTTTATACGGCTGTTTTCAAAGAATATATCTACAGTATGCTCAATCGAAATACCCCTATGGAATACTTTATTGAAGGTGGTCGTTCTCGTACTGGACTTTTATTGCCGCCTAAAAAAGGGATGCTCGCAATGACCATCCAAAGTTATTTACGTGGGAATAGCAAACCGATTGCCTTTATTCCGACTTACTTTGGATATGAAAAACTGATCGAAGGCAGTTCATACATAAAAGAGCTGGGTGGGCAGAAAAAACAAGCTGAATCACTATTTGGACTACTTAAATCTATTCAAAAAATTGAAAAAGTCTTTGGTGTTGTCCATGTCAATTTAGGTGAACCGGTTTTCCTTGAAGAGATCTTAAAAAAGAACAATGTTCCACAACATGTTGCTTTGCATGAAGAGATGCCTGAGTCGGTTAAAGCCACGGTCAATGATGTGGCGTTTGATATTTTGGAAAATATCAATAAAGCGGTCGTGATTAATCCTGTTAGTTTGATTTCTCTGGTCTTGTTAAATGCACCAACGCATGCTTTGGCAGAGCGTGAAGTATTGGTACGTTTAGAACAATTCCGTAATCTACTCAAACAGCATCGTTATGATGATCGTATGCAAATTACCGAGCTTTCCAACACAGAAATCATTCAATATGCCATGAAGCTAAAACAAGTTGAATTGATTGAGCATGATAATGAGCGCTGGGTGAAAGTCAGTGATATACAGGTGGGATTGCTTAAGTATTTCAGTAATAACATTCTGCACACGTTTATCCTGCCTGCACTGATTGCCAAAGTATTGCGTGTTGAAACAGAGCAGCAGCAATTTGAGATTCCAAAATCTGATTTATATACCCAAGTCATCAAACAATACCCACTTATACAAAAAGCCTTCTTTTTAAAATGGGATGAGTCTGAGATTGAGAGTGAAATCACACAAATTATCGATTATTTTGTTGCGGAGAAATTAATCACACTTGAAGCGGATCAAAGCATTAAGATTTCAAATGCAGATCCTAAAATTCGTTTACTTTCAGCCTTTGCTCATTTGTATGATGTCAATGTTGTGAAAGAACCTGAAAAAGAAAGCAAAGAGAAATAATCTTTTAAGCTTTGACGATGATCTGCAATAAAAAAGTTCCTTCAACCATTTGGATAAGGAACTTTTTTGTAAGCGTATAGCAATATGACTAATTGATTTACTTTAAAGCAAAAAATGATTTTTAGTTATTACTTAGACGTTTTTCTTAGTCCGTTTTAAATGCAATAAAACCATGATAATTCAATACTTGAGCAAAACTTTCCACACGCTTAAAACCTGCTTGTAAATACAAAGCGCTCATTTCATCAACAGAAATTAAAGCAAAATCTTGTTCAATACGTTCTGCCATAAGTTGCGCCTGTTTTTCTGTTAATCCTGTTGCTAAACTCAGATTTTTTAAAGCTTGTAATTGTTTGGCATTCGAAATTTCCATTAATTCATAACTTAAACATAGACCAGTACTGCTTAGGTGATTTGCAATATCTTTTAAGAATTGTGCTTTTGCATCAACTGGAACAAAATGTGAAACCAAGATAGCCAAAGCCACATCAAAATTCTCATCGACTTGTTTAAGAACAGATGTATCACCTTGTACAAACTGAATTCGAGAACAAAGCCCTAAACCAGCTATATGTTGTTTGGCTTTATCAATCATATTTGCTGCAGGATCGATTGCTGTAAAATTCCAGTGAGGAAATTGCTCAGCCAAATATTGCAGTTCATAACCTGTACCACATCCCACGACTAAAATCTTCGCTTGAGTCAATACATAGCTCTTTAATACAGCATGGACTTGTAAATGTATCAGTTCATAGCCGGGAATTAATCTACGAATATGCGCATCATATCCTTCAACTACAACTGGATTATTAAAGTCCTTTGCCATTCCTTTAACCCTTGCAATGATGATTAATATTATTCCTGAGGATGTTTAACTTTCACTGCCTGTAAACAAAAATCAGCAATTTGTTTTACAAAATACTCTTTATAGCTTTTATCAAAACGCTTGGTCTTGGCGATACTTAAAGGTTCAATCACAACGAAAGTCATTGCGCCAACGATGCACAATGCGGTGGTGTTTAGATCCTCAAAAATAAACTCGCCTGAATGACGTCCTTCTGTCAAAATTTTAATAATACTTTCTTTAATCAATTGCTTACTTTGAAAGCGTTCTAACTCAAATTGAGGATCGACTGGTTCAAATAATAAAGAATAAGAGAGTCGAGGGCTGTTCATTGCCCTTTTTACAAAGGTTGTGACTGCTCGATCTAATTTTTCTATCGCACTAAGTTCAGTATGTGCAATATCATTGAGAATATTAACTTCGATATGAATCGCTGCATTTAAAACTTCAATCAATACCTGATTTTTATTTTCAAAATATCTGTAGACCAAACCACTTGATACACCCGCCCTATCTGCAATTGCTTGAATTTGTGCATCTTTAAATCCTCCTTGTGCAATCAATTCACGTGCAGACAATAAAATTGTCTCACGGTTCTGTTGCATTTTCTCTTCCATGACAGAGGATCTTTTATAATTCATAGCGATATGTAAATTCCATTCCAAATAAACTGGCAGCGAATAGATTGCCCTGTTGGTACTACAAGGTAATGCAGACTAAATACTAATAAATTTTGCAGCAATAAGCTATCCACCCTGATCGCTTGATTCAATATTTAATAAATCATTGATGAACTTAATTATCTTGTTGATGTTATTTTCTACCCTTGCTGATTTATCAATTCCTGATCGATCAAAACAGTCATTTTAAATTACTCCTTTTTAGAAAATGAACCTTTTTAAATCATTAATTGATTCTACAATATTCTTAAATGATCTGAGGCAACTTCTTAAGACAATGCAAACATGAGTTGTCCGATAATCCCCCCTTAAATTGGTCATTAGCCCCCTTTATTAAATCCACTAAAAATGATTCACTAAAATCATAAAGATTTCAGATAAAAATTAAATAAACTAATAGCTTAACCTCTATTGTTCACTTTGTTTATCTGAATTTTATATGCTAAATAAAAAAAACATTCAAGGAAAGAAAAGCATGAAAACTCAATCACTGATTCTCAGTGTCCTCAGCATTTTACCCACTGCATATACTCATGCAGCTGCGATGGATCAATCTGGTCAATCGATACTGGCGTTTCTTGAAGACAAGAATTATTTCGAAGCCAGTATTGCCACAGTTGACCCAGAAGTATCAGGCAAAGTCCGAAATCGACCTGATTTAGTCAATACAGGGAGCAATGATTTAACTACAGGTGATATGGCACAATCATATCAATACTATAATGCTGCTTTAAAACTGCAAATTGCGCCAAAAGTTTCCTTTGGGCTCATCTATGATCAACCTTATGGTGCTGCAATCGAATATCCTTTACGTAGTAATAATACCTTCTCTGATACCGAAATCAGTATGAAAGGTACCATTGCGGATGTTGATACTCAAAATATTGCGATGTTATTTGGTTTTCAGCCAGATGCCCATTTTAACCTTTACGGCGGTGCGGTATACCAGACAGTCAAAGGCAAAGTGTCTTTGCGTGGTAATTCGATGAGTGTGTTTAATGGCTATGATGCTAATTTTAAACAAGATAATGCTGTTGGATGGCTTGCTGGTGCTGCTTTTCAGATTCCTGAAATTGCTTTAAAAGCAGCGGTAACTTATCGTTCTGAAATCAAGCATAAAATAGATGCTCAAGAAACGATTTTTGGACAACCTTTAGCATTCACCACTGATAAAGATACAGAAATCAAAACGCCACAATCGGTAAATTTAGATTTTCAAACAGGCATCTATAAAGACACGCTGGCATATTTAAATGCACGTTGGGTAAATTGGAAAGATTTTAGAATCCGTCCAACACAGTTTGGTGCACTCACTGAACTGGCAACAGCTGAGTTAAGCCAAGGCCTGTATGCTGGTGGATTCAATCTCGATGACTATCAAAAAGACCAATACAGCATCACTATTGGTTTAGGACATCAATTTACACAAAAATGGGCTGCGTCGGCTGATGTTTCATGGGATTCTGGTACTGGAAATCCTGCTTCTGTATTGAATCCTACCAAAGGCGGTTGGGGCTTAGGGTTGGGTGTTCAATACAATCCTGCTGAAAATTATTTTATCGCAGGAGGCATCAAATATATTTGGATTGGGGATGCCACGGCACAAGATGGTACCTATTACATTCCGGTACCCGGTGCTTCAGAAATTGCCCAACAAGGTGATTATCGTGACAACAATGCCATAGGCTATGGTTTAAAAATAGGTTACCGTTTCTAATGCTCAATGCATGATCTTGTTAAAATTGTTTTTAGCGTAGACTTCATTCTAGTGTATATACTTGAGAATGAAGTCTTTTTCTTTTTATTCAAAGACAAATTCATTTTTCCGTCATTTGTATACGCTATAAATTTTAATGATCAATATGAATAAACCTCAGTAAAAAACCAACTTAATTAAAGGATCTAAATATGAAATTATTACGTTTAATTCCAATTCTCGCTTTAGGCACTATCTTAACCGCATGTGGTGGTATGCCAAAGGAATGTGAAGAATCTTGGAAGCATATGGAAGACTTGGCAAAACAAAGTGGCATTCCTGAAGATTCACTAAAAGAACAGAAAAAAGCCTTTGAAGAAGAAATTAAAAAGTTATCTAAAGAAGATGCTATTCAAGCCTGTAAAGCACAGTCTTCAATCATTGGCATGGTTAAGTAATTTATCATTAATCTACAAAATGGATGCTTCAATTTGCAGGCATCCTTTTTTTCCTGTAAATAAAAACTAAAACTTTAATTTTCACATTTTAATCGTCACAATTTTTTGCTTCACTATAAATAAACATTGGACCTAAATCATAAGTCTGATCATGCCTTTTCACTTGTGGAATAAATGCACTTGAAATTGAGCCATCTAAATATAAAGCTTGATCTGTTTTAAGCTGCGACTTAAAAATATCAGCAAAATTATAAAAATTAATTTTTCCACGACTTATCACGAAATACAGTTGATTATTTTTAATTCCCACCCCATTGCGAACTTTTAATGAATCTGAGTTTTTAACGAAAATTGGATTGATCTCACCATTGATCAATAACATTGGACCAGATTGTGTTGCATAGCGAGCTTTAAAATTAGATTTAAGATATTGCTCTGTGGTTTTAATCACAGCTTGCTTATTGTTCCAAGCAACCACGCCATTGGGTTGCATAAAAAAATTACCAAATTTATTTTTTTGCTGGTTTAATTCTGTTTGTTGTTTACCTTGTTCAATGTATAAACCCACTGGTGCAAAATTTGGATGATACATTCCTGCATTCATGGCAAAACTGATCTGGCATTTTTTATGCTCTTTTTGTACAGCTGCGAACTTTTTATAAGTTTGTCCTTGTTGATTTTTTAAAAATAGTTGTAGCTGATCAAGATCGTCGATACGTACAGCATCTGCGATCACCTTCTTGTCTTTGATTATTTTGATATAGTCGGTATTGGCATTGACTTGAAAGGAAAGTGCACTCAATCCCATCATGCTTATCAGCGCATATACTCCAGTTTTCAAATTCATAACACCCCCATTCAAAGTGTTATATTTTATCGTGTGATCTATTGAATAATGAAGGCTAATTAGCATTTTTAATGCATTTTTTTACGTAATTATCACTTTAAGGGCTATCAAATTCATTTTGCATCGTTATAATCAAACTATCCTTTCAATTAAATACATGTGTACACTTTATTTGAACTGAGTGGGAATATGCAGACAAAACAAATAGCTAAATACCCGTTAGGTGCGCATTTAATCGTCAAACATTTTGGCTATAGCCATCATGGAATCTATGCTGGAAAAGGTCGTGTTATACATTATTCTGGACTGGCACATTTTGTAAAAAAACGCCCAATCGAAATCACTTCACTTGAAAAATTTTCACATGGTAAAGTGATCCGTGTCCGTTACTATGATCAACCTAAGTTTTCTGGTCGTCATGTGGTTCGACGTATGCGTACACGCATGCACGAAAATAGCTATCATTTAATTATCAATAATTGTGAACATCTGTGTAGTTGGGCAATTACAGGGGTTGAAAGTAGTCCTCAAGTGGTAAAAATGATGAACCGTTTAACCACGATTGGCTATATCAGTTCAATCATGACCTATATGAATGGCTTATTTTTAACAGTTGCAACCACCTGTTTTGCTTTAGTTTTATATATAAAAATGAAACTCAGGGCTCAGTCAAAATTAAAACTTCCAACCTATTTATCTCTTAAAGAACAACAGCCTAAAAAGTAAAATACTCAACGAGGTTCTTCACATGACCTTAAGTACAGCCCTGATTTTAAAATACCATTAAAATGGTGGAAATTTGTCTTCAACCAATTTGAGTTCTAATCCGTATTCCAAATAAGCTTTTAAACCATCCAGCACTGTGGTGAATCCTCCAGTTGCATCTATAATAAATTGAATTAGTTCAGAGCCTTGAAGCGAAATATCATAATTTCTAATTTTTAAATAAGTTTGCTCTGAGCTGATTTCTTCAAATATAAAATCTACCGATGTTTTGGGTTCACCCCAAGTAATTTGAATCAATTTATTTTCAATAATGTTAAATACCATAACCTTTGAGCTGACTTGATACTTATCCCAACTCCATTGCACAATTTTGCCTTCTTTTAGTGGTCCTGTAGATCGACTAAACCAGAATTTTGAAGTAATGTCAGGATCAATAAATGCATTAAAAACCGCAGACACGGGTTTACGAATTAACATTTGAGTTTCAATGGTTGGATTCATTCTTATTACTCTTCTAAACTTATATTGAATTATATAGATAACAAAGTGATACTGATAACATAAGTGCTATGTAATCAGTATCATGTTTTTGTTAATAAATTTAACCAATTAGTTTTGAATAAGTGATGATTCAACGATGCTCTGATAGCGCTCTGAAAATTGACCATTCCAATATGGGTAATATGGATATGCTGGATAAACCGCACTGGCTTGATTTAAACGCTGTAATTGTGAATCCATAAGTACTAGATCTTTTGCAATGAGATTATCTTGCAGTTGTTGTTGATTTCGAGCACCAATCAATACAGTCGAAACGGTAGCTCGTGTTAACAGCCATTTTAAAGCAATTTGTGGGACTGAATATCCCGTTTCTAATGCAATCTGTTTTAAAGTATTGATCACTTGATAAAGATATTCTTTGTTTACGGGTGGTGCAAATTGTGCTGTTTCATGTAAGCGACTATTTTCAGGCATAGGACGCTCACGATCAAACTTACCCGTCAAACGACCCCATCCCAAAGGACTCCACACAACAGCACCAATATGCTGATCATGATTTAAAGGCATCAATTCCCATTCATAATCCCGACCTATCAATGAATAATACACCTGATGTGCTACCATTTTTTCATAACCATAACGATCTGCAATCGACTGTGCTTTCATCAATTGCCAGCCTGAAAAATTAGATGCCCCGATATAACGAACTTTTCCGCTTCGGACCAATTCATCTAAAGTTTTCATAAGCTGATCGAGTGAAGTAAAGCTATCAAACTGATGTAACTGTAGAACATCGATATAGTCTGTATTTAATCGTTTTAACGATTGCTCTACTGCATGAATTAAATAATGACGACTAAATCCGACCTGATTCACTTGCTCATTGCTACGAAGCGCAACTTTAGTTGAAATAATCGTACTGTGCCGATAAGGCGCTAATGCAATTCCAAGCATTTTTTCAGATTCACCGTCTGAATACACATCGGCAGTATCAAAGAAATTAATTCCTGCATCTATACATGTGCTAATCATTTGATTCGCTTCGATCTGCCCTGTTTGTCCCCATGCAGAAAATAGAGGACCTTTTCCTCCAAAGGTTCCAGCACCAAACCCCAGCTCAGATACTTTTAAACCAGATTCGCCTAAAAAATTATATTTCATGATCATTCACCTTGATTGAATAATGTGTCTCATCACAAAATAACAACTTGGTATTATTTAAAAAATCAGGATAATAAGAAATTACTTTTTCGATTTTATGGAAAATGAATACACAAGACTTTCAATTCTTCTTACGTGTCGCAGATTTGGGTTCAATCAGCCAAGCCGCAAAAGAAGCCAATATTGCAGTTTCAGTGGCAAGTCAACGAGTGCAAAGGCTTGAAAATCAGCTTAGCCTTAAACTTTTTTATCGCACGACACGTAAACTGAGTCTGACTGAAGAAGCCAAAATATTGATTAAGCAAGGACGTCCACTTCTCGATAGTTTTCAAACATTGACCGAAAATTTAAAGCTTCAAGATCAAAAACTTTCAGGGAGCATTAATATCACGGCTTCCGCAACCTTTGGAACCCAGATACTAGTTCAAGTTATTGCTGAGTTTTTAAAACACCATTCTGAATTATTAATCAATCTAGATTTAAATGACCAAAATGTAGATCTTATTACCCAAGGTATGGATATCGCAATTCGCATAGGCAAACTACAAGACTCTTCTTTAATTGCAAAACCTTTATCTATCAATAAACGCTTACTTTGTGCTGCACCTGAATATCTAGCTAAATTTGGTATCCCCAAACGTTTAGAGGATTTACAGCGACATCGTTGTATCGTGCAGCGTCATCAACAAGGCATCACCAATACATGGAAGTTTCTGGATCATGCTAAATCCAATCAAAGATTAAATATCCACGTAAATGGCTATTTTATTAGTAACTCAGGCGAAGGGATTCGTCAGGCATCTTTGGCAGGGCTCGGCATATCCAATCACTCACTTTGGCATGTCAAAAACGATTTAGATTCAGGAAAACTGGTTCATGTGCTTCCTAATTTTATGGTAGAACCCACTGCTATTTATGCTGTTATTCCAGATAAAAAATTAATCTCTGATAAAGTAAAAGTTTTTATTGAGTATTTACAGGATTACTTTAAAGAATTCTAATGATGATTTGCCTAACATTATTCGTTATTCTAAATGACAAACATAATCTACAACTTCGCTAGATTGCAGACTAAAACGACTATTTGCAGGTACAGTAAAAGATTCTCCACAACTGTAGACCTCCATTTCTTCTTGATCTGCTATCCGAACCAAGCATTTTCCAGAAACAATTTCAATGCGCTCAGTCACATGAGTTTCAAAAGTTAAAGGTTTCTCTGTGGGTAAAATTACCCCCAATGTTTTCTTCGAACCATCTTTACATTCGATAAGATAACTGATTGATCGTCCTTTATAATGAACATTAGGTTTAATATGGACCGTAACAAAATCAAATTGGGAAGACATATATTTGTCCTGATTATTATTTATGCATTTACTATATCTTTTTTCTATAGTATTACTCAATCAATTTTAAACAACATGAAAAAAACCTAGCCAAAGCTAGGTCTTAATTCATGATTTCATTCAGGATTGAATAAAATTATTTACCCGGTTTAAAGCTATCTTTCAAATCTAAGACACGATTGAACACAGGTTTATCTGCTGTATGATCATATTGATCCGCAACAAAATAACCCTCGCGTTCAAACTGGAAACGATCTTCTGGCTGCGCTTTTGCCAAAGCAGGCTCAATTACCGCTTGAAGTACCGTTAAAGATTCTGGATTTAAGTTTGCTAAGAAATCATCATCCGCATCTGGTGCAGCTTCGGTGAATAAACGATCGTAAACTCGAACCTCAGCAGGAATCCCTTTCGACGCAGAAACCCAATGTACAACGCCTTTCACTTTACGACCTTCTGGGTTTTTACCTAAAGTTTCCGGATCAATAGAACATTTCAACTCGATCACTTCGCCATTGGCATCTTTAATCACTTCATCACACTTGATCACATACGCATGACGTAAACGCACTTCACCCTCAGGAACTAAACGTTTAAAACCTTTTGGCGGAACTTCTTCAAAGTCTTTACGATCAATAAAAATTTCAGAGGTTAAAGGAATAATACGATCGCCCATATCTACATTTGGATGACGTGAATGGCTTAAATTCAAATCTGCTGGCAAGTTGGTCAAAGTCACTTTCAGCGGATTTAAAACAGCCATACCACGTGCTGCTGTATTTTCAAGGGATTGGCGAATACAGAATTCAAGCATAGCCACATCTACGATACCGTCTGTTTTAGATACACCTACACGCTTACAAAACTCACGTAACCCTTCAGGAGTAAAACCACGACGACGCATGCCCACCACAGTTGGCATACGCGGGTCATCCCAACCATGAACATAGTTACCTTCTACCAATTTACGTAATTTACGTTTAGAGGTAATCGTATAATCTACATTTAAACGGCTAGATTCATACTGACGTGGAACCGATTGTGAGTGCACTTTCTCAACAACCCAATCATAAAATGGGCGATGGTCTTGAAACTCTAAGGTACATAATGAATGTGTAATCCCTTCAATCGCATCTGACAATGGATGAGCATAGTCATACATTGGGTACATTTTCCATTTATCACCAGTTTGGTGATGTTCTGAATGAAGTACACGATATAGAATTGGATCTCGCATATGTACATTTGGTGATGTCATATCAATTTTGGCACGTAATACTGCTTCACCTTCGGCCAATTCACCATTGTTCATTTTTTCAAAACGAGCAAGGTTTTCTTCAATAGATGCATCACGATAAGGTGAGTTTTTACCTGGCTCGACAAAATTACCACGGTTAATTCTAATTTCTTCTGGGCTTTGTAGATCTACATAAGCATCGCCCTGTTTGATCAACTGAACTGCCCAAGCATGTAATTGGTCAAAATAACTTGATGCATAGCGAGGTTCGCCATTCCATTCAAAACCTAACCATTTTACATCATTGGCAATACCGTCAACATATTCTTGTTCTTCAGCATCTGGGTTGGTGTCATCAAAACGCAAGTTACATAAACCATCGTATTCTTGAGCGATACCAAAATTTAAGCAAATAGCCTTTACATGGCCAATATGTAGATAACCATTTGGCTCAGGTGGAAAACGCGTAACAACTTTTTGTGTACGGCCCGCTGCCAAATCTTCTGTAATGACTTGGCGTACAAAATCTAAGCCCGCTTGTTGTTCTTGCTGCGCATTATCGACAGGGCTTGGACTATTTGTCGGAGTTTTCGGCAGTTCTGAAACAACATCATTTGGCTTCATAGTTGATAAATCACTTCTAAAAGTTAAAATTGAATATATAAAATGTGATTTTATCCTTTTTTAACAAAAGAATTTCACATTTTTACTTGCTATGTAGTTTACAGTTTGCTTATGCTTCTCTCAACCAAAAACCCATGACATTTTTAGTCATGATTAGGAGATTATAGAATGAGTTTTCCTCAAGTCGAATTAAACACCAACAAAGGACGCATTGTTCTTGAACTTAACTCTGAAAAAGCACCAAAAACTGTTGCTAACTTTTTAGAATATGTTCGTGATGGTTTTTATGATGGCGTAATCTTCCATCGTGTTATTGACGGTTTCATGATCCAAGGCGGTGGCATGGATGAAAACTTCAAAGAAAAAACCACACGTGATTCAATTGAAAATGAAGCGGACAATGGTTTAAGCAATGATGAGGGTACAGTTGCAATGGCACGTACTCAAGCACCTCACTCTGCTTCTGCACAATTTTTCATCAATGTAAAAAATAACTCTTTCCTTAACCATACAGGTAAAACTGCTCAAGGTTGGGGTTATGCAGTATTTGGTAAAGTGACTGAAGGCTTAGACATCGTTGAAGCAATCAAAGGTGTTCGTACAGGTAACCGTGGTTATCATGCTGATGTTCCTTTAGAAAACATTGTGATTGAATCTGCAAAAATTATCTCTGAATAATTTATAAATCCTCCCGAAGCTTCTTTTAAATAAAGGGATATTGTTCCCTTTACTAAGCAAGGTTAGGAGGAGTTATTAAATAGGAAAAATAAGTGACCTATCTGTTTATCGCTGATTTACATTTGTCACCAGAACACCCTCGACTGGTTCGAGGGTTTTTTGATTTATTAGAACACTATAAATATCAAAACACACAACTGTTTATTCTCGGTGACTGGTTTAATGCTTGGATTGGGGATGATTATACTGCGCCTTGGTTAGATGAAATTATAGAGCATCTAAAACAATTTTCCTTGCAAGCTGGTAATCAAATTTATTTTCAAGTGGGTAATCGTGACTTTGCTTTAGGGAAAAAAATTTTAAATCAGTTTGATGGCAAACTACTTCCCGAATTTTATACATTTACCATAGCTGATAAACAATTTCGACTTGAACACGGCGATGCTTTATGTACCGATGATATCTCTTATCAACGATTTAAGAAAATTATTCGCAATCCGATTGTATTGGGACTTTTAAAAAGTACTCCACTTGGTTTTAGACAAAAACTTGCTAATGGTTTTCGTAAAAAAAGCCGTGAGTCTCAACAAAATAAGTCCTATGAAATTATGGATGTTAACCAACAAGCTGTAGAAAAAGCAATTAATAATGTCGATCTGTTGGTTCATGGTCACACTCATCGCCCTGAAATTCATGATGTAAATGGTAAAGCTAGAATTGTTTTAGGAGATTGGCGTGAAAAAACATCTGAAGCAATGATTTTAGAAGTGGATGAAAATGCGGATTGGAAATTTATTAAGTGGATTATTCAATAACTCCCCCCTTAAACTAAACAGATTTAATAATTCCATAAAATTAAAACCATCCAAACATGAATCAATATCACAGTAAGCTTAATAGTAAAAATAGACGAGAATGCTTATTAATATATTATCCAGCAGAGAGCAAAAATTGAGCCTATAAATAATATTATGTCTTTCAACTTATTTCACTTTTTCATGGAGTAAAAAATGATAAAAGAATTTTAATACTTAATTATTAAAAAATGTCTTTTCCTCTACACTACTCTATCAAATTTCTCATAAGTTAATACCGTTAAATGAGTTTCTGATCATCTAAAACCAATGATTTTTCCTGCTGTAATTAACGAATCCAGTCTATTGTAATACCAGTTAAATAGCGAGTTTAAGAGTTTAATAAAAACACGAAATAAAATATTAAGAATTAATCAATTAATTTATGCTTTTTTGCAGGGATATATTGGTTCAAATATAATCCATTGATAAAATTTACAAATATTTATCCCAGCTAAAAAAGATTTTCCACCTTTATTTACGTTTTGAAGATTCACATTTCGGAATTTTAGCATATAATATATCGAAAATTTACGATATATGAGATCTCCTTATGGATGTATTAAATGTAGCAAAAACACGTTACACCACAAAGGCTTATGATTCTTCTAAAAAGATTCCTCAAGCACAATTTGCACGTTTACTTGAAATCCTACGTTTGACACCATCATCAATCAATATCCAGCCTTGGCACTTTTTTATTGCTGACAATGATGCAGCTAAACAACGTATTGCTAAAGCCTTAATCGGAAAATATAGCTACAACGCACCAAAGGTTTTAGATTCATCACATACGATTTTATTCTGTACCAAAGCAGATATTACAGAACAGCACCTGAGTAATTTACTTCAGCAGGATGATCTCAGTGGCCGCTTTAAAGATGACAAGGCTAAGCAAGGTCAAAAAGACAGTCGTACAGGCTATGTCTCTTATTATCGCAATGAAAAAGGTGATATTCAGCGCTGGGCGGAAAATCAAACCTTTATCGCACTGGGTCAAATGCTATTAGCTGCAGGTATTGAAGGTATCGATGCAACGCCAATCGGTGGTTTTGACGAAGATATTCTGACTGAAGAATTAGGCTTAATTGAAAAGAATTTGGTCCCGTCTGTGATTATGACACTCGGTTATCGTAGTGATACTGACTTTAATGCAAAATTGCCCAAGTCTCGTTTAACCCAAGAAGATGTCTTTACTCGTCTATAACGTTTAAAGTACTTGCTTCCACTCAATAAGTGCTGTGGGGCACATCACGTCCCTCAGCATTGAATCATAAGCATATTTTGTTAAGAGAAATCACTTTCACAGGCATCCATAAATTCATTGATTAATGCACTTGGATTGGCTCTTTTGGTCCACGAAATGGGTTCTTCATAATATTCAAGCTCATGAATAATGACTGGAAGATTTTTCCCAAATGTATCTTGAAGAATATTTTCAGAAAATAATTGCTGAACTATTTTGATTATTTGTGTAATAAACAATTGAGCAAACTGCTCGCCTTTTTCTAAAAGTTCATTAAATAGTGCATCATCTTCTTGTTCAGCATATTCCATCTGTTTTTGAGAATAATAAAATGGTGTTTGCTCAAACCATTGTGCCAAAAGCTGATCATTCTCTCCCCCAATATCCCAAGACGGTTGTTGTAACCAATAGGCATAATTCCATTTCGCTTCAGCTTGACTCGAAGCTTCAGAAATTTGCGACTCAAACTGTTCAATGGTATTAAAGTTCAGCTCAACTTTGGGAAAACAAGGTTCATCATCATCACAATAATAGTACAAGGCCAAGGCGTGCACATCGTGGTAATTTTGTGCAATATATTGAATCGATTCAACTAACTTTACATAGCTCGTTTCATGCCAGTGCTTTTGAGTTGTTGATTCTATATTCATAACACACCTAATTATTTTTACCAGCACTCTGGTGAATATGGACATTCACCAAAGTGCAAATACAAAAATATTGCCTATACGATTAAATCGGATGCGAGCTTGCAATTTCCTGACTAATCATCACAGCTGTTGCAGCAGACAACGTCCAGCCTAAATGTCCATGCCCTGTATTATAAAATACCCGTTCACGTTTTCCACGTTTTACCACAGGCATCATATTCGGCATCATTGGTCGTAAACCCGCCCACGGGATACAATGCTCGGTTGAAATATCGAAGTTCTTATTGACCCAATCTGTTAAAGGTTGGATACGATCTGAGCGGATATCTCGATTATAGCCATTAAATTCAGCAGTTCCAGCAATACGTAAACGATTAGCGCCTAATCGTGACGTGACGATTTTCGCGCTTTCATCGAGCAAGCTGACCCAAGGTGCACCATTAATACTTTCTTCATCATTCAATTGTACGGTGATCGAATAGCCTTTTACAGGATAAACATTCACACGATCGCCCAATTGATTGGCCAATTGATAACTACCAACACCGCCACAAATCACCACGGCATCTGCACTGAGTTGTTCAACTGCTACTGAACCACCTTCCATGTTTTCAACACTCGAATGATATTGAATATTCACCCCATTGGCAGTGTGTTCTACATTAATAACTTCCATACCAAATAAATATTTTACCCCATATTTTTCAGTCGCTTTGGCAAGTCCAGTGGTAAATTTATGAATATCCCCCGTTGCATCACCTGGACAATAAAAGCCTCCATAGTACTCACCCGTCAAACTCGGTTCGATAGATTTAATTTCTTCATTGGTCACTGCATGGCGTTCTAAACCACCTTTACATAACAGCGCATTGACGTTGGTTGCCACTTTATAATCATATTCAGAATGGTAGAAATGCAAGATGCCACGTTTTTCTAAATCAAAATCAATCCCTTCTTGTTCAGCAATATTAAATAGCCTTTGACGCGCTAAAAGTGCCATTTTCACTGTATTTTGAGTATTTGCTTCATAGTGTTTGATATTGCCAAGGAATTCGACCAGCCATGCATATTTGTGCAAATCAAAAGATGGATTGAGCAATAATGGTGCATCTTTCTTCGCCATCCATTTAATACCTTTTAACACAGTGGATTTTTGATTCCACACTTCAGCATTACACGCAGACAGCTGTCCACCATTGGCAAATGATGTTTCCATTGCGGGAAATAAATGTTTATCAATAACAGTAACTTGATAACCTAATTGAGCAAGTTCATAGGCAGAAGTAACACCTGTAATACCAGAACCAATAATGACGACATGACACATACGCACACTCCGTTGAAATGCAATATTTTTAATTACATTGTCAATGTATGCCCCATCTGTCATGTGTACCTGAGAGCTTCGATAAAAACCTAAACTATTTAGGCTTTACCATCCCCTTCGGTGAGTCATTTCTTTTTTGTTTTCAATAGAATGACTTCTCTCCAGAGGTTTTACAATGATTACAGTCCTTTTGCCTGAGAGTTTCCGGGGTCGTTGCTCCTTCGGCGAGTCCGCAAGAGACTTCTCTCCTGCAATCATCTTTCCTTGTATTAGCAATTAATATGCCATGAATTTGCTCGAATACAAGTAAAATATGTTCAATTATTATCTAATTTTTAAATCGCTTAAGAATTAAATAGCTTAGTCAATAACTTGATCACTGACTCTGGCTTTGTTGTAGTTTGATTGAAATTAGCCTAAATCGCCTCATCTGAATTTTCTTCATTAAAACCACGAAGTGAAAGCATAAACCAATGCCAAAAATGCACATTGGAAAATGAAATTGCCTGTTCTGCGACTTGCTAACTTTGGTTCATATCAGTTTCACAAACATCTTAGTGATTCACTGAGTCATATCGAAACACATTCAAATCATCATATTCAATTTGTGGTGTGGTTCCAGAAATAATGTCTGATAATAATTTTGCAGAACCACATGACATGGTCCAACCCAAGGTACCGTGCCCTGTATTGGTATATAGATTTTGATACCTTGTTTGCCCAACAATCGGGGTACCATCTGGTGTCGCAGGTCTTAAACCCGTCCAGAAATGTGCATCTGATAAGTCACTTGCATTTGGAAATAATTGTTGTAAAACCATAAGCAAAGTGTCTTCACGACTAGATTTTAACGAGCGATCAAACCCATTAATTTCAGCCATCCCCCCTACACGAATTCGATCATCAAAACGGGTTAAGGCAATTTTATAAGACTCATCTAAGATTGTAGACACTGGTGAAAGTGCCGGATCAACAATTTTGGTGGTGATCGAATAGCCTTTTAATGGATATACAGGCGCATCAATTTCCAATTGTTTGAGCATTTCATGACTATAGCTGCCCAGTGCCATGACATAAACATCTCCCTTGATTTTACGACCATCTTTTAAATGAATCGCGGTAATCCGTTCAGCATCTTTTTCGATTGATTCTATTACCGTATTAAATAAAAAATTGACCCCTTGTTTGGCTGCAAGCTCCGCCAACTCTGTTGTAAATTTTTGGCAATCGCCTGTCTGGTCATTCGGTAAACGCAAACCACCAACAAAATCAACAGTTGCGTGGGCTAAAGCAGGTTCAGCCTTGATTACGCCAGCTTTATCCAACAACTCAAATGGCACGCCTTCATGTTTTAAAACTTCGGTATCTTTGCCTGCCACATCCAATTGATGTTGTTTTCGAAAAAGTTGTAATGTACCTAATTGGCGCTCATCAAAATGAATTTTAGTCTCCGCACGTAATTCATCTAGACAGTCACGGCTATATTCAGAAATCCGTACCATTCGCTCTTTATTGATTTGGTAGCGATTGATATTACATTCAGCCAACATACGGATCATCCACTGATACTGATGCATATCACCCGTTAGCTTAATTGCCAATGGTGAATGTGGTTGAAACATCCATTTAAACGCTTTTAATGGAATACCTGGTGCAGCCCAAGGCGACGCATAACCCGGCGAAATCTGCCCAGCGTTGGCAAAACTGGTTTCTAAAGCCACATTGGGTTGTCGATCGATCACAGTGACTTCATGACCTGCTTGTTTTAGATAGTAGGCGGATGTTGTACCAATAACACCAGCTCCCATGATGATGATATGCATATTGAACCGAACCTTATACGATTTAATCGTCTTATAATAAGAATAATGTAGTTAGAGAAATAATTTATATGACTATTTTAATTTAGCACTTAGAACAGATTTAGCAATACTGATTTGATGTTGAAGTGTCAGCTTAAATTCGATTTCAAATAGATAAATCATTCACAGTATCACATGATTTTTAAACCATCAGCAAATTATAGCTGCCTAGTCAAAAAACTCAGACATAAGAATACAATTTCTCCTAATTAATATTTTTAGTTAAATTAATTGCATAGAAAAAGAAATTGTTCCGTTATAAAAAAACTTGCAATGCCACACTTTACATTCAAAGTTTCAATTCCTTTGCGTTGGCGATACCTCACTTTTCGTAGGAGATGCCAAACCTTGCGCTGCAAACAAAGCAGTGCTTTTTCTTTACTCATGGGCGCCGCCCAACGGCGACATCCATGTCGCCACACTATAAAACAACCATCTATGATTCAAAAGTACACCAAACGAATTTAAAACCAACAGTATCTAAAAGCTCATCCAAAAAAATAATTATTATTTACGATCAATAATTTGATGCATTGCACTTGTATGAATTATTAGGTAGTTTGACAATCTAAGGAACTTAAATTTAAGAAAAACTTTTTTTTATTTATATTTGATACTATCCTCCTCTAAAAAAGAGAAGGAATAGCTTTAGTTTAAGAAATTTTAAATTTTGAAGATTCTATTTATTTATTTATTTATGCGTATGGATAGACATAACGATACCAAAACTCGCTAACAACGCAATTACCGCCGATCCACCATAACTCATAAGTGGTAATGGATCACCAGTCACAGGTAAAATCCCACTGACCATACCAGAGTTTACAAATACATAGAAAAACAAAGACAAACCAATCGTACCTGCCAATAAACGACCATAATTATGAAAACTGCTTAAGCTAATGATCATACATCTAAAAATCATTGCGGTATAAAGTGCAAATAAGAAGAATACCCCAATAAAGCCAAATTCTTCTGCATAGGTCGACATAATAAAATCAGTATGATGTTCAGGTAAATAGCCCAACTGAGACTGTGTTCCTTCTAAGAATCCACGCCCTGTCATTCCGCCTGAACCAATCGCGATTTTAGATTGGATAATATTCCATCCTGCCCCAAGCGCATCTGACTCAGGATCAAATAAGGTCATAATCCTTTTCTTTTGATAAGCTTGTAATACAAAAGTCCAAATTAAAGGGAACGCCAGTGCCAATGCTGCTAAAGTCCCAATAATTAAAGTCCACGACATGCCACTTAAAAACAAAGCAAACACGCCACCAATCACGATACCAATTGCCAAGTCTGGTTGTAATAATGCTAATATGAAAGGCACCATCATAATAATCAAGGCAATTACAATATGTTTAAACTTTGGCGGCAACGGGTTACGTGCAAAATACCATGCCATCATCAGTGGCATGGCAAACTTCATAAATTCGCTGGGTTGCATACTGCCAATCCCTGGAATGGTCAGCCAGCGCTTTGCACCTAATCGAACATCACCGACCAATAAAACCAGTATCAACAACAAAATTGCAAACAAATAAAACCAAGGGCTAATCGCTTGATATACTTTTGGTGGAATTTGTGCACAAATAAAAAGCAAAATAAAACCAACACCGAAACTCACGGCTTGTCGAATGACCATAGACATATCTTCAGAAGATGCGCTATAGACCATCAATAAACCCAAAATTGCATTGATAATTAAAAAGCCCAATAACCAAGGATCAAGGTGTAGTTTGTCCCACCTTGAAACTTTTTGATTAATACTTAAACCATCTCTGACTGATTGACGTAAAAACTTATACTGTGGCGATGGTGTCATGAATACAAATCTTAAACCTAGTTTAATCTGGTCAAATTATAGAGATAAATAGCGGTTGAGAAAATCAATCAATGCATAATTATTTTTATTTTCGTTGTTTTATTGCTGCGATTGCAAAATTAACTTGGCCAACTCCAAATCATCTGGATAAGTAATTTTAATATTATCAGAACGCCCCATCACTACTTTGACAGGTTCATTGATATATTCCAATGCACTCGCCTCGTCTGTAATGACAATATTATTCGCTAAAGCTTTTTCGATTGCCGTTTTAAGCTTTGAAAAGGTAGAAATTTGTGGTGTTTGTGCTTGCCACAATTGATCACGACTGATTGTTTTATTGATATCTTGCTGATTTTCAACACACTTCAAAGTATCTCGTACAGGAATTGCAAGAATTGCACTGCTGTTCAGGTTTATTGCGGTATCGACTAAGTTTTCAAGACATTGCTGTGTCACACAAGGACGAGCAGCATCATGTACAAAAACCAAATCATCGGCTTGTGCAAATTGTTCTAAATAACGCAACGCATTTAAAACCGAATCAACACGTTCTGCACCACCCAAACAAAAATGACTCAAATGTTTATTTTTTAATGGCAATGTTTGAGCATAATGATCTTGCTCACCCACAGCAAGTACATAACCCGCAAGTGGTAAATCGTTTAAACGCGCTATGGTATGCGCTAAAACTGTTTGATTTTGGATTACTTGGTATTGTTTTAGTTCAGTTTTTGAAAAACGACGACCTGAGCCAGCCGCAGGAACAATTGCCCAAATTTTACGGTTGTTCTGGCGCAGGTTCGTTGTCATCTTCATTGGTTCTTAAATCTACACTTGGATCGGTATAAATAGGTTTGTAATGGGTACTAATGGTACTCATTTGTACAAAAGTTTCATGTGGCTTTACTAAGCCAAGGTCTAAACGTGCATGTTCTTCTATGGCTTCAGCACCATTTTTTAAATCATACACTTCAGCAGCAAGAATTCGGTTGCGTTCTTTTAACTCAGCATTGACTTCAGCTTGCTGTTCAATTTGCTGTAGTAAAGCTTGATGAGGGAAATGACCACCCTCACCAAACCAAAAGCGATATTGTAATACCACAACGATTAAAATCGCGAGTATTGCAATCACTTTACTTGAAGTTGTTTTAAAGACTTCTAACATGTATTTGCGTCTTGAGTAACAGCATTAAATTAAGATGCTAATATACATCAAATATTTTGTATGAAGAACACTAAACTATGCGAAAACTGCAAAACTAGAACAAAATAAATTCTCTTTTTTATAAAAGAATAATTATGTGCTCAATAATCTACTTTGTAATTAAAAATTTAAGAATTATCTTTATGCTAAAAACTCATATATCGCGATATTATTTATTATAAATTTTCTTTTCCACAAACTATGCTAATTAAACTCCACCTCTAAATTTCATTATTAATCAATCACATGATATTAAATCTCACTTAACACATACTATTCTTGATTATTTTTAGCGAATAAAAAGCCATTCCCTATATCAAATAAAGGAATGGCCTTTTTTAAATTAAATCAATAAAAGATATTAATTTAAACCTTTAAACTCAGCTTTACCGCGATAAGCAGCATGAGTCAATTCTTCAATACGAAGCAATTGGTTATATTTTGCAACGCGGTCAGAACGGCAAAGTGAACCAGTCTTAATTTGACCTGCTGCTGTACCTACAGCAAGATCTGCAATTGTAGAATCTTCAGTTTCACCAGAACGGTGTGAAATCACAGTGCTGTAGCCATTTGCTTTAGCAAGATAGATTGCATCTAAAGTTTCAGACAAAGTACCAATTTGATTGTATTTAATTAAGATAGAGTTACCTACTTTCTCATCAATACCACGTTGTAAAATCTTAGGATTTGTAACGAACAAATCATCACCGACCAATTGGATTTTATCGCCTAGGATAGAAGTCAAATAGCTCCAGCCTTCCCAATCAGACTCATCTAAACCATCTTCGATTGAGATAATTGGATATTGTTTAACAAGACCAGCAAGATAGTCAGCAAATTGGTTACTTGTGAATGCTTTGTTGCCTTCACCTGCAAGAATATATTGACCATTTTTGTAGAATTCTGAAGATGCACAATCAAGTGCAAGCATAATATCAGAACCTGCTTTATAGCCAGTTGTTTCAATTGCAGAAAGAATAACAGTAATTGCTTCTTCATTTGAACGTAAGTTAGGCGCAAAACCACCTTCATCACCAACTGCTGTATTTAAACCTTGCTTTTTCAATACAGATTTCAAAGCATGGAAAATTTCAGCACCAGCACGTAAAGATTCAGCAAAAGATGTGAAACCTACAGGTTCAATCATGAATTCTTGAATATCAACAGTGTTGTCTGCATGTGCGCCACCGTTCAAGATGTTCATCATTGGAACAGGCATAGACAAAGTTGTTTGGCCACGAAGATCTGCAATATATTGGAATAGTTCAGTTTTCTTCTCAACAGCAGCAGCACGCGCAGCAGCTAAAGATACAGCTAAAGTTGCGTTTGCACCTAATTTTTCTTTGTTTTCAGTGCCATCAAGCGCAATCATTTTGTCATCAAGTGCTTTTTGTTCAAATACGTTTTGACCTTTTAATAAGTCTTTGATTTGACCATTTACGTTTTGAACAGCAGTGCGAACACCTTTACCTAAGTAACGTGATTGATCACCGTCACGAAGTTCTAAAGCTTCACGAGAACCAGTTGAAGCACCAGATGGTGCACATGCACGGCCAACAACGCCAGAGTCTAGGATTACGTCTGCTTCGATGGTTGGGTTACCACGAGAGTCCAAAATTTCACGTGCACGAATGTCAACGATTTGGCTCATGAATAATTCCTCAGTTGATTAAAAATAAGATGCTTTCTAAGCGCATCAATGTGTATCTAACTTTTTGAAACCTTTAACTAAGGTATCCAATTCTTTTAACTGCGCTAAAAACGGCTCAAGCTGCGACATACGTAATGCACAAGGTCCATCACATTTTGCATTTTCAGGGTCTGGATGACTTTCTAAAAACAAACCTGCAAGCCCAGTCGCCATACCTGCACGAGCTAAGGTTGTGATTTGAGCACGACGTCCGCCTGCTGAATCTGCACGACCGCCCGGTGTTTGCAATGCATGCGTTACATCAAAAAATACTGGTACATTCATTTCTTTCATGGTGTCGAAACCCAGCATATCAACGACTAAGTTGTTATAGCCAAATGACGTACCACGTTCACACAAAATGAGTTTGTTATTACCCGCTTCTAAACACTTATTTAGAATATGGCTCATTTCACGAGGAGAAAGGAATTGCGCTTTTTTGATATTAATAATGGCTTGAGTTTTCGCCATTGCTTCAACCAAATCAGTCTGACGACTGAGAAATGCTGGAAGCTGGATAATATCTGCAACTTCAGCGACAGCGGCAGCTTGGTGAGGTTCATGGACATCGGTAATAATCGGAACATTAAAATGCTTTTTAATGTCACCTAACCATTCGATACCTTTTTCCAAACCAGGGCCACGGAACGAATGTAAGCTTGAACGATTGGCTTTATCAAAACTGGCTTTAAATACATATGGTATTTCTAAACGCGTACAGATATCGACATAAGTTTCTGCAATTTCAAAAGCTAAGTCTTTCGACTCAAGTACGTTCATGCCGCCGAATAATACAAATGGCAAGTGATTTGCCATTTGTATATCGCCTAAACGTACAATTTCTTGTGGTTTTAATTGTGACATTTAAACTTCCTAGTTTAAGTTCTTACATACTTACTTGCTGTTTTGGTGCTGCTTTTTAGCAGCATCGATAAAACTAGCAAATAATGGATGTCCATCACGTGGTGAACTTGTAAATTCTGGGTGGAATTGTACAGCAATAAACCAAGGATGTTCAGGAATTTCTACAGTTTCAACAAGATGTTGCGCAGTAGAATAACCTGAAATTTTCATACCTGCTTGTTCAATTGCAGGAATGAAGCGATCATTCATTTCATAACGGTGACGATGACGTTCAGTAATTTCAGCTTTGCCGTAAACTTCACGTGTTTTAGTACCTTCAACCAATTCTGATTTTTGGGCACCTAAACGCATTGTGCCACCAAGGTTTGACTCAGTACTACGATGCTGGATTTCACCACGTTCATCTAGCCATTCCGTAATTAAACCAATCAATGGGAATTTTGTTGAACGATTAAACTCAGTAGAAGTCGCTTCTGGCATAGCAGCAACATGACGAGCAAATTCAATTACGGCCAATTGCATACCTAAACAAATACCCAAGAAAGGTACTTTGTTTTCACGGGCATATTGAATCGCCTGCATTTTACCTTCAGTACCGCGCTCACCAAAACCGCCAGGAACTAATATTGCATCAATACCTTTTAATACTTCAGCAGGATTTTGGCCTTCAAGTTCTTCTGCATTGATATACTCAATTTGAACTTTGACACGATTTTGAATACCTGCATGTAATAGTGCTTCATTAACAGACTTATATGCATCAGGCAATTCAACATATTTACCTACCATCGCAACTCGAACTGTGTATTCTGGGTTCAATAATGCTTCAACAACATGATCCCAATCCGAAAGATCAGCTTCAGGCAAGCTGTCATAACCAAAACGTTCACAGATTAAATCATCAACATTTTGTTCATAAAATGTACGAGGAATTTGATAAATTGAACGCGCATCTTTACACACCACAACGGCACGTGCTTCAACGTTTGTAAAGAGTGCGATTTTACGGGTAGTATCTGCGTCAACATCATGTTCAGTACGACAAATCAGAATGTCGGGTTGAATACCAATCGACAATAATTCTTTAACAGAATGTTGAGTTGGTTTGGTTTTAAGTTCAGCAGCAGACTTGATATATGGCAATAAAGTCAAATGCATCAACATGGTACGTTTATGACCAAGCTCAACCATCAACTGACGTACAGATTCCATGAATGGGAGAGATTCAATGTCACCTACTGTCCCACCGATTTCCACAATGGCAACGTCATAACCTTCGCCTGCGCGAAGAACACGTTCTTTAATATTATCCGTAATATGCGGAATAACTTGTACTGTACCGCCGAGGTAATCACCACGACGTTCTTTATTTAAAACGTCTTGATAAACACGACCTGAAGTAAAGTTATTCAATTTGGTCATTTTGGCACGACGTAAGAAACGCTCGTAATAACCCAAATCTAAGTCAGTTTCAGCACCATCTTCTGTGACAAATACTTCACCGTGCTGGAATGGGCTCATAGTCCCAGGATCGACATTAATGTATGGATCCATTTTGACCATGGTTACTTTTAAACCACGGGCTTCTAAAAGTGCAGCAACTGAAGCAGCTGAAATACCTTTACCTAGTGATGATACAACACCACCAGTTACGAATATAAAATGGGTCATTAAGTTTCTCGTACAATGGAGCCTAAATTGGCCTACAATGTTGTGCGATTTTACTTTACCTTGTACCAAGAAAGCAAAGTCAATTCACATCAATTCATAGAACAATAAACAATTGGCTATTCTATCAGCATTTCCAATAAAAAATTAGCACTTGATAAGGTGATTTTTAAATATCATTTTGCTGTTATACTAAGTAACATCTCTTTAATACGTTTTGTTTTGAGTCATTATGAATAAGAAATTTTTAATTTGTGGTGCAATTGCGACAGCGCTTTTGGTATCTGCTTGTGTAAAAAAAGAAGAGCCTAAAGAAGCTGAGCAAGAGAAAGTTGAAACTGCTCAGCCTGCGACTTCTGAACCGACACAGTTTGAAAGCTTACCAAGCGTTGAACAGAATAATGCACAACAAGTCGAAATTCCGGCACATGTAGAAGTTGAACGCACTGAAACAGCAAATACAACCACAGAAATTCGACGCGAGCCAACGCATGAAGCTCATGCAACAATGCCAAGTGCACAAGCAGAAAGTAAACCTGCTGCGACTGAGGCAAAGCCTGCAAAAGCAGAGTCAGTAAAAACTGAAACTGCACAAACTAAAACTCCAGCACCAAAAGCAAGCTCTGGTTCAGCCCAATCTGAAGATGATGCTGTTGCCGCAGCCATCGCTGCTGCTACACCAGCTTTGAAAAACTAAGATTTTTCATCACTAAAAAAAGGGAAATTATAATTTCCCTTTTTTTATAACTCTGTATAAATATTAAGCTTTATCTGTCATATGAAACTTAATTTCTAATGTAAGTCATGAATTGCTTAAATTGCACAATAAGTTTAAAAACTAAGCTGCGTGTTGTTTTGGCTGAACCATGTTATGAACAGCAAGTACATCTGCCAAAATTTCATCTGAAAGTAATCCCTCAGCTTTAATCAAAGCCAAAACACTCTCCCCAGATTCATTTGCCATCTTTGCAATTCGTGTAGTAGTTTCATAACCTAAATATGGGTTTAACACCGTAATGATACCAATTGAGTTATCCACTAAATGCTGACAATGTGCCGCATTGGCACGAATATTTTGGATGCACTTTTCATTCAGCATTTGCATTGCTTTACCTAATAGTTCAATAGATTCAAATAGTTTAAGCGCAATTAATGGCTCAAACGCATTTAATTGTAGTTGTCCACCTTCTGCAGCCATAGTAATTGCTAAATCATTTGCAATAATTTGATAACACGCCAAATTCATCGCTTCAGGAATCACTGGATTTACTTTTCCTGGCATGATTGAACTACCAGGCTGGCGTGGTTCCAATTGTATCTCGCCGATACCAGTACGTGGCCCACTCGATAACAAACGTAAATCATTAGAGATTTTAGACAACTTGGTTGCAGTACGTTTGAGTAAACTTGATAAAAGTACAAAGTCACCCATATCTGTAGTCGCTTCAATCAAATCAGGAGAGCTTGAAATGTTTTTACCAGTGATTTCTGATAAAGCTTGAATCGCATTTAAGCGATACTCAAGCTCGGTATTAATTCCCGTACCGATTGCTGTTCCACCTAAGTTAATCACACTGAGTGAATCTGGCATAATATGATTTAACTTTTGCAAATCATTTTGTAAGGTATGCGCAAAAGCACTAAATTCTTGCCCTAATGTCATCGGTACCGCATCTTGTAACTGAGTACGTCCCATTTTCAAGATATCAGAGAACTCTTCAGCTTTGCGACCTAAGCTTTTAATTAGTTTTTGAAACGGAATATTGAGATGATCCAATGCAAACAATAGACCTATTTTTATTGCACTTGGGTATACATCATTGGTCGATTGAGACATATTTACATCGTTATTGGGATGTAGATATTGATATTCGCCTTTTGCATGACCCAGAAACTCTAATCCAATGTTTGCAATAACTTCATTTGCATTCATATTTGTAGAAGTTCCTGCCCCACCCTGAATCATATCAATAGGGAATTGATTATGGTATGAACCATTTATTAATTGCTGACATGAATGTTGAATCGCTTTATATTTATTTTCTTCAATTTTTTTTAATTTAAAATTTGCCTCTACACAAGCAGACTTCACCATAGCAAGCGCTTGAATAAAAATAGGAAAATGACTTAATTTATGCACACTTAGGTTAAAGTTCTCAACCGCTCTTAATGTTTGAACACCGTAATAGCACTGAGATGGGACTTCTTTCATTCCCAATAAATCTTTCTCAGTTCTCGTTTTAATTTCAATGTTCATTTGCTATGTCACTCTACGAAGATAATCAATTCATCTTAGGTGAAACAATCTAAACTTGACCAATGTAAAAAAATATATCTGTATGCATTTTTTGCATATCAGTTGTTATACTTTGCTTGAGTTAAATATTTATTGGTGATTGTACATGACGCTTGAAATTCGGTGGATAGAGGATCTTCTTGCATTAGACCAAGAAAAATCCATTTCTAAAGCAGCAACTATACGTCATGTCACTCAATCGGCATTTACACGTAGAATACAAAATATTGAAGAGTCACTAGGTTTTCAAATTTTAAAGCGTTATAGTAAAAATATTGATTTTACAGATGCTGGCCAAGTCTTACTCTCCACAGCAAAAAACATTAAAAACCAAATGGATACAACAATAAAATATTTAGAAAAAAACATTAAGGATAATGAACTCTCAATTAAGTTTGCAGTATCCCATTCTCTCATCACGCAGTTTTTTCCTAAATTTATTCAAAAACTATACTCAGACTATAATGATCTAAAGTTGGAAATTATTGCTGCAAATTTGCAACAAGGCATACATTTATTAAAAGAAGGTTCTTGTGATTTTCTCATTTGTTATTGTGATCAACTCACTTTACAACAATTGGATCTCACACTTTTTACCTATCATAAAATTGTAAATATGCAAATTGTGCCAGTTACAGCAAGCAAAAATGGATTACCTAAATACCAACTTAACCAGACATTCCCCCTTTTAGCCTATAGTAGACAAGCCTATCTGAGAAAATGTGTTGATAAAATCATAGAAAGTAAACTCAATTACCGAACTTTATATGAAACAGATAATGCCAGTGACTTAAAAGCCTTGGCTTTACAAGGCTTAGGTGTAGCCTGGCTACCTCGCTTACTCATTGAAGAAGAAATAAATGAAAATAAATTAAAAATACTTGATGGTTATAGTTTCTTTCAAGATATTTATATCGTTCGTAGCAATATTATTTACTCACAAAAGATAAATTTTGTTTGGAATTATTTAGCACTTAAATAGGCCTTTATTTTAAATAAAGATCTTTCTTACTTCAAAAAATGATCATATAACGTGAATCTATTGATATTGAAAAGTGCTTTCTCCCACTGAACGAAGGCTAGGATGAGGGGGATTTTATGTTGGTCTGTGTTTTAAAATGGACTTATAAAAGAAGTCTAATATTTCTCTTAATCTAGCAACATAGGATCAATTAAACGCCCAGTTGAAAAATTAAAACTGACAGATCAAATGATAATAGTTTGATCTGTAAGTTTTTTAACTTAAAGAGATATTTATTGATACTGCGTATCATCATGAATACTGTCTTAAAAAATCAGCCATTAAACGCGAAGCCCAAGATTTGGTATTAAGACCTTCATAAAAACCACAATGACTGCCCTTTTTGGTTGTCACCACCACAACATTATCCATATTTTGAATGGTTTCTTTAAACGGTTCTAAATTCTTGATTGAACATACAGGATCATCTTCTGAGTTTAGAATCATTAATGGAATTTTAACATTTTCAAATACATAAATTGGATTGGTGGCTTTTGAATAGCTTTCATAATCTGAAAAACCAGCCATTTCAAAATATTCAGTCTGAAACTCTTGTAGGGTTTTCGTTTGTAGAACATTTTGTACCGAATGTAATGGTGTCCATGTTTGCTCATAAGGCTTAATAAATGCCTTAAACAATTTTTTGGTCATGACTTTGGTATAGAAAGGATGGACATTTTGAAACCCAAGCTCGGTATCATAACCAGGGCACATGGCAAAAGCAGCTTTAAAAGGTGTATCTAGGCCTTGTTCACCAAGATAACGCACAAGTAAGCCTGTACCAGCGGAAGAACCTACTGCATAAAGATCAGATTGTGGAAATGTGTTTTGAATCGAAGCCAATTGTTCTTTTAAATCAGAAGTTGAACCAAAAATTGACATGAGAGGAACAGGCATAGGTAAGCCCGCATGCCCACGGCGTAGACATAATGCAATACGCCATCCCGTATACTCATGGAGATCTTTGACCAATTCACGCATACTGTCAGGTGTGCCTGTAATCGTATGCATAATCACGATAGTTGGGGTTTCTTGTGGTAAATCGTAGCCATACCAAGCAATAGCCGTGATACCGCCATCTTGCATGGTCAGCTGATCAATTCGATCATAGTCCAGCTTAACGGATTTTTTCTTAATTAAATCAAAATATAACAGGTGAGCATGGGTATTGCTGAGCCATGGTGTAGGACGATATTTATTTTGTAGTTGAGGCAGTTTCTTGATGATCTCAGACATTTTCCCTTGCTGATTAAAATAAAGCTTTGGTAATTCAGCACCTGTCACTTGATCCAATAAATCTTGGCTAATCTCAGTAAACTTATGTAATACAGACATTTTCCACCTCAACTCTTTTATCACTCATCATCATTTTAAAAATTAAGAAATTTTTCACGCTTAATTTTATTTATTGCAGTATATACGTAATTAGGCTTTAGGTATAAAGCTGGCCATACGTTGCCCCATTTGAGCTGCCAATGCTTCCAAACCACTTTTTGGTCGAATCATCACTTCAAAATCAACAATTTGACCTTGTTCATTAAAACGAATCATATCAATCCCTTTTAATTTTTTTTCACCCACATTGGCAGAAAATTCTAAAACTACACTTTGCTCATCTTCTGTAAAAAATTCTCGATGATATGTAAAGTTTTCAAAAATTTGAATCACATTACTTAAAATGAAAAAGACCACTTGCTTACCTTCATAGGGGTTATAAGCCACAGGTGAACGAAAAACCACATCGTCTGCCAGTAATTCATTTAAAAGACTCATGTCTCGACTTTCCAGCATGTTGTGCCATTTTTTGATTGCAGGCTTGGTATTTGTATAACTCATTTTTTATATCCCTTTGATTTGAAATAATTTGAATTCGTTTCCAGTCATTTTCTTAAAAATCCAGTCATGAAGTCCCTTCTCTCGCAGCATGCTTCACATTACACATGATTTAAAGAGAAGGAGTTCAAACAGGGTTTATTCTTTTAAATCACAGCTGCCAATTCAGCACCTTGGCGAATTGCACGCTTCGCATCTAACTCGCCCGCTTCTTTTGCACCACCAATCAAATGTACAGATTTTCCATCAGCTTGGAGTTGATCAAACATTGCTGTATAAGGTTCTTGGCCTGCACAAATCACCACATTGTCGACATCTAAAATCATGGTTTTGTCGCCAACCGTAATATGTAAGCCCTGATCATCAATCTTGTCGTAACTTGCGCCAGGAATCATATTGACATGACGATGTTTTAAACCTGTACGATGAATCCAACCTGTTGTTTTGCCTAAACCAGCACCAACAGATTTGGCTTTACGTTGCAGTAAATATATTTCACGAGGAGATTGTTCGATCTCAGGTTGTTTCAAGCCACCCACATGTTCATATGATGTATCAATTCCCCATTCATCATAGAATTTTTGTGGATTTAAGCTGCCACTTTCACCTTCATGAGAAAGATATTCAGCAGTATCAAAACCAATACCGCCTGCACCAATAATTGCCACTTTCTTACCGACAGGTTTACGCTCGCGTAAAACCTCGATATATGACAAAACTTTTGGATGATCGATACCTTCAATATTTAAATGGCGAGGCGTTACACCTGTAGCCACCACAACATCATCAAAGTCACCTGTCGCTAACCCTTCATAGCTTGCAGTGTGGTTAAGTACCAGTTTGATATTCGGTTGTAATTCAATTTTACGTTTAAAATAACGTAAAGTTTCATAGAACTCTTCTTTGCCAGGAATGGTTTTTGCAATATTAAACTGACCACCAATCTGATTAGATGCTTCAAAGATTGTGACTTTGTGTCCACGATCAGCTGCATATGTTGCAAAACTAAGTCCTGCTGGACCTGCCCCAATCACAGCAATATTTTTAGCTTCTGGTGATTCTTTAAAAATAAGTTCAGTTTCATAGCATGCACGTGGATTGACCAAACACGTTGCAATTTTCATTGAAAAAATATGATCTAAGCAAGCTTGGTTACAACCGATACAGGTATTGATTTCATCAGCACGGCCTTGTTCAGCTTTCAATACAAAATGCGAATCTGCAAGCATTGGGCGCGCCATCGAAATGATATCGGCATCACCTTGAGCCAAGACATGCTCAGCCATTTCAGGCGTATTGATACGGTTCGAGGTAATTAAAGGAACTTTGACGGAACCTTTTAATTTTTTAGTCACCCAAGTAAATGCGGCACGCGGTACTTTGGTGGCAATGGTTGGAATACGTGCTTCGTGCCAGCCAATTCCAGTATTGATAATGGTTGCACCAGCTTTTTCAATTTCTTTGGCAAGTTGAATTACTTCTTCAAGTGTAGAGCCACCTTCAACCAAATCCAGCATAGATAAACGATAGATAATGATGAAGTTTTCGCCGACTTCCTGACGTGTTCTTCTGACAATTTCAATCGGGAACCGGATACGGTTTTCATAACTTCCTCCCCATTCATCATCGCGATGATTGGTTCGTGCAGCAATAAACTCATTGATCAGATAACCTTCTGATCCCATGATTTCCACACCATCATAACCTGCGATTTGTGACAATTTTGCACAATTGGCAAAGTCTGCAATGGTTTGATGAACTTCTGCTGAAGTTAAAGCATGCGGTTTAGTTGGATTGATGGGCGCTTGTATCGCAGATGGTGCAACATTTTCAGGCTGATATGAGTAACGACCTGTATGTAAAATTTGCAGTGCTATTTTACCGCCAGCATCATGCACAGCTTTGGTAATGACCTTATGTTTTTCTGCTTCTTCTAAATGATCCAGTTTTGAACCACCAAAGAATGTTACCCCATGATCATTGGGCGAGATACCACCCGTCACAATTAAGCCAACACCACCTGCTGCACGTTCTGCATAAAATGCAGCCATACGTTCATATCCACCTTGGACTTCTTCTAGTCCAACATGCATTGAACCCATCAATACACGGTTTTTTAATGTGGTAAAGCCTAAATCTAAAGGCGCAAGTAAATGCGGATAATTAGACATGTGAACTCCCTTGGCGTGCTCTCGCTAGCTATCAATCTGTTAAATGACACTTCATATCTGTTTAATGCAACAAGTTGCATAGTGTGAGTATTTATAATCGAGATTTGATTTTTATGCAACATGTTGCATAATGACTTTATATTCATTTTGTTGATGTGATATTACACAATGTCATTAGCCCATGTTTTATTGACCAGTCTGATAGAGAAGCCAAGTACAGGTTTTGAATTGGCGCGACGCTTTGACCGATCTATGGGATTCTTCTGGAATGCAACGCATCAACAAATCTACCGTGAACTTAACGGCATGCAAAAGAAAGGCTGGATTTCCACACTTGAAGATCAGTCTGATCATGGCCGTAAAAAAACCTATCAAGTTGAGCAACTTGGACGCGTCGAACTGGCAGACTGGATGGTCAAACAAGGCCAACCTGCCCAGCTTCGCGAAGAAATTATGGTTCGCTTACGGGCAGAAGCACAATTTGGTGGAAATACTGTTTTACCTGAACTTGAGCGTCATTTAGAATTACATCGTGAAAATTTAAAACTATACCGCCAGATTTTTTCCAAAGATTTTGAACAAATCGAGCAACTGGATCGAACTTTATATATTCACAAAATGATTTTACAATTGGGTATAGACTTAGAAATGGGCTGGATCAATTGGCTCGACCAAGTCATTCCACAGCTTAAAGCGTTTGAGAATAAAGAGAATTCATAGGAAACTGCATGCCACACTATACAATGCCAGATGGCGAAAAATTATTTGTTCGTGAAATTGGTCAGGGTGAACCTGTACTTGTTCTGTCTGGTTTAGGTATGCATAGTTGGCAATGGCTTCCCTTTTTACTGCCTAATATTAAACATTATAAATTTTATATCCCAGATTGGCGCGGATTTGGTGGCTCTAGAACCTGTAAGATCCCTCAAGAAATCGATGCGATTAGCAACCATTGGCGTGACCTTGACAGCTTAATTGATCAACTGAATTTAAATAATTTTATTCTTATGGGTTATTCCATGGGAGCAACCACTGCCATGCATGGGATGCAATATGGCAATTTGGCTGAAAAACTCAAAGCTTATCTACACATTGACCAAACCCCTAAAATTCCAACGGATGAAACATGGGAATTTGGTTTATTTGGGAAAAAGTATTTTAAAATTAAAAGATTGCTAAAAGACTTCTCTGATTTTTTACATCAATATTCAAACTATCGCTTTGTCGATGAATTACCGATTGAACCACGAACTGAACTGATTCAAATTTGGTTAAATTTTATTAAAATTCAAGGCAGTAATAAATTAAGCCCATTTATGTTTAATTTGGCGCTTAAACATCCACAATTACAAAAACATTTATTGCCTATCCGTCGAATGGATTATTTAACATGGTATATCGATAATTATCTAAACCATGATGAAGATTATCGTCAGGCAATTTCACAATTGGAATGTCCAACTACATTCTTTATTGGGGAAAAGTCATCACTCTATCCTGCTGAAGGTCAAATGCAAATTTCCGACAGTTTGGCCAATGCGAAAAATATTATTTTTAAACGTTCAGGGCATACGCCGCTTATTACAGAACCTGTGAAATTTAGTCAGGCAATCCGTTTATTTTTAAAAGAATCCGCTTAATTTAAACGAATAACGAACAATATAAAAACCTCATTTAAATCAAATTAAAAGAGGTTTTTCATCAAATTACTCATGTTATTTTTAAAAAATGCTTTTAAAGTCGTTATTTAATACCAATCCATAAATTGATCATCATATAAATTAAACAACTTTTTACATTATTGAATCATACATGGTCATTCTATCGTGAGGCGACATGGATGTCGCTGTTGGGTGGGGGTACAGGACGTACCTCTCACCCAACATAGAATTTTTGTCCCTTTTCATCCCTGAAAAGGGAGGCATCGCCTACGCAAATATATTTAAACTTTAAATGCAAGGTATGGCCGTACAAACTTTATCACCATATGAATTAACGTTTATAGAATGATATAAGTTTGATATTTTTTAAAGACTTCACCTCATTTTAATATCCTCTAAAAGCCTATTTTCGTAAGAAGACTAATAGAAATATTTATCAAAAATTATACATCGCAACCGCATTAAAACGATTGTCCTCACCTGTATCCTGTCCATTAGGCGCTGCAACAAAGGCTTTACGCTCACCATAAACATATTCCAGACCAAAACTTAACGGCTTTTTCGGGCTATAAAATACATTGGCCCAAGCCTGCCAAAGTGTTTTATTGGCTTTGCTCGGATCACTCAAATATCGAATATAATCCTGATTTTCATCTGCTTTCATATAGCCATATCCCAATGTTCCTCGCCATTGTGAGTTAAACTGTTGCGTCACCCCCACAGTGATTGAGTCAAATTGATTCAGCGACATGATGTTTTTATTGGCATCTATGGTAAAGCCTTGGTTCGTCCATGACACTAAACTGGAGTCACCTTTAACATGATAATAATCTGCTTTAAGTGTGGTTTTTGCAGAAATATCGTATTTTGCTCCAAGTCCAACACCCCAAGCGAGTTCATTATCAGCAACTGTTCTCTTTTCACTAGCCATGCCTCGCAAACTCAATGCACCCGCTCCATCAGCAAATGATTGATTTAATCGAGTTGATAAAACCGGGATCCGCATATTCGATAAGGCATCTTTGGAATCTTCCAAAGCCGTTACCAGCTGTGTTTCTGCATTAAATTTATGAGTATAACGAATTTGTGCATCACGTTTAACAGCGCCCCCCACATAACCCAAAGCATCAATTGTTTCTGGCATATAATCAGGCACTGCAAAGTTGGACCATGTTTGACCAATCAACCACTGACCATAATTAAAATAGGCATGGCGAATTCTAAGTCCATCATTCGCGCCCAAGAAATCAACTTCTATTTTTCCAGAAATATCTTTGTCAGTAGTTTTAAAATCTAAACCTAAACGAGTCGCGGCAAGTGTCGGTTTTAATTGATCACTACTTTCATTATGGCCTTTAAGCGGTACGCTATTGATCTGATTATACAGTCGATCGGCACTTCCACCTTCCGACTGATACAATAGATCCGCACGGATATTCCCATATAGTGTTACTTCTGCGCCTGCTTTTGTTCGTGCAAAGCTTTGATCTTTTGCCTGCGATACAACCTGTGCCGTTTTAACATTGTTTTCCAATGCCACAATTTGCTTATTTTGCACCTGTTGCTGTTGTTCAATCATTTCACGTAATTGTTTAACTTCATTACGTAACTGCTCAACTTCTGTTAATGAATCTGCATGTGCCATATTTAGGCTAAGTAATCCCATTGACACCAAAATAATGTTGTAGTTAAATTTTTTCATTGTAGAAAGCATCCTATTCTCTACGATTGATTATTTTGAACCAGCCTTAATCCTCATGATTCAGGCTGAAATACCAAGTCAGTTTGTGCGTGAGTTTGGTTTACGAGCTTAGTTAATTGTATTTCCAACAATATTTTGTTGAGTTGTTGGTGCTTCGGCCGTTTGAGTTTTTTCCACTGAAGCATTTAAATTCACAAAGAATATTGCCAGTGCTGCAATAAATCCAGGAACAGCGATAACAAGAAAATTCATTTGGTGAGGTAACTCTAAGGTCAGCAATGCACCTGTTAAGACTGGTCCAACAATGGCACCAATTCGTCCAATGCCTGATGCCCACCCCATACCTGTAGAACGTACTGTTGCAGGATAAAATTGTGCAACAAAGGTATAGAGTAAAATTTGTGAACCAATGGTTGCTGCACCAGCAATTGCAATCAAGGTATAGAGAATGAATTGTGGGCTTTTAAAACCAAGGAAAATGAGCGCAATCGCACCAACTGTAAACATGATGGTCAATACGGGTTTAATATGAAATTTATCCGCCAAAGCACCACCACCAATTGCACCAACCATGCCACCAATATTTAATGCAAATAAGAAGATCATACTTGCACCTAGTGAATAGCCTGCTTGGATCATTAATTTAGGCAACCAACTTCCGAGTGCATAAACCATCAATAAACACATAAAGAAAGCAATCCAGAACATTACTGTGCTTGATCGACGACCTTGCTGAAACAATGCACGTAACGGTGCTTCATCACCAGCAGTGACTTCATTTAATTCAAATTGAGTCGAGGCATGAATCTGTTGCTGTGGTGCAATTTTCTGTACCACTTCTCGTACTTGATCGGTCTTGCCTTGGTGAGTTAGAAACATCAATGATTCAGGTAAAAACTTCCAAATAAGTGGTAAAGCCAAGAATGGGATAATCGCGATATAAAACATGATTTTCCAACCATAATCGACCACCAGCCAAGCACCAAGCAAGGCAGATGTCATACCACCAATGGCATAGCCACTAAACATCACAGCGACCAGTGTGCTACGTATACGTTTAGGTGCATACTCAGTCATTAAAGCCACCACGTTCGGCATCACACCACCAATACCAAGTCCTGCTAAAAATCTGAGAATCCCAAATTCAACGGGTGTTGATGCAAATGCACCGAGAAAAGTAAATCCACTAAAAATAGCCACACAAATCATGATGGTTTTTTTACGGCCCAACTTATCAGACAGTGTTCCAAAACTCATTGCACCAAACATCATGCCAAAAAGTGCTGTACTGGCTAGCAAGCCTGCTTGTACAGCAGTTAATCCCCACTCCTGCATCAATAAAGGTAAAGCTACGCCATAAATAACCAGATCATATCCATCAAAAATAATGATTAATAAACACCACAATAGAACGCCCCAATGAAAAGGGCTGAATTTTGCTTCATCCACGATGCGATTAATATTTAGTTTACTCGTTTGCACTTTTGCCTCCTGCGGTGAAACGCTACGAAATTTTTTCAAACAATGAGGCAGCTGTTATTTTTTGTCCAAAACCGATTGCATATATATCCATACCTTAAAAGTCGGTTTAATATTTTTTGATGAATAAACAATAGGTTAAAAAGAATTAATAAAGAAATCGGGCTTTATATTTTCAATGATTTATTTTTTATTTTAATGATTATCTCGATATTTTTAGAGTATTAGAACAAATCAATCGACTTTTTCTGATTTTTCAATATGTTACTTTTCACGTAAAATAACATCTATAAATGACTTTTCATTCAATGATTGGACTGAATGGATTTTTCATAAATCGAAAAAATGATCATATGGTGTGAATAAAATTGGTATTGAAAGTCCCTTCTCCCTTGGGGGAGAAGGCTAGGATGAGGGGGATTTTATGTTGATTTATGATTTAAAAAAGAACTTAGGAAAGAAGCCTAATATATCGTCGTAAAGCTTGCACGATCATATTGAAAACCCTCTAAATCATAAACCTGATAAATACAATCAAATAAAGACCGAATATTTTCGCTTTCATCCATACAGCGTATTGCCATAAAAATTGGACTTTTTGCAGAGCTATCTAAAAGTGGAATATAGATTAAATTAGGCAATTGAATGGTTTTTGCACTTTCAGGCACAATACATACACCTTCACCTGCAGCAACCAATCCCAAAGCGAGTTGAATTTCTCGGACTTCTTTTAAATTTTTAGGATCTAGCCCATGTTCAGAAAATAAATGACGAACTTGGGTGGAAAAATTGGGCTTAGGATGACTTGGGTAAAGAAATAAGTTCTCATCTGCAATATCGGCAAAATAAGTGCCTTTAGAATCTGTAGCGAGATGGTGACTGATATGAACAGCCAACATTAACGGCTCCTCTCGTAATAAAACTCGCCTAATGGCAGGATCAGAAATTCTTAAACGTCCAAATCCAACATCAATACGCCCCTCTTTAAGCGCCTGAATTTGATCTTTGGTACTCATTTCAATCAGCTCAATTTTTAAATGTGGCTGCTGTTGGCGAAACATATAAACGATTTTGGGTAATAATCCATACAGTAAAGAACCCACAAAACCCATAGTCACCGTTTTTTCAATTAAGCCAATTCGCTTAGTCATGGACTTTACTTCTTCGGCATTAGACAAAAGTTTAACAGCGTGTTGATAAAAAAAATGCCCAGCTTCTGTGGTTTTTAAAGGACGGCTTCCTCGTTCAAAAAGCGCTATACCCAATTCACCTTCAAGGTTTTGAATCTGTCTACTCAGTGGGGGCTGAGCAATATAAAGTTTCTCTGCTGCTTTAGTAAAACTTTGTTCTTCTACAACAGCAACAAAATAGCGCAAATGCCTGAGTTCCATCTCAAACTCCATACCTTTAAGATATAAAAAAATGCAAATTTGATCTTAGACAGCGATCATCCATTCTTTTAAGGTATATCAAAAGCAAGATGTAAAGCAAGACTGTAAAACTTTTGATATTCACAGCCAGCCAAAGAATCACATTCTGTTAGCCCAATGAATCACTTTCAACAGTTTAAGCTTTAAGTTTCGCGCATGAAGAACATGGAAAGTGGACAGCAAAGTTTCAAGCGAATTTTTCGTATGCAATGCCAAACCACGCATACTGCAGGAGATCTGGTATGAACCGTCAAGAAATCGACACTTTGGTCAAACAAATGAATGTAGACACTGCAATAGGTGCAGTTGATACACGCGTACAACAAGTGGTGGTACGTTTATTAGCTGACTTATTCCAGGCCATTGAAGATTTAGACATTTCACAAAGCGAATTATGGAAAGGCCTAGAATATTTTACCGATGCAGGTCAAGCCAATGAACTTGGTCTTTTAGCAGCGGGTTTAGGTTTGGAACATTATCTAGATTTACGTGCTGATGAAGCAGATGCTAAAGCTGGAATTACAAGTGGTACACCCCGTACTATTGAAGGTCCATTATATGTCGCTGGTGCGCCTGAATCTGTCGGCTTTTCTCGTATGGATGATGGATCAGAAAGCGATAAAATCGAGACCCTATTTATTGAAGGTACGGTAACTGATACAGATGGCAATATTATTCCAAATGCTAAAGTTGAAATTTGGCATGCCAACAGTTTAGGTAATTATTCTTTCTTCGATAAATCACAGTCAGATTTTAATCTCCGCCGTAGCATATTGACTGATAGCAATGGTCAGTATGTTGCACAAACAACTATGCCCGTTGGCTATGGTTGTCCACCGCAAGGGACGACTCAGTTTGTACTGAACAAATTAGGTCGCCATGGTAACCGTCCATCTCATGTGCATTATTTCGTATCTGCACCCGGCTATCGTAAATTAACCACACAATTCAACATCGAAGGTGATCAATACCTTTGGGATGATTTTGCTTTTGCAACACGTGATGGCTTAGTGGCGACAGCTATTGATATCAGTGATGAAGCTGAAATTGCCCGTCGTGGTCTCAACAAACCATTTAAACGCATTTCATTCAATGTAGCACTGGTAAAAGAACAATCTAAAGCACCATCTACAGAAGTAGATCGTCGTCGCGCAAGCGCTTAAACCCACACGCACGGAACCGAAATGTTTGCACTATTGCAGCACTTCGGGGACTTCCTCTCATTTGGAAAGTCGGAGAACCCATATGCCACGTATTCCTGTTATAAACACCAGCCATCTTGATCGGATTGACGAACTCTTAGTCGATAATTTTGAAACGGGTGAATTTAAACTTCATCGTTCTGTTTTCACAGACCAAGCCCTTTTTGACCTAGAAATGAAATACATCTTTGAAGGCAACTGGGTTTACTTGGCACATGAAAGCCAAATTCCAAATAACAACGATTATTACACCACGAATATGGGTCGTCAGCCCATTATGATTGCGCGTAATCGCAATGGTGAATTAAATGCCATGATCAATGCGTGTTCACACCGTGGCGCACAGCTTTGCCGCCATAAGCGTGGTAATAAAGCGACTTATACATGCCCATTCCATGGATGGACATTTAATAACTCTGGGAAATTACTCAAGGTTAAAGATCCAAGTGATGCTGGGTATTCGGACTGCTTCAATAAAGAAGGTTCACACGACCTGAAAAAAGTAGCACGTTTTGAAAGCTATAAAGGTTTTTTATTTGGCAGTTTAAATCCAGATGTGCCAAGTTTAGAAGAATTTTTAGGTGAAACAACCAAAATCATTGACATGATTGTAGATCAATCTGAGCAAGGCTTAGAGGTTTTACGTGGTGCTTCAACCTATACCTATGAAGGCAACTGGAAACTGACTGCTGAAAATGGTGCAGATGGTTATCATGTTTCAGCTGTACATTGGAACTACGCTGCGACCACTCAGCAACGTAAAGAAAAACAGCAAGAAAATGACAATGTACGTGCAATGAGTGCAGGTGCTTGGGGCAAACAAGGGGGTGGCTCATACGGTTTCGAACATGGACATATGCTGTTATGGACTCAATGGGCAAATCCTGAAGATCGTCCTAATTATCCAAAAGCAGATGAGTATACTGAAAAATTCGGTGCGCCAATGTCGAAATGGATGATCGAACGTTCACGTAACTTATGCCTTTACCCAAATGTCTATTTCATGGATCAATTTGGTTCACAAATTCGTGTATTACGTCCAATTTCAGTCAATAAAACTGAAGTGACGATTTACTGTATTGCACCCGTCGGTGAAAGTCCTGAAGCACGTGCACGCCGTATTCGCCAATACGAAGATTTCTTTAATGCTTCGGGCATGGCAACTCCTGATGACCTTGAAGAATTCCGTGCTTGTCAAGCGGGTTATGCTGGTATTGAGCTTGAATGGAATGACATGTGTCGTGGGTCAAAACACTGGATTCAAGGCCCAGATGATGCGGCCAATGAAATTGGTTTAAAACCTAAACTGAGTGGTATTAAAACAGAAGATGAAGGCTTATATCTCGCCCAACATCAATACTGGTTAGAAATGATGAAACATGCCATTCAATCTGAAAAAAATCTTGCTCAACAAGAAACATCTCAGCAAGGAGCAACAGCATGAATGCAACTGCAAACATCGATCAAATTTCTTTAGAAAATATTGCGCAATTTCTCTACCGCGAAGCTCGTTTTTTAGATGATGAACAATGGGATCAATGGCTGGCCTGCTACTCACCCTCGGCATGTTTTTGGATGCCTGCGTGGGATGATGATGATCGTTTAACCGAAGATCCTCAGTCTGAAATTTCCTTGATTTATTACCCAGACCGTCAAGGTTTGGAAGACCGTGTTTTCCGGATTAAAACTGAGCGTTCTTCAGCAACCATGCCTGATACACGCACTTGCCACAATATTAGCAATATTGAAATTATCGAAAGAGATGGTGACAAAGTCACAGTCCGCTTTAACTGGAATACGCTGAGCTTTCGTTACAAAAACAGTTATAGCTACTTTGGTATGTCTCGTTATGTCATCGACTTTTCTGCTACACAACCACAGATTCTCAATAAATATGTGGTGTTAAAAAATGACTACATCAATCAAGTCATCGATATTTACCACCTCTAATTTTTTATCTCGAATGGTGTAAAAAATATGAGGTGTTTGCTTTAGTCAAATGGAAAGTTGGATAAAGCACTCAAAAGTTTTAAAGATTTTTATAGGATTTTCAGCCATGTCAAACCACAATGTTGCTCTTCAATTTGAAGATGGCGTAACGCGTTTTATCTCAGTTACACAAGGTGAAACTTTATCTGATGCAGCATATCGCCAGAAAATCAATATTCCTTTAGATTGCCGTGATGGTGCTTGCGGTACATGTCGTGCTTTTTGTGAATCGGGTTCGTTTGACATGCCTGAAGAAAGTTATATTGAAGATGCTTTAACACCAGAAGAGGCTGAACAAGGCTATATCTTGGCCTGCCAATGCAGACCTTCTTCTGACGCAGTATTCCAGATTCAAGCTTCATCTGAAGTATGCAAAACCGAAATTCATGCATTTCAAGGCACATTATCTCGTGTGGAAAAACTCTCTGATTCCACCATCACTTTCGATATTCAATTAGATGAAGGTCAGCCCGATATTCATTTTCTTGCAGGTCAGTATGTCAATGTGGCAATTCCACAAACTACTGAAACGCGTTCTTATTCCTTCAGTTCTAAACCCGGAAATCGCTTAACAGGCTTTGTGGTACGTAATGTTCCAAATGGAAAGATGAGTGACTTTTTAAGTGCCAATGCCAAAGCGGGTGACAAAATGACCTTTACTGGTCCATTTGGAAGTTTTTACCTTCGTAATGTAGTTCGTCCTGTCGTTATGTTGGCAGGCGGGACAGGTATTGCACCGTTTATGTCGATGTTACAAGTGCTTGAAGACAAAGGCTCACAACACCCTGTACGCTTAGTATTTGGAGTAACCAATGACTTTGACCTTGTGGCACTTGAAAAGCTCAATGAACTGCAAAATAAACTGCCATGGTTTGAATACCGTACAGTCGTTGCACATGCTGAATCAACACATGAACGCAAAGGTTATGTGACAGGTCATATTGACAATGACTGGTTAAATGGCGGTGACGTCGATGTTTATTTATGTGGTCCTGTACCTATGGTTGAAGCTGTTCGAGGCTGGTTGGATACTGAAGGGATTAAACCTGCAAACTTCTTATTTGAGAAATTCTCTGCAAACTAAAATCGTACTGTTCAGGAGCTGAGAAGAATGTCAGATCGCCTAAGATTCAAAAATAAAGTTGTCATTGTTACTGGTGCAGCACAAGGTATTGGACGTGGTGTCGCCTTACAAGTGGCAGCGGAAGGTGCGCATGTGGTTATGGCCGATCGTTCAGAATATGTCGAAGACGTGCTTGTTGAAATTAGCAAAAATGGCGGTGATGCAATCACCGTCCATGCAGATTTGGAAACTTTAGCGGGTGCTCAAGCTGTCGTTGCTAAAGCTATTGAAAGCTATAACCGTGTTGACATTCTGATTAACAATGTCGGTGGTGCAATTTGGATGAAACCGTTTCAAGAGTTTTCTGAAGAGGAAATTATCAAAGAAGTGCATCGCTCGCTATTTCCAACTCTATGGTGTTGTCGAGCAGTCATGCCCGAAATGATCAAAAATCAAAAAGGTACCATTGTTAATGTATCCTCTATTGCAACATGCGGTATTCATCGAGTGCCCTATTCAGCCTCAAAAGGTGGTGTAAATGGTCTAACCACAGCACTTGCATTTGAACATGCCAAAGATGGTATCCGGGTTAATGCTGTTGCGACTGGTGGTACAGAAGCACCTCCACGTAAAGTCCTACGCAATACTACGGCATTGACCGAAAATGAAAAACAATGGATGCAAGATGTGGTAGATCAAACCATTGATCGTACTTTTATGGGCCGTTATGGTTCGATTCAGGAACAGGTCAATGCAATATTATTTCTTGCGTCTGATGAATCCTCTTATATGACAGGTTCAATCGTTCCTGTAGGTGGTGGCGATCAGGGTTAAAGCTGGTCTTTTTTATATAGCAGGATCATTGAAATTCAATGCATGGAGGCTTTGCCCAATGGCATCCCTGTTCAAAACGTTAAAACAAGATTGGTCTTTGTCAGCGACAGTTGCAGGATTTTTAGCTGTACTGATTTCTTATGCAGGGCCAATGATCATTTTTTTTCAGGCCGCTCAACAAGCCAATGTTTCCTCAACCATGATGGCATCATGGATCTGGGGGAGCTCTATTGGCGCGGCAATCACTGGAATCATTTTATCCATTAAATTTAAAACGCCGATTATTACCGCATGGTCAGCACCGGGAACGGCGCTCTTGGTGGCTTTATTTCCGCATATTTCCCTCAATGAAGTTGTTGCAGCCTATATTACTTCTGCAATCATTATTTTTATCATTGGGATTACTGGTTCTTTTGACAAACTTTTAAAATGGATACCACAAGGGCTGGCAGCGGGAATGATGGCTGGAATTTTGTTCCAGTTTGGTTTAGGTCTGTTTAAAGCTACTGACACAATGCCCTATGTGGTTTTTGGTATGCTGATCTGTTTTTTACTGGCAAAACGCTTTTCACCTCGCTATGCCATAATTTGGGTATTATTTTCAGGTATTGCGCTCAGTTTTATCTTTGGAAAAATCAATCCAGTACCAATGGATTTTTCATTGGCAGTTCCTGTTCTGATCAGCCCAGAGTGGACCTGGTCTTCTACATTAAACCTTGCAATTCCACTTACAATTGTCAGTTTAACGGGTCAGTTCTTGCCGGGTATGGCAATTCTCAAACTGAATCATTACGAAACACCTGCTAAACCGATTTTAAGCATAGCCAGTATCACCTCTATTGCTGTGGCTTTTACTGGTGGAATCACGATTGTGTTAGCAGCGATTACTGCTGCACTTTGCACGGGTAAAGATTCGCATGAACTGAAAGAAAAACGCTATATCGCAGGTATTGCCAATGGCATCTTCTATATTTTAGGGGGATTATTTGCAGGCAGTTTGGTGATGCTATTTAGCATACTTCCCAAAGAGTTGATTGCGGCACTTGCTGGATTGGCCTTACTCGGAGCAATTACCACCAATCTTGGTATTGCAATGAAAGATGAAACACAACGAGATGCTGCCATCATTACTTTTCTTGCCACTGTATCAGGTATGCATTTTTTAGGATTTAGTTCGGTTTTCTGGGGAATTTGTATTGGCATGATCGCACACTTGATTTTAACTCGACAACAATCAAAGGCTGCCATTCCTACTCCAATACAAGATTCGCCGCAAAGTCAATAAACCAATATATTCACTTAATAATCAGTATAAAATCCCATGCAGTTCGATGGGATTTTTATGTAATAACGCGTTCTGGAATATAACCAAGTTTCGCTTTATGAAAGCGCCATTTCTTGCAGTTTAATCTTTAAATATTTCACTGTAGTTTATTAGTGATTTCTAAATACCAAATCGTTTCACCCCAATCACTATTTTCAATTTTTGGAAAAATTTCTCCTTGTTCAAAATAACGAGATTGAGATTTGTTTGCTGGACTCCACCAATATCCTGATCTTGGGCAACTTTGTTCTGCAAAGCCTTTTAAACTGTCAGTTTGGATCATTTCTGCAGAACCACCATCATCTGCAATTCTTTCAATTAATATCCAATTCGCTTCAGCATACAATGTTTCATATGTGTCTGGATCGTGCCCAACAGCAAGAACGCTTGCTACACCATTATCTTCTTCTTCGCTTGCTGCCATAAATTCGATCCGATCCCCTATTTCTTCACACAAATAGATGCCTGTTTTTTCTAACTTTTCATTAGACTTAACCATTATTTCTGGATTTATACGATAAATTGGATAACTGTTTGGCAAATCAAGGATAATATTATTAAATATATCGATTTTTTTAAAATCATAAATAAGCGTATCCATATCCCAATAGGTTGGATATGTTTGTCCTATAACTGAAGCATAACTTGTTGCTATTGAATGATAATCCCAACATTTTTTAACTTTATCATAGGGTAAATCATCCATCCAATGAGGGGAAAACTCGCTTATACCTTTCTGATCAGAACTAATTTCACCAACATAATTAAGATAAGTAAAATCTCCTGATTTTATTTTTGCATAAGCATAATCTATGCGATCCATCGTGGACCTAAAATTTGGTAAAACTGTACCGCCCCAATTAATATCTGCCCGTTCAGGTAAAGGAAAATCTCTTAAGTTATAAGGAAGATTATGCATATATATTTCAAATAATTCTTCTAAACCATCTAAAAATTGACGATGATTGTTACGTACAATTTCAAAAAAATGCAAAACGCTAAATTGTTCAAGTAAATAGGCTTCTTTCGGACTAAATGTATAAAAACTGCTTGGATTGGGTTTTTTGTCTCTCAACTGCAAATATACTTTCGCACAATCATTTTTAATCTCTGGTTTTTTAGGACTTTGTTGCACAAAGTCTTGAAAGTTAGAGTTTTCCTAAGTGACATAAATTTAAGTCACAACTCTAGTATATGGACGACCTAATTTAATAAATTTATTGAGCACTGCTACGCGTGCGTGAATCTCATTCACTTGGCTTTGGAAGTTCCCAGCAGTCAGTTTATCTCCTAATAGTTTGATACAGTGCATCTTAGTTTCCACTAAACTTCTTCGATGATAGCCTATCCAATTTTTCCATATCGTCCTGCCCAAATGCTTAATCGTTCTTAATCGTTCATTTCTTTCTAGTGAATGAGTTTTTATATCTTTCCACAGCTTCGCATTCTTTCTTGGTGGAATAACGACATGAGCTTTTCTAGATGCAATCAATTGACGGCAAATCTTAGTGTCATAAGCACCATCGGCATAGACTGAGTCTATTTGTTCTTCTTGTGGAATTTGATGAAGTAAATCACCGAGTACCTGTGAATCACTGAGATTGTTCGTTGTGAGCTGAACTGCACGTCTTTGCAGGATTTTGGCATCTAACTCTATGTGTAATTTACGCCATTGGCGACGATAATCGGGTTGGTATTTCTTCCTTTTCCATTCACCTTCACCTAAAAACTTTAAACCAGTAGAATCCACAAGTAGATGTAATCCATTACTGCTTTTTTGATAGCCAATCGCAAATCACTATGCTTTTGTCTTCTGCAAAGAGTTGAGTAATCTGATGCAGCCCAATCTAAACCACAACTTTGAATGAGGTTTTAAATAAATCCCAAGGCCATTCGTAAAGTTAAACGAAATAGAAATTTGATCATCAAACAGCATTGAATTACTGTATCGGAGTAGGTTTGATTTCATCCTTGTTTGCTTTTTAATGGCGCATACCATTGGGTAGTAGGATCAAACCAGTTCGAGAGATTCCCTCGATTCACCAAAGCTTGGTTGTAAGAAGACCAATTCGTTGTACGATAGGTTTTAGGTGCAGACTTATTCATTCGGAAATTATATTACTGAATCAGACCTTACCAACACCTTTGTGCAACAAAGCCATTACACATTGATTCTTATTAACATTGTAAATACTTACTTTATTATCTAATATAGGACCTCAATTATCAACGTCATAATCTGCAACAAACCTTTGTAATAATTTATATCTATTAACAATCTCGTATCCAGTACATTTAATATCAGTTTTGGTTTTCACAGTACGGTACTAAAGATAAAAAGCTATTAAAAACAAAAACCTCATTAAATACGCCTTACTAAAATATAATATTTTTAAACTACCTATTTTAAAAATTAGCTTCTAAAAAACCTCATCGATTGATTTTTTCAATAAATTAATTTTCAAAATTCCATTAACAAATATAAAACCCAAATTTTATAAAATTCGAGACAATCTAATATAACTTTTTGTTAACTTGTGATTATATTTAAAAACTATAACCCATTAATTTTAATAAATTTATCAAAATAAATTTTATCATCATTAATTAAATAAGTTTTGGTTAAAATAAATAACATATCATTAACAAATACCAGAATTGAATAAGATAACAATACTATAGAGACAATTATTTTACTCAAGTCCTCACCTCAACCGCTATAAAAACCCATAATAAGTCAGTATAAATTAAAAATTTAAATTCTTAAAATCAACATACTGCTGCAGTTTTTTTATTAAAATTTTCCCTATATTTAATAAAATCTTCTTTTAAACTTATTTGTACCTCTTTTCCACTTAAATAATCTCCGTATTTTATTTGATCTGATTTAATCTTAGCATCATCATCTAAAAAAATAGAAGCAAATTCTTGTTGTGAACTTCTCAACATTTTCCCTTTTTTAAAATAAACTATACTTTCATATCCTCCAAAATTAGACTCATTATCTAACCTTGACACAATTACACATTGCGCAGCATCAATTTTATAAATATGTGCATACATAGTTAATACCATGTCGTTATCATAATTTGCTGGAATACTTAATGATTGTAACACTTTATACTTTTTACTGATTTCTTCACCTGTAAGTAAATTTTCCTTTGCTTTGATATTTGTAGTTATAAAAAATACTAAGGCTACGAAAATTCTTAAAATCATATCAAAGTCATCCTTTTAAAAAGTTAATTTTTTATAATTGCTTACACCTAATTGCAAAAGCTGTGGCTTTAAAATACGCCAAGTTTTACCATTAGGATGTAATTCGAAATGAGGATAGTCTGGTTTAAGTTTTCCATTCTTTTTAAATATGCCACCCCATACTAAGCCCAAACTTTCTCCTATTGGACCGAGTTTTTTACTATCTTCTACAGATTGAGAGTCACTAGTAAGATATGTAATTTTACCATCTCTTACAGATACTATATCTATAGCTAAGCCATATTGGTGATAGCTTTGCAATGGTCCTGCATTAGTCACCCCACCAGATAATTTACCTTGAGCAGCAGGACTTCTATAACCATCAGTAATAACCCACGTAATACCAAGTTGTTCGTAAGCCATATTAATTAATTTAATAACAATAGGTTGATAAACAGAGTGTAGTTCAGCTATTCGAGCTAGAGTTCTCTTATAATGCTTTTCTCCACCACATGCTTCAGGCCGCAGACCATTTGCATTAACTGACTCAGGCGATACCACTGTCGCAACAGGTGTTGACTCTTTGTTTTTTGATGCGTCTTGTTTCACTTTTGGGGTTACAGGCTTTTTCTCATCATTTTTCTTCACTGTAGTTAATTTTACTTGACGCTCATAAACTCTTAACTTTTGATTAGGGCTCAAGCGATCACTACTTAGACCACTTAATTTTTTTATTTCATCAACTGTATTTCCTGTTAGTTTGGCGATCAAAGGTAACGTATCTGTTTGCTGAACAACGATAATCTTCGTTTTTTCTTGCTGATTTGGCTTTGGTTCTTGTGGTTTTGGTTTATTTTCTGACGAAGACGTTAAATTTGTTTGTTTAATTGGAAGCTTTAATACTTGCCCCGGATGAATATCAGTATCATTTTTTAGACTATTAATCCTGAGTAATTCAGCTGTCGTTGTATTATTATCCACTGCAATTCGAGATAAATAGTCTCCTTCGTCAACAATATAGGTTGATCTTATATATGTCCCAGTAGCGACATCTTTAGCAGAAAGATTTAAACCTTTTAGCAGTACTTTTGGGCTACGTATAATAAAAGTAGTTTTTTCTCCAATTAAGTGTATTTTTACTTTTGACTCATATTTTCCTGAAGTTATATTTCTTACTCGAATATCTATGATTGTACCTATTGGACGTTTGATCCATACTGATTCACCGTTCGTAGAAGTTACAAAATCTGATATAAGTAATGTGCCAACCCAAAGTTGATGAACTAAACCATTAATAGGTTGATCTAGCGCATCTAAAAACCGAATATTTGCTAAACAATCCATAATTATATCTCTTGATCATGTGCCTCACAGTTACAGTGATATTCAAAATCATTATTTTCATTGCCATCATCAATAGATACAGTCCATGCTTCATTTGCTCCTATGAGAATTTCATAATCTTGATTTTCAACTGTATCTACACGTTGAGTCCGACCATGTGCATCTAAATTTCCTGAAATGTAGGTACTATTCTTAGTATTGATTAACTTATATTTAACTTCTGAAAATTTATTTTCATAAAATAAGTTATAAAAATCCCATTTATTCGTAAAAGATTTAATTTCATTCATGATTGGGAGTAATGGAATTTCAGTTTTAACTTTCTGTCCTCCCTGAAACTTCTGTTGCCCAGACTTTACTTCAAATAAACGATCTGTTTCGCATAGAATTCCTGTACTGTTCAAGGTAATCCTTGAGGATTTCCCCGTAATCTGAACTTCTTTCGGGCTATTGATTTCAATTTTGTCTTCTGTCGAAGATATCGTGATCCCGAGTTTGGCAAATAGTTCCAAAGCATTCGCCTGCGCATGAATATTAAATTTACCCTGTGCTGCGATAAAGTTGATGCCATCCATCACTGAAAATAAACTTATTTTATTTTTTGCATGCACAATCAAGTTTTTTTGCGAGCTAAAGTTAATACTATCACCAGCAATTTGATTAATTTGAGCATCCGCAGATAAATGGATATTTTCAGGAGTGCTTAAAGCAATCCCATCTTGTGAACTGAGTAAAAGCACGGCTTGATTAAATTTGGCAATTTCTTGTTGGATCTGTTTAGCAAATACTTTTAGTTGCTCAACTGACTCTATTTCATCGGTCTTTTGGTTCTTGGCAATATCACTGAGTGCTTTAATTCTGATTTGACTGCCTTCAAGTTGTTTCTTGGCAGGCTCTGCATCAAGATGATTACCTTTGGCCTGCACTTGTTGATAGGTTGATAGCAATAAACCTCGCCCTGCACGCACCGCACCCCATTGGTCAGTTCTTAACTCAAAACCTTCTCCTCGCCCTTCACTGGTCTCGGTTTCTTTTGGGTGGCTGAGATTACCCAAGTTGAGTTGGCTTGTCGCATGACTACTCTGTAATTGACTGCTTATTTGGTTGGTCGTATCATCAAAGCGAAGTTGATTGTAGCCACTGCCCTGATATTCCTTAGTTTTAATCCCTGCTAATTTTTTTGTGTCAGGCAACTTGCCTTTGTCATCAAACTTAGTCGGATAACGACACCCTTCATGAATTCGTCCCACCACAAAGGGTCTGTCAATGTCACCATTACTGAAAGAGATCATGACGATCTCTCCAACCCTCGGTAAAAATAGTGCCCCATAGCCTTCTCCTGCCCAAGGCGTCAGTACATCGACCCAAGCCGAATCTGTATCATTGTCATTTGAACCTGCACCACCATCATGGGTGTGGTCTTCATTTCGAGTGAACAAGAAGCGTACTTTGATACGTCCCCATTCATCGACATGAATTTCCTCCCCATCCATCCCGACAACTTTTGCTCGTTGTGGATGTGTTATAGGTCGTTGTTGCAGTAGGTTATATTCAGGAACGACGTCGATGTTTCGACGTTGCAATACAAGCTGATTGGCTTGACGTTCATCTTTGTTATTGGTGATGATATTGTTCAATTGCCAATGACTTTGTTTAAGTAATGCTGTCACTTGATCATTCAGGTCTTTAGGCAAGTTGTTCTGATTATAGAATGTCTTTGAGGTGATCAAAAACTCTTTGTCTGCACCTGAATGCTGATCTATTTCAGGATGTTCATTAAATTCAAACCAATACCCCACATATGCATCTCTTACTGTAGAAATAGCAATAAATTTTTTGGCTTGTAGATCGAAATATTTACTCAAGTTTTCATTGAGCTTTTCAATTTGGACATGACCAGATTTGGTTACACCATCTTCACCTTTTAAGTCCTGTATCCATGCAGGACTGACATGAAATGCCTGTTCTAAAGCTAAACTTGCCACATTCTGATTGGCTGAATGCTTATGCTTGCTAAGAACTGAACCTGCACCTTCTTCTTGTTCTAAAGCATCCGCTTGCCATCTTTGTACATGTACAGCCGTAGGCTGAATAGAACGTAAACCAGTAAATGCCGTTATGCTATCTTGTCTTTCTACAGCACTGCTACGGTGAAAACGGATACTACGGCGATCTAGTGCTTTGTATTGTGCATTATGATCGATTAGACGTAGTATCTGTGGTTGAATCTGCTCTGAAGAACTAGAAACTTTATGCTGCGCTTCATCGACTAAGATGCTTATCCCTTCAGAAGCCAACAACCGTTGAATGAAGTCAAAATCGAGCTCATTGCTCTGCATGATGAATGGTCGGACATCATAGTCTTTAGTTAAACCAGTTTTATCCAAAGTCAGGCTTGAGGCAAACAATGGACTTCGCTCTCGCCATTCTTGAAATAGAACCTCCACAACTTGAACAACAGATTTATTCACAAACACTCTGGAGTTTCTGCGATATTTCCAAAGCGCTGTGGGGTCTTCTACTGTAAGGCGATAAATTGTAAGAGAACCGTCACTGGCACCTACATCGGCTTTGGTTACGATCCCTGAAATTCGATTCAGCTCAGATTTGTCATTAACAATATCCACGGCCACTTGACTACCAACAAAGCTTTTTAGAGCAATGCTTGCTGATGTAGATAGACAAGTTAATTGTAGGTTAATGCCTAAGTTAAGTGCATGTGTCCCATCAATACGTTGCAGGAACACTTGATCATTTAAAGATGAATTTGAAAATAGAACATGGATCGTTCGATTCTGTGCTGTTAGCCCCAATTTTTCTAAAGCAAAATAAATATTATTCAACATAATCTATTGTGTAGTTTTTTTAAGTTGTATATTACTTTATAATAAAAAATAATATTTTGTCTACCATAGGAGACTTTTCATGTGAATTTCAATTTATTGATTTTTTTATAATATTTTATAATTTAGAGTACATATTATGAAATTCAACTTTTGCATAAATGCTATAATATAATTTAAAATTATTTTTATATAAATTTAATAAAACAAAAGTTCGATCCATTATTTCCTTTCAAAAAAAGCTGATCTTATTGTGTGATATTTTTATATACTTCCCATCCAAAACTATTTAATTTAAATAGTCACTAGATTTATCTATTAATCTTTTCTGATAATTATTTATTTTTTTCATTTTCACAATATGCAATTAATCAATAAATTCTCATATTATGCAAATTAAAACAAGAACATTCTTGCATTAATTTATAGATATAGCTGTATAAAGCTGTGTATTTTTTGTACCAATACCGTATTTGTATAATCGTTTAATTTTAAAATCGAAATGCAAAATCTAAATGGTTTGAAATGCAAAAAAATTAATTTTTCACATTTTAAAGCATAAAAATCGCAGCAGCATAATAAGGATATTTTATGACTGAAACACATATATATCAGCCACATGAAAAACGTAATCGTGTCATGGCTATCGTTGGGGCTGCTTCTGGTAACTTGGTGGAATGGTTTGATTTCTATATTTATGCAGCATTCGCAACCTATTTCACCCACGCATTAACCGCTCCAGATATGGATGACTCTACAAAAGCAATTTATGTGTGGGGTGTCTTTGCTGCTAGTTTTTTCATGCGGCCCATAGGCAGTTGGCTCTTTGGCTGGATTGGCGATACCTATGGACGTAAAAAATCCATGATCATTTCTATTACCTTAATGGCAATCAGTTCATTTTTATTTGCAGCACTCCCTACTTATGATCAAGTCGGTATGGCAGCACCATTTCTATTATTGGCTGTACGACTTCTACAAGGACTTTCAGTAGGTGGTGAGTATGGTACTGTTGCAACCTATATGAGTGAAGTTGCATTAAAAGGTCAACGTGGTTTTTATTCCTCTTTTCAGTATGTGACGTTGTCTGGCGGACAACTTTTAGCAAGTCTTTTGGGTGTAATCATGTTGGCACTCATGTCCAAAGAACAGTTAATGGATGGAGGCTGGCGTATTCCATTTATTATTGGTGGTGTTGTTGCCATTCTTTCATTCTTTGCACGACGACATTTAAAAGAAACTTTATCTGAAAATGATAGTGCGAAAGAGGGTTCAGGCAGTTTAAAAGAATTACTCAGCAAGAACTGGAATACCTTTCTGCTGGTGGTTGGTTATACCTCAGCGGGTTCTTTATGTTTTTACATCATCACCGTATATTCAAAAACCTATATCACCAGCCTTGGATTTGCAGACAAAACCGTCGGCTATATGATGACCATTGCCCTATTTGTATTTATGTGTGCGCAACCTTTGTTCGGAATGCTGGCAGATCGAATTGGTCGTCGTGCTTCAATGATGCTCTTCAGTACCAGCTGTGCTATTTTTATCTACCCTGTAATGGTCATTGCGATGCCATATTTTAGTGGTTCAGCGTTTATTGTGACTTTGTTACTGATCTTCTTAATGATGTTGCTCAGTTTCTATACCTCTATCAGTGGTTTAGTTAAAGCAGAAATGTTTCCACCACATATTCGAGCCCTTGGGGTTGGTTTTGCTTATGCAGTCGGTAATGCAATCTTTGGTGGTTCTGCCCCTGCAGTTGCATTAAAGTTAAAAGACCTCGGTCATGAAAATAGCTTTTTTGTTTATGTGATTGTCATGCTGATTATTTGTCTGTTCTGTAGCATGCAATTACCTAAACAGCCGAAATATTTACACCATGATCATTAGCCTCTGCATTTTAAGGTCTGTTTTACAGACCTTTTCTTTTAATACACGCCTTTTATTGTAAAATATCCTCGTATATACAATAAAGTCGTATTAAACCTTGAGGAAAAGATGAAAAAGATATTGCTTATTCTTATCTGTATTTCGTATAGTCATTTTGCCAATGCTCAAACTCAAAACTATATATTGGTCAATGGTGGTGGAATTGATGATAATGGTTTACTGTTGAAAAACATCCAAGGTAAAACTATTTATGCATATTGCAATCAAAAGTGCGGGCAATGGTTTGACCATGATGAAGAAACAAGCGGACAAATTTTAAAAAAGGAATATATTGAAAAAAAAATCCAAGCAGATATTCAATTTGAAAAGAATGCAGATCGAGTCATGGGTCCAAGTGCTGATGAGTCCTTTTATTTTATTAATCAAATTAAATTTATTGAATAATTTAAAAATAAATCATGAAATTAGAAGCCTTTCATTCTTTTTTAAAGTCATGATCTTAAGGTCAAAAGCATTATGTTCTATATTATGGACTTAATATTCAATTTTAAAATATTTTAGCTTCATATTTCACTCCTCAGAAACCAACTAAATTAAAACATCTTGACGCCCAGGTATGTCTGAAGCGGCGATACTGGCAATTGTTTGATTATACTTTTTGATACTGCGCTTGGTTTTTCCCATAATTTCATATAAAACTTCTTTTACAAGCTCCTGCTCTGGAGCTTGTAAATAAGCCGCCTGACACCATGTAACTGCTTCAACATAGTCATAATAATGAGGTCGATTTTTAGGGTCAAAATGCAGTCTTGCGATCGCACACATTGCAGCAATATGGCGTTTATGTGCTTTTGTTTTTAAAACTGCAATCATTTGCTCTGCAATTTCAGGATAATAGCTAAAATTAAATAAGCGGGTGACATAAATATCAATTAAATCATTCAGCAAATCAGAATTAATATAACGATGGTCTTGTTGCGACTTTTCTAAACCTAATCGGCTCTGTTCAAAATACCCTAAACTCTTTTTTAAATATTCTTTAGGTTGAGATTGATTTTCATCCATACTTAAATTTAGATAATGTATACCCATATTATACATGGCAATATAATGACCTTGATCTGCTGCTTTTTTTGCATAATACAGTTCTTGTTTCACATCATATAAGGCATGTTCAGCCAAAGAGTGAATATAACCAGCACTAAAGCAACAATACACAAAGCCTAAATCTGCACCTTGATGTAATAAATCTATAATAAAAATATATCCGTGATCATCATCAAAGTTGTTTGCGACACGAAAAAAACAACAGTAACGCCCTTCAGGATAAGCTTTGGGTGCTTCCAATAATTTTGCCTGTTCATACCAAGATTGAGCAACCAATGGATTTTTTTCAACACTAGACCAACCATGTTGACATAGAAAACCATAAAGAACAGCAGCACTCGCAAGACGCTTTCGATTGGACAACGCGATTCGGCCTAGAAAATCTGAATCTTGAGCATTATGTCGCCAAAAATAAATTGCACGATCAAGATCATACTCATCAAATACAGGATAATCTGCGGCGTTTTGATAACAAGATAAAATTCTTGGATCATTTTCATCTAACAGATAATAAAAATACGCCAATTTTAAATAGATAACTGCTCGATTACGTTCGGTTAAGGGGCGTTTTAATATTGCTTGGGCTTTTTGGATATATTTTTTTATTTCAAGTGTTTGATCTTTATCAAAACTTGTATCAAGCGTATCAAACCATACGATATAATTTAATTCACTTTTTTCGATTTCACTAAAATGTTGACACCAATCCGACTGAGCAAAATCAATAATGGCCTGATGATCGTGTCCCCATCTTGGCAATAGATACCAACAATAATCTCTTACCGCAAGCAAGCCAAAACCTGATTCTTCAATAAATATTTTTAACCAAAAAGCGGCATCAGCTTGAGGTAAATCAATTTCTTCTTTCAAATTTAGATATTTTAGTAAAAGTTGAGGTACATCTTGGGGTAGATCAATTTTTAAATCTTGACTTAAGCCACTTTTCTGCGCCATTGCTTGGGCTGAAGCATTTATTTTATGCACTAAATTTGAAGGATATCGACGCCTAAGCATCCACTCAGAAAACCACTCGGGTTCATCCAAGTGAACTGCCGAATTTAATAGATGCAGCGCAATTGTCCATGTATCCGAACTAAATGCAAAAGCTTGCATTGCGGAAGCATACAACTGCTTTTGCGCCTCTCTTGCACAATCCCACATTTCATCTGTAACATTGCTTGACCATTCTTGCCCACGATATTCCGCTGCCCAAAAAGCCCAATAACGCACACGAACAATATAAGGAAAAAAACTTTCTGGAAAAGCCAAATGCCATTCATTGATATGTTTTAATGCAGTTACGCCATGATTTAAGAATATATCCTTAAACATTTGTTTGGGCTGATCAAACCATTCATTTTCCCAAAGCTGCGGCGATTTATGACTTCGACTTTGCCATAACACATTGAAAAAATCTTCCAATTCTGCATAGTTTTTACTTTCCAATAAACCTTGCGGACAATGGATATCTTTACGAAATACTTCATGGGTATATTCAGATTTAATCATCATTCAGCTACTTTGTTTTTATTATGGGTTGAGAATAAATCAATATTCCATGAATAAAGTGACCAATTATTGGGATATATGGATTGATATAAGTGTAAGTCTTGCTTTGCAGAGCGATCATAATTTTCAAAATCTGAATGTTTAAACATCAAATACAGCTCACGCCCTGCGACATATTTCTCGCCCATATCCTGCCAGCTAGAACAACAGTCTTGAATAATATTCGATGAAGCAACAATGTATTGCCATGCATCATATTCCTGTAATTCATAGAACTGCACCAATAACCGTATAGTAAATATTTTTTGAATATGGCTAAACACCAAAATATCTCTTAAATAACTTGCAGTACCAAATTCACTACTTGAATAAAGATTTTCTAATTGAGCGATTTGAAAATATTGATTTAAAAAATAACGAATCTGTTTCTCTTTAGAACCTGCTTTTTTCTGTTTGATATTTAACAATTGATTTAAATGGTTTTTATATATTTCTGGATGCTGTTCAAAATGCGCTAACGTTAAGCTATCCACCTGATACCATTGAATATGATTACGAAAATAAATCAGATCACCAGTTGCAAGCATCCATTGCTTACGATTGTCCTGCTTTAAATTTAACAGCATCCAAGGCAAAGCAATGATATAGACGATAATTTTAATCATCCAACCAAGCAATGGAATCTTGCTTAAACCATATAAAGTCTGAAGCAACCAGAAATAAGGCTTAAAGATCACGCTCCACAGCGATTTCTTTGACTTTGCTTGACTTAACTCAACCTTTAAATCAAATTTTTTCTCAGTTTGCTTTTGATTTGTATAAGCAAGGATTTCTTCTATATATTTTTCTGATGGGTGCCTGATATGTTCTGGACGATTTAGTCCCAGTAAAAGATGCTGAATCACATTGGTTTGATGATCATATTGTTCCAATAGATGATGATTTTTCATCAACAGCGTTTCAATTTTACAAGGATCATCTAATTCATGAAAATAGAAATATAAGGCTTGATTGACATGATTGGTTAAATCTTCATTTATCTCAGGTTGATAGACGATTCCCATGCTTAAACAATCAGGATTGTGATTATTATTTGGTTGAATATGATTTAAAAATAATAATACATCATCTGCATATTTTTTAACTGGTGCTTGATTCTGCTTACCCTTAATCTGCTCAATACACCAGGCTTCACCATCCCATTCTAAACTGATGGTTACATGGGGCTTATTGCTTGAATCCCTTAAGCTAAAATAACGAAATATCCCCTGCTCTTTTTGCGTCACATAGTATTCACCATAGCCATCTTTCAATTCAATCAGGTTGCTAAACTGCCCTAAACAGTGCTGCATATAACGTGATTCAAATGCCATTTCCTTACGTAACAACATTCCTGTTGCCGTAATTTCAATAAACTTGCCTGTATTTACAGTTAAAACTTCATCAATTGCCTGCTCACTGCTGTCCCATTGCCCTTTTTCTAAACGCTTTTTCATTGCTTCATGATCTTTATGCCAAGCTTCTAACACTTGCTCATAGGTCATTTTCATGAATTTGCCTTTTAAATTGCTTTTTAAACGCGAATTAAAAAACTCTAAAATGGGCTTTTCCAGCTCCAAAATCTGTTCATGTAAAGGATCAACATACAACATCTGATGTTCTGGCTGTTGTTCAAGCTTGTTCAAAAACCATGTAGGAATGGGCTGCGGAAGTTGACAAATTTTCCAAGCAGAGACCGAATTTACATGAAAAACTGGATTAAATTGTTTAATCACATATTCAAAGAATTTCTTTTCAAACCATTGGGTAATTTCTGGATCATCTTTCCGGCGTTGACTACGCTCTACAATTGTCTTTTTTACTTCAGGGGCATTGACAATATCACGTGTTTCCATGCTGTTCCAATTTAACTTATTTCTAGTACATTTGATTTTTATAAAAAATATTCGAAATGATCGAAGTATGACTGACTATTATTTTATAACAAATTAATTCCAATAAAAAACGTTTCAGTCATATTTCACAATATTTATGTTAGCATTTTAAAAATTTTAATTGTTTATCCTATGAAAAAAATTGTAGTTTTCTCAGGTGCGGGAATGAGTGCGGAAAGTGGAATCAGCACTTTCCGAGATAGTAATGGCTTATGGGAGAATTATGATATTCAAGAGGTGGCTACACCTGAAGCTTGGGAGCGTAATCCTGCATTGGTGCAACGTTTTTATAATGAACGACGTCAACATATTCTCCAAGCCCACCCTAATCAAGCACACAATATCATTGCTCAATTCGAACAACATTTTGATGTCATTGTAATTACTCAAAATATTGATGATCTTCATGAACGTGCTGGAAGCCAACAAGTTATTCATTTACATGGCAATATTCGCCTTGCTAAAAGTTCTAAACCCAATTCGCAGTACACAACTCAGTTTTATCCTATAGATGGTTGGCAATTGGATCTAGAACAACATAAATGTCCTGAAGGATATCCACTTCGCCCCCATGTGGTTTGGTTTGGTGAAGCAGTTCCTGCTTATGAAGAAGCAGTACAGATAATCCGTGATGCTGATATTTTTATTGTTATCGGCTCCACATTAACCGTTTACCCTGTGGCAAGTTTGATACACGAGATTCCAGAACACTGTGATGCATATTATATTGATCCACAAGCCAGTTATGAGCGTGTTCCCCAACAATATCAATGTTTAAAAATGAGTGCGACTGAAGGGATGCAACAGCTTTTTGAAAAACTGACAACACATTAAAAAACCAGTGCAATTGCACTGGTTTTAAAAATTACAGCATAGCACTAAGCAAAATTATTCATTTTCATCTGTAGAATTCATCTGATCTTTTGTTACATCTTTAGGCGCTTTAGTCGATGATGAATCATTAAATAATTTATTCATTACAGGTTTAATCACTCGATAAATAATCAAGCCAATAAATACCAGTAAATAAAGAGGCCAAATGGTGACTAAAATAACCAATAAATCCAAAATAAATTGCCAGCCATATTGAACACCTTCCCAAGCACGCTTCCAAAAACTATCACCGTTTAAGCGTGCCACAGCAGCAACATCAACATCCAGACTTTCTCTCACCATCGCAGGTTGCTTAATGGCAATACTAATCGTGCTAAAACGCACACGATCTTGAACTTCAAGTTGGGTTAAACGGGAAATTTCATTCAGCTGTGATGGTTTGGTATCACTTGGAACGCTTTGCGTTTGTCCAATTTTTTCTTCTAAAAGCTTTAACTCAAAACGCTTAGCAGAATATTGTTGTTGATTTAAAAAGTACATCAATGGCAATAACTGATTGACATATATCGCAGCTTTATCACTCGGTACTCTGACAATGATCTCAGCATGCGGATCAACTTTTTCAAAAACTCGGATTTTACCATCCGCAATTTTTTGTGTTTTTACATCGAGTACATCAAAACTGATATTTTTCTGCTCTATAAAGCCACCCGCTTGAAAAGTGAGCTTATCAATTTCTAAAGCAGTTTTCACCACATCTTTGGCTGTGAAATTAACCTGTGCTTCTCGCACCATACGACGTGCTTTTTCTGCTTGGCTGACATCGGTACTTAAAATAGTTTCAGGTTTTTGTTCAGTCAGAGGTGTAGTATCAACAGAATTTTCACTAGCTTGCTCAGTACTTTTTTCTGCGGCATCAGCCGCTTGAACAGCATCCTGAGCAACGACTTGTGCATCTTGAGCAGCTGCTGAAGTTTCAGCAGCTTGTTCCGATTTTTTCGCGCATCCAGAAAGAAGTACCAAGCTTAAGGCGAGAATTAAATGTTTATTATTCATAGATTATTGACTTTTGTTGGTGATTTTAAATTTTGTTGAATTATAAAGAAACTTTACTTTTTTTACCATGCATAAAAATACAGCACCCAAATGCTGTATCTATCAGATCTTTTTTACACGGATCAATAGCCGTAATTCAAACAATTAGCCTGCTTTACCGATTTCTTCATATGGCTGTACTGCAATTTCTGCAATCATATTTTCAAAAGAGAAAATTTCATCTAGACGTTCTTGGCTCAATAAACCTTGTTCAAGTACAACCTCTTGAATGGTTTTATTTTCAGCAATACATTGCTTCCCAATTTCATCACACTTCGCATGACCTAAAATTGGATCAAGTAAGGTAATTATTCCGACACTACGCATCACAGCATCAAAACAGGTTTTTTCATTGGCAACCACACCTTGAATACACTTCTCATCCAAGGTTTGGATTGCATGGATTAGTAACTCAATTGACTCATTCATGGTAAGTGCAATCACAGGTTCCATAACATTTAACTGTAATTGGCCTGCTTCTGCTGCAAAGGTAATGGTTAAATCATTACCAATCACTTTAAATGCAATTTGATTGACCACCTCGGGAATCACTGGATTGACTTTCGCTGGCATGATCGATGAACCAGCTTGTAATTCAGGTAAGCGAATTTCCCATAAACCTGTTCTTGGGCCAGAACTTAATAGACGTAAGTCATTACAAATTTTAGAGAGTTTTACAGCCAAACGTTTTAAGGTGCTTGAAAGGATAATAAATACACCGCAATCACTGGTCGCTTCAACATAATCTTCTGCACCACTTAAGTTTAATCCTGTTAAGGCTTTTAAATTTTCATTGACCTGGGTAGCATAACCATGAGGCGTATTTACGCCTGTACCAATCGCAGTAGCGCCTAAATTAATTTCTAATAAAAGTTCACGGGTTTTTTTAATTAAACGAACATCTTCTTTGAGTAATGTAGCAAAGGCATGAAACTCTTGCCCTAATGTCATTGGGACAGCATCTTGTAACTGTGTTCGTCCCATTTTTAACACATATTGAAACTCAGCAGATTTCAATGTCAGTGAACTAATCAAGTTATTGATTTTTTCAAATAACAAATCCAGTGAATAGTAAGTTGCTAAACGTAATGCTGTGGGATAGACATCATTGGTCGATTGAGATTTATTAACATGGTCATTTGGATGGATGATGTCATAACGTCCTTTCGCATAACCTAAAGATTCTAACGCAATATTGGCAATAACTTCATTGGTATTCATATTAATCGATGTACCCGCGCCACCTTGGTATACATCTGTTGGAAATTCATCTTTCCAATTTTGCGGATTTTCAATCAGTTCATCACTGGCTTTTTGAATTGCTACACTGATTTCTTCAGAGATCGTATTAAATTGCAAATTAGTTTGTGCCGAGGCCTTTTTGACCTGAGCCAAAGCACGAATAAAAAAGTTTTGCTCTCCAACGGTATGTTTAGAAATATTAAAATTTTCTAAAGCTCGGATTGTGTGAATGCCATAATAACTGTTTATAGGAACTTCTTTACTTCCTAACAAATCTTTTTCTATTCTTGTAACTTCAAGTTGAACCGTTTCCATGTGATCTGCTCATTATGTATTTATGCACTATAGTTGTGCAGTGATAATAATATTCCTTCTCATCTGCTTTTGTACTAGCAAAAGATGTCATTTCGATAAACAATTTTATGGAACTATCAATTAAATGTTAACAATGTAACTTTACGTAAAGTATAATCCCACAGTCACTTAAACACTCCCAGTAGAATTTTTTAGATATAAATTGCTGATTATTTGCATTTGTATCTAAAGTTACAATCGGATACATAAATCTTGCACAATCACCTTATAAAAATCACAGCGATATTTTTTAGTTGTGTGAAAGAATTCGCTCGTGAAACTTATGCGATAAAAAATAAAACTTGGAGATTTACTCCACAAGGACTGAATTAAATATGGACTCACTCAACCCCACAGTTGTAACGTTTATCTTTTATATTATTGCAATGGTTTGTATTGGCTTATATGCCTATAGAAAAACCACCGATTTCTCAGATTATATTTTGGGAGGTCGAAGTTTAGGGAGTTTTGTCACCGCACTTTCAGCGGGTGCATCGGATATGAGTGGTTGGCTACTCATGGGACTACCGGGTGCAATTTACCTGACTGGATTATCTGAATCATGGATCGCAATCGGGCTTATTATTGGTGCTTGGCTCAATTGGTACTTGGTCGCAGGCCGTTTACGTGTCCATACTGAAATACAAAATAATGCATTAACATTACCAGATTATTTCACCAGCCGTTTTGGTGATAAAAAGAAAGTGATACGTATCATTTCTGCACTGGTCATTTTAATCTTCTTTGGTATTTACTGTGCTTCAGGCATGGTGGCAGGTGCACGTTTATTTGAAAGTATTTTTGCTATGAACTACACCACTGCTCTTTGGGTCAGTGCGATTGCAACCATCAGCTATGTGTGTATCGGTGGCTTCCTTGCGATCAGTTGGACGGATACATTTCAAGCGGGCTTGATGATTTTTGCATTGCTTTTGGCGCCAATTATGACTTTCTTGGCAGTTGGTGATTTACAACATGTCAATCAATTGATTGAAACCGCACGCCCCCATGCCGCAAATATGTTCCAAGGAGTTAGTTTTATCGCCATCATTTCATCAATGGCATGGGGCTTAGGCTATTTTGGACAACCACATATTCTAGTCCGTTTTATGGCAGCAGATTCAGTGAAAACTATTCCCAATGCTCGTCGTATTGGTATGGCGTGGATGATTCTATGTTTAGCAGGTGCTGTTGCTGTCGGTTATGTTGGTATTGCTTATTTCCAAGCACATCCGGACATTCCGTCTGCTGCAATTGTGGCAAAAAATCCAGAAACAGTGTTTATGGAATTGACCAAAATTTTATTTAATCCATGGGTTGCAGGTGTTGTTTTAGCCGCTATTTTAGCTGCTGTAATGAGTACATTAAGCTGTCAGCTTTTGGTATGCTCAAGCACCTTGACTGAAGATTTATATAAATCTTTTCTTCGCAAAAAAGCCTCACAAAATGAGTTGGTTTGGGTCGGTCGTTTAATGGTTTTAGCCATTTCAGTACTGGCTATCATTTTGGCATTTAACCCAGAAAGTAAGGTACTTGGTTTAGTCGCTTATGCATGGGCTGGTTTTGGTGCAGCATTTGGTCCACTTATTTTATTGTCTGTGTTCTGGAAACGTATGACTTTGAATGGTGCAATAATCGGTATCATTGTCGGTGCTGCAACAGTAATTGTTTGGAAAAACACGATGGTACATACCGGTTTATATGAAATCGTTCCAGGCTTTATCCTGTCTTTCATCAGTATCATTGTGGTTAGTTTAATGGACAAAGCGCCTGAAAAAGATGTGATTGATCGTTTTGAAAATGCTGAACAAATTTATAATCGTGAAATGAAAAACATGTAAATTCATGTGCTTGAATAAATCATTAGAGTTGGGGCATTCATGCCCCTTTTCTATTTCTTTACTTTCGCTTTAAAATTTAAATGTAATTGTGAGCTGTCTTTAATCACTTCCATTACTGGATAACTACGCGTTTCTTTTACCCCAGGCAATTGCCATAGCACCTGCCCTGAAATACGACGAAACTCTTCCATATCAGCACATCGAATCTTTACCAAAAAATCAAAACCACCACTGATCATATGACATGCCATAATTTCTGGATATTGTACGATTGCATCTGAAAACGCATCTAAAGCATTGGGTGTGGTTTTATCTAAAAGAATCTCAACAAATACAACAAAATTAGCGCCTAACATTTTTGGATTTAGTTTTGCTTCATAGCCTAAAATAAACCCTTCTCCTGTCAATTTCTGTACTCGAGCAAGCGCAGCTGTAGGCGATAAATTGACTTTTTCAGCCAGCTTAATATTGGAAATTTTCCCATCTTTTTGCAAAATATCCAAAATTCGAATATCTATACGATCCAAGTTTAAATATGCGCTTTCCATAGAATAATTCTCTAAATATTATTCAAATTATAGTGAGTTATTCACTAAATATTCTGTAATCATAAATTATATAAACCCATCTGCTCAACAAAAATATTTGCTAGTCACAGGACGTTGACAATGAATATGGATTCACCTCAAGTTTTAAACGCAAACCTACTGCCAAGTTTGGATTACATTACCGAATTTAAAGACAAAACTGATTTTGAAGAAAAAATCAATCATGCATGGCGTCTTGCTGAGTCGGAATGTGTTGAAAACTTACTTGAGCACAGTCAAATTTCTGAAGAGATGAATCAGAAAATCTATGACATTGCATTTAATTTAGCGCATAGCTTACGTGACCGTAAAAGTTCATCAGGCAAAGCAGGGATTGTACAAGGACTGCTACAAGAATTTTCATTGTCTTCACAAGAAGGCATTGCATTGATGTGCCTAGCTGAAGCCTTATTGCGTATTCCTGATAGTGCGACCCGAGACTTATTGATTCGCGATAAAATTAATCAAGGTAACTGGAAAGATCATTTAGGCCAAAGTAATCTCATGTTTGTCAATGCTGCTGCATGGGGACTCATGCTGACTGGCAAACTGATGGAAACACCTAAACAGACTAGCCTTTCTGGGATCCTCACTTCGCTTTTAGCACGTACAGGTAAAGGCATCATCCGTAAAGCAGTTGATGCAGCAATGCGTATGATGGGTGAGCAATTTGTTACTGGTGAAACCATCGAAGAGGCTTTGGACAATGCCAAAACCCTTGAAGACAAAGGTTTCCGTTATTCTTATGACATGCTTGGTGAAGCTGCACTGACTGAACACGATGCAGATCGCTATTTCGAAGACTATACACAAGCGATTCATGCCATAGGTAAAGCGTCTGAAGGTAAAGATGTTTATACTGGTCCAGGAATTTCTATTAAACTTTCGGCTTTACATCCACGTTATCAACGTTCTCAAACCGAACGTGTGCATCATGAACTTTATCCTCGTATTTTAAATTTAGCACTTTTAGCAAAGACTTATGATATTGGCCTCAATATTGATGCAGAAGAAGCGGATCGGTTAGAGCTGTCTTTAGAATTACTTGAGCGTTTATGCTTTGAGCCACAACTAGCAAACTGGAAAGGTATTGGCTTTGTGATCCAAGCCTATCAAAAGCGTTGTTTCTATGTGGTGGATTATATTATTGATCTGGCAAAACGCAGTCAAAAACGTTTAATGATTCGTCTGGTCAAAGGTGCTTACTGGGACAGTGAAATCAAAAAAGCACAAATTGACGGTATGTCTGACTATCCAGTGTTTACCCGTAAAGTGCATACAGATTTGTCTTATATTGCTTGTGCAAAAAAATTATTGGCTGCACCTGATCAAGTGTATCCGCAATTTGCGACACATAATGCACAAACGCTTGCCACAATTTATGAGTTAGCAGATCCACAAAAATATTATCTTGGTCAATACGAATTCCAATGCTTACATGGCATGGGTGAACCACTCTATGAACAAGTAGTAGGCAAGGTTTCAGATCAAAAATTAGGGATTCCATGTCGTATTTATGCGCCTGTCGGTAATCACGAAACCTTATTGGCCTATCTAGTTCGACGTTTATTGGAAAATGGTGCTAATACCTCATTTGTTAACCGTATTGCTGATAAAAATATTAAAATTGCAGACTTGATTGAAAACCCAGTTCAAGAGATTTTACATACTGCAGAAAAAGAACATGCAATTGGGCTAAAACACCCTGCTATTCCACTTCCTCATAATTTATATCAAGGCATACGCCAAAACTCTCAAGGTTTAGACCTAGCCGATGACAGTAAATTAAAGGATTTAAATCAAACTGTTCAGTACTATTTAAAACACCAATGGAACAGTTATAGCCTTGTCGATCAGCTTGATTTACGAGACTTATCAGAAATAAATTCGCAAGAAATCCGTAATCCAGCTGATCATGCAGATCTAGTTGGTTATGTGATCGAAGCAGAAACAACACAAGTGGATTTGGCCTTAGATAACGCTCATCAAGCTTTTGAAAATTGGAAAAATGCATCTCAAGATTTTCGTGCAGAGTTATTGCTCAAAGCTGCTTCGATTATGGAGTCGCGTATTCAGGAGCTAATGGTTTTACTATGCCGTGAAAGTGGTAAAACCTATAGTAATGGTATTGCTGAAGTACGTGAAGCTGTTGATTTCCTCAGATACTATGCAGCACAAATGCAAAGCATTGAGGAAAATGGGACACTCAGCCCACTGGGTACAATTTTATGCATCAGCCCTTGGAACTTCCCACTTGCAATTTTTACTGGACAAATTTCGGCAGCACTTGTTGCAGGAAATACCGTAATTGCTAAACCTGCTGAACAAACCCCATTAATTGCAGCACAAGCAATTCAAATCTTATGGGAAGCAGGAGTTCCAAAATCAGTTGTACAATTACTTCCTGGTCGTGGTGAAAAAGTTGGAGCAAAACTCAGCCAAGATGAGCGTATTCAAGGCATTATGTTCACAGGTTCCACTGAAGTTGCTAAGATTTTACAAAAAACCGTAGCACAACGTCTGAGTCCAACAGGTCAACCGATTCCGCTAATTGCTGAAACAGGTGGTCAAAATGCGATGATCGTAGATTCTTCTGCACTGACAGAACAAGTCGTAATCGATGCAGTAAACTCAGCATTTGATAGTGCTGGTCAACGTTGTTCTGCCCTGCGTGTATTGTGCGTTCAAGAAGACAATGCAGCAACCTTAATTAAGATGCTTAAAGGCGCCATGCAACAGCTCAACATTGGGCAACCTATTTTGCTTAAAACAGATATAGGTCCAGTGATTGATTCTGAAGCGCAACAGAATATTGAAAAGCATATCGAAATGATGCGTAGCAAGGGTTATGCAATACATCAACTTGCTTATGAAACACCAACATCTGATTTAAATGCAGGCACATTTATTGTTCCGACGGTGATTGAACTTCCAAATCTTAATGATTTAAAACGTGAAGTTTTTGGACCTGTATTGCATGTCATTACCTATAAATATGGTGAATTAAAGCAATTGTTAGAACATATCAATGCAAAAGGATATGGCTTAACCATGGGTTTACATACACGTATCGATGAAACTATTCAAACTACCATTGAACATGCGGAAGTGGGTAACTTATATATTAACCGTAATATTGTAGGGGCTGTTGTTGGCGTACAACCTTTCGGTGGTGAAGGCTTATCAGGAACAGGGCCTAAAGCTGGCGGTCCGATTTATTTATATAAATTAATGCAGCATACAGCCCTACCAAAGCATCCTTTTGGTACTGTAAAAAATATCTCTGAACAGCTCAATCTAAAACCATCTGAGATTCAAAGAGAATTTCACACTTGGGCAAAACAGCATTATTCACAATGGACTTTGCATCAGTATCAATCACCGATTGCCTTATATGAGCTCCCGGGCCCAACAGGTGAATTGAATCAATATCATGTTGTATCACGTCATCGGATATTGGCAATCGCAGAGCAAGAACAGGCTTTGCTGAATCAATTTAATGCAATTTTGTCTCTCAATACGCAAGTCTGTATTTTAAGTGATGATGCGATTGCTTTAAAAATGATTCAAGCGATGCCAAAAGTATTGCAACAAAAATTTTCGATGATCAAGGATGTTGTTGCTGGAGAATTTGATGCAGTTTTACATCAAGGTGCGGGGCTAAAAGAATTACAGACCCAGATTGCGCAACGTCAAGGTGCAATTGTCGGCATAACTCACTTAACGGATGCCAATACAATTGTTCCACTTGCACCATTACTCATTGAGCGTGCGATCAGTATCAATACTGCGGCTGCAGGCGGAAATGCAAGTTTAATGACTTTAGGGAGTGAATAAACCATAAAGCAATGATTTAAATAATTTTTCCATTCCAAGCCAAAATCAATTGGCTTGGTTTTTTTTAGAATTTTTATTTTAGTTTGTAGATATTGATTTTGCTTAAAAATCTGAGCAAATGAATCACTATTCAGGATAACTCCTTGACAATAATTCCTGTTTAATTTTCTCATAATTATCCTGTATTTTTGGGGATAGACTTTCTACAAACCATACCCCATCGGCAGCATAACGTAATATTTTTAATGTGACAGAATAATCAGTTTCAGCATGTTGAGATAACCGTCGTGTTAGCCATTGATCCCACTTCTCACTGTAAGATTTATCTGTCATCAATGTCATGCTTAAAGCACTCCATATAGTGTTGACTCCAAATGAAGAACTTAAGGTGACATCAATATATGCGCGAGTAAAGCAGCCATAAGTGACTGGATCTTTTTCAATTGCTAGGCTGACTTGCTGGTCCAATTGTTGGATTAACTCTTCCAACATTGCCTCAATTAAAACTTGTTTATTGGCAAAATGATGAAATATACCACCTTTAGTTACACCTGAATGAGTTGCAATACTTTGAATCGACACACCATTTACACCGTGTTCAGCAACTAAATTCATCGTGTTGGCTAAAATTAATTTTTTAACACCTTCAGGATCTTTTTTACGTTGATAAGCATTTCCAACAATTTTATCCATACTCAAATCTTACCCGCTTCGTGCTTTTATCAATGTCCTGCTGATGTTGAAAATAAATTAATCACCAATACACCTGAAATAATTAATCCAATACCTGCAATTGCAGCAAAGTCTAAGCTTTGTTTGAAAATGAAGTAACCCACCAAAGCAGTGAGAATAATACCAACACCAGCCCAAATTGCATAAGCAATACCTAATGGAATTGTTTTAATCACTTGAGAAAGTAAATAGAAAGAAATCACATAAAAAAACACCACCAGTAAACTTGGGACTAACTTTGTGAAGCCTTGGGATTTCACTAAGAAAGTTGAACCAGTTACTTCAGCGAGGATAGCGATAGCCAATAAACTATAGGCAAAAAGTATAGAATTCATAAATTCATCAAAAGATACCAGTTGGTTGGTATGTTATATAAATTCAATTTACAATACAATCTTTAGCTATTTGTAATCTCAGCCATTAAATTTTATGAATAAAAAGCAACATCACTTTGATAAAAACTAGTTTTATAAAAAAAGGTGAGTTATCAATATGATACTCACCTCTTTTTTTCAATTTCCCACCTAATCAGGTTGGATGAATAAAGTAGAAAAATGAAATTATAAACAACAAGGCAATTATCGCCAAAATTAAATACGTGTTTACCGTGTTGAAACTCTTTATAAAGTTTAAAATTTCCATTATTTTTCGTCACAAAATAAACCAGTATTTATTTTAATATATTTTGTCACAATTTGTAAGATAATTAAGCCTAATTAAATTAAAAAACACTTAAAAATAAGTCTAACTGGCTACTTTTACGGCATGAATAGATATTAAAAAGATTTATTATAAATGATAAATATTCTCACATATTTGTTTTTATTCAGTTATTATGCAGGTTTTGATACCTATATCACAATAATTATTGTAGCACCCTGCTGTTTAAAAAATATTCAAACTCATTAGTTTTTCTTAATAAATAATATTATTAATGCATTAACCGCATTGTAAAAAAATCAAAAAAAAGAAATATTTAGATACATCATCCAAAAAAAGTGGATAAAAAATGAAGAATTAATAAAAAAGTGTTACAAGTTGTGTTTAACAATGGTCGCGGATGTCAATATTCTAAATGTGATAAATTTAGATTTTTAAAAGCAAAGAGTGATCCCTGCTGGATCAAGTAAGGGCTCTAAAGATATATTACTTTTCTCATGCAATATGATAAAAAATTCACACTCATTCCTTGAGTTGTAAATTTTTTAATAAATGATAATTTTATTATTCTTTTCAGTAAAAAACTTACTTCACCTCAAAATGATGTTTTTCTGTGACCAATTTAATTTTTATATCTTTGTAGTAGCGGACTATTGTGTTATTTGGATCTTTTTTCAGTGCATCTGCAAATTTATCTTCATTCATTAACTTCGCATAAGTTTTATAGCCAATTTCTAAAGTTGATGCTTTTTTACTAGATTCTTGAAATTCATCTATTCGCTTGTTGATTTGCTTTACACTAATTTCCATTTTTCATTTCTCGCTACAATTTCATTTTTTATAACATGCTTTTATGACAATACCGTTTAAATCATTATTTTTTGAGTTTATTTTGCAGCAACATTTTTCTTCAAAAACATAATAGTTTGATTAAATATTTATTGACTCGCTTTTTTACCTAAGAAAATCGATACTCATGGACCAACCATTCTTTTGATTCGGGGTAGGAAATAGCTTGAACGAGGATTTTGCTTTTCTTGCAAAGCTTTTACAAAAGGAATGGATTTCGTATCAGTCAAAAAATCTTTATTTTCCCCCACTGATAAAAAAGAGGCGGATAGTTTTTGGTAAAAAGCTGTAGAGGTGATCAAAGTTTTAAATATTCAGGATTATCTTTTTGATTAGCTATATAAACTTGGACAAGCTTATTTACCCTCACTCAATCAGTTTGATTTCATCTGGTGCTGTATGGATAAAAGCATTCATATCATAGATCCCACATTACAAGATCAATTCCTTAAGTTGTGAAGCTTCTATCGTAGCTATAAATCCAGATTGCATGGAGATATTAGGGCTCGTGAGAAGCACTACATAAGGACTGGCTGAATTAATCCCAGCTAAATCCCCTGCTAAAAATAATTGATCTGCATTTATATGGTTTTTTTTTGCATTTTGCTGGATAAATTGCAGTGCGATATTGATTTGATACAATTGCGTTGGATAAGTTGCTTGTGCTGCAAATTGCTATCGCACCAAAACAACATTATAACTTTATGCTGCAAGCAGCTTAAAATATCCTTTAGCATTATCTTTAGCACCTGAAATCCAACCACCACCATGAATCCAAATCACGCTTGGACGTTTTATCAAGGTGTTGAATATCTTTTGACTGCTAGAGATCTAAACTGAGTTTTAGCTGTTCTTGATAACGAATGTTATTTCTAACAATGACATTCTTTGGTGCATGTTTATCTATCAAATAGTGTTCAAGTATCAATCACCTTAGCAAGGATTTTGTTATTTTTTTGCATATTTTGGCAAGCTGATAATGTGAATAGTGAAATTAAACAAATAAGAATTTTCAGTTTACACATTTTGATCTTAAAAATGTTCGATCATTGTGATTTTCACATTATCGATAACTTCAATTTTGACCCAAACATAGTCTAAAAAATGAAGTCTTTTACTTTTAATTTCAATGCTAAAAACAACTAAAAATTTTAATTTATATTTGCGCGATTTGTTGATGTAGACTTTGCAAAAATAAATCCGCTTCAGCTTTGGTTTGACACATTTTATGATATAGGCCATTGGCATTTTGATTGTGCGGGGTATATTCTATATTTATAGAAAAATTCTGCGTAATCATATTTTTAGAAACATGTATCGCGATAATATGCAGTGAATTTAGGTAAAAACCATCTTCTATTTTAACCAGCATTTTAAGCCTCAAACTTTATAACACAGAGAGAGTAAGACAAAAAAGCCCATCTTTTGATGAGCTTATTATTTAAATATTTTAAACTTAATCATACTTCAATTTAGCCAGTATTTAAAATTTTTGATTATTTATTATGTAACAAAAGGAATATCCACTAATAATTTTCTTGAACAATACAATAAAAAAATTTAACACATCATCAAAAATCAGCTTTAGATTGTCCGACATTTTTTCACCTGATCAAAATACTTTGATGTTAGATTGAAAAAATCGTGATACTTATCACATTTCATAATAAAAGTTATTTTATCTAAATCTCTTTTATGGAGGTTGTTAATATGAATTATTTGATTATTTTAAATTCATCACAGGCATACCATTTTGATGAAATGCATAAGCTCATTTGTGACTATGATGCTTCAATTCGAGTAAATCCTACCACTTGGCTGATCAATACAACTTATGAAGCCAACATCATTCGCCAGCATTTAGCGAATATTATTAGTATTCATGACTCATTGTTAGTCTTTAAGATCGATGGTGAACATTCTTTTACCAATGATTTAGATTTAAATGACTGGATAGAGGATATAAATAGTAAAAGTATGATTCATGTTTAAATTTTGCGTACTGAATGGACATGACCAAAGTTTAAACCAACCCGATTGATCATGTTTCAAAAGTCATGCCTTTCCTGTTGAGAGTCAGAATCACAATAAAATGTAGTTTCAAAGCATAAATGATTGAATTGAAGGAAATGAATGCATAACGTTTAAATTATCGTTTTATGGATTATATATTATTTTAGATCTAATCATAAATCCTTGAAATTACATCACGGCGGTACTTTCAAGGATATTTAATTAAGCAGCTTTAATTTTATTTATGGTCTTCAACAAACTCTTTAAAGTCAGCTTTACGTATTTTGGCATGAATTCCCTTGGTCTTATCTACCACTTGCGATACTTCAAAATCAGTAGCAGCACTGAGGTAGGCATAAGCAATCGCTTCATCAATACCATATTCTTGGTTTAAAAAACGGATCGCTTCACGTGTAGATTTTTTCATTGCTTCATCTAAATCTTGATCTAATCCGGGTGTGATCCAAAATTCAGCATTTTCGGCTAATGGCTGTACGATTTCTTTACCTGGGATTTTATCTTTGCCTGTTTTTAATAAAGTGAACTTGAGTGTTGCTCTTGCTGAGGCTTCTAATGCAGTTAAAGCAACTTCGCCATCACCTTGGGCAAAATGACTATCACCTGTATAAAACAATGCACCTGGCACTTGTACTGGGTAATATGCAGTTGATCCAGCACCTAACTCATTTATATCAATATTGCCACCATACATCGCGGGTGGAACTGAATGCACTGGTTCTGATGTATTCGGCGCGACTCCCATGATCCCCATGAAAGGGCTCAGTGGGAAACGAATCGATTTACCCGATTCTGTTTTTAATACCCCCTCATATTCACCCTTTGCATTTTTTTCTATTGGAGTAAATACTGAAACATTCCCATATCGCTCAGGATGTTCAGCCGAAGCATTTTCTTGTTGTGGTCTTTTAGGATACTCACCCACTAATGCACCTTTACCATGACGATTCGAAATGACGCCATATGGAACACGAGGCTCTACTTTAATGACTTCTACTTTTAAAATATCACCTGGTTGCGCACCTTGAATTGCTATTGGACCAGTCACAATATGAGGACCATCTTTATGAAAATCATGTTTTAGCGAAGATTTGGTAATATTTTTTGCTTCATCTAAAATATATTCATCCCGTACCCCTTTGGATTTAAAGAATTTTTCTGCATCTCGTCCTTGATCTTCAAGTAACCCCTCATGTGAAACTGTATCGAAAGTCACAACACTTCCCGATGGAACAGTTATCACTGGCTTTGCTTCTTTATTCGGTAAGTAACCCCAAGTAATCGTGTTTAAAGTTGATGGTACATAATAATTACCTTTGTATTCACCGTCTTTTAATTGAACAGGCTTGTTGGATAATTGCTTAAGGACATTAAAACTTTCAGCATTAACTGCTGAAGTACTGATAGCACTGCAAATAAACAGTGAAAGAACCGTCTGCTTAAACATAAAAAATACCTTTAACAATTGAAAAATAAAAATATTGCAAAGGAGCTTCAGCAAATTTCATGCCACGGTAAAATTACATTAATTTAAGCATTTCAATGAAAAGTGCGCTAATTATTTTCATCTGTGCGTTCTAATCAAGTGCATAAATGAGGAAGTATGCTTAAATATCTTATTTCAATTGAATTTTAAAGATGTCTATTCTAAATTATGGTTTGCACTCTACTTTCTACAAATCACTTGAACATACCATATTAATTTCATTATTGATTGACAATAAAAAACCCCACCAGATGGTGAGGCTGTTGAAGTTACAACTCTATTTTACTTCTTTCACTGTAAAAGATTTATCTTTTGCAAGTTCAATGGTTCCTTCATCGCCTTTAGAATGAATTGAAACACCATTTTCCCCCTCAAGACGCATACCACTTCCAGCAGGAACCTCTTTCAAGGAGTAATTATTTCCATCATTATCAGTTAATGTTGCTGTAACAAAATTATCACTGGTCTTCAGCGTAAATTGTTTCTTATCAGCTGTTTCATACTTTACCGTTTTTTCAGCTGACTCATTTGTATCAACAGCAACTGCGCTGCTACTTACCTCATTATCAGGAGATGTCGCTTTATCTTTGTCTTTTGCATTACACCCAGCAACAAAAACAACAGCTAAAAAAGATGAAATTAATAATAATTTTTTCATGTTTAATCTCGAATAAATATGGAAGTTAAGTTCTAACATAGCGCTTTAGAGCAATCCAACCACTAATTGCGAATTACTACTTGTTATCTACACAAATCATAAAAATCATTTAGAACCCTATACATTTTAAGCTTGAATTTCTTTTAATTTATATATTTAAATTTATTTTTTAATCAATTAGCAAGATGTATTGAGCTCAGACAAGTGCTGTCATTGCCGATTAGGACGAGGCAGTTTTATATCATTACAGAAAATTACTCGGCTATCATAGCTTATACCTCTAGTATGAATTCTTATAGAGAAAGCCTAAAAATTACATGAATTAGATATAAAATATCTAAATAAAACTTTGCTTTATAATTTAATAATCCTCCCACTTTTCGATATCTTTTAATTGTGAAATCGAGCCTAAAGAATCAAAGATCTATCTATAAAATATTTTTCTAATCTCAAACAAGACTTTATTTTTACAATAAAAAAACGCTTTAAGCGTCTTATCATAAACATGATTTCGATTTCGACCAATGCATCATATCAATCAGCCCACTGTATCAGTGGGCGTTGGATTAACTGTCCTTATCCACTGAATGTGGCGTTGTTGTTTGATCTTGCTTTTGTGTATCTGTATCTCTTTTTTGACACGCTGTTAAACCGATCAGCATAGCTAAACTTAAAATTGAAAAGATTTTCATAGTTCGCTCAATTTTGCTTAAAAAATATACCATATCAAAGTATGAACTTCATAATGTGTATTTTATGAAACTTAGGTAACATTTCGAACTGACTTGCAAAATTTTAAATCTGTATAAATGACAAATTATATACACTCACCAACAATGCTTACATTTAAAAAGTCTACTCAGATTATTAAGATATTTTTTAATTTTCAGAATTATAGACACATGCTTGGTTTTCTCTTTAAAAATCCATTTAATTCGCCAAAATTTAGTCAGTTCGCCTTAATATTAACCAGAGTTTCAATCGGTTTATTTTTCTTAACAACGGGTTATAACAAATTATTTGTAGAGAAAAATCAACAAATCATGTTGGAAACGATTGTTTCTGCTGGTATACCTTTTCCAGAAGTCACAGCTATCATTGTTTCTTTATTTGAATTTGCATTCGGGCTATTGCTAACCCTAGGATTATTTACTCAGTTAACCAGCCTTATATTGCTCTTTATTTGCTTTGTAGCACTCGTAACCGTTGGTATTTATACAATTCCACCGGGTCTTAATTTGATCACTTGGATAAGCTGGTTTTTTTATACCCATGATTTGCTTTATATTTTCATTTTACTTTTTATTTTTACAAACAAGCCAGATTCTTTCACGCTAGATAAACTTTTTTTCAAAAAATACTTTTAGAAATTACCCACTTTTTGGGGAAATGGGTTATTAAAATAATATATTAGTTGATTATGATGTATGAGAATTTATCTTTAAATGAAATTTTAAAATTTATTTATCTAAACAAGCATCTTCAATCAACTTACTACCCTGTGGAAATTTAGTCACAGTTCTATAAGTTTCAGTAAGATCTGCATTGTAATCATAATATCCTGAATATAAGAAAATTTTTCTAGCTTCGCAGTCGTGATAACCAATCATTTTGATATAAGTTTGAAGCTCATATTCTCTACCAAATATTATTCTCGTCACAATCACTTTATATTTAGGTTGATCCAAAGCTGTTTCTCGTTCTGCGATTAATTTATCATTTTCAGGATACCGAGTATGATCACGATCAAAATGTTCTTTGAATTTCTCTATATTTAATTTTTTATCAAAAATTGGCATTATTGGATCTGCATAACAAAGCTGTGATATCCATAAAATAAATAAAAAAAGGATTTTTTTCATAATTTATAATTTTTTGAATGCTCTATAAAAGAAGTTTAGTTTACATAAAATTAAAGCCCATCTATTGATGAGCTTTGAAGTTATTTGGTTTGTTTCGGGTCAATTTTATAACAATCGGTTCGCATTTTCGGTGAGAGTGCATTACTGTTAAGCATACTCATCCCATTCTGACTCTGATATCTAAAGCGATCATAATCACTCATTGTTGATGTAACGTTACTGACATCTGCTCCATATCCCATACAATGCGCATGATTACTTTCTAAATCATAGCTGGTACAAAATACCAATAAAAAAGCTAATAAATATTAATGATTTCACTTGTGTTTTTACTTTAAAGACTAAAAAATAATTTGGTTTAAGTAGATGTCGATAACGCCCATCAACATCATAAAAATATGCCATACCCGATGTATAAGATCAATATATCTTCACCGCCTTGAGCCACCATGTTATATACTATTTTAGATAAATTTACCGTAATTGCCTTTGTATGTCTGACTTACAGCTTTCCTTAAGCGAATACCTTGCAACTGTTCAAGAAGTTATACGTGTAACTTTTGATGAACCAATATGGGTAAAAGCTGAGATTAGAAATCTAAGCATCAAGGGCGGCCACTACTACTTAGAACTTGCAGAAAAGGAGGAAGATTCAGATAAAGTCATTGCCAGTTGTAAGGCAACAATCTGGAAATTCTCTGCTGCCAAAATGGTGTTAAAGTTTGAGCGTGAAAGTGGCATTGAACTCTCTCGTGATCTCAATGTACTGATTAAAGTGAAAGCTGTATTTAATCCCCAATATGGTTTTTCAGTCAATATTGAAGCAATAGATTCAAGTTATACCTTAGGTGATCTTGCACGGCGTTATCAACAAATTTTAGAGAGACTGACCAGCGAAGGTTTACTGAATAAAAATAAATTACTGCCTACCCCATTTGATATTGAGAATGTGCTCGTCATTGCTCCTGAAAATGCTGCTGGCTTGGGTGACTTTAAGAAAGATGCAGATGCTCTCGATCAAGCTGGCGTTTGTCATTTTGTCTATCATACAGCAACGTTTCAGGGCAACACTGCGGCTACAAGTATTTCTGAAGCTTTAGCAAATGGATTACGACAATGGGCGAAAGACCTCAACACCCCACCAGATCTTATTGTGATTATTCGTGGTGGAGGTGCAGTCAATGATCTGGCCTATCTGAATGATTACAATCTCGCTGCGCTACTTTGCAAACGCTCTGTTCCAATCTGGGTAGGTATAGGTCATGAAAAAGATAGAACCATTTTAGATGAAGTAGCGAACCGTTCTTTTGATACACCGAGTAAAGTGATTGCAGGGATTCGAAATCTAATCGTAGAGCGAACCCAAGATGTGCTAGATTCTCTACAGAAGATTAAACTGTTATCTCAACATCAAATCACTGCTTACCAAAGCCAAAATGATCAATACATCAAAGTCATTAAAACGCTTTCTCAAGGGCAGATCAATGAGGCAAATAAAAGCTTAGATTTGATGAAAGGTACTGTTCAGTATTTGGCACAGCAACTGATTAAATTGGCATCCAATCAAGTTGAATCACTCATGCGTGAAACGCTTTTGCAAAATCCACGTCATGTCATGGCCAAAGGTTATGCTATTGTCCGTAGTGATGGTAAAGCCATTCGTTCTATTCAACAAATTTCAACTGATCGCATCCAAGTAGAGTTACTGGATGGCACGATCAACGCAAATGTGACACAGGTATTAAGCAATGGCTAAACAAGATTTAACATTTAAAGAAGGTTATGACGTTCTAAAGAAAAATGCAGAATTATTAGAATCTCAAGAAGAACCTGATATTGATAATTTAATGAAGATTGTTGAAGAATCTATGTCTGCATATAAAGCCTGTAAGTCACGTGTAGATGCGGTGCAACAAGCTTTAAATGAGACTTTTAAGGAATAGATAAATAATAAATCTGAATGTTTAAGAACTTATAAATATGCTATTTCCCCTATAAAAATAAGAGAAATAGCATTACAAATATAATTAAATCAAAAAATTATAAGCCATTAAACACTTAACATACTATTTAAGGTTTCACTGACATTTTTTGATTTCACTTGAGATTTTAATCCATCAAGTGCGGCTTTTACTTCACTTCGTTGTGGCTCAGCTAATGTATACCAGCGGGTGAGGACTTGAAGTAAACGAGACCCAACAATTGGATTTTTCTCATCCAAATACTTCGCCAAATCGACAAAATACTGAACACCAAAACTCCATGCATTGACAGGATTGGCATTTAAACCACCACTTACTGAACGAATACGGTTAGGTGTACCTAAATCATAATCAGCATGTGAAGTTAAATACTGAATCGTTTCAGCGGTTGCTTTCGGATGCGCTGCTTGAATCATAAACCATTGATCTAATGACAATGCTTCATCCTTAAAGCGCTTATAGAAGTCCTCTAAGGCTGCTTTTGCTTGTGGAGCATCATTCCATACCAATACTTTAAGTGCGCCAAGTCGCTCAGACATATTCACAGAATTTTCATACTGTGCATAAGCCAAATCAAATACTGCGGTATCCCCCTGACGTGCCATAAAACTCAACATAATATTTTTCAGAGCACGAACACCCATTGCTTGTGAAAATTCATTTTGTGAATCTGGATCAAGTGATAAATATGTTTCTTTAACAAAGTCATCCAGTACTTTTGCCAATTGATTCAACAAAGCTTCACGTGCTTCATTTACAATCAAAGGATTATAATCTTGGTCGATACGACTACCCAAATAACCTTCACTTGGTACGTCAAATAAGCGTGATGCCAAGAGTGGATCTTTTTCAATTACACTTGGTAAGGTCTGTTTAATTGCCTCTACATAAATTTGAGCATCATGACCATTAAGCAAAATACGCTCAAGTAAAGTCTGTGTTGCTTGCCACTGATTAAAACCATTGGTTTCATATTGTAGCAAGAAGGCAAGTTCTTCATCTGAATAATTAAATTCAAGATTTACCGGTGCTGAGAAATTCCGTAATAAAGATGCTACAGGCTTTTCGGTCACGCCTGTAAATTCAATAGTCGCTTCTGTTTGATCAAACAAATACACCCCATCTTTTATCCCATTTTCAAATAAAGCCTCAGAATGTAAGGTGTACTGCTCACCTGTTTCTGCATTAAACAATGCTAAAGCCACAGGAATAGGTACAGCTTTTAAATTTGGATATTTAGGATGGGTTTTTAAACTTTGTTTAAAACTCAAACGATAAGTGTGAGCACTCTCATCATATTCACCTTTCGCTTCAAGCTTTGGCGTTCCTGGTTGGTTATACCAGATTAAAAATGCAGATAAATCGACACCTGAACCCGCAGTTAAAGCAGCAACCCAATCTTCAACAGTGACAGCTTGGCCATCATGGCGTTGAAAATATTCATCGGTTCCCTTACGGAATTTTTCCTTGCCCAATAAGGTTGACATCATGCGGTTAATTTCCGCACCTTTCTCATACACTGTCGCAGTATAGAAATTGTTGATTTCGACAAAATGATCTGGACGTGGCGGATGCGATAATGGGCCTGCATCTTCTGGGAATTGATGCGCTTTAAGAACCGCAACATCGTCAATACGTTGTACTGCTGCTGATTGTAGATCTTCTGAAAAAGACTGATCACGGAAAACCGTTAAGCCTTCTTTTAAACACAATTGGAACCAATCACGGCAAGTAATACGGTTACCTGTCCAGTTATGGAAATATTCATGAGCAATCACAGACTGTACACGCATGATTGCTGCATCAGTGGTATATTCTTCATCAGCAAGCACACATGATGTATTGAAAATATTTAAGCCTTTATTTTCCATTGCGCCCATATTGAACTGACTGGTTGCCACAATCATATAATTGTCTAGATCATATGCACGTCCATAGTGTTCTTCATCCCAACGCATAGAATGCTTTAACGCTTCCATCGCAATATGACATTTTGGGATATCTTTTTCTTCTGCATAAATTTCTAATGCCACATCACGACCTTCTGTAGTGGTATAACGGTCTTTTAAAACCGCTAAATCACCAATTACGCAGGCAAATAAATAAGCTGGTTTTTTGGTTGGATCTTCCCAAATGGTATAGTGGCGCTCATCACCAGTTTTACCAGCTTCAATCAAGTTCCCATTTGCCAAAAGCACAGGGTATTTGTTATCGGCTTCTACACGAGTGGTGAACACGGATAAGACATCTGGGCGATCAGGGTAGAAAGTGATTTTACGGAAACCTTCTGGCTCATTTTGAGTGACAAATAGATCACTCCCCGCAAGATATAATCCTTCGAGTTGTGTATTTGTTTCAGGATGAATGACTACAGATGTTTCAACGATCGATTCATCTGGCGCATTGGCAATCACCAACTGCTCAGAATCAAGCCTATATTCACTTTCAGTAAGTTTTTTACCATTAATAGAAATTGATTTAAGTTCAAGATCGCGTCCAAGCAATACCATATCTCCAGCTGCTTGACGTTTCATGACTAATTTGCTGTTTACGTTGGTATGGTCATCATAAACTTGGATATCGAGATTGATTGAATCTACAACATATGAAGGTTTTTGATAATCTTTTAAATATATAGTTTGATCTGCTTCAACTACTGGGTTTGCCGCGATATTCATATGATGTCCTAATCCTATTGTTGAGCTTCGACTTGTTATCGTGAGCTTGATCATCAATCAAATTTCACAAAGTGTCTGTTCTGTACTGTTGATTAATTTCTATATGGGTCTAGTTGAAATTAATTTCAATTGTTAGAATGCAAAAAACGTGCGAGATGGCCTATCTTTATACAACAATTTATCCTGTAAATCAGAAATGATGCTTATGAAAATTAATGCAATAAAAAGCAAACAAGATTTTTTAACATTTTTAGATAAACTCAAACAAGATCGTCTTGAAGATATTCAAGAATGGGAAAATATATGAAATCGCTTAGGCTATTTACAACGGTAATGTGTCTTCTCCCTTTGTCTGTTTATGCAAAGCAAACTGCCCCATATTTTTGCTTTAAGGAAAGTCAAAACAATAATATTCTGCTTATTTCTGAGGAAGAATTTCCAAAAGTCAAAACAGTAAAATATTATCCTTATATGAAAAAAATCTCGCTAAAATTTACTCACTATGATGCTGTTGATACAGCACAAGGTAGACCGAGTGAATTTCACAATTTCTATAAAGAAATAATCAATCAGAAAGAAACAGGAACTTATGAAATCGTTTATCAAGGTGCTGTGCTTTACAATGTCAATTACACCAGTAAAAAAACTAAGAAAATGACTCAATTCGACAGACTCTATCATGACGATGAACAAATTTTTCAAAAACTTAAGCAAAATGGAGTTGAATGTTTTTAACGATATTTTTACAAAGAAAAACTTAGAATTATGCCTTCTTTATCTGAAATTATGGATAATGGCTTTAAATGAAATCAAGATATGGAATTATGAAGTTGCGAACATTGCTCAGTGTATGTTGTTTTACTTTGTTGAGTCTAAGTACAATCAGCCACGCCAATCCTGAGTTTCTCCCACCAGATCAAGCTTTTCAATTCTCTGCCGAATCAATTTCAGAAAATAAAGCACAATTGAAATGGACAGTTGCACCTCACTATTACCTCTATCATGATCAGTTTAAAGTAACAATTAACAATAAAGCTGTACCTTTAAGTCTTCCCAAAGGTCATATCAAAGATGATCCAACTTTTGGGAAAACTGAAGTTCATTATGAAAATGTGACAACACAAATTCAGGTTAAACCTAATTCACAATATTTAGTGATGTATCAAGGTTGTTCTGCAGATGGCTTATGTTATCCATTACAAAGAAAAACCATTGCAACTGATGCAGATGGCTTATTACCGCAAAGTAATACATCTTCAAAACGCCTTTTCAATAACAATCCTACTAGCTCATTACTCAATCAGTCTGATACCGCAGTCGCAGCTCAAGATACAAAAATCAAAGAAAATGCTGAGACTAAAGTAAATTCAACTGTTGGAAAAACAGGTTTAGACAAAGTATTGGATGAACAAACCACTGAGCTGGGACAAAAAACTACTAATGAAGCAGACAACACTGTAAATCCAAACAATTTCAACGCTTCTGCTGCAAGTGGTAATGTCATTACAGATACTGAAAATTCTACTGGTTTACATAGTAATATTGGCACTAAAAACACTACATCGTCATTACAATGGAATGATGATCAATCATTCTTTAAGCTATTATCTAAAGACTCTCTGTTTTTAAACTTATTGGTATTCTTTGGTTTAGGTATTTTATTGGCTTTTTTGCCCTGCTCGCTTCCGCTTATTCCTATTCTCTCAGGGATCATCATTCAACGTGCTAAAGGTTATAAAGCTGTTGTGATTGCTTTGTGCTTTGTGATCAGTATGGCTGTAGTTTACGCGATTATGGGTGTTGTGGTGGCTGAAATTGGGTATAGCTTTCAACGTTGGTTCCAAAGCCCTTGGATTGTTTCGTTGTTTGCAGTTTTATTTGTTGTTCTGGCTTTAAATTTATTTGGTTTATATCAATTAAACTTACCACAATTTATTACCAATAAATTAAGTCATCTGCAAAATAATCAAAAAGCTGGGACAGTACTCGGTGCTGTGGTTATGGGTGCATTATCAGCGCTCATTGTTGGCCCATGTATGAGTGCCCCGCTTGCTGGCGCATTATTATTTGTTTCACAAACTCAAAGTGCTGTATTAGGTGGCTTGTACTTATTTATTCTAGGTCTAGGTATCGGTTTACCTTTATTTATTGCCAGTGTATTTGGTTCTAAATTATTACCAAAACCAGGTAAATGGATGGATCGGATTAAAGTCAGTTTCGGCTTTATTATGTTGATGGTTGCATTGTATTTCATTCGTCCAATGCTTCCTTCGACTGTGTACGCTGCAATTTTTGCCATGCTATGTATCGCATTGTCAATCTATCTCTTTTTTGCTCTACGCGACAGTGAAAAAATAGTCAATAAAGTTATTCTAGCCATCATCGCAATAGCCAGTTTAGTTGCTGGTTTTTGGAATATTCAACAAAGTTATTCTGCTTATCAAATTCAACATAGCCAAGCAGAACATTTAGTTTGGAATAAAGTGACCACCGCTGAACAATTAGAACTGGCATTGGTCAATGCAAAACAGCAAGACAAACCAATCATTATTGATGTCTATGCAGACTGGTGTGTGGCGTGTCAACCAATTGAAAAAGAAGTATTCCCGCGTACAGATGTACAAGATGCATTGAAAAACTTCACGCTCATCCAATTAGACTTAACGCAATACAACGCCTCGCAAGATATTATTTTAAAACAACGTGAAATTTTAGGTCCACCCACCATGTTGTTTTTAAATAGTAATGCGCAAGAAATCCGTGAATTGCGCTTTACTGGAACCTTCTCAGCACCACAACTTATTCAACAAACTGAAAAAATACACACAGGACGTTAAACAAACTTCCATGATCACTGCACAGGCAATTCATTTAGGACCGATTATGTTGCCATGGGGATTAACCATCCTCATGCTTGCGATACTGATGAGTGTGGTGATTGGAAAGTTTTGCTTTCAATATTTTGCTGTATCAAATTTACAATGGTCTGCGTTTAAAGACTCGATTTGGTCTGCATTCTTGGTTGGCCTGCTATCTGCACGACTTGGGTTTGTCTTACTTAACTTAGATGTTTATTTAGAGCATCCAGTTGAAATATGGAAGATTCAAGATAAAGGTTTTCATCTTTATGTGGGAATTGCTTGTGCTGGCCTGTGGATGATTTGGAAAAACAGATCTCTGAAGAAAAGCTTTATTGCACTATTTTTTGCGGCTTTTGCCCTGTTTTTCATTTCAGGTCAATATTTCTATCAACAAGTACAATTGCAATACCAACAATTTCCTCAAGTCAATTTAGTGAGTCTTCAACAAGAGCATGTTGAGCTGACTCAATTCCTCGGCAAACCCACAGTAATTAATCTTTGGGCCAGTTGGTGTCCGCCATGCAGACGTGAAATGCCAGTGTTGAATGATGCGCAACAACGATATCCCAATGTGCAATTTGTCTTTATTAATCAAAATGAAGATGCCAAAGCAGTGCAAACGTATTTGCAACAACACAAACTTAATTTGCATTGGGTTCTACTAGACTTTGACGGTGTAACGGCACATAAAATGGGAATGTTTGGCTTACCCAGCACCTTATTTTTTAATGCACAAGGCAAATTAATCGATACACATATGGGGGAACTTACCCATGCTGCGCTTCACCAAAAAGTTCAAAGGATAGTTTCAGAATAATGTATTTCATTGGTATTGATTGAAGAAATATTGCTTTTAACTTAAGGAGTCATATTGATGATTGATTTAAAAACACTCGGTATTTATTCGCTTGGTTTGGTGTTAAGTGGCTCTTTGTTTGCTGCTGATGCAAATTTCCTTAAAAATAAATTGGAAAAAGAAGGTTATAACTTTGTTAAGCAAATAAGTGCACCCGAAGGTTTAGAGGGTTGGACAGGTTATAAAGATGAATATCCATCTACGATATTTATTTCAAAAGATCAAAAGCACTATATCGTTGGTGATCTATTTAATGCTTCAGGTAAAAACTTAACTGAAGAAGCAATTAATACCCATGTTAAAGGTGCAGTATTAGATGAAATTTGGAAGAGCCTCGAAAAATCGACTTGGATTCAAGACGGCGATAGCAATGCTCCTAAAGTGGTTTATGTATTTAACGACCCAAACTGCCCCTACTGTCATACCTTTTGGCAACAAGCGCGTCCTTTTGTAGATTCAGGAAAAGTTCAATTACGACATATTATGGTTGGGGTAATTCGTCCAAGCAGTAAAGGACAAGCCGCAACGATTTTAAATCACACCAATCCTGCCGAAATTTTCAAACAATACAATTTAAGCAACGGTAAGAATAAATTGGTGGAAATGAAAAGTATTCCTAATGCATTATCTGAAAAGTTAGATGTAAATACCAAACTGATGGATAAATACGGCTTTTACGCTACCCCAGCAATGGTATGGAAAGATGCAAAAGGTGAAATTCAAAGCCAGCAAGGCGCACCGAAAGACATTAAAAAGTTATTTGATTAAGCAATGATAAAAAATGAGTGATTAAAACCCACTCATTTTTGATTAAAGTGTTTTGCATATTTAAAATGAATTGAGTGACATGCAGTTTTATTTTAATCCCTAAACCATTGTTTCACTTGCGATCTGATAATTTAAAATTTATCATGGTTTTATTTTCGAAAGATCATTTAACAATCCCATAAGTTGTTGGATATTCTCTGTACCATATTGCATTTGAATATCTATATAAATTTCTTCCATTTTATTCGCTTGCGTTTCAAAGTATTGTTTACCCTCTTCACTAAGCCGAATCAAACTCACCCGTTGATCATGGAGATTTTGCATTTCTTAATCAAGTTTCGATCAAGCATACGACTTAAGATTCCCGTTAAACTGGGCTTTGAAATACACACCAAATCAGCCAAATGGTTATTTTCAAGCTCATCATATTGATAAAGTACAGCAATCACCCGCCATTTCTGCTCAGTTAAAATCCATTTCATTTAATACTGATCTAAAATGAGTCATTGTTGCTTCTCGGGCTTGTAACAATGCTAAAGTAAACGATGGCGATAAACGGATAGATTTCATAAAAACCCTTTAAATAAAAAATTAACAGATAGATTAATCACTTGATTAATTAAAGAATTTATTCAATACATATCAGCAACGACATCACACTTTTACTGATAAATTTATACATATAAACCCATATTTTCTTTACTAGAAAGTGATAATAAAAAATATATACGGATCAGGATAACAGTCTCACAGTAACAACATCTGCTCAAAAATGAAAACATTGCCCCCTTAGATAAAATAAAAAATCAATAAAATCAAAAATTAAATTTACTTACATCATTCTAATATTTAAGAAAATTTTTAGCTTTGCTTAGAGTAATTAAACCTATTTGGCTTTATGCGCAATCTTGATTGCTCTTCTATTTTTTAAAATTCTGCTGAAAAGTGAACTCTTGTTTCCTTTTGATTTGAGTTGTCATATTTCTTTTAATTGGCTTGTAATCTTTTACGATCTTAGTGTGAATTCAAAGCCAGAACAAAACACACGCATTAAAAAACTCGCAATTAAGCGAGTTTAGGGTGCATCAGTCATATGATTGATGCTTAAAGCCAAACAAAATACAGACCAGGGAAAATCAAATCTTGTATTGCTTTAATGCGTCTATTATTGATCATTTTAAAAAAAACAACTTATCATTTTCAGCCAATTAAATATCATTTTTTGACTAAAATAAGGCTTAAATGACATTTTGCTTATTTCTTAATCGAACAAAATAGCTCAAGCGTCATTCCTGACTGCTCAATACTTTGCTTTTGTCGATCTAAATAATTGTTGGCAATCATTAACATCATATTGGCCGTATCGAGCTCTAAATTTTCTTTCGAAATTCTAGCAATCATTTGATAAGCATCTAAGCGCGAACAAAATGCTTTATGCTGTTCAGCTGCAGTGATCGTGCTCTGATCTTCATCCAAGATATGTTTGGTTACATTGACTTGATCAGTATAGGTTTGAATACGCTGATCATATTGTTCTTGAGTGAGTTTTTGCGTGGATTGCTCAGCAAAACTTGGGGTACTGAATACACTACTCAGAACAATACTGCAGAGGGTCAAAATAAATCTATAGATCATGCTTGAGCAAACCTTTTTTATAAAATATCTGCTTTCCATACATCTTCGTATTCATCAGCATCTATCATAAATCTAAAGCCTTCTTCTAAAGCAAGGTAAGGAATCGCATCAGGAAAAACCTCTTCAAGCTCTTTTACACTGATCACATCAAAAAAATCTTCACCCTCTTCCAACTCACCACCATAAATAAACCATGACACGTTTTCAGCATCTGGCTGTTTACGTAAACCCACGATCGGTTCTTTATTTAATGTTTGCTTAGCGATAGCCACGAGATCCGTTTCATTGACTTTGATATAGCGAGAGTCAAATTCTTCACACACTAATTTCTGTTCTTCTACAAAATCTTGCAACATGTACATTTCCGAGCGATTGGATTTTGTCAAATTGTAAGCTGACAGTTTGACAATCACAATCAATTCACCAAAAGAATCTTGCATCAAGCATTTATTTTGTTAAACTTGATTATGTTACATTATCAAGTTGAATCGTGATGAAGCCAAATTTAAATTCTCCATCGAAATTAAGTGATAGCACTGTAAGGGAAAGATTTAAATCAATGAATCCCCTCATCTCTGTTATCGAGTCTATTTCAATGCAAGATCTACTTACAATTGAATTTCGTAGCAACATTCGCATTCCTTATCCTTTAGAAACTGTTGCAGCAGGCTTTCCATCACCCGCCCAAGACTATACTGAAAAGAAAATTGATTTAAATGAACACTTAATTCATAACCCTATTGCAACCTTTATGTTAAAAGTTAACTCCTTATCAATGAAAAATGCAGGTATTGAAATTGGAGATGAAATCTTAATTGATCGTAGTCTAGAGGCTGAACATGGCGATATTGTTTTGGCATTAATCAACAATGAATTTACAGTCAAACGCTTTATGCAAGTTAAAGTATCTACAGGAATTTATGATATTTGGCTCAAAGCAGAAAATCCTGATTTTCCAGATATTCACCCACACAGTGAAGAACAAATTATGATTTGGGGCGTAGTTACTTATATTCTTAAAAAATTAAAATGATCATTAAAAGTGGCAGCACTGGTTTATGCTAATCATCTTAAAGTTTCATTTGCGATACTCTTGTAAGCCAATACTCACTAAAAATAGGTTAAAAAAATAATTGTTATGATTGAATCATTAAGACGCCTAGCACTCTCTCATCAGGGTCTAATTTCACCTACTTCGTTCGGTACAGGGTTATCTGGAACACGCCATGCCATTGAACATCTTGGCTATGTCCAGATTGATACAATTTCAGTAGTAGAACGTGCCCACCATCATATTTTATGGAACCGTGTTCCGGATTATCAACAAAGCCATTTAAATCAACTGATCAAACAACAACATATTTTTGAATATTGGTTTCATGCAGCATCTTATTTACCGATGCAGGATTATCGCTATGCACTTCCTCATATGACATCGATTAGAAATGGAGAGCATCGTTATTTTAAGCACGGTGATCAAGCTTTTATGAATGAGATTCTGGCTCGGGCGAAAGCTGAAGGCAGTATTCGATTACGTAGCATTGAACAAGGCAATAAGCAAAATTCGGGGGGCTGGTGGAACTCAAGTTTAGCGCGTCGTTCTATTGAACAATTGTTTATGCAAGGCGATTTGATGATTTCTGAACGTAATGGTATGGAAAAAGTCTATCAACTGACTGAATATTGTATTCCAAGTCAGCTTGATCTGAGTGTTCCTACATTAGAGGAATATGCCTACTACTTGTTCAATACCACGCTTCGTGCACATGGCGTGTTTACATGGAAGCAATTGTTGCATTTAAAAGTTGGACAAAAGATCCGTAAGGCAATGCGTGACATTGTCAATGAAAAATTAGATGCGGGTGTAATCACCACTTTAGCTCAATTAGGCAGTAGGGACAAAGATAGTCAAAATCTTTATATCCCAACCGATGCCTTAGAACGGATCCCGACTATTGAGTTGAAAGTCAAACTTCTCTCTCCTTTTGACAATCTGGTGATACATCGTGAACGTCTAAATACCCTGTTTAAATTTGATTATCGATTGGAATGTTATGTGACGCCACCTAAACGTATATTTGGTTATTTTTGTCTACCTATTTTATATGGGGATCAAATTGTGGGACGTATAGATTGCAAAGCACATCGGGCAAAAAATCAACTTGAAGTCATCAGCCTACATTTTGAACCCTATCATCTTAATCATACTATTTCGGATCCAGCGCATTTTTTTAGCACACTAAACACTGAAATACACCATTTTGCCCAATTTAATCAATGTATAAATATAAATGAAGGTCTTCATAAAATTCTTGATCATAGCAAGAAACAATTCAAGTGATAGGTAACGTAAGCTTAAAATCAAAATGCTTTAAAAGCATAATAAAGTCAAACCACTTAATTATTCATACAATTGATTTGCATCAAGTCATTGATCATCAATAAAGCTTATGTTTTGTATGAAGTTTTTTGGTTATGAATAAGTTTTTGTATTATTGAATTCTAGAGGATTATCCTGCCGTGGAGCGACATAAATATCGCCTATCGTTGTAAGGTGGGAATGCGATGGTACAGGACGTTCCCTTGCACAACATAAGCAAAACAAAGCACGGCTTTGTTTGCAGTGCAAAGTTTATTATCTTTTGGAGGCATCGCCTACGCAAATTAAATTTAAACTTCCCCTCTAATATGTAGCTGTATATATTCTTGTGTATGCGTTTTTTTACAGGTTAACTCTATCTAAATCTAAAATGACAAAACACCTAAGTTGAGGCGTTTCGTCATTAAAAGCTACGATTGAGTTTAGTTCAAAGCCCTATTTTTGCTGAGGCTTGTGTTGGTTTTGCTGATTTTGTTGAGCTTGTTGGTTGGATTGTTGCTTTTGCTGGTTTTGTTGATTTGATTGTTGATCTTGCTGACTGTGTTGCTTCTGCTGTTGATTAGATTGATTGGGCTGACCTTGTTGGTCGTTCTGCTGATTCTGTTGTTGATTAGCCATTTTCATATCCATCCTTTTCAATATTGGGATATGCCGTACAAATCTACGACAACTGTTAATTTAGCCCTTTCAGTTTTCTATACAAGGATTGAGATGTTTCATTTTTCGACATTGTAAGTTGCAATTTAAGATATACCTTTTAAAAGAATCACTTCTCTATTCAGCATTTTTACCTAAATTACTTAAACCACTACGAAGCTCAACAGTGCTTATTAAGTTTTGTATCTCGCCAATCCCTTTATTGAAATCATCCCGTCCAAATGATGAATAAATCCACATTTGATTTGAATTTATTTTAAACATCTTTTAATATTTAACTTGAATTTGTAACTTTTTCAAGATATCTCATGAGTGAACAAATTTTTGCTTTGATCGACATTAACAATTGTTATGTCAGTTGCGAACGCGTATTTAACCCCAGTTTAAATAACAAACCAGTTGTCGTATTAAGCAATAATGATGGTTGTGTCGTTTCACGAAGCAACGAAGCCAAGGCGTTAAATATAGATATGGCTATCCCTTGGCATGAAGTTGAACAACAAGCCCAAAAAGCCGGAGTACTCGCCTTTTCAAGTAACTATGCTTTATATGGTGATTTTTCAGATCGTTTTTTTAAAATTTTAAAGATTTTTTTTAAAGATGAGGATTTGGAAGCCTACTCTATTGATGAGTGTTTTATCAATCTCAGTTCCTATCAAGACTTATTCGTTCTACAGGATTACTGTAGAAAACTCATCGAAACCATCCAAAAATGGCTTGGTCTACCCTGTTGTATTGGTATTGGCTATAGTAAAACCCAAGCAAAGCTTGCCAATAGTTTTGCCAAGAAACGGCGCGGCTTTGATAGTGTCTGTGACCTGACTGGTTTAGATTTGTGCAGTTTTGAAAGTTTACTACTTGAAACCAGTGTCGCTGAGGTCTGGTGTGTTGGACGTAAAACCAGCAAACGGTTACAAGCTTATAATATTTATAATTGCTATGACTTAACTTTTGCCAATGAACATTACCTTGCACGCGAGTTTTCAGTGGTCATTGGACGCACCATTCGTGAGCTAAAAGGTCAATCCTGTATTGCTTTGGACGATGCAGACATTCCCTCAAAACGTATCCTTTCGTCACGCAGTTTTGCATCTGCTCTAAATAATGTTGAGATTATTAAACAAGCCATTATTTTCCATGTCAATCGTGCACATCAACGACTAAGCAAGCAACGCCAACTGTGTGCAGTTGTGCATGTTTCCTTATATGAAAAAGTTGCTCAAGCACCCTATAAAAAGGCACAAAGTAGTGTCATTGGCTTGATGTATGCAACAGACGATTTGATGATTTTAACCAAGTCAGCATTACAGCAAATTGATGTTTTATTTAAAGAAAATTTAAAGTATGTAAAAGTCGCCGTCATGTTCTCAGCACTGCATGGCAAAAGCCAGCACATCAATGACTTATGGCATCCTGTAGACTTTATTCAGCAACGTGATCAACTGATGGATACACTCTCCAGTATGAAACAACGCTTTGGCTCAGACTGTATTCAAGTAGGTTATCATTCCGACAAAGAAACATGGAAAATGCGTCAGCAAAATCGTTCTCCAAGCTATACAACACGTTGTAGTGACATCTTATGTATTGATGATAGCCATATGGCTGTTACACAAATCAAATGAATAGTTTTGGTCACTCAGTTTAAAATGAAGTCTCTGTAAAACATCTGCTAAAAATGTCATATTTTAACATTGCCATTTACAGACAAAATTAACATTATATAGCCCATACAAGGCACTGCGTTTCCGCGACGATTCAAAGAAAATATAAAGTATTTGTGGAAAAATATGCCATAATATGCAAACTTTGCAGACATCTTGCAATTTTTTTTGCGACTTTTGAATTGGAGCACTCTCAATGAGTTCGACCATTTTGGTCATTCACGGACCAAACTTAAACTTGCTAGGAAAGCGCGAACCTGAGGTCTATGGTCACCTCACATTGGATGACATTAACCAACAACTGAGTCTCCAAGCACGACAAGCTAATATGAGTTTAGATACTTTTCAAAGCAACTGGGAAGGAGCTGTGGTCGATCGTATTCACCAAGCACAACAAGACGGCATAAAATTTATCATTATTAATCCTGCCGCGCTGACCCATACCTCAGTTGCTGTACGTGATGCTCTACTTGGCGTTGCGATTCCATTTATTGAGGTACACCTTTCTAATGTTCATGCACGTGAAGCATTTAGACATCATTCTTATTTATCAGATAAAGCTGTTGGCGTCATTTGTGGTTTAGGTGCCAAAGGCTATTCTTTTGCACTTGATTTCGCCATCGAAAAACTTAAATCTTCAACCCAATCATAATTTAGGAATACGAACCCATGGATATTCGCAAAATTAAAAAGCTCATCGATTTGATGATCGAATCTGATCTTCAAGCAATTGAAGTGAAAGAAGGCGATCAATCGATTGCTTTAACTCGCCGTAATCCTGTGGTTGCTGCTGGTGTAGCACCTATTGCCCTTCCAACCGCTGAAGCGCCTGTAGTTAAAGCTGCCTCTCGTGGTGCAGTAGAAACGTCTCCAATGGTTGGTGTGTTCTATTCAGCACCAAGTCCGGGTGAAGCACCATTTGTGAATATTGGTCAGACTGTTTCTGCGGGTGAAACTTTAGGTATCATCGAAGCAATGAAAATTATGAACCCTATTGAAGCAACTCAAAGTGGTGTAGTTGAAGAAATTTTAGTAAAAAATGGTGATGTAATCCAGTTCGGTCAACCTTTATTTCGCTACCGCGCGTAATACCTCGGGGGTTGATATGTTGCAAAAAGTTTTAATTGCAAACCGAGGTGAAATTGCATTACGCATCACTCGTGCTTGTAAAACTTTGGGAATCAAAACTGTCGGAATCTACTCAGATGCTGATAAAGATTTGATGCATTTACGTTTTTGTGATGAAGCCGTATGTATAGGTCCTGGCGCAAGTAGTGAAAGCTATTTAAATATTCCAGCCATTATTACCGCAGCAGAAATTACAGGCGCAGATGCCATCCATCCAGGTTATGGTTTCTTATCTGAAAATGCTGAATTTGCAGAAATTGTAGAAAACTCAGGATTTATTTTCATTGGACCTCGTCCCGAACACATTCGTCTGATGGGAAATAAAGTTTCCGCAATTACGGCGATGCGTAAAGCAGGTGTTCCAACAGTTCCTGGTTCTGCTCATGCGGTCACACCAAACAATGCATTGGCTGAAGCCAAAGAAATTGGTTTCCCATTGATTGTAAAAGCTGCTTCAGGCGGTGGTGGGCGTGGGATGCGTATTGTTGAGCGTGTTGATACATTACTTGAATCTGTTCAAGCTGCACAACGTGATGCTGAAATGTGGTTCGGGGATGATACGGTTTATATGGAGCGTTTCCTACAAAAACCACGTCATGTTGAAGTACAAGTTTTAGCCGATGGTAATGGCCAAGCGATTCATTTATATGACCGTGACTGCTCTTTACAGCGTCGCCATCAAAAAGTGCTTGAAGAAGCACCTGCACCAGGTTTACCAGAAGAAGCGCGTGCACATATTCTTGAAGCTTGTGTCAATGCATGTAAGTTGATGCAATACCGTGGTGCTGGTACTTTTGAGTTCTTATTTGAAGATGGTGAGTTCTTCTTTATCGAGATGAATACTCGTGTTCAAGTTGAGCATCCGGTGACTGAACAAGTGACTGGTGTTGATATTATTGAACAGCAATTACGTATCGCTGCAGGTCTAGGTTTAAATCTTCAACAAGAAGACATTAAAATCGAAGGTCATGCGATTGAATGCCGTATCAATGCAGAAGATCCGTCAACCTTCTTACCATCACCAGGTAAAATTGAATCATTCTATGCGCCAGGCGGTGCGGGTATCCGTTTAGATTCTCATATCTATCAAGGCTATAGCATTCCTCCGTATTATGACTCAATGATCGCAAAGTTGATTTCTTATGGTAAAGATCGTGAAACCGCGATTGCCCGTATGAAACAAGCCTTGGATGAGATGATCTTAACTGGAATTAAAACCAATATTCCATTACATAAAGATCTGATTCTTGAAGATAAAAACTTCTGTTCACAAGCAATGGATATTCACTACCTTGAAAAACACTTATTAAAACAAGTTCAAGGACATGAAAAAGAAGCTTAATATACATTCTCTAATCCCGTAAAAACCCAATAAAAAACCTCTGTAAAATCAGAGGTTTTTCATTTTAAAGCAAATGCTTCATTACTTAGACAAGCATTGATGCTTTAAATCGACTTAAGGCAAGACTCTGCGTAAAGTAGCAAAGCACTGATCCCCTTTGTCAGAAATACAAAAATTCAAGGTGTTCTTATTAATCCACTTCACAAAATATTGGGTAACTTCACCAGACTGATCTTCTTTACGTCCTGAACAATCTGTTTCATTATTTTCATAGCGAATTTGCATGATTAATGCAGGTGGCTTTTCCAACGTATTATCCGGTGAAGGTTGATAATCAAACAGACCAGTTGACCACTCTTTGGCACTATTCACCACCACTTCATTGGAACCACGGAAATTATAATATTCTGTACATTTCTTATTTTCTGGAATTTCCATACCCCATAAGCCTAAAATTTCAGGGCGAGTATTTATACGAATTGTGCTTGTGGTATTGGTTGCAGCCACAGTCGTAGGATTGGTTGCTTGAGGTTGAACTGTTTCAGCTCTCACAAAAGGTGAAAGGCTAAGCAATAAAGAAATTATAAGTGCTGTTTTTTTCATACCAAGTCTGTATGTAATATTTCATCAGACATAAATTAGCATAGATTTAGAATAAAACATGTAAAATTAACCATATATGAACAATCTTTCTTGTGTAATCTATGCAAAAAACATTTTTGTGACGAGCCCGAATTAAGGTAACTAAAACTATTGATTTATCGATACAAATAGATATGATTACTGATTAATACCTTAGCAGAGCCAGATAAAATATTGGCTTAGAGATTAATCCCTCTTTAGAATAGGTTAGTAAATTGCCTCGAGCTCTCGCATATTTAAGTCAAGTGCTTAAAGACAACATCTCTGCATTTTTTATTATTGCAATGATTATTTTTGTCTGTGCATTGGCTGGAATATTGGGTAGACCCTTATCTTTTCTTGCCATTTTTTGGCCCGCAAATGCTGTTTTACTTGGGCTCTTTTTAAGGTTTCATCGCTTAAAAAATATAGTTGGATGGATTGGTGCATTTATCGCATTTATGCTTGCAGATCTGCTTACTGGCAATTCATTTTTAATCACCTTCTTTCTGACTTTAGCCAATCTAACTCACGCCGTGGTCACATTAGGCCTGATTCGTTTTTTTAAACTAGATTATAAACAATATAATAAAGGTCTAACATTTTTATACTTATTTGCAATCAGTGCCTTTGGCGGTTGTTTAGCCTCGCCAATCGTCGCAAGTTTAACTGTCCCTTATTTACCAAACACCTTTATGATTATGGATAGAATCTGGATCGATTTTGGTATGTGGTGGACGGGTGAAATCCTCAATGTTATTGCCTTTTTACCGATTATATTGGCAATCCCAGATAAAAAAGCCATTCAAAACCATATCCAACAATTTAAACAACAGCCTTTTCAATACGAAAAATTTCTTCCGCTATTAGGCGTGATTTTCTCCGTCATTCTGACTCATTTTTTTCTGGGTCCAGGTGCAATCATGTTCCCAATTGCAGCGCTAGTCTGGGCTGCACTAAGCTATAATTTATTTTTTGTCTCTATCATTAACTGTATAGTGTGTATGCTGCTCTATAATGCATTGACTGCATATTATATTGCTCAGTCACCCGATGCCTATTTGGGTACCACACTGTCTGTACGCATCGGTTTAATGATGCTGGCTTTGGGGCCTTTAACCCTCGCTATTATCAGTTTAAATCGACAAAAGCTTTATCACCAAATCTTATACTTAGCCAATCATGATGGCCTCACCACCACACTAAATCGTCGTTATTTCTATGAAGAAAGTGAACGCACCATTGCTGAGGATGTTGAAAAACAACAAGCACACAGTGTCACAATTTTGGTTTTAGATTTAGATCATTTTAAAAAAATTAATGATCAATATGGCCATGTGATCGGCGATTATGTTTTGCAAGAGTTTACCCATCAAGTCAAAGCACAAATTCGCACGAATGATCTATTTGGTCGCTTAGGTGGCGAAGAGTTTGCTATATTATTAAAAGATCTATCTTTAGATCAAAGTATTGCCATTGCACAAAGAATTTGTAATAGCGTTTTCAATACCCCGATTCATTTAGATGATCAACGTAGCTTAAATATCAGCGTCAGTATTGGCTTAAGTTATCAGACTTTACCCTATTGCATACCTTTTCAACAGCTGATAAAACGAGCTGATGATGCTTTGTATTTAGCCAAGGAAAAAGGTAGAAATCAGCTTTGTTTAGAAAAAACCATCGAACAAAACCAAAACATATTTGCCCAATAACTCAAAACAGCAAGGAAAAGCTATGAAGTTTTCAGAATATATTCAATATGATGGTATCGGTTTAGCACAACTTGTAAAAAACAAGGAAGTACAAGCACATGAATTATTAGAAATCGCAATTCAACGTGCTGAACAAGTTAATCCTAAAATTAATGCGATCGTTATTCCGATTTATGAACATGCATTAAAAAACACCCAAAATTATGCGACTGGTCCCTTTTCAGGTGTACCATTTTTACTCAAAGATCTACATCAAGAATATGCAGGTGTCGCAACTTCATTTGGTTCCAAATCGTTTAAAAATGCGCAATATATTGCTAAAGAAAATTCAGAAATCGTCAATCGCTGGGTGAAATCTGGGGTAGTCACTTTCGGATTAACCAATTCGCCTGAATTTGGCATTAAAGGTATCACTGAACCTGAAGCTTGGGGCAGTTGCAAAAATCCATGGAATTTAAAACACAATAGTGGCGGCTCTTCTGGAGGTTCCGCTTCTGGGGTTGCAGCAGGTATCGTACCGATTGCGGGTGCAAGTGATGGAGGTGGCTCTATCCGAATCCCAGCTTCATATTGTGGCCTATTTGGCTTAAAGCCAAGTCGTGGACGTACGCCTTGGGGACCTGAAATCAGTGAAGCAATGCATGGTGCTGCGATGCAACATGTTTTGTGCAAATCAGTCCGTGATAGTGCAGCCATGTTAGATGCCACTCAAGGCTCAGATCGCACTGCTCTTTTCAACATCCAAAGCCCGACTGAACGCTACTTAGACATCATTGAAAAAGCTCCAAAGCGTCTGCGAATTGGTTTTTCCACTGTTTCCCCAATTGGAACCAAAGTTTCAAAAGATGCAGTTCAAGCTATCCAAAAGACTAGCAAACTTTTAGAATCTTTAGGACATATTGTTGAAGAGGCAACGCCTCAAATTGACGGTATGTCTCTTGCCAAAGACTTTATTACCACATGGTTTAGTCAATGCGCTTATACGGTCAATCAAGTCAAACAGAAATTTGGCGCAACAGATCAAGATTTTGAATTAGATACACTGGCAATTGCCGCATTTGGGGCCAAGGCTTCTGCTGTGGACTATATTAACAACCTCAATAACTGGGGTGTTTATGTTGCAAAAATGAACCATTTCTTTGAGCATTATGACTTATTTTTGATCCCGTCTACAGCCTCAGTAGCACCGAAAAATGGTGAGGTAAAAACACCATCTTGGCAGGTTCCGATTTTAAAAGCCTTGCTCAAAGTTGATCAAGCCCACTTACTGGCAAAAGGTAAGTTAGTTGAGCAAATGATTAAAAATAATTTGCAGTGGGTTCCATTTACTCAATTGGCCAATATCACGGGCTTACCAGCCATGTCAGTACCTTTATATTGGAATAAAGATAATCTACCTTTAGGTTCACAATTTATTGCCCCTTTTGGACGTGAGGATGTGTTATTACAACTGGCGGCACAATTGGAGCTAGCGCAACCTTGGGCATCTAAATATCAAAGCATTCTATTATAAATTTTATCTGCTTGAATATTCCCATTAAACATCGGGTACTGATGTGAATATTTATTTCAGAATAAGGCTTATTTTAGAGCTGATTATTAGATTTTGAGTTACTAAAAAATGAGCATTCAATACTCAGTCATATTTTGAACTAGTATGCAATGAGTTGCTTTTATATTGATGAATTATACATGATCGGGCTATTGCGTGGCGACGGCTCTCGCCCATTGAGCGTGGGAATGCGGGGGTTACAGGACGTACCCTTCGCACAACATGAGCAAAAACAAAGTATAGCTTTGTTTGCAGTGCGAGGTTTGGCATCCCTTGCCAAAAGTGAGGCATCGACTACGTGAACCTATTTAAGCGCCAATAGTAAAGTAGGGCATTATAAGCTTTTCAATCATAAATATTCATTTCCATAGAGAAGTATAAGTTCCAAGTTATAAAGTTTACTTTTGTAAGATAAATCATATAATTCGTATATTTATTAGGTTTCTTTCACAAGTCTTTTTAAAAGCATAAATCGATGTAAAAGCACCCTCATCCTAGCCTTCCTCCCAAAGGAAGGAAGAAGTTTCATACTAATATGATTTAATTCAAATGATCATCTTCAAGCTACAAAAGAGACCTAATCAAAATTTAGAATAATAATCAATTAGATAGATATAAAAACCTGCATTACGCTAAAGTTAAAAGACTTTAGCATTTTTTTGCATAAGCAAATCAACAATCAAGACAACCACTTATACAAAAAAGTCATAAGATATGCCTGTTTTTTGATATCTGGCAATATAAGTCATGTTTGGTCCTGTTGAGTTTATTCTAGCTGGCGTTTTAGTCGGCTTCTGTGTAGGTATTACTGGTGTAGGCGGTGGTTCACTTATGACCCCCATCTTGATTAGTTTATTTCGAATAGAACCACACATCGCAATCGGAACAGACCTACTTTATGCAGCTATTTCTAAATTTTGTGGCTCAATGGTTCATGCTAAAAAACTGAATATCGTTTGGCCGATTGTTCTCTGGTTAGCTTTAGGCAGTGTCCCTGCTTCATTTATCACCCATTGGGTTTTAGACAATTATCTCAGCAGTTCAACGCACTACAAAGCCATTTTAACCATGGTGTTAGGCTTTATGCTGACCATAACAGGCTTGTCTATCGTGTTCCGTTCTAGAATTGAAAAATTCTTTGCCAAATTTCGTGCAGAAAAGCAAGATTTTCATGAAGCCAATAATTTCAACATTGAAGGAAAACGCACTTATGTGGTGATTATGGGGATTGTACTGGGTGTGTTTGTGACCCTTTCTTCTGTAGGTGCTGGCGCATTTGGTATCATGGCACTGATCCTCATGTTTCCAAATTTACCCATGATTCGTATCATTGGTTCTGATGTTGTACATGCTGTTTTATTAACCTCTGTTGCTGGATTTGCACATATGACATCTGGCAATGTAGATTTTCATCTGCTTGGATGGTTGTTGGTGGGCTCAATTCCTGCAATTGTGGTGGGAACCTTAATCAGTTCTAAAATGCCAGAAAAAATGATTCGCAAGGTTTTGGGGATCACCCTATTTGCATTGGGTATTAACTTTATCTTAAACCCAGTTAAATCCAAACCTGTAGAAAAACCACAGGTTGCAATGGTGACGCCATCCGTCCAACAACCACAGGTTTAAAATTAAGCTTTTATTAATAACTAATAGTTATGAATTGACCGCAAAGTTTTAATGATTTATTTATGACAAAACTTCGGCCAATTCGTGTTATATTCTGACCACTAAAAATACTTTCTGTATGTTTCTAATACCCAGTGACGGCAATGAATACATTAAATTCAAATCCAATTACTCAATCAGATATTGATGACGTGAATGTCCAAAGCATTCAAACGCTGGTAACCCCAGCGGAACTTAAAGCTGAATTACCATTAAATGAAAATGCCTACCAAACTGTACTTCATGGTCGGGAAACTGTTCGTAATATTTTAGATGGTAAAGATAAACGTCTATTTGTTGTGATTGGCCCTTGTTCTATTCATGACCCTGTTGCAGCACATGATTATGCAAATCGTTTAAAAGTATTAAGTGAAAAAGTAAAAGATACTTTATATATCATCATGCGTGTTTATTTTGAAAAACCTCGTACCACCGTTGGCTGGAAAGGTTTGATCAATGATCCAGATATGAATGATTCTTTTAATATTGAAAAAGGTCTACGTTTAGGGCGCAAACTATTGCTTGAGTTAAACGATAAAGGCTTACCTTGTGCAACTGAAGCGCTTGACCCAAACTCACCACAATATTACCAAGATCTTATTTCATGGTCTGCAATTGGTGCACGTACAACGGAAAGCCAAACACATCGCGAAATGTCTTCTGGTCTTTCGTCACCTGTAGGCTTTAAAAATGGTACAGATGGTGGTTTAACCGTTGCAACCAATGCTATGCAGTCTGTTAAACATGGTCATAGTTTCTTGGGTTTAAATAACGAAGGCCAAGTTTCAGTGATTCGTACTAGTGGTAACCCTTATGCACACGTTGTATTACGTGGCGGTAATGGTAAGCCGAACTATGATGCGGGTTCTGTTGCTGAAGCGGAAAATGCATTAGCAAAAGCCAAAGTCAGCAATAAAATCATGATTGATACCAGTCATGCCAACTCAAATAAAGATCCGTATTTACAACCGCTTGTGTTGAAAAATATCACCGAACAGATTTTAGATGGCAACAAATCTATTGTCGGCATTATGGTTGAAAGCCATATCAAAGGTGGGCGCCAAGATATTCCTGAAAATCTGGCTGATTTAGAATATGGTAAATCTGTGACTGATGGCTGTATCGATTGGGAAACCACTGAAAAAGCACTTCTGGAAATGGATGCAGCTTTAAAAGAAATTTTACCAAATCGTTAATTAATATAAAAACGCCATCTACATAGATGGCGTTTTTGTTTATGATGTTATTAAACATTTTCTGTAAGAATGCTATGAACGAACTTGAACAAGAACTCTGTCAAATCGCAAACTTCCAGTTTGTCCACGAACATTTACTGACTTCAGGTCAGCCGAGTGCTGAACAACTGAAACAGATTAAAGAATACGGCGTAGATACAATCATCAATCTGGCATTTACAGATGCCAGCTTACACCTTGAACATGAAGATAAAATCTGTGCTGAGTTTGGACTCAACTACATTCAAATTCCAATCCATTGGGATACACCAGCAGATGATCAATGCTTATTTGTGTTAGATTTGATCGCGCATTTGGTACAGGAAAAAATCGTTTGGGTACATTGTGCGAAGAATATGCAGGTGAGTTGTTTGATGTATTTATATCGCCAATATTATATGGATATCGATATGCCAGCCGCACAAGAGTTGATGCATCAAATTTGGGAACCCAATGAAACTTGGACTGGTTTAATACATGCTGTTGCGTTACAACTACAAGGGCGTAAAGCCACTGAAGATTTACAACACTCTTTGATGAATGCGGATCAGTTTTCTTAAACCAGCCTAACAACAGTTCAATCATTGATGTATTTAAGTAAAATCATCAACATGAACAAAAATAAGCGCCTTATGGCGCTTATTTTATTGTGATAACTTAATGTTTGATTTGCTTATTTGATCAATGGTTACTTGATTAGAAGCTGCTTGATCAAAGCTAAATTTTCAGCACGGGTTGCAGCCAAAATCAAACTGTTATTGGCAGTAAGATTTGTCCATTTTTGATTCCCACCAGTACCGCAATTATAACTAATCAAACGTGCTCGGTTATTGCTTAAATAACCATATTCCAAATCAAAACATTTTGAACCTTGCTCGATACGTTGCAGTGTGGCATTCATCGCCCACACTTGGCTTGCTGCATCAAGGTTACATGAGCTTAGATTAATCACCCCACCCTGATTGGCTAAACACTGATCCATATATTTTTTGCTGTGGATTTTACCCATTGCATCGTAGATCCACTGTTCAGTGTCATCACCCGTACAGCCACTCTTACCACTGATATAGGCATTCAATTTGCCATTAGCCAGTGTTTCAACTTTTAAACAATTTGTCCCATTTTTAATACTGGAAACATGGTTTAAATTGAAATCAGTACTTAGTTCCAACTTTGCCACAAACTGATTAAATGCCTCAATCGCTTCAACATTGCCACTTTCGAGATCAGTTCGATATGCATTTATCCAACGATTTAAACGATAAAGTTTAATTTGCTGTTGGGTATAACGAACCATTTCTGTCTGCGCGTCCGCTGACAATTCAGTTTTAAATTGACGATAAGAGTCAAATAATAAGCGTGAATCCGCATCTAGGCTGACCACCTCTTTACCTTTATTATTCAGCAAAGCTTGTTCGAGTTGTGGTATTTCAAGTGTTCTTAATGCCGAATACTCTGCTTCTTTACCAATAGAAACAAAAGGTGTCATTGCTTGTGTAGTGACTGGGATATTGATATTCGACAATTTCACTGCTTGCTGGCCTGCTTTTTGGCAGTAAAGATCAATATTTTGAGGGGCATCACTTTGCGCAAGATTGATATGGAACTTATTGGCATTGCTACCTGAGTTTACCCGTTGTGGTGCAAGTGCAATATTTTCTACTTTATTGACATACTGCACATTTAACCAACAATTTGCAGCAGTGCCAGCCGAGTTGGCCTGAGGTAGATTAAAGACATTGCCCCAATTACCTCGTGCTGCAGGATAAATAATCCCCACCTGATTGATTGGATCATAGCCACCTAAAATCGTATAAACAGGCACACTAAATAAACGTGGTTTTAAAAAGTTACCATCGGCACTGTTATACCAAACATTGCCTGAGTTTGGTGTTTTAGGTTGTGCATCTACCATTTCACGCGTTGCTGCATTCCATTTTTTATAACCTGTCGTAGAATTTGGATCCCAAACGTATTTATCAAAAGCAGGTTGAATTTTTAACCACATACTATAACCAGTATAGTGGGTATATTTGGAAATCGAGCTGGCGCTAGATCCACCACTCATGGCATCCCAACCATAAGCATAGAGATTTTGGAAGTTTGGTACACCATTACTACCATCACCTAAATTGGTATTGCCCCAATTTAAATTGCCACGCATTTTATTTCGAAATGCAATATATCCCCAGCCACTATCAGCATGATGTGCAGACCAGAAATAATTTGTTGGACTTCCACTTGTTTCAACTGAGCCAGGATAATGCCCTAAACCATAGTGATGCCCGATTTCATGGCTAAATTCATTCCCCACCGAATCGATCAATGTCAAAATACCATTTCCACCACTTAAGCCGTGATTGGACTCACCATTGGCATATTTACCTCTGGCATGATGAATCACCACACTTTGAGTCACTTGTGGTTGCTCTTGACTTTGCATCGATGAACTGGTGACACCCCAATTCGCTAAGTTAATTCCCACACTAAATGTTGATTTAGCAGTATTTTCACGCATATCTCCATCATAGACACCACCATTGGTTGCACTGACAGAATCGTAAATGACACCACTTGCAACCATGACCCGATTAAGCTTCATTTCATCGTATTTGCTGACAATCATTTTTGCAGCAGGGATGGTTTGGAAATAATCGGTTCCTGCTTTTTCAGGTTCCAACAGCATATAGTGACCATTGGATTTAGGTGCATCAGTCAATAAACCTAAACGAATACTTTGTACCACCAACTCGCCTGGTGCTGCAAAATCAATATCTGCCCCAGCTAAAGAACCACTGCGATTGTTTACAGGATCTATAATACGGATGGATAATCCTGAACGTACCTCATCCCACTTTAATGCTGCTGACCATGCCTGTTTAGAGTACATCACCCGCGCTCGATCATCCTGATTAGATTGATCGGAAGCAGCAAGACGTGAAGGCTCTTTTAGATTTACGGTACGTATCAGTTGGTTACCTTGATAGATTTCCGCTTGTAATTTATCAACATCTCCCATTGAAACTAAAGGTGTAACCAATAACAATGCATCTTTTTGCGTTGTTAAGCGTGGCATTTTATCCTGTTCATTATTCTTCGGATTTACCACATGGCTTTGGGCAAACTGTAGCATTGCAGCAAAGTCACCATTTAAATCATTGCGCAATAAGCGATTTCCACCCTGTGCATTAAAATCATAAAAGCCTAATACACTGCTTGAGATTTTATTTTTAACTGGTTCTGGATATTTTTCTACTATAGGTGGTGTTGTCCCTGTATTACCATTTGAACCACCCGAACCATTTTCAGGAGGCTGAGTCGTGCCACCGTTTGAGCCACCTGAACCATTTTCAGGAGGCTGAGTCGTGCCACCGTTTGAACCGCCCGAACCACTCTCAGGAGGCTGAGTCGTGCCACCGTTTGAGTCGCCTGAACCATTCTCAGGAGGAGTCTCAGTTGATCCACCATTTGAACCACCCGAACCATTCTCTGGAGGCAAAGTCGTACCGCTATTTGACCCCCCTGAACCGTTGTCTGGGGTTTCTGGTGTACCATCTCCAGGTAACTCATTTGTACCATCGCCAGGGTTTTGCGGTATATTCGATGGCTGATCATTTGTTGCATGGCTATCACTACCACCCCCACATGCAATAAGCATTGCTGAAAGCGTACAAATTGTTAAATATTTAAACCGTAATTGCATCACATATCTTCCCCATATTTATAACGACTTATCTCTATCCTTGGTTTTTGAGATTAAATTAAAATAATTATATATTTCAATAGTTTAAATATATCACACAGATTATAATCATGTGTTTTTTTATTTAAAAAATATAAAAAGGACATATTGCCCTAAATTTTACTTTTATGGATTTATTGAGTCTTAGGTTGTTATTTATCGGCACCGTGGCGCTATCGCGTGGCGATTGGGGGTATCGCCCATTGTGTGTGGGTATGCGGGGATACAGATTGAGTAGTGCAAGATGAGGCATCACCTACACAAAGAGAGAAGGAACTTTCAAGATCAATATGATTCACTCAACATAATTATTTTTGGATTTAAAAACAACTATTGCTGAAAATCTCGTATCGACAATTCACCACGTTCGCCTCGCCAAATCCATTTTAAACGACTATCTGCAAAACGTTCACCTTCAAACCAAACAAATAGCCCTTCCATCATCTCAGGCCAATCACTTTGACTGATATAGGTACGTTTTGAAATCACCGCAATAATCGCAGCAAGAATCGTATCGTGGCTCACAGCCAAACTAATACCGTTGTTTAGCGTAGGATGTGTTTCATAGATTAATTCAAGCACATCCACCACACCCGTAATCGGATGCTTCATACCAGGTAAGGCATTATTGACAAAACTGTTGATAAAACCTAAAGCACCTTGTGCTCTAAAATAGGGAGCAGCCTGTTTAATATCCAGCACAAAGCTTCCCGGCTCAACCAATAAGCCCTTTTCTACAATTTCGATATGATGGGTATTCGGATAAGGAGAAATTCCGTCAGCGCCTTGAATCATCAAAGCCGCGGTATCGACACAACGCTGAATGGGGCTTGAAATACAATGTTGGATCACTCGATCCGTATTTTCAATCAAATAACAGCCCCAAGCTTGGGCTAGATCACGACCTTGGGAAGTTAATTGCAGATCATAACCTGCCAGCCCCTGCCCATTCACAACCTCACGAATTGAATGACGCGTGAATAAGGTTACAGGTGTTTTCGCATCGGGCAATAAATCTATTGCTTTTAGCATACTGTTCGGCAATAAATCTAAGGCCATATCAACTTAAAACTCATTTTTATACAAGCTTACTATAACATATGCAACCAAACGCTCAATCTAATCTCAAAGTGTTAAATTATCTATAAAATGCATATGTATATCAGATTAAAAGCTCACATTGCTTAATGCTTCTAAAGCAATTTCTTTATTTTCGATGTTCCGAAATGCGATAAATCCATCATTTAAAACGGTATCACGTTGATTATAGGTAAATGGTACCGCAGCTAAACTCAGTAATCCGCCACCAATACTTTCCAATAATCCTTGTCCTGCACTGGTATCCCACTCAGAGGTAGGATGGAATCTTGGATAAATATCGATTTCACCTTCAAGCATCATACAAAACTTATAGGCACTGCCAGCCTCGCGTCTAATTACAGGTGACTCTTGCTCAATATAATCAATATATTGCTGATACTTTGGGTTTTTACTGCTATGGCTGAGCCCAATTTGAATTGCATCTTCCTCTACCGCTTTAAATTTGCAATAACGTTCCCAAGTATTATGAATAAAGCAATATTTATAAGGCAATTCTGTTAAATAACCTAAATACATCACTTGTTCAGTAGGTACAGCAATGATTGAGAATATGGTTTGGTGATTGTGAATTAGACTTAAATTAATGGTGAATTCATCACGTTCATGAATAAATTCTTTTGTTCCATCCAAAGGATCCAGCATCCAGCAAATATTCCATGTATGTCGTTGAGAATAATCACTCTCTTCTGATAGGACTGGAATTTCAGGGGTAATTTTAGCTAATTGTTCAATTAAATAGGCATTTACTTTTAAGTCAGCTTGGGTAACTGGTGACTGATCATCCTTTTTATCAATATTAAACGCATTTCCAGCACAATAATTTTGGTATTCCTCGAGCAAGATCTGACTTGCAGATGCCAAAACTGGAACTAATTTTAAAATTTGTTCATCTTGTGGTGCTTGAGTGGTAATAAACATTGATCCGACCTGTAGGATGTCTGATTTTTGTCCACAAGCCTACCATTTTTTTATGTTGAGTGCATGAAAACAATAACTTTTAAGTAATAAATATCTTGAGCTTAGATGTGCTTTTCGAACACTATATAGACTTCTAAATTTTCATTTGATTTAGATTACTCCAAGTCTATTCAATCTATTTAAAATTTTATCCAATGAAATCCATTTTAATATGGATAAATTAACCAATAACATATTGTTTTTATTAATTGTATTTATATAATTCCTCACACCTTTAAAATTCAGGCTTCAGATGTGTTGAATTTTAATCGTTTTTTGTTCATGAATATTTTTTAAATCGGGTCTATGTTCATATATATTTTTTTGCAGTTCAAAAATATGACTGAGCACTTTGCCGATAAGCAAAATATTTTCCCTATTTTCCAATTCTGGTGCTTCTTGGATTTTTCCTGAAATATTATCTAATAGCATCGCTGCTTAATGTAATTCAGAATTTATAATATCTAATATGTTCATTTAATTCTCATTTATATCGTTTGGATCTAAGTGTTATAGCATTTAGATCTAATGCTTTAGATTGTAATATATGTAGTTGGCTCAAATTTTGAAACCATCGCTAGCGATTAGTGACCAATAAAGAAATTCGAAAATAGTAAGCTATCCAGTTCATCATCCCACATTTATTTTATTAAAATTTACACACTCATCATGTCTTTGCTAAACTTTAAAAAACTTAGGAGTTTCTTGAATGCAAAAACCGATCATCTTTTTTGATATGGACGGCACACTCCTTGATTTAGCTTTCGATGATCTGATCTGGAATACCAAACTCCCCGAACGTCATGCAGAAACCCATCAATGTAGTTTAGAGCACAGTCAAAATATTCTAAATGCATTTTATCAACAACATAATCATACCCTCTGCTGGTATTCTTCAAAATATTGGTCTGAAAAAGTTGGGGTTGATGTCCTCCAGTTACAATATGATTTTAAAGATAAAATCACCCCAAGAACGGGCTGTTTTGACTTATTAAAACAATTAAAAATACAAGGTTATCGTTGTTGGTTACTGACCAATGCAGATTGTGCTGGCTTAAAACTTAAACTTGAAAATGTTGATCTCAGCCCTTATTTTGAAGTAATGATCAGTAGTGAAGAAATTGGCTATTCCAAAGAGTTTATTGAGTTTTGGCAAATCCTACAGCAAAAGCATCCATTTGACCCACAAAATGCATGTTTTGTGGATGACACTATCCCAGTATTAAAAGGTGCTGAAAAGTTTGGTATAGCACACTTAATCACGATTACCCAACCTTCCAGTGGTCGTACTGCGCGTCATCAATTAGAATTGGAATATCCTGCAATCAATCATTTAACTGAGCTTTTACCTTTACTGAAAAACGTAGTGTTAGCAAATTTACAGTTAACAGATTTAGAACATAAGGATGTCGATGTCAAAACAGCCTGAGAAACAACAACTTGAAACAATGCGTGTAGACAAATGGCTTTGGGCTGCACGTTTTTTTAAAACACGCTCTATTGCCAAAGATGCAATCGAGGGTGGTAAAGTTCATCATAATAATGAACGTGTTAAAGTCTCAAAAGAGATTCGTGTTGGAATGGAGCTCACCATACAACAAGGTTTTGATCGTAAAACGGTAGTGATTAAAGCACTCTCCTTTGTTCGTGGCGGCGCACCGATCGCCCAACAACTTTATGAAGAAACTGAGGTGAGTGTGGCACGTAGAGAGTTGATTTCATCCCAAAGAAAATTGCATAATCTAGCACGCCCTGATCATCGACCAAGTAAAAAAGATCGACGACAAATTAGCAAATTTAAACAAGAAAATGATCAACAATTTGACCAATCTTGGTCCTATGATGATGACTGAATTCGTTTAGGTTGGGTACGACATCTTATGTCGTACTAATGTTTTTTAATATAGAACCATTTTTTATTTTCTGTCACTATTACTGCCGTGGACGAAAGATCAAATTTAATGACATCCACTTAAGATATTAGTGATATTACATCGTTTGAGGTTTACGAGATGGATGATAACAAAAGCAAGGCACTGAATGCGGCACTGAGCCAAATTGAGAAACAATTTGGTAAAAACACAGTGATGCGCTTAGGTGATAACACTGTTCAAGCGGTTGAAGCAGTTTCTACAGGCTCTTTAACACTTGATATTGCATTGGGTATTGGGGGCTTACCAAAAGGTCGTATCGTTGAAATTTACGGTCCTGAATCTTCTGGTAAAACGACAATGACGCTACAAGCCATTGCGCAATGCCAAAAAGCAGGTGGAACATGTGCCTTTATTGATGCGGAACATGCTTTAGATCCACAATATGCACGTAAACTTGGGGTAGATATAGACAACCTTTTAGTTTCACAACCAGATAATGGTGAACAAGCACTTGAAATCGCAGATATGTTGGTTCGTTCGGGTGCAGTCGATATGATCGTTGTCGATTCTGTAGCAGCGTTAACCCCTAAAGCCGAAATTGAAGGCGAAATGGGTGACTCTCACATGGGTCTACAAGCACGTTTGATGAGCCAAGCTTTACGTAAAATCACAGGTAATGCCAAACGTTCAAACTGTATGGTTATCTTCATTAACCAGATTCGTATGAAAATTGGGGTTATGTTTGGTAGCCCTGAAACCACAACTGGTGGTAACGCATTGAAGTTCTATGCTTCTGTACGTTTAGATATTCGTCGTATTGGACAAGTTAAAGAAGGCGATGAAATTGTAGGTTCTGAAACCAAAGTCAAAGTTGTTAAAAACAAAATGGCGCCTCCTTTCCGTGAAGCACTTTTCCAAATTATGTATGGTAAAGGTGTGAACCATTTAGGTGAATTAGTTGATCTGGCTGTTGCACAAGAACTCGTACAAAAAGCGGGTGCTTGGTATTCATATCAAGGTGACAAAATCGGTCAAGGTAAAAACAATGTCATTCGACATTTAGAGGAAAATCCTCAATTGGCTCAAGATCTTGATCGTATGATTCGTGAAAAACTTTTAACCACAGCCAATGCTGCACCTGCAGAAGATAAAGAAGAAGAACCTGATCTTTTAGATGTTTAAATTAAAACTTTATTTTAAGTTTATCAAGCGCCTTTCGAGGCGCTTTTTTATGCTAAAAACCAAATTAAACAACAGTCATTTTGATTTAAGATAAATTTCAGTTATAACTAAACGAAAGCCCTATAAATCAGACTTAATCATTATCATGTATAAAAAAATCAGAACAATCACTGAATTTTTATTTTTTCGAGCCCCACAAATTCAAGAAAATATACTGGATCAACATTTCTGCAATAAAACGATTTTAATTACAGGTGCAAGTTTTGGGATTGGTGAAGCATGTGCAAGGCTGTTATCCAATACACAATGCACGCTTGTGCTGATTGCACGTAGTACAGATAAGCTTGTACAACTCAAAAGTGAATTAGAATCTAATCAGTGCCATATTGAAATCATCTGTGCAGATTTATATCAATCCGATGCAGCAGAACATATTTTTCAAAGCCTAACAGCGCGCAATATTCAGATTGATGTATTGATCCATAATGCAGGAAAATCAATTCAGCGCTCTATTTGGGATAGCTTAGATCGCCCACAGGATATCGATCGAACCATTGCAATTAATTACATCAACCCTGCCCAACTTACCCGTTTATTGTTAACTGATTTAAAACTCAAGCAAGGGCAAATTATTGTGGTTTCAACCATCAACACCAAACTATTTGCCCCGCCATTTTGGTCAACCTATCAAGCCTCGAAAACAGCAATGCAACAGTGGATTCTTGCCATTCAACCAGAATTGGCGGTTTATGAAGTACACGCAGGCTTAGTCTACTTACCCTTAGTCCGTACACGAATGATTTTACCCACTAAACAATATCAGCAAATGCCAGCGATGCAAGCAAAAGACGCCGCTCAAGCAATTCTTGCGTGCCTAATTTATCGTAAACGACAATGGCAACCATGGTGGCTAGGAGTTGCACAGATTGCTTCAATATTGTTGATCACACCGATTTATTATTTCTATAAAAATTTACTCAAGCGAAAGTTATAAGATGAAATGGTTCTTTTGGTTAAGATGGTGCATAAGTTTATGCTATAGCACTATTCAACATGGTATTCATTTATATAGTATTTTAGATTCACAGACACGTATTCAAAAAGATAAAACAGCATTTATTATTGATGATCGTCAAATTAGCTTTTTAGAATTAAAATGTAGAACTGACCAACTTATTTGTGAATGGCAAAAAACACATAAGCAAAAGCAACTTCCGCAACAGATTGGTTTAATGATGCAACAAGACCTAGATAGCTTGGCGGCCTTGTTTGCACTGAGCCGTTTAGGTAAAGATATCATTATCGTTAACCCCAGCCTCGTACAGCATAAACTTCAAGCTTTAAATGACCAGAAACAACTGCATCTTATTGGCGGTTTAGATACATTCACTCAACTCAATATCCAAAATTTTACGCTTATTCCTCCACCAAGTACTCAGCAGAAATTTCGTATAAAACCGACTTATTTTAATAAAATAAGTGTCTGTTCTTCTGGTTCAACAGGAATTCCTAAAGTTGCGACAAGGCAATCTAAACCACTACAAAGTTTACCTTTGTTAGACCTCATGCTCAGGAAACTAAAATTTTTTAAAATTAAGCAAATTTTTGTGATGACACCGCTCTGCCATGCGGCAGGTTTAACTGCCAGTTTGATGGCACTGAGCTTTCATAAAACTGTGATTTTGCAAAAACGTTTTGATCCACAATCTGCCAAGCAACTGATTAAACACCATCAAATTGATTGTTTAAACTTAGTGCCCACTATTTTATACCGTTTAATTGAACTGAATGCTCCTCTGTGCTCAGTACAATACATCATTACAGGTAGCGCGCCTTTAAGCGCGAAATTGGTCAAACACGCGCTACTACACTATCCTCAGCTACAACTGTTCAATCTCTATGGCAGCTCTGAAAGTGGTATTAACCTCTTGGCAACAACAACTGATTTAAAACGAAATCCAGAAAGTATAGGAAAAGCTATTCAAGGTGTACAAATTAAAATTGCCGACTCTACGGGTCAGCCTTTAGAAAATGGCAATATCGGTATCTTATGGAGCAAATGTGCTTGGTCAATTACACCGAATCAATGGCTACAGTGCGGTGATTTAGCCGTACAAGATGCTGAAGGTTATTATTATTTAAAAGGTCGCTCTGATGATATGTTAATTTGCGGTGGAGTCAATGTTTACCCGATTGACTTGGAAAATATTTTATATACCCATAGCGCAATTAGCTATGCACGCGCTTATGCTATAGATGATACTGATCTTGGACAATGCTTGGCAGTAGACATTATTCTCTATCAGGTACTGAATATTGAAGAATTACAATTATGGATTAGCGGCCAAACGCCTCGCTACCTTCGCCCTAAATCAATTCGAATCATTGACCGAATAGAAACGGATAGTATCGGTAAGCCAGTTTAGGCGTTATTAAGCTTCGACATGAAGCGTTTTAAATAAAAATTTAAATCCTCATATCTGTTTATTTATCTTCCCCCTCTAATACTTGCTTAGACTCTTTGATATTTAGGAGGAGTAAAATTCATCTGTATAGCATTTGCACTGTTAAAAAAATGAATTAAAGCTAAACTAGCATTTATCTCTGAAATAAATAGATTGTTATCAATAGCTATGAGCCGAGCAAAATTTCCCAAATTGTTAGATTACCAAAAACTCAAACAGCAATTTGGTGAACAGGAAGCAACAGAGTATCAGCATTCTACATCTCGACCTGCAGAACCTGAATCTAATATTGCAAATGATGAACACGCTTTTAATGCAGCACAGGATCTTGCACCCAAACCACAGGGCTTGACCGGTACTCGTTTGCGTTCTTATGCTTTTGCTGTGTTGACTCGAAAAGAATATTCCAAAGCTGATCTGATTGAAAAGCTGATGACCTATGCACAAAGCCGTGAAGAGGTTTTAACTTTGGTTGATGAGTTGTCAGCAAATAACTACCAAAGTGACCAACGCGTAGCGGAAATGACTGTACGTAGCCAAGTCCGTAGAGGTAAAGGCCCGAATCGAATCAAACTGGCTTTACGTGCCAAACAACTGGATAAAGCCTTGGTACAAGAGGATATTGCAGAAATTGATTGGTATGAACAAGCCTATCAATTGAAAGTTAAGAAATATGGTACGGAGGTCAGCAAGGATCCAAAAATTAAAGCCAAACAAATTCGCTTTTTACAATATCGTGGGTTTGAAATGGATGCGATTATGAAAGCAATTTCAAAAAAACCAAGTGATGATTGATGATGGTCAGTCGATACAATTCCAAATAAACTTTTCATTTAAAGGTAGGTTGAAAATCTTAGGCTGAAAATCTATTGATAGAATTCCCTTCTCACTTTTGTTTTCTTATAAATTCTAAGCAGATGCAATATCTTTTAACCCTGCACAAGCTAGCATTTCATTCATCCATAAAACTATATGCGTATTTTCAATACAAGCTCAATAAGGATGATAGATCTTTAATCACGACTAAAAAATGATGGTTGAATTAAATAAGAGGGTCTAAAGATTGAGAATATAAATTTTCAGGGATTAAATAACAGAGATGATTTTAAAATGTAGCATATAAATTGAATGGATATATTGAGTTATTATTATTGGTAAATTTAGAAATCTGGTGGCAGCCCTACTAGCAAAATCTCGGCACATCGTATTTCTGATACCGTTGCTACCTTCCGGTCCTGGCGGGGTTTTCAGAGTACAATTGCGAAACCACCAGCAGGGCTACCATTGCAAGAACAGAGTATAGAGATTTTTAATTTTCTTTCAAGCCTAACATTGTGATTTTCTCAAGTTATTCATTCGTTTGCTTATTTCATCATCAATATGGTTAATTTTTAACAGTAATTCTAACTTTCTTTTCAATAGCCCATTAAACTTATCAAGCATCCGTCAATATTTTACTGATTTTTTTCTCAGCACTACTTCATAAATTACAAGCGTTAAAATACAAAAAAGCTTCATATTGCATTAGAATTAGCTGAAGATTGTAAAAGCATCTTGCAATTCCGCCCCTAGCCGTTTTTAATGATAACAATTATTGATTTTCAAATAGCCCATATCAACCTATTTGAAAAATTTTGACTTTGATGGATTTTAAATTATGCTAAAAAAGCATGCTCTGTTTTCTATTGCTTTACTCAGTTCAGCATCTTTATATGCAATTCCTATAGAATCTCGTGGATTAAGTGATACTGCATCATCGCGAAATGATGTAGCAAATTCACCAGCACCCATTGCTGGAAATATGAATTGGGATTTAATACAAAAGAATCAACAATTAGAAAATCAAATTCGTGAATTACGTGGCAAGATTGAAGAACAAGATCATGCCATCGATCAATTAAACAAAGAACTCACCAACCGCTATACCGATTTAGACCAGCGTCTTGAACTTCTCAATCAAAAGCTTGAACCTGAGAGCAATCAACCAGAACAAGCCCCCGCTGAAAATGCGCCTGTCGATAGTTCAAACACAACTGATCAAACAACTTCGACAAACAAAGCTACGATAAATAGCCCAGTACCGACAACGGCACAAAATTCAGCAACACCAACCACCGATAGTGGCAATAATACCAGCGATCCTGTTGCACTCGAAAAAGCTGCCTATACTATCGCTTTAGATGCGTATAAAAAAGGCGGTGCAAAACAAGCCATTGCTCCTATGCAAAACTTTATTAAAAACTATCCAAACAGTATTTATACTGGAAATGCTTATTTCTGGTTAGCTGAGTTTCAATTGGCAATCGATCCGCCAAACTATAATGACGCCAAGAAAAACTATGAAATTGTGGCAGCTAAATTTCCAAACTCATCTAAAGCACCACGTGCCTTATACCAACTTTATAGTATTGCCAAAGATGTCAACAAGAATACCCAAACTGCGAATGTCTATAAAAATAAACTGTTAAGCACTTACCCTAAATCAGAAGAAGCTGGTTTTTTCAAAAAAGGCTAACAATCTTATTTATAGCTTAAACAAAAAAAATGCCTCAACTATGAGGCATTTTTTGGAATCATTAACAATTAACGCACGATACCGCGCTTAGATTCTAATACTGAATCAATCAATAACTGGACTTCTTCAACTTCTGGAAGGATCTCTTGACGAATTTTTTCAATGGCTTGCTCAGTGGTTAAACTCTCTTTATAGATCAATTTAAACGACTCTCTTAAGCCTTGAATCACATTCTTAGACCAGCCTTTACGGCGCATCCCTTCTACGTTCATACCATAGGCATGCGCAGGATTGCCTGAAACCATGACATAAGCGGGAACATCTTTAAGAATCAATGATGCGCCACCAATCATACTATAAGAATCAATCTTACAGAATTGATGGATACCTGAGTTCCCGCCCACAATGACGAAATCGCCAATGTGCACATGACCAGCGATGCCTACATTATTTGCAAAAATATTGTTATTTCCAATCAAACAATCATGTGCAATGTGTGTATTCACCATCAATAGGTTATTGTTCCCTATTTTGGTTAGACCTCGATCTTGAACAGTGCCACGATGTAAGCTGCAATGTTCACGGATTTTGTTATTGTCGCCAATTTCTAACCAAGTTTCTTCACCCTGGTATTTTAAATCTTGACAAATTTCACCTACACTTGCGAATTGGAAAATATCGTTATTTTCACCAATACGTGTATAACCTCCAATCACAACATGTGAGTGAAGTTTGGTACCAGCACCAATCGTCACTTGCGGACCAATAATACAATATGGTCCAATTTGGACATCTGGTGCTATCACTGCAGAAGAGTCAATAATAGCGGTTGGGTGGATTAAGTCGTTACTGCTCATGCCTGCTCTAATTTCTGATGAGAAATGATAATTTCAGCTGTTGCTGCTACCACGCCGTCAACACTGGCAGTACATAAATACTTGTAAATGCCACGTTTTTGCATGAGTAATTCAGATTTTAGCACGAGTTGGTCACCTGGTACGACTTGTTTTTTAAATCGTATTTTTTCAGCACCAGCGAATAAGAACAAAGAACCTGGTCTTGGCTTTTCATTATTCATGATAAAACCGAGCACACCAGAAACTTGTGCCATCGCCTCAACGATCAAAACACCCGGCATAATTGGATAGCCTGGGAAATGACCCTGCATAAATTCTTCATTAATTGAAACGTTTTTGTATCCTACAATCCCATTCTCTGTAACTTCAGTTACACGATCGACAAGCAAAAATGGATAACGATGTGGCAAATATTCGCGAATCGTTTGGGTTTGCATTGGTAATTCAGGAACCGTAAAAGGTAGAGATTTAGACTCAGTCATAATTATTTACGCGACTTTAAAGTTGATTCAATGGACTCAATTTGAGCCTGCATATGATCTATTTGTTTCACCAGTTTGGTCAATGGCACATCTGCTAATTGTCTTAAGCGAACAACCGTTCTTTTCCAATGATTTGTTTCAAACTGTCCAGTACCTGAAGAATAAGAACCCGCTTCAGAAATACTTTTTGTGACTATTGACATTCCAGTAATCGTAACATTATCCGTGATTTTTATATGCCCTACGATACCAACAGCACCCGCAAGAACACAGTTTTTGCCAATAATGGTACTTCCCGCAATACCACACTTAGCTGCGATGGCAGTATTCTCGCCAATCTGCACGTTATGGGCGATTTGCACAAGGTTATCAATAATGACACCATCATGAATGATTGTATCGTCCAAAGCACCACGATCAATACTACAATTTGAACCTATACGGACATCATTTCCAATACGTACAGAACCCAATTGAGCAATACGATTCCACTTTCCTTGATAGGGAGCAAAACCGAAGCCCTCTCCACCAATAGCGGTATTAGAATGAATTCGAACACGATCTGCGATTTTTGTTTGACCTGTGATCAGCACATGAGAGTCAATGAAACTGTCTTTGCCAATTTCAACACCATCGTCAATTTTGCTTTGCGATTGGATAATTGTATTTGCACCCACCACACAATCATTACCAATCACAACATAATGACCAATATACGCATCATCTGCAATAATTGCTGAAGGAGAGATTTGTGCAGTACTTTCGATCCCCCGTTTACTTATTTTAACTTCAAATTGATGGGTTAAAATTGCAAAAGCGAGATAGGGATTGGCAACAACAATAAAATTCTGGCAATTTGTAAGCTGTTCTTTTAACTCGGCCGTGACAATCAAAGCACCGGCTTTAGAGTTTTGAGCTTCATTCAAATATTTGTCGTTATTTACAAAAGAAATATGATTGGATTGCGCATGTTCTAAACTTGCAAGCCCATCTAAAACAAAATTGGCTTGACCAATTAGCTCACCTTGTACAAGCTGAGCTAATTCATCGAGATGAAAACGATTTGATTTCATTGATTATTTAATTGCATTAACCTTTTGGATCATTTTAGCAGTTAAATCACTCTTTGCGTCATAAGCTAGTGCTGAATTTTTATTCAAAACAAAGTCTAATCCACCTTCTTGGCGCAATTGTTCAGCAACTTGCTTTACACGAGCCTCAAAAGTCGCATTAGTATTTTGAATTGTACTTTGTACTTTAGCCTGAACACCTTGCTGAATCGTTTGGAATTCATTCACTTTTGCTTGATACTGCGCATTAATTTGCTGAACATTTGCACCTTGAGCCTGTGCTTTTTGTTTCAATGCTTCAATATCTTTGGTGATTTGTTCAAGCTTCGTGGTTTGCGGTTTAACCGATTGTTCTAAACTTGCATTCTGTTGCTTTAAGTAGCTGCTACTTTCTACAACTTTTTCTAGATCAACTACACCAAAACCAGCTGCTTGAACCAATCCAGCAAAACCTAAACCCAAGCCCATAATGGCCATTTTCATTGTTTTCATCATTGTTCCTTATATTAAGTTAAATCTCGTAAAAAGATCACACTTAGAAAGTACGACCAATCTCGAATTGAATATTTTTAGTTTCATCGCCCGGTTTGTCATTCAGTGGGAATGCATAACTCAACGAAAGCGGGCCAATCATGGTAATCCAAGTAAAGCCTACACCCACGCTATAACGCATGTTACCAAAGTCAAAATCATAGTTATCTTTACAGTACTTTTTAGCATCAACACCTTGATCAGTGTCACCACCTTGCCAATATAATTTACCTGTAGCAGTACTACAATTTGTATCAAAAACTTGCGCACCTTCAGCAAAAATCACAGGGCGAATCTGACGTGCCCAATCACCTTTAAATGGCACTGGTAAAGCCAACTCTGTACCAAATTGTACTAAAGCATTACCACCGACTTCTTCAGGATCGTAATCTTTGGTTTTTCTTTCATTATACGTTACACCAGGATATTTGGGTCCCAATGTACTATTGTCATAACCACGAACCGAGCCAAAACCACCTGCATAGAAGTTTTTATAGAAGGGTAAATCATTACCATAACCTAACTTACCATAGCCACGTAATACAAAATCACGACCTAATGGGAAATAAGTTTGCGCATCATATGTGACTTTTTGATATTCAACATCACTACCTGGTAATGCAATTTCAGCATTGATACGATGTGCTGTACCATTGGTAGGGAAAATTGGACGATTCAATGTATTATATGACCAACCTAAATTTAAATTATAAGTTAGATATTTACCTTCAAATGCATCACCATATGGAGATAACTTATCAGCAGGACAGTCTTTATAACCCGTTATTTTACTAGGATCTTTTGGATCCTCATAAAGTGGTTCTAAATCAACTGTACAATATGTTGAAGTATGCGTTTGCTTGCCACCATTTGCTAGCAAATAATCACGCACATAAGTTGAAACATAAGCACCGGTAGTTACTTTAGTTTGGTCAATGTTTAGACCCGCACTAATATTTTGGTTCTCGTCAATTGGATAACCAAAAGTAATACCACCACCAATACTATCCGTCACATAGTTGTTAACGTTATAGTCATCATTTAACTTGGTTTTACGATAGTACATATTATAACCACGACTAACACCATCTATGGTAAAGTATGGATCTGTCACACTTAAGTTATAATAATCTTGAGTTTCTGAACGAGATAAATCGATAGCAACACGATTACCTGTTCCCATAAAGTTAGTTTGGCTTAAACCTGCTTGGAATGTGATACCACCATTCTGAGAGTAACCCACTGCCAATGTACTGGTACCAGAATGCTGTTCTTCAACATCAATATTCAAGTCCATTTGATCTGGCAAGTTCGGTACGCGAACAGGCTTAACATCAACTTTACTAAAGAAACCAGTACGTTCTAAACGAACTTTAGACAAGTCAATTTTTTCATTACTCGCTAAAGCACCTTCCATTTGACGCATTTCACGACGTAATACTTCATCCGCAGTTTTGGTATTACCAGTAAAGTTAATACGACGTACAGTTACTTGTTGACCAGGATTAATATAATAATTTAAATCAACTACATGCGTTTCATTATTAATTTCAGGAACTACATTTACTTCTGCATAATAGTAACCTGCATTACCATATTTACGTAAAAGTAACTGTTTTACAGCATTCACTTTTTCTTGAGAATAAGTTGTCCCATCTTTATAGATTTGCAACGCTTTCAAATCTTCAGTTTTATAAAGTGCATCACCTAAAAATTTAGATTCACCAAATTTAAACTGCTCGCCTTCATTCACTGAAACTTCAATAAAGATATGTTTTTTATCTTCACTAAGATTCAAATTTGAACTGTTAATATCAAAATTGATATAACCTTTATTGAGATATAACGCACGCAATGACTCTAGACTTGCTGACATTTTTTCGCGTGCATAACGGTCATTTCGAGAAATTACCGATAACCAGCCACTTTCTTTTACCGCAAACGCTTGTTTAATTTCGTCTTCTTTAAATACGGTATTACCAATAATATTGATATCAAAAACTTTTGCAGGTTTCCCTTCATTAAAATTAATATTCAATTCGACGCGGTTATTTGGCTGAGCAACTTGTTCAACTTTAATATCTGCATCATAACGACCTTGTTGAGCATATTGTTGCTCTAACTCAGTTTCTAAGGTTTGTAATGCAGACTTTTTAAGCACTTCGCCTTCAGCCAAGCCCATCTTCTTTAAACCATCCGCCAAGGCTTCTTTGGGAATCAGTTTATTTCCTTTAAAATTAATTTTTGAAATTACTGGACGTTCAATCACTTTAAACACCAAGATACCGTCTTGGTTAGATGCTTGTATATCATCAAAAAGATTTGAAGCATACAAAGCACGAATTGAATCCGCAATTGCAGGATCATTGACACGGTCACCACTATTTATTGGTAAAAGTGCAAGAACATTTTGTTGCGTTAAACGAACCAAGCCATCCACACGGATATCACGTGCAATGAACTCATCTGCCGCTTGTACTTGCTGTACAGCTGCCATCGCACTAACGAGCGCTAATGGCATAAATAAATGTGAGTGCTGCATGCCTATTATTTTCCAGTAAGTTAATCCACAATTGCGTTATAAACGCATAAAATCATTAAATATTGCTAGAAGCATCATGCTACCTAGCAGTACCATACCAATTTTTAACCCAACCAATTGTATTTGTTCAGAAACAGGCTTACCACGAATTAATTCAATAATGTAATAAACCAAATGACCACCATCTAGCATTGGAATAGGTAGTAAATTCAAGATCCCCAAACTCACACTCATCAAAGCCATAAACGAAATAAATGTCTGCCATCCCATTTCAGCGCTTTGACCGGCGACTTTGGCAATTGTAATTGGACCTGATAAATTATCTAAGCCAATTAAACCACGAACCATCTTCACCATAGAATTCAAAATCATTGCAGAAAGTTGCCCGGTCTTTTCAACAGCAACAACAAATGCTTCAGCAGGATTATATTGAATTGTTTGTTTATATTCAGTAGGAATTGTCAGTTTATCAGTCTGCGCTTGTACACCCAACATACCTGTTACATTTCCCATATTGTCACGTTTACCTTGTGGCATTACTTGTAAATGTACAATCTGTCCTTGGCGCAACACATCAACTTTAAGTAACTTTTCAGGTGATTTTTGTACCACATCTACCACATCAAACCAATCTTTCATTTTCACTTGATTGATTGAAATGATTTGATCACCCTCTTTCATTCCTTGACGAAACGCAGCGCCATCGCTACTTAACTTATAAACAGTTGCAGGGATTTGCGGACGATATGGGGTAAAACCCAGTACGTCAAAAGGTGACTGACTTTGATCTTTTAAGAAATTTTTGATGGGTAGAGCAAAACTTTGAGGCTGACCATTACGCTCAACTTGAACATCGATATGACCGGTTTCACCAACACGATCAACGATTGCATAATTAAGTTTTTCCCAAGTCGTGGTATCTGTTCCATCTACAGCAACAATTTTATCACCAATCTGCATTTGAGCTGTTGCAGCAGGCGTATTGGGCAAAATAGCACCAACACGAGTATTTAATTGCTCTTGCGCAGGAAGAAATAAAATCCAAAACAAGAAAATTGCAAAAATTAAATTGATCAATGGTCCTGCAGCAACAATCGCTATACGTTTCCATGGTGCTTGACGGTTAAATGCTAACGGTAAATCTTCCGCACTAACATTACCCTCACGCTCATCTAACATTTTGACATAGCCACCCAGTGGTAATGCCGAAAGTTGATATTGGATACCTGATTTTTTCGATGTCCATTTCAACAAAGTTGGACCAAAACCAATAGAATAGACCAGTACTTTTACACCAAGCTTACGCGCAACCCAATAATGCCCAAACTCATGAATCGCAATCAGTGGACCAAGTAAAAATATGGCAGCAACAATGATAAATAAAACATTCATGATCAGCTTCCCAATTGTGTAATGCGTTGTGAAGCAACTTGGCGTGCAAGTTGATCTGTCTGCAAAATCGTCTCAATCGAATCTGCTAAACCATTTTGAACTTGATTTAATGTATGTTCAACCACTTGTGAAATTTCTAAGAATGCAATTTTTTGCCGTAAAAAAGCACTAACAGCAATTTCATTTGCAGCATTGAGAATAGAGGGTGCTAATCCGCCCGCCTGCATCGCATGTCGAGCCAGCTTAAGCGATGGAAAACGAATAATATCTGGCGCTTGAAAGTCGAGTTGTGAATGGACGAATAAATCCAGAGGCGGGACATGAGTTTGAATCCGCTCAGGCCATGCAAGTGCATGCGCAATCGGCGTACACATATCAGGATTACCCATTTGTGCCAAAGTTGAACCATCCACATATTGAACCATTGAATGAATAATACTTTGTGGATGAACAACAACTGTAACAAATTGTTCTTTAATTGAAAATAAATGACATGCTTCGATCAATTCTAAACCTTTATTCATCAGGGTTGCAGAATCTACCGAAATTTTTTGACCCATAGACCAATTTGGATGCTTACAGGCTTGTGCAGGTGTTACAGTTTTTAATTGTTCTAAACTAAAATTTAAAAATGGACCGCCTGAAGCAGTCAACAATACTTGCTTCACCCCTAATTGAGGCTCACCATTGGGTTGAATCTGTAAATAGTTTTGAGGAAGGCATTGAAAAATAGCATTATGTTCAGAGTCCACTGGTAGCAATAAAGCATGATGCTCTTTAGCCGCTTGAAGCATGATGTCACCAGACATCACCAAAGCCTCTTTGTTTGCAAGTAAAACGCGCTTACCTGCTTTCACTGCGGCTAAAGTAGGCAATAAACCTGCTGCACCAACAATTGCAGCCATCACTACATCCACATCAGGATGTTCCGATACGGTGATAAGCCCTGCCTCGTCTGTCAGTATTTCGATATCAAAAATATTATGTGTATTTAGTAGTTGTTGTAACTCATCTACTTTATCTGATGGTACAACAACACATTTCGGTCGATACTGTTTGCATATTTCACTAAGTTCTTTTATTCGACTAAATCCAGTTACCGCAAAAACAGAATACTGGTCCGAATGCTGTTGTAAAATTTTTAAAGTACTGCGCCCAATAGAACCTGTAACACCTAAAATACAAACAGATTGTGACATCTATAAATCTACACCAATAAGTTTTAAAACATACATACCAGCTGCAAAGAACGGAGCCGCAGCAAGCAATGAATCGATACGATCAAGCACCCCACCATGCCCTGGAAGGATACGGCCTGAGTCTTTAATTCCTGCACGACGTTTGATCATAGATTCAAACAAGTCACCTAACACAGAACTAAACACAGTCACAATAGACAAAACCAGGAAAAGAATATGTTGTGGAAGCGTTAAATGTAGGTAAATTGATTGAACAACAATGATCACAATCGCAACAGTGAGAATCCCACCAAACAAGCCTTCAATTGATTTGTTTGGACTCACATCGGGTGCAAGTTTACGTTTACCAAATTTTCGCCCAACAAAATATGCACCACTATCTGCGCCCCAAACCAACAAGAACAGATACATTAACCACCAAGGCGAGCTTTTCCAAACTTCAAAAATAGCAGTAACTGCTGCGCTGATTAAAACCAAGCCAACAATATTTAAAGTAATATTATACCAGCCATCGTATTCAGGATAATGTTTAACCCAATACAGACTACACAACCAAGTGAGAATAGAGGCACTCCAAAGAATAAGCGCCAAATCATTAAAATATAATGCTAACCCCGAAAAAAAAGCGGTCAATAAACCAAATCCGGCAGCTTTAATTTTCTTCACATGGTCAGACTCATGTGGCATGAGTTTAAACCACTCATAACCTGCTGCCCCAGCTGCGATAATCATTAACACTAACATTGGATATTGAGATTTAGTTGCAAACATACAACTCAGCACAACGGCAACCAAGACCAATGCGGTTATAATCCGCTCTAACATTATAAATTCTCTATATGTTCTTGTTGAATTTGTTCAGAGGTTTTTCCGAAACGTCTTTCACGCCCTGAAAAAATATTGAACGCATGATCCAACTCTTGTACTGTAAATTCTGGCCATAATGTCTCAGTAAAGTATAACTCAGCATATGCAGCCTGCCACAGCAAGAAATTAGACAATCGGTAATCACCGCCTGTACGAATCAATAAATCCACGGGTGGCAAATCCCCCAAACTTATTTGTTGTGCAAATAACTCAGTATTGATTTGATTCACATCAATTTGTTGATCTTTAACCTGTTGTGCAAGTTGTCGAGCAGTATCTGCGATATCCCACATACCACCATAACTAATTGCAATCGTTAAAGTCATGTTACTGAACTTAGCAGTCCTTTGTTCAGCATGCAACATTAATTCACGTAGCTGTGGAGAAAGTCGACTACGATCACCAATAAATCTCAACGAAATTTCAAATTTTTCCATTCGTGGAATTTGTTCATTAATTGTGTCTTCCAACAACTTCATCAACAAATCAACTTCATACTGTGGTCGATTCCAGTTTTCACTTGAAAAAGCAAATACAGTAAGCGCCTGAACACCCACTTTACGGCAATGCTCTACAATCGGATCAAGGACATTTTTACCTTCACGATGTCCGTCACCTTTTTGCAGTTGTTTCTTTTTTGCAAAACGATTGTTGCCATCCATGATGATGGCAACATGTTTTGGAAGATGATTGTCTTCAGATGTGGTCATTAAATCTTAGACCTTCATCAATTCAGCTTCTTTCGCAGCAAGACGTTTGTCTACTTCAGCAACAAATTTATCCGTAATTTTTTGAATATCATCACCTGCACGACGCTCATCATCTTCAGAAATTTCTTTATCTTTTAACAATGATTTGATATCGCCTAAAACATCACGACGAATATTACGAATCGCAACTTTGGCATTTTCTGCTTCATTACGCGCAACTTTCTGCATATCTTTACGTGTTTCTTCTGTTAAAGCCGCCATTGGCACGCGAATCGCGTCAGCCGTTACTGGATTTAAACCCAAATCCGATTCACGGATAGCTTTATCAATTGCAGAAACCATTGAACGTTCAAATGGTTGTACCAATAAGGTACGCGAATCTTCAACACCCACGTTAGCTACTTGATTTAACGGCACGTCAGACCCATAGTAAGGAACCATAACCCCATTCAAAATAGATGGATGCGCACGACCTGTACGAACCTTTGCAAAACCATGTTCCAAAGACTCCAATGACTTGTTCATACGGTCTTCTGCGTCTTTTTTAAGATCGTTAATCATATGATCTTCCTTACTTATTTATCTAAATGTGTATGAGGTCTAGTGACATTTCATAAACAGACGAAGTGTCAATACACCCTAATCTAAAATTGCAGTAGTATAAAGAGCTTTACTACTCACGTACATTAGTTTGTAACGTGAGTGCCCTCTTTTTCGCCCATTACTACAGAAAGCAAAGCACCAGACTTGTTCATATCAAATACTTGAAGTGGCACATTGTGATCACGGCATAAGCAAATTGCAGTTAAATCCATTACACCAAGTTTCTCATCTAAAACTTCATCGAAACTTAAATGATCATATTTAACAGCGTCATCATATTTACTTGGGTCTTTATTATAGACACCATCAACTTTAGTGGCTTTTAAAATAAGGTTTGCTTCAATTTCAATGCCACGTAAACAAGCCGCTGTATCCGTTGTAAAGAATGGATTTCCTGTTCCAGCAACAAATACGCACACCTCACCTTGGGTTAAATGACGAATTGCATCACGACTTGAATATGCTTCAACTACTGCACCAATTGGAAGTGCTGACATTAAACGGGTTTTAATGTTACGGCGAACTAAAGCATCACGTAATGCCAAACCATTCATTACTGTAGCAAGCATACCCATTTGATCACCCGTTACACGGCCAACCAAACCATCTTTTTGTAATTGACTACCACGGTATAAGTTACCACCACCCACCACGATACCCACTTGCACACCCAAACCAACCAAGTGAGCAATAGATAAAGACATCTGATCTAAGACTTGAGCATCAATCCCCATGTCTTTATTACCCGCAAGCGCTTCACCCGAAAGTTTCAGCAAAATTCGCTCATAGCGTGGCTTTTTAGAATCTAACATCACGAAACTCCAATACTTATATCTACAATTTTATTCGTATTTAATCAAATCGAAATCGGCAACTTTTAAGCTGATTTAACGCTAATCAACTTGGCAAACAAATCGTATTCATCTGCATCTGTAATTTCGACTTCAAGTAAATCACCAGCTTTAATCACTGACTTATCAATATCTTCAACAAAAACATTACCATCAATCTCAGGTGCATCTGCATAAGAGCGTGCAACTGCGACTGGGAATTCTTCTTCAAGATCATCGACTAAAACCGTCATGGTTTGACCAATACGACTTTGCAATTTTTCAGCAGAAATCGCTTGTTGAACTTCCATAAAACGTTCATAGCGTTGTTGCTTAATTTCTTCAGGAACATGATCAGGCAAATCGTTGGCTGTTGCACCTTCTACAGGTGAGTAGGTAAAACAACCCACACGATCAAGTTTTGCCTCTTGCAACCAATCCAATAACATTTGAAAATCTTCTTCAGTTTCACCAGGGAAACCAACGACAAATGTCGAACGAATAACCAATTCAGGACATTTTTCACGCCATAATTTTAGACGTTCCAAGGTATTTTCACTATGAGCTGGTCGCTTCATCAATTTCAAGATGCGCGGACTGGCGTGTTGAAAAGGAATGTCTAAATACGGAAGAATTTTACCTTGTGCCATCAAATCGATAACTGCATCCACATGCGGATAGGGATAAACATAATGTAATCGCACCCAAATTCCTAACTGACCGAGCGCTTCGCACATGTCATAGAATTTGGTTTTAACAGGCTGACCATTCCAAAAATCAAGCTTATATTTGGTATCTACACCATAAGCAGAAGTGTCTTGAGAAATCACCAAGACCTCTTTTACACCCGCTTTCTTTAACGCCTGTGCTTCATTTAATACAGAGCCAACAGGACGTGACACAAGATCACCACGCATGCTTGGAATAATGCAGAATGTGCAACGATGGTTACAGCCTTCTGATATTTTTAAATAAGCATAATGCTTAGGTGTTAAACGAATACCTTGTTCAGGCACAAGATCTACAAAAGGATTGTGTTTAGGTGGTTCTGGAACATATTGATGGACAGCTTCCATCACATCTTGATACGCCGCCGCACCTGTCACTTTTAAGACATTTGGATGCATCTGGCGAATTTTATCTTCATCTTTACCCAAACAGCCTGTGACAATCACACGACCATTGGCGCTCATGGCTTCACCAATTGCGTCTAAAGACTCTTGTACTGCAGATTCAATAAAACCACAGGTGTTCACAACAACTAAATCAGCACCTTCATAATCTGATGCAACATCATAACCTTCAGTCTTTAACTGCGTTAAAATGCGTTCAGAATCTACCAATGCCTTAGGACAACCTAAAGATACAAAACCGACTTTGGGGGACTTCATGAATCTGCGCTCCACTATAATCCGCGTATTGTATGACTTTTCAAGAGATAAAAACAGGTGGAAACTGCACTCTTTGTATAATGCACCAAAATACATCCAATCAAATAATTAAATTACTACAATGCACTATTTTGGAACAATATGATGATAGCGTAATATGAATGCTAGTTTTTACACTTGAATAAAGCGCAGTAAATGCGCAATTTTTATCATTCATGTAAGAAAACTGCGCAACATATAAAAGTTGGCGTACATCTTGCTTTATATCAGCACGATTTATACCGATTCAATCCCCTTGTTCGGGAAAATAGAAAACGAGGTGCAGATGCCATTGCGCTATTTAAAGACAGGAAAGCTCTGCTAATGGATCAATACCCAACAATTGATTATAGATTGCTTGTGGATAATTTAACCACTGCAATTCTTTTGGTCGATTGTAATTTAAATATTTTTTATCTTAATTCATCATGCGAAGCATTGTTTGATATTAGCTTGCTTCGTGCGGCAGGTCAGCCAGTGATTAATATTTTACACGCACCAAATGACAGCTTTAATACATTGGAAGCATTAAACAACTCAATAAAAACAGGTCAAGCCTATACACGCCGTGAAGCAATTATCAATGTTAACTTTAAAGACATGCATGTTGATTATTCAGTGTCGCAGTTAAATACAGGAAGACCTTATCACCCATTACTATTAATTGAGTTAAATCCAATTGATCGGATGCTTAAAATCTCTAAAGAAGAAAACTTAATTCAACAACATCAAGTTGCACGTCAACTTATTCGAGGTGTTGCACATGAGATCAAAAATCCTTTGGGCGGAATTCGTGGTGCGACTCAACTGCTTGCTCGTAGTTTAAATGATCCACAATACGCAGAATTCACCGATATTATTATCAGTGAAGTCGATCGTTTAAGAAACCTTGCTGATACTATGCTGGGTTCGCGTCAACTTCCCAGCTACGAGTTGGTCAACGTACATGAACCGCTTGAACGTGTTCGCTCTTTAATTGTAAATCAGACCAAGAAAAAAATTAAAATCACACGAGACTATGACCTTTCATTGCCTGATGTCAAAGCAGATCGCGATCAACTAATTCAAGTGATGCTTAATATTAGTGTCAATGCGGTACAGGCGATGACTGAGAATCGTGAGTTTTTTATTGATCATCAACCTGAACTGATGTTGCGTACACGCATTCAACGTTTGGTTACGATTAATGGTGTACTAAATAAATCAGCCATTCGTATTGATATTGAAGACAATGGTCCTGGTGTCCCTGAAGAAATTTTAGAATCCGTGTTTTATCCGCTTGTGACTGGCCGTGCCAAAGGAACAGGTCTTGGCTTAAGCATCGCTCAAAATATCATGCATCAACACAATGGAATGATTGAATGCCAATCCATTCCTGGAAAAACAGTATTTAGCTTATATCTACCTTGGGAGTCTAACAATGTCGCATAATAAAATTTGGGTGATCGATGACGACCGTGCTATGCGTTGGGTCTTAGAAAAAACCTTTAAAGAGGAAGGCTTCGATGTTACCAGTTTTGAAGAGGCACAATCGGCTTTGGATCAACTTCCAAGCAATGCCCCAGACGTCATTCTCACTGATATTCGTATGCCCGGCATTGATGGTTTAACCTTCCTAGGAAAAGTCAAAGGAAGTTATCCTGATCTGCCTGTGATCATTATGACAGCACACTCAGATTTAGAATCTGCGGTATCGAGCTATCAAACGGGTGCTTTTGAATATCTTCCAAAACCATTTGATATTGACGAAGCACTAGCACTGGTGAATCGTGCCATTTTGCACATCAACAAACTGCAACAACAAGAATCGGCCAAAGTCACCCCCATTCAATCTACGGAAATTATTGGTGAATCCCCTGCAATGCAGGAAGTTTTTCGTGCCATTGGACGTTTATCTCAATCGCACATTACCGTATTGATCAACGGTGAATCTGGAACAGGTAAAGAGTTAGTTGCACATGCTTTACATCGACACTCACCAAGAAGCAGTAAACCATTTATTGCTTTAAACATGGCTGCTATTCCAAAAGATTTAATTGAAACTGAATTATTTGGCCATGAAAAAGGTGCATTTACCGGTGCCAATACTCAACGCCAAGGTCGTTTTGAACAAGCCAATGGCGGTACCTTATTCTTAGATGAAATCGGTGATATGCCTTTTGAAACCCAAACACGTCTACTCCGTGTTTTGGCAGATGGTGAGTTCTACCGTGTGGGTGGGCATATTCCAGTTCGTGTTGATGTTCGTATCGTGGCAGCAACACATCAAGATTTAGAAAAATTAGTCAATGATGGGCGTTTCCGTGAAGACTTATATCATCGACTAAATGTCATTCGTATTCATATTCCTAAACTTGCTCATCGTTCTGAAGACATTCCGATGTTGGCGCAACACTTCTTGGCACGTGCGGGTAAAGAACTCGGGGTTAGTCCGAAAATTTTACGCCCAGAAACGCAAGAATATATTCAAAAACTGCCTTGGCCCGGCAATGTACGTCAGCTAGAGAATACCTGCCGCTGGTTAACTGTAATGATCACAGGCCGTGAAGTTTATCCTGAAGACTTGCCTTCTGAATTAAAACAAATTCCAATCAATAAATCTGATGATCAGGGACAAGCGCAAGCTGGTATTGACCGCATTGCGTTACATCATTGGGATGAGTTACTGGCACAATGGGCAATTCAAAAGCTTAAAAATGGTGAAATGAAAATTTTAGACATTGCCACACCAATGTTTGAACGCACTTTGATCATAGCAGCGCTTCAACAAACCCGTGGCCGTAAACGTCATGCTGCTGAACTTTTAGGCTGGGGGCGTAATACTTTAACCCGCAAACTCAAAGAATTAGGTATGGATTCTGCTGAAGATGATGAAGAGGAAGATAAAACCGTCTTAGCAGAATAATAAGCGACTCATAAATATAAAGTTTACTCCAACCATATTTCGTAAGAATATGGTTGTTTTTTATTGGCTCATAGTGAAAAATAGCCTCGTGAAATTTAAACTTTATCGTCTAGGGTAAACATGAAGAAAACTGTTGTTGCAATTGGCTTACTTTCTATTTTTAGTGTTGCTTGCTCTAAAAATAAACCGCATGACAGTTCTGAACATCAAGCAGAAGTACCAGCGATTAAAAAAGCACATAAAGTAGCTAATTCAGATGATTGTTTTAAATTAGAACCCAACAAACAGTTTACCCTGAACAACAATGAAGAAACAGAAATACAAATTGTTCCCACAACCTTCAACAATCAGAATGTGATAGCAATCGTTAGACAAGGTGCAGGTGTGCGTACAGATTATATCTACGATTTAACTGGGCGTACCATGCTTGCAAACTTGGATTATGGTATTGCCGCACTCGGATCAAATCCAAATGATGTGCTGGTAAAAACCACTTACCAAGCCCCGCTCCCAACATTCCCATCTAATCTTAAACCACAGCAAAAATTCCAGATGACTTATAACGCGGTTATTGAATCGCAAATGGATAACAATGATAAGTCTGTAAACAATAAGACGATTGACTTAGTATTTGTAGGATTTGAAGATCTGACTTTAATTGACAATGATAACAATACATTAAAGTTTGATAATGCCTGTCATTTCATTTCTCAAATTGGAGATGAAACATTGGATGAATGGTATGCTGAAGGGTATGGACAAATTAAATACGTTAAAAAGAAACAGAATGGTGACGTAAAAAGTAGCGAAGCAATTGGTGATGACCCACAACCTTAATTTAAATCAGCCAGTCAACATTTATTGACTGGCTTTGAACATTTTTATGTTCGATTTTACTTTAAAAAACCTGATACCAAATTCATAACATTTTGAATATCACCATTGGCTTCAGTGTGATCTGTTGCATCACCTTGTGGTGTCAGTGAATCAATAATTTGCGGTAATACAGTAGATATTGCGCCATACACTTCATTGGTCGGAACATTGGCTTGTTGGGCAACTTGTTCAACTTGCTGACCACCAAATAAACTCTGGATTTGCTCTACATTTACCGCTCCATTACCTTGTGACGGATCGACCCAGCTTTGAACCTGCCCACCTAAACCTGCGCCTTGCAATTTAGCTAAAGCACCTTGTAGGCCACCATTTTGTTGAATCCAACCTAAGACCAATGGCACAACTGCAATCAATAAAGAAGAGGCATTAAAGCCACCCGCTTGTGGTGCTTGTTGTTGTCCACCTGTCAAACCACCTAAAACTGAACCAAGTACGCCACCCAATCCACCTTGTGATTGTTGTTGCTGTCCCCCCAAGCCACCGAGTACTGAACCAAGTACCCCGCCCAATCCACCACCTAGCCCGCCTTGTGATTGTTGTTGTCCGCCAAGTGCTTGCTTTGCCAGAATTTCCACAATATTGGTTAAATCTGTCATGAGTTTTCCTTTTTTAAGTTTTATGAGACAAGTACAGCATACTTGGCTTTATCAGATTCACCAAAATTGGAATTGTTAAATTTTGCAATAGCTTAAGGCTAGTTTTATAGGCAAAATAAACCCACTACCAACGAAATTTATTCCAGTTTTCTGGATTGGCCCAAAACTTAGCGTTAAACCAATCTGGTACATGTTTATAGGTCAAAATATTAAATTGCCAAAGTGCAAAATCATTTTGATGTAATGTTTTATCAATCAGTTGGGTAAAACCAAGCGATCTGAGCAACCGTTCATCTTTTAGCTGACATGCGACAACAATTCGTTTTGCCAGTAAATCACGTAACTTGACCAATAACTGGGATTTCTGTAAATCGGTGATCCCAGACATTTCATCTGTATCTAAAAGTACAAATCCTAAATCATATCGTTGCGTAAAAGGCAGACTTAAAAACTCAGATACGTTAAAATAGGACCATTGAATCGAATAATTTGTTGGGTATTGCGCCAAATTTTGCCCAATACATAATGCAGTTTGAATTGGCTGTTCTTGCGATAAATCGTCTAGCATTGAAGTGATGACATTTTGCTCAGCCATAACTGCACCTTTTTTGAAGCGAGTAATTAAACATGGAACTACAAGGCATTTGTCATAAAATGCATGCAGGTCTTAAAGACCTTAGTGTAACTGATCAACAAACACATAAGGCAAATGTTGAATATAAATTTATATTAGATCGCTCAGAAACCGAGCTACCATTTAGTTTAGGCCAGGAAATCGAGATTGAAGCGACAGGAAATATTTATTGCGTTTCTTGTGGAGCTAAAACACCAAAGTCTTACTCTCAAGGCCACTGCTTTAAATGCATGAAAACCAAGGCATCTTGCGACATGTGTATCATGAAGCCTGAAACTTGTCATTATCATTTAGGTACTTGCCGTGAAGATGATTTTGCTCATGAAGTTTGCTTTCAACCGCATATTGTATATCTAGCAAATTCAAGCGCTTTAAAAGTCGGAATAACTCGTTTAGGTCAAATGCCAACACGCTGGTTAGATCAAGGTGCGACCCAAGCATTACCTATTTTAAAAGTCGGTTCGCGGCGTCTTTCTGGTCAGCTTGAAGTCATGTTTGGAACGCAGGTTGCGGACAAAACGGATTGGCGTAAACTGCTTAAAGGTGAATCTGAACCGATTGATCTAATTGAAATTCGTAATGAATTGATTCAAGAGTTTTCCCCAAAGATTCAAAGTATTCGCAATGAGTTTGCGCAAAATCTTGAGTTTAATGAAACGGTCGAATTGTTAGAAAATGAATTACCCCGTGAATTCATCTACCCTGTCGACATTTATCCTGAAAAAGTTAAATCACACAATTTAGATAAAACCCCAATCATTCGGGGTAAGCTACAAGGAATTAAAGGCCAATACTTGATTATGGATACCGGTGTCATCAATATTCGTAAATATACAGGTTATGAACTTAAAGTTCGGGCGGAATAATTTTTCACACCCAAACCCAGAAATTGATTTATACATACTCCTCTTTATCCCAGATTTAGAGGAGTTTTTATTGGTTAAAGGTTTTCTATATCCAACCTGTCAAAAAACTTAGACAAAAGAATATAATTTCTCCGAATTAATATTTTTAATTAAATCAATTAGATGAAATAAAAAAATTGTTTGATTAAAAAAACTGCAATGCCACACCTTTCATTCAAAGTTTAAATACCTTTGCGTAGGCGATCCCCCACTAACTTGATGAAAATCACTGGTTTGAATAATTAGATGCTTTGACAATAGGGCGATTAATAAAAATTTCCAGCAGCTCGATAAGCAAACGGATATTTGCTTAATCAGTTGTTAGCATTAAAAATCAAGCTGTTAAAATTGCTAAAATCGCCTGAGCCGGATCTTCACTATTTCCAGCCAAAAGTTGTTTGTGCATGGTGATTAATTGCATTACCTGAATTTGTGCAGTTTCAATATTCATTAATTTTTCAATTTGATTGGCCAAATTTTCTGATGTGGCATCTTGTTGAATAAGCTCTTGAATCACTTTTTTGCCCGCAATAATATTCGGCAATGAATAATACGGAATTTTCACTAAAAATTTAGCAATTACATAAGTTAACCAATTCAACTTATAAAAAGTCACCATTGGACGATGTAACAATAATGCTTCAAGTGTCGCTGTCCCCGATGCCAAAGCCACAATATTGGCAGCATTCATGACCTGACGACCAATTTTTGATTCTTTATCGGTATTTTCCAGTAAATGAATTTTTGCGACTAAGTCACTTGGATAATGCTTTAATAATTCCTGAATTTGCTGTTTGCGTAACTCATTAATTGCAGGAATTAAAAACTGATAATCTGGATATTTTTGATAAAGAATTTTTGCGGCATCCAAAACCAACGGCCCAAGTCGTTCAATCTCACCACGCCGACTTCCTGGTAACAAGGCAATATGCTTTTGACTGATATCTAAACCAAGCTCTTGCTTTGCATCCAAAATTGGATTTTGTAATGGTAATTGACCTGCCAGTGGATGTCCAACAAAGGCTGCTGGTACGTCATATCGTTGATAAAAGCCTTTTTCAAAAGGAAATAGACAAAGCACCAAATCTATACTGGCCTTGATGCCATGTACCCGTCCTTGTCGCCAAGCCCATACAGATGGACTGACATATTGCACCGTTTTAATCGGCAAATTTTTCTGTTTTATGCTTTTTGAAAGGCGTAAGTTAAAGTCTGGTGCATCAATACCGACAAAAACATCTACGGGATTGGCAGACCATTTCTCGACCAGACCATCACGTACAGCAAATAATTTTTTTAAATCCTTAAGTACTTCAACAATCCCCATCACAGATAAAATATCCATTGAATAAAAACTGTTAAATCCTTCTGCAATCATTTGAGGACCACCAATCCCTTCAAATTCAGCATCAATACCCTGTTCACGAAAACTGCGAATAAGTTTTGCGCCTAAAGTATCCCCTGATACCTCACCTACGACAATTCCAATTTTAAGCTTTCGATTTTGCAAGATATTCTTCCTGATCAGCACTATAAGCGCATCATAGCATATTCATAGGATTTAATCGTGAATACTCAAACTGGATGCTGGCTTGGAAAATGGGGAAATTTATATAACAATTCATCTAATTTTCTATCGTTATTTTATTTTCTATTTATATTTTCAATTGCACGACTATTGTAAGCCCACCTCACTAACAATAAACTAAGCAATAATTATTATCATTTAAGATAAGCAATGCTAAATCCTCTCCTACACAGTTTTAAGTTCTCTATTCTTAGTTTAGCGGTACTCATTGCCCAGCAGAGTTTTGCTGAAGATATTGAAAATCTACCCACAATTTCAGTTCAAGCCACAGCTGATCAAACTGAATTAAGCTCCGAACAATCAAAATCTTATATCGTTAAAAAATCTGCAAGTGCTGCCAAGCTGAATATTCCTGTCAAAGAAACACCACAAACAGTGAATGTTGTTACACGTCAGCAATTAAATGATTTTGCACTCAATAGTGCACGTGAAGCTTTAAGTAATACCCCAGGTATTACTGTCAGCAGTCAAGAAACCGAACGTTCAACCTACACTGCCCGTGGTTTTGAAATATCAAATATTTTAACAGATGGCGTTGGCTTCCCTTCTAGCAGCTACAATTATAATAATACCAATCCTGATACATATTTTTATGATCGTATTGACGTGATTAAAGGTGCAGATGCCTTAACCAATGCTTTTGGTGATCCAAGCGCAACAATCGATTATATCCGTAAGCGTCCTACTCAAGAATTTCAAGCCAATGCTGGGCTAAGTTATGGCTCTTGGAATACCCAACGCTATGAAGCAGATGTTTCAGGTGCATTAAATAAAGAAGGCAGCATCCGCGGACGTTTGATGGGTTATGAGCAAACTGGAGATTCTTATCTAGACCGTTATTCATCTGAGAAAAATGGATTTTCTGGCATCATTGATGCGGATTTAAGTGATAGCACGTTATTAACTGTCGGTTATAGCCAACAACAGAATAAACCTAATGCAAATAATTGGGGTGCTTTACCACTTCTCGGTGCAGATGGGAAACAACTTTCCTATGAGCGTAATTATAATCCCAATCCAGATTGGACATATTGGGATAATAAGTCACAAAATGCTTTTGCTGAGTTAAAGCAAAAAATTAATGACAAGTGGACAGCTAAGCTGAGTTATAACTACACCCAAACCGACCATAACAGTAACTTACTCTATTATTTCGGTTATCCTGATCAAAATGGAGCAGGTGTAGCCCTCACCGCTTGGGGCGGAAAAGAAAGTCTAAAAAGTCATTTTGCCGACTTAAATCTACAAGGCTCATATTCATTATTTGGCCGTGAACACGAAGCGACACTGGGTTATAGTTATCTACAAAATAAACAGTATGATCAACAGACGTCAGGCACAATTAATGACAACAATATCAATAATAATCAAACCACAGACTGGGCAAGCTGGACACCTCAATCAGTCACTTGGTCAGCATTTAGTGATGCGGCAAACTATACCCAAAAGCTCAATTCTGTATATGCGGCAACACGACTACACTTAAACGATGATTTGAAACTTTTACTCGGTTTAAATTATGTTCAAGCTAAAAGTGAAGGTGAAAGTTACGGTTCATCAATGGCCTATGATGAAAACAAAGTATCTCCTTATGCTGGCATTACCTATAACTTTAGCCCTGAATACACAGGTTATCTAAGCTATACCTCTATTTTCCGCCCACAATCTGGAGTGGGTACTGATAATAAAGCACTCAAACCAGTTGAAGGTGAAAGCTATGAGGCAGGTATTAAAAGTTCATGGCTAGATGACAAGCTCACTGGAACTTTGGCGGTGTTTCGAACAGAACAAAGTAATTACCCTTTGCGCAATTCAGATGGAAATATTCTCAATCGAAAAGTTGAAACCAGTGATTTACGCTCTCAAGGGGTAGAAGTTGGTTTGGCTGGGCAATTAACAGATCACTTAAATATTGCATTTGGTTATAGCCAATTTAGCTTAAAAGATTTAAAAAATGGTGGAGAGGCTCGTACTTACAACCCGAACCAAACCATTAATCTTTTAACGACTTATACTATTCCTGCTATACCTAAACTGAAAATTGGTGCAGCTTTACAATGGCAAGATGCGACTAAGCAGTATGATTCTTCGGTAAAGAGTACAATTACCCAAGATGCTTATGCTTTAGTGAATATGATGAGTAGCTATGACTTGAATAAGCATATTTCGCTACAGGCAAATGTAAACAACGTGACAGACAAAAAATATTTATATAGCTTTCCTGATGGTCAGGCTTTTTATGGCCCATCTACAAACTATAGTGTTGCTGTAAAATTTAAATACTAATCTGAACTCGCCTTAATCTTTTTATGATTAAGGCGTTTTCAATTGCAAGAAAGTGATCGTTATGCAGATTGTGCTCTACCCTTTATCAGTGCTCTTTCGTTTTATACTGGCTTTTGGTATGGGCTATCTGTGCAGTTATTTAGTATCCTTAACTTTAATTGACGTGTTTTATCCTTATTTTGCCAAGGCTGAATCTATTTATTTGGCAGCATTTAGCGCACTTATTTTTTACATTTTTTTTGTGATTCTAAGCTTTTGTATTCATTCTTTAAAGAAGCTTACGCTGATCAGCCTAGCTCTGGTCGCTACTTTTTTCCTATTTTCCAAGTTTATAGGTTAACTCATGCATAAATCTGTTCGTCAATCTATGGCATGGTTACACTCTTGGATCGGGCTTACCTTCGGCTGGCTGTTATTTGCAATTTTTTTGACAGGTTCTGCAACATATTATCGCCATGAAATTAGTATGTGGATGCAACCACAATTCGCAAGTATGCAAATCAAACAGGAATCCGCTATACAGTCTGCGTTTGCTTATTTGCAAAAAAATGCCCCAGATGCAAAAAGTTGGTATATCGGCGTTGCAAATCAGAATACCCCTGCAAATAAAATTTATTGGCAAAAAGCCGATGGTGGTTATGAAAGTAAAACTTTAGATGCCAATACAGGTAAAGAATTGAGTCTTTCTGCCACACAAGGCGGTGATTTCTTCTATGGGTTTCATTATCAGCTTTATGGAATGCCTTACTCGATTGGTCGTTTGATTGTCACCTTTGCAGCGTTAATTATGTTTATAGCCTTGATTTCAGGCATTATTACCCATAAAAAGATATTTACAGATTTCTTTACCTTAAGAGTATTTAAAGGTCAGCGTTCATATTTAGATTTTCATAATGTAAGTTCGGTAATAGCATTGCCCTTTTTCTTAACCATTACATTTACCGGCTTAGCGATCTTTTTCTATCTGCTTTTCCCCGCAGGGATGAAAAAAGCCTATCCAGATAATCCATATCAGTATTTTGATGAAATTCGTCATGTTTCAACTGCAAACAAGGCTCAACACGCACAGCCGAAGAATATGTTATCTATTCAACATTTCCTGCAACAAACCCAACAGCAATGGGGAAAAACTAATATTGATAACATTACCGTAGATCAACCCAATACACAGCTTGCTAAGCTCACGATTACTGCCTTAGAAGATCATTCGATTACTCGTAATCAAGCACAACTTAGCTTTAATGGCGCTACAGGTGGTTTAATTGGGAATACCCGTAATAACAGTGCAATTGCAACATTAAATGCCAGTATGTACGGACTGCATATGGCGAATTTTGCCCAACCTTTATTGCGTTTAGGCTTATTTTTCTCTGGCCTCTTAGGTTGTGCAATGATTGCTTCTGGCTTATTGCTCTGGAGTTTAAAACGACAATTACAAAAGAAAAATGATCATTTTCACGTTGGGCATTATCTGGTAAACCGACTCAATACCACGATGATTATTGGTTTACCCATTGCGATGTTGGGTTATTTGTATGCCAATCGTTTTGTACAACTTCAATCAGATACACCGAATTATGAAGTCTATACATTTTTTACTTTGTGGTTATTCAGTTTTATTATTGCGCTCTGCACAAAACAACAATATCTCTGGAAAACTCAGCTCAAGCTGCTAATTGCCATGACATTAGCCTTGCCTATTTTAAATGTCTATTATCTGATTTCTAATCAATATATTCATTCATTACAGGACTATTGGTTATTTTTACGTGTGGACTTAATGATCTGGTTATTTGCCATTTTAGCGATTTTTTTACATCAAAGAATCACACCGATTCAAAACAAAGCTGTGGCTAAGATCAAGAAAAAGCTAGAACAAAAACAATCACAGGAATCTGTATCATGATATTGGCATTTGCATTTCTCCTGATCCTGATTGCCAGTTATAGCTTATATTTGATCAGTTCAAAGCAGATCACCAAGACTCAGAAAAGTAAATTGTCTGTTTTAGCGCAACATGTGAAACTGGTAAAAGTTATCGCGTTTGCGTTGATCATCTCGGCTTTATTTTTATTCAGTGTAAATTATGGCAATAGCATCTCTTTTGTGGCCTTATGTATACTGAGTAGCCCAATACTGTTTGGATTGATACTCTTTGTAAATGACTTAAAACCCAAAATTAAAAAGTAGACATCTAGCGTTTTAATACTGCTAGCTAAGTTTGATTAGTTTTTTAGGATGCTCAATGGCTAAGCTATAATTCATTGGGCAATCCTGATTGAACCGATAAATTTTTTTAACAAGGTTTAGGCGCAATGTAAATCGTTTTTATTCGATATAAATAACTGGTGTATTTCCACGAAAAATACACAATCTACATTACACCGCTATTCTCCCAATTTCTGCAGAATTTGTCTTAAAATAATTTAAGCTGTTCAGGTTGTAACTGCATTTCAATATTTTACAATTTAATCAATCTATAAAATTTCCCCGAGGATTTTATGTTGCTGCAATGGTTTGATTCAATTTTAATTTACAATCAATGATTTAAAAAATTTAAACAAATCTTAGTGCAATAAATAGCGTAAAATTATTTTTATTTATTTCAATTTTTTGATGATATTGAAAATAATTATATTTTAACAATGAATGAAGCCGTGAGTGTACTCAAACTATGAAATTCCCTTTCTTAGAAATTCTGCACTCAGCTTAAATCGAAGTAGATTTTTAAAAATTAAAATAGACAGAATTAATTGATTTAAGAGCTTTTCATCATCTGTCTGTGCCTCCTTACTAACCCTAAAAGTATCTTTCTCTCAAGTATTTCATCTTCAGTAAATGACAATGAATCAACCAATAACTCTATAGGCAATGAACTATTTTCAATTAAAAAACAGTCTTGATCTGTAGACCATTCAGGAAGTATTGTAACTTTTTTACGCTTGCGCCTTTGATGCATATAAACACCTTACTTTAAAAACTATGAATTTACTTGCTCATCAACCCAAGATAAGAATTTGTATTTATTACTTATTTCAGGTGCACTCATTATTAAAATATTTTTTTTATTTCCAAACTTACCGGATACTTTATTAGAATTATTAAATTTAAAGTCAGTTTCATCTCCTTCATTTAAAGCTTTGAAATATGCAACAATTTTCTCGGACTTGGTCTTACTCTTGAAGTCCGGTGTCAAAAGTAAAAAATTATAGATCTGCTCTAAAACACACATATAGTTACTACTTTTCATAAAAACCTTAATTATAGATTATTAATGAGATAATTTACTGTAAAGAAATTAGCCAACTATAGAACAAATATATTCGATAGTTGGCTATATAAAATACTATGATTTTCCACGAGATATAAAACCAATAATTGCTAAAATAACAGCTACAACTAGTAGAATTACAGCAAAATCTTTCGATAGACCAGCAACTCCACCAAAACCTAATAAACTAGCAATTAATGCTATAACTGCAAAAATTATCGCCCAACGAAACATACATTATTACTCCTAAAATATTTAATTTTTTTTGATTTAAATAAAATTTATCTAAATCAATCTATATAAAAACCTATTCTTTATATAGCTTATCAGAAATAAAAAACCTATTTATTTCTTGATTCTTTAGTTTTGGCATAACAATCTTAATTAAAAAAAGAACTGAACAGGAAATAAGAAGCATTCCTATAACTTCAATTGAATAACTAATCATGAATAATAGACTATAAAAGCCAAAGAAAAATAAAAGACTTAAAAATACTTTTTTTAGATATAAGGTCATAATAAGACCATATAACATTGCCGAAAAGAATACATTAAACTTTTTATGTATTCCTAACTTGTCAAAAATTATGATTATTAAACATATAATTAAAACTGAGATAATAAATATAAAAAAATTTTTTAAAATTAACATTTCATTTCCTCTACTTTAGATTTAATAAAATGCTTCCCCCTTAGTAGAGCAACTAAGGGGGAAGACTACCCCAATACACCATCTATTATTATGCTCATTAATTTTATAACTTCTTATTCTAATTTAAGTGTAAGCGACCACATCTTAAACTAATATTCAGTTGTATATTAATAATAATGAACACGTATGGTGTATGAACGCAGTATATATAAATCAAAAATTCAGGCTGTAATCTCTGGCTTACATGATTGTGAGAAATTTCGTACATTTGTTTATTTTTTAACCTATTAATATTTAAAAAATTATAATTATTTCATTTATTTTCATAAAGTTAATTTTAATAAACTATTACTTCAACACAATATATTAACAATTAGCTTAAGTAAAAGTAAAAAAAGTTTACATTACATTTTTTTTTGATCGTTTTTATTTTAAATTGGCTTGAATCCTAACTATGTTGTAAACTTTTAAAGTTACTATTCTTTCTATGTGGAAACATAAAGTTTACTAATAAAATTAAATAGTTATCACACACCATCAGTAACAAATCAAACTGGATGAATTCATAATGGAATTTGTAAGGGTTTTATACGCTAGTAAAGCGACACAAGCGCACCCTGAACTTAAATCTGATCTAATTGATATTCTTAACACTGCTGTTGATTTTAATTCTCGTCATGAGATTACAGGAGTTCTTTACTATGGACATGGATATTTTGTCCAATGTCTTGAAGGTAGCAAGAGTAAAGTTAATGATCTTTTTTATAACCGCATTTTAAAAGATCCACGTCATCAAAATTGTGAAATTCTCTATCATGAGAAATGCGATGTTGGATTATTCAAACATTGGAATATGAAATTTGCACCTGTTAACAAAAGATTAGGTGACTTTTTTCAAGAACACCATCTTGATGATTTTAACCCATTTCTTCTTTCAAGTAACACTATTCCTTCATTCATAGACCTTTTAGCTTCGGAGTATGCTCATGAACCATATAATTTTGAAATCGATGAGTAATTCATTAGTCTATTTTGAAAACGTTAATTTAGATGATAAATCATGATTCGTTTGTGCTACGCAAGTACAAGAAATGAATCAACTAATGACCTCATAGAAGATTTAAATGATATTTTGAATACTGCTCGAGATTTTAATTCGAAAAACAATGTTTTTGGTGTGCTTTACTATGCTAATAACTTTTTTTTCCAGTGTCTTGAAGGTGAAAGATCAACTGTACTAGAGCTATTCCATAACATTAGAAATGACGCTAGGCATAAAGATATTATTGAATTCAAAAATGTAGAAATTGACCAAATTAGTTTTAAAAACTGGTCAATGAAATATGTTCAAAAGTGCTCAAAAGCAGAGGTCTTCTTTAATCGTTTAGGTTACGACTCGTTCACTCCTACTGCTTTAACCGAAGACAATTTAGATGCCTTCTTAAATGAACTCTTAAATGAAAAGCAGACTCGGCTTCGAAAGCGAGTTGGTTTAAACCAACGTGGAATATCTAATTTTCTTTAATAAAAAAAGACGAACGTAAGTTCGTCTTTTTTACAAAAATTTATAGCTTAACAGAATGACTTGTTCCAAGCTGCTCTGTTTCATGTGATATTGACGCTTTTGCTACTTTGAAAAGAGTTACAAATTTTCCTGCACCTTTCCAGTATTGTGCACCATTACATATTACACGTACTAATTGAATATTTGGATCCGACTTTCCTTGTTCAAAAAAAGTTCCATACGAAGCGGACCACAATTGATCAAGCACCTCTTAATCTTGGACACATTCTGCAATTCCATTAATTGAGACATAATCATTTTTTAAATTTTCCAATTTTAACATTCTCATGTAAATTGAAATACCAATATCTCCTCAATATAAAAATTTAAATAGTTTCTTAGTGTTAATTAAATATTTTAATTATATGATAAAAAATTATTATTCATGAATAATTTATTTTTTTGTTATCATTGATGCTTACAACTTTGAACTGGTAATCTTTATGAGTAATATTTTGATTTACCACAGCACGGTCTAATTGATCCCACAATTCAAAGTGAAAAAAATCAGAAGTTTCAGAGTAAATCCAAAACCATAAAATAGACCTATCCTTTTTTATAGGGTCATAAGTGGTATCTTTAACTTTTACCAATTTATGTAAATGAAAATTTTCATCTTGAAGTACTATTTCTTGAATATCCAATAGAAGATTTCCGTCGATCTTAATTGATTAGGAATATAACCTATTTTTAATTTTTTTTTAAATATGGTTTCAGATAAAATATGTAAACTAATTTTTCTTAATTTTGTTCAATGTACTGATATTAAATATCAATTAACTCTTATGAAATTATTTTATCCAGTTAATTTTTATATATTAAATAACTAACCAATAAATTATTGTAATACAATTAAAAACGAAATTTAAAATTTATAATAAATTGATTAACTCATGTGCTCAAACTATCAAACTCCAAAAATAACAGCATTTGTTCAATTAGGAATCGAACTCAATGCAATGGATTATCCTTTAAAGTCACACGTTTATCCGTTATACCCTGCTCCAATTATTATGAAAGAGTTTAACCTAGATTTATGAAGATTTGCACTAATTCTAAAATGGGCTGATGATACAAAGTTAGGGACACACCTATAATACTTGAACTGAAACTATAGTTGAGAAGCCTAACTTTCGACATGCTTGACTTATAGCAAGTTTTACTTTGTGCCGGTTCAAGAATTTGATGATCTCAAGTGCATCGATGGTAAAAGCCATTTGTACAGAATTCACCGTAAGAACGACTACCATTCGCTGTTGCAGAAACTCACGATGATTAGTTAATTAAAAAATAATAATATTTTTTCAATGATTGCAATCAATTCTGACAATCATCCTTTCATGAAGCAATTTTATGCGCCTACCGATGAAAAAAGATCAATCATAGTCATATCAAGAGAATATCGAAAAGACTGCTTGAATATTGATAAAGAAAATGCACACGAAAATTTCTTTGAAATGCGTGATGATTTTCCGCTTTCCCTCGTGAACACTCATCTGAAGTAGCCAAACAAAGTGACCTTTTTTAAATTAAGACTGTTTATCCACATAGTTTAAATTTGAAATTAAAAACTATTACATTTAATACCTTGAATACGTAACTTATTCAAGTGGTATTTTTTATGAATATTGAATTAAATTCAAAATTATCGAAAGCTAAACTTCAAAAGCTTAAAGATGCAAGTCTAGATCACTTGAAAAGCTCTAAAGTTATTGATATCAGAGCACATTCATCTAAATTAAAATGTCCATCTGACCTATCTAGAATATCGTCATTTCAGGCAATCACTAAGTATTCTATTCCATTAGTTTTAAATAAAATTACTGCAGATTCCTCCTCAGTATTTGAGAATTATATAGACAAAACTGTTGACATGGATGATCTGCTTATTTCAAATAAGGAAGCTACATTCATTGTTCAAGTTGAGTTGTATTCGATGAAAGACATTGGAATTGATATCACTGACTATTTGATTGTCGATAGAAGTACTCGATCACAGCACCAAGATATTGTTATCGCATTCATTGACAATGATTTCACTGTGAAAAGAATGATGATTACACAACGGATGTCACATGATGAATTGTTTAATATTTTTCATAATGAAAATGATCTTAGAAATTTGCCTGCAGTGTGGCTCAAACCTGAGAATATTGAGTACAAACCAATCCTCCCCCGCAATGAACAAGAATTAGTAATTTGGGGTGTTGTCACCAAAATTATTAAGAACTTTAAATGATACATGAAGAAAAGATATTTGTTCTTATTGATATCAATAATTGCTATGTCTGGTGTGAGCGTTTCTTTAACCCGAAGCTAAATAATGTCTTGGTGATAGTTTTATTAAATAACAATGGTTGCGCAGTAGCTCGAAGTAACTAAGTCAAGGCTATTGGGATTAAAATGAGCCTCCATTTTTTCAAATCAAAGATGCTGTCCAGAAAAATTGTTTTCAAGTTCCTTCAAGTAACTATGCGATATATGCTGAGATGTCACGTCGATTTCATTCATTTTTTGCCAGTTATTTCGCACCACCCGAACTCGAGATTTATTGAATTGATGAGTGTTTTCTAGATCTATCAAGTTTTAAGCATAATTATAATCTTGGTGATTGATTATCGCCAAGGAATGCACGAACGTATTCAACAATGAAGCGGATTGCCTGTCTCAGTATGAATTGGTTCCAACAAAACAGAAGCAAATATCGCTAATCAGAAAGCAAAAAAGGGAAAGCGATTTAATGGAGATTATGATTTAGCAAGCATGGCACAGAAACATCCTGATTACTTGTGTTTGTTTATAGAAGTAGGTGAAAATATGAAATGTTGCTAGAAAACAAATGCTTGACAAAAATAGCCCTTACATTGAAGGACTACTTTTTCGAGCGTCTGTTAACGTGTTACTCTTTCCCAAGCATCTTTAACTGCATGTTTTGCTTCTTCCCATTTTAAACGAGACTCTCTTTTAGTCTTTTCCCATTGAAGCTTAAGATCAGCTTCAACTTCTTCAAATTTTGTTTCATAAGGATAATTGCTTCTAGAAGTGTACCCTAGTTGATAGGCATCACGATAATCACGATCGTAATCTACATTATCATATAAGTTAACCGTGTCTTTAAAGTAAGGCCGCGTATTATAAGTCTCACGCCAATAAATATCCTCATCTGTTGGATTTACAGCTTCAGAAATACTTTTCCCTGCTAATCCTCCAACAACTGCTCCTACTACTCCCCCGACTGCAGCACCTACAGGTCCGCCAACGGCTCCAATAGCTACACCACTTGCTGCGCCACCTGCTGCACCAACACCTGTGCCAATTGGGTGAGCTCCTGGCTCACCTGAAATAGGGTCAGCATTTAGTTGCTTACGTTGTTCTTTACTCATATTTTGAACAACTTCATTATCTATATTAGAATTTGACATATTTAATCCTCTATTTGATAAAAATTATTAATCCAGATACTCAGTCAACGATAATCATCCTAGATTAATTATTTTCATTCAATATTACTATTTGTTATAGTTTGAAGAGCAGTTTGTATAAAACAGAATTAAGTAAATTAAAATAAAACATGTTCAAAACCACAGCACTGTTGAATATTATCGTTTTTAAAACTTCTTAAATAAAAAACATTAAATTACAATATAAAACACTAAAACCTCACTTTGATAAATTAAAAATAAATAATTATAAAACATAAAGTTAAAATAAAATATCTCAACAACATCATTAAAATCAAAGCGAATAATCATATACTTCTCAATAAAATTTTTAAATTATAATTGCATCACAAAAAATAAAGGAACCAAAAATAATATATCAAAGCAAGTGAGAAAAAAATCACATTACCATTAGTTTTATATCTGTTTACAAATATAATTTTTTAAATTAAATAACTCTTTAAACCTTACATTCTTAACTCAATAAAACTTAAAGCTTAAAAATACTTACATCATTATCTTTTTTTAAGTTTTAGACTGGTATCTCAACTTGAACAATAAATAGGCAAACATTATGAGTAACGTTAATGCTAACGATATTAAAGAACATGCTTCAGTAATTGCTTCATGTGGTACACAGATCGGTAAAGTCGATCATCTTGAGGGAAAAGATTCCATTAAATTGACACGAAGTGATGATGAACATAATGAACATCATCTGATTCCATTAAGTTGGGTGAGTGAAATTAAAGATGGAAATGTAATTTTGAATAAAAATTCAGAAGAAGTAAGAAATCAGTGGCAAACATTGTAGGCTTTACCTAAATTAATTTGCTATTTCAAAAATGCCAATCAATTTGATTGGCATTTTTATCATCAATATATTACCGATTCCCACATAATCATTGCATGAGTCAGAATTCCCCTTATTAGTATTAGTTCATTTTGAATTGTACTTCAAGCAACAGTTATCAAATGTATTCGACATTACCATTTTTTCGCAAATTAACATGGTTTGATATATCAATTGATCTTAAGTTTGAAATAGTTAACTTAGCAATTGCAAATTTCTGTATCTGCTTCAAAGTATTTATTTTTGAGATAATATATACACCTTTTACTTCTTCTAAATATTTTTATAACATTTCCTAAACTCATTTTTATCAGATCAGAATGACCATTTAATATATTAGGATTAAGGTTAATCGCTTTTTTACGATCTTCAATCCATTTTTCTGCTATTCTACGAGGGTTAAATGTTTTGCTTTCAATGAAAACTAGATAGACTTTTCTGTTAGTTCTAATTCCAGCTCGATAACGAATAGTGCCATCGGTAAGACTTCTTTGTCTAATTGAACCCATAATTATTTACGCCATTCCTACTTTATTAATTATGGCGTAAATATTGGCGTAATAAACTTATTATTCACATAGGTTTTCACATGTTCAAAACTAAACTTGCATCTCATGTAAGATCTTGTTTAGAAAGTAAATTTTTGCAAACTCATAATTGTTAAAGTAATTCACATAAAGTTAGGTAAACTATGCTGCAATGGTTTGAAAAGTTAGTAGATCCATATCCGTCGAAAGGTTTAAACGAACCATTATCCACTAAGTTCTTTCCATTTGTTTGGCAAGCTGCGACTGGTGTTAAGCGTTATTTATTGATTTTAATATTATTCACTGCTGCAACAGCATCTTTTGAAGCCTTATTCTTTTCACAAATCGGACATTTAGTCGATTGGTTGACTCAGTCAAAACCTCAAGACTTTTTAGTGAATCATCGTGAAAATTTGATCTTTTTAAGCTGTATTTTATTGGCAAATATCTTTTTTGCCAGTATGCAATCTATTATCAGACATCAGATTTTATACAGTAGTTTTCCAATGCGTTTGCGTTGGAGATTTCATAATCTTATGTTACGCCAAGGCTTAGACTTCTTTCATAATGACTTTGCAGGTCGTTTATCTGCAAAAGTTATGCAGACAGCGCTAGCAGTACGTGAGTTTTGGGTGATTTTAGGCGATATGGTGACTTATGTTGTCATCTACTTCATCACCATCAGTATAGTATTGGGCTCAATTTCCCCTATTCTATTGATTCCACTTTTATTGTGGTTGGCACTGTTTGTGAGTGCAGCATTATTTTACATTCCAAGATTAGGACGAATATCTAAAGAACAAGCCGATGCGCGTGCGGTGATGACCGGACGAGTAACAGATGCCTATACCAATATTCAGACAGTGAAACTTTTTGCCCATGCTGGCCGTGAAAGTCAATATGCAAAAGAATCAATGAAAGAATTTATGCGTACTGTGTTCAAACAAATGCGTTTAGGCACTGCATACGAACTTTGCATCAATTTGCTGACCGCCGTTTTATTCTTTGGAGTTCTAGGCACTGCTGTTTGGTTATGGTTACAGGGGCAAGCCGCGATTGGTGTCATTGCGGCAACAACAGCCATGATTCTTAAACTCAATAGTATGGCTGAATTTATGATGTGGCAAACCTCTGCCCTGTTTGAAAATGTCGGAACAATTCAAGATGGTATGCAAACCTTAGGCCGTCAGATCAATATCCAAGACAAAGAAGATGCCAAACCACTTGTTGTGACTGAAGGCAGTATTAAATTTAGTGATGTCACATTTGCCTATAATAGCAAAAAAATAATTGATCACTTCAACTTAAACATTCAACCAGGTGAGAAAATTGGTATTGTTGGACGTTCTGGTGCGGGAAAATCCACCTTAATTCAATTACTTCTACATTTTTATACCATTAATGAGGGAAAAATTACCATTGATAGTCAAAATATTGAGGAAGTCACTCAAGACAGTTTAAGAAAAAATATCGCGCTTGTTACCCAAGATACCTCGTTGCTACATCGTACAGTTGCGGAAAATATTAAATATGGTCGTCCTGATGCGACTGATGAAGAAATGTATGAAGCAGTAAGAAAAGCCAAAGCAGATGAGTTTATTCCACAACTTTCAGATTTAAGAGGTCGTACTGGCTATGATGCTTATGTTGGTGAGCGTGGAGTAAAACTGTCGGGTGGTCAACGTCAGCGTATTGCCATTGCACGTGTATTTTTAAAAGATGCGCCAATTTTAATCTTAGATGAAGCAACCAGTGCCTTAGACTCCGAAGTTGAAGCTGCAATTCAATCAAGCTTAGATGAGTTAATGCAAAAGAAAACCGTGATCGCGATTGCCCATCGTCTTTCAACCATTGCACAAATGGATCGTTTGATTGTGCTAGATCAAGGTCAAATTGCAGAACAAGGCACCCATGAAGAGCTTATTGCACAAAATGGTATTTATGCGCATTTATGGCATAGGCAGACGGGTGGTTTTTTAGTTGAACCTGAACAGAAAACCACTGAAGATGAAGACTCAACAGTCAGCGCTTCATAAATAAAGCGTTTAAATAGCCAAATTATAAAAACCACGTTAAAAATAGCGTGGTTTTTTATTGCGTCTATTCTATTGATTAAGCATACATCATAGCCTTATTTGGATATATTTTAGCTACAACATGCAGTTCAATGATTATATTTTTAGAATCAAGAATTAATCGGCTTGACGAGGCAACAGAATTGATTATTTTGATATGATTAAGTACCCTCCATCATTTGTACTCAAATTATTACTTATGTTATTGCAATATTTAAACTAGTATATAAAAACAGTACTCTTGAGCTTTCCGCTTACTTATCCAGATAAAACAACAACTTTTCCGTATAAATCAAAAACAAAAAAGCTGCCTTATATAAAGACAGCTTCTTATTTAAATCTAGCCAATCAACGCTATTTTAAATGATTAATACCAGTTCATTAATGAAACACCTAGTCCAACATAGGTCGCACGGTGATTATAATCAATCAAACTTTCGCCATATCCATCAAACAATTGAAAATGACCACGTAACTTCCCTTTAATAGGGAACGCCCAATCAAACTGCACTGCACCATGTGAATCATCCCCACCTTTTAAAGAATGACGTAGCATCAAAGAAAAATCATTGTCATTCCAACGATAGAATGCGGTTAAATCACCACGACCAATATAATTTTTAATATCAGGATTATTGTCATCCTGAAAATCTTCTTCAATGCGATACCACGGACGCACCATCAAAGCAAAATTATCTTTTTCAAATCCAAGATTTAAAATTACTCGATTCCAGCTACGTGAAAGTGGATCAGAACGTCCATTTGACTGATGATTCAACGTCAAACCTAATAAACGTCCATTTAAACCCAATAAATTATAATTGGTTCGAAAAATTAAACTTGCTTCAGGCTCGTAATTTGTTTCACGAAATGGACGGGACTCTTCACTGTTGTAAACTTGCCAACGAGAAGATTGTGTATATCCTACCCAAACATCACCATTATTTCCAAACACGTTTTCAGCAGCTTTGGTTTTTAAAGAAATCTGGAATTTTGCTTCCATAGACTTTAAATTTTGATCTTCTTCCACTGTATTTTGGGGGTTTGGGCTCTGTGGAAATTCATTTTTCTTACTGGTCCAAAATGCAGGAAGTAAATATACAGGTTGATTCGCCCGAATATTCCATGTACCTAACTTACTATCTTCTGAAAGCTCCCAACGTCGATCAAGTAATGAGGTGTTGGGATCAATTTTATCACCATGAATTGCAAATAAATTTTCAGCTGTCTGGGTAATTTTGTCTTTTAGTGTTTCAGGTTCAACATTGGCTTTTTGAATATCTAAGGCAGCACGTTGCTCTGACACCAAAACTTGCGGAGCAACCGCAGGCGTTTTAAATATTTTATCGTAACAAGCCAAACGATCAGCGTTAGATTCGAGTGCAACACAGGCTTGTGTACTTGCAGGATTTACTTGTGCAGTATCATCTGCGTGTACAATGGTCACCAAACCAAAACTGAGCATCATTAAGATGCTCAGATTTAATGGTGTACGTTCAAAATTTTTGAACGACATAGAATTCTCCAGAAAGAATTTATAGGGTTAATTTACTTTCTTAATTTCAAAACCTAATTGTTCCAACACGTCTTTTTTTACAACTGGAGCGACTACAGCTCTTACAGGCTTTTGCTCAAGTAAATAAGTTTGTGTGACACGCTTAAGGTCATCAATAGTAACGTTTAATAAGCGTTCGCGTAATTGCTTTCTAAACGCAGGTGTCCGTCCATGAAGCAATGCATAACATGCAGTAATGGCCTCACCTGCTGGTGATCCAGGTTTATCCATACTCGAAACTAGACCAAGAATTGCTTCTTCAAGTTGATAATCATGCTGCTCTTTATGTAATAACCAATCTAGACTTGCCTCAAAGTCTTGGAATGTTTCTGCAAGGCGCGGATCTCGATAACTATAGAATCTGAACGAGCAAGCATTGCCGTCATAGCTTGCACCACCACCATATGCTCCGCCTTTTTCTCTAATGGCACTATGTAGGAAACCATTCCGTAAATAGCCTGCAAGTACCATTAACGGCGCAGCATCTGGATGTGCAACATCTACAGCTTGGTAAGCAGAAGCACAAAATTGAACATTGGCTTGAATTAACCATGCTTGATCTGCATCGCTCTCATCCATAGCCACTTGAGTTAAATAAACATGAGATTGATCAACCTTAAGCTTATCCCAAACAGTTTGAACCTCTTCAACTAAACGCTCTGAATGATGCTCTTCACACACCAATAAAAATTGTTTTGGTGCAAGCATTAAACCTTTATGAATTGATTTTAACTCATCTATAAACGCATCATATGCCGCATCATCTTTTTCAATTTTTGCAATCAAATCACCTAGCCAATTCAATGCGCCTAGGCCTGTATTGTCATAATCGCGTTTTGCTAACGCACTCATATGACGTGAGGCAATTTGCATCGCATAACTATGGCCAGAACCAGATAAACGAGAAGCCCAACTGGTTTTACGTTGTTGTAAAAGTTCGATAATGCGATCTTTTTCATCAAAACGTAACTGCTCAAAAGCCAGTTTAAGCAACTGAATGGCATCAAATTTATCAGTTAAAGATTTAGTTGTTAAAGTCAACCATGCACTGATTTGACCTTTGTCATCGGTTTTAGAACGAAGCGAAGCGCCCATTCCCAAGCCGCCACTGACAGCAGTCTGTAACTGTTGAAGTTCAAGATAATCATATTCGCCCGCCCCCACTTCTCCCATGAGAACAGACAGTAAGTTGAAATAAGGCGATTTTACAATTTGATCTGGAATTTGAATCAATACTTGTTGGTAGTAAATTCCGTTTGTACCTGCATGGTACAGATGTAATGGTGTATCTACCCCATTGCAAATCACTTCACGCAATTGACCTTGAACAATGGCCAATTCAGCAGGAATATCCTCCAAACCGACTTTAGGCAATAAGCTCAAATCATCTGGTGTTTCTTGACGGATTTTTAAAGCTTCTGTCTGAGCAATAATTTCAGCTTTATCTGCTTCAGACAAAGCCTCACCAATTTTCGCTAAACGTGATTTTTCATCTTCTGCTTCTTGAGCAGATTTATTTGCATCTGGAACTAAAGTCATTTGTACACGATGTGGATTATCCAATAAATGAACTTGAATCAAATTAGATAACCACATCGGATCTTTGAGTTCTTCTTTTACTTCTGCAATGGCAGTATCTACATCCCAGGCATGGATTGGATCATTATGATGAATTGCATTACCCAAACCATTGAGGATCAGCGTTAAACCATACGGTGTACCATCACCACTGATTTCACGTTGATGTAATTCAATTTGGTGCAAAATTGCATCAACCATTTCTTTATCAATAGGCTTTGAAGCAACATCTTGAAGAATATTGAGTACACCATTTTTAAATTCTTCAGTATGCTCAGGGTTTGAACCTTGAACACCACAATAGAACGTCATTTCATAGTTTGAATCATCTACACCCATGATTGGACCCGTAGACTGCGCATAACCACATGTTTCTAAATAATGGCGCAATGGCGAAGCTGAATTTTCTAAAAGAATCCCTTCAACTAAACGCATACCCAAGCGAAGTTTAACATCACTGGTCTTCGGCAATAACCAAGACAAAATATGGTACGTCTTTTCTTTTAAATCTTCTGCATCAACAGCATAGGTTTCTTGTACTTCAATTGGTGCTGTGAGGCGCTGCTCTTCTTTAGAGTAAATCGTTTCACCTTTACTGAATTTGGACAGCGCCAACTTTTCAAATTGTTCTTGCAATTTATAAGCAGGCTCATCACCAAAGGTCATAAATACAGCATTACTTGGGTGATAATGTGATTTATAAAACGCTACTAACTCTTCATAAGTTAAGTCTGGAATATCCTTTGGATCACCACCAGAATTATAATGATAAGTTGTTTTCGGGAACAAATGATGTGCAAGCTGATGATAAAGCTGGTCTGAAGGCGAACTCATCGCTCCCTTCATTTCATTAAATACCACGCCTTTATAAACAGGTTCACCATTTTCAAGCTCAATACGAATACCTTCTTGAGCAAAGTCCAATGGATTTAAATTGGCAGCAAAAGCAGCATCTAAATAGACTTCCAATAAGTTCTGGAAATCCTTTTTATTTTGTGTTGCAAATGGATAAGCCGTCCAATCTGCTGCCGTAAATGCGTTCATAAATGTGTTTAATGAACGACGAATCATCAAAAAGAATGGATCACGTACAGGAAATTTCTCTGAACCACATAACGCTGTATGTTCAAGAATATGCGCCTCACCTTTGGAATCCATCGGTTGAGTACGAAAAGCAACTAGAAACACATTTTCGTCATGATCTGTTGCTAAATGGTAGTGCATCGCACCAGTCACTTTATGTTTATATTCAGACACTAAAATGTCTAAAGCTTCTACATGGTGTTGACGTACCAGCTGAAACGCAGGATGAACAGTTTGAGATAAGGTTTCAGTGACATCTACAGTCATGCGATCTCCAATATTAAATATTTATCTATACGTTTAAGTATAACCGAAACTTAAATAAATGCGATTCATTCCTAAAACTAATTCTTAGTAAATCAATCAGAATTAATCGCGAATTACTGTCAAAATATCAAGAATGAGCAATGGGATAAATAAAAAAAGTGATGATCAAAAGATTCGATCATCACTGTAAAACTTCACTTTTTTTACTCAATATTTTTAAATTAGTGATGCTTATGTTTTTTCTGTATCCCAACGCTGAGCAATAAAAATACAGATCAAAATTACACTCAACAATACAGCTGATGCTATGAAGTGACTCAGGGCTAATCCACCATGATCAATTGGTTTATCTAGAAAATCACCAACCACAGCACCTAATGGTCGAGTAAGCACAAATGCGCTCCAGAACAAAATAACTCTGGATATTTTTGTAAATAAATACAAAGTGATGACGATTAAAATCAATACCACATATAACACAATCCCACCGCTATAACCCAGTCCTGCTGTATCTGATGACCAATCTCCCAATGCTGTACCTAAAGTTTGCGAAAAGGTAATGGTTAACCAATAGAACAGTTCTGCTCGGGGCTGATTAATATGTGGTGAAATTGTTCCTTCAACCTTATACCAAGCATATAAAGTCAACAATACCAAACTGAGTAATAACGTACTTCCACCGAAATAGCCAATACCCAGTGAGCGATCGACAAAGTCTGCTAATGTGGTCCCCACTGTCGTACTTGCAATAATGGTAAACCAATATAAATAGGGGTGAAAAGCCTTAGCCCGAATTTGAAAATAGACAAAAGCGATAAAGATAAAAGCAAAGATAAAGGTTCCTAGCAAATACCCTAAATTAAGCGACATTGACACAGCATCACCGGCCGTTTCACCAAAAGTGGTTGCAAAGATTTTGGTGATCCAAAATAGTAATGTGACTTGCGGAACTTTTGCAATCAGCACATCTAAATCATTTTGCTTCATTTCACATATTCAGCAATTATGCGTTAAAAGCTATAGTCTATACTTCGACTTAAAATAGAATTAAAATGTGAAAAAAGTCACTTAACCCTCTTAAAGACTCAGTAAGATTTGTATTTAGTACTTATCATGACTTTACAAAAACTGATTAAATATGGCTTATCTATGTTTAGGTTTTTGTAGAAAAGAATTACTTAGGCTATTTTTAGTATGTTTACCAAGAAAACTATTTTTGGAGATCAATACAAATTCGTCTCCAAAAATCAAGATGACCTTAAAGCCTATCTTTGTAATCCAGCAGCATTTTCAAATTATGTTGTTGCGTAACATTACAGATTAGAGACCAAAGGATTTCCAAATTCACTAAATTAAATATTTAAAGTAATTATAATTTGGGTGATTTGAGACAAAAACATAATTTTGCTTTTGGTAAAATGGCGCTGCATCTTTTTCACTATTTAAGCACAATGCAGAAAAATTGGGTTTTGCTCTTTTTTCAAGTTCAAGCAATAAACTTTTACCTAATCCATTTTTGCGGTATTCAGGCAATACATAAAAACGACGTACCCGACCAATTTTATGCTGAGTTTCAGGGTTATGCTTTGTATCACCATCTTCACTGATTTGAATATTTAAACCACCGCATGCAACCAGTTTATCTCCATCAAACGCAACCAATAAAAATTCACCATGTCGATTAAATTTATTGGTTCCTTTCTGAAATTCATCAACCAACCGTTGAATAAAATGAAACCCTTCTTTCTCAGCAACTATAGCTAAATCTTGAATTTGCGCAGGCAATTGATCTACCTGTTGAATTAAAATATTCACTCAACCTCCAATATGTTTAGGGTCTGTAGACAGTTTTAACTTTATGCCTATGTTTATTTCCAAACAAAACCTAACCTAGCAATCTAATTTAATCACGCACATTGATAAAAACAATGGCTTAAATGAAGCAAAAATCATCTCAAAAACAGTTTTGTTCAGCACACAAGCAGATTATAAAACTCCAACAAACCATATTTGACAAATGTAATTGAATTTTTTTCAACAAACTACTGTAAAGCTGAGCATTCGTGTAAACTTTATGTTTTTAACATTGATGTGATGAAGAACATGGCTACAGTTGACCTTTTTGCAATTGGTAACGCGCTCATTGACCAAGAATTTAAAGTATCAGATCACTTTTTAGCTGAACAAAATTTGCAAAAAGGCACCATGCAACTCGCAGATGGTGAGTCCCAAACTCAGCTATACAATAATTTAAAAGCTAGCCAAAATTATAAAGGTCAAGCATCTGGTGGTTCAGCTGCCAATACAACAGTGGCATTTAGTGCATTAGGTTCTTCAGCATTTTATGCCTGTCGTGTTGGAAATGATGATCTAGGCACAATTTATCTCGATGGTTTAAATGAAGCAGGCATCAAAACTTCTAAAAAATCCATCAGTGAAGGCGTTACGGGCACCTGTATGGTTTTAGTCAGTGGGGACTCAGAACGCACGATGCAGACTTATCTCGGTATTACTGCTGAGCTTTCAGATCTACAAATGGATTTTGAACCTTTAAAGACAGCACAATGGTTATATATCGAAGGTTATTTGTCTACAAGTGATTCAGCACGAGCTGCAGTAAATCAAGCACGTCAAATTGCACGTGATCACAAGGTTAAAATCGCATTAACTCTATCAGACCCAGCTATGGTGCAATATGCACGTCAAGGTTTAAATGAATTAATCGATGATGGTGTAGATCTAATTTTCTGTAATGAACAAGAAGCTATGATGTATACAGAAACTGACTCTGTAGAAGCTGCGCTCAATAAGTTAAAAATGCTAAGTACTGATGTGGTCATCACCTTGAGTGAAAAAGGTGCATTGGTCGCAGATCAAAAACAACATTTTTATGTTCAAGGTCGTAAAGTAAATGCAGTCGATGCAAATGGCGCTGGTGATGCATTCTCAGGTGCTTTCTTATATGCTTTAAATAATGGTGAAAATTTACAAACTGCGGCACAACTTGCTATTCTTATTTCTAGTGAAGTGGTGTCTAAATTTGGGCCACGTCTAGACGTTGCAGAATACGCAAATCTACTCGAAACGTTCAAAAAGGAATGTGCATAAATGTCTGAAAAAATTGCAATGACCGATGAAATTGAAGAGCGTAAGGCACGTGCGTTTGACACAATGACAGGTGATACAATTTTTATCACTCAACGTGATGGTGCATTTTATGCCTATCAAAACGTCTGCCCACACCTACAAACTGAGTTAGAATTTCTTGAAAATCAGTTTTTAGACCAAGATGGCGAATATATTCAATGCTCTACACATGGTGCTTTGTTTGAAGTTGAAACAGGTGAATGTATTTCAGGACCATGTCTGGGTGATAAACTTGAAAAAGTAAATATTTCAGTCCATTCAGATGGTGGTATTTACATCGAGGACGAATAAGATTGGAAACTGCCATGCTTGGATTTTTATTTGAACATGAATTAATGCCCTTTCACCTCAGTGTCTTGGCTTTAATTCTGCTGAGTATGGCAGAAACTTTTGGCTACTATATCGGCTTACGGCCAAGTACCTTTCTGAAAAAAATTTCACCAGATTGGCTCATCGAATCCCCCTTACTACAAGTTAAATTTTCCAAAGTTCTTATTTTCGTTTTTTTATTATTGAATTTTAGTTTTGCAGGCTATTTTTTACAGCTATCTATCTTTGCCAGCAAACAAGTTTTTGCCGCTTGGTATTATGTGGTTTTACCCGCATTGGTGATTGCAATCTTCTTTACCGTGTTTATGATTCATTGTTTGGATCAGGTGATAAAACCTAAAGTTGCATTGAATCAAGTTGACTTGCTTGGACGATTAGCTACTGTTTCTAGTGGTAATGCACGCCCAGGTTTTTCAGCTCAAGCACGAGTACGTGATGAAAATGGACAGCTTCACTATATCCAAGTCGAACCAGAATTTGGTGAATTAGAATTTCAATCTCAAATTATCTTAATACGTTTTAGAAAATCCCATTATATTGCGAAGAAGATTTCAATTTCAAATCATCTATTTAGTTCAGACCAATATTAATTCATAATTTGTTCATTTAAGTCAACATTCTTTTGTGCGACGTATTAGTACAATTACTCACTATATTTTTATATCTTGTTCTCCCCCATAAACTTTAATAAAATAATAACTTTACATCAAGAAATGAAGCAGAATTTAATGCAATAGTCTAAGCGAAAACTAAACTTAATCAGCAATAATTTCAGAGATCTATAGCTAAATTTAAACATGTTCTACGAGATGAAAACCACCCTTCACACTGATAGCTCCACTTTATAACCCACTAAATATTGCATAACATCCCCCCTAATTTACGACATCGCAAAAATTAGAATTTACTCTTTAGAATAAACATGAAACCACAATCCGATATTTTACTCTTTCATCTTTTACATGAGCCAATGGGGCTCTTACTTTAAGTAAAATTCTAGTAAAAAGTCTATTATTTACTAAAACATAAAATCGTACTTGTGTAAGAATTCAAGTGGTTGATTTATTTTACAGCACAATTATAAAAATTTAAAACCAACTCTTTTAATCAGATTAATTTTTAAAGAAAAAACTAAATCAAACTAATTTAGTTGGTTTAATAAAATCTAAACAATACCATTCTAGTTGGTTTTATTTTTATTAATTCTAAGTGTTTTGATCAACTTTAAAATCAATAAAATTTAGTATATTTTTTAACAAAGTAAATTTTTAACTACTTGTTTAATATAAATTTAATAATATATTTTTATTTTAACTGTTTTATCTATTTATTTCTTGTTGCGTTTTGTTTAATAATATAAGCATATTTAAATAATAGGCTTAACGCATGAGCTTAAAACCTAACGATTTAAACCGTCGGCTTGTCAGAGAAATTGCAGTCATATTAATAATTAAGATTGCTCTTCTAATGACGATCAAACATATCTGGTTTGATGCTCCGACTATTCCTAAAGATTTTGATAACCAAGTTGCTGAGCGTATTGCTGGCAGTCCTTCCCAAATCAAGGAGACACGTTGATGATTTCTGAAAGCGTGGTCGATCTTTCGCGGTTCCAATTTGCAATGACCGCGATGTATCACTTTATATTTGTACCACTTACTCTAGGTCTGGCTTTTATTCTTGCCATTATGGAAACCACTTATGTGATTTCTGGTAAAGAAATTTATAAAGACATGACCAAATTCTGGGGCAAACTTTTTGGTATTAACTTTGCTTTAGGTGTAACCACTGGTCTGACGATGGAATTCCAGTTTGGTACAAACTGGGCGTACTACTCTCACTATGTGGGTGATATTTTTGGTGCGCCACTTGCCATTGAAGGATTGATGGCATTCTTTCTAGAATCAACTTTTATTGGTTTATTCTTCTTTGGCTGGGATCGCCTTTCAAAAGTTCAACATTTAAGTGTGACATGGCTAGTTGCGCTGGGTTCGAATTTATCCGCATTATGGATTTTAGTTGCCAATGGTTGGATGCAAAATCCTGTCGGTTCAGAATTTAATTTTGAAACCATGCGTATGGAACTTGTCGATTTTGGTGCTTTGATTTTTAACCCAGTTGCTCAAGTGAAATTTGTTCATACGGTGTCTGCAGGTTATGTGACTGGTGCAATCTTTGTTCTTGCCATTTCGAGTTATTACTTATTGAAAAAACGTGATTTACCATTTGCGCGTCGCTCTTTCGCCATCGCTGCAATCTTTGGTTTAGCATCTACACTTTCAGTAATCTTACTAGGTGACGAATCTGGTTATGAGCTTGGTGACGTTCAAAAAACTAAGTTGGCAGCAATTGAGTCTGAGTGGGAAACACATCCTGCGCCTGCGCCATTTACTTTATTTGGTATTCCAAATCAGGAAGAACAACGTACTGACTACGCTATAAAAATCCCGTATGCAATGGGTATTATTGCCACACGTTCACTCGATAAAGAAGTCACAGGTCTTAAAGATTTGATGGTTCAGCATGAGGCCCGTATCCGTAATGGTATGGTCGCATATAGCGAACTCGAAAAACTTCGTGCTGGTGACCGTTCGCCTGAACTTATGGCATCGTTCAAAGAAAACCAAAAAGATTTAGGTTATGGCTTACTTCTCAAAAAGTATACTGAAAATGTAACGGATGCTTCTGAAGCACATATTCAAGCAGCAACAAAAGATACGATTCCAAATGTAACCGCATTGTTCTTCTCTTTCCGTGCAATGGTCGCTTCTGGTTTCTTGATGCTACTCCTGTTTATTCTTGCAACATTTGCTGTGGCAAAACGTAATGCAGAAAATAAACCGTGGTTACTTAAATTTGCATTGTTTGCACTGCCATTACCTTGGATTGCAGCACAAACAGGTTGGTATGTGGCTGAAGGCGGTCGTCAACCATGGACCATTGGTGAAGTGTTGCCTACACATCTGTCTGCATCAAGTTTAAGCACTGGCGATGTATGGGGATCAATCATTGCATTAGCCGCGTTCTATACGGTGTTATTGATTATTGAAATGTATTTAATGATCAAATTCTCACGTTTAGGACCAAGTTCTTTACATACAGGCAAATATCACTTCGAGAAACTTGAAGCTCAGCAAGCTCAAACTGGGGAGAATCAATCATGATCGAATATGAACTTCTCAAAATTATCTGGTGGGTTTTAGTCGGTGTTCTACTGATTGGCTTTGCCCTGACAGATGGTTTCGATATGGGCTCAATGGCACTCATGCCATTTGTAGGTAAAACTGATGATGAACGCCGTGCAGCAATCAATACCATTGCACCGCATTGGGAAGGCAACCAAGTTTGGTTCGTGACTGCGGGTGGTGCACTATTTGCTGCTTGGCCTATGGTTTATGCAACGGCCTTCTCAGGTATGTACTGGGCGCTCTTGCTGGTCTTATTTGCACTCTTCCTTAGACCTGTTGGCTTTGACTATCGCTCTAAACTTCAAAATACTCAATGGCGTAATTCTTGGGATTGGGGCTTATGTATCGGTGGAGCTGTACCTGCGCTGGTTTTCGGTGTTGCATTTGGTAATATGTTCTTAGGCGTACCGTTTACTTTAGATGAGACTGTACGTTCAACTTATACAGGTAGCTTCTTTGCCCTACTCAACCCATTTGCCTTGGTTTGCGGTATAGTAAGCTTGTCGATGCTGTGTGCACATGGTGGCGCATGGTTAATGCTGCGTACAGATGGTGTATTACGTCAACGTTCTGCTAAAGCCACACAATTGATGGGCATTCTCTTCTTAGTTACCTTCTTGGGCGTTGGTGCTTGGTTATATTTTGGTGGCATCGAAGGATATACTTTGGTACAACCATTTAATACCAATGCTGTTGCTAATCCGCTTGCGAAAGAAGTATTAACAACGGGTAACCATGGTTGGATGAATAACTATTCAATTTACCCGATCACCATGCTTGCACCTATTTCTGCAATCCTTGGTGCAATCCTGATTATCTTTGGTGCTGGTAAAAACAAAGCTGGCGTGAGCTTTACAGGTTCTACCTTAGCAGTGACTGGTTCAATTTTAACTGCTGGTTTTGCACTATTCCCATTCTTAATGCCATCGAGTATCAACCCAACTGTAAGTTTAACCATGTGGGATGCGGTTTCGAGTAAGAATACATTAACAGTAATGACTGTGGTTGCTTCTATATTTGTGCCAATTATTTTAATCTATACCACATGGTGTTATTACAAAATGTGGGGCGTTATCACCAACAAACATGTTCAAGATAACTCACACAGCCTGTACTAAGGCTGTGTCTAAGCAAATAGGAGAATATTTATGTGGTATTTCGCTTGGATTCTTGGGATCTTGATGGCGTGTTTTGCAGGTGTGTTAAGCGCACTCTATATTGAACATCATCAAGATTTGGATGAGGAATAAACCATGACAGAGATCGCAATGACAACAAAAGAAAGAAAGCCGAATAAGTTTGCAATGGCCGTTTCGTTTTTGATGGCATTGCCTCTTGCTGCGGTATTATTGATTCACCCTGGCGCAATGCTTGATGCCAATGGTCATTATAACCATAGTGCGCTCATGATGGTGATGATTGGTATTTCAGGTGGCTTTATACATGGGGTAGGATTTCTACCACAGTTTTGGTTATGGAAATGGTTATTTAGCCCCTATGTTGCATGGCCACTCATGCTATGGGGCTATTACACTTGGTTCTTGAGCTAAATCCAAAATTTGAAACAATAAAACCCTGATTTATTTAGGGTTTTATTTTAATTAGATGAAACGCTACTTTTAACACTCTTTCTCATTTCGATTAAATGCAAATCTACAATAGGTAGGCCTACATTTGCAGTTAAAGGATAATCCGCCACTTCACCCGTTTGAACATAGCCACGGCGCTGATAATAAGCAATCAATTCATAACGTACACTTAAAACCCACATAACGAAATGCGTAAAATGGCAAGGGTTGGATAGAACTTTGTCATGCACATACCGTTCAGCAAAATCTAAAACGTATTTGCCAATACCTTGATTCTGTAATTGAGCTGCAATACAAAATGTGCCGATTTCCACATCATGCTGGGTAAAAGTCAGACCAATACATGCGACAATTTGCTCCTCCAATTCAGCAACAAATAACTGAAAATTATCCTGAGTCAATGCTTGTTCTAATTGCTTGGCATTGATACGATCACCCGCGACAATTTCTGATTCACTTGTCCAACTACGACCTTCTTGCTGCCGATAGGCAGAATTAATCAGATCAACTAAATGTGTAATGTCAGATATTCGTACTGTTCTAAAATTAAGCTGATATTTTATCAAGTTTTATTTCTGTCATATTAAAGCTGAGTAAAGTACTTTATAAAACGAAAATGGTAGCGAGAAAAGCCTTATTCTCACTCCATTCCGTCTTACCCATAAAATAATTTATAATCATCAAGATGATGAATATTATATCAATCAAACCATTTATGCTTTTGCACTATTTAATCATATCTGGTGTGTCTATCATGTGGCGACATCAATGTCGCCCATTATCTGTGAAAATGCGGGGGTATTGCACGTCCCCCCCTCGCCAAACAAACGCAAAACAAAGTACAGTTTTGTTTGTAGCACAAGATTGGTATTTCCCTACAAAAGTGAGACATTGCCTACACAAAGATATTTAAATTTTCAAGAAAAGATGGGGAAGTGCAAACTCCACAGAACTATAAACTAACTTTTATAAAATTGTATTATTCAGTTAAATACAAAAAAAGACCATCGAAATGGTCTTTCACATGTACTCAAAATTATTGCTCAGCTAACCAAGTCATAAACTTCTGACGTTCCGCCTTACTTGCATTTTGCCAGATTTGAATCAATTGGCGATCTGCTGAATTGGCATCACTTAAGGCTTGAGTGGTCTTAGTAACTGTGGTTGCTGCTGGTGACTGGCTTGTCGTTGTTGCATATACAGCCGCTGGTTGATTTACTGGCGCTTTCTTACTTGAAGTTAAATCAATCACTTTGCCAAATAACCCAGAACCTAACCAAGGCTTCGCTTCAGTATTTACACCAGTCTGTTGTACCACGAGGCGATTTTTATTGTCATAAATCGCAATCGTTGGTTGTTCTGAATACTTTTTTGCATCTTCAAAACGCTGAGGCGGATTCACTAAAGCAATTTTATAAGTTTGACCATCTTTTAAATCTGGCGCTGTCACTGTGACTACACCCGATTTTAAAATATCGTGTTCACCATTTAAATGTTCAAAATATTGCTGGTAACGAACACTTACTGCAACTTGACCTGCATCGACTTTATATTCATTCTTTTTACGGATTAAACCTGAATTCACTTCTTGATCGTTCACCGCCAATACTACAATTTCTTCTGGCGCAGATAAGGTGACTGCTGCAAAAACTGATCCGCTTAGCATTAAAGCTAATGCAGCAACGCCGTATTTAAATGCCATATTGCTCTACTCTTATGTCAAAAATATGTAAAATTTATTGCACTATGCAATGTCGTGATGACAGTTTTATGACAATGGTGATTTGTTCTAATTTTTATAATGAAAATATTTTCATTTTACTTATCACATAATTTCTCATTTACTGGAATAAAATCATTCATCTGCTTGTCCTGAAATCACATTTTAAAATTATTTCTTCTTATCTAAAACTAGATCCTTTGAATAGCACACATTCAGAATAAGCATAACTCTAAAAACAAATTAAAAGGATGTTCCCCATGAATAAGAAAACCATATCCTGATTTAAAGCAATAATAACGAGATATATCATTATTATTACAGCTGTTTGTCGTAGCTTATGCCACACAAACTATATATAGTAGCAACCGGTTACGCCACTCAAGCTAACCCTGTACAACGCTCAAAAAATACCCGTAGAAAAATTGGCCACAGTTAGGCAATTAGCTATAAATACATATAGTCATCACTAATCAAAATAAAAAATAGTGCTAGCAACCAATGCCTTTATTTTGATGTATTACGATGCACTCAGTCATATAACCTAAAATTCTTCTGGTCAAATCTGAGTGTTTTTTAGTCAATAAGGTCCGTTCTACCTATGAATCAAACTCCTCATTGTCTAATGCTTTGACCCCTCTTTAAATGTCACCAATAGTCAAAACATCATTATTAGAGGGATGAATGTACCGACATTAAAGGCCACCATTGCCCAAGCCAATGATGAATGAATTTAATGGACAAGCCAATGTTATGGCAGATACTGGTGGACTCAGTATCATGCATCAACATTATGATGCGCACAATATCTGACTGGCTATAGACCTACCCTGACACAAGCGTTTCAATTACAAAAATTGCGGATGAAGAAACACTTCGATTAGGCATTTATTCATCAAAATTTAAAAAAATGGCTAAAAATACACCATCAGCTTTGGTATTCATGAACAAGAGAAAATCCTACAACCGATGTGGGATAAGTCATTAATACGCGATTTTGCTAAACTTAACGATTTTATAGTGTCACTCTGTTTAAAAAATTTAGGCTTACGTGGTGATATCCTTGTGGGCATCAATAAATTTAAATTAATGTTCACCCCTATCTCATTATTCCAGCACCACTCACCGCAACCAATCTGGCCAATGTGCAACATCGTATTGCGATTGTACGTAATGGTTTCAATGTACTGAATAAATGGAAACAAAAGATATTCTTTGTGTCATGGAATCCAACCATCAGTTGCATATTGGCAAGGGTAATGGCTTATAACAACCCTTAGGTGCACGATAAATCCTAAACCGTCACAATGCAAAACATTACACTTTTTTCAAAGCGACTACATTTTGAGCACAGTTCTTGCTTGTTTAATATCGTGTATATCGCACAATAAAAATACTCAACAAAAAATGAGGTGCAACATGATTTTTAAAGACCATATAGTTCGTGTTGAAAACATTAAAACGATGCAGATGCTGGATAAAGCTAAGTTAGATCATCAAGTTATTGCGATGTTTATGACTTGCGAAGGCATTCCTTTAAAAAGCAGTGAAGTGACTGCGCTTTTAAAGGAATATGAAATGCTAGGACAGCACAGAGTTCCAGCTAAAAAAGCCAAGGCATTGCTTCAAGCTAAAATGGAGCATTTTGAGGATTCTGAATTACCGTGTCCTGCTGCTTACTAAGGCATATAACCATTAGGATTATTGTTTAAATCACCTTTTATCGGTAAATAGAATCAATAGATACGTTCTATTTACCGCATTTAAACCATATACAAGCTTCAGTTCTCCAAGGCCCCACATCGTTACTTTTGCAATGGGATTATAAATATTTGCTTTTCAAAATGATAATACAAGTCAGACTGCGCTATTTGTCCTGCAATAATTCTGAATGGTCAATATGTTTTGACGCAACGAAGCGACCAATATAACGGTTCTCAATCGGGTCATTTTGAATATTTTAAGTTCTTTGAGCAAGAAAATACCATAACAGCATTCTACATACGGACCAGAGGGAAAGATTAAAAAATGATCTCATTTAGAAACATCTAAACTTGCACTCAACTGGATTGAATCGTTGAGATTTAGTTTTTTGAATATCATTGAATAACAATACAATGGCTTCAATCATGATCGAATATGTATATTTTATAAAACATTCAATTTAAGCAATCAGCTTTCATCTATATAGATGTGTATAATGAAAAGTCCTTAATAATTTATACATTTATCTCTATGCTTCAAATTCTGCAAAAACAGCTGGATGAAAGTACATTTTGCCCGCTTTGTCAGGCAAGTATGTATTATGTTGAAGCTGAAGAATTTGAGAAAGAAGTCAGTTTTCACCAATGTAGCCATTGCAATCATCAAGTTTTTCAAAACAATCAACGTAACTGTCATTGTGAAACATGTCAAAGCAAACGGCGTAAACTGATTAAAGAAACTCGCTTGCAAGAAACCCGTAAGCTAAAGAAAAAAGATAACTTTGAATTAGGTTTAGACCAGCTCAGTTTTTTACATAAATTATTTTTACTGAGTATTTTAGACAATCAGGTGCATGAAAATACCAACCATCAAGAGTTTATTGATTGGGAAGTAATTAAATATCATCCCATTACACCCAATTACTATTTTCAAAGTCAACTTCTCAATCAGCTGATTAAAGATAATGTTTTTGTCGCCAAAGATTTTAGCGATGATGCCCACCAATACTATATCAACGTTCGTTTGGATGGTTATTCTGAACCGAGTATGTTTAGTATTGCAACACAACTACGCCATTGGTTCTATGAGAATCTAAGCCAAGGTATCCCATTTAAAACATCCGATGAAGTGAAAAATGCACTCTATGTTGTGCTGTATCAAGAAATTGTACAGTTTACCCAACATTATTGCCGCACGTGGGGTATCCAGATTTCGGGTAATAAAAACTTCCAAATCTTCTGTTATCACCTACTCGACACATTGGCCGTTGGGCAAATTTTCTATCTTATTCAAACTGCGCTTGAATATTTATATCAAAAAAAGGCGCTACAAGTTCGTAACGAAAACTTTATAAATACCAATATTCTCAAAAAAACAGTACAACAATATAGAGAACGTGCAATTGCAGAAAAATGGGAAACCTCAACCCTGCCACGCCCACCGAATATTCCATTGAGTAGAATGAGTGAAATACTGTTTTATCGGTTTTTAGGCTACGATGAAGGTATCTTCTTTCAACCTGTGTGGAAATCATGGAAAAAGATCGAACCCCGGTTAAATTTCTATTCACAAAAGCGCTGTATGTATTGTGGCTCAAACGAATTGACAGTTGAGTACGATGCACAAAATTATGTGACATTATTTTGTCGCAGTTGCAAACACCAAGACCACTACTTTACTCAGTAAGGAGCATCTATGAATCATCCTGAAAATATTACCCATTCTCAAACGGATCAACTTCATACACGCACTGATGTCATTTTGCAAAAAGTTGTGGATGCTTGGACTGAGTTGCAAACTCAACAGCCCTTAGTCCAGTGTATTACCAATAGTGTTGCAGCAAATTATGCTGCCAACGTCTTGTTAGCTGCTGGGGCTTCACCGGCAATGATTGATAACCCATTTGAGGCTGAAAGCTTTGCGTCTATTGCTGCAGCATTAAGTATCAATGTGGGAACGCCTACGTCTGAACAAATGCAGGCCATGCAGATTTCAGCACAAACTGTAACAAGTAAAAATATACCGTGGGTTCTCGACCCTGTTGGTTATGGTGCATTTCTCAAATGGCGCAGTGAAATGGTCGATCAATTGGTTTTGCTTAAACCGAGTATTATTCGTGGCAATGCTTCAGAGATCAGTACACTTGCCGGTAATCAGGTTGAATCCAAAGGTGTAGACAGTACTGTTTCGAGTAATGAAGTCTATTTGCAAGCTTTAGCACTTTTAACCCATACTGAATGTGTTGCAATTTCTGGTGAATCTGACTTTATTCTTTCTAAACAGCTCAATAGCGTGATTCAGGTTAATGGCGGAAGTTTTTTACAGCCTAAAGTTACGGCAACAGGTTGCGCTTTAGGCGCATTAATTGCAGCGTATAGTGCAGTCACAACAGTCACGATCGCAGCAGTCTCTGCACATATCCATTTTGCGATTGCAGGAAAATTAGCTTTTGAAAAAGCCCAATCTGTTGGGAGCTTTAATGTCGCATTTCTAGATGAAATACATCAAATGAGTGCGGATAAAATTTGGCAATATGCTGATATAGAAGTCTTAAGTCTTTAGAGTACAAATATAAACTTGCTTTTAATCATTAAAATTAAGCTTAAACCGATTATGAAACCACATATGTCATTACAAGAAGAAAAATTGTTTTGGGACGCAATAGACCAGTCGAACCACAACAAAGATGCTCACTAGTCTGACTATGATATTGACCAGCATTTACAAGATCTTGTGCAATATTTATCTCAGTTGGATAAACAACAACTGATTATTTTTGAAAAAACACTTCAGCTCAAACTCTCACAACTCTATAGCGCTGAAATCGCAGAACTCTCGACAATTCTAGAATCTGAATTTACTGAAAAAGATGGTATTTTCAATTTCGATGCTTATCTATCAGATGATGGTTTTATTTATTTTAGATGTTGGTTAATCCTCAAAGGCAAGGATTTCTTTGATGACATACAAGAAGATATTCAAAACTTTGTTAGCAGAAAATATAGTTTTGATATAGGCGACACTTGGGCTGAGGGTCTACTCTATGTTGCTGATGAAGCATATAGCGTTCATTATGAAAATGAAGAAGAGTCTGAGATTCGTGATGCAGTATATTTACAACATCCAGAACATCACTATGATTTTGCAGCAGGCAAGATTGAAAGAGATTTACTCAATGGTGTTGAGTTACAAGCACGATATCCAAAACTGGTTAAAGCAATATGCGAACTTAGAAATAAATAAGTAAAAGATTGGGGCTTATCTTTTAAGCCCAATCTGATTATTTTTGCACGAAAACTTTTTTATAAATTTCTCGTGGCATTTCAGCAAACTCTACACAGAGCTGAATTTCTAAACCCTGTGCAGAATAATCTTCAAATGACTGTAAAAATTGCGATAAATTTTCAGTCATTAAATCTTTTTGTGGTTCAGTACGACCACTTAGACCTTGTAAACGTACGAAAATAAATGCTTGATTACTCTGCTCGCCACTTTCATCCCCAAAGCCAATCAAATAATCCGAAACTGATTGAATACGGGATTTAATATCATGTGCTTGCCCCACTAAACCTGTATCAAACAGTGCATGATTTAAGCCCAACATCAATTTCTTTTTATCTAAATTTTGAATATTGTCAGAATAATCAATAAACATTTGTGGCATGGTATTAACCGTTTGAAAGCACTAGATATTGATAAGAATTATAGCATTAACATATAAAAAAACTGTAAAATTAACGCTAAATTAACATTTTAGCGCTTAGATTTATGAGAACGGTAAAAGAAAAAGCAAGTCGTAGAGGTGTTATTTTTTTTAGCTTACTTTTAGCTCTACAAATTTACTTCCAAATACTAAATTTTCTAAATGATAAGGAATTCGAGATAAATCAAATACTAATCTATATTTCGTTGATTTTAATCTGTAAATATTACTTTAAGTTTGAATCTTTTTTAAAAGCTAGACATTGGGCTTAAGTTAGCATCTTAATTATTTCAAAAATTTTATTTTTTTACACTACATTGATTATATTTTTCAGCTGTATCAATATTCCACAAGCTAAAACCATTCTCACTTGCTGATTTTAGTTTTAGCATTTGTGGCATATATCCCATAAATGAATCTTAGCTAATTCATATTACGAAGCACTTGCATAATTAAGATTATACCGATTTTAGAGACTCTACATAAATATAGAGTCTCCTTAATTTAAATTCTGGCATGTGTGCCATACTTATCGATCATAATTGAACTCGCTTCATTTAAACCACGTACTGTGACGTTGATTCCATTCTTACGAAATTTGCTTACAACAGAGTCCAACATCGCAACAGATGTGACATCCCAAATATGGGAGTGAGTCAAATCAATAATGACATCTGAAATTTTCTCATTGAAGTCAAAACTTTGCATAAATTTTTCAGAAGAGCTAAAGAAAATCTGACCGCTTAAATCATATAAACGTGCTGAACCTTCAAAAGTAGACTTCACCTGAATATCATCTTCTAATTTAATGGCAAGAAATAGCGCTGAAAGCAAAACGCCACTGAGTACACCTAATGCGAGGTTATGAGTAGCCACGACCACTATGACGGTCACGATCATCACAGCATTACTACTTTTAGGATTTGCTTTAAAGCTAGTTAGAGAACGCCATTCAAAGGTACTAATAGAGACCATAATCATTACAGCAACCAATGCAGCCATCGGAATCACTTTGAGCCAGTCACTAATAAATACAACAAGAATAAGAAGAAAAATACCCGCTGAGAATGTTGATAAGCGAGAAAAACCGCCTGATTTCACATTAATCATAGATTGACCGATCATTGCGCAACCCGCCATTCCTCCCATAAAACCAGATGCAATATTCGCGATTCCTTGCCCTTTGCATTCCTGATATTTATCACTTGGTGTATCAGTCATTTCATCCACGATCGTCGCTGTCATCATAGATTCAAGTAAACCAACTGCCGCTAATGCGAATGAATACGGCAAGATAATTTTCAATGTTTCAACATTCAAAGGGATGTCTGGAAGTAAAAATATTGGAAGCGTATCAGGCAAAGCCCCCATATCCCCAACTGTTCGCACATCAAATCCAAGACTCATTGCCAATATCGTAATTGCAATAATACACACAAGCGGTGAAGGCAGTATTTTTCCTAATTTTGGAATGAGCGGAAATAAATAAATGATTACCAAACCTAATGCAACCAAAGCATAAACATGCCACGTCACATTCACAAATTCAGGCAACTGAGCCATAAAAATTAAGATAGCTAAAGCATTCACAAAGCCAATCACTACAGATTTAGAAACAAACCGCATTAACTTCGCTAACTTCAAATAGCCTGCAAATATTTGAATCACACCCGTTAAAATTGTTGCAGCAAGTAAATATTCAAGGCCATGCTCTTTTACTAAAATGACCATAAGCAATGCCATAGCGCCTGTTGCTGCCGAAATCATTGCTGGACGCCCTCCAACAAACGAAATCACGACGGCGATACAAAATGATGCATATAAACCCACTTTTGGATCTACACCAGCAATAATTGAAAAAGCAATAGCTTCGGGGATGAGTGCAAGCCCCACAACAAGTCCAGCAAGCACATCCCCACGGATGTTAGAGAACCATTGTTCTCGGATATTAGATAACATAAATAGCGCCTATTTTTTTGATTTTTTGATAGGCTAGTGATGTGATATACGACACACAAACGACTACACCACATCACTAGACAGTGATGAGTTATTTACAAATTAGAAGAGGTAAATAAACTTAAGGTGGCGTAAATGTCATAAAAAAGCACTGGTTTTGAAGGAAGTTAAAGTGCGAGTATAGCATCCAAATTTACTACACAGCTATACGATGCTGAAATTCACTTTAATTTTAGAATAAGAATAACCATGAGATGAAACATTTCTGGATTAGGGCGCTTTATGGTTCTTTATCTCATTCAAAGCACGACATCTATTGTATTCTATTGATAGACCTTAACAAAATCATCAATAAACATCTGTGTTAATGCATTCTTTTTCACTTAAAACGATTGAATCATAAGATCTGAGATGCAACAGTAGCATTGATCACCAATTCTAGATTTTCAAAATCATCAAATTGCTCAAACTCAAAATCGATCTTGATTTTCGCAATCACTTTTAGATAACCGTCACGACTTTCAATAAATGCCAATTGGTATAAATCGACAGGATTATGGATACTTTTAATGGTAAAACACCCATTAAATGCATCACATTCATTTTCATCAAAAACCAACGTCAACCCAAGCAAATCTTTTAAAAATGGAGATGGTAGCTCCAACCCTTCAAAAGAAATATTTGAATCTATCAATTCATGCGCATAATAAAATGGGCACAACTGAAAGCTGAGATTATAACTATTAGAATATTTGCATTTAGACAAAATAGCTAAACGTGGACTTAATAACTTTTTCTCAAATTTAGCCATTAATTCATCACTAAAAACATCTATCACTCAACAAATAACAATGCCAAACGTACCTGATCATAGCCCATTTTGGGACTGGTTAAATCAACGATTGGACGCAATTTAATCGCACCATCATCATTAAAATGACTTGGATCTTGACGTTTCTTCAATTTTTTATAGATCACACGAATTTTTTCTACAACTTCTTCACCAGGATTTGCAATCGAGATATCTAAACCTTGCTCTCGATGTAAACGAGCCAAATGATTGATAATCGTCGCAGGAGTTAATCCACGTTCAACCGCAATATCCTGAATCTCATAGCCACTTTCAAACAATTCACGTGTTTCATCAAGTGTTGCCGAAGCATAATTGGTTTTACCACTATTACGCGCCAGCTTCTTTTCATTACGTTCAATTTCAGTGGTATTTAACGTCCCGCCACAATGACGAATAAAGGCATTGTGCTGTGTGGTTAAGTCTGAATCTGCATAATGCACTTCAGCTTCATTGGATAACTCTTGAAAACGGCGATCTGCTTTAATTGCAAGACTATCCAGTTCCAACGCCTGATCATTAAAACCTAACAATCTTAAACCCTGAATCGATTTAAGCCGGGATAAAGCCACATAACCCTGACCTTTTTCAAAGGTATGGCTTAAGTTGATTTCCGCGGCTTCCAAGGTCATCCCTTGTGATTTATGAATAGTAATCGCCCAAGCTAACCGTAATGGCACTTGTTGTAGACTGGCGATGGTTTTACCACCTTCATTGTCAACAGACCACGTTTCTGGCGCAACCAATAAGGTTGTACCATCGGTCATTTTGACTTTAGGCAACATTCCTAGTTCATCGTCTTCTTCAAAACCAATAACTTCACCTAAACTACCGTTGATATAGCCCATATCGAAGTTATTTTTAACGAACATAACTTTGGCATGCTTTTTAAGCGTCAACTCATCAGGTGCACGTACAGAAGATTTCAATGTTTCGATCAGCTTTTCATTACCATCTGTCACCGCTACAAATTGATGATCATCCCCTTCAATCGCATTGAGATGCTGAAAGTTGATGCTATCCACGTCCATATTGTGGGTATATAAACGCGTGTAGGTATCACCAATGTCTTGATTACGGGTGTCTTGTAGCGCTTGAATATGCTGTGGCTGAATATTCTGGGCACGAATCGCATTGAGTACGTCATTCAATGCCGAATCATCTTGACGATGCTGCTCTGTCAGGTAGCAAACACGAAATTTTGCTTCAACCCAAGCGGTTGACATAAAACAAAATTTATCTCGATTTAGTTCGCTGTTTTTACCTACAGGTGGCAACTGGAAAAAATCTCCGGCTGCAATCACTTGAATTCCACCGAAAGCATCATCAGATTCTTTAAAATATTTTAAAACTTGATTGACTAAATTTAGCTGTTTGGCATGTAACATTGAAATTTCATCAATGATCAAGACTTGGGCATTTTCTAAATGCTCTTTTAAGTATTTACGCTCTTTCATACGCTTCAAATCATCATCAGTCAGCGTATCTTTGATCCCAATACCTGCCCAAGTATGAATCGTCATACCATTCATATGTGTTGCTGCAATCCCCGTAGATGCTGTAATTGCAACAGGGACTTTGCGTGCTTTTAAATAATTGATGTACTGATTAAGCGTATAGGTTTTTCCTGCACCAGCAGATCCAGTCAAAAAGACATTTTCACCCGCTTTCATAAGTTTGAGTGCAGTTTCTTGTTTCATAACAGCCTTGAATTACCTAAACAGGATGGGACGGCTATAGCCTAACGATTTTTGTATAAAAAGTTAAGCCAAATGCATCACGAAAAGTGAATTAAAGCCAAGCAGCCCACTTAAAAATGATCTGCGTCAAACTATAAGTTTCCCAATTCTTCATTGGGTTGAATACTGCTTTTCCATTTTAAATGCTGATTTACATCATCAATAAAAGCTTGAGCTTTCAATATATAGAACTCATCAGGAATAAGATTATTGGGTAAACGCAATTGATCAAAGACCAAACGTCCTAATTTATAATAACAACCCAAAGTCATTTCCTGCGTCGCATCATCAACTTTCGATACATGAAATGCTACATATTCTCGATCTACAATCCGCGCACAATAGGACAATGCCAAACAGTGTTTAAACACCAACGACTCTTGAATAATTCGTTTTAGGCTATTCAGTTCCTCATAGCACCACTCATCAAAATAAATCTTTTGCATTGGTGCAACGCGATCCCAATGATCTACATCTATTTTTTCTTTAAGTGTCGATAAGGTATCAACAAAATAATGATGTTGATGCCAACGCTGTGCTTGCTGATATAGACCAGACCAAGTGACATTTCGCTCTATATCGTGATGATCATTAAATAAATGCATCACATAGTCCAAAACAAAGCTGTCGTATATACTAGGGTTAGATGCACGACCGATCTGCATGTGTTTCAGTTTTTTACGAAAATCATCGACTGTTATATTTTGCTTTTGCAACTGAATAAAGAATTCAGCATGTTGTTGTCGTTGCGGATCAATAAATTTAATCAGTTGTTTGGGCAAGCCCTGAGCAATGTGTTGTACAAACAGCATAAATGCTTGAATGATTCGATTTATCTTAAGGTATATTTTTTTATACATCTGCGGTTGATCTGCCAACATCAACGCAGCAAAATCCAACCATTCTTCGATATATAAATAAGAATGAGAAATCGTTTTCTTATTCGATTTATTTTCAATCTCTGTTTTTAAAAAACTATAACGATTGTTCTTTGGGTTTTTTTGCCATTCATTTGTAATTGCAAAGGAATGGCATTCAATTAAAAATAGCCGTGCTGCAATATTTTTAAAATACTTTAAAACACTTACAGTGACTTCAGGATAAATCTTTGAAGTATCAATCAAACTTAATGCTGTGATTGTGATCCGGACATTGGGGTCCTTTATATGTCGGCTAATCCAATCATTGACCTGTTCATCTTGTTTAAATAGCCAATTTGCAGTGCGCTTAAGACTACAAATTGGAATTTGTGGAACTTGATCCTGTTCCCAATATTCAGCATCTTTTTGTAAAAAGTGCTGCTTGCTCAATAAATCCTGATATTGCCAAAAACCGCGTTTCATATATTTTGTATAAGCAAGCATTTGCGGTTGTTGTTGAGCATGTACCGCCAGCAATTGATAACTTGCAAAATACTGGCTGAGTTCTTTTAAGCGTAATGATTCTGGGTGAAAAATCTTTAAAATACGCAAATAATGCGCTGGAATAAACTGATCTAAAGAAAAAATGGCCTGTTGAAATTTGGGTACCAATGACTGAATCGGTAAAAACTCTTGACCCAATACAGAATTAATCAGCACTAAATGCTTAATGTTAATTTCAACACTTAAAGGAATCGCTTTACCATATTTGGCAAAATCAGAAACATAGGCATAATCAAAATATTCATAGTGCAGCAAAATTTGATCAATACGCTCTGCATCTGCTTCACTAATATTATATAAATACTGCTCTACCCGATTTTCACCATCCACCCACTCAAAAACCTGCTCAATCAGCGTTTGGCGGATGATTTGGGCTTTGGTCTTTAAATCAGTTGGATGTATCTCATGATATTTTGTTGTATAAAAATAAATATTTTCTGAGAAATATTGAACAAAACGATTGATATTGATTTTATTTTCTAAACAACGCGGTAACTTTTCAAAATTTAAATCAAAAATTAAACCCTTTTCTTCATCAAAGTAGATATTGAGTAACTGATTTGCCAGACTGAATTTATGCTGCTGTTGATCAAACTGGAAAAAGTTGTGCGCAGTAATCTCGGACAAATAGTCAAATTGATCAAGATAAATCTTATTTAAATTTGCTGAAACCTGAAGTAATTCTTGAGCAGCAAGCTGGTGTCTATCTGGCAGCTGCTCCTGAACTGTCTGCACCATATTTGCCTCAATCCATCTCTTACATATATTGAATTTATTAGGGTCTGTTGACACTTCTTCTATGTTTGCGACAACGAGTTTTTTTAGACGATTCGAGGCACGAAATACGAAATTTAGTCAGCTAAATGAGTAGTTCGTAACGACGTAGCGACAAAAAAACTCTAGTCCCGAAGGGTTATGGTTAAAATTATCTCAGTCTGTGTTATGAAACTCGAAAATAGTCTCGCTATTCTCTTCGTTTCATGCCTTGCCTGCTCAATTTTAGCCTACAACGCAAGCCATTTATGAAATGTTAACAGACCCTATTGTAGGCGAACAATTTTACAAAACAAATTGAATTCCAATTATCTTTTGCAAAAGTTTGTTTAAACTGAGCTGTGATCGTGTAACGGGTTTTATCTTTATTGATTCTAATTTATCCATTCTTTATTCATTATTTAAAATCTATTTTAATTATATGTTATTTATTCAATTAAATTTTTATAAAAAAGATCCCCTTACTTTTCAAAAAAACTAAGGGGATCTCTATCGCAACACATTTGAAATTTTCACTAAAATTTAAAATAAATGCATTGCAGGCTTAATTAAGAATGTACAGGCTTTGCCCCCATACGCTCTTCAATCAAGTCATAGCACCATTGGAAAATAAAGGTATACACCAAAATACAGGTGGTCATTCCAAAATCCAATAAAATTGCTTGCCACAAAGACATATCCATTGCGTAAGCAACCATTGGAATCGTGGCTAACATCAAACCACCCTCAAAACCAATGGCATGTAAAATACGTACACCAATGGTACGTTTAAGTTTTCTCTTACGTTCAAATTGTTCAAAGAAATGGTTAAACACCATATTCCAAACCACTGAAGTCACGGCCATCGCAACACCTAATACACCAGTAACTTCCATTGGCACTTCAAAAATAAAACTTAATGCAATCGCTATGATCACCAATAGGATGACTTCATAGCTTAATGCATGAATAACCCTTCTTTTGGAAATCATCATTTAAAACTACTCTTTTTTGATTCGATGGATGCATTATATTTTTATAATATTGATCAATCGAGTCAGGTTCTTTCAATTTTATTGAAAGGTTGAGTGAATTGGAGTAAATTTAATGACTGAAAAACTAAACATAATGGTGCCAAGCGCATGAATATCAACCAAGAACAACTCACCATCTTTAAAACGGTGATGGAAACAGGTTCATTTTCAGCAGCAGCACGACAGCTTGGCAAAGTTCCCTCCGCTGTCAGTATGTCTATCGCCAACTTGGAAATAGACTTAAATCTAAAACTCTTTAATCGTGTAGGCCGTGAACCAATACCCACACCTCAAGCTCAACGCTTATATGAAAAAACTGAACAACTGCTGGTAGAAATGAATCAGTGGAAACAACAAGCGATTGCGCTTAGCGAAGGCTTGGAATCCTCATTAAATATCGTGGTGGTTTCAGAATTATTGCATACAGACTGGGCTGAATACATTGCACTGCTGGGAGAGCACTTTCCAACTTTAGAAATTAATATCTTCTCAGCACCACAAGAAGATGCGCTGAAAATGCTGATGAATCAGACGGCACAACTGGCATTGATGTTTGAACGTGAAATACTTGAAAGCCGTGAGCAATTTGTCGAATTTAAAAAAGAAGCCTTGGTTCCTGTTTCAGCTATTCATCACCCATTATCAGCACATAAACAAGTTACTTTTGAACAAATCCTACAATCCAGACAAATTGTCGTGGCAAGTCGTGATCGAACCATTAAACCCGAATTACTCTATTCTAAAAACTATTGGCGGACAGACAATCACCACTCAGCATGTGCTTTAATTTTAAAAGAACTGGGTTGGGGGGTACTTCCCTTAGAAATGTTTAATGAAAATCCAGAGCTCAAACATAAGTTAAAAATCTTAGATTTGCTCGATTTCACACCAAAATTTGAATATTTTGTCGACTTAGTCTGGAGTCGTGAGAGCAACTTAGGCTCAGCTGCTCGTTTTTTGATTAATCACATTCGAAATCAAAGAATTCATACAAAATAATAGGCCTTTCAGTACATTTTCCTGTTTTGCTCAAATCGCATTGTGTTATAAATAAATCACAAATATTTTAACTAAGAAATAATCGGTAATGACACAATCTGCATTAGATCAATTAAAACGCTTAACCACTATCGTTGCTGATACAGGTGACTTAAACGCAATTCAACAATTTCGCCCTTTGGATGCAACGACTAACCCTTCACTCATTACAGCAGCAGCACAACAGCCTGAAAGTCGTGAGCTGATTGAAGATGCCTATACTCAAGCAAAAAAAGAAGGTTATGAATTAGATGCACTCGTTGAACGCACCATCGATATTCTCACCGTCAAACTGGGTGTCGAAATTTTAAATATTGTAGAAGGTCGTGTCTCAACAGAAGTGGATGCAGCCCTTTCCTATAATACCGAAGAAACCATTGCCAAAGCCAAAGAGCTACTTGCATTGTATAAAGAATATGGGATAGACCAAGATCGTATTCTGATCAAGATTGCCTCTACATGGGAAGGTATTCAAGCAGCAAAAGTGCTAGAAGCAGAAGGCATTCATTGTAACTTAACGCTACTTTTTGGTTTACATCAAGCCAAAGCATGTGCAGATGCAAGGGTTACTTTGATTTCTCCATTTGTCGGTCGTATTTTAGATTGGTTTAAAAAAGCTGAAAATGTAGAGAGCTATCCAATTGAGAAAGATCCAGGCGTATTGTCTGTTAAACAAATTTATCATTACTACAAGCAACATCAAATCAAAACTGAAGTGATGGGCGCAAGCTTCCGTAGCATTGACCAAGTTTTAGGTTTAGCAGGTTGCGACCTTTTAACCGTTGCACCGGGTCTGCTAGAAAAATTGAAAAATGATCAACGTCATGTGGTTTCTCAACTTAGCTTAGACACTGAACAGACTGCTCAAGAACATCAAGAGATCTCTAAAGCTGAATTTAAACAACAATTGGAAGCTGATTTAATGGCATTCCAATTATTGCAAAGCGGGATTGACGGTTTTATCAAAGCGCGTGAACAACTTGCATTATTATTGCGCCAATCTTTTGGTCTAGATGCTGATTTTATTGACTAATCTATGTATTTAGAAGGATTTATATAAATCTAAATTGTAGATGCGCTTTTGGGTAAAATTGCACTAAAATCGCTCACACTCTAAAGCCGAGTTTGTTATCATAACCACTCGGCTTTTTTATTTCGCTTTTCTTATTTATACAGTGAGAATGTTGTGTTTGGTATTACCGATATAGTGACATATATACTAGGGACTATTTTTATCGTCATTTTACCCGGTCCCAACTCATTGTATGTCATGTCAATTGCCTCTCGATTTGGAATTAAAACGGGCTATATCGGTGCTTTAGGCGTATTTACAGGAGATTTAATTCTGATTCTCTGTACTGTTTTAGGTGCTGCCTCTTTACTACACGCCTTTCCCTGGTTATTTATCATTCTCAAAGTTGTAGGCGCAAGCTATTTGTCTTATCTCGGTATTCGTTTACTGATCGCAAGTATCAAAACTTGGCAAAACAAACCACAAACGCTGCAAACAAATACATCCAATACTGCAACTCACGAACAATTCCATCCATTTCGAACAGCGCTAACCATTAGCTTACTCAACCCAAAAGCAATTTTATTTTATCTCTCGTTCTTTGTTCAGTTTGTTGATCCCGATTACCCTTACCCCGCTTTAAGCTTTGCGGCACTTTCTGTGATTCTGCAAATCATCAGTATGAGTTATTTGACGATCTTGATCTTCTCAGGCGTTAAGCTCGCCACTTTTTTCAATACACGCTACAAAATTGCTGCAGGTTGTGTTGCCTGTGTAGGTTTACTGTTCTGTGCTTTTGGAATAAAGCTTGCTGTTTCAACAATGTAAGCTGATTTAGTTAAATAAATCTCCCAATTAAAACATTCTTTTTTAAATCGTTCTTTTGAATAAACTGCGCTTTCTATTCAAGGCAATATCTAATTTTTATCAATGGGTAATCTATAGTCAACCTGTCAAAAAAATCAGACACAAGAATACAACTTCTCTCAATTAATTATTTTTTAATTAAATCAATTACATGGAAAGAATTTTTGATTATAAAAGCTTGTAATACCACAGCTTACATTCAACGTTTAAATACCTTTGCGTAGGCGATGCCTCCCTTTTTAGGGATAAAAAGGGACAAAAATCTTTTGCTGGGCGAAGGCTACGTCTTGTACCCCCGCCCAACGGCGACATCCATGTCGCCCCACAGTAGGATGACCAACTATAATTCAAAAGTACCAAAAATGAATTGGTGCAAATCACTTATATGAATAATTAGGTGGTTTGACTATACATTGTTTTCAACTAAGATAGTTCTAGATTAAAAAAGCCATATTCTCCCATAATGATAATCTAATCAGTTTTATATTTACTTTTTATATTTAATTCCAATTAACCCTATAAGCTTTAAAATGATCCCTGTATGATGGTTGCATTTTCAACCATTCAATCAAATTTAAAAGCAAGGGATCATGCAAAAGTTACTCCAAGACTTCTCTATACCTGCTGTATTTGCAGGTTTCATTACCTTTTTAATTGGTATCAGTGTTTCGGCTGTACTCGTCATACAAGCAGCTCAATTACTTGGCGCAAACCCTGAACAAATTACCTCTTGGTTTTGGGCACTCGGTTTAGGTATAGGTCTTTCAGGATTAATTCTTTCTTGGAAATTCAAATATCCTGTTGCCACCTCATGGTCAACCGCTGCACTTGCACTCATCATTGCCACTGCCAGCGGCTACTCACTCTATGAAGCCATTGGTGCTTTCTTAGTGAGTGGTTTACTGACCGCCACACTAGGCTTTTTAGGCATATTTGAAAAAATTATTTCGTATATTCCTCAGAGTTTGACCAGTGCCATGCTGGCAGGTGTATTACTCAAGTTTGGTATTGCTCTATTTGCCAGTATGCAAAACGACTGGGCATTTATTCTCAGCCTTTTGACGGTTTATATCGTCACTAAACGGCTATGGGCTCGTTATTGTATTGTGATTACCGTGATCGCAGGAATTATCATTTGTCCATTTTTTATGGAGTTTCATGTTCCAACCTTACAGTGGGGATTGGCAAAACCAGTATGGATGACACCTGAGTTCACATGGTCTGCAATTCTCGGATTGGCACTGCCTTTATTTGTAATCAATATGGCATCTCAGTATTTACCAGGGATTGCGATGATTAAAAGTTATGGCTATAAACCCCATGTTAACCAACTTATTGGTTGGACAGGTACAGCGCAGACTTTGCTTGCACCATTTGGCTGTTATACCGTGAATATTGCTGCAATCAGTGCTGCAGTCAGTCTGGATGACCAAGTTCACCCAGACCCTGCGAAGCGCTATATTGCTGGCATGAGCTGTGGTTTCTTTTATATTTTGATGGGGCTATTTGCGGCAACATTGACAAGTCTATTGATGTCTTTTCCACATCTTTTTATTGTGGCATTAGCGGGGATCGCCTTGTTTGGTACGATTAGCCATAATATTGCGATTGCATTTCATGAAGTCAAAGATCGTGAAGCCGCACTGCTCACCTTCTTATTCAGTGCATCAGGTGTTCAGTTTTTTGGGATTGGTTCCGCTTTTTGGGGACTCCTATTTGGCTTCGCTGTTTCGTTTATTTTAAACTTTAAACTTAAAAAATAGCATTTTGATCAATAAGATGAATGGAGGCTCATTCATCTTATTTTAAATTTTCAATTGTCGAATCAAAGCAAATCGAGAAGCGATAGACAAAAAAAAGCTTACCCTAGGATGGGTAAGCTAGAAAGCTTGGAACAACAATAGAAACTACAGCGAGAATCTGGAAGCTATCTTAGCGATTGGTTAATATTTAAACCAATACTTAAAAACACTTATTGGATATTTCTTAAACGGAAATATCCCCAGAAATAGTCACATTTCTATTAAATAAAGTGATAACAATATCATTTTTAAAGATAAAAAAACAATAAATCATCGATCACAATTCATTCAATAGACTAAAGTCTAAAGTTCAAATTTCCGGGTAGCTTCCAGTGCCTTCAGGCCACGGTGTAAGCAACTCAAAGCCCGTATCTGTGACTGCAACCATATGTTCCCATTGCGCTGACAGTGACTTATCCGCAGTGACCACAGTCCAACCATCTTTCAACTCTTTGACACTGGATTTCCCCGCATTAATCATCGGTTCAATGGTAAAAACCATACCCTTTTTAAGCACTAAGCCCTGCCCGGGTTGACCATAATGTAATACGTTAGGTTGCTCATGATAAATCTTACCAATCCCATGACCACAATATTCACGAACGATCGTATAACCTTCACGTTGCCCAACTTGTTGAATCGCATGACCAATATCCCCAAGTGTTGCACCGGGTTTAACCATATGAATTCCAGCCACCATCGCTTCATAAGTCGTTTCAACCAGTCTTTTCGCTTCAGGTTTAACTGTACCCACATAGTACATACGACTGGTATCACCAAAATAACCATCTTTGATAATCGCAACATCTATATTGATAATATCACCATCATTTAAAACCTTGTGTTTTGATGGGATACCGTGACAGACCACTTCATTTGGAGAAATACAGGTGGTTTTGGTATAACCATAATATCCAATATTTGCAGGGATCACTTTCAACGTATTGACAATAAAATCATTGCAAATATCGTCTAAATACTCAGTCGTCACCCCTGGCTTCACATATTCACCAATCATTGCTAAAACTTGAGCAGCTAAACGCCCCGACACTCTTAATTTTTCAAGGTCTTGTTCGGTTTTAATGGTGACTGTAGAAGCTTTCATTGGATCTGTCCGCAAAAGTGAAAAAATATTATATGCCTTTTCAATACGTTTAGGGCAATTTACCGCCTATCATATTCAATAAAAATGCAAAATCAAGCACACAAATTTTAGAATAAGTATAATTTCTCCCTATAATGTTCTTTCACACTCTATATTTTTTAAAAATTTTGATTTTTGAAAATTAACTGTGAATCATCCACATAAATATAATCAATATAACTAATTGGTTAAAATTTATAAAAAATGGGAATATTATCCATAAAATAAAATACAAAAAATAAGCTATTTCTACTAAAATCGCTGTTTTGCTTTTTCAACCACAGTTTATGACTAATCTCCGTACCAAGGATATTATTGCTTTAGGCTTTATGACCTTTGCCTTATTTATTGGGGCAGGCAATATTATTTTTCCACCCATTGTTGCTCAACAAGCCGGTGAACATGTATGGCTCGCAGCGCTTGGTTTTCTAATCACGGCTGTAGGCTTACCTGTTATTACCATTATGGCACTTTCTAAAACTGAAGGTTCTATTGCGATTTTAAGCTCGCCTTTAGGTAAAGTCGCAAGTTTAATACTGACCGTAGTATGTTATCTCTCGGTTGGACCATTATTCGCGACACCACGTACCGCAACTGTTTCTTATGAAATTGGTTTTTCCTCATACTTTGGCAATGGTGGTACAGCATTATTTATTTATAGTGTTATCTATTTTGCATTTGTGACTTTAGTTTCTCTTTATCCAAATAAATTATTGGATACAGTGGGTCATATTCTTGCACCACTAAAAATTGTTGCACTCGCAATTTTAGGTATTGCAGCATTTCTGATCCCTACTGGTTCAATTTCTCCTGCAATCAACAATTACGCAACCAGCCCTGTTTCTGAAGGTTTTGTGAATGGTTATTTAACCATGGACACTTTAGGTGCTTTGGTTTTCGGTATTGTTATTATTCATGCCATCCATTCTCGTGGTGTAACAGACAAAAAACTCGTAACCAAATATGCCATTATTGCAAGTTTGATTTCTGGTGTAGGTTTAACGCTGGTTTATCTCAGCTTATTTAAACTAGGTTTAGGCAGTCATGATGCTGCTCCAAATGCTGAGAATGGCGCAGTGATCCTGCATGCTTATGTTCAACATGCTTTTGGTGACTTAGGCTCTTTATTCCTGACAGCTTTGATTTTTATTGCATGTATGGTTACTGCGATTGGCTTAACCTGCGCATGTGCTGAATACTTCTCTGAATTGACAAAAATTCCATATAAAGTTTTAGTGATTATTTTGGTGTTATTTTCATTGGTGATTTCAAATCTAGGGTTAACCAAACTGATTGCTTTTTCAGTGCCTGTACTCAGTGCAATTTACCCACCCGCGATTGTGGTCATTCTATTAAGCTTCTTTTGGGGTAAATTCAATAACCCAACCACGGTTATCGCACCTGTCACTGGCATTGCATTTTTATTTGGTCTTATTGAAGGAATTAAGGTCACAAGCTTTAAAGATAGCTTACCTTTGATGATTCAAAACTTACCATTAAATGAACAGAACCTTGCATGGGTGATCCCATCATTGATCGTGTTAATCATCTGTGTCGTAATTGATAAAATTAAAAAATAAAGCTTTTTAATTATCATCCTTAAAATTTGATTTTACCCAAATCTTATTTTAACAGTGATCAATAATTGTCATGTTTACCCCACAGGCCGTTATTGTTTGCGACACAATTTTTAAAACATTTTTTGATCCATCTTAGCACTTCAAGTATTCATAAAATGTACCTAAATAGATCAAATCAAGTTTTGCTCTATGTGTATAAGAACATTTGTCGAAAAATTGAAAAACTCAACTTTCTCTTCATAAAGCTAAATTCAGTAGACGCTTGCATTTTTTTTATTGGTTTAACACCTATCTCTTGCTAAAATTGAATTATTTTGAAAAAAAATTGTCTTTTTTTCGATTTTTGCATAAATATTGCATAATTTTTTATCAACTTTAGTCGAAAACACTTTCAAGACCTATTAAGTTATTGTATTTTATTTTGATAACTAGCTCACACTACTTCAACAACTATTACGCCATTTATCAAAAAAATTACACATATTTTCATTTTTTATAAAATAATCATCACTTGTAATAAATATGTCATAATTATTTTAAATAATAGAGGTATTTGCTCTTGAAATAATTATTAGATATGGTACAACTGAATAAACCAATCCAGACTAAAACAATGTGGTTTTTGTCGAGCAGACAGGAGGGATGGAGATGTTATCAATACATTTCAATAAGCAAGTCTTCATTAATTCTTTGAAGACAAATACGAAACTGGTCATCTATCTAAGTACAACGCTTGCACTTTTAATGACACTATTAATTCATGGACTCATTCAAGGAAATTTAAAACCTGAATTTTTTGCCTATGCATTAGTCGTTTCTGCTGCCTTCTATGTTTGGGATGTAGTCGACCATAAATCTCGTAAACTTGCGAAGATTACAGAATAAAAGATGGATGCCATGCATCCATCTTAAATAAGAAAATTATAAAAATTAACTATTAAAATAAAGTAATAAACATTCCAAGTAATAATCCACCAGTCGCAACAATCTCCCCTAACACCAACAATAGCATTGCTATACGTAACAATATTTTCGGTAATTGCACTGTTCCTAATTGATGTGGTTGCTTAAATTGGTTGGTCGTATCTTTCAAGAAACCATGCAAAACATAACTGGCGATTGAAAAACTAAAAAAGAATAAATTGACCAAAACAAATATCAAATTTATTGTTTCAGTCCAGCTTGAACAATAGGCCATCACCGCTAAAATCAAAGTGGCTGGAGCATAAAGCAAACTACTGCGATGTGCGATATCAACATAATAATGCGCTCGGGCAATTTCTGAACGGCTGATTTGGTAATACTTCCAAACGCCTGTCAACATGCCTACCCATAGATAAATTCCACTAAATATTAACGCTAACTTTACCGACAAATCCAAACTCACCAAATCCATTTAAAACACCTTTATTCAAATTACTTAAAATATTTTTTATTGCATTTGACTCAGAAGTCATACTTTTAACAAGTTTCTTTTTGGAACTTGTGTAAAGTAATCATTAAAGCATACTCATAGAATTGTTATGAATACATTTGAAAATTTAACCATAACTTGTGCAGATAGCTATAGCTTAACTGCACGTTTTTATCCGGCAAAACAATCAACTAATCGTTTGCCTATTTTGGTTTGTCCTGCCACAGGTATTACTCAGAGCTTTTATCATCACTTTATAGAGTGGCTTGCTCAACAAGGTTCAGATGTACTGGTTTTCGATTTCCGTGGTATAGGTGACTCCTTACATGGTCCTATTCGTCAGTCCACAGCAAGTATCCAAGATTGGGGACAACTGGATATTCCTGCTGCTATTGAAACTTTGCTGAATAAGACAGGCAAAGAACAAGTCATACTCTTAGGTCATAGTGCTGGGGGGCAATTACTAGGCATTGTTTCCAACTTCAAGAAAGTAGCTCAAGTGATTGCAATTTCAGGCTCTACAGGACATGTAAAAGGACTTAAAGGGAGAACCAAACGTATGGCACCTGTCATGTTTAACATGATCTTTCCTATTTCAAGTTTAGTCAAAGGCTATGGTGCTACTAAGTTTTTAGGAATGGGAGAAAATTTACCCAAAAATGTTGCAAAACAATGGGCGGAATTTTGCAGTAAACCCGGTTATGTGATGAACGCTATAGGTAAAACTATTTTCGAGGACTATCACAACGAAATTCAATGCCCAATTACGGTGTATTGGTCATCGGACGATGAGATCGCCACTGAAGCCAATGTCAAAGACCTACTTCGTTTGTATCCAGAAGCCCCCACTGAAATGATAGAGCTTAAACCGAAAGATACAGGTCATAAAGCCATTGGTCATATGTTAATGTTTAGGAAGTCACATCAAAATTTATGGCCAATTATGACAAAAAATATTTTTAATTAATTTTTAGTTTTAAGTACTTAGATAAGTAATCCTATCTAAGTGCTCTTTTTATTCAAAAAAATGCCTCATTAATGAGGCATTTTTTAGTCTTTTATATCTGCTTACGATTTAATCGCAAAACAGTTACGAAAATTGCTCTGGACGGGTAATTTTTACCGTTTTGATCCGATTTTCATCCATTTCGATGACTTCAAACCAAATGCCCTCTTGTTCAATCTGAGTGCCTACTTTTGCTTCGCCTTGGGTTTTATCTAAAATCAAACCTGCCACGCTAAAATAGCCTGAGTCTTCCTGAACTAGATCCAACATACCAAGTTCCAGCTCAAGTTGATACAAATCCAGCATGCCAGAGGCTTTCCAGGTCGTATCATCCAGTTTAATTAATTCCAACTGCTCATCTGCATCAGGGAATTCACCAGCAATTGCTTCAAACACATCCAATGGAGAAATCAAACCCTGGATATTACCAAATTCATTACTCACCAAGACTAAAGAACCCTTAGACGTTCTTAAAGTATGAATAGCATCAATCACTTTCATTTTTTCAAAAATAAAAATCGGACGACTACGTTTAAGCAAGGCTTGTAATTGCTCTGGTTCATCCAGTACATCAATTAACTCTTTAGCGCGTACAACCGTAACCACTTTATCTAATTGTCCACGACACACAGGAAATAAACTATGCGGTACAGCCAAAATTTGCTGACGAATACTCTCTGCATCATCCTCAAGATTAATCCAAGATATTTGATTTCTAGGGGTCATGATTGATGCAACTGAACGTTCTGCAAGCGTTAACACTCCACCGACCATATAACGCTCTTCATCACCAAAGGCTTTTTGTGCTGCTAAAGTCTCAGGGTTTTGTAATAAATCTGCATCAAGTTTGCTTCCCATCAATTTCAAAATTGAGTCAGCAGTACGATGACGCAATGGTGTTTTCGACTGATGTTTTTCAACATTGCGGCTAGAAAACTGGTTAAAAGCTTCTATTAAAATAGCTACACCAATACCCGAATAAATATAACCTTTTGGAATATGGAAACCAAAACCTTCAGCAATTAAGCTCACACCAATCAATAATAAAAAGCTTAAGCACAGAATCACGACAGTAGGATGCTTATTGACAAAAGATGTTAATGGCTTAGAAGCAATCAGCATCACAATAACAGCAATTGTTACTGCTGCCATCATTACGTAAATATTATCGACCATGCCAATCGCAGTAATCACTGAATCGAGAGAGAATACAGCATCTAAAACAATGATTTGGGCAACAACAGCCCAAAAGCTTGCATAAACGACAGCCCCTGAACTTTTAACCTCGGGCTTACCCTCTATTTTTTCATGCAGTTCAGTGACAGCTTTATAGACGAGGAATAACCCGCCAAATAATAGAATTAAATCCCGTCCTGAGAAAGAGAGACCACCAATTTCAATCAGAGGTTTAGTTAATGTCACTAACCAAGAAATAATAGACAGTAAACCTAAACGCATTATTAATGCTAGAGATAAGCCGATGATACGTGCTTTATCTCTTTGTTCAGGAGGAAGTTTATCTGCAAGAATGGCAATAAAGACTAAGTTATCAATACCCAGTACAATTTCTAAAACTATTAGGGTTAAAAGACCAACCCAAATTCCAGGGTCTAATAAAAATTCCATTATTAGATCTCCTGCTTATTATTATAAATATATAAATTGGAGAAAAATAAATTCGACCTACAAGACGACGGATCCATGAATGATACCTTTTCAACTAAATTGCTATAATTATGCACAATATCTTAGGCTTGTAATTATTTTTCATAAAAAATTTACATTTATTTAAGTTTATATATGTATAGCTGACTGATACCTGCAAATTTCCTGTATTTCTAATCATCATTTTACAAATATAGTCTTTAACAGATATCGATACATCATATTCAAATTATTTTTCAATCAATATTACAGAAATGTCATTGGTATTTTCGTAAAAAATTACGTATAACTATGTTTGTAGAAGCCTTTAAATTAGTAGACTATATTAATCATAACTATATTTAATCAATTATTTTCAATTAGATATAAGGGCAACTAACGGAGTAAAAAATTGATAAATTTATATAATAAATTTTAACAAAAAAAAATATTTAGAGCTAAGCCAAGTTGATTTCTTTTATTTTTCAGTTAAAATAACATAAGATGTTATTTTTTTTAACTAATGAGCTTGCTTTTAACAACATCTTATTGGTAATTTTCATAATTAGGCAAGCTGAAATACTTAGGATCGTACTATGACACAAGGACTTTCATTAACATTTAATAAAATCTGCCTTTGGGGTTGGTTTAAAACTTTCTATTCCACGGCAACACTAGAGAATGAATTATATTCATTCTAAATTGCATGAAGAAGCGACTAAGTTTTCGCAAAGTATTACTGATTTCCATCTATCTATAGACAGTCGTACAATGCCTTTACTAAATACTTTAACTTAAGTTTAGTTCAAGCAAAATTTACATTTCGTCGATTTTACTTGTTTTTTTCTTTAAGTGATCTATCACATATTGATTCAAGTATTCAAAGTAAAATATGATTACCGCTTAAGATATGGCAATAATTACAAAAACAGGGACCCTTAAATGACTAAAAAATATGCAAAATTTTTACCTGCAGCTGAAAATTTTAATATCGAAAATTTCCCATACTACTGGATCACTCAAGTACATTCGCAGTATGTTTTAAATTTAGATCACGTACTTAAGAAGTATGGGGTAGACCATTCTAGACGACGATTGTTGGTTGCATTAGAAGCCAAACCAGATGCAAGTGTCTCTGAGCTCTCAGAAATGATCGTTTCAAAAATGTCGACGATAACCAAAATTGTTTATCGCTTAAAAGAGGAAGGATTTGTTGATACTTACTCGTGTGAAAATGATGCGCGTATCACAAGAGTACATTTAACAGAAGCTGGACAACAAATGACGCAAAAAATAAATGACTTAATGAGTGTTGTACTTGAAAAGTCATTTGAAGGTCTAACACCACTTCAAATTGAAAAAACCATGGAAAACTTAAAAATTATTTTTAAGAACCTTGCACATTAATATTTAAGGCTATTCATCGAAGATGTTCAACTGTGGCGAGTTTTTGTTATTCGATCTTTTGGGGCAATAAAAACACTCAAACTCAGCCACAGGGAACCCTTCAATAAAACTCAAAATATTGGGCTGCTGTAAGCCCAACCATTCATCAAGTCGATGATGTGGAATAACTACCACCGAACGTTTGTCTGTCCGAGGTTCATGAAACTCACTCATCATCGGATGCAGGTGGGCATCCATACTAATCATGGCGGCTGAACGAACAACTTCACCAGTTTTTAATCGAGTAATCTCATAAAGTGCAGCAATATAAAAAGCCTGACCATCTTTACGCCGTACACCCCATCGTTGTGGTCGACCATTGATATATTTGGATTCATAGAACTCTGTCACGGCGATCACACCAAATTGGCACTTGCTAAAAGCCTCGACAAAACTGCGTTTTTCCATCAGAGTTTCATTTCTTGCATTATATGTATGTTTTGCAACATCTTTATCCTCAGCCCATTTTGGCACTAAACCAAAGTTGACTAAACGCCATTCAATCGCTTGATTGGATTTAAATAGCAACGGCGTTTGAAAGCTGGGAAATATTTCTTCTTCATACGGGAAAGGAACTGCAGGCAAGCCAAGCTGCTGAACTTGTATTAAGCTGATCGGTTTAAAATTAGCACACATGATAATAAGATTTAAGATACTGACTTATAATTGTTGAATTTATCTATCGCGCTATCTATTGATAACAACATTAGACATTGATAAAAAATTGAAACAGTTCACAATTTCAATTGAGGATAAACCGAAGTTTACCCTCATTGCTTTTATCCAAAAATCTTTTTCACTTTGGCGCTTAAACCATGAAAAAACTTATGTTTTGCATTGGCTTTTTCGCTAGTCAAAAAATTAATTTGAATGGATTGGCGTTGCCCTTCATAAGGAATATAGCCATGCCAACCATTATCAGTCACTTTAAATGCAACCAGTGAACCTGGTCCTGCATTGATTTCTGTCACATAGTTATTGATGTCTTTATCGTCATTGAGAATACGTAAACGTCCATTCGGCGCATCCCAAGATTCATTTAAATAGATTAAAACCGTCAACAATTTGCTTTTTGAATCACTGTGAATCCGGCCATCTTTTTGACGAGAGTAGCCACGTAAAGTAATCATCATCGGATGTTCCATAACGTTGACATCAAATTTATCTGTTAAAATTTGACGAAATTCTGGTGTATCCAATGATTTTAGCAAGCGATCAAAATTAGGCTTGATTTCTACATCTTCGATGTTAAAGCTTCCGCCTTGTTCAATTTTAGGAAAGTCTTGGATTACTGCCTGGACTTCACTATCTGCCAAAGCATTTTCAACTACAAAATACGGATATGGCGTACTCGCAACTTCAGCATTCTTCAACGCATCTAATTTCAGAATTGATGTCATTTATAATTCAGCTTAATGATTAATTCCCTTAAATTGTATCAGAGATTTTATATCATTGGCTTAAAACTCAAAGTCACGTCTACAAATTTTATATATGGAAGCATAGCAACAGTTAAAATAAACAATAAAAAGAATAAAGCCCCCGAAGAGGCTTTGTTGATAATCAAACAAAATAAATTAGACGATAAAATTAATCGCCTGTATAACCTTTTAACTTTAAGCGATATGCATGTAATAATGGCTCAGTATAGCCAGACGGTTGTTCACCACCTTTGAATACTAAATCATAAGCAGCTTTATATGCATAACCATCAAAACCAGGCGCCATGTTGCTATATTCAGGATCGTTGGCATTTTGTTCATCAACAATTTTCGCCATACGCTGCATAACTTCTTCAACTTGCGCTTTAGTCACAATCCCATGACGCAACCAGTTTGCAACGTGTTGAGAAGAAATACGCAAAGTTGCACGGTCTTCCATTAAACCGACATTGTTAATGTCTGGCACTTTAGAACAACCTACACCTAAATCAACCCAACGAACAACATAACCCAAGATCCCTTGAAGGTTATTTTCAAGTTCTTTGGTCTTCTCTTCTTCAGTCCAGTTTGTATCTGTCGCTAAAGGCGGTGTCAACAAGTCATCTAACGGAAGTGCTTCAGTTTTCAATAACTCTTGTTGGCGTGCTGAGACATTACATTGGTGATAATGAATCGCGTGAATCACTGCACCTGATGGTGAAGGAACCCATGCACAGCTCGCACCCGCTTCAGGATGTTCAATTTTGGTTTTATACATGTCTAAAAGCATGTCAGGTTTAGGCCACATACCTTTACCAATCTGCGCTTTGCCACGTAAACCTGCTTGTAGACCCACCATAACATTACGGTTTTCATAAGCTGGGAACCAAATTTGGCTTTTCACTTCGCCTTTACGAACGAACGGACCTGCTTCCATAAAGGTATGAATTTCATCACCTGTACGATCCATGAAACCAGTATTGATGAAAATTGTACGGTCTTTTGCTTGTGCAATACAGTTTTTCAAGTTTACAGATGTACGGCGCTCTTCATCCATAATCCCGATTTTCAAAGTTTTCGCTGGTAAACCAAGCGCTTGTTCAGCACGTTCAAACAATTCGACAGCAAATGCAACTTCTTCTGGACCATGCATTTTTGGTTTAACGATATACATTGACCCTTTACGTGAGTTTTTGTTTTCGTTTTGACCTTTGATGTCTGCGAAAGTCAGTAATGGTGTGATTAAAGCATCCATAATACCCTCGTAGATTTCAGCACCATCTACAAGGATTGCAGGGTTTGTCATTAAATGACCAACGTTACGAAGAAGCATCAATGAACGACCATGAAGTGTTGTTTCACCACCAATCAAGTTCTTATGCGTACGATCTTTATTTAATGTACGCGTAACGGTTTTACCGTTCTTCTCAATTGATTCTTCAAGCGTACCTTTCATTAGACCTAACCAGTTACGGTAGCCTTCTACTTTCTCTTCTGCATCTACAGCAGCAATCGAATCTTCTAAATCTTGAATCGTGGTAACAGCAGCTTCTAAAACAAGATCTTTTACACCCGCTGCATCAGTTTTGCCTATTGGGCTATTTGCATCAATTTCAATAACAACGTGTAAGCCATTATTTAAAAGTACAATTTCAACGGGTGCAGATTCGTCACCATTGAAACCGACAAATTGTGATTCTTTCGCCAAAGTCGAGGTTGAACCATCTTTGAGTGTGACAACAAGTTTTTTGCCCTCAACAGCATATTTTGTTGCATCTGCATGTGAACCATTCGCCAATGGGAATGTTTCATTTAAGAAATTCTTTGCAAATGCGATAACTTTATCGCCACGAACTGGGTTATAGCCTTTACCTTTTTCTGCGCCACCTTCTTCAGATATCACGTCAAAACCGTAAAGTGCATCGTATAAAGAACCCCAACGCGCATTTGCCGCATTTAAGCAATAACGTGCATTCCGCACAGGTACCACCAATTGCGAACCAGCCAATAATGCGATTTCTTCATCTACATTTTCTGTACTGATTTGAAAATCTTCTACTTCTGGTAATAAGTAGCCAATTTCTTTTAGGAAAGCTTTATAAGCTTGAAGTTCAAATTTATTGTTGCGGTGCCATTCATCAATTTTAGCCTGAATCTCGTCACGCTTCGCTAAAAGCGCCTTATTCTTAGGACTAAGATCGACAACAACTTGCTCAAAGTTTTTCCAGTATGTTTCACTATCTAAACCAGAACCTGGTAGTGCTTCATTTTCGATGAAATCGTAAAGTTCTTTAGCAATCGCTAACTTGCCTTTTTGAATACGTGCAGTCATTGTCTTTCCTGATATTGCTACTTTTTATAACAAGAGTTTCTAGTATACCGATTTAAACCATGCTGAATAGTACTATCACATTGCTAAATAGTGATCATTTTAATTAAAAAAATAGCTATATTAACTTAAAAAATAACGATCAAAAATACAGCAACACCATCAACTAAATCATCAACTTAAATCGCTTTTTAACAGTGTATAAATTTTTTAAAATGTCTAAATTAGACCAAAGTGCTGAATCAACCCTAATTTCTCCATTTTTTATACACTTTTATTCCTTGAGCAAAGATTAAGCCATGAATAGCGCTAAATGTCGATAAAACCAATCCATAATTCTGTGTAAAGAATTGTTCGACTCACTTATATTTTTTTCTGTTTGTTCAAATCTCATCTTATTGTTTCAATTTAGATGATTAGAATCTTTAGCAACAAGGTGGAATCACATAATTTTTTAAAGCACTTATGCTTTTTTACATTATTTAATCCTACAAGGTGTAGCTGGGGTATCCCCTACACAAATTAAATTTAAAGTTTCATTCTAATACGTGGCTGTGCAAACACATTTGTCTCTTTTAATCATACAGCGTCTATCTATTATCTGGCGACAAGCACGGATAAAGTGCTACACATAAAAAACCTGTTTAAAATTTTCATTCTAAACAGGTTTCTGGAATAGCAAGGTCTAAGCTAAATAAGAGATAGACCTCAACTTAAAACTAAATGCTTCACTTAATTAAAAGTTTTAAAACGTGTTGCATCATCAATAAATGTTTTTTCGCCCGCTGGTGCTTCGATTGAACCAAATACTAATTGTGCGCGAAGTTTCCAGTCAGCAGGCACATCAAATGTTGCCGCCACTTCTTCATCTACGATTGGATTATAATGTTGTAAAGATGCACCAATACCCGCTTCAGCCAATGCAGTCCAAGTTGCAAATTGTGCAATACCTGTTGAATGCTCAGACCATACTGGGAAATTGTCTGCATATAATGGGAATTGTTCTTGTAAAGCTTTAATCACACTTAAATCTTCATAAAACAACACTGAACCAGCACCAGCGATAAAGCTGTTAATCTTACCCGAAGTTCCTTCAAATGCTTCAGCTGGAACGATTTTACGTAAAGTTTCTAAAACGATTGTCCAGAATTTAACATGTGAATCACCAAATAAAATCACAGCACGAGAAGACTGTGAGTTAAATGAAGATGGGCTATGCTTGATTGCATCTTTGATGATTTCTTCAATTTTCGCTTGGTCTAAGCTTAAATCTCTACCAATTGCATAAATTGTACGGCGTTGTTTGATTTGATTTAAAAATGACATGGTGTTAATCCTTCTATGACCAAATGGGTCGTGTTATTTAACATGGTTTGAGTGTATTGCATCATTCTTAGTTTCGTCATGCTTATATACATAACAATGTGTTCTATATTTAGAACAATATGTGAAATTGGGTCTTTTAAAATGCCATCGTGTTTCTGTAACCCCTTTTTAAGGTACTTTGTACTTTAAAACGATAAGAATATGTCAAATTTCCTATGGGCTTTTCATTACTTATTTTGTGGTAAAAATATGCAAATTTCGACATACGATTCTAGACATAGTATTAAAATACAACTCAATGACATTCTTATAATGCCTTCTTCCAATAACATACTATCAAGAGCCCCAGTCTTAAAAAAATAAAAAACTCCGCATAAAGCGGAGTCTCATTGAAGATAAATAGTTTTCTAAATTACTTATCTGTTTCAAATAATGCTGCGACAAACGATTTTGCAGAGAATGGACGTAAATCATCTATCTTTTCCCCGACACCAATATATCGAATTGGTACATGGGTACGGCTGGCAATATTAAACAACACACCACCCTTTGCAGTTCCATCTAATTTGGTAATGGTTAAACCAGTTAAACCTACAGCTTCATCAAACATTTCAACTTGGTTAATCGCATTTTGACCAGTACCAGCATCCACCACCAACATCACTTCATGTGGCGCAGTTGCATCAATTTTTTGGATAACACGTTTTACTTTGGTCAATTCAGACATCAAGTTACTTTTGTTATGCAAACGCCCTGCTGTATCGGCAATTAAAACATCCACACCTTTGGCACGAGCACTTTCAAAGGCATCAAAAATGACTGAAGCACTATCTGCACCATGGCCTTGAGCCACGACAGCAATATTGTTACGTTCACCCCAGATTTGAAGTTGTTCAGTTGCTGCTGCACGGAAGGTATCTCCTGCTGCAAGCATGACTTTCTTGCCTTCGCCTTGTAAACGTTTGGCTAATTTACCAATCGTGGTTGTTTTACCTACACCATTTACACCCACCACTAAAATCACAAATGGATTTTTATTGGGATCGATATGCAATGGTTTTACACGAGGCGCAAGTAAAGCAACTAGCTCTTCTTGTAGCGCTTTATACAATGAATGTGAGTAAATTAAATCACCACGTTCCGTACGCTCAGTCAAGTTCGTAATAATGGTTTTAGTCGCCTCTACCCCGATATCAGCAACCAAAAGTTGCTCTTCTACCTCTTCAAGCAACTCATCATCAATTTCTTTACCACCAATCAGGATATTAACCATACCATCGGCAAGGCTTTTACGCGATTTGGTCAAACCTTCTTTCATGCGACTAAAAAAGCCACCTTTGGATTTTTCATCAGCTGATTCAATCTGTGCGGCTTGGCTTTCAGTTTGAATAGGTTCCGCTTTAGGTGTTTCTACATTATTTTCAATAATAGGCACATTGACGGCTGGTAAACTAGGTAATGTGACATCGTCATCCCCGATATCCGCATCAATCAAGAATTTATTTTGCTGTTCTTGCATGCCGATTCCTTGAAAAGCATAGCGTTAAAAAAGAATGAGTTTAGCATAGATTGCATCATTTTTAGAGTTAAAGCAGCGATAAAACAAGCAAACCAAAATGCAACATTCTAACCTTGCTTTAAATCATTAATTTTTTAAGAATAGTTCTAAATTTAAAATAATTTTTTGGGTTATCTGTGTATATTCTGAAATCTAGATTCTTTAATCTTCTTAGACAATCCAAAGTTATCATTGCGCCAATCTTCTTTTTATCATTAAGCACGATAAATACTCAACTTCAGGCAGCACCTCAAAGCCAACTTTCAAGGACTACTTTCGAAACCACACTTAAAAATGGTTTAAAAGTGATTATCAGAGAAGATCATCGCTCTCCAATTGTCATGACTCAAATTTGGTATGGTGTTGGCAGTAGTGATGAGTCTGGTAATGTGCTTGGTATTTCCCATGTACTTGAACATATGATGTTTAAAGGAACTAAAAAGGTTCCAGATGATGAGTTTGCACGTTTAAGTCGTATTTATGGTGGCCGCACCAACGCTGCCACATATACAAATTACACCAACTATTATCAGCTTTACCCCAAGAAGTATTTTCCATTGGCTTTGGAACTTGAAGCAGACCGTATGACAAATCTGGTCCTCAAACAACAAGACTTTGATCCTGAAATCAAAGTGGTTATGGAAGAAAGACGCCAACGGACAGATGATAATCCACGAAATCTTGCCTACGAACGCTTTAAATGGATCGCCTATCCAACCAGTCACCACCGTCAACCTGTGATTGGCTTTATGAAAAACCTACAGAATATTCGTCTGGATGATCTTAAACATTGGTATCAAACATGGTACACGCCCAATAATGCGACTTTAGTCATTGTAGGAGATGTCAATGCAGAACAGGCACTTAAACAAGTTGAAAAATATTTTGCAGCAATTCCCAAAAAGGAACTTCCAGACCGTAATGATGTTTTAGAGTTTGACCGAATGGGGTATCGGCATATGGAAGTGCAGTTGCCAGTACAAGTGCCCAACTTATTTATGGCTTGGAATGTCAAATCCATTGCCACAGCAAAAAACCCACAAGATGCCTACGCACTAACCATTATCCAGTCCTTACTGGATGGCGGAATCTCCGCTCGTTTACAAGACCATCTGATTCGAGATAAGAAAGTGCTGACCGCAATCAGTGTCAGTTATGACCCCTATAATCGTGGCGACAGTTTATTTATGATCTCCGCGATCCCAAGTGATGATGTTTCTCTGGATGAGGCACAAAAAGCGATTGAAAAAGAGATGAATTTATTTAAAACAGAATTGGTCAATCAAACTGAACTCGATCGTGTCAAAAACAACTTTGTTTCAAATTTAATCTATAGTCAGGATGATATTGGTGGACAAGCCAATATGATTGGGAATTTGGAAGTAAATGGCCTAAGTTTTCGTTTAATGGATGAATTACCTAAACATTATGACAAAGTGACACCACAAGATTTACAACGAATTGCCAATATTTATTTTGTCAAAGCCAATCTGAGTAGTTTGTATTTAATGCCTGAAAGTACAAAAGAATAAAAAAGGATCTCTCATGAATTTTAATCCATTCTCGACCTATTCGATAAAAATACCCTTGTTTGTGTTCATCAGCTTACTCTACTCCCCCCTTAACCATGCGGAGGTTGAATTAGACAATCATGATGAAACGGAGGTTGTTGTAGATGATTCAACACTTAAAGCAAATTCGACCTTACAAAGCTTAAAAAATTTAGATAAACATCAACTGTATCAAGCGCCATTTGTTCAAGACCTCTCCAACAACCAAAAAGTCAGGACACTTTTTGTTTCAGCCACCGACCTGCCTATTGTGGATATTCAACTCACCTTTAATGCAGGTTCGTCACAAGATGAAGCACTAGGAAAAGGCTTGTATGGTATGGCAAATATGGCAGCCAAGCTGATCACTGAAGGGACAGATCAATATACAGCAAAACAAATTGCGTCAACATTTGAAGGATTAGGTGCTCAATTTAGTGTTACGGCGTACCGTGATATGTTTGTCGTCCGACTTCGGGTCTTATCAGATCCTGAAAAATTAAACCCTGCCATCAATACCATGCTACATGTGCTGAATCATGCACAATTTAATCCATCGGGTTTAAATCTTGTATTAAACAATACCAAAGTTGGGCAGAAGCAAATTCAAGAAAATCCAAGTCGGATTATGAATATTCGCTTTTATCGTGCTCTGTATGGACAACATCCTTATGCCGAGCCCACTGTTGGCACCAATGGGAGCCTAAAAAAAATTACTCCAGAACTACTTAGAGCGTATCGACAAAAACTGCTTGTTGCCCAAAACATGAATATTGCTATTACTGGTAATTTAACTTCAGCCGATGCAACTCAACTGGCCAATTTAATCAGTCAAAACCTCACCCAAGGTGAAGCTGCACAAGCACTTCCTGAACCACAAGATCAAGATGATTTTAATATCCATTACATCCCGTTTAACTCAACCCAAGCCAACGTAATGATGGGACACTTGGCGATTCAGCGCAGTGATCCAGATCGTGTTGCACTAGAAGTCGCCAATCAAATGTTTGGCGGAAGTGGATTTAATTCCATTTTAATGAAAGAACTTCGAGTTAAACGGGGTTATACCTATGGAGCTTATAGCAATTTGACCTCCACATTGGCTCAAGGTTTCTTCAGCTTGAGTTATTCCACTGAACAAAATCAATTGATGGAGAGTATCAAAGTTACACATCAGGCCTTACGCGATTTTGTAAAAAATCCAATACAAAGAAAACAGCTCGAAGAAACTAAGGAAGGCATGTTACGTTCTTTCCCAATGACCTTCAGCTCCAATGCCAATATCAATGCACAAATCGCATCGATTGGCTTTTATCAACTTCCTGCGGATTATTTAACCCAATATCAAAAGCAATTGAGTCAAGTTACCACCAAACAAGTTCAAAAAGCTATTCAAAAACATCTTCGTGCAGACCGTCTCACTTTGGTTGTTGTTGCACCGATACTGGATCAGAATGCGTTAAAAGACATGTTGAAGGCTGATTTAACCACCCCAGAGCAATCCAGTTCAAATCAAAACCAGCAAATGGATACGCATACCATGCCGGATGTCCCGACTTTGATCATTCAAAAAACTATTCGTACGCAAGCTGGATCAGTCAAATAAATATTATCCATTATTGCGGATCTTTACTATCCACAGCTGGATATCGTTTTACTTGTTGATTTTCAAAATGGTAGGCACGTAATAGACGTAAATATTCAACCACATAAATACGATCTTGGCTGCGTAATTGATTGGCAATCTTTTGTGTCTTTGGATTGCTTGCTTGTTGTGAATATTGCAAAACATATTTGTATTGATTTGGATTAATTGGGCGTGTTAAAGCCAGTATTGCAAGAAAAATCATCAATGCGATGATTACAGCAACAAAACAATTCAAGATTTTTTCCACAGGGAATGAATAGAATAATTTTTGAAAATAATCTTTGAATTTTTGCATGAACTACCTCTAATTACAGATAGTTTATCATCCTGACCATAAAAATATAGGGCTTTCTTCAAGACATCTGAAGATCGGCTGTAAGATGATCTTTAAGATCAAAATTGATAGATAGTACGACAGCGCTTAATAATCCCAGCATAGATATCATAGCGTGTAGAGATGAAAGTTTAAGCCCTCTTCTCATATTCAAGAAAAGGGCTTGAGTAAAGTTAAGCAACTCGTGAATCACTTCAATATTAGTACCAATTAAAGGATCGTTGCACGTAAGAATGCGAAATACAAAATAATCGCGATAATTGCCAATGCAATGCTGACAGCAAAGATACTCACTCCACCCTCTGCATGCGCAGGGTGCAAATCATCATCATCAGCAAGACGCCTCAATTCGCCATCATAGATTCGGTAAAAACCTGCTTTTTGCACTGGATTTAAGTTTCGGGTATAATCGTACACGCGTTTACGCTGGGCTAAACAATAATCCCCAAGATGGATTTCTTGATGATAAATTGCCTCATCCAGTTGTTTACGGTGATACTGAGCTAATTCTACGATCTGAGACTCAGCAGCGGGTACATCAAAAATAAAGCCATCTATAGTGTTTGTCATTTTGCTCTCCCTTTGTCTTAATTCTCATATTGATTTTAATAAATATTATTTCTGATTAATGTTTAATCATGTAATCTTATCTTCGTCAAGCATAGATTTCAAATCACTTGACAAACAAGGCTAATTGTAATATTAGTTTAATAAAGTTAAGTTAGATTAGTTAAGTATAAGCTCCGTTGGGGAGCTATGTTAAAAGATCATAATTACAATAAGGAGTTATATATGATTCATCAGATCTCTCACCAAGACTTAGAACATGTTTATGCAGATGCTGTAAATACAATCCAATGTGAAATGAACTTTGTAGAAGCAGTAAAAGCATTAGAAGATGCGGCGAAGGCTGGCCATGGTAAAGCAGCAATGTTTCTTGCAGAACTTTACTACCAAGGTTTCCGCGTTGAACGTGATTCTCTAAAAGCCCAATATTGGCAAAAGATGGCAACCATGCAAGCATAATAAAACGTCACTTAGGTGGCGTTTTTTTTGCCCTATCATTTTTATTTTTTAATAAATCATTACGTTTTCAATACATTTTTTATTGTTTTAATAAATGCTTACGATTGAGCATAAAGCACCAACAGTTCTTATAAGAATTTCAACTACAATAGGCAATGTACTAAATAAGATTATTAATTATGAAAAAGTATATTCATCTTCAGCCCATTTCGAATGAATTGTTTATTAAAATTTCTATTTTAAAATCACTCATGTATTGTGGTGTACTTTGGGGACTTTACCATGATGGCTGGGCAATGAAGTCTGGTTCAAATGAAGTTTATTTTCCTTTTTGGCTAAATGCTGTTCAAGCCCATCAGTATGCAAAGATTCATTGGCCCCACTACACCCCACGTAGAATAACACCTAAAGATTTTAGAGACTCGCTGTTACCCACGTTAACACGGCTCAATATCATGCCAGCATTGTTTAATTCTTCATCTCGAAAATTTAAACTCTCAACGTCTCAAATGGAACATTTCTTTTTTCATAGTCATGTTCAATTTCAAACGACTTAAAGGCGAAGATATATTTTTATCGGTTTAAAATTGTTGTAAAAAATAAACTTTATATTTTATGACTGCCAAGTATTTGCAAAGTTAAAAAATACAGTTAATTTAAAGGTGTGCAGATTGGTAAGTACCCTAGAAAAGGAAGAATAATTATGACGACAGTAGCACAAGTAATCCAAGATAAGATTGGTCGTGAAATTTATACGATTTCACCCTCTGCCACAGTATTAGAAGCCATTACACTTATGGCAAACAAAGGTATTGGTGCTGTGGTTGTCACTCAAGATACAAAGGTCGTTGGAATTCTTTCTGAACGCGACTATACACGTAAAATTGCGCTTATGCAGCGTACATCTGACCATACAACAGTCGCTGAAATTATGACCTCTAGAGTGATTTCTGTGACCCGTGGCCATACCGTTGAAGAATGTTTAAATTTAATGACTGACGGACACCTACGCCATTTACCTGTAATTGAAGGCGAAACACTGGTTGGGTTTGTTTCTATTGGCGATTTAGTCAAAGCTACGATGGAAGATCAAAGAAAATTGATTGAACAGTTAAGACAATATATTTCAGGTTAAGTTAAATTATAAAAATACAACCCTCCCTCCATGTGGAGGGTTTTTTCTTGTGCTTAGAAAACTAACAGCTAAGTTATAATCAAAACTGCCTATTTATTCAAACAAATGACTTCCATCAAGTCATTGATCAGAAATGAAGCACATTTTTTGTATGGACTTTTAAAAACTGTTGGGGGATCAATTCATTTTTGGTATTTTTGAACCCTAGATGGTTATCCTTCTAAGGGGCGACTAGGATGTTTCCGTTGAGGGACCTAAAGGACGTACCCCTCGCCTAACATCAGCAGAAACAAAACACTACTTGGTTTGCAGCGCAAAGTTTAGCAACTCCTACGAAAAGTGAGGCATCGCCTACGCAAAGGCATTTAAGCTTTGAATGTATGGTGTGGCATTGCAAGCGTGTTTATATTCAAATAAATTATTTTTCTCATGCAATTGATTTATTTGAATATTAATTAATAGAAATTCTACTCTTATGTCTGAGTTTTTTACAGATTAGCTATAAAATATCAAATTTTTTTATTTTAATATATTACAAATAATCATCTATTTTGAGTTGCATGTCTTTAATTAATATAGCTATAAACAATTTACTTCATTAAGCAGAAGCTAAACCTGAATTTCAAATTTAACGACAAAATAAAAACCTAGCCAATGCTAGGTTTTTAGATCAAATCAATTTTTAATCAGTTTAGATTTAACTTTCCAGCAACATAGTCGGCATCTTTGTCACCACGTCCAGAAAGGTTTACAACAATTTTAATTTCTTTCGCTAATTTAGGCGCTTCGCGAATTGCCCACGCCACAGCATGAGAACTTTCTAATGCAGGAACAATCCCTTCTATTCGTGAAAGGGTCATAAAGGCATCTAAACACTCTTGATCGGTTGCTGTAGAGTAATCCACGCGGCCTAAATCTTTTAAAAAGCTATGTTGAGGGCCTACACCTGGATAATCTAAACCAGATGCAATCGAGTGCACAGGCAAGGGTTCGCCCTGTTCATCTTCAAGCACATAACATGCCATACCATGAATCTGACTTGGTTTACCTAAAGTCAATGTTGCTGAATGCTGTTGAGTATCCAGACCATGACCTGCTGGTTCCACACCAACAAGTTTAACCTCTGCATCATTTAAAAATGCAGTGAATGCGCCAATTGCATTTGAGCCACCGCCTACACATGCAACTACATAATCAGGTTGTGCGCCAAAGCGATCTTGGGCTTGAACTTTAATTTCATTGCCAATAATAGATTGGAAATCACGTACCATTTTTGGGAAAGGATGCGGTCCAACCACAGAACCAATCGCATAAATAAAGTTTTTAGGATCTTTTAAATACTCTTCAAATGCACTATCTACAGCATCTTTGAGTGTTGCAGTACCTTGAGTGACTGAAACCAGTTTTGCACCTAAAATCTTCATTTTCACGACATTGGGATGCTCTTTTTCAATATCCACCTGTCCCATATGAATTTCACATGGAATACCGACCAAAGCACACGCTGTTGCAAGTGCAACGCCATGTTGACCAGCACCTGTTTCTGCGATTACTTTGGTTTTACCCATATATTTGGCAAGCAAAGCTTCGCCCAAACAATGGTTAATTTTATGTGCGCCTGTATGATTTAAGTCTTCACGCTTTAAATAGATTTGTGCACCACCCAATTGATCAGAAAGGCGTCTTGCATGGTATAAAGGACTAGGACGACCTACATAATTGGCAAATAAATCAGCCAATTCATTTTGAAATTCAGACGTTTTACGAATTTCTTCATATGCAATATTGATTTCATCCATTGCTTCTTTTAAATGAGGTGGAATAAATTGACCACCATATTCACCAAAAAAGCCTTGTTCATTTGGTAATGCAATACCATTTATTTGATGATCCATTTCTTTCCCTATTTAATAAATTAGCTGTTGAATTTATGAATAACAACTTTGCTTGAGAATAATTTATCGTGACAAATATTTCGTCATATCCTCAATACCTTTAAGGGTCATTGGAAACATATGATCGTCGAATAATTGTTTAATAAGTGCGATGGTTTGCGTGTAATGCCAGTAACCTTGCTCTTCTGGATTTAACCATGCTGTTTTTTCAAAATGATTGCGTAAGCGACGTAACCATACATCCCCAGCTTCATCATTCATATATTCGACAGAACCACCAACCGATTTCAGCTCATAAGGTGCCATACTTGCATCACCTACCACAATTACACGATAGTCTTTCCCGTAGGTATTAAATAAATCCCATGTATTCATGCGGGTAGACGAACGACGATGATTATCTTTCCACACATAGTCATATAGACAGTTATGGAAATAGAAATACTCTAAAGTTTTAAATTCAGTTTTTGCCGCGCTAAACAGTTTTTCACATTGCGCAATGTGTGAATCCATCGATCCACCCACATCAAACAACATCAAAACTTTAATACGGTTACGCCGTTCAGGCACCATTTGTACATCTAGAATGCCCTGTTTGGCAGTTTCATAAATAGTGCTGTTAATATCTAATTCTTCTGCAGCACCTTGACGAGCAAACTTACGTAAACGACGTAAAGCCATTTGCATTTGTCGAGTACCCAAAATTTGTTCATCATCCAAATTTTGAAACTTACGCTGTTCCCAAACTTTTACGGCTGAATTTTTGCGACTCGGGCCGCCAATTCTCACGCCTTCAGGATGGTCACCAAAAGCACCGAACGGTGAAGTTCCACCTGTGCCAACCATACGGTTGCCGCCTTGATGTTTTTTGTGTTGTTCACGCAAGCGCTCTTCCAACATCTTCATCAGTTCTTCAAGCGAACCTGCTTTCAGCAATTCAGCACGTTGTTCTGGTGTTAAATGTTTTTCAAGTAACTCTAAATCAAACCAGTCTTTGGGAAGTTTTTGAACTTTACTGAGCAGATCATCGATATCAAAAGTATGAATACCTTCAAAATAATCTTTCATGGCACGGTCAAATTTGTCAAAGAAGCGTTCATCTTTGACCATGACTGTTTTTACTAATTGATAAAAATCATCTTGATCGGCAAAAACTAATCCTTCACTAATTGCTTGGTTGAGATCAATGAGTTCACGTGTTGAAACTGGAACACCATATTTCCTGAGGGTATAAAATAATCGCACAAACATGTTGCGATCTCCTCATTAACGACGTGACATAAAGGCTAAGCGTTCAAGCAACTGTACATCTTGCTCATTTTTAATCAATGCGCCATATAAAGGTGGAATCGCTTTTGATTTATCATGATTACGCAAAATGTCTTCAGGCATATCATCTGCCATTAACAAGCTTAACCAGTCAATTAATTCAGATGTTGAAGGAGGTTTCTTTAAGCCAGGCACTTGGCGTAATTTAAAGAAGACTTGTAATGCTTCTGAAACCAGTGTTCCGGAGATATCAGGAAAATGAACTGCGATAATTTCACGCATCGTTTCTTCATCAGGAAATTCAATATAATGGAAAAAACAACGACGTAAAAACGCGTCTGGCAGTTCTTTTTCATTATTTGAAGTAATGATCACAATCGGACGTTGAGTTGCAGTAATGGTCTCACCTGTTTCATAGACAAAAAATGACATTTTGTCTAATTCATGTAGCAAGTCATTTGGAAATTCAATATCGGCTTTGTCTATTTCATCAATCAACAATACACAGCGCTCTTCGCTGGTAAATGCATCCCACAACTTACCTGGTTTGATGTAGTTTTTAATATCGTAAACACGGTCATCACCCAACTGGCTATCACGTAAACGAGAAACTGCATCATATTCATACAAACCTTGCTGTGCTTTGGTTGTAGATTTAATATGCCAAGTAATTAATTTAAGACCTAGACTCTCAGCAACTTGTTCAGCCAATAAGGTTTTACCTGTACCAGGTTCGCCTTTGACTAATAATGGCTTTTGCAATGCTCGAGCTGCTTTTACAGCCAGTTTTAAACTATCCGTTGCGATATACTGTTCAGTACCTGTGAATTGTTGAGAATCTACAGACATAACTTACCTTTATTTTTTATTTAAAGTGGTGAAATATTTTTTGCTACAGCGCTTGCTTGGGCATTTTTCGTAGTTTTGTATTTAGACCAAAAAAATCCAATGACTAAACCAATACCCATAACAAATGTAATTAAGGCAAGATTTGACCAAATCAATGGTGAATCCTTGGTAAGAATACCAAATAACAGTCCAAAAATTGCTGGCGCAATCGCTGAGTTTGGTCCTTCAGAAATGGTCGGGGTTGCTAGAACGGCAAATACAATGATCCATGTAATACCGCCAAGTGGCGATGGCAATCGCTTTGAAATCGAATACCAGCACCATAAAATCAACAGCGTCCCAAGAATATAGACGGATATTGCAATATTATCTTCTGGGATAGAATCAAATAGATCTAAAAAATTTGCCCATATTCCTGATAACTGATCAAGCACCACGTAGTCCCTCTGGTTCAACCGCATTTGGGTTAATTAAACCTTCTGGCGGCATTTGAATAAAGAAGCCTTTTGTATTAAGTGAATCGATTACATGTAACACATTTACACGTGCCAATGGTCTAGTTTCACTTAGTTCAAGATGCATTACATGCGTAGCCCGACCAAAGGCAATACGTAGAGGCTCAGAAAGAGCCGCTAAGGGATCTGCACTTTCATCTTTATTTGGATGATTTGGACGAGCCACATAAAGATACATTTCATCTTTTTTGCTCGATTTATAAATATCACAATGCATTTTAAACAACAGCTTCAGTAAAACTTAGTTGACAGCATACATGAAAAAAACAATGGAGACATTATCGAAAGTTAACGCATCAGTCGTTATTTAGGCTCAATTGCTAATTCTTTGATCAATAGTAACGCAATAGTCTTGAAGATTATTCCCCTAAACAATAGCTCAAAAGAACCAGTTCCAATCACTCATTTACTTTCATCTGCATACTTAAAAATTTAATATCTTCTTGTAGTAAATGGATAAGCGGCTGAGTGAGCAATTCATAGCGCCATCCCAGTAAATACCCAGGTAAATCTTGCTCATTACCATGAAATACCACATGATGATACAAGGCATTCAGCCATTTTTTACGCATAAGTACTTCTTTGGGTACTTGCATTTCAAATGAAACCTGAGAAATCAACTCATCTACTTCAACCGTGATTCCCTGAGATGAATGTTTGATTGGGCGAGCAATACGAAGTGGCCACTCATCTGTTTCAGGCAGGAATTTCAATAAATCTAAAATTGTTTTTCCATGCTCACGAACAATATTGGGACGTATCCCCTTAACAGAAGACAATTGAAAATTATTTTTTGGATTGACTTCAACTAAATCAATCATTGTGGCACTTTTGAGAATAAAGCTACGCGGTTGATTCAGTGCTTTAACCATTTCTTCACGCCAAACACTCAACTGTTGCAATTGCATTAGCTGTTTTCTGGAATGACGGTAATTACCAATATCACAATACAATTTGTCTTTCGGGGTTTCAGAAGCAATTTCAAAGGTCAAATTTTGGCAATCTTCAAGCACATGCGAGTATAAACTTTTTTCGACCAATTCAGCTTTTACTTTTTCAGCCAGACGCATAATGTATAAAACATCATTAGCAGCATAATTCATTTGCTCATCCGTTAGTGGTCGAGCCAACCAATCTGAACGTGTCTGATCTTTATCAATATCGATATCTAAGACTAATTTCAAAGCATTTTGATAACTGACTTGTAGACCATGGCCTAAAAAAGACAGCCCAACTTGCGTATCGAACACATTATTCAGGTTTTTTTTATCTGCATAATGATAAATTAAATCAATATCTTCCCCACAGGCATGAAAAACATTTTGCTGTGCTTTAAAAAGCTCAAACCAAAATTGATCTAAATTTAGAGTTGTACCGTCGAGCAAGAATACTTGACCATTGACATTAATTTGGAATACACCGAGTTTTGGCCAAAGTGTGTCGACTTTAATAAATTCAGTATCTAGACCATAAGTCGAAGTATGTTGCATCAAATTCAACACATGTTCGAGATCGGTCTGTTGATTAATAAATTGAAACATGTCAGTTTAAGTCAAAATGTTACATTCAAATGAAATATGATTTTACCTTAATATATAAAATTTAAATATAATATTTTTAAACTAATTCTCCGTAAACACCTTATTTTTCAATAAAGTTTCTTGTGAATATTTATTTTATATATAGGTTTTACAACTTAATAAAAGCATATTTTAAAGTAATAAATAACCAGGCTAATCATTGATTTAGCTTGAGTGTACATAAAAAATTTAGAATGAATGTAAATAATTTTTAAATTAAACAGAGTTTGTTGATCTTTTAATCGTTATCGCATTTGCGCTAAACATCCAAGCCCAACAAACTCTAAATGCTACAAAACCTAAGATCACTATTTCATTTGCATACGATTATGAACAGCCTGACTTAATGTATGACTATCCACATATTCCAATTCACCACCTTGTGGAACACCTTGTGCGATTCGTGTCATTTGCAAAGACAAATGTTTTGTTGCTTCTACAAGATAATGTGCAGTCGCTTGCCCTTCTACAGTTGCATTGGTGGCTAAAATTACTTCAGTAATTTTACCATCAGTTAAACGTTGCACTAAATATGGAATACCTATCTCTTCAGGACCAATACCATCTAAAGGCGACAAATGTCCACCAAGTACATGATATTTTCCTCTAAAGCTACCAGACTGCTCTATTGCCATCACATCTGCTGGGGACTCAACCACACAAAGCAGTTGATCATCCCGATCATTTGAGCAACAAATATCACAGACTTCATTTTCAGTTAAAGAATGACAAACACTACACTCATGAATATAAGAGGTTGCTTCATTTAGCGCATGCGCCAAACCAATAGCACCTTCTTTATTTTTCATGATCAAATGGAGTGCCATACGTTGAGCCGATTTCGGCCCAACACTAGGTAAGATTCGTAAAGCTTGTACGAGTTGGTCAAAACGGTCGCTAAACACCTATGATTCCTTAGAACAAACCTGAAAGACCTGGTGGTAAACCCATACCTGAATTAGCTTCTTTCATCTTCGCTTCTGTAATAACTTCAGCTTGGCGAGCCGCGTCATTCATTGCTGCTGCTATCAAGTCTTCAATCATATCTGGATCGTCTTGTAACAAATCTGGACTGATTTCGATACGCTTAACAACATTCCGGCATGTCATTGTTACTTTTACTAAACCGCCACCAGCTTCAGCATTCACTTCAGTTTGGGCAAGTTGTTCTTTTGCCTTTTTAACGTTGCTTTCCATATCTTTCTGCATACGTTGCGCTTGCTGCATAAGCATATTAATGTTCATAAAATACTCCGAACAAAAGTCCTAAATTAAATCTCTGTCTTGCACTTTCATGACTAGTTTTTTTAAATGCCTAGAAGAAAATGAAACAAACTCTTTCACAAATTATGCTTATCTTAAATTAAATCTAATCCATGAGAAAGGTCACGAATAATATCATCGACATCTTCTAAACCAACAGACAAACGGATTAAACCTTCACGAATACCCGCTGCTGCTTTAGCTTCAGGAGAAAGCTTACCATGAGTCGTTGTCGCAGGATGAGTAATTGTTGACTTAGCATCACCCAGATTGCCTGTAATTGAGATAAATTGTGTGTGGTCAATAACTTTCCATGCACCTTCTCGCTCACCTTTCACTTCAAAAGAAACGATTCCGCCAAAACCAGTTTGTTGTTTGGCTGCTAACTCATGCCCAACATGGTCTGCTAATCCAGCAAAATAAACCTTTTCCACTTTTGGATGAGCAACTAGCCACTCGGCAATTTTTTGTGCACTTTCAGAATGCGCTTTCATGCGTAGTTTTAAGGTTTCTAAACCCTTCAAAAAGACCCATGCATTGAATGGACTCATCGATGGACCAGCGGTACGAACATAACCAAATACTTCTTCAAGTAATTTGTGATTTCCGACCACAGCCCCACCCAGTGCACGACCTTGTCCATCTAGATATTTGGTGGCAGAGTAAATCACTAAATCTGCACCAAATTGTAATGGGCGCTGTAAAATTGGTGTGCAAAAACTGTTATCGATAGCCAATAAAGCATCATTTGCATGTGCTAAATCTGATAGTGCTTGAATATCAGCGACTTCAGCCAAGGGATTTGAAGGTGACTCAACAAACAGTAAGCGAGTTTCAGGACGAACCGCGTCTTGCCAAGCTGTTAAATCAGTTAAATCAACAAAAGTCACTGCGACATTAAATTTGGCGACATATTTTTCAAATAATGCAACAGTAGAACCAAAAACAGCACGCGAACAAATCACATGATCACCTGCTTTTAAGAACGACATTGCAACTGCCATAATGGCAGCCATACCCGAACTTGTTGCCACAGCCCGTTCACCACCTTCAAGTGCAGCTAAACGCATTTCAAACATTGCTACTGTTGGATTGGTAAAACGTGAATAAATATTGCCTGGTTCAGCACCAGAGAATTTTGCTGCTGCTTCCGCTGCATTTTCATACACAAATGACGAAGTGAGGAAAATCGGCTCACTATGTTCACCTTCAAAACTGCGTGTATGACCTGTACGAATCGCTAAAGTATCAAGTTGGTATTCAATGTCGTCGTGCTGGCTCATTTCAACTACTCAGTCCAAAAACTGCCTTTGTAAAATATTGCCAACATTTTGAGCGTCCTATGTATTTAAGGTCAAGGTAAAATCGTAAATTATCACATACACTTCGCTTAAATCTGCATAAAAATGAGACAAACACCGCTTATGACACAAGTATCAGCTAAGTTCCAACAGCGCAAATCCAAATTGAAGAATCTAACCACACGTATCTTCAATGGTAAGTCATTGGTTTTATCTCAAAGTACTCCTTATAAAATTATTGCAGAGCATCATCAAACCAAAGTGCGTTACTATGCAGCTGTTGAAAAAAAATTTAAGGAACCTTTGGTTTTTACAGCACCATTGTCTATCAATATGGCAATCTATGATCTCTACCCTTATCGTTCACTCATTAAATATTTTACTGAACAAGGTTATGATGTTTATCTATTGGACTGGGGAAAACTCAGTTATCAAGATCGCAACTTAAACTTCTTATATTTTATTGATGAAGCCATGCCGTTATGCATTAATAAAATTCGAGAGCATGCTCAAAGTGAGCAAATATCCCTTCATGGGTGGAGTATGGCTGGCATTTTTGTATTACTTTACACGGCATTACGCCAACCCAATTATGTTAAAAACTTAATTATCTTGGCCAGTCCAATTGACAGTTACGCCTCGGGTGGCATTGGTAAACTTTATCAAAAAATAAATAATTTGATTATAAAGAGTCAAAAACTGAAAGATACTTTATATAAAGGTGGTTTACCGAAAAAACTGATACATACCCCCGGCTTACTCAATGCCATTGGTTTTAAGATTTTAGATCCAAAGGGTTGGTATGAGGGTCATAAACAATTGTTACTAAATTTAGACGACAAAGAACTCTTGCATGAACACGCCACCCTTGGAAATTTTTTAAATCACATGGTGGATTACCCCGGTGGTGTCAATCAAGACATGTTATTTAATGTTTGGCTGCAAAATCCACTGAAAAATGGGGCGATTCAGCTCAGTAACCATAAAATTGAACTTAGAAATATCGACTGTTCACTGATGATTGGAGCTGGAAAAAATGATCAAATGGTCACCGCAGATGCAGTTAAGCCTTTAAGTGAATTGACAAAGAGTAGTGATGTCACGTTTACTCTTATTCCTGGGGGACATTTAGGGCTAATGTCTAGTCAAAAAAGTGCAGATGAATTTTGGCCTACTCTGTCCAGATGGTTAGAACAAAGATCGACAAAAATTTAAGAGATAGATATGAAGACTACAGTTGCATTTATTGGTTTAGGCGCAATGGGCTATCGTATGGCAGCACATTTACCCAAATATTTTGATACCGTATATGTATGGAATCGAAATTTTGCAAAGGCTAAGCAACATGCAACTCAGTTTGGTACTCAAGCGGTCGAACTTAATCAAGCAGTACAAGCTGATATTATTTTTTCATGTTTACCGACTAGCCAAGATATTGATGATTTAATCCAAGATTTAAAGATCAAAAATGGCGCGATTTGGGTCGATTGTACCAGTGGTGTACCTGATGCTGCGCGTAAACAGTCTGAGTATCTTCTCAAAAATAATATTCACTTTTTGGATGCACCTGTAAGTGGTCAAACCATTGGCGCTGAAAATGCAACACTGACCTTCATGGTCGGCGGTTCGGCAGAAGCGTTTCAAATTGCCCTACCTGCAATGCAAGCGATGGGTAAATTAATTAAACGTGTTGGTGACTCAGGTGCAGGCTTTGCAGTAAAAGCTGTAAATAATATGATGATGGCGGTTCATTTATGTGCGGCTGCTGAAGGATTTACCACACTGAAAGCACATGGAGTAGATTTAAATGAAGCACTTGATTGTATCAATGCATCCAGTGGTAAAAGTGGTGTGACTGAAACCGCACTACCGCAACGTATCCTCAATCGTAGCTTTCCACTGACCTTTGCTTTACCCTTATTGGCAAAAGATACCGGTATTGCCATTGATTTAGTTCGTGATGCAAGATTATCAGCACCTATTCTTGGTTTAACACAAAGCTTAATTACCGTAGCCAATAGTCTTTCAGAGCCTGATAGCGATTTTTCTACCGCCGTAAAAATGTATGAATCATGGAGCAAAATTACATTAGATTAATTTTTCGTCATTGAATAATCACAACTAAACCTTATAATCACATTAAGTGACATGTAAATATGTCAATTTCGAGGTCGTATCATGAATAAATATGTAATTGCTACACTTTCTAGTTTATCTATTTTAGTCGCTAGTCACGCTTTTGCTGATAACACCCAAGAATGTAAAAAATTGCAAGATGATTACAATGTCATTTATGCATCAAAAGGGTTCTGTTTTAAAGATCCTGAAGCAAAAGCAAAATATAATAATGACAATTGTTATACAAGTAAGCCTAAATTTTCTGAAAAAGAGCAGCAAAAACTTGACTCTATCAAGGAACGTCAGAAAGAATTGAACTGTAAATAATCACATTCACACTTTCAAGGAAATAAACATGGCTTATGATGATCAGAATATATTTGCACGAATTTTACGTGGTGAACTTCCTGCAATTAAAGTTTATGAAGATGATCATGTGCTTGCATTTATGGATATCATGCCGCAAGCCGATGGGCACACTCTGATTATTCCGAAGGCTCCTGCTATCACATTGCTCGACTTAGATCCTGAAATTGCAGCTTATACAATCAAGATTGTGCAAAAAATAGCGCAAGCAATTGAAACAGCTTTGAATACTCAAGGTATTGTATTGATGCAACTTTCTGGGGCTTCTGCTGGACAAACCGTACCTCATGTACACTTTCATTTAATTCCGAGCTCGGTGCATGAATTAGGTCGTCACGCTATTCAAATGGGTGATCAGGAAAAAATTAAAGGGTTTGCTGAAAAAATTAAGATTGCACTGGCTTAATTAAAATCTTTTTAGAATCAATGGGGCTAATCAGGCCTCATTTTTTTATTTAAATTACACAAATGTTAAATTCACGTCATTAAATTGTCATTTTTTCTTCACTGATATGTAACAAAGTTTACAGATACTGCATGCAAGTTAGTAAGTAGTGCACAAATCCACACTTACTGAATAAAAAAAGTAACTGCAAACCCATTGAACATGTTTTGGAGAAATCTCAATGAAAAAAGTGCTACTCGCTGCAGCAATCGCCACCCTTAGCATAAGCGCAGCTCAAGCAGCGCCAACATTGTATGGTAAATTCAACGTAACTTTAGATCAAATCGATAATAATGGCTTTAAAGACGAAAGCGTAACTAAAGTAAACTCTAACGCTTCTCGCATTGGTGTTAAAGGCGAAGAGAAATTAACAGATAAATTGTCTGCAGTTTACTTGGCAGAATGGCAAATCAGTGCTGATGGTGATGGCGATGCTTTTACTAACCGTAACCGTTTCGTGGGGATTAAATCAGACGGTATCGCAACTTTAAAAGTGGGTCAGTTTGATTCATATTTCAAAAATGCTGCTGGTAACAACCAAGATATCTTCAACGATCACAATGAACTCGATATGACTGCGATTTTAGTTGGTGAAGATCGTTTAAAAAACGTGATCGGTTTTGAAACTGATAAAAAATTATTGGCTGGTTTAGCTTTCAACATCATGTTCCAGCAAGGTGAAGAATCATCTGCTTTAAAAAATGATGCTAAAGGCCAAAAAGGTAGTCGTGATAGTTTCGGTGATGGTATCTCTACCTCACTTACTTATGACAACAAAGATTACGGTTTAGCTGCTGCTGTTGCAGGTAACTTCGGTGTTGCATCTAAATATAATGCATATAACTCTGAATTAGGTAGTAACACAATCTACTCTGACGCAATCCGTGTTACAGGTTCTGTAGACTTGAAACCTGCGGGTCTTGATGGCTTAGTATTCGGTGCATTATGGCAAACAGCCAAACCAACTGATGACACTGTTGCAACCACTTCTGGTACTACAGTAACATCGTTCAAAGGCTTGAAAGAAAATGCTTATGGCATCACTGCTGCATATGCGATTCCTTCTACACCAATTAAGCTAAAAGCTGAATATATTTCTGCAACAACAGAACTCGATGGGCGTGATGATCGTAAACAAGACCTTTACGGAATTGGCGCAGACTACAACATCAATAAACAAGCTCGCTTCTATGGTGTTGTTGGTCAACAAAAACGTGATTGGTCAACGACATCTACCCCAGAGAAAAAGAAAACTGTTATTGGCTTAGGTATGGAATATAACTTCTAATCCTAATCTTTATAAAAACGGTAAGTCATCTTGCCGTTTTTTATTTCGACTCAACAATAAAAAACTAATTTTATAAAATTCATATTCATTAATGAAGTAACCATAATACAAATTCAGCATTTTTATAAATAGCACATACGTTTAATCATCCATGACAGACCTGTCATTTAGCAACATCAATTTCATCATTGGATAGGCATACAGTTTCTTAAACGAAAACTAAAAATCATTAAATTTATGTTTTGTATGAACTCCTAGAAACTGTTAGCTATCGATTCATTTTTTGTACTTTTGAATCATAGACGGTTATCCTACTGTGGGGCGACATGGATGTCGCCGTTGGGGGGAGGTACAGGTGGTACCCTCGCCCATGAGCAAAAACAAAGCACTGCTTTGTTTGAAGCGCAAGGTTTGGCATCCTCTACAAAGTGAGGCATCGCCTACACAAAACTATTTAAACTTTAATGTAAAGTGCGGTATTGCAAGCTTTTTTATAATGAAACACTTTATTTACTCATGCAATTGATTTAATTAAAAATATAAATTAAGAGAAATTATATTCTTGTGTCTGAGTTTTCGACAAGCTGACTATAGGCTATGACAGGAGTTATATTCTAAACAAAAAAATAAAAACAAGCTCGATAGAATCTTAGGATTTCACTATCTCAGTTTTAAACGGTTAAAGTTTAATATAGGTTCGAAAACCACGACTCGCATAATATGAAGCAGCACCATTATGATAAGTAAATGTACGCCCATAACGCTGATCACAAAAGATCGCGCCACCTTGCTCACGTAATACTCTTGGTGTCTCGACCCAACTGGATGTTTTTAAGTCAAAATTGAATATTTGTTGTAGGGTATAATACTGTTGTTCAGTCATTAGCGCTAAAGCATGCTTCTGCACCCAATCGATCACCGTATCTTCAGGAGGATGATCCTTGCGGCTGAGTAACGCCTCTCGATCATAACACATGCTACGCCGCCCTTTTGGCGACTCAATTGCACAATCAAAAAAATACAGACCTTCTGTATTCGGTAAAACAACCACATCAGGCTCACCGCCAGTCATTTCCATTTGTTGTAAAGCCGGTAGCTTTTCAGGACAAAGCAAAAGTTGTCTTTGTATAAAATCCCAGCTCACTTGTGCATGTCGTTCTATATGCTGTTGAAAGCGCTGTTCTAAAGTTTTTAATAGATTTTCAATTTGTAACGGACTATGTTTTTCTTGCTGTTTTGTCATTTTATTTTACTGCCTTATTTTAAGTCTTTATTAGCATAGCATTATCTCTCAAGCCTAACCAAATCCAATTTTTAGACATACGGAATTGGAATAATTAAACAGTGTGGCACTGATAATTCAATGAATTTCTCTGCATATGCAATTCCTTTTATACCAATTCAACTAAAGTTAAATATATTTTTGCAATGACAAAAAAATGGCCATGGCGATCATAAGTTATGGAATTAGCGTTGACTACAATATCAATAAGCAAGCTCGCTTCTACGCAATTATTAATTAAAAAAAGTAATGAGACAGTTGCATATAGAGAACAAAAACTGTTATCAACTTAGCTATGGAATATAACTTCTAATCCTAATCTTAAAAATAGCAAGAAATCTTGTCATTTTTTACTTAACAATAAAATATTTTAAAAATCTCGTATTTCATCAAACCAAGTATTCACTGTTTCTTGATCTATTTCTAATGTTGAAGCTTCAACCAGTTGCTGTATAGCAAGACCAATATCTTCTCTTTCAACAGTTTCAATATTGGGCAATGTATTAACCATCGCTACAAGTTCAATAATTACCTCCTCCACATCTTGCTTCGTCTTCGCCTTGGAGATTTCTTTTAAAGCAAATTTATATGCTTTGATCGCTATTTTTGCATTACAGCTTTCCCAATTTTCAAATGGAATCCCATATTCATTGGTAAACCATATTAAACTCCTCAATTTAGACACCGAAGAATAATCCAATTGCTTTTCTTTAGCTAAATGCTTTAATTCAGCATTTAACCTTTTCCCTATTTTTTCATCAATATTCCATCCAATGAAGGAGGTTAAATTTTCCCAAGTATTTAAAGCTGGAAAGCCTTCCAAATTTACGGCATAGCGTATCCCAATACGTTCAAGTCGGTGAAGTTGTTTTAAACTTGTTGTATTGGTTATATTCCCAGTTAAGTTTAGATTTTTTAAGTTAGGAAACTGTAATAAACTTCCACAATCAAAAGCTTGGCCTAAAGGTTTAACAGTTAAATCTAACGAAGTTATTGCCGCTAAATTTTTCATAACAGGAAGATGGTATGCCGATATCATTGGATCTTGGTTTGTTGTTGGCTCTATTCTAATATGGGGATATGGTGCGGTGGTAATAATTTCAAAATGCTCAATATGACCAGCCAAATGAAGCGAATATAACGCCTTCTTATTCTCATCATCAGGATGACTTAAATCCAGTATGATTGGATGTTCGTCTGCTTTGATTGAAAAGTTATGAATTTGAGCATGACTTAAATCTAGACAAATCGCTTGCGTAGGTCGCCAAGAAAAATCTTCTATTACTCTTTTCTTCGACCATTCAATAAAACCCTGATCATTTCCCCAATAATAAAAAAATCTCGGCCAATTTCCATAAGGATACAAATGCGGATTTTGTTGACCATGTGGCGTATAAAAAATATTAAAAGCATCCCAATTGATTACAGCATTTTCATCGACAAGAACATCAACCTTTTTCTTGTCCATTCCGATTCGACCAATTGAGAGGCTTCCTTGCCCTGCTGGAATTTTTATCTGATGGCTATTTGTACCTATTAAAGAAACATAAATGGGAGTATTTCTATCCATGTTCATCCATTATTTGTAAATTGCAGTGTTCAGATTTCAGCAAATATAAGTACTTATGATTGTGCAAATAAACTCTACATAGAATATATCAAGTTCAAAGCTTAGCCTTTGTTACATTTTAACAAAAATATGAACATGTTAGGTTTAGCTCTATATTTCAACTTTCCCAATTTAGATACTTAGATGGTCTAAATGACCTTGATGATCTATTTTGACCACAATCAGCTGATCAGATAATTTCTGATTAACAGTATAATCAAAGATGGTAAAATATGATGTATCATATTTTCCATCTGGATAAAGCCCACGCCCTGTTAAATATAATTTGGTAAAAATAAAAAATCATCACCTAATTCTTTAATATGAAAATCCACATTTTCTTTACCCCCCTCCAACTTCAAAATCCTGTTGAATGATGCATTGGTTTTATTGATCAAATTTTGCGATATTTTCTAGAAAGTGATTTATTTGATCTAAAGTTTGCTTATTTAAAATATCTTGCCAATTTACCAATATAGCACTAGCTCCAAAAATGTTGGCACTCTTTACACTTCGTTCCATTTTTATAAAAAAAGAGTGGAAAACCAAGCAATAAAAAAACCAAATAAGCGGGACGTTTTCCTTGTGTATATGACTGTATATCACTACTACCACAATTTGGGCAACTTTCACTTGCTCCAAACTGTTGTTCTAATTCTTGGCTAAAATCTTGGGTAAGTAATCCTTTAGCCTCTTCTGCATAGCTTTCAGGAACTAACAGTCGCACACCACCCAAAGCATTGGAGTAAAGCCAATCCATGTTAATGGTGTGTTCATTTTCAATACGTGCTGGAATTTCAGCTGCTTCTAATTGTATTTTGGCAATCTGAGCCTCGTAAGGAAATGAATATGTTTCAGCGACCACCCATTGCATAAGAACACCTAACAGAAATAAAATTGAATTTTAAGCTCAATTCATTTAACTGTATATTGCATAAATTTATTCAGTTGATGCTTTCATTTTTTAAGCTATGTCAAAGCAAAGCAAATTTCATAAAAAATAAGGAAATACGTTGAAGGATAGATAGGTTTTAAATTCCTGTACAAATTCTTCCGAGCTAATAGAAAAATTATTATGAATTATTTAAATTTCATCTTTTATCCTATTCTGCTTAAGTCACCCATAACTATAGTTTGTCGGAACTCTATCCTACTTTTCTATATTTTGAGGAGGATATAAAACAACAAAATTTACATCTTATTCTTACTATTTATTATTTTCTTTCACACATAAAAAAACACCCCGTTCTCGTTAGAGACCGGGGTGTTTTAGATTTAAAAGCTGGCGATGACTTACTCTCACATGGGTAACCCCACACTACCATCAGCGCTAAGAGGTTTCACTTCTGAGTTCGGGAAGGGATCAGGTGGTTCACTCTTGCTATTGTCGCCAGCAAACTGTTATGGACTTGTTCGGGTCTTATTTAAATGCCTTACTTCGTACCAAATGAGTTTAACAGAACATTTGAGTTGGGTATTGTAACTAGCTTTACAACTAAATCAAGTATGTTTGATCTTTTATGAATCAAATGATGCTTACTTCTTTCGAAGTTCGTATACAACTGCTTGGGTGTTGTATAGTCAAGCCTCACGAGCAATTAGTATTGGTCAGCTTCATGCGTCACCGCACTTCCACATCCAACCTATCAACGTCGTAGTCTTCAACGGCTCTTTAGAGGACATAAAGTCCTAGGGAAATCTTATCTTGAGGTAGGCTTCCCGCTTAGATGCTTTCAGCGGTTATCCCTTCCGAACATAGCTACCCGGCGATGCGACTGGCGTCACAACCGGTACACCAGAGGTTCGTCCACTCTGGTCCTCTCGTACTAGGAGCAGATCCTCTCAAATTTCCAACGCCCACGGTAGATAGGGACCGAACTGTCTCACGACGTTCTAAACCCAGCTCGCGTACCTCTTTAAATGGCGAACAGCCATACCCTTGGGACCTGCTTCAGCCCCAGGATGAGATGAGCCGACATCGAGGTGCCAAACACCGCCGTCGATATGAACTCTTGGGCGGTATCAGCCTGTTATCCCCAGAGTACCTTTTATCCGTTGAGCGATGGCCCTTCCATACAGAACCACCGGATCACTAAGACCTACTTTCGTACCTGCTCGACTTGTGGGTCTCGCAGTTAAGCGCGCTTTTGCCTTTATACTCTACGCGTGATTTCCGACCACGCTGAGCGCACCTTCGTACTCCTCCGTTACTCTTTAGGAGGAGACCGCCCCAGTCAAACTACCCACCAGACATGGTCCTCGTCCCGGATAACGGGACAGAGTTAGAACCTCAATATTACCAGGGTGGTATTTCAAGGATGGCTCCATAGCAACTGGCGTCACTACTTCAAAGCCTCCCACCTATCCTACACAAGTAAGATCAAAGTTCAATGTCAAGCTGCAGTAAAGGTTCACGGGGTCTTTCCGTCTAGCCGCGGGTACACCGCATCTTCACGGCGAATTCGATTTCACTGAGTCTCTGCTGGAGACAGCGCCCCCATCATTATGCCATTCGTGCAGGTCGGAACTTACCCGACAAGGAATTTCGCTACCTTAGGACCGTTATAGTTACGGCCGCCGTTTACTGGGGCTTCGATCAAGAGCTTCGCTTACGCTAACCCCATCAATTAACCTTCCAGCACCGGGCAGGCATCACACCCTATACGTCCACTTTCGTGTTTGCAGAGTGCTATGTTTTTAATAAACAGTTGCAGGGGCCTGGTTTCTGTGGCTGCCAATAGCTCAAGGAGCAAGTCCTATCACCGTCAGCAGCGTACCTTCTCCCGAAGTTACGGTACCATTTTGCCTAGTTCCTTCAGCAGAGTTCTCTCAAGCGCTTTGGTCTACTCGACCTGACCACCTGTGTCGGTTTCGGGTACGATTCCTGTGTAACTGAAGCTTAGAGACTTTTCCTGGAAGCATAGTATCAGCCACTTCGCTAGTAAACTAGCTTGCTATCAGCTCTCAGCATAGAGCACCCCGGATTTGCCTAAGATGCATGCCTACTGCCTTTCACCTGGACAACCAACGCCAGGCTGACTTAACTTTCTCCGTCCTCTCATCGCATTACACAGAAGTATTGGAATATTAACCAATTTCCCATCGACTACGCCTCTCGGCCTCGCCTTAGGGGTCGACTCACCCAGCCCCGATTAACGTTGGACTGGAACCCTTGGTCTTTCAGCGTGCGAGTTTTTCACTCGCATTGTCGTTACTCACGTCAGCATTCGCACTTCTGATACCTCCAGCATACTTCTCAATACACCTTCATCGGCTTACAGAACGCTCCCCTACCACGTATACTAAGTATACATCCGCAGCTTCGGCATATAGTTTTAGCCCCGTTACATCTTCCGCGCAGGCCGACTCGACTAGTGAGCTATTACGCTTTCTTTAAAGGGTGGCTGCTTCTAAGCCAACCTCCTAGCTGTCTATGCCTTCCCACATCGTTTCCCACTTAACTATAATTTTGGGGCCTTAGCTGGCGGTCTGGATTGTTTTCCTCTTGACTACGGACGTTAGCACCCGCAGTCTGTCTCCCGGATAGTACTCATAGGTATTCGGAGTTTGCATCGGTTTGGTAAGTCGGGATGACCCCCTAGCCGAAACAGTGCTCTACCCCCTATGGTATTCGTCCGAGGCGCTACCTAAATAGCTTTCGGGGAGAACCAGCTATCACCGAGTTTGATTAGCCTTTCACCCCTATCCACAAGTCATCCCCTGGCTTTTCAACGACAGTGGGTTCGGTCCTCCAGTTAGTGTTACCCAACCTTCAACCTGCTCATGGATAGATCACCCGGTTTCGGGTCTATACCCAGCAACTAAACGCCCTATTAAGACTCGATTTCTCTACGGCTCCCCTATACGGTTAACCTTGCTACTGAATATAAGTCGCTGACCCATTATACAAAAGGTACGCAGTCACCGAACAAGTCGGCTCCCACTGCTTGTATGCATGCGGTTTCAGGATCTATTTCACTCCCCTCACAGGGGTTCTTTTCGCCTTTCCCTCACGGTACTGGTTCACTATCGGTCAGTCAGGAGTATTTAGCCTTGGAGGATGGTCCCCCCATATTCAGACAAGGTTTCACGTGCCTCGCCCTACTCGTCATCATTATATGTGCCCTTTCGTGTACGGGACTATCACCCTCTACGGTAGCACTTCCCAGAGCTTTCCGCTAAAACACATATAACTTAATGGGCTGATCCCCGTTCGCTCGCCGCTACTGAGGGAATCTCAATTGATTTCTTTTCCTAAGGGTACTGAGATGTTTCACTTCCCCTCGTTCGCCTCGCATGACTATGTATTCATCATGCGATACCTACCTTATGGTAAGTGGGTTTCCCCATTCAGAAATCTCCGGATCACAGGATATTTGCCGCCTCCCCGAAGCTTATCGCAGGCTATTACGTCTTTCATCGCCTCTGACTGCCAAGGCATCCACCACATGCACTTAATTACTTGACTATACAACCCCAAACAGTCGCTAATCCCTACAAGGAGGATCAACAATATGGATTCAACCACTTCTATTTGTTGCCTGTGAATTTAATCACTATACAGCTTCAATTTAATTCATATACCAAAACGCTTGATTCAGTTTTATCGCTAGTTCTCATTTCATTCAATATTAACAATTGCTTGCTAACATCAACTAAAACGAGTTAAACAATTATTTCAACTCAAATATATTCTGTTAATGATTCACTACCGCCTCGTCAGCGAGTAGTTAACTGTGATAAATCACAGAACTTAATAAGCTATCGGCTTACTAAGTTCTGTAATCACTTAGTCTGTAATTAGTGGTGGAGACTAACGGAGTCGAACCGTTGACCTCCTGCGTGCAAAGCAGGCGCTCTACCAACTAAGCTAAGTCCCCAGCTTAAGATCTTAATATATCTGCTCTTCTGTGTTCAGTAGACTTGGTGGGTCTGACAAGACTTGAACTTGTGACCCCACGCTTATCAAGCGTGTGCTCTAACCAACTGAGCTACAGACCCTCAGATACATCAATGAAGAACAACTTGTTGTGGATTCTTACCAATCGTCAATCTTTCGTTAAGGAGGTGATCCAGCCGCAGGTTCCCCTACGGCTACCTTGTTACGACTTCACCCCAGTCATCGGCCACACCGTGGTAAGCGTCCTCCTTACGGTTAGACTACCTACTTCTGGTGCAACAAACTCCCATGGTGTGACGGGCGGTGTGTACAAGGCCCGGGAACGTATTCACCGCGGCATTCTGATCCGCGATTACTAGCGATTCCGACTTCATGGAGTCGAGTTGCAGACTCCAATCCGGACTACGATCGGCTTTTTGAGATTAGCATCCTATCGCTAGGTAGCAACCCTTTGTACCGACCATTGTAGCACGTGTGTAGCCCTGGTCGTAAGGGCCATGATGACTTGACGTCGTCCCCGCCTTCCTCCAGTTTGTCACTGGCAGTATCCTTAAAGTTCCCACCCGAAGTGCTGGCAAATAAGGAAAAGGGTTGCGCTCGTTGCGGGACTTAACCCAACATCTCACGACACGAGCTGACGACAGCCATGCAGCACCTGTATGTAAGTTCCCGAAGGCACCAATCCATCTCTGGAAAGTTCTTACTATGTCAAGACCAGGTAAGGTTCTTCGCGTTGCATCGAATTAAACCACATGCTCCACCGCTTGTGCGGGCCCCCGTCAATTCATTTGAGTTTTAGTCTTGCGACCGTACTCCCCAGGCGGTCTACTTATCGCGTTAGCTGCGCCACTAAAGCCTCAAAGGCCCCAACGGCTAGTAGACATCGTTTACGGCATGGACTACCAGGGTATCTAATCCTGTTTGCTCCCCATGCTTTCGTACCTCAGCGTCAGTATTAGGCCAGATGGCTGCCTTCGCCATCGGTATTCCTCCAGATCTCTACGCATTTCACCGCTACACCTGGAATTCTACCATCCTCTCCCATACTCTAGCTTCCCAGTATCGAATGCAATTCCCAAGTTAAGCTCGGGGATTTCACATCCGACTTAAAAAGCCGCCTACGCACGCTTTACGCCCAGTAAATCCGATTAACGCTCGCACCCTCTGTATTACCGCGGCTGCTGGCACAGAGTTAGCCGGTGCTTATTCTGCGAGTAACGTCCACTCATCCTAGGTATTAACTAGAAGAGCCTCCTCCTCGCTTAAAGTGCTTTACAACCATAAGGCCTTCTTCACACACGCGGCATGGCTGGATCAGGGTTCCCCCCATTGTCCAATATTCCCCACTGCTGCCTCCCGTAGGAGTCTGGGCCGTGTCTCAGTCCCAGTGTGGCGGATCATCCTCTCAGACCCGCTACAGATCGTCGCCTTGGTAGGCCTTTACCCCACCAACTAGCTAATCCGACTTAGGCTCATCTATTAACGCAAGGTCACAAGTGATCCCCTGCTTTCCCCCGTAGGGCGTATGCGGTATTAGCATCCCTTTCGAGATGTTGTCCCCCATTAATAGGCAGATTCCTAAGTATTACTCACCCGTCCGCCGCTAGGTCAATTACCGAAGCAATCTCCCCCGCTCGACTTGCATGTGTTAAGCCTGCCGCCAGCGTTCAATCTGAGCCATGATCAAACTCTTCAGTTAAAAATCATTAGTGACTTAAGGTCACAATTCTGGCTCATCAATGTACTGACAAATTCTCTCAAATAAACTTCGAGTAATTTAAACCAATCAATCAATGATAATATTTCGATCAATCAATCAGTAAAAATCCACACAAGTTGTTCTTCATATTCTCTTAATGATTAATTTATCACTTCGTCAGTGATAAATAAGACGCAATAAACATTTAACAACTTAACCCTCTAAGCTAAGTTCGTTTGCTGTATCGCGTCGGGATGCTGCGTATTCTATACAGATTTTAAACCAGCGCAAGCCCTATTTTCAACAAAATGCATTGTGTGATTATTTTTTAATCTAAATACTCAAAAAACCGCATAATTCACTCATTTTTTAAGCAATTTGAGAAATTCAGCTTAAAAATAAGCTAAATCGATCATTCAAAATAGTCACCAGAAGATTGTGCATGTAGAAACGCAGGAATTAATCCCGTTAATGCTGCACGTATATCTGCCCGCTCATTAATCAATTGATGCGATCCTTCTTCAAGAATCAATAGGGTCTGTAATCTAAATTGTCGACGTACAAAATCAATATTATATTTCCAGTCTACAGTTTGGTCTTGTGCGCCTTGGGCCAACCAAACTGGAATGCGGCACTTTGGAAAAGCTTCCATTTCTAACATCCACTTAGACATTGCCAAAATCCAATCCATTCCCATCATTCTGGGCTGTAAAGGATCTTTAAGGCGTACAAATCTTAAAAACTCAGGATTATGATTATTTCTTTTAAAATGACGAGGGACTTCTCTTTTAATTCTTCGAATAATTCCTAAACCAATAGAATTATGCCACCACGCTGTTTTTGCCGGTCGTACTAATGGTGAAAGCAGTAATACCCGATCCACAATGGGATTCTCACGTTTTTGTGCATACTCAAGTAAATGATGCATCCAAATTGCACCACCTGTACTTTGCCCCACTCCCAACCATGGCTTCGGAAGCTGCTCTGCATTTTTTACATATTGATAGACCGCATGTAACACTTGTTGGTAATGATCAAAATTTTGAATATTTGCAGGAGAACCATTACTTAGCCCATGCCCAGGCAAATCATAAGTAATCACACTAAACCCTTGTTCAAGTATTTCTTTCACAATCGGCTGATAAATACCACTATGTTCTAAATAACCGTGCAATAAACACACAGAACCCTTTATTTTATCTATATTAGGTTTGAATACTTGCACATGTAATTTAAACAATGGCATATCAATAAAACCTTGCCATTGCAAACAGTCCAGTTGATCAAAACCATAAAGACGTTGATAGGATTTTATTTCTTTATTTGGAATATATTCACGATTTAAGTTTAAGGCTTCTAATAGTTGTGGTGTTGTATCTCGACTTGGTATAGGTAAATCGAGTTGCTTTAGAATTGTTGGATTTAAAAATGGAATATCTGCCATTAAGGCACCTCTCTACAGCCACTCGAACCAAACAACATATCTCGGATTGTTGCTAAAGTTTCATAATTGGCTCTACGACTATGATCATAATTTTGTTTGCTAGGCTGCCATGCTGTTAATTGAGTTGGCATAGGTGCATTGACAGGAATTGTTTCTATACCATTTAATGCAAATAACCGACGTGTTCTAGGCATATGATAACGATCGGTAATTAATAATACTGTGGGTGCACCACCTTTCTTTTGTAAAAGTAATGAGCTGAAACGTGTATTTTCACATGTGTTCATACTCCTATTTTCTAATAATTTTGCTTGAACACCACGGTCAGACAACCATTTTTGCATATAGGGCGCTTCTACACCGCTGAGTACAATAGGAAGCTTATTTTTTTCTTCTAAGGCCAAGGTTGTCTCAAGTCTTAGCCTAGTATAGTCATTAACAATAATATCTTTTTGATTTTTATCTAAAGTTAAACCACCACCCAAGACTACAATTGCATAAGGCTGACTGATGGGCTTCGGTTGTTCATTGGTTTTGGTTGGCAAACTCTCAAGATCTTCTTGTACCTGCGAACTGGACAATTCATTTGCCAATGTGTGTGAGTTTTCTTGAAGTAATTTTTCATCAATTTTATGTTTTTTTAAGAATGTTAAATATTCATCCATTAGTGCTTTATTGTCTTCACTATTTAAATCCAATAAGTTTTTAACAACATCACTCGACTGATTTTCAACAACATCTGATGCAGCACGTTCAGAAACTAAAGGAATTACGGGTTTATTTTGTTGTAGTTCTTCATTTTTTTGCTCTTTAGCAATTTTTTCTTGTAAGGCTTTATATCGTAACTGAAGTAAGATTAAATCCTGTGCATTTTTACTCTTAATCGCTTCATCCATCAGCTTAAGATAGGCTTGTCGAGCAATCCATAAATCAGAACCAGGTTCTAAGTTTTCAGCCTCCGAAAGCGCAGCATTTTGTTGGCTCTTTGCTGCCACCCGATTCACTTCAACGGGAACAATACTATTTAGGATTTTAACCATCATTGTCGAATAAAATGGCGTATACCAAAAAACGACCAAACAGCCGAACAATACAAATAATATGGCAATTATTCGTAGAAATCTGACCATCCAATGCGGTTTGACCATATATTTACTCAATCTAATGGTTTTCGATTAACCCTAATTCATCATAAAGCACAGGTTCAGGTTCTAAGTGCACACCAAACTTCTCAAAAACATCTTTTTGTACTGCCTGATACGTTGCGCGTACATCTTTCAGTGTTGCATCGGCATAATTCACCAATACCAAAGCTTGTTTATGAAACATTCCTACCTGATTAAGCTGTTTACCTTTCCAGCCTGATTGATCAATCAACCAACCCGCTGCAATTTTAACTTGATTCCCTGTTTGAGGATAATGTGGAATATTAGGGAATTTTGCAATTAATTGTGAAAACTCTTGTTGCTTAATAATTGGATTTTTAAAGAAACTTCCCACGTTTGGGTATTCATTCGGGTTCGGGAGCTTACTTTGACGAATCTGAATCACTTGCTTTTGTAAGTTTTCAGCACTCATATCTCCCATCATCGCATTTTTTAAATCTCCATAATTTACTTTTAAATCAGCATGTTTAAGTAATTTAAAAATTACATGGGTAATGACATAACGATCTGGATTATCTTTAAAAATACTGTGTCGATAAGAAAACTGGCAATCTCGTGCTTGAATTGAAAGAGTTTGTGCTGATAGACGATCATAGACTTCCACAGATTGAATAAATTCACCGACTTCCACACCATACGCGCCAATATTTTGCACAGGCGATGCGCCGACTAAACCAGGAATTAAAGCCAGGTTTTGTAAACCATAAAGCTGTTGTGTGGTCGTCCACAACACAAAATCATGCCAAACTTTCCCAGCACCCACCTTGATTGTTTTGCTTCTTGCATCTTCGCTTAAAAATTCAACACCTTGTATATCTATAGCAACAACAAGCGCATGGATATGTTCAGGCAACATTATATTGCTGCCCCCTGAAAGCAGTAAAACGTTTAAATCATGTGCTTTAGAAAACTGTAATGCTTGCTGAAGATCTACAATAGATTGTATTTTGACATAATGTGATGCAATCGAGCTCAAACTCAATGTATTGAAAGGTTTGAGTTGAACCTGTGATTCAATATTCATAACTTAAATTTATTTCCTAAAAATATTTCAATCACGTGCATTAAAACTGTTGTTGAAACACATGTACCCAAGCCGAACTACTTGATTCACACTGATCAAGTACACGTTCAAATCCATCAGCTTCACCATAATAAGGATCTGGAAGCGCCTGTTGTGGATAAATACAATCGTGCTCACTCATTAAAGCAATTTTAGCTTTAATTTGAGCAAGACCAAATTGGCTACTGGCTTGGTTATACAAATGCTGTATATCCGCAAGATTTTCATGATCCATGGCAAGAATCAAATCAAACTCTAAAAAGTCTTGTATTTTTAATTGTCTAGCACGTAACCTAGAAAGATCATAGCCTCTTTTTATTGCATGTTTTTGACTACGACTATCGGGTGATTTATTTGGATGATAATTGCTCGTTCCAGCTGAATCCACAATTACATTTAATCGTTTTTCATCACAATAGTGTCGTAAAACCACCTCTGCTGTGGGTGAGCGACAAATATTTCCTAAGCACACACATAAAACTTTGTATGGCATTTTGGATGACATAACAACCTCAAATGATCATTTCTTTTATAAAGTCTTATGTTAAGTTATTTAGCAGGCGAATCCTATAGAACCTTAAAACAATAATGTTTAATTTGTGATGATAGATTAAGGATAATACATATGAGTCATTTTCAATTCCAAACTGTAGCCAATATTATTTCAGGTTTAGGATCAATCCAAGAACTCAGTACAGTATTAGGCAATCAATACCACAAAGCATTAATTGTGACAGATGCAGGCATGATTCAACACGCATTGCATTTGCCGCTATTAAAAATTTTAGCGCAATGCAATTTAACCTATGAAATTTATGCCGATGTACAGGCAGATCCAGCAGAGCAAATTGTTTTATCGGCAGTTAAATTCGCCAAAGACAATCAAGTAGATGTGGTTATTGGCTTCGGTGGTGGTAGCTCTATGGATGTTGCCAAACTCATTGCGATATTGGCAAATCCAAAGCAATCACAAAGTATTCAGGAAATCTATGGGGTTAATAATGTCAAAGGCCCTCGCCTTCCTTTAATTCTTATTCCAACCACAGCAGGCACAGGCTCTGAAGTAACGCCCATTTCTATTGTCACGACAGGTGAAACAACCAAAACTGGAATTGTTTCTCCAATTTTATATGCAGATGTCGCAATTTTAGATGCAACCTTTACCTCAGGCTTACCTGCACATATCACAGCAGCAACAGGTATCGATGCTATGGTGCATGCAATTGAAGCCTATACTTCTAAAATTAAAAAGAATTTTTATGCAGACATGCTTGCTAAACAAGCACTTAAACTTTTAAATAAAAATTTAAAATTAGTATTAACTGATGGTACAAATTTAGAAGCTCGTCAGAATATGTTACTTGGCTCTATGCTTGCAGGACAAGCTTTTGCCAATGCTCCAGTAGGTGCTGTTCACGCTTTAGCTTATCCGTTGGGCGGTCATTTTCATTTATCACATGGACATACCAATGCTTTAGTTTTATTGGAAATTTTAAAATTCAATGCGCCTGAAGCAAAAATACATTACGCAGAATTAATGCAATGGATTGATCCATATAGTAAAGGTAGCACAGACGGCTTGTGTGATTTATTTATTGATCATATGCAGAGACATTTGGATCACAGTGGGTTGGCTTTGAAGTTACGAGATTTAAATGTACAAGAACACCAACTCGACAGATTGGCATCCGATGCAATGCTTCAGACACGTCTTTTACAAAATAATCCAAGACCGCTAAGCCACTTAGATGCGTTAAAAATTTATCAAACGATTTATTAAAAGTTATCAGTATTCATTTACGAAGTCATACATTAAATAAATTTCTAAATAAAACATTGAGATAAGTTAGTATATTTCATCTTCGTGTTTTATTTTCAAATATCTTCTATATAACTTATACAAACATAAACCATAGTATGCACATAGGGTATATCTCATCAATTTGACTACATTTCAACTCAAAATGTAACCACGCAAAAACTACTTTAAAGTTGAAGTTGGTTATTCTTAATATGTGAAAAATCAACGTGACTTATAATGTTTGTTATATTTTTTAATCAATTAAACTTAAAGTTTTTTTAATGAAAAAATTTAAAATTCATTAATTTTCAAAAAAATACTCTATTAGATGACTATTTTTATGACTGCCTAGTAATGAGTTTTTATTTAATTTTTATTTAATTTTTAAAATAATTACTCTAAAATCGCGCCGGATCTTAATCGGAAAATTAAGACAACTGATAGTATTGGAAAATCATTTTATGAAAAAACTTACATTAGCGATTCTGCCATTAGCAGCATTTGGATTAAGCAACGTTACTCACGCAGCAACTTCAGATGGTAAGACTTTTGGTGTTTCTGCTGGTTGGTTGCATGTTATGCCTCAAAGTAAAGGACAAGGCGTCAATGGTAAAACTGGTAATAGTCCTTTCTTAGGACCTCTGGCAAATATACAAGCTAATAACCCTGATGCAGGTTTTGAAGTACAAAATGCAGATACTGCAGGCTTGATGCTTGATTATTTTGTCAATGATAACGTTTCACTTGAATTAACTTTAGGTGCTCCTCCTGAAATGGAACTTGCTGGTCAAGGTAGCATTAAAGTTCATGGCCTAACTGTAGTTGATTTGAATAAATTTGATAAAGCTGCAACAACAGATGCTTATACACCAACGCTTTCAGCTCGTTATCACTTTGGTTCAATCAATAACAAGATCCGCCCTTATGTGGGTGCTGGCTTGATGTATGCTCATTTCTCAAATGTTGAGACTGATCCAGCAATCAATGATGCATTAAAAGCTTCACCTATCGGCGCGTTTAGACCTGAACTAGGTAAAGTTAAAGTTGATGATGCGTTTGCTCCTGTTGCAATTCTAGGTGCAGATTTCAATATCAATAAAAATTGGTATGCAACTGCTTCTGTTTCATATGCGCATCTGACAACAAAAGCAAAATTAAATGTAAATGGTACAACGTTAGGCGGACCAACAACTTTAATTTCAGGCCAAAGCAGCATTGAAATTAAACCAATCGTGACTTATTTAGGTCTTGGTTATCGTTTCTAATCAATTTGAACTGAATCAGTTGTAAATTTGAAAAGCTCATTAAGTTATACTTAATGAGCTTTTTTATTGCCCAAACTTGATCGTGAATGTTTTAACCAAAACACTTGTAAAAAAATGCAAAATTCATCTATAAAGTTACTTGTTTATAAAACCATATAAAGAATTGACTTCGTGATTGACAGCGAAAATATTCTAAATATTTAATCTATAGAAATGAATCAATCAAAATGAAACCAGAAATAAAATTACGCAGCCAATATCCCTTTATCTTACCCATCCAAACACGTTGGGCGGACAATGATATTTATGGACATGTCAATAATGTGACCTATTATAGCTATTTTGATACTGCTGCAAATGCGCTATTGATCCACAAAGCAGACTTTGACATACATCATTCACCCATCATTGGTTTGGTGGTAAATTCTTCTTGCCATTTTCTAGAAGAACTCACCTACCCTGAAATTATTGAAGTTGGTGTAGCGATTACAAAAATTGGAAATACATCACTTAGTTATGATCTGGCAATTTTCAAACAAGGTAAAAATGATGCTTCAGCACAAGGTCACTTTATCCATGTTTTTGTAGAACGTGAAACAAAAAAAAGCACCCCGATTCCACAAAAAATGCGAGATTCTTTGCAAAACTATATAATCTGAGTTCAATATAGGTTCTTGATTAAATATGCTACTCAGAAACGTCATCCGTAATAGTCTGAGGCAGGACTTCATTCATAAAGTCTTCTTTCTACGATTTATTGAATGTGTAGCTGGTTGTCGACGATTTTTGCGGTGAGGAGCAAGACTTTGCAAGATGCTTGTCCATGCGAAGCTTAGCTCCTCCCTCCGAAAAAAAGTAGGGCATGCCGCAGGCTGACCCTGAAATTGAATGAAAGCTCAATAAGACACTGTCAAGATCATTGTTCTCAATCAGTTAAAGATAAGTCGAGTTCACTTTATATCATTTAAGACAAAATTAATTCTTAAAAAACTCATCCCCAACATCCTCAAAATAAACTATCATTTCAAGCGAGCGTATTTTGATCCCAAAAAGCCTGACTCACTTCTGGCATTTGATTTAACATTTCAATAATGGGCTGAATTTCTTTTTCCTCAACGGAATTCGCAATCAAAATCGCTTTAATTTCCACATCTTGCTCACCAAAAGGTTCTACATCAAAATCTTTGGCTGGAAAATGATAACGCTTTAAAGCTTTATTCAGCTCATCCATAACATATTTACTGTGCTCTTTTTGACAAACCACATAAATTTCATGTTGCATTTCCGAATCAACATTTAAAGGCTTACGGTCGATAATGTGCCCAATAGGACGCAATAAAGTATTGGCTGCCAAAATAAATATCGTCGCCAATATTGCTTCCACCAAACGGTCACAGCCTGCCGCAGCACCGACGGCAGCAGAACACCATAAGGTTGCAGCAGTGTTAAGTCCTTGAATATTCCCTTCTTGACGCATAATTACCCCTGCGCCAAGAAATCCAATGCCAGAAACCACATAAGCAATCACACGTACCGAGCCATCAGCACCTGTTAAGTTATTGGCAATATCAACAAATATAGCAGCGCCAAGTGCAACCAACACATTGGTTCTTAAACCTGCAGTACGTTGTCTATACTGTCGCTCAAACCCGATCAATCCTCCTAAAATAAAAGCGCCAAGTAAACTAATCAAAGAATCTAACATATTCGCTAATTCTAGATGTTGCATGAATTGGAGTTGCATTGGCGTTCTCCATTACCAACCGTAACGACGGATGTAAATTTTTTTCATCAGTTGGACAACCAGTATGTAACCAAGCAAGATTAATGGTAAAAATAAGAAATAACTTAATGGTAAAGCTTGTAGTTTTAAATACTCAGCAAAAGGCCCCATTGGTAAGAAAATACCAACAGCCACAATGACCAAGGTCATGACCAGCAAAGGCATCGCTGCACGACTTTGAATAAAGGGTATTTTTTCCGTACGAATCATATGTACAATTAACGTTTGTGTCAGTAGCCCGACCACAAACCAGCCTGATTGAAACAAGGTTTGCTGTTCTGGCGAATTTGCATGAAATACAAACCACATGAGTGCAAAAGTCAAAATATCAAAAATCGAACTAAGCGGTCCAAAGAAAATCATGAAACGCCCAATTTCATTTGGTTTCCAGCTTTGCGGTTTCTCGATCAACTCATCATCAACATTGTCAAATGGAATGGCGATTTGTGATACATCATAAAGTAAGTTCTGTATAAGCAAATGAATTGGTAGCATCGGTAAAAACGGAATAAAAGCACTCGCTACTAATACCGAAAAAACATTACCAAAATTTGAACTTGCCGTCATTTTGATATATTTCAACATATTGGCAAATGTACGTCGTCCCTCTAGCACGCCTTCTTCAAGCACCATTAAACTTTTTTCAAGTAAAATTAAATCTGCTGACTCTTTGGCAATATCCACTGCTGTATCCACCGAAATTCCAATATCAGCACTGCGTATAGCCGCCGCGTCATTGATACCATCTCCTAAGAATCCAACCACATGTCCATTCTCTTTCAGCTGCATCACAATACGTTCTTTGTGAACTGGGCTTAATTTGGCAAATACTTGAGTATATTCAACTGCAAATTTTAGTTCTTCGTCAGTCATATTCTCAACATGCCCACCTAAAAGTACATGTTCACAATCCAACCCAAGTTCTTCGCAGACTTTTTGAGTAACAAACTCATTATCACCTGTAAGCACTTTGACATTGACGCCATGGGCTGCCAATTGAGCTAGAGCAGGTGCAGCAGATTTTTTAGGAGGATCCAAGAAAGTAAGATATCCAGTTAAAATCAAATTATTTTCATCTGCGACAGAAAAGTGATCTGATCTATCATTAAAATCTCGATATGCGATGGCAATAACACGTAGACCTTCAAGATTAAATTGGCGTATTTTTTCTTGAATAGCTTCAAGATACTCTGGCGTTAATAGCTCAATCTTGTCGTTTATCTCTACATGCGAACAGACTTTCAACATTTCCTCTGCCGCACCTTTAGTGATAATGCGTGCATTCCCTTGTAAGGTGCGGACCACTACTGACATACGTCGACGCACAAAATCAAATGGTACTTCATCCAGCTTCTTAAATTTAAAATTTAGATCTTGCAAGTCTTGTGCAGCATGGTCCAAGATTGCAGCATCCAGTAAATTTTTCAGCCCTCTTTGGTAATAGCTATTTAAGTACGCCTGTACCAGTACACGTTGTGATGACTTGCCATTTACATCGAAATGTTGTGATAAACAAATTTTATCCTCAGTCAATGTACCTGTTTTATCTGTACATAAAACATCCATTGCACCGAAATTTTGAATCGCATCTAAACGTTTAACGATAACTTTTTTACGAGATAAGAATACTGCACCTTTGGCCAATGTTGAGGTCACGATCATCGGTAACATTTCAGGTGTTAAACCCACAGCAACAGATAAAGCAAACAGCAATGCTTCACTCCAATCACCTTTGGTAAACCCATTGATAAATAATACAATTGGCGCCATGATCAACATAAATCGAATCAATAACCAACTGACTTTATTTACGCCCATTTGAAATGAGGTCGTTGCACGATCTGCATGTGATACTCGGTGTGCCAATGCCCCAAAATAGGTTTGTGTGCCAGTATTTACCACCACCGCTTTTGCAGAACCCGACACAATATTAGTTCCCATAAAAACAATATTTTCCAGTTCCAATGCATTTTGCAGAGTGTGATCTTTTTGATCAGCAAACTTTTCTACAGGAATAGATTCACCCGTCATCGACGCTTGCGAAACAAAGAGATCTTTTGCAAAGATAATTCGACAATCTGCTGGGATCATATCACCAGCAGACAATAAAATAATGTCGCCAGGGACCAAATCTTGGATGGTAAGTTCAATCTGTTGAGATCCTTGATCTAAGTCATTTTGCATGGTTTCAAAATCTGGATCATCCCAATCTACTTGACGAATCACGGTAGCTGTATTACTCACCATGGCTTTTAATGCAGCGGCCGCTTTATTTGACTTAAACTCTTGCCAATAGCGCAACACAGTAGAAAGTACAACCATGGATGTAATAATGATTGTGCCTTCTATATCATCAGTAAAGAAAGCCACCAGAGCCAAAATTGTAAGTAAAATATTAAATGGATTGCGATAGGCATACCAAAGATGCTTCCACCACGGCAGTGGTTTTTCATGCGCAAGCTCATTTAATCCAAATTGTTCTTGTCGTTGTTCAACCTGTTTTGCTGACAGACCATGCTCTGTTGTATTTAAATGATTGAGCAATTGGTCTGAAAGTACATAGGAAGCATTGATCAAACTTTGTGAAATTTTTTTACTAATTTCACTGGCATAACTTGCTTGATGTAATTCTTTAAATGAACGATGACGTTCAAATAAATGTTGAATATGATATTTTTTGATGAAATTAGAAAATAAACGTTGCCATAGATTATGAAGCATAGTGTTCTCCTTTTTTGGCAATAAAGATTTCTTCCTATTGAACAGGAATTGAATTAGATGATTTTTTTATGAGCTTAAAATTAGTGAGCAACTCAGCTCCCAGCCCAAACCAGCGATCATGATGGTGGTCAAATCGATCTGCATAAGCCACTTGGACCCTAACAAAATCTTGAATCAACTCATAACCAAATGCGGTTTGAAAAAATACAGACTGATGATCTTGATTAAAGATTTCTGCACTGAGAGAGGTTTTAGCAGTGATCCAATAATTGCTTGAAATTGCAGCTAAAACATACTGAGTATTACCCTGATGTTCATAGGAGATATTGCCATTTAAAAATAAACGATCATCCAGTAATAAATACGTTACGGGCAGATTCACTTTCCAACTGGAGTGGTTATCACCATACATATTTCGGCTTATTGTTAGGGATACAGCCGCGCCCCAACTATTCGATTCCACCGCTTTCAAATTCCGTTTGAATTGAGCTGATATCACATCATGACGATTCTTATTTTGAAGATGATCATCCAATTGAAAGCTTAATTCCAAATTTTTGGCAATACCGCATATTGGAGAAAAACTGGAGTTAACCTCCTGATGTTTATAAAAGTTTATATTACTTTCAAAATGACAGGTATATAGATCAGCAACACTTGCATCATCTGTAATTAATACAGGATCGGCATATGCTGATTTATGAATAATAAATAATAAAAAGCAGCCTGTAATCAGTACTGTTTCTATCATACAAAGTTGATTGATTACCATCCGTAATCCTCATTGCTGAGGCGGCATGAATCTAAGTGCGCACAAAAACAAGCCAAAATTGAACTAATTAAAGTCAAAATTGAGCTATTTCACGTCAAAATGGGGATGTAGTTTAAAGTCAGATTATAACTGTCTCATTGCAAGACAGCTTTCCTAAAGGCAGTGCTGTCTTGCTCAGATACGAATAATGGCTGTATGTAAACTACAGCGCCTCGATGAACAATTTGCCACTTAGGGTCTCCGCTAATTAAAGTTGCCGCAATTATAACCATAAAAATATTTAAAACAAGTGATTTTCAGCATAACAACGTCTATAAATGCCAGATTGATCATCATAATTTGAATTAAAATTCTTATATAAATTGAGAACCTGATGAGATTTTAAAATGATTTATCTTGGCACAGGCAGAAAGGAATTGTGAATATTCCTTAAATTTCGGCAAATAAAAACATGCCCAATTCCAGTGAAATTGAGCTTATTTAAAATGATATTTAATCTAAATGTTTTTTAAAATTAGGGTCTGTTGACAATTCGTCTACGTTTGCGACTACGTGTGTTTTTAGGCGATACTAGGCACGAAATACGAAATTTAGTCATTCTAAATGATGAGAAACATCGTTTCGCAAGGTAACAACGTAGCGGCAAAAAACACACAAGTCCCGAAGGGTTGTGGCTAAAATTATCTCAGCCTGTGTTACGAAACTCGAAAATAGTCTCGCTATTCTCATTCATGTTTTACGGCGTATACGTCTCATGCTCAATTTTAGTCTACAACGCAAGCCATTTATGAAATGTCTACAGCCCCTAAGCTTTGAGCTGAATATTTTCCAACTTCCCATCCAATGCTTCAATTAAACTTTTGACCAAAGGTTCTTTTTCAAGCATTTCATTCGCACGATCATAAGCTCGAAGCTTACGCTCGTTTTGCATCATATAGGGTGTGGTCGACTCAACTTCACCGTATTGCACTGTAAATAAAGTATTCGGCCACTGCTGTTTTAATTTTGCCTCAAGATCATGTTGTGCTTGATTCAGTATTTTTTCATATTTTTGCGAAATTTGAAAAATAGATTGACCATTCACATCCCCAGTCATTAATCCATGCTGTGCGAGTTCTTGAACAGCAGGAGAAAGTGAGCTGTTTCTAAACCAATATTCCCATTTCTCAACTGTCCACTCACCTTCTAAGACCTGTAATTTTAAGGCAAGTATCTGTTGCGGCGTTTGTTGCTCACCAGAAGATCCTGGTTCTATTTCAGGGATAATATTAGAAACTTGAGCTGGAGTATCTGTTTGAGAATGAATAGGCTCAACTAAATCAATTTCAACATTTTGATCCTGATTCTCAGGTGCTAAAAAAAATACATCTTTATTTAAACTAGACTGAGACGTAGAATTTTTCGGTTGACTCAAATCAGCACCAAATAAAGTTAAACTTGGTTCAGCATTTTCTACTGCAATTTTCTCTTGAACAGTTGGCGACTGCGCTTCAATATTTTGATTATTATGAACAGTTGATTCAACTACAGCGCTTTGTTGTACTTCCTCAGCAAAGTCATCCAAGTAGTCATCACTACTGGGTTCATGATCAACGCTTTGCTGTTGAGTTTGCAGCTCTTCTATTTCGTCAAAAGCTGGATCTAAATCATTCACTACACGCTGCGAATTGATCTCAACCTGCGGTTGCTGTACTTCTGTTAATGGCGCGTAACTTTCTGGTTGCGGAATTACATTCAAAGCAGCATTTTGTTGTTCATTATTTTTTTCAACAGGTGCTTGCTGAGCCTGCTGTTGATGAGCTGGTTCTTGTTGAATCTGTGCTTGCTGAATTTGCGCTTCTTGAATAATCCCGGCTTGAACAGATGCTTGATGCGGTTGCTGTGACACAGCAACTTGAGCGATATTTTGATTGTTTTGTGGTTGTTCAGCTTGAGAGACTACAATTTCATTGATTTGCATCGGTCTAAATGCCAGTAAACGCAATACTGTCATTTCAAAGCCTTGCTCTTGTGTTACTGCAAGTTGTAGCTCCGCTCGACCTTTACAGGCAATTTGATAATAAAGCTGTAAATCTTGTGCAGAGACAATTTTTGATAACTGCATAATTTTTTGATTAATTTCAGCACTGTATTTTAGACTTAAATCAGGCAAATATTGCAACATCGCCAACTCATGCAAAGTTGAAATAAACTGATCTAAAACCAGTGAAACATCTAAAGCCTGTTGCCTAAATTGTAGTAATAACTGACTAACCCGTGCATTTTGATTTTGATGAATTGCCAAGATCAAATCATAAATGATGGTTCTATCAATCAAACCTAGCATTTCTTTGACATCTTGATGATGAATTGCGCCTTGACCATAAGCAATTGCTTGGTCAGTTAAAGACAATGCATCACGTAACGAACCTTGGGCAGATTCAGCAATTTGCCAAATCGCATCTTGCTCTGATGCAATTTCTTCTTTATTTAAAATGTCTGTAAGGTGATGGGTAATTTCATCTACAGCCAATGGACGTAAAGTAAATTGCAAGCAACGTGAAATCACCGTAATTGGTAATTTTTGTGGATCTGTGGTCGCAAATAAAAATTTTACATGTTCAGGCGGTTCTTCTAATGTTTTCAATAACGCATTAAAGGAATGCGTCGACAGCATATGTACCTCATCGATCAAATATACCTTAAATCGACCTTGGGTCGGTGCATAAGGTACATTGTCGAGCAACTCACGTGTGTCTTCAACTTTTGTCCGTGAAGCAGCATCGATTTCAATCAGGTCAATAAAGCGCCCTTCATTTACCGCCTTACAAGTTGCGCAAACTTCACAAGGTGTAGAGGTTACCCCTGTTTCACAATTTAAACATTTCGCTAAAATTCGAGCAATCGTGGTTTTCCCCACCCCACGTGTTCCAGTAAATAAATAGGCATGGTGTAAACGTCCACGATCTAACGCACTGGTCAGTGCACGTGAAACGTGATTCTGTCCGACCAATTCATTAAAGTTACGTGGGCGATATTTACGTGCAAGTACCTGATACATGGAAGCTCCTAGTTACAGGTCTAAGGATACTGTTTTTTTACTGATTAGTGAATGAAGAACTGTAGAGTTATTTTTTATTAGAGATAATTCGATCAATTTCTTCTAATTTGACACTGTGCTCTACAATATAAAGTTTATCTATCGCTTAAATAGATTTAAAAACACACAATAGCTAATTTTACTTTAAAAAACACTGACGTGGCAGTGTTAAACAAATCACATTTTGGGCTGCTATAGTTTTTCAATCGCTTCTCCAAACTTTTATATTACACCGTAAAACCTATAGTCAACCTGTCAAAAACTCAGATACAAGAATAGAATTTCTCTTAATCAATATTTTTAATTAAATCAATTATATGGAAAAAATTTTTGATTATAAAAAAGCCTGCAATGCCACACCTTACATTCAAGGTTTAAATAGCTTTGCGAAGGCTATGCCTCACTCTTGCGCTACAAACAAAGCAGTGCTTTATTTTTGCTCATATACCCCCGCCTAACGGCGACATCCCTGTCGCCCCACGGTAGGACAACCATCTATAATTCAAAAGTTTCAAAAATGAATTGATAAGCAATAAATAGTTTCTAAAAGTTCATACCAAAATAAAAGCTTCATTTCAGATCAATGGCTACATAAAAATCACTTGTATAAACAATTAGTTGCTTGACTATAAATATAAAAACAAGCGCATAATTTAAATCATGCGCAATATTCTAGACAGTAATCTGTTTCTTTGCAGGTAAAGCACGCCAAACAAATACAGATAAAACCAGAAACATCAGACCCGAAATGCCCAAGACTTTACTATGTGAATAAATAAACGCTTCAAAAGCTGCTTGTTTTACCTCTTGCATCAATGCAGGTTCTAACTGCTTGGTCAACAATAATGCCTCACCAATAGAAGAACTTGCTTGAGCTGCGATATTCAGCGGTAAATGCTCAGGCAAGACAATTGAATGCGCATAAAATATAGACAGCAACAGTCCAAAAATCGCAATCCCAAGACCTGCACCTAACTCATACGCCATGCCTTCAATTGCACCAGCAGCCGTTGCTTTTTGTGGAGGTACAGCAGACATAATAGCTGCCGTGGAAGATAATAACGCGATTTCAACACTGATTCCCATCAACACCATCCAAACCCAAGCTTGAATATAATCGATATCAAAATTGGTCATGGCCAAGCCAAAGAAACATAAGGCACACATCAGCATCCCAATAGTTGCAACAGGTCGTAAACCATAATGATTCATTAAAATACTGGTAAAAGGTCCTCCAATACTAATAGCGATCATAAAGGGCAAAATAAACAGACCTGCTTCCAATGGACTATATCCATACACAAACTGTAATTCTTGTGAAAGGAGTAGCTCAAAACCTACTAAAGCTATCATAGCCACCATTGCCATCACAATACTGGTTGAGATCACAGGATTCTTAAACAGACTAAAATCGATCATCGGTTGGGTTGTTTTTAATTGATGGCGGATAAATCCCACCAACAATCCCAATCCAAGCACAAAAATCAAAATCATCCCTAGGCTAAACGCATAGATAGAGGTCTTAATTGAATAAATCAGCATTAAGATTGCAGTGACCAAAATGAGCGCTTGTAATAGATTTAAAGGTTGTTTGGTTTGTACTACTTGCTTTGGCACCAGCCATGTCGTCAATACCAAGACCAAAATAATAATTGGCACGTTAATCAGGAACACGGTTCCCCATGAAAAATGTTCCAGAATAAAACCACCCAACAGTGGACCAAAAGCGGCTCCACCACCACCGACAGTTCCCCAAATACCTAAAGCATAATTACGTTGTTTTTCATCTAAAAAGGTATTGCGAACACCTGCCAAGGTTGCAGGTAAAATCATGGCAGCACCTACACCAAGAAATGCTCTTGCCGCAATCAACATATAGGCTGAACTCGCAAAAGCAGCCATGAGAGAAGCCACACCAAAAATACCAGCACCAATCAGCATCAGACGTTTAAAGCCAATACGATCCCCCAATGCCCCCATGGGCAAAATCAAGCCTGCCATGATCAGTGAATAAATATCAATCACCCAGAGCATTTCATTACTGGATAGTGATAAAGCAGCACTCAATGTTGGGATGGCAACATGCAAAACCGTTGCATCAATTGAAACCGGTAAATAAATTAAAACGATGATTGCCAAAATCACCCAATTGCGGTACATAACACACCTAATTAAAGTTGGACGCTTGTTCAAGTTTCATCATTATAAGCAGACTTGAACAAACGTCCAACTTTGTTTAATATTTGTTTTGTAAATTTTGTTGTATTAAAAGTGATGAATTATTTAAACCGAGAACAACGTCGTACTATGATTTTGGATGCAGCAAAGCGTGTTGCATTACAAGATGGATTGAATGGATTAACTGTGCGCCGTATTGCCGCAGAAGCACAAGTTTCAACAGGGCAAGTACATCATCACTTTCAATCAAGTTCGCATTTAAAGGCAGAGGTTTTTATTGAGTTGATGGATCAACTCAATAAAGTAGAAGATCAAATTAAAACCGACAGTAGCTTTGAACGTTTATCTCTATCGCTGGGCTTTGAAAATATTGAACAAACTCAACCCTACTTACGACTCTGGAATGAGGCTGAAATTTTAATCGACCAAGATCCAGAAATTAAAAAAGCTTATAATATTACCATGGAACAGTGGCATGCTTCGTTGGTTACTGCAATTGAACATGGGCTCGCCCAACAAGAATTTAAAATTGCTACAGTCAGCAGCAGTCAAGACATTGCATGGCGACTGATTGCTTTTGTTTGTGGTTTAGAAGGAATCTATCAACTTGGCTTAAAAGGTTTAGACCAACACTCGTTTAAACATCATGTTGAAACCATCTTAAAAATGGAGTTACTTGCCTAAGAAAATATAGATGGATCTACATGCCGCTGTATAAAGTCCTTATTTTTAATTCTTTTGCACTATAAGACTCAGCCATCTAACCTTCTATGAAATTTCAATCGCTTTGATCTTAATATTTAAAACCAGCCTTTACTTCCCTTAAGTAAACCATCAGCGCAACGTAATGTTTCTTGGGTCAGTCCCCAAAGACGATAATCGCCTGTGATTGAACCAATGGCAAAATTATGAGTATAGGCAAAACTAAGCCCTCGTTGCGGATCACACCACGCCCCAGAGCCATTATATCCAATATGTCCAAAGCCTTGCTTAGCACGTTTACCCATACTAATCACACGATGGTAGCCTAAACGCCATTTCATAGGAATTGGCATCACGCGATCTCGTTTAATCGATTGGATCTGACTTAACTCTGTAAATATTTCAGGGCTAATTAAAACTTTTCCTTCCCAAACCCCTTTATTTGCCATCATGGCATAAACTTTTGCAAGACTATTGGCGCTAAATACACCATTGGCCGCTGGAATAATTGCTTGAAGCCCTTGGTCACTAAAGAAACTAAAATCACGCATCCCTTTCGGTACCATAGCATCTAAAAAATCTTGCGGATTTTGTCCGGTTAATTCAACCAATTTATCTGAAAATGACGTTTTATGATGCTTCTTAGCTTTGCTCTTACTGGATTTTGTTTCTGTTTTTTGTACTGGCACTGCTTTTTGAATTAAACGCGCCACACGATTTAACTCAGATTCAGGCACACCAAAATAGGCACCATCAAGTTGTAGGGGTTCAACCAAATACTTCTGCATTAACTGTGTTAAAGATTGATGCGTTGCTTTCTCTAAAACACCACCCACCAACCAGCCAAATGTTAATGCCTGATATGCAATATCAGTTCCTACAGCAAAACGAGGTGTGGCCTGCTCCATTACCTTGAGCATATGCTGCCAATCTGCCATTTCAAGGGCACCAGCAATAATATTTCGAATATCGTATAAGCCACTTTGATGACTTAAAATATGACGCAGTGTCATATTCTCTTTACCATTTTGAGCAAATTCAGGCCAAAAATTGACTATAGGCGTATCGTAGTCTAAGAAACCTTCACTCACTAAAATATGTGCGAGTGTGGCCAGTACACCTTTCCCTGTGGAATAACAAACCGACAAGGTTCGCTCATTCCATTGCTCAGTTTTTGATTTTTTACCCGTATATATATCGACAACTTTTTCATTTTGAAAATAAACAGTTAAAGCAGCACCACCATTTTCGCTACGACCATCCTGCAAACGACTAAATTGAATAGCGAGATCTTGAAAACGCTCATCCACATAGCCCTGATAATTTTTCGTACTCGCAAAAATAATGTCCGTTAAACTGCTCATTGCCCTATCCTATTTTTTTAATCATAACTTTTTTAATTAAAAAAGCCTGAATCATCTCGACTCAGGCTTTATATTTTATCTTATAAAGCGTTAACCACACCAGAAACATGAGGTTTTTGTGATTTTTGATTACGAATCAAAAAGTCAGTTGTTGTACCATCTTGTACAGTTAAAAATTCTACTGTTGAAGGTAAATACATCGGCAATTTAAACAATACATCGGCTTCATAAGCTTCTGGTAATTTAAGCCCAGCGAGAACGCGCGCCTTGCTCCACATCCCATGAGCAATCGCTTGTTTAAAACCAAATGCTTTTGCAGTTAATGCATGGATATGAATCAAGTTAAAGTCACCTGATGTCATAGCATAACGACGACCAGTATTTTCAGAAACTTCCCAAACCGCCTGAACTTGATAATTTGGTTCTTTTTTATCTTTTGGTTTTTCTGTAACTGAACCATCGGTTTTTTGACGTGCTAGATAGGTGGTTAATCCTTGCATGACCACGTCACCGCCAACTTTGGCTGTTGTGATGAAGTCGAACTGAACCCCTTTATCATGGGGCTTTAGCTCACCAAATTGACAAGATAAAGTCAGCTGTTCATTGACCCCAATTTTACGTGTTTGCTTAATTTGATTGCGAATATGCACCAAGCCTAAGATTGCAAAAGGAAATGCTTCAGAGGTCATCATATGCATTTGTAAACTTTGCGATAAAACAGCTAAATAAATCGCGGGAATATACCCATTATTTTTAAAGCCACACACTTCGTTATATGCTTTTAAATGATTTGGATCAATTTTGAATGAATCAACCACATATTCAACTTGCGGTAGAACTTTTTCACCTTTTGGCTTTTTAAAAATTAAACCCTGAATCACTTTTGGATAAGCTAAATATGGCTTAGGAAGTTGACTAAAATGGCGAGTATTCATACTGGACCTTTGAAAAATTAATTCTTATTCAACATTTAAAAAATCCAACATTTCAGTTGGAAATTAACGGATGATACAGCTTAAACATCCTGATTTCGTTCAAGAGAAAGCCAGCGAAAGCGTTATTTAAATACACAAATAATCTCTTCGCGGTAATCCCCTAAACGAAACAGGATTTCACTTATGCGTGATTATGCACCCAATAAGCTTTGACCACAAACACGCACAACATTACCATTTAATCCTGTAGATGCTGAAGATGCAAATAAAGCAATTGTTTCAGCAACATCAACAGGTAATCCACCTTGACTCATTGAGTTCATACGACGACCCGCTTCACGGATTGCAAATGGAATTGCCGCGGTCATTTGAGTTTCAATGAAACCTGGCGCTACAGCATTAATGGTAATACCATTTTTTAACACAGGCGCAGTAAATTTCACCAAGCCAATGACACCTGCTTTTGATGCCGCATAGTTGGTTTGACCTAAGTTACCAGCAATACCTGAAATTGAAGATACGCAAACGATACGACCATTTACATTTAAACCATCATTTGACAATAAATAATCGTTAATACGTTCAGCAGCAGATAAGTTGATATTAATCACCAGATCCCACATCTCTGGCTTCATATTTGCCAAAGTTTTGTCACGTGTAATACCCGCATTATGTACGATGATATCTAAACCACCTTGTTGAGCTGCCGCAGCTTTGATTTTTTCACCAGCATCAGCAGCAGTGATATCAATTGCAAGTGTAGAACCACCGATTTCACTTGCAACACGGTCAAGGTCTGCTTGTTGTGGGGGCACATCCAAACAAATTACATGTGCACCATCACGTGCCAATACATGTGCAATCGCTTCACCAATACCACGGCTTGCACCTGTTACTAGTGCAGTTTTGCCTGCAAGCGGTTTTGCCCAATCGATATCAATCACATCACCTTTAGATACGCGAATCACTTGACCCGATACGTATGCTGAACGTGGAGAAATTGCAAAACGTAAACTTGATTCCAAGTTTTGTGCAGCATCTGCATCAACCTGAATAAGATCTGCAGCAATTCCTTTCTTAAACTCTTTACCAACCGATTTAACAAATCCTTCTAATGCACGTTGTGCAATCGCTTGTTTAATCGTTGGTGCAGTTTCCGGTGTTAAACCAATAATAATTACACGACCTGATGTTGCAATTTGACGGGCAACAGGATTAAAAAACTTGTGTAGTTCATGTAATTGTTCTGAATTTTGAATCCCTGATGCATCAAATATCACTGCTTTGAATTTTGATTCTTTATCGCCTTCATTAAAAGCGCCCACATTCAAACCAGATTTTGCCGCAGCTTGTTGTAACTCTGCGTTATTCCCTGCATAAGTGTTGGCATGAATATTACTAAGAACCTGCGCAACTTCACCAGTGAAATGACTCTTTGGAGCTGCACCAAATAATACAGCACCTTTAACGACAGGAGTGGCTGACTCAAAGCGGTCTAGCTGGATTGGTGATGGTAAACCTAAATTTTTTATGACAAATTTACCAATTGGAGATTTAGCAAATGCTTGGTATTGGTCAGACATGTTTCTTATCTCTCATCAAATTAATTTTGTATGGGGCTTAAGCTATCTTTTAACTTCAGTATAATCTCAGATATTTAGCTGTGTTACGCTTTCTTAAATGGCTTGCGTTGGTCTTCGCGCAAGACTTAGAGGAATCGTCAACAACGCTATCATCTATATGACCCATAAGTTTCAGTTAAATCATACTTGAGTTGCCAAAATGATGACTTGACCTGAAAGAATATGCAAATGTCATTATAGTCAATTCGAGTCATAGCCAATTATGTTAATGTAAGCCCTAAGAATATTGCGAACATGCTTGGAAAAGCCTTATGAGCAAAACAACTCAAGAAAATTCAAACGCTGAAAGCACTGTACAAGAAACTGTGTCAAATACATCAAAAGCTCGTACTCGTACGAGTAAAAGTAGCAACACAAATTCTACAAATGCCAATGCAGCCAACACGACTAAAAAACCGACTCGTGCGCCAGCAGCTGCTTCACGTAGTAAAGCAACAGCATCGACGGCAAAAAAAGTTACAACAGCTTCATCTTCTAAAACTCAAACTTCTGGTCAGCAGGATAAAATTATGAGTCAAAACACTGTACGTCGCGTAGCAATTATTGGCGGTAACCGTATTCCTTTTGCACGTTCAAATGGCCCTTATTTCCGAGCGTCAAACATTGACATGCTTACTGCGTCTTTAAACGGTTTAATTGAACGTTTTAACCTTCAAGGTCAACGTTTAGGTGAAGTTGTTGCTGGTGCAGTTCTAAAACATAGCCGTGATTTCAACATGACACGTGAATGTGTTTTAAATACTCAACTTGCACCTGAAACCCCTGCTTATGATATTCAACAAGCATGTGGTACTGGCTTACAAGCAGCTTTCCTTGTTGCAAACAAAATTGCATTAGGCCAAATTGAAGTGGGTATTGCTGGTGGTGTGGATACTACCTCTGATGCACCAATCGCATTTGGTGACGGCTTACGTAAAGCATTGCTTGAATTAAACATTGCAAAAACAGGTAAAGACCGTTTAAAAGCTTTAGCTAAAATCAATGTTAAAGACTTGATGGATGCACCAAAAAATGGTGAACCTCGTACTGGTTTATCTATGGGTGATCACCAAGCGATTACTGCTTTAGAATGGGGTATTCCGCGTGAAGCTCAAGATGAACTTGCTGCATCTTCACATCAAAAAATGGCCAAAGCATATGATGAAGGCTTCTTCGATGATTTGATCACGCCGTTTATGGGTCTAGACAAAGACAATAACTTGCGTCCTGATTCTTCAGTTGAAAAATTGGCTAAGCTTAAACCTGCATTTGGTAAAGGTGATACTGCAACAATGACTGCAGGTAACTCTACCCCACTTACAGACGGTGCTTCAGTTGTTCTATTAGCCTCTGAAGAATGGGCTAAAGCAAATGGTCATGAAGTCCTTGCCTACTTAACATTCACTGAAACTGCTGCGGTAGATTTTGTGAATAAGAAAGAAGGTTTATTGATGGCGCCTGCTTATGCTGTTCCACGTATGTTGGCTCGTGCAGGTATTAAGCTTCAAGACTTCGACTACTATGAGATTCATGAAGCTTTTGCATCACAAGTTCTTTCTACCTTAAAAGCATGGGAAGATCCTAAGTTCTGTAAAGAACGTTTAGGGCTAGATGCACCATTGGGCTCAATTGACCGTAGCAAACTCAATGTTAAAGGTTCTTCTTTAGCTGCTGGTCATCCATTTGCAGCAACAGGTGGTCGCATTTTGGCAACTGCTGCAAAATTGATTAATCAAAAAGGTTCAGGTCGTGTACTTATTTCGATTTGTGCTGCTGGTGGTCAAGGTGTAACTGCAATCGTAGAGAAATAAATTCTCTGATTTGTACAATACTCTCAAAAAAGCATCCATTTAGGATGCTTTTTTATTGCTCATCAATCTACATCTAGCTAAAAAAATTTGCATAGACCATTCTGCTCAACATAAAAAATGGTTAGCCGAAGCTAACCATTTAAAATCTTCACTATTCTTAGGGAAAATAGTGTTGATTTTAGAAGCGATACCCCACACCAACATAAGTAATCAATGGATCTATATCAACTTTTGTGGTGGAATTAATCAGTCGCTTACCAGTCTTGGCATCAACAACATCAATCTTAGCCTGATTGTTGAGCTTGGCATAAGAAACAGAAGCCACACCAAACCAGTTTTCATTAATATCATAAGTAGCACCCAAACTTACAATAGGTGCAATTGCATCAGTCGTTTTAACCCTTACATAAGGATTTGCACTGGAAGGTTTGCCATCCAACGCAGCCCCTGCTTTTCCATCTAAAACGTTTTGAATCATGTGTCCCGCTGCGACCAGATCACTTTTGATCTGTGAGTTCAATTTAATATCAGTAAAATGAGAGTACATCACCCCTACCCCAATATATGGACGCAATTTATTGACACCAGACTGACCAAACTGATATTGCGCTTCAAGCGCTGGTGTCCATGCACGGACTGAAGCTGCTTTAGATTTGTTGCCTAAATTGGTGATTGGAATTGCTTGGTTTAAATCTATACCATCTGGAAATAAAATTCCGACTAGGTCACTTGGCGAGGTGGCTAATCCGGTGAGGGGTGCCAAGATTTCCCCTTTACCTTTAATATCAACTTTTGGAGGAATTCCACCAATGAGTTGCAAAGAAACATTGTCATTAATGTAATAATTTAACATCATACCAAGGGTATCTACATCATCGACTTCAAGCCCTGTTCCCTTAGCTTGCCAATTTTCCAAGCCATGAATATTTGCTGTTCCTGCGACCTCTGGCAAAATATTACCCTTACCATCGGTCAATAGGGTTTGCATAAATGCATCATTGAGAAATTCAGTTAAAACCTCTTTCTGATTAAATGGTACTCCGCCTAAGTCTTCCCCCATAGCATTAGGATCAACTGAGTTTAAAAAACTGGTTGTAGAGATACTTCCGACTGTTGCGTTAGTACCATTTTTAACACTGGTATTAATATTAAAGGGATTGGCTTTTCCCTGAGGCATAACATGTAACCAACCTGCAGATACTGAAAAGCGTTTATACTCCCCCGCAAAACTCATGCTGGTAATCGCGAACAATGAACTTGTTATGACAATATTTTTTAACGTTAATATTTTTTTCATTTTTTATCCTTAAAATATGAGATTACCGAACCGTGGCAACCTGTTTAAAAAACATACATAAAAAACAATCTTTATGTATAAAATTCTGATCAATAGCATTTTCACTCAGCCGTAAAAAATATAGGTAATTTTATTTTTAAATTTTTTATAATACTTATTAATGATATATATCATTGTTTTATTTTTATCATTTAGCATAATTTAACAGTAAAGGTATATTTAAAAAGTCTATTTAAGCCCCTGCTGAACTATTATATAAATATCAAATTTTTCACATAATTTTAACTTTTTAATTATCAATACACATTCTCATAAATTGATAATTCATTCTATTTTTGATGGATTTTAAAATGTATGCCCAAAATTAAACTCAACGATTCACTTTTTAAAAATAAAATGAATTGTTAGAGCAAAAAACACCCAACAAAATAGCTTTTTGTACTTTTTAATCAAAACTCACGTTCAAGTATAATTTTCACCTTAAAAATTATAAAGAAAAACTTCACTACTTTATTTTAAATAAAAAATATCAAACACTTAGTTTAAGGTTTGCATTATTAAAGTTTGGTAGGTGTTTAGTAGGTATTCAATCTAGCCCTCAAAACAGATACTCAACCTCAAGGTGATCATCACCTTTCTGGAATGATGAAATAACAATGGTAGAAGGAATCGCACCATGGCTTTTAAAAATATAGCAGATCAAACAAACGGTTTTTACATCCCTTGCGTCTCACTTTTTGGTCCAGGTTGTGCCAAAGAAGTCGGTGCTAAAGCACAAAATTTAGGGGCAAAAAAAGCCCTCATCGTCACTGATGCCGGCTTATTCAAATTTGGTGTTGCAGACATTATTGTTGGATATCTTAAAGATGCTGGGGTAGACAGTCATATTTTTCCTGGGGCGGAACCAAACCCGACAGACATTAACGTACATAATGGCGTAAACGAATATAACAATAATGGTTGTGACTTTATTGTGTCTTTGGGCGGTGGCTCTTCTCATGACTGTGCAAAAGGAATCGGCTTAGTTACCGCAGGTGGCGGTCATATTCGTGATTATGAAGGGATTGATCAAAGTAAAGTCCCAATGACACCGCTTGTCGCAATCAATACGACAGCAGGAACTGCTTCCGAAATGACTCGTTTCTGTATTATCACCAATACTGATACCCATGTAAAAATGGCAATTGTTGATTGGCGTTGTACACCGCTTGTTGCAATTGATGATCCTAAACTTATGATTGCAAAACCTGCTGCTTTAACTGCTGCAACGGGTATGGATGCTTTAACTCATGCTGTAGAAGCTTATGTTTCAACTGCTGCAAACCCAATTACTGATGCATGTGCAGAAAAAGCCATTTCAATGATTAGCGAATGGTTAAGCCCTGCTGTTGCCAATGGCGAAAATCTTGAAGCACGTGATGCAATGGCATATGCACAATATTTAGCAGGTATGGCATTTAACAATGCGTCTTTAGGTTATGTACATGCAATGGCTCATCAATTAGGTGGCTTCTATAACCTTCCACACGGCGTATGTAATGCAATTCTATTACCGCATGTGTGTGAGTTTAACTTAATCGCCTGCCCAAACCGTTATGCAAAAATTGCCCAATTAATGGGTGTCAATACTGAGGGTTTAACCGTTACTGAGGCTGCCTTTGCTGCGATTGATGCAATTCGTGAGTTATCATCATCTATTGGTATCCCTTCTGGCTTAGCTGAACTGGGTGTCAAAGCGGAAGATCATGCAGTGATGACCTCAAATGCGCAAAAAGATGCCTGTATGTTGACCAATCCACGTAAAGCAACTGATGCTCAAGTCATTAAAATTTTTGAATCAGCAATGTAAAATGATCCGCTTTCGTTCTACTCAGCCTGAGAACCTTTTAGGCCAAATACAATGAAGTGTGCTTGATACTCAGGAATATTACTTTGGTAATATTCCTTTTTTATACGCTTATAAAAAATGACAATCATTATTGTCAGATATATTGATAAAGTCACAATCTATGACTATGATGCTTAAAACATCAGCGGATTATTTCAGCAATGACAACAACAAGTAAAACCATCATCATCACGGGTGCAAATACCGGAATCGGGCTTGCAACTGCAGAAACCTTTATTAAGGATGGTCACCATGTGATCATTGCTTGTCGTAATCTAGAAAAAGCCAAAACAGCACAGCAACATTTAGAGTCATTCGGTACAGGTCAAGTAGACGTAATTCACCTTGATTTAAATAGTCTTAAACAAATTAACCAAGCAGCCAATGAAATTATTGCCAAATATGAAAAAATTGATGTATTAGTCAACAATGCTGGCATGATGACACCTGATCTTGAGGCCACAGCTGATGGTTTTGAAAAACAGTTTGGGGTAAATTATCTGGGGCCTTTTCTTTGGACATTGAAACTTCTTCCATTGGTTCAAAAAGCCCAACAAGGTCGTGTAATTCATTTGGCTTCAATGATGCATCTTTTAGGTCGTATCCAACCTGAAAACTTTAACGCGGATCAAGTGAAGAAATACAATGGTGTTTTGAGCTATGGCAATAGTAAATTAGCTAATCTGCTCTTTAGTAATATCCTCGCCAAACAACTATATGGAAGTCATGTCACCAGCAATGCATTACATCCAGGTGGCGTAGATTCTGAGATTTATCGTGAATTACCCAAATGGCAATATGCAATCATTAAACTTGGTCTTATTCCACCATCTAAGCCTGCCGAATTAATTAAAAAAATTGCTTTTGATCCGTCATGGGAAAAGCGAAATGGTGATTATGTGAGTTTACAAACTCCAGCGTTTAAATCAGGCAGGGCCAAAGATATAAAGTTGGCACAAAAACTATATGATGAATCCTATGCGCTGGTAAAAGACTATCTGTAATTTTTCGGATTTCATTTTTCTATAAAATTCAGGAATACGCTATGACCACTCAATCTATTGAATATCAACCTGATACCCTTGGTACGGGTTATGAAAAACTAACCTTAAACTTACCAAATGACTATGATGGTAAAGTCATTGCGACTTTGGTACGTAAACAAGCAGCTCAAGCGACCAAGAAAGCGGTGCTCTATATCCATGGTTTTATCGATTATTTCTTTCAAACAGAAATGGCTGAACAATTTAATCAACATGATTATGATTTTTATGCACTTGATTTAAGAAAATATGGTCGTTCTTACCTACCACATCAAAAATATTATTATGTTCTAAATTTGAATGAATATGATGAAGAAATCACGCAAGCATTAAAGATTATTGGTCAGGAAGGCCACACTGAGGTGTTACTGGCAGGACATTCTACAGGTGGATTGATCGCAACATTATATGCAGCACATTATCCACAACATCCCCTTATTCAAGCCTTATGGTGCAATAGTCCTTTTTATGACTTTAATATGCCTGCTTGGAAGAAAAAATTAGCCCTCCCCAAACTCAGCGCAATGGGCAAACGCTTACCTAATTTAAAGTTTCCAAGTGAATTAAATAAATGGTATGTCACCAGTCTGCATAAAGATTTGCAAGGCGAATGGGATTTCAGCTTAGAGTGGAAAAAACCAACTTACCCCAAAGTATATTTAAGCTTTGTGCATGCAATTTTTGAAGCGCAAAAAGAAATTCATGCAGGTGTACAGATCAATGTACCAACCTTAGTGATGCATTCTCACAGAACAACCTATCCTAAGAAATTTAACCGAGATGCTCAAAGCACTGATGTTATTTTAGAGGTCAAAGACATCGTCAGAGATGCAGGTAAAATACAGGGCGATGTTAATGTCATGACCATTCAAAATGGACTACATGACTTGGTTTTATCGGCACCAGAAGTCAGAAGAGAAGTTTATCATCAACTTTTTTCATGGTTAGCTCAAAAGCAACCTTAAAGGCTCAAATCCATTTTTCTTTGCAAGCAAATGATCAGTTAAAAGTATCCTGCAAAATCAATGCTCATCTTTATATTTCATTAGAATTTGATGAGCAGGATGCCCGTCTGGTGTAAGTTCAATTAGACGTTCAACGGCATCAATCGCTTCTGGAAAATGTGCAAGGTGTTTTAATAAAGCATCTGTTTCATTGGCTTTAAAAATCGCTTCACTTAGGCGTGATTCGAGGCAGTCTCGCCATGCAGATAAAAAAGGACTTTCGGTTTTAGCTAAAAATACACCTTTACATAATTTTAAAGCGGATTCGGTATAACCCGCATCTAAAGCATTCTCTGCTTGCAAGAAATCTGCTTCAACATGTGCCAATAAACGATAAGGCCGTGAACCCAGCATGCCGCCCAAGATATCACGCAACTGCGACATTTCTGCTTTTAATGTGCCGACACTCACTTTTCGTTCACCATACAACGCTTGATGTAAATTTTCCAGATTCATCCCTTGAGGGCACAACGCAAGAATGGTCAAAATTTCAATTTGTCGTGGTGTCAATACCACAATCTTGCCATTGAACAACACTTGTGGCACAGCAAAAGCACGGATAAATAAATGTTGTTGTTGAAACTCTAGCAATGCCGATTGAATAATCGAGGCACAGCGCTCAGCCGCCAATAATCCCAAACTATTGTGATGATTCCATGTGGTTGAAAGATCAATGACCCCTAAAACTTGTTTGGAATATGGATCTATAATTGGAGAGGCATAACAAACCCAGTCATGCACAGAAGACATAAAATGCTCGTTGGAAAACACACAACTGGATTGTTGGGTTTTTAATGACAGTGCCAAAGCATTAGTTCCCACCAAATCTTCACGCCATTGTCCACCAGCAATAAAATGGACACGTTCTGCAGCATTGCGCATTTGCCCACTTGCGGCTGACCAAATAATAGTACTACCGATATCCCCTACTGCAGCAACCATTGCTGACTGTTCTGCGATATGAGTTAATTCATCCCGACAATGTTCTATTGCTTTTTCTAACAGCGTTTTTCTTTCTTGTTTTACATTCATCAAAGGTGCAGCATCACGATCTTTGGGAATCGCAGCTGAGTTGGAACGTTGCCATGAACTTGCAATACTCTGTCCGAGTTGATCAGCATGTTTTAAAGACAAACTACTGCTTTGGCGTAACTGCTCAATTAAACTCCGTTTATTTGATAACTCTTGTTGGCTTAACATACGCTACTTCCTCTGTAATTCGTTAAAAAATATCCTATCCTTTCTCTGTTGTTTTTATCCAGCGGACCTGCTTATAAATTACTCTAGCACATTAACATAGTGAGCTTAACCTGAGTCAACACAACTCATACCAAAGCTGTAGAATAAAACCAATTTTTTCCAATATTTAGCAATTTTCTAATAAACAAGAAAATATTGCCAAAGATTAAAGCATAGCGCAAATGACTCTAGGATTTCATCCAACCTTTTCCCTACCTTTGACTCTCTATGCTCAATCCATCATGTAAACAATCATTGTTCATACATGCCATATTAAACACATCATTAATGATCATGAATATAAGTAAAGGGATACTCTTATGCGTTATGTAGATCCAAATCAGCCTGGTTCAAAAGTACAGTTCAAAGCCCAATATGAAAACTTTATTGATGGCAAATGGGTAGCACCGGTTAAAGGGCAATATTTTGATAATGTCTCTCCTGTAGATGGTAAAGCCTTTACCAAAATTCCACGTTCTTCCGCGGAAGATATCGAACTTGCATTAGATGCAGCACATAAAGCCAAAGCTTCATGGAACAAAGCATCTCCAACAATACGTTCAAATGTACTACTGAAAATAGCAGATCGTTTAGAAGAAAATTTAGAATTACTGGCGGTTGCAGAAACATGGGAAAATGGTAAGCCAATTCGTGAAACATTGGCAGCCGATATTCCTTTAGCAATTGACCATTTCCGTTATTTTGCAGGTTGTTTACGTGCACAAGAAGGTGGTATCTCTGAAATTGATGAAGATACCATTGCTTACCACTTCCATGAACCTTTAGGTGTAGTGGGTCAGATCATTCCATGGAATTTCCCTATTCTTATGGCAGCATGGAAACTTGCACCAGCACTTGCAGCGGGTAACTGTATTGTACTTAAACCTGCTGAACAAACACCATCAAGTATTTTAGTAGTTGCAGAACTCATTCAAGATATTTTACCGCCAGGCGTTTTAAATATTGTCAATGGTTACGGCGTTGAAGTGGGTCGCCCACTGGCTACCAATCCACGTATTGCTAAAATTGCCTTTACAGGTTCTACTGCGGTTGGTCAAATGATCATGCAATATGCAACTGAAAATATTATTCCTGTAACGCTTGAGCTTGGTGGTAAATCACCAAACATTTTCTTTGAAGATGTCATGGATAAAGATGATGATTATTTAGACAAAGCGCTTGAAGGCTTTGCCATGTTCGCCTTAAACCAAGGTGAAGTATGTACTTGCCCATCACGTGCATTGGTTCAAGAAAGTATTGCAGATAAATTCCTTGAAATGGCAGTTGAACGTGTAAAACGCATCAAAACTGGACATCCTTTAGACACAGACACCATGATTGGTGCTCAGGCATCTCAAGAGCAACAAGACAAAATCTTGGGTTGTATTGCAACAGGTCGTGCTGAAGGTGCTCAACTGCTTACAGGGGGTGGCGATCGTCAGGAAGTCGGTCAAGGTTTCTATATTGAACCTACCATTTTCAAAGGCGACAACAGTATGAAGATTTTCCAAGAAGAAATTTTTGGACCAGTTCTCTCTGTAGCAACATTTAAAGATTATGATGATGCAATCAGAATTGCCAATGATACGATGTATGGCTTAGGCGCTGGTGTATGGTCTCGTTCTGCGCATACCTCTTATCGTGCGGGTCGTGCGATTGAAGCTGGTCGTGTATGGACCAACTGCTACCATATCTACCCTGCACATGCAGCATTTGGTGGTTATAAGAAATCTGGTATTGGCCGTGAAAACCACAAGATGATGCTTGATCATTATCAACAAACCAAGAATTTATTGGTTAGCTATTCAACCAAAGCAATGGGCTTCTTCTAAGTTCTATAGTTGATTTACACTTTAAAAAAGTGAACTTCGGTTCGCTTTTTTTAGTCATGATTAAGATGCTGTTTAATCCTTATAACTGTCAATTCATTCATTATTTTATACAGATTGCGATGATTCGCTAAATTTAGTCGGTTGTTGGATTCATCCAAACATCTTCATAGCCATGCTTATCAATAATGACATGATAACCGTGCTCAAGCGCCAAATAAGGTAAAATTTCAGGTAAATATTGCTGTAAATGTGAGGCATGCAGCGGTTGATAAAAATCATCAGCTGAAGAATATTCTCCACAGTGAATAAACCAAGAAACATTGTCTTGTTTTTTAAGCGCAACTCGAACTGCATAAATCGGTTGTTGGCCTAGACTCTGTAATGCAATTGCAACCCTATCCGACAGATTAAATTCCATATATTTTGATTCATATTTTTTGCAAATTTGCCTTTGTAATGTTTCTAAATTCATCAACACATTCCTTTATTGCCTGTTTCGTATTGTTTGTTTAGTTGAATAAACCAATGCGTTCAAATAGATATACTGAGATCAGCAGCAAAATTATTTAGGTCTTTTCCATAACATTTTAATATGTTCGAAACTATATCCAACCACGACTCTTAAATTCATCATCAATAACATTGTGAAAAACACAATCACAGACATCACTAAACTTTGTGGAAGAAATTTCTGATCTAAAACAGATTTATAAGTATTCAATGCTAAATATAAAATGATCAAAAGTATATAAAACAACAGTTGAAAGTAGATCTTGTATCTTGGTTTTTTCACAACAAATTCCATCAAATAAACAGACAAAAACAATGCAGAAAATGCGGTAAAAACAAAGAAGCATATTACCCATAAAATACTAAAATTTTTGATATGACTAATTGCCCATAAGGATAGGTTAGCAACACAGCGACATAGTATAAATGCTGTTTTAGGACGTTCTATGAATTTATAAATCAAATCATTCATGCTGTGTTTAGACTCGTCATTTATTCTTCTGCGAAACGTTCACGATAAAATGCTAAACCATTTGTGCAATATCAATAAATGCCTGCGTAATTGGACTCATCTGTTTTTTATTCTTCACTGCCAGACTAATAGACCGCTTAATATTGGGTGATAAAGGTAATTTTTGCACATTGGGAAACAGTGTCATTAACTCTTTATTCAATGCCATATCAGCAACAATTGAAACACCTGCACCATTGTTCACCATATTAATAATGGTCAAAATTTGAGAAAAATAACATTTAATTTTTGGACTCAGATTGGCTTTTCTAAACATCTCTGTGACATGGTTTTGACTGCCTGCTGAGGTCATTAAAAAAGGATATTCTGCCAATTCATCCAATCGAACTGCACTTTGCTGTGATCGTGCATAGGACTTTGGAATAAGTGCTACAAAAATATCCTCAATCACAGGAAAAGTATCAAAGCGTTCTTCGGGTAAAACTACAAATCCAACATCAATAGTACGATCATGAATCCATTGAGTAATATCTTTATCCGTTCCTTCTTTAATAAACACTTCAATATTTGGATATTTTAAACTAAATTTTTCTAGAATTAAGGGAATAAGTACATTAGAAGATGAAGCACCAAAAGATCCAATTCTTAAAGTTCCAGAATGAAATCCTTGTATATCGGAGATTTCTTGTTTTAGTACATTAGAAATATTCAAAATTTCTTTCACATGCACTAAAAGCCGTATGCCAGATTCAGTTAACTCAACTTCATTATGATTGCGATAAAACAATGTGACCGACCAATCTTGTTCTAAGCATTTAATTGCATGAGAAATCGCAGATTGAGAAATTTGCAAACGCTGAGCTGTAACAGTAAAGCTTTTCTGTTCAGCTAACACGGCAAAAATAGTCAGTTGAGTAAATGTCATCGCCACTCTATCCATGAGTAAAGACTCATTTTACCATGAATAGGCATAAGTCATATTCTTGATTAAAATTTACTTGGGTTTAGCTTACAGATGAAAAAATCAGTGGGTGGGACTTGGTCGAATTAGGTTCTGCATAGAGCGTTCATCATGCTACAAATGATTACTATTCTTTTCCCATCCATCGCTTTGATTGGTTTAGGTTTTTATCTTTTCCAGTCACATATACTTGATGAAAAATTCTGGAATGGCGCAGAAAAGCTAAATTACTATATTTTATTTCCAGCCTTATTGTTTAGTTCTCTTGCAAATGCAGATATGAATATGGGGCATCTCAACAGTATTCTTACAGTCATTTTTTTAATTATGGCCATGATCATTGCTGGCGTTTATCTGTTTGCAAAGTTAAACCGAACACCTATTGCCCAGATCGGTGTATATGTCCAAAGCTTGATTCGTTTTAATACCTATCTCGGACTCTCGATTGCCACAACACTTAATAATGCTGAAATCAAAAGTATCTTGGTAAATATCCTTGCTATAGCAATTCCCTTAGTTAATGTTATTTCGATCCTTTCTCTGACAGATAAAGATCAACTGAACATTAAAAATATATTCTGGTCTTTAATCAAAAACCCACTGATCAGCTCTTGTATATTGGGAATTACATTTAATCTTTTAAACATCCCTATTTGGTCTGGCTTTGCAAACCTGTTAAATGCTTTTTCAAGTAGTAGTCTGATGTTAGGCTTATTATGTGTAGGAACAGCAATTCAATTTTCGACCCTCAGAATTTATCTGAAAAAGTCTTTGCTCATTAGCCTAATCAGATTATTGCTGATCCCGCTTATTGCCTTTATCTGTTTGCAGTTTTTTGAGCTAAGTCATGCCGCCGTGATTGCTATCATGATTTTCTTTTCTATCCCAACCGCATCTTCCGCATATATCTTAACCAAACTATTAAACGGCGATCATCAATTAATGGCAGCAAGCATCAGCATGCAAACACTTTTATCCGTATTCACTTTGGCACTAATCCTTGCACTATTACAGCATTTTTATGTTTAATCCTCTATATTTACGATTAGCTTTCTTCATCAAATATTTTTCTGATTCAATGCAGTTTGGCTTTCTATAGAATAACTGTGCGGCATGGCTAGCTGTAACACAATACAATGCAATTCTCTCATGCTAGCATCTAAATAATAGAATCAGAATTTAAAAGCGTATTTATCAAGATTAAGCCAATTCCATCTCAACAAAGTGAAGATGATCAACACCCCAAAACATTTCATCTCCAATAAACCATGTCGGTGCACCAAAAACACCACGCCCAATGGCTTCTTCTGTGATATTTTTTAGTTGGGCTTTAACCTGTTCATCTGAAAGCCAAGTTTGAACCTGCTCTGTACTAAAACCCAATGATTGAAGCAAGGTAATAAATTCATTGATATCATTTAAATTACGCGGATGCCCAAACATTGCATCAAATAAAGCGTTTAACACTGTTAAGAATTTTTCAGCTTGATAAAGCTGAACTGCTGTAATCACGCGCATCAGATTTAAAGTATTAATTGGAAAATAGGGATTCATTTGTATTGGAATATTCCAGAGTTTTGACCAACGCCCCATATCGATCATCGAATAACTGGCTTTTGCTGGCACAGCCATTGGACTACTGTTCCCTGTGGCTTTAAAAATGCCACCAAGCAAGATCGGCTTCCAGATCACTTGTGCTTGATTTTGTTTTGCAATTTTTTGAATCTGATAAAAGCCTAAATAACTATATGGGCTACCCAAATCAAAATAAAATTCTACCTGTTTCATTCAGTGTTATTCCTTAACTGTACTGATCATATTTTTATCGTACTACTGTAAAAATGATTCTAGAAAAAACTTAAATCATGACTTCTTACTCTCGCTATATCGAGATAAGTCATCTAGCTATATTAACCAACTCATACAAGCCTACTTACCAATATAAAGTAACTTACCATTTTTCCATCCAAGGACGTAAATCTAGTTCATGCGTCCATGCATCACGCGGTTGCTGGGCAAGATGCCAATAATTTTCAGCAATATGTTCAGGATTTAAAATACCATCTTGGTCTTTTTTCTCATAAAGATCAGGAAAACTGTTTTTAATAAAATCTGTATCAATTGCACCATCAACTACCACATGAGCCACATGAATATTCTGTGGACCAAGTTCACGCGCCATACTCTGTGCCAAAGCTCTAAGTGCATGCTTTGCCCCTGCAAATGCTGAAAAATAAGCAGCACCACGTAGACCAGCAGTCGCACCTGTAAAGATCAATGTCCCGCGTTGTCGGCTTACCATTCGTTTCGCCACTTCACGACCAGTTAAAAAAGCAGAAAAACAGGCCATTTCCCATATTTTAAAATATTTACGCGCTGTTTCTTCAAGAATGCTACATGGAACATTGGCACCGATATTAAAAACTAATACCTCTATTTCACCAATATTGCTTTCAATTTCTTCGATTAATTGTATAACTTGCTGTTCTTTTCGAGCATCTGATGCAAAACCATATGCTGTCCCGCCAGCCTGTTCAATTTCATCAATCAGTGGTTGTAACTTGTCAGCATTGCGACGGGTCATACAACTAATATATCCCCCTTTGGCAAAACGTTTCGCAATTGCGCCACCTGTTGCATCACCTGCTCCAATAATCAATGCAACTTTCTGATTTGATGTTGTTATTTCATCTTGCATATCATGCTTCCCTTTTTGCATAACGATCGTTATTATAACGATCACTATGTTATAGTTTTACAAGAGCGTCAAGGAAAATTTGATCGAGGAAAATATGCGATACAAATCTGGATATAAAGAAGAAAAAAGAAAAGAACTATTAAAAATCAGTGGACAGCTTGCCAAAAAAGATGGCTTTGCTGCAACCGGTGTAGATGGCTTTATGAAAGCTGCTGGCGTGACCAGTGGTGCATTCTATTCACATTTTTCTTCCAAGCAGGATTTGTTTAAAGCATTGGTTGAAAATGAACTTAAAAATAGCATTCAGCTGTGGCAAAGCAATCCCCATAATCAGGCTGAGTTATGGATTGAATTTGAACTCAATCGTTACTTAACCCTCTCTCATGTTGAACATCCAAATCATGGTTGTGTACTGCCAACACTCGCCACAGAAGTCGCACGTTCTGATGAGGAGATTAAACAACGCTATCAACAAGAATTACAGCGCGGTCATGCCCTATTTACTCAACGCCTCGGAAGTGAAGAAAAAGCCTGGGGCGTCTTATGTCAACTGGTAGGTGCTATACTCATAGCAAGAAGTGTTTCTGATGATTCGGTTAAATCGACCATTTTGGAATCAAGCAAACACTGTATTTATTCTATGTTGCAAATCACATCATAAATTTAGTTTTCAACCCAATAGAATCTAGTATAAATTAGCGATATTCTCGTTAAATCATCATAAAACCATGACTTCCTCCACATACGCTTTGCCGAAGACAATCTATGCCATTCAACATTTAGCTTTTGAAGATTTAGGTATTCTTGAAGACACTTTTTATGATTTGGGCTATCGCATACGTTATTTTGAAGCAGGTATAGATGATTTAAAGCAAGCATTTGCATTTGAAGGTTTAGTCGTCGTTCTAGGTGGTCCAATTGGTGTTTATGAAACTGAGGATTATCCTTTTTTAAATGATGAAATCACTTATCTTAAACAACGTTTAGCCAAGAATTTACCAACGCTTGGTATTTGCTTAGGTGCACAATTGATTGCACATGCTTTGGGTGCAAAGGTTTATGCAGGCCATCAAAAAGAAATTGGCTGGAGTCAATTGAAGCTAAATCTGGCTCAAAATAATCCATTATTGCCACTCGTAAATACCGAAGTTTTACATTGGCATGGTGATACGTTTGACTTGCCAGTACAGGCTGAATTACTTGCAAGCTCTGCAATTTATACAAATCAGGCATTTAGAGTTGGTCAAAATATCTTAGCACTACAATTCCATGTCGAAGTTGCAGCAGAGGATATGGAAAAATGGCTGATTGGTCATACTTGTGAATTGCGTAAAGCTGCCTTAAATATTCCTCATTTACGAACTGAAAATGAAAAATATGCGCCAAATCTAGAATTAAAATCACCCCTGGTTTTAGAGCATTTTATCAAACACTTAAATGTATAATCTGTTTATCTATATCAGCATGAAATAGACTTTACTGTTTCGTGCTTTTTATACCCTATTTAGTCTCCACCCATAAATACGGTGTTGGTGTAAGTGTAATATCAATACTGCGTTGCCCATATTTAACTTACTATTATATTTAACTGACTATACCATTTACATTTAAAAGATTTTCTTTATTTATACATAATATTATTTAATTAAACTTTATACTAAGTCGTACTCATCATTATTTTGAGCTACAGGATTATACAGAGTAGATACATTAAAACTTGCTAATTTAATTATACTTCATACTTTAAAACAAAGACTTTATTTGCAATGAATAAAATATATATTGGCACATCTGTGCTCATGACAACACTTCTTTCTGCCTGTTCTACCCCTGAAGTAAATACTCAAAATGCTAAACCGCTTGGCATGGCTAATCCCGCAAGTGTGTATTGTCAAAAAATGGGAGGCGAGTCTCAGATTAAAAAAGATGCATTAGGAAATGAAGCAGGATATTGTAAGCTTCCAAATGGAACAGTGGTTGATGAATGGAAGTTGTTTAGAAGTGCACAAGGCGATGTGCAAGCTGCTGCTAAATAATTTTGAATAATCGCTGCGGAATATAAACAATAGACAAGCCTTCTTGAATGACTCATTTTCTATTGGCATTAATTTCAGACTCATTACTATATATTCACTACGGTAATGAGTTGCTCCACCCTTTTCATAATTAAAATAAATTAGATCTAAACTTGCACTAAATATAAACAGTATTGTATTTATTTTGGGAATATTGAATAGATGAAAACCTATCAATCTAAACAGGAACTGATTGTTGCAATCAATAATTCATTAAATCAATATTTAACAGAATTTGAAGAAATATCCGAAGACTTAAAAGATCATAAAGTTGCAACTGTAGATAAAACCCCTGCCCAAAATTTATCCTATCAATTGGGATGGGTAAATTTATTATTAGAATGGGAAAGCAAAGAACTTGCAGGTTTCCCCGTTTCAATGCCGAAAGAAGGCTATAAATGGAATAACTTAGCAAGTCTATATCAAAATTTTTATCAAACCCATGCCCAGCATTCATTAAAAGAAAATACTCGGTTATTATCTAAACAGGTCAAAGAAGTCACAGACTGGATTGAAAATCTAACAGATGGAGAACTATTTGAAATAAATCAACGTAAATGGGCAACCACACCTGCCAACTGGCCACTGTATAAATGGATTCATATCAACACTGTCGCCCCCTTTTACCAATTTTAGAGTTCAAATCAGAAAATGGAAGAAACTCAACATAAATACTGAACAAACTAAAAAGCCTTAACAGGTTATTTTTTTCAGTTCTAAATATTGAGAAATGGTGTTATTTAATTCATCCAAATAGTACTGTTTTGGTTTTTCTTGCCCTAATGATTTATCATATTTCATTAAAGCAGGCAGGTATTCTGTTTTATAGACACGCTCATATTCACCACATAATAATGCTCTATTTACCTCATTACTGGTATTTTCATCATCCAGTTGCTCATGCATGACTTTAATGGGTTTTTCTTGTTTCATCAGTACCAAACTATGAGGATTTGGAGTAATGCAACCTGTAAGCATAAGCAATAATACCATTGTTATTTTTTTCATAAACTTGCTTCATCGTTCTTAGGTTAAGCTGATCATAAACTATTTATATCTTATATCACCCTCTCAATTTATCGATAACAATTAAAATTTGAGTTTTTCTAAAGTACATATTAAAATCTTGATTAAGTAACAAAATCAAAATTTGATATAAATATATCAAATTTATATCGCTAAAAGTGCAGAGCGTTAAAATTCAATCACTCGCAATTTTATTGATTGTCAGCCATTTAAGGTGTAAAGAATTTAATCCCATGTCCTATAGAAATAAGCCAAACACAAAACAATTGTTATCCTCTGCTTGGTCAACAGATCAAGATTGCTTTCTCATTGAAAACAACCATTTAACTGTTGATCAATTGGCTGAAATACTGCCTTACCAGCATGATGAAATTATCGCAAGAAAAAGACAACTTGGACTGCTTAGAAGAGATTTTTATATGAAAAAACTACATGACTTGTAAGCAAAATTACAATATCCCCGCATCAGGCGCGACATAATGAATATATATATTAAATACTTAAATATAGGGCTATGTCATGAACAACAAGTTTAAAATATTAACGCTCGTCGGTGGAATAGCATTACTTAGTGTTGCGGCATTTGCTTATGCAGAAAATGAAAAGATTCAAACCGTTAAAAATGTAGATTTAAAGAGGTATCTGGGTGCTTGGCATGAAATTGCACGCAAGCCAATGTATTTTCAAAATAAATGCGATTATAACGTTACTGCTGATTATTCCTTAAATGAAAATGGCTCAATCAAAGTAGATAATCGTTGTTACGATAAAAATGGCAAGCTTCAACAATCAATTGGCGAAGCATATGTACAAAACGCGCCTACGAACTCCAAATTAAAAGTAAGTTTTTTACCAAAAATACTTCGTTGGTTACCTGTGGGGCGTGGTGATTATTGGATTTTAAAGCTGGATGAAAATTATCAAGTTGCATTGATCGGTACACCCAACAAAAAATATTTATGGTTACTCAGTCGATCTCCACAGCTTGATCCAGCCACAACTGAAGAATATTTAAATTATGCTAAAAGCTTAGGTTATAATTTAAGTGATTTAATTGAAACCAAACAAAAATAAACGCATACAAGCCCTTAAAAGGGCTTGTTAGATCTAGCTCATTTTATACGATTACGCTACAAATCCTTCTTATCAATATTGTCTACGAAATGAGACAAAACTGATGAGCACCCCCACAATCATCAATGCTCCAGCACACAAAAAGGTAAATTGCATCCCATCAATGATTGCTAAAGCCGTTGCCTGAGTGAGTTGATTTGTGCCGACACCAAATGAAAAAATAGCTCCCATCACTGAAACCCCGATAATTAAGCCCATATTACGAGATAAGCTAAGAAGTCCTGATACCATCCCTTGTCGAGCTTTGGGAACATCTGCCAAGGTCATGGTATTGTTGGCTGCCTGAAACAGTTGATAACCCGAAGTCAAAATAATGATCGGCATAATATAGCCACTTATACCCATCAATTTCGGTAAGATAGCGAGCATCGAGCTACCGATAATCAGAAAAATCAACCCTGTAGTGACGATATAGCGACTGCCCCAACGATCGACAAGTCGACCCGATGGAATCCCACTTAAGATAGCAACCACTGGCCCAATCCCCATAATCAAACCCACTTGTATTTGATTCAAGTTTAGACCAAGACTGAGATAAAAAGGTCCAATGACAAGTGTGGTCATCATAACGGCGGCAACCAGCAAATTAACCATGAGGTTTTGTGTTATGTTCGTGTCTGGTTGCAAAGAAGTTAGTGCAGGAATTTCTTTTTTAATGTAATCATTAGGCAGCAGTACCCAAGTCAGAATAATCGCGATACCCGCAAGTATAAACTGTAATCCAAAAATGCCTTGCCAACCGCTCACAACAAGCAGAAACCCACCCAACACTGGTCCAAGTGCTGTACCTAAAGCTGATATCGTTCCAAGCATTCCCATTGCTCTTCCCAACTGTGATTTACTGACGGTATGACGTGTCAGTGCCATTGCAAGTGTCATTAAGAATGCCGCACCTATTCCTTGAAATGATCGTGAAGCAACCAATATCAATAAGTTAGGTGCAACACTACATAGCAGTGAAGCCAAACTGAATATAATCAGTCCAACGATCAGCATAGACTTACATCCATATCGATCACCTAAGCGTCCAGCAATGACAACAGAGAGCGTCAGCGAGACAAGATATCCAATTACAATAGCCTGTATTTGATTAAATGGCAGTAGAAATACCTCAGCAAGTGTGGGTAAGGCGATATTGACAATGCTTGTCCCCAGCGATGCCAATAGCATGGATAACGCCAAAGTGATGGTGATTCCAGTTTGGGTCTTGTTTATCGATTCTGTCTGCTCTGTCATGTTGCGCTCTTGTCAGCAGTGGTGTTTAATCACATACTACTAATTCAAGTTGACTTGAGGTCAAGTATGAAATTTCTTGATATTGGTGTAGTTTCAGCAAAAAGTGGAATTAAACCTTCAGCACTACGCTATTATGAAGAAATCGGTTTGATTTTCTCAATTTCTCGTCATGGATTACGTAGACAATTTTCTTCTGAAGTTCTGTTACGACTCACTTTGATTTCAATGGGAAAATCGGCGGGCTTTTCGCTTAAAGAGATCGCAGCAATGTTCGATAGTCGTGGCGCACTTGATCTTTCTCCAAGTGTTATTCATCAAAAAGCCGATGAGATTGATCTTCAAATTCATAAATTGATCGCATTCCGTGACATACTTCGCCACGTAGGTGACTGCCCTGCACCATCGCATTTGCAATGCCCTAGCTTTAAGCGACTAGTTGAGAAGGCAGCTCAGAAATAAAAGACATTTTAAAAAGATTGTTAGGCGTATTTGTTGAATAGCTAAATTAGATTGTAGAACAATAATTAAAATTAGCACGCAATGACATTGAACAGTCAAATGGCTTTCTCTAAGATGATAAAACAAGCTTAAATTTTCATGACTTTTATACATTTGTAGCCTGATCTATGAGTATTAATTGTATATGTTGAAATCGGTATTTTTGATTTATGGATCAAAACAAATCTAGTGATTCTGGTGTTTTCCTCTGGTTAACATATCACACCCTAAATAAAATGAATTTGGATGCAAATCGGATATTTTCACAAATAAGATTATCAGAACAACCACCTGACAAAACCATTCGGCGAGATAATTCGACCCAACAACGCTTTTGGGAAATAGCTGAAGAAATCAGTGCTGATCAAAATATCGGACTTCATGTAGGTGAACATTTCCCCATTTTTAGAGGCGAAATATTAGAATACATTTTTATGAGTAGTCCTACATTTGGGGACGGCTTACAAAGAGCTTTGCGTTATCAAAAAATTTTTACTGATGCTTTTGTGGCTCATTTACACATTGAAAATCAAAATGCAATGATCACGAATCTTCAGCACCCAGTTCGTCATTATCTAGAATGCGCCATAAGCGTTATGCTTAATTTTTTGAACTATATAACTAACAATCATTTTAATCCCAAAGAAATATGGTTGCCATACCAACAAGGTGCGAGCTTAGATGAATATCAACGTATCTGGAAATGCCCTACTCGTTTAGGTATGCAGCACGGCTGTATAGTTTTTGATGCTGAAATATTGAGCTTAGCTTCAGCATCAGCTGAACCAATGCTATTAAAAATACATGAGCATGTTGCTAAACAGCAGGTGAAAGTTGTCGATAAATATTATTTAATTAATGATATAGAAAACTTACTCAGCTCCGGTTTATTAGAATCAGGTCAATTAGATTTAAAATTAATTGCCCAACATTTAGGGCTGCAGCCACGAAAACTTCGTGCAGATCTTAAAGAAGTGAATACGACTTTTGAAAAAGTTTTGGCAACTTACCGTGAAAAAATGGCCAAAAAACTATTGATGAATCCCAATATAAGCATAGATCAAGTTGTATATTTACTTGGTTTTTCTGAGCCTTCCGCCTTTTCACGTGCCTTTAAACGCTGGACAAATGAAACGCCATCCTATTATCGCCAGCGTAAGCAAAAATAATTTTTTAGCTATAACTTGATTCTAATGACATTTAACGAATTAGCTTTTCAGTCAAAAAAAATGAGCTGTTCTTTTCTACACTGATGTTTATTTCTTAATTGAAAAGGATTAGAGATGTTAGGTTTTCCAATTGGCCTTTTAGTTGCGAATGGATTTGAATGGTATGCACATAAGGTATGGTTGCATGAATTTCCAAGTAAACACCGTAATAGCCCTTTCTTCACACATATAGCACATCATAAACGTGCCAGAACACATGTGTTTCATGATGAAGGATATCGTGAATCTATGTTTAAAAATGCAGAAATTTATAATGAAAAAACCGCATTGTTAGGTATAGCCGCGGTTTCAACTGTATTTTTACCCATTGCACCATTTTTTACTGCCGGCTTATATTATGGGATTTGGAATTATTGGCGAGTACATGCAAAATCTCACCTAGACCCTGAATATGCGCGTAAACGGATCCCTTGGCACTATGATCATCATATGGCTAGTAATCAAAATGCCAATTGGTGTGTTACACGTCCGTGGTTTGATTATATTATGGGAACACGTGTTTTTACTGAGCTTTCGATTAAAGAAAGCAATCCTCTAGGAATAAATCTACCTAAAAATTTTGAAATAATCCTAAACAAGACATCACAGAAAATATTTGCAAAATCATATCTTAAAATTACTTCTAAGAGTGCATTGGATATAAAAAGTGCTCGTCAAGGCATCTCATTAGAACTGTAAATTTTAACAAATAAAGTATTAAGGATCATTTAGATGAAACGATTATTACCCAAACACATTGCTGCGCCAAAGTTTTTACATAATTTTATCGATTGTTCAGAGACAATCAACGGAAAACCTTTTGAGGTGAATACGCCAACGCATACACCACGAGGAAAATATTCTTGCGTTCATTATGGGGTTATAATTCCGAATCTTAATGCACCATTTAATTTTTTGAATCTTTTAATTGTGGTTGGTCAACCACGTGTAAAAATTTTTAGAAATCAACATTTGATCCAAACCACTGCGCTTGATACAGCAAATGTATTAATAGGCACAGCAGTGGGTACAGACAAACACTTTAATGGCTATAGTGTAGAAAATGACTGTAAATTGGAAAGTAATGGTTCATCCTTAAAATTTGGGAATGACTTGTTATTAAAAGGCACATATCCAAATTTTCATGCGCATCGTGAAGGTCATGATTTCAATTTTGATTTAAAGATTCGTGCGACTGATAAAATTGCACATTTTGCACAAATGTCATTAGGTTTATATGATCACTGGGCATTATTATGTACATATGAAGGATTTCTTGAATATCAAGGTAAGAAAACCTCAGTTCAAGGACTTTGTACTTATGAATATGCTCGTGCAGTAGATGTAAATTTATATATCAATTATTTTACTTATCATATTTTAAATATCGATGAGAAAACTCAAGTCCTACTTGTCGAAGTTCTTGGCCCATTAAATCTTGTATTGCAACGTCGAGTATATATTCGTTCTACAGATGATCATGGCAGTATTCATTCAAATGGATTTAATTTTAATGTCCATGCATTTCAAGCTCAACGTGTTATAACACCGAATGGTTTATCAATGCGTTTACCTCGTACTTTCTCATGGTGCGTGAATGATAATAATGGAAATTCGTTAATACGTATTGATGGTCTAACAAATGCAGATTTTCAATATGGCATGGCTGGAGGCTATGCGGGAAGCTATCAATACAAAGGTACATTCAAAGGGAGTCCAGTTGAAGGTACTGGTTATATTGAATATTTAGATATCCGTACTGATTAGATTGATGCAACTTTTATCTAGGCGATAAAAAAGGCCTATAAAGCAAGTTATATCCACCTTATAAGCCTTTGATCTATTTAAATATTACTTTGCTACAGACGCTTCTGTTGTAATATTTACAGTAATTTTATCACCTACATTTGGCACGTATGCTCCAACACCAAATGCTGAACGGTCAAATGATGTCGTTGCATTGAAACCAATTGACTGCGCTTTAGTCATTGGATGTTCACCTTGTTTGTTTAAAACAGCATCTAAAATAACTGGTTTAGTCACATCTTTCACAGTTAAATTACCTGTGATTTTGTATTTATTTTTACCTAAAGCTTGAACTTTAGTACTTTTAAAAGTGATATTTGGATACTTTTCAGCATCAAAGAAATCTGCCTTTTTTAAATGTTCGTCTAATGCTGCTACATTGGTATTTAAACTAGCTAATGGAATAGTTACATTGACAGATGAGTCTGCTGGTTTTGCATTATCAACAGAGATCGTACCTTGAATGTCACTGAAGTTTGCTGAAGGTGTTGAAAAACCGAAATGATTCCAAGTAAATACTGTTGCAGTATGTGTTGGATCAATTTTGTAATCTACAGGCTTTGCCATACTGAAAGTTGTAACTGATGCTACGGCCAAACCCAATGTTAATGCTTTAAAGTTCATCTTTATATTCTCGCTATCGAATGGATATTAGTGTATACACTTCCCGTATAAATTCACTGTTATTGATAATACGATATGTTGCATATATGCAACGATTCTATAATGACCATTTTAAAAACTTAATCCAACCCTAAAAAAACAAAACAAGACTTTGTTTTATAATTATTTATTTTTTAAAAAGTAATTAAGAAAAACATTGACTATAGGTCACATTCAAATCTAAAATTTATAAAGCAATAAATTAAACTGAAAACTTTTCCGAAAATTTTATATTGATGATACTGGTCTATTTTTATCTGATGAACATTTTATGGCAAATCTTGCTCAAGTAGAAAGTACACAGACACCTTATCGTGTGACACTCACCCATCCCCAAGGACATACATGGTATGCCGATAAACCTAGCGATAAGGGTGTTCAAGATACAGCACAGAATCCGATTTAATTTCTATTATCTACATAATCTGCTTGTACTGTGAGCAACTTAGAAATGTATTCAAATCATAAAGGGCTAAAATTGAACATGTACAATTAGATTGAGCTTTAAACCCTGAAGTAGTTGAGAATAATATTTCAAGGAAAATTTTTCTTAAAGGTGATTTCACCGAGTAGCAACATAAACGCCTGCTTAAAGTTACAGAAAGTTGTCCTGTTCATAAATTATTGACTTCAAATATTCAAATTCAAACAGAGTTGGGAATTGAATGCTAAATGCTAAGCATAGGACAAGCACATATTCATAATAGTAGCGTAAAAATATGATACAAAACGTCCTGTCAAAAATGTTGGCAATTACATCAATCCGTATGGCCTACACTTTGTTTTTCTAATCCCAATTATTTTGCAATTCTTTCAGAGGAAGCTAAAAGTAATCTAGCTGTTATCCATAATGACTTTTGTGTGATTACACACCATGATCAAGTTAACCATTTTATACCTTGTATTTAAAAAAAGTTATTATTCGTTGTTGTGAGCTCGAATTTGGCTTATGGGTATTTGTAGGTGAAAAAAGTTTTCAAGATTATTAAGATCATTTTAATAAAGAAAATCATGAAATCACTTTTTTGGTCGCTGTGTAATTTTCTTTCTGAATATAAATTTGGTGATTCTTCGACACTGATGTCTGTTCATACCCAAACTGGAAATTTAAGAACTATTTTGATTCCATATCTCGCTAAGGAACATCCATTTGTAGATGATTTTTATCATGATATTTCATTTGGCGATGCTGAAAAACGTATTAAAAATATGATGGATCGTTTATCTTAAATTTTCTAGGTTAATATCATTTGAATTATCAAAGTTTTATTTATAACTAATTTACTTGAGTCAGTTTTTGTACGATTGTTCTGCAAAATATTTCTAAAATATCAAAGCCCCTTACGGGGCTTTTAAACTTATAACTTCTCAACCAAGACACGATCAACCTGTTTTAAACCAGAGTGCTTTTCATGGTTTTTACGGCGGATCTTAATCAACTTATCTTCTTGAAAATCTTGTAGCAGTAACTCAACAGCAACCATAGATTCAAGCGGCAAATCCTGCCCAATCCACTTTTGCTCACCTGCATCCATCAAGGTAATTTCATCACTAATTTGTTCATAAAGGCTCATATTTTCCTCACTTATGGGATATGTATCACCATGTTTCATGAATACCCAATGAATGGCACAACTATATACCTATTGCAAAAAACTGCTACTAAAATTTAGTTAATTTACAAACCAAGTTCACAAAATAAAACCGCCCCAATTGGGGCAAATAATTTGCTTATAAATCAATTAAATAATTTAGAATGTTGCAATTTTGTTGCACTTTCACGGAAATAACAAATTTCAAATAAATTTGAATACGTTATAAATACACTAATATTTTTAAAATGCAAGTTGAAATAAGCGATGTAAATACCTGCTTCCACTTTAATTAAGGTATTTGCTCTTCATCCCCTTTAAAACACTAAATTCATTATAACTAAGAGATTTTATCAATTTTAAAAATTTTACCAGTGAGCTTACTTTGAAAAAACATTTCAAAACTCGGTCGTATGTCTTCGCCTTCAACTGTAATGTATTTTAAATTTGAAAAACATTGGGTATTAGCGAAATAATTATCCACGGTTGCCTGAATGAGATATTTAATTCCAAACTGGTCTTTAACACTGATACTATGTTTAAGCATTACGATATCCTAATAAAATTTTGGCAGAAATGAAGAATCCACCTAAGTTTTCAGTAACTAATTGAGTTTTTTAAATAACTCTATCATTTAATTTAAATAGTTGATTTAAAGAGGCATAGAAGGTCCGTCCATCTAAATTCAAATCAACTTCAATTCCAGAGGAAAGAAGAACTCTTTTTCCAACCTCTACTGTTTTAAAGCCTTCACGTGTGTTTTGTATTTTATTTAGAGGAATCAAAGACACAAGAATTTCTGTACCATTTTTAGATTTTGCAATTAAATCATTTATTTTTAACAATTTACATCCTAAATTTAAACTTATTAACAATCTTAAAATTAATTTTAAGAGAAAATAAAAAGCACTAATTAGTGCTTTTCTTTTTACTATTTACAATTACTTATACAGCAACAATATTTATAGCATTTGGGCCTTTTTGACCTTGTGCAATACTGAATTCAACGGGTTGACCTTCAGCAAGAGTTTTGAAGCCAGAGCTAGCGATTTCGCTAAAGTGAGCAAAAACATCTGGACCTGATTCTGGCTGAATAAAACCAAAACCCTTGGCTTCATTAAACCACTTAACAGTACCTTTCATAACATTTGAATTAGACATAATAAATCCTATTTTTTAAAAATTTAGCCATTTTATTGACTATTCTGTAACATCGAAATAATAAAGAATGGAGCTTAAAATCTGAAAAAAACGAAGGATTATGACTAATACTGCGGTACTTAGAGAAGATTTACCAAACATGACTTTTTCTAGTTAAGTTTATTGTACACCCAAAACAAAAATAATCAAGTTTTCTTATATATATATTAATTTTATTTATAAAAGTTCTTCATAAATGCTTATAGTTATTAAAATTTAATGTTAAAATTTCATTAATTAACTTACACTTACGATTATTTTTGCTTTATTATTTCTACAAATAAATAATTCTTTTCATTTCATGACATATCTAATATACAAGTCTCTAGAGATAAATGTTACAATATAACAATTAAAGAATGAGTTTTTCATGACAAATCAATATCTTAATAGCAAATTCTATGTTTTAATTTTGGTCTTATTTATATCAATTATGACGACTAATGTAATTCATAATGATTTTTCTGATACTTTATTAACTGTAATCAACAGTTTTATAATTATAAAAATCTTACATGTATTATTTATTCAACTCTTAAATACAATCTTTGAAATATGCAATCCATAGTCTTTTAAAGTTATAAAATTTCTACAATTGTCTTTTGTAATTTCATCTATATTGATAAATTAATAGTTGCCCTTATCATATCTAATTTGATGTAGATAATCATTCTTATTTTGTTTCATATCAGATAACAAAAATTTATTGAATAATTGATTTCATAATCATGGGAATATACAAATTTCAATGATTATTTCTTTTAAAATTTTATGTTCACTCAAAATAATTTCTATATATTGGGTTCTTTTTAATCAGAAAATTTCATCTGTTCCAATTTGTGCCCATTAACTTCAAATTAAATTTGCTTTGCCTTTTGTAACGCCCTTGTTCTTGGTTTATTTTATGGTTTTCTTTTTTGCTAAGAATATTATATTGGTTAATTTCCACATTTCGATCATAAAAGAGCTCACCTTTAGACGAGCTCTTTAAGTTATTTATGACAAAGAACTATTTATAATTAAAAAGCTTATCAGTCATGCTTTTATCAACTTTACTTCTATGTCCGTTCTCAAAATATCGATCTACATGACATCTTTTTGTATTTGTATCACAAAATACCCCATTAGAAAGTGTAAATGCTGATGTGTCAAAATTGCTTTGTGAAAAAGCTTTACTCGCTTTCTTAGTCCCTAAATATTTGGCCGTAAGGGATTTTGATACACCTTTCTTATCAGCACAAATATATTTATCACAAATCACACCTTTTTTAGGTGAAAAAACACTAATGCTTGTTTTTGCTATCACTGAAGAGCTGATGATTAAACATGTGCAACCAATGAGATTAAGAAATCCCTTATAAATTTTCACTTTTGATCCTAAAAAAATAAAGCAAAATTATAAGTTCAATCTGATTAAGGATAAACAATTATTACTTTTAAACTAATATATAAATAAAAAATTACATTATTGAGTATTGCTGAACTTGTCAAAAAATAGATTAAAAATTTAAAAGCATTGGTTTTGTACAACATTATAATAAATGAGAAGCAGAAATAAAAAAACTCCAATATCAAAAATTGATCTAAGTTCTTTGTGCCATAATACTTCTGGTTAAGCGTAAATAGCATCTATTCCTTACATTTTTTAAGAAAAAACCTCACATTTCGATGAGCGTGTTAAGACTTTAATTTATTTGGTTATCATTTAATTCATATTGCCATGCTTTTGCTTGTAACAACTCCATTGATCTTTTTATAGTTTTAGCGGCTTTGTTGCATATAGTCTTAAAAACTAGAGTTTTCCTAAGTGACACAAATTTAAGTCACAACTCTAGTATATGGACGACCTAATTCATTAAATTTATTGAGCACTGCTACGCGTGCGTGAATCTCATTTACTTGGCTTTGTAAGTTCCCAGCAGTCAGTTTATCTCCTAATAGTTTGATGCAGTGCATCTTAGTTTCCACTAAACTTCTTCGATGATAGCCTACCCAATTTTTCCATATCGTCCTGCCCAAATGCTTAATCGTTCATTTCTTTCTAGTGAATGAGTTTTTATATCTTTCCACAGCTTCGCATTCTTTCTTGGTGGAATAACGACATGAGCTTTTCTAGATGCAATCAATTGACGGCAAATCTTAGTGTCATAAGCACCATCGGCATAGATTGAGTCTATTTGTTCTTCTTGTGAAATTTGATGAAGTAAATCACCGACTACCTGTGAATCACTGAGATTGTTCGTTGTGAGCTGAACTGCACGTCTTTGCAGGATTTTGGCATCTAACTCTATGTGTAATTTACGCCATTGGCGACGATAATCGGGTTGGTATTTCTTCCTTTTCCATTCACCTTCACCTAAAAACTTTAAACCAGTAGAATCTACAAGTAGATGTAATCCATTACTGCTTTTTTGATAGCCAATCGCAAATCACTATGCTTTTGTCTTCTGCAAAGAGTTGAGTAATCTGGTGCAGCCCAATCTAAACCACAACTTTGAATGAGGTTTTAAATAAATCCCAAGGCCATTCGTAAAGTTAAACGAAATAGAAATTTGATCATCAAACAGCATTGAATTGCTGTATCGGAGTGGGTTTGATTTCATCCTTGTTTGCTTTTTAATGGCGCATACCATTGGGTAGTAGGATCAAACCAGTTCGAGAGATTCCCTCGATTCACCAAAGCTTGGTTGTAAGAAGACCAATTCGTTGTACGATAGGTTTTAGGTGCAGACTTATTCATTCGGAAATTATATTACTGAATCAGACCTTACCAACCCCTTTGAGCAACAAAGCCATCTATAAGTAATCTATTACTTTTAAAATTTAATTTAATATTTGACAACTCGTTCCATAATATCTAGTATTCCTCATAGTTCACTCCCACTCAGGCTCACCCATGAGTGATGACAAATCCAATTATCCAGGCCGTCCAAGACAGTTTGAAGATAAAGAAATCATTGATGCTGCTATAACTGTATTTAGTAGCAATGGCTATGCAGGTACTTCTGCACAAAATTTATGTGATGTTACTGGATTAGGGCGCGGAAGTTTATATAACGCCTTTGGTAGCAAACAAGCTTTATATGAACAAGCTTTGTTGCATAGCCATGAACAAACCATGGCTGCTCAATTATCCATTCTCACACAATCAGGACTGTTCAAAGAAAGATTACGATCCCTTTTACTTTGGGGGATTGCTGAGGATCTTTCACAGTCAGAACAGCACGAAGCCATGGTCTTATTCTCTGCTTTAGAAATGGGTGATAAAGATCAGGTTGTTTCCAGCTTGAATCTAGAATATCGACAGCGCCTAGAGAACTCTCTCTTCACAGTATTTGTCGAAGGACAAGCAAGTGGAGAATTCAGTAGCAAAGCCTCTGCCCTTGAAATGGCTCGAGGATTTTTAGCTGGCTACTACGGTTTGCGTGTACTGAACAAAAATATTTCAGATAAAAGCTTTCTGAAAGATGTAGTTAATGGTCTCTTAGCTAATTTATAACCGCATACTTAGTGCTAAAGATACTAAACCCTTTCATTTTGTAATGAACGTTCAAGAAATAGGAATTTATTCAAAAAATGCCATTAGCAGTATATATATTAGGTCTAGCGATTTTTTCAATTGGTACAGCAGAATTGATGGTCGCTGGTATGACCGCCACTTTATCCCAAGCCTTTGGAATCAGTGTAGGTGAGGTTGGACATTTAATTTCATATTATGCCTTTGGTGTCATGTTAGGTGGACCTGTACTCACCTTTTTCTTCCTCAAATATAAAGTTCAATATCGTAAAGTCTTACTGATTCTTTTTGCACTCTATGTAGTGATCCAAGGCCTAAGTGCCTTTATCTCTAGCCATGATATTCTGATTGCAATCCGTTTTATCACTGGCGTCTTATGTGCAGGTTGTTTAAGTCTTTCACTTGCCACAAGTATGGCCATGGTTCCTATTCATAATCGCCCACGAGCAGCAGCTATTGTTATTGGTGGTTTTATGATTTCCAATGTATTTGGTGTCCCACTTGCGACTATGATCGACCAACAGTGGGGCTGGCGTGTAACTTTTGGTTTAGTAGCAGTATTGGTATTCATTTGTCTGATTGCTCTATTACGTCTTTTACCCGAAGTGAAAAGCAGTGGGCAACTCAGAATGGAAGAAGAGATTAAAGCCTTTAAAAATAAAGCTTACTGGAAAGCATGTGCAACAAGTTGCTTAATTCTTGGGGCAAGCTTTGCTGCATTTAGTTATTTCGTTCCTGTTTTAGTCGATATCACTGGATTTAGCATGCAAGTTATTCCATTTATTTTAATGGCATTTGGTTTTTCTAATATTGTGGGAAATACTATTACTGGTCGTTTAGCACATGACCACAGCCTAAAAATCATGCTTATCGGATTAACCGTATTAAGTATCTCCTTATTCGCTTTTGCAATATTTGCCGAATATAAAACCGTAGCAATTATCACAATAATTTTAATTGGATTATCTGGTGTTCCAATGAATCCAGCAATGATGGCAAGAATTGTCAGTGTTGCGCATCCAGGTCCTATGGTCAATGCAGTCCACACCTCCGTGATTAATATAGGTTTAGGTGGCGGTTCGTATATTGGAGGTCTAGCAATTACGAATGGTTACGGTCTACGTTCAGGCTTATGGATTGGTGCAGTGCTGGCAGTATTGGCATTAGCTTCACTTCTTCCTTATGTTCGTAATCGTCAAAAGGGGTGGTCTTGAAGCAAATTTCTTAAACTGATTAAATATCATGAATCATTTAAAATAATGACCGTTTTCCGAATCTGCCCTCACTTAGAGGGCCATGCTTTAATCAATTTTTCTGCATCCACTGCTTTTTTACTGTTGATATTAGTGAATTCAAAGATATTCTCTCGAATTGCTACTTAAGGTCTACTTTTTTAAGAACAAAAAATTAAATTTTTTATCACTGAGAATCTTAATGAACTTTAATAGGGTTTTATGTCTTATCTACATTTACTTCGAATAGTGGTGAATGTAAATTAAAGAGAATTATTCCTTGAACATTAAATAAAAGAACATGAAACTATTTAACCAATCTAAGGTTGTTCTTATGCAAATTAAAGAGTTCATTCCAGCATTTTTTCAGCGAACTCTATGGGTGTTTATGCAGAAACCGATGAACAATTAATACAATCAGGACAATGGCGTGATCATGCAACAGGTTTAGTATGGATGCGCTGTTCAATTGGGCAAACATGGACAGGCTCTACTTGTGCAGGTGAACCCTTAAAATTCAAAAGTTGGGAAGAAGCTCAAAATCACCTTTAATCAAATAAATAACAATGGAGGCTTTGCAGATAAAAATAACTGGCGCATACCCAAAATAAAAGAACTAGTAACAATTCGTAAATGTAGTAATGGTTGGAGAAAAATAGGGCAAATACAATTGCCAGAACAAGAACGAAGAAAATATGGAAAAGATCATGAACTTGAAATGAAGAAATTGCCTTCTGGACAAAAGGTACCTAAAAACTGTGCTGATGGCCCCAACCGTCCTACTTTAGATACTAATATTTTTCCTAATACTCCACCTAATGGCGAATATTGGTCTAATACATCATATCCTTGGAAACCTATAGATTACAAATACAAAGCATGGCACGTAGAATTTAAAATTGGTTTTTTAGCTCCTACTATTAATTAAACAGAATATCTTGGCCTTTCTAGGGCTGTTCGTAATAGTAAATAGTAGTACAGCATTTAATTTTAACTATGAATTACTAATATTGAGTTATTAACATACAAATAATTTTATGCAAAAATGAGAGCTAATTATGAAAAAATATTTTGTTTAACTGCTTTGATCTTGGTTTTATCAGGATACACACACTTTGTATTGCCAAATGGTGAGAAACAGATTGGGAGTGAACGATGGGAAGTAATTAACGATAGAATGCATAATAAAGTTGGAATTGCTGAACAAGATCTTATCAGTCAGTGGGATGTTCCAGATGGTAGTTACACCCTTTCCAGTAATTCACGAATTGTGTCATACAATATTTATAATTCAAGAAAAGATAGTTATTGTGAAGCAAAATTTTTAATTGAAATGGGTAAAGTAACAAAATGGGGGCACTCTGGTAATAAAGCATGTGAACTTGTATCAGCTCAATCTGCAAAATTAATACCAAATACACTTCCCCCTAAACCTACTTTATGAAACAGAAGTCCTCAATTGAGGGCATTTGCCTTTACGATTCCGTCACCTTCGTAGAAGTAACCCCATTCAACACTGGCAACTTATACCGCGACTCAGCCGGTCTATTCGTTTTACCATACCAGCGAAATTCCTGAAAATCAGATTCAATGTATAACGCATAACAAACCATATTTGATTGATTTCCACCAATCCAAACCAACTTACCTGACTTACTCTCCCATCCAGCTACAAAAAAGACATGGCCCCCTCCACTGCGAGTTTTGATTGCTACACAGCCATAAGCAGCTATAGTAAGTTTAGATCGATAGTTCGCATAATCAAGTGCATGATACAAGTGTTTTTGGATAAGCCACATCTGCAGATTTTAGACACCACACCACGAATGTACCGCACCATGGTGTTTCATCTTCTTGCCACCAGACACCAAGTGATTTAAGCCATTTTAAAACTGTCGGATTATGAGCCGTTTTGCTTGTATTTTCTTTTAAACCTAAATGTTTTTTGGCTTCGACTATCCAAGCTAAATCATTTGTTTTTGTAGATGGAGTGGAGATTAATGTATTTACCCAAGCTTTTGCATCTTTTGCAGTATCAAAAGTTTTCGATTTAGGTGGATGGGGTTTTATTCTAACTGTTGCTGTTACGCTGCCATTTCGCTTTTAAAAAGTTGCCAGCTTGTTACCCTAGAATTAATAATTCAGTTTTAAGGAAAAAAAGCCATTGTCTGTTATTTTAAAAGATTTAACAAAGGTAAAAAAACGCCCCTGTTGGGGCGTTTTATATTTAAACAATGTAAGAATTAAGCTGTCAATTCTTTTACAGCGCCAACAACTGCTTCAGTGGTAATACCAAAGAATTGGAACAAATCTTTGGCTGGTGCAGACTCACCGTAAGTTGACATACCAATGACTTTGCCGTCTAAACCTACAAATTTCCACCAGTAATCTACATGTCCAGCTTCAACTGCAACACGTGCACGGATATTTGATGGTAATACCGCTTCACGATATGCAACATCTTGCTTAACAAATTCTTCCGCACATGGCATAGACACCACACGCACACCCTCAAGTTGTGCATATGCTTCCATCGCCAATGAAACTTCTGAACCGGTCGCAATGATGATCGCTTTTAATTCACCTTTTTCTTCAGCCAATACATAACCACCTTTCACAACATTCTCAATCTGAGCTTGAGTACGTGTTTGGAATGGTAAGTTTTGACGAGAGAAAATTAACGCTGTAGGGCCTTCGTTACGTGTTAAAGCAGATTTCCAAGAAATAGACGCTTCAACTGTGTCGCATGGACGCCACGTATTTAAATTTGGTGTACCACGTAAAGATGCAATTTGCTCAACAGGTTGATGTGTTGGACCGTCTTCACCTAGACCAATCGAATCATGGGTATAAACATGGATCACACGTTGTTTCATCAATGCAGACATACGAACTGCATTACGAGCATATTCCATAAACATAAGGAATGTAGCTACATAAGGAATGAAACCACCATGCAATGCTACACCATTGGCAATTGCAGTCATACCAAACTCACGCACACCATAATGTACATAGTTACCCGCAGGATCAGACTCAACCCCTTTCGCGCCTTTCCAAAGTGTAAGGTTTGAACCAGCCAAGTCAGCAGAACCACCTAAGATTTCAGGTAGTAAAGGGGCAAATGCTTGAATCGCATTTTGGCTTGCTTTACGTGTTGCAATGGTTTCACCTTTTGCATTCACTTCAGCAATATAAGCATCCGCTTGTGCCAAAAATTCTGCTGGCAAGTCACCATTGACACGGCGTTTTAACTCAGCCGCTTCTGTTGGGTATTTTGCAGCATAGGTTGCAAAAACGTCATTCCAAGCAGCTTCTAAGGCTGAACCCTTTGCTTTTGCATCCCAAGCTGTATAAACATCGGCAGGAATAACAAACGGCTCTTCTTTCCAGCCCAATGCTTCACGAGTTAATGTAATTTCATCATTACCTAGTGGCGCACCGTGGCAATCTTCTTTACCTTGTTTGTTTGGCGAACCTAAACCAATAATCGTTTTACAGATAATCAACGTTGGTTTCGAGCTTTCTGCACGCGCAGCAACTGTTGCAGCTCGAATTGCATCTGCATCATGACCGTCTGCACGAAGTACTTGCCAACCATAAGCTTTAAAGCGTTCTTCTGTATCATCAGAGAACCAGCCTTCTACTTCACCATCAATAGAAATACCGTTGTCATCATAATAAACAACGAGTTTTCCAAGACCTAATGTTCCAGCAAGTGAACATGCTTCATGGGAAATACCTTCCATTAAGCAACCATCACCCAAGAAACAGTAAGTGAAGTGATCTACAACTTGAATATCTTCTTTATTAAATTGTGCTGCTAAAGTTTTCTCAGCAAGTGCAAAACCTACAGCATTGGCAACACCTTGACCAAGTGGACCTGTTGTCGTTTCAATCCCTGGTGCATAACCTAATTCTGGGTGACCAGGAGTTTTAGAATGTAACTGGCGGAATTGTTTAATATCTTCAATAGAAAGATCATAACCCGTTAAATGAAGCAAAGCATATTGCAACATTGAACCATGACCATTTGACAATACAAAACGGTCGCGGTTTGCCCATTGTGGGTTGCTTGGATTATGGTTTAAAAATTCACGCCATACGACATCAGCGATATCTGCCATCCCCATTGGAGCACCTGGATGTCCAGAATTAGCTTTTTGCACAGCATCCATAGCCAATACACGAATTGCGTTAGCTATACGACGTTCATTCAGCGGGGTTGTCATAAATCAGAGTCCAATAAATTAAAATATAGGAAGATGAATAGAAAATTCAAAAACTGGGATGTATTGTCTTAAAAAAAGCGATCAGGGTAAAGACTTAAGTCTATATTTATCCGCTTAGGTTGCAAATTAATTAAAAAATATACTGAATAGTCTTAAATCAACGTTAAAAACGGTCTTTTTTCTTATTCACATCGAACATATCAACATCAGCAAAACAAATTTGATTATGTTTAAGCGATGCAGTTACATTCGGACATTCTTTCACCATCCAATTCAGTCTAAATTTTGAAAATTTCATGCTGATCATTATTCAATAGAACAAGATCTCGCTAAAGCGTTTCACGCGATAAAAAATCATGATAACTTGAATTCAAACTGCCACACTTTTGGTGATTTGCCCAGAAACAATACCCAATCGCAATCTTTTATCAATTTTACTCATGAGCATATCAATTAAAAACACATGAAAATGAATTTAATTCATGCATTTTAGTCAGGTAATGCTAGTCCTCAGGCTGAAGTCGATGTAACATATTGCGTCTTTATAAATTACTGTGATAGGACTTTCATGCGCGAGTATGCTGTTTTTACTTCGGAATCTGTGAGCGAAGGCCATCCAGATAAAATGGCTGACCAAATCAGTGACGCTATCTTGGATGCAATCTTAAAAGAAGACCCATACGCTAGGGTTGCATGCGAAACATTAGTAAAAACTGGTGCAGTCGTTCTTGCAGGTGAAATTACAACGACTGCAAATGTCGATTTTGAAACTATTGTCCGCAATACCGTAAATGGAATTGGCTATCACCATACCGATTTAGGTTTTGATGGTTCAACTTGTGCTGTGATTAACATGGTGGGTAAACAATCACCTGAAATTGCACAAGGTGTAGACCGTCAGAAACCAGAAGACCAAGGTGCTGGTGACCAAGGTTTAATGTTTGGTTATGCAAGCCGTGAAACTGATGTGTTAATGCCAGCACCGATTTCATATGCACATCGCTTAATGGAAAAACAAGCTGAATTACGTCGTAACGGCGCACTACCGTGGTTACGCCCCGATGCAAAGAGCCAAGTAACATTTGCCTACGAAAATGGCAAACCTGTTCGCTTAGATGCAGTTGTTCTTTCAACTCAGCACGATCCTGAAATTTCGCAAGCCAATCTTAAAGAAGCTGTGATTGAAGAAATCGTGAAAAAAATTATCCCTGCTGAAATGTTCCATGCAGGTACTAAATTTCACATCAACCCAACAGGGTTATTTGTGATTGGTGGTCCAGTGGGAGACTGTGGTTTAACCGGTCGTAAAATCATTGTAGATACTTACGGTGGTATGGCGCGTCATGGTGGCGGTGCTTTCTCGGGTAAAGACCCATCAAAAGTTGACCGTTCTGCAGCGTATGCAGGCCGTTATGTTGCAAAAAATATTGTTGCAGCAGGTTTAGCGGATAAATGTGAAATTCAAGTGTCTTATGCAATTGGTGTTGCTGAGCCGACTTCCATTTCGATCAACACATTTAATACCGGTAAAGTATCTGATGAATTGATTATCCAATTGGTTCGTGAGCATTTTGACTTACGTCCATACGGTATCACACGTATGCTTGACTTGATTCAACCAATGTATAAGCAAACCGCTGCTTATGGCCATTTTGGTCGAGAAGGTTCAGATACTGCATTTACTTGGGAAAAGACAGATAAAGTTGAAGCGCTTAAAGCTTCTGCAAATTTGTAATTCTAGCCTAAGATCTAAATCTAAAAAAGCTCGCAAATGCGAGCTTTTTTATTGAATTAATGTTATCGGGATGAATACCTCAAAATTTTTCCTCCTCTACACCACTGAATTTCTATATGTTAAATATCCTATCGATATTTATAACTTAAAACAGCTCTAATGGTTTGTTTATTTTAATCATTAGCATGATCTAATTTTATTGTTTTTTAAAAAATCAAACCTTTATACAATTAAACCTACCATCTACACGTACATGAATTATTGACCATCTGATTTAGAATCTGGCTGTAACACACTTAATAAAGAAACTTGTGCTGGGGTTTCTGTATTGTGATTTTGCAAATAAATATGTCCCACTTTAAACGTTACTGCTGCAATCAAACAAGCAACAAGACAAAACGTCCATAATCCATATGGGCTTTTAATATGTTGAGAGCCACATTTTGGACAAACTTTTTGTGTTGAACTGACCGCTTCATCACAACAAGCACAATGATATTGTAGAATCATATTCAGATCTCCTTTTAGGCACTATTATTGTTTTTAATTATTACACTACAATTATATCCATATATGTAATGCAAAAAATCTGTTTCTTTTTTTAGTGTACATGATTCGCATCTTTTGACAAGACAAATTTGTTTCAATATATTCTTATATAAATTCAACAACTTAAATTTACATAATAAAAATAAATGATTATAAATCAATACTATCTAATTGTGGATCATTCATTCAATATTCTGTATCACACTGATTCAGGCTATAATCTACGAAGTGAAAGAAATTGTTTTGGAGATTATTTTGGTACAGCTGATTAAAAAAGGCGGATTAAGAGAACGTGCAAATCGCAGTCGTAAATACACGCAATCTGAGAATAATATGAAAACCTTAGATCCGCATCGGTATACCACTCAAGATCCGAACCACAGTCGCAATGATCAACCGTCACAAGAACAGCTTTTAAAATCTCAACCACATCCTGACCATTAAAACATTTTCAAAACATCGACCCACAGGAAAATAGCAAATAATAAGAAAAAGCTTCCTGAAACAATATCGATATAACTTCCAGATTTTTGATAAATGCGCTTAATTTTAGGAATTGACATGATCATCATCAATAGGCTGAAAACTAAAAATGTTTGAATGGGAATAATCACTGCCAATTGCGGTTTTAAATCTGCACCTGCTGTTGAACTCAATGCCAATGAAAAAACACTACTGAAATAAATCACAATCTTAGGATTAGCTAAATTGGTATAAAGCCCTAATAGAAAATAGTTTTTAGGGGGTTGCTCGATCACGCCATCTAAATTGGTATTTTGTTTAAGTGTTGCAATGCCGCCTCTCAACATTGCATAGCCCATTTTGGCAAGGAACAGGCCTCCGATCAGCATCAAGACCTGTTGAATCCACGGCCATTGTTCCAATAAAACCGTAAAACCAAGCAAAGTTAAAGCAACCCATACCACCACACCGGCAGAGATGCCTAGAATGATTTTTAAAGTATTGGCACGTGTTGTCGATGCTGAGCTTTTAGCGACAAGTAATACATCTGGACCAGGACTCAACTGTGCAACAAAGTGTAGTGCACAAATAGTCAATAACATCGACATAATAAAATCTTAGAAATTGTGACTCAGTGATTATATCGTTTGATCAAAAATATGTTTAAGAAATTATGCTTGCTTTAGGGTTTGTTGACATTTCATAAATGGCTTGCGTTGTAGGTTAAAATTGAGCATGAGACGTATACGTCGTAAAGCATGAAGAGAATAGCGAGACTATTTTCGAGTTTCATAACGAAGGCTGAGATAATTTTAGCCACAACCCTGAGCAAGAACAAAGCACGGCTTTGTTTGCAGCGCAAGGCGCAGCGGGGACTAGCGTGTTTTTTGCCTCTACGTCGTTACCTTGCGAAACGACGTTTCTTATCATTTAGAATGACTAAATTTCGTATTTCGTGCCTAGTATCGCCTAAAAAACACTCATAGTCGCAAACGTAGACGAATTGTCCACAGACCCTATGATTTCAGGCATAAAAAAGCCGAATCATTGATTCAGCGTTCTATTCAACATCGTAGACTGTATTTTACTTTTTATTTATATCTTTCAATTCAATTTGTTTATGCTGCGGTTCAACTTCATGCGCTTCACCATCAATAATGGTTGAATCACGATGTTGCCCAGATTGCTGGTTTTGCATATCCTGCATTTGACGCATCAAATCTGCAAATGGGTTTTGACCTTGAGCACCACCCATGTCCCCCATTCCACCCATCATATTGTTCATCATGGCTTGTTGCTTTTTCGCCATATATTTCATACCTGCATTTTTAATTGCATTCTGTACAGGTGGAAGAATAACCAGTAGCGCCAAGACATCGGTGATTAAACCTGGAATCATCAACAAAATACCCGCAAATGCTGTCGCCATTTTTTTGGCAATTGCAGGATCATTCCCCATCATTCCTGTCATTTGCATTTGTTGTAATTGCGGCATAATTGTTGCGGTACTTGAGCGCAACAAGTTTAAACCAATTACAAAAGCAATGATAAACCAGAAAAATACGTACCAACCGCTAATGAACTGGGCTACACCAATCCATACAGCAATTTCAAGAATCGTACCAATTAAAATAATAGGAAAAAGTTTCATCGAAACAAGGCATCTCAAAGATAAATTAAAAGTGAGCTTGAAAATTCACATATAAAAACAATGAATTTCGTTGCTTCTATCATTTATATGGGCAGTTAAAAAATTTTAAAGGGTAATTTTGTGTTCTAACAGCGATTTTGTATATTTGTGCAATTTATTGACTAAGGTTTTACAAATAATGAGCACCCTCGCACTGTGCTTATAGGAAATAATACTGATGTGTACTTTGATTATACAACTAAGTGAAAATTTTACTTACAATTCATTTTTAGAATCATATAATTGAAGCAAGACTTACGATAAGCAGTATTATGCCTTTAATTATTGGAATTGACCCCGGTTCACGCTTAACAGGTTATGGCATCATTGAAAAAGATGGTCAAAAACTTACTTTTGTTGATGCTGGTACAATTCGCACTGAAACAACTGAAATGCCTGAGCGACTCAAACGAATTTTTGCTGGAGTTGAACGCATTGTTCAGTTTCATGGCCCTACAGAAGCTGCTGTAGAGCAAGTATTTATGGCACAAAACCCTGATTCTGCTTTAAAACTTGGGCAAGCGCGTGGTGCTGCAATTGCCGCATTGGTCAATTTAGACTTACAAGTTGCAGAATATACAGCTCGTCAAATTAAACAATCTGTTGTGGGCTATGGTGCTGCAGACAAAGAACAAGTTCAGTTGATGGTGATGAAGTTACTCAACTTATCAATCCAACCCCAACAAGATGCTGCCGATGCACTCGCTGCAGCAATTTGCCATGCCCATGCTTCTGGCAGTATGAGCAAACTAGCTGTACTGAATGCTTTAGGCGGTATGGCTCGTGGGCGGAGTCGCAATAGTAGTCGTCGACGTTAATTTATATACTCCACCAAAACGCCTCGCTCTACCCATGTCTAAGCCCAAGCTATATCAGTCATAAAGGTGAATTCAAAGCGTTTTTATTTATTGAGATGGTACAGCCCATCTCAAGTTAAATAAGGCAAAGTATCTTTTCGAATCTCACGAATACTGGGCTGCTTCGTATAGGTTGCAATTAACATTTTTCCAGAAGTTCTTAAATTTTTCTTCTGTTCAGAATCAACACGAATCAACACCAACTCTTCAGGGATACGTGGATTACTCCCTTCTCGACATATTATGAAATTTTGATTCCGTTCAAGAATGGTATAACTTGGAAATTCTTTTTGCAACTTTGCTTTAAATGACAAAGACTTATCTTCTTTTTTTCCACTATCGAGTTGGGTATAAATAATCAATACCAAACACGCAGCAAATACAATTCCAACAACTAAATATTTATCAATCATGTAATTTCACTCGAATATACTTCTGCTGTTTTTCATTATACTGATAAACATGGGTTTCATTTATAGGCACAATTTTAGCGATATCACCAACATAGATTTGTTGCGTACCAGAATAGTGAATTTCAATATCGTACAAACCCTCATGCTCAGTGCTTAAAAAACGATAATCAGCTTGTGTATTGTAGATTTTATCACTTCCTGTCACTTCATTGTCATTCCCAATTTCTGCAACTTCCAATTTGACCATTGCAGGGTTTTCATCAAATGGGATGATATAGAGCGTGCTCGTTGAATAGCCTTGTCGACTATAGGCTTGTTCTTCAACATAGCCTTTTATTCTCGGACCAATTTTTCGAATATTTTTAACTATATTTTCAGTCGGATAAGGCAAATAATTAAAATCTGCATTCATCCAACTATTTTCATCCTGACTCTGGCTCACTAACTCAAATTGACCTAAAGCATTTTTCTTAAATAGGTAGATTTTAGTAAATGTTGCGCATACACCACAAAAGTTTAGTAGTTCATTATTTTTATCTATCGAAACTTCTGTCGTACTTATAAGATAGCGCAACTCATTTTGAGCATTTTGATAAGCACTCGCAGGGCTAAATACAATTACAGCATCATCACGATCAAAGACATGGGTATATTCGGGATTTTTAATCCCGACATACTGTATGTTACTCTGATCTAATTGAGGGATTTTGACATATTGGATCTGTTTTTGATAAAAAGACTTCATCACAGTTTTAAAGTCCAAATTTTTTAAAGCAATCTTATTCTTATTTGTCACAGCATCTACTGGTTGTGCGACAAGCTCAGTATGAATACCGCAAATCAAAATACAGCTTAATAAAATTTTGTTGATCATCATATGTAATATTGATTGATATCAGTATGTGGTTGCTATTCTAAATAATCTCTTTAACGAATCATCTTAAAATCAGTATAGTCTAAACCATGATTAAGGTTTTGTTGTTCAATACTGCTCACATCAGCACGTAACGGACCAACATAGCAATGACGAATCAAACTTAAAATCGCTTGTTCATCTCCGATCACAACAGCTTCAACCTCTCCTGTAGTTAGGTTTTTCACATAACCTTTTAAATCCAATTGTAAAGCTTCTTTTTCAAACCACCGACGGTAACCTACAGCTTGAACTTTACCACGAATTAACAATTTAACCGCTTTCATCGCAAACTCACTCCTCACAATGATTGACCACATAGTAGACAGCATCACGCATTTGCTGTGCCTGTAAACCGCGCATACCGTTTTTTGCGAGCCTATCACCTGCCAAAGCATGCAAGGTGACAATTTCATGTAAATGAATATTTTCATCAAACTGTGCTTTTAAACTAGCAATCATTCCTGCAAGAACATCTCCCATTCCACCAGTGCCCATGCCTGCATTCCCCGCAGTACAGATCCATAGATGTTTTTCTAAAATCAAACTTCCAGAACCTTTAAGTACCCACTGGCCTGAATATTTTTGCTGAAGTTTTTGAATCGCAGCAATACGATCATGTTCAATTTCTGCCACTGAGCAATTTAATAATTTAGCAGCCTCACCAGGATGAGGGGTCAGGTAAGTTCGTTGATTGAGTTGAACAGCTTGTTCAGCTAAAAACCATAAAGCATCAGCATCTAAAACCACTTGTAGCGGTGGGTTTAAGTGGATAGGTGAAAACCATTTTGAAAATTGTTGTTTTGCCCAAGCATCACGTCCTAAACCCATGCCAAAACTAACAGCATCCACATGGCTTAATAAATCTTGAATATCTAAATCATTTAAAGCATTGATATCTCTCAGCATGATATTAGGAGAGCGTGCCAGAATTGCAGTGTGATGTTTGGCATGGCATACAATCGTGACCTTTCCTGCACCCGCACTAAATGCAGATTCAGCAGCTAACATGACTGCTCCCCCCATCTCTGCATGCCCACCAACTACCAAAACATGCCCATAGCTGCCTTTATGACCAAACGCTTGGCGTTGTGGCAATTGGATCTGTTTGGGTGACAACTGTGCGACTGCTTTTAATTGCGAGTCTACTGGGACGACTGAAATGAGCTCAATTTGCCCCGTATATTCTCGACCTTGTCCTGTAAACAAACCCGCTTTAAGGCCTAAAACAGTCAATGTTTGATCTGCTTTTACCGCCACAGGTAAAGGTTGTCCTGTATTGGCACTTAAACCGCTCGGAATATCAATGGCTACTTTTAAACCTGATTGGGTATTATAGTGTTGAATAATCGCTTGCAATGCATCATCCAAATCACGATTTAAACCAATACCAAACAATGCATCAATATGACAATCAAACCGCTTTTGGATATTAAAATGTGGATGGATTTTGAGTTGATCTGCCTGTGCTAATTCAATTGCCGCCTTCAACTGCTGAGAATGCCCTGCTTCAGTTGCAAATATTTCGACTTGATAACCGTATTGATGCAAATAATGAGCAACACAATAGCCATCACCAGCATTATTTCCCGCACCGCACCACAGCGCAACAGTAGTAATTGAGGGAGAAGCTTGTTGAAACAAAATATTTAAGTGTTGCGCAATCGACCAAGCCACCTGTTGCATTAAACCAAAAGTGCTATTTTGCTGAGCAAACCAACGCGCTTCCCATGCTTGTATTTCACGGCTGTGATAAACTTGCTGATGCATCATTCTGTCCTTTTCTTCTCACTATTTTATAGCGCATTGATTCATTATGTCGGCAACTTTAACTTTGCAATCCATTCCCTTGCAACAGCTTGATCTTCAAGAACTAAAGTCTTGGATCAAACAACAGGCTTTGCAACTGGGCTTTGCTGATTGTGTCATTGCTCGTCCTGATGCTCAAGCTGAATTACCACGATTTAAAGAATATTTAAAACGCGGATACCATGGCGATATGAAGTTTTTAGAAGAAAATTTAGAAAAAAGAGCGGATCCCACACTATTGGTTCCAGGCACGAAAAGTATCATCTGTGTACGAATGAACTATTTGGTTGAAACACCAAAACCACGTTATGTCCCAGATGAACCCAATTCAGCCATTATTGCCCGTTATGCACGTGGACGTGACTATCATAAAATCATGCGTGGTCGGTTAAAAACCTTGGCAACCCTCATTAAAGAAAAAGTTGGTCCGTTTGAATCTCGCCCCTTTGCGGACTCGGCACCAGTATTTGAAAAATCACTGGCAGAAAGTGCAGGAATGGGATGGACGGGTAAACATACTTTATTGATTCATAAAAAATCGGGTTCCTTTTTTGTTTTAGGTGAATTATTTACTTCACTTGATTTACCCTTTGATGAACCGTCAACGCCTCATTGTGGTTCATGTTCAGCCTGTATCGATATTTGCCCAACACAAGCGATCGTTGAGCCGTATATGCTGGATGCGCGCAGATGTATCGCCTATTTAACCATCGAATATAAGGGAATTATTCCTGAAGAGTTAAGACGTGGTATTGGTAACCGTGTTTTTGGCTGTGACGATTGTCAACTGATTTGTCCTTGGAACAGTTTTGCCAAAAAAGCCTCAATTGAAGACTTTAATCCACGTCATGGCTTAGACAATATTAATTTATTAGATTTATGGCAATGGGATGAGCAAACCTTCCTCAACTGTACTGAAGGAAGTCCCATCCGACGTACAGGCTTTCAAAGCTTTATGCGCAATATTGCAATCGGCTTAGGTAATGCACCGTATTCAGCCCAAATTATTACAGCTTTGACCCAAAATAGAGCCCTACATGATGAAGTTGTGCAAGTCCATATTGATTGGGCTATTAAAGAGCAAAGCTCTAAACAAGGCTAAATTCAAGCTCATTTATGCCCTTAAATTGTGCCAAATTATAATTTTCAGATCGTTACAAAGTTCGTAATTTTTGAATATTTTAATAACCAATACACTGAAGTTAACAAAAATTAAAGTTAAAATTTTGTGAGTAAATCACAAGAAATGTGATTAACTTTGCAACTATATTTATAATTTTAGTTCTCTATACTCTTGATCATTTTAATCGTAAGATACCATCATATTTGTACTTTTTTGCCCTATAGAATTGGCATGAATTATGTATTATATACAGGGATAGATAATGATTATCATGGATTTAATTAATGACAGTACGTAATGACTGGGCTCGTGAAGAAATTCAAGCTTTATATGAACAGCCTTTTTTAGACTTAGTTTTCAAAGCACAGCAAATTCATCGTGAACACTTTGATGCCAATACCATCCAAGTCAGTACTTTACTTTCAATTAAAACTGGTAAGTGCCCTGAAGATTGCAAATATTGTTCGCAATCTGCACGCTATGATTCAAAATTAGAAGCTGAAAAACGTATTGCGGTTGATAAAGTAATCAGTGAAGCAAAAGAAGCCATTGAATCAGGTTCTTCGCGTTTTTGTATGGGTGCAGCATGGCGAAACCCACATGAGCGTGATATGCCTTATGTCCTCGAAATGGTGCGTGAAGTTAAAGCCTTAGGTTTAGAAACCTGCATGACACTGGGTATGCTTAACCAATCACAAGCTGAACGTTTACATGCAGCAGGCTTAGATTATTACAACCATAACTTAGATACGTCTCGTGAATACTATTCACATATTATCAGCACCCGTACTTTTGATGATCGCTTAGACACCTTGGATCATGTTCGTAATGCAGGTATGAAAGTCTGTAGTGGCGGTATTGTTGGACTGGGTGAAAATCGTAATGATCGTATTGGATTATTACATGAATTAGCAACCTTGCCTGTTCATCCTGAATCTGTACCGATCAACATGCTTGTCCCAATTGAAGGTACGCCACTTGCAGATGTTGAAAAACTTGATGTCACAGAATGGATTCGTACTATTGCGGTTGCGCGTATTATCATGCCACACAGCTATATCCGTCTTTCTGCTGGCCGTGAATCTCTCACTGACTCAGATCAAGCTTTAGCCTTTATGGCAGGTGCAAACTCGCTATTTAGTGGTGAAAAATTATTAACCACACCGAATGCAGGCGAAGGTAAAGACAAACAACTGTTTAATAAGTTAGGTTTAAAAGCAGAAAAAGCCAAACCAACAGTGGCTGAGCTTTCTGTCGATGCCATGGCGAGTTAATTCAAAGTTTCGTGAACACCACTTCAGAAAAAAGGGGTGTTCGCGTTTCCCATTTGATTCTTTTTATTATACTTTCTATGATTACGTCACTACAACTTACTTTACATTTGTTAAATAATCATCACACTATTCTTTTTCTGCATTTGATCTACGATATCATCTGTGGCAAAGCCAAGTCGCCAATACAGCAATTGCAGTACATCTAGTTCATCTTGCGTAATAATTCGATCATTCCACAAACAAATTTCAGCCACGCCCAAAATACTTAGGCGATCACGTAATAATAACCCTGCAATATCATTTAAGATTTCTCCCAAATCAATAGGTTCATCTGAGATTTCCTCAAACAGTTCTAACTCATCCTTAGACAAAACCCGTTCTAAAATCTCATAACGTACATCAAGCTGATTGGCACTGTTAATTTGCTGTACGTGCAGTAATGCATCAATCAAGCGCACAATTTGCGGCTTCACCGTTTCCAATGATGAGGGTGTATGCATCGGCAGCAAATGCAATTCAGCCTTTACACGTTCAATCAGCAATGCATCTAACAAACCAATCTCGCCATCTTCTTGAATAATTTTCGCTAGCTTGGTCACAAATTGACGTGCACTGGTCGCAGGCATATTACCAAGATTTTCACAGGCATCATGGAAAATTTGAATATGCACCCGACCATCTAAATTCAAAAGTGAGTCAATAATTGCACGACTCACCTCTGCATCAGATGGAATAAATTCGCGATACTGTCGAATCATTAAGATGGCGACCATCACCTCACGAGAACCCGTTGCTGTTTGCATAGCGCGCTGAATCAAGTCAGAACGCTCAATTTGACGGCGTACTTCTGGATTTAAAGGCTTAATTGCATCGTTTAAAGCAAAACTAATCGGCGATAATCGTAACAGAGGTAGCGGCTGTGGAGATACCCACGGGTTATAAACATCCCCTGTTGATTCTTCCAAAGGTCGCAACAAACTAAATAAAGGCTGACTGCGTAATTTTTTTAAATTTTCGAGCTGTAAATCCTGTAATAGTGTTGGATTTAACTCATAAATACGGTCTTCAATACTTGGATGGATATTTAACCAACTTTGCGGACTTAATGAATTAGCAAAACACATATGCGCAATGGCTTCTGAAAACTCACTATGAATTTGAGAACCTGCGTGATGCACATAGATCCGTAATAACGTTTGTACATTGGCATTATTTAACAATAACTTTTTAGTTTTATAATCGTTATAAAAAGTACGCCCCCCTAAAGTGAAATATTTAATCAAACGATTAATTAAAATCCCCATACTACCTAACAGCCAAATCACGCCACCAACAGCAACAAAACTGGTTTCAAATTTATGCTGATTTCCCTTGGCGTTATAACGATTAAAACCCTGTTTTGCGATTTTACTTCCCAACTGGCTAAAGGTAATTAAACCACTATATAAAATTTTAAGTCGGGTATTTTCACGTGCTTCACCTGACAAAATTTGATTAAACTCATGACCGAGCAAACCATAAAGTTCTAATTCATCCAAGTTCTGTAATGCACCCCAAGTCAGGATAATCACTGTATCTCTTGGATGGAATCCAGCAGTTAATGCATTAACCCCAACTTCATCTGGCAAAACATATAATGTAGGTGCATCAATTTCAAAAGTCTCCGCAAATTTATCTGCTAGTTTTAATGCTACACTTTCTTCAGGTGTGCTTTCAATTTGACTTAAACGACGGGCTTTTAATTGCTTTGCAAGTGAATGACCACCTGTACGGAAGACATAAAATTCATATGCGATTGACCATCCAATAATGACAATGATCAAGCCTACACAGTATGGGCTGAGAATATTCCACCAAATCTCTTGATCTGGGTCTGCATAGTGAACTAGCAACCCTAAAACAGTATTTAGAATAAAAATCGTCAAAATGACCGCAAGTAAACAAATACTTGCAGACCACAACATATTTTTGTTTTTTATCAAATAATGACTGACATCTTTCAATGTAAAATTCCTCATTACATTGCAAAATACTATAAATGAAAAAAGCGGGAACTTCCCGCTTTTTCTCAATGTAAATCAAAGTTGATTACATTTCTTCTTTGATACCACTCAAATCAACAGATGCAGCATCGATATTGACATCAATATAACCATCTTTCTCTTTTTTAGCAGTATCACTACGACTTTGCTCCAGATCAGTTAAATATTGTTCATCAATATCACCTGTCACATAAACACCATCAAACACTGAACAATCAAACTCTTGCACTACAGGAACCTTACTGGTTCTTACTGCAGCTTTTAGATCATCCAAGTCTTGAAAGATTAAACGATCGGCGCCAATGATTCCCTGTATTTCTTCGACACTACGATGTGAAGCAATCAATTCTGCTTTTGCTGGCATATCAATACCATACACATTTGGATATTTCACCATAGGTGCAGCAGAGGCAAAATAGACTTTTTTTGCACCAGCATCACGTGCCATTTGAATGATTTCATTACAAGTCGTACCACGTACAATCGAATCATCAACTAACAAAACGTTCTTACCTTTAAACTCAAGCTCTACAGGGTTGAGTTTTTGACGTACGGATTTGGTACGTTGTTGTTGGCCCGGCATAATAAAGGTACGGCCAATATAACGGTTTTTCATGAAACCTTCACGGAATTTCACACCCAGCATATTCGCCAACTCTAAAGCAGAAGTACGACTTGTATCTGGAATTGGAATCACCACGTCGATGTCATGCATATCACCCCATTCATGAAGAATTTTCTTCGCAAGGGTTTCACCCATTTTCAAACGTGCTTTATATACCGAAATACCATCAATTATTGCGTCTGGACGCGCAAAATAAACGTATTCAAAAATACATGGGCGGTAGCGCGAATTTGCAGCACACTGTTGTGAAAAGAATTCACCTTTTGAATTGATAAAGATCGCTTCACCAGGCTCAATATCACGCTCTACCTTAAATCCTAATGCTGTTATTGCAACAGATTCCGATGCGATGATATATTCTGTTTCACCATTTTCAGTTAAACGTGAACCATAAATAAGTGGACGAATACCATTCGGATCACGAAAACCAACAATGCCATGCCCTGTGATCATTGCAACGACGCCATAAGCACCTTTACAACGCTCATGCACACGTTTAACCGTATGAAAAATATCATCAGGCATTGGCGTTAATGATGCACATTTTTGCAATTCATGAGCAAAAACGTTCAACAATACTTCTGAGTCTGAGTCCGTATTCATATGACGTAAGTCAGTTTTGAATAAGTCATCGTGAATATCAGCTGCATTGGTTAAGTTACCATTATGAGCCAAAGTAATCCCATACGGTGAGTTTACATAGAAAGGCTGCGCTTCTGCACTACTTGAAGAACCAGCAGTTGGATAACGCACGTGACCAATACCATAGTTACCGAGTAACGCGCGCATGTGGCGAGTATGAAATACATCACGTACCATACCATTATCTTTTCTTAGAAAAAGACGTCCATTATGACAAGTCACAATCCCAGCCGCATCTTGCCCACGATGTTGTAACATCGTCAACGCATCAAATAACATTTGGTTTACAGGTGCTTTACCTGCTATACCAACGACTCCACACATAACTACCTCGCAGACCAGCTAGGACTAATAAAACGGATTCTTTGTCGAATGTGCTGATTTTTCATCGTTTTGAATATCCGATGATCGATCAGTCTTCGTTACAGAAGCATCATCGGAACGATCTTCTGAATGTATATGATGTAATGCTTCATTTGCAGCATCTTTAGAGATTTCAGATGCCAAAGGTGCAAATGGTAAAAGCGTCTGAATGAATTTGGATTGTTTCCAAGTTGGAGAACTTTCAACCCACGGCCCTAAACCTTGCATAGTAATGAGGACGATGAACAAACCTTTCAAGGCACCCAAAGCACTTCCAGCTAAACGATTTAATGGACCGAGTTTTAAAGTTTTTAAAATCTGATTAAGTAAAGCAGTGACAATCCATGTTAAAACAATAATGACCAAGACAATAAAAGCAAATGCAGCAATCTTCTGCACCACAGGATCCTGACTGAGTGCAGACATTGAAGGTGCGATGATATTGGCATATTTGGCACCGACAATCAGTGCAAATATCCATCCTATCAAGTTCGCAAAGGCTTTCACGAATCCTTGTCGCAAACCGTTTAGCCCTCCAATGAGCAATAGAATCAGAATAATAATGTCTAAGGTATTCATATTTTAAATCATAGCGTCAACACAGTCTTTAATGAGTATAGGACCTGTATAGATCATACCACTATAAATTTGGACTAAGCTTGCGCCGGCTTGTTGTTTTGCAACAGCTTGTTCACCAGATAAAATTCCACCAACACCGATTAAAGGAATTTTCCCCTGCAAAATTTTTGAAAAAGCCGCTAAACATGCCGTGCTCTTTTCAAATACTGGCGCACCGGATAAACCACCCGCTTCATCACCAAATGGTAAACCTTCAACCCCCTCACGGGATAATGTTGTATTGGTCACAATCAATCCATCAATTTTAAACTGCAACAATTGTGATGCAATAAATTCAATATCTGAAGATTCTAGATCTGGTGCAACTTTCAACACTAAAGGAACATAGTGTTGCAATTCTTCTGCCAACTCTAACTGACGTTTTTTCAGTGTTTCCAAAAGTTCAGTGAGGGCATGGCCACTTTGTAAAGAACGTAAATTCTTGGTGTTTGGAGATGAGATATTAACAGTAATATAAGATGCGTAGTTATAAACTTTTTCAAGACAAACTAAATAATCAGAAACTGCATCTTCAACTGGTGTTGTGGCATTTTTACCAATATTGATACCAAGAATGCCTTTAAATTTTGCGGCTTTAACATTCTCAACCAATTGATCCACACCATCATTATTAAACCCCATACGGTTAATAATTGCTTTGGCTTGGGGAATACGGAAAAGGCGTGGCTTGGGATTGCCCTCTTGTGGTTTAGGCGTAATGGTTCCAATTTCAATAAAACCAAATCCTAAACCCGCTAAGGCATCGATATAAGCGCCATTTTTATCTAGTCCTGCTGCTAGGCCAACTGGATTTGGAAACTCAATTCCCATGCAAGTGACTGGTTTGGCAGCAACAGTTTGACGAATCGCCCCCATTCTATGGGCAGATTTAAGCATGGATAATGTGAGTTCATGTGCACGCTCTGGTGCTAAAGAAAACAACAAAGGGCGAGCAAGTGAATACATCATAGCTACAAAAGTCTACTGCTTTTTAAGTTGCCATATTATAGGCACAGTATGTTGAAAAGGCTATGCTTGAACTGTGTTTATTTTCGCTACTACTGTACCGTCGCTGTTAATTTAATCTGCCCACCTTCTTTGGCTAACTCCATCTTTTCCAAACTTACACCCATTTGGGCAATTTGGGTTAAAAAGTTTGCTAAAACGGCATAGTTTTGATGTTGTGCAATAATCTGAAATTGCTCACCCACTTGCTGCGAGGCAACCGAAAGCCCTTGTTGTTGTGCTACACGTTGAATTTTATCTGCGGTGGTTAAAGCCAAGTCATCTGCAGGCTTCATAGTCACCACATTACTTTGCATCCAAACCACAAGATCTTTCATCTGATTTAAACGTGCTTGCTGTTTTTCGGCAGCTTTATGGGTGTACCACAATGCCGCACCCACAATTGCCACAATGACAAAAATCGTAGTGAAAATAACCATGACACGTTCACGTGGTGATATTTTTTCTAAATTATCTGCGATTTTCTCAGACCATATATCCAGTCGATTTTGCACATTTTCCATTGTTTTCATTATTGTATCTTCACCAAACCAACGACAGATGCACCTTGCGTCTGAACATTACCTAATTCCGCTTTAAAGCCCTGTTGATTCAGTTGCGTTACCAAGGTCTGTAAGCCTTCAGCATTTTTCGCCACCAGATCCATATTTAACACAGCTGTATCATAATTCACACGACTGGCAATGATCTGATGTTGCATCAGAATAGGCCCAACACGGCTGAGTAATTGTAAAGCTTGCGTATTGGCACTCTGACTAAGTGCTAATTTATTTTTAAACTGACGCTCTACAGACTCTTCTGTAATCCGTTGCTCATTTGGAAACCACTTTTTGTACTGATCCACTGCAATTAAAGCAGTTTGATCCGCAACTTTCTTTAGTTTAATCCAACGCAAAGCATCATAACTCAATTGCGCAATGATCAACACAACCACCAATACTGCACAGGCTTGCCAATAACGAGAAACACCTTGATTGGCTTGCTTGGCTTTTGGCAATACATTATAAGGATGTTGTTTAGTTTTTTTGATTTCACTAAATTGATAATCAAAAGGCTCACGTTGATCCGCTGTAGCAATGGCAAATAAGCTGACCGCTTGCTCATCTGTCAATCCACTATATAGATAATTTTTTTCTCGATCAGCAAAATCTAAATATACACTGATATCATCAATCGAATTACCAAGAAACTCACCTTCTCGAACCAATAATTGCCCATTGATATTGGCCAAAATCGTCTGTCCAGCTTCTGGTGCGGGCAGCATCAAAAAGTCAGGTAATAAAGATACGATTTTTAACGGAATCAATGACAAGGAATGCTGCATTGTTGTGACAGCATATTGATGAATCCCCAATATTGAAACCTGATCCGGTTGTTGAAAGTATGAAAACACTTTCATCTGATCAATCGGCAAAATCACATATTCTTCTAATAAATATTTGACACCATCTACACCCAATTGTTTATATTGAGTTTTACTAAATTTCTGTTGAAGAATTTGCACTTCACGACTGGGGAAGAAAACCACAGCTTCTTCACCTTGGTAAAGTTTAATATCTTGTATTAATTGTTCTAGGGTCGAAGATTTAGTCCAATCACTTCCTCGAGACCACTGCCAAACCCCATTGGCTTCAGGCATCCATAAGTACAACATTTATCGTTTTCTGCCGTTAAGTTCTTTTAACAATGCTTTTATACAGTTGGAATAAAGGCTTTATCTTGTGTAGATAGACCATTTGCAATCACAGTTTGCTCATAGATACGAGCCTCTGCCAAGGCAAAAGGATTAAAATGTTCATGTGTCAACTGTTCAGCAATATGTGCAACAACATTCATATGACATACCACAACAATACGTTCAAATGGCAATTGTGACAACCACTCGATTGCTAATTTTGCATCATCATCTGGCTTTATTTTATCACAGACTAATACTGATACATCTGGGAAGTAAGTCTGTATGTGCGCCAATGTTTCTTGTGCTCTCAATAAAGTACTTACAACAAATACATCAGGCTGTACGTTTTGTTTTAAAAAATTAGCCGTTTGTTCTGCTTGTAAATGCCCGCGTTGTGTTAAAGGTCGTTTACTGTCCACCCCATTGACGGGTGGAGCTGCTTCACCATGACGCACCAAAGTCAGTTGCATAAGATTTCCTTTTAAATATTGCACTGATTATAACGAGGCTTTGTTACAAATCCATCTCTAAAGCTTGAAATATTGTCCTAACAACATGCCATTAAACTTCGTTATGTGGAAGGACAAACTCTACATCACTACGATGCCCATTCTTCATTAAAGAAACAGCAATATTGAGTGGTGGTGCACCGTCAAAAATAACCTCATACAACGCAGTTGTAATTGGCATATAGACATCCAACTCCTTTGCACGTGCATTGACTTGTACAATGGTATTGATCCCTTCAGCGGTTTGACCCAGTTCAGATGTTGCTTGTTCCAGTGTCTTTCCAGAACCCAAGGCAAAACCAACTTGATAATTTCGGCTCAACGGGCTATTACAGGTCGCAAAAAGATCACCAACACCAGACAAGCCTAAGAAGGTTAAAGGATTTGCACCCAACTTAACTGCAAAGCGGCTCATTTCAGCCAAGGCACGGGTTAAAATCATACTCTTGGTATTTTCACCGACTTTATAAGCTGCCGCCATTCCCATTGCAACAGCATAAATATTTTTAAGTGCCCCCCCCAATTCGACACCATGCACATCGTCACTGCCAAATACTCGAAACAAGGCACTATGCAGTGCTTGTTGTACGGCATAACGTACTAACTCACTATCACTGGCAATCACTGTACCCGCAGGTTGTCCTGCAACAATTTCTTTGGCTAAATTTGGCCCTGAAAGAACACCATAAGGAACTTCAGGAAGCTCCTCACGAATGATGTCACTCATAAAACTAAAGGTTTTTGCTTCAATCCCTTTGGTTAATGAAACAACGGCTTGCGCACTGATAAAAGGTTTAATTTGACGTAAAACATCACGAAAAGAATGACTTGGAATTGCGACCAGAATAATATCGCGATCACGCACTGCATCTTCTAGATTTGACTCAGCACGTAAGCCCGTCTCCAATTGAAAATCAGGTAAATAGCGTTTATTTACATGGGTTGCATTAATTTCGGCAGCTATACTTTCATCACGAATCCAGATCATGGTGTCGCAACCATTACGTACTGCTGTATTTGCCATTGCAGTACCAAAACTACCGCCACCCAGTACAGTCACTCGTAATGCTGTTTTCTGACCCAATACAATAGGTTCAACTAAATCTTTAAATTGTAAATCCGACATTTATTGTTATCCTAAAATGCTTATCCTAATAACCCAATGATTTTTTCAATCTGAAAATATCAATATTTTTTTGACTCAAGCTTGCCAAAAATGAACATATTGTGTTGTTTCAACCTCTGCACGCGAGGCAATCGCTTTTGCCGCTGTGCCAACATAAATAATGCCTGAAATCAAATCTCGCTCAGCTAAACCCAATGCTGATTTTAATAATTTAGATTCAACAACAGCCCCACTCCGCCACATTGTTGCGAAACCTTGTGCCTGCATCGACAATAAAAAGTTTTCAATTGCTGCCCCTGAACTCAGCGTTTGTTCAAAAAAAGGCACTTTAGGGTGGTCTTGGAATTTAGTCACAGCAAGTACTAAAATAGGTGCTCTAAAAGGATGAAGTTTTACTCGTTCAACTTGGGCTGGATCTAATTCACCTAAGTCAGCAATAGATTGTGCCAGTAATGCGCCAAATGCTTCACGTTGTTCAACATCCACTACAATAAATTGTGTTGGCTTTAAACGATGATGATCGGGTGCTGTTAAAGCGGCTTTAAATGCAATATTCAGTTGTTCGTGTGAAGGTGCTGGTTCAACCAAATGACCGACTGATTGACGTTGATGAATATTGTCATGTACTGCTTTGAAATTTAAATCTGACATTGACCTATCTATTATCTAGTTAATTTCACTTGTTTCAAGATTAGCATAATCTAAAATCATTAAGCTATCTCCAACAAAATTTACTTAGCATCTATCAATAATGCATACAACTTATTGTTAGGTTATCAATGATCATGATTGCTCACAAAAAAAATGCCTTCAATACCCTGTGGCTTTAAAAATAAAGCCAAATCATCAATAAACTCAAAAAAAACTGCAAAATTTATACATGTTTCTCAATATTTAGCCCACATTCTATGCTCAAATTATAACTAATTTAAAAGCACTATCTTTTTAATTTTTAGTACAGGAATTTGAGAATCAATATGAATAAATTAACAACGATCACTTTACTTGCTAGTTCAGCATTACTCTTCACAGCATGTGCATCAAATCCAACACAAACTTTAGCGATTCAAAAAGCAGATAACCAGTATGAAGTTACTGGCTTAGGTAAAGATCAAATTACGGCAAAAAACAATGCCATTACTGCAGCAAACAAGGCTTGTGGTAAAAAAGGTGCGCCCGTCTTGGTTGATGAAAAAACTGAATACCATGGCAGCTTAAAAGGTGTAGTCGATGAACAAACTGGAAAAATGATCACTGCAGCAGCAGGCGTATTAGGTTCAGTGATGGGCAAAAATTACGGTATTGAAAAAGATACTGACTATCAAACAACTCTGACCTTTAGCTGTAAAGCAAGTTAATCCGTTTAGTCTTCTAAATTAAAAATAGCCATTAAAAAACCCACTTTAAATAAGTGGGTTTTTTACGCACAATCCGATAAAGAAACAAAAAACCTAGCAATAACCTTCTAGTCGAGTTAAAGGCAATTTTTGTCCAATCGCTTTCTCAATAGTCGGTAAATTAAATGCATCATCTTCAGATAAGAAACTAATACTCACACCCTGCGTACCTGCACGACCTGTACGCCCAATACGATGTACATAATCATCTGACTGTTCAGGTAAAGTGAAATTCACCACATGAGATACGCCATCAACATGGATACCACGACCCGCAACATCTGTTGCGATCATAATATTATGTTGACCATTTTTAAATTGATCCAACATTTTCAAACGTTTATCTTGCGCTATTTCACCAGATAGCATCACCACCTTATAACCATCAGCTTTTAAATGGTCATAAAGTTTACGAACTTGATCACGCCGATTGGCAAAGATCATCACTTTTTCAATGGGTTCATCTGCCAAAATTTCACGTAATAATCGATATTTATCTTTCTTTTCGACCACATATACACGTTGTTCCACATCAGCATTGGTTTTCTTTTCAGGCTCAATTTCTACTGTAACTGGCTCACATAACCATTGTTGTGCAAGATTGAGAACATCATAGCTAAATGTTGCCGAGAACATTAACGTTTGACGCTGTTCTTTACGTGGAGAAAAACGCACAATCCTTTTAACTGATGGAATAAAGCCCATATCTAATAAACGGTCAGCTTCATCAATCACTAAAAATTCAATTTGATCTAACCAAACTTCTTTTTGTTCGGTGAAATCGATTAAACGACCTGGGGTTGCTACTAAAATATCGACAAAACCTTGATCCAATTGCTTTCTTTGTTTATCAAAATCTACACCACCAACCAAAGTCACGACATTTAGATTGGTATATTTGACCAAATCTTTTGCATCATTTTCAATTTGAATTGCCAGTTCACGTGTTGGCGCAAGAATCAATGCACGTGGCTCGCCCCGGAAACGTTGTTCTTGAATTGGGTTTGTGAGCAAATCATTAATAATACTGACTAAAAATGCTGCTGTTTTACCTGTGCCGGTTTGAGCACGACCAATTGCATCATGACCTGCTAAAGTATATTTCAATACTTTTTGCTGAATTGGGGTCATTTCTTTAAACCCTAAAGCATCAATCGCTTGTTTAAGTTGCGGATGTAAATTAAGGGTTTCGAAACCTGATGACATAAATACGAGCTCTAACTGTAGACACTTTTAATTGCGCCCATTATAAACAAAAAACGCCCCAATTTATAAGAAATTGGAGCGCCACTTAAATTTTAAAAATTTAAGATTAGTCTAAAGGCTGAACTTCTTCAGCTTGAAAACCTTTTTGACCTTGCACAACACTGAATTCAACGCGTTGACCGTCACGAAGTGAACGATGACCGTCACCTTGGATAGCACGGAAATGAACGAATACGTCATCACCGCCTGCGCGTTGGATAAAGCCGAAGCCTTTAGTGTCGTTGAACCATTTAACTACGCCTTGTTCACGAGCTGTCATAAGTTAATCCTCAGTTATTAAGAAAAAGGGACCACCCGGTGTTGCAAACAGCAGAGCAAACAAAGTTTTAAAATATTTTCTAATTTCAAAGCTTGTAATCATTCTGTAAAACTATTAACAAAATCCCGGTTACATCCATCTTGTAATAGGGTTTCAAAACAAGAATTGTTTCTGATAAATCCTAAATACGCAACGAGCTTAACATGGGTTTATGACAATTAATAGAATTTTTTTTGATAATTATTTTCGATATCAAGCGTGTTTTTTAAACAGCTTCACGATTATTTTTTATTTGTTGAAGAATCTTCCAATTTTTGTTGGGGTGTTTCAATAAACTTGGTAAAATATGCGTTCCATCACCCTATTGTTATCTTGCCAAAAAATGAATGAAACTTTAGGTCAGACACCTATTGAAATAAATTGTATGGGCAAACCCTGCCCAATGCCTCTATTAATGTTAAAACGTGAACTAAAAAGAGCATTGCCTAATCAAATATTTCTCTTAATGTCCTCTGATCCGCACAGCGAAATTGACATTACTCGTTATTGCGAGATCAATAAGATAACTTGCCAATTGACTAAACGATCAGAGCATGAATTTCATTACTTAATTGAATCTTAATTATTTTCGATTCAAATTATTTTTTGCAAATTTGCATATATTTTTACATTTCGATACCCAAATTTCCTTACTTATGTACAATATTCGAATTAAGATGAATACATTAGCTATACAACGAAATTCCTATAAGGAGAACCCATGAGTGACAGCAGCAATCAGTTGATGCCCCTGTCCTTATCTGCACCAGGTGTTAACTTAGGTGCTTATATCAGCACCGTAAATCAGATTCCAATCTTGACAGCTGAACAAGAAAAAGAGTTAGCTGATCGCTATTTTTACGATCAAGATTTAGATGCTGCGAAAATGTTAGTGATGTCTCACTTACGTTTTGTGGTGCATATTGCGCGCAGTTATGCGGGCTATGGTTTGCCACAAGGTGATTTAATTCAAGAAGGTAATCTCGGTTTAATGAAAGCAGTCAAACGCTTTGACCCGAATATGGGTGTACGTTTGGTGTCTTTTGCTGTGCACTGGATTAAGGCTGAAATTCATGAATATGTGATTCGCAATTGGCGTATTGTCAAAATTGCGACCACCAAAGCGCAACGTAAATTGTTTTTTAATTTACGTAGCCTAAAAAAATCGAGTAAAAAACTCACACTTGAAGAAGCAAAATCGATTGCCAACGACTTAAATGTAACACCTGAACAAGTCTTGGAAATGGAAGGTCGTTTAACTGCTTATGATGCTGCATTTGAAGCTCAAGGCGATGACGATGACGAAGGCTCAACCCATGTTGCACCAGCACTTTATCTTGAAGATAACCGCTATGATCCTGCCCGTTTAGTCGAAGAAGAAGATTACGAAGAACAAAGTACATCAGCTTTGCATAATGCCATGGAACAGTTAGATGATCGCTCACGCAACATCTTACAGCGCCGTTGGTTAGATGATGATAAATCGACCTTGCATGAACTGGCTGCAGAGTACAATGTATCTGCTGAACGTATTCGTCAGTTAGAAAAAAATGCTATGGACAAAATTAAAGTTGCCATGTCATCCAACTAAATCTTCAAAACTGTCTACATACAAGATAAAATTTAAATTTTCAATAAAAGGGCGACATGCCCTTTTATTTTGCCAGATATTTTTGTCAAATCTTTATTCTTAATAGATTTTGCCTTTAATCCCGCTTTGAAATTGTGTTAATGTTATGCGCAAATTAATGCAGATGACTGGCTTATGTGGATTGCAATTTCAGCACTGAATTTAGCGCTTGCAGTAATCTTAGGTGCATTTGGCGCACATGGTTTAAAAGCTCATGCAACTGAAGCTCAGTTGGTATGGTGGCAAACAGCAACCGATTATTTTTTCTACCATGCACTAGGTCTATTGGCATTGGCGATTCTCGGTAAAGTCATTCCACCACTTCCAATCAAAGCTAGCTTCTTACTCATCCAAATCGGTATTTTATTTTTCTGCGGTTCGCTTTATGTCATGGCACTAGGTTTACCACGAGGTTTAGGTGCAATTACACCCATTGGTGGAGCACTCATGATTGCAGGTTGGCTAGTTCTTGCATGGAACGCATTGAAATACGCTAAATAAATTTATTTTGATTTTAGACCTCACAATTTGCGCAATCGAATGGAATGTATATGCAAATTTTCTTAAATGGTGAGCCTCAAGAAACCGCTTGCCAAAATCTTTTACAACTGGTTCAGGAACTTTCACTCGAAGGTAAACGCTTTGCCGTAGAAATGAATGAAATGATCATTTCAAAAAGTAAACTTGAACTTACCCCTATTACTGAAAAAGACCGTATTGAAATCATTCACGCTGTCGGTGGCGGCTAATTTGGAGCTCTCCCATGCTAGATTTTCCTACTGAAAACTCCCCTCTTATTATCGGTTCTCGTACTTTTCAATCACGCCTTCTTGTTGGTACGGGTAAATACAAAGATATGCAAGAAACTGATTTAGCAATTCAAGCCAGTGGCGCTGAAATTGTGACTGTTGCGATTCGCCGAGTAAATATTGGGCAGAATCCAGATCAACCCAACTTACTGTCGATACTTCCTCCTGAAAAATATACCATTTTACCAAACACAGCCGGTTGTTTTGATGCCAATAGCGCAGTACGTACTTGTATGCTTGCACGTGAACTTTTAGATGGTCATAACTTGGTCAAATTGGAAGTATTAGGTGATGAGAAAACCCTTTATCCCAATATAACAGCAACACTTGATGCTGCTCGCACATTGATTGAAGATGGCTTCGAAGTGATGGTGTATACATCAGATGACCCTATTGTCGCCCAAGAACTCGAAAGCATGGGTTGTGTTGCGATTATGCCTTTAGGTAGCTTGATTGGTTCTGGTCTAGGCATTTTAAATCCACATACTATTTCAATTATTAAAGAAAATGCCAAAGTGCCAGTTTTGGTTGATGCTGGTGTAGGTACTGCGAGCGATGCCGCAATTGCAATGGAACTAGGTTGCGATGGTGTACTCATGAATACCGCGATTGCCGCTGCACAGCATCCAGTTTTAATGGCATCAGCAATGAAGAAAGCGGTTGAAGCTGGACGTGAAGCGTATTTGGCGGGTCGTATGCCACGTAAACGTATGGCAAATGCAAGCTCACCTGAAACAGGTTATTTCTTTAAATAATAGTTTGAATTGCCTAAAAGGATTTTCCGAAGTACTTTTAGGCTCAAAATATCTTGATACATTCATTGAGAGAGATCATGACTAAAATAATAAATACCACCCTTCTCCTGATCGCTTATTCATCGCTAAGTTTTGCAAATCAACCTTCCAACTCATTACAAAAATTTATTCCAAATAATTGGGAAATTCTTGCTCAAGCAGAGGGTGATTTGAATCAGGATGGTAGACAGGATATTGCTATCATCATTCAACCCAAAAATAAAAACCAGCACAATCGAAAGCTATTAGTGCTGTTTCGAAAAGATCAACAATTACAACTCAAGCTAAGTCGGCAAATTTCTAACTGGACCTATCGTTCAGAAGAACTCTGTATCGAAGATGCTTTAGATGATTCTACGTTGACGATAGAAAATCAACGCTTAGATGTGTTATTCAATACCATGTCATCTTGTAGCAATACATATGGCTTGATGTATACCTATGGGTTTAAACTGAAGAACAATCAATTCCACCTCATTGGATTTGATGTTTATGATTTAGATAAAATTAGTGGCAAACTAAAAGAAACCAGCCTTAACTTTCTAAGCAACAAAGCCAAAGTAACCACAACTCCAAATATCTTTGCACAAGTTGAAACGCCAGCCAAAATTGTTTGGAAAACACTGAGAACTTCGACAGGCTATACTTTGGAAAATATCCCTTGGGATAGTGAAGAATTTATTCATAACTTTAGCGTTAAATTTATTGGAGAAAAATAATGAAAAACAAAACTGGGTTACTTTTATTTTGTACATTAACAATATGCTCAGCTTTGGTTTGGGCAGACACCAATACCAAAGCTGACTATCAATCATTTGTCCCCAAAAACTGGAAAGTACTGAGTAAAGCACAAGGTGATTTAAATGGTGATCAACAAGCGGATCTTGCTTTAATTATTGAAAATACAGATCCAAAAAATATTGTGACAAATGAGGGATTAGGTAATCCTCAGCTGAATTTAAACAATCGAAAGTTATTAATTTTATTTAAAGGCCCTCAAGGCTATCGTCTTATTGCAAGTAATTCCTTGCTTCCTACTGAGGGAGATCAAGAATCACCCTGTCTTACTGACCCTTTAGGTGAAAGCGATCCACTCAACATCAAAAATGGATTAGTTAAAATTAATTTACATTATTGGCTCAGTTGCGGTTCATGGTCTGTCTATAACAACGCTTTTACTTTTCGTTATCAAAACCAGTCTTTTAAACTAATTGGTTACGATACAGATTACTTCCATCGCGCTTCTGGTGAAACCAGTGCGAAAAGTATCAATTTTCTAACAGGTAAAATTAAAAATACTACGGGAGGTAGTGCGTTTGAAAATCAGGATCAAGCTAAGCAAGTTTCTTGGTCTAAATTAAAGAACAGTTATTCACTTAAACTTGAGCAGATTAATTTTAAAGACTACGGTGAATTTGAATAGAACACTTTTCACATCTACCAACGATTCATAAAGCTGGGGAAGAATGTATGGAAGATACTCTGTATCTTCCATACAAAAGCAATAAGGCCAACACTCCCCCACAAAAGTAAACTAAACTACTTCGCTCCAACTCGGCTGGGTTGACTTTAGTATTAGATTCAATAATCAAGCTCGACATTTTGATTTATATATTTTTAATCTATCCAGCAATGTATAAATTTTAAAATCCATTGTTTAAAATACGGATTTTAACATCAGCAACATGCTCTTTTACTTCAAGTTGATAAGCTTGCATATGCTCAGTTTGCAAGTGTGCATTGAGAAGCTCAATACTTTCCCACTTTTCAAGCATCACAATCAAATCACAATCCTTGATTTGATAACTTACATCAACATCAGCGTCAACCAATAACTGATAGCCATGACAACCTTGCTCTTGTAATACTGTTGGGGTGATTTTCTTAAATGCTTGGATAATTTTATCTTTGTGTAATCCATTTGGATATGCGCGGATTTCAGCCACAATGGTCAACATTTTAAACTCCTTAAATTTTTAAATGAGATATTCAAAATACCAATTAATTTAAGCAAAAAGCTGCTGCAAATGCTGGCGATATGCTTGTTCATATTGCGCAATTTGCGGTGCTTTAATCACATCATTGACAATAAATGTTTCTAAGCTTTCCATCCCTAAAAATTGATTGGCTTTATGAAAAGGTAAATAAACACCATCTACACCAGCACCATGGAAAAATTGCTCAGGATCATCAAACGCTTGCAAGGGTGCATTCCAAGTTAATGACAACATATATTTTTTCCCCTGAATTAAACCACCTGAACCATATTTCTTGGCAGTATTAGAACGGCTACGACCATCATTGGCATATAAACGGCCATGACCAGTGGTAAAAACATCATCAATATATTTTTTCATGGTCCACGGTGCACCCATCCACCAACCTGGCATTTGATAGATCACTACATCAGCCCAGAGATATTTCTCCACTTCTTCTTGAGCATCGTAATTTGCATCAGTACGTGTCACCTTTACACTATGCCCCAAATCGGTAAGTACTGCTTTACCCAAGTCAGTCAGAGTATCGTTTAATTCACCCTTTGAATGTGCAAACTGTTTTGCACCATTTACGATTAAGATATTACTCATTGTTTACCTATGTTTTGCCAATACGTTTGATTTATGGCGCAACTATAGAGCTTATTTTTATTCCAAAAAACGCAAAAATAAACAAAACATTATTGATTAAAAATCAACAATAAATATCTAATTCTTTCTGCTTCTGCCCATTTCACTTTAATCAATTCAATAAAAAAGCACCCGTAGGTGCTTTGTAGCTCTATTCCACTATACTTAAGGAATTAAACCTTCATCACGCATTGCAATCTGTACAGATTGACGTTCAGCAACTTTATTACGTAATGCCACAATATTGGTAAATGGAGTTAGATCATGATGAATTGAATTCGACCAATTTGTCAGTACAAACAAGTACGCATCAGCAGGACCAAAGCGGTCATTAACCAAATAATCGTATTCAGACTCGGCAAGATAGTCATCTATATATTTCAACATCTTATCTATGGTTGCATAGCCACGTACTTTTTCATCTTCAGTGATTGCTGGATCAAAGAAGACAGCATATTCATCATGCAACTCTGAGTTTAAATAACCCAACCATTCTAAAACTTTAGCACGTCCCAAACCTGATGGTGGGATCAAATCTTGTTTAGGATCGTGTTGTGCAATAAAAGGCAGTACTGCAACATTTTCAGTTAAAAGTAACCCTGGATTGATTTCTAATGCGGGTACATAGCCTTTTGGATTGATTTCGTAATAATCTGCGCCCTTTTCTGTTTTATGCGTTTTTAAATCAACACGTTCTAGATCAAAATCAACATTAATTTCGTTGAGTAAAATATGGGCCGCTAAAGAACATGCACCTGGTGAATAATATAATTTCATATCTAATCCTTGTTATATGACTGTTTAAGTTGTAAATGGCTCAGATCACAATTTCAAGTCGTAAAACATAAAATTGCAAAAAGCATAAATTTATAAAATCAGCTATAACTTGAATATTCAACAAAATGAAGACTTTTTCAAGTCAAAGTTAACTGCTTTTTCACTAAGAGATGTTTTAACATACGCATCTTTAAAGAATGATGAAAGGTTTGTAGTGATTAGTCTAAAAAAAGCGGAATGGTTTTCCAATATTCGTACAGATGTACTTGCTGGAATGGTCGTGGGCTTAGCACTTATTCCTGAATCAATTGCTTTTTCTGCAATTGCAGGTGTAGATCCACAAGTTGGTCTGTATGCATCATTTTGTATTGCAGTGAGCATTGCTTTCTTCGGTGGACGTACTGCAATGATTTCCGCAGCCACAGGCGCGATGGCATTGCTCATGGTTACCCTCGTCAAAGATCACGGTTTACAGTATTTATTTGCCACCACAATTTTGACTGGAATTATTCAGATTCTTGCTGGCTATTTTAAAGTTGCAAAGCTGATGCGTTTTGTTTCACAGTCTGTCGTCTATGGTTTTGTTAATGCATTGGCCATTCTCATCTTTGTGGCACAGATTCCTGAATTACAACGTATGGATCTGACGGCTTATCTATTTGTCGCCTTTGGCTTAGGGTTGGTTTATCTTTTTCCCTATATTCCCAAAATCGGTCAACTCATTCCCTCACCCTTAGTGTGCATTATTGTACTAAGTTTAGTTGCCTTATTTTTGGGTGCGGATATGCGTACAGTTAGTGATTTAGGAAAATTTCCAGACACTTTACCACTATTTCTGATTCCAGACATTCCACTTAACGTGGATACCTTAAAAATTATTTTTCCTTATGCCATCACTTTAGCCACCGTGGGTTTACTCGAAACCATGATGACAACTACAATTGTTAATGAAGTGACGCAAACTGAAGGCGATCGTCATAAAGAATGCCGTGGGCAAGGCATCGCCAATATGGTCAGTGGGTTTATGGGGGGTATGGCAGGTTGTGCCATGATTGGGCAATCGATTATCAATGTGTCTTCTGGTGCACGAACTCGCTTATCGACCTTGGTTGCTGGTGTTTTTTTACTGTGTTTAGTGGTCTTTTTAAAAGAATGGCTGTCTTATATTCCAATGGCTGCACTTGTGGCAATTATGATTATGGTGGCTTTTACTACATTCAACTGGGACTCAGTCAAAAATTTTTCAAAACATCCCAAACAAAGCAATAGCGTGATGCTTGCGGTGGTGGTCATTGTACTGATGACACATAACTTAGCTTTAGGCGTGTTGATTGGTGTACTTTTATCTGCACTTTTCTTGGTCAATAAATTAGAAAATGCAGTGCGTGTCCAGTCTCATCTATTGAACAGCGCGACCCGTAAATATGAAGTTTTTGGGCAAATTTTCTTTAGCAGTTCAGAAAAATTCTTTCAGTTTTTCGATTTTAATGAATCTGTTGATCATGTCATTATCGATTTAACCCATGCCCATATTTGGGATATTACCTCTGTCAGTATGCTCAATCAGGTACAAAACAAGTTTCTGCAAAATAACATTCAGGTTGAAATTATAGGGATGAATGAAGCAAGTCGTAACTTGGTTGATCAATTTAGTGCGGTAAAATAAACAGCTTTATTTTTCTTAAGGCAGTGATGATCAGCATTTAATATAGGTAAAGAACAATAGCCAAAATGGTAATCGCAATGCATTGTATCACTGCCAAATTTCTAAGGAATTTAATCATCGTAAACGACATCCATTATAAAAATAATCCATTATTCAGCGAATATAACCGATATTTTGCTGTTAAATTGTGATTTTTATCTACTAAAATTTGAATATTTACTTAACTTGTCTCAATAATCTTATCTCAAAAAGTTAACTTGGTCTCAATAAATTGACTTTAGGCATTATTTGATACTCAGTAAGTGCGTTAATACGCGATTGTAATAAACTGAATATTCATTCCTAATCACTTTGGGTCTGTTGACAACTCGTCTATGTTTGCGACTACGAATGTTTTTTAGGCGATACTAGGCGCGAAATACGAAATTTAGTCATTCTAAATGATGAGAAACATCGTTTCGCAAGGTAACGACGTAGCGGCAAAAAACACTCTAGTCCCCCGCTGCGCCTTGCGCTGCAAACAAAGCAGTGCTTTGTTCTTGCTCAGGGTTGTGGTTAAAATTATCTCAGCCTACGTTATGAAACTTGAAAATAGTCTCGCTATTCTCTTCATGCTTTACGACGTATACGTCTCATGCTCAATTTTAACCTACAACGCAAGCCATTTATGAAATATCAACAGACCCTTATTAAATACTAAAAATACCTATTATCAGGTATAGATAAAGCCATCAATATCTGAAAAACTAAGTCCAATAGACATGGGCGAGTTTTTTACATCATGAACAATGAGTTAAGTTTACCTGTTCCAGTCATCATCGTAGAAGATGAGCCGCTTATACAAAAAAGACTGACTGACATATTAATTAATCTAGGATACTCAATTGCAGATTTACGTTTTGCCCAAAGTTTAGCTCAAGCCAAAGAACAACTCAGTATACATTCAGCCTCTTTTGCATTGGTTGATTTAGGCTTGCCTGATGGAAATGGAATTGAGTTTATTGAGATTTTAAAAAACTATGATCCAACCATCATGATTTTAGTGATCTCTGCATGGAGCACTGAAGATGCGATCCTCAATGCACTAAGTGCAGGTGCAACAGGCTATGTTTTGAAAGAAAGAGATGACTTGGAAGTTTCTCTTTCGATTAAAAGTGTTTTACGTGGTGGGGCCCCTATTGATCCATTTATTGCCCAAAAAATTTTAAAACAACTACATTTTAATGAGAAAAATAATTCAAATAAAACATCGCCCATTCAGAAGGTAATGGATCAGGACAGTGTATTATCCAAAAGAGAATTGGGAATTTTAGAACTAGTTTCTCAAGGCTTAAGCAATAAGGAAATTGCAGATCAACTCAATTTATCCCGTTATACCGTTGAATCTCATATTAAACATATTTATCGGAAACTTGCGGTATGCAACAGAGCCAAAGCCATCGATACAGCACGCAACTTAGGATTACTCGACTAATTCTAAAGTTAATCGGGCTTTTCGGTCTTATCCTAAGTTTGACACAACATTTTGCTTTTGCTGGTGCTCTCTTAACAGCTCAGCCCAATGCAACAGATGCAGTCTGCTATTTTCAAATCCAAAGTATACAAGTTGTCAAAGCGCTTCCAAATCTGGAACAAGTTCCCCAGCGGGGATGGGAAGTAGTCAAACTACCCGATGACTGGGAAACGCGCTGGAAAAACTACACAGGCTCTGCTTGGTATAAAATCAAATGGCAATATCAGTGTGATCAGGAAAATCAACCTGTCGCTTTATTGATTGAACGAATCAATATTGCAGGAGCTGTCTATAGCAATAATGAACTGTTATGGAAAGACAAATCCTTAGTAGAGCCATTGTCTAGAAGTTGGAATATGCCAAGGTATTGGGTACTCCCTGCGACATCTATTCAAAACCATCAAAATGAAATTTTAGTCCGTGTTGTGGGGGTTGCATCACAACATTCAGGTATAGGAAAAATTAAATTTGGTCAAGCCGAAGATATCGCCAATCAACAGGATCAGTTGGTTTTTGAACGGCGAACTTTATTTTTTATCAATATTATTATTACGTTTGTGGTGGGAACTACAGGTTTTACCATTTGGCTATTTCGACGCCAAGAAAAAGCCTTTGGCTGGTTTGGTTTAACTTCATTTTTATGGGTATTGTTTGCCTATAATATTATTTCGACCATTCCTATTCCTTTTACCGACAGTATCTTAACAGCACGTTTAAATCTGGTATTTTTAGTTGGATATACCTATTGCCTCTGTTTATTTGCTTGGCGTTTTGCCAATCGCCATTATCCGTATTTAGAACGTTTACTTTTATTGACCTCTACAATCGCGATTGTGGCATTGCTGTTGACACCAATCAATTATTTAGAACGTAGCTTGTCCTCTGTCTTTTTCTATTCTGGCATGGTATTTATTTTTAATTGCTTGTTTTTTCAGTGGATTGCTTTTAAACGTAGAAAGATGGACATTCTCCTGCTTGCATTTATTTTCCTCATCTATTTACTTATTATTGTTCATGATTTTTATAGCATGATCCATCATCTGGATCAGACGCTCTATTGGACGCCATTGGCCGCACCAATTACCAGCTTAGCAATCTCGTTTATCTTGGCTTATCGTATTTCACAGAATGTTGGACGTATTGAAAAATTTAATCAGACGCTTGAAGAAACTATTGAAAAAGTCACGTTTGATTTAGAACAATCTTTAGATAAAAAGTACCAACTCGAAATTGATAATATGCGGTTGCAAGAGCGTCTAAACTTGTCCCATGAATTACATGATGGACTGGGTGGTTCAATTGTTCGCTCGATGATTATATTGGATCACAGTGAACATATTGAAAAACAGCAAGTGATCTCTATGTTTAAATTGTTAAGAAATGACTTACGCCAAGTGATTGACTCAGGAAGTAGTGCTGGAGCAAAAATACCAGAAAGCCCAGTGATGTGGGTTGCGCCATTGCGTCATCGTTTTATACAAATTTTCGAAGAAATGGAAATTGAATCAACTTGGATTTTTGCAGAAAAATGGAAACATAAACCTCTTGCATTGGTTTGTTTAACCTTTTCTCGTGTCGCAGAAGAAGCCTTAACCAATATTGTAAAACATAGCCATGCAACTGATGTCGAAGTTTCGTTGGTTGAAGACGAGCGACAACAGCTCGTTTTAACGATTCAAGACAATGGTATTGGCTTTGAAGTAGATCAAGTTCAAGCTGGCTTGCATGTGGGTTTACAGAGTATGCAAGTGCGGGTAAAAAGAATTGGAGGTAGTTTTGAAATCCATTCTCAGCATGGTTTTACCGTGATCCGAGCCATGGTACCGTTGAAAGATAAAACTGAATGATTTAGATGAATGAAATAGTATTTCTACCAATATCATTTCATCTATGAAGAGATTCCATCTTAAATCAGTTGATGAAAATTACTATATTATACAAACTGTTATGTTATACAGTTTGAGTTTTATAAAAGCATAAAAAAAGAGAAACTAGACCACTAGTTTCTCTTAAAAGGATATATGCGTATTAGGATTTCTTTCTAGAACGCGCAAATACTGATGTCGCGGTAAGTAACATCAGTCCAAACAAAGACCACAGTCCCGTACTACCCCCACTACTCTTATGCCCGCCTGTAGCACCACTTGATTCATTTAAATCTAAATCAACAATAACCGGATCGTGATCAGAAGAACGGAAAGCATCTGGCGCATAGAAAGCGGAAATTTGTTCTTCAGTCTTATATTCTTCATTGTAGTCTAATGCTGTTGGTTCATCAGCATTGATATGCCATGCAAAAGTACGTTTAACCATTGGGTATAAGTTTGCATCTGCAATGGCATGATCTAAATTACCCGCACCACCATTCCCGGTTGCATCACTGGCCACACCAAAGACATAGCTATATGCAGATTTACCTTGCCCTACTTTTTCATCATTTAGCAATATTTTGTAGTTCGCATTTTCAAATGCCAAGATTGGATCTTCTTTGGCATAACTGTTCATATCCCCGACCAATAAATAATTTGGTTTTTCAGCTTTGGTCGGGTTGGTTGCAATCCACTGAATCAACTTTTGTACTGCAGTAACACGAGTCGGATTCCAACAGCCTTGACCATCACCTTGGTTTGCTTCTGGTGAAGTTTTATCGTCAGGACAACTACCTTTAGACTTTAAGTGATTTGGTACAACAGTAAAGGTTTTTCCTCCCGTTACCGCTTGGAAGCTTTGTGCCATCGTGACTCGGTTTTTCTGTGTCAAATCATCATATACCACAGGATTACCAACAGCTTTTACACGTTTGCTATTATAAATAATCGCAACTGCAATCACATCAGTACCTAACTTATCCATATTCGGTGGGATGACATATTTCCAATCTGCACCTAAAGCTTTGGTTAAGTAATTCACAGCACTTTTTTCGCCATAACCATTGTTGGCAATTTCCATTAAGCCATAAACATCTGCATCAATGGTTTTAATCGCACTGACTATTTTGGCATGTTGACGATTAAATTCTGTCTCGGTGTTTGCACCACGATCTGGTTTAACACCAATCAGCGGAGAATTGTCATAATTTAAGACGTTAAATGCGGCAACACGAACCTGTTTAGTCTCTTTTGCCAAGACGGTTGAATTCCGCAGATTACTGTCTTTGACAACCTCAGGCAAAGCTTTGTTTTGAATCGGTTGAATACGCCAAGCATTGAAACGGTATTCCAAAATCCCTTCAACATTTTTAAGCTGATAGCCTGTACGTAAAGTGTTTGCCGCATTAAATGTTTGTGGCAACCATGGTGTTCTGTTTTGATTATTATAACCATCATCCAAGATAATCTTAGACAGTAAATTTTGTTTTGCTAAAGCAACCGCTTCATTGGATTTCGCAGGATATAAATTGGTTGGGATATATAAGCGTCCCAAACTTAAAGACAATTGACCATATCGACCATAATCATAATTCTCGCTAACCGTTAGGGTTTGAGGAATTTTCACCAACATGCCTTGATAGCGCTTAGGTGCATTGCCTGTAGCATCGGTTAAACTTGAAAATGGCAGTTGAATCGGAGTAGAACTCACCAAACTTGCGGCTTGATTATTACAAGTTTGAATATTGCTGCTCAGTTGATCAATTTGCAATTGATTTTCATAATTGGTTAAACGCCCTTTCAGAATCACTTCTTCACCCACTTTACCGCCAGTGATTGTGCTTGCAGCAGGGAGATAGACAAAAATTGCATTGCTTAAATTTTCTTTAGCTTTACTGTCAGGAGTTTGAATATAAAAACCTGAAAAACCATTTTGATAGCGATAATCCGCAGTAATTACACCTCGAACCACATATTGTTGGTTTTGTGCCGCAGATTGTAAATCTGCAATTGCAGTATCAGCAGTACTACAACTGATTGCAGTGATTGGCGGTGTCGTTGTACCAGTACCTAAATAGCTACTGAATGCATTACGATCTGACCATTTGCTCCACTCACTGTCCAAATCAAAGGCACTATTTGGATCTACAGCGCTGACATCATTTTTATTTTTTATTCTACTTAGGCTATTTTGATAGCTGGTGATTGTTGTTCCCCAGCCGCCACTTGCTGGTTTCTCCCCAATCCGTCCAAAGCGGTCTACAGGTGTACCTTTATAAACAAGGACCAAGGCATCATCACCATTAAATGACAAACCAGCAACCTGATTCACTTTAGTGCCAAGTTCAGCCTGTAATTCGGTACGACCTATAATAAATTTTGCTTTACTGGCTAAATTTCCCTCTAAGGTGTAAGTTGCTGTTTTACTCGTTGCCCCATTGGTATATTGTTCAATTTGATAATCTGCAAGATTTACAGTGCTGCCATCTGGATTATAAATTTCTAAGCCTTTTCTATTTACTGTACCATCAATGTATTGGCTAAACATCAATTGTGCATAGCTTGGAAATGAACAGCCCAATAGTGCAAGGCTTAAACAAAGTGTATGTAGTTTTAAATTTTGCATAATTTTTAACGTTTGTTGAAATTTAAAGCAGATTAATTTTTATTAATGACAATATCGTGAATTTAAATCATTCTATTTGATCCATTTATAGTTTAGACAAAATATACTACTGGCAAAGTGGACTAAAATTGTTATAAGAACCTTAGAAATACGAGATCTCATGCTGATCATAAAAAAAAGCACCCTTTCGGGTGCAAAGCATGGAACTTTAAAATATATTAAGCCAGCAATTGTATTTGCTGTAATTTAGCTACTTCTTGCTGCTTCAATAAATTACGTTGAATTTTGCCACTAGATGTTTTAGGTAAGCTTTCAACGAACTCAATTTCTCGTGGATAAGAATGCTTAGATAATCGTGAACGTACATATTCTTGTAATTTAGCATTCAATTGCTGACAACCCTTGAATTGAGGCTTGAGCACAATAAAAGCTTTTACGATCTCTGTTCTTTCTGGATCAGGTTTGCCAATGACTGCAGATTCTAAAACTTCGACACATTCCAAAAGTGTACTTTCAACATCAAATGGCCCAACACGATAACCTGAAGTTGTAATGACATCGTCTGCACGACCAATAAAATCCACCCCACCTAATTCATTCAAACGGACCGTATCTCCAGTTAAGTAATAATGACCAACAAAGGATTTACGATTATTCCCACCATAACCTTTAAACCATGTGAGTGGCGATTGAGAGAAGTCAATTGCTAGCGTTCCAATCTCACCTCGTTCAACTTCTTGGTTGTCTTGATTTAACACTGCAAAACGATGACCAGGATTAGCAAAACCTGCTGAGCCGACTTTTATTGCATGTGTTAAAGCATGATGGTTACCTATTACCATACCTAATTCTGTTTGCCCATATTGGTCATAAATATTGACATTTAAGTCATGATTAAACCAATGAATTACTTCAGGAGTTAAAGGTTCACCAGCACTACTAACGGCACGTAAATGATCTTTGATCGAAGTATTAAATTTTTCTTTAAAACCAAAGAACATACGAAATGCTGTAGGTGAACCTGTAAGATTACTGACTTGGTATTTTTGAATAATTTCCAAAGCATGGTCGACACTAAATGCTCGTTCATCCATGATGATACTGTGTCCCAATCCCAATGGGCCCGCTATACCATAGTATAGACCATATGCCCAACCTGGATCCGCGAGGTTCCAAAATGAATCATCTTCACGTAAATCAACAGCGTGACGCATATATTCTTTAAAGGCCAAAATTGCTTTTAATGGCACTGGAACAGATTTTGCCAAACCTGTTGTTCCAGAGGTAAACATCATTAAAAAATTATCTGCAAAACTCATCATGACGGGTGCACATTCAGCTGATTGACTTTCTAGTTCTTGCCAAAAATCTGCATGCTTTGTTGTGGCAAAATCTTGTGGATGAACGGTCAGAATATGCGGAAGTTCAATCCCGTTTAGTTTGGGACGTTGTTCGATGTTGGTGATGATCAGTTGGGTATTGGCCGTTGCTACACGATGCTCAATCGCTTTTGATTCAAAAGCGGTAAATAAGGGCTGATAAATTGCTCCAATACGCCATGTTGCCAATATGGTGATCAATAATTCTGGAGTACGTGGTAACAAACCAGCAATACAATCGCCTGTTTTTAAACCGACCGATTGTAAATAATTGGCTAATTTTCCTGCTGCTTGTGCCAGTTGTTCAAAGGTCCATTGTGAAGACTCACCGTTTTTGCCTTCCCAGATCAAAGCCACTTTATTTAAACCAACAAAACGCTCGCAGCACTCGATATAGGCATTGATTGACTGTGGGTTGCCAACCAGTTGCTCATTGATTAGTTTTTCATAATCGAATTCTTGATAGGCTTGTTCCAATGTTTTCATGGCAATATCCTTGTATTTTCAGCACAAATCATCTCGATGTGCGGTTCCATATTTTGCTTTCTAGCTTTTCTTTAAAATGTTGAATCATTCAACATGTGTTTCTATGCTTATAGATAATCATGATTAGAATTCACACACAATTTCCAAATACCTCAATTGTATTGCGGTTTTTGAACATCTGTTTTTCCTGTCATGGTGGAAGGCTTTAAAAAAAGACCAGTGCGAAGCTGGTCTTGAGATAGAATTTTGATGCGCTAATCTACAATTGAACTTAATGAATCACCGCTCTTGCGATAACTAAACGTTGAATATCGGAAGCGCCTTCATAAATCTGGCTGACTCGAACATCTCGATAGATTCGCTCAACCGGAAAATCAGCGACATAACCATAACCACCATGAATTTGTATCGCATCTGAACAGACTTTTTCAGCAATTTCAGATGCAAATAACTTCGCCATTGATGCTTCTTTTAGACAAGGTAAACCTGTATCTTTTAAAGTTGCGGCATGGTAAATCAACTGCCGTGCTGCTTCGATTTGAGTGGCCATATCGGCTAAGCGAAATGCTACAGCCTGATGTTGTACCAACTCTACTCCAAAAGCTTTACGCTGATTGGCATATTCAACCGCAGCTTCCAATGCTGCTCGTGCCATTCCCACACATTGAGCGGCAATACCAATGCGACCTGACTCTAAATTCGACAAGGCGATTTTATATCCTTCCCCCTCATTTCCTAATATGTTCTCAGCAGGAATCCGACAATTCTCAAAAACAATTGTTGCAGTATCTGAGCAATGTTGCCCCATTTTGTCTTCAATCCGAGAAACGATATAACCTTCTGTATTGGTTGGAACGATAAAACAAGAAATCCCTTTCTTCGCTGCGGATTTATCCGTAACTGCAAATACAATCGCCACTTGTGCGTGCTTTCCAGACGTAATGAATTGTTTGGTTCCATTAATTACCCATGAATCGCCATCACGTTCTGCTTTACATAGCAAAGCACCTGCGTCTGAACCCGCCTGTGGTTCGGTTAAACAGAAACAGCCAAGCCATTGACCTGTTGCCAATGGTATTAAGTAGTCTTGTTTTTGTTGGTCTGTCCCATATTTTTGGATTATTCCACAAGGCAAAGAATTTTGTACGCTGACAATGGTTGAAATTGCACCATCTCCTGCGGCAATTTCTTCAATTGCCGTCACCAAGGAAATATAGTCCAAACCTGCGCCACCCCATTGATCAGATACGGTCATGCCTAATGCACCCAGTTCACCTAATTCTTTGAGTTCTTGATGAGGAAATTTTGCAGTTTTATCACGTTCAGCAGCAGTGGATTTAAGTTTATTCTGCGAATAATTCCGCATCATTTCCTGAACCATTTTTTGTTCATCATTGAGAATCATATGAGCATCCCTCTCAGCACTTTTAAATTTTAAATCACTGCAATCATGATCAGCGACCAGTCAAATCTTGTTGTTTGTATAAATTTAGGCTGAAGTCCACCTAACACGATGGTTGAGATCATGTCAGGCAGTATTGATTTTTTAAAAGTTTGCTATTGCTTGCGTTAAAGCAACTTTAGACATAAGCAGATAGATTAGACCGGATTACTTTGGCTGCATACGGATTGCGCCGTCTAATCGAATTGTTTCACCATTTAAATAGCTATTTTCACAAATATGACCAACAAGCTGTGCAAACTCTTCAGGCTTCGCAAGGCGTTTAGGAAAAGGCACCATATCACCCAGCGCATCTTGAACATTTTGTGGTAATGATTTCAACATTGGGGTTTCCATAATCCCTGGTGCAATGGTCATCACACGGATGGCATGTTGCGCAAGTTCTCTAGCCAAAGGTAATGTCATTGCAACAACAGCACCTTTAGACGCAGCATAAGCGGATTGACCAATTTGGCCATCAAACGCAGCCACTGAAGCAGTGTTAATAATCACACCACGATCTTCTTCACCTACTTGTAACTCATAACGAGAAATGACATCTGCGGCAAAACGCAGCATGTTAAATGTTCCTGCGACATTAATATTCAATACTTTTTGAAATGCATCTAAAGCATGGATGCCATTTTTACCCAGAACTTTGGCGGATGGACCAATCCCTGCACAATTAATTAAGCCATTTAATTGCGCATAATCCTGTTCCACATTTTTAAAGAATTGTTCAACAGCAATTTCATCCGTCACATCAAGTTGAACAAATTTTGATTTTTCACCTAAGCGCTTCTGCATTTCTTCGCCAAGCTGGTGATTCATATCCACCATGATCACTTTCGCACCTTGACCAATCAAATGTGTGGCTGTAGCAGCACCTAATCCAGATGCACCACCAGTCACTACAAAAACTTTTCCTTCAATTTTCATTTTATTTTCCTAGTTCATTGTTTGAATAGAGCAGTTTAAATGATGAATTAAACCCACTTTCGACTTAAGATGCAGAGTAAACATAGTCAAGCTTGAGTACAATTTCCAAAAGTTGCATCTTGTATGATGTATTTGGACAATAGCAATATTTCATAAGATCAACAGCGTCAAATCACAACATAAAAGAATAGGAGAGAATGGATCAATGCTCTTATAATCTTAAAATACTTATTTTTCTCTATAACACACATTAATTTTTCCATCGATTTGTTTATAGCACGTCCAATATTTACCAATTAACCGTGTTGTTTGCTTTTTATTTTTCTCACTTAAATAATAGACTTCAGCAACTTTGAGATGATTAAATTGATCACCAAGTCTTACATCACACTCGGTGTTATAACATATTATTGGCTTTTCAATAAAAAACACTTTTTTACTAAAATTAAGTTCAACATATTCAGCATCAGTACCAATCCCATGGACTATTAGACAAGACTTAACTGTAATACTTTCGTTTACATTCAGGCACTGTCGCTCTTTATTTGTATTTTCAAGTGCAAATACTGTGATTGGCAATACCAGTAATGGCAATAAAAGTGAATATTTCATTTTTATACATTATTTTTGACCATAGATGCATTAAAATAACAAATTATCATTTATTTTCAATGCTAATCAATTGCAACAGCTAGCCCTTTCATTCTTGTAATAAAAGATTGAGCTAAAGCCAAGAAAAAGCATATTATTCATTGACGAATCTAGAATAAAATTTGAGTATATGTTTCTGTATTCATTTTATTTCCACAATAAAATAAATGCATAATTACTTTAATTTTGTTTAAAATTTCATAAATTATCTGGTTTTATTAAAGTATACCTTGTGAATATTCAACAATTCAGTGAAAGCAAAGGCACAATTTCTATTGCATTGGTACATGAAGCCCTGAAAAGTGCCCAAGATAAGGGCTATGATATAAAGCAGATTTTGCATGATGCAGAAATACCAATGGAAATATTTCAGGCAGCCAAATCACGTATTGCTGTTTCTGCTTATGCAAAACTTTGGACTAAAATAGCTGACCATATGAATGATGAGTTCTTTGGCATGGACTCGCATCAGATGCGACGTGGTTGTTATAATTTATTGTCTAAAATGGTCATGCAAGCGGATACCCTACAGACTGCGATTGAACAAATTTTGCAATATTTTAATTTTGTCTTGGATGATTTCTCCAGCAAAATGATTGTAGATGAAAATTATGCATACATTGTCATTACAGACAAATTACAAACCAAGCGCATGTTCTGCTATGCCACTTATATCATGTTGGTTCACAGTTTAATCTGTTGGTTAGCAGATCAAAGAATTTTACTCAATCAATTACAATTAAAATGCATGCCTCCTGAAGATGACAACGATTATCGCGTTCGATTCTGTGAAAATATTACTTACCAAGCAGTTGAAAATTATCTGCAATTCGATGCAAACTACTTAAATATTCAAATCAAACGCGACCAAAAATCTTGGTATAGTTTTATTAAAAACACCCCCGAAAATCTACTATTAAGATTTAAGAATCCTTTGGCTTTAAGTTCAATGATTCGCAAGCAATTACTTTCTATTGCTCCTGCTGAATGGTTAGAACTTGGTGAACTATCTGCGCAGCTCAATATTTCAGAAGCCACTATACAACGCCGTTTAAAAAATGAAGGTAGCAGTTACCAACAACTCAAAAATGATATACGGCGGGACATGGCGATTGAACTACTTTGTAAAACCACATATACCTTACAAGACATCAGTGAGCTGTTGAATTTTCAGGATGCCAGCGCATTTCATCGGGCATTTAAAAAATGGACTGGTCTAAGTCCAGGTGCTTATAGAGAACCCAAATAACATCGTTCAATAAAAAAACGGTATTTTAGGAAATTTCTTTTAAATCAAAACTATAATAAAAAAATATATCAATATAAAGTCAGGCTCTCTGTTTACAGCTCATCTGAATCAGGTTGCAATTTGATCAAAAATGGTATATTTATTACCCAATTTAAAGCAGATTTTCTGCTTATTCCCTGTTGTACCCTCCTCCCCTTTAATCACTTTTAGGTCACTAACATGATTAAGATGATTGATGTACTAGAACAAAATCTAGTTCAAAACTTTATCCATTCCCTTTCTGCTCAAACTGAACATTTAGATGAGCTTATCGAAGGTATTTTAAAAGCTTCAGATCATGACTTTGAACATGCCATGAATGATTTTTTCAAAACCAATGATGCATCAGAAGTCGCACAAGCGCTTGATATTCACCAAGAACGATTAGATGCAATTCAATCAGGCTTAGCAATGAAAAAAGAAAATATTGCTGATACTGCAAAAATTGTTGCGCTCTGTCTGGCACTTGAAACCAATGCATTAGACCAAGTTGAAATTGCAGATAGTCTGGAAGATTATCCAGTTTAATTTACCCCAATCCAAAAATGCCTCGATACCGAGGCATTTTTTTTGTCTAATGACTAAAATTTAATTAGAATATTTTTTTATAACTCATTTCAATAATCATCTATTCAACAAACAAATATGCATATCCCAGAAACATAAATTAATTCAAATGGTTAAACCAATATTTTTTACATTTCATATTTTAAGAAGTCAATATCTGTTTTTCTTTTTTGTGCTTTCACCCTAAAAAATATACATATCTAGCTCTGTGTTTCTCTTTGAGTTTTATGGGGTATATATGAAAGTTTTTAGCAAAAAAATGACACGCTTAGTTTCCACCTTAGCCTTAAGTTTAACCGCAACGTATTCTTTTGCAGCCATCCCAACAACATTGAAATTAGACTATGCCTATTACGCCCCAACAAGTTTAGTGGTTAAAGAACAAAAGCTGTTAGAAAAAGCCTTACCCAAAACCGAGGTCAAATGGGTATTTAGCCAAGGCAGTAACCGTTCACTTGAATATTTAAACAGTGGCAGTATCGATTTCGCCTCGACTGCGGGTTTAGCAGCAGTATTGAGTCGTGCCAATGGCAGTCCGATTAAAACGGTTTATATCCAAAGCCAGCCAGAATGGACTGCATTAGTCGTAGCTAAAAACTCAGCAATCAAATCCTTAAAAGACCTCAAAGGGAAAAAAATTGCTGCAACAAAAGGTACAGATCCATTCTTATTCACTCTTCAAGCACTTGAAACGGTTGGCTTAAATAAACGCGATGTGCAATTGGTACATCTACAACATCCAGATGGAAAAACAGCTTTAGAACGTGGTCAGGTAGATGCTTGGGCTGGTCTTGATCCACTGATGGCGTCTGCACAATTGCAAACAGGTGCAAAACTGCTCTATCGCAATATCGCTTTCAATAGTTACAGTGTGTTAAGTGTAAAAGATCAATTTAGCACCCAAAGCCCAGAAGCAGTTGAGGCTGTAATTAAAGCTTATGAACAAGCACGTAAATGGGCAAAAGCCAATCCAGATAAGCTTGCAGAATTATTAGCACGTGAAGCAAAATTGCCACTTGAAGTGGCGAAGTTGCAATTGAGTCGAACTAATCTAGATCAAAATATTCCAACCGCGAAACATCTTAATGCGCTAAAGAAAGCAGGCACTATTTTGACTGAAGAGGAACTGGTTCGAAAAGGAACTAATGTAAATCAAGTTGTGGATCAACTATTTGACAGCAAATATGCGCAAAAGGTCATTGGCAAGGTTGCTGAGAAGTAATGACAAGGTCTACACATACTCAATCGATGCACAGACAATCAAATGTACATATAGCGCAGGCGGGTTTATACAAACCTGCCTTTAAGGCCAATGTTTTAAAATGGGTCAAAGGAATTACGATTCCGTTGTTGTTCATTTTATTATGTGAGTATTTAGTTCGTTTTGGATGGATTGAGTCTTATCTTCTCCCTGCCCCAAGTAGCTTAGTTAGCTCATTCAAGGAGCTTGCCGCAGGTGATTTATTTACCCATATTTATACCAGCACTTGGCGCGTATTTTTAGGATTTTTTATTGGTAGCTTATTGGGGCTAATTTTTGCACTTGCAGTGGGTTTAAACAAACACATTGAGGAATTTTTAGAACCTACATTTTCAGCAATCAAATCTATTCCAAGCCTTGCTTGGATTCCGTTATTGCTTTTGTGGTTAGGCATTGATGAAGCCTCCAAAATTACTTTAATCGCGATTGGTGCATTCTTTCCCACCTATACCAATAGCGTATCTGCCATACATGGTGTTGATACAAAGTTGTTAGAAGTGGCAAAAGTATACCGTCTGACCTATCTACAAACTATCTTCCAAATTGTTCTGCCTGCTGCATCTCCTGGAATTCTCGTTGGACTAAGAAATAGTTTAAGCCTAGCGTGGATGTTTATGATTGCAGCAGAACTGATTGCAGCTACACAAGGTATCGGTTATCTGCTCAGTGATGGTCGAGAAACCTCACGGCCCGATATTGTGATTATTGCGATTATCTTGCTGGCTGTCCTCGGTAAAATCACAGATAGTCTAATGAAATTGATTGAAAACTGGTTTTTACGTTGGAGAACTTAAACCATTCAGATACGGCTTTTGATCAGCCGTATTTTTTTAAATTGCTTATTTGCAACTTGCATTTCTGCTTTTCTCTATGAAACACTGTCGCAGTAATATTTAGGTAGACAGTATGATCATTCGAGATAAAAGTAACAGCTTCGCACTTCTCTTTGCTTGGCACGGCACCATTCTTCCCAAAGTCTTACCCGCATTAACCTTTGTTGTGCTGATCTCGACAGTTCTGGTTTACCTATCATCACATCACTATTTTACAATTCCTGCTGTACCAGCAATTGGATTTACCGTGTTCGGCATTATCCTCTCTATTTTCTTAAGTTTCAGGAATACTGCTTGCTATGATCGTTGGTGGGAAGGTCGTAAACTCTGGGGTTCATTGATTGCAACATCACGACACCTTTCTCGTGATACTCATGTTTTAAAAGAAAGCCAGCGTAAAGTTTTAATGTATCGTGTGATGCTTTTTACCTGTTTATTAAGAAATCGCTTACGCAATCAAAACCAATCCATTAATTTTTATAATAATAAAGTCGATTTAGATGAATTGACCTTTAACCAGCTGAAAAATCACCTCAATGCCTCACAATTTGTTTTAGAAGAAATTCAAAAATCTTTAGTTCAATCACTTAAAACAGGTGAAATTTCTGACATTATCTATCAGGGTTTAAACCAACATATTGTTGCACTTGGTAATATTCAGGCCGGATGTGATCGTATTTTAAGTACCCCCCTGCCTTATTCCTATTCAGTCTTATTACATCGTACAGTATATTGTTTTTGCTTGATTCTACCATTTAGCTTAGAAGCTAGCTTAGGTATTTGGACACCTGTTATCGTCAGTTTAATTGCTTATTTATTTTTAGGTCTAGATGCTTTGAGTGCCCAGCTTGAAGAACCATTTGGCCTACAAGAAAATGATTTACCTTTAGATTCGATTACCCGTTTAATTGAAAGAGAAATGCTCAGCTCTTTAGGTGAAGAACTGTTAGAGCCAATTCAATTGGTTAAAAGTAATTTGACTTAAGCTATTTTTCTAAAGCTCAACTTCAAAATATAAAAATACATCGAATTCTTTTAAAGTTTATTGTGCGTTAAAAAAGACTTTGTTGATTGAGCAATCACTGCAACCCAACAAAGTCTTTTTAAAACAACAATCCAATTCTAATTTATCCATTGACCTAAAGTCACACGATCATTTCCACCATAATCTTTAACAGTTCTGACCTGTTTAAAACCAGCACCTTTAAAAATGTTTTGAACTGCTTCAGCTTGATCATAACCATGCTCAAGTACAATCCAGCCTTGTGTCGCCAACCATTTTTTACCTTGCTGAATAATATGCTCAATATCCGCCAAACCATGCTGTTGGGCAACCAAAGCACGTTCAGGCTCAGAAGCGAGATGCTGCATATGTTCATCATCAACATCGATATAGGGTGGATTCGAAACAATCACATCAAAAAATTGACGATTCAAAGCTTTAAACCAACTTCCTAAGAAAAATTTGACCTGCCCTAAGTCATGCTTTTCAGCATTATGTAGAGCAACTTCTAGAGTTGGTTCATAGATATCTGTGGCAATAATAGACCAATTAGGACGCTCACTCGCTAGTGATAATGCAATTGCACCTGTACCTGTACCTAAATCAACCATACGAGTATCTTCAGGCAAATCAAGATTTAAAACTGTTTCAACCAAGACCTCAGTATCTGGACGAGGAACTAAAGTATCTTTGCTAACCGTTAAATCCAAAGTCCAAAATGGTTGTGAGCCAGTCACATAAGCCAATGGTTCACCAGCAGCAATCCGCGCTAAACCGTTAACATATTGCTGTTCTTGCTCAACCGTTAATTCTTGCGTAGATTTAAGTGACAAATCAAATGCATCAATTTTTAAAATATGCTCAAGTAACCAAGCATTTTCTTGACGCTCGTAACTTTCAGCTTCTCCACGTAAGGCCAAAGCCTTTGCAATATTCATTAACCACCATTTTGTTGTGCAAGCATCGCCAACTGATCTGCTTGATATTCGCGATGTAAACTGTCAAGTAGCTCAGTCAAATCACCTTCCATTACTGCATCTAACTTGTATAAAGTTAAATTAATACGGTGATCTGTCATACGACCTTGTGGATAGTTATATGTGCGGATACGTTCTGAACGATCCCCGGAACCCACCAAGTCACGGCGCATTTCAGAAGTTGCTGCATCGGCAGCAGCGCGTTTCGCATTTTCTAAACGTGAAGCCAATAATGCCATCGCTTTTGCTTTGTTTTTATGCTGTGAACGTTCATCCTGACATTCCACAACAGTACCTGTTGGAAGATGGGTAATACGTACAGCAGAATCCGTTTTGTTAATGTGCTGACCACCCGCACCAGAAGCACGGTAAGTATCAATACGTAAATCCGCAGCATTAATCTCTACAGTAGTGTCTACATCAACTTCTGGAAGAATTGCCACAGTACAAGCTGAAGTATGGACGCGGCCTTGTGACTCAGTAGCTGGAACACGTTGAACACGATGCGCTCCACTTTCAAACTTCAAACGACCGTAAACACCTTCACCATTCACTAGACAGATAATTTCTTTATATCCGCCATGTTCGCCTTCATTTTCAGATAAGATTTCAATACGCCAGTTTTGAGTTTCAGCATATTTACTATACATACGGAATAAATCACCCGAGAAAATCGCAGCTTCATCACCACCTGTACCCGCACGGATTTCCAAATATGCTGAGTTGGCATCATTGGGATCTTTAGGAATCATGAGAATATTCAACTCACTTTCGAGTCGTTCAATTAAAGCTTTGTTCTCTTTGATTTCCTCAACAGCCATATCCTTAAAATCTGGATCAGTTAACATAGCTTCTGCGGTTTCAATATCTTCTTCAGCTTGCTTGTACTTTTTCCAGACATCAGTAATTTCGGATAAATCATTATGCTCACGGGACAAATTACGAAAACGCTTATTGTCTGAAATGACTTCAACATCTGCTAATAATGCTTCTAACTCTTCATGTCGATCACAAAGTTGGTCTAATCGTAAACGTAACGATTCTTTCATTTTAAATACATTCTCAATCTAAGCCTCACCAAAAACATCGAGCTTTATAACAGCCCATTTAAAATTGGTAAGAAAATTCTAAAATTGTGCCTAGTTTACCGATTCTGCCATTTAAATGACACATTTATATAAGAACCATCAAAATAAGCAGTAGAATTTATAGCAAGATGATCAACATGATTTTTGATTAGATGTTTGTTTTCTCCATTATTCATGCTATTTGTTGACTAATATGGGTGTTTTAAATTCACTTTTAATAGAAAATATACATTCAGATACCAAACGCTATCAATTTTCAGATTCCTCTCCACATTTTTTGGAAAAATTTTTGTTACATTTGCCACATCGAATATAGATAGAACTGTCCAAATAAGGACATGGAGCAACACATGAAATTTAATACGATCATATTAAGCACTATATTAGCAGTAACTTCAGTATTGACAGTAAGTGCCCATGCTGACAACTCAACACGTATTGCAGCAACTTCTGCTCTAGGTAGTGTCGTTGGTACTGCAGTAGGTAAACAAATTGGTGGTAACACTGGCGCAATGATTGGTTCAGCAGTAGGTGGTGCAGGTGGTGCTGCAGCATCAACCAATAGAAAAGACCGTACTGCGGCTGCAATCGGTGGTGGTTTAGGTGGCGTTGGTGGCTATACCGTCGGTAAAAATATGGGTGGTACCACAGGTGGTTATATTGGTGCTGCTGCTGGTGCGGCGGGTGGTTCGGTTCTCGGAAAAAAAGTTTCTCAAGACCGCCATGCAGATCAACGTAAGTACAATAAAAAGTACTACAAAAAACACCGTCGTCATCACTAATTGATCCGTGAATGATATCAAGCACCTTCGGGTGCTTTTTTATTTTTCATATTACTCTGCTCCGTTTTCTTCAACTTCTTTTTCAAAAAAAATGACCTGCATATTTAAAAATGAGAAGTAAGTCTTTGTATAAATAAAAGTTTAAGTAAAGATTGATGCGCAGAAACATTATTTTATTCAGAAAATGCAATTATATTTTTAAAGCCTCTAGCTTGAATATCTTCACATAATTTGATTGCAGCTTCTTTTATCTAGCCCTTTCGCCTTTCTTGTTTTAGTAAACGAAATCCTAATTCAACGGTTTGATTACCATTCAATACGCATTTTCCAAAACCACAATATCCAATAATTTGCTAAGTTGCTTTTAAGAAAATCGCCATTTTTGCATAGCCATATTCTTTATAATGTTTCTCAATCTCCCAAAATCGCCCTATGGCAGACTCAGTCGTTAAAACCCCATTGGGAGAAAAAGCCATAAAATCTTCATCCTGAAATAAAGCAGAGATTTCCAATAAATCTTTTTCCATAAATGGTTTTAAAATTAAACGTTCAGTTTCGATCATTTGTCTTTAGCCCGAGCGATTCTTCATATTTATTCACATATCACTATCACGTTTCGTTATAGTCAAACCCCCTAATTATTTATACAAATGATTTTCATCCAGTCATTGATCATCAATGAAGCTAATGTTTTTTGTATGAAATCGAGAAGTTTTGGCTATGAATAAGTTTTTGTATTTGTGAATCCTAGATGGTTATCCTACCGTGTGGCGACATGGATGTCGCCGTTGGGCGGGGGGTATATGAGCAAAAATAAAGCACTGCTTTGTTTGCAGCGCAAGAGCCCTGTTAAACGGAAGATTTTTATCATCTTTTCATATCTGAAAAGTGAGGCAACGCCTACGTAAAGGTATTTAAACTTTGAATGTAAGGTGTGGCATTGCAAGCTTTTTATCATCAAACAATTTATTTTCCATACAATTGATTTAATTAAAAATGCTAATTAAGAGAAATTATATTCTTGTATATAAGTTTTTTAATAGGTTGACTGTATGTTATGGCTATACATTGGTAGAGCTGCATCTCAAAAGATATTTTAATATTAAAATATCATCATGATTATTACGACAACAATATTCCCCTCATAAGATCAACATAAACTAATCATGAATAAATTAATCAGCCAAATATACAATCCACACACAAAACAGAGAAATTGCTTACATTCAAATCCATAATTATTGCTAAATGTTTCGTTATTCTAGCCTCAAGTTAAAGAATTCGAAGAAGCTTCGATCAGGAGTTTAAAATGAAATTACAAGCAATCCTTGGTGCAACTGTAATTGCAGCAACAATGATGACGACTGCACATGCAGGCAACTCAACCAATACAGCATTAACATCTGCACTTGGTGGTGTGGTGGGTGCTGCAATTGGGCAACAAATGGGTGGTTCAACAGGTGCGATGATTGGTTCTGCAATCGGTGGTGGTGTTGGCGCAGGCGCTTCATCAAATAAACGTGACCGTAATGGTGCGATCATCGGTGGCGCTTTAGGTAGTGCTGGTGGTTATACCGTAGGTCGTAATGTGACGGGAACTTCAACTGGTGGCTATATTGGCGCAGGTCTTGGTGCTGCAGGTGGTTCGGCATTAGGTCAAAAAGTCAGTGACGACCGTCGTTATGATGACCGCTATGACAGCCGTTATGGACGTTACAATGATCGTTATGATCGTAGCGGTTATCGTAATGTTGATTATCGCTATAATGACCGTGGATATCGCAAAGACAATGGCAATCATTATGGTCACTACAAAAACAAAAACCGTTGGAATAACTGGAAAAATTAATTTCATTGCAAAATTAATATCCAATTATTTAAATCAAGCACCTTCGGGTGCTTAATTTTTTTGGATAATAAAATCAACATTAAAAGCACTAAATATCGACAATTTTCGATATACATTTGCACACTTATATCGTATTATTTCGATATATATTATTTTCGAGTTTAAAAATGTCGTCTTTAACAGATACCGCATTAAAGAATACGAAGTTCTCTATCCTAGAACTCGCACCTGTTCGAGAAGATCAAACAGTTGAGTTTTCACTTAAGCATGCATTGCAACTTGCCCAGCATGCAGAACAGTTGGGCTTTGATCGCCTTTGGTTAGCTGAACATCATAATATGGACGGTATCGCCAGCTCCGCAACTGCTGTATTGCTGGGTTACATCTTAGCCAATACAAAAAATATTAAAGTGGGCTCGGGAGGGATTATGTTACCCAACCATGCACCTTTAGTGGTTGCTGAACAGTTTGGTACCTTGGCAACACTCTATCCAAATCGTATTGAACTCGGCTTAGGTCGTGCGCCCGGAACAGATCCAACCACCATGCGTGCATTAAGACGTGGTCGTCAAGAAACAGAAGAGCAATTTCCACAAGATGTTTTAGAAATTTTAAGCTATTTCGCCGACGCAGTGCCTCAGCAAAGAATTAAAGCAACACCAGGGCAAGGTACGCATGTGCCTGTGTGGCTTTTAGGATCGAGTCTTTTTAGCGCACAACTGGCGGCTAAATTAGGACTTCCTTATTCATTTGCCTCACATTTTGCACCGAGAATGTTAGGCCAAGCCATTCAGCTCTATCGTGAAAATTTTGAACCATCCGCCTATTTAAATAAACCGTTTGTATCTATGGGGGTTCCTACTGTCGTTGCCCAAACCGATGAGGAAGCAGAGTATCTAGCCACAAGTGTGTATCAACGTATTCTTGCATTACTGACAGGGCAAAGTTTAAAACTGAAACCGCCTATAGCAACAATGGAAGGCCGGTGGTCTGCATCAGAGAAAATTTCCGTACAAAACTTCTTAGGTATGGCGCAAATTGGCTCACCAGATACAGTGAAAAATGGTCTAAAGCAACTTTTAGAAAAATATCAGGTAGATGAATTTATTTTCACTTGCGATATTTATGATACACAGAAGCGCCTAGACAACTTTAGTTTATTGATGGATTTAAAAAAATAATACAAATCAATCATGTTTTCCTCTTTACCAAAATGAAATGACAAATTTCATTTTGGTTTTTTTTGATTAAACTGCCCTATAGCTTAAATATCCAATTGATTTAAAATACTATTTACTATTTTCCACACTTAAACTTTATTTGAATTAGCTCTCATAAATTGAAAAGATTTGCCATCTCATTTCAAATCAGCATAATAGAACATATAAAAATCAGTAAAATAGTAATAAGGAACAACAATGAACCAATATATCAATAAACCCACCCCTGCTTTTATTGCAGTCAGTTGGGTGGCTTTGCTTGCTGGTGCGGCGGCCTACTGTGTCGGTTTATTCAATGCACAAATTCTATTAAATGAAAAAGGCTATTATTTAATCCTGATCCTTTATGGTCTATTTTCTGCTGTTTCACTGCAAAAAGTTGTTCGGGATAAACTTGAAGGTCAGCAAGTGACAGCAATTTATTATGGACTGTGCTGGGCTTCCGTGGTGATCTGTATTGTTCTGCTCGCATTGGGTTTATGGAATGCGACGATGACACTCAGTGAGAAAGGCTTTTATATCATGGCTTTTTTACTTAGCCTCTTCGGTGCTGTTGCTGTACAAAAGAATATTCGAGACTTGGAATATCTCAGAACTCATTCACAGCCTGAACTGCCTCAGCCCCACCCTGTTCAGCAAGTTGAGGTTAAAGAACTAGAAACACCTGAAGATAAATTTTAATTGTTAAACAATCTATTGCTCCAAATGATAAGGCTTGTCCTTTTATGACAAGTCTTTCTTTTTATCTCAATCACTTAGCTAAATTTTCACTTTCAAAATCAAATCATTACTGCGTTGATATTTTTCATCATTCCACAATGAATATCTTTGCCAATTGATTCACAGAGATATTAAATAAAATGCAATGAAATCCTTATTTTTGATAGATTTGCTATGGCTTCAATTGACTTAGAAAAAATGTTAGATAAAGTCAAAAATACACAATGGACTTTATCCGATATTGATTGGGATGCACCAGGTCGAGAGCTGGTTACAGTCGAACAATGGCCAAAACTTAAAGACTTTATGGCAGATCTGATGTGGATTGAACATGTCGGTGCTCGTGCATTTTCAGCAATGTCAAAAAAAGCTCCAACGGCAACTTTACGTGAAATGTACGCCATCTTCCATGCTGAAGAACAACGCCATGCCAATGCAGAAATGGCGCTTATGAAACGCTGGGGAATGTTAGATGGTGATATCCCTAAACCAAATAAAAATTTACGTTTAATTATTGAATGGCTGGATACCTATGCCGATGAAATGCCTTTTTATATTTTAGGCGCAGTAATTCCCATGCTTGAAGTTGCTTTGGATGGCGCTTTATGCACCTTTTTATTGGATACTGTAGATGATCCAGTTTGCCACCAAGCCTTTGAACTGATTAATGGTGATGAAGCACGGCATTTAGGGGTAGGTTTCAGTGTGATGGAAGCACAAGGGATCAATAAAAGCGTTATTGAGCTTGCCCAAATGGCTGTAAGGGTAATCGACCCACGTTTGATGCTCGGTATTTTGGCTTACTTACCACTGATCAATAAAATGCGTGACAATGTTATTAAGCTCGGGCTTCCCGAAGAAAAATTATATGCAGCAATGAATAAATTTTCGAAAATTGGCGGAAGAACAGTAGAGGGACGCCGTAACCCGTGGTTTCAAATCATTCAATTTCATGGCAAAAATGTAGTAGATCGCAATAAGAAATGGTTCCATATTCCGATTGATGCCATGGTTAGCGTGACTGACAAGATTCCTGAAAAGTCTTTACCTAAAGTTCCAAGTTGGATATATCAATTAACATCTGAACCCACTGCGACCAATTAATATAAAAAGGAAATAATATGCTCGACAGGAAAAAGAGTCAAAATGAAGGTTTTTTTCAAAATCAGCCGGAATTTTTTAAGCATTATAAAGGTAAAATTATTGCATCTACCGAGATTAAACTCATCGATTTTACAGGTTTAAACGTGGCAATTATCGGTGCAAACCAACTTACAGTCACACATCTTAGCCATGTTTTAAACAGTGCTGAATTTGTAAAAGTTTTTCAAATCATACCCTCTTTTATCTTACCGCAAACTGAAAAAGGTGTCCAAAAGCTAATCTCACACCCTTTGATCATCAAAAACCGTCGATTATTTAATCATCGTGTTAAATCAATGTTGGCGATTCGTTATCTAGAATCGCAAGTTCAGGAACAATGGTTAAAACGTCAATTGATGCCGAACTCTGCGCTAAAGAATAAAGTATTTTTAAAATCAGATAGCTACTATACAGCGGTGCAACGTAAAAACTGTAAATTAATCACTTGGCCAGTCGTTAAAATTACTGAGCATGCCGTACAAAGTATGGAAGGAATTGAACATTTAGTGGATGTGATTATTACTACTTACGAATAATAGGTTTAGAAGATTCGAGTTTAAGAGGCTTTTTAGCCTCTTTTATTTTTTAGATTAACTATTATTTGACAACACCACTATAACGATAACCCTGTGGAGTCTTTTGGTAACGTAAATAGTTATTGGTCAATTTTCCTGAAGCATTCACCACTAATATATCTATATTTTTTAAATCTTTTGAGATACGGATAAAATCATCAGCAGAATGTTCCCATCCCTGACAATCATTTTCAATACCAATTGAATCAAGTTTTTGAGTTTTGGTTTCAAAAATGGGTTGCGCGACAAATTTGCCGTTATTCAACACAAAGGAGTGAATCCGATAGCCCCTTGAACAGGTACTATTAATAAATAGACTGGTGACCAAATAAACATCTTGATTTTTAATTTTGACTTGCACAATTTTATCGATAAATCCAACTTGAGATAACTCTTGGGAAGCAAAAGCATTGCTTTGTTTCACTTGAATTAAACTATATGGTTCTCTCATCGTTCCCCCAGCAGAAACGTCCATCGTATAAAATTTGATTTTTCGATCAGGACTGTAATGGATATCCAGCATATTTTTCTCAGTGAGTTTTGCAAACGAATATGCAAAACTAGATGAATCATTTTTTATTTTATTTTCAATTTCACTAGAAATTTTTTCATTGTACTGATCACATTCACCACGCCCTGAACAAGTTTTTTGATAGTATTTTTCAACCAAACCATTTTCAAAGTTGCTCAATGATTCAACATTGGTTTGTTGTGCAAATATACTTTGTACACTTACAAGCATGAAAAATGAACTTATTTTTAATATCTTATTCATATAACAAATCACACTATAAAAAATAATAAACATAAAAGAAAAAGAGCCAAATTTGATTCAGCTCACTACTGTCCTTACATTACAATACACATCAAAAAACATAATAATGGATTATCCAATACGACGTTTAAGCCCAGTCATCTGTAAAACACGTGTTGAAATCTCTTCAATCGACATCTCTGAAACATTTAAATATTTAATCCCTTCAGAAATATAGATTCCCTCGACTGCACGTAGCTCCATCTGACACTGTGAAAAGCTCGCATAGCGACTATTAGCTTTACGTTCAGAACGAATTGCGACTAAACGTTCAGCATCAATCATCAGGCCAAATAGTTTATTTTTATGCTCCTTCAATACTGCAGGTAAGCGGTTATCGTCCAAATCTTCTTCGGTCAATGGGTAGTTTGCAACCCGAATACCAAACTGTAAAGATAAATAAATTGAAGTGGGTGTTTTACCAGAACGCGATACACCGATCAAAATTAAATCAGCTTTATCATAATGGCGTGTACGTGCGCCATCATCATTATCTAAAGCAAAATGAACAGCATCAATACGTGCTTTATACGACTCAGAATCAGTCACTGCATGTGTTTGTCCGACTAAAGTTGTAGGCGGAGTACCTAAAACGTCGGACAACTTACTGATAAGCCCTTCAAAAACATCAAGATTCACAGCATTTGCAGTGTTAATAATATCTCGAACATAAGGATCAACCAAAGTATCGAATACCAAGGGTTGTTGACCATCTTTATCCGCCCTTTTATTGATTTCTTCGACCACATTCATTGCAGCTTCTTCAGAGGTAATATAGGGAATAATATGGATATCAAACTTTACATGAGGAAATTGCGCTAATAATGAATGCCCAAGGGTTTCAGCCGTAATCGCTGTACCATCAGAAATAAAAAATACGCTCCGCTTTATTTGGTTACTTTCTGACATTAAAAATCTCCTCAAACATTTGTCTTAGCGATGTATAATCTTTATAGTAAGCCCATCTTACATGACTATCACTTAGTTGAATCAAAATGCTAAGTTTTTTGTTATAATTTCATGCCAAGATAGTGATTAATACTGCATAAGTGGAGTAACAACTTTGGAAGCACGCGTAATCGGTCTGGAAAAACTAGGTAAACACGACGTTGAGATCGTGGGTGGTAAAAACTCTTCACTTGGGGAAATGATCAGTCATTTAGCAAATGCTGGCGTATCTGTTCCAGGTGGATTTGCAACGACTGCTGATGCATATCGCGAATTCCTAGAGCAAAGTGGCCTAAATGCTAAAATCAATGCAGAACTTGCAGCATTAAATGTAGATGATGTAATCGCACTTGCAGAAACTGGTGCAAAAATCCGTCAATGGATTGTAGAAACTCCACTTACTACAGGTCTAGAGACTGAAGTTCGCGAAGCATTTGCTGCCCTTTCTAATGGTAATCCTGACATTGCTGTTGCGGTACGTTCTTCTGCAACTGCTGAAGACTTACCAGATGCTTCATTTGCGGGTCAACAAGAAACGTTCTTAAACATTCGTGGAATCGACAACGTTCTCATCGCAATTAAAGAAGTTTTTGCTTCACTTTATAATGACCGTGCCATTGCTTACCGTGTACACCAAAATTTTGCACATGATATTGTTGCGCTTTCTGCTGGTATTCAGCGTATGGTTCGCTCTGAAACAGGCGCTGCAGGTGTAATGTTTACACTTGATACAGAATCTGGTTTCCGTGAAGCAGTATTTATTACTGCTTCTTACGGTTTAGGAGAAATGGTTGTACAAGGTGCAGTAAACCCTGACGAATTCTATGTTTCTAAGCCACTTCTAAGAAATGGCAAACATGCCGTCATTCGCCGTAATCTTGGTTCTAAACACCAAAAAATGATTTATGGTGAAGAAGGTGCTGCGGGTAAATCTGTTGTCGTTGTAGATGTTGAAAAAGCAGATCGTCAACAATTTGCTTTAAATGATTTAGAGCTTCAAGAACTTGCTAAACAAGCATTGATCATTGAAGAACATTATCAAGCACCTATGGATATCGAATGGGCAAAAGACGGTGATGATGATCAAATCTATATCGTTCAAGCACGCCCTGAAACGGTAAAAAGCCGTGAGAATGTCGGCACAATGGAACGTTACCTCCTTAAACAGAAAGGCACGGTTCTTTGTGAGGGTCGTTCAATTGGTCAACGTATTGGTTCTGGTAAAGTTCGTATCGTTACTTCGATTAAAGAAATGGATAAAGTACAAGAAGGTGATGTTCTTGTATCAGACATGACTGACCCAGATTGGGAACCAGTGATGAAACGTGCTGCTGCAATTGTAACTAACCGTGGTGGTCGTACTTGTCATGCTGCAATTATTGCACGTGAACTTGGTGTTCCTGCTATCGTAGGTTGTGGTAATGCAACAGAAGTGCTTGTAGATGGTCAGGAAGTCACTGTTTCTTGTGCCGAAGGTGACACAGGCTTTATTTATGAAGGTGCATTGGATTTCGAAATTCAACGTAATTCTATCGAATCTATGCCTAAACTACCGTTCAAAATTATGATGAACGTCGGTAACCCTGACCGTGCATTTGACTTTGCTCAAATTCCAAACGAAGGGATTGGTCTTGCACGTTTAGAATTCATCATCAACCGTATGATTGGTGTACATCCAAAAGCTTTGTTAAACATTGACAGCCTACCACGCGAAACACGTGCAGCAGTTCTAGCACGTACAGCAGGTTATGCATCACCGATTGAATTCTACGTTGAAAAATTGGTTGAAGGTATTTCTACACTTGCAGCCGCATTTGCTGACAAACCTGTAATTGTTCGTATGTCTGACTTTAAGTCAAATGAATACGCAAACTTGATTGGCGGTAAGCTTTACGAGCCTGAAGAAGAAAACCCAATGCTTGGTTTCCGTGGTGCAAGTCGTTATGTATCTGATAACTTCCGTGACTGCTTCGAACTCGAATGTCGTGCATTGAAAAAAGCACGTGATGAAATGGGTTTAACCAACATTCAAATCATGATTCCTTTTGTACGTACAGTATCTGAAGCGAAACGTGTTATTGAATTATTGGCTCAGAATGGTCTTAGACGTGGTGAGAATGGTCTTAAAGTAATCATGATGTGTGAATTACCAACAAACGCATTACTTGCTGAACAGTTCCTTGAACACTTCGATGGATTCTCTATTGGTTCAAATGACTTAACCCAGTTAACACTTGGTTTAGACCGTGACTCTGGTATTGTTTCTCACTTATTTGATGAACGTGATCCAGCAGTTAAAGCATTACTTTCTATGGCAATTCATGCTTGCCGTAAAGCCGGTAAATATGTAGGTATCTGTGGTCAAGGTCCTTCTGATCACCCTGATCTTGCAAAATGGTTAATGGAACAAGGAATTGAATCTGTTTCATTAAACCCAGACTCAGTTTTAGATACTTGGTTCTTCCTTGCTGAAGAAAAGATTAAACAGTCTTAATCTAATCAGTTAAAAAAGACCCTCAAGCAGGGTCTTTTTTATGTACATTTTTTAAAATTTTGAATTAAGCTATATCAAAGATCTAGTTCAAATTTTCTTACTTTCAGCACAGATATCAATCACTCGATACATGATCGTAAGTTAAAGTTTTCTTCACTTAGGTTAAATGTTAGACCCAGTTTTACAATCAACCCTCTTCTACTAGATAAGTTAAATTTTCTTGATATTTTAAGATTTCGTGTAAATTTAATGTTAATACATTCAAAAATCTAGTATACATAGTGGTTTAAAAAAGTAGGTGAACAAAGTTGCGATTGTGTTCATTTTCATCTACCAATTATGTACTTTTAGATTTATTTTGAGAATTGAGTTTTATGCAAATTTACTTGGCGAGAAATAACCAACAAGCAGGTCCGTATTCAATTGAACAACTGAATCAAATGCTTGCAAGCCAGCAAGTGCTTCTAACGGATTTAGCTTGGCATCAAGGATTAACAGAATGGAAAGCGCTTGGTGAACTTACACAAGGTAAACTCGTTTATGAACCTATTGGTTATGTCTCTCCGACATTATCTACTAGTGAACAAATTGATCCTCAACAAAACCCTGCAATCAAAAATATTAAAATTGAAAAAAGTACAAAAAGAATCACTAAAGCAGCCCCAGTAGGCAAACGAATTTCAGCTAAACTTGTAGATTTTGCCCTATTATTTTTACCGCAAATTATGGCTATCGCTTACTTCATGCCAGAAGATGCGGTCAAAGTTGCTTCAGACGGTTTCTCAGTAGAAAACCAAGTTAAAATTGCAGAAATGATTAGCCAAAGTATGCCAGCTTATCTCAATATTGGTTTGATGGTATTTGTACTCATTCTCTTGATCACTCAATGTTTTATGATTACTAAATTTGGGCAATCTATTGGCAAAAAAATATTCAAACTACAGATTGTTGATGTAAATACCAATCAATTACCAGGTTCTTTAAGAGGCTTTTTTGTTCGTTCATTCTTATTTCTCATTCTGTCACAAATTATGAGTATATTGCCGCTTATCGCCATCATTTTCATTGTTGATTTGTTTATGTTTTTCTCTAAAGAGAATTATGCATTGCATGATCGTATTTCTAAAACCAAAGTTATTGATCTTTCAGAATAATTCAAATGGCGGTTATACCGCCATTTTTAATAGCTAAACATTCAGAAATTAATAATTTATGTTTTTGTTTTCTTTATAATTCCGACTAAAAGTCTCAGGTATTTTTACATCAATATATTCATTCTCTATGTATAGCTAAGTTTGCCGATATGAGGCATAATGCCCTACAACGTAGCGGTGTCAGATCATTGAGAATGTTTTCTATTTAGAAATAATAGTCATTTTCAATCATGCGGCACTTTAATCGCTATCCCATATTTATATAGGGAATGGGACTCTTCACCGAGGTTGTAAAATGAGACAAACGACTTTAGCTGTATTGTCTTTATCTGCGATCACCGCACTCTTAACTGGGTGTGGTGGTGATATAGTACTTCTAAACTCTAAAGGTCCAGTCGCTGAAGGTCAAAGTAGCCTGATGATGACTGCGATTTACTTAATGTTATTGGTCGTAATTCCTTCGATCTTAATGGCATTGTGGTTTGGTTGGAAATATCGCGCGTCAAATAAAGATGCAGACTATAAACCTACATGGGCACACTCTACTGCGATTGAAATTGTAGTATGGGGTATCCCATGTATTATTATTGCTATTCTTGCGTATTTAACATGGTGGGGTTCACACAAATATGACCCTTATAGACCGTTAACAAATACTCAAGGTCAGATGGAAGAACATTTAAAAATTCAAGCAGTCGCTGAACAGTTTAAATGGGTGTTTATCTATCCTGAACAACAAATAGCTACAATTAACGAAGTTCGTTTCCCAGTCAATAAACCAATTGAATTTCAAATCACTTCTAACTTTACAATGAACTCTTTCTTCATTCCTAAGTTAGCAGGTCAGGTTTATGCTATGGCGGGTATGCAAACTAAGTTACATATGCTTGCAGAACACCCAAGTCCAGCAGACGGCTACCGTGGATTCTCAGCGAACTATAGCGGTTACGGCTTTACGCAAATGCGTTTTAGAGCTCATGCTGTTTCAGATGCTGACTTCAACACTTGGGTAGACGCTATTAAAGCAGGTAAAGGTACTTCAATTAATCCTGAAGCGATCCAAAAAACCACGCTTGATGCGACAGAATTTGCTACGCTCAAAGATGGTGATCGTTCTAAACACCAAATTGAAGCAATGCTGAACAATGCGCATACTCCTGAAGAAATTAAAGCTGCACACGAAGCTGAACGTAAAGGTCCATTCCCTACTAAGCCTCATCCTGTGACTTATTATTCTTCAGTTACGCCTGACTTGTTCAAAAGCATCATCAACACTTACATGAGCAACTACCATGGTGCAGACCATGCAGGCGCTGAACATGCAGGTGCTGAACATGCAACTGCTTCTGTAGGGGAATAAGACATGTCTTTGTTATTAGGTAAACTCAATTGGGATGCAATCCCTAAAGAGCCGATTGTACTTGTAACAATGGTCATTATGGCTCTTGGTGCAATTGCAGTTTTCGGTGGTATCACCTATTTCAAAAAATGGGGTTACCTCTGGAATGTATGGTTTAAATCTGTAGACCATAAAAAAATTGGTATTATGTATATTCTTGTGTCTGTTGTGATGCTACTTCGTGGCTTCGCTGATGCAATCATGATGCGTCTTCAACTGTTCCTTGCAAAAGGTGGTGGTGAAGGTTACTTACATCCCGACCATTACGATCAGATCTTCACCGCACATGGTGTAATCATGATCTTCTTCGTAGCAATGGGTCTTGTTGTTGGTATGATGAACATTACTGTACCACTTCAAATTGGTGCACGTGACGTTGCATTCCCATTATTAAACTCTGTGAGCTTCTGGTTATTTGCTGGTGCTGCTGGTTTGATGATGGTTTCTCTAGTATTAGGTGAGTTTGCTGCAACAGGTTGGATGGCATATCCACCTCTTTCTGGCATTCAATATTCTCCTGGTGTTGGTGTTGACTACTATATCTGGGCACTCCAGGTTTCTGGTCTAGGTACGCTTTTAACCGGTGTTAACTTCTTTGTTACCATCATCAAAATGCGTGCACCTGGTATGAAACTTATGGACATGCCGATCTTTACTTGGACTGCACTTTGTACAGCAGTATTGATCATTGCATCGTTCCCAGTATTGACTGCAACAATTGCAATGTTAACACTTGACCGTTACTTCGGTTTCCACTTCTTCACCAATGAGCTTGGCGGTAGCCCAATGCTCTATGTGAACTTGATTTGGACATGGGGTCACCCAGAAGTATATATCTTAGTATTACCTGCTTTTGGTCTTTACTCTGAAATCGTTTCAACGTTCTCTCGTAAAACGTTGTTCGGTTATAAATCTATGGTGTATGCAACGATTGCGATTACAGTACTTGCTTTCGTGGTATGGTTACACCACTTCTTTACCATGGGTGCTGGTGCCAACGTCAACGCGTTCTTCGGTATCATGACCATGATTATTGCGATTCCTACTGGTGTGAAAATCTTCTCATGGTTATTCACTATGTATAAGGGTCGCATTACCTTTACATCACCAATGTACTGGACACTTGGCTTCCTTGTGACTTTCGGTATCGGTGGTTTAACGGGTGTATTGATGGCTGTTCCACCAGCTGACTTCTTAGTACACAATTCGTTATTCTTGATCGCTCACTTCCATAACGTAATTATTGGTGGTGTTGTATTTGGTATGTTCGCGGGTATCACTTTCTACTGGCCAAAAATGTTTGGTTGGAAGTTAAATGAAACTTGGGGTAAAGCATCGTTTTGGTTCTGGTTCTTTGGTTTCTATTTTGCATTCATGCCACTTTATATCCTTGGTTTCATGGGTATGACACGTCGTTTGAATACATATGACAACCCTGAATGGGATCCATACTTAGCAATTGCTTTGTTTGGTGCTGTGCTTGTAGCAATCGGTATTGCTTGTTTCTTAATGCAAGTTATTGTTGGTTTCTTACAACGTCACGACAACATGGACAACACTGGCGATCCATGGGATGGCCGTGTACTTGAATGGTCTACTTCATCCCCTGCTCCGTTCTATAACTTTGCTGAAATTCCAAAAATCAATGGTATTGATACTTTCTGGAATGATAAAGAGAACGGTGTAGCGTATGCACGTCCTGAGAAATATGAAGATATTCATATGCCAACTGATCGTGCTGCTGGTTTTGTTATTGCCTTGTTCATTACAGCAATGGGCTTCGCTTTAATCTGGCATATCTGGTGGTTAGTCGTTGCAACTTTCCTTGGTGCTGTTATCAGCTTCATCGTAAGTTCATTCACTAAAAAAGTGGACTACTACGTACCTGCTGCTGAAGTAGAACGTATCGAAAACGAGCGTTATGCTTTACTTGAAAAACACTTGAAGAAGGACTAAGGATATGGCTGAAGTACTTCATCACGACAACCACGGACACGATGAACATCATCATCACGATGATACAGACATCACCGTCTTTGGTTTCTGGACATACTTGATGAGTGACTTGATTTTATTCGGTACACTCTTCATCGCGTTCGCTGTATTAAGCAGTCATATTCCGCCTGGTACTCCAAGTCCAAAAGAGTTATTTGGCGAGTCTTTAGGTTTCGTACTTGTTGAAACCTTTGCTCTCTTAATTTCTTCTGTGACTTTCGGTTTTGCGGTACTTGCTTCTTACAAGAAAAATGTAAACCAAGTGCTTATGTGGTTAATTATCACTTGGCTCTTTGGTGCAACATTCATCGGTATGGAACTTTATGAATTTAATCATTTAGTTCACGCTGGTCATGGTCCTAGCCACAGTGCGTTTTTGTCTGCGTTCTTTACCCTTGTAGGTACGCACGGTATCCACGTAACATCTGGTTTGGTATGGATGATTGTGTTAATGGTTCAAATCAAGAAAAATGGTTTGACTGTACCAAATACACGTCGTCTTGCTTGCCTAAGTTTGTTCTGGCACTTCCTTGACATCGTTTGGATCTGTGTATTCAGCGTAGTTTATTTACTGGGAGCTTTATAATGAGTCATGATCATAATGCTGCTGGTGCTTCGCACGGAAACATCAAACAATACTCTATCGGCTTCATCCTTTCTGTCGTTTTGACCATCATCCCATTCGGGATGGTGATGAAAGGAATGACTGGTGGTGCAGTTGTTGCAACGATTGCGATCACTGCGATTGCTCAGGTTCTTGTACAATTAGTTTTCTTCTTGCACATGAATTCATCTTCTGAACAACGCTGGAATGTGATTGCATTCATCTATACGATTCTGACGATTGCAGTTCTATTAATTGGTTCTGTATGGATCATGAACTACTTACATTCAAACATGATGCTCTAGGGTGTCATGTTGAAAAAATATCTATTCCTGACTAAGCCAGGAATTCTCTTTGGTAACTTCGTTACCACTTTGGGCGGCTTTTTCTTAGCCGCTCAAGGTTCTGTAGATTTCCTTTTACTTCTCATCACATTACTAGGCACTACGCTTGTCGTTGCCTCTGGCTGTGTGGTGAATAATGTCATTGACCAAGACATTGACCAAAAAATGCAACGTACAATGAATCGTGCGCTTGTCAAAAAAACCATCAGTCCAACAGTTGCTTTAATTTTTTCAGCTGTGCTCGGTTTAATTGGCTTTGCTTTGTTGTGGTTTTTTGTCAACGCCTACGCATTTGGCTTTGCTGTACTCGGCTTTGTTGTGTATGTGATTTTTTATAGTCTTTGGAGTAAACGTACCACCATTCACCAAACTGTGATTGGAAGTATTTCAGGCGCAAGCCCTCCTGTAATTGGATATACTGCTGTTTCCAACGGATTTGATGTTGCTGCTTTGCTGATTTTTTTAGCTTACGCACTTTGGCAAATGCCACATTCTTGGGGAATTGCAATCTACCGATTTGATGATTATAAAAATGCAAATATTCCAATTTTACCTGTAGCTCGTTCAATTTTTCGCACAAAAGTTGAAAGTTTAATATACGTTATTCTGTTTGCTGCAGTTTTAAATGGATTGTATTGTTTTGGCTATACCAACATCTTTTTCCTTATTACCTTTAATGCTTTATGTGCCTATTGGGTATATTTATCGATTATTGGATTTAAAGCTGAAAATGATCAGGTCTGGGCAAAAAAATATTTTTTGTATTCCGTCATTCTAATTACAGCACTCAGTGTGAGCTTTAGTTTTAGTTATGTCTCCCCTGCACCACATTTGCCACTGTTTTAAAAAAAGATAGAGTTCTCTCTATCTTTTTTTTATCTGCATAAATAAAATTAAAATATTAAAATTTTTATTATAACGATAGGCACTTTATGCTTTTTAAAAATAAAACACTGCAATATGCCTTTCTTGTTGGTTTACCTTTGGTTGTTTATCCAACTTCTAGTTTTGCGGGCGCTGCAGAAGAAGTCGCATCACCAACTTTTGACCTAAACAACAATCAATATCGTATATTAAACCTCCCCATACTCTATCCAGCCAATGACAATAGAACCAACATGATGCTACTGCTAAGTGACAAAGGTTTAGCAAGTATCAAAGCATTTGAAGTTGATAAAATGAGTTTATGGGATACTTCTAGTGGCATAGTTCCTTTTTACCCTACTGACTTAACTCAAGCATCTGAAAATAAGATTCCAAATAAACGTGCTTTTTACGATGCAAATGATCACGTCTATGATGAACGCTGTATAACACTAAAATCTGGTGCTGAAGTTTTTCTTCAACAGGTTTCAAATCACAAGAAACTATCTCAAGACGAAAAAAGCAGCTTGTTAGAACAACGAAATCAGATCAAAAATTGTCAACAAAGTATTCCACTGATTCAAGTCAATTCACAATGGACACAGCCCGCTCAACAGTATGCTTCTTATTTAAATGGGATTATTTTATTTTACAAAGCTAACTATTCCTCAGCAACTAAAATATTTACAGCCTTAAGCCAAGTTGATGACCCTTGGTTAAAAGAAACAGCTCAATACATGCTCATCCGCACATCATTAAATGAGCTGTATAGCCAGTCATTAGGAAGTTACGGTGATTTAGATACTCTGAAAGTTGATCAAGCACTTCTTAAAACTTTTTTCAATCGCATTACTGATTATTTTAAACTTTACCCTAAAGGCCAATACGTAGCCAGTGCCAGAGGATTTTTACGCCGAGGCTACTGGATTGCTAATCAACAAGATGCTCTAGTCAAAGAGATGATTTGGCAGATGGATCACCCAAAATCAGATTATTACAATCTCGATATGTCCACATTGGCAGCCGAAATAGATCGCAAGGTATTTGGTTTAGAAAACTTCAACGCAAAAACACTCAACGATCCTTTCTTTTTAGCTATCTATGATCTGATGCATATGCGTCAGAGTGATTCTAAGCAGTACCAGCCAATTAGTTGGTCCGAGTTAAATGCACAAAAAACTGTATTTAAGGAACAACCTGAGCTGTTCCGTTATTTACAAGCTGTTCATTTATATTTTATTCAGAAAAAACCACAAGATGCGTTAAATTATTTACCGAAACAAAAAACCAATTCTATTCAAAATTATTTAGAACTCAGCCAATATACGCTTAAAGGGGTCATTCTTGAAAAAATTAGTGATAAAAATCTGGTTGAACAATATTGGAACCATTTACTCGCAATTTCTGCTAATCCTTATCAAAAAACTTTGGCAGAAGTCGCCCTAGCGATTCACTATAAAAACACCAATAACCAAAATGCCTTTTTAGGAAATCATTCAAAAATCAAACAAGCAACCTTACAGAAAGCATTCATTACTCAAATTGCCGATGTCAAAGCTTTGCAAAGTATCATTATTGCCAAAGACAGTTCAGTTGATAAAAAGAATCTGGCTTTATATACATTACTAGATAAAAGCTTAATGACTCAAAACTATGCGGTATTCAATAAAGCCTTTACCACATGGTTACCTCAAGATGCCTCAGAATACAAAGCATATAACAGCAAAATTAACGCTTATAAGTCAGAACCCCACTTCGAAGTTTTTGTTTGGAATGGTCATGAAATTACACCAACGCTCAAATGCCCTAAATTAAGCACCTTAACAGCTGGTTTAGAAAAAAATCCAAAAAATTTAACTTATCGTTTATGCCTAGGCGAATATATGCGTAATCAAGGCACTGCTTTAGAAATTTTTTATGGTGACTATTACTATGGTCCAAGTTTTAACCAGCCGAAAAATGCCTTTACAGGTGAAACTTTTAGTCGTGGTGAAGTCTATAAAGAAATTATTAAATCAAATTCTAAAAGTGAATTACAAGCTTATGCACTTTATCGCGCTGTTATGTGTTATTCGCCGAGTAGTATAAATGTCTGTGGTGGAAAAGACGCCACAAAATCCACACGTAAACAATGGTACACACAAATTAAACGTGACTATCCAAATACCACATGGGCAAAAACTTTAAAATATTATTGGTAGCTTATTGATGCTTAAACAGTTTTTCTCGGCTCTACTGACAATCCAATGTTGTTTAGGATTAATGGCATGTCAACCGAGTCAATCAGCGGTAACCTCCGATCAGGTCAATGCAAATGACTATGATGCCTTTTGGATTTGGGGAAATATCAAGTCTACGCCTTATTTAAGTAATGCAAAGGAAATCTATATTTTACAAGGTGAAGTTAGACTAGAGAAAAGTTCCAACCATTCTATCTTGATCCAACAAGGCATTTCTGTGGTTAAAATTCCACATCAGAAAGTATGGTTGGTTTTTCGAAATCATCATTTAAATTGGCAAAGCACTGAAATAGAAAATATTTTACAACGCGTCCTACAGTGGGAAAGCGCAGGCAATCACATTCAAGGTATTCAAATTGACTTTGATGTACCAACTAAAAATTTAAAAGCGTATGGCTTATTTCTACAACAGCTTAGAAAGCAGTTACCACAACATTATCAACTTAGCATCACCAGTTTGATGGATTGGGGCAATCTTCGCGATCCAGATACACTTAGGCTATTTAGAGAAAATATTGATGAAATGGTGATTCAAACCTATCAAGGCTCTACGACTATTCCAAATTATCAGGCTTATTTGACTAAGGCTTCAACATTAAAACTGCCTTATAAAATTGGTTTGGTACAACATGGTAAATGGGATCACCAACTTAAATTTGATACTGACCCAAATTTTAAGGGCTTTGTGGTATTTTTATTACGACAAAATAATCGTGAATTAATCCAATAAATATGTGATGGCATCTACATCAATCAAAATCGAATATTTGCACAATAAATAAATTCATGCTTTTATTTTAGTCAATTTAACTTCTAATTGACTAACCAAATTAACTTCCAAAAAAAACTGAATCATGCTCAAACCGAGCAAATAACTCATCCATTTTTCCCGCATATTTCATATCAAGTTGATGCCATAATTTTTTCGGAAGTGGAATAAATTCTAATGTGTCGGAACCATCAGAAGCTTTGCAGAAACGGATTTCATACTCAGGTTGTAAAATTTCATTGAGTGCCCGTAGTGTGGTATCACGATGAGCACCTTTTCCTTGATAAGGAATCAACAATGATTTTTCACCATAATGAATTGTGATACTAAAACCTTGTTGATTATCAGTATCTTCAAGTTCAGCAGACAATTGTCCAGTTTCTAAAATGTTTTCACAATAGCCAATAATTGCATCATCCTCTTCTCTCCAATCCACCACCATGACAATATCATAACGACCATCAAAAACATCAAAGTAGAAATTTTGCGTAGGGTTTTCAATATAAGATTCAATGGTTTCAAGTTTTTCAGCGCTGTAGTTTGTCATTTTAGCTATCCATACTTTTATTCATTTTCAATCTAAATAGGTACAAGATGAAATTCAATCTCGCATCTGTAAAATTTTAGTGGTTATTCCAATAAATATTTGAATATTAAATTGTGTTTGTGCGCAAACTTTCCTATAATAAGCCCTCGCAATTTTTGCGGCACAATCTATTGGCTTTTAAACTGTTGTTTAAAGCTTATGCTGATTGTGACTCCTTGCTTCAATCTTTTTAAGGTTGGGGCTGTATAAACCGTAAGGAGCTGACAATGCGTCACTACGAAATCGTAATTCTGGTACACCCAGACCAAAGCGATCAAGTTGTGGGAATGGTAGAACGCTACATTTCTCACATCAAAGATGCTGAAGGTCAAATTCACCGTCTTGAAGATTGGGGCCGCCGCCAATTGGCTTACCCAATTAACAAAATCCATAAAGCGCACTACATTTTAATGAATCTTGAATGTAATCAAACTACGCTTAATGAATTAGAAGAATTGTTCCGTTATAACGATGCAATCCTTCGTAACGTGATTATCCGTCGTGAAAACGCAATCACTGAAGAATCTTTACTCGCTAAGAGTGCTGAAGAAAAACGTGCGCGTAAAGCTCAACGTGAAGAAGCACAACAAGCTCAAGATTCTGTTGAAGCATAAGGAGAACATCAATGGCACGTTTTTACCGTCGTCGCAAGTTCTGCCGCTTTACAGCTGAGAACGTTACGTACATCGACTACAAAGATATCGACACTTTAAAACAGTACATCACTGAAAACGGCAAGATTGTTCCTAGCCGTATTACAGGTACTAAAGCTCGTTACCAACGTCAATTAGCGCTTGCTATTAAACAAGCTCGCTACTTAGCGTTGATTCCTTACACTGACAATCATAAGTGAGGTTGAGCCGTGGATATTATTTTATTACAACGCATTAAAAACCTTGGTAAATTAGGCGATAAAGTTTCAGTTAAAGCTGGTTACGGCCGTAACTACCTTATCCCTCAAGGTAAAGCAGTTGCAGCGACTGAAGCGAATACTGCTGCTTTTGAAGCTCGTCGTGCAGAACTTGAGAAAGGTGAAGCTGAAGTTTTAGCTGCTGCTCAAGCACGTGCTGACCAATTGAACGAAGTAAACATCGTTATCACCGCGAAAGCTGGTGATGAAGGTAAATTATTCGGTTCAATCGGTACTCGTGATATCGCTGACGCGTTAACAAATGCTGGTCTTGTTGTTGACCGTGCTGAAGTTCGTTTACCGAACGGTGCACTTCGTCACACTGGCGAATTTAACATCGCAATCCAATTGCATCATGATGTTACTGCTGAAGTTCTCGTTACAATCGTATCTGAGTAATTTCTTGCAGAAAAAAAGAGCATACTTTTGTATGCTCTTTTTTTATCTTTAAATTTTACCTCGGATCAGTTGAAATTGTTTCTAGTTGATTCATTCCCCTACTTATCGGTATTACTGTTAGATACTTTTAGTATTTTGCATTAAGATAAGTGAGTACTTCAGTACACACGTACATTACGTAAATAATGTTTTTGCACGATTTAAAAATCAAGGTTTTATATGTCTCAGGCAACTGCCACAGCTCAACAGAATCCCTTCAGCACTGATGCAAAAAATAAAGATAATGCACAGTTAAAAGAGTTTCGTACGCCTCCTCATAACTTGGCAATTGAACAAGCTGTACTGGCTGCATTGATGACGGTTGCTGAGTCTTTTGAACAAGTCAGTGACGCTTTGAATGAAACTGATTTTTATGCAACACGTCACAAATATATCTTCCGTGCAATTGAAAAACTGGCACAAGAAAATTCTCCGTATGATGCAGTTTTAGTTAACGATTGGCTGATTAAGCAAAACTTGCTTGATGCAATTGGCGGTGAAGAGTATTTAATGCAGTTAATGTCAGATTCGCCTTCGAGTTTCTATAACTTAGAAACCTATGCCGGGAAAATCAAAGAATTTTCAACCTTAAGAAGCATGATTAAAGTAGGCAATGAAATCCTGCAAAATGCTTATGACACCAAAGGTCGTGAAGTGAGTGAAATTCTTGATCTTGCTGAAACCAATATTTTCTCTATTGCAGAACAACATAATAACAATGCCAAAGCACAAGGGCCAAAAGCCATTACCTCAGTTGTAGCAGACGTTTTTGATAAGTTAAATGAACTTTCTCAAATGGAAGGTAATATCACTGGTTTAACCACAGGTTTTATGGAGTTAGACAATAAAACCTCTGGTATGCAAGCTGGTGATATGATCATTGTTGCTGCACGTCCGTCGATGGGTAAAACAACCTTTGCCATGAACCTTGTAGAAAGTGTGTTATTTAACTGTGATCTGCCAGCACTGGTTTTCTCTATGGAGATGCCAGCAGACTCTATCGCCATGCGTCTCATTTCAGCATACGGTAAAGTCCATCAAGGGCATTTACGTTCAGGTAAACTTGATGGCGATGAATGGTCTAAAGTCACAGGAACCATTTTACAGCTACAAGAAAAACACCTTTATATTGATGATTCATCTGCACTGCCACCAACGGAACTTCGAGCACGTGCACGACGTATTGCCAAACAACATGGTGGCAAGCTGGGTTGTATCATGATCGATTATCTACAATTGATGAAAGTGCCAGGCATGGGTGATAACCGTGTCGGTGAGATTGGTGAAATTTCACGAAGCTTAAAAGCCCTTGCCAAGGAAATGATGTGCCCTGTTATTGCACTATCACAGCTTAACCGTTCTTTGGAAAACCGTCCAAATAAACGTCCGGTAATGTCCGACTTACGTGAATCAGGTGCAATCGAGCAGGATGCCGATTTAATTATGTTTATTTACCGTGATGAAGTTTATAACAAAGAGTCGAAAGAAGCAGGCACTGCTGAAATTATCATTGGTAAACAACGTAATGGCCCGATCGGGACTGTGCGTTTAGCCTTTGAAGGTCAATACACGCGCTTTAGTAATCTATCGCCTGAGTATTATGCGCAATATCAAGATGAAGAGTAATATTAATCAATAGAATTAGCATCATTTAACACTGCTGTAGAGATGAGATTTTAATCTTCAAATCTTAGAACTTAAAGTCTCTCTCAACGTTTCAATATTCTTAGTCCATTCATCATAATCATCTGAATCTTGCCAAAGCTCATCCAATTCAGAGTTTTCACTGGTCAATAATAATAATGCAGTCAATGCTTTTGGAATAAGTGCATAATTGACATTGTTTTTATTCTGTTCAAGCCATTTTTCTACAGGTTCAGGATAATATTCATTTTCTTCAATTCCTCCACCAAATGATTTAGCTAAAACATCTGCCGCAGCATGTGCAATACAACCAATATCGGCATCGATAAACTCTTCGGTTGCCATATCAATCATTTCATCGAAGGCTTGTTCAATGACAACATGTCCATCATGCTCTTTAAACTCATAGGCCCAATCACTTGCAGTATCATTTCCAAATGGTTCATGTGACCATGTTCCCATACACCCTCCGAAATAAATCCTTAAATTTAAATATAAAATGTACGATTTTATTTAAAAAAGAAAGAGCTATATCTTTACAAATTATGTGCAAAGCACTTAGCAAAAATTTTATCGATACAAAATCAATAAACCATTCAAAACACAAATGTTTATGTTTATTTAAAGCTGATAGGACTACAATATTTAGCGTTTTAAAGCTGCACTTTTTTTAAAATTAGGCTTTTATCTCTATTTATGCGATTTAGCATTATTCAATCTTTGCCATTCCTCAGGAGTAACTAGGGTGCGTCAAGCAACAGTTTATATTGACAGTGAAGCACTGCAATATAATTTAAACCGAGTCAAACAACTTGCACCAAGCGCTAAAATTGTCAGTATGGTTAAAGCCAATGCATATGGACATGGCGTCAAGGACTGTTTAGCCGCCTTAAATGCGACTGATGCCTTTGGTGTCGCCAGCCTTGCTGAAGCCTTAGAGATTCGAGCATTAGGCTATCAACAACCGATTACTCTCATCGAAGGTATTTTCAGTGCAGATGAAATGATCACTGCCGTTGAAAACAATGTTGAAGTCGTTGTACATCATCAGCCACAATTGGCTTGGTTGCGTGCACATAAAAAACAATATATCGACAAAGGTTTAAAAGTTTGGGTAAAACTCAATAGCGGTATGAACCGATTGGGTTTTAAGTTTGCTGAAATTATTGAAGTGATTCAATCACTCAAAGCAGAAGGTTTTACCTGTGTGCTGACTATGCATTTTGCCAATGCAGATGCGGATCATCACCCGTTAAATGAACAACAGAAAGATCAATTATTACAGGTAAAAGCTGCTTGTGAACCGATCTTAGCTTCATGCTGCAATTCTGCTGCTATTTTTAAATGGCCTGAACTGAATTTTGATTTTGTACGTCCAGGTATCATGCTTTACGGCGCGTCTCCCTTTGCAGATCGAAGCATTGCTGAATTAGACATCAAACCTGTCATGAGCTTTACCGCTGAAATCATTGCACTCAATCATATTAAAGCAGATGAATCTGTAGGCTATGGCTCTACATTTGTTGCCAAAAGTGATATGGATATTGCCATTGTTTCGATAGGCTATGGAGATGGTTATCCGCGTGCTTTTCCTCGACAAAATTATGTCAGCATCAATGGGCAAATGACAGCAATCATTGGCCGTGTAGCAATGGATATGATCGCAATTGATGTCACTGGCTTAGACGCACCGCTAGGAACAGTCGTTGAACTGTGGGGCAAAGATCGTTTGGTTGATGATGTGGCTGCTGCCAATGGTACGATTGGTTATGAGTTACTCTGTCGTATGAGTGCTCGCCCTATCCGTAAAAAACTTTAAGCACTGATTTTCTATTCAAAATAAAAATCCAAGCCATCGCTTGGATTTTTTTGAATCGATTTTATGACTTTATACAAACTCTTCTGGCTGCTCAATCTCATAGAGTAATTTGAGCAATGTCGGAATATCCTGCTCATCTAAATTCAATGGGCGAAAGTATTTATAACCCTTACTCTCAAAGTATTGTTGAATTTTGCCATTTCGTCTAACGTATTTCATAGACCATTGTGAAAAATGCCCCTGCTTAACGTGACCCGCTCTAAATAACTTAATTTGATGATGTCTTGGATCTTTATACAATTTTTCAAGCACGTGTAAGATAATCATTTCATCGCCTTCTAGGCATTGAAAAAAGTGTTCATCCGCAAAATATAAGACGCCTTGAATTTGATGAAGTATATTAAAATCTCTCGCTTCACCTAAAATATCTCTTAAATCATTGAGTATTTGATGAGGTGGTGATGTCGTTTTACTTGCATAGCATAATTGAAAAGTCATGTAATTCTTCTATTTTTTAACTTTCATTATTTATAAACAATTATTTACGAATATACAAGTCTTAACTTTTATAATTAAAGTGCTTATCGACTTTTCTATATTTATATTTGCAATATCTCTATACAGTAATTCATCTATTATTTTAAAAATTTATTCAATATGCATCCATCATTAAAAACACACAAAATATTTTCAGCTTATTCTATTTATCCAGTGAAAATATTAAAACAGAAACTTATGAAATTAATTTTTTATGATCTACTTATTATTTCTACAGTTAAAAAAGCGAGATTACACCCGCTTTGAATCACATCATAAAATTATTCAAAATAATCATGGGTCGGTTTGGGTAAATCTTGCAAACCTTTCTTTAACATTTCAGACCATTGTTTACTGATGTGCTGAAAATAAGGATCACTATCTGTAATACGCTTACCTTTTGGCACCTCTAGACTGTCTTTAAGATAAATCATCGCATCTAATGGCATACCAACCGATACATTTGAACGTAAAGTCGAATCAAATGAGATTAAACTACAACGTAGAGCTTCATCTAAGGGCATATCATAGCTCAACGCACGATCTAAAATTGGTTTACCATATTTACTTTCCCCAATTTGGAAATAAGGCGTATCACTGGTTGCAGAAATAAAATTACCTTGCGGATAAATATTATAAAGCTGTATTTCCTCGCCACGGATCTGACCACCAACCAATAAACTACAATAATAGTTACTTTGCTCTTGAGTATCCTCAGTAACATCAGCAATAACTTTACGCAGAGTTTGTCCGACTAAACCTGCAACCTCAAACATTGTGTTCACACTATACAAGTTGGGTTCTTGCTTGAGTGCCAAATGATTTTCTAAATGTCCAATTACTGCTTGTGTTGTTGCAAGATTGCCTGAAGTTTGAATACATATAAACCGTTCACCTTTTACCCCAAACGTATAAAGTTTTCGATATACAGAAATGTGATCAACTCCAGCATTGGTTCGCGTATCACTAATAAATACTAAACCTTGTTTGAGTCTTAAAGCACAGCAATACGTCATGGAACTACCTATACAACTAAAATTTGAGAGTAATCAGATTCTGCAATTATTCACACTATTTACCACTGCCACCATTAACATGCAAGTACTTGAACAATAGAGTACATGGTTTCAGTTCCACCTTGCTCTCTCACCCCTCGGACTGGTGCAACATCCCAATAGTCCCTTCCAATTGCCACATAGACGTGTGATTCTGGTCGAAACAATTGATTACTGACATCAATAACATGCCATTTGCCCTCTAAAAACACTTCAGTCCATGCATGACTCGCCAAATGCGATTGATTATTTACATATAAATAACCAGAGACATAGCGAGCTGGTACCCCCAAGGCTTTCGCCATCGCAATTAAGACGTGACTATGATCTTGACATACTCCTTGTTGTGCTGAAAAAGACTCCATTGCAGTGTGGGTTACTGTCGTACTTGCACTGATATAAGGCATATGTTGCAACAAAGCTTCTGCTAATTTTTGGAAATCTATCCATCGCTTATGCGTTATATAGTGTTCTGCAAAAGCTATCATTTCAGTATTGCACAATGTTGCAGAGGTTGGTTGTAAAAAAACCACAGGTGATACTTTATCTTCTATGCCAAATTGATTATCTACATTAATGTCAACAATCCCTTGAGCCATAATGGACATTTGTTGATAAGGTTCAATTTGTGAACTGGTCAACCAAACATTATCAAAGGCGTCTTTTTTGATTTGTTTTTCACCGGGGACGCTGACATGCCAACCTGTCACTTGTTGATGAAAATTAGACTGTGGCGTCATCTTGATATACTGAATACTATTTTTTGCCCATTCAGAATACTGATAATGGGTTTGGTGATTAATCATTAACTTCATAAGCGATCCAATTCAAATAACGAGTCAATATGATCACTAAAATGATAATAATTCATTCGGTCAGGTTGATTTTTTAGCTCTTGCCAAACCTCAGGCAAACTACACATACCATGCTGGTCTAAACGATCAATTAAATGGTTTAATTGTGTCAAGGTGACTGATTTATCTTGATTAAAGCGTAATTGACGATCAAATTGTTCCATTTTTTGCCCTAAACTAAAAAATAGAAATAACAATTCATCATCTTCTGCCTCTAAAACATCATTACATTCTTCACAAACATCACATATGAAACCTGCATTTTGCTCTGCTTGTTGTAATAACTGATTTAATTCAGCAAAAGACTGTGCTGATATCACTCCACGTAAATCATGAATATTATTTTTGGCACATAAAAAATACTGATGAAATGATGCAGGTTGCTCATTGTCTAAAATCAATTCATTTAAAGAACTTGCATCAAATGCAGGTAAACAAAAAGCATGCGCATAGTCTAAAGCCAATTCATTGGTTTTAAATGGGAATTGACTACATAAATATTGAATACGGGTTAAATAGCGTCCTAACCAAAATATATTCTGTGCATTAGTACTGAGTAAAATCATGTTTGCTCTCCTTTGGCTGGGATTGGTATGAAGGTGGGGTTAAATTGAATATTCATCAATTACCCATGTATCCTTGATTCCACCACCTTGTGATGAGTTGACCACCAGTGAGCCTTGTTGCATCGCAACACGAGTCAAGCCACCTGGAACAATTTCTATGCGTTCTGGTGAGCTGAGAATAAATGGTCGTAAATCAATATGACGTTCTGCAATTCCTTGGGAAGTTAGTGTTGGTGCAACAGATAAATTTAAGGTGGGTTGAGCGATATACGCTGAGGGTGAAGCCATTAGCTTCATTTTAAATAAATCAATTTCTTGTTCAGTTGCTTTAGGACCGATGAGCATCCCATAACCACCTGAACCTTGAGCCTCTTTTACCACCAATTGATCCAAATTTGCCAAAACATAATCCAAAGCTTCAACTTCACGACATTGATAAGTAGGTACATTGGACAAAATTGGCTTTTCATTTAAATAATAGGCAATCATTTGATCCACATATGGATAAATCGACTTATCATCTGCAACACCTGTACCAGGAGCATTAGCAATCACCACATTTCCACTTAAATAAGCAGACATTAACCCTGCCACACCTAAAGTACTATCAGGCCTGAAGCTTAATGGGTCTAAAAAACCATCATCCAAACGTCTATAAATTACATCAACCTGCTGACGACCACGGATGGTTTTCACATAAACCTTGTCGTTTTCAACAAAAAGGTCACGCGATGTCACCAATGGAACACCCATTTCCCTTGCTAAAAATGAATGTTCATAATACGCACTGTTATAACGCCCGGGGGTTAAAACCACGATGATTGGGCAATCTACCTTTGAGTTTTCAGCCAAAATCTCACGCAACAATTGCGGATATTGCCCAATATCAGCAACATGTTGATTACATAACTCAGGCATAAGTTTTTCGCTCATCTTACGGCTTTCAAGCATATATGACACACCTGAAGGCGTACGTAGATTATCTTCTAGGACAAAAAATTCACCTTTGCAATCCCGTACAATATCGATTCCACTGATTTGACTGTAAATATTTCCATTCAAACGATGATTCATCATCACTGGTTGATAAGCTTCATGCGATAGTACTTGTACTGCTGGAATTAAGCCTTCTTTTAAAATATTTTGTTGATTATAGATATCAGCTAAAAATAAATTTAACGCTTGAATACGCTGCGCACAGCCTGCTGCAATTTTATTCCACTGTTGTTTGGCAATCACACGCGGAATTAAGTCAAATGGTATGGTGCGATCAATTCCCGATGTTTCACCATAAACCGCAAAAGTAATTCCTTGATATAAAAAATGCGCTTTAGCTGTTTCATTGAGTTTTTCAAGTTGGTAAATACTGTGTTGAGATAACCAATCTTCAATTTTTTCAGCAGTTTCAGGAGAAAGAACGTGATCGTCTGTCATTTCATTAAAAAAAACCGAATTCATCTGTTTAAGTAAATGATGTGAGGCTTGTTGTGCATCGATATTTAGATGAATGGCCTGTTGAATATTTCCTATCTGTTGTTGATTCGTCATTTCATTTTTTACTTCTGCCTCAGCAACTGGCAAAGCGAAGCGATCTGCATAATTCTCATTGCTTGAATTTGTATCCATGTTTTCTTTTAGCATACAAACCTCTTTTTATCTTATCTAATGGCTTCTTTAATAATGCAATATCGATGCCAAAATATTATTAAATCGCCGTATTCAGTATTCTTCGCTGTACAATTAAATCTTTTTGGCTCAATTTTATTAATTCATTGTTTGCCATAGCACTCAATGTGAGTTTTGATCGAACTTGTTTCAAAATTTTTTAGCTAATATTTTCAACACCTAAGCAACTACTCACAGGATATAACTTGCAGAATCAGTTTTAATTTTCTATTGTGTAGCTGATTTATTTCCCTTAAACATTCACGATTCCATTGATACCAAACCATGTCTGCACAAGAAAAAGAAACTTCCAATAGCCTCTATCGCCAGTGGCAAATCCTGTCCCGACTCTCTACAGGGAAGTGGATGGGTACACGTGAATTACAAGAAGTTTTAGAACGTGAAGGGATCGAAATCAGCTTACGTACGATTCAGCGTGATCTAAATCAGATTGCTCAACGCTTTCCTATCGAGAGTAACAAAACAGTACCACAAGGCTGGCGTTGGCGTTCAGATGCCCCGATCCAAAGTCTGCCGCATATGACCAGCTCGCAAGCAGTCACGTTTATGATGGTTGAAGAACATTTAAAACACCTGCTACCTCCAAGTTTAATTGATGAAATGAACCCTTGGTTCGATTTGGCACGGCGTAGTCTTTCTACGCAGAACAATGTTCGACAATGGATTAACCGAGTTCGAATTGTGCCTGCAAGCCAACCAGTGATCCCACCTTTGGTGGAAAGACATGCACAGCAAGCCATTTATGAAGGACTGCTACAAGATAAACAAATTGAATGTGTCTACCGCGCACGTGGTTATCAAGGTGAAGAGAAAACTTATATTCTGAATCCTTTAGGTTTGGTTCAAAAAGGTGCAATTATTTATTTGATTTGTACGCGTCATGACAAGACAGAAGTTCAGACCTTTGCATTACATCGCTTTAGATCTGCAACTGTTTTAGATTTACGTGCTTTACACCCTGTCAAATTCGATATCGATGAATATATCGATTCTGGTGCGCTAGGCTTTAGAGTCGACTTTTCTCGGCCAACTAAAAATGTTGAATTAAAATTAGTCATGCACGAAGATGATGCACAGTACTTCACGGAAAGCCAACTCAGTAAAGAACAAAAAGTGGAACAACTGAACGAAGAACTGTATCAAGTCAGTGCTGTGGTTCCTTTTACCTCACAACTGGTATGGTGGTTAAGAAGTTTTGGTAAAAAGATAGTCCGAATTGAGCCTGTTGAAGTGTTCAATGCTGTACATGAAATTGAATAATCTAACAACTTCACCTAAGCCAATATAATTAAAATAAAAAGAGCCTTTCGGCTCTTTGATTTATTGTTTTGATTGTTATTTTTAAATTTTATTGTTTTTGCGCAGATATTAAACCCATGTTACATTTTTACATGTCCACAAGACATGGGATTTATTGGAGTATGTTAAACATCACATGTTACAGCACGCAAGTTCAGCACTATTGTAGCGGATTGATTTCATTGTCATGGCGTTCACCTCTTGTTTGAATGTAAGTTGACTATAGCGATGATTTTGCAAACTGAAAAATAATTAAAACAGCTTTGTTTTTCATCAATTCTGTTTAGGATTTATTTTTATAAAGTTAGATTGGATCTGTGTATTTAAAATATGCCTTTAAAGATAAATCACAAATTGTGCCCTAACGAAGATAAGCTCGAGACAATAAAAAACCCGCATATAGCGGGTTTTTTACAATTCACCACCTTAAGCTGATTTTCTCGCTTGGTTATTTTTACGAATTGTAATCATCACCAATTGAACAGCAGCAGGTGTTACACCTGGAATACGGCTGGCTTGTGCCAATGTTTCAGGTAATACATTTTTCAATTTCATCGTGATTTCACGAGAAAGCCCTGAAACGATATCATAATCAAAATCAGCAGGAATTTTGGTATCTTCCAAACGCTTCATTTGTGCAACATCTTCTTGCTGACGGTTAATATAACCTTCGTATTTCACAGCAATTTCAATCTGCTCACCTACAAATGCAGATACTTCAGAAGCAGTTAATTCAGCAATTTGTGAAAAGTTGATGTTTGGACGTTTAAGTAAATCGATCGCAGAACATTCTTTAGAAAGATCAGCGCCGGTCAACTCAACGAATCTTTTCCCCATTGGATTGTTTGGTGCAGCCCAAAGGTGTTGTAAACGACCTGTTTCTTTTTCAACTGCTTCCATTTTTTCACAATAAGAAGCCCAACGCTCATCATCAACCAAGCCCATTTCACGGCCAATTGCTGTTAAACGTTGATCAGCATTATCTTCACGAAGCATCAAACGATATTCCGCACGAGAAGTAAACATACGATACGGTTCTTTGGTCCCTAAGGTAATCAAGTCATCAACAAGAACACCCATATACGCTTCATCACGTTTAGGCGTCCATTGCTCTTGATCCCATGCACGACGTGCAGCATTTAAGCCCGCCAATAAACCTTGTGCACCAGCTTCTTCATAACCTGTTGTACCGTTAATTTGACCTGCAAAATACAAGTTATTAATCGATTTGGTTTCAAGTGAGAATTTCAAAGACTGTGGATTGAAATAATCATATTCGATCGCATAGCCAGGACGAAGAATGTGTGCATTCTCCATACCCCGGATTGAGCGCACCAACTCAAACTGCACATCAAATGGTAAAGATGTTGAAATACCATTTGGATAAAGCTCGTGAGTATCCAGCCCTTCTGGCTCAAGGAATACCTGATGCGAATCTTTATCCGCAAATTTATGAATTTTATCTTCAATCGATGGGCAATAACGTGGACCTACACCTTCAATCACGCCGGTATACATTGGCGAACGATCTAAACCACCCCGAATAATCTCATGAGTACGCGCATTGGTATGTGTGATATAGCAATTTACTTGCTCTGGATGCATCGAAGCATCCCCCATAAATGACATGGTCGGTGATGGGAAATCACCCGGTTGCGGAATCATTACAGAAAAATCGACAGAACGCGCATCAATACGTGGTGGAGTCCCTGTTTTTAAACGACCTACTGGTAGATTTAATTCACGTAAACGAGCCGCTAAGGAAATTGATGGCGGATCGCCAGCTCGACCACCTGACGAATTATTTAGACCAACATGAATCACGCCACCTAAGAATGTGCCTGTGGTTAACACCACAGTTTTCGCATCAAAGCGAATACCCATCTGGGTCACTACACCTTTAACTGTATCGCCTTCAACAATTAAGTCATCTGCAGATTGTTGAAAAATATCTAAATTCGCTTGATTTTCCAGTGTATGACGAATCGCAGCTTTATAGCGGATACGGTCAGCTTGTGCACGGGTTGCACGTACAGCTGCGCCTTTACGCGAGTTCAAAATACGAAATTGAATACCGCCCTTATCCGCCGCCAATGCCATTGCACCGCCTAAAGCATCAATTTCACGGACAAGGTGAGATTTACCAATACCACCAATGGCTGGGTTACAGCTCATCTGCCCTAAAGTCTCAATGTTATGAGTCAAAAGCAGAGTCTGTCGACCCATACGCGCTGCAGCGAGTGCCGCTTCCGTACCTGCGTGACCGCCACCGATAACAATGACATCGTAAACTTTAGGATAATGCATAGTGATTAATGAGAGATAAAAGAATGACAGAAAATTATAGCAAATTTTTACTTCTAGTTTTAGGCAGTTTTACAAATATTATTCCCCTCAATCATGCATATGAACGATTAAACATCTCTTATACATAGGCAACATAAATTGACACTTCGTTTCATGACTGCCCTACAAATAGAATTTAACTTATCAAAAACTCACGATACGATAGATATTACACGGACAAATTATTTTTTTCGAGACTTTATATATAAGGAATATCATGATGAAAAATACCATGTCTAAAGTAATTACAGCATCTTTACTCAGTTGTGTTGCATTTAGTTTTGCCCATGCTGCTGATGAAAACACCAGCAAAGCTGAAGTGAAAAAGCAAATTCAGGTATGTGCCAAGAAAAAACAAGGAGACTGGGTGACCTATGCCAATAAAGGGGTAACTTTTAATGGTACTTGTGAACCAAATGAAAATGGTAAATTACAATTTAGCTTCCCTGCACCTGCAGGTGGCAACCCGACTGCCGCTGCAGTAGCGCCTGAACCGGCCATTGAAAACCGCCCAGCTGTAGAACAATCTGCTCCAGCGAGTGCAGATGTACCAGCAACAAATGAGGCATCTCAAGCTGAACAACCAGCAATGGAGCAACCTAGTCAAGCTGCTCCTAGCGTAGATCCGATCCAAGCTCAATGATATCTTTTGAGCATAAATACATGTTTTTATAAATAGCATGTGTAAAAAAGGTGATCCATTTAAAAATGGGTCACCTTTTTTTATTTCGAGTACACAGACTTTCTTGATATAACAACCATATGCTTTACATCTGCTACGAAAGAATTGTTATTGGGTATATGAACAGATATTCATAACTTATTTTTCTAAGAAGATTTCCGAGTCATAGAATTTATTTTTCAATTTCACACCTTTCGATTACACTCAAATTGAGTACGGAATATTCACATATTTAATTAATGTAAAACAACAAAAAGGATCACACTATGGATTCAGGGATTATTACCATAATGCTTCCCCTCGCCCTCGCCATCATTATGATTGGAATTGGTTTAGAGCTTACACCAAAAGATTTTGCGCGAGTTTCTAAACACCCTAAAGCCGTATTGATTGCGTTGTTCTGTCAGCTAGTGCTTTTGGTCGGTATTGCTTTTATTATTTGTAAAGTACTTGCACTCCCACCTTTGCTTGCCGTTGGTTTAATGTTACTTGCTGCTTCACCAGGAGGTAGTACTGCCAATCTATTTAGTTATTTGTTTAAAGGTGATATTGCGCTCAATATTACCTTAACTGCAATTAACTCGGTCATTGCTGCCTTTACCTTGCCTTTAATCGTAAACTTTTCTATACAATACTTTATGAATGATGGTCAACAAATCACCATGCAATTCAGTAAAATACTGCAAGTTTTTGCAATAATTTTAATTCCTGTGTGTATTGGCATGCTCATTCGAAATTATGCGCCACACTTTACTGAAAAATTAAGTAAACCTTTGCGAATTTTCTCAGTGGTTTTTTTAATTCTCATTATTATTGGAGCAATCACCAAAGAACGTACGCATATCATGGAGTACCTGACGCAGGTTGGTCTAGCCACGGTGATTTTCTGTATTTGTAGTCTAGTTATTGGTTACTTTGTGCCAAGATTACTGGGTATTAATAGCGCCCAAGCACGTGCATGCGCATTTGAGATCGGAATTCATAATAGTACCTTAGCTATGACTATTGCTTTGACTGTAATCGCAAATTCTACTGTTGCAATGCCTGCCGTGGTTTACTCAATCTTTATGTATATTTTCGCTGCTATTTTTGGTGCGTTAATTTCAAGACATGCAGCAACTGAAACTGAACCTGCGATATAAAGCCATCATGTGCTTCAACTAAAATGGATGCTTAAGCATCCATTTTTTATTTTGCTACTGAATGTAAGCGTAACTTCTAAGTTTGGGCTACAATACTGCCTTTAAGAAAACGATTTAGGTCTTTGCCGTGAAGTGGTTACAAATTCATATTACTGTAGAACAAGCTCAAGTTGATTTTACTGAAACCTTGTTAAGTTCTTTAGGCGCAGTCAGCGTGACATTAGATGATGCTGAAAACCAAGACTTGCTTGAACCACTCCCTGGCGAAACTCCGCTATGGAATAAAGTGATTGTTACTGGAATCTACGCGCAAGAAGAAGGCGAAGACATTGATGTAACAGCACTAGAAACATTTATTCGCACCCAACTCCCAACTGAACCGATGCGCAGTGAATTTCTTGAAGACCAAGTATGGGAACGTTCTTGGATGGATTACTATGAACCAATTCAAATTGGTGAAAAGTATTGGATCGTACCTGAATGGATAGAACCACCAGAAGCGGATGCAGTCAATATTAAACTTGACCCAGGCTTAGCATTTGGTACGGGTAACCATGCATCTACTTTCCTTTGTCTACAATGGTTAGGCAAAACCGATGTTAAAGATAAAGTCGTGATTGATTATGGTTGTGGTTCAGGCATCCTAGGTGTTGCAGCACTGCTTTTAGGTGCAAAGAAAGTCTATGCAACAGATATCGACCCACAAGCTGTCTTGGCGACCAAGCAAAATGCTGAGCTGAATGGTGTTCTTGAAAATCTTTATGTTGGATTACCTGAAGAGTTCAATGCAGAATTTAAAAACCAACAGGCCGATATTTTAGTTGCAAATATTCTTGCAGGCCCTCTTATGTCACTTGCTGAAGAATTCTCAACTTTGATTAAATCTGAGGGAGAGTTCGCACTTGCCGGCGTAATTGAAGAGCAAGTTACTGATGTTTCTAGTATTTATTCTGAATTTTTTGATATAGTAGAAGTCGAGAAACGTGAAGAAACCTGGTGCAGAATTTCTGGGTCACGTAAGGCTGTTTAATCTATGAAAATATAAGTATTTATGACTGAAAAACAAACCCGATGCCCAAATTGTGCTTCAATTTATAAAGTATCAGTTACGCAACTCACCGTTGCGCAGGGTATGGTTTGTTGTCCAAAATGTTCACATAATTTTAATGCATTAATTCATCTACAAAACAGCCAGCCTACTCAACCAAGGGGCAATCCTGATACGCCAGTGCAGAATGAGGTACAAAACCTCATGACGACGAAACGTCAAATAGAAACCAATGTCTTAGATATTTTTAATCGTAAAATTGAAAACTCCAATATTGATTTAAGAACTTATTTAAATAATTTGAATTATTTTAACAATGAACCAGTCAACAACATTCCCAGCTTAAATCTATCACAAGGTTTAAATAACCACGGGCAACATTTGATCAAAACAAAAAGTAAGTTTTACTATCTGGCGTGGAGCATGATTAATCTTGCCCTACTCAGCATTTTATTATTTCAAATCCTTTGGTTTAATCCAAACTTAACTGATCGTTATCCGTTTTTGAATACTGTCTTTACTCAAACCTGTGCCATCTTACAGTGTGATACTGTTGATCAACGCTATAAACAAATTGTGATTAGTCACCTTAAAGTTAAAGCACTTGATAGACAGGAGACTCAATTTTCAGGTCAACTCAATAACCAATATTCTAAAAGCTTAGAATTACCCCTAATAAGAGTAACTTTAAAAACTCAAAATAAGGTCATAGCTACGCATGTGATTACACCTGAGCAATATCTGATTGAAAGTTTAGTTGGAATTAAGCGTATTCCTCAAAATAGCCCATATCCTTTTAAATTTGTTGTTACAGAGCCAAGAAAAAGTTTTGATCAGTACCAATTAGACATTATTCACCCTTAAAATTAAAAAAAATTATAAAAAAATGAAAAAAAATGTAGTTTTCTTGCTCATTTTTTCTTAGACAATGGTATCATACGCGCCACGAAAGCTTTGTCCTGCAAACTCCTCGCATTTTTTCAAAAAAAATACTGTTTTGTTATGTGCTTTATATCCAATATCGCGCAAGTAGAACATTTTTTTGTTTAAAAGAGTGTTGTAACAAATATTAATCTATTGTTACGCTTATTTTTCACTCAACTCGACGATTTGTGGCAAGCTAATTGTTCTTGTTTTAGAGCCAACCGTTTTAGGATCTAAAACGGAGCTCAGATTTTTTTAGACCACATTTATATATTACTTTACCCAAGTAATATTTTGATTTTCGGATTAACTCGCATGAATAGCAAATCTCCTATTTTTACTGCACAATCTGACGTCGCTCTTCGTATTCACGTAGATCGCGCAGTTCGTCACTATTTTGCACAATTGCAAGGTGAGCAACCATCACAAGTGTACGACATGGTGCTAGCAGAAATGGAGAAACCTCTTTTATCTGTTGTCTTAGAATACACACGCGGGAATCAGACTCGCGCTGCTGAGATTCTCGGACTGAACCGTGGCACTTTACGCAAAAAGTTAAAAGCTCACGGTTTAATGAGTGAATAAATGATAAAATGCTCACGGCTTGCGTGGGCATTTTTTTTACCTATATTTTGCCTACCTGTTCAATCTCTAGACTTAAAAACTGTTGACGAAGATCATGACTATTAAACGCGCTTTAATCTCTGTTTCTGATAAAACCGGGATCGTTGAATTTGCCCAGAACCTTGTTGCTCTTGGGGTGGAAATTTTATCTACTGGCGGTACATATAAGTTGCTTAAAGACAACAATGTGGCTGTAGTTGAAGTTTCAGAGCACACAGGCTTCCCAGAAATGATGGATGGTCGTGTAAAAACACTGCATCCTAAAATTCATGGAGGCATTTTGGCTCGTCGTGGTCTAGACGAAGCTGTCATGGCTGAACACAACATCGATGCAATCGATCTTGTTGTCGTAAACCTTTATCCTTTTGCTGCTACTGTTGCTAAACCAGACTGCTCGCTTGCAGATGCAATTGAAAATATTGACATTGGTGGCCCAACAATGGTTCGTGCAGCTGCGAAAAACCATGCTTCTGTGGGGATCATCGTAAATGCGACTGATTATGAAACTGTAATTGTAGAACTTAAAGCGGATGGTGCTTTATCTTATGCGACTCGTTTCGATTTAGCGGTTAAAGCATTTGAACATACTGCCCAGTATGACGGCATGATTGCTTCTTACCTCGGTGCACGTGTTGGTAAAGAAGAAGGTCAAGCTGACAAATTTGCCCGTACTTTCAATACCCAGTTAAATAAAGTACAAGATCTTCGTTATGGTGAAAATCCACATCAATCCGCTGCTTTCTATGTAGAATCGACTGCAACTGAAGCATCGGTTTCAACTGCTAAGCAGTTACAAGGTAAAGAACTTTCTTATAACAATATCGCGGATACAGATGCAGCACTTGAATGTGTCAAATCATTTGCAAAACCAGCGTGTGTCATCGTTAAACATGCAAATCCATGTGGTGTTGCAGTATCGTTAGATGGTCTTAAGGCTGCATACGATCTTGCTTATGCAACTGATCCAGAATCAGCATTTGGTGGCATCATTGCATTTAACCGTGAGTTAGATGTTGCTACAGCTCAAGCAATTGTTGACCGTCAATTTGTTGAAGTGATTATTGCACCAAGTATTGCCGATGGTGTACTTGAAGTGACTGGCGCAAAGAAAAACGTTCGTGTACTGGTATGTGGCGAACTTCCTAAAATTGATGAACGTGCTTCACAATACGATTATAAACGTGTCAATGGCGGTTTATTGGTTCAAGACCAAGACCTCGGTATGATCACCAAAGATGATCTTAAAGTAGTAACTAAGCGTGCTCCTACTGAAGCAGAAATTGATGATTTAATCTTTGCTTGGAAAGTTGCCAAATACGTTAAATCCAATGCTATTGTTTATGCTAAAGGCCGTCAAACCATTGGTGTCGGTGCTGGCCAAATGAGCCGTGTAAACTCTGCACGTATCGCAGCGATCAAAGCTGAACATGCAGGTTTAGTGGTTGAAGGTGCTGTTATGGCATCTGATGCATTCTTCCCATTCCGTGATGGCATTGATAATGCTGCAAAAGCAGGTATCAAATGTATTATCCAACCGGGTGGTTCAATGCGTGATGAAGAAACAATTGCAGCAGCAGATGAAGCTGATATTGCAATGGTCTTCACGGGTATGCGTCATTTCCGTCACTAATTCACCATAAATCATTATTTAAAAATCCCCCTAAGTCCCTCTTTCATAAGAGGGACTTGTCACGAACTACAGGACTCTTTAAATTCGTGATACCCCATCCTGTATAAAGGGAGGTTGGGAGGGATTAAAAAAGGATACATAAGATGAACATATTAGTTTTGGGTAGTGGTGGTCGTGAACATGCATTGGCATGGAAAATTGCGCAAGACGATCAAGTCACTAAAGTTTTTGTTGCACCAGGAAATGCGGGTACAGCAACTGAACATAAATGTGAAAATGTTGCTTTAGATATTCTCAACAACCCTGCCATTATCGACTTTGCAAAAAATAATGCCGTTGATCTCATTATTGTTGGTCCTGAAGCACCGCTTGTAAATGGGGTAGTTGATGCAGGACGAGCAGCTGGCCTTAAAATTTGGGGGCCAACCCAATTTGCAGCACAACTTGAAGGCTCTAAAGCTTTCGCCAAACACTTTTTAAAACGTCATCACATTCCTACAGCATTCTATGATGTATTCACCGAAGTGGAAACAGCCAAAGCATTCGTAGAAAAAAATGGCGCACCAATTGTAATTAAGGCAGACGGCCTTGCTGCGGGTAAAGGCGTCATTGTAGCGATGACCAATCAAGAAGCGTTTGATGCAATTGATGACATGCTTGCAGGCAATAAATTTGGTGATGCAGGTTCGCGTGTTGTTATTGAAGAATTCCTTGATGGTGAGGAAGCATCTTTCATATGTATGATTGATGGTGACAACATCCTTCCTATGGCAACTTCACAAGACCATAAACGTATTTTTGAAGCTGACCAAGGTCCAAATACGGGTGGTATGGGTGCATATTCCCCTGCCCCTGTAGTGACTGCAGATGTTTTTGACAGAGTCATGAAAGAAGTTATGCGTCCAACCGTAGATGGTATGAAAGCTGATGGTCATACTTACACTGGTTTCTTGTATGCTGGCTTGATGATTGATGAGCAAGGGCAACCTCGTGTCATTGAGTTTAACTGCCGCTTTGGTGACCCTGAAACTCAACCGATCATGATGCGCTTAAAATCTTCTTTGGTTGATTTAGTAGAAGCTGGTATTGCAGGTAACTTACCCGCTGAAGCTGAATGGGATGAGCGTAAAACTGTTGGTATTGTGCTTGCATCTAAAGGCTATCCTGAAACTTCGAGCAAAGATGACGTGATTTTGGGTTTAGATACCCAAATGACAGATGCTAAAGTTTTCCATGCAGGTACAGCAAATAATGCCAATGGTGATGTAGTGACTGCTGGCGGTCGTGTACTTTGCGTTACAGCGTTAGGCAACACAATTGGTGAAGCGCAAGCAAAAGCCTTGGAACTTTGCCAAAAAGTGACTTTTGATGGTGTCCAATACCGCAAAGATATTGGTTACCGTGCGATTGCTCGTGAAAATGCTTAAACTCGATTGAGTTGTAAAACCCGCTTAGGCGGGTTTTTTATTTGGTAAATCTCCAACGACAAACAGATCAAAAATTTACGTTTAAATAAAGATTATAAAACTCATATCTTCGTACATACATATTAGGTTTTTTCAGGTACAGCTTTTAGATGAATCACGTTGAGATAAGTTTAATTTTACTGAGTCTGCAAAAATACAAGAATAATTCCTGAAATTATATTCTTGTACAGATGAAGTATTATCTAATTCAATTGAAATATCTGACTGTATAAACCCTTCTCCAACCTCTTTTTTAAATTCATTCAAATCTGAGCAAAAAAGGTACTCTTTATTGTTTTTATCAACCTGCAAATTTCCACTCACAACATCACCCAAAGAATTCCGAACCTCCAGAAATAACCAATTTATATGATTTGCTTTCTCCACTACTCTATTCTTTACAGCACATATTTTTTTGTTCACTATCTTATATTCAAAGTTATCTTCATATTTTTTCTTACAACCATTTAGCAAGAGTAATACAATAGATAAAAATAATGCTGTTTTTTTCATTTTATCTCACTATAAAATATAAATTAGAAGCTATAGTCATTGGATTATCTAATAGAGTCCCCTTGAGCTTAAAGTCTTTAGGATTATTCATTATTGGTAGCATTAAGTCCTGAATATATTGCCTCCAAAATGGATTAGAATATTTTCTCCAATATGAACTAAAATTAGCCTCATTAAAACCTGATAGAATTCTAAAATAGTCAGAAACGATAGTTGCTTGTTGCTCAAAATTAAAATCATTAAATTTTGAGCCATATTTTAATTGATATGAATATGCATCATAAATACTATCAGGAATCAGCCTATCTAAAGGTTGTAAAATGATACCTCTTTTACTCAGATTAAGCCCTTTTTGGTATTGCCACACATGTGTCATTTCATGAATAAACGTCATTCTTGATACTATTGTTAAATCACGGCCATTACCAACATTTGTATTACCTTTAAACTTTGGATTAGAAAAATCAGACTGGTATACATCCGAACCCGTTAAATTATCAGGGTAATGAGGGCTTCCATATGGTGTAACAGGAACATCCTGTTTGGGTAAAATTGCACTATTAATAACTTTGACATTTTTATAGTTGATTGAGTCACGAAAGATCTTTTGACATATTGCTATCTCACCTGATGTTAAAGACCGATAATTTTTAGACTTATCTTCTCTAATAATTATTTTAGAGTCTGCAATTGTATTTGTTATAAGATTATCTGTGATAAATCTAATTACTGACTTACCTGAAGGTATTTCAGGCATATTAGGTAATTTAAATCCAGGAACTTCGGGCAAATGTAAATCAGGGACAATTTTAAAATCCATACTCTATTTCCCGCAAAAACAAGATTCAGTCCAACTACTATTGACGATTAAATCAACAGAAATAATTTTTACAGCACCATTTGTTTTCAACCTTTTTGTATTACCTTTATCATCAGTAACACCTTTACAAGTTGAGCCATCATCAAAAGTAACTAAATATTCAAGATTGGCATAAGGCTCACCATTTATATCTTGCAATTGTAACTGTTCATCATAAGTATTTTTCTGATATTCAATAAAATTATTTTTCATTAAAGGTGCTGTCACTGCATTACTCATTTCAACACTAGCCCCATTACTCATAACAGCAAGATCTGAAATTTTTAAATATTTTGAACCGCAAGTTGAACTATCACCATCAGCTACAGCACTCTTACCACTAACAATCACAAAACCTTGATTAGAAGCAATAGCCTTAGATTGAACTTTACATTTTGGACAAAAGTGTGTCATACCATCTAGATGCACTGCTTTACCTTCCACAAGAAAAGAAACATCACCTAAAATTATGACTCCGCCATGATCAGTCTTACAACCAACTGTAATTAATGCTTTCATTATTATTTTCTAATTTATTCTTGATTAAATAATGTTCGATTTAAACATAACAATTTAAAAAAATGAATAGTTTTTATTACAAAAAATCTAATAAAAACAATAAATAAAATGAAAAATCAATAAATTAAATCAACCACAACCAATAAATCAACTTTGCCTTTTATTCAAAAATCCTCTTAGTCAATTCTTCTTTCCACTATCTCAAAACAACTAAACAGTATGAGTTCAGAAAAAAACGCTTGTAATTGTAAAGTATCAGTCGCCTTTACGATTATTCATAGAAAAGCTTAATCCAACTTAATTTATAATAAAGATGTTGTAAAAATTTAGTTTGAATCATAAGAACTCTCAACCTCATCAACACCACCAATGACCATTTGAAGCCAATCTAATAATTGAGGAAATTCCCGATACCCATCACTGGCTAGAAAATGTCCAGCATTGGGAATAATCTCATATGGAAACTCCAGTTTTTCTGCCAACGAGATACTTAAATCAGTTGGAACATATTGATCATTACTCGATATAAACATTTTTCGATTTAATATTTTATTTTTAAAAGAAAAATCCTTATTCGTTTCAGTGATATATGAATCTAGTTGAGGTAGTACTACCAATTTATTCGAAAATCCCGATACACAGACAACACCACCTATCTGTTGAAAATCCAATTCAGACAGGAAATCAAGCAGCGTAATACACCCCAAACTATGCGCAACAAAAAATGTATGTTGATCAATTTGAGCAATATTATTTTTTAAGGTTTGCTTCCACTGTAAAAGCTTTGGATTGTTAGAGTTCGGCAATGCGATCTTTACAACTTTAGTATTTTTATCTTGTAAATTTTCCTCAAGATAATCAAACCAATGATCATCCACCTTTGCACCATAGCCATGAATGATATAAACATTATTTTGAGCATATGCAGCATTTAGAAATAACAAACTGCTTAAAAAAAAGATGATTAATTTCATTTATTGATCTCTTTGATGTATATAAGATCTTCATGCTAAAGTATGACAGTAGTGTCAATGTCAATAACTGTTTGAATAAAATCCCCCTATTTCGCCTAACAATTTGAAATAACGCTTATCAGAGCACTGCTATAGATGCAGATCTAAGATTATTTTACTTATTCAAAAAAAAGATAATAAATCCTAAAAAATTTATATATTATGAATAAGTATAAAATTTAATCATTTATCGTTTAGCATTCAACAAAAGCATTTGTTTTCTTTATTAAATTAATAAAAACATTGATATTCATGCAACGACATCACCACCCAATGTCAACACGCAGCCACTATGTATAATTTTCATTTATTGATATGATAAACAAATCTTTAGAGTTTGTTTTAAACAATTAAAATTCTTTTAAAACAGGCTGCTAATCCTCAAATGTAAAGAATATAGATAGCGCAATCAGACAAGTACGTCACCGCATTATTTATTTTCAAAATGTTAAAAATTCGATTTAAATGATCGAGAATGCAAAGGACAAAATTCTACTGCATTTGCTACTTAGGACTTATTCATGAAAAAGCTGTTTGGCGTTTTACTTAGCGCGTCTGTGCTCACTCTTTCTGCTTGTGGAAAACAAGAAGCTCCAAAAAATGATGCTGCCCAAGCAGATGCAGGTAAAGAACAAGTCGTTACCATGGCTTCTACAGGTTCAGATGCAGATATTTGGCGCTATATCGCAACATTACCAGAAACAAAACAAGCTGGAATTAAATTAGAAGTTAAAAACTTCACTGACTATGTTGCAATGAATACAGCTGTGGCAAACAAAGAAGTCGATATCAATGCATTCCAATCTTATGCATATCTTGTTGCTTTCAATCAATCAAACAAAGAAAAAATTGCACCAATCTCTACAACATATTTAGAGCCAATGGGTATTTATTCTAGTAAAGTTAAAAAAGTTGAAGAATTTGCCAATGGTGCAACTATTGCTATTCCAAATGATGGCGCAAATGAATCGCGCGCATTGTTACTTTTACAATCTGCTGGTCTCATCAAATTAAAAGATGGTTTTGATTTAGTCAAAGGTACACCTGCTGATATTACTGAAAATGCAAAGAAAATTGTCATCAAACCAATTCAAATGGCGACTGCGGTACGTGCTAAAGATGAAGTTGATGCAATTGTTTTAGGCAATACTTTAGCAATGGAAGGTGGTTTAAACGTGCTTAAAGATTCAGTTTATTATGAGCCAGTTGACCAAACAACCAAAATGAATGTCAACGTACTTGCTGTTGCAGATGCACGTAAAGACGATGCCCTCTTGAAAAAAGTGGGTGAGTTATATCATGTTCCTGCTGTAGGTAAATATGTTCAAGAACACTTCGGTGGAACTAAAGTTGATGTGAATAAACCTGTAAGCTATCTTACAGAATCAAAATAGTTTTATAATGGATCAGGTCAATTGACCATTCTTTTATGAAAGGTCTATAGGCCCTCATAAAACAGGCAAAGTGAATTTGCCTGTTTTTTCTTTTTGCTATAGTTTTTGACGATATGATTGAATTTAAAAACATTTCAAAACACTATGAGTTGAAAGGTCAAACCATACGTGCACTGGATCAGATTAATCTTGAGATTCCAGCGGGCAGTATTTTTGGCATTATCGGCTATAGTGGTGCAGGTAAAAGTACCTTAATCCGTTTGATTAACTTGCTTGAGCGTCCTAACCAAGGACAAGTCATCATTAATCAAAAAGACTTTACGGCACTTGATGCACGTGCATTACGTCAAGAACGTGCAAATATAGGCATGATTTTTCAGCATTTCAATTTGCTACAAACCGAAACTGTAGCTGACAATATTGAAATGCCGTTAAAATTGCTTGGTGTCAGTAAAGACCAACGTGAAAAACGTTTAAATGAGTTACTTGAGTTCATTGATCTAAAGCATAAAAAAGATGCTTTTCCAGACGAACTCTCGGGAGGACAAAAGCAACGTGTCGGTATCGCACGCGCCTTGGCCAACCACCCCAAAATTTTACTTTGTGATGAAGCAACCTCTGCACTTGATCCACAAACCACGAAATCTGTTCTCGCTTTGCTTAAAAAGATTAATCAAGAGCAAGGGATTACCATTGTCATGGTTACGCATGAAATGGATGTGATCGAATCTGTTTGTGATTTTGTTGCCGTCATGGAACAAGGCAAAGTGATTGAAACAGGTTCTACCTTAGAAATTTTTAGTCAACCGCAACACCCCACGACTAAAAACTTTATTCAAACCGTTTTACAGCAACAACTCCCTGTTAATATCTTAAACAATCTCGAAAATCAAAATCATAAAAGTATTTATAGTCTGCAATTTTTGGGTACTTCAGCGCAAGAAACTGTGGTACAAGCAGCAATTAAGCAATTTGATGTCAGCTTAAATATTTTATTTGCCAATATGACTGAAATTAATGGTTCAGTGATCGGTCAAATGTTTATACAACTTTTGGGAGATACCGAAAGCATTCGCCAAACCATAAATTTCTTTGAAAAAAATGGGGTCAAGGTGGAACAGTCAGGAGTTAGACTATGAGAGAACTCATTGTACAATGGCTCACTACGCTCACAGCACCATTTTGGAAAAGCTCTTTAAGCATTGACCAATTTGTTACAGCGATGCAAGAAACCATCCAAATGGTCATTTTTGCAATGCTGTTTGGTACCATTTGGGGCTTTGTTCAAGCAATTACCTTGCTGGTTACTCGCCCTAATGGCATTTTACCCAATCGCGCTGTTTATCAGATTTTAAATCCTATCGTCAATGCGCTACGTTCCCTACCCTTCATTATCCTGTTGATTGCGGTTTTCCCACTCACCAAAGCGATCGTGGGTACAACTATTGGTACTTGGGCAGCGATTGTACCGTTGACCATTTATGTGGGTCCTTATATTGGTCGTCTTGTAGAAACATCATTGCTTGAAGTGAATGAAGGGATTATTGAGTCTGCACAAGCAATGGGTGCATCGCCTTGGCAGATTATTTTTAAATTTATTATCCCTGAATCTCGTAGCTCACTCATCCTGAGCCTTACCACAGCAACCATTAGCTTGATTGGTGCAACAGCGATGGCGGGTGCTGTAGGCGCTGGTGGTATTGGTGATTTAGCAATTTCTTATGGTTATCAACGTTTCGATCAAAGTGTGGTTTATCTCACTGTGATTGTCTTATTGATCCTTGTACAAATTGTACAGAGTCTTGGAAATTGGTTATCTAAGCTTCGATAATCTTTGCATCTCATTTTCAATTCTTCTTACTTCTAAAATCATACCCTCCTTGTTGAGGGTATTTTTTTATTTCTTGAGTTAGCTACAGATATAAATACTTATAAAATTTATAGATCCTTTTTAATTCTACTCATTTGATCATCTGCTCTTGATCAATCCTTCAGAACTGATTAAGTTATAGAAAACTTAAGAAATATTTGAAATGAATAATTTTACTCAAACAATCGCCTCACTACTCCTTATGCTACCTATTTGTAGTTTTGCGCAAGCTTCAGACGATTACACCACCACAGTAAAAGTCAATGGTGTAGAGCTCAATCAAGCGCTAAGTGCAACGCAAATTGAAAAATTGCTCGGAAACACCTCTCAAAAAACTATAAAAGCATTTTCTGAATGTAGTGGGAACTATGAATATTCAAGCTCTACTGCATCAGGGAAAAAACTGATGTTTGAAATTTATAGTGAAGACAATCCACAGATTAAGTCTAACTCCTTCTATAAAACCAAAAATAATTTTCAACAACTTGGCACAACCAAAGGACGAGTTTGGCTTTCTTGGACAAATGCACCAGCAATCACAGATACAATCCTGATTAACAATAAACCCATCACTAATCTATATAGCATCAATCAATTTAAAAAAGACTTCCCAAACAGCGCCAAAACTGGCACCAGTGTTTTAATTTTAACGGCATCGGAAGCCAAAGAGTTTTTAAAAAATCCTGCTGAGTTTGAAGCGGGCTATCTCGCCTACGTCAATTTTAATTTTAAAAATGGCAAACTAAGCAAATTAGAAATCAACCAAGGGATGGCCTGTTAAGTTTTATTGAGAATAGCATATTGATCTATATGCTATTCTCTAAAAGAATAACCTACCATATGACTTGTTTGTTTAAGCAAATAACATGTCGCACTATCGAATTACATATGTTTTCACATAAAAAAGACTGTAATCAGCTTTCTAACTTGTCTATAGCCTGATTTTGCTATTAAATTTGTGTCAGCATATTCATGGAATTAAACGATGCAATTTAAAATTCACGTCATAGATGTAAAAAATCAATTACAAAACTATATTTGGCTGATCGAAGAAAGTCAAAGCCATGATATCGTTGCAATTGATCCCACTGAAGCATCACTCGTTGAAAATTATTGCCTTGAACATCAGCTGAATTTAAAACAAATTTGGCTCACACACTGGCATAAAGACCATATTGGTGGTGTTCCAGAATTGATCGCAGACCATAATATTCCTGTTTATGGGCCGCGCGCTGAACTGAGTCACATTCCTTTTATTACCTACCCACTACAACACGATGATCAATTTGAATTTCATGGATTAAACATCGACATTATCGCAGTACCAGGTCATACCCTAGGACATGTCGTTTATTTTATTGATGAATTAGACAGTGTTTTCTGTGGTGATACCCTTTTTGCTATGGGTTGTGGACGTATGTTTGAAGGAACTGCTGAACAATTTTATCACTCTCTCAATCGACTCGCCGCTTTACCACCAAGAACCAAAGTTTACTGTACACATGAATATACCCTTTCTAATGCACAATTTGCTTTGCATATCGAACCAGAGAACCGAGCAATACAACAACGTGCCGAAGAGATCCAACTGCTTCGTGAACATGGGCAAATCACATTGCCCAGTACCATTGAACTTGAGCTTGAAACCAATCCTTTTTTACGTGTCGAAAGTGCTGAAGAATTTGCGCGTATTCGCGCATTGAAAGATAATTTTTAAGCAATCACGATTATTGTCCTCACAATGTTAAAACTGCGCCAACCTAAGCCTCTGTTTTTAAAAGCCTCTCAGCGGGCGGTACTGATATTACATGCATATACCAGTACCGTTCAAGATATGAGGGCCTTGGCAAAATTTCTGCATCAAAATGGCTACACTTGCTATGCACCTAGCTACGCTGGACATGGTTTAACGATTGATGAGTTTCTCACTTACACTACAGAGGATTGGTGGCGAGATACACATAATGCTTATCAATTCTTAGAAAATCAGGGTTATAAGCATATTGCTATCATTGGGGTATCTTTAGGCGCAATTTTATCATTAAAACTCACTGAGTACTTTCCGATTGATGCTTGTATTAGCATGTCTGCACCACAGGATCGAAATGTAAATGATCTCTTTAAGCGATTAAAACACTATGCAGAATATCTTCATCAATTTCAGAATAGCGATTTAGAACTAGACATAAAAAGCTTAGAAAATAAAGCAACAATACAACTACACCAATTGCATCAGTTTATTGCCGTAACCATAAGCAATGTTTCTTTAATTCGCGCGCCTATTTTTTTATTGTATGGTGAATTAGATGATGTACATTATCAATCCAGTGCACAAATTATTTATAATCATGTCAATTCCACAGAAAAACAGATTAAAAGCTATCCCAAGACAGGACACCTCATGACCTTAGGCAAAGATCAGGCTGAATTATTTAGTGATATTTTAGATTTTTTACAACAACATCATCCTGTTCGACTGCAATAATCTATTCTTCTGTTAAATTTACTTACATTTATTCAAACTAATAATGAGAAAATTTCTGCTTTTAAAAATAGATATCTTTGCATCAAAATATTACAAGGACAATTTCCACACTATTTTAACAATTTGTTTTATTTAACTATTTTATAATAAATTCACATTTTATTCATATTTATAGCAAAAAAATACGCAATGATACAAAAGCCTCATTTCTCAAATTGCTCAAATATTGATATAAAAAATAACTTTCATCAAGTTTCCCCTTTAAAAATTTAATGATCACCCCTATTAAATTTATAGGCAGGAATTAAGGAGATCTTCTGTGAAAAAGGTTGTAAAGGCAAAGAATTTAATCGCTTTTCGTATTTGGTTAGAAAAATTAGGCTATTCAGTAAAAAATTTAGCTGATGGAAAAGGATTTACTTTCAGCTTTAAAAAAGAATATGGTTTAGTCACTTGTGATTTATCAGGTAATAACTTAGCGATACAGCTCGGTGAAGAGTTTGAGGATCACTTAAAGGCTTAGTAAGTGTGTAAATGAAGTTTCTCTTTAAAAAGACCTAAACGATTTCGTTTAGGTCTTTTTTTGATCTGGATAAAATTAAATTCCCAAACCTATGACTAAGATAAGATACAGCATCATCAGAATAAAAATTTAGCCATAAAAAAAAGCATGATTTTCATCATGCTTTTTTAAATTTGGTGGGGACGGAGAGACTCGAACTCTCACACCTTGCGGCGCTGGAACCTAAATCCAGTGCGTCTACCAATTTCGCCACGTCCCCGAATAAAAACTAACGTTTTAGTCTTTTTAAATAACTTGGCAGAGGATCAAGGACTCGAACCTTGACGAACGGTTTTGGAGACCGTCATGCTACCATTACACCAATCCTCTATAACACTTCATTTTGCTTTAGTACCGCAAAATGAATTGCTTGGTGGGGACGGAGAGACTCGAACTCTCACACCTTGCGGCGCTGGAACCTAAATCCAGTGCGTCTACCAATTTCGCCACGTCCCCAATGGCTGTGTATATTATAGAGATCGTTTTATTATGACAAGCCCTTTTTTCGAAAAAGACACTCGTTTGTTTAAATAAAAAACAAATGTTGCAAATACTGCTTTTTGTTTAAACAATTTGGCTTAATACTTGTTTTATTTGATAAATATTTGAACAACGTTGCCCTGTTTTTTTCATTAACATTGCTGTTAATACCATTTCAAAAATTTTAAATCGCTCTGGTAACACCACATTTAACTCCTGACAATGCAAAAATGCCCAATCTTGATAGCTTTTTGCAGATAGCCGCTGTTGTGTCAACCACTCCAACCAAACGATTCCCAGCGCATAAATATCGGATTGAAATGATTTTACTTGCGCATGAAACAATTCTGGTGCCATATACCTTGGTGTTGCTGTATGTGTCTCAATACTTGTTAGATTTGCGTCTTGAGCTATTTTTACAGCCTGTTCAAAGTCAATCAAATAACTTTTTCCACCCTTAACCCGAAAGTGCTCAACTTTGATATCGCCATGCAGATAACCATAGTCATGCAGATGTTCAAGCACATCTAAGCTGAGTATCAATCGTATACCAATTTCAGCCAAGCTAAGTAAATCAGGTGCATCCTGAAAAAGCTTTGGGACATCTTCCACCCATAAAGCTTGATCAATGACCTCTTCTTCAATTTTAAATTGCTGAAATGGATCAAATATTGAAAAGTTTAATATTACAGGCTGAGATTCTGTCTCCAATGCATTCAATTTGCTATAGCAGTTTAGCTCATTGAAAAAGTGCTGTTGATAACAGCGATTCGAATTTTTGAGCTGCAATTTCAACCAAAACCATTGCTGTCCCTGTTGAATTTGATAAACACGGCGACCAAATTTTTGACTTTGGATTGAATTATATGCAACTGGAAGAATTCTGCTTTGGCTCATACTTCGATCAATTGTTCTGCTGGTATATCTTTCGTCATAGGATGATTCAAAACTTCTAGACAATGTTGGATTGTTTTACCAATACGTGCATGTGTTTCTATACTTGAAATTTTTGGCCAAGTTGCACGCTCACCTTCTCGTTGCAACAGCTTAAATAGATATGGGCGTGGGTTCTGTAACATATAGCTATAATGGCGTAGACTATACTCCCCAATAATATTGACATCACCATAGTAGCGCTGGTCAATAATACCGTAACCGTGATCGAGTAAACGACGCATAGATGGCACTCTTCCCATACGACCTCGAGCAAAATCCATGATCCCCATTGCAGCCATGCGTCCTTGACTACGTACGATACGTTCAGGCCAACTCAGTAAATCTCTACGGTAACGTTCTTCATCATTTTGCATAAACGGTACAATATGTGGATTAACCTGACTGGCAATGGTGTAATTCAAATTATAAAGACGTGACATGCGCTCTTGAGGGAAATCATTTCGTACGCTGCCATCCACCCAACGGGTATTGGCCAAATAAGGAGTATGTACACCATCGTAACGTTTACTAATTAAACGCACAGGTGGAAATAAAACAGGTACAGCACAGGATGCCAATACTGCACTCCAGACCAACAAATCTGGTGAGGTATATTTATTCATGATGCGTACATCTTCTTGAGAAACATCATAAGGTGCAACGGTGACATTAATATCCAAGCCTGATTTTTCAAAAGCCTCATGAAAAGTCACATCGCCTAAATTTTCAACCAAGAATTTTTTAAGATATCGGACATCTGCAAAACCACCATTGCCTTTGATTAATTCTTTTACACTACGAAAGTGAAAAGCTTCGCTATAAAATTGGTCACCACTGAGTAAGTTTGGAATTTCACCTGGTTCATTTACCCCCAACATCGCCGTCATAATTGCGCCAGCACTCGAACCTGAAAGTACTTTGGGCATCAAGTCTTGTTCCATTAATGCCTTACAAACACCGCTATGGAATAAACCTAAGGTTGCCCCACCTGAAAACATCAGTGCGGGCTGACCATAGGCCTTTTCACAGTTTTCAAAAAACTTCCTTTTACTTTCATGACATAAAGTTTGGCAACCATCTGAAGCGATGAATGCCAAACTATTACTCACTTCCTCAATATAATCTTCAATTATTTTTTTTGTACCAACATAGGTATGCGCAAATAACATCGGGTGCCCAATATTGGCAACATCATGACTAAATCCCTCTCTAAGGATATACATCAAGTCTTGGGTTCGATTTTGCATTCGGTAACGGCGTAATAAATTTAATCGATGGGAAATAATTTCAGCATCAAAATATGGTGAGGTATTATCTAGCTTCCACTCCTGTGCCCCCGTTTCTTCATCCAGTTTTAACGCTATAGATTTCCACTCTTCATAGTTTTCTGCATGTTTCAGTTTTCTTTTTAGTTTTTTAATACGATAAGCCTGATGCGGATTTAAATCTTGAGTAAGTTCTAATAACATTTCTAATATTCCTTTGATTTTTAATCCGACACTTTTAAATACCTGTCGATAAACTATGCTGAAAAATAACCAGATAATCAATTACCATAAGTCATTTAATTCTTGCTTTAGATTCCAATTATCGCCTATTGAGATTAGCTCAATAAAATTACTGTGCTAATATCAACCACACATTGTAATTTCTGAAAATAGCGAACGGATATGGCAACTTTCGACTTACCTGACAATATCATCCAAAAATTATCCACTGTTCTGGATCAGTTACATCAAGTCCTTCCTGAAAAGAAACAAGATACTGACTTTAAAGCAGTGGCTTTTAGGTGGCACGATAAACAACTCAAAGCGATTTATAACCCGAAAGCAATGCATTTGGATGATCTTAAAGGGATTGAACGGCAGAAAGCTAAAATTTTACAAAATACTGAACAATTTCTACACGGCTTACCTGCCAACGACATTTTACTGACTGGCTCACGCGGCACAGGAAAATCATCCATTGTTCGCTCTTTACTTACTCAGTATGCAGAACAAGGCTTACGTTTAATTGAAATTGAACGAGATGATTTGTCTGACTTGCCAGAAATTCAAAAAATTATTAAAGATCGGCCAGAAAAGTTCATCGTTTATTGTGATGACTTGGCATTTAATGCTGAAGATGAAAATTACCGTAGTTTAAAAAGCGTGTTAGATGGCTCGCTACAATCTGGCTCAAGTAATTTTGTGATTTACGCAACCAGTAACCGTCGTCATTTATTGCCCGAATTTATGCATGAAAACACGCCTGTAACCAAAGTCGATGTGCCGCAATATAAAGAGTTGCATCCGCAAGAAGCCATCGAAGAAAAGATTTCATTATCAGATCGTTTCGGTATGTGGTTGTCTTTTTATCCAATGGATCAAAATCTTTATTTAGAAATTGTGGAACATTATTTGGCAAAAGCAGCAATGCCCTTTACTGAGGATGTTCGTGCGGAGGCTTTAAGATGGTGTCAGGCACGTGGTCAACGTTCAGGTCGTGCAGCATATCAATTCTCTAAACATTGGATTGGTTCAGAACGTTTAAAGGCATTATAAGCCCAACTTTTTTAGATATACAAAGCTCTAACTGAATAATAGTCAGGGCTTTAAATTATTCATCAAATAAATCGGTTCAATATACATGACCAAGCTAAGCGAATAGCAGACTCTCCAATAAAAGATCATATTTTTATTGGCTTAGTCATCCTAAACTTATTTATCGCACATTAAAGTGTCCCTGCGTGTTGGTCTCATCTGAACACAATCGCACGGACGAACACTGCTACTTTATTTAATCCATATGATTCAAATAAAGCTTAATTTCTTTATTCCCATGCAAAACCGCCTGCCAACATATAACTCAAACTGACTGCTGGTTAATCATGCAACTAAAAGCCAAAATTAAAAAATTCAGTATATTTAAATATATTTCAATAACTTAAATGCAAATCAATAATTCATCCAGAACATTTTATTTCAGCACATCACAGTTTAAGCGTGATAAAATAGCCGGCAGTTTCATATAGGATAGGTCTATGCAGTTTGTTCATCTTGGTATTCATACCGAATTCTCTATTACAGAATCGATCGTACGTATACCTGATCTGATTAAAGCTGCCGCATCTGATGAAATGCCTGCTTTAGCCATTACAGACCTATCCAATCTGCATGCAGCAGTTAAGTTTTACAACAAATCGCTGGGGAAAGGGATTAAACCTATTTTCGGCAGTGTAATTCGATTAAACGATGCCAACCATAAAGCAACTTTACTGGCGATGACCAATAAGGGCTGGCGTGGGTTGACTGAAATTGTCTCTCGTGGCTTTATTGAAGGACAACAACTGTCGATTCCATGTGTACAAAAAGAGTGGGTGCTTGAACAGTCTCAAGACATCATTGTACTTTTGGGTCTACATAGTGATGTCGGAGAAATGCTTTGTGCAGCTTATCCTGAAAAAGCCGAACCGCTGTTAGAACAATGGATCGAAAAATTTGGCAATCGTGTTTATTTAGCATTGACGCGAACAGGTCGCCCATTAGAAGAAAGCTTCAATGAAGAAGCAGTTAAACTTGCTGCAAAATACAATATTGGTGTTGTGGCACATAATGATGTGCATTTTGTTAGACCAGAAGATTATGAAGCACATGAAGCACGCGTTTGTATCGCAGATGGATATGTTCTAGGTGATAATAAACGCCCTAAGCACTACAGCCCTGAGCAATATTTTAAAACCTCTGCTGAAATGATTAAGTTATTCGCAGATATTCCAAGTGCGATAGAAAACACCTTACAAATTGCAAAGCGTTGTACAGTTTCACTCCGTTTAGGATTCCATGATCTACCAGACTATCCGATTCCGGAAGGGCATACCATCCATTCTTACTTTGAGCATCTTTCTGAAATTGGTTTAGAAGAACGCTTAGACTTCCTTTATCCTGTTGAAACACGTGATGAAGATTGGGCTGAAATTCGTAAGCCTTATGATGAACGTCTGGCCTATGAGCTTGGCATTATCAATAAAATGGATTTCCCCGGTTACTTCCTCATCGTTATGGACTTCATTCAATGGTCTAAAAATAATGGTGTTCCTGTAGGCCCTGGTCGTGGTTCAGGTGCAGGCTCACTGGTCGCTTATAGTTTAAAAATTACCGACTTAGACCCGCTGCGTTATGACCTACTCTTCGAGCGTTTCTTAAACCCAGAACGTGTATCCATGCCCGACTTTGATATCGATTTCTGTATCGCTGGGCGTGATAAGGTCATCGATTATGTGGCACGCCATTATGGTCGTGATGCGGTTTCTCAGATTGCAACCTTCGGTACCATGGCTGCTAAAGGTGCGATTCGAGATGTAGCAAGGGTTTTAGGTAAATCTTACGGTTTGGCAGATCGTATTTCTAAAATGATTCCGACTAAACCTTTAGGCCTCACCTTAGAAGAATCTATTGAGGCTGAACCACAACTTAAAGATATCGTTACCAATCCATCCAACCCAGATTATGACGATGCTGCTGAAATCTGGGAAATGGCGCTCAAGCTTGAAGGCATTACCCGTAATACTGGTAAACACGCTGGTGGTGTGGTCATCGCACCAACCAAAATCACCGATTATTCGGCAATTTTGTGTGAAGCTGATGGTACAGGGCGGGTTGCCCAATTCGATAAAGATGATGTAGAAGCTGCAGGTTTAGTAAAATTCGACTTCTTGGGTTTACGTAACCTTACTGTAATTGAAGATGCGATTCAAAATATCAATAAGCGTATTCAATCTGATAAGCCGTTAAATATTTCAAACATTCCCTTAGACGATCCTAAATCCTATGCAGTATTTGCTGATGCAAATACCACCGCGGTATTCCAGTTTGAATCCGTGGGCATGAAAAAAATGCTTAAAGAAGCACGCCCAAGTAAATTTGAAGAAATTATTGCCTTCGTATCCTTATATCGACCGGGTCCAATGGACCTTATTCCTGACTTTATCCATCGTATGCATGGTGGGGAATTTGAATACTTACATCCGCTGTTAGAAAGTGTACTCGAACCCACTTATGGGATCATGGTATATCAGGAACAGGTGATGCAAGCCGCACAGTTCTGTGCTGGCTATACACTGGGCGGTGCAGATTTACTTCGTCGTGCGATGGGTAAAAAGAAAGTCGAGGAAATGGTCAAGCAACGTGCCACCTTTATTGAAGGTGCTGCGAAAAAAGATATTGATGAAGGTACAGCCAACCATATCTTTGACTATATGGAAAAATTCGCAGGCTATGGTTTTAACAAATCACATGCCGCTGCGTATGCTTTAGTTGCCTATCAAACGGCTTGGTTAAAAGCACATTACCCTTCTGAATTTATGGCTGCGGTCATGTCTTCGGAAATGCAAAACACTGATAACATTGTGTTTTTAATTGATGACTGTCGAATCAACAATTTAGTGGTATTACCGCCATCGGTAAATATGTCGTTCTACCAATTCTATGCCAGTGATGTAAACACCATTATTTATGGTTTAGGTGCAATTAAAGGTGTCGGCGAACAGGCCATGCAATCCGTGATTGATTCACGTGAGCAAGATGGTCCTTTTAAAGATTTATTTGATTTCTGCCACCGTGTAGATTTGAAAAAAATCAATAAAAGAACATTGGAAGCATTGATTCGCGCTGGTGCACTGGACTGTTTGGGAATTGAACGCTCAAGTTTAATGGCTCAACTTCCTGAAGCTGTCCAAGCAGCTGAACAAGCACGTTCAAATCGTGAAACGGGTATCATGGACTTATTTGGTGAAGTTGAAGAGGTTCAACGTAAGCCTGCTAAACCTGTAAAGCCTTGGTCAGATGAAGTGCGTCTAAAAGGCGAAAAAGATACACTAGGTTTATATCTGACAGGTCATCCAATTGATGTCTATCGTGCAGAATTAAAATCCTTTATTCCAAATAAAATTAATGAATTAACCCCAACTCGCCGTGGTGTAACTACTGTTTTCGCAGGTTTAGTGGTCGATATTGCCAATTTCCCAAATCGGATGATGATTACCCTTGATGACGGCACAGCACGTATCGAAGTCTCTGCAAATCATGAACGCTTCCAACGCTTTAAAGACATTATTCAAAATGAAAAAGTGGTTGTGATTGAAGGTGAAATTTATGAACGTGAAGGTTTTGACCGTCCTATGGGACGTTTGACCAAAGCATTCACTCTCAATGAAATTCGACAAAAGCGTGCCAATAGCATTGCCATAACACTGAATACTGAAGTGATGACTAAAACTTTAGCCTCGGATATTCAAAAGATCTTACTGCCCTTCTGTAATGTCGATATGTGCCAACATATCCCAATGCAGATCCAGTTAGATTACGACTATGCCACAGCTGAGTTACATTTAGGTCAACAATGGAAAGTTGCCCCATTGGATGAGTTACTTTCGAAATTACGTGATTACTTCGGTAAAGAATCTATTCATATTGAATACCAAGTCAAATCTAAAGCGGCAAAAGCCGTTGATCATCGTGGACTTGCCCAACCGACTCAAGTTGCACCGCCACCAGAAAATATGAGTATGGATGATGCAATGGATGACTATATGGCAGATGCAGGCCAATTCTCTTAACCTCCCTATTTGAATTTAAAGCTTAATATTTTGGAATATTCATGGATATTTTCGACAATGCTGTGATTTCACAGCATTTAAGTCATGTACGTATTGTCATGGTCAATACCACACTTCCTGCCAATATTGGAAGTGCTTTACGTGCGATGAAAACAATGGGCTTAACTAAACTTGTGCTTGTTGCGCCTAAAACCTACCCTCACCCAGATATAGATGCGTTGGCAGCTGGTGCAGCAGATCTGATCGAGCAAATAGAAATTGTCGACAGCTTAGAAAATGCCATTAAAGATTGCCATATTGTATTTGGAACCAGTGCGCGTAGTCGCACCATTCCATGGCCTTTGCTTGATGCACGCCCTGCGGCTCAAAAATCAATGCAAGCGGTTATTCAACACCAGCAAGAAATCGCTATTGTCTTCGGTCGTGAAGATCGTGGTTTAACCAATGAAGAGCTTGCACTGGCAAACTTTCACGTTACAGTCCCAGTAAATAGTGATTATGGCGTGTTAAATGTCGCTCAAGCAATTCAAGTGCTGTGCTATGAAATGCGTATGGCAACGTTAGAACTGGCTGATAAGAAACTGGATACTGAAGCGATGATGCGTGTAACAGATTCAGAAGATATGCACTGGGATGAACCTTTGGTCACACACGAACAAATGGAACAGTTTTATCCGCATATTGAAAAAATGTTGGCTGAAATCGAGTTTTTAGACCCTAAAAACCCACGTTTACTGCCTTTACGCTTGCGTCGATTATTTGGGCGTATACAATTAGATAAGATGGAATATCATTTATTAAGAGGCATTTTTAGTCGAGTTCAAGCCTTAAATAATGGTACATGGAAAAAGTCAAAAGATGAGGATCAAAACTAATGCTAAAACAGCTTAAAGAAGATATCCAAGCTGTATTTGCGCGAGATCCTGCTGCGCGTAATACATTTGAAGTTTTAACCACATATCCTGGGATACATGCATTAATCATGCATCGTGTTGCCCATGAATTATGGGAAAAAGATTGTAAAACTTCAGCGCGTATTTTGTCTTCTTTTAGTCGTTTTGCAACAGGTATTGAGATTCATCCTGGCGCTAAAATAGGTAAACGCTTTTTTATCGATCATGGCATGGGTGTGGTAATTGGTGAGACAGCAGAAATTGGTGATGATGTCACCCTGTATCATGGAGTGACTTTAGGTGGCACAACATGGAATAAAGGTAAACGTCATCCTACTTTAGCTGACGGTGTTGTGGTGGGCGCAGGTGCAAAAATCCTAGGCCCTTTTGTGGTGGGTAAAAATGCTAAAGTAGGTTCAAATGCTGTGGTGACAAAAGCTGTACCGGATGGCGTCACGGCGGTAGGTAATCCTGCTCGCTTTATTAGCAAAGATAAAGAAATCATCTCAACACCTGAACCAAGTTGTCCAGAAGAAATGAGCAGTGTTATTGAAAATACAGAATTTCAAGCCTATGCAGCTGTACCAGAACAATCCGATCCTATGCTTGATGGTATGCGTGTTCTATTAGATCGCTTAGAACAAAATGAAAAGCGCCTCAATATTTTGTGCCAGCGTTTATCAATTTTAGACCCAACGTTCAATTTACAACACAATATTGAGCAGCCTTTGAGTGAAGATGAAATCAAAATCATTGAAGAAGTTAGACGTGAATGTGAGGCGCAAAACCATTCATCGAAAGCATAAGGCTGCTTGGGGTCTGTTGACAATTCGTCTACGTTTGCGACTACGTGTGTTTTTTAGGCGATACTAGGCGCGAAATATGAAATTTAGTCATTCTAAATGATGAGAAACATTGTTTCGCAAACTAACGAAGTAGCGGCAAAAAACACGCTAGTCCCCCGCTGTGCCTTGCGCTGCAAACAAAGCAGTACTTTGTTCTTGCTCAGGGTAGTGGCTAAAATTATCTCAGCCTTCGTTATGAAACTCGAAAACAGTCTCGCTATTCTCTTTGTTTCATCCCCTGCCTGCTCAATTTTAACCTACAACGCAAGCCATTTATGAAATGTCAACAGACCCAACTACTTTACAAAATGAAGTGTCAATAGACTGTAATGTATAATTTTTAATAATACGAACCAAATCAAGTTGCATGTTCAGACGTCTTTTCATAGACTGATGCCCATGCACGTTTTTTAATATAAATTAATGGAAGAAACACATGACGATTAAGCCTTTGGCATATGCATTACTCGCAGCTTCAGTACTTACGGCGTGTTCAACAACACCCATCAAGCAACAAAACAAAGTAGATGTAAACGAGCCTTTTATTTACACTGAGCCTGAATTGTCTCCTCCGTTCTATGCACTAAACCCTTTCGATTACTCTCAACCACCTGTTTTTGAGTTGGAGTTAAAAAAAGCATCGGCTCAACCTGTAAACAAACTTGAAGTTACTGATCCAGCAAATCCAAACCAAAAAATCATTTTAGATACCAATAAACTAATTGTACCTACAGTGAATAGCTCACAACGTGCTATGAAGTATGCAGTACTTGCGGAAAACAATGAAATTGACATCACTGCTATTGATGATTTCTTGCAAATGGTTGAAGGTAAAGCACGCCATTACCCACCACAATTTAGTGACCGTAAAGAGCGTAAAGGCTTTGAGGGTAAGTTAAAAGAAGTCTCTACTCAGCTTGACCAATTAGCCGCTGCACCAAATGCTTCTTTTGATATTTTGATTCGTGCATTTAAAGCAAGTATTTTGGGCCGTAACCTTGACCTTGGTTCATCTTATACAACTAAATCACTAGAATATGCTCAACGTATCCTTAAAATCAACAAAGATGATGCTGAAGCAAACTTGTGGTTTGGTTTCTCTTTATCAGAGGGTGGCGGTCAAAAAGAAGCCATCCCATATTTAGATAAAGCTATCAAACAAGGTGTTCAAGAAGCCTATTTATCTTCTGCAAATAACTTTATTGGTATGGAGCAAAAGAAAAATGCAATCCAAACCTTGAAAAATTATAAAGTGAAATACCCAGAAGAAGCTGAAGTTGCAGATCGTTTAATTGAAGAAATTGAAAAACAAGGTCGTTACAACGTTTGGCAGGTATTAAAAAATCCAGCACAGGCAAAATAAATTTATAAAATATAAAAAATAGACTGAACATTCAGTCTATTTTTTTTGTTTATCAATTGAATAAAACTCACGTATGATTCAGACAAAGATTGATCTAGTTAATGATTATGCAATACTCAAAAAACAATATTTTGCTTTGTGCTCTGGCAATTTGTCCATTGATTTTATCCGGATGCCAAGTTGTCAGTGTAAAAAATCAAAAGGTTAATGTAACTATTGCCAATGAACGTGACAGCATTTTGACACGTTCAAAAATGAGTGAAGCCAGCTTAAATGTTTTGTCAATGACTGGACGAGAAGCCAAATCATGTACAGATGAACCCGAAAAATGTGTGGCAGATTTAGCTGAAATCCCACAGATTCAAGATGAACAACTACTTTCGACCGCAAGTGAAATTTACTTAACCAAAGCAATCAATCTGGGCGACTCATCAGATTGTAAAGTCAGTCTTTTTTCTAAACATCAATCCACTGACAAGCAACAATCCTCCCAAAAAAACTATGAGCAATGTTTAGATCAGCAGATGGTGATGTTAGATAATAGCATCCGCTATAGTTATGCCTATTTATTTAAAACTGAACGCCAACCCCAAGACCGTATTTTTAATAACCGACAAGTTCAGATACGTGACTTTTATAATCAAGCATTAGCTAAACTGATTTCGACATATGCCCTAAGAAATAAAAACCAAAAAGTAGCAAAACAAATTAAAGTTGGCAAAAGCACTTATCGTATTAATTTTAATGGCTATCCTGCACTGGCTCAGATTGAACTTGAGGATCTTGTTTCGAGCTATAACTTAAACTTCTCAGGGTTACGCTCAATCAACCGTAGAGACGGTTTCGGTGCAGAATTTGTTGCAATTTTACCCAACACCACAGCACCTGAAGAAAACAAATATATTGTAAATCCATTTGATTATAAATACAAAAATGGCATGAATCCCAACATTCATCAACCACGTTATTTATCGGTCAGTATTGTAGCACAACCTGAAAATTCGAAGGAATCACTACAAAACATCTTACATAACCCAAATTTTCAACTGAATGTTTATGATCCTTATAGCATTGAAAATTTAAAAATTGGTGGCAAACAATACCCGCTTGCGGCAAACTTTTCAGCGCCCTATGGTCTATGGCTGGCTCAAAATAATTTAGGTATTGCGGCTTATCTGAGCTTAATTGATCGCGATCAAAGCCTGACTATGCCTCATTTGTATATGCTTGAACCATACAACCCAAATAAGAAAGTGATTGTTTTGGTACATGGTCTCGCCAGTAGCCCGGAAGCTTGGATTCGCTTAACTAATGATATTATGGGCGACAATGTATTACGTGAGCACTATCAAGTTTGGCAGGTCTTTTATTCCACCAATATGCCGATCTTAGAAAGCCGTTTTCAGATCAATGCCATCATTAATCAAGGTTTTGCTTCAATTAATCAAAATTCTGCTTCTGCTAAAGATGCTGTGTTGATTGGGCATAGTATGGGCGGGATTATTGCGCGCTTACTCGTCAGTGATGCCAATCTGACACAACCAGCCTTAAAGATGTTGAACAATCGTAAATTTGATAAATTTAAAGATGATCCAATGTTCAAATCTCGTTTGACTATTCAATCTATACCTAATTTTGATCGTGCTATTTTTATTTCAGCACCACATCGTGGCACTGCATTTGCTGATCGCTGGTTCACTTTAGCTGCTCGTCGAATTATTAAGTTGCCAGGTGCATTCTTGGGGGCTTTAGCTGACTCTATTGATGATCGTGATTTAAATGCAAAAAACTTTTTAAAAGATGTTGGGCATGGACTGATTCAAAATGGTCCAAGTGACTTAAGCCATAGCTCAAACTTCACCAAATTGACTGAAAACGTTATGCCGAAGAAAGACATGATCTATCACTCAATTATGGGCAATATCACCAATAGTACAGATCCTAACGTAATGACCGATGGAATCGTTCCATATACTAGTTCACATTTAGACGGTGCAGTATCTGAGAAAATTATCAAAGGTGGTCATTCGATCCAAGAGACACCTGAAGCGGTATTGGAACTTAGACGGATTTTAAGATTACATTTGACTGAACTTGGACTTTATAAACCATAAACTCAGCTTCTAAAGCAATAAAAATGCCAGTCAATCTTAAATTGGCTGGCATGGAGTTATTGGTTTTATAAAAATTTATCCGAATCAGTGAATAACGCACTTATGAATCAGTGGTTCCGGCAAATAGTGCAATCACATCTGCTTCGGTTAATTTTTTTGTCTCATTGTTAAATGCATAAAATTCGGGCTTATTGTCTATAAAAATTTCCATATTAAATTTTAGTTCTTGAAGCTGTTGATCCAAAGCAAATGCATTGATATTGCAATAGCTTCGGTCTTTGGTCCGCCAAAACAAATTCGTTCCACAACAATTGCAGAACCCACGTTCGCCCCATTCAGAAGAATTATAAATACTTAAGTGATCATCTTGAGTAAACTTTAAACTACCCTGTTCTACATCAATCGTCATAATTACACCGCTCGTTTGTCTACGACAAATTGAACAATGACACGCATGAACATCATGATTTTTTAATTCAACCGTAAAAGTTGTTGCCCCACAAACACATTGCCCTTTCATAATAATTTCCTTATGTTTTATAAATTTTCAATAAAGATACTACAATGATGTAGAGAAATTATAGTGAAACAGATATTTTTTATCATACTCATGCTTTTTAATTGAAAACCTAAATGATTCACTCTAAATTAGTCAATACAACAATTTAAATATAATATTTGGAAAAGTATGCGTTATAAAATTATAGATGTTTATCAGCTCCAAAATATTCAACGGTATATTGCAAAGTGCCTAAAGACACAATCACCTCAATTCATTGTGATTGAAACTGATCAGACCTTATGTAAAGAGCTCGATATTATTGATGTCGACTTACAAGCATCGATTGCCACGTGGGCAACGGGTGAAAGAATTGATTTAAAAATCATTCATCAATCCAACCATATTGAAAAATTCTACGATTTTGAACATTAAAAAGATCAACTCAATCGTTCAAATTCAATAAAAAGTTTGACAGTAAATCCCCCAACATCATATTTTACTTTAAGTTCTATTTTAGAACCCTATATAAAGGATAAATATATGAAACACCCAAAAGAAATGACAGGGCTTGAATTTCTACAAGCAATGGTTGCTGGACAAATTCCTAGAGCATCGATTAGTGAAACCATCCCGATGGATTTACATGAAATTTCGCATGGTCATGCAAGTTTTAAAGTCAAAGCGGACCAACGTCATTTAAATCCTTTAGGCGGCGTACATGGCGGTTTTGCAGCAACAGTTTTAGACTCAGCAACAGGTTGTGCAGTACATACCACCCTAGAAGCAGGCGTAGGTTATGGCACCATCGATTTAAATGTAAAAATGTGCCGCCCTGTACCTCAAAATAAGCAATTATTTGCTATTGGACAGTTGATTAATTTAAGTAAAAGTCTTGCCATTTCTGAAGGGAAATTGGTCGATGAAGATGGCAAATTATATGCACATGCAACAGCGACCTGTATGATTATTCGTACATAATTGACTGCTTAGAGTGCTATTTATATTGAATAGCACTTATTCAGCATTAGCCTTCGGTTCATCAACATACATCTTACCCATCTTCAACTGTTTTAGGCTCTCATCCCATTCCAAATTACGCTTACAATTGATTGCTTCTGCACGGCTAATTTCTGCCATGTTTTGCCCACAGTATCCCCCACCAACTTCGACTTGAACGATAGCTTTGGCTTGATTATTGATAATCTGATAAGAAAATACCGCACTGTTAAAAATTTCTTGTATGGTTTTATGATCTTTAGATTGGTAGATCACCAGCTGATCTCCCCCATGCCCTCTAAATACACCATCTTCAACACACCGAATTGAGTCAGGTTCATAAATATATTCTGGCTGATCATCCCCAATTAAATCCACAACCGTAACAACATCTTTCATATCAACCGCTACAGCTTGCTTACAATGTTTCTGTGCATCTTTTACCTGCTGTATAAGCTCATCAGGATAATTTAACGCTTTAGATTTATGCTCTATTTTTGCTTCAGTAACAGTCGTAGGAATTTCGACTTCAACTTCACTGCTTGACTTTCCTGAATCAGCTTTTGCACGATCAACTTTGTCATTATTATCTGCTGCAATCGCTACTTTTTTCGTAGACTCCGCTGGAGCTGCATTCTGAGAATTTTGTTGAGAACAAGCGCTTAAGAAAACAAGCACTGATAAACTCAAAATATTGACAATGTTCAAAATATTTTCCTAAATATAAACTAAGGTTTCTTAATAAAATAAATACTTAAAGTTATGAAATTTAAATATAAAAATGAAATCAGCAAATCCATAAAAGACCGAATAATAACGATTTCTATGCTGATCTAGATTCACCTTTAAAGTTTTGACAAATTTACTTTCGCATTTTGCTCAAAATGATTTCTAAAATATTCAGTCTGATACAAAGGTTGCATTTGATAAAAATGCTGTAAAACTTCTGCTCTTTTGACTTTATAGATTTCAGTATCAACCCATGCATATTCTTGTTGAATTTGCTGTTCATATTCTGCAAAACGTTCAGGGGGGCTAGCCAAAATTGCCAAATCGATATCAAGTAAATAATTTAAATCATGTTGATTAGACGGCTGATGTTCTTGTGTTGCAATGATCCATTGAGAAACTTTGTTTAAGACCGATTGCGTTAAAATATTCGTACAATGCTTTTGCATTAAGTAAGCACTTTGTTGTTCATTATCTTTTGCTTGTGGATTATAAACGGCATCATGAAACCAAATTGCCAGCTCAACAGCAATAGGATCATTCAATTGCGCTTTTACTTGATGAAATAACTCAAGGCATTCAACAATATGTTGAACCGTATGATAATGACGTTGTGGCTCAGTATAAGCAGCAACAAGCAACTGCTGTAAAAAAATACACTGCTCTTTTTCGATTGCTATCTGATTCGCAAATTCAGCCCAATATTGATTGAATGGTTTGAGGTAATTTTCTGTTTTAGCTATGATCATATTTATAGAACATCTAAGACTTTATATATTAATACAACACTTTTGGCTGTTATCCCATGATCAATAAATCAAAATTTTTAGCCCCTTCTCATTTAGACAAATTTGCTTGTTATAAACACGCTGACTATTTTCAAGATCTCATTGATATTGAATGGCGAGGTCAAATACAGTCCTCCACACAAAATAAAAGATTTAAAATCAAATATTATGGAGATATTTTTGAAGAATATCAGCTCATTTGTGGGACAGACTTTGCACCAGAACTCATCTACGCGGTAGATGTAGAAAGCAATGAAGAAATTTTACTTTTTGATGGTACGCAACATGGCTATGATCCCATGTTCTGCGATGAGTTTACACATAAACAAATCACCGAAAGACCGTTAATCCATTTTTATAAAGATCAGGACAATCAGGATCAATTCGAGATCATTTTTAGTGTCTATCACAATATAGATTATGATGAAGAACTAGATGATTTTCTCAATCAAGACGGTGAAATTGAGCTTATTTCGGGGGAAATAATTTCTGTTGAGAGATTAAAATTAGATGGCTTTGATTTTGTTCAAATCAAAGCGGTAAATTCGCTTGGTCATGAATACATTATTTTTGAAAAAGAGCTGGCTTAAAGCAAGCCAACTCTCTTTCAATACATTAAACGATTGAAATACTTAAGCAACTTGCTCATCACGCTTAAATACCAGTTCACCTTTCAATGAACTCTCGGCATCGAAATAATAACCATCAGTATTAAAGGATTTAAGATCATCCATTTTTTTCAATTGATTTTGAATGATGTATCGAGCCATTAAGCCACGCGCTTTTTTAGCATAGAAGCTGATCACCTTATATTTACCATTCTTCTGGTCTAAGAATACTGGTTTAATAATATCAGCCTGAATTTTTGCTTCCTTGACCGATTTATAGTATTCATCAGAAGCAATATTGACCAATAACGTTGAGCCGCTTTGTTGCAAATCCTGATTGATCAAATCGGTAATTCGATCCCCCCAAAACTCATAAAGATTATGACCACGGGTATTGGCAAGTTTTATTCCCATTTCCAAACGATACGGCATCATTAAATCAAGAGGACGTAATAAGCCATATAGACCGGATAAGCTGCGTAAATGATCTTGCGCAAAATTGAGATCGTCTTGCGACAAACTATAAGCATCCAGACCTGTATAAACATCGCCTTTAAATGCAAAAATTGCTTGTCGCGCGTTGGCAAAACTAAAGTCAGCATTCCAGTCACGAAAACGCTCCGCATTGAGATTGGCAATTTTTTCACTGACACTCATCAAACTGGCAATATCTGAAGCGGAGAGTTTACGACTTAGGTCTATAAGCTGTTGAGATTGATCCAGCAGTCTTGGTAGAGTGTGCGTATCGGTCGGTAGTGCTGACTGGTAATCGAGTGTCTTAGCAGGGGAAATTAAGGCGAGCATGGTCTTCCTGATCAAAAAATAACTAATCAAACTATAACAGTCGGGATATTTTAATTCCAATTCATGTTTTCTGTGAACAGAATCGGTAAACTATCGCACTTCCCTGCTTATGATCGTTTAAATTATGTCCGAACAACTGTTCATTCAAGGTTCGGTTGGCAAAATTGAAGTTTTTGTTGACTATCCTGTGGGCGAAGTAAAAGGTTTTGCTGTCGTTTGTCATCCTCACCCACTGCAAGGTGGTACACCTCAACATAAAGTTCCTGCTTTACTTGCACAAATCCTCTCTGAACAGGGTTGTGTGGTCTATCGCCCAAGTTTTCGTGGTTCTGGACAAAGCGATGGAATCCATGACGAAGGCTTTGCTGAAACTGAAGATATTCTAGAGGTCATTAGATACGTTAGACAATTACACAAAAGTCTACCTTTCTACGTTGGCGGTTTTAGTTTTGGTGCACATGTAATGGCAAAAGCCTATCATGCGCTACCTGATGAAATTAAACCGCAACAAGTGATCTTATGTGGTTTACCAACATCCACTGTAGATGGTCTGCGTCATTATGTTACCCCAGCCATTAAAGGCGATATCCTGTTTGTACATGGTGAAGCAGATCCGACGACTAAACTCTCTGATTTGCTTGAATGGGCAAAACCTCAGCGCCATTTAATTACAGTATTGCCAGGCGCAAACCATTTCTTTACAGGTTATTTAAAGCAGTTAAGAATCGCAATTTCGCGTTTTCTTCTTGTGCCATAAATCTGAATTTAAAAAGAATTCTAGGATAAATAAGGTGAATGAGTCACTTTATTTATCCGTTCACATCATCCCAACTCAAACCAAATTTCGCCAAATACTTTTTCACGCGATCACTGTCGTTGGTGGTTTGTCTTTGCTCGCGAGATACAGAAAATAAACGCCGTCCAGCATCGGCCATGGATTTCGATTTTTGGCAAACCTCAATCACCCCCTGCAATTGAATACGATCAAACTCATCAATCTGCGCCACTTGTTCAGCACTTAAAATTTTCATCAGTGACGATTGGGTTAAAGCCTCTTTATTTTCAGCAATATTCCAAATTTGTTGTAGTCGGCCAATCTCAGCATTTACTTCATGTAAACCAATACGCTCACCATTGGCTAAAGTCGCCATACGTGTTACGCTTGCAGTTAAATCACGAAAATTCCCTTGCCAACTGGCGTCTAAAGATTGCGCAAATTTTAAATATTTTTCTAAGGCGTCGGTATGAAAACGCAACTGCCGTTGATGCGCAACAGCAAAACGTTGTAATTCAAAGGTGATATTCGGTTCAATATCTTCTACGCGATCTTTTAAGCTCGGTAAAAAGAAGGTCCATGTATTTAAGCGAGCCCATAGATCTTCACGGAACCGCCCTGCACGGACTTCCTCACGTAAATCTCGATTGGTTCCTGCAATCAACTGAAAGTCAGCCTGAACCTCTTTATCACTTCCTACAGGAAAGAATGACTTATCCTCCAAGGCCTTGAGCAACATGGCTTGCTCATCCAACCCTAGCTCGCCGATTTCATCGAGGAATAAAATGCCATTATCCGCACTTTTCAAATAACCCGTACGTGCTGCAATAGCGCCTGTAAATGCACCTTTACTATGACCAAATAATGTCGACATCGCACTATCACCAACCAGTGTTGCGCAGTTCACATCAATAAAGCGTCCTGAAAAATGAAATTTTTCCTTTTTCAATTGATAAATTTGCTTGGCTAAATGCGACTTACCAACCCCTGTTGCACCCATAATCAAAATTGGCGCACTTGAGCGTGTTGCAACCAATTCCACTTCTTGAATCATTTGATTAAAGTTTTGGTTCTTCGTGGCAATATTGGCTTTTAACTGCTGCCAATTTTCAGATTGTTCATGTTCAAACCGCTGGGTTAATGCCGCATATCGAGATAAATCTAAATCTATAATCCGATATTCACCCTCGGGTTGTTGTTTACCTGTAGGTGCACTTTGAATGAGTTTGGCTGGTAAATAATGCGCATCAACCAGTAAATACCAACATATTTGCGCAACATGAGTACCTGTGGTGATATGTAATAAATAATGATTGTTCTCAGTATCAAAAGAATATGATTTTACAAAGTCATATAATGCACCATACATATCTGAAAAATCCCAAGGATCACGGATACACACCTTATGGCCAGTAATCTGGGTTTGCGGTGAGATTTCTAACGCATCTTGCCGCAAATGATCAATTAAGCTGACATTACGGCGATCATGTAACAAAACCAGCTCATCAATCACTAAATCTTCATGCATCAACAAACTTATGGTGGGACGCCAGCGTTGCCAGCGATCAAGTTTTTTCCCTTGATCTAAAGTAGAACCCACAAAACCAATCACGACTGTTTTTTTAAATTTTTGCATATTTCTATAAATCTATAAAATTTTATATATCTTGCTTAAAGCATAGTTTTATTTTGTCAAAAATCAAATACTGTTTATACCGTCATTTTTAATATTTTAAAAATCTCAGTTTCTCTTTTGAATATAATGCGACTATACTATTGATGTACAAAGCTTTTACTCACTTCTCCCATCACCGTCTGATTCGACACTTTTTGATGGAATCCACCCTGCTTTGTTGTAAAAACAATCATAGAAAACATTTTAAATATTCAATAGGTTTTAATTCCTCATGTTACAGTTTACATTCTTAGGGACATCCTCTGGTGTGCCCACATTAACACGCAATGTGTCAGGTTTAGCGATTCATTATTGCAAAAGCAAAGACTGGATATTGGTTGATGCAGGCGAAGGTACACAGCATCGTATTCAACAAGCAAAACTCTCTTTACAACATTTAAAAGCCATTTGCATTACGCATGTACACGGCGATCATTGTTATGGCTTGATGGGTTTACTGGCAAGTGCTGGTATGAATGCACGTAAAGATCCAATCACGCTAATTGCACCCAAAGAAATTCAGCAATGGTTAGAAGTTACCTGTCAATTCACTGAACTTTTTCTGCCTTATCCAATACATTTTATCGATGTAAATACGTTGACGAGTCCATTGCAATTGGATGAGCATATTTCTATTGACGTTCATCACTTACACCACCGTGTGACAAGTTATGCTTATGGCTTTAAAGCGACACAAACTCAGCGCAACCTCAATATTGAGGTTTTAAATCAACTCAAAATTCCGAAAAGTAAACTCTGGGGTGATCTACAACAAGGTCAAAATATTGAATGGAATGGGCAGTCCATCTTAAGTCAAGAGGTTCTCATTCAAAACACTCAAAGTGTTTATGCCATTGTCGGTGGAGATAACGACCAGCCAGAATTACTATCGAACGCTTGTCAGGATGCAGCACTACTGATTCATGAAACCACCTATACTCAATCGGTGTTAGACAAAGTAGGTACAGGTCCAATGCACAGTTCTGCAAAAATGGTCGCTGAGTTTGCCGAATCGATTCAGCTATCCAATTTAATTGCAACGCATCTCAGTGCCCGTTACCACGATGCACAAGGTGTGCAAAGCATTGGTGATGAAATTGCCCAGTACTATCATGGCAATTTTTATATTGCTGATGATTTTGATCAGTATGAATTAAACATGTACGGCGAATTAACACAGCTTCGCACCGGGAAACCTTGGGAAAAGTAATTGTCCCAACTTCAATTTAACGCTATGCAATATTGTTGAATCATAGATGGTCGTTCTATTGTGTGGAGATATGGATATTGCCCATTGTGTGTAGGAATGTGGGGGTACAGGATCTACCCCTCGCCCAACATGAGCAAAACAAAGCTCAGCTTTGTTTGCAGCGCAAGGTTTGGCCTCATCTCCAAAAGGTGTGGCAGTGCAAGCTTTTTATATTCAAATAGTTTATTCCACCATGCAATTAATTTAATTAAAAATATGAATTAAAAAAAAACATCTTTTTGTGTCTGAGTTTTTTAATAGGTTGACTGTACCCCAACTAACTTTGCTTTTAGCTGGAGTTAGTGTCCTTTTTATTTGCACAACATTAGGCTCATTGATTTTTAATTTAAAAATAGAAATAAAGATAAATATCTATAAATAAAGATATTTTATCTTATAACTTTTAAATTTAAAAACAAATAACCACTGAACTTTTAAAATTTTTAAACTCATAAAATCAATCACTTAAAAATAAAATTTCATTCCAAAACAAAACCTGGCACACTCTCTGCTATATCTATCTTAAGAAATTAAAAAATCACTTGAGGATGCTGTCATGGCGAACAAGACAATTTTTGCCTCTAAACAACAGGCAAAACCAAAAACCATTGAATACAACGAAGCTGGTGGTCGCGCATATAAATTAAAATCACGTGCCGCACTAGCGCAGCTTGCTGCAACAGGTACACTGAATCAGACCTTTTATCAAAATGCACAAGTGCAACTTGATAATATTCTAAACCTAGCGCTTGAAGTAGAGCCTGAATTTGTGGCTAAAACTGCAATTTATGCACGCCAAAAGGCACATATGAAAGATACACCTGTAGTGTTATTGGCTTTACTTTCTGAACTTGATGCAGAATTATTTAAGCAAGTTTTTCCTTTGATTATTGATAATGGAAAACAGTTGAGAAATTTTGTTCAAATCATGCGCTCTGGAATGATTGGTCGTAAGTCATTAGGTTCATTACCGAAACGTATGGTCAATAAATGGATTCTTTCAGCATCGGATCAACAATTGATTGCGGCCAATATTGGAAACAGCCCTTCACTTGCCGATGTGTTAAAAATGACTCATCCAAAACCAAAGACAGTTCAACACGATGCTTTTTTTGCCTATGTCTTAGGAAAAGAATACCAACTTGTCCAATTACCGACTCAAGTGCAGGCATTGGAAGAGTTTCGATTGGGAACAGCAACACAAGTACCTAAAGTACCGATGCAGCTTCTAACCAATTTAAATTTGAATGCGAAACAATGGGCCGAAATTGCAAAAAATGGTTCTTGGCAAATGCTACGTATGAACTTAAATACCTTCTTACGCCATGATGTTTTTAAAATCAAAGGAATGACAAAAATCATTGCCGATAAATTGATGGATGAGCAAGCCATAGCCAAAAGTCGAGTATTTCCATATCAATTGATGATGGCTTGGTCAGCACTTGCAGAGGATATGCCACATGAAATTGCCAATGCGCTAAAGTTTGCTATGCAGCGTGCCATCGCCAATGTACCGAAACTTGAAGGAAATGTGGTGATTGCGATTGATGTTTCCGGTTCGATGTCAAGTTCTGTGACAGGTTATCGTCAGGGTGCAACCTCTCAGTTACGTTGCGTAGATGCTGCTGCATTATTTGCTAGTGCATTTAAATATGTAAATCCAAATATTCGTTTGATGCCGTTTGATACTGAAGTTTGTCAATTATCCAATTTCAGCAAAGTACAGGAATATTTAAAACGAAAACATTTTGGAAAACAGCAAAATTCAGAAATTGATATTTTTGCTTTGGCTAAAATGTTTGCCAGCATGTGTGGTGGAGGAACTGATTGCTCTAAGCCTTTGGAACTGTTAGTGAAAGAAAATGCCAAAGTTGATATGGTAATTTTCTTCTCTGATAATGAATCATGGGCAGATCAAGTTCCAAGATCACACCGAAAAACTGGGATGATGCATTATTGGAAACAGCTAAAACAGCATAACCCAGATGCAAAACTGGTGTGTGTTGATCTGCAACCCTATACCACTACGCAAATGCCTGAACATAGCGATGTGATGAATGTCGGTGGGTTTTCCGATACGGTATTTCAACTGATTGAAAGTTTTGCCAAAAATGAAATGCATGCAGATCATTGGGTAAACGAAATTGAAAAAATAGATATTACACAAACTCAGCTTTATGCAAGTTGAATGTATAAACAAATTTGATCGAGTCTCTTCAAGTGTTTACATTTAACAATGTCCACACTTGATAAGACTGGGTTAGATAAAAAGCACAAATGCCATAGGAACTACATTTCAAGATTATGCTGTTTCTATATTTAATTGTTGTGCTAAGTAAGAAATTGCCAAATGCAGATAGAACTACATTACTTTGAATAATTGATGTTTTATCGACACCTTTGTTGGCAAAATACATCGCATAAAATGCGTTAAGGACTACATCTTTAATGCGTAGGTCGGTGGTTCAAATCCACCCTTTTCACGCTTTTGCAAGTTTGAAAAGTAGCTCAGTTGGATAGAGCAACGAAACGTCTTTAACATTTTGTTTATGCAAAGCAGTAAAAGAATCAAATGCTTCAAGGACTACATCTTAAAATTGACGTCATCGGTGGTTCGAATCCACCCCATCATTTCGATGATGGTCGCCAAGCGGTAAGGCACGAACGTCTTTGAAAAACTTGTTGATTCACTTGTAGGGCAGTATATGAAAATATACTGGGGTCATCAGTCCATCAAATACTCATAGGACTACATTAGAATTCACAGATCAGAGGTTAGATTCCTCTGCTGTATATACATACAGTCGCTTAAAGCAAAAGCGGTGAATTGTTTGTCTTATAATCAAATTTGTTGATGGGCTTTGACCTATGTTTAAACGATCAAATGCCTGTTGGATTACATCACGATCTCACGCACAGTATTTCGGGTACTGCACATATCCAACACCAACTTTTTTGATCTTGTATAAGCAATAATGAAAGTAGATCAAATGCTTTGAGGACTACATTACGCGTTTGTCGGTGCTTCGATACCACCCTGTATAACAAGATACAGTAGCTCAGTTGGTAGAGCCACGACTGTCTTCAGCCTTTTGTTGATGTACTCTCATTATAATAAATAGATTTACACGATAAGCAGTCACGAATATAAATTGGATTACATGGTAACGCCTTAGTGCAGGGTTTAAACCCTCCTATCGTGTTCACTCACAATATCCAATCTTAACGTTTGTGGCTGCTTTTCTTTTTAAACTTATCATGTTTAAAAGCGATGCTTGTGAATCAACAAAAAATTTGCTAGCTTGGAGTCTCAACTTAAAACCAAAGACAGGTGTCAGTCTGTAAAACGCAAATCATGTCTATACAAGTTATTGTTGACGATAACAATCTTGATCTTGCTTTAGAGAAACTAAGAGTCAAAAAGTACTATTTAGAAACTAACCACTGGTATAAGAAATGCCAGAACTATCATGAAAAACCGCCAAGTAAAAGTCGTAAAAAAAGCGAACTGAAACTTTTACATGGGCATAGTCAAATCCTAGAAGATGATCCTCTCGCACTGAGGTTAAAAATCCATATCGAAGAACATTATGAACCAACTGATGATAATACGATATGGGATATGAACAAAAATTAAGATTCACAAATTTCATCAAATCTAGTTTGGGAGAAGAAATTCTCCCAAACTAGATTTCATACTATAATCTGTAACATGATAAATATCCTGAATAATAACAATGCGTACTTGGTTTGCTTTCCTCTTATTTCCTTTAGTAATTTTTATATTCTTATTTTTCTTCTACGTCATTTTTTTGCTTTCACTCACTTTGGGTTGCGGTTTCCAGCAAGAAGATATCCCAACCTGCTCAAAAATTTATTATTTTTCAATTATATCAACATTCCCAATAGCTATTTGGCTCGGCTATTTTACAACTAAATTTGCACCACATTGCGGAAGATATTTCCTTAGTAGTATTTATAGCCTAATATTTTCAATCACTCTATTTGCATATTTACAAGGCTCTAAAATAAGCCTCATCTTTTCAATTGGTTTTAGCCTCCTTTTCTTATTATGTTTAGGCATTGGTTGTTTTATATTTTATTTAAAATATAAAAATAGATAAATTACTATCTAAAATAATATTTAAATTTGCATATTTTTTTTAAAACGTACATTTAAAATAAAATGCAAATCTATCTATTTATTAAAAATCAATATCTTATAAAATAAAAATCAATTAAAAGACAAAGTTGGCACACTCTCTGCAATATACAAAGCATACATCATGAGATGTATATAAATATCACCTGCCTGCAACCGCTTGGCAGGCAGGTTTTGAAAAGGATCAAAGCAATGACAATGTTAGTCGCAGAACAAATCGAAAAACAAACTTCCTTACCGCAGGAACATACTTATAACGTAATTCAGGATGCTAAAGGTGTTCCTATAAAAATGTGGACCAAAGGTGTCCCTGTCGATGAGAAATCAAAAGACCAATTATTAAAAACAGCACAAATGCCTTTTATTTATAAATGGATGGCAGTAATGCCAGATGTACATGTAGGAATCGGAGCAACGATTGGAAGTGTAATTCCAACCAAAGGCGCAATCATCCCTGCTGCGGTCGGTGTAGATATTGGCTGTGGAATGATGGCCGCACGTACTTCGCTAAGCGCATCAGATTTACCAGACAACTTATACGCACTGCGTACCGAACTTGAACGTTTAATTCCACATGGTATGACCAAAGGTCGTGGTCGTCGTGACCGAGGTTCATGGGATACACCTACTGCACGTGTTGATCAGGCTTGGGCTGAATTGGTAACTGATTTTGAATATATCTGCGCCAAGCATCCCCGTTTAAAAAATACCAACAACCATAAACAGTTAGGTACTTTGGGAACTGGAAACCATTTTGTTGAAGTCTGTTTAGATGAGCATCAACAAGTATGGATTATGTTGCACTCAGGTTCTCGTGGTGTTGGAAATGCGATTGGTAACCACTTTATTGAGCTTGCACGTAAAGATATGCAAAAGCATTTTATTAACCTGCCTGATAAAGATTTAGCTTATTTAGTGGAAGGGACTGAACACTTTGATGATTATTGGTTTGCGGTGGGTTGGGCACAACGATTTGCCATGAAAAACCGTGAGTTAATGATGGAAGCTGCGGTTCAAGCTTTACGAATCATCATCAACAAACCATTTAATGCCAAAGTTGAAGCCGTAAATTGCCACCATAATTATGTGGATAAAGAAGAACACTTTGGTCAGGAAGTACTGGTAACACGTAAAGGTGCTGTACGTGCCCGTTTGGGTGAGTATGGAATTATTCCGGGTTCAATGGGTGCCAAGTCTTTTATTGTCAAAGGTAAGGGAAATCAGGAGTCTTTCTGTTCATGTTCGCATGGGGCTGGTCGTGTACATAGCCGTACTGCGGCAAAAAAGTTGTTTACTGTGGAAGATCAGATTGAACAAACCAAAGGTGTAGAATGCCGTAAAGATGCAGCCGTGATTGATGAGATTCCATCTGCGTATAAGCCAATTGAAGATGTGATGAAAGCACAAAGTGATTTGGTGGAAGTGGTTTATACCTTAAGTCAGGTTGTTTGTGTAAAGGGATAATATAGTGATAACCAACATCTCCAATCCGAGCATAACTGAAATTCGAGCATGGGCATTTTCGGATACATATCTGCCTACGACTGAATGGGATTTATACTTGGTCTGGAAAGATGAATTATTACTTTTTCTGGAACTCGCAGTAGACCACAAATGCAATAAGCAGAATTATTTTAAGTATCTGCTTTACTATATGGTTGCTTATCAATTTAAAAGATTAAGTGATCCCTTTAAAAAAACTTTGGTTTTACAACGGTATTTGAGTGAGTCCAAACAGAGAAAGCATGGAGATATTTGTATCTGGAGAAATGAGATTATAGCCTTACAACGAAATATTCACTCTTTTTCATATGATGTATGTATTGAAAAAGGACTTATATATCATAAAGCTTTTTGTCTTTCACAAATTCCTCCTAATTGAATGTGAGTAATGCCAATGGATCGCTCTAAACAAATTAAGATCAGTCATTACGATCTTTTGGCTAATCAAGCAATCCATCTTGAATTACCACAAGAGCCATACATTGTTGTGCTAGCAATACATAACAACAATGTAACTAATGATTGGCGCAATCAATGCAGTGATTGGATTGTAAAATCTAAACAATGCTATTGGGCTTTAGCTTGGGGCCATGAATGTTCAATTTGGGATGATGCATTGGATTATTCTTATTTAGAATTTTGTAATTATGATCTACCTAAAGACGATGATTATAATTTCATGACCACTTGGCATGAAAATCAAACTTTAGAAGATGTTATCAAATTTGCCGGATCAATCCCAATTGATACTTTACCCCAGCAAACTTTATATGAAATCGTTGTGTTAAATATTTATTGACTATTAAAAGCGATAAGGAAAATAAAATGAAACTTGCAGAAGCACTTTTATTACGAAGCGATCAACAAAAGAAACTCGCTTCATTAAAACAACGTATCAATGCAAACGTATTGGTACAAGACGGTGATGAGCCATCCGAGGATCCAAATGAGTTATTAAAGCAAGTATTTGCATTAACTCAAGAATCCCAAAAACTTGTTTATGCCATTCATCAAACCAATGCTTTGGCAAAATTAACAGATGGTCGTTCATTATTGGCTTTACTTACTCAACGTGATGAGCTTGTAGAGCGTCATAAAATTTTAACGTCTGCTATCAGCAACACACAACGTGAGCCTGACCGCTATAGCACACGTGAAATCAAATGGCATAAGGTCATTCCAGTATCATCCTTGCAAAAACAATCCGATGATATCAGTGCCAAATTACGCGACTTGAATGTATTGATACAAGCCACCAATTGGCAAGTTGATTTACTTGACGTTTAAAGCCATCATTTAAAAGCTTTGATAGGGCTTTACCCTATCAGATCTCGAAATATATTGGGCGAGTACAAGATCTAAGGCTGTATAGATTGAAATAAAAGTCAGCATCATTTTTGGGTAATGACAGCGAAGCGGATTTAGAGCGGAAACACACCAATCAAATCCATCACCTATCATCACTTAAACCTTTGTGAATCAGAGTGACTATTCACACAGCATTACCACGTACTGACAATATATTTCACCTTTTCTCAAGTGATTCGTCATTTGAGAAAACCCGAACATACTGGGCGAGTGCAAGATCCCCTACCTCCACAACACAGGATTGAAAATAAGGTGTAGTGGCTTGATGAGCGAGCGGGTTAGCTTAAAACTTTAAGCACAAATCAACCCATCACTACGTACAAGGCAAACCTTTGTGAAAGCAAAGTTACAATGCACTGAGCATCACCATGCACTGACAGTATGTTCACCCCTTTTTGGAATTTTTAATGAATTACCCTTGTTCTTGTTGTCATCATTACACTAAAGATTAGCCTCTAGGTAATTTTGACTTTGAGATTTGTCCAGTTTGTTTTTGGGAAGATGATCCTGTACAAAATATTCATCCAAATTCAAAAAGTGGTGCAAATGCAATCTCATTAGCAGAAGCACAAGATAATTATCAACAATATGGTGTAAGTGAATTACGGTTTTTAAAACATGTTCGAAAACCGAATGATTTAGAAAGAAATGATGAAGAACAAAATGAACACATTAGTAAAAAATAAAGCCATCCAAATTGATGGCTCACAAGGCGAAGGTGGAGGGCAAATTTTAAGAACTGCCCTTTCACTGTCTATGTTAACGGGTATTCCATTTGAGCTTGTGAATATTCGAGCAGGGCGTAAAAAGCCGGGCTTAATGCGACAGCATTTAGTCTGTGTACAAGCATCACAACGCATCAGTAATGCCATTGTGGAAGGTGCTGAACTACATTCACAAAAATTATATTTTCAGCCCCAACAAGTTCAGGCGGGTAAATATGATTTTCATATTGGTTCAGCCGGTAGCACAGTATTGGTTTTACAAACACTACTGCCTGCACTGATGATGCAAAATGAAATCAGTCACATCAGTATCCACGGCGGAACACATAATCCAATGGCACCGACTGCAGATTTCATAGAGTCTTGTTTTCTACCTACTCTTCATAAACTTGGAATAAAGGTTGATTTTGAATGTGAACGTGCTGGTTTCTTTCCAATTGGTGCGGGTCAAATCAATATTACTACTTATCCTTGGATAGATAAGCTTGAATATTCAGTATTAGATAAAGGCAAATTACTGGAAATACGTGGCTATGCCGCTGCCTTAAATATTCAACAGAATATTGCGGATCGTGAACTGGAAGTATTGCATAATAAATTGAGTTTAAGCCAACGTAATAGACTAAACTTTCAAGGGATTAGCCAAGGGAATACAGCTTTTGTGGTGTTAGATTACCAACACCATCAACAAGTATTTTCTGCGTTAGGTGAAATGAAGAAAAGTGCAGAAAAAGTAGCGCATGATTTAGCCAAAGAAGTTAAATCCTTTTTAGCTTGCGATGCTGTGGCTGACGAATATCTAGCAGACCAACTTTTATTGCCTTTAGCTTTAGGTAAAGGCGGTGCGTTTACTGCTCAAGTTGTCAGTGAACACACCACAACACAAGCTGAAATGATTCAAAAATTCTTAGATTGTGAAATTCACTTTGAAGCAATCAATGATATTTTTAAGGTGAGTGTCATCACATAAGCTTCAGCTATGCTAAATCCAGTTTACAAGCTCATCAATTGCTTATCTTTATGTGCCAATTCATTTTAAATTTCATACTTATTGGCACATTATGTAAATAAATGACCCAACTATTCATTATATAATCAACGCCTTAAATAAGTATGATTTTTAAAGTAGAAAATACCCACTTAAGGAATAAGGGAAATGATGAGAGTTTTATTGGGGACAGCATGTATCGCATTTTTAACATCGACAGCTTTTGCAGAAGATATCGTGGGAACTTGGCGTTATATCGATGACAAAACTGGTGAAGCAAAGGGACTGGTTAAAATTGAAAAACAAAGTAACGGTACTTATGCGGGTACAGCATTAAAAGCAACACCACGCCCAGGCTACACCCCAAAAGAATTTTGCACCAATTGCCCTGCACCTTATACCAACAAGCCAATTATTGGCTTACAGGTAATCTCTGGGCTAAAGACAGATGATCATGTGAGTTATACTGATGGGAAAATTATTGACCCAGTTTCAGGTAAAATCTATCGCTTAAAAGGTAAAGTCAGCCCAAATGGCAAGAAACTATTTCTTCGTGGATATTTAGGTATTTCAGCAGTAGGTCGTAGCCAAACATGGTTACGTGTCGAGTAATAGCATAATTTAATTCATAATAGAAATGACAGTTTTATCTCACTCAAACTGTCATTTCTAAGCATCTATTTTGAATGATTTTTAAATCAGTTATTCACAGCAAGTTGATATAAAAAATCTAAATGTGTGGCAGCATCACCCTTATCTAAATTGAGATCACTGGCACGCCCACCCAATCTCAGTGCAGGAAGATAACAATACATTTGATTATCAGTTAATTTACCATATTGAGTTTGCGCCTTTACTAAGGCTGATTTTTCTAAAAATTGCTCAATGATCTCATCATCACAAATCCAGTCATTAAAAAAATCTGTTAATGACCAAGCTGTTACCCCAATATCCGAGTTGTGCGGGTCGATAAAGGATACATCCTCATCGCCATCTTCGCTTACTAAACGATAATAAAACACCAAACCAAATGCCGAAATAGCAATGGGTAATCGGGTCATATCAGGTTGATCTTTCATTAACCATGACCAAAGTACATCTTGATAAAGCTCAGGGTTAATGATCTGTAGCAAACCATTACCATAGAAGCCAAAACCATGATTTTGCCAAAGCTCTAAGAGCGCTTCAGGTAAATATGCTTGATATTTTTTTACAGTTTCAGGGCTTACTCTGTTTCCCGCCTGATCTACTGAAAATTTATTGATAAATGCTTGTAATTGCATAAGTATCTTCTTTAGCCCTGCTTATACTTTCCATTCAAATCCACTAAACGCATCATCTTCTTTTAATGTATTTTCTACAGCATTTGCCAATTGCTTAATCATGCTCTGGGTTGCAATCTTCTTAAACCATGCTTGTTCTTCATCAGCATGGGCTGAAATTTCACAAGTTAATAATCCTTGATCATTTAAATGACAATTAACCCCCAAACCAATTGGATGATTTTCTACGCTGACAGCAAGGTCTTCATCGGAGTATGTTGTTTCCGCTTTAAAGCCATATTCAGACAGTTGTTTTAACAACAAAGTCGTCACATATTCCTGAGTGACATAACATACATTTTCACCATGGTTGTGACTGTTAATATGATTCTCACAGTTTGCTGTAAATTGTAATGTTCTCATTGCTTCATCCAAAAGGCTTTATAGTTGTATGGTTTTAGAATAAGCAATATAAACAAAACAGCCAAGCATTTGCTTGGCTGTTTTTAATTAATTATACAAATATTAGACAAGGACTGATTTATTCCGTGACTTCAATCTGAAGCCCCGCCTGATTGGTGAGTTCAGTAAATGTGGGGAAACTTGTTGCTACTGTTTCAGTGCCAATAATCTTAATCTCGCCAGAGTTACGTAAACCCGCCATCGAAAAACTCATTGCAATACGATGGTCATGGTGCGATTCAATTTCACCGCCAGAGAAAATAGCAGACCAGTCGCCCGATTTACCTTTTCCTTCAATGATGATGCCATCATCAGTTGGCGTACAATCAATCCCCATGGTTTTTAAACCATCTGCCATCACTTGGATACGATCAGACTCTTTAACCCGTAATTCGGCAGCACCTGTTAACACCGTTTTCCCTTCAGCACATGCAGCAGCAATAAACAAAGATGGAAACTCATCAATTGCCAACGGTACTTGATCTTCAGGCATATGAATGCCTTTCAGTGTACGGGTACCACGGATACGTATATCAGCAATCGGCTCACCGCCTGCAATTCGTTCATTTTCAACAGTTAAGTCTGCACCCATTTGCTTAAGGATTTCGATTACACCTGTACGAGTTGGATTAATCCCAACAGCTTCAAGGGTAATATCTGAACCTTCAGTAATGGCAGCACCCACCATAAAAAATGCAGCAGAAGAAATATCAGAAGGCACTTGAATCTCTGTCCCAACCAACTTGCCACCACCTTGGAGTGAAATACGGTTACCTTCCGTTTTCACAGCATAACCAAAAGCACGTAACATACGCTCAGTATGGTCACGGGTTGGTTCAGGTTCAGTCACAGAGGTTTCTCCCTCTGCCCATAGACCTGCCAATAAAATTCCAGATTTGACTTGCGCAGATGCCATTGGCAAATCGTAATGAATCCCTTTCAGTGCTTGAGCGCCAGTGATAGAAACAGGCGGAGTACCACGTTCACCCGTGGTTTGAATTTGCGCACCCATTTCACGTAAAGGTTTTGCAATACGCTCCATTGGACGCTTAGACAAAGACGCATCACCCGTCATCACAGAGTCAAACTGTTGTGCTGAAAGCATGCCTGAAAGCAAACGCATCGATGTACCAGAATTACCCATGTACAGTGCCGTTTTGGGTGCTTTTAAACCATGAATACCCACACCATGTATGATCACTTCACCATTTTTAGGGCCTTCAATACTGACACCCATATCACGAAATGCTTGAAGTGTTGCTAAAGCATCTTCACCTTCTAGGAAACCTGTAACATGGGTTGTACCTTCAGCGATTGCACCAAACATGATGGAACGATGTGACACTGACTTGTCACCCGGCACGGTAAATTTACCTTTAAATGTCTTCTCACCCGGCAAAATGGTAAATTGTTGTGTCACCTTATTTTTCTCCATCAAAGGTTTATTGGCGAGCATATGATTGAAATGCTGTCGTGCCGCTTGTGCATGTCCTAGCAATCCCATCAGGGCTTGTGAATTCTCATCTTCAATCAGTTGACGTAATGTCGCAAGTTGCGTTTCAAAACCATCAACTGCTTTCAATATGGCTGTTTTATTGGCAAAAAATATATCATGCCACATCTGCGGATCACTGGCAGCAATACGTGAGAAGTCACGAAAACCTCCAGCGGCATAACGGAAAATATCTAGGTTATCTTCACGATTTGCAAGCTGTTCGACCAGATTAAATGCCATCAGATGCGGTAAATGACTGGTATGTGCCAACACTTCATCATGTTTGTCCACATCCATACAAATGACTTCAGCTTTTGCAGCCTGCCAAAGCTGAATCAGTTTTTCAACTGCCCAATCAGCACTAGTCGGCAACGGCGTTAGGATCACTTTATGATTTACAAACAAGTCAACTTTACCGGCATGGACACCTGTATGTTCTGCGCCAGCAATTGGATGACCAGGTACAAAACCTACAGGAAGATTTTCACCATAAACAGCATGTGCCGCAGCCACCACATTCCCTTTGGTACTTCCGACATCGGTAATGATGGCATTTTCAGAAACATAAGCTTGAATCGTTTCAAGTACTTTCTGTGTCGCGCGAACGGGTAAAGCCAGAACGATTAAATCTGCATCTTTTACAGCGTCTACAGGATCATTAAAACCCGCAGAAATAATTCCTAAAGCTTTTGCATCTTCTAATGTTTTTTTTGAGCGTGTTGATGCAACAACATTTTCAGCAAGATGTTCCGCTGCAATCACACGGGCTAGACTTGAACCAATCAATCCAAGTCCAATAAAAGCAACTTTTTTAAATAAAGGTTGTGACATAACGATTTTGAACTACCTATTTCACAACGACATCAAAGCACAGCAATCGGATATGAACCCAGTACACGTACTTCTTTAACCAGTGGGCGAATATCTTCAATCGCCGCTTTAACATTGTCCTGTTCCACATGACCTTCAAGATCAATGAAGAATACATAAGCCCATTTTTCAGGTAATGCTGGACGGGTTTCAATACTGGTCAAACTAATGTTGTGTTTTGCAAATGGTGCAAGAATTTCCAATAAAGCCCCCGCACGGTCATGTGCTGAAATCAGTAATGAGGTTTTATCATTGCCACTTTGTGGTACTTTTTCACGACCAATGACCAAGAATCGTGTGGTATTTTCAGGATTATCTTCAATATTGCCGTGGAGAACCTCTAAGTCGTAAATACTTGCAGCCACATCAGATGCAATTGCTGCTGAATGCCATTCATTGCGTATACGGCGAGCAGCCTCTGCATTTGAGCTTAAAGCTACACGTTCTACACCCGGATAATGTGCATCCAACCACTTACGACATTGCGCAAGGGTTTGTTGATGTGCATAAATTTGTTTAATACTGTCTTTACGGGTATTTGAAGAAATCAGGAATTGGTGATGAATACGCAATTCAACTTCACCAATCACATTTAAATGTGATGCTTTAAAACAGTCTAAAGTATGGTTGACTACACCTTCAGATGAGTTTTCAACTGGAACTAAACCATAATGTGCACTGCCCGCTTCAACTTCACGGAACACTTCATCGATCGTTGGTAGTGGACGAACCACAGCATCCTGACCAAAATGTTTTAATACAGCAGAATGGGTGTAAGTACCGACTGGACCTAAAAATGCAATACTTTGTGGTGCTTCAAGTGCCAAACATGCAGACATAATTTCACGGAATAAACGTGCCATGGTTTGATCTGACAATGGCCCTTCATTGCGCTCCATAACTTGACGTAAAACCTGTGCTTCACGTTCAGGACGATAAAATAACGGATTCTCTTCTGCTGCAAATTTTGCTTTAGCAACTGATTCGGCCAGTTTTGCACGGCGATTGATAAGTTGTTGGATTTGCTGATCTACAGAGTCAATATCTTCACGGATTTGAGCAAGATCTAGAGAAGTCGTTTTTTGATCATCGTTGATCATTGTTATGTCGCCCTTTAAAGTCGAGAATTACGAGAAGTCTATGTTTTAGACCACTGACAGTATAACAATAGTTCAGTTTAATTTGTTGGGCAATAGTGCATTTTTCAATGTTTCACTTCCAACTTATATATTGAATAAAATGTCATCACTTTATAAATTTTCTGACCACAAAATGAATTACAAAGCAGCTATAGAATTTTAAACATTGCGCTCTATGATAAAAAGCATAAGCGCATTTCGAGTCATAGAATATGAATAAAAAAATCGCTGTTCTCATTACCCATGATTTCGAAGATGCGGAATATCATCATCCCGTTGAAGCTTTTCGAGCTGCAAGCCATTCTGTGCGCAATATTGAAAAGTCTGCGGGGAATATTGTGTATAGCAAACAAAGAAAATCTTCGGTCAGTATAGATTTAGGCATTGATGAAATCTCTGTTCGGGATTTTGATGCGCTGATGATTCCGGGTGGCTATTCCCCTTATCATCTTAAAGAAGATGAACGATTTATTGATTTTTTACGTAATTTTGCCAATGCGCAAAAACCTATTTTTTTATGTTGTTACAGTAGCCATTTGCTTATCGATGCACAAATTGCCATTGGACGGCGCTTAACCTCAATTGAAGATATCCTCAAAGAACTTAAAGAAGCTGGCGCTGTGGTTTTTGATCGCGAAGTGGTAAACGACAACAATTTATATATTTCTTCACGTTCAACTTTTGAGTTACCTATCTTTATCAATGAATGTTTAAATGTATTAAGTGCTTAATCCCTAAACCTTGATAATAAAAAACCTTCTTTAAATAAAGAAGGTTTTTTATTTGAATACTTTATCGTTGCTATTTATTTATGCATTATCGACCAATGATGCCACGCGCCACGATTTCTTTCATGATTTCATTTGTTCCACCATAAATACGCTGAATACGTGCATCTACAAAGAAACGAGAAATTGGATATTCCGTCATATAGCCATAACCACCAAACAGTTGTAACAAGCTATCGATGATTTTCATCTGCATATCAGTACTAAAACTTTTTAAAGCCGCTGCTGTTTCAACATCCAATTTACTTTGTTTATATAAAGCTAAATTTTGGTTATAGAATGCTGCTGTTGCCAACTCATCAATTTTTGCTTGAGCCAAAACAAAACGCGTATTTTGGAAGCTGCCAATTTTCTGACCAAATGCTTGACGTTCCTGTACATACTGAGTGGTAATATCGATTGCACCACGAATTGCACCAAGTGCCGTTGCTGCAATTGCAGTACGTTCACGAGGTAACTCTTGCATCAAATAGGCAAAACCTTGACCTGCGCTACCTAACAATTGATTTGCTGGAACTTTAACATTATCAAAGAACAGTTCTGAGGTATCTTGCGAATGCAAACCAATTTTATCGAGGTTGGTGCCCTTTTTAAATCCATCTAGATGTGTATCAACCAATAAAAGTGACACACCTTTTGCACGCGCTTGTGGATCAGTTTTTGCTGCCAATACCACTAAATCTGCATGCTGACCATTTGAAATAAACGTTTTAGAACCATTCAAAATATAATGGTCACCATTTAAAATTGCACTACTACGCATCCCTTGTAAGTCTGAACCCGCGCCCGGTTCCGTCATCCCTATTGCGCCCACCACTTCACCTGACACCATTTTCGGTAACCAGTATTGTTTTTGTTCTTCGTTGGCAATATGCAAAATATAAGGAGCTGCTATTTCTGAATGACATGAAATTGCGGTAGACAAGGCACCATAGCCTGCACGTGCAGACTCTTCAACTAACATCAATGAATATTCAGTTGGAACGCCGTAACCACCATACGCTTCAGGCACATCCACACAAAGATAGCCATTTTCACCCAATAATGACCATACTGAACGTGGCATTAAACCTTCTTTTTCCCATTGCTCATAAAATGGAGCAACGTGTTCACTCATAAAACGTTTAAAGTTATCACGAAAAAGTTCTAAATCTGCATCATATGCCAACATGTCTTGTATTCCTTTCAATCTGAGTTTTTGATTTTATGATCCCTAGCATGCTAATCATTTTTTACGGACTTGTCATGACCACATGAGGTCATTTTTTCTGAGCATTTTTGCGAATAAAGAAAAGACTTTTCTATAAAAAAAGAGTAATCAGCTTTCACCAATTACTCTTTAGGTTGTCAATAAACAATTAAAACTTAGAATTTATCGTCTTTAAACATCGGTAAAGAAGAATTTAGCTTGGTGATCTCACTCATCAATTTATTCACGACAGATGGAATTAAGGCATCTGCCATTTGTGCAGCCTGCAAACCTAACTTCTCGCCAAGTGTTGGCTTACGACGTGTTTGAATCACATATACATCATGTTGTGGCAGTAAGCTCAGCAAATATTCATCTGAAGTTTGCAATTTATCCACTAAATTTAAATTACGCGCATCTTCACCATACCAATGTTCACCTGTAGCAACTTTTTCCACATTGAGTTGTGGGCGATATTTTTCAACAAAATGCTTAAATAATTGATGTGTTTGTTGTAACTCTTCTTCAAATTTTGCTTTACCTTCTGGAGTGTTTTCACCAAACATCGTCACAGTACGTTTAAACTGACCAGCAGTATATAGCTCAAAATCAACATGATGCTCTTTCAACAGTCTATTAAAATTGGGCACTTGAGCAACAACACCAATCGAACCAACCACAGCAAAAGGTGCAGAGACGATTTCACTTGCGATACATGCCATCATATAACCGCCACTCGCAGCTACTTTATCCACACAAATCGTCAGATTAAAGCCTGCATCACGTAAACGAACTAATTGTGCAGCTGCAAGACCATAACCATGCACCATACCACCTGGGCTTTCTAAACGTACGATGACACGATCACGCCCTGCTTTTGCTGTCGCAAGAATTAAGGTAATTTCTTCTCGTAAATTCTCAACCGCTGAAGCTTGTACATCTCCTTTAAAATCCAATACATAGATTTTTTGATTATTCTTTTTACGTATACGAGCTTCTTTTACAAACTGTTGAGTCAGTTGAAACAGTTCCAATTTCGATGCAGTAGACTGAGCAATTCTTTTTCTTTGCTCATTAATTCGAGCATTTAAATGACTAATGCGAAGTTCTGCGGGTACTTTAGGTAAATGGAATAACATAGAATTTATAATCTCGAATATTTGAGGAAATGCTTTTCTAATAAGATGCGGACGGATCAGGTAAATTTCAATACACTTTTTGAAAAATTCGACAAAGCTAAACTCACTTAGGCTATATAAAGTATAAAAGTCGGTCTTATTAAGACTTTTGAAAATACAATAACCAAATTTAAGTTATGAATAATATAGCTTTTTTTTATACTTTAAAACGCATTAAAATTCGAGTAAAGATGCACATCGTGAATAAATTAAGATTTTATTAATAGTTTTTACATCTAAGTTAAGCTTTGATGATTTGATTATATTCAGCGACTTTATCTTGAAAATAAGCCAAATGCCACTTAGTAGAACTTTTGCTGGCTTTTCTTATGACAAATTCACATAAAAAAACATAGACATGTTTATATCAAACGAATAATACAAATAAACATATATCACACATTTTTAAAATTTATATTAGCTTATTTAGCAGCTCTTTTTATCTAAATAACATATTTGTTATTTTGATTAAACTATTTAAAATCAACACGTTAAAAAGAATAATTACATTTTTAAAATTTATGAACATTTGCGTGTCATTTCTTTAAAAAATGTTTAATTTTATCAACATCAAGGATAAGGATTGAGTATGGATATCTCCTCACACGATGAACACCTCCCCCCTAAAAAACAAAAGTTTTATCAAATCCTCTATGTTCAGGTTATTTTTGCCATTGTACTTGGTATCCTTCTTGGACACTTTTGGCCAGATATTGGTGCAAGTTTAAAACCATTAGGTGATGCATTTATTAAACTGGTCAAAATGATTATTGCACCTGTTATTTTCTTGACGGTTGTCACTGGAATATCAGGCATGAAACATATGGGAACTGTAGGACGAGTAACCGGTAAAGCGATGCTTTATTTCCTAACATTCTCTACACTCGCATTAATCGTCGGGATGATTGTTGCCAATATTATTAAACCAGGACAAGGTTTAAATATTGACCCTACATCATTAAAATCAGAGAAAGTTGTTGAGTACGCTGAAAAAGCACATGACGCTTCGATTGTCGACTTCTTGCTGAATATTCTTCCAACAACCATCGTTAGCCCATTAACCAGTGGTGATATTCTACAAGTTCTATTTGTTGCCGTATTATTTGGTTTATCCTTAGCTGCGGTAGGCGAAAAAGGTCAACCGATTGTAGACTTCTTAAACAACCTTACAGCACCTGTATTCCATTTAGTTGGAATGCTGATGAAATTTGCTCCGATTGGTGCTTTTGGTGCAATGGCATTTACAATTGGTAAGTATGGTATTGAAAGTATTGGAAATCTTTTACTTTTGATTATGACGTTCTATATCACGGCCTTACTCTTTATTTTGGTTATTTTGGGTGCAGTGGCGCGCTACAATGGATTTAGAATTACAGATCTAATTCGCTATATCAAAGATGAATTATGGTTAGTTTTAGGGACCAGTTCATCTGAAGCCGCACTTCCATCATTGATGCGTAAAATGGAAAAAGCAGGCTGCGAAAAATCTGTAGTCGGCTTGGTTATTCCTACTGGTTATTCATTTAACCTAGATGGTACCAACATCTATATGACGATGGCGGCGCTCTTTATTGCACAAGCCTGCAATATCGATTTGAGTATTCAAGACCAAATCTTATTATTGCTCGTTGCAATGCTAAGCTCTAAAGGCGCTGCTGGTGTTACAGGTGCTGGATTTATTACCTTAGCAGCCACATTATCTGTTGTTCCAGCAGTTCCTGTTGCAGGTATGGCTTTGATTCTAGGTATTGACCGCTTTATGTCTGAATGCCGTGCACTGACCAATTTAGTCGGTAATGCGTGTGCAACGATTGTTGTGGCACGTTGGGACAATGCTTTAGACAAAGACAAACTGGCTGCTGCATTCGCTCATCCGAGTAAAGCACACTATGACGCTAAAGCAGTTGAACAACATCGTGAAGATCCAATCGATTAAAAACATACTATAAGCAATCTTGGTAATAAGAAGGAGCTTTTGAGCTCCTTTTTTATATAAAGCAACTATGAATAGCTCAGAAAATTACAAATAACAATCAACTGCTATTCGCATATAAAATAAAGCCCTAACTGAAAAATATGTTTAATACACAAAGCTTAAAATGATGTATGTCTTAAAAAAGCCTTTGTTTAATTTCCCGCTCTTATAAGCTCAAATAATTAAGCATTTATTTCATGGCACTTATATTGAAATATGAACGCATAGCTCATCTATTCCTACCTCTTAAATTATTTAGCCTTACCCATTCTTATTAAATTGGTTTTATTAAAAAATACTAGACTTAACTAAAACTGCATTACATCCCTATTTCAGCACCCAACAAAGAAAAGATTTAGACAATCAATTTATTATTTGGCAGCTTAGGTTTTTAATTTTTTTGATCTACCATTCTCATAAATTTAATTCATTTTCTCAAATTTTTATATGCTTTATCTATAGAAAAAGAGCCTTACGGCTCTTTAATTTCACAACTAAACTGGACTTAATCAGTGCTCGACTTAACCAAAACGACCAGTAATATAAGCTTCAGTCAATTGGTGATCTGGTTGAGTAAAGACTTTCTCTGTAGAGTTAACTTCGATTAAGTCTCCTAAATGAAAGTAGGCTGTACGGTCAGAAACACGTGCTGCTTGTTGCATGGAGTGGGTTACAATTGCGATTGTATATTGTGCAGAAAGCTCAGAGATTAACTCCTCAACTTTTGCTGTCGCAATCGGATCAAGTGCAGAACATGGTTCATCCATTAAAATCACGTCTGGGCTTACAGCAATTGTTCGCGCAATACACAAACGTTGTTGCTGACCACCAGAAAGACCTGTGCCTGGCTGACTTAAACGATCTTTAACTTCATCCCACAAACCTGCTTTACGCAAACTATTTTCAACAATCTCTTCTAAATCATACTTATCTTTGGCTAAACCATGTAGTTTAGGCCCATAAGCAACATTATCAAAAATTGATTTAGGAAACGGGTTTGGTTTTTGAAATACCATTCCGACTTGAGCACGAAGCAATACAACATCTAGATTTGGATCATAAATATCTTGATTATCTAAACGCACTTTACCTGTTACACGACAAGTATCAATCGTATCATTCATACGGTTTAAGGTGCGTAAAAATGTTGATTTACCACAACCTGATGGACCAATAAATGCAATCACTTCATTTTCATAAACTTGAAGATCAATACCCTTAATCGCTTCAGCTTCACCATAGTAAACATGCACATCTTCAGCACTAATTTTCACAGTTGTATTTTTTTCTTTCTTCGGCGTCGAAGACTCAAACTGGGATACAAAAGAAGTGCTTGCTTGCTTTTGCTTACTGTCAGTCGATGTAAATTGAGATTGTTCAGAATTCACGGTTGTATCCTGTCTTAAGGAATTTTTAGTTTCTACAGTATTCATCTCTATTCTGCCCTCTTTTACCAGCGAACTTCAAATTTCTTACGTAACCAAATTGCAAAGCTGTTTAGACCGACCATGAGTGCCAATAACACAATGATGGCTGCAGCCGTACGCCCTTCGAAGAAGTTACGTAATTCATTACCTTGCCATAAGTAAACTTGAACAGGTAAAGCCGTAGATTGGTCTAATGGAGATACTGGAATATTTGCAACGAAAGCACTCATACCAATTAAGAGTAATGGTGCTGTTTCACCCAATGCATGAGCAATACCAATAATCGCACCTGTCATAATCCCTGGCAGAGCCAAAGGCAATACATGGTGGAATACTGTTTGTAAACGAGAAGCACCTATACCTAACGCCGCTTGACGAATTGATGGAGGTACTGCTTTCAGTGATGCACGAGTGGTGATAATTACTGTAGGCAAGGTCATTAAACTTAATACCAAACCACCGACCAAAGGTGCGGATATAGGCAAATGCATCCAACCAATAAAAATGGCAGCGCCCAATAATCCAAATACAATCGATGGAACCGCTGCAAGGTTATTGATGTTTACCTCAATAATGTCTGTGATAAAGTTTTTTGGTGCAAACTCTTCGAGATAGATCGCACTTGCCACGCCCAATGGAATAGAAATCGCAATCACAATTAACATCATGAACAATGAACCCATAAATGCACCTGCTAAACCTGCTGTTGCAGGTGAACTTCGTGAATCAGGGTTAGTGAACATTTGTGTGTTAAAAGTTCGGTTAATAATCCCTTTTGCGGCCAAATCATCTGAAAGTTGACGTACTTCTGGGCTAAGTTGTTGTTGCTCATCAGGTAATGAACGATCGATATGACCTGCTAACCAAACATCAATATTAGCATCAGCAAGGAAGTTGAGTTCGACTGTTTTACCAATCAATGCAGGATCTTTGAAGACCATATCACGGATACGATAAGCTTCTGAGCTGGTGTAAACACCCGAAAGATCATCTCGACGGCTTTCAAGTGTAGGATCTTTTGCAATGATTGCATTTACAATCAAGGCATCCCAATCAACCATACCCATTTTAGTTTGCCAGTCTACATAACGCTCTTGAAAAACAGCAGGAGACTCCCCTACTTTTTGCGTTGGTTTTGGTCCTGCATCAATCATAGCGGGATCAAAATACACAGGTACAGTCATGCTTGCTTGCCAAAATGCTGGCAACCCTTTGTATAAAATACTTCCAAATAAGATTGCTACAAATGCCAAGCCAGTAATCACTGCTGAAAAGCCAGCAATACGGAAGGTCTTTTCTTTACGATGGCGTTTTGACAATGAGCTAGCAATTTTAGCTTTACGTTTTTCTCGCGACTCAGCAGCGGCTTGAGGATCAAATACATTTTGATCCACAGGAGATGTATTTGATGTACTCATTCGTATTGCTCACGATATTTACGCACAATATAAAGTGCGACAATGTTTAAACACAATGTAATGGTAAATAAAGTTAAACCCAGTGCAAATGCAACTAATGCCTGCGGACTTGCAAAGTCTGTATCACCTGTTAATTGTTTTACAATCGTTACTGTTACTGTGGAAACAGCTTCAAGTGGATTGATATGTAACAATGGACTATTACCAGCAGCGAGTACTACAATCATGGTTTCACCTACCGCACGAGATACTGCGAGTAAGAATGCACCAGTAATACCTGGTAAGGCAGCTGGGAGAACCACTTGGCGAATAGTTTCAGATTTGGTTGCACCTAAACCTAACGAACCATCACGCAAAGCTCGCGGCACTTGAGTAATAATGTCATCTGATAAAGAAGATACAAATGGGATAATCATAATCCCCATTGCAAAACCCGCTGTTAGTGCGCTAGTCGCATTAACTTCAACGCCAATAGAATCACCAATTGATTTGAAGATTGGACCAAGCACCATCATGGCAAAAACACCATAAACAATGGTTGGAATACCCGCTAAAACTTCAATTGTTGGCTTTGCCCATGAACGGAATCGAGGTGAAGCATATTCAGCAAGATAAATTGCAATCATTAGACCCAGTGGAACAGCAACCAGTAGTGCAATACCACTGACCATGAGTGTTCCCCAAAGTAATGGTAGCAAACCATAACTTCCTTCGGCATTTCCTGAAGTACTAAACCCAGGATTCCACTCTGTACCAAAGAAGAAGTCGATTGGACTTACAAACTGGAAAAAGTGCATCGCTTCACTGAACATCGACATCACAATACCCACAGTTGTGAGAATCGCGACACCAGAACAGAGGATCAAAACAACATTAATAGTTTTTTCAACTTCGTTACGTGCACGAAATTGTTGACTAATTCTTTTTCTTGCCCAAATCAATCCAAGGATCGCAGCACACGTTACCACAGCAAACTTTGCAAACGAGCCAATTCTTTCAAATTTTGAGAGTTGTTCTGCAGCTGCAACCTCATAAGCTGCTGGCGTATCTGTCACACCAAAGCCAGAGGCAATTGCTTTAATACGATCTACCAGTACATCTACCCCAGCTGTATCTAGCGATGAAGCAACAGTTGCTGGAACATTTTTTAAAATTAGATGTTGTAAAACACTTGGTTCTACCAAATTCCACACAATCAAAATTAAAAAAGCTGGGATTCCACACCACAACGCCACCAAAGAGCCATAGTAGCCAGGACGCGAATGTAAAATTGCAGTGTTATTTCCCTTACCTGCTAGGCTTCGGCTTTTTCGTAGCCCGATTTGATATGCGATAGCGATTAAAGCCAATAACACGCCAATGAGTAGCAGATTCATGTATTCTCCACCGTTTTTTCAATTTCAATGCTTTGAAAAAACTCTACTTAGCAAGGAAAGCCGATGGTAGTCACCCACCATCAGCTCCATTATTGCGGTTTTATTATTTACCAGCTTTAAAACCAGCTAATACTTTTGCACGTTCAGCATCTGACAATGAAATCAAACCAGCTTTGTCTAACTTAGAACCTTTACCAGATACCTTCTTGTTAAGGAAGTATTCAGTATATTCTTTTAAGCCTTTGATTGACTGTAAGTGTTCACCTTTTACATAGAAGTATAAAGGACGAGATACAGGGTAAGTACCATTTAAAACAGTTTGCTCAGAAGGAACAACGTTGTTCACTGTCGCAACACGTAATTTATCTTTGTTTTGGTCATAGAAACCTAAGCCAAATACACCTACCGCACTTGGAGATGTTTTTAAACGTGCTAGAGTTTCAGTATAATCACCAGCAATTTCAATTACTTTACCGTCTTTACGGAAGTTAGAACATGCTTTTTTCTGTGCATCTTTGTCTAACTTTTTGAAGTAATCGTAAGTTTCGCAACCCGCTTCAACCATTTTCTCTTGGAACACTTCACGTGTACCGTGGTTAGAAGCTGGAACAACTAAAGTAATTGGCTCATTTGGAAGCGATTTATCAATTTGGTTCCAACGTGTATATGGGTTTGGTACCAATTTACCATTTGATGGTAATTCAGCTGCCAGGGCTGCAAATACGTGTTGTGGACGTAATTTATAAGCTGCTTTACTTGCATTTGAAGCAAAAACGATACCGTCATAACCGATTTTTATTTCTTGGACTTTGTTTACGCCAGCTTTTTTACACGCTGCGATTTCAGTATCTTTAATTTTACGTGAAGCATTTGCGATATCAATTGTGTTATCGCCTACACCTGAACAGAACTGTTTAAGACCAGCAGAACTACCGCCTGAGCCAACTACAGGTGCCTTAAATTGAGGGAAAGTGTTACCAAATTCTTCAGCAACAATACTCGCATAAGGAAGTACAGTAGAAGAACCAGCGATTTGGATGGTATCACGAGCATTTGCTGATACTGCTGCCCCTGAAACTGCTAATGCAAGTGCGATGTGATTAATGCGCATTCTTTTCTCTCTTAAATAAACTGCAATTTTGAAGTACACCACTTCTTGTTGTGTAGTACTTTTCGGATAATTGCATTTTGATTTTAAAATATGACAAATAAGTTACAGCTTTATGACGCTTTTATGATATTTGATAATTCACATTTGATTTTATTAAAAATCTTTTAAATTCAATATGTAATCAACTGTGTGCTATTTTTTAAATTTGAGGATATTACAATTCAAATTGTAATATTTCATGTGTATGTCACAAAAACTGTATTAACGTTTACATACTTAAAGCGACAATATACGTCGTATCAACCTTATTTACTCATCTAAAAACCTTTAAAATAAATAAAAAAGAGCAATTTAAATAATGAGATTAAATCGTAAAGAATGGCATGAAACTTTTCTAAAAATGGTAGCCTCAGCTAGCATGATTACATTCATTATCTATATGAGCTGTTGGATCATTTACTTTTTATTGGCACAAATTAGTCAATACAATCTGATCCAAAATATTGTCATTAGTTTTAGCTTCATCAGTTTATTTATATTAACCATGCAAACCTTACGCTCAATGTATCAAGTCTACTATTTGCCTTTAATGAATAGTTGCAGGTTAAATTATCAAAAAATTATTTTCTTTTGCAGCAGTTTCTCCATCGCACTTATTGTACTCAGTTCTTTTTTATTAAATTTTGGAAAAATGTTAAAAGATTATTACAGCTAAGCCTATATATGGAAATCCACCGCTTATCATGCTTAGTAGTCAATCATGTGTTCTCTTTTTTTCCATCATTACGCATAATAATTGAAATTTCAAAGAACACAGCATTGTTTTATATTCAAATGAGCATTCCATAAAAGATTTGAATATGAATAGCAAAACGCTGAACAGCTTTAACCCAGACCTCCCCGTTCATATGAGCTTCTCCGAACATGACTGGCAACTCTTAGCCCAATATTGGTATCCAATTGCATTAGCAAGAGATATTACTGAGCAACTACTCGGAACCATGTTGCTGGATATGCCATTGGTCATTTATAAAATAGATGCTGAAATTATTGTTGCCAAAGATGCCTGCCCACATCGCGGTGTTCCGTTAAGCATCGGAACAAATGATGGTCAAGGTATCGTTTGCCGTTATCATGGTTTACGCTTTGGTGAAAATGGTAAATGTAATCGAATCCCTGCTCATCCCAATCATAAAATTTCGGACCGTTTCCACCTAAAAACCTATGCTGCTGTTGAACGTTATGGATTAATCTGGTGTTCACTTTTAGCAAAAGAACAGGATATAGCCAATATTCCAAATATGCCGCATTGGGATGAGACCGCGTACCAACAACTGGTTTGTCCTCAAGTCGATTTAAAATGCTTTGCTGGTCGACAATTGGAAGGCTTTATCGATGTTGCCCATTTTGCATGGGTACATCCAGAAACTTTTGGTGACCCAGAAAATACAGAAGTGCCTGATTACACTACGCAAGAAACAGACTATGGTTTTAGTGCTGATTATATCAGTAGTGTAGGTCGTTACCCGATTGGTCTAGATCAATTAGGACAAGCGGATTTTCAATGGTTACGCCATTTTGAAATTCATTTGCCTTTTACCGCAACATTAACCATTCATTTCCCCAATCAAGCGAAACAGGTCATTATGAATGCTGCCTCGCCCATGACAGCACGTAGTACTCGATTATTTGCCCCCATTTGTCGTAACTATGATCAAGATTTACCAATAGAAGATGCTTATGAATACAACCTTAAAATCTTTGAAGAAGACCGTTTGATCGTTGAGACACAAAAACCAGAATATCTACCTTTAGATTTATCCATTGAGACGCACTTCCCTGCTGATCGCAGTTCAAGTATGTATCGCCGTTTATTAAAAAAAATTGGATTTAGCCCATTCTTCGCTGCATAAATCAGTTTCATCACCATGTTTTATAGAAGTTGATCTGGCTTCTTTAAAACAATAAAACCTGAATGTATCGTTCTATATATTTATTATTTTTCAAGTTGATTAAATTTAACTCAAAAGTTTCTATTAAAATTGCACTCTTCGTTTAAAAGATTAAAATGCAAATTACATAAACGAAGTGACTCCAATTAGGTGGTATAACATGCAACAAATGTGGTCAGACATCGATACCTATATCGAATCACATTTAATTCCTGAAGACCCAATCCTCATACAAACATTAAAAAACACTGAGGATAAAGGATTTCCAGACCACCTTGCTGTTGCCGCAAATCAGGGCATGTTATTGCAAATGTTGATTCAAATGAACAAGTGCAAACGTGTTTTAGAATTAGGTACTTTTGCAGCGTATAGCACCATGTGGTTAGCCCGTGCGTTACCTGAAGATGGCTATATTTTAACGATTGAAGGTCGTGATACACATGCTGCTTTAGGTCAAGAAAATATAGATCGTGCTAATCTAAAGCAAACCGTTGAATTAAAATGTGGTCGCGCAGCTGATATTTTAAAGAATTTGCCTGAAAGTACTAAAGCTTTCGACTTTATTTTTGTCGATGCAGATAAACAAAGTTATCCTGAATATTTAGAGCTAAGCTTAAACCTTTCACATTCTGGAACAGTCATTGTTTTGGACAACGTGATTCGTGCTGGTGATATTCTTGACCCAGCGAATATTAAACCAAGTATTGAAGGGATTCGTGACATGTATAAAGCTATGCAAAACCATCCTAAAATTCTGTCATGTACTGCTTTACAAACAGTTGGCAGCAAAGGACATGATGGTTTTGCCATTGCAATTGTGAAATAAACCATTGTAACCTAAATTTAAAAGCTGCTATTTATGTAGCAGCTTTTTTGTAGCTATGATTTTAACAAATCTATTCAAGCTTAGATCATCTTCCTTAGAGTTATCCCCTGAACTTGTTTGTAGAATTGTGGATAACTCAATAATGATTTAATAAGCCTATGAAAATAAAATATTTTTAATTGTCGATTAATTTTCAACCAGTTAAATTCATAGTTCATTAAAAAGCTATTGCATTTCAAAATGCAATATTTTTATTAAATTTTTTAATCAAAAAAAATGCCACAAATCCCATTATTTGTGGCATTCCATTTCTTCTGTTTCATCCATCTTTTGACTTAATATCGACGGTGAAGTTGCTTTTTTTTCCTAAGATAAAACTTATTTTGCGACTAACAATGGAACAGAGGCATTTCTAAAGATTGAGGTTGTCACACTACCTAAAAAGAACTGGTGAATCTTACTATGACTAAAAGCACCTAGCACAATCAATTGAATTTGATGTTGATTTTGATAATCCAAAATATTTTCAGCAACATCACCATAACGATATTCTACTACTACATCCAGACCCGCATCTTTTAAACGTTGCGCAGGCTCATTGAGAATTTCAGGATGATCACCGACATAAAGTAAATGACATTGTAAAAGTTTAAGTAAATCACTTTTTTCAACACGTTTTAGCATTTTTTGACATGTTTCAGAAAGCTCATAAGCAAAAATAAAACGGGTTGGTGGTTTAAATGTTTGCCCAACAGTTAATACAGTACTTTTCGTTCCACGAATAAAGTTTTCAACATTACTGCCCAATATTTTATTCTTCTCAGCTGAACGCTCACCAACTCGACCGATTACAGCGATATCATCTTCAGTCAACTCATTAAAGCTTTGTTCTAGAAAATCACCTTTGGCTTGAATTTGAATAGGTCTGATATTGTATTTTTCTTGAATCATTTCTGAAATATGCTTAAGTAAATTATTGCTGTAATCCAGTGCTAATTCACTTTGCTTTTGTTCAAGCTCAGCCAGCTCTTTAAGCAACATCGCATTACTTTCGAAGCCAATTACCCCACTAATTTCCCCTAAATGATAACTTGCAGGGTAATAATCCAATACTTGCAATAAAACCAGTTCACGACCAGTTTTTTGAGCAATCCATGCGGCTGCTTCTGCCAATGCATTGATGCACGGAGAAGAGTCAATACAAGCCACTACTCTGTTCATTTTAACCTCGCTTTAGCTTTACAGCTTTGGGTCTATATTATTTAAATTAGCACAAGTTTTTATAAGTTTGGACAACTTTATGTAATTAATTCCATAATTTAATTATGTATTTGTACAAACTGTGCATTCATTCACGATAACGAATAAAACGTGCTGGGTTTCCAGCCACAATTTCTCTTTCAGCCACATTTTTAGTGACCATACTATTCATTCCAATTATGGCATGTGAAGCAATTTTTACCCCATCTTTTACACCAACGTGTGCCCCCAACCAAACATCTTGACCAATTTCAATGCCTTGGGAAGTCACAGCTTGTTGATAAACAGGAATACTCAAATCCATACCATGATCAAAAGCATAAAGATGACAATAGGCGGCTATACGGACTTGATCATGTAATTTAATACCGACTTTACCCCCATCTAAAATACAATGATGGTTGATCGCAACTTCATTACCAATCTCTAACGGCCCATGCAACGTACAATCCGCTGCAATAAAAGTATTATCCCCAATGAGAATTTTCCGACCAGGCTCAGCAAAAATATGAGCCAAAGGTGAAATAAAACAATTTTTACCTATTTCAACAGTTTCCATTGCCATCAAATACGCTTGGTACTGCTGCTGCCACTGCTCCGCCCAAACTCGATTTTTCGGTTTAAGTGAATAATACAGCCATGGCATATAATTTAAGCGATGCTTATGTTGTTCACGATATTTTAGTAATGGATCTTGCTCATTCATCAATGTCTTCCAACAATTTAAGTTGCTCACGCCCACGCGTTACATCTTGAACTTTTAACTTAAGTGGATCAATTTGATGTATTTGTAATAATGCTTCAACTTCAACACCATCAGCGGTATATTGTTCTTTATACTCAATGTCTTGGGTATTTAATTCATACTGAAAAATCGACCATTCGCTGAAGTGGCATTGAAAATAAATTTTCTTCTTTTCAATCAGTTCTATTTTCTCAGCCAAAAGCAAACATTGCCCTGAACAGCCGCCATAAGCCCGAACTAAACCACCTGTACCTAATTTGATGCCACCATACCAGCGATTGACCAATACAATTGTGTTGGTTAAATCATTACCCTCAATGGTTGCAAGGATTGGTCGGCCTGCTGTACCTGAAGGTTCACCATCGTCATTAAAACGAACATTATGACCTATTTTCCATGCCCAGCATTGATGTGTTGTTGTTAGATCTAAATGTTTTTCCAGAAATATTTTAACTTGCTGCTCATTTTCAACAGATGCTGCAATGGCTTGAAATCGACTCTTTTTAATGTCTTCCTCAAAAATCGTTTCAGATACAAGTGTATAAACCATAATGAAAATAAAGCATTCAAACTCAATATATTGTCATTATAACGTGCTTTTAAAATACATGGGACAATAAAAAACCCTAAGCGAACTTAGGGTTTTTCAATTTACTGACTAAATTATAGAACAAGCTGATGATTTTGAAGCAAGAGTTTCAAGATATCATCTTCAGTTTTGCCATTAAATGCAGCACCTGATTGCGCTAAATTATCCAATTGGAGTAAATCGGTTTTGCCAGTGTACGTAGTTCCTGCACCATCACGATCTAGGGTGAGAGTGACATTATTACCATCAACTCTTACTCCAAGATAGTTTTTCAGATAGTTTGCCGATGCTGTTAAATCGGTTGTGATATTTGCACTATTAAAACCAATCAGTAAATCAGAAATATCTATGATGTCTGCATTCGTATCAGTGTTCACATTTCCTGAATGGAAGTCTGTCCAATGATCGACGCCATTTCCACCACTTGCACTCGCACTTTCTAATACATGATATACAAGCACATCTGAACCTCCATTACCCGTAAAGGTATCATTCAGTTCACCACTAATCAGTGTATTGCGGAGAGCATCACCAGTGGTTAGTGCATCAACTGTTACTGTAAGAGATGCTGTATGATCTTGACCAAAAACAGAGAGTTTATAATCGAATACTTCTTGACGACCGATTACTCCCGCACTTGGTGTATAAACATAGCTTCCATCACTTTTCACGAACAGACTGCCATACTCACCTTGCACTGTCACACCATTATATCCAACCTCTACAAACTGACCATTACCCGTATCAATACTAAATTTAGCATAAGATGGATTATAGGTATCGTCTGTCAACATGTTGCCAATAATTGGAGCTGCGGTTACTGGGCCAATTTCATTATAGTGAGTAATATCTTGCGCTAAGCTCACTGTAGCATTAAATCCTAAACCTATATTACCCGATGCAGATGCTGTAATTGTATAGGTTCCTGGCCCTAAATTAGGCATGTCGACAGTTATTGAACTTCCAAGTGCATTGAGAAGAGGCTTACCGGTTATCGTCCCAACAACTGTACCATTTTGATCTTTGATTGTAAGAACAATCGTTGGCAATAGAGAAACTGAAAGTGCTGGGATATTTACTTTAACTACAACATGAGAAGAGTCTGTATTCGCCACACTAAATGTCGTCGGAGTATAAGTACCAGCACCACCACCTAATGAACCTGCCACTGCAAAACTAGCACCTTGATTCGCTTCACTTACTGTTTGTACCACATTCGTTACAGCACCAATAGCGACATGCTCTGCATTGTCTAAAATAATTGGAGCTGGAAGAGATATATCATTTTGAGGGTTTGCATTATCCCAAACCACGCCAGAGTTATCACCATCAATACGAATATTTAAATTCGCTGTTGCTTCACTGCCATTAAAGTCCCTGATCGTGTAAGTAAATGTATCTACCTTGCCAATATCTGCAGCATCACCATTACTCACATATTTATAATGACCGTTTGGAGAAATATAAAGTGTTCCGTAAGCACCTACAACAACCGTGTTTGCACCTGATAATGTGACTGCAGGATCACCCACTTCATTGGCCACTTTAGTAACAAATGTTGTTGTATTTACTTCATCTGCACCATCCACACTTGAAATTACATTTCCTTCAATGGTACTTGAACCCAAATATTTATTGGTTTGGTCTTGCATGGTTAATTCAACACCACCAAATAACTGGGCAGATGCTGTCGAATCCAATAAATTCAAAATTTGTTGTAATAAACCAGAATCCGTTGGTTTCTCTTGTAGCGCGATTGTATAAACGCCGGGTGGTAAATTATCTATATTAATCTGACCAGAATAATTAAAGATAATGCCCAACAATCCAGGTGGCGTTAGTTTTACAGCATCTTCCACAATGAAGTGCTCTTTTTGTATAACGCCGTTTTCATCTACATATTGACGTTCAAGTACAGCATTGAAAAACTTATCAGCTGTTCCTAATAAAGCACCAATAAGTCCACCTATCGCAGCACTTACAACGCTACCGCTCACATTGACATGAATACTCGATGTGCTGTTTTCTTCAACTTCAAAATTAAATGGTACGGTATTACCTAAAGAGATATTTAGTCCGAGTAAATTTACACCTAATAATTGAGAAGCTCGTCCTTGTTCACCAACATCATCACCCACAGATTCATGATAATTTTTAACAGTTGCAAGGTCATCATTTGCCACAACTTGATCTACATGATCTGGTGGAGTCAACTCTCCAGGATCTGCTGGTGTTCCTGCAATATTAATAATGATTTGAGCAATATCAGATGTTGTTCCATTGGACAGTTTATAATCAAATATTTCAGTTTTTCCTAAAGCCGCCTCTCCAGCTGTCACAGTATAAGTAAAGACTCCTGTTAGAGTATTAATTTCAAGGCTGCCATACTCTCCTTGAATCGTAACAGTACCTGATGCAACAGATGAACCATCTATTTCAATAATCGAACCACCACTGACTACATCTTGCCCATTGCCATTATCAGCAAAAACATTACCTGTTAATTCATAGTTAGCAAAAACTTCTTCAGTTCCAGTTACACTGATATTTGTTTTTTCATAAATCGTTAACAAGTTTGACAATAGAGGAGCAACAGCAGCATCAACAATGTAATCAATTACTCCAATTGGTAATACGTCCAGTAGCTGGTTAACTACGCTTGAAAGTGGTAAGCCAATTGTATTAACAGGGATTAAAATTGTATTGACTAAAGCAAGTATTGGAGCACCCAAAACCGGGCCGAGTACTGCAGTAATTGCTGCCCCGATAGCTGCAGCATTTGAAGCCCCCAGAATTTCCCCTTCACCACCAAGATCACTAATAGCAACATCTTTGAGTAAGGTTGTTAGAGCACTATCATCTGCCTGAACGGCTACCGTATAATTACCTTCTGGTAAATTAGTAAAATCAAGCTTAATTGAATCGTTGCTATTTACGACACCAATGATTCCAATACCACCAACAGTGACAATACCACCTTGACTCGTACCACGTGCAACCTCCACTGGTCCATTGGTAGTTTGCTGATAAATAACAATCTGAACAGCCTCACCGACCGAAATCAGATCTTGTTGCGAAACCGTGACAGAAATATTACCAGTCGACCCCTTACCTGCATTGCCTGTTGTTTGTGGAATTGAAAAATCTAGACCGGTAGCATTATTCCCCAAGATATCAACCACTGCGATATCTGAACCAGCAACTTCTGTACGATCAATACGAGTTTCCTGACCTAGATCCAATGCAAATTCATCATTTACAGCATTAAGTGGCGGAATAATAACCGAACCATTGGTCACTGAAGTTGGTGGAAGGGTTACTGCATCATTGCCCGCAATGTCTTGAATCGCATTTGGATCATTACCTGCTGTTGGATCGGTATAACCCACTTGCACCGCTTGACCTAAGGTCACTGGAGCACCCAAGGTTAACACCACGCTACTACCCACCACTAACACACCCGTGATCGCAACCACTTGACCATCCGCTGTCACTGCGAAGTCGCCTGCAACTGGTGGATTTAATGGATCAAGTGCTTCATTGTAGTTCAGCGTTAAGGTCGTACCCAATGGATCAACTGTCGCATTGACAAATGTTGGTGCTGTAGTATCGCTCGGAATAACCGAACCATTGGTCACTGAAGTTGGTGGAAGGGTTACTGCATCATTGCCCGCAATGTCTTGAATCGCATTTGGATCATTACCTGCTGTTGGATCGGTATAACCCACTTGCACCGCTTGACCTAAGGTCACTGGAGCACCCAAGGTTAACACCACGCTACTACCCACCACTAACACACTCGTGATCGCAACCACTTGACCATCCGCTGTCACTGCGAAGTCGCCTGCAACTGGTGGATTTAATGGATCAAGTGCTTCATTGTAGTTCAGCGTTAAGGTCGTACCCAATGGATCAACTGTCGCATTGACAAATGTTGGTGCTGTAGTATCGCTCGGAATAACCGAACCATTGGTCACTGAAGTTGGTGGAAGGGTTACTGCATCATTGCCCGCAATGTCTTGAATCGCATTTGGATCATTACCTGCTGTTGGATCGGTATAACCCACTTGCACCGCTTGACCTAAGGTCACTGGAGCACCCAAGGTTAACACCACGCTACTACCCACCACTAACACACTCGTGATCGCAACCACTTGACCATCCGCTGTCACTGCGAAGTCGCCTGCAACTGGTGGATTTAATGGATCAAGTGCTTCATTGTAGTTCAGCGTTAAGGTCGTACCCAATGGATCAACTGTCGCATTGACAAATGTTGGTGCTGTAGTATCGCTCGGAATAACCGAACCATTGGTCACTGAAGTTGGTGGAAGAGTTACTGCATCATTGCCCGCAATGTCTTGAATCGCATTTGGATCATTACCTGCTGTTGGATCGGTATAACCCACTTGCACCGCTTGACCTAAGGTCACTGGAGCACCCAAGGTTAACACCACGCTACTACCCACCACTAACACACCCGTGATCGCAACCACTTGACCATCCGCTGTCACTGCGAAGTCGCCTGCAACTGGTGGATTTAATGGATCAAGTGCTTCATTGTAGTTCAGCGTTAAGGTCGTACCCAATGGATCAACTGTCGCATTGACAAATGTTGGTGCTGTAGTATCGCTCGGAATAACCGAACCATTGGTCACTGAAGTTGGTGGAAGGGTTACTGCATCATTGCCCGCAATGTCTTGAATCGCATTTGGATCATTACCTGCTGTTGGATCGGTATAACCCACTTGCACCGCTTGACCTAAGGTCACTGGAGCACCCAAGGTTAACACCACGCTACTACCCACCACTAACACACCCGTGATCGCAACCACTTGACCATCCGCTGTCACTGCGAAGTCGCCTGCAACTGGTGGATTTAATGGATCAAGTGCTTCATTGTAGTTCAGCGTTAAGGTCGTACCCAATGGATCAACTGTCGCATTGACAAATGTTGGTGCTGTAGTATCGCTCGGAATAACCGAACCATTGGTCACTGAAGTTGGTGGAAGGGTTACTGCATCATTGCCCGCAATGTCTTGAATCGCATTTGGATCATTACCTGCTGTTGGATCGGTATAACCCACTTGCACCGCTTGACCTAAGGTCACTGGAGCACCCAAGGTTAACACCACGCTACTACCCACCACTAACACACTCGTGATCGCAACCACTTGACCATCCGCTGTCACTGCGAAGTCGCCTGCAACTGGTGGATTTAATGGATCAAGTGCTTCATTGTAGTTCAGCGTTAAGGTCGTACCCAATGGATCAACTGTCGCATTGACAAATGTTGGTGCTGTAGTATCGCTCGGAATAACCGAACCATTGGTCACTGAAGTTGGTGGAAGGGTTACTGCATCATTGCCCGCAATGTCTTGAATCGCATTTGGATCATTACCTGCTGTTGGATCGGTATAACCCACTTGCACCGCTTGACCTAAGGTCACTGGAGCACCCAAGGTTAACACCACGCTACTACCCACCACTAACACACCCGTGATCGCAACCACTTGACCATCCGCTGTCACTGCGAAGTCGCCTGCAACTGGTGGATTTAATGGATCAAGTGCTTCATTGTAGTTCAGCGTTAAGGTCGTACCCAATGGATCAACTGTCGCATTGACAAATGTTGGTGCTGTAGTATCGCTCGGAATAACCGAACCATTGGTCACTGAAGTTGGTGGAAGGGTTACTGCATCATTGCCCGCAATGTCTTGAATCGCATTTGGATCATTACCTGCTGTTGGATCGGTATAACCCACTTGCACCGCTTGACCTAAGGTCACTGGAGCACCCAAGGTTAACACCACGCTACTACCCACCACTAACACACTCGTGATCGCAACCACTTGACCATCCGCTGTCACTGCGAAGTCGCCTGCAACTGGTGGATTTAATGGATCAAGTGCTTCATTGTAGTTCAGCGTTAAGGTCGTACCCAATGGATCAACTGTCGCATTGACAAATGTTGGTGCTGTAGTATCGCTCGGAATAACCGAACCATTGGTCACTGAAGTTGGTGGAAGGGTTACTGCATCATTGCCCGCAATGTCTTGAATCGCATTTGGATCATTACCTGCTGTTGGATCGGTATAACCCACTTGCACCGCTTGACCTAAGGTCACTGGAGCACCCAAGGTTAACACCACGCTACTACCCACCACTAACACACTCGTGATCGCAACCACTTGACCATCCGCTGTCACTGCGAAGTCGCCTGCAACTGGTGGATTTAATGGATCAAGTGCTTCATTGTAGTTCAGCGTTAAGGTCGTACCCAATGGATCAACTGTCGCATTGACAAATGTTGGTGCTGTAGTATCGCTCGGAATAACCGAACCATTGGTCACTGAAGTTGGTGGAAGGGTTACTGCATCATTGCCCGCAATGTCTTGAATCGCATTTGGATCATTACCTGCTGTTGGATCGGTATAACCCACTTGCACCGCTTGACCTAAGGTCACTGGAGCACCCAAGGTTAACACCACGCTACTACCCACCACTAACACACCCGTGATCGCAACCACTTGACCATCCGCTGTCACTGCGAAGTCGCCTGCAACTGGTGGATTTAATGGATCAAGTGCTTCATTGTAGTTCAGCGTTAAGGTCGTACCCAATGGATCAACTGTCGCATTGACAAATGTTGGTGCTGTAGTATCGCTCGGAATAACCGAACCATTGGTCACTGAAGTTGGTGGAAGGGTTACTGCATCATTGCCCGCAATGTCTTGAATCGCATTTGGATCATTACCTGCTGTTGGATCGGTATAACCCACTTGCACCGCTTGACCTAAGGTCACTGGAGCACCCAAGGTTAACACCACGCTACTACCCACCACTAACACACCCGTGATCGCAACCACTTGACCATCCGCTGTCACTGCGAAGTCGCCTGCAACTGGTGGATTTAATGGATCAAGTGCTTCATTGTAGTTCAGCGTTAAGGTCGTACCCAATGGATCAACTGTCGCATTGACAAATGTTGGTGCTGTAGTATCGCTCGGAATAACCGAACCATTGGTCACTGAAGTTGGTGGAAGGGTTACTGCATCATTGCCCGCAATGTCTTGAATCGCATTTGGATCATTACCTGCTGTTGGATCGGTATAACCCACTTGCACCGCTTGACCTAAGGTCACTGGAGCACCCAAGGTTAACACCACGCTACTACCCACCACTAACACACTCGTGATCGCAACCACTTGACCATCCGCTGTCACTGCGAAGTCGCCTGCAACTGGTGGATTTAATGGATCAAGTGCTTCATTGTAGTTCAGCGTTAAGGTCGTACCCAATGGATCAACTGTCGCATTGACAAATGTTGGTGCTGTAGTATCGCTCGGAATAACCGAACCATTGGTCACTGAAGTTGGTGGAAGGGTTACTGCATCATTGCCCGCAATGTCTTGAATCGCATTTGGATCATTACCTGCTGTTGGATCGGTATAACCCACTTGCACCGCTTGACCTAAGGTCACTGGAGCACCCAAGGTTAACACCACGCTACTACCCACCACTAACACACCCGTGATCGCAACCACTTGACCATCCGCTGTCACTGCGAAGTCGCCTGCAACTGGTGGATTTAATGGATCAAGTGCTTCATTGTAGTTCAGCGTTAAGGTCGTACCCAATGGATCAACTGTCGCATTGACAAATGTTGGTGCTGTAGTATCGCTCGGAATAACCGAACCATTGGTCACTGAAGTTGGTGGAAGGGTTACTGCATCATTGCCCGCAATGTCTTGAATCGCATTTGGATCATTACCTGCTGTTGGATCGGTATAACCCACTTGCACCGCTTGACCTAAGGTCACTGGAGCACCCAAGGTTAACACCACGCTACTACCCACCACTAACACACCCGTGATCGCAACCACTTGACCATCCGCTGTCACTGCGAAGTCGCCTGCAACAGGTGGATTTAATGGATCAAGTGCTTCATTGTAGTTCAGCGTTAAGGTCGTACCCAATGGATCAACTGTCGCATTGACAAATGTTGGTGCTGTAGTATCGCTCGGAATAACCGAACCATTGGTCACTGAAGTTGGTGGAAGGGTTACTGCATCATTGCCCGCAATGTCTTGAATCGCATTTGGATCATTACCTGCTGTTGGATCGGTATAACCCACTTGCACCGCTTGACCTAAGGTCACTGGAGCACCCAAGGTTAACACCACGCTACTACCCACCACTAACACACTCGTGATCGCAACCACTTGACCATCCGCTGTCACTGCGAAGTCGCCTGCAACTGGTGGATTTAATGGATCAAGTGCTTCATTGTAGTTCAGCGTTAAGGTCGTACCCAATGGATCAACTGTCGCATTGACAAATGTTGGTGCTGTAGTATCGCTCGGAATAACCGAACCATTGGTCACTGAAGTTGGTGGAAGGGTTACTGCATCATTGCCCGCAATGTCTTGAATCGCATTTGGATCATTACCTGCTGTTGGATCGGTATAACCCACTTGCACCGCTTGACCTAAGGTCACTGGAGCACCCAAGGTTAACACCACGCTACTACCCACCACTAACACACCCGTGATCGCAACCACTTGACCATCCGCTGTCACTGCGAAGTCGCCTGCAACTGGTGGATTTAATGGATCAAGTGCTTCATTGTAGTTCAGCGTTAAGGTCGTACCCAATGGATCAACTGTCGCATTGACAAATGTTGGTGCTGTAGTATCGCTCGGAATAACCGAACCATTGGTCACTGAAGTTGGTGGAAGGGTTACTGCATCATTGCCCGCAATGTCTTGAATCGCATTTGGATCATTACCTGCTGTTGGATCGGTATAACCCACTTGCACCGCTTGACCTAAGGTCACTGGAGCACCCAAGGTTAACACCACGCTACTACCCACCACTAACACACCCGTGATCGCAACCACTTGACCATCCGCTGTCACTGCGAAGTCGCCTGCAACAGGTGGATTTAATGGATCAAGTGCTTCATTGTAGTTCAGCGTTAAGGTCGTACCCAATGGATCAACTGTCGCATTGACAAATGTTGGTGCTGTAGTATCGCTCGGAATAACCGAACCATTGGTCACTGAAGTTGGTGGAAGGGTTACTGCATCATTGCCCGCAATGTCTTGAATCGCATTTGGATCATTACCTGCTGTTGGATCGGTATAACCCACTTGCACCGCTTGACCTAAGGTCACTGGAGCACCCAAGGTTAACACCACGCTACTACCCACCACTAACACACCCGTGATCGCAACCACTTGACCATCCGCTGTCACTGCGAAGTCGCCTGCAACTGGTGGATTTAATGGATCAAGTGCTTCATTGTAGTTCAGCGTTAAGGTCGTACCCAATGGATCAACTGTCGCATTGACAAATGTTGGTGCTGTAGTATCGCTCGGAATAACCGAACCATTGGTCACTGAAGTTGGTGGAAGGGTTACTGCATCATTGCCCGCAATGTCTTGAATCGCATTTGGATCATTACCTGCTGTTGGATCGGTATAACCCACTTGCACCGCTTGACCTAAGGTCACTGGAGCACCCAAGGTTAACACCACGCTACTACCCACCACTAACACACCCGTGATCGCAACCACTTGACCATCCGCTGTCACTGCGAAGTCGCCTGCAACTGGTGGATTTAATGGATCAAGTGCTTCATTGTAGTTCAGCGTTAAGGTCGTACCCAATGGATCAACTGTCGCATTGACAAATGTTGGTGCTGTAGTATCGCTCGGAATAACCGAACCATTGGTCACTGAAGTTGGTGGAAGGGTTACTGCATCATTGCCCGCAATGTCTTGAATCGCATTTGGATCATTACCTGCTGTTGGATCGGTATAACCCACTTGCACCGCTTGACCTAAGGTCACTGGAGCACCCAAGGTTAACACCACGCTACTACCCACCACTAACACACCCGTGATCGCAACCACTTGACCATCCGCTGTCACTGCGAAGTCGCCTGCAACAGGTGGATTTAATGGATCAAGTGCTTCATTGTAGTTCAGCGTTAAGGTCGTACCCAATGGATCAACTGTCGCATTGACAAATGTTGGTGCTGTAGTATCGCTCGGAATAACCGAACCATTGGTCACTGAAGTTGGTGGAAGGGTTACTGCATCATTGCCCGCAATGTCTTGAATCGCATTTGGATCATTACCTGCTGTTGGATCGGTATAACCCACTTGCACCGCTTGACCTAAGGTCACTGGAGCACCCAAGGTTAACACCACGCTACTACCCACCACTAACACACCCGTGATCGCAACCACTTGACCATCCGCTGTCACTGCGAAGTCGCCTGCAACTGGTGGATTTAATGGATCAAGTGCTTCATTGTAGTTCAGCGTTAAGGTCGTACCCAATGGATCAACTGTCGCATTGACAAATGTTGGTGCTGTAGTATCGCTCGGAATAACCGAACCATTGGTCACTGAAGTTGGTGGAAGGGTTACTGCATCATTGCCCGCAATGTCTTGAATCGCATTTGGATCATTACCTGCTGTTGGATCGGTATAACCCACTTGCACCGCTTGACCTAAGGTCACTGGAGCACCCAAGGTTAACACCACGCTACTACCCACCACTAACACACCCGTGATCGCAACCACTTGACCATCCGCTGTCACTGCGAAGTCGCCTGCAACAGGTGGATTTAATGGATCAAGTGCTTCATTGTAGTTCAGCGTTAAGGTCGTACCCAATGGATCAACTGTCGCATTGACAAATGTTGGTGCTGTAGTATCGCTCGGAATAACCGAACCATTGGTCACTGAAGTTGGTGGAAGGGTTACTGCATCATTGCCCGCAATGTCTTGAATCGCATTTGGATCATTACCTGCTGTTGGATCGGTATAACCCACTTGCACCGCTTGACCTAAGGTCACTGGAGCACCCAAGGTTAACACCACGCTACTACCCACCACTAACACACTCGTGATCGCAACCACTTGACCATCCGCTGTCACTGCGAAGTCGCCTGCAACTGGTGGATTTAATGGATCAAGTGCTTCATTGTAGTTCAGCGTTAAGGTCGTACCCAATGGATCAACTGTCGCATTGACAAATGTTGGTGCTGTAGTATCGCTCGGAATAACCGAACCATTGGTCACTGAAGTTGGTGGAAGAGTTACTGCATCATTGCCCGCAATGTCTTGAATCGCATTTGGATCATTACCTGCTGTTGGATCGGTATAACCCACTTGCACCGCTTGACCTAAGGTCACTGGAGCACCCAAGGTTAACACCACGCTACTACCCACCACTAACACACTCGTGATCGCAACCACTTGACCATCCGCTGTCACTGCGAAGTCGCCTGCAACTGGTGGATTTAATGGATCAAGTGCTTCATTGTAGTTCAGCGTTAAGGTCGTACCCAATGGATCAACTGTCGCATTGACAAATGTTGGTGCTGTAGTATCGCTCGGAATAACCGAACCATTGGTCACTGAAGTTGGTGGAAGGGTTACTGCATCATTGCCCGCAATGTCTTGAATCGCATTTGGATCATTACCTGCTGTTGGATCGGTATAACCCACTTGCACCGCTTGACCTAAGGTCACTGGAGCACCCAAGGTCAGCACCACACTAGAACCATTCACTGTAACCGCTGTTACAGGTACCACCTGACCATCTGCGGTCACCACGAAACTGTTCAATGGCGGTAAGTTGGTGCCGTCTAGCGCTTCGCTATAGGTCAACGTCAATGATGTGCCTGTTGTATCGAGTGCTGCACTGACAAATGTCGGTGCTGTGCTATCTCCACCGCCAGGCACAGTTGAACCATTGTCCACCGTTGTTGCTGGAAGTGTTGCTGCATCATTGCCTGCTGCATCTTGGATCGCATTTGGATCATTACCCGTAGTTGGGTCGGTATAACCCACCTCAACCGCTTGACCTGCTGTGACTGCTGTACCTAAGGTCAACACCACACTAGAACCATTCACTGTAACTGCTGTTACAGGTACCACCTGACCATCTGCGGTCACCACGAAACTGTTCAATGGCGGTAAGTTGGTGCCGTCTAGCGCTTCGCTATAGGTTAACGTCAATGATGTGCCTGTTGTATCGAGTGCTGCACTGACAAATGTCGGTGCTGTGCTATCTCCACCGCCAGGCACAGTTGAACCATTGTCCACCGTTGTTGCTGGAAGTGTTGCTGCATCATTGCCTGCTGCATCTTGAATCGCATTTGGATCATTACCCGTAGTTGGGTCGGTATAACCCACCTCAACCGCTTGACCTGCTGTGACTGCTGTACCTAAGGTCAACACCACACTAGAACCATTCACTGTAACTGCTGTTACAGGTACCACCTGACCATCTGCGGTCACCACGAAACTGTTCAATGGCGGTAAGTTGGTGCCGTCTAGCGCTTCGCTATAGGTCAACGTCAATGATGTGCCTGTTGTATCGAGTGCTGCACTGACAAATGTCGGTGCTGTGCTATCTCCACCGCCAGGCACAGTTGAACCATTGTCCACCGTTGTTGCTGGAAGTGTTGCTGCATCATTGCCTGCTGCATCTTGAATCGCATTTGGATCATTACCCGTAGTTGGGTCGGTATAGCCCACTTCAACCGCTTGACCTGATGTGACTGCTGTACCTAAGGTCAACACCACACTAGAACCATTCACTGTAACAGCTGTTACAGGTACCACCTGACCATCTGCGGTCACTGCAAAGTCGCCAGCAACAGGTGGATGTAATGGATCAAGTGCTTCACTGTAGGTAAGGGTTAATTGTGTTCCTGTACTATCTACATGTGAAGATTGGAATTGTGGGTTTGTAACGTCACCTGCAGTAATTTCAAGCGCTTTTGGATTACCAGCACCATCTGTCACAGTGACCGTAATTTTTTCACCATCTGTAAGTGGTCGGGTTAACTGGACATTATTAACAATACCATTTCCCGTTGCTGTCCCTGTTCCAATTACATTGCCATTAGTATCCGTAATTTTAACTTGACCTGCTTCATTTGAAGTAACTTCAACATGTGTCGCGTCTTGAATGCTTGTAGTAATCACTGGTGCAGTTACATCACCTGCTGTAATTTCAACTGTTTTTGAATTACCCGCGCCATCTGTCACAGTAACCGTAACTTTTTCACCATCTGTAAGTGGGCGAGTTAACTGAATATTATCAACAGTGTTATTACCAGTGACGGTACCCGTACCAATTACATTACCATTTCCATCTGTGATTTTAACTTGACCAACTTCATTTGAAGTAACTTCAATATGAGTTGCATTTTGAATAGTTGTCGTAATAATAGGCGGTGTCACATCACCTACTGTAATTACTTTTTCTGTTTGATTACCTGCTGCATCAATAACATCAACAATAACCTTACTACCGTCATTTAAAGGTGTGTTTAAATCAACTGTTAATTTTCCATCAGCACCAATTACACCCTCAGCAATTGTTTGTCCAGCTTCATTTTTAATTATAACTTTACTACCAGGTTCATTTGAAGTGACTTGAATGGTGTCATTATCAACAATATTTACTTCAACATCAGGTTTTGTAACATCCCCAACATTTATTGTTTCAGTTGTTTTATTTCCCGCATTATCTGTTGCTGTAATTGTAATTTTTTCATTATCAACTAAAGGTCTTGTTAAACTAACTTCAAGCCCACCTGCTTGATTTAGTTGTCCTGATCCAATTATTTTACCACTCGCATCCACTATTGTAATTTTACTTGCTTCATCTGCAGTGATTTTGATTTTCTGATTATCTAAAATATCATAGCTTAGTTTTGGTCCTGTTTTATCACCACTTCCCGAATGACTTGAACTACCACTGCTCCCTGATGCGGCTGCAATACCGATTACTCCAGCTGCAGCTGCGACCCAAGCCCATGCTGGCACAGCAGAGTGTTCACCAACAAGGTATTCATGAAAATCAGCAATCCCCAAATAATCAATTTTAGTTACTGTACCACTTGCATCAAACTCAAGAAAGTTAAGTAAATAATGCTTTCCATCTGAAGTTTCTATTGTAAATTCTTTTGGTTTTTCACCAATAAAGAAATCCTCAATAACGACTTTTTCTCCATTTTGTAAATAAACCTCCAAATTATTATTAACTTTTACAATTTTGGCTATTTCTGCGCTATCAAGATTTACTTTATACACTGAGTAGTGTTTATTAACTAAATCCTGAGTAAGAACCTTAGCCGTTCCTTTTTCATAAATAGTGATATTTTTCATAATATTTTTTCCGTCTTATAATTTACTGTTATGCAAAAAAGATAAATAAGTGAGATAAATTTCACAAGTGTATATTTTTGATATTAAAATCAGATAAGCATATAAAAAACAGCACTTGTCTATAATGGCTAAATGATTGGTCTTTTTAAAACCATTAATTTGTGATGTAATTATCATTTAATTAAAATCATACTTGTTTATTTTACTAAATTATTTCGATTCAATTTAATTATCACTTTATATTCATTATTAATATTCATAATGATCAATTTTATAAATTTATTTAAATTTGATTAATAATCTTGCCTATTTTAAAAACAATAAACTATTATTTTCATACCACTCATAGTATTTAAAAGTATGTAATTCCCATTTAAATTTTATGGGTATTATAGAAACTTAAGAATTTAGCTTAGATTAATTTTTAAACAAAACATGTAACACATTTCTTAATTAGTGATAGATGTCACATTAAAACTATGTTGTTAAATTTTAATGAAATAATAATTAATAAAATATTCAATCAAAACTGATCTTTTTTCAAATATACCGCACAAAAAGCAAAAAAAAAATGAAGGAGTTCCTTCATCTTTTTAAAAAGGCTGAGTAGTTAGACGGTAAAATCATCACCTAAATATACTTGGCGCACGGTTTCATCTGCCAAAACATCTTCTGGTGTACCTTCCGCAATCACAGCGCCTTCGCTCACAATATAAGCATGCTCACAAATCGCTAAAGTTTCTCGAACATTATGGTCAGTAATCAAAACACCGATCCCACGATCTTTTAACTGGCGAATTATATCTTTAATATCACCTACAGAGATTGGATCGACACCTGCAAAAGGTTCATCCAAAAGCATGAATTTTGGATCTGCTGCAAGCGCACGTGCGATCTCAGCACGGCGACGCTCACCACCCGATACGCTCATTCCAAGTGAATCTTTAATATGGGTGATTTTAAAATCTTCCAATAATTCTTTAAGACGTTGCTGGCGCTGCTGTTTATCTAAGTCTTTTCGTGTTTCAAGAATCGCCATGATATTTTCAGCAATCGTTAACTTTCTGAAAATTGAAGCTTCCTGAGGAAGATAACCAATTCCTTTACGTGCTCGCTGATGCATAGCTAAATCAGAAATATCTTCATTATCTAGATGAATTTCTCCCTTATCCATTCGCACCAAACCAACGACCATATAAAAGCTGGTAGTTTTCCCTGCACCATTCGGCCCAAGCAAACCCACAATCTGTCCACTTTGCATACTAAATGAAACGTCTTTAACCACCCAGCGTTTACTATAAACTTTAGCTAAATGTTTAATACAAAGTACTTGAGGCTGATTTGATGCTGTCATTAATCACGCGCTCCAGGAAAAGACTTGGTACTATTTGGCGGGATAATAATTTGTACACGTCCTTTCGGTGAACCTGTGCTATTTGAACTACCGGAAGCTTCAATATCGCCTTTGTTCATACTATATTTTAATGAACTACTGCGAATACTTGCTCCATCTTGATATAAATAAGCATTACCAATTAAATTAATAATACCTGTTTCAGCATTATAAATAATTTTTTGTGCTTCCCCACGAGCAACACCCTTTGCCGTATCAACTTGTTGTTGAAACTTTGCTGGGCCCCCAGTGGCAGTAATGGTGCTAATTTGCTTATTTTTATTTAATTGAGCCACAATTGAAGCAGCTTGAAGCTTCATTGTACCTTGCTCAATGATGACATTACCAGTATATGTCGTTACACCCGCAGCTTCATTATAGGTTGCTTTATCTGCAACCAATGAGATTGGTTGATTACGATCTGATGGTAATGCAAATGCTGCTGCAGACAAGCCCATTAAACCGGCAGTGCAGATCGCTTTTATTAGGAAAGATTGTTTCATTAAAAAAGGCTTAGTTAGGTACATACTTTCCTCGAATATGTGCAAATTCATATTGACCTTGGTTTAAATCAGCTTTTAAACCCTGACTAATAAATTCTGCATCAGGTGCATTAACAGTCACTTGGTGAGTCGTTTCAAACTGACGTATTTTAGGATACCCCGTTAACTCGTCTGTCTGAAATTCCATGGTCCCTCGTTCACCAATCTTGGTCGCTTTAACTTGTCCAGATAAAACGACTTTTTCATTGTCATTAAATCCTCGTGCTTGTTTTGCAAAAAAAGTTGAATCAACTTTATTTTGATGAAACATCGAAGCATTGAGGTTACTCAGTGTTGAAGTTTTTCTTTGTAAATCTTGTTCTAAACGATCCACTTGAGCACGAACATAAAGATTGCCCTTTTCATCTGTTTGGACCAACTGGATACCCTCAGCAGTATACGTCATGCTTTTTGCTGAATTCGCATCCAACTTTTTGCTTTTCCCACTGTAATAGTAATAGCCACCACTGATTGCCGCGATGACAACTGCAGTCACATATAAAACCTTAGTATCCATAAATTACATTCAACATTTGATCAATCTGAATTTACGCTATTAATGCGGTATAGCTGTATATTTTTCAAGTAATTCTTGGTAAGTGCCTTTTGCCATCAGCAACATATCACAGACTTCACGCACAGCTCCACGCCCACCCATCGCCTGAGTGACTAAATCTGCTCGACGACGCACTTCAACATGCCCGTTGGGTACAGTGACTTTCATCCCTGCAATTGCAAAGGCTGAAAGATCTGGCCAATCATCACCCATATATAAACAGTCTTCAGGATCTAAATTGAATTGAGCACAAGCTTCTTTAAGTGCAGCACCTTTGTCTTCACGACCTTGAAAGACCAAATCCACGCCAAGATCAGCCATACGTTTTTCAACAATATTGCTTTTACGTCCTGTGATAATGATGACTTTAATTCCAGATTTTTGCACCAGTTTCATACCTAATCCGTCGCGAATATCAAAGGATTTAATTTCATCCCCTGTATTGGTCAATGTCACAAAACCATCACTCAAAATACCATCTACATCTAAAACCAATGCTTCAATATGACGCGCTTGTTCCAGTAAAACATAAGAAGCCATTGATTAATTTACTCCAGCTTGAATCAGGTCATGCATACTAATTACACCAATCACTTTATTGGCATCATCAACGACGATAAATTGACTAATTTTCTTTTCATTCATTTTTTCTAAAGCTTCAACTGCACGTGCTTCTTTTGAAATGGTTGAAGGGTTTTGAACCATGACCGCGGAAACAGGCAAGTTCACATCAAAACCTTGCTGTCTGTCAATTAAACGGCGTAAATCACCATCAGTAAATATGCCCAATAAGCTGTCATTTTCATCGACAACCGTGGTTAAACCTAAACGCTTATTGGAAATTTCGTACAAAACTTTATTCATTGGCGTATCAGGAAATACTTTTGGTAAATCAGTGCCTGTACGCATCAAATGTTTTACATGTAACAACAGACGTTTGCCTAATGCACCTGCAGGATGTGACATTGCAAAATCATCCGCAGTAAAACCACGTGCATCTAATAGCGCCACAGCCAGTGCATCGCCCAATACCAATGTTGCAGTAGTACTTGAGGTTGGCGCCAAACCTAATGGACATGCTTCTTTAATATTTCCAAGTGTCAACGCAACTTCTGCATTTTGTGGCATAGGTCCTTTGTCATCACCACTGATGGTGATCAAAGGTACTTCCAAATACTTAATCAGTGGCATCAACATCATAATCTCATCACTCTTTCCTGAGTTTGAAATTGCAATCAACACGTCACCTTTGACCAACATACCTAAATCGCCATGCCCTGCTTCACCAGGATGCATAAAGAATGATGGTGTGCCTGTTGATGCGAAAGTTGCTGCCATTTTTCGCCCAATATGCCCAGATTTCCCCATACCCGTAATCACTAAACGACCTTGGCACTGTAAAATAATTTCACATGCGCGCGTAAAACGCTCATCAATTTGAGTCGCTAAAATCTCTATGGCATGTTCTTCAATGCGTAAAGTTTCAAGTGCAACTTTTTGAAAATCAACTTGATTTGATTTATTTTCAGGATTCAAAATGGGCTAACCTTAACTCTATAAAGAGTTTTGAATATCGAATGGAATATTTTTGCTATTTTAGCATAGCAATACAATAGGCTGCTTTCCTAAATGTATAAATTTCATTTTCTTAGAAAAATAACGTATAAAACTTTATGAAATATGGAGCTTAGGTTAAGATTAATCATCATTTTGTTGAAGCCTTTAGAAAACCTATGCAACCATTTGTTCTTTACAACTCTGAGCAACGAAAAAAAGTTGAATTTGTTCCCCGTAAAGAAGGACATATCGACATGTATGTGTGCGGTATGACAGTTTATGATTACTGTCATATAGGCCATGCTCGGGTGATGGTTGCTTTTGACTACATTATTCGTTTTTTACGTAGTCAAGGTTGGAATGTTAAATACGTTCGTAACATCACAGATATCGATGACAAAATTATTGCGCGTGCCAATGAAAATAGTGAAAGCATTACAGCTTTGACCGATCGTTTTATCAAGGCGATGAATGATGATGCCGAAAATTTAGGATGCTTAGCACCCGATGAGGCACCCCGCGCAACAGATTATATCGATCAAATGCAGAATATGATTGGCAACCTTGTCAATAAAGGCACGGCTTACCCTTCTGCAAATGGCGATGTCTATTTTGAAGTTGAAAAATTTAAGAACTATGGCCGACTTTCAGGACGTAAACTTGCCGATATGCAAGCTGGCGCTTCTGAACGTGTTGATGTTGAAGTTGAGAAGAAACATCCATTTGACTTTGTGCTATGGAAACATGCTAAAGAAAATGAGCCTTCATGGGCTTCACCTTGGGGCAATGGCCGTCCAGGTTGGCATATTGAATGCTCAGCAATGTCAACTTGCTGCTTAGGCAATCATTTCGATATTCATGGGGGCGGTTCAGATCTTTTATTCCCACATCATGAAAATGAAATCGCGCAATCAGAAGCTGCAACAGATGAACAATATGTAAACTACTGGATGCATGTTGGCTTTATCAATGTCGATGGCGAAAAAATGTCTAAATCTTTAGGCAACTTTTTTACCATTCGTGATGTGATGGAGAAATTTCATCCTGAAGTGATTCGTTATTTTATTGTGTCATCACACTATCGTAGCCCTGTAAACTTTTCGGATTTTGCACTAAAAGAAGCAAAAACTACGCTTTCTCGTTTTTATCATGCATTTAAAGCGTATCAACAAGTCTATGGCGATAAAACCACAGACCTGTTAGATGAAACGCTAGTCGAGCGCTTTAATTCAGCAATGCGTGATGACTTCAATACATCTGAAGCAATTGCAGTTTTATTCGAAATTATTAAAGAATTGAATCGTGCGGTTAAAGAAGAGAATGCAGCGCAATCTACGCTTTATTATTCTACGTTACGCCACTTGACCAATATCCTTGGCTTGGTTCAATACAATGTAGATGACTTTTTAAAATCAGATATTGGTCAAGAAGCACTTGGCTTATCTCAAACGGATATTGAGGATTTCATTCAACAACGTGTTGATGCCAAGAAAAATAAAGACTTTGCCCGTGCAGATGAAATCCGTCAGTCTTTGCTTGCTCAAGGTGTAGTACTGGAAGATACACGTCAAGGTACCATTTGGCGCCGCGCAGATTAATCTCTAAGAGCTTTATTAAAAAGAAAAACCTGATCAAACGATCAGGTTTTTCTTTTTAAAGTCGTTGCTAACTAAATATGTTTTAAACGGTATATCTCTTGCCATTTTTTTAGTCGTAGTGTGACCTTACTTAAGTTTAGTTTTATAAATGGTTCATTAAAATTTTTAACATCGCTAATTTGCTTATATAAAATCTAAATTATTAAATATATTGAAAAAATAAATATTTTATTGAATATGATGGACTATAGTTTTATTGAATCAGCGAAATAGCTGATATACTCTGAGTCCAGTTCTTCATCAGCAGTTTTGGATCAATAGAATGAGTTCAGTGCGCCAACAGAATTTTCTTCTTCGCAAAGAGAAAATTTTAGCAATGGCAGAAACCTTATTGCTTGATAATAATCAGGATATTACGTTAAGTGAGCTTGCTGCTGAACTTGATATCGCAAAAGGAACGATCTATAAACATTTTAAAAGTAAAAACCAACTGTATCTTGAACTGATTATTTTGAATGAAAAACGACTTTTAGATATTTCTAAAGCCTACCATCACGATATTAAAATCTATGTATCTGAATACATGTTATATAACATGTTAAATTCGAATCGAACAATTTTACTGCATGTGATTGAAGAGCGTCTAACCAATAATGAACGTAAACTCAAAGACTTATTCGAAGAACTTTATAGCATACGTGAACAACGTATTTTAGAAATTAAAGATCTTTTCGGAGCACATCTCAAAGCCTTAAACAGTAGTATGTCTATCCGTGATTACTTGTCCTATATCTGGACAGTGACTTATGGCGCATCATTATTGTTAAATTCTACGCACTATCAAAAATCCATTGGTTCACGTGAACGCTTAATCAAACTCTATGTCAATCAAGCATTGATGACACCTGATAAGCTAACCGATTCAGAGCACCAAGCAAATTAATGTTAAAAGGATAACTGTTCTTAAGCTATTTAGTTTTAAAAAGTCCTTTTAAAATTTATTTTGATTTTTTTCTAAAAGCTACAGTTCTAAATTATTATCTAAAGACCGTTAAACAACAATTAATTACACTTTTAAGTTGATACTGTTGAACTGGTGATAGCTCTTCTAAGTCACAATATAGCTGTTTAAAAAATGATATACGTCATACACTTTCGTCATATAACTCGAGTTCAATACATCAAGATAAGCTTGAACAACTTGATGGGAAAAATGACCTAATTGCAAAAGATATTCCGCTTTCCTGTGCATATTGTTTATTCACACATCCATTCAACTGCTGACCTGCGTATAAATCTCGTTTAAACTTTCTGAATCAAAAATATTAAGCTTTTTCATCAATAATATTTTATCAAGTTGTTGATACCAATCATTCTGGATGTATCAATTCGAGAAACCCTTAAACTTCTGGCTGATCAGCATAGTTCAATAACTGACTGGGTAAAGGCATTGAATTCACCTGACTAAAAATCTCATAACACATATGTCTTAACCACTGATGGCTAGTTTTATGATGACATGACATATGCCAATACTGCTTAATCGAATAAGTCGGAAACGAAATGGGTGCTGGGAAAATTTGTAAGTTTCCTCGTGACAACAAGACTTCACTCAAATAATAAGGAACGGTTGCAATCGAGTCAGTATCTTGCACCACCAATCCAACGCCTAGATAACTCGGGATACGCATCAACACATTACGTTTTAAATCTAAATTTAACAGCTCATTGGCGATGTGGTAATGCCCAACACCTGCATCAATATCGATGTGTGATTCACTCAAATACTGTTCAACGGTCATGCTTTGTTGAGTTAATCGTGGATGATCTTTTGATGCAATCACCACATAAAATTGTTCGAATAATTTTTGTTGATAGAAACCATTTTCTAATTGCGGTAAAAACCCAATCGCCAAATCAATTTCACCATTTGCCATCTGATAACTGGTTTCAGAGGTGATGGCGCGAACATTTAATTTAACATGTGGTGCATGTGCTTTGAGATATTGAGAAATTTTAGGCAATAAAACTAAGTGAGAAACATCTGTCATCGCGACAGTAAACTGTTGCTGAGATGCTGTTTCATCAAAATCCACACTAAAATTATTAATAATTTCAACTTTGCTCAGCGCTTCACTGATCAAGGGATAAAGTTGTTTAGATAATTCTGTAGGCACCATTTCATTACCAATCCGTAAAAATAACGGATCGTTATAATGAACACGAATTTTATTTAGAATATTGCTTACTGTAGGTTGGCTCATCGCTAAATGATCTGCGGCAACAGAAACACTTTTAAACTTGTAGATATAGTAAAAAATACTGAGCAACTTACAATCTAACTCATACACGAAATTACATCTCACTCATTTTCTAGATTCAATATTATATCTTCTGCTTTTTTATAAAAATTTCCAATGTTTTAATGTACCGATTTTAAACAATCAACTCAGGATTTTAAAATCGGCACGGATTATTGGCGTGATCAGCTCAGCAATTATTCTTTAACAAACAAATCAACCATTAACTCATCCTCTGAATCAGCATAGCGATATTCATTAAAATCTGTAATACCATACTCTCGGAGGATTTCTTCATCAATCAATAAGCGTCCTGTTAAGGCGCGTTTTTCACTGTTTAAAATACGATAAGCGGCATCTGCCATGATGTTCGGTTTACGAGCTCTGCTAAATAATTGCTTACCGCCTAAAGAAAACTCAATTGCAGCTGTGGCAATAATCGTTCTCGGCCATAGTGAATTTACACTCACCCCATAACCGGAAAACTCTTGATTCATCCCTAAAGTCAACATACTCATGCCATATTTAGTAATGGTATACGGTGCATAGCTAGCAAACCATTTTTCATCCAAGTTTAACGGCGGTGAAAGATTTAAAATATGCGGATTGTCACTGTTTTTTAAATAAGGTAGTACAGCTTGACTACATACCATCACAGCACGTGTATTGATCTGATACATTAAATCGAAACGGTTTGGGTCAAGCGTCTCTACGCCAGACAGTTTAATCGCACCAGCATTGTTAATTAAAATATCAATTCCACCGAAATGCTTTGCTGCTTGTTTCATGGCAAGCGCAACCGCATCTTGATCACGTACATCCAGTTGAAGTGCTAAAGCTTGACCACCTACCGCCTCAACTTCTTGAGCAACAGTAAAAATCGAGCCCCCTAATTTAGGATGCTCTTGTGTAGATTTTGCAGCAATCACAATGTTCGCACCATCTTGTGCAGCTTTTAGTGCAATCTCTCGCCCTATTCCTCGGCTTGCACCGGTAATAAAAAGTGTTTTTCCTTTAAGCGACATGATTTCCTCGTTGTATTTGTTTTTTGCTGTACTAATCTACTTAACTTTGTTTTCACCTCATAGTACCAAATCTACCATTTTGTATACTCATGAGTACAATAATTATTATTCTTTATAGTCTTTATAAAAATCAAAAGCTTGCATAAGCAAGCCTTGGACTAAAGGTGGTGAAAATTTAAATTCTAGGCAGCACCAACTTTTGGACTTGTTCCAATTTGCCAAACAAAAGGCAATGGTTCACGATTAACTTCCCAATCACCAATCACTTTTTCCTTATATACGACTGGATTATGTGAAGATACGACCCGTGCATTGCGCCAGAAGCGATCAAGTTGTTTTGTGGTGGTACTTGCAGATGCACCAAGCGCATTAAATAACTTACTGGTTAACTCCAAGACTAAATCAGAAATAACCACCTGCCCTTGTGCTGCCTCTAATTCAGCATCATTATTTGCTTGAATATTTTTTACTTCGGATTCACTAAAGTGACTAATATATGCACGCTGCAAAGCTTCTGCTGTTTGCGTGGTGATACTTTGACTTGCATAGGCTTGTGCGGAAGCTTTACCAATCACCTGTAAAATCTGTGGATCATTACGTACTAAGTCAGCATTGCCATGACTAAAAATACGATCACGCTTTTGTACTTCATGAATAAATGTTGCAACTGCTGACTGTGCAATACCCGATAAGGTTGCCAAATGAATGACTTGGTAGAACGCAGTCTGATATTTAAAACGTTGCTCAAAAGGCAAAATATGGTCTGCTTCGATTGCAACATTGCTTAACGTTAGAGTGCCACTTCCCGTGGTTTTTTGACCAAAACCATCCCAATCATCCAGTACTTCAACACCAGAAGCATGTCGAGAAATCGCAGCAATAACATGCTGATCCGTACGTTCATCATAGGCAAATAAATCAACCCAATCCGCAAAGATTGTGCCTGTTGAATAGTACTTCTTCCCATTGACCAGCAATTGATTATTATTTTGAGTTACACGGGTAATCACATCACCAATTTTTACATGACCGATTTCAGTCCATGCATTCCCCACCAAATCACCTTGAACAAAGCGTTTAAACCATAATTCTTGATTCTTAAACTTATGTGCATTTAATCGATCTTCAACAAAAGCGAAATGCCCCCGCAATGCTTGCACAATATTTGAATCGGCCTTTGCAAGTTCAGTGAGCAATTGAAATAACTGAGGTAAAGACACCCCATCTCCACCAAACTTGACTGGCACACGTAATGCACCAAAACCTGCATTTTTTAGCCAATCTATTTGCTCATACGGCAATATACGCTGTTGCTCGCGTTCAACGACACCCTGTGAAATTTTTTCAAAAATTGCACGATATTTTGACGCAACCGTCTCATAGTCTGCTGAGATTGATAAATCTTCAATAAAACGGTTTTGAATATCTAAGTTACCCATTTTTTCTCTCCATCATTTGCTTATTTTTATTCTTAGCTCCACGCATGGCGTGGTAAGTGAATGTTATTGAGATAATAATTACCGACTAAATTAAATTTCCAACGTACAGGATCATGCAAAGTATGGGTACGTGCATTACGCCAATGGCGATCTAAATTTAATTCAGACAATGTTGAACGAGTACCTGATAATTCAAATAATTTGTTAGAAGCCAGAATGGCAATTTCAGTTGTTAATACCTTGGCTTCTGCAACCAGTAATGCCGCCTGATTAGCATTCTCTTCAGATGGATCGGCAATTGCTTGATCAATTGCATCACCAGCCAAGTCTAAAACGGCTTCGGCTGCACGTAATTTAATTTTTAACTCCCCTATACTTGCAATGGTATACGGATCATCGCTCGCTTTTTCTAAACCTGAGTCAATCCAAGGGCGTGAATGTAAGCGTACATATTGAATCGTTTCATCAATTGCACCACGCGCAATACCAGCATCCACAGCGGCTTGAATGAATTGAGAAATCGCACCTGCTGCTGTAGGTCTTTCAAAGGCTTTATGGATCGGCACAATATATTTTTCATCAACTTGAACTTGTTTTAGTACTACAGTTCCACTCGCTGTAGTTCTCTGTCCAAATCCAGACCAATCATTGACAATTTCCAGACCTGTACTTGTTCGTGGCGTTAAGGCAACCACAGGTAGCCCATCTTCATTCACTGCAACGACAGGTACCCAATGTGCCAATAGAGCCCCTGTAGCAAAGAATTTTTGACCATTAATTTCATAACCTTGAGTTGTTTTATGTATTTTGGTTTCTAAGTCAGCAACGGTCTTGCTACCTTTTTCTGAAAAGGCATTACCCAGACGTCGACCTTTTAAAATTTCAGCAAAGAAAAATTGTTGCTGTTCAAGACTGGCATCTAAACGGAGATGCTCTATAAAAGCCCAATGATTTTGCGCAATTTGTCCAAGTGAAGGATCTACACTAGAAATAGTTTTAACCACATCTGCTAATGTACGATATTTCACTTCAGCCCCACCAAAAGCATGTGGAATATTAATCCCCCATAAACCACTTTGTGAGTAGAGCTGTATCTCCTCAAGTGGCAAACGTCGTTCATAATCACGTTGTGATGCTTCTTTGGCAAACTCTTTGGCTAAATTTTTCGCTACTTGAATAGCTTCTTCATCCGATTGAATAACATGTGCTTCATGATTCAATTCAAAAAATTGCAAAGGAACGGCCGTCTGAGAAGAAAAGTTTTTTTGGTTTAAATCAGTCATTGTTGTTACTCTTTTAAATAAGCATGGATTTAAACTAGCATTATTTTTTTATGCTATTTATACGAATAAATGCATTTATTATTCAAAACAAAATTATAAATTTATCACTAAAATTCATATCCATTAAAACCATAAAAAAAGCCCACATTATGTGGGCTACGTTCTGACTAACGAGCTAAATGATTATGAAATAAATGACTAATTTAAAAACCATTTAAAGATCAATATTAAAACAATATCAATCAATACAACTCATATTGCTAGATAATGGCAATGTATGCTCCACAATCAGATGAATTAATATTTTATCTCAGAGTATAATTTTAAGATTAACTGGCTTGTGCCAATCTATCCGTATTCGCTTTGCGATATTGTGAGCCTCGATGATTCTTTGATAAATAAGCACCTTGTTCAAATAGTTTTTCTCGTAAAGTACCCTGACGATATTCTGTTTGATAAGCACCACGACGTTGTAGCTCAGGTACAATAAAATCTACAATATCTATAAAAGTTTGATGTGCCAAAATATAGGCTAAATTAAAGCCATCAACATCTGTATCTTCTGCCCATTGTTGTAACTCATCAGCAACCGTTTGTGCTGAACCGACCAACACAGGACCATTTCCCCCCACACTATTCCAATGGGCAATTTCTTCAATTGTCCAAATACGGTTAGGGTCCGCATTGACATAAGCATCTAACATCGATTGAATCGCATTGGTTTCAATATACTCAACCTTATCATGAGGTTGATACTGTGAAAAATCTACACCAGACCAACCAGACACTAAGGTCAAAGCACCGTTATAACTTCCATACGACTGATATTCTTTAAATTTTTCCTGAGCTCTTTTATCCGTTTCATCAGTTACAATTGACAATAAGGTGTAAATTTTAACAGAATAAGGGTCACGTCCTTCCTGTTTTAATTTTTCACGAATACTTTGAACAATTTTCTTGGCTGCTATTTTTGATGGTGGTGCAATAAAAATACATTCAGCATTTTGGCTTGCAAATGTTTGCCCTCGAGCAGAAGCACCTGCTTGATAGAGTACAGGTGTGCGCTGTGGTGAAGGTTCACAAATATGAATACCAGGAACTTTAAAGTATTTCCCTTCATGTAAAATGGGATGCACTTTTGTATGATCTGCAAAGATTCCAGCCTGTTTATCTCTTAAAACCGCATCATTTTCCCAAGATCCTTCCCACAACTTATATAGCACCTCTAAATACTCATCGGCAATATCATAGCGATCATCATGATTTAATTGCGTATTTAGTCCTAAGTTTTTAGAACCACTTTCCAAATAGGAGGTGACAATATTCCACCCCACTCGACCTTTGGTGAGATGATCTAATGTACTGATTCTTCGCGCAAAAGGATAAGGATGTTCAAAAGATATTGATGTTGTCACACCAAAACCTAAATGTCGGGTCACCGCAGCCATCGCTGGGATAATTTGCAAAGGATCATTGACTGGGACTTGCACTGCACCAGTCAATGCATGTTCTGCACTTTGGTGGTAAACATCATATATCCCAAGTACATCGGCAATAAAAATGCCATCAAATAGCCCGTTTTCCAAGATTTTAGCGAGGTCAGTCCAATATTCAATATCTTTATATTCTGTTGAGCGATCTGAAGGATGACGCCATAAACCAGGAGATTGATGTGCAATACAATTCATTTCAAAGGCATTAAAGCGGATCTGCTTAGTCATTTCTCTTCAACTCATCTTGAATATTATTTTTATCCTATGCCATTTATCTTTATTCTTTTATCTCAATATCTTCAATTATTATCATGATTGCTTTTATCTAAAATAATGAAATAAATATACTTTTTTATACAAATTGGTTTATTCACCATAATTATCGTCAAACTAACTAATTATTCATATAAGTGATTTTCATCAAATTCCTGATCATAAATGAAGCCTATCTTTTTGTATGCGCTTTATGGAACTGCTGGTTATCAATTCATTTTTTGTATTTTTGAATCAAAGATGGTGATCCTACCGTGAGGCGACAGAGAAGCCGCCATTAGGCGGGGGTAGAGGACGTCCCCCTCGCTCTACATGAGCAAAAATAAAGCAGAGTTTTGTTTGCAGCGCAAAGTTTGGCATCCCCCTACGAAATGTGTGGCATTGCCAACTTTTTATAACCAAATAACTTATCCGCCATGTAGTTGATTTAATTTAAAATATTATTTGAGGGAAATTATATTCTTGTGTTTAAGTTTTTTGATAAGTTGGCTATATATTGGCTTTCATCAATCTGTAAGCATCGATTAACATTTTAAAAAATTAAAAACACATCTTCTTTAAAAAGCATCTACATAGCTTCAATGAGCTGTACAAATAAACTATGCAAAAGCCTGAATCTAAGCTTAGTTGAAGGTTAATCACTTAGCATAAAATCTAAAGAAAAAATCGATGCTAATTTTTAATCTTTTTGGCTAGCAATTGACGTGCTTTAAAATCTTTGTAGAAGTATAAAAATAACCCGAAAATCAAAACTGCCGCGCCGATAAACACATTCATAGTTGGTTTTTCATTATTGAGCATCGCGCCTAAAAACATGGCAATCATTGGGGTCATCACTGTAGTCAATGATAAAGTTGTGGCTTTAATATTTTGAACCAATTTAAAATAACAAAACATCGCCAGCAATGAAGCCATAAATACGGTATAAATCAATGCCAATAGTGATTTAGTTTCTGGAATATGCGTAGGCGCATACTGCCAAATAAAAGGAATAATACACATTGCAGCCAACGTAGAAACCAAGATTGAACCTGTTGCTTGCGCCATTGGCATGACATCTGCATTCACTTTTTTTACCCAAAAGATGGAAAAAGCATAAGTAAATACACTCATCAACATCAGCATAATTCCAACGGGATGCACATGTTGGCTGGCCCCGCTACTGGTACAAATAATGGCTAAACCGACAACAGCAAGCAGCATGCCAAGCCATTGAATCCCATGTAATCTCTGACCAAAGCCAAAACGACCAATAAGTCCTGCCATAATCGGGGCTAATCCAAACATCAAAGCAATAATACCTGAACTTAAATAACTGGTTGCGGCATAGGTAAAAATTTGTGAACCAATCAGACTAAATGAACCAGCTAAATAACTATGTAAAGCAATTTTATTACACGGTAATTTAACTTTTAAAATCAGCAACAAAAATAAAGCAATCGGCAAGGCGATAAAAAACCGCAAAACCAAAGCCCACATCATATGTAAATCTGCCACACTCCATACAATTGCCAAAGGCGTACTTGCCCAAATGAAGACCAATAAAATATAGGTCGTCATCAGGTTGGATTTAGAGGGCATATAGATTCCTAAATGACTGCTGGGTGTGAATTAAATTGTTGGATTCAAAAATGAATTTTACATTGATCTTTGCAAATTCAATTAAATCTTAATCAAGCAACGGGAAGCTCTATTGATATAAATATCTATTGAAAAGCAAGTTCGATTAATTCAAAAGGTCGAAAAAATTCAGTTGCAGATGATTTTTAAATCAAGCATTAGACTTATATCGAAGTCTTACGTTTCTGCTTGAGAATCGTCTGGTCTAAGCTACTCGAAAACTCACGTTTATCACGCTCAGAAATCGGTGGCGGCCCACCCGTTTGTACACCAGCACCACGCAAGGTATCCATAAAATCACGCAAATGTAAACGAGCTTTGACATTGGCTGATGTATAAACCTCTCCACGTGGGTGAATTGCTACACCACCCTTTTCAATGACCTGTGCTGCCAAAGGAATATCCTGAGTAATCACAATATCATGCTCACTCATACGATCAACAATTTCTTGATCAGCTTGATCTGCACCCGACATTGCTTGAATTGAGTTGATCCGTACAGACGGTGTAATACCCACAGGCTGGTTTGCAACAAAAGTAACTTCTAATTGATAACGGTCTGATGCACGTAAGATCACTTCACGAAGAATTTTAGGTAAAGCATCTGCATCGACCCAAAGTTTAAATGGCAGCACACAACATCTCTGATAAAGATTTTTAAACATTTTAGCAAAATGCCGTTACGCTGTCCTATGCATATTCTTTTATTTATTGCGCAAATCTTTAACGACTTCGAAATCCAATCAAACTTTTCATCTGTATTTTGGTGATTAAAAGTACAATTTAAGGCGTGGTTGATGGCAATTGAGTTTAATATTCTGGTTTTTCTTATGATTTTACATTTCAGGACTTGAAATCTAGCAATCATCCTCGATTTAATAGCATAAGAGAGGCATTTAAAATCGTGAAAATGAACAATCAAAACAGACCTGAAACAATTATCATAGAAGATCAGAATTTTGGTAGCCATGTCGAACATTGGAGTCTATTGACAGAAAACCCAACGTCCGAAGTACCCAAATGGTTAGGTTTGGCTTTGGATGCACCAGTGATGCCCATGGGGCTTTGTTCAAAAGAATGTGATATGGATGTATCAACTTGGTTAATCCAAGGTCCAAACGGTTCTTCTGTACAGCTCTGTCAAGTGATTGATGTTGAGAATAACAAACCTAAAGCTGTAAAAACGGCTTTCCCCAGTTTTGAAAGTCCGTATCAATTAAATGCTTCTATCGACCGTATCATTACCTGCAAAACCAACACTCAAGCAGTGCTTAGCTTAAAAGTAGGTGAAAATAGTGTGGTCTATGCATTTGACAGTTTATACAGTGTAAATGGACACCAATATTCTCAAGATCAACAGTATAAAGTTCAACTGAATGCATGGGCTTATGAGCTCGAAAAAGTTTCAGACCATGAACAAATCATTGTTGATGATCCTGCTTCAATCAAACACCACCGTGCATTAAACGATATCCTTTCACAAAATAATGGTATTACGCCTGAAAATCTTCAAGAACAAATTGATGCATGGGAAGCGAAGTCAGAAGATGACAAAGCTCCTGTTACTGTTGATTTTTCTAAAATGGTGGCATACCTATACGGAGAAACTTTAGGACAAGAGGATGAAGCTTGGTTTCAAGGAAAAGTTGTTGGCAAAACTGAAATGCAATTTATGCAACAAAACTACACACTTTATGATGTCACTTTAATTCTTGAAGAGAACCAACCAGCAATCTTAGTCCGTATTGCAACTAAAGATCCTGCTTTCAAAGATTTTGAAATTGGACAATATATTCGTGGCAATATTTGGATTCAAGCAAACATTTATTCAGCTGCTTGATTCAAAAACAGATTGATCAGCATGATGGAAAACCCATCATGCTTTTTTATTACATGTTTTGTAACATTTCTATTATATCTAAATACATCCCTGCATTTTTTATGTTTTTGAATTCAAATTTACTACTTATCCACAGTTTAAATTCAAAATCAAATAATCAGGTCTGTTTAAAACTATTTAAGCTGAAGAATATTGACTGTTTATTTAAATAATAAATACATTCCCCCTATTTAAAGAATCCCCAGAAAATAAATTTAAAAACAGAAGCTTAAACATAAAAATTAAACCAATAAATATCATGATCTTGTTAAAAAATAGACTCTATTTTTATACTTAATTCGGATTATTTTTCATATAAAGACTAAAAAATAGGCAAGTTATCCACAATGTACCCACAAAATCATAATTATAAATTCATAATATTTTTATTGATCGCGAGATAATAAATACCTCAACATATTAATAATGTAATTTAGCACTTTATTTAACCAGTCAATTATGTTAAAAATACGACGAACCAATAGGATTTAAACAATAATTTAAAAATCTAGGCTCAGTAATGAAAATTATACCTGAACAATCGACTAGTCTAATCAATCAAGTGAGTGGTTTTCACTTACGCTTGGATAAAGGAGCCTGCTGCTTTTTTGTTCTAGGTATGTTTTTAGCTGCAATGATGATCCATATATTAGGCATATTCCCGACGACTTAATGTTTTACCGCATTTATCTCATAAAAAAATCCCTCACTCTGGAGGGATTTTTTTTAAGTCTAGGGCTTTAATTCCCTCCTCCTCTGTTTACTCAATCAAGGGGGGGAAATTAAGGTTCTGATCGCACAACAAAACATTTAAATGTTTTGAAGTATGATTAGCCATTACGTTGAGCAAAGTCATCCATAAAGTTGACAAGCGCTTGTACACCTTCTACAGGTACAGCGTTATAAATACTAGCTCGCATACCGCCTACTGAACGATGGCCGGCAAGATTGAGTAAATGATTTTCTTCAGCTTCTTTCAAGAATAATTTATCCAGCGCTTCATCTGCCAAAGTAAACGGCACATTCATGATTGAACGGTTTGGAAGTGCGATCGGATTGTTATAAAAATCACTAGAATCAATATAACCATATAGTAATTTAGATTTTTCAAGGTTGGTTCTATACATTGCGTTTACACCGCCCTGCTCAAGCAACCATTCAAAAACCAAACCAGACAAATACCAAGCATAAGTAGCGGGTGTATTCACCATAGAATCATTCTTCGCTTGCGAACCATATTTTAACAAGCTTGGAATTTCAGGTTTTGCTTGATCCAATAAATCATCACGCACGATCACAAGGGTTAAACCTGCAGGACCAATATTCTTTTGCGCTCCAGCATAGATCAAACCAAACTTAGATACATCTAGTGGCGCAGATAAAATACTTGATGAAAAATCAGAGACTAAAGGTTTATCTGTTTCTGGAATATTGGCAAATTGAATACCGCCAATTGTTTCATTTTCAGCATAATGGACATAAGCCGCGTCGTCTGACAAGTTCCAGGTACTTTGCTCAGAAATTGCAAGCTTTCCATTTATGCTTGTTGCCGCCTCAACGATATTGATATCGCCGTAGCGTTGCGCTTCTTTAGTGGCTTTTTCTGACCAAATTCCCGTATGGATATAATCAGCTTTGGAATTTTTACCCAATAAATTGAGCGGAATTGCAGAAAACTGAAGTGATGCACCACCTTGTAAGAACAATACTTTATAATTCTCTGGAATGTTCATCAATTTACGTAAATCAGCTTCTGCTTTTTCAGCGACAGCCACATAGTCTTTGCTACGATGGCTCATTTCCATGATGGATAAGCCTTTACCATGCCAATCCAATAACTCAGCCTGAGCTTTTTCTAAAACGGCAGTAGGTAATGCAGCAGGACCAGCACAGAAATTGTACGCGCGCATGATTTTTCCCTTTTTAAAAGTGAAACGAATGAAATAGGCGCATTTAACCACAAATCGACCTTTCTTGCAGTAGCTTTGTCAGTCAATATTTCAATATGTTTAAAGATTTAGAGTTGATAATTCAATTAACTATAGACAATTAGAGAAGCAAAATATTGTAGCTAGACTGCGCATTGATATTTTAATCATCATCCTGAAACAATGATTTATTGCCACTCTGATTTTATAGCTGACTGCACAAGGCTAGAATATCCGTTGCTCATATCCATATACGGATAAAAACTCAATTTATAAGCTTAACTCAGTTATAATTTATCCAGCTTAAACTTTATTCATTGGTAGATGGTAAATGCCAGCCTCAAATCATCAGGATTGGATTCGGACAGCATCGGAAACAGATCGATTTGAACGTATCGAAGCATTTTTTAATGATCATGCCTATGAGCCGCATCGGCATGATACCTATGCCATTGGTCGCACCCTTTCAGGCGTTCAAAGTTTTCATTATCAAGGTGTCATGCAACATAGCCAGCAAGGTATGACGATGGTGCTGCATCCTGATGAAAAACATGATGGCGAATCAGGTACACAAGAAGGTTTCCGCTATCGTATGGTGTATATAGAACCTGCAAAAATTCAATCTATTTTAAAGGGTAAACCTCTACCCTTTATCGAACATGGGATTAGCACAGATCCTCGATTATTTAAAGCCACCAATACTTTTCTACAAAGTATTGAAAATCATATGGAAGTTTTGGAAGAAGAAGATGCGCTGTATGATCTGGCCATGGCTTTAAATGAAATTTCTTTTCAACCATTATCACAACGGCTAAGTTTTGATTATCGTGCAGCAGAAAAAGCCAGAGAATTTATTCATACATTATCTGAACGAAATATCAGTTTGGATGATTTAGAAAAAAATATTGGTCGCGACCGGTGGAGTTTATCACGCGACTTCCGTTTATTGTTTGGAACCAGCCCACATCGTTATTTAACCATGCGCAGGCTGGAAAAAGTTAAAATCAATTTAATCAAAGGGGCTTCTTTAGTTGCAGCTGCAACAGATGCAGGCTTTTATGATCAAAGCCATATGACTCGACATTTTAAACAAGCATTTGGACTCAGCCCTGCGCATTGGAAAAAGATCAATCATTTGCCTTAGGTGTAAAACACATACAGATTCAGTTCAAGATTTTGATTTATCACAACAAATGCATTCCTATAATAAAATCTCGAAGCATTCCAAGTCCTGTAATAATCAGCATGATTGCCATAATTTTATTTAAATAATTAAACCATTTAGGATCAGAAATTTTATCCCCTAAAAATTTACCCGCCAAAGCATATACGAACGGCGCTCCAGCAGCACCAATAGAAATGATTAAAGATACAACGAAAATCATCACGCCAGTAATTTTAGCCGCAGGATACATAATTGTCGTGACGGGTAAAATCACCAGAATTCCTTTAGGATTAAATAATTGAATTAAGAAACCATTTAAGAAAGTCAGTTGGTATTCGGCTTTTTCAGTTGTTTCTAAATATACTGTCAACATTTTAACAGCGATATAAAAGGTATATACCGCCCCGACCAAAGAAATATAGTCTAGCCAATTGTGAGGAATAACAGCCTCACCAACATAGCCCAAGGTCAAAAATAGAAATAACATTGCACAACCCACCCCAATGAAAAAACCAATGGATTGTTTAAGCTGCCCAAGCAGTCCTGAATTCAATCCAATGAAATTTACAGGACCAGGGCTATACATCACACTCAAGGTATAAAGAAAGATTTCCACAACAACACTCAACTTTGATCTAGACGAATTTCAAAAGATCAAAGTAAGTCTGTGGAAATATTTTGTATTGTACGTTTGTGCAGAACTAGCTTTTATTTTCTACATAGCGTGCAAAATTATCTAAAATTGCTTGCCAACCTGCTTGCTGTTGTTCAATTGGATATACCGTTTCAGGATCAAAACTAATCCTCACCACAACAGCATCATTTTTCTGTTCAAAGTGAACTTCAGCATTTCGTTCGCCAAAAGAATAAGCAATTTTTTAAGGGGAATAATTTCAGTATATGTACCCGAAAAATCAAAGCCCATACTGCCATCTTTAGCTTCCATACGATTTGAAAATTGACCATCCACACGTAGATCATTTTTAGAATTGACTGTGTGCCAATCTGCTGAAGCGGTATTCCATTGTTGTATATCCTCTGGATTATTATAAATATCCCAAACTAATTCGATTGGTGCTGTCACCACAGACTCAACGGTAATTCTTGCCATTTTTTTTCCTTAGATCTATTTTGAGATTCAATTTATTGATTGAATTATCATGGTTTTGATTATAATTTAATCACATCTATACTCATTATCGAAACTACAAAAACCACACATATTAAAGTATACATTTAGATTATTTATTCTAGTCATTCAAGGTTAGAATAGTCTCAAATTTAAACAAATGCTGATGATTTTTCAGATGAAATTTAGAACTTGCTATTCACTTAAAGCATTATCAAAATTGATACAAGTAAGCAGCTTTGCAGCCTTAAATACGGCCTTTGTATCCGTCACGTTTGCTGAAAATCTAAGCTATGTACAAGCAGAACAATATTTACTTGAAAACTCTTATACCACCCAAGCCAATCAAGCACTCAATCAAGCTTCTAAACTTCAAGCAGAAGCCGTCAAAAATATTGGTCTACCTCGCATCGATTTAAACGTACGTGCCTATAAGTTTCATACTGAAACAGATATTCCACTAAATGGGGTCAAAAATAATCTGGAACAGACGCTTTCACAAGGGGTGAATGATCGGGTTGATCAATGGCAATCTGAACAGAACATTCCATCGAATATCACAGATCCTTTAAAACAAGGACTAAACCAAGGAATTCATAGTGGTATTGGCTTAATTCCAGATACAGCCAATGTTGTCCTTGAAGATCAAGTTGTTCGCCCTACAGTTTCTGTGATGATGCCAATTTATACTGGCGGGATTACATCGACAACAAAGCAGATTGCCAATTTAAAAGTTGAACGTAGTCAACTCGATGCTAAACAACAGCAAGATACACAACGTTTTGAAGTGATTCAGGCGTATTTTAATGTGCAATTACAACAACAGCTATTCAATGCCAGTCAATTCAATCTGAGTGCAATGCAACAACACTATGACAATTCACTCAAACTTGAAAAACAGGGATTTATTAGCAAAGGACAACGCATGCAATTTGAAGTTGCGCGCAATAATGCCCAGCGTTCAGAACAAAATGCTTCGGCAAATTTACAAGCCAGTCAGTTCCAACTTCAAAATTTATTGCATAAATCCAAAATTGATCAATTGACGACACCTTTATTTGTCAATCGTCAGCAAAGCCAATCACTCAACCAACTCCTTGCTTCTTATCCTGAAACTTCAAGCCTAGTTCGAAAAATGCAAATGGATACACAGCTTGCCAATCAGAATGTCAAAATCCAGAGCGCCGCAAAAAAACCAACCCTTTTTGCGTTTGGAGAATATAGTTTAGATCAAAACCAAAATTGGATTGTGGGTGTTGCTGCTCGCTACAACCTATTTTCAGGGATTGATAAGAACAAAAATGTCCAAGCCGCTGAATTACAGAGATATGCAACAGAGCTTATGACAGCGCGCACCCAACAAGAGATTGAGAATATTATCTACAAATCCTATAGTGAGCTCGCCACAGCACAGCAGTCCAATCAATTACTACAACAAAATGAACAAGCAGTGTTAGAGAATTTAAGAATTCAACAATTATCATTTAAAGAAGATATGGGCACCGCCACTCAAGTCATCGATGCACAGAATCAACTCAGCCTACTCAAAACCGAAAAAGCACTCAATGCCTATAAATACGTGCTCTCCCTAGCAACTTTGCTACAAAGCCATGGTTCTATTGAACAATTCAAAGACTACGTCAATCAAACTAATACAGATTATATTCGTTAAGATGGAGCATAAAATGACAAAACAGCATGACCATCACAATGGACAAAATGATTCATCTTCAACTTCGCAAGCTGATGCAAACTCAGATATTTCATTAAATGAAAATTTAGTTCATCCAGAAATGAATACACAAAACAATACAGATCCGACCGCTTTATCTGATGCAACTGTAGCGCAACAACCTACAGCCGACCAAATTGAATCTGAAAAAGACACACCAATCAAAGATTCGGCACAGGAACAAAGTGCTGCGACAAACATCGATAACGATCAAAAACCTTCTAAAAAGAAAACTATTCTGGTCATTGGCGCAATAATTTTTATTCTATTATTGGGATTGATTGCGTTTGGTCTATGGAAAAGTTATCAGCCTAAAACAGTAGATGTTCAAGGACGTGTTGAAGCTGAAACATTACATGTCAGCACTAAAGTTCCGAGTCGGATAGAAGGCATCTTTGTCAGCGATGGTCAAAAAATTAAAAAAGGACAACTGTTAGTTACTCTAAGTAGTCCAGAAATTGCTGCAAAAAAACAACAAGCCCTGGCAAGTTTACAATCCGCCTTAGCCTTACAATCGACAGCAGACAGAGGTTCTCAACAAGAAAATATTGATACCTTATATGCCAATTGGCAAAGTGTAAAAGCGCAAGAAAATCTTGCAAAAATGACCTACCAACGTGGGGCTAACCTGTTTGCACAAGGGGTTATCTCGCGTCAACGACGTGATGAAATGCATGCCGCTGCACAATCAGCCACTCAAATGAGTGAAGCTGCTTATCAGCAATATGCACGTGCAAAACGCGGCAGTACCGCTGAACAAAAATCTGGGGCTGATGCACAAGTCGAGATCGCGAAAGCCGCTGTTGCGGAAGCCAATGCTTTAGATGCAGAAACCAAACTATACTCTCCTGTAAACGGCACTGTATCTAAAACTTACGGTAAACCCTCAGAACTGGTGGCTATTGGTGTTCCTGTTGTGAGTATTATTCAAGATGAAGAAAATTGGGTCAGTTTAAATGTCCGTGAAGATCAATACACCCAAGTTTATCAAGCAAAAAGCTTAGATGGTTTTATACCCGCACTCAATAAAACAGTGTCATTTAACATCAAAAATATAGATGCTGAAGGTGAGTTTGCAACCATTAAAACCACACGTCAGACAGGTGGTTATGATATTCGTAGTTTTAAAGTTAAGCTTACACCCGCTGAAGCCGTACCTGAATTAAAAGTAGGCATGAGTGTGATCTTTAAATTAAAAGAGAGCCAATAAGCATGTGGACGGGCATGTTAAGAGAGCTTCAATATTTGCTCAAGCATAAATGGGATTTATGCTTAGTCACACTTGCCCCGCTCTTTGTGATTATTTTATTCAGTAGTATGTTTTATGCAGGAAAAGCTGAACATTTACCGATTGCAATTATTGATCAAGATCAAAGTGAACTTAGTCGCAATATAGAAAAGTATCTTAGTCATAATCATACGGTTTCAATCTACACTGTATCAGATAATCCCAATGAAGTTGAGTATCTGCTCAATCAGACCAAGATTTGGGGATATGTGCATATTCCAGCAGGTGCTGAACAACGTCTGGTTCAAGCACAAGATTCACAGATCAGTATTGCTTTTAATCAGTCTTATTTTAGTATTGGCAATGGGATTTCTTCAGCGATGCTTCTCTCTACAGTTGAAGCGATTGCTGATTTTGCAAAGAATTCATATTTTGAAAATAAAATTCCTTATGCTGAACTTTCCACAGCAAATATAAAAATTTCTCCCCTGTTCAATCCCAATCTCAGTTATGAGTTCTATTTAGAACCCTTTATGATTCCAGCAATTTTGCACTTATTGCTGTGTTGTTGTGTGGCTTTTGCAGTGGGTCAAGAATTGAAATACGGTACCTTAAATCAATGGGTTCAAGACAAATCTGTATTAAATGCACTTCTGGCAAAAAATATGGTCTATGTGTTAATTTTCTGTTTTTGGACTTGGGTATGGCTGTTTTGGCTGGTGGTAATCCGAGGTTGGTTCATTGCTGGTAGTCTATGGATGATTTTACTTGGACAGTTCTTACTTTATTCAGCCTATGCACTGATCAGTAGTAGCGTCGTTCTCGCAACTAAAAATTTATCTAAAACTTTTGGATTTATTGCAGTCTATGGTGGCTCTTCGCTAAGTTTTGCAGGTGTCACGCTTCCCTTAAATAATGCACCAATTTTTACCAAATTTTGGGCCAACATTATTCCCTATACACCTTATGCGAAATTACAAACTGAGCAATGGGTTGTTGGCAGTCCTAGTTTTATTTCGATGGTTCCTTTAGCCATCCTTGCTGCATATTGTATTTTCTATTTTGCATTATCAAGTTTACTCCTCAATAAAAATTTAAGGGGAGTAAAACATGATTAAATTCTTTAAAGAGCTCGCTCGATACTATGTAGACACTTTTAAAAATATTGGGAAAAACTCGTCTATTTTGACCACTATGGTGCTTTCAGTATTTTTTTATAGCATTTTTTATCCTACAGCCTATAAAGCGCAAACTGCTGAAAGTTTGCCGATTATTATTGTTGATGAAGAACAAAGCTATCTGAGCAATACCATCATTACTGAAGTTGCCAAAAGTCCCAATATAAAAATTACTGAAATCACTGGAAATTTTGAACAAGCAAAACGGATGGTTCAAGAGCAAAAAGCCGATGGTATTTTGTTATTACCTGAGAACCTATCCAATAGTGTGGTTCGAGGTGAGGCTGGTGGTATTGGTCTATATCTCAGTAGTGCTTATTTTCTTAAAACCAAACAGATTGGTTTAGGCTTAGCCACTGCAATTGAAAATGCCGTTGCAGAACAAGCCGAAAGGTTTGGCAAAATTTCACATTTCCAAGTCGCGCTTCCGATCCATCAAATTCCGCTGTTTAACACACTTTCAGGATATGGCAGTTATATCTTTCCTGCAATTGCGCCTCTGATCATTCACCAGACTATTGTTCTAGGATTGTGCATGTTGATTGCGGGGTATCGTGAAAGACGATGGCGAGCCACAACTACTGAGTTTTTGGGAATCTATTTAGCAGCACTCACGATTGGTTGCCTCGGCTGCTATTATCTATTTGGTTTCACTTACTGGATCAATGACTATCCGAGAGGCGGCAATTTTTGGGGCATGTTGTTTTCCGTTCCGATTTTTATTAGTTGCGTGATTGCAATGGCAATGCTTTTAGCCAGCTATCTAGATATTTCAGAACGTGCTGGACATCTGATCGTTTTCACCTCAATTCCATTGTTTTTACTGTCAGGTGCAGCTTGGCCCTTGCAAGCAATGCCAACTTGGATGCAGTATTTTGCTCATCTCTTCCCATCCACTCAAGGAATTAATTTATTTATTCAGTTAAATCAAATGGGTGTGCCGATTCAGGTGGTTATTCCAAAGTTAATTTATCTCGTATGCTTAACAGGAATTTTGATGATATGGGCATATATACGCCTAATGCAAACATATAAAAAATAAAAATAGTTGTGTGAAATTTAATTTATATAATGAATTAAAATTAACAATAAAATCGAATCCTTTAATCAAACTGAACTATTTTTAATCATTTGAACGCATTTTTGATAAAAAAGTTAGTACTGCTGACGCAAATAGCGTCAGAATAGGCCATTTTCGAAATACTCTGAATACTCAGAATCTCCCACCCTAAGGCGCCCACATGCTTTAGCGGGATTTCTTTTGTGTTTTTTTGATAGAGTTTTCCTTTTCGCCAAAATCTGAATTTTAAGGGCTCAGTATGAAGAAAATGAGAATTAGCCTTGCTTGGCAAATTGTTATTGCGCTCTTCTTAGGTATTCTTGTTGGTGCTTTTTTGCACAACGCACCTGAAATTCGCGGTGACATCATTGCAAACTTTTTACAACCATTGGGTAAGATTTTCATCAATCTGATCAAAATGATTGTAATTCCACTTGTGCTTTCCATGCTGATTTTAGGAATTGCCAATGCGGGTGACAGTAAAAGTGTCGGTAAACTTGGCTTTAAAACCATTGTTTATTTTGAGATTATTACGACAGTTGCAATTATTGTAGGCTTAGTTGCTGCCAATGTATTCCAACCTGGTGCAGGCATTGATATGTCTACACTGACAACCTCTGATATTTCGCAATATAAAGAAACGACACAGGAAGTCAGCCATGAAGCTCATGGCTTAGTAAATACTGTTCTTTCACTTATCCCACCGAATATTTTTGCTGCAATGGGTGATGGGCACATGTTGCCGATTATTTTCTTTGCAGTCATTTTCGGTATTGGTCTAGGTTCATTGTCTAAAGAAACCAAGCAACCGTTGATTGACGTGTTAAAAGCTGTTTCTGAAACAATGTTCAAAGTAACTCACATGATCATGATGTTTGCACCATTTGGTGTATTCGGCTTGATCGCTGCGACTGTAGCAAACTTTGGTTTTAGTTCATTATTACCATTAATTAAACTTGCTGTTTTAGTTTATGGGGCAATCCTGTTCTTTATCTTTATTGTGCTTGGTTTTGTGGCTAGATTCTGTGGTTTTAGTATCTGGACAATTATCAAAATCTTAAAAGATGAACTTATTCTTGCTTACTCCACTGCAAGCTCTGAAACCGTTTTACCACGTATGATGGAAAAAATGGAAGCTTATGGTGCGCCAAAATCAATTACCAGTTTTGTTGTTCCTATCGGTTATTCATTTAACTTAGATGGTTCAACACTCTATCAAAGTATTGCTGCTATCTTTATTGCACAACTTTACGGTATTGATTTAACCATCACTCAACAGCTTGTTTTGGTCTTGACCCTGATGATTACCTCTAAGGGTATCGCAGGCGTTCCTGGTGTGTCTTTCGTGGTTCTATTGGCAACTTTAGGCAGCGTGGGTATCCCACTAGAAGGCTTAGCATTTATTGCGGGTATTGACCGTATTTTAGATATGGCTCGTACTGTATTAAATGTGATTGGTAATGCACTTGCTGTTCTTGTAATTAGTAAATGGGAAGGCAAATTCGATACTGAGAAACAAAAATCTTATAATTTTGATGCCACACATTAATTTTTTAAGATCAGAAAAACCACCTTCGGGTGGTTTTTTGTACATGCTTGACTGAGATTACCTACCTTTTAGACTACTTTCAATTCCACTAATCGCTCCAAAAGATTGAATATATGATATGCAGAATAATTAACTTTCTAGCATTGATCAAGATACTGTTTTAATGGCGTTTTACCCTTCTTTAAAATGATTTTAATCTGCGCTTTTTTACCTACTTTGACAAATTCTTGGATGATATAACCATCTTTTTCAAGGCATAAATTCCAATCATAAACTTGCACCCCATGAATTACTAAGCTTTCAACTTTCCATTCGGCCTGTTTTTCAAAATTCACTATCCCCAATTTATTTGTGAATTTTTCATCATATTGATCATCTATTTTTGCAGGATGTACTGATGTTACTAACACGATTTTTACATCAGGAATTGCTACTCCCTGCTCATTTACAACAGTCACAGTCACTTGAGGCTTCTGTGTTTTATATATTGGATAACAGCTAGTTAAAGAAATCAGTATTGGTACTAGAAATATGCTTCTTTTCATGATCTCATCTATTTAAAAAAATTTTGATTTTTCTAAATCAATTCTCTCATATTAATAATTTTTTTTATTTTCATCATCTGACATTTTTGTATTCCCATATAAGCTATCCAAATAAGGCGGCTTATATTTACTTTAAATTATTAAATAGTTACCTTTATATTTTAGATTTCATAGAAGAAAGACCAATGAGAAACAGCTATTTAATTGCAGTCATGCTATCAAACATATTTTTAAGTCAAGCACATGCTAAAAACGATGATGTAGCACAATCTTCTGAATATATTTCTAGTGGCGCAGAGGCTGGAATTGTATCTATTGATGCTATACAGGAAGCAGCTTTGGAAGCTGAAAATGTTGATTTTGACATATCAACAAGTACAGCTGCTTCAGATGCGGCGGCTGCAGCCGCTGATGCTGCAGAAGCTGCTGAACGAGAAGCACAAGCAACAGAAAAACCATCTAAATCAAAATGAATAGAAAGTGCTATTTGCAGTAAACATGCAAATAGCTTGCTCTTGTGTTTATCTCATGAACATATCTTTATCAGAGATAAAAACCACAATAAAGTGCCTTTTGTCATTAGCAACTAAAAACTCTCAATCAGAGAACGTACTCATTTCGTTAGCTACGCGATTAAATATGCACTGAGAATAATCAGCATTTGTATAGCTAAAATAACACTAAACCATTTCCAGCCTTTTTGGCGAAGGATGACCTTATCTGCTGTTGAATAATTGACTGTTCTTATCATTTTATCACCTCATTCTTGCTACATCATGGAACATCTTTGGGGCAAAACATCGGTCTTTTAATAGACAATTTATAACATGCAAAAAATAAACCAACCCTAAAAGTGTAACAAATTTCCAATACCTTCATTGATGTTCATTCGAGGCTTCCCAGTAAAATTTTTTTCCGAATGACAATGAGTTAATCAATTTTCTTTGTTGAATCCACTCAATATGAGGAAAACAATAACCATCCGATTCAGCAAAAAAACGCTGACCTTTTTGATCTATCAACTCGACTTGCACACAAAAATAATTCCCATATAACGTCGAGGGCTTTAAAAGATGACCGTGATCGAAGTCAATTTTAACCATGGCTAAACTTAAATCAGTCAGAAATTTATGATGGACACTTAAGTAATCAACTAAATATTTAGAAAATCTTTGATGGACTTTCTCTAAAAAATTATCGTTAATGTCATGGTGCTGATTCAATAATCTAAAAGTAAAACTAAAGGTATTTAAATGTCTTGCATGCGTATACAGTACGCCTATACCCAAAAGCCATAATAATCATGATAGCGATTGCTAAACTTATCCAAAATAACTCTTGTCACATCCAATAATCTTTTTTTCATTTTTAGTAAGTATTCAATATTTTCAACCATCATAGATTAAAAAAGCCCCTTACGGGGCTTTTACAATTCATTGGTCTAGGATTTAATTAACCAATAAACTTACGCGCATTACGGAACATACGTAACCATGCACCATCTTCCGTCCACTCTTCAGGCTTCCAAGAATGCTGAATTGCACGGAAATTACGTTCAGGATGCGGCATCATAATCGTTGCACGACCATCTTTTGAAGTCACCCCAGAAATTGCTTCAGGAGAGCCATTTGGGTTCAGTGGATATTGTTGAGTCGCATTACCCAAGCTGTCTACATAGCGTAAAATCACTTGATTACCTGCATTTAACGCAGCAAAGTTTTCAGCAGAAGTTTCTGCACGACCTTCACCATGTGCAACAGCGATTGGTAAAATAGAGCCTTCCATACCTTCTAAAAGAATCGATGGAGATTTCTCAACTTTCACATTCACAACACGGGCTTCAAATACTTCTGAAGTATTACGGCGGAAACGTGGCCAGTTGTCTGCACCCGGAATGAGTGGCGCAAGCTGAGCCAACATTTGACAACCATTACAAATACCTACAGAGAAAGTATTGTCCCGGTTAAAGAATTTCTCAAATTGATCACGAAGTTTAGGATTAAACAGCACAGACTTAGCCCAACCACCACCAGCACCTAAAACATCACCATAAGAGAATCCACCACAAGCAACCAGACCTTCAAAGTCGTCTAAATCTACACGACCTGAAAGTAAATCACTCATGTGAACATCAACAGTATTAAAACCAACTTTATCGAATGCCGCAGCCATTTCAACATGACCATTCACGCCTTGTTCACGTAAAATCATCATGTTTGGACGGCGTTCATTGATATAAGGAGCTTCAACAGGCTCATTTAAATCAAATGTTGGTAATGCAATTATACCTTTATGATTTTTATCACCAATTAATGCAAATTCTGAATCAGCTGTTTCTACATTATCACGTAAACGTTGAATTTGATGAGAAACTTCAGTCCAAGCTTGTTGCAATTCAGCGCGATCAAGTATCAAACCGTTCACTGACAATTTATCAGAATCATTGACAGTACCAACAACGCTAATCGCTTCTTTTAAACTTGAAGTTGCAACTTCATCTGTCAAACTTGCCCAGTCTGCTTTAGAAATTTGCAATACTGCACCAATTTCTTCGGCAAATAAGCTTTCAGTAGATTGATCTTCAAGTGATACCCCTAAACGTGAAGCAAACATCATTTCAGCAACAGTTGCCAATAAGCCACCATCACCAATGTCATGATACGCCTTGATCAAACCGCGATTATTCCAATCTTGAACCAATGCAAAGAATGCTTTGAACTCATCAAAGTTATCAACATCAGGTGTAACAGAACCAATTGCCTTATACACTTGTGCAAAGATCGAACCGCCTAAACGGAACTGACCTTTAGATAAATCAATACGTACTAGAACTGAATCTTCATTTTTCAATTCAGGTGTCAATGTTTTACGAACATCCAACACAGGTGCAAATGCAGTGATGACACCAGACATTGGTGAAGTCACAGATTTATCTTCGCCTTCGTCATTCCAAGTCGTACGCATCGACAATGAGTCTTTACCCACTGGAATTGCGATACCCAATGCAGGACACATTTCCATACCGATGGCTTTTACACCTTCGAATAATGCTTGATCTTCACCTTTTTGACCTGCGGCCGCCATCCAGTTAGCAGACAGTTTAATATCACTGATCTGTTCAATATTGGCACACATGATATTGGTGATGGACTCAGCCACGGCCAAACGTGCAGAAGCAGCAGGATTTAACAATGCAACAGGAGGACGCTCACCCATTGCCATTGCTTCACCGGTATAGCCTTGTAAGCTTGTTGTGGTTACCGCAGCATCCGCAACTGGAACTTGCCAACGGCCCACCATCTGATCACGCGATACCATACCCGTGATTGAACGGTCACCAATGGTGATTAGGAATGATTTTGAAGCCACTGTCGGGTTTTTCAATACACGGAAGATTGCATCTTTTAAATCGACTTTAGATGCATCAAACTCATCACCTTTACGTTGAATCGTTTCGTATGTACGACTCATACGTGGCGTGCCACCAAGCATGACTTGCATTGGCATATCCACTGCTTTGTTTTCAAACAATGGATCGTTTACAGTCAATTGACGTGCTTCAGTCGCTTCTCCCAATACCGCAAATGGGCAACGTTCACGGGCACAAATCGATTCAAATAACTCTAATGATTCTGGTTTAATGGCAAGCACATAACGTTCTTGTGCTTCATTTGACCAGATTTCCATTGGTGACATGCCTGGTTCAAGCGATGGGATTTTACGAAGATCAAGAGTTGCACCCAATTCGTGATCATTCACAAGTTCAGGCATTGCATTGGAAACACCACCCGCCCCCACATCATGTACAGATACGATCGGGTTAAAGTCTTCCATTCTCCAACATGCATCAATCACTTCCTGACAACGACGCTCCATTTCTGGGTTTTCACGTTGTACAGAAGCAAAATCTAGGTTTTCACCTAATTTACCGCTATCTACAGAAGAAGCTGCACCACCGCCCAAACCAATGAGCATCGCAGGACCACCCAGTACAATCAGTAAATCGCCGGGCTGAATTGCATCTTTTTCAACATGGTCAGGACGAATATTTCCGTAACCACCCGCAATCATAATCGGTTTATGGAAACCTTTTACTTCGCCATTAACATTTTGCTCAAAAGTACGGAAGTAACCATTTAACGCAGGGCGACCAAACTCGTTGTTAAATGCTGCACCGCCTAAAGGACCATCAATCATGATCTGAAGTGGTGATGCCATACGAGATGGTTTACCGTAGTTTTCTTCCCAAGGCTGTTCAAAACCTGGAATATTAAGGTTAGAAACCGTAAAGCCTGTTAAACCTGCTTTTGGTTTACCACCACGGCCTGTTGCACCTTCATCACGAATTTCACCACCAGAACCTGTCGCAGCACCTGCAAATGGAGCAATTGCGGTTGGATGGTTGTGGGTTTCCACTTTCATAAGAATGTGGGCAGCTTGGCTCTTATATTTATAAATATGGTGACCCGTGGCTTCATCTTTTTTCGGATAGAAACGCTGTGTGTCAAAACCAACAATTACAGAAGCATTATCTTTATATGCTGACAAAACATCTGTAGGTGATTCTTTATAGGTATTTTTAATCATTTGGAACAATGATAATGGTTGTTTTTCACCATCAATTGTCCACTCTGAACCAAAGATTTTATGACGACAATGTTCTGAGTTTGCTTGAGCAAACATCATCAACTCGATGTCATGTGGGTTACGCCCCATCTTATTAAATGCTGCAGTTAAATAATCAATTTCTTCATCTGACAATGCAAAGCCAAACTCAGAGTTTGCTTTAACCAGTGCATCTTTACCTTGCCCCAAAATATCAATTGAGTTTAAAGGTTTAGGCTCAGTTTCAGAGAATAAAGCTGTTGCGTCATCAATTTTATTGAAAACGCTTTCTGTCATACGGTCATGTAAAATTTGTTTTACTTCATCAGAAATTTCAGAAATTCCCTTTAAAGTAAACAAAACACCGCGTTCTAAGCGGTGTACAGGTGTATTACAGTTGGCAAAAATATCGGTTGCCTTAGATGACCACGGTGAAATTGTACCGACACGTGGCGTGACTAAAATCTGGACTTCGTCACTTGCAGCCTGACGAACTTCAAACGATGCGCCATCGTTTAAAAGCTGTAAAGCAGATTGCTGTTGTTGCTCGTTGAGCGTTTGGTCGAAAAGGTAAACCCATTGGCTTTCTATTGATTGAACAGAACTGATCGACGCAAGGCGTGTTAATAGTTGTGTTTGCTTAAAAGAAGAGTGTGCAGGTGCACCGGCAACGATAAACATGCTGTTTTTGGCTCCACGGGCAGGTTTTGGCAACCCACCTCAATGTGACTTGAAGAGAGCGCATATTCTACTGTGAAAGCAAGATTTCAGCTAGTCATATCCCACTTAAAAAACGCTGAAATCTTGGTTTTAAATATCAGATTTACTTTGACTTTCGTCTTTAAACATGATTCGTAACAATTGAATTATTGAGCTGTATAATGAAACTCAGCCGTTTTAGGATCTTCTTTCGCAATGATTCCGCTTTTTTGATAAAAGACTTTCCCACAAGAAATCTCAGGATCGATTTCACCATCAATATCATAGGATAATCGGACATTGATATGTTCTAAATATGAGTTTTGGGATGCAGAGTCAATGAAAAATACATCTAAACTTTCCATGTTATAGCACACATAGATTTTTTCAGGATGCGAGTTTTTATTCAGATCAATTGTATAGGTATGATCCGCATTTTGAGTCATTCGATCAAGCTTGAGGGCCACCGCATTAACCAAATCGCCACTTTTATTAATCGCATACGCGTAGTTTGCCGTATCATTTTTATAAGCTTCGTTGCAGTTTTTAGTTGGTTGCCCAATCTTTACCTTGCTAGGTGTAAGATCCTCTATTGTAAATTTAGCTTTTCCATTCAACATACTGCTCGGTAAGATACTCCAATACTGTTTATTTTGAGCATTTGGATCATCTGTCCAAATACAATTATTTGTCAGATGACCATCTGGCGTTTCTTGAAAAGCAAAAGTCGCGAAAGCTTGATCTACTGGTTCAGGCTTGGCAGGAATGCTTTCTTCGATTTCAGCTTTGCTCGCTTCATTTTTTTTCTGAGTTTCGATTTCTTTGTTTTGATTAGATAGATTTTTATCAGTTGGGCTACACCCTGCAAATAGAATAATCATAGTTAATAAGAAGAAATTTTTATTCATGCTTTACTCTTTTTTTAATGATACAAGGATAATGTTTATTCATTTTAATTGTTTATAGGGATAAACATATTAACTTTAATCATGGAAATTTTCCTAATGTTTGGACTATCTAGATTATAAATTGCTTTACAGATCATTCAAAAATTTACTGCTCAATATTTAGTGGATTGAAAAGATCAAAAATTAACAGGCGATTGTATTATTGGATAATTTTTAGATGATGGTGAACAGCTTTTAATTCGCCTTGATTCTGAAACACCTGATTATGGCTCTGTTGCTGTCGTGAATCCAATTACAGCGAGAGATGATTGGTTTAGTGTTGAAGCCAACTTTTATAACTTCATTATGAATTATTTTGGATATAAGGGTGAAAAATACTGGGAAAATATTTCTCAAATATAAACCGACCAAGACAACTTATGTCGCCCGCCCCTAGTACATTTTCAATAAATTTGGCATCATACGATTAACGAAAGAATGAATAATGATAAATGACTCAAATGCGTTGGTTAGAACTCCTTTCAACAGTTCGTTTAGGTAGTAAAAAGCAAAGTACAGAACAGGCACGAAGTCCATTTCATAAAGATTATGACCGCATTATATTTTCGCAAAGTTTTAGACAACTCAATCGTAAAACTCAAGTTCATCCACTGACCCAACATGATGGTATTCATACACGGCTCACGCACTCTTTAGAGGTGTCATGTATTGGCCGTTCTTTGGGAATGCTCGCTGCTGAAAAAATCAAAAATGAACTCCCCGTTTGGATCTCCCCAGCAGATGTAGGGGCAATTATTCAAGCTGCATGTTTGGCACATGATATTGGTAATCCACCCTTTGGGCATGCTGGTGAATATGCGATTCGTGAATGGTTTGATGATGCTGCACATACAAATTTTTTACAAGACCTGAGCCCTGAACAACAAGCAGATGTACGACAGTTCGAAGGTAATGCCCAAGGTTTAAGACTGCTTACTAAAATTGACTATCATCCTCATGATGGAGGTATGCGTCTTACTTACGCAACGTTAGGAGCTTACTTAAAGTATCCTTGGCTCTCTAAGACCATCGAATCTCAAGGGAATACTCCTGCAAGCAAACGGGCTAAATTTGGCTGTTATCAAGCTGAAAAAGAAATTCTTAAACAGATTGCAGATCAACTCGGTTTAATTCAATTGGGTGAGTATCATTGGTGTCGTCATCCGCTGACGTATTTACTAGAAGCTGCTGATGACATTTGTTATGCCTTAATTGATTTAGAAGATGGTATTATTCTCAATATGCTCAGCTATGAAGAAGTTGAACCTATTTTTCTTGATTTGTTAGGAGATTATGGCGTTCCCGCTGAACTTAGTATGCCGTATATGACTTGGCAACAAAAAATTGCAGCCTTACGCGGTCGTGTCATGAAACGGCTGGTAGATGAAGTAACCACTGCTTTCGCAAAACAACATTATCAAATTTTGTCAGGACAGCTAAAAGGTTCGTTACTGCAATACTGTGCTGAGGATATCGAGATTGGGATTGATCGAGCAAAAAACCTTGCCCGTGAAAAAATATTTGAACACCCGCAAAAATCAGGTTTGGAAATTATTGCCCATCAGAGTTTACAGCATATTTTAGATGCCTTTATTCCCCTTACGACACCGAATAAAACATTAAGTTTTAAAGATGGTCGTTTACTGTCTATTTTAGAACGCTTTGGTGCACGCTTTAGTGATCATCACTATGACAATATTATGCAAGTCTTAGATATTGTGAGTAAATTTTCAGACCATCAAGCCTATAACTTAGCGCAAGAACTCCAAGGTAATAAGGTTGGTTTTTTCTGATGAAACGGTTTGTAGATGATGGAATCACATTGAATAGATTTTCTCGGCAACCTATTTTAGTAGAATGTCCATTTTGTTTAAAAAATGCCACCGTCTATACGAAAAAAATTGATGATGTTGATTTTGAGCAACCCTTTTTTAGTTGCCAAAATTGTTGTAAATCATTTGACCAAAAAGCCAAACAAGAAAATAACTTAGGCTATTTCTCTGGGGTTTATTTAGATATTGAAGAAACTTGTCGTTGTAAACGTGGAAAATTTCAGTTTCATCAATACTATGCAAAAAAGAGTTTTGTTCCTCAATTTATTGAATTGAATTGCAACTTTTGCCCAATTTCCAAACGGATCTATCCTAACCAATTTGATATACGCAAACAATTTAATCGCGGCTTCAATACAGATCCTTATTTTGGTTATTGCCTAACACTATGTGTAGCAACAAGAAATGGACTTGTTTTCGCCTATAATCAAGAACATATTAACTGTTTAAAAGATTATATTTCTGCAAACCTTAGACAAAGAACTTATTTCAATACCAATAAAACCTATTTTAATCGTTTACCTGCTTGGATAAAATCTGCCCGAAATCGCAAAGAAATTCTTAAAGCAATTTTGCGTTTAGAGCAAATGGCATCTACTATTCAACCATTAACAAATAAGTGAACAAACTCAATGATCGGATGTCTTATTGGTGAAGTCTTAGCTTTAGAAGCACCTACCGTACTTTTAAATGTAAATGGCGTGGGTTATGAGATCGACACACCACTCTCAACATTTTGCCAATTACAAAAAGGTCAAAAAGTTACCTTATGGACACATTTAGCCGTCCGTGAAGATGCTCAATTGCTGTATGGCTTCTCTAATGCTCAAGAAAAAACCATCTTTCGCACCCTGCTAAAAGTGAATGGTGTCGGTCCTAAAATGGCTTTAGGTATTCTATCTACACTCAGTGTCGAAATGTTGGTACATACTGTTGAGAATGGTGATGTTAAAACCTTAGTTAAAGTCCCTGGCGTTGGTGCGAAAACAGCCGAACGTTTAATGATTGAACTTCGTGATCGCTTTAAAGTCTTTGCTACAGGTACCACACCGAGTAATTCGACTTCAACTCAAATACAATTTACGGGCAATTCTGCTGTTGCAGAAGCTGAAGCGGCATTGCAATCTTTAGGTTATAAACCTTTGGAAGCACAAAAACTGATTAATGCCGTGAAAGCAGACTATACTGAAGCAAGCGACATTATCCGTGCTGCACTTAAATCCATGAATAAATAAGACAGATTAAGACACTCATGCAAGACCGTTTAATCAGTGGGGCTGAAAAACCCGAAGATCATTTTGATCGTGCCATTCGTCCAACCTCTTTGGATGATTATATAGGCCAACCTGTTGTACGAGAGCAAATGGAAATCTTCATTGGTGCTGCTCGTGGTCGTGGTGAAGCACTTGATCATACCTTGATCTTTGGCCCACCCGGTTTAGGTAAAACCACATTGGCCAATATTATTGCCCGTGAAATGGGGGGGAACCTTAAATCTACCTCTGGTCCTGTCCTAGAACGCGCAGGTGATTTAGCTGCAATGCTGACCAATCTTGAAGAAGGGGATGTGTTATTTATCGATGAAATTCATCGCCTCTCTCCAGTAATTGAAGAAATTCTTTATCCCGCGATGGAAGATTACCAACTCGACATCATGATTGGTGAAGGCCCTGGTGCACGTTCGATAAAATTAGACTTACCACCATTTACCTTGGTTGCTGCGACAACGCGTGCAGGTCTACTCACCTCACCTTTGCGTGATCGCTTTGGAATTGTGCAACGTTTAGAGTTTTATTCAGTAGAAGATTTAACTCATATTGTGGCGCGTTCAGCAACATTAATGAATGTTCCCACAACAGCAGATGGGGCAAAAGAAATAGCTCGTCGTGCACGTGGTACTCCCCGTATTGCTAACCGTTTGTTACGTCGTGTCCGTGACTATGCACAAGTTAAAGGTACTGGTGAAGTCACTCAACACATGGCACAACGTGCATTGGATATGTTAAATGTTGATAAAGATGGTTTAGATACTTTAGACCGTCGTTATTTATCGATGTTATTAGAACGTTTTGATGGCGGCCCTGCTGGTGTTGAAGCTTTAGCCGCAGCAATGGCTGAAGATTCAGGCACCTTAGAAGATGTGATTGAACCTTATTTGATTCAGCAGGGTTATGCTATGCGTACCGCTCGTGGGCGTATTGCAACCAACCAAGCCTATTTACAGTTTGGGATGACACCACCTGAGCCAAAATAATCAATAAATGGGAATATTCAATATTCCCATGTTCTTCTTATTTTTTCTAAAAGGCTTTAAGTTTTATAGAGAAATCTCTTCTCGTATATTTTTAGCATCTAACCCCTAACAATCTGTGTCGATTTATGTAAATATTTTTATAAAAATTAAATACATAAAAGAAGCTACATACAAAAACCCTATAAAAATAGGGCTTTTGTATTGCTACTCTAAGCTGAGATTTATTAGAATTTAAATGTTGTACTCAATTGAACACGACGCCCCTCTTGAGTATTGCTATATTGATTGTAATAAAGTGAACCTACTTTCTCATAATCAATAAAGTTTTTATCAAAAATATTATATAAAGCAACGCCAATATCCCACGCATCATTCACATTAAAATTTGACCCTATATGCATCAAACTATATGCCTTAAAATCACCCAATGCATCATAGACCCCTTTTTCTATTGCAGACAAATTATTATATGTGGCGGCGTAACGAGCACGTTCACTACGATATTCACCACGAGCCCATAATTGAATATTATCATCAGCTTGCCATTTTAACGACGCGTTAACAATATGTTTAGGCGTATCGTTTAAAGGCGGATTACCCAGTGCATTATCCTGAATTTCTGTTTCGGTCCACGTATAGTTCAAACCAAATTTCCAAGTCGGTATAAATTCCCAATTTAAGCCTGTTTCAATACCATAGATATTTGCTTTTTGAGCATTGGTCGGACGTCTTACACTCCAGGCACGGGAGCCAGTATCTCCAGGTTGCATTAACCAAGGCGTACCCACACTTGCCATAAAATCTTCACAAGCTTTTTTGTCTTTAGAATCCTTGGCATCACATGTTCTTTCAATTGGGCCAGTGACTATTTTATCCTTCACCTGACTATAAAATGCTGTGATATTAGCATCAAAATTAGAATCATTATTAAAATAAGTACCTAATTCAAAGTTATTACTTGTTTCAGGTTTTAAATCTGGGTTACCAAAAAGAGGGGTTCGTCCTTGCCCACCTACGTTATAAATTCCATGGGTCAGGCGTTCTAAGCGAGGTGCTTTATAGCCTTCACTATAGCCACCTTTAAACGTCCAATTGTCATTTGCGTTCCAAACTAGATATGCTCTAGGGGTCCAAAACGTACCAAATGTATCATGATCATCAAATCGTAAACCCACCGTTAAAGCTAAATCAGGGCTAAGCGCCCATGTGTCTTCAGCGAAAAGACCCAATTGCTTAAACGAAACTTCTTTATTCACTCTTAATCCATCTTTAATGCTCGCATCCCACCATTGTCCACCAAAGGTAATATTGTGCCCATCAAGATATTGGGTTGCGAATTTAGTATCAAAAATCGTGTCTTCGCTTTCTAAACGACGGGGAGTCATCACATTTAAACCAGCTTGAGCACGTGATGGAATAAGGCGACCAACTGTTTCAGTTTGAGTATTACTAATACTGGATTCCAAGCTTCCTAATTTATTACGCCATGTATGTGCAAGCGTGAGTCGATCTCTATTATATTCTTGTGCATTATCATAGCCACCATTGGCCCCAAGCGTACCAAGTTGCCCTTTACTATTGTCATACCATTGCTCAGTTTTTTCATACTCTACGGAGAGATCATGTTGCTTAGTTGGTGTGAATGTTATGCGAGCCCCTATAGTTTCTAAATCCGATTTGGTTGGATTATTTCCCATACTCAGTTCTACTGAATTATTATTGTTATCAAGATAGCCTACATTGGATTGACTACGTTGCGCTTTTCGAGCACGAAGTTGTACTCCCAACAAATCTTGAACAATCGGACCGGTAATAAATGCATCAGCAGCACGTTGATTGCCAAAACTTGAGCTACTAGGGAGTAAAGTACCTTCTAATGTTATTGAGCCTGTCCATTCATTTGAAACTTTTTTTGTAATGATATTGACGACGCCACCCATTGCATCAGAACCGTACAATGTAGAAGCTGGTCCACGAATAATCTCAATTCGTTCAATTGCTGAAATTGGAGGAATAAAACTGTTATTTGATTCACCAAAACCATTTGGTGTGATGTCTCCTGTGCTGTTCTGACGACGACCATCAATCAAAACCAGAGAGTATTCAGAGTCCATCCCTCGAATACGTATATTTAAACCACCTGTTTTCCCAGCGCTAGGGCTAATATCGACACCCTCAACATCAGTTAAAGCGTCTGCAATTGAGTTTATTCGTTTGTCTTTTAAGTCTTTTTCTGTAATCACAGTAATACTTGCTGGTGCATCTTTAAGTTTTTGCTCATAACCCGCAGCAGAAACAACAATTGTAGCAAGTTGTTGTGCATCTGCAGATTCAGTATTGCGTTCAGCGAAAGCTGAAGTTGTTGTAATTCCTAAAAATGCAATTGAGATTGGATAAAGGTTAAACTTACTCATAAATAGAATTCCAATAGATGGACGAGATAAATAATTGACAAAATAAAAACAAATAACACAAATACTAATGATAAGAATTATCATTAGTAATAAAAAGCATACAAAAAATAACCTTCCCAGTAAAGACTTATTACACTTAAAATTAACTAAAACTTAATAAAATATTTATTGGTTTTCACAAAGCGATTTAACGACACAGATCCAATTAAAAATTTTACTATTTTATAAAATTCATCTTCGATAAGTCATTTTTACACAGCGCTAAATATAAACTTCTACTGTCAGATTAAATCTTCAAACAAGTCTTTTCTTAATTTCCATAACATGTTGTAAGGCTTATCAAAAACTTTAATGATTTAAATATATACTTATTGGTTATTTTAAAGAACTTCTTATTAATATTTTTAGAAAAATATAGTGTATCTTAATATTAGGCACTTATAAGTAGGCAAAAATAAAGGATCATATATATAACTTTTTTTAAACAATCAGAAAAAATATTTCAGGAATGAGCTGACAGTGTTGATAGTTGGAAAATATGGCATATACATTAGGTGCTCAAACGTTACTGCCTATAACCCGCTATTACAAATAAATATAAGCAAGCCATTTTGATTAATGAGTTTTTCTTATTGTATGTTTAAAACTTTAAATTTATAAAAAAGCTAATTCAATGTTAATAATTTAATAAAAGGATAGTTGAAGATTTTGACTGAGTAACACAAAAAGGGAATCAAATTAAGTGAACTTGCATGGAATGTAAGTTTAGAAAAATTTTAACAGTGCATATATCTAAAGCTCATCCGAGAGTCTTTTATACAAATATTCAAACTCACTGATAGTGATGGTTATCGCCCGAAAATCAATATTTTCAACATGGATGTGCTCGTTTCATAATCAAATAAATAGGATATTTAAATATGGATAACACCCAGAATATATTACAAAAATTTGCAATAAAAGTCAGTGATTGGTCAGAAAAATGGTTTCCTGATTCCTATATCTTTGCCCTGTTAGGTGTCATCATTGTCGCCATAGCTGCGATTGGAATAGGAGCATCTGTTCAAGATGTCGCAATTTCATTTGGCAATGGTTTCTGGAGCTTGATTCCATTTACGATGCAAATGTGTATGTTGATTGTCGTTGGTTATGTGGTTTCAGTATCTAAACCCGTCGAAATGCTCATTCAAAAAATGGCTCAGATTCCAACATCTGGAAGGAATGCTATTGTTTTTGTAGCGACGGTCAGCCTCTTTATTTCACTGGTTAATTGGGCCATGAGTACAGTTTTAACTGCCCTTTTGGTGATTGCACTATCCAAGCGTAAAGAGCTGAATATGGATTATCGTGCAGCTGCCGCAGCCGCTATTATTGGTATGGGAGCAACTTGGGCACTTGGCATTAGTTCTTCCGCTGCTCAGTTACAGGCAAACAAGGCGAGCTTACCAGAACCACTTTATAACTTAACTGGTATTATTCCTTTTACTGAAACGATCTTTTTACCACAGTCTATGATTATGACTGCAGTATTGATTATTGTGTCAATTGCCATTGCATTCTGGTCTGCACCTAAAGGCAATAGTATAAAAACCATTGATGAATTTGATATTCATTTTGAAGATAAAGAGACCGAAGTTCAAAGCAAAAAACGCCCAGGTGACTGGCTGGAAAACTCTCCAATTCTCAGTATCTTAATTGTAGTTTTAGGCCTGATCTGGATGTTTAATGAGTTTACAAAAAGCAATCCGATTATTGCGATTTCCAGTTTAAATACTTATAACTTTATCTTCTTAATGCTGGGTATTGCTTTACACGGAACTCCTCGAAATTTTTTAAATGCAGTATCTAAAGCTGTCCCTGCTGTTTCTGGCGTACTGATTCAGTTTCCACTCTATGGAAGTATTGCTTTTATTATGACAAGTGCAATGAACGCACAAGATTTATCTCTATCTCATTATATTGCTGAATTTTTTGTATCAATTGCATCTAAGGAAACTTTCGCAATTGTCATGGGGCTGTATTCAGCTATTTTAGGTTTCTTCATTCCGTCTGGTGGTGGTAAGTGGATTATTGAAGCACCTTATGTCATGCAGGCTGCACACGATCTGAAAGTACATTTGGGCTGGTCTGTTCAGATTTATAATGCAGCAGAAGCTTTACCTAACTTAATTAATCCCTTTTTTATGTTACCCATGCTGGGAATTTTAAAATTAAAAGCCAAAGATGTTATTGGATTTACAGTTACTCAGCTTGTCTTCCATTTACCCTTAGTTTTATTCTTATTGTGGATTCTTGGTCGTACTTTAACCTATATGCCACCTACTTTTTAGAATGTAATATCTTTTCCTTGCCCTCCTTCTAACTTTAAGCGTTTAGGGCAAGGATATCACTAAGCTATTGATATAAATAATCTAAAATTGCGTATAGTTGTAGTATGTTAATTTCAGGGAATATTATAGATTACTTATTATTTTCATAAATTTGCCCTCTATATTTATTATTCATGTTTAAATTTAAGCTCCAAATTATAATGGATAATTTCGTATCGCTCTCTTATTTAATATAAATTTTATTTAGATGAGCTAAAACACTAAAGTTCTCTCTATTCGATTTAATATAATGGTCATTATATGAAATACTTCTCACTCAATCTTTCTGCATCAACTACTTTATCATTGCGTGATATTCTATAATTTAACTTTTGAGTATGACAGTGAGGGTAATACAGTACTCACTGATGCCACTTCATTCAAAGAATCCTCAAGCTAATCTCTGTCAGCCCTTCTTAGCACATTCGGATTGTAATCTTGTGCCATTTGAGAAAGCATGCCTTGTGCTAAAATTCGCGCCAAAGTCAGTGTTAAACTCTTGTGCAAATTTATAAGTGGGTCAAATCGATTTAATTTTTCTACTATATAGCCTCTAAAGGCTATATACACGTACTGTTTAATCAACCAGGCCTCTGTTCATGTAGATTTCCGTTTCTCTCAAAAGATCTCACAGATGCTTTTGGCATAGTTGATAGGTTCCCTTATAAGTATTGTAAAATTCAATGAAGCAATCAGATCAGCGATATAAAGCTCATCTTCTTCCAACTGAATCATTTTAAATTGAAACAGCACAAGTGAATACTGGCAAGCAATTGATAGATATGCAATAAACAACACAGGAATGCATAGCAACATGAGTAATAAATTCGAATTCCAAATCCGTGTATATATCGAAGATACAGATGCTGGCGGTATCGTATACCATGCCAATCATATCCGCTTTATGGAACGTGCACGGACAGAATGGCTACGTGCATCTGGTATTGACCACTATTGGCATCAAAAAGATTACAATTTTGTCGTGCATAAAATTGCATTGAAATATTCTCGCCCTATACTCATGGACGATCTTATTACTGTTACAGCAAGTGTAGTTTCATGTAAAGCTTCGTCATTTGTGTTGCAACAGAATATATATCGTGGTGAAATCATGCTTGCTTCTGGCGAGGTAGAGTTGGCATGTTTAAGTACAGATATGAAACCTCGTAGAATTCCTGACGAAATCCGTGATTTAATTCTTCGAGAATTAGCTCACGAATAAAAAATACTTTTGGCACATGTAACTATGGCAACACAACTAGAATCTTCTTTACACATCTCTGATTTAATTTTACAAGCGAGCCCTGTGGTTCAATTGGTGATGCTAATCTTAGTACTCGCATCCGTTTTTAGTTGGTATTTGATTGCCAAGTTGCATATGGGCTATAAGAAAGCACATCAAGGCGATGAGCATTTCCAAAAAATCTTCTGGTCTGGTGCTGAACTCAATACCTTATATAACAATGCTCAGCTTAATTCTAAGCGAAACGGTTTAGAAGATATTTTCTATCAAGGTTTAAGTGAGTTTTTAAAACTTAAAAAACGCCATGCAGAAACTGCATCGATGATTGAAGGTACTGAACGTATCTTGCGTGTAGGACTCAGTCGTGATCAAGGCCGTTTAGAGCAAGGCTTAAGCTCTCTCGCCAGTATCGGCTCTGTCGCACCTTATATTGGTTTATTTGGTACTGTTTGGGGCATTATGAGTGCATTCATTGGCTTAGCTCAGGTTGAACAAGTTACCTTAGCCACTGTTGCACCAGGTATTGCTGAAGCATTAATTGCAACTGCGATTGGTTTATTCGCTGCAATACCAGCGGTATTAGCATTTAACCATTACACAGCAAAAGGCGAAGAAATTTATTCAGATCGAGCATTATTTGCAGAAGAAATGGTGGCGCTATTACAACGTCAGTCTGTGGGAACTACACAGGAAGATGAATAATGACAATCCAACGTTCTGGGCGTTTTGAACGCGTCAAAAAACCTTTAAAAAGTGATATGAATGTCGTTCCATATATCGATGTCATGTTGGTTTTATTGGTTATTTTTATGGTGACAGCACCCATGATTACCACGGGTGTTAAAGTTGACCTACCTCAAGCAAACAATAATCCGATTCAATCTGAAGACCGACCAGCCATCGTAACTTTAGAAGCAGATGGTTCGATTAAACTTGAAGACAAAAACCATAAAAATGAGGTTTTAACTTTAGATGAGTTGAAAACCGTACTTACAGAAAATCAGCAACAAGCTCAAGCAAATAACAAGCAATTGAGTGTCTTGATCAATGGTAGTGAATCACGCCCTTATGGTGAAGTCATGAAACTCATGTCTACACTGCAAGATGCTGGTTTAAGCCAAGTGGGTTTACTGACAGAGTCTGTAAAGTAAGTTATGAAAAATATTCAAAAGCCACAATCTAAAGAAAAAGCGATTGCACTTGGATTTACCCTAGGTATTCATGTGGTGGCGATTACTGGCTTACTTTTTCTCGGTTTAAGTCAACCACCTGAGCCACCCAAGCAAATTAAAACCATTTTAATTAAGCCTGAAGATTTACCACCACCTGAGCCCAAGCCCTTAGTCGAAACTGATGCCACTGAAACGGCAGATAGCAAGGTTGCAGAAAATACTCAGCAAACAGCAGAACCTGATCAAACAGCACCAGAAATTCCAACTGAAGCAAATAATCCCCCTGATACAAAGGCTATAGAAGCACAAAAAGCTGCCGAACAGGCCAAGGCAGCTGCATTAGAACAGCAATTGGCTATGGTAGCGGCTAAAGCAGCACAAGAAAAAGCCTTAAAACTTTCTCAAGCTAAAGCAGATGCTGCGGAAAAAGCCAAACATGAGGCAGCTGAAAAAGTAAAGCAGGCTAAAAATGCTGCTGAGAAAGCTAAGGCTGAGGCTGAAGCAAGATCTAAAGCAGATGCAGCAGCTAAGGCCAAGCAAGAGGCGCTTCAAAAAGCCAAAGCCGATGCTGCTGAAAAAGCCAGACTCGCAAGACTCAATGCCGAAGCAAAAAGCAAAGCAGAAGCCGCTGAAAAAGTCAGAAAAGAAGCCGCAGATAAGGCCCAACAGGCTAAAGTCGATGCTGCTGCAAAAGCCAAGGCAGATGCTGCTGAAAAAACCAGAGCGGATGCTAATGCAAAAGCTAAAGCAGACGCTGCTGCAAAGGCTAAAGCGGATGCTAATGCAAAAGCCAAAGCGGAGGCTAATGCAAAAGCCAAGGCAGATGCTGCTGAAAAAGCCAAAGCGGATGCAAAAGCTAAAGCAGATGCCGCTGCAAAAGCCAAAGCGGATGCTAATGCAAAAGCCAAGGCAGATGCTGCTGAAAAAGCCAAAGCGGATGCAAAAGCTAAAGCAGATGCCGCTGCAAAAGCCAAAGCGGATGCTAATGCAAAAGCCAAGGCAGATGCTGCTGCAAAAGCCAAGGCAGATGCTGCTGCAAAAGCCAAAGCAGATGCGGACGCAAAACGTAAAGCTGATCTAGCACGTGAATTAGATGAAGAAAAAGCTTCTGCTGCTGAAAAAGCAAAAGAAGCTGCTGCAAATAAAAAGGCAGAAGCGAGAAAAGTTGCATCTTCTGCGAAAAAGGACTTCGAAAGTAAAGTTCGGAATGCTTGGCGTATGCCGGCTGGCTCAACAGGTCAAAAGGCATCAGCTCGTGTCACACTAACGGATAGCGGTTCTGTGGCCTCGATTATTGTCAATGCATCAGACCCAGATGTAAAAGCAAGTGTGGAACAAGCAGTTCGCAATGCTGCACCTTTCCCAATGCCATCTGATCCAGATGCAAGACGCGAAGCTCGAAGTTTTAGTGCAAATTTTACAGTGAAATAATCTTAAATTACACCCTGTCTTGGCAGGGTGTAATTTAATGCAAGAACAATCACTTGGAAAAATCAAATGCGAGTTAAATCCATACTTCTAGCAATTTCATTATTTATTCCAACTGCATTTTTATTTGCAAATAAAATAGAACAACAAAAAATACTTGAAGTAAATACGCAACAACACCCACCTTCTGCGTCATACGAAAAAAAACCGTCTGTACCAACAACGGAAGCATTACTTCAACAAAGTCAAATGGCTCAGCGGATAAATACCGCTAGAGTCAATCGAATTGTTAAAAAGTTAAGAAATTTAACAATTATCCAAGAAAATGCCAATGTTATTATTTACTTAGATGACAGCGGAAATGTAAAAGATATTTTAATCACAGGACAGTACAGCGAAGCTTTTTCAAACGCAATCAAAACAGCGATTCAACAAGCAGCGCCTTTTGAAGTGTCTAAACAGTCATCGCTCAATCAACTATTAAAAGTGATTCGCATCAAATTCCGTGTTGAATAAGTCTCTATTCAACACGAGATAATATATTTTAATGGCAGCAACAATGACATTGTTGTCAAATCTATAAAAAAGTAATTTTTAAAGCTGCAACATTTACAATGCCCAAAGATCAAGCTGAAATTCATTAGTGTAATAAATTTGAATTTAATTTTTTAGTAAATCTGTTCAATGATAATCTTTTGTTCACAATTACATGCTTTATATAGATTAAAATCATGTCTTTGTGCTACAAAGCTAAGCATAGTTAAAAATTGATATTTGAGTACATGAAGTCCAATGAAAATCATGCCTAAACATCTATTAGGATTCGCAATTATTGTTGCATTTAGTCCAGCATTGATCACAACATCATATGCACAATTGCAATTAGAAATTGCCAAAGCACCTGAATCTGCACCTAAAATTGCCATCATTCCATTTAGTAATGATCAATCTATCTACCCTATTGTTGAACAAGATTTAAATCGCTCTGGGCGCTTTACCAGTTCATCAAAAAATCTTCCTGCAACTGCAAACATAAACAATATAAATGCAGAAGCATGGAAAGCGGCTGGGGTTCCTTATGTGGTTTTAGGTGACTCTAAAACCAATGCAGATGATTCATTGGCAGTACATTACCAACTCTATGATGTTGAAAAGCAGAAATTCCTATTAAATGAATTGCTCTCAATCCCAGCATCACGTGTACGTTCTGCGGCACATATGATCAGTGACGCAATTTATCAAGCGCTTACAGGGATTCAAGGTGACTTCACAGGACGTATTGCTTATGTGTTACGTAACCCTGCAACACCAGAGACTCGTTATACCTTACAAATTGCAGATACTGATGGTGAGCAACCTAAAACAGTATTAAGTTCAAGAGACCCGATTCTCTCACCTGCTTGGACGCCAGATGCGAAAAAAATTGCATATGTTTCATTTGAAACCAAGCGCCCTGCTATTTATATCCAAGATTTAGCCACTGGTGCACGAGAAAAACTCGCTGCATTTCGCGGTTTAAATGGTGCACCAAGTTTCTCTCCTGATGGGAAATCAATGCTGTTTACTGCATCTATGCATGGAAATCCTGAAGTTTATCAAATGGATTTAGATTCACGTCAAGTGAAGCGCATGACCAACGATAGCGCAATTGACACTGAAGCACGTTATGCTCCAGATGGAAAATCATTTATTTTCACATCTGACCGTGGTGGATCAGCACAAATTTACCGTTATAGTTTTGATGATGGCTCAACCAAGCGTTTAACTTTCCGTGGTGCATTTAATGCACGCGGTACATTAAGTGCCGATGGTAAATATGTGGCATTGGTACACCGCCCTTCTGGTAGTAATTACAAAGTTGCCATTCAGGAAATTTCTACAGGTATCACCAATATTTTGACACCAACAAGTTTAGATGAATCACCAAGCTTTTCTCCAAATGGGCAAATGGTGGTTTATGCAACACGTGAGGGTAATCGTGGCTTATTGGCAATCATGTCTACAGATGGTCGCTTCCGCATGAACTTACCAAGCGAACAAGGTGAAGTACGTGAACCTGCTTGGGCACCTAAATAATTTAATCAAGATGTAAATCACTTATTTAAAATTGAAATACCGGAGATCAACATGAAGTCAATTCAATATCTAGCTTTACCCTTATTAGCAGCAAGCTTGGTGATGACAGGTTGTGCAAGCCGTAAACCTGCTGCCACTGTAGAATCAGGAACTAATCCAAATAGTGCGACTACAGTAAATACTAGTGGTTTAAGTGAAGATGCTGCTTTAAATGCACAAAACTTAAATGGTGCTTCATCTAAAGGCGTGACTGAAGCCAATAAAGCATTTTTAGCGAAACGTGTGGTACATTTTGATTATGACAGTAGTGATCTTTCCAATGATGACTACCAAACACTACAAGCACATGCGCAGTTCTTGATTGCCAATGCCAACTCTAAAGTGGCATTAACAGGTCATACAGATGAACGTGGTACGCGTGAGTACAACATGGCTTTAGGTGAGCGTCGTGCTAAAGCCGTTGAAAGCTACCTGATCACCAATGGTGTTAAAGCAAACCAATTAGAAGCGGTAAGCTACGGTAAAGAAATGCCAATCAATGCTGGTCATGATGAAGCTGCTTGGAAAGAAAACCGCCGTGTTGAAATCAACTACGAAGCCGTTCCTCCTCTTTTAAAATAATGCCAAAGTTGCATTATTAAAATAGCCCATAAAAAATGCCCAATTCAATTGGGCATTTTTTATTATAAGTTCTTCTTATTCAGCGCTTTCCCATTTCAAGATAAAGTCTTGATTTAGTAAAGTAAAATAAGAAACTGCTTAGCATGTTCAATGGTAATTTATATTAATAACGCCATTTCTTGAGTATTTTCTCATTAAATAACGCAATAAACCTTTCTTCTGCCCATTCATCCACTTCATCTGGATGCGCTTCAGCAAAAAACTCAGACTGCACTAAAATCAAACAACCTTTAATATAGTCATCCACACAGTCCAGTATTCTACTTAAATAAGGCATGTCATCATGATCAAAGTAATAGATTTCTTTGCTGATATCATGAAAGCAAAACATATTGTCATTACCAAGATAATCACTAAATGTAATCAGATGAGGTAAAACTGCTAAATCAACCTGACTAAATTCAGGCACATATTGCGGCGCATTTGCCCAAATATCTTTTAAGTAGCCAATATCATCAAATTGCTGCAATTGTTCACCAATATCAGCAATCCCAAAGTGTTGATAGAAGATATTTAAAGATTAAGGTAAGCGACAATTTAAACGCTGTTCAAGTTTTAAAATTTTCTCATCATCAATTGCAGATGCAATCTCATCATTATTTAAATCAGCAAGAGATTCTAAAATTAGGTGAGTTTTAACATCCCACCCCGGTTCACCAATTTTATTAAACGGAATGATAATGTCTATTTTGTGATCAATCTCTATCATGAAGATTTATTGTTCGGAATGAATATGAAATAAATAGAAAAAAGCGCTCATATCGCGATGAACGCTTTTTATTGATTAAGCCTTTGACTCATTTGGCTTGGGGCTTTGCATAGATTCAATCATGTCATGCTTATTGAATTCCTTGAATTCAGGCTTAGCTTCGTAATTCTTCCATGCTTCTTTCACTTTTTCAGCACTAATATCTTTTAAATCAATGCTTTCATTTGGAGTCGGAGTCGCTTCAAACTTTGTCGTTGTCATGTCAGTGCTCCTATACGCTATTGTACGTATATTCAACATAACACTTTCTAAAATACTTTCAAGGGTAATTTCACGACAAATAACACAGGATAATTTCTATTTTGAGCTGAACTCATCTAAAATAGCCTCCATTATTTGGTTTGTAAAAATTTATCGCTTTTGGAGCACCTCTGATATGTCATATCGCACCCTATCCCAATATTTAGAACAACAACAAGGGAACTTAACACCTGAACTTGCCAATGTGATTGAAACAATTGCCAATACCTGCAAAACCATCGATCAGGCTTTACAGAAAGGTGCTTTAGCTGGTGTCTTGGGGAGTGCACAACATGAAAATGTACAAGGTGAAGAGCAAAAAAAACTTGATGTGATTTCAAATGATTATTTGATTGATGCTTTAAAAGCCAATCCAAATGTAGGTGGACTCGCATCTGAAGAATTAGATGAATTTACCCCAGCTCAAGAAAATGGTAAATATTTGGTTTTATTTGATCCATTAGATGGTTCAAGCAATATTGACATTAACATGTGTGTAGGAACAATTTTTTCTATCCTTCCTGCGCAAAATGCCGTAACGCAAGCTGAAGACTTCATGCAAGCAGGGATTCAACAAGTTTCAGCAGGTTATGTACTTTATGGCCCATCGACAATGATGGCTTTGACCGTTGGTGCGGGCGTTGTGTTCTTCACTTACGACCCTGAAGAAAAGCAATTCTTACTCACTTCTGAAAATATTCAAGTGGCTGCGGATACCAAAGAGTTTGCGATTAACTCTTCAAACCAACGTCATTGGGAAGCGCCTGTAAAACGTTATATCGATGAACTACAAGCAGGTAAAACATCTATACGTGAAAAAGATTTCAATATGCGTTGGGTGGCATGTATGGTGGGTGATATTCATCGTATTTTATGTCGTAGCGGTATTTTCTTATATCCATACGATACTAAAGATCCTAAAAAAGCAGGTCGTCTACGTTTAATGTATGAAGCCAACCCAATGAGTATGTTAATGGAACAAGCTGGCGGCGCATCGACTACTGGTCGTACACGTATTTTAGAGATTCAACCGACTGAGTTACATCAACGTGTTCCTGTTATCATTGGTTCTAAGAATGAAGTTGAGCTTGTTACCAGCTACCACAACTAATTCTTCTCTTTTCTTACTCTCTATTTAGGGAGTAACGCCAGCTAGGGTCTGTTGCAATTTCTTTATAGAATGATCACAGACCCTACTTAATTTTTTGGACGTACTCTCCCATGCCTACAATTTTCCTTGAATCAAAAGATAATCCCAAAATTAAAAATCTCAGAGGTTTAATTGAACAAAATACTTACCGTAAAAAACAAGGACAAACTGTACTTGAGGGAACGCACCTTACGCTTGCATGGTTAGAAAAAGGTCGAAAAATTAATTCAATTTTCACCACTGAACATGCCTTAGATCATGAAGATTTAGGTAGTATCCTTGACCAATATCAAGGTATTGTGTTTGTGGTCGGTGAATCTTTATACAAGGATTTAAGTACCCTTGGAACCAGCCTTGCATGTCTAGCCATTGTGGATTTACCGAGTTCAACTCAGGCATTGAACTTTACTGAAGACACGCTAATTCTTGAAAATGTCCAAGACCCAGGCAATGTAGGTACATTACTCAGATCAGCGGCCGCTGCGGGTATTGAACAAATTGTCTGTACCAAAGGTTCCGCATCATTATGGTCACCACGGGTATTACGTGCTGGTATGGGGGCTCATTTTTCATTACAAACTTATGAAAACGTGATCCTTGAAGACTTACTCAAGCAATTTAAAATTCCTGTGTATGTCACCAGTTCACATCAGGCAGAGAGTCTTTACACTAAAAACCTACGCAAACAATGTGTTTGGATTTTAGGTAACGAAGGTCAAGGCGTTTCAGATTTCGCCCTTAAACGCGCAGAAGCCGTATCTATTCCACAACCTGGTGGTCAAGAATCACTCAATGTTGCCGTTGCTGGATCGATTTGTTTCTTTGAAATGGTTAGACAACGACTATAAGGTTAATTTATTTTAAATATTGCCCGTTATTGGAAAAAATCATTTAAACTGAAAAAAATAATTGATTTACATGTCAACCCAAACCATTTTTTTAACGTTATATAGGTATGAAGTTAAAATAATGGTGGGTACCCATGACGGGATTTTCCATCTCTATGGACTTAGCACCAAAGAAGTCACAGTCTGAAACAGCAAGTGCTCAAACGAGTACGAGTGAACAGCGCCTGCGTTTTTTCATGCAGGACGTGACGGGTCGTGCCTTAGTGATGATGGAAAATGCAACCCAAGGTCACAATGGGATTGCGATGGATTTGGTCCAGGAAGCGTTTATTTCCTTACATAAAGCTTATGCAGATAAATCTACTGAAGAATGGTATCCACTGTTCTATACAATTTTAAATAACAAATTACAAGATTGGCGACGTAAGGAAGCACGACGTGCTTCTCCATTTTCGTTATTTCGAAAAATTGATTTAGATTCTGATGATGAAGAGGCCATGGAAATTGTGGATGAATCCACACCCAATCCACTTCAATTTCTAGATCAAGATGTCACCGTTGAGGAAATTCAAGAAGCCATTAGCCGCCTCCCGGTACGCCAGCAACAAGCATTTATGTTACGCGCTTGGGAAGGATTTGATACTCAAACCACTGCATCTATTATGAACTGTACAGAAGGTAGTGTAAAAACTCATTATCACAGAGCTATTCAAGGACTAAGAACTTCGCTCTCACATTTAAATCCGTATGGAGGTTCATCACATGAATAATGATGATTTCACCAAACAAGTGACGGCAAAATTGGATGAGGTTGCACGTAATCACCGCAATAAAGCAGTGGTGATGAATAATGTGCTTGACCATATTCAAGACAAGCAAACGTCACGTTTTGGTCACTGGAAAATGACAGGCTTTGCACTTGCTGCAGCTATTACTGGTTTTGTTGTGATTCCAAACGCTTTTGATATATCACCAGAATCGCAAGCCCCACAACAAGTGGTTATTAGTCCTAAACTTTCACCCCAAATGATGGAAGATTTAGATATGTTGTCTGTATTTGGTGAGGATAAAAATTCTCATGGCAGCTAGAAAATTAGCTTTGGCATTTTGTGCTATTGGTTTTCTACAAACAAGTTTTGCTGGATTTGAACGTTTTTGGATATTTTCTAAAGATGCAACTAGTCAAGTTAACGAAACATGGGATGCCCTTTCTGAGGAAGAACAAAAGGCATTGATTAAGCGCTATCAAAATTTAAAAGAAATTCCCACTGATCAAAGTGCAGCACTGCAACAGCGCATGGATTGGTTTACTCAGCTTCCTGAACAAGAAAAACAAAAAATGCGTGAAGTATGGCAGCAAATGAGTACATCTGAACGTAATGAGATGCGCAAAAAAATGCAAAAAGCATCGACCACTGATGAGCGCAATGAAATTCGTGAACAATATATGGTGAAGTATCAACAAAGTATAACGGGTTCACATTAAGCATTCTTTTTTATATTTTATTCATCGCCAGTTAAAGTTTAACTGGCTTTTTACCCTTTAAAATCATCCTCAATCTCTGAAAAGAGAGGCATCACCTTCGCAAATTTATTCAAACTTTCTAAGCAAATATGGCATTGCAAACTTTTTATAATCAAATAATTTAATTTCTTCACCAATCGATTTAATTAAAAAAATATTCATTAAGAGAAATTATATTCTTATGTATGTGTTTTTTAACAGGTTGACTATTATCTGTTTACTAAAAACACTCCTATTTCTAATTTTCAGGCATAAAAAAACCTGCACAAGGCAGGTTTTTCATCACTTAAATTCGAAAACGAATTACAAGCTATAGTACATATCAAATTCAACTGGGTGAGTGGTTGTATTTAAACGACGTACATCTTCAGTTTTAAGTTCGATGTATGCATCCAACATTTCTTTTGTGAATACACCACCTTTAAGAAGGAACTCATGATCCGCTTGAAGTGCTTCAAGGGCCATATCAAGACTATGTGCAACTGTTGGGATTTTAGCTTCTTCTTCAGGAGGAAGATCATATAAGTTTTTATCAGCTGCTTCCCCTGGGTGGATCTTGTTTTGAATACCATCAAGACCAGCCATCAATAATGCCGCAAAACCTAAGTATGGGTTCATCATTGGATCTGGGAAACGTGCTTCAATACGTTTACCTTTAGGGCTAGAAACGTATGGAATACGAATCGAAGCAGAACGGTTACGTGCAGAATAAGCAAGCATAATTGGAGCTTCGAAGTGAGGAACCAATCGCTTATACGAGTTAGTAGAAGGGTTTGTGATCGCATTCAATGCACGAGCATGCTTGATGATACCACCGATAAAGTAAAGCGCCATTTCTGAAAGACCAGCATATTCATCACCAGCAAACAAGTTCTTGCCATCTTTAGAGATAGACATATGAACATGCATACCTGAACCGTTATCACCAACCATTGGTTTAGGCATAAACGTCGCAGTTTTTGCATATTGATGCGCAACGTTCCAAACAGCATATTTGAACTGTTGAACTTCGTCAGCTTTACGCACCATAGTATTGAAGCTTACACCAATTTCTAATTGGCAAGATGCAACTTCGTGATGGTGTACTTCTACACGGCCAGGGCCCATGATATCTTCAATACGAGCACACATTTCTGCACGCATATCTTGTGAAGAATCTACTGGAGGAACTGGGAAGTAACCACCTTTAACACGAGGACGGTGACCTGAGTTACCTGCTTCGTAGTCTTTACCTGTAGACCAAGCAGCCTCTTCAGCGATTAATGTATGGCGAGCGCCAGACATATCGATGTCCCATTTAACTTCATCAAAAACGAAGAATTCTGGCTCTGGACCAAAGAATGCAGTATCACCAATACCTGTTGATTTTAGGTATTCTTCCGCACGACGAGCAATCGAACGTGGATCACGGTCATAACCTTGACCAGTAGACGGTTCAATAACATCACAAGTAACGACGATGGTTGCTTCAGCAAAGAACGGATCAAGGAAAGCAGTTTCAGGATCTGGACGTAAAATCATGTCAGATGCTTCAATGCCTTTCCAACCAGCAATTGAAGAACCATCAAACATTTTACCATCTTCAAAAGTATCTTCATCGATAGTATCTGATGGGTAGCTTACGTGCTGCTCTTTACCCTTAGTATCAGTAAAGCGAAAATCGACCCATTTTGCGCCACTTTCTTGTATGAGTTGAAGGACCTTGTTCGCCATGCTCATTTTGCTCCAATGAATTTTTGTTGCACTTGTGAAGTGCGTGTTAGTAGTTGGTATTTATATAGCAAGTAGCATACCAACTTTTAAAATAATTGCTAAAATATTGAATTTCTTATCAGAAAATAAGCTTAGCAATACTTAAATTCCGTCTATTATACTGAGTGCAAATAGAATTGCACCATATTCAAACATACTTCTCATTTTAAAATTATTACGCACAATTTAAACGCACTATTTTCGTGCAAACTAAATAAAATGTTTTATCTTGGTGCTTATATTGCGCGAACAACGCTTTTTATCGACTATTTTTTAAGATGATGACAATTTTTTATTTCAAAAGCATTAAAATAAGGCATATAAGGTAGCAATACGCCTTTAACATTTATCTATATCTCCCTCTATACAGCGATGTAATTATATTACCTACGATCTACAATTAGCCAAATTCTACTTCAGCTCTTGCAATGAGTGCTTCAACCATTACCAATACATCATCTTTTTTTCTGGCATCCACCGCAAAAATTGGCATGGTTAATTGATTTAATTGCATCCAATCTTTATAAGGTTTTAACAGATATTGAGGATTTTCATCTATATGGGTTATACCAACCACAATATTGTTTAAATGTTCCTTAAAACTTTGAAAATAAAATTTTAAATCTTCAAGTGCATCTTTTTGCGTATGGTCAATCAGCACAACTGCTCCGATTGCACCTTTACATATCACTGACCAAACAAAATCAAAGCGATTCTGCCCTGGCGTTCCATATAATCCAACAATAACGCCTTCATCTAATTTAATTTCACCATAGTCAATCCCGACAGTGGTCAATGCCTTATTATGTGCTTGCTCATCTGTATTTTGTGCTTCTGTAGATAAGACTGAAATTTCAGATAATGATTTTATTGCTTCTGTTTTACCTGCGCCCATTTTACCGCCAAAAACAATTTTATACTTTTGTAAGATCACATCATCACCTATTTGGAACTGATCACGGCATCATATAAACTGGTTATACATTTACTTATCGTGTCAGTATAAACAAACTTGATTAAAAGGTTAATTTTTAGAAGCCTTATTGGGTTCGCATACTCTTTACACAGTTAAAGCCCTAATTTTTTTCTTAACTTACCAAAAAAGCCACCTAAAATGCCTGAAGATGGTTTTTCTTCAGTAAGTAATTTTGCATCTTCCACTGCTATTTTTTTCAACGCATTGGTCATTATGCCAATTGAAACAAATTTAGCTAATTGCGCTTTGCTATAGCCTGTTTTCTGAGCCACCTGAGCAATACTTGCCCCCAATTCAAAACACGCTGCAATTTTAAAAACCATTTGGCGTTCATTTTGATGATTCGGTTGTGGCCAATCTACGAGTTTATAATAATCACTAGAACTGATTTGAATATTGACATCATCTGAATACCACAATAAATTCCATAACCATGATTTTAGCTCTACCCCTTGGAAAATACTGACAGACTGCGCCATTTGCATAGTGGCATAAGTAAAATTTAAAGAAACATCCGTCCCTTGAACTTTTCGTAGCGCGTCTACCCAAACTTGTTGTGTACGAATATTGACTAATGCGATGTTGCCTTTTGAGTCGAATACTTGAACGTTACCATTCCGTTCATTAGAAAGCTCAGCTACCACCTTGTTTAAATCAGCTTTTTTTGAAATTTGATTGACAATTTTGACGGTTTTTTCACTGACAGGTACGTGTAAATAACGGTCTTTAAACCATTTTCGAATTTCATCTGAAGCTAAAAAAGGTAGATATAGTTTATCTCCTTCGATTTGCCCTGATTTTTCGTTCTTATTAATCAGACGCAAGTATGGGACTTTCTTAACACCAATCAAATTCTGAATTGTTGGCGAACTAAAAAACATATCATTCACAAGAAGAATATCTAAATGAGGATCAGCAATATTCGCCCAACTTACTTGAAGTGAGTCATCATACATAGATCGTATCTTTTGCTTAATTGCATCAAGCACATTTAAACTTAAACCGAATATAGCGATTTTTACTTCTTCTTTCATTTAGCCCTCACGGCCTTATATAAAGTGTGAACAGTTTATCATTTTTATTAAAAAATAAAATATAAAACACTATAGATGCGGTAAAAAATATCTACAAATTTAATATACTATTAAGCGTATAAATTACAAGAATAGTTATTAAAAACATTTGCAGTAATCACGAAACTCAAGCAGTCAAGATAATATATAGTATTAAATTTCAATAACTTAATTTTAAAATAGCTAAAAATTGACGTCACGGGTTAGAAAAAATTCCGATCATTTTTAATAAAACTTAATATTTTATTTAAAAATATTAATTACATTTGTATATTAATATCGGACTCATGCATAAATTGTGTTTTAATAAGTTAACCTTATTTCTTAAGCTACCCCATTTCCAAAAAGAGCAGTTAAATGAATATCAATGCATTCAGCAGCACCAACATATCTCACACTATTTAACGGGTTAATAAAGCCTAGACTCGTTAGGGCTTCAGTCGTTGTAATTGCTTGAATTGCTAGATTTTCAATATAATCATGATTATTATTATTTTTAATATCAGATTGATCAGAAATATAATCAGTGTTAGTCGGATTGGAAGCGTGTAAATACTAGATTTATAAATACTGTTAAGATTTGAATGTGACGATGCAGTTATCCCACATGTTATGGCTGCATGAATTTGATTAGATACAAATAACAACATTAAAGCACCTATTATATTTTCACTTATTTACCTTTTTATAATTTTGCTCTTACCTTATTTTTAATAAATAATTGAAAATAATATGTTTGAATATTTCAACTTTAGAAAATATCAATTAAATCTTCTTCAATTAATTAAAAATTTTCTATAATTTAACAATATATGACAAACAGAGAATTTTCAAATTTTTAAGTATTAAAATGAGTAAAATAAACTTAATCAAATTTAAGAAATAGGTTTTAAGCATAGTTATAAAAAAGTATATAGCTAATCAGTAAATCTTATATATTGAACTTTATCGATTTTCATATACTAATTATAACGAGCACCTTTAAAATTTAGTAGTAAAAAGATGTCTAATCCCCCTTTAAAACTATTTTCATTTAACTTGTCAGCTTATCAACCTTACCCTATACGTCCTGAAAGCTAAAATTTATGCTTCTTTACATTAATTAAGATTGAATTCGAAAAATAGCCATCACGTGGGCTTTTTTCTATAAGTTGACCGAATTTTCAAGCACTAACTGTTCATCTTTCCTAATCTTCAACAACAATTTAACATTTATGAATTGTCGTAGGCTGATATAAAAAACCCACCTTTCAGTGGGTTCTCGGAGATAAAGCATGAAGTGTGTGAGTCATACACATATATACTATAGCTGAATTTCATAGGCAGAAATCAAAAACAAATACGTTATAACGTAACAAAATAATTCCCTAAATTTAATTCAGAGTCTCTGTAAATGCGAAACTATAATTGCTGATAAGTAATGATTCGACCAATCGAGAGAACTGATCAGAAATAATTTAAACCTAACACAATGACCAATAAAATAGAGGAGAGAATCAAATAGGTATTAATAGTATTAAAGCTCTTAAGATAATTTAACATTCGTCATTTCCCATAAGAATTTAATAAAATACTACATAGATGACTGAATCAAAAAAGCTTAAGAAAAGAAAAATAGACAAAAAAACACTCAATGAAATTGTTCACTGCACTTATGAAACATTAAATCTGTTTGGATTAATTTGATCTTGTATAATTGAGATGTGACACATTCCCAGTACTGATATATAGCAACCAGTGTTACATATTTGACTTTATTGTACCAATTTGAAAGAGTTTGCATGAATATATCAAGCTGTCTTGCGATTTCTGAAGCATTGCCCTCATTTTTTCGATTAATTTTATGGTTTCAGCTTAAACTCCGCTGTATAAAACTTTTGTTTTGCTTATGGTAAACTCCTGATAAGTGTGTTTAGCTTATCAAGTTAAAGTCTTTATTTTTTAACAAAACACATCATTATTTTATAGTTTCGCATAAATCATATTATATTAATTTTAGAAAAAGTTTAAAGAACATAAATTATGAATGTAAAAATAATTATACTGTGCAATTTTCCTAATAATGACTTTTATGATAAATTATCATTTATAGGAATGTTGCATGAAGAAAAAATATGGGATATGGAGGAATATTGGCTTTTAGAATGGGGGATTTATAATCTTAAAAAAAATTCATCTGAAAAATTAGATTGGGAAGTTTTTAGGATTTATAGCTGTATTATGCTTTCCCTAAGCTCTCATTTAGATAAGAATGACTCCTTTAAAATAAGGAGTTTGGAACTAGCATGAATTTAGGGAAAGAATTCAACTAGTATTTGAGGGTTATTTCTCCCAAATAATGCCAAAGCAAAGCATTTTTGAAAAAACTAATCCTTTACTTGCTTCTAATTCAATATAATCAGTGTTAAATGAAACGTCCCTCACTTAAAGGATCATGCTTTACTCAATCTTTCAAGATCAGGTACGTGTTCATCAGTTGTAAATCAAAAATTTATGTGAATCCAAGTGATTTCAAAGATCGAAAGTGATCTATGAGCCGAGATAAGCTGTCTAAGAAATTAATTTACTAAAAATTGGACGATTAAAGTTTATTAAATCTATTTCTAAACTGCCTATGTACCCGTGAACCGAAGCAACTGAGAAAAGAGCTAAACCAATTAATTTGATTTTCCATTTTCAAATCTGCCCTATCTAAATTTAATACGTTCAAATCATTGGTTTACTAAACTCATTTTGTCTTTATCAATATATTTATCGTATTCATGTTGATACTTTTTCGCTAAGCTTACTTTATCATCATCTTTTAAAATTTTGCCAGATTGCTGGAAAAATTTATGCTCTTCTTCATCTAAATGATGATGTACCAGCTTACGTAGCTGTTTTGCTATACGTAACCAACTGGGGTTATTGAATTCTTTTTCAGTCAGTTGTTCAAGTAGCTCATCTATTTCATGATGCTCAGACAAAGCATGCCTTGTTATATTTAAACCTGCATCTGTCATCATAAGAGGTATGTAAAAATACCTGTCTTCAGCCACAGCATGTGCAAATAATTCATTTTTTAATAATGAAAAATAATGTTTTCTTTCTTCTGAGTTACCAGTGGTTTCAATTAACTTATCAGATAACTCTCTTTGTTTTTCATGACTAAATTTTAAGACATCAAATATGGTGAGTTGCTTACTATGGCTCATACTTTTATCCTATTGATGGAAAAATTAATTTCATATTCAATCTTAATGGATAAACTTATATTTATTATTTGATTCTTGTTTCAATAGTATTTTAATTGTAATTACTAATTATATAGTATGATCTATAAAATTTAAAAATCAATTAAAAAAACATCGACTTAAGGCTTTATTCTGCTCATCATTCAAAGTACTACACTCATTGTATGTTCAAACAGTATCAATGAGCCATAGCGTGATTTCGTTACCCTACCCTAATTCTAATTTTAAGAGTTTAGAGCAAGCCTGCCTTAAAAACCGCTTCGCTCTGCTCCCTAGGTCATATTCCCAAAATAAAAATGTTGAAATTAATTGCGACAAGTTTATATTAGGTATATCGGTCTACCTAATTTTTTAATATGAAAACTAAATCTGCTAAAGAAAAAATCTTAGAAGCTGCAGCTACATTGTTTTATAACGATGGAATTGCTAACACAGGAATAAATACAATTACTGATAGGGCTGGTGTTGCGAAAATGTCACTGTATAACAACTTCCCAACTAAATCCGCTCTAATCTCTTCATACGTTGAATTTAGGCATCAAGAATGGCTGGATCTGTATCAGAAAAGGAATGCTCAAGCTAAATCTCCCCTCGAAAGTATTTTAGCTGTTTTCGATGCATATCAAGATCATGCTGAGTTTGCTTATGAAAAAGGATTTAGAGGATGTGGATTACTGAATGCAGCTGCTGAATTTCCTGCTAATAGTGTTGAAAGAAAGGCAATAAAATCACATAAAGATGAAATTGAAAATATTATTTTAAATCAACTCTCACTGCTTATTTCAAATCACGAAAAAGCTCATGAAATAGCATTAATGTTTTCTTTTATTTTAGAGGGTTCAATTGCGAGAGCTGGTTTGGAAGGTTCTAGTCAAAAAATTAAAGCAGCCAAAAAAATTGTAATTAGCATTCTAGAACAAGAGGCCATTCAATGAATCATTCAATTTCGAATTCTTCTAGTTATGGTTTTATTGCAGTTCTTTTAGCGGCATTTCTTTGGGGAACTACAGGTACAATAGCTACTTTTGCCCCAAATCTTAGTCCTCTTGCTATTGGTGCAGCAGCAATGGGCGGTGGTGGCCTTTTACAGGCAATTTTAGCTCGAAAGAACATTAAAAATAACATAACTCAGATAAATTCTAATTTAATCATTCTTTCCATAGGTGTCATTTCTGTTTTCATTTACCCATTAGCATTTTATTCTTCAATGCATCTAGCGGGAATTACAGTCGGGACAGTCGTTTCGATTGGCACAGCACCACTATTTACAGCTCTTTTAGAAAGATTTTTTGATCATAAAAAGCTTTCTATTAAGTGGTTTATTTGTTTTGTGTTGGGTATTAGTGGTGTAATTTTATTATCAATTGGAGAAAGTCATTCATCGATTTCGTCAAAACAGATTACAAATGATAGACAAATTCTAGGAATATTTTTAGGAGCTCTGGCAGGACTTACCTATGCGTTATATTCTTGGATTGCCAAAAAACTGATAGATAGAGGTATAGATTCAAAAGCCTCTATGGGCCTAATATTTGGTATTGGATCTCTATTTTTACTGCCAACATTATTTTTTACTGGTGCAAATTTGTTTGAGGAAAATATAAATATTTATGTGGTTGGCTATATGATGCTCATTCCAATGTTTTTAGGTTATGTCTTATTCGGATATGGATTAAAAACTGTCCCAGCAAGTAAAGCGATTACCTTAACGTTATTTGAGCCATTAGTTGCTGCCATATTAGCTATTGTTTTAGTTGGGGAAAAATTGGCACCCATTGGTTGGATTGGCATGATTTTTATTTCATTGTGCTTAGCGCTTCTTTCTAAAACTAAGTAGCCCTCAATCTAAGAGCCATGCTTCATCTAATTTTTCTTTATCAATTCGCTCTGTATCAGCTCGTTTCGTTCTGCCACTTTTGTATATCTCTTTATGTAATCAGTGATCAGCCAGCTGAATCGAATGATTTGCCAAGTGAAGTGGTTAATAGTTTGGGAGAAGTGGTGTAAATCAAACTAAACAATGTATATGGACTGAATATCTGGATGGTAAAGAAGGAAGGTTAATGGAAATTGATCGTCGTGTCCGAGAAAAGGTTTTTATTGATTACTTGGATATGGTCGCAAAAAGTTCTACTCTGAAATTAAGCAAGTAAATATCAAACAACCCAATCGAATTTCGGAAAAGATGTGTTCGGATATGACTCCTATGCAAAGTAAAAAGTGGAAGAATTTAAACAAGAATCTGATATCATAGCCTGCACCTAGCAGGCTTTTTTTATTTTGTGCTGTAACTAGGTACTTTTTTCAAAATGGGTAACCTAATGGGTATCCAAATTCATCAAACAAAATAAATTGATAAATTTCTATAGGTTAATATCAATATGCTTCTAATGATCGATAATTACGATAGCTTTACGTATAACATTGTCCAATATTTTGGCGAGTTAAACCAAGACGTTAAAGTTGTTCGCAATGATGCCGTGACCTTAGAGGATATCGAACGATGGCAACCAAAGTACTTAGTGATTGGTCCCGGTCCTTGCTCACCATCTGAAGCAGGAATTTCTATCCCTGCAATTCAGCATTTTGCAGGAAAAATTCCAACACTCGGTGTATGCCTAGGTCACCAAGCGATTGGTCAGGCTTTTGGCGGCGAAATTGTGCGTGCCAAAACAGTGATGCATGGTCGTTTATCTGACATGTACCATAGTGACCAAGGGATCTTCAGCAACTTACCTTCTCCATTTTCAGCAACACGTTATCATTCACTTGTGATTGATCAAGCCAGTGTGCCTGAATGTCTTGAAGTCACTTGCTGGACCAATGAAGCAGATGGCTCTATTGAAGAAATTATGGGTGTCAAACATAAGACATTGCCAATTGAAGGCGTGCAGTTCCATCCAGAATCCATTCTGAGTCAACATGGTCATCAGATCTTTAAAAACTTTTTAGAAATTTATGCTTAATGTGTGTAGTACAAGATAATGAATATTCAACAAGCTTTAAATAACATCACTAAAAATATCGAACTCACTCAACCTCAAATGGAAGAAGTGATGCGGACCATCATGCGTGGTGAAGCCACAGATGCCCAAATTGGTGCATTTATGATGGGACTTCGTTTAAAAGGTGAAAGTATTGACGAAATCACCGCTGCAGCACGTGTAATGCGTGAGTTTGCAATTAAAATTGATGTGGGTGATATCCCGCATTTAATTGATATTGTTGGTACGGGTGGTGATGGACAGAACCTATTTAACGTCTCTACTGCCTCTTCATTTGTTATTGCGGCAGCAGGTGCAACTATTGCAAAACATGGAAATCGTGGTGTTTCCTCTAAATCAGGCTCGTCTGATCTTTTAGAACAGGCCGGGATTAACCTTGATTTAAATATGCACCAGACAGAACGATGCATCCGCGAAATGGGGGTTGGTTTCTTATTTGCCCCAAATCATCACAAAGCAATGAAATATGCTGCTGGTCCACGTAAAGAATTGGGATTCCGCAGTATTTTTAATCTCCTTGGCCCGCTTACGAATCCGGCTGGGGTACGACGCTATGTGATTGGTGTATTTTCTACAGAATTGTGCCGTCCTTTAGCGGAAGTTCTAAAACAATTGGGTGCTGAACATGTCATGGTGGTTCATTCAAAAGATGGATTAGATGAAATCAGTTTAGCTTCATCAACCTATGTTGCCGAACTAAAAAATGATGAAATCACGGAATGGATGATTCAACCTGAAGATGTAGATATTGAGTCTCAGACCTTAACTGGTCTTTCTGTTGATAGTGCTGCTGAGAGCCTAGCATTAATCAAAGATGCGCTCGGTAAGAAGAAATCAGCAAAAGGTGAAAAAGCAGCCAGTATGCTGGCATTAAATGCAGGTGCTGGAATCTATGTTTCAGGTCTGACCAAGAGTTATAAACAAGGTGTCGCTTTAGCGCATGATATTATCTATGGTGGGCAAGCTTTAGAAAAAATGGGCATTTTGTCTGAATTTACCAAAACACTCAAAGAGTATGAAGCTTAAGGATTAGAGGACGTTATCATGGTGGATATTGCCAATACAATGTTGGGTAAAATTGTTGATCGTAAATACGAAGAATTTGCTCAACGTTTAAAGCAACGTAGTTTAAACGATGTAGAAGTGCTTGCCCAAGCTGCAACACCTGTGCGAGGTTTTGCGAAATCTTTATACAGTAAACGCCCAGGTGTGATTGCTGAAATTAAGAAAGCCTCACCATCAAAAGGAATAATTCGTGAAAATTTTAACCCTGCTGAAATTGCTCAACAATACCAGCAAGCTGGTGCAGCCTGCTTATCTGTTTTAACAGATTTAGATTTCTTTCAAGGTGCTGATGAAAATATTCAGATCGCACGTAGTCACTGTGAATTACCTGCGCTACGTAAAGATTTTCTGATTAATCCTTACGGCGTTATCGAAGCGCGTGCTTTACATGCCGACTGTATTTTATTGATTGTGGCTTGTTTGTCAGATCAACAACTTGAAGAAATGTCAAAGACCGCATTTGAGCAGAACCTTGATGTTTTGGTCGAAGTTCATGATGAAGCAGAACTAGAACGTGCATTGCAACTTTCAGAGCATTGTTTACTGGGTGTAAATAACCGTAATTTAAAGACCTTTGATGTCGATTTAAATACCTCATTGCGCTTGAAGAAGTTACTACCACCTTCACGTTTACTGATTACTGAAAGTGGTATTGCAACACCAGATGATGTGCGCATGATGCAAGAACACGATATTCATTCGTTCCTTGTGGGTGAAAGCTTTATGAAACAACCACGCCCTGATCATGCATTTAATGCTTTGTTTGGTCTGCCTGAAACAGTGTAATTAAAAGTCAAAGGGTGAGTTCGCTCACCCTGTTTTCATATTTCTCCCACTCCCCCTATAAATTTTTCAACTCCCAACATTCAGGTCATGATCAAAGCAGATATAACTGTGTGAATTCAATTCAGTTCAAATTTGACAAGATTCAGACTATACTGAGCGCCTAATACCGTCCATTTACTGTTTTTTGCAATTATGAGTAAATCTGATTCCACATTCTCTAAATCACAGCTTGATTTATTAAAACAATTCAAAAAACAAATCACTCCTCCTCACTCTTCAAAAGTTGCAGTGCAACCTGAAAGTAAGAATGCCCAAGTAACAGTACCTGAGGAGTTAGATGATGCTGATTTGTTTAAAACCGCACTTGGCGGTGTAACCAAACTTGATAACGGCAATATTGCCAAAATCGAGCGTAGTGATTTGCGCAAAAAACCTGATGCAAAAACCCTTGCCAAACGCGCGGCGGCTGAAGGTGCATTTGAAATTAATGATGCAGAATTGTCAGATACTCAAGCGATTTTAAATCCTGTTGCAAGTCAGGCGGCTTTAAGCTATCGCATCGCAACACTACAACATAAAGTTTTTGAAGACTTAAAAGCTGGTAATCTACGCTGGTTTGAAGCTGTTGATTTACATGGTTGTACTGTTGAAGAAGCGCGCTCTGCTGTATTGCAAATCATACAAATGGCAAAAGATGAAAACCAAAATGTCATTAAAATTGTCCATGGCAAAGGCCCAGAAGCCATACTCAAAACTTATGTGAACGGCTGGCTTCGTCAACATCGTGATGTTTTAGCTTTTGTAAGTGCTCCTGAAAAACAAGGTGGCACAGGCGCAGTTTTAGTTTTACTGAAACGTGCTGAAAGAAATCCAAAATTAAATGGAAATCCATGATCATTCGTTTTAAATGATCAAAACTCTCATAAGTGTCGGTTTATCTTGTAATTAGAAAATATTATTCATTTTTCTGATACAATGCCGTCCTTGTTCAAACCGTATAAGTGAACACGTTTTATGTCTATGCAGCAATCCTACGCGAATATTTTAACTGCCGTTGGCGAGGACTTAGACCGTCCTGGTCTGAAAGATACGCCTATGCGTGCGGCTAAAGCTTTTTCGTACTTGACGTCTGGCTATAGCAAAACGCTAGAAGAAGTGACCAATAATGCGGTCTTCCCTTCTGATAATGATGAAATGGTCTTGGTAAAGAATATTGAATTTTATTCTTTATGTGAGCATCATTTATTGCCTTTTCATGGTCGTGTACATATTGCCTATCTCCCTTCTGGCAATGTTTTAGGACTGTCTAAATTTGCCCGTATCACAGAAATGTTTGCTCGCCGTTTACAAATTCAAGAACAGTTGACCAAACAAATCGCAGATGCCGTGGCTGAAGTTACCCAAGCACGTGGTGTTGCTGTGGTCATTGATTCAGCGCACATGTGTATGATGATGCGTGGTGTCAGTAAACAAGAATCGACCACACGTACTGTGTCATTTGTTGGTGATTTTAAAACAGATAAAGAAGCACGTCGTGAATTTTTATCTGCCGTGCCTGAAGCACATTAAGACGGATCATTCAGTAAGCAATATAAATATCAAAGCCTCATTTTATTGAGGCTTTATTTTACGATAGGGTTTTACAATGTCTTTAATTTGGTTGGCAGGTCATGGTTTAACGCACAGTGAAACCAGTATCGACTATCCTCGTGCAGAACGGTTGGTTAAAGGAAATCCCAAACGACTCACGCAAAGTTTGTATGAACATCCCAATATGAATTGTGGTATTTGGCAATGCGAGGTTGGTGCATGGGATATTCAATTTGCAGACAATAAACAGGAATTTTTTCAGCTAATTGAAGGTATTGTTCGTTTGCACGATAAAAACACCTCATCATTTGTAGAAATTAAAGCTGGTGAAGCAGGAATTATCCCGCCTTCATTTATCGGTACATTTGAAGTTATTGAGGTAGTTAAAAAATATTTTGTTGTGGTTGAAGTTTGAGTCAGTAAAACTGGTGACTTTTTTTGATGATCAGTGCGTTCAAATATAAGCTTTTTTATATTTTTTGCTTTCCTATAACTTATATTTGTAAAACATTCGCTTATTGTCCACTTAAAACTATATGATTTAAATTATCTTAGCCTTATGCCATATTTTAAATGAAAAATTTACTGATCTTTATTTCAGCGTTAACTGCCACTAGCGCCTTTGCCGACAATCTAAATGCCAACGAATTAAAAGATGTGCAAAGTGTCATTAAATTATTTAAAAATAAAAATATCACCGCGATTTCAAATAACATTACCTATCCCTTACATCGTGAAGAACCCATCCCAAGTATTGCCAATGCAACTCAGATGAAACAACGCTTTAACCAAGTGTTTGATACTCAACTTATTCAAGAGATCGCCAACTCAAAACCATCACAATGGGAAAGTATGGGTTGGCGTGGTGTGATGCTCAATGGTGGCACACTATGGTTAGATGGTCATAAAATTAAAGCCATTAACTACAGTAGTGATGCTGAACAAAAATATAAAGCACAGCTGATTTCACAACAAAAAAATCAATTACATTCATCACTTAAAAATTTTAAAACACCTGAATTACAGTTTAAAACAGCCAAATTTCAAGTGCGTATAGATGCCATGCCCAATGGTAAATACCGTTATGCATCTTGGGGAACAAAACAGTCGCAAGCGACAAAACCTGATCTGATTTTAAATCAAGGTCGTGTTGAAATGGATGGTTCAGGCGGCGATCATCACTACATTTTTAACAGTGGTACATATCAATATGTAGTTTATCGTAATGTTTTAGGTACAAGTGAAACACCAGATGTCACATTAGAAGTCACTCAAAAAGGCAAAAAGATCCTTTCTCAAGCAGGCAAATTATTTAAATAGTTTGTATCAATGATTGAGCTGAATCATTTTTCGCAAGTTTTTTTAATTCATACAGATTTAAAGCTTATCGAGCAAATCACCATAATGAAATGAACTGCTCGATAAGCTGTTCAAAATCATTTGCTGTGCGATATATCACAAACACACAGCCAATCCTTTAAATATGATATTTGATTATTTTTTTTCAGCCAATTGATAAATCAATTGCTCCATTTGTTGCATGTATTGACGATTCTCATGGTCCCACGGATGGAAGTTTGGACGGAAATAATCGATATAATTTCCCAATTGCTTTCTTAATACGCCTATACCGCCAAAGGTATAATGATAGGTCTTTTTCCAGCTGGATAAATCGCTTAACTTCCCTTCTCCTTTAACAATGGTTAAAAATACAGGAATCACTAAGCCCCAGAACACAATCGTTGCGACCACCAATCCAAAACTACGAACAGCATAGGCATAAGAACCATGCCCCATTGCAGTATTCCATACATCAAAAGCTACAGCTTTATGTTCGGTTTCTTCAAAAGCATGCCAACGCCAAATATTGGCATAATGTTCTTCAGCGCCTTCAAATAACTCAGGTGTGCGTAATACAGAATCTGCCAATAAAGCGGTAAAATGTTCTAATGCAATTGTTCCACTGAGCCAAAAATATGCAGGTAAATGCTGTTTAAGCAGACCAAAAATCTCTAAAACCAATGCTTCAAATTTTGGTGCAATCGGTGAGCGTGCAAATAAGGCTTGGTTATATTCTTCATGCTCACGTCCATGCATCGCTTCTTGACCAATAAATGCAGTCACTGCTTTTTGTAATTCAGGGTCTTGGACTAAATCACGATGTGCCCTTACCGCATCAATAAAGAAACGCTCTCCAATCGGCAAGACGATAGAAAACGTATTTAGCAATGCGGTAAAAATTGGACCTGCGGCGGTATGCCAATCTGCGATTCGCTCCGCAGGTAAGTTAAATCTGACATCACGGCGAATAGGTAATGGCTCATGATATACACTCGATTTAATAAATTTTTTTAAAATGCCCATGGTTGATCCTGCCTCTGGCTGATTATCATTTTTTTAATTTAGCTGGTGCGCTTATTAGAATTTTACTTAACTGGGTATAATTCCATAGGTCATTTCGACTCATTTACATGTCATTGCATCTCTTTTTTTCTGATATTTCGATCGAATAAGTCTCTCGAAGTATGTCGATATATGCTTGCGATACCATCAACAGCATGATCTAAATTGTGTAAAAAGTTGATCGTCCAAATGCCTTTTTCTGTTCAAAAATAGACTTTGCTAAAATGCCACATCAAGCATATTTAATAAAAATACTGAGTTATAACGTGGATTAGTTATGCAACATTTAAGTGAGATGCTTGCCATTATTCAGTTTATTTTTCTAAATTTGGCCATGTCCAAGAAGCTCACTCTTGAATAAATTTGTGCATTAAGAAAGCCATGCCTTATAAAACTAAAACATTGCTTTCCTGAAGGTATAAAGAATTTAGCAATTAAAATAATAATTTTTTTAGATGCTCATCGCTTTGTAATGGAACCACATGGTCATCTTTTAAATCTACACCCGAAAGTTGTAATTTGAATGAATTACGCATCAATGCCATTAAACGCTGTGTGGCAATTTGAATACTCAACCCCGCAGGTCTTACATTGGAAATACAGTTTCGGCTGGAATCCAAACAACCTTTTCTCGCTTTCCACGTATAATAGATACCCATACTATCAGGTGAACTTAAACCAGGCCGTTCACCAATTAACATAATTAGCAACGGCGCATTAAAACTTTGTGCCACTTCATCACCTAATGCCACACGGCTACCTGTCGCAATCACAATAGGGGCAAGTTTCCAACCCTCAGTATCAATATGTTCACGTAAAGAATTGATATAAGCAATCGCATTCTCCTCTATTGCTCGCGCAGATAAGCCATCACCAACCACGATACATACATCACATTGCTGTGGGTGCTGCTGCACATAAGTCTTGAGCTGAGTTTGAGCCTGTTCCGATAACTCACGTCCCAAATCGGGACGTTTTAAATATACTTCTTTGTCAGTTGCTTTACTTTCCACAATGAGACTTTCAAATTTTAAATCTCTAAGCCGAGCTTGCATGTTTTTAGTATCTAATTGGTGAAAAACAGCATCTTTGGCCTGTGCGTGAGAGAGTTGAAACTTAAGCAATTCTTGGGTTGGAATGCTACATCCTACTCTTCCCATCGCAATTCGGGCATCAGTATATTGTTTTAACTTATGCCAAGGATCTTCGTGAAAACCATTTGGAAAAGTTTCAAGTTTTGAGAGCTTCATGATTTACTCTCCTTTTTATGATAATAATTTAGCAAAGTTTTTTGGCATGCTACTAGGCCAATGAATTTGCCGTTGTTCTTGGTGCAAAATTCCTTGCTGATCTAACCAAGCCGAAAACTCAGGGGCAGGTTTTAATCCCATTAACTGACGTAAATATAATGCATCATGAAAAGATGTGGTTTGATAATTCAACATCACATCATCCGAACCTGGAATTCCCATGATAAAGTTAATTCCCGCAGCGCCAAACAAGGTGAGTAGTACGTCCATGTCATTTTGATCTGCATCAGCATGGTTGGTATAACAAATATCACAACCCATAGGTACACCCAGTAATTTGCCACAGAAGTGATCTTCTAATCCAGCACGAATAATCTGCTTACCATCATACAAATACTCTGGTCCAATAAACCCGACCACAGTATTAACCAATAATGGATTGTACTTACGTGCGACTGCATAGGCTCGCGCTTCGATAGTTTGCTGGTCAACACCATGATGCGCGTTACTGGATAAAGCACTACCTTGTCCAGTCTCAAAGTACATCACATTTTGACCAATTGTGCCTCGATTGAGTGCTAAAGTGGCCTCATAACCTTCCTGAAGTAAATCTAAAGTAACTCCAAAACCTTCATTAGCCAGTTGCGTACCCGCAATAGATTGGAACATCAAATCAATTGGAATATTACGTTCTGCAAGTTGAATCCCTGAACTGATATGGGTTAACACGCAAGATTGCGTCGGAATTTCATATTCTTGAATAATATGGTCAAGTAACTTTAACAACTCTGACAAATTATGGAGATTGTCTGTGGCAGGATTAATCCCAATGACAGCATCACCATTGCCATACATCAGACCATCCAATAAGCTGGCTGAAATACCCAATATATCATCCGTTGGATGATTCGGTTGCAAACGAGTAGATAAATGACCTTTTAAACCAATTGTATTACGAAATTGGGTGACCACTTCGCATTTACTCGCAACCAGAATTAAATCTTGATTACGCATAATTTTACTCACAGCAGCAACCATTTCAGGGGTTAAACCCTTAGCTAAATTGGTCAATTTTTCGGAAGTTGCATCTTCACTCAGCAACCAATTTCGAAAATCACCCACAGTAAAGTGTGAAATCGGTGCAAATAAATCATCACAATGTTCATCAATAATTAAACGCGTAATATCATCTTTGTCATAGTCAATAACCGTTTCATTTAAAAAATTTTTTAAAGGGACTTCTGCCAAGGCCATCTGCGCTGCCACACGTTCTGTTGCATTACTGGCAGCAACACCAGCCAATTCATCTCCAGAACGTAATGGCGTTGCCTTTGCCATTAGGGTTTTTAAATCTTGGAAAATATATTGTTGCTGAGCAACGCTATAACGATAACTCATAATTATAATTCCTGTTCTGCTGCCTTAATGCTGGCAAATTCTGCTTCAGGTGTACCTGAAATCAGATGATGACGACTATAAACAAGAAAATAAACAATGAAGACCACATAAATACCCAAAGCAATAAACCAGACTTTAGGATCGACAAGAAAACCTGCAACCACCGCGACAATTGATAAGATCAACGCAATACTTGAGGTAAAAATACCACCTGGTGTTCGATATGGACGATATACATCAGGCTGTGAAATACGTAATTTGATATGTGCCATCATCATTAAAACATAAGAAATCGTCGCACCAAATACCGCAATCAAAATCAGTAAGTCACCCTGTTTAGTCAATGATAATATGAAGCCAATAATCCCTGGAATAATCACGGCTAAATACGGCGATTTATTTTTGTTGGTCAGCGACAATGATGTTGGCAAATAACCCGCACGAGAGAGGGCAAAAATTTGACGCGAATATGCATAGATAATCGAGAAGAAACTTGCGATTAAGCCTGCCAAACCAACAAAATTTACAAAGTTTGCTAACATGCCATGCCCATATACTTTAACCAAGGCATCCACCAAAGGGGCACCTGAATCTTTGAGTACACTTGCACCTGCGGCACCCGCACTCAGTATTAAAATTAAAATGGCGAAAGCAGCCAAAATCAACATTGCACCCATCAAACCGCGTGGTAAAGATTGTGCTGGATCTTTTGCCTCTTCCGCGGCCAAAGGAACGCCTTCCACTGCAAGGAAGAACCAAATTGCGTACGGAACTGCTGCCCAGATTCCTATATAACCTTGTGGTAAAAAACTACTCGCGCCTGCTTTAGCTAAATCTGGTGCAATATCAAATAAATTGGCGCTGTTAAAGTGAGGAACCATCGCGACAAGGAAAACCACAACTGCAACAACAGCAATAGCTGTGATCACAAACATGATTTTAAGTGCTTCACCTGCACCTTTTAAGTGAATTCCCATAAAGACCAAATAACAGATTAAATAAATTAGCCATCCGCCCACTCCAAATAATGATTCGCAATATGCACCAATAAAGGTCGCGATTGCTGCCGGAGCGATGGCGTATTCGATCAGAATCGCTGTTCCTGTTAAATAACCTCCAAATGGTCCAAAAGCCATACGCGCAAAACTGTATCCACCGCCTGCTGTAGGAAGCATAGTCGACATTTCTGACATTGAAAGGCATAAACATAGATACATAATCGCAGCAAAAATGACAGCGACAAACATACCGCCCCAACCACCTTGTGCAATACCAAAGTTCCATCCAGCAAAGTCACCTGAAATCACATAGGCAACCCCTAAACCGACCAATAGTAGCCAGCCAACTGCACCCTTTTTTAATTCTCGTTGAGCAAAATATTCTTTGGAATCTTCTGTTTTTACGATAGTTGATTGTTCATTTCGAGCGTCCATCATCGTACCTTTAAATTTGCCTTTTTTTGTATAAGCAAAAAAAGTGCCTTTCCTTGGATGACGTCAATATTTTTTGTTCAATCCTATGAACATAACGCCTTCTTAGTCGTATAAAACTGCTTTTAGATAAATCTATCAAACAAAGGTAGGAGAAAAGTTGAATAGCTTATAATAGGAAATCGAAAAATTTATGAAAAATGAATAATTAAAAGAAAAGTAATGAAATTAATATATTTTTTTACTTTGTTATTTGTTTATTTAATTTAAGATATTATTTAGTATATATGCATAAATGGATTATGTGATGCATTCAAAACCACATGCTAAAAAAACAAGAATCAAAAAAGAAAAATTAAACTCCACTCAACCAAACTCAATTTTCCAACAAGCTTTACAATCCGCACTGATTCAATGTCAGCAGGATTTACTCAACACGGCCCACCTAGCATCTGTCGTGGTACAGATCAAGGATATGCAAAAAAAATCAACTCTGGTGTTCAGCCAATACAGATCAATTCGCAGGATTCCAGCAAGATCAAGATTTAAAAACAAAGCCAGATCAGTATATTTATAGTGCACCTATTCTTGATTTAACATCAGGGGAAGCATGTGGTGAAGTAGTTTTATTTCACAGCTTAAATCAAGCAAATATTTTTGGACAATTGGCCGTTACACAATGCGCTGAGATCATTGCACAAAAATTATATGCACAACCCTTCAATCATTTAACCATCCATGCATTTTCAGTGCCACAGAAAATAATAATCAATGATCAATCAATTCTTTTAACACCTCGGCAGTTTGAAATCATATGTATTTTGATTCTGAATCCTATGGGCTTGACCCTAAAGCTACTACATATTTATCTCTACAGTGATGAACAAATCAGCTTAAATACACTTAAATCTGAGATTTCATATTTAAAAAATAAGGTGAGCGAATTAATTTGTGCAAGGACCTATCAGATACAGGCAGAAATTCACGCAGATTTTAAAGAGTTGGAAGAAGCTGTCGATGCGGATTATCTTGATACAGTGAAACAATTGTATCAAGGTGGTTCATTCATTAAAACCAAAAGTCCTTTTCTAAACAATTGGCAACAAATTCTAAGTTTGAGAATCAATAATCTACTTATATAAAGAACCTTGGCTTGCGATTGATTAATACTTATCGCAGTATGTCATTCTCAAAATCCGATTTGTCAGATCCCTCTTTAAAAATAATGTACAAAGCCTAAACCAATTTTTTGCCAATCGAGTTGGTTTTGTTGTTGGTATTCCCAATTGACGTTTAATGAATTTTGACGATTGAGTGAATATTGCAGTGTGCTCTGGATCCGTAAATTCCACTTACTTGAATCTTGCCAATAAGGTAATTCAACTTGAACAATACTGTTTAAACGATCTGACCATACATTTTGACAGCCCAGTGTTGGTCCTAGACCAACACGCCAGCCTTTATCCAATGACGTACCTGCTTGAAGCTGTGTTTGCAGCTCTGCATAACAAAGATGCTTACGATCATCATCTGCAAGAGTATAACCAGATTGGGCTTTTGCACTGACCACCCCATGTTGTTGCTGATCGCTGAATTGTCCATTTTGAATGGCTTCCTGCTGCCAGCCCAAAGTAAAACCCCAGGTGATTGGCATTTTAAATGGGGTGATGGGGTTATAAGAGTTTACCGTTAATAAATCAAGATGTTCCAATTTCAGTCGATCATCACGCCATTGCGCGGCACCATCTAGAAACATCAATTGTGTGCCTGTACGGAAGCCGCCCTGCGGATCTTTTAGTTCGTGATAGGCCTGACGATGACCAATTTGTACATATTTTTCACCTTGAACCTCACCCGCTTCCATGGACCACTTACGCGAATCATGTCCATTGAGTGGATCAACTTTCGGACGTACAGGTGCTAAACGTTGTTTCTCTATAGGAATTTGACTACGTAAGCCTAAGAGTTGTCTAAAGCGCGGTTGGGTAAAACTTGCATCGACCTGACGAGCAACAAATTGTAAATATAAATCGTCATAGGCCATTTCTAATATTTTTGCGCGATCTTGATCATCGTAATTAATTAAAGCCTCTTGCATCTGCTGCGGTTCTAACACCGTAATTGCATGGGCTTTTTTTGCCAAAGCATGACCATGTTGTTTGGCCTGCGAATTTAATTGTGTTTCTAACGCTGGACGATATACCGCTTCTCGTACTAATCCCTGTTGCTCTACGGCTTTAATGGTTTCAATCGGGATCGCTGCATACGTAAATTGCTTGCGTAAATTCGAGCTTGGGCGGACTAAATCAATCAATCCCAATAAACGATAGGCACAATTATCACTGACAAAATAATAAGGAAAACTGACTTTTTGCATTTCCCAAATGTGTTTTACCAAAAATGCAGTCTCTTCAGGATCTAAATTCAGTTCATACTCCCAAAGATCACGGCTTTCAAAATCACCATACTCTTTCACTTTGCGATAATAAGGCATTAAAGAGTATTCACCAGGATATTTGCCAACCACCCCTTTCCATGCATAAGACCAATTATCATCACTGTTTACTGTGGCTGCGTAATTCACTGCATAAGAGACTAAATTGAGCTGCTTTTGATCTTTAGGATCAAGACGTAGCAAAGTATGCCCAAACATTGAGCTTGGATTACCCATAAAATCAGTCGCATAAATCAACGTCACTTGATAAGGTTTGATCTGTGCATACCATTGATCAAATTCAGGACAAGATACAACTGGTAATTGTTGTTGTGAAATATTCAATTGTTGCATCAGCCATTGGCTACGCGCAGGAAATTTACAACGAATAGATTGATTGGCATCGGCGAGTTGAAACAGTGCAGTGATATCCGCATTCATTTCATTTTGAATATTCTGACGGCCATCTTGAGCAAAAAAATAACCCAAATAACTGACTTCACTTTGATTTACATTTTTGACAGAGGCATCTTCTGCATAAAGTAAACGTTTCCATGTGATATTGCTGGCTAGTTGTTTTTGTTGTGCCAGTTTTAATGCATTTTCTAATACATGCGATTTCTCTAAAGATGATTCTGCATGCAAATGAGTTGTAAAAAATGAACTGAGTAAGCTTAAGCTAAATACTAAATATTTCATTCAATCATCAATTTATATAGATATATTATAAAACTGTGCAATTAAAAAATGTCGGTTCAATACAGGAGTTAACTTAAGATTTACTCATGCAAAATTCATTTCTCAATAATGGGTATTCGATAAAATTTAAATAAAAAAACCCTGCAACAAGGCAGGGTTTTGGCGCATTAAACGTATGCTTTTAACACTTCGTCTTTTGCCATCACTTGCTGAAGTGATGCTAATACTTGTAGAGAATTTTGATTTTCTGCTGAATAGATACTGGCAAAGTTTGACTTCGCCACAGCATTGAAACGTGCTTTATCTGCATCTTTAACATTTAATAATGAAGCAAGTACATTTAGGCTTTCACCTTGTCCTACAGCCATATCACGTGCAAGAGATTCTGAGTTTTCATTGGTAAATGTCACGACTTGAGCAGTTACTTTGCCATTACCATTACATCCTAAAGTACCAAATGTAATACCTAATAATTGGTTAGTGAAAAGACCATTAGTGGTTGCCGCTAAAATCTTAGGTACTTTTCCAGACTGACCAGCCCAAACTTGCGAGCCGACACCACAACCCACATCTGGATCAGCCATAGCAACACTTGAACCCGCAGCCAATACAGCAGCTAAAGCGATTTTTTTTAACATATAATTCTCCAGAATTTTCATATGCATTGTTTTAATTCAACATATGTAAATTGTTATTTTCCATTATGTGTAAGTTTGATTACACCTATTTAGATTTATCACATAAATTCAGATATGCAAATCTAAATGTGACAATTACGAAATTATTTATTGTACTTTTTTAGTGACCATTCACCTTCTTTATTACGTACTCCAAGAATTTTAAGGACCAAAACTAGACTTAAAAGTAAGAGTAAATACCAAGAGCCTAGCTTCCCCCATCCCACCATATGCCATGCATCTACTTGACTTGGGTACAACCAAATTTTATTAAAAGTGCTAATATTTTCAGCAACCCAAATTAAAAATGCCAAAACGACCAGTACTGGTAACATCGGAAGCTGAAATTCATGCTGCTGTAACTTAAAACGAACTTTTGTTTTCCAAAAAATTACCACACTCCAAATAAATAGTGCATTCCGAAAATCTGGAATAAAAAATTTGCTCATAAAATTGAGATAAGACAAAACTGCTAGACACAACATATTGGCAAAATTGGGCAAATTTAAAAAAGAAACCTGATACAAACGTAAAGAACGGGCAAAAAAACTGCCAACTGCAGAATACATGAATCCTGCAAATAAAGGCACAGTCAAAAGTTTAAAAACGGCAGGTTGTGGATATTGCCAAGAAGCAATCTGTGGGTGGGTTAAAAAAATTTCCATACCCATAGCCATAATATGAAATAAAGCAATGACTTTAGCTTCTGCCCAAGATTCAAGTTTTAAAAACAATAAACAGGCTTGAATGATCAGCGCATATAATAATAAATAGTCATAACGGAATAAACCATAAAATTCATGGCTGCCCATATTCGCCGTAGTAATAAATGCAATCAACAATAAAATACCAAATAAGGCAGCCGATGCTGCCTTAAGTAGAAATTCAAATAATGATTTAAAATAGATCATAAATACATTTACAACAATAAGTTAACCTAAATATTTGGCACTGTATTGGTGTACAGTATCAATAAATGCTTTAGGTTTTTCAGGATCAACCCACTGCGTAATTCCATGACCTAAGTTGGCAATATAACCTGTTTTCTCTCCATTAGCATAAGCATCATCAAGCATAGCTTTGGTTGCTTTTTCAATAGAATCAGCTGAACCATACAAGGTTGCTGGATCTAAGTTCCCTTGTAATGCTGCACGTCCATTAACTGTTTGACGAGCCACGTTTATTGGCGTAGTCCAATCTAAGCCAAATCCATCTGCACCAGTTGCAATCATTGGCTCTAACCATTGACCACCACCTTTGGTAAATAAGATCACAGGCACTTTACGTCCTTCATGCTCTCGTTTTAACCCAGCAACAATTTTCTGCATATATTTGAGCGAAAATTCTAGATATTCACGGTGCGCCAATGCGCCACCCCAACTATCGAAAATTTGTACGGCTTGAGCACCCGCCTCAATTTGGGCATTTAAATAGTCAATTACAGCATCGGCTAAACGATCTAATAAAGCATGTAAAACTTCAGGTTGTGCATACATCATGTGTTTCGTAAAACGGAAGTCTTTGCTTGAACCGCCTTCCACCATGTATGTTGCCAAGGTCCATGGACTACCTGAAAAACCAATCAAAGGCACTTGACCAGCCAAAGCTGAACGAATGGTTGAAACAGCGTTCATTACGTAAGCCAGATCAGATTTGGCATTGAATTTCGGTAAATTAGCCACATCTTGTTCTGTACGAACTGTTTTATGGAATTTAGGACCTTCTCCAGTTTCAAAATAAAGTCCTAAACCTAAAGCATCGGGAACAGTCAAAATGTCTGAAAATAGAATGGCAGCATCAAGCTCATAACGGCGCAAAGGTTGTAAAGTCACTTCACAAGCAAATTCTGTATTTTTACAAAGAGAAAGAAAATCACCTGCTTTCGCACGTGTTTCACGATATTCTGGTAAATAACGCCCAGCCTGACGCATCATCCAAACTGGAGTCGTATCTACAGGTTCACGCAATAAGGCACGTAGAAAACGATCATTTTTTAAGGTCGTCATTTACTTTCCCAATCAAAAATTAAATTCGCCCCATCATAGCAAAAAGGTTTGCTCCATAACCATTTCTAGAAAATTTTTCTCAATAAAGTTTAGGGTCTGTTGATATTTCATAAATGGCTTGCGTTGTAGATTAAAATTGAGCATGAGACGTATACGTCGTAAAGCATGAAGAGAATAGCGAGACTATTTTCGAGTTTCATAACGAAGGCTGAGATAAATTTAGCCACTACCCTAAGCAAGAACAAAGCACTGCTTTGTTTGCAGCGCAAGGCGCAGCAGAGGGCTAGCGTGTTTTTTGACGCTACGTCGTTACCTTGCGAAACAATGTTCCTCATCACTTAGAATGACTAAATTTCATACTCCGCTCCTAGTATCGCCTAAAAAATACACGTAGTCGCAAACGTAGACGAATTGTCAACTGACCCGATTTGATTACTTAGATTTAAATTCCCACGGGTATACGAAAATAAAACAAAACTTGCAGACTAGGAAAATGTCTATAGAAAAAAATGATTAACACAAAACAAATACTGCAACACCTTATAATTTCTGCAATACTTACACAGATTTTTAGTTATAAATTATGAATAATTCTTAAGGTTGATCTACATGTTCGTTCGCTCAATTCTTGCTTTGAGTTTAAGCTGTTTATTAACAGGTACAGCTTTTGCTGCATCTACAGCTGAGCAACCTCTAACGCCTAAAAAAGTTGCTGCTCCTGTTGAAGATCCTATTGATCCACTTGCTATTGATGATTCTGCTTCAAGTGTAGAAACACAGATAAGTCAGCAAGAGCAACAAGACTTAGACAAAGCTGCAAATACGCTACAAAATTTAGAAAAAACTGAGGATAAAAACTCAGGTACTGCTATCTCTCCATCTTCACCACAGACCACGACTGCAAAAACGGCAAGCAATCCTAATGCACCTAAAGCGTCATGGACTTTAGATGGAATAAACAATGCACAATGGTACGAAAATATTGGTAAGGGTCAATTCCCTGTCTATGCCCGTGCCCATGTCATGTTAAATAATGCCCATGCTTCACCTGGTGCCATTGATGGTTCAAGCGGTATGAATACGCTTAAAGCAATCGCTTCATTCCAACAAATGAATGGTATTAAACCTACTGGTGAATTGACTCAAGAAACTTGGGATGCTTTAGTTTCTCAACAAGGCAATAAGCCTGCTTTTGTGGAATATACGATAACAGCTGAAGACCTAAAAGGTCCTTATGCAAAATCGATTCCGCATGATTATGCATTACAAGCAAAAATGCCAGGCCTGTATTACACTCGTGTAACAGAAATGCTAGGTGAAAAATTTCACATGGACGAAGAGTTTTTAAAGAAACTGAATCCTAAAGCGACATTTAATAAAGTTGGTGAAAAAATCGTTGTGACGAATATTCGCAATGAATTACCTGAAAATATTCATTTGATTGTCGCGCATAAAGGTGCGAAGCAATTATATTTGTTTAATGCACAAAACCAAATGGTTGGCTCTTTCCCTGCAACAATTGGTAGTTCTGATACACCATCTCCAAAAGGAACTTATAAAGTTACTGGAGTTGCACGAAACCCATGGTATAGCTATTCACCTAGTAACTTTGTACAAGGTAAAAACTTAAAACCATTATCATTACCACCTGGTCCAAATGCTCCTGTAGGGAATATCTGGATTGGATTGAGTAAAAAATCATTTGGTATTCATGGTACACCAAATCCATCTGCAATTTCGAAAACAGCTTCACATGGTTGTATTCGTTTGACCAACTGGGATGCCAATGACTTAGGTAAAAAAGTTAAATCAGGTGTAACAGTTAAATTCTTAGAATAATCTTATACTTGATGAAATAAAAAACCAGTGTGCATACACTGGTTTTTTATTGCAAAGATAAAAATTTATCGTTCCAAAAATAAAACAATATGTTGCTTTTTTGCTATTTCATCCCAATTACTTAAATATTAAAATTCATTCATGTTAAAAAATAAAGAATTGGAGATTTGAGATGAATACTTTTTTACATCACAGTGAAAACCGTGGTCACGTAAAAATGGGGTGGTTAGATACCAAACATAGTTTCTCTTTTGGTAGTTGGTATGACCCTAAATATATGGGTGTTGGTTCTTTACGTGTAATCAATGACGATACCATTGCAGCACATAAAGGTTTTGGTACTCACCCACATGACAACATGGAAATTTTAACTTGTGTGCTTAAAGGTACTATCTCACACAAAGACAGCATGGGAAATGAACGTCATATCCATGCGGGTGAATGGCAATTGATGAGTGCGGGTACAGGTGTACAACACAGTGAAATCAACCAAGGTGATGAAGCGGTTCATATGCTACAAATTTGGGTAATTCCAAATGTTCAAGATGCCGAACCGAATTATCAACAAATTGAACGTGATCCTAAAAAATCACCCAATGAATGGCAATTGATTGTTGGCCCAAATAACAATGCGCTGATGCATATTCGTCAAGATGCTGAAATTAAAGCGGCATATCTGGAAAAAGGTCATACCCTTGAAGTTAAAGCAACCCAAAAATTTAACTATGTACATGTAATCGATGGTGAGATTGATATTGCGGGTCAAGTCGTTAAAGCAGGTGATGGTTATTTATTTGACGAAGATTCGACACTCACTGCACATGAAGATAGCCAATTTATTTGGTTTGATTTAAACAGCTAATTCATATGCAATAAAAAACCTCCGCATGTATAGATGGAGGTTTTTTATGTCGAGCTTATTGAACAAGTTAGAAGCCGTGTTTAAGCACAAAAATCTTTTTTCTGATCTTTAATCAATGATAAAGCAGCATTCCAAGCAGCCTGAACAATCGGTTCAGCAGCATCACTTTCAAATTGCTTCACCGTATATTCGCATATTTGCTTACTCGGATAATGAAGTTTTGAGCTGCTCATGGCTTTAATTTGAACCTGACAAGCTCGCTCTAAAAAATAAATTTCATGAAATGCTCTTGCAATACTGTTTCCAGTGGCTAACAAACCATGATTGCGTAAAATCATGCAACGATAATTTCCCAAATCCTGAACCAAACGTTCTCTTTCAGCTGTAGAAAAAGCGATACCCTCATATTCATGATAAGCAATATTGTTATAAAATTTCAGCGCATGTTGTGACAAAGGCAATAAACCTTTTTCTTGTGCAGAAACAGCTATGCCATCCGCCGTATGGGTATGAATGACACAGTGAATATCATCTTTAGCATGATGTAAGGCAGAATGAATGACGAAGCCTGCAACATTAACCATTTTGCCTTGATCATAATCTGCCACAATATTCCCTTCATGATCAATTTTCACCAAATCTGAAGCTTTCATCTGATCAAATGTTACACCATAGCGGTTAATCAGAAAATGATCAGGCTCATGCGGGACACGTAAACTGATATGGGTATCTATCAAATCAGTCATTCTATAATGTGCAATTAAACGATAGAATGCTGCCAACTGGCAACGCGCTTCCCATTCAGTCTTATCAATATACTTTGGGCGTTTCATCATAAAATCCTTTTTATTGCCTATGTATAAAACATCCATAGTTTTAGCGAGAGTTCAGCAAATAAACAAGTCTTAATTCGTGAATGAAGACTAAAAAATTATTTTTTGGGTTGCATAATATAAAAAATCCAAACCAATAATTGAATATTGATTTGGATTTAAATTATTAATTATCATATTTCATACTATTATTTATATTTATTAAATTATTATAATAAGTTTTCATTTTTTGTTTATTTTTATTAAAATAAAAATTAAATTATTATTTATTTTAATTATTCATTATTATTATAAAACACCCTCATTATCTATTATAAATAGTAGATTTAAATACTTAACTGATAAAGTAATTTCTTTCCTTTAAAAGTTAAATTCTTAATAAAAACAATATCTCTATTATCTAAATAAGAAATAGCATCATCAATTTCAATGTAGTCTTCATCAATCAACCATGAAATATCCAATTCATTTAAATCAACCATACCGACTAAGTAAATAGTCTGTTTTTTATTTTGCCGATTTTGAATATTTTTTAAAATTTCGCGTATCTTAATCCAGTCTTTCATATTTTAAATCTCATCTTGCTTACAGGTTCTATTATATTTATTGGAGAATTAAATACTAGATAGAGAAATGCCCTGTGCGACAAAATTTGTCGCACAGGGCAGCACCCTAAAAAACCAAATATCTGTAAAAATTTCAGCCACCAATATGGATACGAATTTCCCCGATAATCGCTTTAAAATTGCAATACTAAAGCTTGAATTCATAACCTATATTCAATTCTCTTGCTTATAGTCAAACAAGGAAAAATCACCTATGCTGTAACGCTTTTTACAAACTCACTGCAAGCGTCGCAAATTTTTGTGCATGTGATTAATCTTTGCAAAATCTTGATTCCATACTTTCACTCAGGTACAAACTTTGCTCAAGGACATGCCGTATATCATCTCATTGTCCCTAACCTACTAAATGCCACACCGTTCACTATAAAATCTACTGTTCAATCACTTAAAATCTCAATCTGCGCCTTTAGCTTAAGAGGACTGCGATAAGGACTTTGCAGCATCACTTGATTCTAGCTTGATCTCATCGGGCTGTTTTTCTCTACGATTTAAAACTAGATTCAATAAAATTGCAGCCAAAGTTGCTGTACCAATTCCACCAAGATCAAATGAACCAATATGTACACTAAAATTACCTGCGCCCATGATCAAGCTGACCGCAGCAATAATTAAGCTACTGTTTTTAGTGAAATCAATTTTATTATCAATCCAAATCTTTGCACCAGCCACTGTGATTAAACCAAACACCACAATTGAGGCACCACCTAAAAGAGCAATAGGAATAGTACTAATCACAGCACCGAATTTAGGTGATAAGCCCAACAAAATTGCAAAGATCCCAGCGATTACGAAAACTGTGGTTGAATAAATTTTAGTGACGGCCATAACCCCAATATTTTCAGCATATGTGGTCATACCTGTTCCCCCAACAGAAGCCGACAAGCTGGTACATACCCCATCTGCAAAAAATGCACGACCCATATAAGGTGATAAATCACGACCCGTCATTGCAGATACAGCTTTAAAGTGACCTAAGTTTTCAGCGACCAGAATTATTGCTACTGGCGCAATTAACAACATGGCGTTTGCATTAAACGAGGGTGCAACAAAATGCGGGAGACCAAACCACGCCGCATTGCTAATGACTGCAAAATCGATCGCTTTGCCAAAGCCCATTAAATTGGCAAGGATAAAATATAGAACATATGCACACACCAACCCCAGTAAGAGCAATAAGCGACGCATCATGCCTCGGGTAAATACAGCAATCGCACTGATACAAAGGATTGTCAGAATTGCCATCCAAGTATCAAATGGGTTTGCAGAAACACTTTTAATGGTGACAGGTGCTAAGTTTAGACCAATAATCATCACGATTGCACCCGTAACAATCGGTGGCATCAACTTTTCAATCCAACCAGTTCCCGTCTTCATGACAATTAAACCAATTCCTGCATACACCAAACCACAAGCGATGGTCCCCCCTAAAGCCAAGGCAATATTTGGATTTGACCCCACACCTGCATAGCCCGTTGCAGCAGCGACAGCGCCAATAAATGCAAAACTAGATCCGAGGTAACTCGGCATTCTTCCACCCGTCATCAGGAAAAATAAAATCGTGCCGATACCCGTGATAAATATAGTCAAATTGGGATCAAAGCCCATCAGCAAAGGTGCGAGAACCGTTGCACCAAACATTGCAAATGCATGTTGCAAGCCCAAAACGATACTTTTTCCAACAGGTAAATATTCATCAATTTGCACAGGGTTTTGATCTAAATTACCTGTGTATGGTTTGAATGATGTAAACCATGGTTCTTTTGTCGCCATTTTCTAATTCCCCATATTTAGAGATCAACATACATTTTGAGGTTCACAATAACTGCGTTTGAAATATAGAAGCGCATTTAAACTTGGGTTGTGACGAATTGCTTTGACCCGACAAAACAATACATCATGACTACCGACCACCTGACTTGATACCACTTCACAATCAAATGAAATTAGGGCGTTATCTAACACCGGAGAACCTGTCACGAGTTCACTCCATTCACCTTGTGCAAATCTGTGTTGCATGGGTGTTTTGCCACCAAATAAATTAGACAATGCGGCTTGATTTGAACCTAATGTATTGACACACAAAACTTTATTTTCAGAAAAAACGCGATATACCGATGCGGCGCGATTAAGGCATACCAATAAGGTTGGAGGTGAATCCGTTACACTACACACTGCAGATGCGGTAAAACCTGCCTGTCCTGCATCACCTTTAGTAGTGATCACATTGACTGCTGCACCCAAATTAGACATACCTTGTCTAAAGATATCTTGATCAATTTCTAAATGGACTTTAGTCTCACAAGGCTTGGTAAATTCAATAATTTCACCACTAACTGTACTTTCCTGTTTGACCATTTGCATCATAACTCTCCCACCCCAATGCGCAAATGTTCATCGAGGTTAAAATTCATTTTTAAAAAAATGACTTAAACACATAGACAAATTTAGACATGCATTATCCCACATGTGCTATTGATGCAATTTCAACAAGGGCTTCAGGTTTAACCAATCCGACCTGTACACAATAACGAGCGGGTTTGTCATTGGGAAAATATTCAGCATAGACCACATTTATTGCGGCATAATCTGCCCAATGTTTGACGAATATTGAGTTAAACGTCACATCATCCATCGTGCCACCTGCAGTTTCGATGACGTTTTTAATGGTTTCTAAAATATGTCGGGTTTGGCCTGCGGCATCACCGACACAGACCACCTCATTATTTTCATCAAATGCTAAAGTCCCAGAAACATAGACAATATTGTCTGCTTTGGTTGCAGGCACATAAGGTGCAAGGGGTTTAGCTGTACCTACTGGGATCACAACTTGTTTGGACATTTTAAATTCCTTTATTTTTTCCTTAAAGCATCTTCGCCATAGACTTAAACTCTAGAAAAGACACTTGATCTGGTTAAAAGCATTAAGCTGATTTACTAAAAGTGACTGAATTTGGCTGCTCTTGTTGGGTTTTGAATGTCTGTACAAATGATTCCGTATCAGATACCCATCCAAAAAAGGTTTTAATATTATATAAGGCTGCCTCTTGTGCTGATTGAGGGCCAGCTTGATAACATGCATCTTTTAGCGCTATACCAAAATATTCCAAGAAAAAACCATCTCTAAGGGTTGATTCCACACAAACATTGGTGGCAATCCCAACGAAAACTAAATTTCGGATGCCACGAGTACGTAAACTACTGTCCAATGCTGTATTAAAAAAACCGCTATAGCGTGATTTCTCGATCACAATGTCTTGAGGTTGAGGCTTTAGTTCTTCAATTAATGCAAAATCCCAACCACCTTTTGCCAATAATTTGCCTTGTAAATCAGGATTTTTACGCATGGTTTTTAAAGCATTGGATTTATGAAAGTTAGGAGAACCTATGCCACCGGCTTCTACATATTGTTCATCCCATCCATTTTGAAAATAGATCACTTGGATACCGGCTATATGTGCTGCATCAATGCTTTTTTTAATATTAGCAACCACAGGTTGAGTAGTGGAAACATCAAAACCAGCCAAATCCAAATAGCCACCAATTGAGGTATAGGCATTTTGCATATCAATGACGATAAGCGCCGTTTGTTCAGGTGCGAGCTGAATCGATTCTGGCTCCGCTTTTAAAATTTTGCCTGTTCCTGCATGAGTCGTGAAATCTGTACAAACCAGATTTTCTATCATTTTCGAGTTTTCAACTATACTCATGCGCTTTTCTCCAAAACGGGTTGAGCTAGCTGTTGATAACTTGCAACAACCTCCTCACGACAAGCCATCAACGGTTGGACGCGCTGTCCAAAATCCTCAACCCCTTGGATAAAATCATCAAATGTTAAAAGAATTCCTTCAGTGCCTTTAATGGTAGAAATTTCATCCAGCATCATGGCAACATTTTCATAAGAACCGACGATTGTGCCCATATTAATATTGACGGGTGAAACACTAGATGCCATTTGACGAATATTGGTATCTGTACCTGATGTTTGATCTTTACCGCCTTGATTCATTAACCAGTTAATTGCTGCTAGGTCTGCGCCTTGGTTATAGTTCTCCCATTTCGCCATTGCTTCTTGATCTGTTTCAGCTGCAATCACCATAAACAAAACATAGGTTTGAACATCTCTTCCTGTCTGATCAGTATGTACTTTTAGACGTTCATTGATTTCAGCATAGGCCGTTGGTGTATTGAAACCTTTTCCAAAAACAAAATTATAATCTGCATATTTTGCAGAGAATGCTAAGCCCGCATCAGATTGACCAGCACAAATAATTTTCATGTCGGATTGTGGTATTGGCTTTACTTGGCAATCATCCATTTGGAAGAAACCACCTTTGAAATCAGATGTTCCCGTTGCCCAAAGCTCACGTAAAATTTCGACATATTCAGATAAGTAATCATAACGTTTAGAGAAATAATCATCCCCTGGCCACAACCCCATTTGGGTATATTCTGGTGGTTGCCATCCAGTCACAACATTTAGCCCAAAACGTCCATTTGAAATCGAGTCAATCGTTGATGCCATACGTGCCACAATGGCTGGTGGCATCACCAAAGTCGCTGCCGTAGCAAAAATTTTTATTTTACTGGTCACTGCCGCTAAACCCGCCATTAATGTAAAGCTTTCTAAGTTATAATCCCAGAATTCAGTTTTACCCCCAAAACCACGCAGTTTAATCATCGACAATGCAAAATCAAAACCATAATGTTCTGCACGTTGTACAATCTGTTTATTCAATTCAAATGTTGGCTTATATTGCGGTGCATTTTCTGAAAGCAACCAGCCATTATTTCCAATCGGACAAAATACACCAATTTTCATAGCTAAACCTCACTGTACAAAAAATATTCTAAAAATATTTGATATAAAACTAAAAACCAAAACCACCTTGTAATTATAAATAATGCATACAACATGCCACTAAATTTAATTAGTTGTTTTTATTATTAATTTTTTTATGTTTATTTTTTATTTTACCTTTTGGTAAAATTTATGAATTTTTAAGTCATACAAAATAAACTAAAATAGTGCATAAATGCATCATTTTAGATCATTTATAATTTTAAAATTAACCGACACTATAAATAAAAAACCGCATATGGTATGCGGTTCACTAAGATAAAATTCTGACGAAATACAACACTGGTTCAATAAAATTAGTAATCTAATAAAATAGTTATTAAAATAAATCTTTATAATATTTTACAAGCATCATCAAAATCTAATCTTGGTAATCTTGTATATATTTTTTTATGATCCCCATATCCTATGTTGATAATCATATTAATCGAATAATCAGTCTCTTTAAAGAAAGTCTCATTCACTTGCATATCATCAAATCCAGACATTGGCCCTGTGTCCAAAACTAAACTTCGACATGCCATAATCAAATACGCAGCTTGCATCGAGCTATTTCTTAAAGCTGTTTCATTGGCAAGTTTGGGATTTGAGGTAAACCAAGATTTAGCGTCTGTATGCGGAAAAAGTTTAGCAAATTGATTATAAAATTTCTGATCCGTTGCTACCAACACTGTCAAAGGCGCTGTCATGGTTTTCTCTATATTTCCCGAGGATAGCGCAGGCTTTAGTTGTTCTTTGGACTCAGATGTCATTAAAAATATAAATCGAGCAGGGCAACAATTGGCAGAGGTAGGTCCCATTCTCACTAAATCATAAATTTGCTGAATCTATTCAGTGCTGACTGCCTTATCCAACCAAGTATTGTGCGTTCTGGCATCTGGAAACAATTGGTTTAAATCTATGTTGAGGCTCTGGTTCATAGGGTTTCTTCTACTAAATTTTGAATTAAAATCTGATTGACTGTATTACTTTCTGTTACAGATGAAGCATGCGCACCGGTTTCCAATAGTGTTAATTCGCCATGCCCCAATATTGCTTTAAGGTCTATACTCTTTTGATAAGGCACTAAAAAATCATCTTTGTTGGCAATGTAATACACATCAGTGTTCGCCAAAGCAGCGATATGTTGCGGTAAAATTTTAAAATTCATCAATGCATTTAAGCGTAGCAACACGTTATTAATCGGTGGGAAATCTTTAAATCCCTTGCTTTCGATCTCTTGAATTTGTTGAATATGCTTTGAAATATAGGCAGGTGGATATAGAAATAAAGCTTGTGCACGTATATAAGCTTCAGCACCAGCATTTTCTAACAAGGCAATACGGGTTTTGAAACATTTATCTGTATGTGGATCAAGAGCATCCCAAGCATTAATAAAGGTTAGACTCGACAGTGAAATTTCGGTGTTGTAGATCAAAACAGCCAATTCAGCTCCAATTACCGCACCTAAGGCATGCCCAATAAAATGGCATTGTTTGATTTGTTGCTGTTGAAGTATGTCTAATACTTGCTTTGCCATATTCTTTATTGAATATGCTGTGGGTAATGCTTCAGAGTCTGCATGACAACCTTCTTGGTCATAAACAAGCACCTGAAAATATTGAGTTAAAGTTTTAATTTGTGGTTGCCAAAAAGATGCATGCCCACCTAAACCAGAAGATAGAACTACAGTTTCAGCATCTGGTTGCGCTACACACGGGAAAATTTGATAGCTCATTTTTGACCATTTGATAAATTAATCACTTTGATGACAGCAAAAAATATGCCGAATAATATTTATATTTAGTTTTGAAGGGTTTTTGATGGCGAATGTGAATATGAGGATTGTTATGTTATTGGCTACTTGCTCAGTAGATATAGGTCTATTATTGATAAAACACACAATGAGCTTTTGTAATAAAGCGAGTTTATATTCAAAATAATCTGATTTCACAACTAGAAAACTACACGCTCAAATTTTGATGTGTCCTTAGCATTCTTAAATTGATCATAAAAAAAGCAACAAAAATGTTGCTTAAAAACACGACAGACTTAAAGCGTTATCCTCAAATATCTTCTCTATCAATCAACGCATCCGCTTTAAGTTATAAGTCACAACTCCCCATATTTCGAATTCTTGCCCTTCTTCAATATAAATATTTTTAAACTCTGGATTCTCAGCTTTTAACCAGACTTTCGGTGGATCAAATTGTTTATCAATCATCAAGCGTTTCACCGTAAAATCATTATCAATACGGGCGATGACAATATCACCAGATTTTGCAGAAATGCTACGATCTACAATCAAAGGGTCTTCGATATCAATCCCCACATCTTGCATTGAAAGCGAATTTGCTTTAACAATAAATGTAGAACTCTCATTTCTGATTAAATATTCATTCATATCTAAAGATTGTTCTATACTATCTTGAACTGAAAATGGTACACCAGCAGCGACCCTTTCAGTCGCAAGTGGAATCTGATAGACCTTATCATTCTTAGGCTGTATGGTCTGGATCTTCATGCTCGCTGTTAAATCACTGAGCTGACCATTTTTGAAATTTTTCAGTAACCAGTTTTTGATAAAATCGACTTGTGACTCTGGTACACGGATGACTTTGGTTGGCTCACTAAACTGTGCCTTACGCCCAGCATTTGCTCTAGCACCTCCGTGTTCAAATTCTACTTTCTTAGACATTATTTATCCTATATGCTTCATAAAAGCCTGTAAAATCAATATAGCTTGAAAAAGTTACAAATTCAAGTTGACGGCAAGTTTTTTTTGAATAACAATAACTCTATCGATCAGTTTTGATACATCTATTTGAACAAGGACGACAAAGATAATCAATATACTTATCATAAATCAATAATTTAGAATACAGATATCTTGTTAATTTATTGATAATTTTGAATAAGTTCTCTGATCTCACTTAAGCACTTAATTGATTGATTTTCTATGTGGAGACATAAAAATGGCGACTCAACGTGATGCAATTCTTGGTTATGCAGACGAACAACATGCTTACTATATTCGTTTGATTGAAGACAATAATGTGTTAGGCAGCCAATATGGTTTATTTTGTGAAAATACCAATAGTGATATCGCTGAAAGTATAATGACTACATTATTTTTAAAGAAATCATTTTGGCTAAATGGCTCTGAATTTAGTGATATTGTAAAAGGTTTAGAACCTCTTCCCCTTTAAAGAGATGCTCACCTGATAAAATTGAATATGCTTAAATATTCAACTGAAGTTTATGATTTGATATGTATTTAATAATTAAAATGTCGTTGTATTCCCCTCGATACAACGACGATTTAATTTCAATTAATCATCAGATCAATAGGTTTGAATGGCAGAGCTAAGCATTCAGAATTTTATTAAATCAGCACCTAATCTTGCACGATTACTTTACTTTTATTCCTTTCATATTTTTTATTTCCTTGTAGTTCTCTTCCTGTTTGGGTATTTTCAGCATGCTTTAGCTCGATGAGCTCCTGCAGATCATTTATCACCGACGACTCGAGCGTTAATGATAAATTCGAATTAGCCTCGCCTTATTATATTTATTCATGGCACTTATTTTGCTTAACAAATATTACGTTTTTCAACAATCGTAATACTCAAGCTAAAATGAGGGCGGTAAATATGGGTTATGTTGTAAAGGAAATTGGTCAAAAGAATAAGCTATTACTGAGCTTGTGTTCTTTTCTGATCCCTATATTGCTCTGGTGCGCTGTCAGTTATTTACCTTTTATTTGGCATCCTCAAGTCCAAATCACAGATTCAGGCAGTGTCTCATATTTACAAGTCGGTAGCCGTATCGAAAAAAGTGTGTTCTATAGTGAGGCACAAAATGCGGTTGCTCATGATTCTGCACCACCACAAGGTATTTTAGTCAATCCCATTTACTTACCTGCACCACATGAAGTGGCTAAGGCCTTGGTCACTGCATTTACCACACCGCCAGAACAACCAGATACCCCATGGTTTCATCAAAGCTTATGGCACAGTATTAAAATCGTATTTTCAGCTTTTTTAATTTCTTCAATTTTTGGTATTCCATTGGGTATTCTCTGTGGTTTCTCACAAAAAATATCACTGCTCACAGAACCTTTTGTTGAATTTTTCCGTTACTTACCAGCCCCTGCTTTTGGCGCGCTTGCTGTTGCCATTTTGGGAATCAATGATGCACCTAAAATTGCAATTATTGTGATTGGTACGCTTTTTCAACAAATTCTAATAATTGCCAATACAACACGTATGGTCGATAAAGGCTTAATTGAAGCCGGCTATACCCTAGGAACCAATAAGCTCAAAAGCCTATTCAATGTGGTTATTCCTGCTGCTTTTCCAGATATTTATCGTGATTTACGCGTGCTACTAGGTTGGGCTTGGACCTATTTAATTGTCTCTGAATTAATTGGTACTACTTCTGGTATTACATGGTTTATTACCCAACAAGCACGCTATCAAAACTTTGACAATGTCTATGCTGCGATTTTGATTATCGGGGTGATTGGACTGGTTTGTGATGTGTTATTAATGAAATTAGGCGAACGTATGTTCGCATGGAAAGCAGGGGCCAAATAATGAATGACTCAACTTTTAATTCACATGAATATTTTCAAAAAATTTATGCACGTCCTGTCATCTTAGAAGCCAAACAACTGAGCCAAGTATTTAAGCATGGTAAAAACGAACGAACTGTTTTAAATCAACTGGATCTTAAAATCCATAAGCGTGAATTTATTTGTGTGATTGGCCCATCAGGTTGTGGTAAATCAACGTTAAGTCGCGTAATTTCAGGTTTAGATCCTTATCATAGTGGTGAAATCTTAGTCGATGGCCAACGCATCACAGGACCTAGCCCTGAACGGGGCATGGTGTTCCAAGGGTATACCCTGTTTCCATGGAAAACGGTTAAAGAAAATGTCATGTTCGGGCCACGGATGAAAGGTGCCAGTCAAATGACTGCGGAAGCCCATGCACGAGAATGGATCAATATTATTGGCTTGGACAAATATGAAAATCAATATCCACATCAACTTTCTGGTGGAATGAAACAGCGTGTTGCGATTGCTCGAGCTTTAGTCAATGAACCTAAAATTTTACTGATGGATGAACCTTTCGGCGCGCTCGACCCTCATACCCGTCAAAAGATGCAAAAACATTTAATGGATTTATGGCAAAACATTGATATCACCATTATTTTTGTTACCCATGATATGGATGAAGCCATTTTATTGGCTGATCGTATTATTGCGCTAAAAGCCAATCCCGGTGAAATTAAAGAAATTATTGAAGTGGATTTACCTCGCCCACGTTCATTAGCTCTCATGGCAACTCCTGCTTTTCAACAATTAAGGGCACGTGTTGATCAGTTGGTACACGCTCAGGAAGATGAGCTTGATCCATCACTTCAAGACTTACCCAAAATACCGAGGATGACCCAAGTCAGCACGGATAAATAAACAAACAGATTTCTTATAGCCTTTGGGACGACCCAAATCGCTTAGTTCATTGTTGGACGGCCAACCTTGGTGATATTCATGTCAAACACATATGTTTTACCAATTGTGGACATTTCCCTATTATCCAGTCCTGACCTCGAAGATCGTCTAGTCGTGGCACACGCTTTAGATCAGGCATGTAAAGATGTGGGTTTCTTATATCTAAAGGGAGAACAATTTAAACCTGCGTTATTCAACAATCTTTATCAAACCGCACAGCAATACTTCGCCCAAGATACTGCAATTAAGATGAGGAATTATATTGGCTTATCTGAAAATCACAGTGGTTATGTACCGATCGGTGAAGAACGTTTTGTAGAAACGAGTTATGATCTTAAAGAGGCCTATGATGTCAATTATGATCATCAAAGCCCCGCAGATCGCCGCCCTTTGATTGGTCCAACCCAGTGGCCAGATGACCCCATTTTTAAACAGCATGTTTCAGATTATTATCAACATATTAAAAATATTGGGCACACAATTTTCCAAAGTTTTGCGCTAGCACTTGGCTTAGATGAGCATTATTTTGATGCACATAATTCCAAAGCACCCAGTCAACTTCGCCTTATTCATTATCCTTATCATCCTGAAATTCAGGATAAAGATGGTATTGGTGCACATACCGATTATGAGTGTTTTACTTTGCTCTTACCCACAGCACCTGGATTACAAGTCCTCGATAAAACGGGGCAATGGATCGATATTCCACTGCTTGAAAATACATTGGTTATGAATATTGGCGATATGATGGAAATTCTGTCTAATGGGCGATATTTGGCAACCAAACATCGTGTTAAAAAAGTTTCCGAAGAACGTTTTTCATTTCCCTTCTTCTTCTCTTGTGATTATGACTATCTGATTCAACCTTTGCTTAAAGATCAGCCTGCAAAATATTCCCCTTTAAAAGGCGGTGAGCATCTTTTTAATCAAACCGCACAAACTTTCCAGTATCTAAAAGAAAAAGTAGCCCGGGGTGAAATTCAACTTGAAAATGCTCGCCCGCTTTATTCATTTGGTTTAAGTCAAAACGAGGAGTCACTATGAACTTATTAGATCTCTGTGCACAACTTAAACCGAGTGATGATTCAGCCTGCGTATTACCTCGGTATTTATTGGGTGCTTTTCGCCGTAAGAGTATTACTTTTTCCAATGGTTTAACGGATGAAAATACGCTGGTCTATTGGTTTCAATCTAAAACCTTTACCATTGATTTACGCTTAAAAGACCCCATTTCAACGCCCGTTTTAGAACGACAGGGCTGGGTTGGCGATACAATTTGGGATGCTCAAAATCAATTACTTTCATGGAATGTCAGCAGTAATTATCAAAATCATGTGCAATGGCCCGAACCCGCAAAATTGTATTCAATTGGCAATGCCATATTAGAGTTTTCACCAAGCCATGCTTATGTTGAAGATTGGCGGCAACAAGCTACCCGTGGGCTATATCTTGGCCTACGTTTATTTAAAGTTGAAAATATCGATTCAAGTATCAGTTATCCTGCAGATGGTGGCTTCATCCTTTGTGATCATTTTATTGCCTTTGCCAAATCTCGACATCCAGATATACAACAGGCTTTTCACTCCACTAATGCTTTAAAAGATGCTATTTCTCAACAACAGATCAGTCTAGAAGCAATTCAGGACTATGAGGTTTCGATCAGTTTTGATAAGCAGATCATCGATCTTAGCACCATCAGCAACAAAGTTGGAACTATGATTGATCTTGAAAATTTCCAACAACTCGATCACAACACACTTGTCCAACAGCAACTGATCAATGGTGAACATTGTCGTTTATTTTTTACACTAGATGTATTTCAAAAAGATTTTTGCTTTACAACGCTTACGGGCACTTCAACTGAAAGTCAAAATTGGTTTGATCATGAAGAAAATCATCTTTTTCATCATGCAAAAATAGCGTTATAAGGGATATTCTCAATCAATGTCTTTTTTATATTTAATGATTGCCATTGTTGCAGAAGTCATCGCGACTTCTGCAATGAAGGCTTCAGATGGTTTTAGCCAGTTATTTGCATCGATTATTACCGTGATTGGATATGCGGTTGCCATTTATTTTTTATCACTGACCATGAAAACGATTCCTGTCGGTATTACTTATGCGCTTTGGTCTGGCGCAGGCATTATTTTGGTGTCCTTGGTCGGCTTCTTTTACTATAAACAACACTTAGATTTAGCTGCAATCATCGGTTTGGCTTTTATGATTATTGGGATTTTAATTATTCATCTTTTTTCAACGAGCACTGAAATATCATAGACTTCTTGTGTTAGTCAAAAATAAGCACTCGATACGTGTAAACTTTTAAATTTTGATGAAACATAGATGGTGTTTCAATCGTGATGCGACATGGATGTCGCCTTATTGGGTGGGGATACAGAACGTGCCCCTCACTCAACATGAGCAAAAACAAAGTACCGCTTTGATTGCAACGCGGGGTTTAGAATCCCCTATGAAAAGTGATACATCGCCTACACAAAGCGATTTAAACTTTAAATGTAAAGCGCGGCATTGCAAATTTGATCTTCATACACTTAATTTTTATGTAATAGTAAAATTTTCATGATTCATAAAGCTTAACCACATTTAAATATCATCTCTAAGTTTATTTTGGCAAGAGCTCTAGTGAATAGAAAATCCTCTTTTAATGTGATTAAAGTGACGCCTTTGTAATCAATTTAAGTTTAATTTGTTAATCTTTAAAACAGATCTACCACCATAAAAATTTCACTGATTTGGTTAATTTTCCTGCATTCAAATCTGTTCAAAAATTGCGTCTAGGCTCAATATAAAGCTTTTGCACCTAAAATAAAATAGCCCAAGACATGCTTAGGCTATTTTCCCCAACGATCTAATTCTTTTAAAACCGCTATTTCAACTCTTGCAACAATGTCGGATAAATCAGACCATCGACATTTTGTTCAGTTTTATAGATGCCATTTTCCACGTTAAATTTATTCACGTGATAGGACGAGCCATAGATCGAATCAAAACCATTGCCTTTGCTAAAGACTTTTTGATTGGCGTCTAGATCAAGTAAATGGGTGCCATTCACCATCGTTTCGTATTGTTTTGGATCTACCCCTGAACGGATTGCCATAATTTTTACAGCATCTGCATGTGTTGCAGGATCATTAATATATTTCACTGTCTTGTCCCACACTTGAAGGATCTTTTTCCATTCATCTTTATGGGCAGTTAAATGACTCATATTCACAGTTAAGGTGTCATAAATTAACCCCGGTTTATCCTTGGAGGTATAAATGATTTTTGATCCTGCAACAGTTTTCAATGCTTGACTGGCAACAGGTTGCCATACCGCAATAGCTGAAACATCTGGGCTCGAGAATACTTGTGGTAATTGATTGGTAGCTGAATTAACCAATTTTATTTCATTGATGGGAATCTTTTGATCTGACATTGCCGTTGCTAGAAGCAAATGATCTACTAGACCTTTTTCAACACCGACAGATTTACCTTTTAAATCTTCAATACGATTGATCCCCTCTTTGGCAATAATCACATCATTGCCCGCAGAGTAGTCAGTCGCCATGATCATCATGCCTTGAGTACCACCCGAGGCCGTCACCAAGTTATCACCATTGGTAACAAATACTGCATCTAATTGATTGGCAGAAAATGCTGAGAGTGATGCTGAATAATCAAACCATTTAAAATCAACATTGAGACCTGCTTCTTTTAGCCAACCTTTTTCAATTGCAACTTGCCATGCCACAAATCCGGGCCAATCACTATAGCCAATGGTAATAGGTTTAGCATCTGCTGAAGCTTGCGCACCCTCTTTTGCTTGAGGAATTTTTGCCGTGTTGTCACAACCAGATAACAGCATTGCTGATAATAATGATACGGATAAAAAAGATTTATAGATCATACAGATACTCCCCCGATTTTCTCGCTTTTAAATTGTGTATTGGTTTGATTCAGCGACTGTATATATGCACGCCAACCACCTAAATGGCTGATATCTATAGCGTCTTTAATTGCATAAGCTTCGCAAATAAAACCTTTTACCCAACTGCCATCTTCAAGTTGTAAATTGCCGATTCCCAACGGTGCTGGAACCTCAGCAACGATTGCGCCAAAGTTTGCCAATGGAATTTCCCAAACTTCAACTTCAATAGACGTTCCTGTTGCATCACATTGCAGACCAGGTTTTGGTGGACTGGTATTTTTTAAAGCAAATAATTTGTAATTTTTAGCGGTATAGGTTTTCTTTAATAAAGTCCCTTGGCGTGTAGTGAGCTGAAAATTAAGTGGCATCGCTGTTAAATGCGCTCCCACAACCGCCAACTTGACTGAATTTTTTGAAGCAATCTCAAGCATTTTTTGATAGTGCTGCTGAGATTTGCCTAATGTAAGGGCTGTTAGTGTTTGCCATTTTTGAGCAAAATTTGCCAAAGCTTGATCATGCCAAGCAGGTGCAATAAATGTTACTCCGCTCGGCAACCCATCTGAGCGAATTGTATTGGGTAATGCTATGGCTGCTAAATCGGCAAAATTGACAAAGTTGGTATAAGCTCCCATATGTGAGTTCTTTACGATTGGATCTACTTCAACATCGGCAATACGATAAATCGTGGGTGAAGTCGGTACCATTAATGCATCATAGGCTTGTAAAGCCAGATTAATTTTTCGTGCCAGCACAGCACGTTTATATTCAGCTTGAAGTGCATCCGTGGCTGTAAATTTATCTGCTTGAGCTATGATTTCAGCAATGACCGGATGCGCTTGGTCACGTGTTACAACTTTTTCCACAGCAACAGTCCGTTCCGCTACCCAAGCCTCGTTATAGAGGGCTTTGGCAAGTTCATTAAAATCTGTGAAATCAATACTTTCAACTTTATAACCAAGTAATTTGACTCGTTCTACTGCGGTCGCAAAAGCTTTTTCAGTTTCTGTGTCACCATAAAACTCAAGCTGTGCAGGTATGGCAATTTTGCCTTTAGAAAACTGAGAGGGAACATTGGCGGGATGAATACGTGAATATTCATCTTTTTCATCATAGCCTTGCATAACACTGGCAACCGTCCAAGCATCGTCACTGCTCAATGCAAAGATAGAAATGACATCAATCGTTCTACAAGCAGGCATCAAGCCTGTGGTTGAAAACCAGCCTTTGGTCGGTTTAAGACCAACAATATTGTTATGCCCTGCTGGCACACGACCCGAACCTGCTGTATCGGTCCCTAAGCTAAAGGGCACCATACCATTTGCAACTGCAACGGATGAACCAGAGCTGGAACCACCGCTGATATATTCTGGATTAAAACTATTTTTGACCGCGCCATAAGGTGAACGTACCCCGACCAATCCCGTTGCAAACTGATCAAGGTTAGTTTTTCCAATCACCACAGCACCAGCTTTTTTTAACTTGGCAATCACCACAGCATCATTGGTTGCTAAATATTCAACGTCTTTACAAGCAGCGGTGGTATGGAACCCTGCGACATCGATATTATCTTTGACGGCAAATGGCACACCGTATAAAGGTAAATCATCTCTATCTTGTAGTTTTAAGGCTTCAATTTGGGCTTGAATTTGCGTTTCAGATGCGATTTCAATCCAAGCATGATCATCATTGTGAATGGTTTTAACATAATCGATTAACCCCTCAATCTTGATTTTCTGGCTGGTATACGCCTCTCGCCAGTCTTGAATTGTCCATAAGTCTTGCATCACCCTACTCCCGATTTAATCATTTTGCAGAATTGGTGGCATTACAGCATCCATCAGCTCTAGATGCCCTTTGATCACACCCTTGAGTGCTGTAAATTGTTGGCTAATATGTCGAAGCTCAGAACTTGCGCCCTGCATCAGCATGACTTGTAATATTTTTTGTTGATCTAGCTGGATATGCAGTGAGCTAATCACTTGAGTTAAAAACTTTTGTTGCAAATCAATCAGTTGGTTTCGAAGTGGCATTTGTCCTGCATCATAAAGTAGGGTCAGAGTACCCACCATAACCTCATTGGCCTGTGCCTGTTCCGCAATCAGATGTTTATTGATCATGTCGACAATGGCTTGAGATCGACTTTCATAGTGCTGATCGACAATTTTCTGATCGAGTGCATTCAACGTTGCTTCTGGTACAGTAATGCTGATCCGAGCCAACTTTTGTTTAGCCACACAGTTATCCTTTTATCTTATTTACAGGAGTGTTTTGTTTGATATACACACCTGCTCGTACAGTGAATAAATCAACAAAAAATCTTTTAATCGAATGTGTTTTTTTGACTGTTGTTTTGACCTGATTCATAGCACAACTCCATCTCAGTATTACCAAATTAGGTTTTTGTATTACCAATATAACAATGCAGAAAATGTGCCAGTTTTTAACCAAGTTTTTGCTGGTTTTAACGTGTATTTATGGACGATTTGTGGGCAAAAACAGTGTAAATGCACAAGCATAGCGCGTAGGGTTATATGCGCTTAAAATCCAAAGTTTTTACTAATTTTATTTTAGTTGGCTAAGTATTTGTAAATTATTACAATCCATAGAGTTCTGCTTATAAAATAAAACAAACCATACTTACAAAAAAAGGAGCATCATCATTGATGCTCCTTTGCTGACTTTTATCAGGCTACAGGTGCCAAAGTAAACAATACCTGTCCAGTCTTGACGGTCTGACCTTTTTCAATGGAGATGGCTTCCACCTTCATCCGTTCAGGTGCAACAATCGGAATTTCAATTTTCATCGCTTCAATCACTGCAAGGGTTGCACCTTCTTCAACAATATCTCCAGAAGCACATTCGATTTTCCAAATTGAACCTGGCATATGTGATTCAACAGCACAACCACCTTCTGGGATACTGACTGCTTCACCATCCTCTACAGTATCTAAACTTTCAGAGACATACTCTTGTAAACCTGCAGCATGCCAACGAAGGCGCTCTGCTTCAAAATTGGCTTGTTGCCTCTGTTTAAAAGCATGAATACTGTCCTGATTTGCAGCAAGGAAATCATTGTATTCTTTTAGATTAAGCACCCCGTCTTCAATACGTAGTTGCAACCGCCCTGCTTTAAAATCTTCGCGCATCTGTAGCAATTCTGCTTCTGAAACCTCATAGAATTTAACCTGATCAAAGAAGCGTAATAACCACGGCTTGCCAGCTTCAAAATTGGCGTTTTTACGATAACGGCTCCACATTTGTGTAGTACGGCCCACAAATTGATAGCCCCCGGGACCTTCCATACCATAAACACACATATATGCCCCACCGATACCAACAGCATTTTCCGGTGTCCAAGTCCGTGCAGGGTTATATTTTGTTGTGACCAAACGCTGTCTCGGATCAAGTGGTGTGGCAACGGGTGCGCCTAAATACACATCACCCAATCCCATGACCAGATAATTGGCACTATAAACCACATCTTTTACCGCTTGCTTGGATGCTAGGCCATTGATACGACGAATAAACTCGATATTATCAGGGCACCACGGTGCATCAGGACGGACGATTTGCGTATAGCGCTCAGTCGCCAATTGGGTTTGTGAATCTTCCCATGCCAGTGGTAAATACACCGTCCGTGAAGGGACTTGCATATTGTGTATATCTAGCAGTTCCGCTTCCGCGTGTTGAAGTTTTTCCAAGAGCTCAAGTTGATCAATTTGAATTGAATCAAAATGAATCTGTAATGAACGAATCCCCGGTGTAAGATCAATAATTCCGTGGATATTCTGGTCTTTTACCCATTGCATTAAAGCATGAATACGGAAACGTAGATTTAAGTCTAAAACCAGATCACCATATTCAACTAATACATAGCTATTTCCCGCAGGTCGGTAAGTCACACTGGGTAAATGTGCTTGTCCTACGCGTGTGGCTAAAACAGCATTTTCTAATGTGTCATTTTCTGCGTGGAATACAGGATTAAAATTCACTGCATCTGTGTCAGAAGCGATAATACTTTGATGATATGTTTGATCCAAGGCTTTTGCTTGGGCATAACTCACAGGAATAAATTTAACTTTATCCCCTGCTTTAAGCTGACCAATTTTCCAAAGTTCTGAATGAATCACCACAGCTGGACAAACAAAGCCACCTAAGCTTGGACCATCAGGCCCTAAGATGATCGGCATGTCGCCTGTAAAATCAATCGCACCAATTGCGTAAGCATTGTCATGAATATTTGAAGGATGTAGACCTGCTTCACCGCCATCTTCACGTGCCCACTCTGGTTTTGGGCCAATCAAGCGAATGCCTGTACGACTGGAATTATAGTGAATCTCAAACTGGTTACTAAAGAAGTTATCTATATCGTTTTTGGTAAAGAAATCTGGTGCGCCATGCGGACCATACATCACCGCAATTTCCCAATGACGCGCAAATTTAGGGATTTGATCTGTGGCTAAACTTTTGCTTTGATCAGATGAATATTCAGTAATCGCAAGCATATCTCCAATTAATAAATTACGCCCTGCATGCCCACCAAACTGCCCCAGAGTAAAGGTTGCTTTTGATCCTAAATATTCGGGAACATGAAAGCCACCTTTGATCCCAATATAGCTTCGACATCCCGTACTCATTGTTCCACACTTTAACACCTGACCTTTTTTAACATTCACGGTTTGCCACATTGGAACCAGTACGCCATCCAGCTTAGATGGCATATCGCCGCCGGTAATCACAATTTGACTATCACAATGAAACTTTAAACTCGGGCCTTGCAGCGTACATTCCAATCCAGAAGTATTATAAGGATTACCTAAAAGTTGGTTGGCGACATTTAAACTCAAAGGATCAATCGCTCCTGATGGTGGAACACCCACATCCCAGTAACCTAAACGACCTGTAATATCCTGAATTGCGGTTTGAATGCCCGATTGTAAAACCTCAATTTTTTGGGTTTTCCATACAAATGTATTTAAGAAGCGTGTGGTTTGTGTCCCTGAATTAAACACCTCACCCGCAATAATATTTTGTAGATATTCCAAATTGGTTTCGATGCCTGCAATCTGTGTATCTGCCAGACTTGATTGCATGGCTTGAATTGCTGAACCTCGATCAGATGCTGTCACGATGATTTTGGCAAGCATGGGATCATAAAATGAAGACACATTTGAACCAGTTTCGACCCATGTTTCGACCCGTGCATTTTGATCAAATTGCACATAGGTGAGTAAGCCTGCGCTGGGTTGAAATTGTTTAATCGGATCTTCCGCATATAAACGAACTTGAATTGAATGTCCTTTTGACACTAATTTTTCAATGGGTGCTGTCCAATCTCCACTGGCCAAAGTCACCATCCATTCAACCAGATCCACGGCATAGACTTGTTCTGTCACACCATGCTCAACTTGCAGACGGGTATTCACCTCCAAGAAATAGAATTGCTCAGTTTCAGTATCCATCACAAACTCAACTGTACCTGCTGAACGATAATTCACAGATTGCATAAGTTGAATTGCGACAGTTTGAATATAGTCACGTTGCTCATCGGTTATATGCGGTGCGGGTGTTTCTTCTATGACTTTTTGATTACGACGTTGTACAGAACAATCGCGTTCCCCTAAAGCCAACACCTGCCCTTTTCCATCACCAAAAATTTGTACTTCAATATGTCGAGCATGCTGCACAAATTTTTCTAAATATAACCCTGCATCTTTAAAGTTGGCTTGAGCCAAATACGAAACGGTTTGATAAGCGTCTTTGAGTTCAGATTCGTTCCAAACTAAACGCATACCAATACCACCACCACCCGCAGTACTTTTTAACATCACAGGATAGCCAATACGTGCAGCTTCCGTGACTGCTTCTTGCTCACCAGAAAGCAAAGAACTCCCCGGCAACAACGGCACTTGGCTTTTAATCGCCAGCTCACGGGCAGTATGTTTTAGACCAAAATCCAGCATTTGACTAGAGGTTGGTCCAATAAAAGCAATACCCTGATTTTCACAGAGATCACAAAACTCCGCATTTTCAGATAAAAATCCATAACCTGGATGGATTGCTTCAGCACCTGTTTGCTTGGCAATTTCAAGAATTTTTGCAATGTTTAGATAACTTTGTTGTGCTGGTGCAGCACCAATGCAAAATGCTTCGTCGGCTAAAGTCACATGTAAAGAATCTTGATCAGCTTCTGAATAAACCGCAACTGAACCAATCCCAAGTTTTTTTAGCGTACGAATCACGCGACATGCAATTGCACCACGATTGGCAATGAGAACTTTTTTAAACATAATTATGCTCCCATACCATTATGTATCAGCAATTGAATTTTCGTTGGGTTATAGCCATTACACGGATTATTTAATTGTGGGCAATTTGAAATCAGTACAATTAAATCCATCTCAGCTTGAATTTCGACATATTTACCAGCGGCAGAGATACCATCAGCAAAGGTTAAATGTCCGTCCGAGCTGACAGGCACATTCATAAAGAAATTAATATTGGGGCCGATGTGCCGAACGTTTAACTGATGTTTTTGTGCAATGGGATGTTTGGCTAATGCATACATAAAATTATTACGGCAACTGTGCATCGGATAGGTGTCATGTGCATAGCGAATCGTATTACTTTCACATGAACAAGCACCGCCTAAGGTGTCATGACGACCGCAGTTATCATCGACAATCACTGCAATTGGGCGGCCTAAATTACTGTATAAGGTTGTCCCTTTTTCAAGGTAAACATGCTGATTAATGGCCAAAGTATCTGTTGCGCTATAACGTTCTGCTGGGTTTTCTGCTGACATAAATAAGGTATCAACGGCTTGATTGCCTTCTAAATCAACAATACGGAAATATTGGCCTTTTTTTACTTCGCCCATCCATGCTTCACCCGCAGGACAAACTTCATTTAACAAGGCTTGATCTAAAATAGGTTTTTCGATTGACGTTAAAATGCTCATGATGATTGTCCTTAAATGCGTGTGTTATTAGATGAACTCAGCGCGTAATAACGCTGGTTATTGTCAAATGCACGTTGATTTTGCGGACATGAGTCTCGACAAATATCGTTTTCCGTTAAGGGCAATGCAGTAAAAAGTCTCATTTCTATATCAGCAGGGGAATATAGCGCTGAATGATCTAAGCCATGCGGTGCAGCCGATAAGAATACCAAGCAATCCATTTCAAAACGCAGCTCAATGAATTGCCCAGTATTGTCTGAGCGGATATAAGACAAAGCACCCACATCATCAGGGGTCACTTTTGAAAATAAATTCACAGTTGCGCTGAGGTCGATTTGCCCAAGTGAGTATTTGCTCATTTCAACCAGCAAACCATCTAAACCATTTTGAATCATTTGATTTCGAGCATCTTGAAAGGTCTTTATTCCAAAAGTAGCTTGGATTTGTTCTGGTCGACTTGGTCCACACAAAGCGTCATTCCAACCATGATCATCATAAATAATTGAAGCCATGACCCGCCCCAAATCTGAATACAGCACATGACCTTGAGTTAAAAAAGCAGTATGTTGCCCTTTTAAACTATCTGGCATATTAAAACGCTCAAGTCTGTCATCGGCATTCACACAAAATAATGTAACATTGGCATCGGCAGATAAAGCTTTAAATTGAAGTACACTTCCTTTGGGAATGCGACCTGACCAATGATGTCCACCGGGTAATTTTTCAGACCAAATGACCTGTTGATCATGATAATTTGTCGTATGCATAGCCACTCCTGTTCGGATAGTTTATTGACTTCCTCCCGGGCTTTTATCCCTCCGTGTAGTTCTTTCGAACCGCGAACTCTCGGTCCAGACATACTCTTTTAGACAAGTATCGGAACCCTAGATCACTTTTTATAATTTTATTTGATGCAAAGGATGTGCCAATTTGGTATTACGATTTTAGGCTTTAGTAATACCAAATTTGTGCAATAAGAGTGCATTTCAGGACATAGAAAGCAAAAATGAGTTATTAATGATCTAAAAAATGGCGATGTGCTAAATAAAAACCCGTTCTAAATTAAAACGGTCTCTAATTGAAAGCCACCTCTAATAAAATCCTTTTTAAAAAAACGTGTCATAGAAACAACACGGCGCAAAAATATTTAGGTTCGTCGATAGGTTGACTTAGGGCATGGCAAACCTTACGCTGCAAACAAAGCCAAGCTTTGTTTTGCTCATATTCTGCTTAAGAAGTTAATTTAGGGATATAGCGAAAACACCCGATAAAAAACACGCGCTCATTTAGGCCAAAACCAGCCTGAGTCAGCGCGTGTTAAAATGATTCATCGTACTCAGCAAGCAGGTCTACAGGATGAATCATTAATAATACGTTGCTCTTTTTTTCGAGAATTTATCCAGTTGCTTAAGAAAGCCATCAAAATAATCTTTTTCTTTTTCTTCTACACGATAACCGGCATATAAGGTACGTCGTAAACCTTCAGGCGCAACACAATCTAAACGGCGAGAAACCACCCAGCCCTTTTGCTCATATTCATTAACCACCCAATCAGGCAGTGCTGCGATACCATGACCACTTGCCACAAGTTGAATCAACATTTGAGTTAAGTCTGTGGTGCGAATATGTTTTGGCTGAATATTGGCAGGAATAAATAATCTCGACATGATATCCAGCCGATGCTTATCCACTGGATAGGTCACCAAGGTTTCTTCCGCCAACTCTTGCACCGTAATTTGTTTCATTCGTGCTAAAGGATGCGTGATTGAGAGCACCAATCTCGATTCATATTCAAAAATTGGAAAATACTCTACCCCTTTTAGCGCAATTGGATCTGCTGTAATTAATAAATCAAATTCACCAGTTTGTAATAACTCGTGTGGATTGGCTTCAAATCCTGAGGCAAAATCCAAATCTACATCTGGGTATTGCTGACGATACTGATTCAGCAACGGCATAAGCCAATCAAAACAACTGTGGCATTCAGAAGAGAAAACGATTCGTCCCGTTTGCCCATGCACAATACGGGTAATATCAGACTGGGCAATTTGCACTTGTGGTAAGATATCATCAGCAAGTTTCAGTAAGCGTTGACCAACATTAGAAAAACTCACAGGACGTGAGCGGCGATTCACCACTTCGACACCAAACCATTGATCTAACTCTCGAAGCTGGTGTGATAAAGCCGAAGGCGTTAAACACAAATCTCCTGCTGCTGCAACCAATGAACCATGTTCACGTAAAGCAGTCAGTGTTTTTAGATGTCGAAGTTCTAACATTCCATCATTACCAAATTAATATGTTAAAGGTGATCTGGCTATAGCATAACGGATTGATGATGTTTATGTTTAATTATTTTCACTTAAATTTCAAATTTGTTATTTTTATTCATTTTTAAATGATACGTAAAACATGAGGATACTTCTACTCATCCATACGATTAAATCGCTCCATTTTTGGAATGAATAAATTGTACAGTTGCATACTTCATCTATACAGCTATATAAGTTTCTTTGTGAATGAACTAAATCTGGTGATTTAAAATATCATCCTTAAAAACTTTCAGCATAGACTGAAAACATTTCATTGAATTCAAACACCACAAGACTTTAAAACTTTTACAATAGAAGATTATTCATTTTTTATATTGTTTAACATGACTCTGGAACGCCAAAAGCTCACACTCCCACAAGGCCACGACAAATTGTTACTGCATTCATGTTGCGCGCCGTGCTCAGGTGAAGTCATGGAAAGCTTAATTGAATCAGGCATCGACTTTTCAATTTTTTTCTATAATCCGAATATTCATCCAGTCAAAGAATATTTAATTCGTAAGGAAGAAAATATTCGATTTGCTGAGAAGCATAATATTCCATTTATTGACTGTGACTACGATACAGATAATTGGTTTGAACGTGCCAAAGGTATGGAAAATGAGCCTGAAAAAGGCATCCGCTGTACCATGTGTTTCGATATGCGTTTTGAGAGAACCGCACTCTACGCACACGAACATGGATTTAGTTTAATCAGCAGTTCATTGGGCATATCGCGTTGGAAAGATATGCAACAAATTAACGGCTGTGGAATCCGAGCTGCCGCACATTATCCACACATTGAATATTGGGATTATAACTGGCGTAAAAGTGGCGGTGCACATCGTATGATCGAAATCAGCAAACGTGAAGAATTTTACCAACAAGAATACTGTGGCTGTGTTTATTCACTGCGAGATACCAATCGCTGGCGTATGAAAAACGGTCGTGACCGAATCAAATTAGGTGAAAAGTTTTATACCAACGTGATGGACGAGGAAAATTAATTTATTCAGACTCGTCCCTTTATCACTGCTTCACATACCAGTTTTTCCAAGAGCTGGTTCCACGTACTTCTATCGGTACTGTTGGAATCAGCTGTTTTTTTAATATCTGAATTTGATCGACCTCTTCAGCCAATCGAGCTTTGACAGAGTGTATACACTCTCGATCCCCAAACTCACAACGGTCTAAATGTGTGCCACCGCATGGCCCATTTGCTAAACCTTTAGGGCAAGTTTCAGGGCAAATATATAAGGTTTCAGCCAGCCGACACTGTCCACAGCTCTCACACCCGACAATAAAGTGCTTACTCAAATATTCCGCTTGTAATAGTAATTTTGCTGCAAGGGCTTTATTCCAAAAACCCGCACTAAAAATATAAGCACCCAGCCCTTTGATCAAACTAGAATTAAACATGGTACTGTGAATAGTATCTAAAAATTGATATTTCACTTTCTGATGCAAATTACTCAGCTTAGACTTTTCTACAGCAGCTGGGCGTAATTCATTGCCCGTTTTAAGCTGCCATAATTGAGTCCATAATTGTTCACATTGTTTAAGATCAAGATGTCGATACTGTTCAATATAACTAGTTAAAATCGCTTGCTCATCGGCTTTATGGCACGCAGAAAGATGCACACCAGCATAACCAATATGCTGACAAATCAAAATTTGTAAAGCACAACGTAAATAAGTATTTTCAGTTTGATCAGAATCATGTTCTTGAGCCAATACTTCAAGCATATGTGGTGTAATCACAATACCTGCGACATTATGTTTAAGCATAAATTTCGCTCGTGCTAAAGTCAGTGGCATCACACAAGCAAGAATTTTTTGTGTATAGTTTTCTTCAATTAAAAACTCATGTGCTTGTTTAAGTGCCACGAGGTCAAAGCCCAACTGGGTAATAATATAATCAGCGCCTGCTTGTAGTTTTTTATGTAATTTTAAATACTGCGCTTGTTTCTCTGCTTGGCTATATTTAAACGGATTCAAAGCAACGCCAATATGAAAGCCGCCCTGTTGTTTGGCAGCGATGACCGCATTCACCGATTCTAAATAGCGTGTTCGAGCGTGGCTACCTTGTCCATCATGATGTCGTTTTAACTTATCGCCAGTCAGTAACAATAAATTTTGCTGTCCGTGTTGTTTGGCTTGCACTAAAAAAAGATTGAAATCATGTATATCTCGACCTTTACCTGCATAATGTAATACTTTTTCAATCTGTTGCGGATAAGATTGTGCAGCGATTAAAGGCGCAATATCGTCATCTGAACGTACTCGATCTGACAAAGTCATACATACAGGAAAGCCCGCCAGTTGTGTTGCTACAGGCAATACCTCTTGCATCGAAGGTAAATATTCTACTAAACAGCAAAATTTGTTTTGAGCAAAGTATTGGGAAAGCTGAGACATAAAAAAATTTAGATAAATACAGCAAAATAAATAGGCCTGAATTATAGAATGTTTTAAATCGAATTGCTGTAATCATAAAATGCTTTTCAAGCAGATCTCTGCATAATCGACATCATTCATTGCATCTTAATTTAAGCTTTTTTATCACTTCTCTATAGGAGCAATGGTTTTTATTACGATGGTAGAAATTAGACATAGTGTTGTTCTAAATTGAATATCTTAAGGTTTTCACTCGATTAGCCATTATTCTAATAAATCCGAGTATCTTTAATTCCAACTTTTTTATACTGAAAAAAGCGGGTATTGTTTCCAATACCCATAAAACTTAGGTCTGAGCATTAAATTCAAATAGTGAAAACAACATCTAAACTAAGCTACTGTTAATATTTAAATTTTACATTCAGACGAACCATCATAGGATCTCCCCAATTGACCAATTGTGCATTGGGTGTGGTCCCTGCCAGATACTCTCGATCAAATAAGTTTTTAATTGTTAAACCTGCGCCCCAATTCTTGGCTTCGTAACCCGCATTTACATCAAATAAGGTATAACTTGGTAAATAGACAAAATCCGTATTGCGCTGTGCTGTTCTAGAACCTTGATAACGAATTCCAGCACCGATGTTCCAACCTAATTTATCTGGGCTAAAATAATACTGGGTGGATAACGAACTGGCATTTTTAGCTACATGATTGGTACGTTTGCCAATATCACTGGCAATCACACTTTCAGTGACTTTTGCTGTTGGGATATAGCTATAGGTTGCTGTGGCATTCCATTGATCGGTTAATGCCGCTGCGATTTCTGCTTCAAAACCTTTGGTAACTTGCTCACCTGTTTGGATTGAAAATTTTTGAGAGATATCTGTTTCAGTTACATTTTTACGGGTTAGATCATAATAGGCAATATAACCTTGTAGACGCTGATCCAGTGCTTGTAACTTAACCCCGACTTCGGTCTGTTTACCCTCTTCAGGATTCAGCAATTGACCATTTTCTCCAGCATCTGTTACAGGCATAAATGAGGTCGAATAACTGATATATGGTGCAAACATATCATTGATACGATACATCACAGATGCACTGCCCGTAAAAGCATTGTCAGAGTTTTTGCTGTTGCTATTTTTTAATACATCGTCAATTTCAACCTGAGTCCAATCATGTCGACCAGACAATCCGATAATCCAGTGGTCATCTACTTTAATTGTATTGCGTAGATAGAGACCCGTAAATTGGCTATAGGTCAATTGTTGTGTTGGCGTCCCCAATTTGGTACTGGTAATTCCATAGGCTGGATGGTCAGAATTAAAAGAATTGATGGTATCGTTTCTACGATAGTAATCACTGCGCTCTCGCATCATATCGATACCCACCATCACATCGTAATTGATCTTTCCAAAATCAAAATTACGTTGCAGGTTGCTGTCCAAGGTATAGTTGGTATCTTGCTTATCTTGATTATTTACAGCGCGTTTAATGATTGGCAGTGTGTTTGTACCTGATGCCAATATCGGATTGCCTTGGGTATCAGTTTTGGTAACCGCAAAGTTTTGTTTAAATACCCAATTATTGTCAAAGTAGTGCGCATAATTTGCACCAAGACGATAAACATCGATATCATAACCATGATCAGGTTCACCAAAGAATAGACTTGAAGGGTATTTTTTATAATCGCCTTTGCTATAAGGAATGCCCTGTTGACGGATGTATTCACGGTGTTGATAACTGGCAATGACGGATAAATCATCTTTATCGCCTAGATCAAAATTGTAAGATGGAGCAATATATTGATTTTTAAAATAAACATGGTCAGTCGGGTCATCTTGATCAGAGACCCGTCCTACAATACGAAAAGCGCCTTTTGCACGATTGTCAGGGGCATAATTTAGGTCAAATGTACCTTCTTTTAAAGCATAGCTTCCATAACTTAATGTGCCTTTGTAAGCGGTTTCTGCTTGTGGTCGTTTGGTGGTTAAATTGACTAAGCCCCCTGGCAGCGCCAAACCAAAACCAACTGAGGTTGGCCCTTTGACCACTTCAATAGACTCCAAGCCTGAAATATCTTCCGCTCGTAAAACATTATCCGATGCTTGGATACGCAACCCATCAATATAAGTTTGTGAACTGGATATTTGTCCACGAATAATAAAGTCATCCCAGCCTCTTCGTCCATATTGACCAGAGGTCACGCCTGCCACACCTTCTAAAGCTTCTGCTACTGTTTTTGCTTGCTTTTGTTCAATTTGCTGATTGGTGATCGCACTAATCGACTGAGCTGTTTCAAATAAAGGTGCTTTAGATCGCAATACCGCGCTTGCTGTTTTTGCTGCATAGGCTTTTTTATCACTGTCTGCTTGTACGGTAATCGTTGGCAATTTATTGCTTACAGCATTTTGCGTTATCTCTGATTCTGACTCAGCATGAGCGGTGGATAGCATGATGGCAAAAACTGAAAATGCGAGGGAGGATTTATTAAACTGCATTAAACAATGACCTAAAAACTTGAAGAATAATTATAATCATTTTCATTTATATTTATCACTATTTTTTACACTTTCCTTTCACTGATATATGTTTGAAAAGCAACATGCTTTAAATAAAACGTGTTTTTTCTAATGATTCGACTGTATCAATCAGGTCACTGATAAGTTAGGCTTATTTTTATAACGTTCAGTCAAAAATCAAAAATACAGTTTATCTAGATGTTTTATTTTGCAGATGCCCCATATATTGAGTCGGGCTTAAACCTAGAACTCGGTGAAACATGGTGGTGAATGCAGCAGGATTTTTAAAGCCAAAATCATAAGCAATTTTCTGGATCGGCTGATTTTGGAGCAATTTTTCAAGACTTAACAGTACACAAGCATGTTGTCGCCATTTTGAAAAAGACATCCCGACTTCACTTTTAAACAGCCGACTAAAATGCCGTTCGCTGATATAAAGTTGTATCGCAATTTCCTCAGGTGATAAATGAATATTTGGCTGCTTTAAGAACTTTTGGCAAATTTCTAACATGGCTTTATCTTCTGGTAAAGGTAAATGCAGTTCAATTGTTTCAGAAATTTCCAGCTCGGTTAAAATCAATTCTTGAATCAGCTCATCATGTCTTGAAAGCGGTTCATTTAACTCTGGTGCTTTTAAGAGTAATTGTCGAAGCAAAGGCGAAATTGACAGAACTTCACAGCATTCAATCTGCCTAGGGACGTATTCAGGAAGAATATACAAACTACAGGTTTTAACATTAAACAAAGTCAATTGATGCGGAACTTGTGGTGGAATCCAAACTGCCCTTTCTGGAGGAATGATCCAGTTTCCTTGTGGTGTTTCAACATGCATCACGCCCTGAGCTGCACAGAGTAATTGTGCTCGTTTATGGCTGTGCATCTTCAACACATAGTACTCAGCGTACTGCGTTTCTATCGCAATCATTTTATGTTTTAAATGCTCAACACTATGAATCGAGATTTGTTTCATATCTGTGTCTGATTTGAGTAATTAAATGCGGAATATAACAAATTTTACTGATTGGGAAATCCTTAAACTGGTATTTATTTTCAAAGATCTATGCTTATGGAACTCTATCTTATTTTATTGGTTGCAGGATTTGTCAGTGGCATACTCACCATATTATTTGGTTTTGCTGGGGGCTTTGTGGTGGTTCCCTTGGTTTATTCGACAATCCGTATGCAATATCCAATTCATTCTACCGCCTATGATTTAGCTTTTAAAAGTGCTGTTGCCACCTCATTGTTATTGATGGTGATCAACTCAGGATTGGCAAGCTATCAGCAATATAAACAGCGAAAAATACACACGCAGTACTTATTCCCCATCGCTTATTGGATTGCTGCTGGTGCAATTTTAGGCACTTTGATCGCCCTGAATACTTCATCACATCTGTTAAAATGGGCTTTTGCACTCTATTTGTGTTTTACAATTTTTGATTGTCTGATTCGTCAATTCAGACAGCCCCACTCAAATGCTCAAACAGTAAGATTACTCACCAAAACAGAGCAAGGCTTAGGCGGAATATTCATCGGTGGGATAGCTGCTGCTTTGGGTGTCGGAGGCAGTGTGATGACTGTTCCCCTGTTCCGTCGTTGTGGTTTGGATATGTCTTCATCGGTTGCCCTTGCCAATCCTTTGAGTATGCCAGTTGCGCTTGCAGGTTGCTTCACCTTGATCATTGGACAATTCATTCAACCCCAACATTTAGGCACGCATTTTATTGGTTATTTTTATTACCCTGCTTTAATTGCGTTGATTATAGGGGGCTTTTTAGGCATGAAACTTTCGATAAAGTGGATAGGGAAATTGTCTAATCAGCTGCATGAACGTGGTTATATCCTATTACTCACGCTGGTTTTGATCAGTATTTTATTTCAATAACCAAGACTGGCAGCTTAAAGACTTAATGCTTACCTGTTAACAATCCAACTGAAAACCAAGCCATATATCGTTTTAACACTGCAACTGTTAAATTTGATAGATGTTGCAATCGAACGCCTCGTGCTCAAAATTATATGATTTTAGAGATTTAAATTTATGCTGATGAGTTAATTAAAAAAAGCGAAAAGTGAATTTAATGGTTAAATTAAATTTACTTTTCGCCATGTCATTCTTTCATTTTGTATGGTTGGTGCAGATACATTAGAATTTCTGAGAAATACTTACCTTATAATCTCGACCTGTACCTGTCATATATTCACCCAAATACATTTTGTAATCACGATTAAATAAATTATCAATCGAGAAATTCAGCGTAGGCCCTTTTGCACCGATTGGCTGCCAGTCTGCATAAACACTATGTAGTGAATAGCCTTTGGTTTTAGGTAATGAAAATGAAGATGCCGCAATTGACTTATCATTGTCAGAAAGGCTTCGGTCTTGCGCAGCTACAAATATCCCTCTCCACCCCATAGTTAAGTAATGTTCAGGCACGTTTACCCCTAAAGTCGCCGTGGCTTTTTTCGGTGGGATATTGGTCATCCATGTTTTTTGATCAAACCATGGATTTACCGGGGAATTATCACGTTGCCCGCGAATATAGGAATAAGTTAAACCTGCGAACCAAGTTGGCTGGTTATAAAAGGCTTCGGCTTCATAGGCTTTGATGGTGTAATCAGTCACATTACGATAAAAACCATGATCATAGTTGCCTTTACAATCCGCTACGCTACCCGAGCCATTGTTGGTATTGTTTTCTGCTTGTGCTCGACAGAATGTTGAACGATTACGAAATATCTCATCACTACCCCGATTATGATGATAAGTTAAACGAACTTGCAGATGATCTTCATTGCTAAACACATCATCAAAATTCATCTCATTTCCGACACGAATCGCCAACATTTTTTCAGGCAGTAGATAACGACTAGTCGAGGGAACAGTGGTCGCTGCGGATTGCACATAATATTGTTCATCAACACGAGGCGCACGCCAAGTTTTACTCACATTTGCAAACCAAGTCATATAGTCCGCCTGTTTCCAAGACATCGCTAAACGTGGAGACCAGCCAGTATAAGTTTTACTAGAATAATCATGTCCAGCAGTTGGATCATTAAATCGTGATGCACGATTTGGCTTGCCGTTATTTTCGATATGATCATAGCGTAGCGATGGTGTAATGACGAAATTATTAATCTGATATTGATCTTCAACAAATGCACTGAGCATTTGTTGATCGCCAGCAGGCATATAGTTCGGTTCGTAATAACCAAAATTATAATCTGGCTTTTTGGCATTGTTCTTGTCATATATCAGCGAATTTTGTTCCATTTTCTGATATTGCGCGCCAACTTTTAATTTATGCGTCCCCAAATTTGTTGGAATGTCGCTGATATTATTTATTTTCAATGCAGTATTGGTATAAGTCACCCAACTTTCGTTGCCTAACAGTGCCGCTGAACCGTTTACACTTGGCAAGCGTTGATCATGCTGATAAGTCTTTGAATAGGATGCGACCGCTTTTAAATTTAGATATGGATTAGCGTCAGGGTTGAACTCATAACTTGCTGAGTAACTGGTATCTTCTTGATCACGATCCACCAAACGGCGCTTCCAAGCCTCTTCATAGCCATATTTGGCAATATCTGCTTCAGTTGGTACTGCATCCTGATCACGCATAGCAGCAAAAGGTTCCCAGCCCTCATGCCCACTTTGCATCGCATTTAAAGAAATTTTATGACCATCTGCTGGATAAAAATTCAGTTTGGCTAAATAGGTTTCTTGCTCTTGCCCAGAATATAAAAACTGACTGCCATCTGGGCGCTTTACATTTCCACTATCGCGATTGGTATAGTAAAACAGACCATCGACCAATCCATTCTCTGCTTTACCATATACTGCACCAGTATAAGTATTTTGGCTGTTATTGGAAAAACGTGAATATTTTAAAAATGCACCAATATTTTTATCAGCGTCCAGTAGATCAGTGGCATCTTTGGTTTCAAGTGTGACCTTACCGCCAAAACCGCCATTTCCGACTTCAACATTATGCGGTCCTTTATCCACCGTGATTTTCTTTAAAATTTCTGGCTCAATAAAGACTGAACCCTGTCGATATTTGTCAAACGTTTTAACAGAATCGTCTAAGGTAATGGGAACATCTGCTACACCACCCATCCCCAAAATATTAATCGTTTGCCCCCCCGGGCGTGGAGATCCGGCTGAACCAACACTGGGCATATGATCCAGTAATTGTGCAACATTATTTGCCTGATATCGATCAATCGCCTTTTGATTCAGTACGCTTTGGCCAAATTGTATAGTGTCTTTTTTTATGGCTTCTACCACAATCGGTGTCATCTGATAAATTTGGTTTTCATCAGTACGGGCATTTGAACTTGTTGTTTTTCCTGTTGTTGTATTCGCTGTATTAACTACTGGGATTTGTACAGTAACGGGCTTTTCAACTAACAGATAACCTGCTGAGGTTTTTTGAATCTGAAATGGCGTATTTTGCACCAATAACGCAAAAAACTGGTCTAAGCTATATTTACCCTGAATCGTCTTCACCCGATAACGATTAGTTTTTTCTGGATCTAATAATAAAGATACGTTGGCTTGCTGTGCCAAACTATTTAAAGCTTGGGTAAGTGAACCGCTTTGCACTTGATAAAAAGTTACAGGTAAAGTGTTATTTGCATGCGTTTGCATACTCATTGCACCCATAGAAAGTGCGATTGCAACAGCCAAAGCAACAGGCTTTATTGCTGTCTGATATAAAGATTGAGACATTCTTTACTCACCCAAGGTTAAATGATAATCATTAACTTCATTCAGTTAAAATAATCTGTGTTTTCATGCGTTCTAAGTTATATGACGAAGCAGACAGAAAAAAACCGCAATGAACTGCAGTTTTATTTAATTTTCTCAATCTGCAACAAACAAACTATTCCCTGTTGAAACCATCAGACGAAAATTAATTATAGTGCAATGTATAATTTACTCTCGCTGTGACATCCTGAGCATCGACAATCCCTGTTTTGGAAAAATAGCTTACTCGAAAACCTACTCGGGCGACATTACTAGTCCCATAAACAATACTTCTTGCTTGGGTATCCCAAGGCGCAGAAAGATCAACAATATTCCAGCCACCTGGAGTACTTATTTGAATAAAAACAGGGTGTTTAACAGAAGCACCTGTGGCTTTATTGATCAACAAAGTCTTATCCGATTCATCTAAGTCAGTTGCTGAAATTGGACTGAGATGAATACCTTTAAAGGCTATATTTTGTGCCACATCACAGTAATCACCCAAGCCATTTACTAAGTCCAGAAAAATGTTTGTGGTCCCTTGTATCGTATTTGTAGGGGTAAAGCTTGAATTAGGCACAGCGGCCATCGGAATCATTATATTCTTCATGCCAGTTCCTGGATGAATTTTAGTAGGTCGTAAAGTACATGTTCCATCAGTCACAGCACCATTCACTGTAATTTTTCCATCTACAGCAAACACATGACTACTTGCCAAAAGTAAAGCCCAAATAGCCAATGTAGGTAGAGTAAGTTTCTTCATTGAATTCACCTTACGAAGTTTTAATTATTTTTTAATTGGCTTAATCAACAACAAACATATTGTTCCCAATTGAAACCATCAGACAAAAATTAATTATAGTGCAATGTATAATTTACTCTCGCTGTGACATTCTGAGCATCGACAATCCCTGTTTTGGAAATATAGTTGACTTGATAACTTACGTGGACGGCCTGACTATGGCCATAAACAGCGTTTCTTCCCTGAGTATTCCAGGGCTGAGAAAGATTCACAGGTACATTGCCACCCGAAACACTTAATTGAATAAAAACAGGGTTTTTAACAGAAGCACCTGTGGCTTTATTGATCAACAAAGTCTTATCCGATTCATCTAAGTCAGTTGCTGAAATTGGACTGAGATGAATACCTTTAAAGGCTATATTTTGTGCCTCATCACAGTAATCACCCGCACCATTTACTAAGTCCAGAAAAATATTTGTGCGCCCTTGTAACGTATTTGTAGCAGTAAAGCTTGATTTAGGCACAGCGGCCATCGGAATAATTATATTCTTCATGCCAGTTCCTGGATGAATTTTAGTAGGTCGTAAAGTACATGTTCCATCAGTCACAGCACCATTCACTGTAATTTTTCCATCTACAGCAAACACATGACTACTTGCCAAAAGTAAAGCCCACATAGCCAATGTAGGTAGAGTAAATTTCTTCATTGAATTCACCTTACGAAGTTGTATTATTTTTAACTGCTTTATCAACAACAAACATACTGTTCCCTGTTGAAACCATCAGACAAAAATTAATTATAATGAATGTTATAATTTACAGTCGCTGTGACACTTTGAGCATCGACAATCCCAGTCTTGGAAACATACGTAACAAGATAATTTATAATTGTATCTTGCTGCGGAATAGGCGTGGTTGCTGGAGAGTACGCCTGAGTTCCCCAAGGTGCAGAAAGGTCGACAGCTACTCCCTGCCAAGTGGTTAGTCGAATAAATATAGGATTTGTAGCAGAGGCGCCTATAGCTTGATTGACCAATAAGGTCTTATCCGTTTCATCTAAGTCTGTTGCTGAAATTGCACTGAGATGGATACCTTTAAAAGCTTTAGTTGTTGCTGCATCACATTTACCACCCGCAGAATTTGTTAACTTTGCAAAAAAATATGCACCAGCTTGCTGTGGGGTACTGGGAGCAAACCCAGATTTAGGTACATTTTGTAAGTGCATTGTTAGATCTTTCTTACCACTTGCCATTACATTGTAAGCTTGTAATGTACAGGTTTGGTCAACCACGACACCATTCACTGTAATTTTTCCATCTACAGCAAACACATGACCACTTACCAAAAGTAAAGCCCAAATAGCCAACGGGGGTAGAGTAAGTTTCTTCATTGAATTAACCTTACGAAGTTATAATTATTTTTAACTGGCTTAATCAACAACAAACATATTGTTCCCTGTTGAAATCATCAGACAAAAATTAATTATAGTGAATGTTATAATTTACAGTCGCTGTGACATTTTGAGCATCGACAATTCCAGTTTTAGAAACATACTCAACTTGATAACTTACGAAAGAGAAATCTTCCTTATCGCCATAAATCATACTTTTTGCCTGAACTCCCCACGGTGCAGTAAAATCCACAACATTTCTATGATCCGCGAACATTTGAATAAAAACAGGATTTTTAACAGAAGCACCGCTTGCACCTGTAGCTTTATTGACCAATAAAGTCTTATCCATTGCATCCAAGTCAGTTGCAGAAATTGGAGTGAGATGGATACCCTTAAAGGATTTATTATGTGCCACATCACAGTACGCGCCCGTACCATTTACCAAGAACAGAAAAAAATTTGTGGAGCCTTGACTTGTATTTGTAGGTGTAAAGCTTGATTTAGTGATAGCCTTCAACGGAATAATAATATCCTTAATGCCAGATCCCACACCAAGTTGAGGTTGGATCGTACACGTTCCGTTAGTCACAGCACCATTTACCGTAATTTTCCCGTTGACAGCAAACACACTATTACTTCCCAAACTTAAAGTCCAAACACTCAATATGGGGAGAATAAGTCTCTTCATAGAATTAACCTCATGAAGTTTAAAACAATATTACTTTATCCAAATTACAAAAAAATAAACCCCACATAAACAAACACATTTAAATATATACACCCCCTGCTTCCATTTATTTAAATTGCCTATTTATTTTAAAATCTGTTTATTTTAAGCATAAACTTGTTTTAAAATCCAGCTATTCAAAATTTATTTTTATTTTAAATTTCAACCAATTTAAAAAAAACCACCACCCCCACAACAATATATTCTCACCACAATATCTCCCAAGTTAACTCTTTATCATGCACATACATTGAAAAAATAAATAAATTATTTTAATTGTTTTTATTCAATAACTTATAAATTAAATCAATAAATTTATAATCAATATTGTATTTTAAAACAGAATTTAATGATCTAAAAATATAACCAAAAATAAATAAATTATTTTAAAAAAACTCTATTAAATTAGGCTAAAATAACATTTTTGTTATTTTGAAGTAATATAAATCACATAATTACCAAGTTTAGTAATTTTAATTGGATAATGACTAACCAATAAACGCAGGGTTTGATCTAAATCCTGTTGCGCATTAATCACACCACTGACTTTATAATCTTTTAAAGTAGAGTGATTAAAAATTAAATATTGATGATGATAACGACTTAAGTTTGTGAGTAAATCAGGCAAAGGAAGTTGATCTGCCAATATCTGATGCTTATCCCAAGCAAACTCTGTCGATGCAATATCAAGTTTAGATATTGGACTCAAACCAAGTGGATTAGCGGTAATTTTTTCACCCTGCTTGACTACTTTTGATTGATGATCCTTGCCCAAGGAACGAGTTTCAACTTTAGAATGCAGCATATTTACCACGCTGCTGTTTGAGTATTGATAAACGATAAATCGAGTACCGAGCGCTTTAAAATCTGCTTGAGGTGTATGAATGATTAACGGTCGTTGAGGGTCTTTGGCAACATCAATATACATGTCCCCTTGAACTAAATTGATTTGTCGTTTTTCAGAACTAAAATCTAGTTTAATTGCAGATTTTGCACCTAAAGTCACTTTGGAACCATCTTGCAAGGTGATTGAATGTATTTGGCCAACTTCAGTTTTAAAATCAGCAGTATGGTACGACAGCATCGTTGAATCACTGGCTAAATAGATTACACCGCCTACCCCTACAAAGAACAGCAAGGTTTTACTCAGCATTTGTAAAATATTTTTTTTACTTTGCTGGCTGAGTTTCATTGAATTTCGAACATTTTGGCTAGATATGCCATGTGTTGTTGAAAATTGCTGCATCGTTTGTGAGAAACTAAGCATTTGATCGAGTTGATCATGATGTTCAGGGTACTTGTTTCTCCACGCTTCAAACTCGATTTGAGCTTGTTGACGTTCATGTAAATTATCGGTATTTAAACGAACAATCCATAAAGCCATCTCTTTTTGTAGTTGTTTAGCGTTCATCTTGCTCTAGCTCAAGCAGATTGTTTTTCGCCTCATAACATAACTGTAAACAGTCAGCTAAATATAGCTGTGTCGTGCGTAAAGATTTACCAATCTCAGTCGCAATTTCACTCTGACTATAACCTTCAAAGTAATACATAATAAAAGCTTTTCGAGTCAGGGCTGTCGTACCCTGCAAAGCAACAGTGAGAAAATCTAAGATGAGTACTGCTTCTTCAATTTGATTTGAAGATAATAAAATATCCTGATCATCAGCATGCTGTTTTAGGGTTTCTAAATAATTCTGCTCTAAAATATAACGACGATGTTTATCAATAAGTAAGTGTTTAGCAACATTCACCAAATATGCACGCGGTTCTTGAATAGAAAAAAGCTGTTGAGTTTGTAGCAATTTTACAAAAGTATCTTGAACCAAATCCGCTGCAGTAAAGGGATAGCGGACTCGCGAGTTCAACCAGTGTCTCAACCAATCATGATGATCCAAATACATGTCTTGCAATATCTGCTGCCGTGAGGGTGTGGGGAGAATTGGAACCATAAAATTAAATTTAAAAACCCTAAACAATAATAATTATCGTTTACATTCCATGATTTGTAAATGCTCTCTGAAGGAACTTTTTTTGTAAGGTCTTTTGCATGTTTTTCTCCTTCCATTCGTCATCTCTTATATACCGCCTTTTAAATCAGAGAATGGAATGAATCAAGCACTGATCAATGAACCAAACGCTCAGCAACAACTTAGTTTGTCAATGCGTCTAAAATTACAAACTGCAGATGAGCATGAAAGAATGCATAAGCTGATGGCACAAGCAGATGTATTTTCAAGTTTAGAAAAATATGCTTTATTCACATTGTCTCAGTATTATTTTCAATTAGAAATCGAACATTTATTTCAACAAGATCAAGTAGCTTCATATATAACTGATATTGATATTCGTGGTCGCTCTGCTCAGGCGTTACTCGATCTGCAAGATTTAGGTATTCAGCCTCAAGGTCAAACTTTAGAAAGCTTAAATGTGACTTTCCCTGCTGCCCTAGGTTGGATTTACGTTTCAGAAGGATCAACATTGGGAGCTGCATTTTTATTTAAACAAGCTCAGCAACATTTAGGGCTCAGTGCGGAAAAAGGCGCTCGCAATTTGTCTGCTTATCCTGAAGGGCGAGCTAAGGTTTGGAAACGATTTGTTCAAGCTCTAGATCAAGCTCGACTCAGCCCAAGCCAGAAAGATGAAGTTATTCAAGGTGCGCTTGATGCATTTGAATATTTTGGCAATGCGTTAATCAATTTAGAACAACTTCATTAGTTCTGTTGCAGAACAGTGAATTGATCTGATGGTAGAAGCTTGTACAGCCACCTATTACAGTGAAAAGTTTAAATTTGATTGGCATAAACAATAGATTTTTCATAAATAAAAATATGATTATATGGCGTGAATCGTATTGGTATTGAAAGTCCCTTCTCCCTTCGAGAGAAGGCTAGGATGAGGGGCTTTTATGTTGATTTACGGTTTTAAAAGGACTAATGAAAGAAGCCTAATATCTCACTCTTGTACTGTCTCATCCTTGCGCTACAAAAAAGTCATGCTTTGTTCTTGCTTATGTTGAGCAAGGGGTACGTCCTATACGCCCACGATATCTACACCATGTAGAATTCAATGACGCAAAGGTGCTTGCACAGCCATATATTACAGTGAGAAGTTTAAATTTAATTTGCGAAGGCGATGCCTCACTTTTCAGAGATGAAAAGATACCGTCTTAACTGTCAAGCAAATTATTTAAGGATTCATGCCTTATAATTTGCCTGATAAGGTTGTTGGTTTTTAAGAACACCATAGCAAAGATGAATTAACTTTCGCATAGCAGCAGCAATCGCTACCATTTTAGTTTTCCCTTTCGCTAAGAGCCGTTCGCTCAACTCTTTAATGTGAGGATTGTACCGAGTTGCAACAATGGCAGCCATATATAAACCCGATCGAATTTTAGGTGAACCGGCTTTAGATAAGCGACTTTTTCCAAGCACAGAACTACCAGATTGTCTATGAATGGGAACTAAACCCACAAATGCAGCAGCTTGGCTTGCTTTTTCAAAAGAATGAGCACGTAAAAAAACAAGCATTAATAAACTGGTACGCTCAGCAATTGCTGGAATGCTTTCAAGAAGCTTTTGATCACGTTTAAGCTCATGGTCTTGATCAATATGGTTTTGAATTTGTGTATCTAGATTCTGAATTTGCCGAGTTAATGATTTAATATTAGTCTTAATAGACTTTAAAATTGGTACAACTATTAGAGTGGAGTTTGCTTTTTCCAAACGATTTTGTTCACGTTTTAAGTCGTTCGCAAGACTTGACCTTCTATCTAATAAAGCATTGAGCAATCGGATATTATCAGGAGTGGGTTGCCATAAATGTAAATCTACAGTCATTGCAAATCGCGCCAATACTTCACTATCGATTTTGTCAGTTTTATTAAGCTTAGAGATACTTTGAGCAAAATATCGAGTACGGGCTGGGTTAGCCACACAAACTTGAAATTTTAAATCAAATAAAAATTGAGCTAACATTTCATGATAGACGGATGTTGCTTCCATTAAGGCTCTAGTTTCTTCAGCAACAAGACCAAAACGATTTAACCATGATAATAATTGATGAAATCCTTTATTGCTATTGGAAAAGCATTTAGTTTTTATTTTTCCACTAGAGTCATCAAGAAATAAACAACAATCGAATTTAGCTTTAGAAACATCAATGCCAAGATAAAACATAGCTTCACCTAATTATTGATTGAATTAATATTAAAAAACCACAGTCTTTTCTTGTGAATGCAGCATCAAAGTGCTTAGTTACCGTCCAGATTTATGTCAGTGGTTAGGTGTAAATTGTAGGTTTAATCTTTTCAGGAAACTCGAAGTTTTGATGACAAACCAAACTCTACAATTTACGTGTAGTGATAGCTAATCACTACAAAGAACAAGATACAAGATGACAAAAATCTTCCGTTTAACAGGGCTCTTGCGCTGCAAACAAAGCAGTGCTTTATTTTTGCTCATATACCCCCGCCCAACAGCGACATCCATGTCGCCATGCGATAGCTACACCATCTAGGATTCAATGAAGAAAAGGTACTTACACTGCCCAACCTAGGTTGCAAAGTTTTAGCTCATTGGTGTAAACAATAGATCTTTCATAAAGCAAATGATTGAATTAAAGAATATTAATTAGGAGAAATTATATTCTTGTGTATGAGTTTTTTGACAGGTTAACTATATCAACTATTTCGCTTGTTTTTGGCTATACAGCATAACCAAAATAGACAATAGAAATAGTCCCCCCATCAACATAACAGTAACATGAAAAGCCATCAGTTCAGCAGATTCTAGGCTATTGCCTTGCTGTTGAGAAAAAGCCGTCATAAAAGTCATCGTCGTACCCAATACTGCAATTCCGAGTGTCATTCCAAGTTGGCGTAGGGTATTTAAGATTGCTGCCGCAAAATTTGCATCTTGAACTTGCACACTTCCCATAATCAATGTACTTGAACCTGGCACGATCAGTCCCATCCCGATTCCCATCAGTCCACCACATAAGACAAATAGCAGCAAAGATGAATCGAGTTGAAAACTCATCATGGCCAACAACGCAACGCCTGCAATTGCCAAGCCCAGTATCAATAAGCTTGCCACTGTAAATCGTTGATGTAATTTGGCAAAGGCTATTGAAACAAATGCTTGAGTTAAAAACTGTGGTGCAATCAACCAGCCAGTCTGTGCTGCACTCAACTCGATCTGATTTTGATAAAATAAAGCAAATATAAATAACGAACTATATCCTGCAAAACCCAAGATAAATGAAATTGCGTTATAAGCTAAAAAATGTTTGTTCTTAAATAAATGATTGGGGATCAAGGGATGAACTGTATGTTTTTGCTGCCATGCAAATGCCATACTCGCCACACCAAACAAAACAATACTCAGCATCAACCAATGCTTTAAATAGTCGTGTTGTAGGGCAATAATACTATAGGTTAATGTGACAATGGCAACAGCGCTATATAACAAACCAAGATAATCAAACGGTAGAGATTGAGATTTCTGGTCTGGGTCAATTCCCTTATATCCCAAGTAAATCGTCACAACCCCAACTGGAAGGTTAAGCCAGAATATGCTTTGCCAACCAAAATGATGCACCATCAAACCACCGATTAGCGGGCCAACAATCAATGAAAAAGCACTAAAAGAACTCCAGCGACCAATTTCACGTGCTTTGTCTTGTGGTTGATGAAAATGATGTACCAAAATCGCCAAAGCCAGAGGGATTAAAACTGCGCCAGCCACCCCTTGAATCATACGGCCAATGATCAACAAACTAAAATTGCTTGCCATTGCACAAATCATTGAACCCACTATAAAAATGATGACACCCAACAGCCATAATTTTTTACGCCCTAAACGCTGGCTTAATGCCCCCACTGCTAACATCAAACTCGATAGGCTTAAAGCATAACTATCAATTACCCACTGTAGATCAGCCATATCGCTATCAAATTCTTTTTGAATGCTTCCAAGTGCCAGATTGACACTACTTAAATCCACCAAACAAAGAAATGTGCTGATATAGAGCGCTAAAATGAGATAAATCGGTTGGCGAGATGCGTTCATACATCACCTAAGACAGATAAATGAGAATCATTATACTATATACTGACCGACCGTCAGTCAATTGAAAACCACCGAAAAATAAACACCTCATTTTGGTAGACATGACTCAACTATCTTTTTGAAGATCACCAACGAGATATAACTAAATGACTTGCTCTTAGATCACATAATCATTTTTTATCTAAAATATAAGCTGAAATAAATATAGAAAGATCACTCATCATGACCTAGCATTTTTAAATATTGCATCGCAATTTGTCGCGAGAAATCTGTACTATCTTGCAGTTGATTGGCAATTGCTTCATCCGTTACCCCATGCACCCCCGAATAAATCAACAAAGCGGTTAATTTTGGCTGTTCTAAATGCCAAATGCCTGCTTTCTGACCACCCTTTAAGATATGCAGTAATTGTTCAACTATCATATTTTTTTCTTTATTTTGACGCTCATGATGATGTGCGCCAAAAACAATATCATGTATAGGATAACTGTTGAGATAGGTGTGAATATTTGCAGCGACCCAAACTTTAAATTGACTGACCCAATCTTCTGCATCACATTTTGCAACTGCTGTATCTAGAGCCTTAATAAAAAAATCGATATAACGTTTTTTTAATGCTTCAACAATATGCTGTTTTGATTCAAAATAATGATAGAACGTGCCTTTAGCCACACCCACGCTGGCGATAATTTCGCTAATCGTGGTTGCTTCCACCCCTTTTTCTAAAAAAAGCGTTTGTGCAGCATTCATCAGCTCATCAATTCGGACTTCTGCTGGCTTGGTTTGCCTTTTTGTCACCTGAGTAGAAGCGACTTGAGATTGTGATGACATACTTCTCTATTTTCTACACATAAGAATTTAATTATAAATGAGACCTTCCCAATTCACAATTGAAGCCAAGCTCAGTTCTCTAATCACTTTAACATCATGAAGATATACAGACTACTGATTTTAGATTGAGCATATCTGACAGAATATCAAAGCCAGCTTAGACAGTTTTTGACTTCCTGAGGCGTTTATTCAATCTCTCCATAGAGTTGCTTCATAACTCATCATGTTGAGTGAATCATATAGGTACTGAAAGTTCCATCTCTCTTTGGGGGGAGTAGGATCAGGGAGGAATTTAAAATTGTTCTATCGTTTTAAAAAATGACTTACAAAAGAAGTATAATATTCATTCACCTTAAAAAAACTAGTTATTTCCGGATAATAACCAGATTGATAAATGCTAATCTAGCCGTATAAGCATCAAGAGCATAAAATAATCTGGCATCATCTTTAAACTATTTAAATGAGACAAACCAATTTAAATGAGATAAAAAATCTAAATCATTGAAAATTTCAGCTTAAATTAATCCAATGTACAAATAAATAATTACAACTCAAATTAAAATAAATATTTACTAACATAAAGACAAACTCATTAATTCTATTCATATTTTACTTATAAATAACGATATCTTTAATATTTTGAAATAATTTAACAAAATATATATTTGTAATCTCTGTATGTTTTTTGTCTATATAACATAAATAATCACCTTAAAAGCAATAATTAAAGTAATAATAAATTAATTAAATTATTTAAAGGTAAAAGAATGAATGATTCTTTAGCATTAAAAAAAGCGAGGATTATTTCACCCAAAGCACTCATCCAAAATATACATCATGAGAAAAATGATCTAACGCATCCGAACTACAGTTTATTTTTAGATATTGATGGCACACTGGCTGATTTCACTTCAGATCCAAGCCAAACAACTTTGAATCAAAGAAATTTTAATATTATTCAAAAACTTGTCAACAATTCTATAATTATCAGTATTGTTACGGGTAGACCTTTAGATCAAGCAAAAACCTTTTTCCCAAATCTAGCCTTAAATATTGCAGGAACCCATGGTCTAGAAATGCAATTAAAAAATATCGATACGCATATTTCTATGCCCCATACTCATTATAATCCAGAAGATTTAATTCAAATTAAACATGAGATTAATCAACTTTGCTTATCTCAACCCCATATTCGAATAGAACATAAACCTTATTCTATTGCGCTACATTATAGAGAACACCCTCAATATAAAAACCAAGCGTTGCATTTTTTAGAACAAGTGCAAGCGAAAAATTTAAATTTTAAAATTATTCAGGGTAAGTACGTATTTGAATTAATTCCTACACAGGCCAATAAAGGAAATGCAATTCACAGAATAATCCAACAATGCAAACTAGAAAATAGTATTGCATTATTTATTGGCGACGATTTTACTGATGAAGCAGGTTTTGAAGTCATTAATCAGGTTGGTGGTATCAGTATCAAGGTTGGTGCAGGCGATACCCAAGCTAGATTTAGATTAGAAAATACAATGGCTGTGACCGATTTTCTCGAATTATTTGCTCAACATATCCAACAAGAAAAGATTAAATCTTCGGTAAAACGCTTGGAGAATACTCATGTCTAGATTAATTGTTTTATCAAATCGTGTCAGCTTACCCGATCCCTCGAATAACTCAGCAGGTGGTCTAGCAGTGGCTGTGCAAGATGCACTACATGATATTGGTGGAATATGGTTGGGGTGGAATGGTCAACAAATTGACAATCATAAGTCGGTAAAGTTTGAACATATACAGCAAGATAATATTGAATTTATTACCTGCCCACTACAGCAGAGTCAATACCAACAATATTACTGTGGCTTTGCCAATAACACCTTATGGCCTGCTATGCATGAGCGTGCCGATTTAATTGAGTTTAAATCCGAAGAATATGCTTCATATCAACAAGTTAACCAATTTTTTGCCGAAAAGCTGTATGAGATTGCTCAACCTGATGATTTAATTTGGGTACATGACTATCATTTTTTCAGTATAGCGCATTATTGTCGAAAACTTGGAATGCGTAATCGTATCGGTTTTTTCTTACATATCCCATTTGCCAGTGCTTCAATATGGGAAAAATTACCGGAGGCTCGCACCTTACTGCAAGATTTAACTCAATATGATGTATTAGGCTTACAGACTCAATTAGACCAACAAAAATGTATGCAGCTTTGCCAAAATAGTTTGAAATTTAGCCGCGTACAAGATGATCTTTTGATTCAACCTGATCAACAAACCCGCATTAAATGCTACCCTATTGGTATTAATCCTGAAGTGATACAACAGGCAGCACAACGTCAGAATCAAACCATGAAATCGATATTCGATTTTGAAGATAATCCTTTGTATAAAACTATTATCGGTGTTGACCGTATTGATTACTCAAAAGGTTTACTTGAGCGTTTTGGAGCTTTTGAATGCTTTTTACAACAGCATCCTGAGTATCATCAGCATATTGTGGATTTACAGGTTGCGGGCCCATCTCGCATGGACATTACGACATATCAAGATTTTTATCTATCTTTCATGGACAAAATTAAGCAAATCAATCAAGACTACGCTACTGCTGACTGGACGCCCATTAACTGCACTCAGGACGTGGTAGAGCATGATGAATTAATGCAGATTTATCAGTATGCCGACATTTGCTGGGTTAGTTCGTTAAAAGATGGGATGAATTTAGTTGCCAAAGAATATATTGCAGCACAGGATCCTGATAACCCTGGGGTGTTGATTCTCTCTAAATATGCAGGTGCAGCAGAGCAAATGACCGAAGCGGTGCTGGTCGATCCAAATAATGAAAAGCAGATGGTTAAATCCCTTGAAACTGCTTTGTTTATGTCGAAAGAAGAACGTATTGAACGTTATCAACAACTGATGCTGGGCATCGAGCAGTTTGATATCAATGACTGGCGTAATGCATTTTTACATGACTTACAGCAACCCATAGATGAACCAATTTATATGCACAAGGCAGGGATTTCATCTCGGGCTTCAATATTTAAGGTCTAGTTTGCTCCTATTCACTTGAATGTGCTGCTTTCAATTTTAATCTGCCCAGCAAGGGTTACAGCAAATTGCTGTAACCCCGTGTGATTCTATTTTGCTTGTATCTGGGTGTATCTGTTGACGATGCCAATCATTGCCAACAGCAGTGCAATGATAATAAATACCGAGCCTAATCCAATCACTTCACTTAAAAAGCCTACCAGTGCAGGGCCAAGTAAAGCCCCACTATAAGCAATTGTTGAAACCAATGATAATGCAGCTGCTTTGGGAATTAAATTTTGCTCTCCTACCCGAGAAAACATCACTGGTACAATGTTAGAACTCCCCAAACCTAAACAGCAATATCCTAACAATACTACCGACCAGTGAGGAGCAAATACGATAATCATTAAGCCCAAAGCAGCCAAAATGGCGCCATACAATACTACCTGCTTGGCACCAAACCATCGTAACAAAGCACTGCCTGAAAACCGCCCTACTGTCATAGCGATTGCAAAAAAAGTATAGGCAAAACCAGCGTAAGTAGGATCTAAGTGGTATTGCTTTACCAGATATATCCCACTCCAGTCCATTGCTGCCCCTTCAGATAAAAAACTGATAAAACATACCAAACCGATCAGAAGTAAAGTGGGATGCATCAATTCTTTTAACTTTAATTTTTCTGGCTTATTTTCTACTACTGTGCCTTGCTCTATGTTCTCTATTCGAGTCAAACATAGCGGTATGGCAAAAAATGCAATGCTTAACAATATACAACTGATACTCAGTGCGGCAAGTAATGGTGTAACACCTAAAGCCAATAAGATGCTGACCAATGCCACACCCATTAAGCCCCCTAAACTACACATGCCGTGAAAACTGGACATTCTATTGCTTAGGCTATTTTTCTCAACAATGACTGCTTGCATATTAATAGCAACGCCCAAGCTTCCTACCATCGTGCCAAACACAAACAATAAAATGGCCATAGATAAAGCAGTATTGCATATACTTAGAAAGGGCAAAATACATAGCATAGCCAATAGCGTAAAACCAATAATTGACTTACACCCCAACTTTTGGATTAAAGCACCCGTGGCAGGCATAGATAAAAATGAGCCAATACCTGCGCAAAGCAGAAGTAAACCAAAATCTGCATGATTCAGATACAAGCGTTGCTGGGCAAATGGAATTAATGGCGCCCATGCTGCTGTCGCAAAACCCAAGCTAAAAAAACTAAGCTGAGTTGCTAAAATTTGACTATGGATGGGGTTCGTACGATCCCATACAGCTGTTTTAAAAATGAACATTTACGATGCCACTCACAAAAAATTTAGGCATTTCCTTACAAAACCACAATCCATAGAAAAACCCCTTGTCTTTTGCCATGTAAAACTGACAAATGAACAAGGGGTATTTGGCGAAATTATACTCAGATTTTAAATGCTGTCATTGTTTATTTTTGAGTTTTCTCTAGAAATTTGTAACATAGACAATGCAGTTCCCACTTAAATCTATATAACTAATATATATCGTTTTTTTATTTTTAGATTTAATTAACTTTATAGTAATTCGCAAACATGGGGTTGAATTATCCTATCTCCAGTTGCCAAAGCATAAACTATTTTAAATCTTATATTGAGTTGAACGCTTTACGTTTTATATCTTTATGATGACTGTTAAGAAAGATAGGTTCATCCATGATTATTTATAGCTCAGCATTTTCCAACCGACTGAGAAAATAAGATAAGCCCTCTGGCGCACGTGCATCCAAACGGCTACTTGTACTCACGCGTACTTGATTAGTCCAAGTAATTTGATATCCGTGTTGAATAAATTTTTGTACCAATCCAACATCTTCATGGCAGCAAATCGCTTCAAAACCACCCACTTGTAGATATACTTGCGCACTAAAGCTTAAATTAGCTCCATGAATATGCTGATGGTTCATACGATCTTTGTAATGGATCAAATAGTTTTGCTGAGCATTTAGGGACAAATGGCTAAAATCATCAAGCTGCACCACGCCGCAAATGACATCAGTGGGTTGATGCTGTATTTGAGCATATAACCAATCTAAATCTACACAACTGTCCGCATCTGTGCATGCAATCCAAGTCGCACCCTGCGCGATTAAATGCCGAATTCCTAAATCACGTGCTTGCCCTACGCATTGATAGCTACATGTAAGCCAACGTATATGATTGTTTTTTACGATATTTAAGGATTGATCATTACACTGATCTAATACCACTAAAACTTCAACTTGATGGTGCTTAATTTGTTCAATTGCTTTTTGAACAGCTTGCAAGCATGCCGATAAGTACTGTTCTTCATTATGGGCCGGAATAACGATACCTATTTTCAAATACTTCCCTCCTGTTGTGCCAGTGAAGAAGCGCCAACTGTCCAAAGATCGATGATAAAATCGGGATCACTCAGCGTTAAATAATGATGAAATGGCAATTGATTCCTCAAGCTTTCATGAACCCGTTGCGCATCTAGCTCAAAACCTTCTATCTCATGGCGCCAATGGCAGCACAGAATTTCTCCATGTGGCGTTAAACTATGCGTTAAATGATGAATTAATTGATGTAATTCTTGTGAGGTCAAATAATATGCGACCTCACTCATTACAATGAGATCAAAATGTCCAGAAGGATAAGCGTTGGGTATTCTTCTCTGTTCTACCTTAACATGTTTATAGCCGTGCAAACGTTTGGAAGCCAATTGAATAGCATTTTCGGAAGCATCTATTGATAAGACTCGATCAGCGCGCTGTGCCAAATGTTCGCTTAGATGGCCATTAGAACAACCTATTTCTAAAAGATTTATGTAGTGTGGTCGCGTCAATAACGCCAGACAAATTTGCTTTTTTCTAGCTTCATACCAACGGTGATCATACCCCCATGGATCCTCACTTTTTGAATACAATTCTTCAAATACATCGATATAGTCATTCACAGAGATAGACCTCATAAGGCATGAGCAGACGCTCAATGATTGATGGCGAAAGAACAGCATTCTGTCCCGTACTCTCATCTGCTTGGGTTTGAGAATTGAACTGTAAAATGGCTTGACGTTTTTGGCTAATTTGCTCATCAGTCAAGCAATAAGCGTAGGCTTGATGCCATGGGATTCGGGGATCCTGAGGAATTGCCCAATGCCAAGCCCAGATCAGAACTTGCAAACAGGGCAATTGGTGTACTTTTGCGAATGACTGAACGGTCTTACCTACTGCTTCATGATCTGGATGACCATCGTATTTATAGGTGCAAATTAAAAAATCTTCTGGGTGAATGGTCTGATCTAATCCAGACCAAAGTTGATTGATTTGTAAATGAACTTGTCCATCAGTCAAATTCAATCCGATACGTTGGGTATGTTTAGCAATCGCTAAACACTCTAGGGCAGCCAAACTTTCTAGTGGACGCAATTGATTTAACTGTTCGGGTGTGTATTTTTTCGATTGTGGATGGCTCTGGGTACCATTTGTAACTGCCAATACAACAATGTTGCAATCTAATTGCATAAGCTGTTGCATTAAGCCAGCACAACCCAGTATCTCATCATCAGGATGCGGTGATATTATCACCACCCTTTTGGAACGAAATTGCTCAAGATCGAGTGGTGGCAACGGCTGTTTTTCAAATACCTGTAACCATTGACTCTTTTGAGTGCCCTCACCCTGAATCATCCGATCTTCAACGAGAGGATGTCTTAAAGTTCCCATGACATATGCTCCTGTAAACATCGTTCAGCAATTTGCACATCATCAAATGCGGCATGGCTTTGCCGAATAAATACAGGTAGATCAGCCATTAATTGAGCAAAAACACCCTCTTCACAATATGGTCTTGCCCCTAAAGCTTTACCAGCCAAATCCATGACAGCTTGACAGCATTGCTCAGTTTGCGCACGCAAAATTCGAATCACACGTTCATGATTCTCATGAGGCTGTGTGTCTATAAGTTTGGCTGTATATTGAAAAAATGCTTTTGTCACTGCCAACTGCTGAGCCAGCTCACCCATATACATAGACTTAAATGAATTTGGACTATCTTGACAACTCTGTTGTAAAAAATGCATCAAACGTGCAGCAGCTCCATACCAACACGCTGCTATGCCTGCTGCACCATGCCAGAAACCTGGACGTTGTAAATATTGATCAGGTTGCCCGATAAGCCGAATTAAGCAGTTGTGAAAATGAACTTTCGCTGTTTGGGTATGTTGCATACCCACTGCTTGCCACTGACTAAAATCTATAGAAATCTTAGGCTGATCTAATTGAACCATGCACAACTGAGATTGACCTTGTTCATTCTTATAACTCATTAATGCTCGTTGTACAAAGGCAGCCCCAGAACACCATAACTTAGTTCCAGTACAATGGTTATTTGCCACCTGTAGAGGCGCTGGACCGCCTTCAGCAGCCCATACAGCCCATATCTCTGAAGAACGTATGTTTGTCGAATCGCCTAATTCGTACAAGATACTAAGTGCATCACAATGTGATTCAAATAGTTTTGCCAAACTTAGATCAATTCCCGCTATTTCAGCAAAACACTGCCAACGTGCATAGGTTTGCCCTTGTGCGGGAAAGGGTAAATTCTCAGATAAAAGGGTTAATTGGCGAAATACAGATATACGCTGCTGATTTTTATATTCGAAAGTTGCCGAATCAAAATCTGCTAATACCTGTTTCATGGACTTATTTATTTGGATTTGAAGATTCATTTTAATTTAGTTTTTCATAAGCTTTAAAATTTAATCTATCGTTTAAAATTAATATATTAAATTTAAGTTTTGTAAAAAAACAGGAAATTGCCAAACAACTCACATTAAGCAGATAAAATATCATTTCATTTTGTGACGTTGTTATTGAATAACGTGAGTTAAGTTATTTTAAAAGACTGTTCTGTAACTATTATTATAAATTAAATAATAAATCCAAAATACACGGTAATCTAAATACTCTAAATCGTTTTATTTTTAATAAAGAAGAGGCTGAAATGACTACTTTCAATATTCAAGATATTAAAAAGCACGCGAATGTTATTGCATCTTGTGGCACACAAGTTGGAACAGTTGATCATCTCGAAGGCGATAGTCAGCTAAAATTAACTCGTGATGATGATCCGAATGGTCAACATCATTTAATTCCAACGTCTTGGATTAGTGATGTTAAGGGTGATCAAGTTATCCTGAATAAAAACTCAGAAGAAGTCCGTGATCAGTGGAAAGCTATATAAATAAACCTAGCGCAGTCATACTTATTTGGCTGCGCTTTAAGCTATTTGTAGATATTTACAAAGTGCAAGCTAATCGAACTCACCAACACCTACAACAGCGTAACAAGTGCATTATGTAAATATAGGCTCTCAAAAAGGAAAATCAACCCGTAGGTATTACAAAATAAGTTTCTTAATTATGCTGACTATATAAAAATATAAGGTTGATAAAATCAAGATTAAGCTCTTAAACTATCGAATATTGATACGATCAACATGACCTATATATTTACTCAATATATTAAAAAAATGACACAATCAAGTCATCTTTAATAAAATCTTATTTTTAATAAAAAATATTTCACAATATTTTATCTACCTTTTAGTTAAAAATATCGCTTAAAGCTATTATTTATGAGTAAATTAATATAAAAATAAACATTTTTTTAAACAAGTTACCAATTAAAATCCCTCCCTAGAAAATACGCTATAAAATTCAAAAAATATTTAACAAAGTAGCAACAGGGTTAAAATCCTTATCGTTTACTTTTAATTTTGAATACCGTTACAAGAAATGATTTCTTTTATTGCCTGCGATAAGAGTGGGACAACTAAGTTGATAAGTTCGCCCATCTATATTTAGATCTACTGATTTAAGCTTATGGCTCTATTTATTTGAGCCTAGCCTTGTAACTTTAGCCATTTGGTCGAGTCACAATTGGGAAAATTGAATCTGGCCGTTTAAACATTGCAAAGAATTTTCCAATTTTCAGTGGATTGCCTTTGACTTTACTGTCTCTAGAAAGGAGGACTTTTACCCCTTCTATTTGTCCTGTAATCATTTTTAGATATAAGGGTTTGGTTAAGGTTAATGTTGGGCAATCCGATGCCAAAGCGCTACTGTCATCATAACGCTTGAATTGCATGACTGAGTTTTCAACCCACAATGAAAAATTCTCTTTGGTATCCGATAAAACCAGATTGAGACACTGGTTTTCACTTTTTAAATTTTCTACATCTAAATTGGTTGCCATGGCTTCAAGAAATCTTTCTGTTGGCGTGTGAATCAATAAGTCACTTGGATCAGATGTATTTTGCAAAGGTAGATTATTTTGTAGCTCTTGGGCACCGACTAAAAAGAAATTACGCCAAGTTGAAGCCTCAGCAGCATAGCCCAATTGACGATAAGTATTTGCCAATAAGTTTTTCGCTTGTTGGTTTTGAGGGTTATTCAACACAATATGCTTTAAAATCTCAGCAGCCCATCTATAATCAGCTTGATCATAGGCATCTTGCGCATTTTTCAACGCTTTGCTCTCCCCACCTGCTAATTCAATATATTTTTTTGCAACAGCTTTAGGTGGCAATGGATCTAAATTGGAAGGATGGGCATCGAACCATCCCATATAATATTGGTATACCGCTTTTACATTATGCTTTAGGGTTCCATAATAGCCATGAGCATATAGTTTTTGATCAAGTGCCGCTGGAAGCTGAATTTTCTCAGCAATTTCAGCGCCATTTAAACCAGAGTTCATATATCTCACCGTCTGGTCATGGGTAAACTTATATACATCTCGCTGCGTTTTAATAAAATCTTGAATATTGTCATTGCCCCATACTGGCCAATGATGCTGTGCAATCAACACATCCGATGTTTTGGCATGTTGCATTGCCTGATCTAAATAACCCACCCATTTTAAGGCATCTCGTACTTTAGCACCTCGAAGGGTATAAAGATTATGCATGGTATGCGAAAGAATTTCCGCGCCATTATAAAGTTTGAGTGATGGGATAGAGAAGGTTAACTCTGCGGGCGCTTCTGAACCCGGCACGTTATAAAACACAAAATCTAGACCATCAACGGTCATTTTCTGTTCCGCCTGAGTAATCAGTTGTGTAGGCTCAAGGATTCCCATTTTCCCAACAGCAACTGCCTTACCTAAACCTGTATCTACCAGCCCTTGTGCATTCTTCGGTAGAAAAGTTCCATACATGTAACTGGCACGACGTAGCATGGCTGAACCTGCCATCACATTTTCACTGGTCGCTTCTTCCATAAAGCCTTGTGGCGCTATAATTGGCGTTTTTCTTGCGTTAATTTCTTCGGTAGAAATAACACCTAATGCCCCACCAAAATGATCGATATGGCTATGGGTAAAGATAATGGCTGAAATTTTTTGCTCACCTAAATGCTGTCTAGCAAATTTGAGTGCAGCTTCAGCTGTTTCTTTAGAAGTTAATGTATCAACAATAATCCAGCCAGTATCACCCTGTATAATAGTCATATTTGCCAAATCGAAACCACGAATTTGCCAAACTCGATCTGTAACTTTAAAAAGACCGACATTGTTGTTTAACTTTGCTTGTCGCCATAGACTCGGATTAACAGTATTTGGAGCTTGATCGTTTAAAAAATTAAACGCATCAAAATCCCAGATAACATTGCCTTTCTCACTTTTAATTTGACCCGTCGGCTTGGCAATAAAGCCTTTTTGCGCATAATTAAACTCAGTCATATCATCTAAATTATATTTATTCTTATAGGTATTATTTGACTCAATGACTGCTTTTTCTACCGCTGCATTTGCTGCAAAAACAGAAAATGGTAAAATAAACATCAATGAGACCGTCAAAAATTTAATTTTCATTGTCTTTCCTTTTAAAAACATCCATATTTTTGGGTTTTATGATTTGTGCATTATTTTCATCTGGCATTCAACCCTGTCTTATATCCCGCTATAAAATCCTCTTCCTTCTACAATTTGATTCATCCCCGCTTTCAATTGGTGATTTTATTGATCAATCATAACTTTGATTTACCTTGAATCGAATGCCACCTTCAATATAGTCTTTTAAGTATTTACCCAACAGTTTGTGATCTTTTACCTTGGTCGGCCAAAAGTGTTCAAGACCAATATCACTGACCACATTGAGTATCGTATTGAAGGTAAAAAGTACTTTTAATGCAATCGCGTCAGGTTCAGAATCTGGTAAAGCCAGTTGTAATAAAGAGACTGCTTTATCTGAAATAGGTACCAGTGTCTTTACAACAATGATCCGCCCTTCGTCTCCTGCGCTAATCGTCTTAGAAAAGAATTTTATATAATGAATCCCATTTTCCTGTAAAAGAATCTTCACCATCGGTTTCATCAAGGCATCTACAACATCAGAAACTTGTACATGTTCAGGTTGAATCGCATTTAAGAGCGTGAGGCTGTCTGTAACATAAGGTGTCATGACATGATCAAGCGCAGCTTCTACCAATCCCCATTTAGATTTGAAGTGGTAATATAAAGCTGATTTATTTGCTACTTTTGCAGTTTCATTAATTTTCTGTACAGACAAAGTTTCAATATTGTTCTGTGAAAAGAGAACAATCGCAGCCTCGATAAGCTTTTCTTTGGTTTGATTACTCATCACATTCCATAGAGAAAAATAAAAAGAGAGGTCTTTTTATATCAAAAATGATAAAAAATAAACCAGTCCAATCGACTGGCTTATTTTTGACAGATGAACTATGAACAACCTTTGGCTTCAAATTCCTCTTTAGAGCTGTAGTTCAAGTCTGGTAAATAATCACCCATGACTGTCTTTTCATCTCCCCAAACTTTGGTGTTCTGGATTGCTTGACTAAAGTTTGAATACGGTAATAAATTTCTCATGATCAGGAAACCAACATCGTTATGCCCTTTTTCCACCGCATCTGGACCAGTATACCCATCACCACGTGGACTTAAAGGCAAGTACGCAATTCCACATTCTTCTGTTGCATTCTTTGGTCGATCTTCTGGTAGAGATACAACGAGAGTATAAAAGCCATTTTTGTCTGTATGCTTTATTTGCTCATCATAGATACAAAAGTTAGTTGCTGTCGAGATCAGCTCATTGCTACAAATTGACCAATATCGAATATCACCTTTCCCTAAAGTGGTTTCGTTACCAGAAGTTGCTGCGATTTGTGGCAGTTTACCTTTCACCACAACCACCTTACCGAGCTTACGGCTAATCACAGAAAAGGTATATTCATTATCTGGTGTAGCCCATTGATTCAGCTTACGTTCAGTTTTAAATCCTTCACACTGAGCTAAGTTATATTTATAAATACAACTAATATTCGCAGGCCCGTTATAGGCGGTATACCATGTTGGGGTCAATTGCGCAGGGAAACCCGTGTAAGGCTGTTTATTATACAAACTTAAAATTAAGTTCAAAGGCGTTTGCACATTATCCAAAGCTTTTTCTTTCACTTTAAGGACCGTACAAACTTCTGCACCTGTTTTGATTTCACCATTGGCTAACTGCACTTTAAAGCGAGGAAAATTAACCCCTCCTTTCTCATTAAAGCCTTTATTCGGCACATAAACACGATAGATTAACGCCACTTCATTACTGTCTGTTTTAGGTGCATATAAAGTATTTTCTTGAGGCAATGCAGGTAGATCCCCCAAGACCAACTCAGCTTTAAATCCTCTTTCTTTATTTAAGCGGTTATTCCCCACAATAAAGGGATTGGTCACACCGTGATTGGGTTTAATATTGACATCTACCAAAGAGTTAACGCGTTCTCCTTTAGCTGTATAGCTAACCAGAGAAGTGTGACGAGCATAAGGATAATCACCATCGATAAAAACTTTTGCACCTTCTGGCACTGTAAATTCACTCGACCAATAATTTACATTGGAGTCTGGAAGCGCATAATTCATAGGATTGGCACCACCGGTTCCATCCTTACTTGAAACCGCATTTTGCCACATACAATCTGTCAGTTCTGCTTTAGGCGGTTGGGTTAGATATTCCTCATCATCATTGTCGTTACAAGCACTTAAAGTGATTGAACCCATAACCGTCGTCAGCAGTATCCCTACTTTTAATTTATTCATTTTTTCCATAACTTACTTTTCCTTTACACCATGTACTTCGATCCTAGAACGATGGCGACTTCATTTTAATTTTAATTGATCATTTAAATGGATTGTTTTTTAATCCACTTAGATTAAATATAATAATCCACTTAGATTAATTTTCAAGCGTTTTTTTTTGATGGGAAAAAATAGTACTTCCCCATATCCTTTAGTCATTATTATGGTCTGGGATTCAACCTATTAAAAATAAGGATAACCAACATAAATACATGAATTATATTAATAAAATTATTATAATTCTCATTTTTCACATTTTAAGTTTATAGATGTATTTAACAAATATCTGCTACAGCATCGTTCCTTCCAGCAGTCTTGTTTTTGACAAACGAGTAGTCATTATACTCTGTTGAATTATGCTGCTTTGGTAATGATTCCGGATATAGCATTCCCTCAAGTTCAAGCGGAATTTTTTTGATATAAAATCCATTGCAACAAAGCCTTCAAGAAGGGGAAACTTTATTTTTATTCGAAGTCAACAAAGTCATACGCCTATCACAGTTATTCCATCTACTTTGTTTTCTAAAATTTTTTTTAAAAAATTAACAATTTGATCAATCATTTCAATAGCATAATTTTTATATAATTCAAAATTTTCAATAAAATTCAACTTACTTTCATTAAAAATTAAACGAATATCATCATTTTCATTTATTACTGTTTTAGAATCCAAATACATTCTATAAGCTTCTAATCTCCCAATTATCACTTCTACCTTTTTTGAATCAAGATAAATATCTCTCCAATGCGCCCATTTATCTTCGTCTTCAAAAAAGAACCTCTCGATTAAAGAAAAAGCAGTTTCGCCAATCACAATAGAATTTAAATAACTCCTATTATTTTCAATACTTGAAGGAATAATTTGCATACAAAGCCCTCCACACAAACCATCATTTTTTTTTACTTTAAAGTTAATATTTCTGATTTTCTTTGCCATTAGTTTTAGTATCCTCTTTTCCCAAATGAAACAATAGTATTACCGGTGCACTATCTATACACTTATCTCCTTTAGGCTTTGTTGCACAAACCTATCTCTAAAGGCTTATTCAGTAATATAGCTTGCACCTAAAACCTATCGTACAACGAATTGGTCTTCTTATAACCAAGCTTTAATCAATCGTGGAAACATCATGATATGGTTTAATCCTAAAATTCAATCGTATGCCGAGTCAAAAGACAAACAAAGGAGAAATCAAATCTACTCAGATACAGCGATTCAGTGCTCTTTAATGATTAAATCTCTCTTTCGTTTATCTCTACGTATGCTCACTGGCTTCGTACAAAGTCTGATTAAACTTTGTGGTTTGAGTTTGACTGCGCCCCAGACTATACGACGATTTGTAGGCGACAAAATATCTTAATATTGCCATTGGCTCTCAAAAAAGCAGTGATGGACGTCACCTATTAGTTGATTCTACAGGTTTGAAATTTTTAGGCGAAGGAGGAATGGAAATGTAAGAAACATTAGCCTGAATATCGTAGACCATGGCGTAAATTACATATTGCAATGGATGCTAAAGCCTAAAAATACGCGCAGTTCAGATAACAACAAATAACGTGGTGATTCACAAGTGCTTAGCGACTTATTGAATCAGATCCCACAAGACGAACACACAGAGTCAGTGTATACCGATGGAGCATATGACACGAAATGGTGCCGACAGTTTATTTCAGATCGTCAAGCACATGCGGTGATTCCGCCAAGAAAAAATGCAAAACTATGGCGTGACAAAAAACTATGATCTTTAGAAAGAAATGAATTATTGAAAACAGTCAAACGTTTAGGAAGATCAATTTGGAAAAAGTGGTCTGGGTACCATCGACGCAGTTTAGTCAAGGCCAAGATGCATTGCATCAAATTATTAGGCGATAAATTAACGGCAAGGAACTTTCCTAGTCAGGTGAATGAGATTCATGCATGCGTAGCCGTACTCAATAAATTTACAGAATTAGGCCGACCTCATACCCAAGTTGCATCCTAAATTTAAGTCCATTAGGGGAACTCTATCTCTCAGCTCTTTATGCAACAAAGCCGTTTATAGATCAAAATAAACACTAACCATTTTCTCTTTCATATTCCGCAATCGCTTCTTTCGCAATACGAAAACTATCCACACCAGCAGGCACTCCACAATAAATTGTGACTTGTAACAGGACTTCTCTGATTTTTTCTTTGGGAACTCCATTACGTAAAGCACCTTTCACATGTAGTTTCAGCTCATTTGGGCGGTTAAGTGCTGAAATCATAGCCAGATTAATCAGACTTCGTTCAGGCTTAGTCAATCCATCACGTCCCCAAACTGCACCCCAACAATACTCAGTGGCTAATTCTAGTAATGGCAAATTAAAATCATCAGCATTTTTCATAGATTGATTAACATATTCTTCGCCGAGTACTTGTTTACGGATCGCCAGTCCTTTTTCAAATATTTCATTACTCATTTGCTTGATCCTCATCATTAATCAGGTGCTTAATCCACCCAACAATACATATTTAATTTCCAAATAATCTTCTACTCCATATTTAGATCCTTCACGTCCTAATCCAGATTGCTTTATCCCACCAAACGGCGCCACTTCGTTGGACAATATTCCAGTATTTAGTGCCACCATGCCATATGCAAGAGCATCAGAAACACGCATTGCTCTAGCTAAATCACGCGTATAAAAATAAGATGCTAAACCAAACTCAGTATCGTTGGCATAGCCAATGACCTCGTCTTCAGTTTCAAACTTGAATATAGGTGCTAAAGGGCCAAAAGTTTCTTCTTTAGCAACTTTCATTTCAGCAGTAACATCTTTGACAATAGTTGGTTCAAAGAACAGTTCTCCGCATGGATGTGGGTTTCCACCCAATACAATCTGGGCACCTTTACTTACTGCATCTTCGATATGTTCTGCCACTTTACGGATCGCCATACTGTCAATGACGGGTCCAAAATCTACGCCAGCATCCATTCCATTGCCGACCTTAAGCTGTTTTACCGCCACCGATAATTTTTCAATAAATGAATCATAGATCGCTGATTGCACATAAATACGATTGGCACATACACAAGTCTGTCCGGCATTACGAAATTTACTTGCAATCACACCTTTCACAGCAGCATCAAGATCAGCATCATTAAATACGATAAAAGGCGCATTCCCACCCAACTCCATCGATACCTTTTTCACTGTTGATGCACACTGTGCAATCAATTTTTTACCCACCTCAGTTGAACCCGTAAAACTAAACTTCTGCACACGCTCATCAGTAGTCAATACTTGACCAATTTCGCTAGAACTCCCTGTGATGACATTGAATACACCTGCTGGAATACCTGCGCGTTGTGCCAACTCTGCAATCGCAAAGGCAGATAATGGAGTTTGTGAGGCTGGACGGACAATGATGGTACAACCTGCCGCCAATGCAGGTGCAACTTTACGGGTAATCATGGCATTGGGAAAATTCCATGGAGTAATTGCAGCACAAACGCCGATGGGTTGTTTGTTGACTAAAATTTTTTGATCAGTAGCATTTGACGGAATAATGTCGCCATAAATCCGTTTGGCTTCTTCTGCAAACCATTCAATGTAAGCTGCACCATAAGCAATTTCTCCCTTGGCCTCACTGAACGGTTTCCCTTGCTCTAATGTTAAAATATATGCAAGATCATCCTGATGCTGCATGATTAAATCAAACCATGAGCGTAAAATCAGACTTCGTTCTTTGGCACTCTTCTTACGCCATAAGGGTAATGCTTGCTCAGCTGCTGCAACTGCATCCAAAGCCTCTTGCTTCGCCATTTTTGGCACGCTGGTAATGATTTCACCCGTGGCAGGATTAGTTACATTGAAGGTTTGTTGAGAGTAAGCAGCTCGCCACTGCCCATTGATCAATGCTTGAGACTTTAATAAACCAACATCATTAAGCTGTGCCATTTTATTGTTTTCCTATTTTTTAAAATCTTTTGCGAAACATCAAATGCTTCACATATTTAGCAATGTATTTGTCGATTTAAATTACTTGTAGTGAAAGGTTTTGACCAAGTACCTTAAATTGATATTCCCCCACTTTTAAATCCATGGGCCGAATGATTGAACCTGTTAAAATCACATCATCTGCTTGCAAACTTTTAGCCTGCTCCATGACAGTCCGTACCAACCATAGATAATTACGAATTGGCTGATCTTGTGGCTGTGTTGTCACTGTTACATCTATATTGCTATGCTCAATGAGTCGGTGGATATCTAAATCCTCTATAGATATCTCCACCTCATTGCCAAGTAGATAAAATTGCGCTGCCGCATTATCGACCAAAAATTGATCTAGATTAAAATGCCAGTTTTGCCAGCGTGTATCTGCAATTTCAATTGCTGGACGAATTTTTCCTACTTTCGCCAACAATTCAGCATCTGTTAAATCCCTGCTCGAAATGGCTTCTTTTAAAGTAAAGGCCAATTCAACTTCCAGTTTAGGTTGATACAATTGGCTGAGCTCAATACAACTACCATTTTCCAATTGCATATCTACACAAAGATGCCCATAAACAGGATGTTGCAAAGCATATTTTGCTTGAGCAGGTGCACCCGAAAGTGCCACTTTCCAGCCCGAGAGTTTGCTTTCTGTTTCCTGACAATAGTGTTGGATTATTTTAGCCTGACTGAGATAAGCCTGATCGTGTTCAATAAAGTCAAACTCATTGGCATCCAGTACATGTCGCGCAATACGAGCATCTAATAAGCGATGTTGTAATTCGGTTAGTTGATCAACTGACATGCCAATTTCTCCAATGTTTCTTCAAGCTTTTCCAAAGCACATGTGGCTGCAATAAAACGGTCAGGACGTACAATCACCACCTCATCACGGGCAAGATCAAACCAGTCTTCTAGTTTACGCTCCACATCCTCTACACAAATCACCTGCTCAGAAGCATTTAAAGGTTGCTTACGATTTAGACCACTTTTAGCGCGATTGATCTGAATAAAACGAGTTTCCCGACTTTGCCAAAATTCACGAGTCTGCTCTGATAAATGCTGAAGTGGGTCTTTTCGGAATGCAATTACGGCATACCATTGACCAAGAATCTCATCAAATTTCACCTTGTTGGCTTGAAGATCTTCGACGTAAGGCTGAATAAATATTTTTCCAACAACATCACTTTCTTTAATGTGAGGACGTGGATGATAGACCAACCCCTTATGAATAAAGGGTTTAGGTTTAAATTTAAATTCAACTAAATGGCTGCGTAAGGCATCGACATTATTAAAAGCTTGAAATAGCCAATCGCGCACTCCAGCCATCAGTGGATTGGTCAAACCCAATACCATGCCCATATTGTCAGCTAAGGCGACTAATTCTGTAGCATGCGTACGACGCTCATCATCATAGCTGTCCATAATTTTTTCTGAAGCATAACCTTTTAATATTGCAGCCAATTTCCATGCAACATTCCCAACATCACGAATACCTGAATTTAGACCTTGCCCCGCCCAAGGTGGAGTAATATGTGCCGCATCTCCAATCAAGATGATCCGTCCATCAATAAATCGGTTGGCAACCCGTGAATTATGGGTATAGGCACGAATTCGAATGATTTCCAGTTCATCAACGCTATCACCAATATGGTTACGGATCAGTTGGCGAATGCTATCTTCCTTACACATGCTTTCTTCATCCTCACCATCAAACAACATAAACTCCCAACGGCGTTGCTGATAAGGTAAATATATACAAACAAATGGACGGTTTGGGTCAGCATGTAAAGCTGTATACGGCGCATCTAGAGAATCATGTGCAGTATCCACAACAATCCATTTATGTGGATGAGTTAAGCCTTCAAGCTGAATCCCAGCGTTCTTACGTACACAAGAACGCCCACCATCTGCACCAATGATATATTTGGCTGTGATTTGGTACGTTTTCCCATCAGGATCTTTGACTTCAACCTTTGCCAACTCATTGCTCTGAGTGATATCAAGCATTTCATGCCCAGAACGTAATTCAATCTGCGAATAATGTTGCAACATTTCCCGCATGGATTTTTCTAAAAGTTGTTGCATAAAGATATTACGCATCGGCCAACCATAGTCGGCAACAGATGGTTTTACTTCAGCAAAACAAATTCCACGTGCATTGTAATAACGCAATGGCACATTGTGGATCATGTCTTTCACAACTTCATCAGCCACACCAATGGTTTGCAAGACACGCAATGCCTCATCATCCATTCCCACTGCACGAGGGTATGGTAAAATATCAAGATTTTTTTCTAGAACAATGGCTTGAACCCCATACATTCCCATATAGTGTGCCAATGCAATTCCATTTGGGCCACCACCTACAATCACAACTTGTGTGTGTTCTTGCTTCATGCCTATTGCTCCCTTCCTTGTTACTTTCTTATCTCACTCAACAAACTGATTTAAAAAATCCTGTACAGTCTGATTAAACTGCTCACTTTGATCATCATGGACATAATGTGATGCATCCGCAATTTCCACAGTTTTCACATCATTTTTTTTGATCTTGATGTGTTTGAGCATTTCAGTGGTTAAAAAATCTGACAAACCACCTTTTATAAATAGCGTAGGACAAATCAAACTTTCAACCGCAGGCCACAGATCTATCGATGGAAAACTCAAACGCGCTTTAGCAATACCTTCTTGATCATGTCGCCAATAAATCTGCCCATTTTTTTCCACCAAGGTATGTTTCAAACGCGATTGAATACCTTGCTCATCAATCAATGGGCGAAGCTTTTGCCAAAATGCTGTGGCCTCATCCCATGAAGCAAAGGACAAAGGTGTGGTTTGCATTTCATGTCGAATACGCAATGCGCCATCACCTTGGATTGATGAACCTGGCCCAATATCCTCAACAATCAATGCTCGGACCTGTTCAGGATGTAAACGGGTAAATTCAAGTGCATTGGCTCCGCCTAAAGAGTGACCTAATAAGATAACTTCACTTACCCTTAATTCAGCAATCAGATCTTCAAGATCATGCACATAATATTCAGTTTGATAACTTGAATATTCCGCCCATTCACTTTGTCCGCGACCACGCTGATCTAATGCGACTACATAAAAATGCTCTGCAAGCAGTGGTGCAAGCATGTGCCATGTTGCAGCATAGGAACGTAGTCCATGCAGCATGATTATGACGGGTTGCTCCGGATCGCCCCAACTTAAATAATGTAGTCCAAGGCCACTGCGGTTTTTAAAAAAATGGCTCCCTATGCGCATAATGTCCTATCCTTGTATTTATCTGCGATGCTTAAAATTGAGTGCGTTATCGCTAACTTAATTCAAACCATCCTGACCTTTAATTTCAGAAGCCTTTAAACCACCTAAACGGGCATGTAAGCGTCCACGGGTTGCAAAAGCCCAAATCACGATAATTTCATCACTATTCGGTGCATCATTAAACGATAAAGAAAAGGTGTCATAGTGTGAACGTACATAAAGCGCATCTTTGTGAGCTAGAGGAACATCAATAATCGTCCCGGCAACGCCACGTTTACCTGTAGAGGGTACCCATGATTTACCGCCTCCAATCGCTTCACGTACAGGGTTCGCTGCTGGATTGGTGAGAAATGCGTTGCCATGTTCATATTCACTATTCATTCCTACCAAAATGGCTTTGCCATAACTTTCAATAACACGTCCTTGAGCCAAAGCCTGTATACGGCGACCAAACTCACTCCCCAGTTCAGGTGATTTTTCAATCAGCGCATTGAGATCTTGCTGAAACTGACCAGCAAATGGATTATGGATCGCAACAGCAACCGCATATTTATAAATTGGCTCACCATCTGCCAACACACCGCTTTCATTAGCAAGTGTTTCCTCTACAAAGCTGTACCATTTACGAATATGGTAATGTTCAAAATTTGCTTTTTTCATATCAGAACCATTTAAAAAATAGGTTTAATTTCAATAGGATTACTTGGCGCACCTGTATCATGAAAAGCTTTAATTGCCTCGCTATCGTCATGAATCGTTTCTAAAAAAAATTCTAGACGATTACCATCAGGGTCATTGAAATATAGGCCATTGCCTACGGTATGATCTGTGGTTTTGACCACTTCTACGCCTTTTTGAATCAGCATGCCATGTAATTTTTGCAGGGTTTCAAATGTTCCCTCAATTTCCAAACCATAGTGCTGCAAGCCAAGCCCACCTTGCTGTGCATCAGGTGCGGCTTTGATCAGAGCAATATCATGATGTTTTACACCAAAACTCATCATGATCCATGCAGGGCCTCGTGCATGTTCTACCATCCCCAAAACATCGGTATACCATTGAGCAGACAGCTCGGGATCTCTGACGAAGAGTGAAAGATGGGTACGCAATATTTTAACTTTCATCTTTTTCCTCGCTTTATTTTTCAATCACAGATTGATGTAATGCCTTAATTTCAGTAATGGCTGAACTCCACAGAACATCTGCAATTTCACTAAATTCACGCCAATGTTTAATCCAGCTATTTCCGCCATTCTCACTGGTAAACAGATGACCATACTTAGTTCCAGCGATCATCTGATCAGGATTATTGAAGTTTTGCTGAATCGCCCAAATGCATGAATTTGGTTGTTGTGGTAAAGGCAAGATTTCCCATGTTGCAGCAGCATTCTTCGATACCAGAATCTTGCTGGTCGTACCCGGTGTCCCATCTGAAATACTGATATAGACTGTATCCTGAGTCTGATGATGTGCTGACATCGCACGCACGTAATACAAACCAAATGTTTCTTTAGCAATAATTCCTGTCCATGTCTGCCCGTCATCAAAACTGCGATAAACGGCATTGACACAAACCACCACCACCACTTTCTGACCATGGTTTGGCAAGACGGTAATCGCGTGAACATCCGAATTAAAATCCCAAAGCAAGCGATCATCTAGTCGCTGCCAAGTCTCACCGCCATCCTGTGAGTGGAATAGTCCACCTTCTTCTAAACCAAACCAAATTTTATTGGCATCCGTTGGATCATAAGCAAAAGCCAGCAATCGTGGGCGACTTACCCCTGCACAAAACTCTGGAATTTCAACAGGTGCAGCATCCCAAGTCTGACCACCATCTAAGCTACGCCAAAGCACAGCACGTGACGGGGCTCCTGTTCCAACAAAAATTCTTTGACGATTTTGAGGGTCAACAGCAACTTTCCAAACCGTTTGCCCATTAAAAGGTGTATCCAAACGTTGCCACGTGCCACCACAATCATGGCTGACACATAATCCAATATCAGTTCCCACATAGATCACATTAGGTTGTTCAGGATCTTGCGATAAAGAACGGGTTATCGCATCAAACTCTATATCTTGCCCAACCCCTAAACGGTGCCATAACTTGCCATCATCACCACTACGAATTACCGCTTGCCCAACTGTAGCTACTAATAATGTTCCATTTGACATGATGCTTACTCCTTAGATAAAGATGCCACGGGTCAAACCACCATCAATCCCAATCGACTCACCTGTAATCGCACCTGCTTTAGGGGAGGCAAGAAAACCGATTAAGTAACCCATTTCGATAGGCGCAAGTGTTCTACGAATTGGTGTGCTGTCGATATAACCCTGACGCACTTGCTCAGGAGTTTTGTCCTGCTTCACGCCTTCACGTTCATAAAGCTCCTGAATATGTGGTGTATCAACAACGCCAGGATGAATCAGATTTACAGTAATACCCGATGGACCAAGTTGGTCTGATAAGGTCTTGGTCAGATGGGCAATCGCAAGATTACGCATCCCTGACATAACCTTACTGCCACGACCTGTTAAACCACCAATATTAATCACTCGCCCAAAACCAGCCTTTTTCATATGGGGGGTGACAGCTTTGATGCAACGAAAATATCCAATAACCTTGGTATCTAAATCCCCCAATAGCTCGTGGTCTTCTGCATGTTCAATATCATTACGGACTACACCTGAAGGCGCTGCCGCACCATTCACTAAAATATCAATTCGTCCAAAATGCTGCATGGCTTGATCAACCATAAACTGTACCGCTTTCATATCCGTGGTATCACAAAATAATGGCAAAACCTCATTTCCGGTTTCAGCAAAAATCTCTCTGGCTGTTTCCTCCAAGTAACTCATACGACGCGCGCAGATCACGACTTTGCAGCCTTCTTGAGATAAAAGACGGGCAACATCTTTACCTATTCCCATCCCACCGCCTGTAACGATTGCAACTCGATCTTTTAATTCCAAATCCATTTTTTAGTCCTTTTTGAGTTAGAAATCCCCCTCATCCCCGCCTGTAGCGGGAAAGCTCTCTGTTTCATCAAGAGAAGTTCGGAGGAATTTTATTAATATAAATTCACGCAAACATTTTTGGTTTCAGTATAGGCCTCAATCACATCGTGGCTCATTTCACGGCCCCAACCTGATTGTTTATAGCCACCAAATGGAGAAACTGGGTCAACCACGTTATAGCAATTCACCCAAACAGATCCGGCTTCTAACTTGGCTGCAATCTGATGCGCCTGAGATAGATCTTGTGTCCAGATACCAGCAGCTAAACCATAAATTGAGTTATTGGCACGCTCAATCAACTCATCTGTATCTGACCAACTCATCACGGTTAATACAGGCCCAAAAACTTCCTCTTTGGCAATACATGCTTTTTCTTCACGATCAAGGAAAATGGTCGGCTCGATAAAATATCCGTGATCAAAACCGTCTGGACGCTTACCGCCAGTCAACAATTCCGCACCGTCAGCTAATGCCTGCTCAATATAACGATTGACCGTTGCATACTGACGCTCCGACACCAATGGTCCCATCGTAGACGTTTCATCTAAACCATTTGCAATCTTCATGCCTTGTGCTTCTTTAGATAATTTATCTAACACTTCATCAAGGACTTTTTCATGAACATACAAACGGGAACCCGCTGTACAGACTTGCCCTTGGTTATAAAAAATTGCTTGTGCGGCGCCAGGGATAGCTTTGCTCAAATCAGCATCAGGTAAAATAATATTGGGTGATTTACCACCTAACTCTAAAGTGACACGCTTCATATTCGATGTTGCTTGCTGAGCAATGGCTTTACCCACTGCTGTTGAACCCGTAAACGCCACTTTATTGACTTGCATATGTGCACTCAGCGGCTCACCCACTTCACGCCCTGTACCTGTCACTAAATTTACCACTCCAGCTGGGAAACCTGCTTGTTCAAAAAGTTGCATTAAACGCACAGCAATTAAAGGTGTTTGTTCAGCAGGCTTTAATACTGCTGTACATCCTACTGCCATTGCTGGTGCAAGTTTCCAGATACACATGGTAAGCGGAAAATTCCAAGGTACAATCAAGCCACAAACACCCACAGGATCACGCAAGGTATAGTTTAAAAATGTGCCATGAGGTGCACCTGAAATAGGCACCTGACGACCTTCAACTTTTGTGGCGAAACCCGCAAAATAACGCAAAATATGAGCAGCTCCGCCACACTCATGGCGTGAATACAATAAAGGCTTACCATTATCCAAAGTTAGAATTTGCGCCAGTTCTTCAGTGTGTTTTTCAACTAAATCTGCCAATTGATACAGCAATCTGGCACGGGTTGCAGGAATCTCGTAACGCCATGTCTTAAATGCTAAATTGGCAGCATTAACTGCTAAATCAACATCTGCAGCACTACCTTTTGCTACTTGGGCAATAACTTCTTGGGTTGCTGGATTTTCAACATTAAATGTCTGTTTACTGACTGCATCTATCCATTGACCGCCAATAAACAATTGTTTTGGTTGAGCTAAAAAGCTGCGTACTTCTGGAAAAATCGCATTTAAAGCCATGTGATACACCTCATATTTCCATTATGATTAGATGGGGTTGCATTGATTGATTGGTTCGGGTCAATGCAGTTTGTAATTCTTGATTGGTTCGAGTGACTGTAGACTCTAATCCATATGCCTTTGCCAAAGCAGTCCAATCTATTTTGGGTTGATTGATTTCGGTTAAGGACAATGCTGTTTCACTAAGCTTCTCTACACCAAAACGCCTTAATTCATTTTGTAAAATGGCATAGCGGTGATTAGCAGCAATTAAAATCGTAATTGGTAAACTTTCACGCGCAATGCTCCACAAGGTTTGAATGGTGTACTGAGCACTACCATCAGACTGTAAACAAAATACCCGTGTGCCTTTTTCAGCCAATGCCGCACCAAAACCTGCTGGAATCCCTTGCCCGATTGCTCCCCCTGTATTGGTCATGACCCGATGTTTTAGTCCATCATTCGAAGCGGTAAAAAATGGATAACCACAAGTACCACCCTCAATAGAAACAATACAGTCCTCAGTCAGGCTTGCAGAGAGAACTTTAGCAATAGATGCTGGACTTAATACTGCTTGAGCTGGTGGTAGTTCTATCGCTTTGCTTACAACAGGCACAAAGGCTGGTGCATTCAGTTCATCCGCCAGTGCATTGAGTGCCGCAGGAACATCCTCACCTACCTCAGCCAGATAAAGCAAACGATCTGATTCAGCCAAACGCGATGGCAACCCTTCATAGCCAAAATAGCTAATCGGATCAATGACGCCTGCACACACCACATAATCATATTGCTCCAACACCGCAATCGCCTTTTCTGGAAAATAGGGCAAACGATCCAAATCCGGCAAGCCACCACCACGATGACTGATCCGTGGGAATGTCTCAGCAAACATATGTACATGGGGTAGTTGTGCCAAACGCCCTGCTGCTTTTAATCCTTCGTCATTTACACCAGTGTCTCCCACAATAAACACCAGAGATTTACCTTGCTGATACTGGCGAGCAATCCGTTCAACCTTACTCGCAATAAAGTGACGTTGTGGTGCTGTGGCTTGAAAATGCTGCCCTACATCCTGAATTTGTTGTGCTTGAAAATCCATGGGTAAAATCAGCGTGGCAATTTGTCCTTTTGCTTGCCAAGCCGCTTTCATTGCATCCTGTAAATCATCACCAATACTGTTGGCATTACGTGTCATACGCACCCAACCAGATACCGTTTTCGCCATACTTTCGATATCACTGGCCAATGGTGGATCATAGTTCACATGCCATGACGCATGATCACCAACAATGTTAACGATTGGCGTATTGGCACGGCGAGCATTGTGCAAATTTGCCATACTATTGGCAAAGCCAGGCCCCAAATGCGTCAGGGTTAAAGCTGGTTTTGCAGCTACACGACCATATCCATCAGCAGCTCCAGAACAGACTCCCTCAAACAGAGAAAGTATGGGCTTGATTGTTGTTTCAGCATCCATCACTGCAACCATAGGAATTTCTGTTGTTCCAGGGTTAGCAAAACAATATTCAAAACCAAGTTGAGCTGCTGTTTTTACAAAATATTCCGCACCGATCATATTTTTCACCAGAAAAATTAAATTATTCCCTTATTAAGAGATTTATAGAACATTAAATTTATTATTTCAAGAGTTATTTTCATAATACGGGATTTTTTACATTTTTAATATTTCAATTGACCAGAATGCATAACTCGTGAAAGATATGAAAAGTAATTTGCAGTTTTAATCGAGAAAATATGAATAGCAGCTTGGCCAGAATACTCAATGTACTCAACCTATTTGGTCCTGAACAATTAGAAATTGATGCGGAACTTATCGCACAAAAGTTTGATTTATCTAGAACTTCTTCTTATCGCTATATCAAAGAATTATGTGATGCTGGACTCATTGTAAAGCGGGGACCCGGTGGTTATGCCCTAGGTCCTCGTGTTATTGAGCTGGACTGGATGATGAGAAAATATGATCCAGTTTTAAGTACAGGTCGCCCGTATCTAGAAAACTTAAGCCAAATTACTGGGCTCACTGTTTTTGTCAGTGCTTTTTATGATAGTAAAATTATCAACACCTTTATTTTAAGTCCAAACAACGAAATGCATTTCAGTTTTGGACGTGGAAGACCTTTACCCCTATTTAGAGGGGCTCAAGCCAAAGTGTTGACTTCCTATAGAAGCATAAAAAAAATTAAACAGCTTTATGAAAATCAAATATCCAAAGACCCACAAAATATTTATTCACTTGAAGACGTATTAAAAATTTCCAAGAATATCCGTAAAAATGGCTATTGTGCGACGAACAATGAATTAAATGTAGGCAATATCGGGATCGCAGCCCCAATTTTTTCAGACTTTGATTCAAAAGAAGTGACACATAGCGTCTGTGTAGTGGGCTCCGATCAACAATTTAATTTATTACGACAAGAAACCATCATTGAGATTTTATTAGAAACTGCCAAAAACTTGACTCAATCGATTGTGTCATCCCCAAAATCAATCCATACACCAATTGAAATTGATGAAGTCCAAATTCAAAGAGAAGAGGTTGAACATCTAGAATAAGCAAAGAATGTGAAATAATCATTCATTTTAATATACGGCATTATCGCTATAACAGCATAATGACCGTACATTCAAATTTTAAATGAATCACAAATATTTAGGATCTAGCGAGACTGAATCAATAGATCTGCCCCTTTTTCAGCGATAGCAATGGTAGGTGCGTTGGTATTACCACTGGGTATAGATGGCATCACTGAACAATCAATAACACTTAACCGATCAATACCATGCACCTTTAAATTTAAATCAACCACTGAGTTTTGTGGATTTAGTCCCATCCGACAAGTTCCAACAGGGTGATAGGTGGTTTTACAGTATTCTCTTACAAAGGCCTCTAATGCGACCACATCATCCCGTTTTACGGCGTGATCTGGTGCAAAAATTTCATCAATCTCATTGAACAATGCGGGTTGCTGAAGTAAGTCCAGACCAAATTGAGTTGCTCGAATTAAACCTTGTAGATCATCAGGGTGCTCCAAAAAATTGGCTTCAATTCTGACTTGGTCTTCTGGATTTTTACTCTGAAGATATAATTGTCCCCTAGACTTTGGCCGTAAATGACACATCTTTAGGGTAATACCATGCATATAATTTTTACCTTGACCACTTGGATCATCAAATACATCTAAAACAGGTAAAAACATTGCCTGCACATCTGGACGGCCCTCATGGTTGGTATCCTTAAATGCCCCGCCTTCTAATACGCTTGAGGCAACCACACCCTCTCGAAATAACAGCCATTGCAAACCATGCTTGTAACGTCTGATTCCTTTATCTTCGCCATATAAAGAGATCGGGTTTTTAATCGTGGCATTAATAGAGGTATGTAAGTGATCGTGATAGTTTCTTCCAACAGGAAGATCTTTTTGTACTTCGATACCAATATCTTCAAGATGCGTTTTAGGCCCAATACCAGAAAGTAATAGGATTTTTGCTGACCCAATAGAGCCAGAACTTAATATCACTCCTTTTTTTGCTTTAATACGAGTACTTACACCCTTTATCCGACATTCGATACCCGTTGCTTTTCCATGCTCAATCAAAACTCGATCTACCTCAGTATTCAATTGCACTGTTAATTGGTGACTTTGCCGCACTGAGGCTAGATAAGTTCTTGACGTGCTTCCTCTTTCACCATTCTTGATCGTATGTTGATAAAAACCTACGCCTTGTTGAGACTGCGCATTAAAATCAGTTACATAGGCTAAGCCAAACTCTTGCCCTGCTTTAATAAAGGCACGAGTTAAAGGATGTTTAAGGCGGGTATCACTGACCGACAAATGCCCATGACCTCCATGGTATTCACCTGACAGACTTTCATTATTTTCTGCTTTTTTAAAATAAGGCAATATAGACTGAAAATCCCAACCTATACAGCCATAATGGCTAGCCCATTCATCATAATCTTCCGCCTGCCCCCTTAAATAAATCATACCGTTAACAGAACTACTCCCCCCTAAGACTTTTCCTTGTGCACAAGACATTTCTCGTTGCTTAGTTCTTACATCAGCCTCAGTGGTATAACTCCAGGTGGCATTGATCACCACTGGAATACCCGCAGGAATCTTATAATTAAAACCCTGATCACTACCACCTGCCTCAACCAATAAAACAGAGCCTTTGTTCTCCTCAATCAAACGTGTTGCAACCACACAGCCTGCCGACCCTGCACCACAAATAATATAGTCAAATTCCTTAACTTGCATGGTCACTCCTTTGATAACATAAGAATTTTAAACCATATTTCACCTTCTAAAATAGTCAAGTTGAACACCACAAGACCCACTTCAGCAAGACGAATGCGATCGTTTAAAAGTTTTTGGTTATACTGAAATACAAACGGTCATCATACATATCGAATTGGCTATCAATATTATTACCAACCCACGCAAATTCAGTGGTTACCCCTTTATAGTCACCGCGAACACCGACTTTATAATCAACGTAACTGTCTTTTTTACCATCTGGAACAGAACCTAGCTGAAATTCACCAATACTGTCTTGTTTGGTATAGCCAGCTGAACCAAAGAGTTGTACATTTTCAATAACTGGGAAGCTATATTCACTACTAAAGTAATACTCATTGCCTGAACCAAAAACATAATCCGGTGAATAGTAAACGGCGGCATTAAAATTATCCTGAGCAACCAATGTGCCAGTGCGTTTGTACATCACACCATACTCACCAAAATCAGCAGATTTTCCATTTGGACTAAAATTTCCTCCTGGATAATTTACATCTGCATAAAAGAAATCCATACTGTTTTTGTCATCAATCCGCCATGTATAACCTAAGATTGCGTCTGCCTCCATGCTTCCACCATTCGGTGTAGTAGCACTTGCTCCCCATAACATCAAGTAAGCACCCGACTGATGAGCTAAAATCAAGCCGCCTTGAACTGATGGTTTTTGATCTGACTTGGAAAAACCACGACTACGATAATCTGAGGATAAAGTTAAGGTTCCATGCACTGAAAATTGATCCATAAATGTTGCTGGCTTTGAGGTTGATGTATCTGCTTGTACTGCCTGTCCACATCCGATCAGCAGCATAGTCGCTAAAACTGAATGTTTCATATTGTTCTCTCCTTTCGTCCTTGTTGTTTTGCCCACCACAACATTCAACTTGAATGTAGATGAGATGATGCCTAAATAGGCATTATTTAGTGTTTTTATCCCTTATTACGGGATTTATATATTCAAAATAGAATAAATACAACATATTTTTTAAAATATTTTCACATTACGGTATTTTTTATTATTTAATTTTAAATAAAATACAAAAGGATACTGCATAATTTCATCAAATTTAAAAAATGTATTTTTTAAGATTTTCTCAAAATAAAAGATTTTTTATAATTTAACTCTTGTTTATCGCTTAAAAAAGTAATATATATCCCATATTAAGGGATTTTATTGTAAATGGAATTTAATTATGATACTCAAACAAACAGGCTTTTTCTCAGATGAATGGTGTTTCTGGCACACTACAGGGCTACACGCCACAGTATTACCTGTAGGCGGATGGGTGCAACCCCCTGCAAGTGCAGCGCATGCTGAATCACCTGAATCAAAGCGCCGTTTTAAAAATTTATTGGATGTATCTGGTTTAACCAAACACCTAGATAACCGTTCAGCCTCTCCGGTCACAGAGGAAGACTTACTCCGTATTCATCCCGAACATTATCTGAATAAATTTAAAAATTTAAGTGATCAAGGAGGCGGATTGCTCGATGAGCATGCTCCCATTGGCCCAGGTAGTTATGAAATTGCCAAAATTTCAGCTGGGCTTGCTTGTGAAGCAGTCGAAAAAGTATTTCTAGGTGAATTAAACAATGCATATGCACTATCACGTCCACCAGGTCATCATTGTTTGCCAGATAAACCAATGGGCTTTTGTTTTCTTGCCAATATTCCCATTGCCATTGAACGAGCTAAAGCTAAATTGGGCTTAAATAAAGTTGCAGTGATTGATTGGGATGTTCATCACGGTAATGGTACGCAGCAAATCTACTATCAACACAATGATGTGCTCACCATCTCCTTACATCAGGAGCATTGTTTCCCGCCAGGCTATCGTGGTGCTGAAGATGTAGGAGAAAATCAGGGGCACGGTTATAACATCAATATCCCTCTATTGGCGGGCTGTGGTGATGAAGCTTACCTTTATGCCTTTGAAAGCATTGTACTGCCAGCTTTGGACAAGTTTAAACCAGACATGATCATTGTGGCCTGCGGTTATGATGCTAATGCTTTCGATCCATTGGCTCGTCTTCTACTACATAGTGAAACCTTTCGACGTCTAACACAACTCACCAAACAGGCAGCAGAGCGGTTATGTCAAGGCAAATTAGTTATGGTTCATGAGGGTGGTTATGCCGAATCTTATGTTCCGTTTTGTGGTTTAGCTGTCGTTGAAACACTTTGTGATATTCGAACTAAGGTACAAGATCCGTGTATAGAACTACTCAAATTACAACAACCCAGTGAACACTTTAATCAGTTTCAGAAGCAATTAATTGATCAACTCGCTCAAAAAATAAACTCAAACTCATAACTCAACAATTCATTGCATGGAAGAAAATGACTTCAAGGAGAAGATTATGTTAGATCGGATATGGGCTGGATGGAAGATTTCAGATGAACATTTTCAATACGGTATTGCATGGCTATATTTTTTAGCGAGTGTTCATTACAGAGAATTCAAACTGAATTGGCTTAACAAAAAAATAAAAACCATGGGAGAACAAGAATGAATACTCAGGCTTTTTTTGATTCAAAAGGACATATTTTTGCGCTGTGTTTCTTTGCAGCTATTGGTCCCTTGGTGATGATGACCACCCCAGTGCTCGCTTATCAACTTTCAACTGAATGGCAGTTTGCGCCCTCACAGGTCGGAACATTTTTCTTTTATGAGCAAATATTTATGGGCATTGCGGCATTGCCTGCAATTTATTGGGCGAAACGCTATTCACCACAGAAAGTGATGAAATTTTTTATTGGCTTGTTTATTTTGGGAAATTTTCTATCTTTATTTGCAGATAGTCTGACTACACTGGTGCTTACACGCTCATCCGCAGCCTTTGCCGCAGGCAGTATCATGATTGTCACCATGGCGTCATGCAGTATGACCTCCAAGCCTGCTCGCACGTTTGCCTTATGGTTACTCGGACAAACACTTTTTGGTGCCTTAGCCATCTTGATTTTACCCCACTTGTTTGCACAGTTTGGTTTAAAAGCATTCTTTGTGCTTTTAATTGCCCTCATGCTAATTGCAGCACCTTTTTATAAAAAACTCAGCAATGAAATACCTCAAGCATCACAGCAAATTGAACCAAATGCCCATAATTCTTCAAACCAATCCATCATATGGGGTATCATCGGAGTTGCGTCGGTTCTATCCTTTTTTATGTCCATCAGTAGTATCTGGACCTTTCTCACCAGCATTGGTCTCAACTCAAAAATTCCTGAAGCATCTATAAATGGCTATTTATCCTTCGCCACTTTATTTGGAATTATTGGCTGCTTTATTGCGACGCTCATTGGACATAAGATCAGTCGAATGATTGTTGTGTTCATTGGCTTTGGGCTGTTCTTTGTTTCACTTTACTTATTATTAGGCACAATTGCGGCTTCAACCTTTATGACAGCAATTATTGTTTTTAAATTTGCATGGATGTTTACTTTCCCATTTATACTCGCCAGTTTAGCGATCATGGATCACACAGGCAGTATTATGAAGTATGTCAGCTTGATGATTGCAATTGGTATGGGGGTGGGCCCTAGTGTTTCAGGTCAAATTATCGAACATACAGCAAGTTTTAATACACTTGTAATGTATGCCATGTCGATGTTCATCATTTCTTTAATTTTAGTGACTTTATTAAATAGCAAATACCATAAACACAAAAATAAGGATCAATCGCAAACTTTAGTACATTGATTTTATCCCCATAAACATCAAAGCCAGTCAAAAGACTGGCTTTGATGTTTTAGTGCAACCCCTTTGAATGAAAGTTTTGAGCAAAAATTACCTCATCTTTTCATAATGAATCACTCGTAATTATACAATCCGATAAATTTTATCATCCATGACTCATCAGCATTTATTTGCACTTTGCCAATGTTTGCGATGGTGATTCACCAAACAGTTTCTTATAGTCTGTCGCAAATTGCGATAAGTGCCAAAAGCCCCAATCGCTGGCCACTTCACTTACTGAAGTGGATGCAGCATTTTGAATAAAACTACGCCTTACACCATTTAAACGTAGATGTTTTAAAAACTGTGCGGGACTTTCTCCAGTGATCAATTCAAAACAGTTCTGTAGGGTACGGCGTGAGGTAAAGGTTAACTGGCACAACTCGTCCATCGTCAAAGGATTATTCTGACAAGAGTACATCGCATCTAATGCGCGTTGGACTACTTTTCTTGCTTTAATGGTTGATACACGAATCACATGTCGTTGTTGCTGTAAAGCTTGAATATATTGAAAACCTAGATCCAAAATCTCAGATTTTGCCTGCTGCATACTAACTAAATTTACGCTGTCAGGAAGTTTAGAGAGGTTATTTAATAAAGTTGAGAGCTTAGAATAAATTTCTTGTGCTAAGTGTTGATCAATTAACATACTTGCACCTTGTGGAATCTCTCCCGCCTCCCCCAATAAAGAAATGGGTAAACTTAAAGATAAAAAGGACGATTGCTCTGGGGTTCGCATCATAATTTCACCACCTTGGCATAATGAGATAATTTCTGCGCCTTGTAATACTTGTCCCATCCACAGTGCGGAGTTAGATAAATTTGAAAAAACACCTAAACACAGTGAGTCCGCCTTTCCTTCTCCACTTTGAAAAATTGCAGGACTGATTTGTTCTTCATAAATTTGAATATCATCTAGCCAAAGTTCATTTAAATGACTTTCAAAATGACCTGAAGAAAGTTGGTCATAGGATAAAGACCAATCTTTTAAAATTTGGGTATGTTGTAAAGACTCACGTATTTGAAAGGCATGCAACAAACCTGTATTTACACTTGGTTCAACGACTAACATCCGTGCCTCGCTTTACCTAAAAATACAAAAAAAATCTTACACTTAGATTTAAATGAAAAATAAAACTCACCTTTTATTGTAAAACTAATCCTTTATTTCACAAGCCCTTAAGTGTAAATATTCCAATATTATCTTTACAAGCTTTTTAACAAATAAAACAGGATCAAAGTGCCGCATAGCGCAGACACTTGATCCTGTTTTTAACACAAATTTGTCGAGTTATACATCGACCTGTTCAAATGCTGTCTGTAATGCATTGACCAATAACTCACAACCCGCCTGATCAATCACCAACGGTGGGGCTATTACAATTTTTGGTCCGACAGGGCGAACCACTGCACCTGCATCACGACAAGCTTCGGTAATACGCCAAGCTAAATTATTATCAGGCATAATCGATTCACGGGTTTTCTTATCTGAAACCAGATCAATTGCTAACATCAAACCTTTACCACGTACATTACCAACAGATGGAAATCTTTCTTCAAAGGTTTTTAATTGGTTCAGTAAAGTATCACCCATTTTGGCTGCATTGCCAGGCAAGTCTTCTTTTTCGACAATATCAAGGACGGCTAACCCTGCTGCACAGCCTAATGGATGCCCACCATAGGTATAACCCTGCATCAAAATACCTCGATGATCTTTGTTTTGTAAAAAGGCTTCTTCAATTCGATGATTGATCAATGTTGCTGAAAGCGGGATATAACCAGAGGTTAAAGCCTTGGCAAACACCATAATGTCAGGTTTTACCCCCCAGCCTCGTGAACCAAACATATGACCACTACGACCAAAACCGGTCACCACTTCATCCGCGATCAAGAGTATTCCATATTTATCACAAATCTGACGGACTAAAGGCCAGAAATTGGCAGGAGGAACAATCACCCCCCCTGCACCTTGAATGGGTTCTGCAATAAATGCGGCCACACTGTCGGGACCATAATATAAAATGTCTCGTTCCAGCTGTTCAGCAACTAACTGTCCTAATTGCTCAGGATCATCACAGTTCCAAGGATTGCGATACAACCATGGCGATTCAATTTGTGAACAGCCCTCCAAAACAGGACCATAGTTCATTCGATAAATAGACAAACCACCCACTGAAGTCCCGCCAAAATGCACACCATGATAAGCATTTTTCAATGAAATAAAGCGAGTCCGTTGAGATTGTCCCTTTAAAATCCAATATTGACGTGCTACTTTTAGAGCTGTTTCAACACCATCCGAGCCTCCTGTCCCATATAGCACTCGTGCCATATTTTCCTGAGCAGTCATTTCAATGAGTTTGTTTGACAAAGCTTCTGCTTTTGGATGGCTCACACCATCAAATAACTGATAGTAAGCCAGCTCGTCCATTTGTTGATTAATCGCTTGTTTAACTTCAGCACGATTATGCCCAACATTGACACACCATAAACCCGCAAAGCCATCCAGCATTTTACGACCTTTATCATCCCAGATAAAAAGCCCATCTCCTTTGACGATTCGCAACGGGGTCTTATCCACCCAATTATTGGGATGAGTCATAGGATGCCAGAATTGATAATCTTTTTTTGCAACCATTTGGCTATTCATAGAATAAGCTCCTTGTATATTTTGATGTTAAGAATGAATAACAATATTTGTGACATCTTCATATTTTTGTGGATTGATATGTTTCAACACACGGGCTGTGATCATGCCAATGACCATACAAGCCAGCAGTAGCCAAGGTAAAAACAGCACGACTGGAGAAGATGACCCACTCAACATTTCCAGATTTGCAATCACCACATACAGTATGACCAACATACCGAGTGCTGAAATAATCGGTGCAATCAAACGGCTCCAGATCGAGACAGGTAACGCTTTGCGTTGTCGAAAATATTTTATTACTGCGAAAGAAACGCCGATCTGTAATACCAAAATTGCCATACTTCCGAGTACAGATGCCCATGCAAAAATATTAATCATTGGATCAAGTTTAAACAGCCCGAAAGTTACTAAAGCGACAATCATAAAAATGCCTTGGACGATACTGGCAATATAAGGAGTTTTATAAACAGCATGTGTCTTGGCCAATTTGGACCATAACAAACCATCACGGCTAATGGTAAATAAGTAACGTGACAACGAATTATGGAACGCTTGAGTTGCTGCAAATAAACTGGTGATCAATAGAATTGAAATGACTTCAACAGCCCACCCCCCTAGCAATTGTTCAGCGACACTGTAAACATAGACACCTGGATCTTTCGCTGCCTCAGTAGCTATTTGGCTAGCACCTGTATATTGCACCAACACCCATGCAGTTAAGGCATAAAAAAGCGTAATTAAAATCACAGCAGTAAAAGTTGCTTTAGCCACAACTTTTTTGGGTTCTTTACATTCTTCAGCATAAATTGCTGTTGCTTCAAAACCGATAAAAGAACAAATCGCAAAAACCATGGCAATCCCAAAATTACCATTTAAAACCGTACTGGGTTGAAAAGAGCTAAACTCCCAAGTCACTGGTCGAGCCATAAAGACTGCATCCATCAGCAAAACAATTGCAATCTCAAGTAGCATGAGTACACCAAGGACTTTTCCGCCAATTTCAACTTTGGCAATCCCCAGTCCGATGACCACCATTTGCATCAATGCTGCATATGCCCACCAAGGCAAACTGCTACCCAAGTGTCTCGTAACAAAGAGTTCAGTAAAGAAACCAAACATTGCACTGCATGAAAGTTGCATCGCAGCATAAGCAAGTAAAGCAACATTGAATCCCGCTAAACCACAGGTAAGCCCCAGTCCTTGCACAATATAAGAATAGAATGCGCCTGCATTGACAACATGACGGCTCATTGCTACAAGACCGAAACTAAAAATGAGTAATAGCGCACCTGCAATAATAAAAGTACCTGCTACCCCAGCTCCATTACCAGCCATAAAAGCGACAGGCAATGCTCCAACCACACCAGTTAAGGGTGAAGCTGCGGCGACCACAAAAAATACAACGTACCATAGCCCTAAACTTCCTTTTTTTAATTTATATTCTTTTGACATGCTGATCTCCTTCCTTGATCATCTCTTGAGTCTATAAAGGAAGAACTATTGAGTGTTATCAAAATATGGCAATTTTAGCGATCAATCCTGATAGAGATACTAGGAAGGGATAAGCCCTATTCTTGAAAACATAGTAGATAAAACTAATGATTAGAAAGATAAGTAAGAGTAAATGTGAGATCTGATCATTTCTAATCTAACTTAATTTCTTATAGAGCTCATAAAGGGCAGTAGACCAAGCGCGCCTATAATACCCGCTCAAAAAAAAGATACGGTCAGGTCGATTTCTCCTGAACTTCAAGCCTTGGTTCGTTACTCATTTCCCCCCATTCATCGGTATGTTTGAGGGCAAACATCCATTGTGCACTTTGAAACAATCTTAATCGGCTTTTTTCATAAGCCTTTTTTAAAGTACAGATTAATATCCCTCTCATGCTAGCCTTCTCCCGTTGGGAGAAGCCTCATTCAATAGCGATATGATGTACTCAACATGAGCTTTATTGATTGATAAAATCGCTCTAATATTCCAGAGTTCAATATCTTTTAAAATTCCAGCTGCAATATCATTTTCAAACTAGGTTATCTATAACCAATCAATTACAATAGCTTCTTTTATTCAGCACAGCATATTTTGAATCGCTCATCTTCCCAATTAAAACGTGGACTTAAAAATCGTCATATCCAATTGATCGCTATGGGTGGCGCTGTGGGTACAGGATTATTTCTAGGTTCTGCACAAGTCATCCAATCTGCTGGCCCTTCGATTATTTTAGGCTATGCCATCGTCGGTTTGATTGCCTTTTTAATCATGCGCCAAATGGGTGAAATGATTGTAGAAGAACCTGTTGCAGGTTCATTCAGTTATTTTTCACAAAAATATTGGGGAAAATTTCCTGGCTTTTTATCTGGCTGGAATTACTGGGTCATGTATATTTTAGTCGCCATGACTGAGCTTACAGCGGTAGCTAAATATGTGCATTATTGGTGGCCGCATATCCCCGCTTGGGTCTCTGCTTTATTTTTCTTTGTCATCGTGACTGGTTTTAATCTGGGCAATGTTAAATTTTATGGTGAATCAGAATTTTGGTTAGCCATTATCAAAGTTGTTGCTGTGATTTCGATGATTGTATTTGGTTTATATCTTTTGCTCACAGCTGGTGCTGATTCAACTGCAACTATGGCAAACCTATGGCAACATGGTGGATTTTTCCCACATGGTTTTTCAGGGCTGTTTTATATGCTGGCCTTTTTAATGTTTGCATTTGGCGGCATTGAATTGATTGGGATGACCGCTGCTGAAGCAGAAAATCCTGAAAAAAGCATACCACAAGCAGTCAATCGCGTGATTTTCCGCATTTTAGTTTTTTATATTGCTTCTCTTGCCATTATTATGTCATTAATCCCATGGAATCAACTTGATCTGGGTGGTTTAGATAAAAGTCCCTTTGTAATGATTTTCAGCCAACTGGGCTTAGGCTGGGCAGCACATTTACTCAATTTTATTATTTTGACTGCGGCACTTTCAGTATATAACAGTGGTATGTATGCCAATAGCCGTATGCTGTATGGGCTTGCAGTACAAGGCAATGCACCGAAGATTTTTGCAAAAGTGAGCAAACAAGGTGTTCCAATATCTGCTGTGGTATTTTCTTCTATTCTAATTTTTGGCTGTGTGTTACTGAACTATTTTGTGCCTGAAGAAGCATTAAGTCACCTGATGTATTTGGCTGTTGCTGCTTTGGTTTTAAACTGGGCAATTATTAGCTTTACTCATTTAAAATTTAAGCAAGCCATGAAATTGGAAGGCAAAACCGTAAAATTCCCTTCAATTTTTTCACCTATTAGTAATTATATTGTTTTAGTTTTTATTAGTATGATTCTATATATCATGTGGAAACAAAACTTTAAGGAGTCTGTCATCTTGATTCCTATCTGGATTATGGTGATGTTTGGATTATTTAAAATTTTAAGCTGGAACAAGTCACGCTAATATTTAAAAAGGCTTATTGAACCGAATAGGCCTTTAATGATTCTGATATGCTCAGCGTTCCATAACCAGAATTTGGTTAAAGTATCTAAAAACTTTTTTTCACAAAAGCTCGAATGATTGACGTAGAATTTCTTACATTGAGAAGTCCAAATCTACAACGATAAAGCATTGATAAAAATTTCATATCTACAACTTTCAAGTGATAATATTCATAAACTCAAGTTGCTATGAATGAAGCATGTTCTTTTGGAAAATTTTATGACGCAAGATACAAAACGAAATAAAGGTTCATCGATCACACGAGTACTTGAGATTTTAGAAGCCATTGGTGAAGCAAAACATCCCCCTTCTCCACTTGATCTCTCTTTAGCACTTGATATTCCAAAACCCAGTATTCATCGACTCATTCAATTATTAGAAAAAGAGGGTTATGTCAAAGTAGATTTACACGGTGGCTTGTTGGTGGGTGGAAGAGTCAAACACTTATTATTCAATGTTTGGGAAAATGAAAAATTTAGAATTGAGCGATTTTCTATTTTAGAAAAGCTGTCAAATAAGATTGGCGAAACCTGTGGTATTGCCATACTACAAGATAATCATATGCTATACGTGGACCGTATACAGACGAACTGGCCATTACAGGTATATTTACCTGTCGGTTCAACAGTACCTGTTTGGTGTACATCAAGTGGTAAGCTTTTTCTAAGCCATTTATCAGCAGAGAAAAGGAAAAATATTTTAAAAAATATCCCAATTACACAGTACACAAAAAACACCATTACAGATCCTAATTTGCTTGAATCTGAAATTCAGCGCATTGGCGTAACAAATTTAGGTACAGACAATGAAGAGTTTATAGCAGGTATGGTGGCTTGCTCAGTTCCTATACTCCACCCCAACGGTGAAATCATTGCTTGCTTATATACCCATGCACCAAGCATTCGAAAATCTTTAGATGACTTAATCAGTTATCAAGATGCATTAAGAGATGCAGCCACAGATTTAAATACTTATATCAAAAACTCTATCCATTAAAAGATGAGAGCTCGTGATTACACTTGTTGTTTTAGTCAAAAAATTGAGCATTGAATACCGATCCCTATTTTAGCCTGTCTATTCAATGGCTTGCTGATAATTTAATGAATTACACGTAATCGTTTATAATGTTGCGACTTAGAATTCGCCCCTAAACGCGTGTACATGTGGAGGTACAGGACGTACCTCTCAACTAATATGAGCAAAAAAAGCATAGCTTGGTTTGCAGCGCAAGGTTTGGCATCCCCTATGTAAACTTTAACTGTAAAGAGTGTATTACAAGCTTTTAAATCCAACATATTCATTTCTATGGAAGAGTATAAGTTGCATAATTTATAAAGTTTACTGAGGCATAAGAACTACTCAACATGCACAAGCATCTAGTCTCAACAATTCAGTCGTTAAAATGATCCAAAATATGTTCCAAGCGTTATCACTCCGATCAGTGCCATCAGGGGGAAAATAACTGCGACAACAAACATGTCATAATAGGACTGTTTATGTGTAAGACCGCAAAGTGCAATAATAGTAATCACCGCACCGTTATGTGGAAGTGAGTCTAAAGAACCTGAAGCCATAGAAGCGACTCTGTGCATTAATTCTGGTGAAATACCAAAATCTTGCGCTAGGTTCATATAGGTTTCGCCCATCGTATTTAATGCGATACTCAAGCCACCAGAAGCAGAGCCGGTGATGCCAGCCAGTACATTGACCAAAATTGCTTCTGAAACCAGCGGATTACTGGGTGCTAAACTGACTAAAAAATCTTTTAAAATGACAAAACCAGCTAAGGAAGCAATAACTGACCCATATCCAACTTCTGAGGCAGTATTAAAAATCGGTAAAAAAGAAGAAGAAACACCATTTTGAATGCTGTCTCGAATATCGTTAATTCGCTTCCAATTTAGACCAATAATGGCAATACATGCGATGACCAATGCCGTAATAATAGACCAAAGGCCAATCACTGAATTCAAACTTGTATTACCAAATTGAGCAGTTGCCAAATATGAAGTATCCATATTTGGAAAAATTACTTTAGATAACATTAAATTAGATAAAATAACCAATACAATCGGGATCATTGCAATCAGCAAACTCGGATCTGAGTGGGTTAAAATTTCTTTATGATTTTCGATGTGATTACCATACCCTTCACCTTGTTTTATTGAATGCTTGACTCTTCTATTTAGCCACCACATCCCCGTAATTAACATAAAAATTGATGCAATGATGCCAAGAACAGGAGCCGCATATAGATCCGTTTTAAAATACGGCATTGGGATTGCGTTTTGAATCGCGGGAGTTCCAGGTAAAGCAGTCATGGTAAAGGTTAATGCACCAAGCATAATTGCAGCTGGAATGAATCGTTTAGGAATACCCAATTCTTTAAATAATGCCGAAGCAATGGGAAATACTGCAAAACCCACTACAAAAAGTGAAACACCACCATAAGTTAATATCGCACAGGAAATAACGATCGATAACATCGCGCGGTGATGCCCTAAACGTTCAACAAAAAAAATTGCAATCGTACGGGCCGAACCACTATCGTCCATGAGCTTTCCGAAGACTGCACCTAAAAGGAAAAGTGGAAAATATTTGATAATATAACCACCTAAACCACTCATAAATACTTGCGAATAAAATCCTAATAATTCATGTGTCATTCCACTCCAAATGACTGCAAACAGTGCAAGTACAGGCGCCAAAATAATGACACTAAAGCCTCTATAAGCTAAATACATCAGCAAAATCAAAGAAACTACTATTCCAAATAGTCCTAACATCTTAAACTCCATTTATTTAATTATTATGATACATATTGTATCGATATACATGTATATCCAATTTTTAATGATGAAGCTAGATAAAAATATTTTCCACTTTAAAAAATTACTCAAGATATTGTTATTTAAATATAAATATTTTTATTTGAGTAAAAATCATAAAACGCCTATTTACATATTAATTTATATTGATACGATACATATCAATATACAAGTATTATAAAACTAATCTACAGCATGCAAACTCATCATTTTCAAATGAAAAATGCATGTAAATGGAATGAAACTAAAATGGAGTTCGCTTATGTCACATACAATTTTATTGCCCCGATTTATTGAAGTTGGAAAAAATGCTAGAAAAAAAATCCCTGAAATTTTAAAAAGCTTAGGCTGCCATAAACCATTGATCATTACCGATCAAATGATGGTGAAATTGGGCTATATCGCTGATATTCAAAATATTCTCAAAAATGAGCATATTGAAGCAGACTATTTTGATCAAACTATTCCAGAACCAACATCAAGTTCTATTGAGGCTGGAGTCAAATTTATTCAAACAAAACAATATGATTCAATTATTGCCATTGGTGGTGGGAGTCCAATTGACAGCGCAAAAGCGATTGGTATCTTAGGTCGCTATGGTGGAAAAATCAGAGATTACAAATTTCCTCGGCAAGTCAATGAACAAGGCTTACCGATTATTGCTGTTCCAACAACTGCAGGGACAGGTTCCGAAGCAACCAAATTCACCATCATTACCGATGATGAAAGCAATGAAAAAATGCTTTGTGTTGGTGCTGGTTTTATGCCGATCGCTGCAATTGTGGATTATGAACTTACTTTAAGCTTGCCTGCTCGTACCACAGCGGATACTGGGATTGATGCCTTAACACATGCGATTGAAGCCTATACCAGTAAAAAAGCCAATTTATATAGTGATACCCAAGCATTGGAAGCAATGCGCTTAATTGGACCCAATCTAAAAAAAGTCTATCTAGATCCAAGTGATAAAGGTGCCAGAGAAGCTTTAATGCTTGGTGCAACATTGGCAGGTGTGGCTTTTAATAATGCTTCGGTCGCTTTAGTTCATGGTATGAGCCGACCTATTGGCGCATTTTTCCATGTCCCACATGGTTTATCGAATGCCATGTTATTGCCCATGATCATCGAATATTCAATTCCGGCCGAACCTGAAAAATATGCTGATTGCGCAAAAGCCATTGGCGCAGCGCAGCAAACTGATTCTGTTGAATCTGCCAATGCTAAGTTAATTGAAGCATTAAAAGACATTAATTCATCACTGCAAGTGCCAACCTTGGAAGCTTTTGGAGCAGATAAAAGATATTTTGATGAAGTTGTAAATACTATGGCAGAACAGGCACTTGCTTCAGGCTCACCCAGTAATAACCCTCGTCTACCGACGAAAGAAGAAATCGTAAAACTTTATCAACAATTATGGTCTTAATTTTTCAACGAAAATAAACAAGGAGATATCAATGAATACCATCGGGCATTTCATTAATGGACAACTCTCAACTGAAGCAAGCCGCACTCAAAAAGTATTTAACCCAGCAACAGGTGAATCAAATTCCGAAGTTGCCATTGCTAGCCAAAAAACGGTACTTGAAGCAATAGTAGCAGCAGAAAATGCATTTCCTGCATGGCGCGACACACCCGTCATCAAACGTGCGCGAGTCATGTTTAAGTTTAAAGAGTTACTTGAAAAGAATGCAGATAAAATCTGTGAGCTAATTGGTTTAGAGCACGGAAAAATTTGTCATGATGCTGCAGGAGAATTACAGCGCGGTATAGAAAATGTTGAATATGCTTGTGGTGCCCCTGAGTTTTTAAAAGGTGAATTTTCAAAAAATGTAGGCCCCAATATTGACTCTTGGAGTGAATTTCAGCCTTTAGGTGTCGTTGCAGGGATTACCCCTTTTAACTTCCCAGTGATGGTGCCGCTTTGGATGTTCCCAATGGCAATTGTCTGTGGTAACTGCTTTATTTTAAAACCATCCGAGCGTGATCCATCCTCAACATTATATATCGCACAATTATTAAAAGAAGCAGGTCTTCCCGATGGTGTCTTCAATTTGGTCAATGGGGATAAAGTTGCTGTAGATACACTTTTAAACGATCCACGTATCCAAGCCATAAGCTTTGTCGGCTCAACTCCAATCGCTGAATATATTTATAAAACGGCAACAGCTGCGGGTAAACGTTGTCAAGCTTTAGGTGGTGCAAAAAATCACGCGATTATCATGCCAGATGCTGATGTAGATAATGTGGTTAATTCTCTACTTGGTGCAGCTTTTGGTTCATCAGGTGAACGTTGTATGGCACTTTCTGTTGCTGTTGCAGTCGGTGATGAGATTGCGGATACCGTGATTGCAAAACTTCAAAATGAAATCAGTAAATTAAAATTTGGACATTTTTCCAATAAAAATAATGATTTTGGGCCTGTAATCACAGCAGACCATAAAGCTAAAGTGGTTGGTTTTATCGACAGTGCTGAGCAACAAGGTGCAAAAATTGTCGTGGATGGTAGACAAGCAACCGTTGGTGACTATAAAAATGGCTTCTTTGTGGGACCGACCTTAATTGATCAAGTTACACCAAACATGCATAGTTATCAGCAGGAAATTTTTGGTCCAGTCTTACAAATCATGCGGGTAGAGACTATGCAAGAAGCTATGGATCTGATTGATAATCACGAATATGGTAATGGTACATGTATCTATACTCGTGATGGAGAAGCAGCACGTTATTTCTCTGATCATATTAAAGTGGGGATGGTTGGCATCAATGTTCCTTTGCCTGTACCTGTCGCTTATCATAGTTTTGGGGGGTGGAAGCGCTCACTATTTGGTGATTTATATGCATATGGTCCAGATGGTGTCCGTTTTTATACACGCAGAAAAACGATTACTCAACGCTGGCCTTCTGCGAACATCCGTGAAAATAAACAATTTTCAATGCCCACTTTAAATTAAGATTTTTAAATTAACACAGTTTATTTATTTATCGATTTACTATTGCGATTTGGGAAGTATCTAACATTTTTTTGATATTTCCCAAATTCTTCGATATCGGCTTCCTTAAAATAAATTTATAATTTCTCTTAATAAAATCACATATAAATTCTCTCTTTACAAATAATTTTAATTGAATGTTTCTTAAGATCACATAATTCAAAAAAAATAGTCTCTTAGATCAAAACATTAATTAAAAAACAAAATTAAATACTTGTTATTTATACTATTTAAATCAATCATATTATTTACATGAGTAAATTAGCATAAAATAATACTATAAAATTCTATTTTTTATAAAAATTTTTATTTGCATAATATATTAATTACCATCGCCATACTTTCAAATAACCAACATTAAAAAAATTAAAAACATAACTTAAAAATATAAATAGATGTATATTTTTGATTTAACTCAATCATTTAACTTACTATTAAACTTATAAAGTTAATAGCAAAAACCCATACCTGCATTAAAAAATTATAAAATCTATTTAAATAATGATTTTGTTAAATCCACAACATATAGACTTGATCCATATAAAAATATAATGGTTTTTCCTCCATGCTTAATTCCTTGAACTCTATAGTTGACCAAACCATTTAGCGACTTAATTTCAATACTATACTGACTGATCAAATTTTTTGCTTTTTTATGATTTGCTTGTCGTAACACATAAACCAATTGCACAATAATTGTTTTCTTAACATCAGTTTTTTTTTGAGCAATTGCAAACCTGCTTATATGATTCTTATCAAGTTTTTTATTCCTCATCTATTGGTCGTCACTATTAATGACATCAGAGGATTTTAGTATTAAGCGTTGGATTACAGTTCGAGTAACTGAATAATGCTTAGCGATTGAATAAATGCTGTGACCTTTTTTAAAATTCTCCAAAGCTTCTTTTTTTTGTTTATCGCTTAAAATTTCAGGACGACCAACACGCTTTTTTGCTTTATTGAGGACACTTTTTTTTGAAATATTAGCTTTTCCTTCAAAATCAGCACATAGCTTCAAAAAGTGTATAAAAAATTTCTTAAGGTCTCCTGAGATTTCGTTCTTTGAAAACTCTAAACAAATTAATTTAATTTTTTTTTTAAATATTAAATTAGCACTTGAAAAAACTTCATTAAAATTCCCACCTAATGAATCAATTCCATTAACTAATAATATATCTCCACTTTCCATAGAATAATTAACTAAATTAATAAATTTATTTCTGTGCTTTAATGATATACCAACTTCTACTTCTTCCACAATGATTCTCTTAACTGGTATTTCATAACCCGCATTTGAAATAAAATCAACACAAATATTTTTATTTATAGATATATTGTCAACTCTACAATATGCATAGACACGCACAACAGATAACCTTTTCATTTAAAAAAAATATTATAATATTTAATTCACAAAAAAAACACCTGTTGAAAATTATATTTATGTTTTAAACACTACAAACGTTTCAAATAACACACCCATAAAAATAAATAAAAATACAAGCGTATAAAAAAATAATATCTTAATTTGAATTTTTTCTTTTACATTTTAAATTTTAAATTTATAAAACACTCTATATTCTCACTTCAAAAAACAAAATGTTTACAAACAAAAAATTTAAAATAATACTTTCAATTAAGAAAAACGATGAACGGTAATTTATATTAAAGATAAATTTATGATTTACATTAAGTCTTATAATTTATTTATATGTTTATTTTTATGACATCATAATTTTTTATCATGATGTCATTATCAGTATTACTAGAATTCAACCTGTACAGTCACAGTATCACTGTATTTATCAGCCGGTAAATTGTCAGGATTATTTTCAAGAATTTTTGTTGTGAAGGTATAACCCTGTTGAGTTTTTGCATCATAAATACCAGCATTTGTGGTTGCATTACTGCTTGACCATTTCTCAGCTCCGTTGCTGCCCCAACGATCAGTAGTTGAATTTTTATATATTTCATAACGTAGAAAGTTATTGCTATTGACCGCCTTCATCGCACGTTGATTACCACTTTGTGGATATAACCCATTGTTTAATCCCACATTATAAGGCGTTTTTACAGAACAGCGTACTCCCATTGAAGTTTGAACAGGCTCAAAGGCTGTCGCAAAAGCAGCCGTTCCAAAATTAACATCTCTAGTTGATATGCGACAATCAGGTAGAACCTCAAGGCTTAAGTCAAAAGCAGAATCTCTACCACTCCCCCAAGAACCTCCCCAAGTATCAGGACCAAATCCTAAATATCCTCGACTAAAACCAGGGCTTTCAAATTTGGTAGAAAATGCTCCAATCCCAAAACCTGCTACTGAATACCACCATTTTAGTTTGAATGGCTGTTCAGCTTGATATATCCCAGGTGATACGGCTTGGCCTGGATTAACATTTGCAATAAATTGTAAGGAACCACCGGGTCCACTAAATAAGTTCACAAGTGAAAATCCACCTAAATCTCTTTCAGATCCGACTTTAATTACATTGTTATTCGTATCTAAATAATTTACTGTAATGCGCTCACCTGTCGCATTATTTATATAGTTGACTGGCATTTGATCTATTCGATAATATAAATAATTCGTTGTTAATACAGTCAAAAATGCCTGACAACTCATCCCTGAATTAAACTTTGTAGATTGTATCCCCGTTTCGGCTAATGTAATTGAAGGAATCTTCCCAATCGAAGTATTGCCACTGGTGCTAACTTCACAATCTGCATAACTCTGAGCAGTAATCAATATCAACCCAGAGAATAAAAGGCCTGTGGGTATTATTTTTTTCAAAGTAATCATGGTTTAACCACCTCATGACAAACAACCGATTTAATCACTGCGATCTGTTGTTGCGCTTTTTTTAAATCTAACGAAAAATTTGCTTCACATAGGTGCTGATCTGGCAGTTGCACTCGAATTGTATTTTCTGCCGCCAGATCTTCAAGATAAGCAATTCCATCCATCCCTACATAACTCGATTCTTGATCTGTACGATGTACCACCGCACCCACTGGAACCGCTTGCCCATTACTCTGTACCAAAGACACATTTGCCGCATAAGATTGTTTAATTGGGAAACCAATCACTACACCTGAACCGCGTTTTGCCGCAATCCGATTTTCAACTTGAGTTGCATTAAAGTTAGAAGGTAAATCTATCGGGTTGATGCTGTATTTGGCTGCGTAATACGGGGTCACTGACGGTACAAAAACATAACCCTTGGCATTACTCCGCCCCACAAGGCTGTTTTCATAATGCACAGGAACATCTGCAACTTTGTTAGTATCAATCAAGGCAAAAGACTCACCCAATCGATTGGCAGCAAAGACATTGCCTGACATCAACACTACTGAACCAGAAAGTCCAAACCAGTAGTTATAGTCATTGCTACCCGACATGCCGATATCGGTATTAAAATATTGGTTACGGTAGCTTATTCGTGCTTGATTAAAATCATCACTTTTTTCATTAAAACGTCGAGTTAAATCAACACCAACACCACCATCCAATGGAGCACTACGGTTATAATTAACATAACCATAATCACCACTTGATTCTTGACTGTAGCCTAGACTGGCTGTAGATCTGCTCTTGGAAAATGGAACTGACAACTGAAATGCAGCACTCCACTCTTTTTCAATAAAATCTCGATTAGCGCTTAAAGACACTGTTGCACCACGTAGATAGGACGGTAGTATTGGTGCCCAAGACAAGTTCATCAGTTTATTTTTAATGTCGCGGTTCTGGGTCTGAATATAGGCCACCCCAAAAGTACCTGACTTATCTGTGGCAAAATAAGTATTGGCAACCGAACTTTTATGACTGTTGGCTGAAATCAAATTGCTATATTGTAAACGCGAAAGATCATAATAGTCCTGATCGCGTTGGGTATGATTGAGACTAAATCCAAAGCGTTGCTGGTTATAGCTATAGCCTAAAGTATATTGATTTCCCTTCATGTTTTGACTATTGATCCGATTAAATTCACGGTCTGCCCAGCTTTGAGTTGCCGAACCACTTAACACACCAAACTGATTCAGCTTGAGTACTGAACCCAGTCCAGCCAACTGAATTGAATCTGAAAGTTCAACCCGCCCTTCAGCGGTGAGCCAATCATTGATCCCATAACGTGCATCCGCTGAACCAGCAAACTTGCCGTATGAAAAGTTTTTGATTCCATAATCTTCGCGGATTTGCCCCATCGACACCGAATAATCCAATAATCCAGGTTTAAGCAAAGTATTCGAAATATAAAATGGCACTGAGGTGGCCACCTGACGACCCACGCTGTCCGTGGTGACAATCACCGCCTCGCCTTTACCATTGATAAACGGAACATTATTAAGAATAAAGGGGCCTGACTGTACATCGGTTGAATTGGCTTTCTGTCCATTGATCAATAAATCTACGGTGCTTGGTAAGGTCGCTTGTCCTTTAAACTGCGGTAAAGGATAAGTAATCAAATCTGGGCGAGTACCAAAATTACGCTGGAGTTGTAATCCACCTAAACGCACTGAACTTCCCCATGCGTTTTTACTTCCGGTAATTACATCACCCGCTAAAAATGAAAATACCCTGACTGGGTCATCATATTGCCAAGTGGTGTCATAGCGACGGTAGCCATCATTATTTTGATTTGAGTCTTTTCCAACAGAATTAAAATCTGTTTTGCTATAGACCCCAGAGTTTCTCAGTACCCCATAAGGTGAGAAAAAGCGTTGTTCTGTAAATAGCGTACTGCTATAGCCACCATTCTCTGGGCGGTAGGTATAAAAGTCATAGTTATTTAATAAACCAATACCCGACTGTGCTGTTTCAGGTTGATACCAGGAGTCTAATCCACGTATTTGCACCGGCATCCAGCTGGCTGGAAGATCTAGACTAAAATACTGTTGTGCTGAATTATATTCATACTTCAATTCGGGAATCTGATTGAGGCTGACCCAATCCAAGGCCTTGCCCGAAAAGCCTAGAGTAAATACATCCAGATCAGTCAGGTTTTTTTCGGTCTGTTGCTGTAGGGCATCTGCAGGTAGCTTAATCTGTAATTCATCCAGTTTTGATTGCTGGATAAAATAATGATCTCCTTTGACAATGACGGGGATCACTTGTCGCGTCGAATATTGATTGATCACCAAGTCCAGATAGAGCTTAAATAAGCTATTCACTTCTGAAACATCTCTCGGTGGTGGAGGTAAGCCATTTGCATACACATTGCAGCTCAACATTGGGATATTCGAGATCAATATAAAGGTCAGGCTTTTGCATAAAAAAGAAGGTGAATTTAAACCAGATAAATAACCCATTTATCTCCCTCCTTGTTTTTTAATCTCAATCAACTCCTGTTGTACCCCTGAACTGTCGATTCCATACAAGCTTGTTTGACCACTTAGGCTGTTGAGTATCTTGCTGTCCAGATCAAACTTCATGGTGCTGTTTGCCAACACATAACCAAAGGCAGTTTTGCCAAAAGCCATTTGTTCTGAAGTTGGAGTCAATTTAATTCCTGAAAGTCGTGAAAATTTTGAACCGGTATTTTGAATATAAAGTTCAGGTTTCCCCTGTTCATTATTTTTGACCCACCAGCTTAATATCGGTTTAGCCAAAGGATTTTTCGCATTGGTTTTTTGTGAAAGCTCAGTCAAGCCACTGCCAAGTCCTTTGCCATAGCTAAACAAGGGAATTGAATAACGCATCTGAAAACTGACTGTCGAGGCTTCTTTATCGTTTTCTGGATTGAGCTTGATCGGCAGTTCATCAACAATAATTCGATAGGCAAGTTCTTTTGTATCTGGTACTGAGGTTGCCCGAGTTAAACGCAACATATGCTTTTCACCGGCTTTGATCTTTGCCACCGGCGGACTTGGGATAATCTCAGTTTGCTCCTCAAAAGCATCTTGCTGATGATTCTGATCCCATTTAAATACCCGAATCTGTACCATGGCATCAGAGTTACCAGTATTTTGTAGCCATACCGCAGTGGCTTTTTCGTTTTCTTCAATTTTAGGGTAAATTGGCCAGATTAAAAAAGTAGCCTGTGCGAATACAGGTGAGGTCATCATCAATATTGCGGCTGCAAAGAAAGTCCTGCCCGACCATATGTTCATTTTATTTAAGCTCATAGAATCACCATGTAATCGTAATTGCGACCGTATCTTTATAAAGGCCTGCTGATCGTGGTTGATTGTTATTATTCAAATCTGCAACACCATAAACTGAAAAACCCAGTAGAGTATTCGATGTAGTGGTTGACGTCAGTGAGTAACTATTCCCACTGGTATATTCATTCTGCAAATTACTGTTCTGATAAAGCTGATAGGACACAAATTCATTCTGTTGCGCATGTTTCATCCGTCGAGAATTATTTGAGAAGTGATCTCCACCATTCAACATGACCTTTACTGGTAACCGTGCAGTGCACTGGATATTCCAGCTTTGTGCAGTATTGACGACTGACCCAGTTAACTTTCCCTGTCCCACAACAGGATGACGACCAAAATCAAGTCGCTGCTCAACATTGCTGAGTTTGCAGCCATTTTCAATGGTTGCCTGCACTTTAAAATTCGCTGTTGTTCCAGCAAATACGCACGGCCCAGCCAACATAAGCAGAACACTTAAACCTATTTTTTTCATGATTTTGTTCTTTAAAATTCAATGGTAATTGGAATAGTGTCGGTATATTGTCCAAGCGAGACTGACCGACCATTATTAACAGTTTGACCTATGATATTAAGCGTCTGTGGCTGACCATTGTTGGTCAAAGTGATGGTTTGATTCGGTTTTAATGCTTCCCGAGCAGTGCCATATAAGATGTTGTAGGCAAGGAAATCGGTACCATTACTGATAGCACGGAAATAATTTGCACTAAAAGGGGCTGGAACCTTGCTGTCATTCTGTCCTGCACCAAAAGTAACTTTTATCGGAGAATTGCCAGGACATTGAATGGTCAAACCCGATGCAGAAGCATTACTTAAACTCGTCTCAATCACACGATTAAATGCAGCAGTAGTTTCCCCGAAATCTAACTGACCAAAATTCAAGCCAGTTGTTTCGTTATTTACAGACTGATTGTTAATCTTGCAGGATGGCTCTAATTCAAGTTGGATATTTAACTTAGCGGCTAACTGCCCAGCACTACAGAGTGACGAAAAAAGGCTACAAAGTAGTAATCCAACGCTTTGTTTAAGTAACAGGTGCATACGTTCCTCCTTAAAACAGGCTTGTTCAACAACAAACCTGTTTACTGTTACGTATACTGATTAGAAATTAACTGTTACCAACAAAGTGTCTTTATAGTCACCCTGTGCTTTTGCAGTTCCACTGTTTGCAGCAATTGCACCAAAGATTGGGACTTCTTGAGATTCACCACTCGCAGCTGTGAAAGCTTGAGGTGTATTGATTGCGTAGAGATTGGTACGTGCTGCATCACGATAGACGTTATAGCTAACCACGTCTGCAGCAGTGGTATGTTTAAGACTACGATCAGCACGCTGACCACCATCAATTGCAACAGTAAACGCAACAGGATCTGTACTGTCACATTTTACAGCGAGGTGACTACCTGTACCTGCTGAAGCAACCTGAGCAGTTAGAACGTTGGTCCAAGTACCAGAAGTTTTACCAAAATCCAAACTACCAAATTGGTTCATAGCTCCAGCAACTTCAGAACCTTCAACAGAACAACCTGTTGAAACATTCAGCTTGACATCAACTTGACCAGTAACAGCAGCTTGTGCAGTCGCGATATATCCTGTACCTAACAATACAGTTAGCGTTAGTTTTGTTAAAATATTCATATTATGTCCAGTGATATGCATTATTTATTAACTTTTACACAAGAAGTGTGAAAGCATTTACATAATCACATGTGACGAATAAGTGTTCAATAATGACCCTAATTAACAGCACAAAACCACACTATCAAATTGTTTTTACTTTAGATTATGTTTAGACATTGGAATTAAATTATTATTACATTTAAAACATAAATAAATACATTTCATTTGATAGATTAATAAAGTTAAAATTAATTTAATTATTGTTCAAATAACATAAAGATTAATATGCCGATCTCAGAGCTCAAATTCCGCTTATGCATGTCGGATTATATGTGGGTCTCATTTCAAAAAACATAATTAAATTATATACTTAAAATATTAATAAGTAAAAATCTATACATTAAATCTAATTTAGCACAATAACTACAAGCTTAAACATCTCTTTATTTTCTATAATATTAAATATTCTTTTTTAGGATACTTTATTACTCCCATCTTTCTTTTAAGTTTTACACCTAAAAAATTTTAGAATATCTTTTATTTTCAACACTTACATTTACAAAAAATAAATATTCTTGCATCTGATTTTATGTATTAAAAATATGAGGACAGAGTAACCCTGATATTATCCAAAGAAAAGCAACTAATATTAACCTTTCCAATCGTTGCTCGTATTTGTTTTGTATGGATAGAACCATCATTATTAAGAGACTACAAATTAGTCATAGAGACCTCGTTAAACTACGATTTTATCAATAAATATTAAGACTTAAACGTTATTTTATCTATTCATCAAAAAAAATCCCATTCGTTCTGGGGTGAAGAATGGGATCCGATATGACACTTTAACATGTCGACCGAAAATCAAAAATTTATACGAATGTCTATAAAATTTAGAGGGTGACTAAAGATGATAAGTATTTCCACTTGGCTGAAGAACATCTCGTTCTTTAACTCTTAAACAAATGCATTGGTCAATTGTAGCGATTGCATCACGAAGAAATTCAGCTTCCATTCTATCTACATGGAAATGGCTTTCTTTATGAACTTCTTCAAATAATGCTTTTAAATCATATTGATCATCACTTAGACATGCCAATTTAAAATTACTCAGTTCAGCATCAATATCTAAACGTATTAATTCAATAAAATGCTGACGTGAAGCATAGGTATTTTCACTATAAAAAAAATGAGTGCTTTCATCTATACCTTTATGAAACACCATTTCATAAATTTTCATTATTTATTTATATCCAACATTCATATTTCTATTCTTCAATATATCTGCTAGAACACTTTAAGCTATTCAGATAATGCACATTTTTTAACACCACCTACCTTGTTTTGCAAACTTTCACACTTCTTTATATTATAATTAAATACATAGCTTATTAAAAATATAATTTAAAAACAAATATTTAAATTTATATTATTTTTAAAATACAGCTTGTAATAGTGTTCATATTATTATAATTTAATGCATATTTCATGTAATTCACCACCAAACAACAGGTTAATTTTAGGCCAATTTAACAGATACTATTGATAATAATTTTTATCCTTATTCTATCTTCTGTATTGCTTAATTTTAGTTTTGATTGGAAGTGAATTAATATGACGTTAATTATTAAATCTATATTTTTTATTTTCGGTGAGCTTACTAATTATAAAGTTATTGAGCATTTATTCTGATCACCTCGCCTTGGCAAATATGATTAAATATTGAGAGGGATATGCCCATTCTTATAATGATTAAAAAGCATATCACAATCAATATCCTTAGAGAATCTAACAGCTTCCATATCAATAAGTTTGAATAATTTAATACCTTCAACAATAGAAAAATCAGTTTTTCCCAAAGCTATATAGCCGTTTGATCTATAAATAAGTTAAATATTTATGATTAAAAGATGAGCTTTTTTTGACACCAACGATCCAATAAACATAGCATCCAATTTTTAAATTCCCAACTTCAAAAATTAGCTTTAAATATCAATGAAGCAAAATCTCGGTCATCGATTGTACTAAAATCATTCGAACCAAAAAAATTGGTATATGCAAGTTCAGCAGTATATTTTTGCTGATAGCTTACTGAAATAGTAGCTGCGATACTCATTTGACCTTCTTGAAAATTTTGGCTAGATCCTGTTATGTCATGGCGAAAGATAAAACTAGGTGTAATGACAACTGCTGGTAAAATATCTTGATAGCTTAACACTCCACGTAAACGATAGCCGTAAGACCATTCAGTAAAGAAACCATCTTTATTACAAAAGCGCTCATTCATACGATCAACTACATCATTTGCAAGGTGTGCTGTGCCATAAAGCGTACATTTGTATTCCTCAGTTTCAGGATTATAGGCACCAGATGAAAGCTCACTCCGCCCAAAAGCCCCTACTCGCCCAAAGCGATGATTACCGATATTTGCAATATGATTGACTGCAATTTCTACCGCCCAATTCAGCGTAGTTGCACCCAATATATTATTCAGATGATCACTTGCACCTACTGAAAATTGCGTTACTGGTGTTCGTACATAACCTTCAAGATATTGTCCAAATTCAGCTGCAACCCCAGGTGGAGTGAGCGGAGTATCTTTATCTAGAACTTGTGCATAGACAATATCTGTACCATTTAATTGCAAAGGTTGATTTGCTTTATGTGTTAATTCGCTAAAAACAGACGTAGTACCCAATTTTCCCGCAAGACTTAATCCATACATTTGGATATTTTCTGGATAAACTGAAAAAAATCTGGCTGTATTAAAATGTGCAGGTCCGGAGGCTGTCACTGCTGTACCGTCAAAATTAGCATTACGACTGTGATAATTTGCGAAATATAAGCCAAGTTCAGCATTGTTCCAACCCAATAAGCTTTGCTTTAAAGAGAATCCATATTGTCCGCTATTTCCAGCATACCGACTTTCTGAACGTGGAATATAGGTCTTTGCATCTAAAGCACTTTCAGACAACTTATCTCCTGGTGTAACGGTCAAAATAATTGGCCCACAATTTTCTGGAACAAAGTCAGAAATTGCAAAAAATGTTCCGCAACCGTCCACAATAGAAGGTCTAAACTTAAACTGATAAAAACCACCTAATTTAAGGTTTGGCGTTATTCCAGCCTCGAATGAAAACATTTCGACAGGAATTATTCGTTCTTTTGCTTCCCCTCCCGGCCGATTGATTGCAGCATAATCCAAGGCACTGACTGAATTTAAACCATTTTGGAAAAACAGCGATTTCCCCCAATTTAAGCTATGTTTACCTAATTTTAGATTGGCATTTTGACCATTTTGTAAAGTAAAGTTTTTCCAGATATAGGTATCCCAAAGATCAATACCCTTAAATTTGGCTAATATAGGCCATCTAGAATCATCAAAGGCTTTTAAATCTCCACGACCAGTTTCATAAGCATGGTCATACCAATATTTAGCACTGAGTACTGCACCTTGTTGTTTTCCTTTTAAACGAAACTCGGTCAGCCCTTTTGCAATTTGAGAAATATTATCGTTTTTACTGAAATTCAAATGTCCATCGTCGCCATTCACATCTATGCTTAAACCATTCTTACCGATATGATTTGCATCAGGCTTATACACCAACTGATTTGAAGCATCTTGAATACTCCAATTTGCACCTAAGCTGAACATCGTATTGGTTTCAAATTTCCAATCATCATTAATCTCAACACTTGTCGCAGATACTTTTGAAAGGCTTAAGCACAATATTAAAAAGACACCAAATTTTTGAGTAAAAATAACAGTGTGTTTATTATATAAATAATTTTTCATCATTCGATCTCCATATCGACATGATTTAATTTGATTTAATTTCATAAGTAGCCATGTTGACTGTTTTGAAATATGCATTTTTTTTAATTGTTTAATCTGTTACGAATACTACTAGCCTATGAGCAATGCTGTCTTAAAACGGCGTGTATACTAAACAAGCAATCTCTAAAACCATTCCACTATAAATATCTAAAACTAAGCGATACATATAGACTCATCCACTCGGTCTAATTGTTGAATAAATTGTTCAGCTTGTGCCCAATAGCCATAGCCAGCAGCTGGATTAAGATGCCCCACTTCGCCTAAATTCACCAATCGGCTGCCCCATGTTTTTGCCATTGTCGTAACTGCACTGTAACTGGCTAAATGGTCATTGGTACTTGCAACCACAATGCTTGGAAATGGCAAAATTTTGTTGGGTAAAGGATCCCATCCTAGTTTTTTTAGCATTGCAGAATTTGGATAATTTTCAGGCCATTTGGCTGATAAATCAGGTGGTGTCACCAACAAAGCTCCTTGAATCTTGTATTGATATTTAGCTGCCCAATGAACGATCATTAATACCCCTGCACTATGTGCAACTAAAATCACAGGACCATCGATTTCTTCTAGTTGTGCTTGGATCGCTTTAACTCTTTTTATGCAGTTGATTTTGTCTGTTTCCAGCGGAGGGACAGATCGTACCTTGACCAGGCTTTCTTCCAATAAGGTTTGCCAATGTTCAGCGACATGGTCACGTAAACCTGGGACAATTAAAACAGTTGCCTTTGTTTGTATTTTTTCCATTGATCTACCTTAAATTATGAGTGAATGAATGAATGTGAATTCTATAAATTGCTTATTCACAATACGATTTAGTTGATTTTGCTGATGCACATTTCATGACAACTTCTTTTCATTTGATGACAAATTACCTATCAAAAAATCCTTCAAACATAAGCAATCAAAAACATAAGGTATTGATTTTATTTTTATATTTTAAAATTTAAATATCTGTTAATAAATTCTAAATGTTGTTTATAACGTACTTGAGATTGCTTTAAAGAAGACCTGCTTGAATAATGGTGTCGTGTTTCAGAAAGATTCCACTGAAACCATAAAAAGTGAACTACAGGGAAATTTTAATGAATCAGATTTATAGAGTTGATGTACTATTCGAATGACTTTGCACAGCCAACTTAGCTTATAAAGCTGCTGATTACTCAAGAAAGTTCAGTCCTTTTAAAACACTCATGTTTCTAAGCAAATTTGATAATTTATTTCTATCACCTGAATATGTACTCAATTGAGATACTTTTTTTAAGATATTTTGATAAAATTGTCGAGATTGCAAAAATGCTAGAAATTTTTATAGTGCTTATTAGCAAAGTTTGTAAACAATAATGTATTGACCAGGATGGTTAATAAAAAAATAAGGAGATTGGAAATTGATTCCTCTTGCACATACAGCCGTACTCAAAAATTATCTAGATGTTAGTCGACAGTTAGACCTCAATCCATACCATTTATTATCTGATGCTGGAATTTATTCTGCTCAATTAAATGATTCAAAACAACGTATTTCGGTCGATAAAGTCATTACATTGTTAGAACATTCTGCTCAAATCAGTGGCTGCGAAGTATTTGGTCTACATATGGCAGAACAACGACAAATTGCTGATTTTGGCAAACTTAGCCTATTGTTAAGTTATCAGCAAACCTTAGGTGATGCCTTAAAAACAATTGTAAAATACAGAAATATCATCAATAACGCGCTTGAAATATATATTGAAGAAGTTGGAAAAACAGTGATTATTCGCGTGGAAGTTATTTCCGCTTCAGTAAAATATAGTCGCCAAGCAATTGAGTTAGCTTTGGGGATTATTCAGCGATTCTGTGCTACATTGTCAGCTCAAAAATGGCAACCATTAAGCATTCATTTTACGCATGATGCACCACATGACTTATCTGTGCATCAACGTATCTTTGGGAGTTCATTTGAGTTTGGTAGTGAGTTTAATGGTATTGTCTGCTCATCATCTGAACTTGATAAAATCAATCCACAAGCAAATACAGCAATGGCAGACCATGCACAGCGCTATTTAGATCTCGACATCTTACAAAAAGATAATGAGTCATCACTTATTTTTGATATCCGTAAAAGTATCTATCTGCTTTTACCGATGGGACGAGCTACAATTGATCAAGTTGCTCAAACGCATGAGGTCAATGTTAGAACGTTGCAACGTCGTCTAGAAGCCGCACAAACAAATTTTAGTGAATTAATGAATGATGTACGCAAAAATTTGGTCTTTCGCTATTTAAGAAATATCAATTACTCATTGGCACAAGTTTCAGATATTCTTGGTTACTCTATGCCAAGCTCTTTTACCCGATGGTTTATTGGTCAATTTGGCATAACACCGAATGCTTGGCGTACCCACAATAAAACCGAGATCATCGATGCGAATATGATAAAAATTAAACCAATGAGCTACTGACGTTTGGTATTTATTTCAAAACAATAACTTAAAAACGAATCAAAACAAAAGTTTTGCACCTAGCAAATTTTTTTATTGCGCCTTGCAAAACTTTTATTCAATGAATGACCAATTAAAACAACCAATGCATCAGGCTTAATACCAACAATACCAGAAAAATACTTTCTCCAATCATCAGCAGTATCGGTTTTATACCGACTGTTGCTAACTCTTTTAATTGTGTTTTCATCCCTAAAGCACTGATCGAAATAATCAAACACCAACGAGATAATTCATTTATTCCACCTTGAACGAGTGTTGGCACCCATCCAGTACTATTAATACATGCGAGAATCAAAAATCCCACTGCAAACCATGGCAACAATGGTGGTCTTTTCCCAGTAGACGGCGAACCTTGCCTACGAGTAATCATGGCTGCACAAATGATGACGGGTAAAAGCATGGCAACGCGCATCAATTTCACCACTGTTGCAGTATCACCTGCTTCTGTAGACATGCTATAGCCTGCCCCTACCACTTGGGCGACATCATGGATAGTTGCACCTAAAAAAATTCCAGCATGTTGAGGGGTTAATTCTAACCATCGCGCAATCATCGGATAAACGATCATTGCCAAAGTTGATAGTGCGGACACCCCAATCACCGTGAATAAGGTTGCTTTTTCTTTTTGAGGATGACTTGGTAAAGCAGCAGATAAGGCCAATGCTGCGGAAGCCCCACAAATGGCCGTCGCTCCTCCTGTCAGCATACCGAAAAACTTATTAAATCCAAGCACTTTGGCTGTAATGACTGAAGCTAGAATGGTAATAACAACTAATGAAATCACCAAAACAAGGGGTTGCCAACCTAGCGCAGTCATTTGCTCAAGGGTAATTCGCATTCCGAGTAAAGCGATCCCAAAACGCAGTACTTCTCGCGCAGTAAATTCGATACCCGCTTTACACTTTCCTTCTGTTGCAAGAAAGTTCACACCCATCCCGAGCAACAAAGCGAATAACATCACTGGCGCACCATAATGCTCAGATAAAAAACAGGCCGCTGCGGCAACAACAGTACTGACAATAAATCCTGGCATGAGTTCACTTAGACGTTGTCGCCAAACAATAGGAGCTAATTTACTCATCAAACGCGGCTCCCGAATCTAAACCAATAAAGATATTTTCTCCAATCACCTCTACTGGGTATATTTGTACTTTCAGCTGTGTTGAATTGAGTAAATAACCATTTACTACGTCAAAACGTAAACCATGTGCACAACACTGAATCACTTTGCCTTCCAATTTTCCATTGAGGAGAGAAGCACCTTGATGTGGGCAACTGTCTTCAATCGCATAAAATTGTTCAGCAATATTAAATAAAATCAGGGATTGGTCACCAATCATCAAAAAGGATCGATTGCCTACAGTTGGGATTTTTTCTTGAGGAACTTGAAAACGCAAGGTCATACCATTTGTCCTTGTGCTTGAAGCGTATCCAACATTGCTTGATAAAGTGCACTTGCAGGTTGTGCCCCAGCCATTGCAAAACTTCCATCAAAAACAAAATACGGCACCCCTTTACCCCCTGTATCTGCTGAGATAAAAGGAACAAATGGCTTGGCTAAAATACTTTCAACTACCTCATCCGCAAAACCACAATACATGGCTATTTTCTGCAATGTTGCTAACTCACCTATATTTTCCGAATGATGAAAATAGGCTGTGAATAGCGCATCTAAAAATCGCTCACTTTGATCTGAATGATATACTTTTGAAATATTTGCAAAAAAATGATGCGCCATAGCTGTGTTTGGCATACGCCGAATCTGATCAAAATCAATATCGACATTGACCGCTTTCGCGGCTTGACGAACTTGAGTTTGGCGCATTCGAACCGCTGTTGAACTGCCTAATCTTTGTAAATAAAAGGCACCAAAAGGAACCCCCAACAACGGAATATGGGGTAAAAGCTGTACACCACGCCATTGGATATTGACCACAACATCTGGATCACTTTGTTTTAATTTTTGAATCGCAGTGTGTAAATGACGTTTTCCAATCACACACCATGGACAGATAAAATCAAAAAAAACTTCAATATTCATTTTACGCGTCATTATTGATTACCCATATTGCATGACTGTGCTTGTACTGTTTGACCTTGTCGTGCTGTTTGTACATTAAAGTTTTTAATATCATTGGCATAATGGCGTTTTGCATAGAAGAATACGGCAGCAGCCACAATGCTCATCAGTGGCATCAATTGAAAAGCGTGATGTAAACCGATTAGATCAGATAGCTTCCCAATCACTAAAGGTCCTAAAGCTAAGCCGAGAAAATTATTTGCTAGAGTTAAAGTTGCAAATGCTGTGCTATGTACAGAATGATGTGTCAGGTTGGCAACCATTGCGCTGGATGGTCCATTGGTACCCAAAGCGATAAACATCCCAATACAAATCATGATCAATTGAGCATTTCCGACAGACATGGCAAAAGCGATGAATAGCAACACACAACCGATCAAACAAAATGCAATCGCCAAACTGACTTTTCGGTCTGATCGATCTCGTCCTAAACGATCACATAACATCCCACATAAAATCGTACCAACTGCACTACTGAGTACAACCATTGCTGCGACCAACCCAGCTTTATCTGTCCCCAATCCGTAATATCGATTGAGATAACTGGGAAGCCAAACGATGACCGTGCCACCCACAAACAATTGCAAGCCACTGCCAATATAAGTGGCGATCACAGACCGACTTGAATAAATCGATCTCAAAGGACTTATCGACTTATCCTGTTTCTGTTGGATCTTAATTTTTCGCTGAATGCTTCCTATCTTGTTTTCTTTAACCACAATAGGGTATAAAAATGCCAGAATCAGCCCAAAAACAGCCATTCCACCAAATGCCCAACGCCAACCAAAATGCTCAGCCATGACACCACCTAAAGCCATGCCTAAGAATGAACCAAATACACCACCTGCCATAAAAGCACTTGCTAAAGTTGCACGCATATCACGGGGGAAAACTGCTACAACAACAGCTATCCCGACACTACCATAGGCAGCTTCGCCAACACCCACCATAAATCGGGCAATAAACATATGTTGATAACTTTCAGCAATTGCACAGCCTAAGGTTGCCATACTCCATAATACGGCCATCAAAGTTAAGCTTTTTACTTTGCCAAAACGATCTGCCAAGATCGATAAAGGTAAAGTTAATAAACCCACCATCAACGCCACAATCCCACTTAATAATCCGAGTTGGCTGTCTGTTAAAGCCCATTCACTTTTGACCAATGGAAACACTGCATTTAAGACTTGCCGTGACATATAGTCAGAAATCAACAAACCAAATGTGAGTGCAAAAACCAACCATGCATATTTACGTGGTATGCCAACCGAAGTATCTACACCGCCCGTAGGACTTGAATATTGATGCGCATCCATACGTTCTCCTTGTGTTTTATAATTTATCATTGATTTTTTTGATGACTACGCGACTTCACCGTAACGTAATCCTCTTGTTCTCACTGTTTGAATCAAAAATCCTTTAGACTCAAAACATTATTTACGCTGTGGAACACCCTTTTGACCAGCTTTACGATTGGGCGCCATACCATTTTCCAACAAGGTTTCTTCAATCGTGTCGTATTGCACGCCAATACGATAAATTTCACGTGCTTCTTTACCTGATGCGACTTCACGACCTAATTCATGGGCAATACGCACAGTCTGTTGAATTTGCTGTACTGAAGAAAAACGTTGCCCTTGATGATCGATAATGGTGTCTTCATTTCCGACACGTGCATGTAAGCCCATTGCCATTGACATGGTGTTAAACGGCAAAACATTTTTAAGTAAAGACTCTGAAGTTAAAGTACAGCCATCAGGTACGCGATGAATAAAGTTAAAGAAGTTAAAAGGATTTGGCCCATCAAAACCGCCCCCAATTCCAATCCATGTTAAATTCAACGGACCTTTATACAGCCCTTTACGCACCATACGTTCCAGCGTTTCTAAACCATGCATCCCAGTTAACTGGAAATGCGGTTGAATGCCATTTTGAGTTAAACGCTTTAAATGCTCTGCTACCCATGCTGGGCCTGCTGGTACAGTCATTTCAGCATAAGCAGCCTGAATTGCTGGATGAGACAAAGAAGTGCCTTCTAAATATTCAGGATAGAGCAACTCCATAATATTCATTTGAGTGGTGTTGATTGCCACGGTTACTTGGTCTGGTTTTGGCATTAATTCAGCCAGCATATGACGCGTATCATCGCTTAACCAAATTGCAGCCTCACCTTCACTTTCTGGAGCAAAAGAAATTGATCCACCCACTTGAATAATCATATCAGGCACCGCTTCACGCACACCGGCAATGAGTTCATTGAACTTAGACAGACGTTTCGAACCTTTCCCATCTAGTTCTCGAACATGCAAATGGAGGACTGAGGCACCTGCTTCATAACACTCTACCGCTTTTTGAATTTGTTCTTGCATGGTCAAGGGGATATCTTCAGGAAAATCCTCAGGCATCCATTCAGGCCCATAAGGCGCTACCGTAATCACCACTTTGTCCATGTTTTCAGGGTGTAATGAGTCATCAAAGAATTGCATAAACATCTCCATATGTATTTTAGAATTAGGGTTTGGATAAAATCTTTAACTGCTACTGCTACGCTTAGTAAGTTGCATCGCCAATAATGCCTGCCCGTTCCATTTTTCGATGACATGGTGGATAGTCCATTACGGCATAATGTTGGGTACTGCGATTGTCCCAAATTGCGATACTATTCGGTTTCCAACTCCAACGAACTTGGTACTCTGGAATATAGGCTTGGGTAATTAAATAACGCAGTAAATCGGTTGCACCAGGATTGGCGTCTTGTCCAAAACGAACGTGTTCTTTGGTATGGTAGTTACTAAAATGAGTGGTAAACGCGTTGACATAAAGAATCTTCTCACCCGTTTCTGGATGAGTACGTACCACAGGATGTTCTGCATCAGGAAACTGTACTTTTAATGCCAAACGTTTTTCAATCGGCATCATTGCGCCAAAACTGGCTTCAATACTGTGATAGGCACGTAAATTTGCAATTTTTGTTTTGATTTCTATAGGTAAATTTTCATAGGCCATCACCATATTTGTCCACATGGTATCGCCACCCACTGTCGGACATTCAATACAACGTAGCACACACCCCATTGGCGGAACTTTGCGCCAGCTTGCATCGCTATGCCAAGCATTTTCATAACGATCAATTGGACTCTCTGGGCTTTTATAAATTTGTACCAGTCCAGGATGCTCTGGATGGCTTCCGACAGCAGGATGACTTTCTAGTTGTCCAAAACGCTCAGCAAATGCCACATGTTCTGCTCGGCTTAGGTCTTGGTCTCTTAAAAATAAAACCCGATGCTTTAACAAATTCTGATGAATTTCAGTAAATAACCCATCATCGCAAATCGCATCAGCCAGATTTACACCTAACAATTCTGCACCGATATTGCAACTTAATTGTTCAACTTGCATAAGACATCCCTTCAAATTACAAAAATTGATGATCCCGTGGTTTTACGTGCTTCTAGATCACGGTGAGCTTGAACTGCATCCTTGAGTTCATAGCGTTGATTGATTTCAATTTTGATGCGTCCATGTCGGACATGATCAAATAACTCATTGGCAAGTTCTTGTTTTTCTAAAGGATCGACAATGAAATCTGCTAGTGCTGGGCGGGTCATATATAAAGAGCCTTTCATTGCCAATAAGACCGGATTAAATTCTGGAATTGCACCTGAAGCAGTCCCTACACAAACCAATAAGCCACGGCGTTTTAACGAATCAAGCGATGCCATAAACGTGTCTTTACCGACACTATCAAAGACCACATTTACACCGACCCCATCGGTTAATTCTCGTACTCGTTCTGCAACATTTTCATAACTATAATTAATGACATGGTCACAGCCATATGTACGGGCGATTTGTGCTTTTTCTTCTGAAGAGGTTGTACCAATCACTATCAATCCGAGTAACTTTGCCCATTGAGAAACAATCAAGCCCACACCACCAGCGGCGGCATGTAATAAAATGCTGTCCCCTTTTTTAAAGTCATAAATACGACGCATTAAATAAGCCGAGGTTAAACCACGCATGGTCATTGCTGCGGCTGTTTCACAAGAGATTTCTTCAGGTAGTTTGATTAATACATCAGCCGAGATTAAACGTGCAGTGCTATAAGCACCTAAAGTATTTAAAAAGCCGGTATAAGTGACTCGATCACCCACTTGAATATGATCTACCCCCTCACCCACAGCTTCGACTACACCAGACGCTTCTACGCCCATACCATTTGGCAGTGGAATTTTATATGTACCATCGCGAAAATAAGTGTCAGCATAATTTAATCCAACTGCCACATGACGCAGACGCACTTGCCCTGCTGCTGGTTCACCAACATCAATGTCTTCATATTGCAAAACATCTGGTGTTCCTGTTTCATAAAACCGTATTGCTTTATTCATGCCATTTCCCTATCCATGCCGTATTTTTATCAATATTTAAAAATCATGATTAAAACTACAACACAGCAGATGCAGCTCACTTTACATAACACGACACTGACTTAGCATTTTACGACACGCTTGTTTTTAAAATTGTAAGCTAGTTGAGTAAGGCACTGTTTTTAAATTATTTTATGATTTTAAAAACAGATCACCTATGTTGTTTTTTTAAAACTTATACTTGTATATCTGTGACCACCCAATTGGTATGGGAAATTTTAGCTGTAAGCCTATTTCTTGGAAATTCTAGAATTGAATCAGTCTTTAGAGTAAATAAATCATTTCACTTATTGTTTTAATTTTTAAACAGGTTGAGACTTCTGAACAATTTAAAATTCATTTTTAACTTTCAATAAAACTAGAATGATCCACCTCTAACGACTTATCACAAAACTTAGCTAACTTAGAAAATATTTAATTTAAACCCATTTAATTCTTAAAGGCTTTCACAATACAACCATTGAATCAAAGATAGATCTAAAACAGCCTATTTCTTATTCTTATGATTTTTCTCGGAAACATTAATGCTTTTCCTCAGCTACTTTATGCATAAAATCCGTTAAAGGCATAGGACATCCCCATAGGTAGCCTTGAAATTCAGTACAGCCATTTTCTTGAAAGCGATTAAATTGCTCATAGGTCTCAATCCCCTCAGCTAAAACACGCAAGTTTAAATCAAGGCCAATTTTAACAATTCCATAGACCAATTTATTACAGCGTTCATCATCTAAAGCCGCTTGTACAAAACTCTGATCAATTTTGATCTGGCTAATGGGCATTTTCTGCAAATAGCTTAATGATGAATAACCTGTACCAAAATCATCTAAAGAAAGCTGAATTCCATTTTTATTCAGCAAACTCATTTTTTCTATAACACTTTCAATATTATTTAACGCAACCCTTTCAGTTACTTCTAATATGAGTTGGGATGGAAAAACTCCATTTTTCTGCACCATGGACGTAATGATTTGCTCAAAATTCTCTTGCATGAAATGATCAGCACTTATATTGACTGAAAGTGTAAGACCTTTTGTAGATTCATTTTTACTCCATTGTTGTAATACTTTAGTTGCCTGAATCAGTATCCAATCTCCAATTTTAGGCATTAACTCCAAAGTTTCTGCGACAGGAATAAAGTCGTTTGCTGGGATATATCCAAGCGTCGGGTGATGCCAACGTAGCAAAATTTCAGCACCTATAATTTTTTCAGAAGAATTTACTTGAGGTTGATAAAAGAGCTCAAACTGTTGTTTTGAAAGTGCCAAGCGTAGATCATGTACCAGCTTACTTTCTATCTGCAATTCCAATTGCATGACAAAAATTGATATACACATCATAAGCGTGGCAACAGATATTGCAATCCAACCACCATAAGCCCGAATACTTTCAGATAAAGGTATTGCCGCATCCAAAGTAAAAGCACTTCCACCAAAAAAGATAAAAGCAGCTATCGATAAGATAATTAAAATCAACTGTAAAGCATTGGGATCTCTTCGATAATTCAAATATCCCAATATTGCTCCTGCTGGAAGAAATAAATGTGAAACTCTAGGATGGTCTAGTGTGGCCACATCAAATATTAAGCAAAAAACTACAGGAAAAATAAAGAGGACGACTTGTGAAAGCAATATACCCGCTGAAATCCGATGTATATAAATCAAAAATAAACTGAAGATAGACATTGTTGTAAAAAAAATATCAATACAAACAATGAACCACATCTTTGCAAAGCTGAAATATATGGTCCAAAATAGGCAAAAAGCGATACAAATAGCAATATTTGCTTTAGCCGCAATCGTTATTTGCTGGTTTTTTATGGCATTGAAATATTTATTTTGGTTTTTTAAATAGGATAAAACGACCATAAATCACTCCATTACAAATATTTATTGATCAAGTATCCACATTGTTTTTATATACAATTTCAGAATCACATCAATAAACACTAAGCTATTAAAAATACTTATAAATTATAAATATCTGACTTGTTAACATGCTTGATTAGCTTTAAAAAACGACTGTCGTTTTCAATTTAGTCCTTTAAATAATTATCCGTCTAGTAATCGATCAATTTATATTTTTTGACATTTATAGCTCAAAAGTGTTCAAAATCAATATTGTGAATAATATTAAAAATAGTCATAAAGGTAAAAAGTATTTTTTAATGAAATTGTATATGCTCCAGCATCCTGCTAAGTGAGTTGTATTAAAAAGATAGCTTTAATTGAAAAACTATCTTAGACAAAAACAGAATATACCATGTTTTTTCACATGTTACGGCGCCAACAGATGAGTAGATAAAATAAATATCCACAAGCATTGTGTAGTTAAAACAACGCAATACTCATTTTCACCCACTCAAATAAACAACCAAATTCACGTGAAAAAACATATTTTCTAAAATATTTCATAAACCCTACAAAACCCAATATAAAAAAAATATAAGTTTTACATCTGAATAATTTTTTGGAAAAACATATCATGTCCCCAAGTAAAACTTACCTATTTAAAACAAATACATCACCATTCTCTATTACTCAAGCAATAATTTATATAGACTGAATCAGCACTTTTTAGCCTATAACTTTAAAAATCAAATTAAAATTAACGTATTAAAATATTTATAATTTAGCTAATTTTTCGAATTAATGTTTAAGAATTTCTTTAATATTCAGAAAAATTTATCATTTGTAAAGCTGATATAGAGTTTCTTTCATAATCTGTTGTCATTTGGTCTTTATCAAAGTCTAAGGACACATTCTCATCTAACTTAGGCAAGTTTGGTGTACAGCATGAAATAGACTGTCTCCAGATGCATATCAAACTTATAAATTTGCCGAGAATATTTATGCAACAGGAATTAGTGCCCAAAAGAAAGTTTTATACAAATGATTTGCTCTCAGGTTTAGTTGTTTTTTTAGTCGCTCTACCGCTCTGTTTAGGTATAGCCAGTGCCTCAGGTGCACCATTAATTTCTGGCATTATTGCAGGTGTTATTGGTGGAATCGTTATAGGTTATTTGAGTGGTTCTCATATCAGTGTCTCAGGTCCTGCTGCTGGACTTACTGCTATTGTTTTAACGCAATTGGATAAGCTTGAAGGCAATTATCAAGCTTTCTTATTTTGTTTGGTTTTAGCAGGTCTCCTCCAATTATTTTTTGGATTATTTCGCTTAGGAACATATTCAAATTTTATCCCAACCAATGTGATTATGGGGCTTCTTGTTGCCATCGGGTTAATATTGATCATCAATCAGCTTCCTCTGCTCTTTGGGATCAAAACTGAAATTCTTCAACAACGTTGGAACGAAGGGATAGGCCTACTACAACACCTTGATTATGGTGCGGCAATCATTGGTATTTCTAGTGTATTCATTATTTTATTGTGGGATAAAACACCTTTAAAAAAAATGGTGATCCCCTCTGCGCTTATTGCGGTTATTTTTGCTGGGTTATTAAATTATTTTTTTATCAATACAAATTCCAGCCTCGCAGTCAGCACTGAACATTTAGTCAATCTTCCCAATATCTTTTCAGGTGTTGAATCAATTATCAGTTTCCCTGACTTCACTCAATGGAATAATCCTATTATTTATACAGGCGCCATTACACTCGCAATCGTCGCCTCGCTTGAAACGCTATTAAATCTTGAAGCAGCGGACAAAATGGATCCGCAAAAGCGGGCCTCTCCGCCGAACAAAGAGTTGGTTGCTCAGGGTATCGGAAATACCATGTCTGGTTTAATTGGAGGTATGCCGATTACTTCAGTGATTGTTCGAAGTTCAGTCAATGCAGCAAGTGGCGCAAAGACTAAATTCTCTGCAATTTTTCACGGTATTTTATTGATTATTGCAGTTTTATTTCTAACACCATTAATCAATGTTGTTCCATTATCTTCCCTTGCCGCCATTTTAATTTTAACTGGCGTGAAATTAGCAAGTCCTTCACTTTTTAAACGGATCTATGGTCAAGGATGGAAACAATTTCTACCTTTCATTGTAACGGTTATTGCAATTATTGCGACTGATCTGCTGATCGGTATTTTGTTGGGGTTGTTGATTAGCTTTATTATTGTATTAAAAAATAATTTATTCCGTGGAGTTCGTATCATTCATGAAGCACATTTGCATGGAAATATTACCCGTATTGAACTAGCACCCAATATTAGTTTTTTAAATCGTTCGGCTTTGGTTTCTGCTCTCGAGAAAATAGTCAGTGGTGATACCGTAGTGATCGATGCATCAAATACCTACTACATCGATCCTGATGTATATCAAGTGATTAAAGACTTTAGAGATGAAACTGCTACAGAAAATGGGATTGATGTAAAACTTATTGGATTTAAAATACATTATCCTGAAATTAAAGAAGAAGAACTGGATATTGATGTCAGTACTCAGGAAATTCAACGACAACTTACGCCTTCGCAAGTATTTGAGCTACTCAAAGAAGGTAATCAAAGATTCGTTAACCATGAACGTATTTATCATAATATTGCTCGTCAAATTCAGGTCACTGCACAATCTGGACAGCATCCATTTGCAACTGTTTTAGGTTGTATGGATTCACGTGCGCCAACTGAACGGATTTTTGATGTCGGAATTGGTGACCTATTTAGTTTACGAATCGCTGGAAATATTGCGGGTGAAAAAGTATTAGGTTCTTTAGAGTTTGCCTGTAAGAGTAAGGGCTCAAAATTAATTTTAGTATTGGGACATACAGACTGTGGTGCTGTGACTGCTGCTTGTCAGATGTATGAACAAAAAAAGGATATCACTCAACTGAGCGAAACCCCACATGTACAATATTTCCTGAAACCGATTATGCAGGCAGCTGAAAACGTACATAAAGAAATGACTGATTACCAACTCACCAGTAATTTCATTCAAGCGGTGACTATTGCAAATGTACAAAATAATATTGCCTATATCTTAAGAAATAGCCCAGTACTGAAAAAGATGGTCGAAGAAGGTGAAATTGGCATTGCAGGTGGTATTTATGATGTAAAAACTGGAAAAGTAGATTTTTTATAAAGTCGATACCAGTATAATCTCATTGTGATCTGTATAAGGATATCAGCATAAAGCTGATCTTAAAGGCAAGTGTAGTGATCGACATGGATGTCATCTTCGCCCCTTTTGCAAGGATCTCTAATAAATCTTTATCAGCTTTCTATTCATAAATGAAAGAATCTAAATCTTTAGTAAAAATTAAACTGAAAGCCCATCACTATACTCTCAACAAAACAAAAGAAGCCTGAATATTCAGACTCCCTTCCCTTATGATGCGCTTGATATTAATTTTGAAAATATTAGGTCTATTTCTTTAAATATTTGCTTATAGCCCTTCAAGTTTAAGACGATTGACCTGTTGACGATAAAGTGACACAGGATCTGGTCCAAACCATGCTTTTAAGCCCAAAATCTGATTGATTTCGTCTAGGTGCGTTTGATTATAGTCGTCTCTAATCACTTGTCCAAAATGTGCATTGCAACGGTTAACCAAGCCATCATTGTCATTATTTTTATAAGATCTTGGTGCCATGGTGGAAATGGCAACGTCAATGACATCAAGTAGATTGGTTGCTTGAGCTTTACCTGTCCACGAGTAATGATATACCCCATTACTGGTAATCTTCTGACCGTTACCACAATCAGATGGGATTGCTGCAGTTGGGAATCTTGCATTGAATTCTGCAGAACCCTTTTCACTTAATGATTTTAATGAGCGATCTAGACTCATCGGCAAATCAGGATTACCTTGTAGGAGTAATTCCACTGGAGCAACGATATACTGTCCTAAGACGGTAAATAAAAATTTCTCAGCAGGATTATCCAACATGTCATCTCCCACTTTGGACCCTTTAAACGTTCCAGCAACAGCAGTGAGTGAAGCAACTTTTTCAGGTGCAATCGCTTCAATATAACGAATGGTCGGTCCACCATGACTATGACCAATCAGATTAACTTTTGACTTTCCCGAGAGTGCCAAAACTTCATCTACTTGTTGTAGCAACTGCTCGCCACGAACTTCGGTGGATTCTAGTGGAGAAACCTGGGTTGCATAAACCGTCGCACCATTACGTGCCAAATCAGGAAGCACCTGATAAAAATAATCCATCCCAAAAGCTGTCGGACCGAGTCGAGTAAAACCAAACATCCCATGGTTAAATACAACAGGATATTTGGTTTTTGCATAATCAGAAGCCACATAGTCGCTGCTGACGCTGTTTAAACCAGAAGCAAAAACTGGCATAGCCAATGTGGCCAAAGCCACAATACTAGCGGTGAGTAAAGTCTGTTTCATATATTTCCCTGCTATCTTGATTTCTTTTATTAAGAAATAAGCATCATTCACGTTATAAATCCTCTATAACCTTGCATTTTTTGTTTTTTGCATAGTATTCCTGTTTAAATAAGGTTGCCATCTACAATCCTTATTTACTGAATGCTATTAACCCTCCTTAATCATGGATATATTTAAAATTCTGCAGACCCATTTATTTTAGTTGATTGCATAAATGAGGTGACTGGATTTGTTTGGCTAAATCACGCAGTGTCCTAATATCTTTTAGTTTTGACTGTCACTGAGTTTCTTCTTTTCTGCCTTTCTAAAAGTACATTAAATTATTTTCCAGTTTTCAGCTTGCTCAATAGTTGAAAGATTTTTATGATCTATCACGTTTATTTACTTGACTGTTTAAATATTGTAAGTCGCCTACTGTTCTAGTTAGATCACTAAGCTCCTCAGCTAGAAGGAAAAGGTTTTGTAGCTGGCTTAAATTTAAAGAAGCCCATTGATAATATTTAAAATATTCCTGAATTATATTACGGGGCGTTGATGACTTCGTTGCTTAGGATATGAACAGAACGAAAAGTAACTCATCAGTTCATTTTACTGAAAAAACTGAGATATCACTTTAGAGATGTTGTGTAAAGCCAAGAAAATCGTCCAGTTGGCTAAATACCACCTAAACAGATAGATGTGAATAGTCATCATTGTTTATTAGTATGGCATTTAATTACTTAACTATAAAAACCTTACATTTTTCAAAAATTACCACTGCATTCCCTTGCAACCTGCTTAAATACTTTTACAAAAAACAATTCCATTACTTAAATATTGATTTAACTTGTCCGTTTTAAATTCATTATTTTTAAAAATTTTTCTATAAATCAAAATTTTACTGAAAATACACCTCAAACGATACAAGGCAAAACTCAGATTTCTCTTATGATTTAAAGTACATTGGTTAAATGATAACTGCTAATTTTGTTGGCCAATTTCGATTGTAACTATCCCAAAAAGTCATTTAGTACAGAACGATAAGTTCACATTCAGCTTTTATTTTTTAAATTTCAGATGAAATGAAAACTCAACATTAGAAATGCACTTGAATGCCACTTATTGTTATGTTATAACATAACATTTAAATAATCTCATTAACTGCGTTCCTTTAAGTCACAGGGCATTTTTTACATGTTTAGGTCGTTTTTTCCCAATCCAAAGTGGTTTTTTTTATCTTTAATTACTTGGTTCATTATTAATTTATTTTTGTGGAACTCTGGTGGAAGCCATTGGGGTGAGTTTTTAGGTTTACCCAAAGGTTATGCAAATTTAGAACTTCCCATAGGCGTTAGTCGCTTCTGGTCACTCTCTTTTATATGGTTTTATTTATGGTTCTTCATCTCAACATCTATTTTTGCAGGTTTTTGGCATTTAAAATCAGATAACCGTTGGCAAAGATGGTCCGTATGGGGGTCATCATTTATTCTATTTAATATCTGGTTTGGCGTTCAAGTAAGCGTCGTAATCAATGCTTGGTATCAACCATTCTATAACCTTATTCAAAACATGTTAGAAAATGGTGGAGGTGATATTAAAGAACTCTATATGGGAACAATTACTTTCTTATTGATTGCTCTAGTTGCAGTTACTTTAGCTGTAATCAATTCTTTTTTTACCAGCCATTATGTATTTCGTTGGCGCACAGCTATGAATGAATATTATACCAAGCACTGGCAAGAACTACGTCATGTAGAAGGTGCTTCCCAACGTGTTCAAGAAGATACCATGCGTTTTGCAACAATTTTAGAAGACCTTGGTGTAAATTTTATTAAGGCGATCATGGTCCTAATTGCTTTCCTGCCTATTTTATTTGAACTTTCTAAACAAGTAACAGAATTACCACTGGTTGGAAATATTGATCATTCTTTAGTCTGGGCAGCAATCATATGGGCAATATTCGGTACAGTTTTACTTATGCTGGTCGGGATTAAATTACCCGGTCTACAATTTAATAATCAAAAGGTTGAAGCGGCTTATCGCAAAGAATTGGTTTATGGAGAGGATCATGAGCAACGGGCACAACCTAAAACATTAAAAGCACTATTTGGAAGTGTTCGGCAAAACTATTTCCGATTGTACTTTCATTACACCTATTTTAACCTAGCAAGCATCTGGTATATTCAATTAGATATTTTGTTTAGCTTATTCGTTTTATTTCCATCCATTGCAGCTGGAAAAATGACATTAGGACTCATTACCCAAATTACCAACGTTTTTGATCAAGTACGTCAATCTTTTCAATATTTGATTAACTCTTGGAAAACAATTATAGAGTTACTTTCCATTCACAAACGCTTAAAAGCTTTTGAATCAATTTTAGATAAATAACATTAAGACTAAATTATCTTCTCCTGTAACAGCTTTGAAATGTGTTGATCGTATTTATACTGATCTTTGTGTGATTGATGTGGCTGAAAAAAGTGTGAAAGTCATTGAAAATGTAGACGGTTTAAGCTTTGACGAATTGCAGTCGATAACTGGATGCGAAGTTGATTGATGTAACTATATAAAACCTCCCTTCGTCCCTCATGAAAGGGGGGTAACTTAAATTGCAAAACATTGGATGGAAGCTATTAGGCAACATAAGTTTTATAAGCATAATTTTGGAAAACCGTACTCACTTCCTTATAAAATCGATTTAACTCATAGCTTGGTCTACCACAAACAACCAAGCAAACACTCAAGTTAATTAAACAATTTCTCATGGATTCATCATTTTCATGCAGCATGAGGAAATTAAAAAAAGAATTGATACTTCAGCACTAAAAAAATACCAGTCATAAAGACTGGTATTCATCATCTGTTAAGGCTTTTCACCATTTGCTAAACGCTGTTCAATCGCATCCAATACCGCAGGTAAGTCAGCAATACTATCAATCACATAATGTGTACCTGAAGCATTCATTTTTGCGTATGCTTTTTCTTTTAAACTTAGTTGTTCAGACGCTGAAAGTGCAGACCATTCTTCGAAGCTTAGCCCCACTTCATTCCCACTAACGGCCAAACCCACAGTCCAACAACCAGCGTTTAAACCTTCTTCGATGCCGACCACTGTGTCATCCACTTTCACCACATTTTTAACATCTAACACATCAAGTTCGATTAAGTTTTTCCACAACATTTCAGGATATGGACGACCATGTTTCACATCACTGGCTGTGATAGTACAGTCAGGCACATAGCCTTGATCAGCTGCATCTTGCATCAATTGACCAATCATCATCGAAGCATAACCAGTATTACTGCCAATTTTTGCACCACGGGCACGAATATCAGCAAATGCCTCTAATGCCCCCGGAATCAATTTTGAGCAGCTTGGGATGCTTTTCAATTGGTATGGAATAAAGTCCTGATATAAACGGTCAATATCCGCCACAGTCACTTCAGCACCATGTGCCTGTTTCCACGCATCTGCAACACGTGGCATTTTCAAAACTGCCGCAATGTGATCGCGTTTTTCCAAACCCATTGGCGCACGTGCTTCTTCAATTGAAATTTCAACTTCATTATCTGAAAATAAGGCCATAAATGCTAAAATTGGTGCACGTGAACCAAAATCTACTGTTGTACCTGCCCAATCAAAAACCACGGCTTGTAATGCTGAAGTTGAAGTGTTCATAAGTTTGTCCTATTCATTTCTCAAAGTTAAAAATAGCTATCTTGCGTAAGTTGAGTTTTGCGTAATATTTAATTTCAAATGGAAGCGCCCGCTCCTTTCAAAAGAGATAGCTAGGGAGAGGATTTATAATCTCCCCCCATCCAAACCTCCTTCCTGAGCCATAAATGGCGCAAAAAATGAAGTTGTGAATTCCAATCAAATTCGATAGTGCTCAATCGCTGTTAAAAGTCGTTCAATATCATCTAAATAAATCTCTCCGATATTGCCGATACGGAAGCAATTTAAATCGGTGACTTTGCCGGGATAGATCACAAACCCTGCTTGTTTCAGATTTTCATACAAGGCTTGAAAGCTAAAATCGACTTCATTTGGATATAAAAATGTAGTGATAATTGGAGATTGTGGTGCGTCTTGATCTAAGACCATTTCAAAACCAAGCGCTTGCATACCTGCAGCTAAACGTTGTTGATTATGGAAATAACGCTGATAACGAGCGGTTACTCCACCTTCTTGTTCTAATTCTAAAAGTGCTTGATAAAAAGCACGCACCACATGAGTGGGTGAAGTAAAACGCCATTTACCATTATGCTGTTCCATGGTGTTCCATTGGTCATATAGGTCTAAACTGACTGAACAAGCCAAACCTTTGCACGCTTGTAATTGCTCACGTTTTGCCAAAATAAAACTAAAGCCTGGTACACCTTGGATGCATTTATTGGCACTTGAAATCAAGAAATCAATTTCAAGCTCTGCAATGTCCATTGGTACACCACCAAAAGAACTCATCGCATCGACAATCCACACTTTGTTTTTGGCTTTGACAATGCGTCCAATCGCTTGAATTGGATTTAATAAACCTGTGGTGGTTTCGCAATGCACACATGACACATGAGAGATATTGTCATCTTCAAGTGCTTTTTCGATATCAGCCAGTTGAGGGATTTGCATTTCAGGGTAGCGTAATTCCACCACGTCAATTTTTAAACATCGAGCCATTTGCACCATGCGTGCACCATATGCCCCGTTATTGATAATTAAAATTTTACCATCCTTTGGAATCGCCGAACCTAACACTGCTTCTACAGAGAAACTCCCACTGCCTTGCATCAACACAGCACTATATTGTTCAGGTTTTGCAGTTGCCAACGCCACCAAACGACTGCGGATCTCCTGAACCAATGCGTTATATTCTTTGTCCCAAGTACACCAATCACGTTGCATCACACGACGCACACTTTTCGAGGTAGACAATGGTCCCGGTGTCAACAGTAAGTATTTATTTTCAACATCGTTTTCAATTGTGTTTGCAAGTTCAATTTGTGCGTTCATTTCGCCTAACCTTGTTCAATTTCATACAGTATAAACAAATCTGGTTTAAACCAGATTACAAAATATAATTTTCTAACATTTCTTTCATAAATCCTGCGCCTGTGGTCATGCCTTTGCCTGCAATCGCACTAACAAGGAAAATATTGGTTTCAGCTTCTATCACACATGCCAATTCCGTAGGATGAGTCAGATAGTAACCATTCCAACGAGATTCAATTTCAGGTAGTTCTAAGCCAATATTTTCTTTGCAATATTGCAAAATGAATTGGTTAATTTCTTCACGTTGATTAAATTGTGGTATGTCTTCAATCGGATAATATTCATGGCTATCGCCCAAAATAATTTGTCCGAATTCATTTTGTTTAATCAGGATGTGAATACCGTATTTTTCAACTAAACCGATTTGTGATTCATTGCGTAAATCTTGATGACTAGGGCAAATCTCAAAAGCGGGATAACGAGAGATCGACAATCCTGAATAAATCGAAGCTTTAAGATTGACTTTTAGCGGTTTGGTTAATGCCATTTGTAAAGTACAACGTAATAAACCTTTTTGTTGTAAGAGCTCGGGATACAACGATTGTGTCTCTTCACCATGACAAATCATGACTTTATTTGCGGTAAATGTTTGACCTGATGCCAAGCGAATATGCGCCATGCCTTGATCAAAGTTCGTCAGTACCACAGAAGCATTGCAATGAATGTGTACACCAAGTTTTTCGGCATATTGCAACAAACGCAATCCCACCAAATGTGGCTCAACTGAATAATCTTCATGAAACACCATACCGCCACGTAGCGCAGTTTCTGGGTTTAAATAAGCATATTGATCAAACAGTTGCTGCTTAGACAATAGACTTACAGGAATCTGATAATCAGCTGCAGCTTGAGCAAACTCGTTTAATACTTGCCATTCAAGTTCAGTATTGGCGAGATACAAGCCGTTTCGCTGTTGAAACGAAATATCGGTTTGTGCCTGAATCCGTTGATAAAATTCACGGGTCGCCAAAGCATATTCACGCCATTTCGCATCAGGACGGCTTAGAGTCGAAGTCCCAACCATGCCAAAGTTACGGCGAGTCGCACCTATAGGTTGTGCATATTTTTCAAAGACTTGCACCTTTAAACCTTGCTCTGCCGCTTGGATTGCAGCCGATAATCCTAAAATGCCTGCACCGACAATAATTAAGTCAAATTGTGCTGTATTCATTGTCTTTTCCACCTTATCTACCTTTTTTAGGACGCAAAATCCCCAGCGCCTAAAAGAAAGCGTTCAATTCAAATGATTTAGTTAATTAAAAAGATTGACTGAAAGATCAATTTGTTATGAATGTGTTTGCTCACGCCAACGTTGTGTCGATACCATCATTTTCCGAGTGAATAACCAATGCAGCAACTCGACTGCACATGAGGTGAGTAAAATCAAAATACTCATCGCCACAGCTGCCACGGTATCACCTGCATCATCCATATTCAGCACCGCCACCGATGCCAAATTGGTATCAGGAGAATAAAGGAAAATCGCAGCTGAAACAGTTGTCATAGCATTGACAAATAAATACACCAACACATCACACAGCGCAGGAAAGGTTAAAGGCAAATATACTTTGCGGAACATTGTCCAATGTGAAGATCCTAAACTTTGTGCAGCATGATCAAGTTGATTCGGGATCTGTTGAATCGCATGCGTTAAGGTCAAATGTGGCACGGTGTAATAATGAATAATGGTTGAAATCACCAACAGCGTCATCGTACCGTAAACGAAAGATACAGGATTTTGCGGTGCGTTAAAGAACAAGATATAAGCAATACCCAACACCAAGCCCGGCACAGCCAAAGGCAATAACACCAAGGCTTTTACATAGTTTTTTAGCAAAGGATGTGCTTTAAAACGGGTACTAAATAAGGCAATGATGAAAATTATCATCGTACCGAAAACTGTACTAAACAATGCCAATTTTATTGAGTTAAAATAACTTGACCAACCACCACCATCAACATAGTCAAAACGATAATGATTTAAGGTCATTGACAAATCATAGGGCCAATAGCGAATGAATGATGCGAGAATCGCAGTCACAATAATCAGTAAAATACCGCCTGAAATCACCCCACAAAATACAGTTAATGCTTTTTCAATTCGAGGATTGGCACGCAAACGATAAGGCTGAATTTGGAAATTTTGATAGCGTTCCTGATGGCGACTTTGGTATCGATCAAAAATGAATGCCAACACCGCAGGACAGAGTAACAGAATCGAAATGACGGCACCCATGTTCATATTTTGTTGACCAATGATCTGCTTATATACATCCAACGCCATCATATTGAATGACCCTCCAATCACTTTGGGAATCCCGAAATCGGTAATGACATAAGTAAATGCCACTAGACAGGCACTGACTAAACCATAGCGAATCGCAGGAAAAGTCACAGCCCAATGAGTTTGTAGTGTATTTTTTCCTAAAGCATGAGAAGCCTCAATCAAATGTTGATCAATATGGCGAAATGCACCCATCATCAACATGACCATGGCAGGAAATAGCCAAAAGCAATAACTGATCAAAATGCCTAGTGGACCATAAATTTCCACCTCTCCCAGCATGCCCTTAAAAACACCTTGCTGACCAAATAAATATACCAAAGCCAATGAAGGCAGAAGTGAAGGCGCAAGAATCGGTAAAAATGCCACGGTTTTAAAGAAAGCTTTGCCTCGAATATTGCAATTGATCAATGCAAAAGCATAAACACTTGCCAAGCTCACCGTAATCAACATGGCTGTAATGGCAATCCACATCGAATTAAAAATCGATGAGATTAAGGCCGGATTGGAAAAATAAGCTGTAAAGTTATCCAACCCGACAAATTGATGCTGTTCATTTAAAAATGCGCTTTGCATCAATACGATTAAGGGTGCAATCAAACTCATGGTGAATAGAATTGCTGCGACAAACAACACTGCACTTGAACGCAATGAATAACGAAAACGATGTGCTGTTTGACTACTTAATAAAGCATCTGCGGCAGACTGATTTAACATCTCGCATGCCCTCGTGAATCAAACACATGTAAGTCACGAATCGGCACTTGCAGATACATTCCATCTTGCACCACCGCCATATGTTGATGATCCACATCAACTTGCAACATATTGTCATCTGCCTGATCTTGGTTTTGCATCACGCAAAATAGACGATGTTTAGCACCTAAAAACTCAGTATTGACAATATGTACAGCTAAATTTAAATATTCAGTAGAAGGTTCATTTCCAGCAACTAATTTGACATTTTCAGGTCGAAAAGCGATTTCATAATGTTCATCTTGGGCAAAGCTTAAATGTGGAAATTCAATAAAAGATTGCTCATTGATTTTTAAATGATGCGTATCGACCACTACTGTCTGTATAAAATTCATCGAACCAATAAACTGTGCTACAAAACGAGTTTGCGGTTTGTAATAAATATTATGTGGCGTATCGAGTTGTTCAATCACACCTTTATTCATCACCGCCACACGGTCAGAAATACTTAACGCCTCTTCCTGATCATGCGTAACCATGATCGCAGGCAAATTTAATTGACATTGAATGGTACGAATTTTTTGGCGGAGGTTTAAACGTACCAAAGCATCCAAAGCGGACAAAGGTTCATCCAACAATAAAACATCAGGATTGGGCGCAATTGCACGGGCTAAAGCCACACGCTGTTGCTGACCACCTGACAATTGATTGGGATATTTTTCTGAGATATTGGGCAATTCAATTAAGTTTAATAATTCATTGATACGAAATTGAATCTCTTGCGCTGACCAGTGTTTTTTATGCAAACCAAATGCAATATTTTCCGCCACAGTTAAGTTTGGAAAGAGTGCATAGTTTTGGAAAACAATGCCACATTTACGTTTTGCAGTATTAAAATGGGTAATATCAATTTGTTGTTTAATCACTTTGCCATAATCAGGCTGTTCAAGCCCAGCAATGATGCGTAGCAATGTTGTTTTACCACAACCTGATGGACCTAAAAAACTAACAAATTCACCTGCTTTCAAGTCAAGGTTAATGTGTTCCAAGACACGGCTTGAACCAAAAGATTTTTGAATATCCATCACTTCAAGCACTGTTTTTGATTCTGCCATTTTAAACGTTCTTAAAGTTGAGAGCAGATGCCCTGCCGAGTTTGGCATGTCTTGCCCTGTCCTACTATTTTGTAAATGCGATGGAATTTGCATACTGCACCTAGTTTTTAATCGTTAATTTTGAATAACTGATTCTGAATAGCTTTTTGTGTGTATATGATTCAATTACTTTTCAAATTTTGCTGACCATTGTTTTAGAATTGATTCACGCTGTTCAGCTGCCCAATAAAAATCATTCTTCACCAATTGCTGCGCGAGATTTTTTGGGAAGTCTTGGTTTTTGCTATGAACATTTTGATGTGCCACCATTGAAAAGTTTTGTGCATAAGCTTCATTGGCAGCTTGGCTAACACTCCAATCAATAAACTTCTCTGCACTGCTGAGTTTTTTCGAACCTTTGACAATGGCTGAGGCTTCCATTTCCCAACCTAGCCCCTCTTTCGGATAGACAATTTCTAAAGGTGCACCACGTGATTTCAGCTTAAAGCCCGGATAACCAAACGAAATTCCGATGACCGTTTCACCTTGAGCCGCCAACTTGCAAGGCTTCGAGCCTGAATGTACATACTGAGAAATGTTTTTATCGAGTGCCTGCATATATTGCCAAGCTTGTTTTTCACCAAAAATTTGCATCCATGCAGTCACATCCAAATAGCCTGTGCCACTCGATGCCGGATTTGGCATCACGATTAACCCTTTATAAATTGGTTTAGTCAGGTCTTGCCATGTTTGCGGAATCGGAAGTTTTTTCTTTTCCAATTCAACAGTATTGACACAAACAGCTGACTCCCAAGCAGTCATGCCTGTCCATGTTGGAATGTCGTTTTGGCTATAAAAATCAGTTTTAAGTTGTTCGATATGCTTCGGACGATACGGTTGCAATAAGTCTTTTTTTTCCATGACCAATAAACTGGTCAAAGCAAGTCCCATCACTACATCGGCTTGTGGATTCTTTTGTTCTGCTAATAATTTTGCGGTGATCACACCTGTCGAATCACGCACCCATTTTACTTTTAATTCAGGATGTACTTTGCGTAATTCCCATTGATAACGCTTTAATTGATCCGCTTCAACCGCGGTATAGACTGTGATTTGCTCAACATCATTCGAGGTTGAAGACATGGTGCATGCTGTGCTGACACAAGCAAAGAGAATACTTGTGCCCATGGCGAAGAGCTTTTTTTGCTGCTGTTTCAGATACGGGCTCATTATGACATTCCTAACGAATGCTGCTTCTTGATAGCCTGTATTTCAACAAAAGTTTATGACAATTTAATTAATCTGGTTTAAACCAGATTAATTATTTTAATTCTATATTATGACGCTTCAAAATGTAAATCGAGTACATCATGTAACCAATATTCTTGGTCAACATCGGTAATCACTCCATTTTGATCGCAGTTGGTACGGCAAATATATAACCCCATACTACCAACATTGACATGCAAAGCTTTGGCTTGTTGTTCTGACAATACCGTTGGATAAAGATTAATATGCGCTCGGGTCAATTGCCGTTGATAATGCTCTGCCATCAGAGTCGTAATAGAACCTTCTAATTGTTGTTCTAAGAATTGAGGAAATAAACTTGCATTGATACGTAAATGTTCAACTACCGCAGGACGACCATTGATACTACGACGTCGCCACATCGAATAAATATCATCACCCACCGAAATTTTTAAATGTGCTGCATCCCAAGAGGTCGCTTGCAGCAATTCCGCAGAAATCAATTCCGTACTTGGTACACCCCCTTGCTCAGTCACATATTGGTTAAAACTTTTAGTCGATTGCGGCCGGTAAATAATTCGTGGCGCACGAACAAACCAACCACGGCGATCTAAACGATAAATCAGACCATCCATTTCCAAAGCCAATAATGCTTCTCGAACTGCGACACGTGTAGTAGCAAATTGTTCCATCAACACACGCTCTGAAGCGAGTTTGGTATTGGCACTCCATTGCCCAGACTCAATCTCATGGGCAATAGCATCTCGAATGGCAATATATTTGGGAATACGTGGAGAAGTCGTTTCTTGAACAGGCATACACATTTATTTTGTGAAAATTTCTTCTAATATACTCAAATATCGTGTCTAAGCGATGACATTTTTAAAATAAGCATAGTTCATACACAAATTTTATGTTTTAAAAAGCTCATCTTTTGATGAGCTTTTGGAGATCACAATGAAATGTGTTGAGTCAAAAAGACTCATGATTTTTCTCAAAGAATTACTTATTTGTTTTGTTTGGCATCTCCATATTTGAATGATTCATATCCCTCATCGAAGAAGGCATATTGGTCATTTTTGAATGATCCATTTGTGACATTTCTGAAGCGTTTCCATGCTGATGTTGCGTTGAGTTATTTGTTTGAGTTTTAGGATCATTGTTTGTTTTACAATTTTTTTCACATTTCTTTTGTTTTTTGTCTATTGGCTGTTCATCGACTGTTCTAGTCAATACTTTGTCTTCATCCTCATGTGCCCATGTTTGAACTGTGGTCATTAAAGCACCCATACAGATTAAAGCTTTTACACTTCGACTAAGTACATTTCTCATGAGTTTCTCTCAGATTAAGTTTGTTCACTTTTACAATAAAATAATTTGCCAAACTTTAAAGTGACATGAAAATGATATTTTAGTCAGCCAAAACTATATGAGCTTTTATAAAACAATCTGCAGCATATGATCACAGTATAAGTACTTTGGTGTTCTACTCATTCAATCAACTCAAAATGGGGGTTTTCCGAACGATTTGTTTTTTCTATAAAAAAGAAAGCCAATGTTCATTTTAATGCCACATCAATTCGCTAAATTATTGCATTAAAAGACGGAACTAAAAATTTTAGGTACTATACTTTCTACCGAGAATACACTGACATTTAAAAACACAAGAGAACCTAGTATTATTTTAAAATATAAAACTCATACAAAAAAATTCATAGTATTTTTATCATTAATTTCTGATTTTAAAAGGGCTTAAAGAATGATATTGACAAATAATCAGTTTTTTTATTTATCCATTTTCTTTATTCTTATCATTTATTTAACTATTGAGAATGCACATGCTGAAGGGAATTGTCCTTCAGGCTATTATCCTATAGGTGGACAAGGTGTTCAAGGTTGCGCACCTATTTCAGGCGGAGGAAGTGGTGGATATACAAATCAAAATCCAACGTTGTATCCTCAGATTGAAACATTATGGGGTGCGATTGCAGAGGATAAAAGTAAAGGCTTAAAAGGGCGTCCAATTGGTTTTACAAGAAATTTTAAATCTAAAGATGAGGCACAAGCAAAAGCATTAAAAGCGTGTCAACAGGATGGCGGACAAAAATGTGAAGTATCTAAAACTTATTCTAATCGCTGTGTTGCTATAGCTGATCCAATTAATGATGGTCAAAAATCAAAAATTTTACTTGATTTTTCAGAGGATGGTGCTAAAAAAGGTGCATTAGTGTTTTGTTTAAGTGAAAATTTACAGCCTTGTCGTATTGTATATTCTGGTTGTAGTATTGGAGATTAGATACTAAAAAATGAACGTATTCAAAATACAAATTATGAAATAGATTTAGAAATCGCCAGATTAAAACGATCTCGATGAATCACACAATTACCTCATCTCTTTTAGACAAATTTCTGAATAAATTAAAATAAGCCCTTGTATCAAAAGGGCTTTTTAAATATTTGGCGGAAGCGCTTCATACTGTCTAACATAAAATTATTTTTTAACAACTTAAAATAAAAACCAATCCAACCGATCAGTTTTAAAACTTAAAAAATTTAAATCTCGCTCATCTTCTTTTTATAAATATTTTAAAAATAAAAAACATTTTCAACTGGGGCTAAAGCATCATGATCTTTTATTAAATTAATATAACTCATCGGAAAGTTATATCCTAAACTACTCTCAACTTCATGTATTATATCTAAGGATACTTGTCCGTTATCATCATAAACTCGCATTATTTTCTCCTTTTCTTTTGCTTGCTTATTTTCAGGCTGACCATATTCGTAACCATATAAGAAGTTTGATAAGACTGGCGCTACGGCTGAAAGTCCAGCAGTCAATGCATCATTTCCTTTCGCAGCAGCGACCGCTACGCCAAGAACTGTATGCGCTAAAATATGCGCTGTATTTCCTTCAGCATCCTAAGCCCTTATCTTGAGCATACTTTGCTATAGATTCATAACCTTGTCCCCTTTGAGAGAATTAGGCCGACCTCACACCCGAGTTGTGCCTTGAATTTGATAGGTTAGGGGGAAAACAGTCTCTGAAATGTTTGCGCAACAAAGCCTCATCAAGTTTAAAATCATATATAAACTCATCAATAGTCTTCTTGCAAACTTCCATAAATGAATCCAATGGCTCCGTCCATACAATTTTTTTTGAGAGATCACCTAAATCATCTCTACCGTATTTTATATCTCTATAATCCACTTGGTTTTGTACATCAAGAATTATATGGTCATCTACTTTAAACATTTTATTTATCCTTATAATTTGGCGGTGTAATAATTACTCCACCATCAGGAAATATTCTTACCCCCAGAATCGAAATAAATTTGACATATTTTTTCATCACTTTCTTTTAAAATTCTTAGTTATTTATTTTATAATCATAGGATTTTTAAGCTGCTAAGCGAGTAAAATAAGTATTTATTTGATTATTTATTAAAATTCTATCAATTGTGAAATCTAAATTTTCAGATACAACAATATACTTCCTTAGCTCTTCAGGAAAATCTTCTATAGAACCATATATTGTTGGCATTAAATATCTAAAATAATCACCCATAATTGTTTCACCATTATACCCAATTGGATAGTCATCTCCTTCTTTATTTCCTTCAATCGCATGATATACAAAAAAACCTTTATTAGCTGAAAGATTAACTTCACTATAATTTCTATTTTCTTTTAAATCAGCTAACAAATCCTTTTCCAATAATTCTTTAGATATTTCCTTATTCCTCCATTTAGAGAAATAATCTACAACAAAGCTCCCTAATTTGTTTGGTGGATAATTAGGATATCTATCAGACTCCTCCCACATAAACTCTGATAAATAATCTAAATAATTTTCGATATTATCTATTTCTAGTAGTTTTTTTGGTAAATCACCAAATGAATTGTTAACTAAAACCGCAATTTTTCCGTTTTTATCCATTGCAAACCAAGTATATATAAATCCAAACTCAGGTTTCCAATCTACATTTAAGTTACTCATTATTTTGTTCCTTTTGGCCAAGCGCCTTTACAATTCGTACAAGTTTCAACAATAGCATTTTGCTTTATTTCTGTCTTTTTCCAAACATCTCGAGGTCTAACAGCAATAGTAAATTGAATTGTTGATGGATTTACACCTTGTCTTACTAATTTATCTGCTGCCGAAACTTCAGCACAAGCACCAACTATATTTTTACAAGAATTTGTAAACTCACCAATTTTAACACCTAATTGTGTTTCAATATGTTTAACCGTTCTTGGATCTAATACATCTGGTGATATTTTAGCATTGCTACTACCTATAGCTACTTTTCCAGTCACAGGGTCAAAGGCACCAATCATAGCAGCACTTTTACCTGCTTGTGTTTTAGACGGAAAATTATTAATACTATCCAATAATAATTTAGTAGCTTTTTCTTCACTTAATTTATGATTATAAGTGTTTATACCTTGTTTACTTACAGCAGGAACAATTGTCAATACACCACCTATAACTTGGACTGCACCCTCGCTATACTTACCATTAACAATTTTTTCTGTGCCTTGCCCAACATTATAAGAACCAGCTAAAGCTCCAACATATCGAATAACTGTACCTAATTTACCAGACAATCCGAATAATGCTGGCTCTGCTGCTTCAGCTAATTGCTTATCCGTAGAGTTTGCATAACTTAAAGATTGTTTTGCTTTTGTGATTGCTTTATTCAAGTCACCACCTGTGTACGGATCTATTGTTCCATACCTTCCACTATCGTAGATTTGTTGTGCCTTGACTGGATCTCCATTTGATGCTTGATTAATCAAATATACTAAATCATATTTTTGTTGTGGAGTTAAAGAGTTCGGATCTTTTTGATATTGTTTTAACAACTGATCTGAATATTTATCCATTGCAACTAAAGCCAAGAATTCTCTTGCTTCTTTTTCATTCAGTGAACCATTATTTAAAATTGCGAGCGCTTTAAAATTCAGCCCATTTGCTCCACCTTGTGCTTTATTAATGAGCTCAACTTTACGTTTATATTCTTCAGGAGATAAAAAGTTATTCTCTACCGCATTCTGTCCAACTACGCCAGCAAGCTGCGCATTAAACGCTGAATCTCCAACTGTGCCACCGACCACTGCTCCTATCGCTGCTGTCAGATCTCGAATTTGAGTCTTCACATCTTCTGGTAAAAGGTTCGGTTGGAACTCTCCATTGACATCTTGATATTCTTTTTTGTCTTTGTATTGATTAGTGAGATAATCCGCTGCTGCTTCACTTGCAACCGCTGCACTGCCTCCTGCAGCTGGGTTACCGCCATTTACATAGGCAAGTGCTGCTCCCAATATCGCATGGGCAGCCAACTGAGCTGCTTTGTTTTTGTCCTCTCCATGACCTAACTCTTTTCCAATAATATTTGCTGCATAAGGTGCAAGAGCATTGGCTGCAACTTGTAAATCTGTTTGGCCTCCCAATGCACCTGTAACTGCCATAGCTACCGCATTGACTGCTCGACTCTTATCTCCACCCATACCCCAATCTTGGGCTGTTTCTGAAGCTTGTTTATAACTAGGCGAATTATTTTTCAGAAGTTCTTGTTTTTCAGCTTCATTGTTTGAGTTTTGATACTTATTCCAATCTTCTCCACCTTTGGCTTGTAGTTCTGCTATCGCTGTCTGTTCAGTGTTTTTCTTCTCTTGTTCCGCTTGTTTTTGCTGATTTTGACTATAGGTTCTTGTTGCTGCCACAATGGTTGAAGTCGCATCTGCTACAGTTTTTTGCTTGTCGATAATCTCTTGTAGATTTGGTAATGTGTCTACACTTCTATGTGCTGTACTCGCATCACTATGGATCCCTAACGCTGTAGTCGTTGTTGCTTGACCACCAATCGTGATATTACCTTCGCTTAAGGTTGAACGAGTGACACTACTGTCTTTGTCAGATTCATGCTGTGGTAAGCTTGGGCTAAAAGTCGTGCTATCTCGCCAATTGACGTTATTGGTATATTTATTTCCCTGATTATCTGTTTTGGTTTCTTCTCCAAAGCGTGTTCCACCAGATAAACTCACCGAAGTCGCATCATAACTACTGTTATTTTTGATATCGCTAAACGTCAAACGATTCGCCGTTAAATCGTTATTTTCTTTCTTCGCTGTCGATACAATCGCTCCACCTTGTAGATCAACTTGATCTGCTTTGATATGGTAGCCACCATCACCTGCAAATAAGCCTGTTTGTTGATTTACACTGTTTGATGTCCCTTGCGCTTTGCTGCTCGATACGTTCCCTGACGCTTGCCATGCTGTTCCCAATGAAGCTTGTACGCGTCCACCAACGTTGGTTTGGTCAATCTTTTGGTCAACCGTGTCTTGTGTACTGATCACACTTAACTTACCACCAACATCTGCATCTATGCGTTGAGCATTAGCCTGAGCGCCATTGAGTGTGGTATCTCCTTTACTCTTTAGAATCAGTTTGTCTGATTCGAGAGTCGTCATGTTATGAGTATTATTATCTGCTCGATTACTGCCTTTACCATAGCCTGCCTCGCCATAGATATAAACACCCGTCTGCGCCCCTACCGATGCACCGACACCGACACTTAAACCAGCATTACTATTTTTACCCTGAGCCTTTTCTTGGCTTTGTCCTGATTCTAAAAGAATATTTTTAGCCGAATCTAAGCTTATTGTTTCTTTCGCTTTGACTTGAGTATTCTGTAAATGAATATCACCTGCTGTACTGGTGAGATTAACATTACCACCCGCGCTGATCTGGTTCTGTTGTGACGTCGCATAACTATTGCTTTGTTGATTTTTACTGGTACTAAAACCTATACCAGCCTCTGCTTTAGCAACTGAACCGCCTTTAATGTCACTATAACTTTGATAGGCTTGCGCACCCGCTGCCAATCCCTGTAAAGCCTGAGTACGGTCATCTGCGGCATTGCCTTTAGTGGCTTTGTCTGCCGAACCAAGCAAATCTAAAATTGGTGAACTGACACGTTTAAATACACCGACTTTTAAATCTTTCGATGAACTGTCTGAACTTCCAGTATTGTAATCATCCAATACACTAATTTGTTTTGCAGTAATATTGATATCTTTATTGGCAACAATATCTGCAACTTGCTGATTATAGTGATTGCCTGCCTGAATATTAACATTGCCCTCTAAACTTCCGACTTGGCTACGTTGCTGTTCAATACTTTGACTATTGCTTTGGTTTTTACCCTTCATATAGCCATAAAATTGTTCAGTATCTGAAATCTGAGCACTACCAATGCCTTTATTTGAATTACTTTGACTTTGGCTTTGACTACTCTGTGCTGATTTAATATTGACATCATTCGCAGCATTGATCTTCACATCACCTTGTGAAGCGACTGAACTGCCAAGGATATTGATGTCACCTTTTTCTGTTTGTAATGTGGTTTTTCCACCCACAGAAAGTTGGGTACCTGTAACTTTATCTACATTTCCTTGACCTTTGTCTTTATTATTATAAACACCTGCAGGCGCCGCCCAATTTCGTGTGTCAACACTAAATCCACTTTGTTTACTATTTGCAGTCTGATCTTGACGATCAGTCACATAGTTCAAGTTAATGTTATCTTTTGCATGTAATAGTGCATCACCTTCAACAGCGAGTTGTGCACCTTGGCTATTAATATTTCCGCCTGTTGCAATGATATTTAAATTACCTTTCGCTTCTGCTTGAGTCACAACGGCTTGAGTATTTGTATAGTTACTACTTTGATTGGATTTTTGATTTCCTGCAGTCAGCACAATAGGTGTTTGTGCGGCCATCAATGCTTTATCAACAGCATCCGCTCGTGACATCACCTGACCTACAGCACTATCACTAAATTGACCATTATCGGCATTTTTCTTATATGTTGAAACCGCTGCTGTACCAGGTGAATAAGTCAACCCAACTGAAAAACCTGAGTTTTTACTCTGTACCTTTGTATGTTGCTTACTACTTTCATATCCTGCATTTAGACTAACATTAGCAGCTTGTAGATTCAGGTCTTTGCCTGCACCCAAAATAGCGGCTTCCGCTGTCAAATCCTTGCCTGCTAGAATATTGGTATTTCCTTGCGTACTTATAATTTTACTTTGCAGTAACTCAGTTGATTGATTATCCTGCTGAGCTTTTACATTTGATTTACCATAACCAATACTGGCTACACCACCTGAGAGGCTTGCAGTAAAACCAGATTTTTTAACACGCTTTTCTGACTCATTTAGGTATTGGTTTTCAGCACCTACAATACTGACATTTTCTTTGGCCTGAATTTGCGTTAATTCATCTGAAATTATTTCACTGCCTTGTATCTTGATATTTTTAGCATCTAAAATGACTTGCTTACCATCAACAGTACTGGCTATGCCCTCATCTGACTTATCTTTTCGGTAAGTTTGGGTTGTTTTACTGCTTAAAAAGCTCTTTTTCTTGACTTCATCTGCATGTTCAACTGTACTACGAGCACGCCCTTCTTGAATATTGAGTTGTTCATCAGCACTTAAAGTCGTCCGACCTAGCACACTACTGACCTGAGAACCTGTAATATCAATATTTTTCCCAGTCAGGGTTAAGTCGCCTTTTGCAACGATTTGATTACCTACATCTTGTTGCGTTGTACTAAAGTCATAATTTTTATTATTTTTATAACTATTGTTAATCCGCTCTGTTTGTAATGTCGCTAAATTTACATCCCCTTGCGTTTGTAGAATGGTTGAACCATTGCTATTTAAAATTTCTGCGCCTTTCAATGTGGTATTACCAGCCACTTTGATATTTAAAGTCGTTTTTAAATTATCACTACCTTCCACTGAGCTAGTCTGGTTATTACCCACATAGATCCCTGCTTTGCGATCTATAGCGGTAAAACCATAATTACTCCGGCCTTTTTGTTTATTATTACTGGTCAATGTACTATTTACATTTAAATTTCCGCCAATATCAAAAGATGCTGCTTCTTTTGCAACAATCTGACTGCCAATATTGTTTAAATCATTTTGCGTTTTAATCCCAACACGATTGGCTTCCATTCGTCCAGCCAATTGGTTGACATTATTTGCATTGATGATGAGTGCTTCACGTCCAGCGATCGTCGCTTGATTAAGCACATCACCGTTCATATTCAGTTGCACTTGATCAGCACTGATCAAAGTACCATCACCTTTTAAATCACCAGGTCTTGCTCGAACATAAACTTGTGGAACCAATACTTTACTACTTGTCCCATCTGCCAATGTGATGGTTTTTTCTTCTAACCACACAATATCACTGGTGAGCTGTGCAATCTGGGCAGCAGTTAAAGCAATTCCAGGACGTAAATTATAACTTTTAGCAAAGGTTAAGCCGTTGTTCATTAAAGCTTTATATTGCTCTTCATCACTACCATAACCAGATAAAAAACGATGCCCTGTCAATTGTGCAATTTGATCTTGCACCAAACGTTGCTCATAAAAACCATCACCTAGTCGTTTTTGTTGATTTGCTGGATCTAAACCAAGTGCACTCAGCATGTAATCGGATGATAGCCATTTTTTATATTGGCTAAATGCTGGATCAGTTTCTACCAAATACTGCGCTTGGCTATCTTTGGTTGTGCTATACAACGCATTACTTGGCAAGGTAATTGTCTTTTGTTCTACACTACGCACTTCATAGTCAGATGCTTTGTCTACCCCAGACACCTGCTTGTCTAAAGCATTTAGCTGTTGAGCTGAATCAACTTTTTGATTTTCATTTGGTTGGACTTGCTGTTGTGAACCATTCGGATCAAGCTCACCAATCTGCTGATTTTGTGCATTTTCTGATTGTTTAACGTTGACCTGTTGTCCAGCATCCACTGCAACTTGCTTTTGTTGAGCCTGTTGTTTTTCATATTCAAGTGCTTGCGCTTGTTTGGAACCTGTTACATCCACTTGAACAGTGTCATTGGTCTTGTCTTTAATCTCTGTCGTTGGAACAGCAATAACTTTATTGCCACCATAAAGGCCACTTAACTGATATGGCTCTGTCTCATCAGCAGGCGTATAGGCCATTGAACTCTTTCGACCAGAATCATAAAACCATTTTTTTGGATTTTTAAATTGAATGAGTTTATTTGCTAAATAGGCTTTGTTATCAATATCAGTTCCTTCTACCTTTAATACGCCTGCTGCAAGTATTTGGCTCTGATCATTTACGATATGATCAGATTGAAGCAACATATTGCCCCCACTCAATATTTGCCCAGGGGTACTGGTTAATACTTCGGGAACATAGGTTTCTTTATTATATTCAAAAATATTATAGGTACGTAAACGTCGCCCATCACTTAACACAAGCCAGTAAAAACCACCGTCTCTCTCCAGCTCAACAAGCAAATCTGCAACATCAATCCCAGGATGTCGATTATCCTCATAACTATGTACAAATTTGGAAGACTCTAATACTTGATGTACTGAAAAATTATCATTTAAATTTTGAATTTCTTTTGCAGTGAGTCGCATATTGCCTTGAGACTCAATGGTTGCACTACGATTATTAATCAGTTGGGCTTGACCTTGTGCTTGATAATTACCATCCAGTGAGCCCCCAACATTTAATTGCCCCATACTCAATATCCAAGCATTGTCTTTTGAGTCACTATTGATCAAACCTCCTGCTTGGTTATTTAAAATATCAATCCCTAAATCAATATCTCCACGTGAAGCAATAACTGCGCCTGAGGAAGGACTAGCAGAGCACTGCTCTGTCCCGACGCAAGAGCCGTTCGATTTGTTATTTAAGGTCTGTGCTTGTATAGCAATATGATCACCATAAATTTTAGCACCATCATTCCAGACTAAGTTTGCTTTTAAGTGGGTTAACTCACCATTAATTAAACCTTGATTATGTAGCACATCGTTGGCGATTAAATGCGTTTCAATACTGCTAATACTCGCCCCAGTTTGATTTAAAATATTCTGAGCATTTACAGTAAGGCCTTTGCCTGCACTTAGGACAGATTGATTGATGAAATCGTGTTCGCTATCGATCTTGAGTAAACCATTGGCACTCAGCTCATCACCTTGCTGATGTGTATAACTTTGCTTTAAATTCAATTCAGCATCACCAAGGCTAATGATTTTACCTTGATTGATTAAATTGTTCGCACTGATTGCTAACCGATTTTGCGCGATGAGTTCCCCTTGAGTATTCTTAATATTTAAGGTTTTTTGAGAATCGCCAATCAATAATGTCCCTAGGCTGGTCACACTGCCTTGTTGATTATCAAAGTTCTGCTGAATCAAAAGTGATGCATCTTTGCTTGCTCTAATTCCACCAGATTGGTTATTTAACTCACGTGCATTTAATTGGATATTTTGAGCATCTAAACCACCCAAAATCGTATCATCTAAATTTTGTCGATTGTCGATCACTTGCGCTTGGATTGATAAATCCTCAGCAGCAACAATATGACTGCCTTGACCACTGTTGTTCAATTGGTCGGTATGAATTTGAATATTTTTTAATGCTTGAATTTGACCTTGGTTATTCAGCACCCCACCTGACTGTTGTTGAGCAATTGTTAGATTGCCTTGACTATTGATTTGTCCTTTTTGATTGGATAATTGCTGTGCGCTGATTTCTACATCATCTGCTGAAGCAAGAATGCCGTTATCATTTAATAACTGTTGGACATGGGTTAAATTAAGTTTTCCTTGGCTGAGTATTCCACCACGAGCACCAGAATTTTGATTCAACAAATCATGCTGATTGGTATCGATGCTTAATTCAGAATTAGATTGGATCAAACCTGAATTATTATTAAGCAAGCCAGTTTTTAGCAAAATTTGATCTGCTAAAATTTTACCTGATTCATTATTCAATGTTTGTAATTGACTGTCTAAATTCAATTTTTCTAACGATGAGATTTGCCCTAAGCGATTATCAATCCCTTGAGCAACAACATTTAATCCTTTACTTGCAAATAATTCGCCCTGATGATTATTCAATGCACCTTGTACAGTTAAATCTGCGCGTCCCTGTTCTGATTGAATAATACCTTGCTCATTATTTAAATCTGTACTGTTTATCTGTAGATCTTTTTGTGCAGCGATTATACCTTGCTGATTTTGAATTGCTGACTGTGCCAACAGTTGTAGTTGATCTTGGCTATAAATTGTTCCAGATTGATTATCTAAAGTGTTTGTTTCAATCTTGGTTTTTAAAATACTCTGTATTTTACCTTTTTGATTATTGATTTGCTGCGCTTTTAAATTTGCTTCTTGTTGTGCAAATATTTCACCTGACAGATTACTCAGCTCATTGTTTACAGATAAATTTAACGAACCTTGTTCTGCTCTGATTTTACCCAAATCATTAAGCAATGACTGTGAGGTTAAATCAATCTGTTTAGACGCAATAACCCCTGAAGTATTATTCACTTGACCAGTGGCTACAATCTTAGACTGGTCTTGTGCATAAATCACACCAAGATGATTGTCTAATGTAGCGGTATTTAGGTGTAATTTTTGACCCGCTACAGCTTTACCTTCAACATTATTCCAATGACCACTATTCATTGTTAAGTCTTGCGCGGCTGAAATCTCGCCTTTGATATTGCTTAATTCGTTGGCAATATCGAGCTGCATTGCAGATTGCTGTGCAATTAATTTACCAGCATTATTTGATAATGAAGCTGCATTTAAATTAAATCCTTGGTTAGCCGCGATCACACCATCTTGATTGTTAATATGCGCTAAAGCATTTAATTTTAATTGACCATCTGCATAGAGTGTACCAGCAGTATTATCCAAAGATTGAACGGTTAAATCAGCATGTTGACCTGCTTGAATTTGTCCATTTTGAGAAGATAGATCCTGTGCAGTGATCGCAACATTTTTTGCTGCCACAATAACGCCTGAATCATTGTTTAAATATTGCTGAGTAATAATATTTAAATGTTGTTTTTCAGAGCGTATTTGCCCTGAAGTATTATCTAATGATTGAGCATTAACTGAGATATTGTTATTGGCAGCAATTGTACCAGACTGATTTTCAATTCCCCCGTCTACATCTAAGTTTAAGCCTTGATTAGAAAAAATTGTTCCAGATGCATTGTTTAAACTTAGACTTTGAATACTGATATCTTGATTAGACAGCAGTTTTCCACGTTGATTATCCAGCGCTCCACTGATACTGAGATCAAGATTTGACTGTTCGGATTGAACTGTACCCTCTGTATTATTTAATGATTGTGCCTTTACGTATACCGCTTGTTTGGCTGCTAAGATACCTTGCTGATTATTAATGCCATGTTTTGCAATGATACTAAGCGAATCGTCTGTATATACAGTACCTTGTGTATTGTTGATATCATCAGCTTTTATCCCAAGTTGTTTATCTACAAGAAGCTTAGCTGCACTGTTATTCAGTTGAGTAACTTTCAGCTGAGCGCTACCAGCAGCACTAATCACACCTGAGCTATTATTCAATGTTTGTGCAACATTCACTTTCAACTGCCCATTAGCATCACTTTGAAGCAATTGTCCTTGTTGATGGCTCAGTTCAGTTGCATTCAAATCAATATTTTGTGCAGATGTAAGCGCTTGGTCTAAATTAGCAATGCCTAGATCGAGTTGTAGATGGCTATTACTTTGGATTTTGCCTTGTTGTCCTTGTAGGTTTTGTGCTGTGATTTTTAACTGTTGATCACCTGCATGTAAAATCTCACCTGCAACAGAGTTCAGTGTATTGGTCTTGATTACAGTACCTGTAGCATTACTGATAATCTGCCCTGCATTGTTATCAATCTGATTTGCGACATCCAGAATAAAATCATTTTTACCTGTGTGTTGAATTAAACCTTGGTTGTTATTCAACTGTGCTGTATTAAGATTGACCTGTTTTGCACTATATTGCCCTTTTTCATTGACAATACTTTCTGTTGCGGTTAAATCCAGTTGCTCATCTGCAATAATTTTTGCATTGTTGGTATTCAGTTGGGTTGTAGCAATGTTTATATTTTTGGCTTGGCTTTCACTTTGACTTAAGTCTGCTGTTTGAGCTGCTTTAATTTGCAACTCAGCACCTGCCAAAATTTTCCCTGCCAGCTGAACCTGTTGCGCATCAATATTCAGTGTGGCATCTGTATTGCTTAGTTTCCCGTCTTGATCAAGACCTGCGACCCATACTGCATTTTTATCACTGACAATGGCATTTGCTTGAACCTTGATTTTGTTCTGTGCTGCCAATTGACCATGCTGTTGTAACTGATTCACTGTTAAATCAGCCGTATTGCCTGCATAGATTTGCCCAGTACTTTGTAATTGCTGGGCATTCAATTTTAGATTTTGCCCAGCAATCAGATTCCCTGCTGAAGCTTGCGTCGTACCATTATCAATTTGATCAATATTGATGTTTAGAGCTGCTGTTTTGGATTGAATTGTACCCTGTTGATTGTTTAAACTCTGACCCGTCAGGTGTACATTCTGTGCTGAAATCTCCCCTTTACGATTGTCTAAAGTTTGAATAGACAGCTTGGCATCCGCATTGACTGAACCAATGATGCCTCGGGTATTATTGGTATTTGCAGAATTTAGAGTTAATGCATCCGCAGCAAGTATTTGACCTTGGCGATTATCAATCTCAGCTGAATTTAAATTGAATGTCTTGGCGCTTTGTAAACGGCCTTGATCGTTATTTAATTGTTGTGCGGTTAAATCAAAGCTTTGATTGGCATTAATTACACCTTTTTGATTATCCACCTGTTGTGCAGTGATATTCACCACATTCGCAGTGAGTTTACCTTGTTGGTTGTCAAAGTATTGCCCATTAAATTGCAATTCAGGCAGTTGAATTTCACCACCATTGTTTTTAATACTGCCTTCAACTCTAAGATTGATTTCAGCATTGTTGACAATTGCACCTTCTACATTGGCAATATCTTGAGCAATCTGAATATTTCCTGCTTCAAAAGTTTTTGGTGTCAGGTCTGTGGGTGCAACTTCAACCGTACTTGAGTCTTGCGCTGAAGACTGTTGCTCAGGATCAGTCACACTTGGCGATGTGGTTCCACCTGGTGTTTGCCCTGTCCCGCTAGGATCGACGGTTGCCTGACCAATTAAGCCCTGAGTATTGTCTAAGTTTTTTGCAGCAATGTTGAGTTGTTGCTGACCTGTTTGCTCGATTTTACCTTTATTATTGGTTAAGTTTTGTGCAGTAAAATCAATTCGTCCCGCGTTGATCACTCCCTCATTATTATCAATCTTGCCTTGAGCATTGAGTTTAATTTCATCACGAGTCGCAATCAGCCCAGTGTTTTGAATATTGTCGGCTTGAATCTGTATTTGTTGTTGTGTACTACTGATATTACCGCTGTTTTTTACATTGCTTGCCTGAATTAGAATTTGATCTTTATTGGCAATCATATTGCCTGTATTGGTTAAATCACCATTGGCATTTAAATGCATTTGACCGCTCAAAGCATTGAGTGACCCTGCATTACGTACCCCTAAACCTTTTTCAGTACCGACCAAATAGATTTTTCCAGCATACATGCCACCTAATTTTCCAACATCAAGGGCAAAGCTCGGTGTAGGTGAAGATGGGGTACTTGTTGTTGCACTAATTTTTGCTGAGTTTGGATCTTGAACATTGATGTCGTTTTGACCCAACACGGTTTTTAGCTCATTGGCATATAGACCCGCATTGACATTTAAAGCACGTGTATAAATATCGGTATAAGGGGTTAAGCTTCCATTTAAGCCTTTCCCTTCAATCGTAACTTGCCCTTCACGTACTCGGAATGAATCAAGATAACCTTGATGCATTACTGCTTGACCTGTGGTTAAGGTAAAACGATCTGCGTTAATCACCCCACAGCCATCACAGACTAAACCAGATGGATTGGCAATCACCACTTGCGCTTGTTTACCCGCAACCTCCAAATAGCCCTTTAATTGACTCGGATTACTGCTGTTCACTTCATTCAGGATGACCTTGGCTTCACCTTTGGCGAGCCATGGATTACCTTGTACCCAGCCACCCAATTGGGTTTGGGTATTATTTCGTGCATTATTTAAAATCGCACCTTCCTGCCCCACATCAAATTGGCTATAGGTATTGCGAGAGACACCACCGGCACTTGGGGTTTGAATATTGACTTGGGTCAAGCCATTGCTGCTGTTGAGAATGGTGGCTTGTTGTGAGTTTGGTGCTGATCGATCTGCCACAATTTGACTTTCAGCAATCGTCGCCATCGGCAAGGTGTAAATTGCTGCACCCAATAGGCTCACCACAGCAAAATTAACAGGATTGAGTTTTTTATAAGTGATTGAAGATGCTCCCGTGACATCCTCTATCTCGATTTCACCAACAGCATGTGATTGCCCCGCTGTTTTGGTACGGCTTTTTACAATCTCAGCAACCGCAATAAACATGCCACGTGCTTGGCTAAAAATAACGCGATAACGATTCTTATTCATAATGTTTTACCTAAATGTTTTAATATTTTTTCAAGATTGAATGTTGCATATGGACATTGAATGTAATGGATTAATACATCCAGTTCAGGCTAAATCCTGTCGTCACATTGTCTGTTTTAAAGTGGTCTGGTTTTTTTAACGGCGTCCCAACAAAAACGTCATAATTGACCGATTTTAAGACTTGCCCACGTAATCCAAAGGCAGCACCCATTAAACTTGTTCCCAGCAATGGATTTGGCTCATGTGCGGTTTTACCCCCCACTTCACCATAGTCAATTCCGGTGTACCATTGCATCGGAAGCTTAAACATCGAGCCACTGATTTCATTACGGACTAAAAATCCATTATCTGCCAATAAGGTCTGTTCACCATCAAACCCTCTTACCGTATAGCGATTCCCAATCGAGAATCGATCTTGAGGGGTCAATGGTTTTTTACTGTACTGTGTTCGCCATTCAGCAAGATACTGTAGCGATTGATTGCCGACTTTAAATGGCACTTGCAGACCGGCATTGGCTTGTAAAATACCGACATGGGTATAGGCTTCGCCAAACTCTTCTTCAGGTGCATGCATTGCATTAAATGCACCTGTGCCTCTTTTATAGGTTAAATTGCCTGTTAATGTCGCATTGGCTAGATATTCTATATGATCCAAACTGGCTTTCCAGCCGCCGGTTTTTCGACGTTGTACTTCAATTTCTACATCATTGATAAAGTTTTGTGATTCCCGATACCAGCCTCCTACACTGGCTGTAGTTTTTCGTTTGGCATCACGATAAAGTACCCGAGATAAATCAGCCCCGATCAGTTTGCTTTTGCCGCTATAGTTATAGCTTTGGCTATCACCTGCAACCGTTTGGTTATAATCAGACTGACTATAACTGGTGCTAAGTAACCAATATTTGAGTGGAATGCTATAACTTAAGTAATAGCCATCTGTCCCTCGTTTACCTTGATCTCCTCCGCCCAAATCATGGTTATAACTACCATAAAACAGGTCATTTGCAGTAAACAGATGGTCTAAAGATAAGGTTGCTGTACCTTGATACTTCCCAGTTGAATCTGAGCCTGCATCATCAACACCTAAATGAATCCGGTAGGGTTTTGTTTGTTGCCATGCCAGTTCTAAATCACTATAGCCAGGTTGATTACGTTGTTCTGAGGGCTTGATTTTAAAGTCTGCCTCAACAGTCGGCACACGTTTAAAGTTTTCTAAGCCTTGTTCAATATCCCGAATATTTAAAATATCTCCCGATCGAACAGGCAAGGCGTTAAATTTGTGAGCACGCTTAGACGTCCCTTGAACAAATTGAATTTGATCTACTTTCCCAGCAATCACTTGTAGTTTAATCTCACCCGAAGCAATATTTTGTTGAGGGAGCAGCATGCGGGTGGTGACATAACCATGACTAATAATACTGTTTTGAATCAGATCTAAGGCTTGGTTTAAGCCTTGTACCCCAATACATCGGCCAATGAGATTATGTTCACCTTGCGTGACAGAGCGCATAGCAAAAGTAAATTGATGCGCATCCTCTCCCATCAACACAAATTTTTTAATTTCAAAACATACATCTTCACTGTTTGATTTTAGATAGTGCAGTTGTGTTTGGGTTTGAAGTTGTTTTTCTAATCCCGTTTGCACTATAGCTTCGGGCTGTAATTGCTTTTGTAATGCTTCATCACGTTGTTGCTGGCGCTGAACAGCATCTAATTCTAAATCTGGACGCGGCTGTGGTTCTGCAGCTTGTATTGTTGTTGCTAAAATCGTAAAAAAAACACACAAAGTAAGTTTATTAAATTTAAAATTATTCATGTCAATAGTGATTGTGATGAGTTTCACATTTAATTATGTTTAAATTATTACGTTTTGTAAATAGGACGCCGTGTATAATTCTAATCAATTTCAATAATAAAAATTAAGAATATAATTTCTAAATAAAAATATATATAAATTCAATATTTTAAATAAAATAAAGAGTGCTCTTTTTTGGATTTTAAATTAATCCAACACTTGTCCAATCGAATAATAGGCTTGAGCAATAGGAGTTAACATATCATCAACCTGATACTACTGAATCGCATAATCACCCGTTTTCTAACCATCAAATAGAACATAACTCACCCAGTTTTGATCACTTTGAGGATTTACAGGCTGAAGCGTAAATAATTATACTTATTCACTCATTTCACAAAACCTGATCAATTTTCGATAGTTTCCCTAATGTATCGAAGTAAGCAATGATTAGTTGATTCTTATAAACTTCCGACATGTGCACAGACTGTGAGTTATTACTTTGATTTCTAGATAAAATGAGTTTACCTTATATATCTTCTTTAGAAACACTAGCTTCACTCGTGAGTACTTCTAATAGCCTTTCTGAAAACTGTTTTTTATTTTGAATAGAACTAAAATTGTTTAAAGGAAATGCTTTCGACAAATAGTGTGCACCCTCCTGATTAGGCATTTGCTTGAGTACCATTTTTATTTTATCTATTGTTGCTTGGGATAAAATATGCCCATTCTGTTGTGATATCAATGCATTAAATTAATCATCATGACTGTTTGGAATTGGTTTATTTATATTTTCACTTAATATTTTAGAATCAATTTCATTGTATGGCTGAGACGGATTATTTAATCCTTTATCAAAGTTCTTCAAAGCGATTCCATAGCATGAAACAAAATAGAATTGGCCAACAAGAATTACCTTAAAATTCATTTTATAAAGCACACAGATAATTTATGTTATTAATAAGAAAATTAGAAATAGAAAAATTGCTTCCACTATCAATCACATACTATTTAGTAAAGCCTGTACTAGTGAATGATTTAAAACTTGATGTGGATGCACAAACAGCTGTTTTTGCATCAGCAGAGATTTTCACCAAACACCGACCTATTGTAATTTAAATAAGTTTTCAAATTGTCTAATGTTAAATAGCTTCCCCCTGATTTCTGGCCGATTGCAACTACAGACACATATAAATTCGAAAGCGCATAATCTATTGCTTAGTGTTTAACTTCACGACTAAAGCATTTAGCCATTTTTACATCTCCAAAGTTAATATTACATTAGCTTTAAAGCGACTATATGTCCATTTTTTCGTTTAGGATCAATCCATAGCCCCTGAGTCACTAATTGGGATTTTTTATTTGATGAACGTCATTTTATGAGCTTGTAGAAATTTAAACTAAATGAGTGACTATTCCTACAATGCCCTAAATACACCCAATTAATGTCATCTAATCTAAAATTTTATGTGAGTTACAGTGTGAGAAAAAAATACACATAAAAAAAAGGCCCTTGTAAAAACAAGGGCCTTTTAAAATATTTGGCGGAAGCGGTGAGATTCGAACTCACGGAGGACTCACACCCTCGTCGGTTTTCAAGACCGGTGCATTAAACCGCTCTGCCACGCTTCCATGTGCGCAAGAATACTAAGCTTTTCCAATTCTGACAAGAAAAAAATAGACTTAAACCATTCAAATGCATATTGTTTCATCAAAATAGATGATTTTGATTAAAGTTTAGCTGCTATTTCAGCACCTTCACGAATCGCACGCTTGGCATCAAGCTCACCAGCCAATTTTGCACCACCGATAATATGGTAATTTGCTAAAGTTGACTCCCCCTCTAGAGGCATTAAATCCTTAACGGATTCCTGACCTGCACACACCACAATCGTATCGACTCGTAACAATTGATCATGACCATTGCTTTCAATCCATAATCCTTCATTGGTTACAGACTTATATTGCACACCACGCATCATTCTTACTGCATGTTTTTTCAATTGTGCACGGTGTACCCAACCAGAGGTTTTACCTAAACCAATACCAAGAGGTGTGGTTTTACGTTGCATCAAATATATTTGACGAACCGGTTGCTCTACTTCAGCAGGAACAAAGCCACCTTCAGTCATATAGTTCGGATTTGGGTCTACGCCCCACTCACGTTGCCAATCTGCCAAAGGTTGTGGTTGCGGCTGATGCTCAGGTTTTAACAAGTATTCAGATACATCAAATCCAATACCACCTGCACCGACAACAGCAACTCTATTGCCGACAGGTGCGCCACGTAATACTTGAGCATAAGACAACACTTGCGGTGCGTTACTGCCCTCAATATTTAAACCACGTGGAATCACACCTGTTGCGATCACCACATCGTCAAAACCTTCACGCTCTAATTGCTCACGATTCACTTTGGTATTTAAACGTAAATCTACACCAGTTTTTTCGATCTGAACTTTAAAATAACGTATGGTTTCATGGAACTCTTCTTTACCGGGCACAACTTTAGCGAGGTTAAACTGTCCACCGACCTCAGTAGAGGCTTCAAACAAAGTTACTTGATGTCCACGACTTGCAGCTATAGTGGCTGCAGACATTCCTGCAACACCACCACCTACAACTGCAATTTTCTTCGGCTTTTTTGTTTTGAGATAAACCAGTTCAGTTTCATGTGCTGCTCGTGGGTTCACCAAGCAACTTGCACGCTTATTTTGAAAACTATGATCTAAACAGGCTTGATTACACGCAATACAAGTATTGATTTCATCAACACGATTGGTTGCGGTTTTACTTACCCAAAAAGCATCTGCCAATAATGGGCGCGCCATTTGCACCATATCAGCTTTACCTGTTGCCAAAATTTCTTCAGCAGTATCAGGCATATTAATTCGATTAGAAGCAATGACAGGTACAGCCACATGCTTTTTCACTTCTGCTGTGTAATCTACAAATGCAGCGCGTGGAACAGAAGTGACAATGGTGGGTACACGTGCCTCATGCCAACCAATCCCTGTATTGAGCAAAGTAATACCTGCTTTTTCCAATGCCTGTGCAACAGTGATCACCTCGTCCATGGTATTACCATCATGAACTAAATCGAGCATCGACAAACGGAAACAAATAATAAACTTTTCACCAACTTTAGCACGAATCGCTTTTACAATTTCTACCGCTAAGCGCATACGATTTTCAATTGGCCCACCCCAACGGTCTTCACGTTGGTTAACATGACGACTTAAAAATTGATTCAGCAAATAGCCTTCTGAACCCATAATCTCTACGCCATCATAACCGGCCTTTTTTGCCAGACTAGCTGTTTCAGCATAATCTTGAATGGTTTCAAGTATCAGTTTGTCACTCATCTGACGTGGTTTAAACATCGAAATCGGCGATTTAATTGGGCTTGAAGACACAACGAATGGCTGATAACCATAACGCCCTGCATGCAGAATTTGCATCAGAATTTTTGCACCATGCTTATGTACCGCATGTGTGACTAAACGATGTGGTGCAATATCACCTAAAGTATTCATCGTACCACCAGCGGGGAGTAACCAACCTTGGCGGTTTGGGGAAATCCCCCCTGTAATAATTAGCCCAACACCACCTTTGGCACGTTCTCCAAAATATGCAGCAAGTTTTGGATAGTTATAAAAACGATCTTCTAAACCCGTGTGCATTGAGCCCATCACGACACGATTTTTAATGGTCGTAAATCCCAGATGGAGTGGTTTTAAGATATTTGCATAGCTATTTGACATGATGAATCCTTTAAGTTTGGCTTTGCAACTTGTTGCATACTACTTTATCGAGTTTTAATTTTTTTTTGATGGCAATTTTTGATATTTTCATCGTATATAGTGTCAATTCTAACTGTCTTACGCATAGCGAGAAGTAACACATCTTGATATGATTCATAAAAGAAAAGTGTTATACAGTTTTATAACAATCTTCTGTGTCAATTTTCGTTATTTTGCAATATAACTGCTGAATAAAAGTAAATAAGAAAAGGCATCAACGTTATGAGCCACCCAGTATTTTTAACCAGTTCTACCTTTAGCCGTATGCCAAGAGGTAGTCAAAATCAATGGGCTGAGTTTTTTCAAAGCGCATCTTTTGAACTTGAAGCAAATGCGTTTATTCCAATTTTATGGTTTATGCTGTTTAAGCAAGAGAATATTTTCTGGACTAGATATATAGATGATCTTGATATCAACGATGATCGCAATCAAGTTGATCTTGAAGAACGCCAAGAAGATTTTGGGGAGAGTCAGTATGCTTATTTAGTCATTGACCAACAACAAGCACTTCTCAATTTAGCAGCTCGAAAACCCTTATTTATAGAAATTTTTGGTACAGAAAATATCTACCATTTTGATGATTTTAAATCTTTAATCGAACAACATTATCCTGAGTACATTCTATTGCGGACCAGTGGTTTACCTTTGGATTTAAATGATGCTTATTTCTTAACCCAATTGCTACAACACATCGAAAACAAAGCACAAGATGATTCACAGCAGCACTCTTTTATCGAAATGCAACGTATTGAACTTGCGCGTTTTGATGATCATCCTTATTTCTTTTATGGTGTCAATCTGCATACCCCTATTCTCAATTTAACCACCACAGAAAACCAATCAACAGTTGAACAAAGCAACCATGCTCAATCTCAACAACACTCTTTAGAAACTTCTGGTTTGGCGATTTGGATTTGCACAGCTATCGTTGCAATCTTAACCATTGCAGTATGGTTTACGACACAATCCGCACTCTATGCTGGTATTACCTTCTTGATTAGTGCTTTTGTTCTTGGGTTTATTTCTTCCAAATTTGGCGAACCGAAATAAAAAATAGCCATGTTTTTTAGCATGGCTATGTTAATCAAATAAATCAGTTCTTCATTTATTACTTTTTTTAAAGACTGCTGATTTGATCAATCAGCATGAGCAAGTTAAATTAAAACGGCTCAACATCATCATTTCCAGTACTTTAATTTACTGGTCTGCCCAATCCCAACATTAAAACTATTGGTTGGATCAAGTTTTTGATAATGATTTTTTAAAGTAGGCTTTGCAATATATAAATGCCCGACATTGTGCTCCGCTGGATATTCTGCACCACGACTATCTAGCAAATGCCACATTTGATGTTCCATCGCCAAAGGATCGACACCTTTTTTGACAATATAATCTTGATGAAACACATGACAGAGGAAATGCCCGTAATACAATTTATGGGTAATCAAATCATCCATCTCTTTAGGTAAAGTTTCGACCCATTCACGATCGTTACGACGTAAAGCAATATCCAGCGCAACAATGTCCTCAACTTCCGAACGATGTGTATCACGATAACGAATGGCAGCACCTGCCACTGCGAAACGGTGTAAAAATGCCTTTCGGCCTTCTTCATCTGTACAACGGAAAAAATGGCCTGATGTTTTATGTTGGAAATACTCATTTAAAAAGAGTTCAACTTGTTCAACATCCTGATTTTCGATACGAATCATCAAATGATGTTCATATAAATCACGAAATGTATTCATTCGTTTTGGCAAATGATTTGGCAACAACTTCGTCACCATCTGCAAAACTTTATCAGACAAACTGCGAAGACCAATTTTTTCAAGATATCCGTCTACCTTATCTTTTAACGCAAATGCAGCAGGCACTTTTGCCGTACCAAATTTTTCGATAAACATAAAGGTATCTTTGCCAAATTCAGCACCAATATCATAGGCAACACGATGAATATATTCACCAGCAATCGGCAATCTCGGCAAATCTTTCAATAAGAAACGGCGGATTTCAGTCAAATCGGCATGTGAGTTGGTTCCCACATAAAATACCTGACTTGGAATTTTTTCAAAGGTGTCTAAACGCACTGCAAAGACACAGACTTTACCCGCAGAACCTGAAGCTTCAAATAAACGTGATGGATCAGCATTAAAGCGTGCAGGCGTATTTTCATCGACCTGTTTAACATCATGCGCATAACGATGGTCAGAAGCACAACAACTAGAATTATTAATAATATCATTGAGTTGATATTTTTTATTTTCAAGTTTTGTCAAAATTTCTTCAGGTGTTTCACCCAGATTCACACCCAAATGATTGACCAATACTAATTCACCAGACTCATTTATCCGTGCATAAAGCGCTAACTCCGTATAAGCAGGCCCTCGACGAACCAATGCCCCACCAGAGTTATTACATATTCCACCTAAAACCGATGCACCAATACAAGATGAACCAATTACTGAATGCGGCTCACGATTATAGTGTGCCAACTCTTTTTCAAGACGATCTAAGGTTGCACCAGGTAGGCAAATCACTTGCTGACCTTGATTAATCACTTGAATACCAGTCAAACGACGTGTACTCATTAAAATAACTGGTCGGTCGTAATCATCACCAAAAGGTGTTGAACCACCCGTGAGGCCAGTATTTGCAGCTTGCATAATCACAATACAGTCCGCATTTACAGCAGCTTGTAACACTTGCCATTGTTCAAACAAAGTTCCAGGAACCACAACAGCCAAGACTTGCCCTGAGCCATAACGACGACCCTGACGATAAAGGCGGGTAGCATGATCATGAGTTAAAACGTGTTGCTGACCGACGATGTTGATTAATTGCTGAATGGTTTGTTGTGAATCAATATTAGATTGCATTTTCCCTATCCTATTGATGAACCCTTATTTAATCTCAGTCAATAAGGCATTCATTCCGACAGCATTTTTTTCAATATTATTTGTATTGAGGGATTAATGATCAGTTCAAGCTACTGTTTTGATGAAAAGTAGCTTAAACCTCGCTTATCCACAAAACTTGTTAAATCACATCTTTTCATTTGATGCTTTGCAAAAACAACATGTTATAAGGTCGTTCTACCTGAAAGCTTTTCAGATGACATTTGCACCTATCAAATTTAAAAATGTCATTTATCTTGATGAATTATCAAAAATACATCATTCATCTAATCCTTTGTCTAACTTCACTAAACAATCGGCGCTTATGTCTGCAATTGTTTTGGCGCCCGTCAAAGTCATTGCGACACGCATTTCTTTATCAATTAACTCAAGCAGATTTGAAACGCCTGCACCACCCGCTGCCCCTAATGCATAAACAAAGGCACGTCCCAGCATGCAGGTATCTGCACCCAATGCGAGCATACGTACAACGTCCAAACCATTACGAATACCAGAGTCAGCAAGGATTTTAATATCGCCTTTGACGGCATCTGCAATTGGCGGAAGTGCGCGCGCAGATGACAAGACGCCATCTAACTGACGACCACCATGATTTGATACAACAATACCATCGGCACCGAAACGAACTGCATCTTTGGCATCTTCAGGGTCAAGAATTCCTTTAATTACCATTGGGCCATCCCAAAATTCACGAATCCACTCAAGGTCTTTCCATGAAATAGACGGGTCAAAGTTATTGCCCAACCAACCAATATAATCTTCAAGTCCAGTCGGCTTTCCTAAGTATTTTGAAATATTTCCTAAATCATGTGGACGACCCAGTAAACCGACATTCCAAGCCCAATGTGGATGAAAACATGACTGCATATAACGACGCATCGCTGCATTTGAACCACTCATGCCAGAATGTGCATCACGGTAACGCGCCCCTGGTACAGGCATATCAACAGTAAACACCAAGGTTGAGCAACCTGCAGCTTTGGCTCGCTCTAAAGCATTTTTCATAAAGCCACGATCACGCAGCACATATAACTGAAACCACATTGGGCGGTTAATTGCTGGTGCAACTTCTTCAATCGGACATACTGACACTGTAGATAATGTAAAAGGAATGCCCTTTTTATCTGCCGCTATAGCAGCTTGAACCTCACCACGACGTGCATACATACCTGTTAATCCAACAGGAGATAATGCAACAGGCATTGATAAAGTTTCATCAAACAATTTTGTTTCTAGACTTAGCTGAGACATGTCATTTAAAACACGTTGCCTTAACGCAATTTTTGATAAATCTTCTACATTTCGTTTCAGTGTATATTCCGCATATGCACCACCATCAATGTAATGAAAAAGAAATGGTGGTAAACGACGTCGCGCGGCTTCACGATAGTCATTTGCAGAAGAAATAATCATGCTCATATCCTGTTTAATCGACTCGCACGCTGACGACGGGCTTCTTCCTCATCAATCATACGTACTTGCTGTACTACAAATTCTATATGTCCACATACTGCATCTCTTGCTGCATCGGGATCATGACGTTCAATTGCATCCATCACTTTAAAATGTTGATCATGCAATTGATCAAAACGATGTGTTTCTGAATACACTTTACGTCTACCCAGTAGCACGTTAAATTGCAACAGATCAAAAACGCCCCGCATCATCTGAATCAATACTAAATTGTGTGATGCTTCAGCAATCGCTAAATGGAATTTAGCATCTGCTAGAGAAGCCTGCTCATCATCGCCAATCGACTGAAAATATGAAATCTGATCATAATATTCGCGAATCTGAGCTAGATCTTTAGGCGTTGCACGTTGCGCAGCATACCAAGCTGAACCACCCTCAAGTATTGTTCGAGCCTCTTGCACATCAAAACGATATGCAGGGTCTTCATCAATCAAATTACTTAAAGGTTCAACAATCTGAAATTTTGACCAGTTCACAGGGAATTGTTGTAAATACGTCCCTGCTCCAACTTTACTGACCAGCATACCCGTACTGGTCAGTTGTGAAATCGCTTCTCTTAAAGAGGAACGGGATACACCGAGTTGTTCACACAATTTTCGTTCAGCAGGTAGACGTTCTCCGACTTGCATGTTTTTTTCTTCAATTAACATACGAAGGCTTTGTACCACTTTGTCAGAGACTTTCATCTGCTTTCCTTAGTTTTGTGTTGGTTCAACGATGCTTCATTCTCATGGAATCATCCAAGGGAACACATAAGCTTGTAGTGTAACGATAATACCGATCATTATAGTAAACGTTATACTGTGTTTAACCGTAAAACGGAACAAATCAGATTCTTTACCTACAAGCCCCACTGCCGCACATGCTATTGCAATCGATTGAGGCGAAATCATTTTTCCTGTCACACCACCACTGGTATTTGCAGCCACCAATAATACTTCTGGAACTCCAATTTGCTGTGCAGTCGTGGCTTGTAATGCGCCAAATAAAGCATTTGCAGAGGTATCAGAACCTGTGAGGAATACCCCCAACCATCCTAAGAATGGAGAGAAGAATGTAAATGCCTGACCCGTATGTGCAAGTGCCAAAGCAAGCGTGGCAGACATACCTGAATAATTTGCAATAAAGGCGAAAGCCAAGACCATACCAATTGAATAAATTGGAATTTTTAACTCATTAATCGTTTCACCAAAAGTTACAACAGCTTCTTTTGGCTTCATTCTTAAGAAAATAATGGTAATGATCGCTGCAATAAAAATTGCGGTACCTGTGGCTGAGAACCAATCAAACTTATAAATTGCATCATAATCTTTCATTTCAGAAACAACAGGTGGCATCTTTTGAATCATTTGATGCAAATAAGGCACTTGGATTGAAATCACTAAATCATGTAGCGCACCATCTTTGGTAAATAAATCCTTAAACGGTTTTACACTCCATATAGTGACCATCACAGTTAAAATTGCAAATGGAGACCACGCTTTAGCTATTTGAGCAAGGCTATATTTCTGTTGTTTTTGTGCAGCAAGATTCTCATCCATGCTGGCATCTTCATTTGCAAAACGGAAAATATGCTTTGGCTGCCAATATTTCAATAAAATTGTTAATGAAACCAAAGAAGCAATTGATGCAGTAATATCTGGTAATTCTGGCCCCACAAAGTTTGAAGTCAAATATTGTGCAAGTGCGAAGGAGCCACCACCAACAATGACAGCAGGCCAAGTTTCTTTCACACCACGCCAACCGTCCATAATCGCCATGATCCAGAACAGCACAATTGGCACCATAAATGGTAATTGACGACCAACCATCTGACTGATTTCCATCGTTTCCACACCAGAAACCTGACCAGCAACAATAATTGGAATACCCATTGCGCCAAATGCCACAGGTGCTGTATTTACAATTAAACATAGACCTGCTGCGTAAAGTGGTTTAAAACCAAGTCCCACCAACAATGCAGCGGTAATTGCGACAGGTGCACCAAAACCAGCAGCACCTTCCAAGAACGTACCAAAAGCAAATCCCACAAACAGCATTTGCAAACGTTGATCTTCAGTAATCGACAAGATCGAAGAACGAATAATATCAAATTGCCCTGTTTTTACTGAAATTTTATATAGAAATACTGCTCCGATAATGATCCATGCAATTGGCCATAAACCATAAAGGAAACCATAGACCAATGATGCCAATGCCATCATCGTTGGCATTTGATAAGCAAATAATGAAACCAGTAAAGCCAATACAACCGTAATTGTCCCCGCAACACTTCCTTTCATGCGGAATACAGCAAGGGCTAAAAAGAAAAATATAATTGGTATAAGCGCAATAGCACTAGATACCCAGATATTGCCCATCGGATCATAAATCTGTTGCCAATGTTGAAGCATTGTCATCTCCTTGAAATGCTTGCTAGAACGTGGAATGTCATTGAATCATCCATTTATTTCTCAATAATTGGTATGACCAATTTAGTTTTAAATTAAAAAAATTTGCACTAACTGCCACTTAATATTAATTTTTGCTGATTTAAAGATCAATAGTTGACACTCAATTAATTATTTTGGTATGACCAATATTGCAAGTATTTCAGTCAATTCACAAATCAATCCTTCAGATTTCAGGGTTTCAAATCGAATAACTCATTTGTTTTATATTATATTTTTTTAAATTAAACTAATTTTCTACAACTTTAGTCGCATGCTATTCTTAATGCACTTTTTAGTAACACTGATTTAAGTTTATTATCGGGTTTGGAAATACCTCAAAACCAAAATTAGTCAGACCAATTTAACAATCAGTTAAAATAAGCGTTAAGGCATCGCCTTAAACAAACAAATATCAAGTAAAAATAGAAAGAAAAAGCAGAAAGAAAAAAAGCAAAACCAATAAATTTTCACTGATTTTGCTTTTCACTTTAATTAAAAAATTATATAAATTTAATCAACTATAAATTAATTCATCAATACGCATTTATTGATTTAACGATGCTCACAACTCAATAAGGTTTCAGGTTTTTTCTTGATTTTAAGGTTTAAAGAACTTGAAATAATTCCTGAACAGATCAATGCCGCGCCGATAATAATGTTGATTGTAATCGGCTCATGCCAAAGCACATAACCAAAAAATAAACTTAGAATAGGAATACACATGATTGAAATAGACGCAACAAAGGTATCTACCTGACTCACAATCCAATTCCACAAGGCAAAGGCAAAACCAGTACCAATTACAGCAATATAGAACAGGATTGAATCATTCAGTGGATTCATCCAAACTTTAACATCTACAGGTTCAAAAATTAAAGCACCGATCAAAATCACCACTCCACCCATCAACAACTGCCAAAAGGTCAATTTGATTTTGTCATAAGTTGCAAAATTCTGTTTGATATACACTGTGGTTAAAGCCCAAAAGAAGCCAGACAAGATTAAGAAAGCTTGACCAATTAACGATAAATTCAAATGAATATGATTTAATTGTGGCCAAAGAATCGCAACCAAGCCCAATGTGCCAAGAACCAACCCAATCATTTTTTGGCTATTTAAACGCTCATTTAAAATATAATGCGCCAATACACCAATAAAAATAGGCATAGTAAACACTAAAACTGCAGACAATCCTGAATCAACAAATTGCATGGCAAAGGTTTGTGTTGCATAAAAACCAATACAAATCATCAAACTTGAGATTATCAGTTTTTGCCATTCACCTTTTGCGGGTAAAACAGATTTTCTTAACAGTACTTGAACCAACATAAGGGTAAGCGCAGCTAAGATTAAACGCGTAGAAATAAATAAGAATGGCGGAAATATTTGCAAACTATGTTTGACCAATCCCCACAAAGATCCCCAGACGAGACACAATAATACAATTGCACCAATCACTCGAAGATTCATTTGCTGTACTCAACAGATGGAAAGTGCTTAGAGTATAGAAAATAAATGACATCATGAATAATGCTGTGTTTTAATGTACACATCATTTTTTTTGATGCCAAAGTGGATACTTTAGTGTCAGCGCTTATTCAATGCATTTTTGAGGAATTGAAATGAATATCGATATGGGTGATATCAAATCATTTGTGACTGTTGCTGAACTAAAAAGCATTACAGCAGCAGCAAATAAACTCAATTATTTACAATCAAATATGACTGCAAAAATAAAAAAGATTGAAAATCACTATAAACGTCAACTATTCATCCGAAAACCTAAAGGTGTTGAGCTCACTGAATCTGGCATGAATTTATACCAGCAATATAAAAAAATGATTTTCACATGGGAGGAAACTGAAAATAAAATCTATCAGCAGGAAAAAAATTTACGCTTTGGTACCAACACCAGTTTAGGCGGAATGCGTTTCTACCCTTCTTTTAGCCAGCTATATGAAACTTACCCTGAACTTTCGATCACCATGAAAACAGGTGCGACAGGTTATATTGAAGATGAAATATTACTTGGAAATCTAGATATCGCCTATGTTTTAGGTCATCCCAAGCAGAAAAATATTCAGTATATTCAAAAAGCAGATGACCAGCTTGTGATTATTGGGAAAAATGTCATCAACCATGACAACCTTGAAGATTGTCTCAATCATCAAAATATTTTACTTGCTTCTGAAGAATGCTGTTATGCAACCACTTTAGATCACATTTACACAGACTATAATTTAACCAAAGGCGAGTTAACCCATATTTATGATCATGAGGCCTTAGTCAATTTCACTCAATTGGGTATGGGAATATCAATGATTGCAAAATCACTGATTAAAAAATTTAATATTCAATATTATCGAGAAACACCTGAACAATATCGAGATATTGGATTCTATCTGATTGCACGAAGTGAGCATGTATTTACGCCGATTGAAAAGCAGTTTATCGGATTGAATGATCAGCTTTAACCACACCAATATTTTGCTTTTAAACATTAGCTTTCATAATTTATATTGGGTTATTTTATTTGGTGCGCGTTTTCCGATTTAAACACTGAGAAAAACAGCATAACCGTGGCAACAAAGTACCAACAGGAAATATTTTGAGCATAAAAAGAGGAAAGAAAATTGAGCCTAAACGATTGCACAAGCTTCCAGATTTCACTCCATTTGCGCATGAGAAGTGAATAAGAATTAACACCAATTTCTCTAATATAGCACCAACAAAATAGCTGCCTTGATTTGTAAACACATAATACAGCATGTTTATTAAATCAAAAATCAAGGCAAATGCTACAATTTTATGCAATGTTGATGAAGTTTGATTTTTCTGTATTCGTCACACTTTTTTATCTTTGTTATTTGATTCCATTTCAGTTTTTTACTCAATGTAAAACCATCGTTTTTGCTATATTAATCTATTTTTCAAATTAAAAAAAAATGATTTCCACTGACAACAGCCCAAAATTTGTATTGAAGGGTGTTATAATACTGCGTTTATAAAATTCTCTTTGGCCACCCATATATGTGGTGCCTCTTTCGAAATAGTTAGGACGAGCAATGACTGATAATGCAACGATCTTGCAGAATGTACCAGTAGGCAAAAAAGTGGGTATCGCCTTTTCTGGTGGTCTAGATACTTCAGCAGCTTTATTGTGGATGAAACAAAAAGGCGCAGAACCTTATGCTTATACAGCAAACTTAGGTCAACCTGATGAAGATGACTACGATGCAATTCCGCGTAAAGCTGAAAACTATGGTGCTGTAAAAGCCCGATTGGTTGACTGCCGCTTACAACTTGCATTGGAAGGTATTGCTGCAATTCAATGTGGTGCATTCCATATCAGCACTGGGGGTGTTCCTTATTTCAACACAACACCATTAGGTCGTGCAGTAACAGGTACAATGCTTGTTACAGCTATGAAAGAAGATGATGTTAATATTTGGGGCGATGGTTCAACTTATAAAGGGAACGATATTGAACGTTTCTATCGTTATGGTTTATTAACCAACCCAGCACTTAAAATTTACAAACCTTGGTTAGATCAGCAATTTATTGATGAATTAGGCGGTCGCGCTGAAATGTCACAGTTCTTGATCGACAATGGTTTTGATTACAAAATGTCGAAAGAGAAAGCTTATTCAACAGATTCAAATATGTTGGGTGCAACTCACGAAGCAAAAGATCTTGAATATCTCAATGCAGGCATCAAAATCGTTGAACCAATCATGGGCGTTGCATTCTGGAAAGAAGATGTAAAAGTTGAAGCTGAAGAAGTTTCTGTAACGTTTGAAGAAGGTTTCCCAGTTGCATTAAATGGCAAGCGTATTGAAGACCCTGTTGAATTCATTCTTGAAGCCAACCGTATTGGTGGTCGTCATGGTCTTGGGATGTCTGACCAAATCGAAAACCGTATTATTGAAGCAAAATCTCGCGGTATCTATGAAGCTCCGGGAATGGCGCTTCTTCATATTGCTTATGAACGTCTTGTAACGGGTATTCATAACGAAGACACTATTGAACAATATCGCATCAATGGTTTACGTCTAGGTCGTTTATTGTACCAAGGGCGTTGGTTCGATTCACAAGCATTGATGCTACGTGAAACAGCACAACGCTGGGTTGCTAAAGCAATCTCAGGCACTGTGACTTTAGAACTTCGTCGTGGTAATGACTATACGATTATGAACACTGAATCAGAGAATCTCACTTATGAAGCTGAGCGTTTAACCATGGAAAAAGGTGATTCAATGTTTAGTCCTGCTGACCGTATCGGCCAATTGACTATGCGTAATCTTGATATCACTGATACCCGTGCAAAACTTGGTATTTATACCAATACTGGTTTATTGGCTGTTGGTACAGGATCTGCGATCCCTCAATTGAAAGACAAAAATAAATAATTTTTGATGAAAAAAAACCGCCAAATCAGGCGGTTTTTTTAGCTTTAGTCTTTGTGATTTTTCATTAAAGATCGCTTATCAAGACACTGCATTCTTAGTTTCAGGCTGCGATAAGTTTTGTTGCCCTAATTTTTGCTGTTGTTTTTGCAACTCAATCTTTTCAGCATGTTCTTGGCGAATTTGATCATATTGTCGTTTGGTTTCAGCATCACTTTTAGCCGCAAGAAAAGCCATTCCCACTAAAAATACTGGAAATAACAACGCTAATGTCGCAAAGATATAAAATTTTTTCGAACTTGTCTGTGACATAAATTCAAGGCTTTCAATAAATTTAATTAGGCTAATTAATATAACAGAATAATCCCATCCAATACATTACTCACCTACAGCCATAGGACGACAATCTCCTATATATTTAAAGCGAAAAACTTAAGTAAAAATCACACCACCCTGTGACCTAGAAGCTTTATAAATCACTTTCAGCAATACTCTTCATCAATCAAACTATTGTTATATGGAGCTTATCCCGCAAACTTCTTTAATAAATGTAACTTTAATAAAAACCAGATGCCCATAAAACAAAACGGTCTAAGCCAATTTAAAAAATAATTAACGATTCTTTGTTTGTTTATAAGCTTCTTGCGCTATAGCCAAACTTTTCTTTTTACCTTCAACTGTATCTGAAATCTCATTAGAAGTTCCATTTCCTGAATGACGTTGCAGATGTTGCTGTTGAGAATACTGATGCATTTCAGACTGAGTTTTTTGTTGCTGTATCGAAGTTTGGTTTGCAGTTCGTTGGGTTAATTTTTGTTGAAGTTGTTGCTGTGGATTTACAGTAGCAGTTCCTGCACAAGGTCTAGATTGGTAAGTTACCGAACCTTTTACCACACATTTGTGTACGTCTTTAGCAAATACATGATGCGAAATCCCTAAAGCCAAGATAACCAACAATACTTTTTTCACAACCAACACTCCATTTAAGTTTCAACAAAATATCAATAATTGATTTAAATTGCTATTTACACAGGAGTTTTCTTATTCATAGGATTTTTCATTTACAATTAAGGTATAAATATGACTTTTTTTGCCAAGTTTTACAGCATTTTGTCATAGTTCAAATCCTTCAGTTTCAAGATTTAATTTGAAGGTTTTTAAGTGATTGCTGAACAATAAAACCATGAACTAAAGATACAGGCAGCATATAAATTTTCCCGAAAAGATTATAGGTGACTACACTGGTACACACCTTCAGTTCATTTCTAAGTTCATCATATTCCTCGATTTGTAAAACCAGCAATACACTCAAATGTTTATCGGTTGACTGTAAAAAAAGCTCACGATCGGAGACTTTAATCACATCAAAAAAATCTGCTTTCCTACCTACTCGAAGTAGTTTAGTTGATTCACCAAAGCCTTGAATAGGTTGCACACCACCTAAACGCTGGCTTAAAAAATCCCTCAGCTTAAACGCAGCCTTCAACCAAACTGGCGGCTTGCTAGTCATTAGATAATAGGCTTGAGTACTGGTGAGATTTTTATCAATATATTGCTTGGCTTCGTGTAAAAAATTTAATTGATCAAGTGGAGCAACTAAAGTTTGTGGATCTCTCTCTATATTCAATCAACCACCCCTATAAATATAATTAATATTTTTTCAAACAACCGCTAAAAACAGTCTACAGTAATCAGTTATTGGTGCAATTACTCACAGCCTAAAGTTTAAGAAATATATAATCGACCTGTCAAAAAAGCTTAGACACAAGAACATAATTCCCCTTAATCCATATTTTCAATTAAATCAATCGCATGGACAAAAAAATTATTTAATTATAAAAAGCTTGCACTGCCACACCTTACATTCAAAGTTTAAATACCTTTGCGTAGGCGATGCCAAACCTTGCGCTGAAAACAAAGCAGTGCTTTGTTTTTGCTCATGGGCGAGGGGTACGTCCTGTACCCCCGCCCAACGGCGACATCCATGTCGCCACACAGTAGGATCACCATCTAGGATTCAAAAATCTAAAAAATGAATTGATAACTAAATTTTTATAAAAATTATTAAAAAACATAAGCTTAATTTACAATCAATGACTTAATAAAAGTCACTGGTATGAATAATTAAGTAGTTTGAATACAACAAAAAGGTCTGCACTTGACAGACCTTTGATTATACTGACTTTAGTGCGTTTATCTTTTAATTAACTATCCATATTTTCAATAATCGCTTGACCGAATTCAGAACAGCGAAGCAAAGTTGCACCTGGCATCAATCGCTCAAAGTCATAGGTGACAGTTTTCGCAGCAATCGCTCCCGATACGCCCTGAATAATCAAATCAGCAGCTTCAATCCACCCCATATCACGAAGCATCATTTCCGCAGAAAGAATAATAGAGCCTGGATTGACTTTATCTTGGCCTGCATATTTTGGTGCTGTACCGTGAGTTGCTTCATATACAGAAATTGCGCCACCAATATTTGCACCCGGTGCAATACCAATACCACCCACTTCAGCTGCCAATGCATCAGAAATATAGTCACCATTTAAATTAAGTGTCGCAATCACAGAGTATTCAGAAGGACGCATTAATATTTGCTGTAGGAATGCATCTGCAATCACATCTTTAATAATGATCTCTTTACCCGTTCTTGGATTTTTAATTTTTACCCACGGGCCACCATCAATCAGCTCTCCACCGAAACGATCAATTGCCAGTTCGTAACCCCATTCTTTGAACGCACCTTCGGTATATTTCATAATGTTGCCTTTATGCACTAAAGTTACACTTGGCTTATCATTATCAATCGCAAACTGAATCGCCTTACGCACCAAACGCTGAGTACCTTCTTTTGATACCGGTTTAATACCAATCCCACAATTATCTTCAAAACGAATCTTAGTTACACCCATTTCTTCTTTTAAAAATTTAATGACTTTTTTCGCTTCAGGAGAATCTGCTTTCCATTCGATACCCGCATAAATATCTTCGGAATTTTCCCGAAAAATCACCATATCGGTCAGTTCAGGGTGTTGAACAGGTGACGGCACTCCTTCAAACCAACGTACAGGGCGTACACAAACATAGAGGTCGAGCTCTTGGCGTAAAGCCACATTCAATGAACGAATACCGCCACCCACAGGTGTGGTTAATGGCCCCTTAATCGAAACAACAAATTCCCGCAGCGCCTCAAAAGTTTCTTCAGGCATATATGTTCCGTAGATTTTATCTGCCTTTTCACCACAGTAAACTTCCATCCATTCGATCGAACGTTTGCCACCATATGCTTTTTGAATTGCTGCATCCACAACAGCTTTCATGGCTGGTGTAATATCAACACCAATACCATCCCCTTCTATAAAAGGAATGATTGGATGATTTGGAACATTCAGTGACAAGTCCGCATTTACAGTAATTTTGCTACCATCAGCAGGCACTACGATCTTCTGATAACCCATTGTTGAGGTTCTCCCTTTTATTATAGTTGGCAAATCCAAAATAATTGCCAAATCGACAATATTTCTAACCATTCTTAACGCATATCAGTCTAGTCTAATTTGTACATTTTTTGAGATTTATACGAGGAATAACAACATTTCTCTACTGAATAAAGCACATTGTTCCATTATTTAATGTCATTTAATTCATCATTTTTTATATAAATCAATATTCTCAATCACCTCGAATATTGAAAAATAAAAGTATTAGCTATGTTTTTCCACACAAAGAAATTTTCCAAGAGTCGGATCTTCTCCATGTTTCACACTGTAAACACAAGTAGTTAATTCTTATTTTTTAAATGATAGCCACTCTATCCAACATATCAGCCGCCAAAATAACAACAAAACCACCCAATCGGATCTTTAAAAGTGAGAGCTAATATACCTTTTCACTATAAGCTTTATTTTCAATTTTTTGATTTGATATTCGTTATTTAATTTAAAAATTTATAACATTTTGACAATAGATTAATGACCAAACTAGCCACCTTAAAACCACAATATATTCATATATTTCATTGTATTAAAATACACACCACAATAGAACACAAACAAAAACCCGTAAATTTATTTTGATTACTGGTATTTTTTGCCATTGCTTTTAATTTAAAAATCAAATTATTAAAAACAACATCATCGACTTAAGATTAATTACAAAAATATTTCACTTTTACTATATGTTTTCACATGAATTTTAATGAAAGAATAAATCGAAATTCATTTTTTGATTCCTTCTGTCTATCCTATAGCCTCCAATCAAATTAACCATCTTTGCAATTATTATTTAGTCTTAAAATCTTTAACATTATTCCTGTTTTTTTAAATCGCAATGAATTTTGAATTAATTACGATTCAACCTAACTCATGGATGTAAATAATGGATCAAACTTACAGTAAAGAAGAGAAACGAGGCCGTATACGCGGTATCGTCGGCGCAGCTTCAGGAAACTTAGTAGAATGGTTTGATTTTTATATTTATGCTGTATTTGCGGCATATTTCACTAAAGCATTAACTGCACCAGATATGGACTCCGGTACTCAAGCCATTTATGTATGGGGTGTCTTTGCAGCCAGCTTCTTTATGCGACCAATTGGTAGCTGGGTTTTCGGACGAATTGCTGATAAACATGGCCGCAAAAAATCAATGGTCATTTCAATCTGTCTTATGGCAGTAAGCTCTTTCTTATTTGCCGCACTCCCAACCTATGAACAAGTTGGGATGGCAGCACCTTTCCTACTTTTACTTGTTCGCCTGCTACAGGGTTTATCTGTAGGTGGTGAATATGGTGCTGTCGCAACCTATATGAGTGAACTTGGCTTAAAGGGTCAACGAGGCTTTTTTGCTTCTTTCCAATATGTCACCTTGTCAGGTGGTCAGTTATTAGCAAGTTTGCTCGGTGTTATTATGCTGGCATTCCTATCAGAGCAGCAATTGCTTGATGGCGGCTGGCGTATTCCTTTTGTCATTGGTGGTATTGCTGCAATTATCTCCTTACTTGCACGTAGTCGTTTGGAAGAAACATTATCTAGTGAAGACAGTGATAAAGAAGAATCAGGAAGCTTAAGTGAACTGTTTAAAAATCACTGGAAAACCTTCTTATTGGTCGTAGGTTATACCTCTGCGGGTTCCCTCACCTTCTATGTGATTACAGTATATTCAAAGACCTACCTCACCAATATGGGTGTGGATAGTAAGACTGTCGGATTCATTATGACAGCTTCACTATTTATCTTTATGCTTGCACAACCGGTGTTTGGTGCTATTTCTGACCGCATTGGTCGTCGTGCTGCAATGCTTGCGTTCAGTGGAACTATGGCAATTTTCATCTATCCAGTTATGGTGATCTGGATGCCACATTTCAGTTACTCACCATTGATGGTTGCACTGCTACTTATTTTCCTGATGATGTTACTCAGCTTCTATACCTCTATCAGTGGATTGGTTAAGGCAGAAATGTTCCCGCCACATGTTCGTGCATTGGGTGTTGGTTTCTCTTATGCTGTGGGGAATGCAATCTTTGGCGGTTCTGCACCATCTGTAGCACTACAGTTCAAAGCAGCCGGTATTGAAAGCACCTTCTTCTTCTATGTGATTTTCATGTTAGTGATCTGTTTCTTGTGTAGTTTTAAATTACCGAAAGAGCCAGAATATCTAAAACATGACCACTAAATAACATGGTTAAGTCATAAATAGCTTGTGATCACTGATTAAAATTTGAGATCTACACTATTCAAAAAAGCTGTACTATCCAAAGGTGGTACAGCTTTTTTATTATATGGTTTTACTTCAATAGACGCTGTTTTTTCCAGTTGTTTAGCTTAATTTTATGCAATGGTAAATTGCAAAAAGATAAAACCTCCCACCCTACTCTAAAAACCTCGTATCTTAAGATCGCCCATCTAAGAAAAATGTATTTACAACTCAAGCTTGGTAAATAAATAAAGTTGAAGAATACAAAGCGTAATCTGATATAGTAGCGCACATATCGTAGTCTTTATCTTTACCCAACTCTCTTCAAACGGGTAACTTTATCAAACTCAAAAATTTTATTGATATTTATTAGTGGTCTAAAGTGAAAATTGTCATTCTTAATAAACCTTATGACGTCCTCTCCCAGTTTCGTAAAGACGAAGCACATATGACGATGTCCGACTTCGTAGATGACTCGACTTTGCGTTTGGCGGGTCGTCTCGATATGGACTCTGAAGGTTTAGTTTTTTTAACTGATCATGGTGGTTTAAATCAGTACATTACCAATCCTGCCAATAAGAAATTTAAAACTTATGTGGTGCAAGTTGATGGTGATGTGACTAAAGAAGCCCTTGAACAGTTGCGCAAAGGTGTTGAGCTAAAAGATGGTATGACTTTACCTGCTCAAGCGAATAAAATAGAACAGCCTGGATGGTTGTGGGATCGTGATCCACCTGTACGCTTTCGTGCGAACATTCCAACATCTTGGATTGAAATTTCGATTTGCGAAGGCCGTAACCGCCAAGTACGTCGTATGACTTCAGCTGTCGGTTTCCCTACTTTACGTTTAATTCGTACCAAAATTGGTGCAATTGACTTGGTACAAATGGGTTTACAGCCTGGTGAAACCAAAGAAATTGAACCATTGCTTTATCCTGACTTCCAAAATATTCCTGCGGACGAACCTTATCGTTCACGATCTTATGTGAAGAAACCTGGTGGTACAGGTGGAAAACCAATTGTTCGCAAGAATAAAGATGGTTCAACAAAAAAGTCAGGCACTAAACGTATCTGGCAAATGGAAGATGGTGAAAAACCACGTCGTAAGACCAATGGTACCACTCGTCCAAATACCAAAACCCCACGTGGTCGTGGACGTAATGGTCGATAGGATTTAGTTATTCGAAGCCATTAATCGATTGTCGCATATTATAAAAATGCCTAATGAAATTCATTGGGCATTTTTATTTTTATAATTTAAAAAAACTCAAGACCAATTAAAACCAATCTCCCCCTCATCATTTAAATTGATTCATACAAAACTTGCAAATAAATTACTTAAACAAAGATTTATTCCCTCAATAAAAAAGCCGATGCTTATGCATCGGCTTTTCTCACCAACAAGATCGTTGGTTTATAGCATTTAAAACTTAAACATTAGCAAGTGTAGCGTTAAGCGTAGCACTTGGACGCATTACAGCTTCAACTTTAGCCGTATCAACTGCATAGTACCCACCGATATCCGCTGGCTTACCTTGAACAGCAGCAAGTTCAGCAAGAATTTTGTCTTCGTTCTCAGCTAATGCTTTTGCAAGTGGTTCAAACTTGGCTTTTAATTCAGCATCGTCATTTTGAGCAGCAAGTGCTTCAGCCCAGAATTTCGCAAGGTAGAAATGGCTACCACGGTTGTCTAGCTCACCCGTACGGCGAGATGGAGACTTATCATTATCTAACAATTGACCTGTTGCTTGATCCAATGTCTTCGCCAACAACTTAGCACGCGCATTGTCTTCTTTAATACCTAACTCTTCTAAAGAAACTGCTAATGCCAAGAATTCACCAAGAGAATCCCAACGCAAGTGGTTTTCTTCTACAAGCTGTTGTACGTGTTTAGGCGCTGAACCACCCGCACCTGTTTCGTACATCCCACCGCCCGCCATTAACGGAACGATAGATAACATTTTCGCAGAAGTACCCAGTTCCATGATTGGGAACAAGTCAGTTAAGTAATCACGTAAAATGTTACCTGTCACTGAAATTGTATCTAAACCACGAGCAACACGTTCAAGCGTATAACGCATTGCACGTACTTGTGACATGATTTGGATATCAAGACCCGCTGTATCATGATCTTTCAAGTATTTTTGTACTTTCTTGATCAATTCATTTTCATGCGGGCGGTATGGGTCAAGCCAGAAGATTGCAGGCATACCTGAGTTACGCGCACGCGTTACTGCAAGTTTTACCCAGTCACGAATCGGTGCGTCTTTCACCTGACACATACGCCAGATATCGCCTTCCTCAACGTTTTGTGACATCAACACTTCACCAGTCTCAAGATCTGTGATGTTTGCAACACCTGCTTCAGTGATCTCAAAAGTTTTGTCATGTGAGCCGTATTCTTCAGCTTTTTGCGCCATCAAACCAACGTTTGGCACAGTACCCATAGTACGTGGGTCAAAATTGCCATTCCACTTACAGAAATTGATCATTTCTTGGTAAATACGTGCGAATGTTGACTCTGGCATAACAGCTTTACAATCATACTGCTTACCATCAGCTCCCCACATCTTACCACCGCCACGAATCATCGCTGGCATAGATGCATCTACAATCACATCATTTGGTGAATGGAAGTTGGTAATACCTTTCGCTGAATCGACCATTGCAAGTGCAGGACGGTGTTCTTGACAAGCATGAAGATCTTCGATGATCTCTTCACGCAATGATGTTGGTAAAGTTGCAATCTTCTCATAAAGACCAGCCATACCGTTATTGACGTTAATACCTAACTCGTCAAATAACTTGGCATGCTTTTCAAATGCTTCTTTATAGTAAATTTTTACACAGTGACCGAATACAATCGGGTGTGAAACTTTCATCATCGTTGCTTTTACATGCAACGAAAATAAAATGCCCGCTTCACGGCAATCATCAAGTTCTTTTTCATAGAAATCGCAAAGCGCTTTTTTGCTCATAAACATTGAGTCGATGATTTCGCCATCAAGTAATGCAACTTTTGGCTTCAGCACAATGCTCTCACCATTTTTGGTGATAAGTTCCATTTTGACGTTACGCGCACGGTCAAGTGTCATTGACTTTTCACCGTGGTAGAAATCACCCTCATCCATATGAGAAACATGTGTTTGTGACCACTGTTTCCATTCGTTCATTGAATGTGGATGTTTCTTGGCATAGTTTTTCACTGCAGCAGGTGCGCGACGGTCAGAGTTACCTTCACGTAACACTGGATTCACCGCTGAACCAAGGCATTTGCTATAACGTACCTTAATTGCTTTTTCTTCTTCAGTTGTTGGATTTTCAGGATAGTCAGGGATTGCATAACCCTTTGACTGAAGTTCCTTAATACATGCGCTCAACTGAGCAACAGATGCACTGATATTTGGGAGTTTGATAATGTTAGTGTCTGGATCTTGAGTAAGACGCCCTAGCTGTGCAAGGTTGTCAGATACTTTCTGTTCATCGCTTAAGTATTCCGCGAATTCTGCAAGAACACGAGCAGCTACAGAAATATCAGTTTTGACAATCTCTACGCCAGCTGGCTTAGTAAAGGTCTCAATGATCGGCAGTAGCGAATAAGTCGCCAACAATGGCGCCTCGTCAGTCAGTGTGTAAATGATTGTTGACTTTCCACCAGCCATATATAGCCCCTTGCTTTAGATTGTGTTTTGAGAACCGAGCTTGTGACCCAGCTCTTACGAACCGACTTGCTTAAATTTAACCCCAAGAGTATCAGCCTTCCTGATATTACAGTCAACGTAAGATCTGTGATAACGACATTTCGTAAAAAAATGGTACATCACAAATATTGCATCAACATCAACATTTGCACAAAAATTAATCACTTTTTTGTAAAAATAGCCATTCCGACCAAGAGCAACAACAATCCATACCATCTTCTTCTTTATTGTTTTAAACATTAAAAATTTTATCTTGCTGATTCTTACAAATAGAGCAACCAATTAAAAACCATTGAAAACACATCGACGCGCTTCAGCGACATAAAACAAGCCGAACAGCACAAAAAAAAAATCAGCTAGATACTGTTTAAATTTTAAATCATTCAAGTCTGTCTAAAAAGTGAATGAGCAAATGAATGGAAAATTTATTTATTCCCCAATACTCTGGTCACGATATGACAATAAATATGCTTTGGTTAACTTATACTCACAAAACAACAATACTTTTACCTTGAATAGTAAGTCAAAAAATCGTTATTAATAAATTACATGTTTAATTTTTCATCACATCATTAATGAAAAAATAAGCTTCAATGATGTATTTCCGATCCCCAAATTAATATTAAAACTGTAGAGGTAATATGTTAATGCTATTACTCATCGCAATACTTATTCAAATCATCTCACTCTGGGCCGTTTTCTTTTTTGCACTTGATCGGACAATCGGTAGTATCACCACGATTGTCATTGCGATTCTGAGTGCAGTGATCAGCCCATGGTCTCTCATCCTTGGTCTCCCGCTTATTCTTATCAGTTTAGTTTTACTGATTGAGCCACTGCGAATGCAAGTTTTGACTAAACCAGCTTATAAAACATTAGCCAATGCAATGCCAAGCATGAGTAGCACTGAACGTGAAGCATTGGATGCGGGTACCAGTTGGTGGGAAAAAGAATTATTTATGGGGGCGCCAGATTGGGAAAAATTTAACAATTACCCCTACCCGACGCTTAGTAATGAAGAGCAATCTTTTTTAGATCATGAGGTTGAACAACTCTGTCAGTTGCTAGATGAATGGGAAATTCATCAAAATAAAGACCTGAACGCAGAGACATGGCAATTTATTAAAGACAATGGCTTTTTTGGACTTATCATCCCTAAAACTTATGGTGGTCGTGAATTTAGCTCTTTTGCACAAAGTCGCATTATGAGCAAAATCGCTTCACGCTCATTAACCACTGCCGTAACCTGTATGGTGCCTAACTCATTAGGGCCGGGTGAGCTTTTACTGAATTATGGTACAGATGAACAAAAAAATCGTTATTTGCCCGGCTTAGCCAAGGGTGAAGAAATTCCTTGTTTTGGACTAACCAGTCCTGAAGCGGGTTCTGATGCTGGAGCGATTCCTGACACTGGGGTAGTTTGTTATGGGGAGTTCGAAGGTCAACAAGTGCTTGGCTTAATTATGAATTTCTCAAAACGCTGGATTACCTTAGCACCCGTTGCAACCGTAGTCGGTCTGGCCTTCAAACTGTATGACCCAGATGGCTTATTGGGAGATAAAACTAAAACTGAGTATGGTATTACATGTGCACTTATACCCGCCTCTCATGCAGGCGTAGAAGTTGGACCTAGGCACCATCCGGGTGGTTCTCCATTTATGAATGGCACAGTTGAAGGTAAGGACGTCTTTATTCCGATTGACTGGATTATTGGGGGCGCAAAAAATGCTGGGAATGGCTGGCGTATGCTGATGGAATGTCTGGCTGTTGGACGCGGTATTTCCCTTCCTGCATTGTCTACAGCCGCAGGTGAAATGACGTATTTATCTGTAGGTGCATTCGCTAAAATTCGTCAACAATTTAAATTATCAGTCGGTAAATTTGAAGGGGTCCAAGAAGTTAGCAGTGACATCGTCAGCCATACCTATATGCTTGAAGCTTTCCGCTATTTAGTCACTTGCGGTTTAAATCAAGGTGGCAAACCCGCTGTTATGACCGCAATGGCAAAATACTACGCCACTGAAACGATGCGAAAAATCGTCAATCATGGTATGGACATCACAGGTGGTCGTGGTATTCAACAAGGTCCGCGTAACTTTCTTGCCAATATGTATCAAGCTATTCCGATCTCGATAACGGTTGAAGGAGCAAATATCTTAAGCCGTTCGTTGATGATCTTTGGTCAAGGTTCAATGCGTTGCCATCCTTATTTATTTGAGGAATTACAATTGTTACAGGCTGCAGATAAAGCTTCTGCCTTAAACACATTTAACACCATGTTATATCAACATTTAGGCTACACTTTAAACCGTGGAGCTCGTGCATTCACTTATGGATGGTTTGGGGCAAGTAATCAACGACCTGACTCATCAGATGCTTTTACTCAACCTTATTATAAAATCATCAATCGCTTCAGTACTGATTTTGCCCTAACCGCAGATATGTGTCTTGGACTATTAGCTGGTGATATTAAACGTAAAGAAATGCTCTCAGGGCGATTAGCTGACATTCACTCCAAAATGTTTATTGCGACAGCCATACTCAAATTTTATGAAAATGGTCAAAGATCCACGCAAGAACAGGTACATGCCAAACTTGCATTAGATGAAACGCTTTATGATGCCCAAGAAGCATTTTATGGCTTATTTGATAATTTTCCGATTCAAATTGCATCAAGTCTGGTTAAATTTGTTTGTTTCCCATTTGGTCGACCGATCAAGAAACCGAGTGATCGTCAAAAGAGTGAAGCAGCAGAACTGCTCATGCAAGATAACCCATTCCGAGATTATTTAAAAACGCAGGTTTATTATACTGTTGATCCGAATGATGCTTTTGGCCGAATGGAAGCCACCTTCAATCTACTCTCAACCGTTGAAGACGATTGGAACAGCTTTAAAAAAGCGGAATCTAAAGGTGAATATCAGGGGCTAACATTTGAAGAGCGCATACAGGATGCAGTCACTCGTGGCTTAATCAGCGATGATTTAGCCACAAAATTAACCCAATATAATGCCCTGCGTTATGACAGTATGCTCACAGATATTTTTGATGAAAAATTAGAGCAGGTATTGGTATTAGAAAATCCTCATCTTCACTCAACTTAAATCTATTGGGCAAATGCCATTTAAGAGATAAGGGGATATAAAACGTTGACCATAAACAGCGATTCACCATCGCTGTTTTTTAACATAGACATATTGCCAATGGGTTATTTTGTTATTTCGGTATAGTGTTAAAAATATAACAGCTGAGGAAAAAAGCAATGTCTCAACAAGATTATGAAAATGGCTTAAAAGTCCGTACAGAAGTGATGGGAGAAAGTTTTGTAAAACGCGCTCAAGATAACACTGTTCCTTTTACAAGACCTTTGCAAGACTGGATCAATGAGCATGCATGGGGTTCAACTTGGCAACGTGAGGGTGTTTTACCACGTAAATACCGCTCTTTGATTACCATTGCATTTTTAGTTGCGCAGAAAAGCCCAACCGAACTTAAAGGTCATATTCGTGGCGCATTAAATAATGGCGCGACAGTTGAAGAAATTCAGGAAGTATTATTACACAGCCTACCTTACTGTGGCGCCCCAGCGACACAAGAAGCATTTCGTGCTGCACTCGAAGTCATCAATGAATACCAAAAGGTAGATTCATAAACAATTAATGCGATCAAATTCTTCAATATAGGCCATGCTCCAACATGTTGCCTGTATTGCTGAGTTAATTCCAAAACACATTAAAACTATAAAAAAACTCATCTACTTCAAAGCGAACATGGTATCCCAACTGAGTTAACTCAGAAGAAAGCCCCCGAATATCCTCTAAAGCTAGATGTTTAGGTAAAACTGTAAAAACAGCAGTATTGCCCTGCTTGGCATTTTCTTCAATCATTTGAGCTAAACGAAATTTATATAGCTCTATATTTAAGTTAGAATTGGCTGCCAATTGTTTTGCGTCTTCAGCATGAATAAACATGATTAAATTTCCATATTATTGTTTTCCACGATATCACTACAAGATATAAATAAATATCGGAATACGCTGTATGCTTTATGTTCGAAAGCACATGCACAAAAATATACTCACGAAAAAATTTTTATAGCCATAAAAAGCTTATAAAATTCTCACACATATCTTCAGAATTAACTTGTATAAAAGTTTGAACATAAAAATTAAATTAAATCCAGTGCTTTATTTTGGTGGAATTTAATTTTTTGTATTTAAAAAGTAAATGATAATTGTTATTATTTACTTAATTTTTAACCTTTCTTATTTGATTGCCTATGAATAGCCAGACTGAACTCGATGTCCTAAACGCATCTGTTTCAACTCCGACTGTATCAACACGAGCTAAATCCGCACACTCTCTCATACAATATCGCGTCATGATTGCCTACCGTTTTGCTCTGGCAATTCTTGGTGGTTACCTGCTTGCATCCATGTCCGCTATAGTGATTGCAAAAACATTTGCCGATTATCGTGCTGCCGCTGCAATGAGCGCCACACTTCTTGCTTTCTGTATTCACTGTGCCGCATTCATTTGGGTTTTTATGGTCAATAAGACATTAAAAGCCAGCTTAGGCATACTTGTTCCAAGTATCATTTTATTTGTCATTTATAAAATGATGGGGAATTAAGATGCGCGTAGATGCAAAAGTTGAAGGTCCACGCCAATCCATGTCATGGTTACATACATGGGCAAGCTTAATTCTTGGTTGGTTACTTTATGCAATTTTTTTGACAGGAACATTGAGTTTCTTTCAGTCTGAAATAACTGCTTGGATGAAACCTGAAATTCATCAATCTGTTCCAAGTGATTCTCAAGTACAGCAAACGCAGGTTGCTTTAAATTATTTACAAAAAAATTATCCTGATGCAGGTAGTTGGTCAATTCAATTACCCAACTCCAGACAAACCACAACTGAGTTAAATATCCGCAAAAAAGGTGAAGATCTACAAGCACGTCGTGGTGGAGAAAGAATCACCCTAGACAGTGCAACTGGACAAGTCATTGAGGCTCGAGATACGCGCGGTGGTGGATTTCTCTATCGCTTTCACTTTGAATTGTATGGATTTGATCGTATTTGGGCCCGTTGGATCGTCGGTTTGGCTACTATGCTGATGTTTGTGGCAATTATTAGTGGCATTATCACCCATAAAAAAATTTTTAAAGACTTCTTTACTTTCCGTTCCGGTAAAGGGCAACGATCTTGGTTAGATGCACACAATGCCACAGCTGTTTTTGCCCTACCCTTTCACATTATGATTACATTCAGTGGTTTGTTATTGCTGATGTTTATGTTTATGCCTTGGGGAATCAACCAAGTTTATAAAGATCGACAAGAGTTTTTTCAAGAAATGCGCGGAGGCGCAGTTCAGCAAAATAATTCTCGCAATAGAAATGTTGAAAATCGCTCATTATCTGCAAATACATCCCAAGCTCGAGGCATCACTGAACAACGCTCACGAGGAGAAAGAGGCAAACAACATGAACAAGAAGCAGGATATCCTGCACCACTTACGAACTTAACACCACTTATTATAGTAGCTCAGGCACAATGGAAAGAAAATCCAATTGCCTCTATTCAAATCCTTGCGCCAAATACATCCAATGCCACCATTGAACTTCGTGCTTTATATGCAAAAAGTGTGGTAGAACGTGGTGTTTACCCAATTTTGAAATTCGATGGTGTAACTGGTAAAGACATCAATGAAACTGTTCAAACAAAGAATGCATCTATCCCGATGGGAATTTACAATGTTGTGACTGTATTGCATGAAGCTCGAGGTCTTGATTTAACCTTCCGCTGGTTATTGTTCTTCTCTGGCGTAATAGGTACCTTAATGATTGCAACTGGACTTATTTTATGGTGTGTCAAACGTGCACCTCAACAACAAAAGCAAGGCTATAAATCATTTGGTTATCGTTTTGTTGAAGTGATGAATATTGCTGCTGTGATTGGACTACCTATCGCATGTGCAAGTTATTTCTATGCCAATCGTTTCATCCCATTTGAGATAGAAACACGTTTAAATTGGGAAATTCGTGCTTTCTTTATCGCATGGTTAGCTACGTTAATTTATGCAGCGATTCGTCCACACCGTCAGGCTTGGCTTGAGCTTCTAGCTTTTGCTAGTGTTGCTTTTGCACTACTGCCTATTGTCAACTTTACCACGGGTGGTCAAGCATTTTGGAACAGCATTGCCAATGACCAATGGATGATTGCCTCTTTTGATTTAATGACATGGGTACTCGCCATTTTATTTTTCTTGTCATTTTATAAAGTTAAAAAGCACAAAGGACTTCCTGTCAAAAAATCTAGAAATGCACCATCAAATAAGGAGATTTCAGCGTGATTTTCTTCTTACTGGTTTGGTCTTTGTCTAGCTTGGCTTTTATTGCACTTGCCAGTGCAATGTCAAAGCATCAAAAACAGATGTATGGACAGGAGTTAACAGCTCAACAAACACGACTCGCTTCTATTTTAGGTTGGACTTTACTGCTTATATCACTGATCATTTGCGTAATATCAGGGCCGCTTAGTAGTATGCTCAGTTTTTGGATTGGCATTCTGACATTTTCAGCATTATTTGTGGGTGCCTTATTAACCTATTACAGTTTAAAAGTGAAATTTGTTGCCTGCTTTTGTGCGGGAATGAGCTTTGTCACCAGCGTGATCCTACTCATTTAAACTGTTTCAAAAAATCAGTTATACTCATAAGCCAATCTCTAGATTGGCTTTTTTTATCAAATTTATTGCTTAGTGTTGGTATTTTTATGTCTAAACCACTTTCAATCCCTTCAGAACTACTCAATCGTGCTGCAATGGGTAATCCAGCAGCACAATTTGAACTTGCTGAAATATATATGCAAAGTGAAGATGAAGATAACAATCAACTTGCAGAAGAATGGGCTCTTAAAGCAGCACAATTAGGCCATGTTGAAGCCATGTATTGGTTAGGTGAAGGCTATGCTTATTATGCAAAAGATATCCTTGAAGAAGATCCTAAAGAAGCCAAGGCTTATTTTGAACATGCCCACCGCTGGTTAGAGCAAGCGGTCAAACATCAACATCCTGCTGCGATTTTAGAGTTATCCAATTTCTATCGCCGTGGGGATGTGGTTGAAAAGGATCTGGTGAAATCAGTCGAATTGGTTGAGCAAGCAGCAAAACTGGGTGAAGTTCAAGCCATGCGTGATCTTGTTTGTATTTACGAACACGGGATGGGGGTTGATGTTGATGAAGAAAAAGCTGATTTTTGGGCTGAAAAAGCCAAGTCAGCTGAAGACACTTCGGTATAATTGATAAATTTCAGCCCACATTAGTCAAACCACCTAATTATTCATATAAATGATTGCTATCAAGTCATTGATCATAAATAAAGCTTATATTTTTGTATGAACTTTTAGAACTGTTGGTTATCAATTCATTTTTACTTTTGAATCCTAGATGGTGATCCTACCGTGGGGCGACATGGATGTCGCCGTTGGGCGGGGGTATATGAGCAAAAATAAAGCACTGCTTTGTTTGCAGCGCAAGAGCCCTGTTAAACAAAAGATTTTTGTCATCTTTTGATCTCTGAAAAGTGAGGCATCGCCTACGCAAAGCTATTTAAACTTTGAATGTAAGGTGTGGCATTGCAAACTTTTTTATAATCAAATAAATTATTTTTCCATGCAATTGATTTAATTAAAAATATTTATTAGAAGAAACTATATTCTTGTGTCTAAGTTTTTTGACATGTTGACTATAGAATGAGCTTAAATTTGATTCACTAATTTAATTACCTAAATGCACAAAAATTACATCTAAATCTTGTTTAGGTACAAAGTTTTTCTCAACCATTTGGAACTGTGTCGGACTAATTTTATTGACTTTACCTTTCCAGCAAAACGATACCAACTCTCCCGGATCACGTTCAATGATCAATTTAAAATTTTCGATCGGTTTTGCCCAATTTGCCCCAGTAGTCAAAATATAACTCAGTGCATTAAAAGGCGAATGTTCCGACTGTGCTTTTTTCAAGCCTTTCTTAAAATTACTGTCCATACAAAATTGTTGATTATATTCATCTGGATATAGTGCAACCGAACCACCCACTAAAGGTTTATATTGATGTTTGACCTGTGTAATTGAATTGGCTTTAAAAGTTTGCTTCCAGCTATAAACCACTTGTGAAGACCAGTTGATGACTTCGTCTGGATTTTTAGGCAAAATACTTTTTACTTTAGGGTTTGAACAGCCTTTTAGTTTCTTTTCAAATATCCCATATTCATCAGTTTTGCGATTCCAAGGATTTAACATTTCAGTTTGTGAAAAGCCACATTGCTTAAATAACTCAGTGACATCAATTGCTTTAGACTTTTCATCTCTTTGTATAAATGTCTGCACATGCATTGTCGGTTGAACCGCTTTTCCATTAACCTGAATTTTAAAACTTTTTAATAATTCCTCAGTATGGGCAAAATCGGATTCAAAAGTATTATCAACGCGTGGTAAAGGGAATAAAACAGTTTCAGTAATATCTTGATTACTGAGGTTTTTAAATTGATAATCAACCTTAATTAATTTTTTACTAATGAATAAGTCTTCACGTTGCATTGCAATATTTTTATTTTTAAGGTACTCAATTCCCCCTGTTCCCACATAGCCCGTAGAGTCATTAGCAAAAGCAGATGTCGCTGTCAGAATCGATGTGATCAATACGATTTTTTTCATTCTATTTCATCCAAATCAGTTAATCTAAATCAGGAAATTCTATTGTTTGATAATGCACACAATAAATGGATTCATCAAAAATAATATTTGTAGCAATCTGTTTGATAATTTGTTCTTGCAAAAGAATTTCTTTTTCTAAAACTTCATTCCAATAGATTGAGTTTTCTGAAAAATTCTCATAATAATCCAGTACTTCAATCATAGCATTAAACAAAGCCACTAAATACTGGCTTTTGTTTTGATTTGATACCATCAAGAAAAACGCATCCAAAGAAATCACTTCAATGGCCTCTAATTCCTCATAATCATCGGCATATTCATCTACAGAATCATTTGATTGTCGAATTCTCTTTTGATAATCAATTAAATTTTCTTGATCAATATCATGAAACAATTGTTTTTTATCAATTTTTATTTGATAATTTTGTTCAATAGAAGATTGAAAGTTTGGTAATTTTTCATAAAAAGCAAAAATAGCTTTCACTAAACTTTTCCGCTGTTCAAGAGAAGCCTGCTCAATGGCTTGCCTCAATGCAAAACTATGCTGATCAATTACTTTTAAAATATCCATAAACTCACTGTCCCAATATTTACTTTTCAAAACCGAAACCACCTCACAGAAAAAGCAAAGTACTTTTGATCGTTAAAAATACTGCAATCCCAGATACATGCCTCAGTGACTTAGCAACCATTAAAAAGCATCATCTTGATTTTATTTTTGTTTATAGATCAATAAATACGGATCTTATTTTTGCATAGATTCTCTATTTAAAAACAATTCTATCTTTTAGTTGAATATTAACCAACTACATTTGAACTCTATTAAAATCTAGGTACAATAGTCGCCAGTCGAGGGATGCTGCGACTTTTTCACAGGCACATAAATGTGAAATCGCTAGGCTCGACGATTCGGTCAGACTTTCGTGCTGGTCAACAACGGCATCCGCGAACTGAATGATCAATATTTTTTTAATATAAAGGAGATCGTGATGAACGCGGTTAATGCTTCATTTACAGATTATAAAGTTGCAGATATTTCCCTAGCTGACTACGGTCGTAAAGAAATCAAACTAGCTGAAGCAGAAATGCCAGCATTGATGGGCTTACGTAAACGCTATTCAGCAGCAAAACCACTTGCTGGTGCAAAAATTCTTGGTTGTATTCATATGACCATTCAAACTGCTGTTTTAATTGAAACACTGGTTGAATTAGGCGCGGAAGTACGTTGGACTTCATGTAACATCTTCTCAACTCAAGACCATGCAGCAGCAGCAATTGCAGCATCTGGTGTTCCAGTATTCGCCTGGAAAGGTGAAACTGAAGAAGAATACATGTGGTGTCTTGAACAACAAATTAATGTTAATGGCACGCCTTGGGATGCCAATATGATTCTTGATGATGGTGGTGATTTAACTGCTGTTGTTCATGAAAAATACCCTGAACTTATTGCTAAAATCCACGGTATTACAGAAGAAACCACAACAGGTGTTCAACGCTTAAACGAAATGTTCCGTGATGGTACTTTAAAAGTTCCTGCAATTAACGTGAATGATTCGATCACGAAATCTAAAAATGACAATAAATATGGTTGCCGTCATTCATTAAATGACGCAATCAAACGTGGTACAGATATGTTGTTATCTGGTCGCCGTGCGCTTGTGATTGGTTATGGTGATGTCGGTAAAGGTTCTGCTCAATCACTTCGCCAAGAAGGTATGATTGTCCGTGTAACTGAAATTGATCCAATCTGTGCAATGCAAGCATGTATGGACGGTTATGAAGTTGTTTCTCCATATAAAAATGGTGTACAAACAGGTAAAAAAGAAGATATTAATCTAGACCTTCTTGAAAATACTGACTTGATCGTGACGACTACGGGTAACTATCACGTATGTGATTCTGCAATGTTAGATACATTAAAAGCTGGTTCAGTTGTATGTAATATCGGACACTTTGATACTGAAATCGATACAAACTATTTACGTGGTTATAAGTGGGTTGAAGTTAAGCCTCAAGTACACCAAGTGTATCGTACAGAAAATGAAAATGATTATCTGATTCTTCTTTCAGAAGGTCGTTTAGTTAACCTTGGTAATGCAACTGGTCACCCTTCGCGAGTGATGGATGGTTCTTTTGCAAACCAAGTATTAGGTCAAATGCACTTATTCGCAGAAAAATTTGCTGATCTTCCAGAAGATCAAAAAGCAGCACAGATCCGTGTTGAACTGATTCCTAAGAAGTTAGATGAAGAAGTTGCTGCAGCAATGGTTGCTGGTTTTGGTGGTGTATTGACGCAATTGACTCAAGTTCAAGCAGATTACTTGGGCGTTGCAGTTGAAGGTCCATTTAAATCTGAGGCTTATAAGTACTAAGTTTTAATCCCCTCTCCCTAGCTTTCTCCCTAAGGGAGAAGCAATATTCATTTACTGATTAATGAATTAAAAGCTAAGTCCTCTCTTTTTTAAGAAAGGACTTAGGAGAGGCTAAAACAAATTAAAAAAGTATGAATAAAAAAGGATTTAACCATGACCAAACGTGTTCCAATTTCGTTTGAGTTTTTCCCGACCAAAACTGATGCAGGGGCGGAAAAACTTAAGCTTGTTCATCAAGAATTACAGCTTTTAAATCCAGAGTTTTTCTCGATTACTTATGGGGCTGGTGGTTCTACTCGTGAGCGTACACTAGCCGCAATTGCTGACTTTAATGGTAAAGGCACACCTGTTGCCCCTCACCTTTCATGTATTGGTGATGATAAAGTACGTATTGCTGAATTACTCGATATCTATAAGGCTCAAGGAATTGATCGTATTGTTGCGCTTCGAGGTGACTTACCTTCTGGTCAAGTCGGCCTAGGTGAGCTTCCTTATGCGACTGATTTGGTCCGTTTTATTCGTGAACACTCAGGTGATCATTTTAAAATTGAAGTTGCAGCATATCCTGAAATGCACCCACAAGCTGACAACTTTGATGCAGACATCAAGCACTTTGCTGAAAAAGTCAAAGCAGGTGCAAATGCAGCCATCACTCAATTTTTCTTTAATCCAGATGCCTATTTCTATTTTGTAGAGCGTATCCAAAAGCAAGGAATCGATATTCCTGTTGCGCCTGGCATTATGCCAATTACCAATGCAAACAATTTAATCCGCTTTGCAGATGGTACAGGTGCAGAAATTCCACGCTGGATTCGTAAGCAACTGGCGACCTATGGTGATGATTCTAAAAGTATCAAAGCCTTTGGCCATGAAGTTGTGATCAAACTGTGTGAACGCCTTATTGCCGGAGGTGCACCAAGTTTGCATTTCTATAGCATGAATCATACTGAGCCAAACCGCCAATTGGTACTTGATCTCGGTTTAGCTTAAATCAAAATTGCATCATCCACTTGTGAGTAAAACTGCATGCCCCGCTTTTATATTGAAACTGATTTAGCTGTCGAAACTACGGTTGAACTCACTGAAACAGTATTTCATCATTGGGTCAAAGTATTGCGTGCACAAGTCGGTGAAATAGCCACCTTGTTCAATGGACAAGGTGGCGAATATGAAGTGACTTTAACAGAGGTCGCCAAAAAATCGGCCGCTGTTAAAGTCATTTCGTTTAATCCAAACAATCGTACCCCTGCTTTTACAGCGCTTCTCGGACAAGTAATGAGTAAGGGAGATCGTATGGATTATGCGATTCAAAAAGCTGTTGAATTGGGTGTATTTCAAATTCAATTACTGACGTCAGAACGCTGTGAAATGCGCTTAAAATATGATCGAGATCAAAAGAAGTTAGATCATTGGCAAGGTATAGCGATTGCAGCTTGTGAACAGTGTGGTATGAATATTGTTCCAGAGATTTTAGCGCCTATCAGCCTAAATGAGTGGATGAAAACTGAATTGCCCGAGACTAGATTTGTCCTTGCACCTGAAAAAGAGCAGACTGATGTACTCAAAGGAATTAGTCCAAATATTACCCTTTTGATCGGCCCTGAAGGCGGTTTAAATGAAGCTGAAATTGATCAGGCAAACCAATCTGGATTTAAAAATTGGTGCATTGGTGAACGTATTTTAAGAACTGAAACTGCCCCTGTCGTTGCTTTGTCAATTTTGAATTATCAAAGCTTTAAAAAGTGATGTATGTCATGTAAAATAATTGCAAATTGGATGATTTCACAGTATTTTAATCCCAAAGAAACTATTAATTAGCAAATTTTAAATAGTTGCTCCGTTAAACCTACACATTCTAAAAATAGCAGAGGTGCAAGCGCTAATGAATGATGTTCAGGAAGAGCTTCTTTCATATGATGTGAATTCTTCGAACATCAGAAAGATAACCAAAGATATCCGGATATTTTTTATTTGGGTATTTTTTACGTGCATCTGTGATGCTTTACTTTATATTTACTTATTTGATACGTCTTCAGAGCTATTAAGCAGTTGGTTTATTGTCACTGTCTTATTTGTATTATCAGCATGTTTTTTCTCCACCTATCTCTTACAGCAAAATAAAATTCAAAAATTTAAAAATATTGATCTTTTTTTTCAGTTTTCGTGTTTAATTTTAGGAAGTTTATTTGGGATTGGCGTTTATATCATCAATTTAGAATTTATGATGATGCCAAATCGGGTTGACCCATTTTTTTCATTTCTTTTATCCAGTTTTTTATTAAGTTTTTCATATGTTTTGGCAATGAATTTTCTAAACCAAAAATTTAGTTATTTTATTGCCTTATTTGTTCCCTCTGTAATCCCAATACTGACAATCCCCCTGCTTTTCCCTCAAAATACCAACGAAATCTATAGTACCATTTTCATTATTTGGTTTTCTTTACTATTCTTTAGTACTTATGCCTCACATAAAATTTATATTAATGCAGAAATATTAGAACTCAAAAATAAGTTTTTATTTAAGCAATCGCAAGAACAGCTTGGAAAATATACAGACCTTGAAATACAACTTAAAAATGAAATCTTAAAAACACAGGTCATGAAAAGTGAATTGCAACTACATAATCATTTATTAGAACAAAAAGTTAAAGAACGGACTTTTGATTTTAAACAGATGAACGACCGTTTAGAGAATCATCAGGCCAATTTAGCTTTTGCACATGAAACTGCCGGTATTCACTCTTGGGTCTGGAATATTGAAAAACGAACTTTTGAGATCTCTGACTCAAAAAGCGGTGCCGAATTTAAACAACTCAATCTAAAACACAATAGTGTAGATGAATATGTTCATCCTGATGATATTGCTAATTATAAAACAACTCTCAAGCACCATCTCAAAGGTAAAACTGAGCGTTTTGAAGCAATCTACCGAGTTAAACGAGATAATCACTGGTGTTGGATTCAAGACATTGGCAAAGTGGTTTCTAAGAATATCAATAACAAACCGCTCAGAATGGTGGGTATCCAACGTGACATTCAAAAAGAAAAGACTGACCAAGAAAAGTTAAAACTCGCAGCAAATGTTTTAGCCCAAGTGGCTGAAGGTGTTTTCATTTTAGATAATAATTTATGCTACTTAGAAGTAAACCCTTATTTTGAAAAACTCTTAGATTACAAACAACACAATATCGTTGGAAATCATCTATTTGATATTACGATCAATAATAACCCACGTACTCAGCAAATGTATAATGTGATTACCCAAAGTTTAATTCAAAAGGGAGAATTTGAATCTGAATTGCAAATTGATTTTACCTCTGGGAAAAAACTCGCACTTTGGGTACATATCAACGCAATTTATGATGAAAAAAATAAATTTTCCAATTATGTGGGCATTATTACTGACTTAACTGATCGAAAAAAACAAGAACAACGACTCTCGTATTTAGAACATTATGACATTCTCACCGATTTGCCAAATCGCTTTTATTTTAAACAACAACTGCATAATTATTTAATTCACTATTCTGATTCATTTAAAAACTTTGCGGTTTTACGCATCAACATCGACCGTTTTAAATTATTTAATGAATTTATGAGTCATAAAGAAGGTGATGAGTTATTAAAACAAGTCGCTCACAGGTTAAGATTATGTTGCCCAAATGCCTCTCTCATTGCCTATTTAAATAATGATGATTTTGCTGTGATCTATAATTTAAGTAGTAATAACATTAATATTCATCAACATACCCAACATATTTTAGATGCATTTAAACAACCTTTTGATGTTAAAGAACAAGAACAAACCATTACGATCTCAATTGGCGTTGCATTATATCCAGAGCATGGTTTACAACTCGATAGTCTCATTGGCCACGCAGAATCAGCATTACATGAAGCAAAGCGTTTAGGTGGAAATACTGTATATTTTTATTCTAATAAAAAAACACCTCTACTCAACCAAGGTATTAATTTAGAAAATGAGTTGAGAAAAGCGATTAAACACAAAGAACTAACCGTACATTATCAACCTAAAATTTGTGTTAAAACCCACCGTATTTATGGTTTCGAAGCATTAGTGCGCTGGCAACATCCAAGTTTGGGTTATATCTTGCCAGACATTTTCATTCCACTTGCTGAAGAAACTAGCCTCATTTCAGATATTGGCTTAATTGTATTACATGAAACTTGTCAACAAATACAGCAATGGCAATCGCTCGGTTTTGATCATTTTAGAGTATCGATTAATATTGTTGCTCAACAAATCTACCGTGGTCAGTTGGTTAAAGATATTGATTACGCCCTCAAAAAATATAACATTTCGGGGGATATGCTTGAATTGGAACTCACTGAATCATCTCTATTTGATAAATCTGAAGAAGTCAATTTTCTCTTACAACAATTAAAAGATCGCCATATTTCTATTTCTTTGGATGATTTTGGGACTGGTTATTCATCTTTAGCATATCTAACCAGTTACCCTTTTGATATTTTAAAAATAGATCGAGCTTTTATTTCAAAAATCGGACAAGAAAAAGATGAAGCCATCGTCAATGCGATTATTGCAATGGGCAATGCAATTGGTATTACCTTGGTGGCTGAAGGTGTTGAAACAAAAGAACAAGCGTTATTTTTAGAAAAACATGGTTGTTACATTTTACAAGGCTTTTATTTTTCTAAAGCATTGTCATCGGCAGACAGCACAAAATATTTGGAACAGCATAAACTTATAAAGATTTGTTAATTTTTTTAGACTTTATATCTATTACTTTGTTTGAAATAACTATTTTTTGACTGTCGGTATCGCTCAACAAATGTTATATTCGATTAAATTAAGTCAAACCACCAGCCTCGCTGGAACATGTAATAATCGAGATTCAGATGGATGATCAATCTTTAAAACAGCAAGCCCTTTACTATCACGAATTTCCAACACCAGGAAAAATTAGCGTTACACCAAGTAAGCAACTCGTCAATCAACATGACCTTGCGCTTGCTTACTCGCCAGGTGTAGCAGCGCCTTGTTTAGAAATTGAAAAAGACCCTTCAAAAGCAGCCCTTTATACTGCTCGTGGTAACTTGGTTGCAGTGGTCAGTAATGGTACAGCCGTTTTAGGTCTAGGTAATATTGGTCCATTAGCATCTAAGCCTGTAATGGAAGGTAAAGGCGTATTATTTAAAAAGTTTGCTGGTGTAGACGTTTTTGATATTGAAATTGCTGAAAATGATCCAGATAAAATTGTTGATATCGTTGCAGCTTTAGAACCTACTTTTGGTGGTATTAACCTCGAAGATATTAAAGCACCAGAATGTTTTTATATTGAGCAAAAACTTCGTGAACGCATGAAGATCCCTGTGTTTCATGATGACCAACACGGTACCTCAATTATTGTAGGCTCAGCTCTTCTCAATGCTTTACAATTAAATGGCAAAAAAATTGATGAAATCAAGATTGTTGCTTCGGGTGCAGGTGCTGCAGCGCTTTCTTGTTTAGACTTGCTGTGTGCAATTGGCGCTAAAAAAGAAAATATCGTGGTTGCTGACTCACGTGGTTTATTGACCACTAAACGTGAAGGCTTGGATGAGTCTAAAAAACGTTATGTACAAGATATTGAAGGAACTCAACTTGCAGATGTCATTGCGGGTGCAGATATGTTCCTTGGTCTTTCTGCGGCAGGTATTTTAACCAAAGAAATGGTTAAAGTGATGGCAGTTGATCCAATCATCTTTGCGCTGGCAAACCCAGATCCAGAGATTTTACCTGAACATGCACATGAAGTACGCCCAGACGTGATTATGGCAACTGGTCGTTCAGATTATCCGAACCAAGTAAACAATGCACTTTGCTTCCCTTATATCTTCCGTGGCGCCTTAGATGTTGGTGCTACGACGATTAATGAAGAAATGAAAATTGCCTGTGTACATGCGATTGCTCGTATGGCACATGTTGAAGCTGATGCTGCATCATATGGGGAAAAATCTGCATCATTTGGTCGTGATTACTTAATTCCGCGTCCTCTTGATCAACGCTTAATTCTTGAAATTGCCCCTGCTGTTGCACAAGCTGCAATGGATTCAGGTGTTGCAAGTCGCCCAATTGCGGATTTCTCTGCTTATCGTCAACGTCTATCTGAATTTGTTTATAATTCAGCATTGATGATGAAACCAATTTTTGCACAAGCGAAAACAGCGCCTAAACGTATTGCATATGCTGAAGGTGAAGATCTTCGTGTATTACGTGCGATCCAAATCGCAGTAGATGAAGGTTTAGCACAACCTATTTTGGTCGGTCGTACTGCAGTCATTGAAGCAAATATCAAAAAATTAGGTTTGCGTCTTGAGCACGGCGTAAATATTACCATCGTGGATCAAGAAAAGAATCCTGATTACGATAAGTTTGCAGATGACTATTACAACTTGATGCAACGTAAAGGTGTAACGCCTGAGTATGCACAACGTGAAACACGTCGGCGTTCTACCCTGATCGCAGCTATGTTGGTTCGTCACGGTCTTGCCGATGGTATGCTATGTGGTACTTATGCAAGTTATGATATTCATTTAGACTTTGTTAGAAATGTGATTGGTTTAAAAGAAGGTCGTAACAACTTCTTTACGCTTAATGCATTAATGCTTGAAGATCGTAATATCTTTATGGCAGACACTTATGTAAATACCAATCCTACTGCTGAACAGCTTGCTGAAATGACTATTTTAGCTGCTGAAGAAGTTCGTCGTTTCGGGATGACGCCAAAAGTTGCATTACTTTCGCACTCTAGCTTTGGTTCAGATCAAAATGATCCAAGTGCACAAAAAATGCGTAAAGTATTTGAAATCTTGACTGAAATCGCACCTGAATTAGAAGTAGATGGCGAAATGCACGCAGATGCTGCACTTGATGAAAATATTCGTCATTTTGCATTTCCAAATTCACGCTTCAAAGGTTCAGCGAATTTGTTGATTATGCCAAATCTTGATGCGGCAAATATTTCATTCAACTTATTAAAATCAACTTCAGGCAACAATGTGACCATTGGTCCTATCTTGCTTGGTGCTGCTAAACCTGTTCATATTTTAACACCTACGGCGACAACACGTCGTTTGGTTAATATGACAGCTTTAACCGTTGCTGAGATTCAACAAGCTGAAGGCTAAGCCTTATTGTCAATTTAACATCAATAGCTCAGAACTTTAGTCAATCACTCAAGTTCTGTACTTGAGAAAACCTCTATTCTGTTGCATGATGGCAGTAAGAATAGAGGTTTTTTCATGCAAGTTTATTTAGTAGGCGGTGCCGTTAGAGATCATTTACTCGGTCACCCCTATCACGAAAAGGATTATGTTGTTGTTGGCGCTACGCCAGAACAACTTCTTGCCCAAGGTTATCAACCCGTTGGGAAAGATTTCCCTGTGTTTTTACATCCTAAAACAAAAGAAGAATACGCCCTCGCCCGTACTGAACGTAAATCGGGACATGGTTATCATGGATTTGAGTTTTATACCGATCCAGATGTCACATTGGAAGAGGATTTAATTCGTCGTGACTTAACCATAAATGCTATGGCGATGGATGAGGCAGGTCAAGTGTATGACCCTTATCATGGTCAAGATGATTTAGCACATAAAATCTTACGCCACGTTTCAGACGCTTTTGCAGAAGATCCTTTACGTGTACTACGTGTGGCTCGTTTTGCTGCTCGTTATGCACAATATGGTTTTCGTATTGCCGATGAAACCCTTACATTGATGCGCAAACTGGTTGAATCTGGCGAATTAGAAGCACTGACACCTGAACGCGTATGGAAAGAAACCTCTCGTGCTTTAATGGAACAGCATGCAGATGTTTACTTTGAAGTCTTACGTGAATGTGGTGCATTAAAAGTGCTCTTTCCTGAAATAGATGCCCTGTTTGGCGTTCCACAACGACCTGAATATCATCCTGAGATTGATTGTGGTATTCATACACTGATGTCTTTACAGCAAGCATGTAAAGCCAATTACTCTTTAGATGTGCGTTTTGCTGTACTAGTACATGATTTAGGTAAAGCTTTAACCCCAAAAGATGAATTACCTCGTCATATCATGCATGAAGAACGCGGGATTCAGCCTGTCACAGATGTATGTGATCGTTTACGAGTGCCTACTCAAACGAAACAGCTTGCTCTAGCAGTATGTAAAGAACACTTAAAATGCCATCAGGCTTTTAGCTTAAAAGCAGGCACTTTATGGCGTTTGTTACAGCGTTTAGATGTGTTGCGTCGCCCTGAACGCGTTGAAGCTTTTGCACAAGCTTGTGAATGTGATGCTAAAGGCCGTTTAGGCTTAGAAAATCGCGAATACCCCCAAGCACATTACCTATTAGATGCAATGAAAACCGTACGGACGATTAAAGCATCGGATTTGCCCTCGGATATTCAAGGTCCTGATATTGGTGAAATGTTAATTCAAAAACGTATTGAAGCGATTGCTCATTTAAAGCATGAGTTAGGTCATCATCATCATACGGTTTAAAAAAATGCCTCTCAGCAATGAGAGGCGTTTTATACATAGTTTTTTCTATTAAATAATATCCAAGCATTCGTTAACCATAGCATTCATAAATACCAGCAGCCTATAGTCCAAAACAACTTTATATCAAGACACATCCGCAGGAAATGTAATCACCCTTTCCAACTTGATTTGGTTCATCACCACCATTAACAAACGATCAACTCCCAAAGCAATACCCGCACATTCCGACATATTCGGTAAAGCAGCGAGCAAATACTCATCGATTGGCATCACATATAAGCCCAGCTTTTCACGCTCTGCATTATCTGCTTGAAAACGACTACGCAAAACCTCAGCATCAATTAACTCATCATAGGCATTGGCAAGTTCTAACCCTTCAATATAGAGCTCAAAACGTGCAGCAACTAACTCACCGTCCTCATCCAGTTTGGTCTTTGCCAACGAGGCCAATTCTGGGGGGAAATCAGTTAAAAATACCGGCGTATCAAAACCTAAACTTGGCTCAACCATATGAGAAAATAACAAATCAATATAGGCTAAACGATCATCACCCAAATCAAGATTGAGCCCCACACGCTGTGCTGCATCTTTTAATTGTTGCAATGTTGCTTGCAGTGGATTCAAGTCCAAACGATCGATAAATGCATGTTTATAACTGAGTACGGTTGGTCGAACTTCACCAAAACGTTCAGCCAAAACCACATTTAATAAATCAGTGACTTCTAGCATCAAATCTTTCAAGCTGAATTGCGGACGATACCATTCCAACATGGTAAATTCACTATTGTGCTTACGCCCATGTTCATCATCTCGAAAAACTTTACAAATTTGATAAATCGCACCACTGCTACTCGCCAATAAACGCTTCATGGCAAACTCTGGTGAAGTTTGTAAATAATGCGTTTGTTTTTTGCCATGTACATGACGCTGAGCCTGTACAGAAGCCAGATGGACATCAGTTACACCCGCTTGAGACAAGATCGGAGTTTCAACCTCTAAAACATCACGCTCAATAAAAAATTGGCGAATTTGTCTATAGAGTTTTGCTCGTGCTTTAAGCGCCTGAATATCACATGTTGGTTTAAAATCTATGCTCATGCTTTTGGCCCTCCATGAGCAGCCCATTCACGGCGCAAAGGATAAGTTTTACGAAGGTAATCAAAGGCTTTTTGATCCACCTTGCCGTCCTTTAAGCAATCTCTTAAATTTTCATCATCTCGGTGAATATTGTAAATTTCAGCTAAGTATTTTTTTAACGTTTGTTTAATGTTATTGCCATAAAAATATTGTTCGCATGCTGGTAATTGTGATTCAAATTTCTTATGTGCGGTATAGGCAAATGTTTTACAAAATGCGTCATAAATCATCTGAGTACCACGTGCTTTACCTTCCAGACTGTAACCCGCAATATGTGGCGTCACGATTGTAATTAAATCCAGTAGACGTTGTGAAATCTCAGGCTCATGTTCAAAAACATCCAACACCACTTTACGACGTGTTTTTAAGATATCTGCCATTAATGCTGCTTCTTCAACAACAGCACCACGCGCTGAATTAATTAAAATGGTTTCTGGCTGCATTAGCGCCAATGCATTAGCATTGATTAAATGATGTGTTGCAAACGGCCCTGTTTGGGTTAAAGGCACATGTATGCTGATCGCATCGGCTTTCTTTAATAAAGCGTCAAATTCAACTTGCTGAACATTTTCTCGTTGTACCAAGGGATCATAGCCAATTACATTCCAGCCCAACAACTGAGCCATATATGCTAATCGTGTTCCCACATTGCCTAGACCAATAATGCCTAAAGTAAACTTTTTCCCTAAATCTAGAAAATCCTGATTGAGATGCAATAAAGCTGTAATCACATATTCTGCAACGGCTTGTGCATTGCAACCTGCTGCATTTGACCATGCAATTTGATGCTTTTCTAATGCTGGAATATCTAGATGATCTGTACCTATGGTTGCACTACCGACAAATTTTAGTGCTGTATCTTGGATCAACTGTTCATTGACTTTTGTTATAGAGCGTACCAATAACGCATCTGCATCATTCACATCATGATGAGTCAAATTGCGTCCTGCTGCTTGATGAATGGTTCCGAATTCTGAAAAGAAATATTCAGTAAATGCTAGATTTTCATCTGCAACAATTTTCATAGCGTCATCCACAAGTTTAACTGCCGCTATGATAAACCTTTGAACCATTTAAGACTATGCAGTTCACACATCAAATCTTTTAAATATGGCATAAAAAAACCCGCAAGATGACTTACGGGTTTTTAATTCTGAATATTTGTTTAGAACAAACGATTCATACCATTCAATGTTGCAACACGATAGGCTTCTGCCATTGTTGGATAGTTAAATGTCGTTTCAACAAAATACTTAATGGTATTGTTTCCACTTTGCATCACCGCTTGTCCAATATGGATAATTTCGGCCGCATTATTGCCGAAACAATGCACACCCAATAATTCTAAGGTGTCACGATGGAATAACAGTTTAAGCTCGCCGACTGTATCCCCGGTAATTTGCGCACGTGCCAAATGACGGAATGATGCTTGTCCAACTTCATATGGAATTTTTTCAGCAGTTAACTGGCTTTCAGTTTTACCAAAGAATGAAATTTCAGGAATAGTGTAAATCCCCGTTGGAATATCTTTCACTGGTTTAACATTTTCTTCGCCACTCATATTTGAACCAGCGCAACGACCTTGGTCATATGCTGCAGAAGCAAGTGATGGCCAACCTACAACATCGCCTGCCGCATAGATATTTTCAACTTCGGTTTGATATTGGTCATTTACCGCAAGTTGACCACGGCTATTTGGTGTAATACCTACATTTTCAAGACCTAAACCATCTGTATTTCCTGAGCGACCATTACACCAAAGAATGGCATCAGCTTTAATTTTTTTACCGCTTTGCAAATACAATACTACATGATCATCAAATGTTTCTAAATGATCAATTTGCTCATTGTGACGCATCAACACGCCTTGTTCACGTAAGTGATAAGACAATGCATCAGCAATTTCATCATCAAGATAACTGAGCAACTGATGCTGTGTATTGATCAAGTCAACTTTATGGTCTAAACCAATAAAGATAGATGCATATTCACAACCAATTACACCCGCACCATAAATAATAATTTTATGAATTGGATAATCTAAATCTAAAATTTTATCTGAATCAAATACACGCGGATGATTAAAGTCTAAACCTTGTGGGTGATAAGGACGGCTACCTGTGGCAACCACAAGCTGTTTGAAAACTAAAGTTTCTTTAACACCATCTTCGCTAAAAATAATCACCGTGTTTTTATCTTGGATATATGCGCGACCGTGAAATACATCGATGTGGTTACGGTCATAAAAACGTGAATGTGTATCAACTTGCTGTTGAATCACTTTATGCGCATTACGTAAAACTTGCTTCATAGTGAATTGTTTCCAATCCCCTACTTTTTTAAACATTGGATCACGTTGGTAACGGATAATACTTGAAACTGTCTGACGTAAAGCCTTACTTGGGATGGTGCCGACATGGGTACAGTTCCCACCAAGTTGCTCACGAATATCTACAATTGCAACACGCTTACCCGATTTAGCAAGCTTCATTGCCGCGCCTTCACCAGCAGGACCAGAGCCAAGTACGACCGCATCGTATTTCACAAATTTCCCACTAACGACTTCTTTCTTACGTGGCATTCAAAGCTCCTTATAGTAAATTCAGTCTATATCTTGTCTTATGCGATATTATGACCTAAACCAAAACAATTTTCTGTATTTCGCATGCATATATTCTGTGATAACGACATTTAGTATATGAATAGTGTTTTTGCCCTATCTTTTTGCATTTCCGCTATAATGAGCATAATCTCCCCCGTAGAAAACAGTGGAAAAGTTGAATATGTCAGAGAACCGTAAACCAGAACAGGGTGTCAAATTACGTGGCGCGGAAAAAGTTGCTCGTATACCTGTAAAAGTTATTCCGACGGTTGAAGCACCACGAAAGCCGGATTGGATTCGTGTCAAAATGGCTGCGCCTGATGAAGTTCAACGAATCAAAACCACTTTACGTGCACAAAAACTACATACTGTGTGTGAAGAGGCGGCTTGTCCTAACCTTCCAGAATGTTTTGGTGGTGGTACTGCAACTTTTATGATCATGGGTGATATTTGTACCCGTCGCTGCCCGTTCTGCGATGTTGCACATGGTCGTCCAAATGCACTTGATCCAGATGAACCTCGTCATATGGCAGAAACCATCGCCAATCTCGGTTTAAAGTATGCAGTGATTACCTCTGTAGACCGTGATGATCTTTTAGATGGTGGTGCGCAACATTTCGTTGATTGTATTCAAGAAGCACGTCAACTCAGTCCAAAAACACTATTAGAAATATTGGTTCCAGATTTCCGTGGTCGTATGGATATTGCACTGCGTATCATGACTGAATGTCCACCAGATGTATTTAACCATAACATTGAAACAGTACCTCGTCTCTACAAAGCGATGCGTCCAGGCTCAGACTATCAACATTCTTTAAACTTGTTAAAAATGTTTAAAGAGTACTGCCCTGACGTGCCAACAAAATGTGGTTTGATGGTAGGTATTGGTGAAACCGAAGAAGAAGTGATTGCCCTGTTAGATGATCTACATGCACACGGTGTTGATTATGTGACAATCGGTCAATACTTGCAGCCTTCTAAAGAACATGCACCAATCGACCGTTTTGTCACACCAGAAGAATTTGAACGTTATACTGCACATGGTCACAAGCTTGGTTTCAGAAATATCTGGGCTGCACCAATGGTTCGTTCTAGCTATTTTGCAGATCGTCAATATTATGGTGAACCTGTTCCAGTGGTACGCCGTAAAGTTGATCCAGCGAAAAAAATTGCGGTACAAGCCATCGAAGCTTAAGTCATTGTTCAAAAAATTTAAGCGTCCAAAAAGCACTCTATATTGAGTGCTTTTTTACAGATATTTTTGATTTTTAACGACACTTCCCTGTAGTTTTACCTTCAACACTACTCATACTGCTTTGTAGTTTCGTCAGTTTGGAACATTGTAAATTTCCTGTAATCATTGATTTATTTAAGCTCAATGTTGATGAAACCTGACCTGCAAGCACATCCCCCTCAACAGAAGAATTAACCAACTTTAATACTTTGGCTGTATTGGCTTGCACATTTCCACTCACTGAAGAGTTGTTTAAAATCAAACTTCCACCATTGAGTACATTCACGTTCCCTTCAACGGATGTACTATTTAACGTACATGTTGCACCTGCTGGAACAGTTAAGTTTGCCACAGCATTATTGCTGATTGTACTTGAACAATTTGCAGCAAATCCAAGTGGAGCTACGCCTAAACCACATGCGATTATGATGAGCCTTAAGAAACGCTTTTTCATTGACATTATCCTTTTGTATTATGAATTTAGAATAAACTTATTGTTGGATGATTTTAAAATATACAGTCAGAAAGTTTAATGACAAATATGTTGATTTCTTTTAACTGGGAATCATAAATATAAAAATGGATGATACTTTAGCTTATTTGCCTCATTTTACTGTTGTTGCAGATTTCGGTTGAAATAAATCATTGCTGATTTATCGACTTAGCGAATTTGACTGATTTCAAAATCAAAAAGCCACTTAAAATTTGGGAGGTGTCGTTATTTTACTTACTGCTTAAGTTACTTAACATAGCCTGCTGAATTCAACATTAAGCCCTTTCCAGCCAGATCCTCAGAGAGTAATTTAGTACGAAACCAATTGTCGGTCGATTTATAATTTTACAGAAAATACAGATGTTCTAACTCATTCTGAACCTCTGTTTTGAACTGAGCAATCAATTCCTGAGCTCTTGCTTTTCCTATCTATTGGCTAAGTAACTAAATAAGAGTTGTGGCTACTCTCTCTAATAACATCCATGCTTTTGATACCATTGATCATATAAGCCTTGTAACTTATGAGGGAAAAGGGATCTCAGGAAGCAAGTGTTTTTGGAAACAAGCCGTAAGGTGTATATAGAAACTACATTTTTCCTGTACTGTCTGCTCGCACAACAGATGTCGCCAAAACCGAACCCTACACAAAATATATTTGGGATATTGATGATTAATATAATTTTACATTTTTTTAACGGCAATGCTTCAACTTGACCTTAACATAGAGATTTTAGTCTTAGTAAAAAACATGATGAAAAAATTAATTTTAGCTGTTTCGGCAACCCTATTTTCTGGGATTTGTTTTGCCCAAAACCCATTAAGCGTACATGTATTAAATCTTGAAAATGGCTTACCTTCAAGCAATGTTAAAGTCATTCTTGAAGCGCAACAAAAAGATAAATGGGTAAAAATTAATGAAGGAAGCACAGACAGTAATGGGCGAATTTTATCATTGTATCCTGAAAATAAAGCATTAGATAAGGGTGTATATAAGGTTACTTTTCAAACAGGCGAGTGGTTTAAACAGAACAACCAACGTGCTTTTTTTCCAGAAGTTCCTGTGGTATTTGTGATTGATGGAAGCCTTGAACATTATCATATTCCACTGCTGATTAGCCCCTATGGATATTCAACATATCGTGGTAATTGATTGATCATATCAAGTTAAATTTTAGGCGTAAAAAAACCGATGTTTTTTTAACATCGGTTTTTCTTGGTACACAACTTAATTAAGCCTTTAACCATTTATCAGCCTTAGCTTGATCTAATACAGTCAACTCAACCGTAGTCAAAGCAACTTCACCACCTTGCAACTCAAATTGTAAAAACTCATCACGGCGGAATGCATAAAGTGTAAATTGACCTTGATGTTTTGCATATTGGCTTAAAAGTTTTTCAGACGCTTTTAAACCATCAATCGCAATGATCACATCATTGGCAGATAAACCCGCTTTTGCGCCAACACCATCACGACGCGCTTGCTGAATGATGACACCCTCAGCTTTTTCAGCAACTTTCAAACCAAATGGAAGTGCTTTTTCATTTTGCAAGCCATAGCTCAAACCAAATTCAGGGAACAATTGATCCAGTGGTAATTCATCTGTGGTATTAATCAAATGATTAATCTGTTCGATCCAATTATCACCCGTCAGTTCATTACACAATTCAACAATCGTACGCTCATTGACTTGCATACCCTTTTGGGTATTTTCATACAAACGGCGCATTAATGCATCCAGACTAGAACCACGTAAACGTAGACCTAAATCTAAACTGAGTGCCACCAAACACCCCTTATTGTAATAACTGGTTCCAGCATTATTTGAGTTTTCATCCTGACGATAAAATTTAATCCAAGCATCAAAACTAGACTCTGAAACAGATTGAATAAAACGTCCTGGATTCTGTAGATAACGATCAATTTGCCCTTTTAGCAACTTTAAATAAGATGCTTGAGAAATCACACCACTGCGATACAGAATCAAATCATCATAATAAGAGGTGAAACCTTCAAAAATCCATAGCAGTGAGGTATAGCCTTCCTGATCCAAGTCATAATTTGCAAAATTTTCAGGACGGATAAATTTAACCAACCACGAGTGAAAATATTCATGGCTACACAACCCAAGGAAGCGTTGATAATCCGCTGAGGGCTCTACAGGTTCATTTGCTTTAGGAAGATCATCACGTGGCGAAATCAGACTGGTACTATTCGGATGCTCTAAACCACCATAACTATTGCCGGTTGCCATGGTCATAAAAGTATAGTTTTCAAAAGGTGCTGAACCAAACATTGAAATTTCTGTACTACAGATTTTTTCAAGATCTTGCTTCATACGCTCTGCATTGATTGTATGCTGACCAGAAATCACAAATTCATGTGGAATCCCATTCGCTTCAAAACTAAAACGAGTTTGTTCTGCCAATTCAAATGGCGCATCAATCAATTGTGCATAATTGTTGGCTTTTAAGGTGTAGCGCCCTTTCACCAAACTTCTTGACTCTAAACCTGTGGCAATTTGAAAATGCTTTAATTCTTCAGGTAAAAATACTTCAACTTCGATTGCTGAATCTTCTTGGTCTTGTAACCCTAGACAGACACAAGCAGGATTGACATATAAACGGGTTTGATCGACATACGCGCCACGTACCGAAAGATCATAGGCGTAAACATCATATTCAACAGTAATCAGTTCATGGTCTGTGTTATATAAACGCCATTTATTTTTTTCAAACTTATTAATTTGCAGCTGACGACCTGCTTCATCATAAGCTTTCACAGATTCGATATGTTTAGAAAATTCACGGATCAAATAGCTACCAGGAATCCATGTAGGAAGTGACAAAACTTGGGTAGGGTTCGCCAGAAAGCGCAATGTGACATGGATGAGGTGCTGACGGTAATCGTCAAATTCAATCTGATAATGCAACATAAATATATATTCGAAAATAGACAGTGAGAAATTACCAATTAGATTAGCATTTTTTTACAAAGTCAGGCGATTTTAGTCGCAATTGTCTACGATTCTGACTAGCGAAGAGTGCAAAAAAGGCATAGCATTCGCAAAGTTTATGCACTCTCGCCATAGGATTGGCTTAAAGGTAAATCTGTTGAAAATTCTTGCTTCTTTTATCGCAATAACGGGCTTGGTTTGCTCCACGTTTGTTAATGCCGCTTTACTTAATATTAATCCGCAATCTGTTGAAGCTGAAGCTTGGACAATATTAGATACGCAATCAGGTCAAACCATTGCTGAATATAATAGTCATGTACAGCGTGCGCCAGCATCCATGACCAAAATGATGGTCGCTTATATTGCGTTGAAAGAACTCAAAGCGGGTCATATCAAAAAAGAAGAGATTATTACTGCAACCCCTGTGGTTCAGATCGTGCAATGGGATGAATCCCAAATGTACCTAAAGCAAGGTGAGCAAATCTCAATCGACCAACTTCTTGCTGGATTGATTGTGATGTCTGCCAATGATGCAGCAGTAACACTGGCAGAACGTATCTCAGGTAGCGTACCTGCATTTGTTGCTCGTATGAATCAAGAAGCACAAGCATTGGGAATGAAGGATACTCATTTTGCCAACCCTCCCGGTATTACCATGCCTGATCATTTTTCGTCAGCTCATGATATGGCGATCTTAGGTCAAGCAGTAACATCACAAACCCCTGAATATATGCATTATTCAGTGATGCCAAGTTTTAGTTATAATCAACATTTTCATCATGCTACCAACCTTGTTTTAAAGTCTGATCCAAGTGTAGATGGTCTAAAAACAGGTTTTACCAAAGCAGCCGGCTATAACTTAGCACTGACAGCGCATCGTCCTTCTGCCATTACAGAGTCTCCTGATCGTCGTTTAATTGTGGTGGTGATGGGTGCAAAAAGTGCAATTAAACGCGCGGAAATTGCACATAAACTGTTAAACTTGGGCTATGCCTATACCCGTGATGAAGTCGCAATTAAAGACAAACAGCTGATTGCTGAGCTTCCTGTAGTTAAATCCACCTTGAAAATGTTTAAGGTTGAAGCAAAAAAACCTCAACTTATAACCACATCGTTATATAACGATGCGACACCAATTGATTTAGCGACTTTTGATGTTGTAAATAGCCGTATTATGAAAACTGAAGCAAATGGTCTATTGGCAACAGTTGAACCGCTTACAACAACTCAAACCCATTTGAATGTTGAACTCAATGAGACATCACTTACCGCACCTTTAGAAAAGATCATGCATTTGGCAAAAGTGAATGTTTATCAAAACAATCAACTGATTCAAAGTTTTGATATTGAAGATGAAGTGCATATCGAACAAGCCTCTTGGTTTGAACGCTTAATGGAATGGATCAAGTCAATTTTTGGAATTTAATTAAAACCAACCAATTTACTTAGATTTATTATATTTATGTAACCTGTAATACAAAAAAAACCTAAACAATTAAATAGAATGGCATATTTATGCCATTCTATTTTCATAACAACAATTTAGGTTTTCTATGTCAAATCTACATCATATCGTGATTGTTGGTGGTGGCGCTGGTGGTTTAGAACTGGTGACTCAACTCGGTGATACGCTTGGAAAGAGTAAAAAAGCCAAAATCACCCTTGTTGACCAAAAACTCACCCATATCTGGAAACCATTGCTGCATGAAATTGCGGCTGGCACCATGAACCCAAGTGATGAAGAAACCAATTATTATGCGCATGCAGCCAAACATCACTATGAATTTGTCTTGGGGCGTTTTGAACATTTAGATCGTGATAACAAAACCATCGAGCTCAGCAAAACCCAAACCAGTAAATATGAATCTAATCAAGAGAAAATCACACTGCATTATGATACCTTAATTCTGGCCGTCGGCTCAGTCTCCAATGACTTTAATACGCCCGGGGTTAAAGAATTTTGCCATTATCTCGACAGTCGCCAACAAGCGGAAGTCTTCCAGCAGGACTTACTGCACTTGTATTTAGATGCTCAAAATAAAAATATTGATCGTGAATTACACATTGCCGTGATTGGTGCAGGCGCAACAGGTGTTGAACTTTCAGCTGAGTTGGTTCAAGCCAAACAGAACTTTTATAAATATGGTTTAAATAAAATTAACCCAAACAATGTCAAAATTACTTTGGTTGAAGGCGCTGATCGTATCTTACCTGCACTTTCTGAAAAAATGGCAGAGCATGCCACACAGCAATTACAACGAATGAAAATAGATGTATTAACGGGCAAACGTGTTGAAAAAGTAGATGCTGAAAAAGTCTATTTTAGTGATGGCACATCTGTAGAAGCACAATTAAAAGTTTGGGCAGCAGGGATAAAAACCCCTAAAGTAATTGCCAATTTAGCAGGCTTTGAAAAAGATCGTATGGGGCGTTTAAACGTATACGCAACCTTACAGACTCAGGCTGATCCAAACATTTTTGCCTTTGGTGATTGCGCCCACTGTATCTTAGATGCAAGAGAAGCACCACTTGGTCCACGTGCACAAGTCGCAAGTCAACAAGCTTCGTTTCTTGTAGATGCAATGAATGCACGTATCAAAGGGCGACCACAGCCAATGTTCCAGTTCGCAGACAAAGGCTCACTGGTATCACTTAGTGAAAATAAAGCGGTCGGTGAGCTACTTGGTCAGGTCAATGTTCAGGGCTTCGTGGCAAAATCGATGTATGTGTCTTTATATCGTATTCATCAAGCGACGATATATGGCTATGCTCATGCAGGCTTGTTAACGGCTAAAGATTTTGTTACACGAAAAATCGCGCCAAAAATAAAATTGCATTGAAATTTAAATTTTTGCCCATATTTATGAAAAAATGGTCAAAATACAGATGAAAATGCAATTTTTTAGTAATTTTAGTCTACAAAAATTGCTTTTCACTTTATGATGTAGCCTTAAAATTATCGATTACCCAATGGATCAATAACATGACTGCTATTGCAAATAACAACGTGGTTTCTTTCCACTATACGCTGACTAACGCTGAGGGTGAAACTCTCGATAAATCACAAGGTGAACCACTTGCATATTTACATGGCGCAGGTAACATCATTCCGGGTTTAGAAAAAGCTTTAGAAGGTAAAACTGTAGGTGACAAATTTACAGTCACTATTCCAGCTGCTGAAGGTTATGGCGAATACAACCCTGACCTCGTTCAAGAAGTTCCTGCTCAAATGTTCCAAGGTGTTGAGAACATTGAAGCTGGTATGCAGTTCCAAGCTCAAACTGATGATGGTGTTCAAATCGTTACTGTTAAAGCAATCGAAGGCGACAACATCATCGTTGATGCTAACTTCCCATTAGCTGGCCAAGATCTTACTTTTGAAGTTGAAATTGCAGAAGTTCGTGATGCATCTCCAGAAGAATTAGAGCACGGTCATGTACACGGTGCAGGTGGTCATCACCACTAAGATCTGATTGATCTGATCGAAAAGGCAAAGTTTTTACTTTGCCTTTTTTATATGTATCCGTTTAAATTGATTAAAATCTAGTGCAATTGAGTCTATTCTGATAAATCCTATGCAAAAACAACTTCTTTGGTTCCGTCAAGACTTGCGTATACAAGATCATACTGCCCTATGGCATGCGGCACAAAGTGGCCCTGTGATTACACTTGTGATTCTTTCACCTGAACAATGGCAGATGCATGACGATGCACCAATTAAGCTTGATTTCTATTTACGTCAAATTAAAGCCATCCAGCAAGAACTTGCTTCCATTCAAATTCCGCTAATTATTTGCAACATCCCCTTATGGGAAAACATTCCAACCGAGATCAATCAACTGTGCCAAAAACTGGAAATTGAAAATGTACATGCCAATATCGAGTGCGGTGTCAATGAGTTAAATCGAGATTTTCAAGTTCAAACACAACTGAATCAAAGTAAGCGTGATTTGATTTTATATCATGATCGCACGCTGTTCCCTGTGGGTTCAATTCGAAATAAATCCAATCAACCCTATCAAGTTTTTGGCCCATTTAAAAAATATTGCTATGAACAACTGAGTATTTCAATCCCGCAATGCTTCCCTATTCCTGAGACTCAAGCCTTAAATGATACAATAGACGTAGGCAAGTTGAATAACAATAGCCTGCCAACTTTGGCCGAGCTTGGTTTTAAATTCGATCCGAATCAGATCAACAAGCAGTGGCAAATTGGCGAACAATATGCTTTGTATGTCTTGGATGAATTTATTGAAAACAAAGTCCGTCATTATCAACTCGAGCGTGATTTCCCCCAAATTGAAGCTACCAGCCAGCTTTCAGCCTATTTAAATATAGGCATCCTTTCAATTCGACAGTGTTTCAATGCCCTCTTTCGAGCACAATTTGGACATTTTTTTATTGATCATATTGGTCAACAAACATGGCTCGATGAGCTGCTTTGGCGTGAGTTTTATCAGCATATCCTGTTTGATTTCCCTCGTGTGTCAAAGCACTTGCCCTTTAAAATGCCAACACAGCAGCTACAATGGCGCAATGCTCCAAATGATTTAAGCGCTTGGCAAACTGGTCAGACAGGGATTCCTATCGTCGATGCAGGTATGCGCCAGTTACTTTACACAGGCTGGATGCATAATCGGATCCGCATGGTTGTCGCCATGTTTCTCACCAAGAACCTATTGATTGATTGGCGTTTAGGTGAGCAATGGTTTATGCAACACCTTATTGATGGGGATTTGGCTGCCAATAACGGAGGATGGCAATGGTGTGCATCCACAGGAACAGATTCCGTACCTTATTTCCGTATTTTTAACCCTATCAGCCAATCGCAGAAATTTGACGCACAAGGTGATTACATTCGAAAATGGGTTCCAGAACTTGCACATTTAGACGCAAAAACCATTCATGAACCTTATGCAAAAAATCCCAATATAGAGCTCAACTATCCAAAGCCAATTGTGGATTTAAAGCAAAGTCGTATTCGAGCAATTGAAGCTTTTAAGCAGATTTAAAGTCACACTTAAAAGCGTTCTCAATGGTTTGATTAAATCGCTTGCTGATACAATTTAAACGGGTTTTGAGGATGGTTTTTTGGGCGTTCAATCGATTCAAAATAGCAGTAATATTTAAAGATGCGATCCAAAGAAACATAAAGCACTTTTTGTTCTGAAACTGACCAAATTTGTGCGTGATTAGAACCTGATAAGGTACTTCCACTCAATTGGAACAGATAAAAATCTTGTGTACGTTGAACTGGTTTTTGAGTAGCTTGCGTGTCTGAACTTGATGAAACCTGACTGGATGAATTTAATAATCGACATGGTGTATTAATCAGCCATTTTTCACTAAACCATAGTTGCAACAGATCGCCCAAATACAGTTTTTTTTCAGTAAATGGCCAAACATCTAAATAGGCTTGTTCAACTTGGATAAAATATTGTTCAGAATCTTGCAAGATTGAAAGGTAGTTTTCTTGATAAAATAAGAAGTTTTCAAAAATTTGAGAAATAGTAAGCGTATTCATTCGCTGTCTCCTATTTAGCCATTTAGTGCTGGCAAGTTGGTTTTAAATCCACACTGTTTAAGTCAAACTTAAACACTCTTTATGGTTTTAATCTAACAAGACCGTTTCACTATTGCAACTGTAAGAATCAATTTTTTTAATTTATCGATAGATTGCTCAAATAAAAACCATACAGTGTACAAATGAAGAAAAGATGACAGGAAAGGCTTGACCCATAAAGATATATCCTTATAATCGCATTCAGATTCTCCAATAGCTCAGTCGGTAGAGCGACGGACTGTTAATCCGCAGGTCCCTGGTTCGAGCCCAGGTTGGAGAGCCAAATTCTAAAAGCCCACTTTCATAAGTGGGCTTTTTTTATTTCAGAACTCGACACCGGGTGTAACAAATAGACAAGTTTTATGTGCTACTTTCATTTCTAAAAACGACATATAGCCAACCTGTCAAAAAACCCATGCACAAGAATATAAGTTCTCTCAATTCGTATTTTCATTTAAATTATTTACAGAACAACCTTAAAGCCAATCAGCTTAGCCTCACGAATGAACAAATTCTACAACTTGATCAACTTTTTGCACCTGATCAGATACAGGATGAACGTTATCCAAATACAGGCTGGACAGGTATCGAAACTGCCTAAAGCAACAATTTCATCTGATTTTATTAAAGAGTACAACGAAATAGACCAAAGCAATGCTTTGGTCTATTTTTTAATTCAGCTTTTAATCAGATGATAGTTAAGCTGGCACACCACTATGAAAACGGAAGGTCTTATCAGGCGTTAAAATCAAATCCTTCTCTACTTCACGAATCAATTCGATACGTTGCTCAATATCCTCTTCTGGATCTTTTAATTTGGCAGTTTTAGCAACATCTAAAGCCAAAGCTAAATAGTCCTCATAGTGACGAGATTCAGATTTCAACAAGTAACGGTAATATCGACCCAGCTCGTCATCCACCAATGGTGCTAAAGCATAAAATCGTTCACAAGAACGTGCTTCAACAAACGCCCCAATCACCAAAATATCAATCAAAGCTTCTGGTTCATAAGTACGAATTTCCTTACGCAAACCACCTGCGTAGCGACCTGCACTCAGACCTTTCCATTCTTGACCACGCTTGCTCATAAACTCTAACACTTGTTCATAATGCAACATTTCTTCACGAACAAGTTGTGCTAATTTGATCTGCAAATCGGTAAAAAAACTGTAACGGAACATCAAGTTCATTGCTGTTCCCGCCGCTTTCTTTTCACAATTCGCATGATCTTGCATGAGCAATGGGAGATTGTTCAATGCCTCATCCAACCATGCCTTTGGCGTTTCACAGCCTAAAAAAGCAATCACAGGTTGCATGAGTTCATCATAATTCATATTCGACATGATCAATATTCAACAACGTAAATCAAAAATTAAATTAACCAGCTGCATGAAGTGCGGCCTTCATGTCCTTCACTGCTTGCTCCAAACCGACGAAAACACTTTCAGCGATAATCGAATGTCCAATATTGAGTTCATGAATCTGTGGAATTGCAGCAATTGCAGCCACATTGTCCAAATTCAAACCATGACCAGCATTGACGACCAAACCTTTAGATGCTGCGTACTCTGTACCTTTAATAATTCTTTCTAGTTCAATCTGTTGAGCTTCAGCATTTTTAGCGTCTGCATAAGCACCTGTATGCAATTCGATGGTTGGTGCACCACAAGCAATAGCAGCATCAATTTGCGCAAGATCAGCATCAATAAATAAAGATACATCACAACCAATCGCAGTTAATGCCTGAGTCGCGGCTTTCACATCTTCAAAATGTCCAAGCACATCTAAACCACCTTCTGTCGTGATTTCTTGACGTTTCTCTGGCACAAAACAAACATGATGTGGTTGAATCTCTTTTGCAAATGCAACCATTTCATCTGTTACAGCGATTTCCAAGTTCATTCTTGTGGTCAATACAGGTCGCATACGGCGCACATCATCATCTTGAATATGACGACGATCTTCACGTAAGTGTAAAGTGATCCCTTCCGCCCCTGCTTGTTCACAAATTAATGCAGCTTTCACAGGATCAGGATAAGTTGTTCCACGTGCTTGTCTGAGTGTCGCAACATGGTCAATGTTTACACCTAGCAATGCAGCCATAACATTCTCCTAATTCACCAATAAAATAAAATTAACGGCTCAAGGTTTTAGATTGAGCGTTTTGAACCCAAAGCTGACGACTTTTTAATGGTCGATCACCTAAAAGTGAAGTAATCATTTGTCGATAGAGTTTAGCCAATAATTGTAACTGTTCTGGGCTAAAATCCCTACCCTTTTCATAATTTGCCATACTTAGAATTTGTTGCCCCAGCAACGTCCCAGACGAAGTATATGACACTGGTGTAAAGCCTTCCGCCAATTGAAATTGATAACGTTGGGTCAGCATAATCTCTTGTTGATTTGAATCATGCTCATAATCCAGTGGATAACCCAATTCTTCTAACAGTGCATGTTCAAACTGGCGTAAAATTTGTCGGAGAAATAAATCTGCTTGTGGATGTTCAGCCAATTTTTGTAAATGCTGTAAGGTTAAATGGTATTGCTGAAATGTTTCAGACATCATTTCTTCAAGCGGACATAAACGAAGTAGCAGTTCATTTAAATAAAAGCCTGAAAAGAAAGCATCCCCATAAAAGAAAATCGGTTGATTGAGTATTTCGAGTTTTGAAAAGTTTTTAAGCTCGGATTTTCCCGACGCTTGTAAAGTAATCGGTTGATATTGGGGTGGTGGGGTTTGTCTAAGAATACCGTCGACACGGCCATGCTCTTGTGTAAATAAGTGCACAATATGACTACGTTCTCTGTATTTTCGATGATGGATTAAATAACCATGCAAGATTTCATTACGCATCTAGCTTGAACTTAATCATCCTTTTCTTTTTTCTTATCATCGTCATCATCCCCGTCAGGGATAACAGCGCCTACAACCGCAGCTGTACCTTTAACCACGCCTTTTGTGGTTTTATACGCAACTTTGACGGGAACTGTCACAATTTTAGTGATACAGCCTTGTAACATGACTATGCAAGCAAGAATTGCTATAACTCGAATCATTTCAGTTCCCAAAAAGTCAATTAAATATCGCTGTAGCCTAAACTTTTTAAAGCACGTTCGTCATCAGACCAACCGCCTTTAACTTTCACCCAAAGTGTTAGCATGATTTTTTGCTCAAACATTTTTTCCATGTCAACACGAGCATCCATACCAATTTTCTTCAGCTTAGCACCTTTTTCACCGATCACGATGGCTTTTTGGCCAGGGCGATCAACAAAAATTGTGGCATCAATATAAGTACATGCTGCTTTAGGACGACCAGTTTTTTCATTCACTGTTGCTTCTTCTGTTTTAAATGATTCAATTTGAACCGTTAAATCATACGGAAGTTCTTCGCCCAACTGACGCATAATTTTCTCACGAATGATTTCACTGGCAAGAAAACGTTCTGAACGGTCAGTTAACTGTTCTAAAGAATACAATGGTGGCTGAAATGGCAGATACTTTTCAATCGCTTCACGCAAATGATCTAAGTTTGCACCACGTAAGGCAGAAACAGGAACAATTTCAGCAAAATTCATCAACTTCGCACGTTCTTGAATCAACGGTAAAATCATACGCTTATTTTCTAAAGTATCGATTTTGTTGATAATCAAAACGACTGGCATTTCTGCATTTTGTAGTTTCTCTAAAACTAAGTCATCATTTGGCGTCCATTTCTGGGCATCTAAAACAAATAGAACCAAATTGACATCGCGTAAGGCAGAATGTGCAGCTTTGTTCATCATTTTATTAATCGCACGCACTTCTTTCTTGTGCATCCCTGGTGTATCAACAAATACAGCCTGAGACTTTTCACGACTATCAATACCAATGATTTTATGGCGTGTCGTTTGTGGCTTACGTGAAGTAATTGACAACTTTTGACCCAATAAATGGTTCATCAATGTCGATTTACCCACATTTGGACGTCCTACAATTGCAACAAATCCACTTCGATAATCCGAAGGGATTTCTGTACCTTGCGAGCTAAAAAATTGATTAATTAACTCATTACCGTTTTCAGACGGCTCGTGATCAGCATCATTGTGATCGGAATGTGTACTCATGCAGTTTACTGCTCCAATATCTTTAAAAAATCCGCCGCGACTGCTTGTTCTGCAAAACGGCGACTTGATCCCTCACCCATCATTTTAGGCAAGCCATCTACTGTACATTCTACTTTAAAATGCTGGTTAGGTGCATCACCCTGAATATCTACGACCTCATAAACTGGGAGATGCTTTTTACGAGCTTGTAGATATTCTTGTAAACGTGATTTTGGATCTTTGAGTTGATCTGTCGGTTCGATATGGTCTAAATAGGGTTCATACCATTTTAAAACAATCGATTCCAATAAAGGCAAATCTCGTGTTTCGGTATAAATCGCGCCAATAATTGCTTCAACAGTATCCGCTAATATTGACTCACGATGATGACCGCCTGATTTCAATTCACCTGTACTTAAAATTAAACTTTGACTTAACTTTAAATCATTTGCAATTTTACCCAGTGCTTCTTGGCGTACCAAAGTTGCACGCATACGCGTCAAACGTCCTTCATTTTCATGAGGATATGCATGATATAAGTAATTTGCGATGATCATACCCAACAATGCATCACCTAAAAACTCTAGGCGCTCATAGTTATATTTATGACTCACCGAGCGATGAGTCAGTGCGAGTTGTAATAACTCGTATTGTTTAAACTGGTAACCGATTCTACTCTGTAAGCGAGGATCACTTACTTTCAACTGACCTTTGATCAAAACTCTTCTCGAAAGTGAGGACTAAATCTATATTCAGCATGAAATTTTTCCGTACTTCATATTTTTTAGTCACTTGTAAACCATCTTTAGTTGATACAGTCGCAATATCCTCAAATTTAGTATCTCGGATATTGTTCATTTCTAACCGTTTATCAACTTCTGTTGCAAATTTCATTGGCGTGATATCAGTAGAGCTTTTATTTATTTGCTCTACAATTTGATTGTTAATCACACGATCATCCCAGTATAAGGGCCATACAGCAACTATGATTTTCAACATAAAAGCTAAGGCAATTATCCCCAATAAAATTCCAATATATGAAGCGCCTTGTTGATTTTTACGCATTTTTTTATCCAACAGGTAAGAATGAATAATCTTTAATCGCAATTGAAAATAATCATATAATTGAGTCAAATACTGTGATGCAATTCAACTAATCATTTTCAATTGTTATAAATTTTTTATCCACTGCAACCCCTGGTGTGATAAAAAACTTTTCCGCGCTATTATCCTTGAAACTGCATCAAGTTGCTAGTTTAAATCATTTGTTCTATTTCATTTTTCTTATAAATCAAGGCAACTTGATAGCTTTAACAGATAAAAATAAAGGTCAACATAAATTGACCTTTATTTGATTTTGTAAATTGTAGTCGATTAGTTAATAGCACCATTGCGACTAAATGAAGGAATTTTAAAACCAGGTTCCTTATGCATCCATACATATATTGCATGACCCGTTAAATTTTCTTCAGGTACAAAGCCCCAAAAACGACTGTCTGCACTTTGGTCACGGTTATCACCCATGGCAAAATATTGACCTTTTGGAACAGTGACTTCCCAGCTTTGACCATTGGATTTTACAAAGCGATCATTTGCTGTTGCTACATATGGTAGGTCTTGTTTCTTCTGTGCATAATTAAATGCTGAAACCAACGTGTTTTGGCCTTCCAACAGACGGACTAAATGCTTATGTGTACCCATCGTTTCATAATAGTAGATTGACTTAGGCGTATCTAAAATATCTTTTTCACGACTAAACTCAGTAGGTACTTGCTCAACATTTTTGCCATTGATTGTGAGTTGACCATTATTGAATTCAAGATGGTCACCTGGTAAACCAATAATACGCTTGATGTAGCTAATTTTAGGGTTTTCTGGATAACGGAAAACAGCAACATCACCACGTTGTGGCTCACCAATATCAATAATCTTGGTATTGGTAATCGGTAAACGTACCCCATACTGGAATTTGTTCACCAAAATATAATCACCCGTCTCTAAAGTGGGTACCATAGAATCAGAAGGAATATTAAACGGTTCAAATAAGAATGAACGCAATACCAAAACCACTGCTAGAACAGGCCAGAAATCATATGCCCATGAAATAATGACATTTTCATTCCCCTTACCTTTGGTTGCACGTTGTTTCAGTACAAACTTATCCAGTAACCATAGCCCAAAAAATATAAGCGTTGCAGGAACGAGAATTAAATTAAAATCAAAATCCATGAGCAATAAGACCTCTAGTTTTTATCTTTCTACTTTTAACACAGCAAGGAACGCTTCTTGTGGGATTTCAACACTACCCACTTGCTTCATGCGTTTCTTACCTTCTTTTTGTTTCGATAACAGTTTCTTCTTACGAGAAACGTCACCACCATAACATTTAGCCAATACGTTTTTACGCATCGCTTTAACTGTTGAACGTGCAATGATTTGTGCACCAATTGCAGCTTGAATCGCTACATCAAACATTTGACGCGGAATCAAATCTTTCATTTTTTCAACTAAAGCAATACCACGGTGACGCGCATCATTACGATGACAAATCATTGCCAAAGCATCAACCTTATCACCATTAATTAACACATCAACCTTAACTAGAGATGAACTCTCAAAACGCACGAAATTGTAATCCAGTGAAGCAAAACCACGTGAGCAAGATTTCAATTTATCAAAGAAATCCATAACCACTTCTGCCATTGGAATTTCAAAGGTAATAGATACTTGATTACCCAAGAATTTCATATCTTTTTGCACACCACGGCGCTCGATACATAAAGTCATGACATTACCCAAGTATTCTTGAGGCACTAAGATATGACATTCAGCAATCGGCTCGCGTAAATCTTCAACCGTTGAACCATCAGGCATTTTAGATGGGCTATCGATATAAATCGTTTCGCCATTTTTCATCAATGCTTCATAAATTACGGTTGGCGCAGAGCTAATTAAGTCTAAATCATACTCACGCTCTAGACGTTCTTGTACAATTTCCATGTGTAGCATTCCCAAGAAGCCACAACGGAAGCCAAAACCTAAAGCATCGGAGCTTTCGGGTTCAAAGAACAACGCAGAATCGTTAATCTGTAACTTATGTAGTGCTTCACGGAATGGTTCAAAATCACTAGCATCAATTGGGAATAAACCCGCATAAACCTGTGGTTTTACCTTTTTGAAACCCGGTAAAGTCGCAACATCAGGAGTCGTTGCCAAAGTAATCGTATCACCAACAGGCGCACCAAAAATATCTTTGATCCCAGCGATGATGAAGCCAACTTCACCCGCTTCTAAAATACCGGTATCGGTATGTTTTGGATTAAAAATACCAACTGAAGTGATAATGTGCGATTGACCTGTTGATTTCATCAACATTTTATCACCTTTACGCACACGACCTTGCTTGATACGAACAAGTGATACAACACCTAAATAGTTATCAAACCAAGAGTCAATAATTAAGGCTTGTAAAGGTGCATCACGGTCACCTTGCGGTGCGGGAATAATGTCAACCAATGTCTCTAAAACAGACTCTACACCTAGACCTGTTTTTGCTGAACATGTTGGTGCATGTGTTGCTTCAATACCGATAATTTCTTCGATTTCATGAATAACTCGTTCAGGTTCTGCTTGTGGCAAATCGATTTTATTCAGGACGGGTAATACTTCTAGACCCTGCTCAATTGCGGTATAGCAGTTTGCAACAGATTGCGCCTCAACCCCTTGTGCAGCATCGACAACCAACAACGCACCTTCACAAGCCGCAAGTGAGCGCGATACTTCATAAGAGAAATCCACATGCCCAGGTGTATCAATAAAGTTTAATTGATACTCTTGCCCATTTGGATGGGTATAATACAAGGTTACAGAAGCCGCTTTAATGGTAATCCCACGTTCACGCTCAAGCTCCATAGAGTCAAGGACTTGAGCCTGCATTTCACGGTCTTGCAATCCACCACACATTTGAATGAAACGGTCTGCAAGTGTCGATTTACCGTGGTCGATATGAGCGATAATGGAAAAATTACGTATATTGTTGATATTAACGGATTTCTTAGCTACTGCCATACACTACTCTAAAAATATGTACACGATCATGTACTCAATATCAAAAGTACTTATGACGTGCAAAAAATGAAATATCTTAATTGCTGCACAGTATAAGCAGAACAGGGTCAAAAATATAGTGAGGCTTTGATAAATTCAGATACTATTAATTAAATAGTAAAAACCGTCATTACAAAACAACTAAAATTATTTCCCCCATTTAGATTCATCCCAAAGCCACCAATAAGATGACGCGTTGCAGATGAAGATAATACCTCCTAATTAAGATAGTTCGCGAAGTAGTTGCTCCAAATCATATTCGCCAGTTTTTGTTTGAGCACCTCCCTGCAAACCGCCACGTATTCGTTTTTCAGCAGCAGGAAGCGCAAATAGACCTGCCCATTCCTGATGCTCTCGCAACAAACCCTCTCTCAAATCCGCTGGTTTAACGACTTTCTTTGCAGCGGAAATAACACCTTCTGGCAAAGCAGCAATATTGTTGGCTAGACGGCGAACAAATGCACCCAACTCGTTTGCAGGAAGTGCACGGTTCACCCACCCATATTTTTCGGCCAGCAGCGCATCAATGAGATCCGCACCAAGTATTACTTCTAACGCACGTCCCCGCGTCATTCGCTGTGAAAGATATTGAGTGGCACCGCCACCGGGAATAATACCCATCAATGCCTCACATTGAGCGAGTCCTGCACGACCAATGGCGGCGAATGTCATATCCACTGCCGCCACGAATTCAGCACCACCACCCCGCGCCAGACCTTCGAGTTTGACAATTGTCACTTGCGGTTGTGCCCGAATCATCTCTCCCAAAGCCTGAAATGGGCTCAAGCCATCAGGAGCATTCTTGGCTATCTCATCGAAAGCATGCGGCTCATCAATCAGTGTCATGTCTACATGAGCTATAAAAAACTCTGGATCAGCACTTTGGAAAACGATTACGCGAGTTTGTGGATCATCACGCACCTGAGTGAGAAAACTTTGGATATCGCTCATCACAGCAACATCCAACACATTGACTGGCGGATTATTGATTGTAACAGTAGCCACACCACCATCATGCTCAATGTGAAGTGTAGAATAAGTGGAAATATTCATAATGTACCCTGATTTAGCTGTATATAATCATGGTATCTTATGTATACTAGGTGTCAATTACGCACCTTAAGCATCCTAAGTATGTTGGAGCATACCAATGAACCTTGACCTAGATCCAGTCTACCGTGCCGACTGTCCTAGCCGCGCTATTCTCGATCAAATCGCAGACAAATGGTCAATGCTGGTCTTGATTGTCTTACATGAACCACGTCGCTTCAACGCCATTAAGCGTCGCCTCGAAGGTATTACCCAGCGCGTATTGACACAGACACTTCGTAAGTTAGAGCGCAATGGTATGGTGACACGCACTGTCATAGACGGTAAAACCCTAGGTGTAGAATATGCTTTGACACCACTAGGTAAGTCACTCAAACTACCTTTTAACGCGCTCTACGACTGGACTGTAGAGAATATGGAAAGCATTCAGGCTTGCCAATCTCTCTATGATGAGTGTGATGATGTAATTGGCTCGAATTTCACGAAGGAGTCACCCGTTACTCCAAAATAAAATACGTGGGAGATGGCTACAAACAGTGTCTGAGCTTGGCTTACTTAATTTATCCCGCTTTCCTTTAGACATTAAAAAACCACTCAAATTAAACTATTGATTATTATATATTATCCTGAGATATGCATATAAAAAACCTACATATCTATAGACGTTTTTAGAATTATTGATTTGATAAACAATAATACTCAATACTTTTTACATCAGATTCAATCAACAATCCCTTGCTAATCAGCATAATTCTAGAAACGATTGTGACATTATTTGGTTGATTAGGATTGATTTTCTTCAAATTATTATTAAATACTTTAACGAACCTAATTATACAAATTGAGATCAACTATTTTAAATTGACTATTGACTGCACCGAGTTGTAAAAATGGTTAATCTAATTCGCTTTAAGTTTTTAATTCAGAACAAAGTAAGAAATTTAATATTAAAAGTAAATAGATATTTACTCTGTAGTATGGCTATTTAATATTTCTACCAACAGTTTAGAACGCAATTAATACAAGAACGCAAATATCGAAGCAGATTTATGCATGCCGATTTATTTAAGTTTTATAATTCTACTTCGATATATAAATAGCAACTGATTAACTCTAAACTTTAAATTTTTTATTGTGTTTAAACTATCGAGCTTAAATCAAAAGGATCTACTTCAGGATCAACTGGTTGATAGGCTTGAATAAAAGTTGGAGACATCCGTTTTGGACGCCCTGAAGCGATTTCTATACATGCCCATTTGGTATTACCAGTAAAGAGTAAGCTAAAATCTTTAGCATTAAAAAAAGCGTATTGACGAAAAGAATAAAGTGCATTGATCTCATATAGCCAAGTTCTCAGAATAATATCATCATTCAACATCGCTGCTTTGCGATACTGAACATGATGTTCTACTGCAACCATTGCATGTTTCATTTCTAAGTATTGATCTAAGCCAACACCTAATGTTTCGATATGTGCAGAGGCAACATCCTGCATCCATTGTACATACACCACATTATTTACATGACCTAAGAGATCTATATGCTCTGGTTTTACTTTGATTTTTAAATCAAATACTGAACTCATCTCATCATTCCTTTTGCACTTTTAAATCATCTGCATAAGTTTGACATAAAAAAGCCACTCTTTGAGTGGCTGATTCTGATCAGTTGTATTTATTGAATACGTAATCCAATCATAGCATGTTGTCCTTCACGAACAATCGCTACACGTGCTACCGTATTTTTCTGTAGCTCAGACACTGCATCAACAAAATCATTTGGTGTATTTACTTTCTTGTTATTTACTTGTGTGATTACATCACCAGGTAAAATCCGTGACTGTGCAGCTAAGCCGCCTCTGGTCACATCTTGAATAAACACGCCACCTTTAACATTTAAACGATTCTTTTCTTGTTCAGTTAACGCACGAATCGCAACACCGATGATAGGTCCTTTATTTGGCTTAGCTGAAGTGTTAGTGTTATCAACTTTTGCAGGTGTATCATCAGGTGCAACGGTTAAAGTTGCTGTAATCACTCTCGGTTTATCATCGCGTAAAATTTCGAGCTTAACAGATTGATTTGGCTGAGTACGATTCAAATAGTTCAATAATTCTGAAGTACGTGAAATTGGTGATCCATTATATTTTAGGATCACATCGCCTGATTTAAAGCCCGCTTTTTCTGCAGGTGAATTTGGCGCAACTTGTGTAATCAGTGAACCTTCTGGTTTATCTAATTTATAGGCTTCAGCTAAGTTTCGATCGATATCTTGTAACATTACACCAAGATAAGAACGGGTAACCTTACCATTCTTTTTCAACTGATCAACAACATCCATTGCAACATCAATTGGAATAGAAAATGACAAGCCCATATAACCGCCAGTACCACTAAAGATACGTGAGTTTACACCGACAACCTGACCTTGTTGGTTAAATAATGGACCACCTGAGTTTCCTGGATTTAACGCGACATCAGTTTGGATAAATGGTACCGATGTTTCACCCATCATATTGCGTGACTTAGCACTGACTATCCCTGCTGATGCTGAATAATCAAAACCAAATGGTGATCCAATTGCAAGAACAGGTTGCCCTACTTTAAGTTGATCTACATTACCCACAGATAATGATGGGAAATTATTTCCTTCAACTTTAAGCAAAGCGACATCAGTACGTTCGTCACTACCCACCACTTTTGCATCAATTTCACGGCGATCGTTCAGCATAATTGTTACTTTAGATGCATCTTCAACCACATGGTGATTTGTCAGTAAATAACCATCTTTACTAATAAAGAATGCACTACCATACGCGGTCTTTTCTTGTGGCGCACGTTGTTGTGGAATAATGATTTGATTACCAAAGAAACGCTTTAAAATTTCAGGGACTTGCTGTTGTAACAACTCTTCCTGAGATAATTTTTTAACAACATTAACACTAACAACAGCTGGACTGACTTGTTCAACCAAGTTAGAAAAATCCACAGGCGTTGAAGCTTGAACTTGTGATGTTGCCGCAGCGACAGTAAATACTGCTGCATACATTCCTTTTTGCATTAGACCATTACTCATTTCTCACGAACCTGTATCTGATGATGATTGCTTAAAAATATTTGTAACATATTATTTAATATAAATACGTAAAAATATGTTTACATTTTTTTATAAAACAAGACTTTACTTAATTTTATCTTAAAAGCCTTAGAATATCTTATTTATACTAAAATCTGACACATGTGACTATTGTAATTTGTTAAAAAAAAGAGTGTTATTAGCAAACATTTTTCAAATTAGCTGATGGACATGTCTAATTTAAGCACAACTCATCAATTTGACGTGGTTATTGTAGGGAGCGGCGGTGCGGGCTTAAGTTTAGCCTTATCTTTGCCTGAAAACTTTAATATTGCTGTTTTAGCGAAATCGACCTTAACCGATGCAAGCACGTATTTTGCACAAGGTGGTGTTGCTGCTGTACTTGATGAAACAGATTCCATTCAACAGCATATTGATGACACTATGATTGCTGGCGCGCAGTTATGTGAGCTTGAAGCAGTTAAACATACGGTAGAGGGGGGGCGACCTTCTGTCGATTTCTTACTCCACCATGGTGTGCAGTTTACATTAGATCAGGATGAACAATTACATCTGACCCGTGAAGGTGGACATTCGCAACGTCGTATTATTCATTCAGCAGATGCAACAGGTAAGGCCATTTCGACAACACTGGTTCAAAGGGCTCAAGAAAAGAAAAATATTCATATTTTTGAAAATTATATTGCGATTGATTTAATCACCACACATAAATTAGGACATAAACAACAACCTAATCGTTCGGTTGGTCTGTATGCACTTGATGAAAGCAATGAAAAAGTTCATACCTTTTTAGCGCCCTTTACTGCCCTTGCTTGTGGTGGTGCAATGAAAGCTTATTTATACACATCAAATCCTGATATTGCCACAGGCGATGGTATAGCCATGGCATATCGTGCAGGTTGCCGTGTGGCAAATATGGAGTTTAATCAGTTCCATCCCACTTGTTTATATCATCCTCAAGCACGCTCATTTCTGATCACGGAAGCAATGCGTGGTGAAGGTGCATATTTACGTTTACCCGATGGTGAACGCTTCATGTTGCGCTTTGATGAACGTGCAGAGCTTGCTCCAAGAGATATTGTTGCACGCGCCATTGATTATGAAATCAAACGCTTAGGTATCCGTCATGTATGGTTAGATATCAGTCATAAACCTGCTGAATTTGTCAAAGAGCACTTTCCTACTTTATATGCACGCTTATTGGAACTTGGTATTGATATCACCAAGGATATGATCCCTGTTGTCCCAGCAGCGCACTATACTTGTGGTGGTGTGGTTGTCGATGAAAATAGCCAAACTGATTTAGCTGGTTTATATGCGATTGGTGAAACATCCTATACTGGTCTACATGGAGCTAACCGTATGGCGAGCAATTCACTACTTGAATGCTTTGTGTATGGTATGAGTGCTGCTAAAGACATTGAAGCAAAATTTAATCATCACTTTGACATACCCACTGTACCTGAATGGGATGCTTCACTATCGACCAATCCTGATGAAGATGTTGTCATTCTGCAAAACTGGGATGAACTGCGTCAAACCATGTGGAATTATGTCGGGATTGTAAGAACAACAAAACGTTTACAACGTGCATTGCATCGTATTGAAATGCTGAAGAAAGAAATTACAGAATATTATCAGGACTATCATGTCAGTAAGAACTTGATTGAGCTGCGTAATTTAGTCATGGTGTCAGAAATGATTGTTCGTTGTGCCATGCAACGTAAGGAATCACGAGGCCTGCATTATACGCTTGATTATCCAGAGCTTTCCCCTGAATTAAGAAAAACGGTATTAACACCGCCAAACTTTACTGTCGAAACCCCCCTGGTAAATGAAGAAGTTTAAAACTCCTTGAAATCTTGAAAAATAGCCAGATGATTCTGGCTATTTTTATATGAGGATATTAGAGTTTATTACCCTTCCATACATGGTCTACATTCTGAATTAAAATTGAGCATGAAAGGTATACATCATAAAGCATGCACGTGAAGCGCGAGACTAGTTCAAAATCCATAAGGGATAGTGTATCTATTGCTAAAGAAATTATTTTTAATTTTTATCTCTGAAAAGTGAGGCATCATCTACATCTACGCAAATCAATTTAAAGTTTTCAATCTAACATGAGACATGTGCAAAATCTTTAATGCTATTAGGTCTTCTATTTGAGAATAAAAAGTTATGTTTGCTGCATATAATTTCGAGGTGAAAGATGCATTATTTTCTTAAACATCATAATAAATGAGCTATCACTATCATAGCCTAATTTCATCGCAACCTGATGCACCGAATTCCCTTCAGTTAACCACTGTAATGCCAATACAACATGTAACTTTCTTCGCCATTGATTAATACTCATCCCTGTTGTTTGATGAAAAGTGCGTGTAAGGCTGCGTTCACTCATACAGCATAACTTTGCCCATTTAGCTAGGCTTTGATTTTGCTCAGGGTTCCTCAATAAGTTGTCAGTCATTTTCACTAAACGTAGATCTTGCGGGATCGGTAAAAAAAATGTTGGCTTTACAACCGATTGAATTTCGTCTAACAAACATTGATGTAAACGTAAGCCTTTTTCTGAAAGTACCTTCTCAGACAAGCTTTCAACTCTTTCCAATAGCGCATTAAGTAAATTTGTCACCTGTAACATAGTGCAAGTGAGTTCTGAGAAATGATCAAGTTGGGGATCAATAAATGCAACATAGCCAGAGGAGATACCATAACTACTGACTTTATGTGACACATTTGATGGAATCCATAAAGCATGTTGCGCTGGAACAACCCAAATTCCAGATGGTGTTTCCACAGTAATTAAGCCATTGATGGTCATCATTAATTGGCTTTTTATATGCTGATGTGACGCAAGTTCCCAATCAGGAACTTGCTGATGTATTTTTAATACAATAATTGCTTGGTCTATTTGATCTACAAAAAAAGCATCCACATTATCAAGCATGGTTTACCTATACATTTATCACTTTAAAACTGCGTTGATAACTTTCTGTGCTTGTTGTTGATTGTCTACAATAAACATCGGGTAACCTGTAAACTTAATAAAGTTATTGGCAAATTTTTGCGCCTCTAGTCGAATATTTTCATCAGGTTCAATATGAATCAATGCTTTCACATATTGGGTTAAACTTTCACGTTTTGCTTTTACCCATGCTGCAACTTGCTTGCGTTCTTCATGATCATTTTTTTGTTCAGGGAAAGCGCCTTCACTGATAAAAACAAAAGTTTCTTTGCGACTCAATAATGATTCATAAATTGCAATTGTTTCATCAACTGAAACTGCATCTTCAGCTTGATAACTAATACGAACGATTGGAAAGTTTTCTAAATTTTGAATAAACATGATAATTTCCTTAAATGAGAATAATTATCATTGTATAAATTTATACAGATTGCACATTACTAAATTCAGCCAATAAATACGGTATTCCAGCCAATTTTAAAAGAGTCTAATCTTTATTTTTTCCATAATAAATACGATGTGCTATATGAAAAGTTTCAGCATGTAATTTTGCTAAATCGTCTAAATTCTGATAGCCCCCTGCAAGTACAAACATGATCGGAATATTTTCACGTTTGGCTAGGTCAAACACCATTTCGTCTCTTTTTTGAATTAACTCTGTCGTAAACCATGCTGAACCATAAGGATCTGCTTGATGACAATCCATCCCCGCTTGATAAATAATAATATCTGCTTTCCACTCATTCGCTCGCTGAAATGCTTCATGCAATGCCATGGTATATTGAGCAAAACTTCCATGCTTGGTATGAATGTGACGACTTTCCGCTCGCTCATACGTGGGGTAGCCAAAAGCCAAACCGTAAATACTAAAATTATATAAATTATCCAATCTACGAGTAAAGTCAGCCGTTCCATCACCACCATGCTGATCGCAATCCAAAATAAAAATTCGCTTATTTGAATAATGTTGTGCAATTAGTGCCAAACCATTAAAAGTACAATATGAGCCACCATATTCATAATTTGCATGATGAAACCCTTGCGCAATATTGGCAGCAATTCCATGTTGGAGTGCCAGTTCAGTTGCCAACAATTGCCCAGCATTGATGGAGAGTACCGCATCTCTTAATTGTTCATTCCAAGGCTTAAAACCAGCAAAAGTTGCAAGTTTTGCGGGTTGCCCAGTTAAAAAAGCCTCGACATATTTAGGAGAATGTAAGGCTTTTAAAATCTCTGGTTCAATTTGTTGTGGTTCATGAAATTTATAATGATTAAATTGCTGTAGTTGCTCTGCGACTGCAACAAGTTTTTCCATGCTATTGGTATGTGTTTGAGCAAAATAGCGTGGAGAGAAACAAACATTTAACATAAAACTATCCGAGAATGAGTGCTCTCAATTGTGATTTTGCAACATCATTGAGTTGTTTTATAAGTGTTGTGTCCGGACTAAACAGTCCATTATTCACTTGTTGTTCAAAATGTGTCGTAAATGCCCTTTGTCGATTCTCAGGTGAAATGGCTAAAGTGGTTAATCGCAAGAACCAAAAACCTTGAATCTCTTTATAAGGAATAATATAACCTTTAAACTCTTGATTGGGCACTTTGTTTGCAATTTGTTCGATATCATAATCGACAGAAAATAAGGAACCAATCGGAATACGAATCCCATTCATCAATAAAGGTTGTAAATTTATACACGAATGATTATCTCCCATATTCATTTTTTCAATCAATAACGGACGATTTTGATCATCTACAAAAATATTAATTGAGCCTTGTCTTAACATGGAGCGATGGGCAATCTTTAAGAAAAATGCTTCTGCCATGGGACATGAGCCCACTTTAGGCTTACCCTCTAGCGTCGGAATTTCAACATAACCTGTTTCATCTGCTGTTTTTGGTAAAATCACATCCTCCAACATAGCGCAAATAACATTACTTTCTTCTAATTGTGCTTGTTGCGATAAGCGTCTCAAGTTTGCTTGAATTGCAACTTCTTGTTCAACTAAGACTTTAAACTCATCATCTTTGGCTTCAGTAAGAAAATTTTGAATCGATTTATTTTGATCTAAGTTATGCCAATCATCGATCTCTAAACCATAAGCATTTTTTTGCTCAATGATTTTTTTTAACTTCTTAAAATCATAATCTTTAAATATTTTTAAATCAGTTGCTTCAATTTGATCACGCGGAAAATTAATGTACTCAGCCAATACTCGTGTAGCCTGCGTATAACCGCAACCACGGCGCTCAGTTTGATGTGAATAGTGTTCATTTAACATCTCCGTCAATTTATCTGATAAAGGAAAAACCCGTTCCTTAAACAAATCTACGACTTCATGACCTGATGACATATTCTTTATTCCATTCAATCTATATTAATATTTTTAAATCAACTATTTATTATGAATAAATTAGCATTATCCCTTGCAGAACTCAATATATCACTCAAGTTGTAATTACATCTATATCAATCAATACAATTGATTATTTATTATTCTTTTTGATACTCATGCTCACATTCATGATTTAAGTATCCATCAACGATCTTTCATCAATCAAAAATGGCCATATTGAGTGAATTAGACTTTTTATCGAAAGCCCCTTCTCCCTTTGGGAGAAGGCTAGAATAAGGGGATTGTATGATGATCTATGCTTTAAAAAAGAACGAACGTAAAAGTCTATTGTTAATGATGCTTGAACCAAAAATATAGATTGATGATCAAAACAAGCTAACCATCAGTAAAAATAGTGATCATTAAAAACCATCAGAAAACTGCTAGGGATTATAAAAAATCACCCAACAGGTATTTTAAAACCCCTAAATGATTTTTTTTTGTGGTGGAACAGAATAAGTTCCTGTCACATGAGCAACAGGATCATCCGAATCCAAAGAATAAATCCAGACCTCCCCCACAATTAAAGCTTTACCCACTTTCATCAATTTACACACGCCGCGAATATCAACACCCCCTGATGGTTTGCGTAAAAAATTAATATTCATATTGGTTGTGACCGTCAAACCCACTAAACCGATTTCACCCATAATCGCAACATACAGTGCAAAATCTGCTAGGGCCATCATGGTAGGACCTGAAACAGTTCCACCTGGTCGTATATCTTGATCACTGACATGCCAAACCAATGAAGCTCCTTTTTCGGTTACTTCTTCAATTTCACAACGTTGTAAGCTAGGTGAAAAAAATTGCTGTAAGAATTCTACGATTTCAGCTTTCGAGCTTTTCATAATTAAAGTCTTTATATCCATGACCTAAAACAATATAAAGACTTTTTCGGTTCAAAACACTAGGGGCCGTTGACAATTCGTCTATGTTTACGACTATAAGTGTTTTTTAGGCAATACTAGGCACGAAATACGAAATTTAGTCATTCTAAATGATGAGAAACATCGTTTCGCAAGGTAACGAAGTAGTGACAAAAAACACTTAAGTCCCCCACTGCGCCTTGCGCTGCAAACAAAGCAGTGCTTTGTTCTTGCTCAGGGTTGTGACTAAAATTATCTTAGTCTGCGTTATGAAACTCGAAAATAGTCTCGCTATTTTCTTCATGCTTTACGACGTATACGTCTCATGCTCAATTTTAGCCTCCAACGCAAGCCATTTATGAAATGCCAACAGCCCCTTTATCGTTCAAATCAATAGAATAAATTGCTCAACTGAACTTATTTAGAGGATTGATTGGCACTTATTTTAAATAACTCAACGCCTCGGCAAATACTTGCGCTGGTGCTTGAGTTGCATCTAAACGTTTCATTCGCTGAGAATCGCGAAGATGTATTTCAGAAAAACCACTACGTACCGATTCAAAAAACACCACTTTTTCTTGTTCAAAGCGGTCTAAGGCACCGCGTGCACGTGCACGGTTCATTCCCAATTCAATTGGTGCATCCAACCAAAAAGTAATATCTGGCATTTTAGAAACAAAATTTTCATTGAGCAGTTGTAACTTATCTCGGCTTAACCCGCGACCAGCACATTGATAAGCAAAGCTTGAATCGACAAACCGGTCACACAGTACAATTTTACCCTCTGCCAATGCAGGTAAAATCACAGTTGCCAAATGTTGTGCTCGTGCTGCATACATCAGCAATAACTCAGTGTCATTACTCATCTGTTCTTCATGATTGACAGACAGCAATAATGAACGAATTTGTTCAGCTAAGGGCGTACCACCAGGCTCACGTGTTAAAACAACCTGTTGACCTTGTTGTTGAAAGTAATCAAATAACTTTTGAATGAGCGTGGTTTTTCCTACACCTTCAGTACCTTCAAAACTTATAAACATGCTCATTCCTTAATTCTTAGACCGCATAACTTGAATATATTCTTGCACTGCGCGATTATGATCATTCAGATTGGCTGTAAATTTGTGCCCACCATTACCTGTGGCAACAAAGTAAATGTTTTCAGAGTGATCTGGATGCATCGTCGCTTCAATGGCTTTTTTACTAGGTAAAGCAATCGGTGTAGGCGGTAAACCATTGATCGTATATGTATTATAAGCAGTCGGTGTACGTAAATCCTGCTTAGAAATTTTACCCGTATATTTATCACCCATCCCATAAATCACGGTAGGATCGGTTTGTAAACGCATGCCCAGTTTTAAACGACGATAGAACACACCTGAAACCTGAGGTAACTCGCTGTCTACACTAGTTTCTTTTTCAATAATCGATGCCATGATTAAGGCTTCATATTTATTTTTATAAGGTAAGTCTGGCGCGCGTTTTTCCCAAGCTTCATCTAAAATTTTCATTTGACGTTGGTAAAGATCAGTCAAGATTTGCTTATCCGTTGCACCCTTATCAAAGAAATAAGTATCAGGTGCAAATAAACCTTCTGGGTGATCATAAGGAATATCTAAAGCTTTCAGCATTTCACTACGGGGAAGTTGGATCACTGATTTTTCAACCAATGGATCTTTTTGCAATGACTGAATTAATTGCTTGGATGTTGTTCCCTCAATCACTAAAAGTCGGCTCATCTGAGCATTTTCAATATTAGAAACCATTTCTAATACTTGACGTACATTCATCCCTTTGGTCACTTCATACACACCAGCTTTCATGGTGTCATGGATGAAAATCTTACGATAGAGCTTAAGAATAATCGGAAAACTGACCTTATCCTCTTTGGCCAATTGATCAATAAAACCGGTATAGGTTTCACCATTTGAAATAGACAGCTTTTGTTTTTGACCTGTCACTGGATATTCTTTAAAAATACTCATTTTTAAAATAATTGCAGTTATGAGAAAAAAAATAACCAGAACGATTGCAATGCCTTTATAAATGTTATTGCTCACTTGGGCTTGAGTTTTCTTTTTAGACTTTGGCTTAGGTTTGGTTTTAGACATGAGAATTAAACTGACTTAAATTTAAAGTATTAAATAACTCAACACAGGATTGAGTGTCTAGATGTTGATGATTCAACATTTCGACTGCTTTCATTGGACTGAGTGCATTGCAAAAGAATAGGCTTTGAAAATGTTGAATTTCATCCATATCGATAAAACGCTGTTCACAAGTGACGCCATAATGTTGCATCCGTGACAAAATTTCGGCTCGCATCACACCATGTACACCATTATAACGAAGTTCAGGCGTAATCCATCTATTGTTTATTCGAATAAAACAATTACTGCTCACACCTTCAACAACTGAACCTTGTACATCTGTAACTAATGCTTCTAACCAGCCTTTTGCTTGAGCTTCTTTTTTGAGTAGTACCTGTTCTAAACGATTTAAGGTTTTTAGTCCCACCAAATTTGGCATCAATAAGCCAATCGCCTGATCTAATACACCACTTTGAATTAATTCAGGCTGAAAGCACGCAGTTGTTTTTGGATAATAGACCACATAAAGGTCTGCTTCATGCTCGGGCATTGCATAACCACGGTCACCATCTCCCCGACTAATAATCACTTTCAATGTTCCATTCAATATTCCATTTTTTTGTCTTAAACCTTGTAGGGTCTGATCCAACAATTCGAAATTCACATCTAAAAACAAACGTTCAGCCGCTAGCTTCAATCGAGCACGATGTAAAAGTTCCAACTCCATAACATCTTGATGTAATCGGACTGTAGTAAAACAACCATCTCCATAATGAAATGCTCGGTCTAAAAGTGAAATAGAATCAACAAATTGAGCATTTTTAAAACAGATCATTAAGCAGTTTCCTATGACTTTGCAAGAATACTATAAGCAATATAAGTATTTTCTTTTTCTTTTTTATTCATATAAAATTCGTTTTTTATTATTTTTTATGGATAAAGACTAGCGTTATGCTCACTCCATCTTACCGAACTTCAGAATTAAATGGGGCAAAAAAATGCAGTTCTCTAAACTTAAATTCGCTGTAGCAGCAGCACTAATTTCAACCACATCTTTCAGCGTTGCTGCAAAAGATTTTTTAAATGTCTCTTATGATCCTACACGAGAATTGTACGATAATTTTAACAAGCAATTTGCAACATTTTGGAAATCTAAAACGGGCCAAGACATCCAATTTAAACAATCACATGGTGGTTCTGGCAAACAAGCCCGTGCTGTAATTGATGGTTTGCAAGCAGATGTTGTGACTTTAGCATTGGCCGCAGATATTGATGCAATTGCGCAAAATACAAATTTATTGCCAAAAGACTGGCAAAAGAAATTCCCACAAAACTCTACACCTTACACATCAACAATCGTTTTCCTCGTCCGTAAAGGTAACCCGAAAGGCATCAAAGACTGGGGTGATTTGGTAAAACCAGGTGTAGAAATTGTAACACCAAACCCTAAAACTTCAGGTGGTGCACGCTGGAACTATTTGGCAGCATGGGCTTGGGCAAAACATAAATATGGTTCAGACGCGAAAGCACAAGAGTTTGTACGTCAAATTTATAAACAAACTAAAGTACTTGATTCTGGTGCACGTGGTTCTACTACAACATTTGCAGAACGCGGTATTGGTGATGTGTTATTAGCTTGGGAAAATGAAGCGTATTTATCTACACGTGAACAACCGGGTAAATTTGAAATCATTACCCCATCACTATCGATCTTAGCAGAACCCCCTGTCGCGATTGTTGAAAAGAATGCTGAAAAAGACGGTAACTTAAACTTAGCGAAAGCATATTTAAACTATCTGTATTCACCTGCTGGTCAAGACATTGCAGCGAAAAACTTCTATCGTCCGCGTAATGCAGCAATTTTACAAAAGTATGCGACAACCTTCAAACCGTTAAAATTGGTCACAATTGACAAAGAGTTTGGCGGTTGGACTAAAGTTCAAAAGCAACATTTTGAAAATAATGGTGTTTTTGATCAAATCGTAAAAGCCAATGCAAGCAGCAAATAACTGTTTAAAATAAACTTAAACGAAAGGAAATAGGAGCATAGACATGATTCATACAATTATTGTTCCAGGCGTTGGTGGTAGTGATTACGATCACTGGCAATCTAAATTACAACGTGAACTCATGTCTTGCTCGCGCGTACAACAACAAGATTGGAACTTACCTATTCTGAAGGACTGGATTGCCCAATTTGTTGCGACTGTCGTCAATTCTGAACAACCTGTTCAAATTGTTGCACATAGTTTCGGATGTTTAACCACGGTTGCTGCTTTGGCTCAACATCCTGAAATTGTAGCTAAAGTAAGAAAAATTATTTTAGTTGCACCAGCTAATCCAGCACGTTTTGGTGAGGCTGGTTTTGCTCGAAACAGTATGGGTGACTATGAAGCTTATTTTCATGAATTGAAAATAACTGTGCCTGCTGAAATGATTATTTCTGAAAATGATCCTTGGTTGAATTTTGAGGATGCACAAAAGCTGGCAAAAGCATGGAAAATTAGACCTCGAAATTTAGGTCAAGTTGGGCATATCAATGTTGCATCAGGCTTTGGGCACTTTCCTGAAATTTATGATCATTTGATTTTTAATCAGCAAAACTTCTTTATCAGTAATACTGATGACAACAAGTTGTTATTTAAATTTGCAATTTAATCATTGCCTTTTAAGCTTGCAAAATCGTTTTAAATTTGCTTATTGATTTCAATAAGCTTTCTCTCTTTTGAGGAGTCATCATGTCGCAGCGATCCCGAGTGCTGCCAGGTTTTGGTCTTTCACTAGGCTTCACCCTAGCGTATCTATCATTAATCGTACTGATACCACTGTCTGCTGTATTCATAAAATCATTAGGCGTAGGTTGGGATGGTTTGTGGGAAATCTTGAGCTCTGAACGTATTTTAAAATCATTACAGCTCAGTTTTACCACCGCCCTCATTGCAGCCTTAATCAATGTCATTTTCGGATTTTTATTGGCTTGGTGCTTAGTCCGTTATTCATTTCCTGGTAAACGTATAGTCGATGCATTGGTGGACTTACCCTTTGCATTACCTACAGCGGTCGCAGGTATTGCGTTAACCTCTTTATATGCATCAACAGGTTGGATTGGTCATTTGCTTGAGCCTTTAGGGATTAAAATTGCCTATACCTCACTGGGTATTACGCTTGCTTTAATTTTTATTGGTATTCCTTTTGTGGTTCGTACAGTCCAGCCTGTTTTAAGTGATCTTGAAACTGAGCTAGAAGAAGCCGCTTCGGCATTGGGTGCAAACCGTTTTCAGATCGTAACAAGAATCATTTTACCGATTTTGTTTCCTGCATTACTGACTGGCTTTGCGTTGGCATTTGCTCGTGGTGTGGGTGAATATGGTTCGGTAATCTTTATTGCGGGAAATATTCCTTACGAAACTGAAATTGCTCCGTTAATGATCATTACGCGCCTTGAAGAATATGATTATGCAGGTGCAACGACAATTGCAGTTGTGATGCTGGTGATTTCTTTCTTTATCTTGTTCCTGATTAACTTGATACAGGCTTGGGCTAGTCGCCGTACAGGGAGAACAGCACGATGAGCTTAAATACCAATAGCAATGCTTTGGCAGAAAAATTGCAATCTCGTGATGCGACACGTGAACCGGCATGGGTACGTAATACCTTACTGATTATTGGTCTGATTTTCTTTTTAGGCTGCTTAATTCTACCGTTGGTGCTTATTTTTGTTGAAGCATTTAAACAAGGGGTTCAAGTCTACTTTGCCTCACTAGTTGACCCTTATACTTTATCTGCAGTCAAACTCACATTATTGACTGCAGCCATTGCAGTACCTTTGAATGTGATTTTTGGTGTTACAGCAGCATGGTGTGTCGCCAAGTTTAATTTCCGTGGAAAATCATTCTTAACCACCATTATTGATACACCATTTTCAGTCTCACCCGTCATTGCTGGTTTAATGTTGGTTTTAATCTTTGGTTCACAAGGTTGGATTGGATCATGGTTAATTGAAAATGATATTAAAATCCTCTATGCAACACCGGCCATTATCCTTGCCACTGTATTTATTACTGTTCCTTTTGTGGCACGTGAATTGATTCCATTGATGGAAGCACAAGGTACGGAAGAAGAAGAAGCTGCTATTGTACTCGGAGCTTCTGGTTGGCAAACCTTTTGGAAAATCACCATTCCAAATATCAAATGGGGTCTTATTTATGGCGTGATTTTGTGTAATGCACGTGCCATGGGTGAATTCGGTGCAGTATCTGTGGTTTCAGGACATATTCGTGGCGAAACCAATACCTTACCGTTGCATATTGAAATTTTATATAACGAACCAAATTCGATTAGTGCTGCTTTTGCGGTCTCAACACTGTTAGCATTCTTAGCCATTTTTACCCTGATTTTAAAAACATGGGTTGAATATCGCCAAGAAAAACAAGATCGAGAAAGTAAAGAATCAACTGTTTCTTAAGGAATTGCACATGAGTATTCAAGTTAAAAATATTGAAAAAAACTTCGGTGCATTCCATGCACTTAAAAACATCTCTTTAGATTTTCCAGAAGGTCAGCTGGTTGCGCTACTTGGCCCTTCTGGCTGTGGTAAAACGACACTACTGCGTATCATTGCTGGTTTAGAATCTACCGATAAAGGGCAAGTCATTCTTGAAGGTACAGATGCGACTAATATTCACGTACGCGAACGACAAGTAGGTTTTGTTTTTCAGCATTACGCATTGTTCCGTCATATGACCGTCTATGACAATGTTGCATTTGGTTTACGTGTTCGTCCAAAAGCAACTCGACCAAATGAAACTGAAATAAAAAAGCGCGTTACCCGTTTACTAGATTTGGTACAGCTCGGTTTCTTAGCAGATCGTTATCCAGCGCAATTGTCTGGCGGTCAACGTCAACGTATTGCATTGGCACGCGCATTGGCTGTTGAACCTCGGGTATTACTCTTAGATGAACCGTTTGGTGCACTGGATGCCAAAGTACGTAAAGAATTACGCCGTTGGTTACGTACTTTACATGATGAATTACATATCACTTCAATCTTTGTTACCCATGATCAAGAAGAAGCCTTAGAAGTTGCTGATCAAATCGTGGTAATGAACAAAGGTGATATTGAACAAATTGGTTCACCGCGTGAAGTTTATGAAAAGCCTGCAACACCTTTTGTATTTGACTTTTTAGGTCAAGCAAACCGTTTTGAAGGTGAAAACCATCAAGGCATCATTCAAATTGGTGAAGATCGCATCCATCTGCCTTCGGCTACACAAACCGCCAATGGTAAAGTGATTGCCTTTGCCCGACCAAATGAATTGAAAATTCATACGCAACCGACTGAAAATACAATTCAAGCAATTTTCTTACGTGAGTTGTGGATTGCGGGTAAAGTTATGGCAGAGTTACAAGATCGTCAAGGACAACTGATTGAAATTGCTTTAAATCCTGATGAAGCAAAATTACATCAATATCGACCAAATCAAACAGTTTGGGTAAGTGCATCTACACTTCACCTATTTGAAAATCAAGTCGCATAATCGACGACAGGATGAATATTACTCCTATTCATCCACATTTGAGGTATCGAACATCATGAACTTTCAACAATTACGAATTATTCGAGAAACAGTTCGTCAAAATTACAATTTAACTGAAGCATCTGCTGCACTTTATACCTCGCAATCAGGTGTAAGTAAGCATATTAAAGATTTAGAAGATGAATTGGGTGTACAACTTTTTGTTCGTAAAGGTAAACGGTTATTAGGTTTAACTGAACCTGGTCAAGCCCTATTGAGTATTGTTGAACGCATGCTCATTGATGCTGACAATATTAAACGTCTTGCAGACGATTTTAATAAAGTTGATGAAGGTACACTCACCATCGCAACAACACATACACAAGCACGTTATGTGTTACCACCGATCGTGAATTTATTTAAAAAAGCATTTCCAAAAGTTCATTTGATTTTGCAACAAGCCAGTCCTGTGGAAATATCTGAAATGTTATTGCTTGGTTTGGCTGATATCGGTATTGCAACTGAATCACTGACCACTGAAGATAATTTGGGCAGTGTATCTTTCTATAACTGGAAACACAGCATCATTACGCCACAAGATCACCCATTGACTAAGCTTAATCCCAAAGAGATTACCTTAGAAAAATTGGCTGAATTTCCAATTATTACTTATCACGGGGGTTTTACTGGACGTTCTAAAATTGATAAAGCCTTTGAAGATGCCAATTTAGATGTAGACATTGTGATGTCAGCACTGGATGCCGATGTGATCAAAACCTATGTTGAACTGGGAATGGGTGTCGGTATCGTCAATGATGTCGCTTATGACACAGAACGAGATAAGCGTCTAAAACAAATCGATACTGATATTTTTGGTTTAAATACGACATGGATTGCAGTTCGTAAAGGGCATCTACTTCGTGGCTATGGCTATGAGTTTATTTCGCTTTGCTCTCCAGAAGCTGATATCAAAGCATTGAAAAAAATTGCGTATCCTGATGATTAAACTTTGAAATCAATCATCAAGAAAGAAATCATCAAAGAGTCATGATGATTAATGATAGAGAGCTACGGCTCTCTTTTTTATCATTTAAAAATAAAACACAAACTCTTAAGAATAATTAATCTATTTGATTTTATTTAATATTTTATTATGAGCATGCTTTTTTAGTATAAAATTTAGTCTTATCTTAATCACTGATCAATTTATTTTTGGGGGAATGAATGAATTCGATTGCTTGGGGCTTAACCCTTGGAAGTTTTGTTCCTCTTTTTAGCCATGCAGCAGGTATGGAGAAATCTGACCAGTCTATCCTTGCTTTTTTAGAACCACGTCATTATGTAGAGTTGTCTTATGCAGAGCTCTATGCAGATGTTTCAGGACAACTACCCCAACATGAGCAATTCAAACAACTCGGCATTCAAGATTTTTCAACAGGCAACCTTGTTAACAATTACCACTTTGTCAAAGCTGCCGCAAAACTACAAATTGCCTCGCAACTTTCATTTGGACTGATTTATGATCAGCCTTATGGTGTTGATCTCAGTTATGAATATCGCCCACAGAGCTTTGCTGGAAAGCAACTTTTAGAGTCGGGTCAATTTAAGTTTAAAAGCAAAAACCTTTCAATGTTATTGGGTTATCAACCTAGTGCGAATTGGAATATATATACTGGTGGCATTTATCAACAGTTTGAGGGTGAACTCAAAGTCTTTGGAGCAAACTATTCAGCGATGAGTGGTTATCATGCAGAGCTAAAACAAAGTTCAGGTCATGGTTGGCTTGCAGGTCTAAGCTACCAAATTCCAGAGTATGCAGTAAAAACTGCGATTACCTATCGTTCCAAAATCAATCATCAATCGGCAATCAATGAGGATGTTGCAGAGCAAGCTTTAAGTATTCTTCCCTTCGCAAAAACGCAAATCACCACACCTCAATCCATCAATTTGGATCTTCAGACTGGTTTAACACCATCGAATATTCTTTATGGTAATTTGAGGTGGGTCAATTGGAAAGATTTTGAAATTCAACCTAGACAATTTGGTGCAGTGGTTAATATTGCTGCAGAACAATATCCCGAGCTAATCAAACCTTTTAATTTGATTGATTACAACAAAAATCAATGGTCTGCAAAGCTTGGGCTTGCACATATATTTTCACAACAATGGATTGCCACTACGGATATTTCATGGGATTCAGGCACTGCGAATCCCGCTGGAACCTTAAATCCTTCTGATGGCTTTTATGCTTTAGGTTTGGGTGCTTTATATAACATCAATCCGCAGAGCTTTATTTCTTATGGTGTTAAATATTTTAAATTCAATAAAGCAAAAGTTAGCGACTTAGATGCCAATACTTCGATTATTCAAAACTCAACTTTATCTGAAGTGGCTCATAATGATGCTTTTGCCCATGGAATTCGACTTGGCTATCGCTTTTGATTCATCTGAAAATCCAGTTATAAAAAATACCCAGTTCAAAATAAAAAAACGAGCCGAAGCTCGTTTTTTATTACATGATCAACAATCAATTACCAATGGTAGCTTACGCCCACTTTACCAACTGGTAACCATTTATATTTGTCATCATTACGGATTTTATCCGCTTCTGCTCTAGTTGCTTGACCTAGAGTACGACCATCATCACCAATTAATCCTGGGTTACTAGAAACCAGTTCCACTGTTGGATTACCTGTGTAGTAAGCACCTACTTCACCAAATACACCGAAATTCTTATTAATTTTCGGAGCAATACCGAAGCCTACATATGGGGCAATATCATTATCGTATTTCTGGTTACCTTTAATTGATACATTATCATTTAAACCAGCATTAAAGCGTGACCCATCAACTTTAAATGATGCATTACGACCAATATTACGATTTACATCATAATCATTGTCAATATAAGCTACACCAGCAGCGACATATAGACCTTGTGCCCAAGTATTTTGGCTTGCACCCCAAGGACGAATCTCAGCGTTTAAATACGCTAATTTGTTGTCCATGTCTAAGTCATATTTAGATCCATTGATTTTTAAATCATCAGACCAAGAAATATCACCACCGTTATAACCCAGTGCTAAACCAACATAAGGGTTAGCAGTCCAAAGTAAAGCACCACCGTAACCAGTTGTACCGACTTCAAGACGAGCACCTGTAGGAATTAATTGGTTTGCTTCAAATGCATAACCTTGGTCAACAACAGAACCATCTGCCATTGCTAGACCAGAAGCAGATAACGCAGCTGTAACAGCCAATAATTTTAACACTTTCATTTATGTCTCCTCAAAAAATAGAGTTTGTTCTTTAATCATTAATGTGTTGGACTCAGGACGATCATATGTGATTCTCTGCTCACAATTAATAGATAAATTGATTGCTTTTTGTTATTTTTTGATACAAATAGATATTAATTGTTGTTTTTAAAGAGAATAAGTTAAATAAAAACTTAACAATTCGCTCTTTTGGTTATTTTATTTTAAATTATAAGATTAGTTTTTTCGATTGAAACTAGATTTTATATCTAAACTGAGTCCAATTTGGTGTAGAATCTTTTAAAATTTTTTGGGAAGGAAGATCATGTCTCAGCTTTCAACGATCATCGAACAAGCGTTTGAAAACCGTGCTAACTTTACAGCAGTAGATTGCCCTGCTGAAGTACGTCAAGCTGTTGAAGAAGCCATTGCTGGCTTAGATAACGGTACACTTCGTGTAGCTGAAAAAATTGACGGTGAATGGATTGTTCACCAATGGTTGAAAAAAGCTGTGTTATTGTCTTTTAAGTTAAATGATAACAAGCCAATCGAATCATGTGATCTTCGTTTCTATGACAAAGTAGAGACTAAATTTACAGGTTGGACCGAAGAACAATTTAAAGCTGCTGGTGTACGTGTAGTACCGCCTGCTGTTGCGCGTAAAGGTTCTTTCCAAGCGAAAAATGTAGTATTGATGCCTTCGTATGTAAACATTGGTGCTTATGTAGATGAAGGCACAATGGTCGATACATGGGCAACTGTAGGTTCGTGTGCCCAAATTGGTAAAAATGTTCATCTTTCAGGTGGTGTAGGCATTGGTGGTGTTCTTGAACCACTTCAAGCAAACCCAACAATCATTGAAGATAACTGCTTTATTGGTGCACGTTCTGAAATCGTTGAAGGTGTGATTGTTGAAGAAGGCTCAGTTATTTCAATGGGCGTATTCATTGGTCAATCGACTAAGATTTTTGACCGTGAAACAGGTGAAATCCATTATGGTCGTGTACCCGCTGGATCAGTTGTTGTTTCAGGCAGCCTACCATCTAAATGTGGTACGTATAGCTTATATGCTGCAATTATTGTCAAGAAAGTTGATGCTAAAACACGCGCTAAAACAAGCCTGAACGAATTGCTTCGCGAAGACTAATTTATATCCCCTCGTGGAATTTTAGTCATCTAGCATGGCAATCGCTTCTCATCTCTACGGTCAATCGTGATCGTAGAGATTTTTCATTTTGTAATCTGTGGTAAATTTCATGAATTCTCTTCGTTCTTCAACTATTCCTGTTTCTGATCCGTCTGCGGGGCTACGTATCACGGAGATTTTTTATTCATTGCAAGGTGAAGCCAACACTGCGGGTTTACCTACTGTTTTTATTCGTTTAACGGGTTGCCCATTACGCTGTACCTATTGCGATACCACCTATTCTTTTGAAGGTGGCGAGCGCCAATCGCTTGACCAAATAATTCAAACAACATTAGATTATAAAACTCCTTACATCTGTGTCACAGGTGGCGAACCCCTCGCTCAACCCAATGCCTTACCCCTAATGCAACGTTTGGCAGATTTAGGTTGTGAAGTTTCTTTAGAAACCAGCGGCGCTTTAGATGTCTCTAAAGTCGACTCACGCGTTTCAAAAGTTTTAGATTTAAAAACCCCAACTTCGGGTGAGGTTGCACGAAATTTACTGAGCAATCTTGATCATTTAACCCAACATGATCAAATCAAATTTGTGATTTGTAATCGTGAAGATTATGAATGGTCTAAACAGCAAGTTGAACAATACGCTTTAGAGCAAAAAGTCAGTACAGTTTGGTTTTCTCCTGCTTTTGCAGTGGAAAAAGGTGCGGCACGTTTGCCTCAGCTTGCTCGTGATTTAGCACAATGGATTTTAGAAGACCATCTCCCTGTTCGCTTCCAGTTGCAATTACATAAATTGCTTTGGAACGATGAAACTGGTCGTTAAATTTATCGTCAATTATTAATATTTGGAGAGTTGGATATGCGCCCTCGTGCCGTAGTCTTATTATCTGGTGGCTTAGACTCAACGACGTGTTTGGCTTGGGCTCAAGCAAACTATGACTGTATCGCCCTAAGTTTTATGTATGGTCAACGCTCTACCACTGAACTCGATGCAGCCCGTGCTTTAACGCAACGCGCAGGTGTAGAACATCGTGTGATTAATATCGATTTAGGTAATTTAGGCGGTTCAGCGCTTACAGACCTTAACATTGATGTACCTGATCATGAAACAGATGGTATTCCTGTAACTTATGTTCCAGCACGTAACACCATTTTCTTGTCTTATGCACTTGCTGCTGCTGAAGTTTTTGATGCTCAAGCAATTGTAATTGGCATCAATGCTGTTGATTATTCAGGATATCCTGACTGCCGACCAGAGTTTATCGAGGCTTTTGCCAATATGGCTCGTCTTGCAACGAAAGTGGGTGTGGAAGGAAAGCCTCTTAAATTTGAAACACCTCTGTTACATTTATCCAAAGCGAATATAATACGCTTAGGTATCGAACATGGCGTAGACTATAGTCAAACGGTTTCATGCTATCAAGCAGATGACCAAGGACGTGCTTGTGGCAAGTGTGATAGCTGCCGACTTCGTAAAGAAGGTTTTAAGGATGCAGGTATTGCAGACCCAACACGTTATATACCGCAATAACAAGGTACTGTTTATGAAAAATTTAAAATCAAGTCTTATTCTTTCTGCTTTATTTTCAGCCTCGGCTTTAATGGGATCTACGGCTTTTGCTGCTGAATCAAATGCAGTTCAACAAGCCTATAAAAGCGCAAATGTGAAATCTGCGCTTATTGGTGTGTGTAAAACAGAAACTGCTAAAGGTGGTAAGTTAACTTCTGCGGAAGTAAGTAAATACTGTAGCTGTGCTGTTGAATCTGATGGTAAGTTAACCAATGATCAAAAATGGCAAATTCAAAGTGCCATTAACCAAAAGAAAAGCCCAGCGACACTGGCTTTCGTTCAAAAAAACAACCAAGACCTTCAAACATGTTTTGGTCCTCAGCTAACAGGTAAATTAAAAACCTTAACTGAAGAAGCAATGAAAGCTGCACAAGCGAAGAAATAATTTCTTCTTGTTGTGAAGAGCCTGCATATGCAGGCTCTTTTTACAATTGGATGATACAAAGCGATATGCTAGATCAATGGGACACTGTTCTACAGCAACAAAAGTTTGTTGCTTCATATAGTGGCGGTAAAGATAGTAGCCTTGCGTTATACCATGCTTTGCAAACTGGACAAGCCGTGGCTTTAATGGTCATGTTAGAAGAACATGGGCAAAGATCTCGTTCTCACGCCATGCCGCTGGATATCATTGATACTCAAGCTAAGCTGATTGGTTTACCAATTCTTAAAGCAGCAGCCACGTGGAATGAGTATGAACATCAATTTTTAAATCTGCTCAATCAAGCCAAACAGCTGGGTGCAGAAGCCCTTGTTACGGGTGATATTGATCTGATTGGACATGCGCAATGGAACCAATCTGTCTGTGAGCAAAGCCAATTACAGTTATGCATGCCATTATGGCAAAAACCACGGCTCGACATTGTGAGTGAATTGATTCAACTGGGTTTTGTCAGCATCATTGTGACGATTAATTTAAACCTCGGTATGCGGGTTGAAGATTTAGGTAGAATTTTAACAGCTGATTTTGTGAATGAATTAATTACACGAGGGATTGATCCATGTGGTGAAGCTGGTGAATTTCATACCACATTGATAGATGGTCCCATTTTTAAAAAACCACTTTTACTGCATAAAGGTGATATTCTGTATCATGAAAATTATGCATTTCTAGCACTTGAACTTAAACAAGATAGCATTTAAGGACAAACAATGACTGAGCAAATATTACTTCCGAATCAAAAATTCCCTACGACTACGGGTGAAATCAATCTCACTGAGCTCTCCACAGATTGGTTAGTTTTATATTTTTATCCAAAAGATTCTACACCTGGCTGTACCACTCAAGCGGTTGGTTTCTCCTGTATAAAAGACCAATTTGACGCTTTAAATACCACTATCATTGGTGTATCTCGTGACTCTGTAAAAGCACATCAAAACTTTACTGAAAAGCAAGCATTGACCATTAATCTGATCAGTGACAAAGAAGAAGAATTATGTAAACACTTTGATGTGATTAAAGAAAAAAATATGTATGGTAAAAAAGTGATGGGAATTGAACGCTCAACATTTATTTATCATCAAGGTAAACTGGTTAAAGAATATCGTAAAGTTAAAGCAGCTGGACATGCTGAACAAGTTTTAGAAGACTTAAAAGCACTACAAAAAGCTTAACTGCAAAAGTCCCTACTCGCTTTGAAGTTAACGCGATTTTAAGCGTGTCAGGGACTTTAGCAGTTTCTTATTGAGAACATACTCAAATCTGATATAGCTTATTCCTTCTTTTCTCATTAAAAATGATCATTATGCTGAGTTGACCAACAATACCAATTAAACCAGCAAAGATATTGCAATTCCCCACATGACTAATGCAATAATAAAATCTAATATTTGCCATGAGCGTTGATTTTGAAAAACGGGGAGTAAAAAGCGTGCACCAAAACCTAAGCTAAAGAAGAATAACCACGATGCCGTTACTGCACCAATCGCAAAATACAGCGCGGCGGTAGATTCAAACTTTGTCGATATAGAACCAATTAAAACCACAGTATCCAAATAAACATGTGGATTAAGCCAAGTTAAAGCTAAACAAATCAGAAGCATTTTCATTAGTTTGAATTCATTATTTTCACTCGGTTTTAAACCTGTCGATGTTCTGAAAGCTTGTAGAAAATGTTGTGCTCCATAGACCAATAAAAACGTTGCTCCGAAATACTTTGCCCAATCGACAAACTCTGGATGGGTTTGAATAACTTTTGAAAATCCAAGCACACCCAATAAAATTAAAATCGAGTCAGATGCGGCACAGACCACGCAAACCCAAAATACATGTTGCTTCTTTAAACCTTGTTTGAGTACAAAAGCATTTTGAGCGCCAATTGCAATAATCAGGCTAAACCCAACAGCTAACCCCTGCATATAACTTTGCAACATTTTAAAACTACACTTTTAAAGTTTTGAATGGATTGTGCTATTATCCAAATTTACTCCTTTAAATGAGTATTTCTAAGTAAATATCATTTAAGTTAAGTTTTTCTTAGTTATTGGTAATGGGGTATTTTAAAATAACTCATCTCTTTATATAAAAACGCCCAATTTTTTAGAGGATCCGCATGTTACAAAGTAAGCATAGTGAAGCTTTTCTAGCGGTTGCCGAAACAGGTAGCTTTGAGCAAGCTGCTATTCGTTTGAACATCACAGCGTCAGCGGTAACATTACGTTTGCAAACTTTGGAAAAACAACTTGGACAAGTCCTGATCATTCGAGAAAGACCATGCAAAGTCACTCAAGCAGGCCAGGAAGTGTTACTTTTTCTACAACATCATCGCTTGATGGAACAGAATTTAATTCAGAGTCTTCAAGGACAAAGTTCACAATCACAATTTTTTAAATTAAACATAGCCACCAATGCCGATTCATTGGTGACGTGGCTATTACCCACAATTCAACACACCTTACTTACAGAAAAAATTGCTATAGACTTAAAAATTGATGATCAAACTCAAACCCATCACTTACTGGAAGCGGGATTAGTCAATGCCTGTATTTCAACCGAATCGAAACCAATGAAAGGCTGTGAGGCGATTCATTTAGGTACAATGAGTTATAGGATGGTTGCTACACCGAATTTTATCCACACTTACTTTCAGCATGGTATTCAACGTGAAACATTACGGCATATCCCTGCTGTTATTTTTAATGATAAAGACCACGTGCATGCCGAAGTTTTACAGCAAGTTTTTGGCTTGATGCCAAACAGTTATCCATGCCACTTTATTCCTTCTGCAACATCTTTTGTAGATGCGATTTTGCTCGATTTGGGCTATGGCATGGTACCTAAAATGCAAATTCAAAAAGAATTAGTAACAGGACAATTACTTGAAATCATACCCAAAGCAAGAACCGATTTACATCTATATTGGCATCATTGGAAACAACAATCTAAGCAACTGGAAAAACTCACTTTGGATTTAATTAGTAATACTCAGTCTATTTTAATCTAAGCACATGCTAATACTATTTGATTAATAGCGAATTCAAATCACATGTAAAGAGCCCAACCATATCCCAGATTGAAATTTCATACATTTGACGAGCTAAACCCTTAGCTTGCGTTGCAAAAAATTGTGCTTTGTTCTAGTACTCAGAGTTAAAGTATCTAAGTACCAAAAAAATTGTCGAATGAGTGAATCGTCCCCGCGTAAAAATGATATCCGTATCGCTATGCGATAGATATACAATAAATAATTGAACAATAAAAAATGTAAAACTACGTTATAGATATTATGCTAATTATGTTGGGCACTATACGTTATTACTTTATCCTCCACTGCCCAGACACTTGGATATTCACTTTTTCTCCAACGCCACCCACAGCTTTTTTCATTCCGAAATCACTACGCTTTATGACTGTAGTAGAACTAAAATCTAGCAATTTTGGATTATTTAGATTGGGTTTAATTGTCGCATTAAAAGTTACAGGCTTAGTCACATTACGCAATGTTAAATTACCTGAAATTAGATATTTATTATTAGCAAGCGGTTTAAATGCCATACTTTTAAAAGAAGCGGAAGGATATTTAGCAGCGTAAAATAAATCTTCACCCATAATCATATTTTTTAAAGAAGATTTATTAATGCTTAGGCTATTTACATCCATCACAAATTCAGTAGATGCATTTTGCGGAGCGCTCGTATCAAAATTAAGGGAAGAATTAACACGCTTAAATTGCCCTTTGACGATGTTCATACCCAATGAGTCGATATGAAATCCAACATCACTATTGGGTGTCAATGTCCAAGACGCGGCATAGCTTGAAATCGAAATAACGAAGCTACCCAATAAAACTCCGTTTATAGCGACTGATTTAAACTGCATGCAATACTCCATTCATATTCTATATATTTCTATTCAGTGTATTGCAATGCACACAAAAAACATTAAAGATTTGATTTGTCTTGCGTTTGGTATTTGTACTTTAATTGTTGGTAAATTTCCGTTTTCTGAAATTTCTCTAAAAACTCAGCTGTGCCCAAAGGAAACTCGACCTGATAAACTTCACCACGATAATATGCCTCACGTAGTGGGGTCGCAGAGATAGAGCCAACTAAAATATCCAATTCAACCATTTGCCATTCTGGAAATAGTTTTAAGTAATAAGATGAATCATCTTTAAAGTGACCAATTAAACCAATCTTATCAGTCTCTAAAACTGTAGCATTCACCAAGGACTTAACCAGCTCTACCCATTTAGTATCATTATAAACATCAATAACATGTACAAATTTGATTCGTTTTTGATCCGCTTCAGAAAAATTAGATAAAATCATTTGTTCCCGTTCTGATGCCAGAAAAGGATTTTTAGTATTCCGTTCATTTTGCGCAGAACCCAAGGCCAAAATTACATATTGGCTTTGTTGTAATGCAATTTTAATAGTTTGCATATGCGCGAGATGAAAGGGCTGAAAACGTCCAATATAAACAAGATAATCAAATTTATAAGTCATAAAAGTAATTTTTTATGAACTCATCAGTTGCAACAGAATTTCAAATATGCGACATAATGAGGGCATAAAATCCAATTAAATTTTAAAGCAAGGATAGTACGATGACACTTAGTTGTATTCAACAGCCACATCAACATTTAAACGCAAATTTAGAGAATGGTGTACTGACTTTAGCAATTAATCGACCAGAAGCAAAAAATGCACTGTATGGTGAATTATATCTATGGATTGCAAAAGCCCTAGATGAAGCTGATCAAGATCGTGATGTTCGTGTGGTAATCTTACGTGGCGCAGATGCTGACTTTAGTGCAGGTAATGATATGAAAGATTTTATGGCTTTCATTCAACAACCACTTGAAGGTAAAGAAGGTGACGGCCCTCCATTTGTATTATTAAAATCTGCTGCACGTTTATCTAAACCATTGATCTGCGCAGTACGTGGTGTGGCGATCGGGATCGGAGTAACAGTACTTTTACATGCTGACCTCGTTTATGCAGACAATACTGCCCTATTCCAAATCCCATTTGTCAGTCTGGGACTTTCTCCTGAGGGTGCTTCCAGTAAACTCTTAATTCAACAAGCGGGATATCATAAAGCGGCTGAATTACTGTTAACTGCACAAAAATTTAACAGTGAAAAAGCGCTCAATGCTGGCTTAATCAATAGTATTGAAGACGATGTATATGGTCACGCTTTACACCAAGCACAGACCCTAGCAGCACTTCCGTTGGCTTCAATCAAACAAACCAAAGCATTAATGAAGCATAATCTTGAAGAGATTATTCAATGCGTGGATGATGAAGCGGTGATCTTTATGCAACGCGTTAAATCACCTGAAATGGCTGAAGCCGTTGCCGCATTTATGCAAAAGCGTAAGCCAAACTTCTCTCAATTTAATTAATTGAGAGAATCTGTCAAAAGCCACTGCATGACTAATATTCAGTGGCTTTTGTCATTTTGAATCCAATAAAACATATCATTTAATTATGGGTAAAGATCATGTCACAAGATACAACGACCAAGAAGCGCTATTACGAACCCGCTCCACAAGATATCGATATTGAAAATTTCCGTAAAGTCATAGAAAGTCGTCGCTCAGTACGTAAATACACTGAAAAGCAAATTCCTGCCGATGTTTTAGATGCTTGTTTAGATTTGGCTTTATTGGCACCAAACTCATCAAATCTTCAGCCTTGGACGTTCTATGTGGTTCAGTCTCAAGCGAAAAAGAAACAATTAGTCAAAGCTTGTTTAAGCCAATTATCAGCAAAAACAGCCGCAGAACTGATTGTATGTGTGGCACGTATTGACCGTATTGATGAAATGGCAAAAAACAATTTAACCCATTTCCCAATGCCAGAAGCGCCAAGAGCTGTAAAACAATATTATAAATTTATTGCATATAACTATAAAACAGGTTATCTGAATGCTTTAGGTAACTTTAAAAAGGTGGCTTTTAAAGTAGCACGCACTTTAGATAAACAACTTCCTGTCACTGCATTCAACCCAGCTGATGCAAAGCTTTGGGCCAGTAAAACAACAGCCTTGGCTTGTGAAAACTTGGTACTGGCTTTACGTGCTTATGGTTTTGACAGTTGCATGATGGAAGGTTTTGATGAACCCTTAGTTCGCAAGATCCTCAATCTAGGTGATAAAGAATTTCCAGTCATGGTGATTAGTGCCGGTGAACGTGCTGAAGATGGCGTATTCTTCCCACAATACCGTTTTGATCGTGATTTGTTTATTCAAAAAGTTTAATTTTAGCTTATAAATTCCTCCTCTTTGTTCAGAAGCGGGTTGAGATTTTTAAACTATTATTCAATATCAATGATTTGAATAAACTCAAAAGCAGGTTCTTCATAAGGATGACTTGCTTTTAAAGCGATTGCCACTTGTTTGGCCTTGTGTTCAGGAACGATAGTTTCCACTCGCCATTCAGGCAATTGCTCTAAATGATCTAACTCGCCTATAAAAGGCTGTGCACCGCTTAACGGTTTAAATTGCCCTGTTCCTAACACTTGCCAAGCGCAATGTTCATAATCACCAATACCACCCGCTCCTGCTTGAAAAATTGCAAGTTTGGTTGCTTCAAGGTGTGATTCTGGAACATAGTAGATCAGTTTAAGCATATTATTTTATAATCAAAAACTTGATTATAGCTTTGTTCGTATTTACTTTTACTTATTTTTATTTGGTTTTCGTTAGAAAAAAGCTATGTATTGTTAGCTCAATTCATAAGATTTAAACAGAACTGTAGATTTTATAAGCTTGATCAGAATACAAAAAAAGAGCGCCTAAGCGCTCTTTTTATTTCTCTAAAAATTACTCGTCAGATTCAGTATTATCAGACTCAGTTTCACCTTCATCCATAACAGTTTCATCATCAACTAATTTTTCAGAATCAATTAAATTCTCTGAATCTAAAGCAGTCTCGCCTTCGATCGCGTCTAACTGATCGATAATCTCATCATCAGCTTCGACAGCTTCAACCGCAACCACACCGACCAAGACTTCTTCATTACCTAAGCGGATCAAACGAACACCTTGGGCATTACGACCTGTTCTCGCTACTTCAGAAGCACGGGTACGAACCAGTGTTCCACCATCAGAAATCAACATTAATTCTTTAGATTCATCGATGGCAACAGCACCCACTAACTCACCATTACGTTCAGATGTTTTAATTGCAATAACACCTTTACCACCACGTTTTTTAGTTGGGAAGTCATCTACTGGTGTACGTTTACCATAACCATTTGCAGAAGCACATAATACTTCGCCAGTTTCTGGTACAACAACTAACGAAACGATTCGGCTAACCACATTGGTATTCGAATCTATAGTATCTTCATCATCTGAATCTACATCAACTTCAACATCTTCTTCTGTTTGTGCCGCAGCCAATGCCACACGCATACCACGAACACCTTTCGCAGTACGACCCATCACACGAGCATCAGTTTCAGAGAAACGGATTGCTTTACCTTCATTCGAGAACAACATGATTTGCTGTTCGCCATCAGTAATTGCAACACCAATTAAAGTATCTTCTTCTTTCAACTCAATCGCACGTAAACCATTTGAACGAACATTACCAAACTGCTCTAATTCAACACGTTTTACTGTACCTGATGCTGTTGCCATAAATACATAGAAGTTTTTACGAACACTTTCTACACGTTCAGCAAATTCAGCGATTAATTCATCATCAAGATCAGAAGCAGAAAGTTCAATACCAATTTCTTTGAGTTGCTTACGTAAAGCATCTGATAAGTCATCTGGATTTTCACCAAGCTCTGCAAACGCAGCTTTTAGTGCTTCATAATGTGAGTCGATAATTGTATTTTGACGCAGTTGAGCAACGTTGGCACGGACAAAAGTTCTAAACTCTGTTAAACGCTCTGTAAATTTCTTCGGTGCATCGATAACAGGAAGAATCGCTGTAATGGTCTCTTCTGCATCCAGTGGTAATAAGTTCACCATTGGGCGACCTTTTGCACCACGTGACGCTTGAGGTACTTCAAATACTCTTAAGCGATAAACTTTACCTACATTGGTAAAGCACAATACAGTTGCATGGTTCGATGTCACAATTAAATGTTGAATATAATCGTCTTCTTTCATCGAAGTTGCAGATTTACCACGTCCACCACGGCGCTGTGCAGCATAATCAGACAATGGTTGCGTTTTTGCATACCCTGTTTTTGAAACAGTTAAAACAACTTGCTCTTCTGGAATCAAATCTTCACGAGAGAAATCAATACGTGATTCAACAATATCCGTTTTACGTGCATCGCCATATTGTTGAAGAACCAATGCAAGTTCTTCACGAATCACATTCATCAAAAGATTGAAGTCATTTAAAATTGCGGTAAGTTCAGCAATTTGAGCTAAAATTTCAGAATATTCAGCTTGTAATTTATCTTGTTCAAGCCCTGTTAAACGATGTAAACGTAATTCTAAAATTGCACCAACTTGAGCTGGAGATAAACGATAAAGCTGACCGTCTAAACCAAATGGACGACTTGGATCTTCACCTTCAATCTCATCTGGGCGAACTGAAATTGCACCCGCTTTTTCTAGCAATGCAACAACATTTCCACCCGCCCATTCGCCAGCAAGTAAACGCTCACGTGCTTCAGCTGGATTCGCAGAAGTCTTAATGGTTTCGATGATTTCATCAATATTGGCTAAAGCAACAGTCAAACCTTCTAAGATATGACCACGTTCACGCGCTTTACGTAATTCAAACATGGTACGGCGCGTCACCACTTCTTGACGGTGACGAATAAATGCCGCAATGATGTCTTTTAAATTCATCAGTTTAGGTTGGCCATTATCCAAGCAAACCATGTTGATACTGAATGAATTTTCAAGTTGAGTATTTAAAAATAAGTTATTAACAATAACTTCAGCGTTTTCGCCACGCTTTAAGTCAATTGCAATACGCATCCCGTCTTTATCAGATTCGTCTCGAAGTTCTGAAATACCTTCAAGTTTTTTCTCTTTGACCAATTCAGCAATACGTTCAATGGTTCTTGCTTTATTGACCTGATAAGGAATTTCAGTGAAAACAATCGTCGTACGACCAGTTTTTTGATCTTCTTCAAAATGGTATTTACCACGAATATGCAAACGACCTTTACCCGTACGGTAAGCATCTACAATTCCTGATTTACCATAGATAATGCCGCCTGTAGGGAAATCTGGACCAGAAATATATTCCATCAATCCTTCAATTGAGATGTTTGGATTATTTGCATAAGCCAAACATGCATTAACTACTTCTGTCATGTTGTGTGGCGCCATGTTGGTCGCCATACCGACAGCAATACCTGTCACACCATTGATCAGTAAGTTAGGAATACGTGTTGGCATAACCTGAGGAATACGCTCAGAGCCATCGTAGTTATCTTCCCACTCGACTGTATCTTTTTCCAAGTCAGCTAACATTTCATGGGTGAGCTTACGCATACGCACTTCGGTATAACGCATTGCTGCTGCGCTGTCACCATCGACAGAACCAAAGTTACCCTGACCATCAACCAATTGATAACGTAGACTAAAATCTTGAGCCATACGAACAATTGTTTCATAAACAGCTGAATCACCATGTGGGTGATATTTACCGATTACGTCACCAACAACACGTGCAGATTTTTTATAGGCTTTGTTATAGTCGTTGCCTAACTCGTGCATAGCGAACAGCACACGACGATGAACAGGTTTTAAACCATCTCTCACGTCTGGTAATGCACGAGATACAATAACACTCATGGCATAATCGAGATATGAGCTTTTTAGTTCATCCTCAATGGCAATCGGTCTAATTTCCGATACGCTCATGCATACTCCTTATTACAAACAGTGCAAACTGCTACTGCTCATTTATATAATCTAGCTAGTCAAAATTTAGCTCAAAAAGCGTTGAGCCAAAATCTAAAATTCAGTCGCACAGTATAGCATAAAACCAAGCGATTTTGTGCCTATCCAACCACACTATAATCATGATTTTTTGTAGTATTTTTAAACAATTTTAACGATTTATTGACAATAAAAAAACGCCTGATTGTCCACTCAATTAAGCATCGTTAAATTTATAAATGAATGGGTATTTTTATCTCGAAACCTAGATTTTTTCTATCCAATCATACCCAATGATGTGCTTCATTGACTATTTTTGTTATGTTTATTAGTAAAAAATAAATCACATCAAACAGTTTTGCTTCGGATCGATTAAAAAACTCAAACTTGAAAATTGCCCTATAAAATCCAATATGGCAAAAAATATGAGCAAAGCAATACGGAGTCTAACTCCACTGATCAGAAAAATCTAAACACTTCCAAATATAGAGTTTTGTGAATTTCTATCATTTATATGGATCTGCCTGAATCAATTCACAGTGTTGCAGCAAATCATCACTGATTGCTACACGATAACATTGCCAATCATGAATTTTATTATTTTCAAGCTGTGGAACCATATATATTCGACTTGCAGGAGTATCAGTGAATTTACCCACTAGAACTCCTTGCTGTGTAATTTCAATTTGATCAAAAATAAAATCACTAAACTGAGTCTGTTCAAACTTTTCAATATCTTTTAGGCTCGTTGCAAAACGATGCTTGACATCATAATACTCTGTTAAGCGCGCTTGATAAGCTTGCATATCAAAATAACGCGCTTGATATTCATTAGACACCACCTCTTCGCTTGCAGGAAGTGCTTCATCTGTGATCGCAGCCTCATCTTGATTGGATGCCCCAATTACAGGCATCACGATAGGAATAACGACACTTGAAATAACCCCAAGCACTGCCGGACCAAACAAAAATACAGCTAAAAGTATCCAGACAATTTTAAAATTTTTCTTTTTAGGCTGATTCTGAGACTCTCTTTGAGTATGTGCAACTTTCTGCTGCCATGATTCAAGTAATGCACTCGCCTTATCTCCTACAGAAGCATGCTGATTGCTTTCTGTTTCATTGTTCGGCGGAGTCTGTCGAGGTTTTATATTATGCGTGGGATTTGACTGTCCCTGCTTATTTTCACGGCGTACAGAAAATTCAACATTACTATTGCCTGTTAAATCGTTAGTCTGTTTAACATGTTTTAAACGAGTACCACAAATACCACATTTCATGGCTTCATTGATATTCTCAGCGTAACATTTGGGACACTTCATATTTATAGCTATTCTAGGTGAGATGATATGGAATTGAGCAGTAATGGAAAAACACAGCGTCTAAAATGACAGAATCAGCCAGTCTAATGCGCCAACAAATATAGAATTAAAAAAATGGTGAAAAACAGCTACAGAGTTAAAGGATATGTTTGTGTCTGTAACAACTGATTTAAACTGGAATTTTCTGCATGTTGTCAGTATACGATTGAAAATTTAATTATGTTTATCATTTGATCTTATAGGGTTTAAAATTAGACTTCAAGGCATTTATCTACTCATTCTCTCTCGCAATATTCCTTAAAAAACTTATCTATTTATATCAATTAATTATAGATAAAATAACCACTCAAATTACAGTACTTTAGACGTAAGAATTAAGATCAGAAAAAATGAAAATAGCATTTTTGATCACTGTTTTTATTTTATGATACCTTATGTTTAAAAATCCCTTTTATAAATCAAGAAAAGATCATGTAGCTTGAATCGTATTAGTTTTGCAAGGTTCCTTATACCTATGGGAAAAATGACCATAAAGGAGCTTTTAAATTGATTTACACTATAAAAAAAGGTCTTATGAGAGAAGCTACTCAGAGTTTCTTTATTAGCATAGAGAATAACCCACCACCACGACTTTATTTATCCGCACATACAATCCATCTATTTAATCAATAAATTTGAAAAAAAAAACGCACTTAGGAAATCCTAAGCGCGTTTTTTGAAACTTAATTCGAGAATTAAAGCTTAGAAACTAATTCAGGAACAACAGTATTCAAATCACCAACTAACCAGTAGTCAGCTACAGCATTGATTGGTGCTTCTTCATCTTTGTTGATTGCAACAATCACTTTAGAATCTTTCATACCTGCCAAATGCTGGATCGCACCAGAAATACCTACAGCGATGTAGAGATCAGGCGCAACGATTTTACCAGTTTGACCAACTTGCATATCGTTAGGAACGAAGCCAGCATCAACCGCAGCACGTGAAGCACCTTGAGCTGCACTCAGCTTGTCAGCAAGTGGGTCAAGTACTTTATGATAGTTCTCACCAGAACCAACACCACGACCACCCGATACAACGATACGCGCAGCAGTTAATTCAGGACGTTCTGATTTCACAATTTCTTCAGAAATGAACTTAGAAATACCTGCATCACCTGTAGAAGCCGCTGATTCAACTGCAGCTGAACCGCCTTCAGCAGCAACAGGATCAAAAGCTGTACCACGTACAGTTGCAAGAACAATTGCTTCGTCAGATTGAACTGTAGCAATTGCATTACCTGCATAAATTGGACGTTTGAAAGTTTTAGGACCTTCAACAGCAATGATGTCAGTGATCATGCTTGAGTCTAAAAGTGCAGCAGCGCGTGGCAAGATGTTCTTACCTGTTGTTGTTGAAGCAGCAAGGATATGTGAATAACCTTTACCTAATTCAGCAACAAGTTTCGCTACGTTTTCAGCCAATTGGTTTGCATAAGCTGCATCGTCAGCAAGCAAAACTTTGCTTACACCAGCAACTTTCGCAGCAGCATCTGCAACTGCTTGAGCACCAGAACCTGCAACCAATACAGTGATATCACCACCGATTTTTTGAGCCGCAGCAACAACGTTTAAAGTTGCACCGTTAAGTGTCTTATTGTCGTGCTCAGCGATAACTAAAATACTCATGATTTTATCCTTCTGTATTAGATCACTTTCGCTTCATTTTTAAGTTTTTCAACAAGCTCGTCTACAGACTTCACTTGTACACCAGCTTTACGCTCTGCAGGTGGTTCAACTTTAACTGTTTTAAGTTTAGAAGTTGCTGTAACACCGAAATCTGCAGGAGTTTTCGTATCAAGTGGCTTTTTACGTGCTTTCATAATGTTTGGAAGCGCAGCATAACGTGGCTCATTCAAACGTAAGTCAGTGGTAATGATCGCTGGAGTATTTAACTCAACAGTTTGTAAACCGCCGTCAACTTCACGAGTTACTTGAACTTTATCGCCATTTACAGTTACTACAGAAGCAAATGTACCTTGACCAGCGCCAAGTAAAGCCCCCAACATTTGACCAACTTGGTTAGAGTCGTCATCAATTGCTTGCTTACCTAAAAGCACAAGTTGTGGTTGTTCTTGTTCAACAACAGCTTTTAGGATTTTAGCAACTTCTAAAGCGCCAAGTTGACTGTCATCAGCCTCAACTAAAATACCGCGATCTGCACCAAGCGCCATAGCAGAACGAATTTGTTCTTGCGCTTCTTTTGGTCCAATAGAAACAACAACGATTTCTGAAACTGTTCCTTTTTCTTTTAAGCGAACCGCTTCTTCAACTGCGATTTCATCGAATGGGTTAATTGACATTTTAACGTTAGTAAGGTCTACCCCACTATTGTCCGGTTTAACGCGAACTTTAACGTTGGCATCAACCACACGTTTTACAGCAACAAGAGCCTTCATGTAATCCTCGGCTGTTTTAGCAAAAGTAAATGTTAAGAAGAGTTATAATAACGCTTCATTTAAAATTATTTAGGTGTCCTATCTTGCAATGTGATTGGCATTTCGGTCAAGTCACAATTCGCAAAACTGCTGTAAAAAGTCATAAAAAAGCTTGAACGTACAGTTCACATTTTTTCTAAATATTTTAACTTAGACACATAAGGCTACTATTTCGACAATATTTATATATTGATAAATAACATTATTTGTATAGATTCTGTATAAATAATCAAAAAAATTAAGATAAATTATCAATCAATCAAAGGGATGACACCACCCGTTCATCGATACTGCTACACTCTGTCATTTTAGACAGAATCAGCAATTTTTCTAAGTATGTTTATTGATTAAATTTGTGAACTTTTTGGCATTAAACTTGTAACAAAATACTAAATATACAAAAACGGGCTTCTTTTCAGAATTACCCGTTTGTTTCTGCTTGGATTAATTTACCAATAACCATGCGGCTGCAATAGTCAACAAAGTCCCTGAACCACCATCAATCCATTTTTGCTTACGCTCATTGATGTGCTGCTTTTTGGTCAATTGAGCAATCAAAAGACTCAAACCACAATACACCAAGAAAATCAAAGCAATAAAAATTGCTGACAAAGCCAAGCCTTGAAACACGGTGTTGCCTGATTTATCGATAAATTGTGGCAAAATCGCAAAATAGATCAACATGCCTTTTGGATTCAACAATGCCGTAACAAAGCCTTTGCGAATAGGATTTGAAACTGCTTTCTGTTCAATACGTAATGCCTTTGGGCTAAATACTGATTTAATCAAATGAAATGCCAAATACAATAAATAGGCGATCCCCAAATATCGAATCGTCTCAAACAATACTGGGAATGAAACAATAATTGCAGCAATTCCAAGCGCAACCAGAATCGAATGAACCAGATAGCCAGAACAAATACCGATTGTCGCCATCATGCCTGCTTTCGCATCTTTACCTATCACTTGTGACAGGATAAATAACATATCTGGTCCTGGTGTGAAAATTAACGGAAGTACCGTTAAGGCAAAAAGTACAAATACAGACATCTCTTTTCCCTTTCTGAAGTTTGACTGCGAGAAGAAAACAGTATCTTTTAAAATGCTTAAAATAGGATTTCAAATATTCTATAATAATGATTATTTTTCGAATTAAATTCTAATTTATGAAAATTTCATCTAAGACTATTCTAATCAAACTAGATCGTATTGATAAAAATATCATTCGGGCTTTACAAGCCAATGGCCGAATCCAAAATAATGATTTGGCTCGTGAGATTGGGCTCTCGCCCTCATCATGTCTGAGACGAATTCGACTCTTAGAAGAAGCTAAAGTCATCCAAAACTATACAACAGTGGTGGATCCACAAAAAATTGGATTTCAATTGATACTATTCTCAAGAATCTGGCTGTTAGGACAAGATGCTGAAACCATTGATACCTTTATTGAAGCAATGAAAGAACTGCCTCAGGTCATGGAGTGTTATATTATTCTGGGTGAATGTGATGCGATGTTAAAAGTGGTCGTCCCCGATTTAGAAAGCTACCGTAAATTTCAGTCGACACATTTGACCAAGAAGAATGGTATTACCAGTGTAAAAACCGATGTCCCAAGTCAAATCATTAAACAAAGCTTTCAGCTACCTCTTGAAGATTTATAATTCAAAAATACGCATTAGGTGAATATGAAAACATTTACTCCCCCCGTTCAATTAGAAACACCTAGACTTATTCTTAGACAATGGCAAGTTCGTGATTTTGATGTTTTTGCAGATTTAAATGCTGATCCAGATGTTATGCGGTATTTTCCAGCGGCCTTGTCAAAAAATGAAAGTGACCTTTTGGCAGGTCGATTTCAAGACACAATTACTGAATATGGTTGGGGATTTTGGGCGGTTGAGTTAAAAGAAAATCAGCAATTTATCGGTTTTGTGGGTCTAGCCAATCAAGCGGAAAAATTTACTTTCTCTCCTTGTGTTGAAATTGGTTGGCGCTTGGCACAGCAATATTGGCATCAAGGTTATGCAACGGAAGCCGCTCAGCAATGTTTAAAGTTTGCATTTGAAAAATTGGCTTTGGAACAGGTTGTTTCGTTCACAACTGTACTGAATCAAGCTTCGGAAAAAGTAATGCAACGACTTGGTATGGATTATGTCGAGAACTTTATGCATCCCGTTTTAGACAAAAACCATGCTTTGGCTGAACATGTACTTTACCGTATACAAAATCCAAAGCTGTAACGCTGGTCAATATGCGGATTATCTTAGACGATGTAAAATTATATATCATAGGTGAAAATTTGACTGAGGCAATACGCTAAAAATTCTCCCCTCTTCTACTTAAGTAGTGCTTTAATCAGGATATTCAATAAAAATGATTTATGAATTATGTACAGATCGTCTTTTACTTCGACAATGGCAAGCTTCTGATTACGATGCATTTGCAAAAATCACAGCAAACCCTGAAGTGATGCAATTTTTCCCAAAAATTTTAAATCGTGAGCAAAGTGACGAACTGGCAAATCAGATTAAATATTTAATAGAAATCAAAGGCTGGGGACTTTGGGCTGTTGAATTGATTGAAACCCAAGAATTTATTGGATGTGTGGGACTACATCAACAACCCTCAAAATTTGAATTTTCACCATGTATAGAAATCGGCTGGCGGCTTGATCCAAAATTTTGGAATAAAGGCTATGCAACTGAGGCAGCTCAAGCTTGTCTAAGATTTGCATTTGAAGAACTGAATTTTCAAGAAATTGTTGCATTTACATCTAAACATAATTTTGCGTCGCAAAATGTCATGAAAAAAATTGGAATGAGCTTTTCTCATGACTTTCTGCATCCTGATTTTGATGAGCACCATCCACTACATGAAGAGAAGCTCTATCGAATCCAAAAACAAGATTTTCAATTTGAGTATTGAACTATTTCGCCATGCTTGCTAAAAAATCACGATGAATATGGCTTAAATCAATCAAATCTTGATTTTTGAGCTCCAGCACTTGCCAAATCTCAATAAAGTCTTCTTTTAAATCAATATGATTAGACACTGTTTGGGCCGCTTGCCATTGTTGGTCTGATATCCATAAATAGGTCTGATTAGTTGCTGTATTTACAGCTTGAACTTTACCCTCAGCATTGATACCCAATACTTTTCCTTCTTGCGGTAACGTTGCCTCAATTTTGGGAAGGCTGAATTCTACAAAATGTTTAATTTGACGTAAGCCATAGCCCTTAAAAATTTCTTTTTGAGCGTCAGTCAGTTGCTTATATTTTTGTTCAAGTTCAGGGATCATTGAAAGACCTAATTTTTCTGCAAAATTGAATCAATAGAAATGTATTGAATAAATACGAAACCTAGATATACATGAGAGCATTTTTAAAAACAATTATCTATTCGACTTTTTTCTGTGCTAAATGTGTTTAAGCGCTGTGCATTTTATCAAAAACTAACAGTACTTCTCAGCAGGTCTATATTCATTACAAAATACAAAGATCAACGCTTAATAAAGCCTTATATGCAAGGTCAATCTTTTATTTTCGATGCAGCAGCTCTTGGATGCGCTTGATCATAGACTTGTGCCAGATGATCAAAATCGACATGGGTATAAATCTGTGTCGTGGTTAAATTGCTATGTCCTAGCATTTCTTGCACTGCACGCAGATCTCCACTATTGGATAACATATGACTGGCAAAACAGTGGCGCAATAAATGTGGGTGTAAATCAACATTTACCCCTGCACGTAGTGCTTGATATTTGACTCGATTTTCAATCTGACGTGGGGTAATACTTGTGCCGCGTTGGGTAATAAATACCAAAGACTCAGGGCTAAACTCCCCCTGCCAGATTCGATAAATTTTTAACCATTCAATCAGACTCTCTCTCGCTTTAGAGCCAAAAGGTACAATTCGAGTTTTATTCCCCTTACCCGTGATACGCAATAAATGGCGGGTAAAATCAATATCCCGTATGGTTAAACTTTGCACTTCCGCCAAGCGTAAGCCACTGGAATAGAGCAATTCCAAAATAGCTTTATCTCGTAACCACAACTGCTTTTCTCCAGGCTTTTCAGGCTCGGGCTGATCCATAATCTGATTGACCGTTTCAATATCAATCATCCCTGGTAATGGTCGAGCTTGCCGCTTTATCTGAAAATCATCAGCTGCATTGATTTCTAAATAACCACCCTGTTTAGCCCACTTCATAAACTGACGAATTGAAGTTAAATGCCGTTGTAAACTACTGGTCGAAAGCTGATCTTTTTCGACACGATAAGCCACATACTCTCTTAAATCAGTAGCTTCGACTTGTTTTAACTCCATCTGCTTGTCATAGCAAAAGTCAATAAAGTTAGCCACATCTCGGAAATAAGCTTCTAAGGTATGTACCGATTGATTCTGTATTTTCCGATCCTTAATCCACATCGAGAGCAATTGCATTGCACCGTATTGCATAAGCTCTCCTTTGATCAAAATAGCAAATGATATAACCTGATTGAAAAATATCAGTCTTGTAAAACTGTATACACCACACCATTGATGACTTCTGCCATCTTATTTAAATTGAGTTTTTCAACAGTATCGTCTTGGGTATGATAATGCTTATTTCTAAAAAAAGCCGTATCTGTGATCATAATAGCAGGTATATCGAAACGCCAATAATTCAAATGATCTGAGAAATCCACGCCTTGTACAAATGATGGCGCTATCAATCTTTGACAATCAAGGCGTTTTAACGCTTTCATGGCATCACAATATTTTTCACCCAATCCACGTGAAGTGAAATTACTCACTGCGCCAATAAAATTTCCATGTTTGGGATAAAACAGAGCTAATCCGGATGGATAATCCTGAACATTTTTATGGTCAAAATATCCAATCATTTCCAAAATATACACCGCTTGAATTTGATCTTTTTGTTTTAAAATGGATTGTGCGTGAATATAACTCCCCATATGTTCAGTACGGAAATACGGAGGTTCTTCCAAAGTATAAAAGACAAAATCAACATTCTGTTTAAGACTGGCTTTATTGACTGCCAAAATTCGCGCTGTCTCAATCAGCCCCACCACACCAGAAGCATTATCATCAGCACCTTTGAAATTCCCATAAACATCATAATGGGCACCAAGAATCACTTTTTTGGCGTGCCCCATTTGTAAGTGACATATTACATTTCGATAAGTTTTGCCTTTGACTTGATAAGGCTGGTATTCACAAGGAATCGCAAACTGTTCAAGTTGTTGTTTAATGAAAGCCGCAACTCGATCGAGCTCTTGAATATTTTGATAATTTCGAAACGCTTGTGGGTGAATCACTTGTTGTAAATAACTGTTTAAACGATCAGGTTCAGCTTGCTGATCATAGCGTTGTTCTGCGGCTACACTCCATGTTGAAAGCACACAGCTGAGCAATATAATGAAAAGATAATTTAAATTTAAAAAATTTGGATAACCTATTTGCATGTATAAATCCAATTTAAAAGCGTGTTGGTATAGCTATAATTTAAAAAAACAGCAGTTAGACATTCAGTTCTTGTTGTACGCCTGAGAATAACCAATATCGCGCTATAATGATGCAATTACCACGTTAGAAATTGTTAATATGAAAATCCGTATTCTGACCATTGGTCAAAAAATGCCTGCTTGGGTATTAACTGGTTTTGAAGATTACTTCAAAAGAATCCAACCTTTTGTACAGACGCAAATTATTGAACTCCCGATGGCAAAGCGTGGCAAAAATGATTCAGAAGCAGATATTTTAAAATATCGCCAAATTGAGGGTGATAGTATTCTCAGCCAACTGAAACACAATGAAGTATTGATTGCACTTGAAGTAGGCGGACGTGAATTTAGTACTGAAAAGCTGGCTGAAACCATGAAAGGCTGGATGCTTGAAGGTAATGATGTTGCACTGGCCATTGGCGGACCAGATGGGCATTCTGAAGCCGTGCGAAAAGCTGCTGCTTGGCACTGGTCACTGTCAAAACTAACTCTGCCCCATCCATTGGTTCGGGTTATGCTGATTGAACAACTTTATCGTGCGATGAGTATTAATCATAATCATCCGTATCATCGTGCAGGCTAGTCATGTAATTGGGCAAAAGTTGCATTGATGAAACAGTCTGTTGAAATAAAAGGCTTATTGAGAGCATACATTTTAGCTAGAATGGGCAATTCACGCTGTATTTAATGATCATTTAGGCACAAAGATATGAACTTACAAACACTCCCAGGTTTATTCATTTCACATGGCTCTCCCATGCTTGCGCTAGATCCTGAACAAGTCGGTCCTGCTCTACATCGTCTTGGTCTAAATTTGCCAAAACCACAAGCCATCGTGGTGATGTCTGCCCATTGGGAAAGTGAGGCTTTAGAAGTCAATACAGGTGTACGCCCTGAAACATGGCATGACTTTCGTGGTTTTCCTCAAGCGCTGTATGAGATTCGCTATCCCGCACCAGGAAATCCTGAATTAGCGGAAGAAATTTTGCATCTCTTGGCTGAAGCACATCTTCCTGCACATGCAAATAGTACTCGACCACGTGATCATGGCGTATGGATGCCTTTATTACATATGTACCCTGAGGCAGATATTCCAGTCATTGAAATTTCTTTACCTATGAATATGCATGCTGATCAAATCTACCAAATTGGTCAAGCACTTGCCCCACTCCGTGAAAAACAAATTTTATTGATTGGTTCAGGTAGCATCACTCACAATTTAAGAGAATTGTCATGGAACGGCAAAGATGAGAATGTCCCGGAATGGGCATCTACATTTAGAAATTATGTGGTGAGCAAACTCAATCATAGTAATTATGATGCTGTATTGGAATGGGATAGCATTCCTTATCTACAGAAGAATCACCCAACACTTGAACACTTTGCACCTCTGTTCTTTGCAATGGGCACTGGTCACCGCTTTAGTATTGTCCACAGTAGTTTTTCAATGGGTGCGCTAGGTATGGATATTTATCGTTTTGACTAAAGAACCTAATTGATCAAAATTTAGTTGGAATAATAAAAATTTGTTAATTATTGTTTAACTTTTAGTTATATGGATACATATTGAAACCGAATTAATAAATTGTATCCATATCTTTTAGTGTTTCATGGTTTATCCTATGCATAGTTTTTTAAAACGTGAATAGAATATGAAATTCAAATATTTAGCATTAGCTGTACTTCCTTTAGCCCTCGCGGCTTGCCAATCTGGCGATATTCAAAAATTGGGTGATACCGCAGTGAAAGTATTACAACAACAAGGTAATGCAGAGCAAACATTAAATGCTTATCAATGGTCTTATCAACCAGCAGATACCAAGCAACCCATCGTACTTAACTTTGCAGACCAACGTTTAAATGTTGCAACTGGCTGTAACCGACTAATGACAAGTGCTAAAGTTGAGAATGGTTTATTAGTAACAGGAAATATCGCCTCAACAAACATGATGTGTTCCCCTGAATTAATGAAACAGGAAAGTTTTGCTGCGGCATTGTTCCAATCGAATAAAACAGCATTTGTACTTGATACAGCAAATACTGAAAACCCAACGCTTACCTTGGTAAATGCGACAGGCGGTAAAGTTGTATTTACTGGTAAAATGACACCTGAAACTAAATACCAAAGCCAAGGTGAAACAATTTTCTTAGAAATCAGCCCAGAAACCAAAGAATGTTCTGCTGGTGTAAGAAAAATGCAGTGCTTACAAGTACGCGAAATCAAATATGCTGATAATGGTGTAAAAACGCAAGTAGATAAAGATTGGACATATTTCTATGACGATATCGAAGGCTTTACTCATAGCCCTGCTGAACGTCAAGTGGTTCGTGTAAAACGTTATGAGATTAAAAACCCAGCGGCTGATCAGTCTAAATACGCTTATGTCCAAGACATGATTATCGAACGTGAAACTTTAAAATAATTGTATAGAAAAGCTGAAGTTCAACTTCAGCTTTTCATTTTAGCTACTTATAAACATATAGATTTAATTCAGCTTCATGCTTTTTCAACCAGATAATCAAAACATTTCTACCTTAAGGTCTACCTTTTAATTTTAATCGATGCAAAGCCCCAAACACTGCACAATAGTTAAATAACAGTGAATTTAAACACTCAATAATAGAAACTTAAGTAATCAATAGTCATTGCATGAAAGCACATTTTTAATTTAGGAAGATCGATAAAGGTAAAACTATGAATCACAAATCAAGCATTTTACTGCTCTTACCGTTGCTCGTCATAGCATGTAGCGAAGAATCTACAACTCAAAAAGTTCCGACGCCTGCACATATAGAGACCCAAATTTCAAATACAACAGTTCAACCACAAATTATTTTTTTAGAAGTCAGTCCTGAAATTCGACCCTGTACTGGTGTTGCACCACAAACCTGTTTTTTAGTCCGTGAATTGACAATAAGCGAAACTGGTCAAAAAAATTATAGCGAAAAAGAAGCGAGTTATTTTTATGATTCTATTGACGGCTTTACCCATAATTCAAAGTCTACTCAAATTATTAAGATCAAGCGCACAGAAATTGTCAATCCGGCCGCTGATCAGTCTCAATACCAATATGAGCTCGATTCAGTTGTTGAAACGATTCCTAAAAAATAAGCTTGTCACTGTTTTAATTGCTCAGAAAAAACCGATGCAAAAGCATCGGTTTTAAGTTCAAAATCAAACAGAAATTAGAACACGCCTTGCGCCAACATTGCATCTGCAACTTTTACAAAACCAGCAATATTTGCACCATTTACATAGTTCACTGTGCCATCTGCTTGAGTACCATACTTCACACAGTTACGGTGAATTTCTTTCATAATCGCATGTAGGCGCTCATCCACTTCTTCAAATGTCCACCCTAAACGAATCGAATTTTGTGACATTTCAAGGCCAGAGGTGGCAACACCACCTGCATTAGACGCTTTACCTGGCGCATAAAGAATTTTTGCTTCTACAAATTTTTCTACAGCTTCTAGTGTTGAAGGCATATTGGCACCTTCAGCAACACAGATTACACCATTGGCAAGAAGTACATCTGCATCTTCTTCATTTAATTCATTTTGAGTTGCACATGGCAATGCAATATCACACTGAATTGACCAAGGGCGTTGACCTTCTAAATATTCAAAACCGTGTTTTGAAGCAAATTCAGAAATACGTCCACGTTTTACGTTCTTAAGTTCCATCACTTCAGCAAGAAGCTCATTGGTAAAGCCATTTTTTACATGTACCGTGCCATTTGAGTCAGACAATGAAACCACTTTAGCGCCTAAATAAATAGCTTTTTCTGCAGCAAACTGCGCAACGTTGCCCGAACCTGAAATCACCACAGTTTTATCTTTAAAGCTTTCACCGCGAGTTTTTAGCATTTCTTCAGCAAAATAAACTGTACCAAAACCAGTTGCTTCTGGGCGAGCCAAAGAACCACCAAATGATGAACCTTTACCCGTAAATACACACGAAGTGTCGTTACTGAGCTTTTTCATCATACCCGCCATGTAACCCACTTCACGGCCACCCACACCAATATCCCCTGCTGGAATATCAGTATTTGAACCTAGATGACGGTATAGTTCGATGATTAATGCTTGGCAAAAACGCATGATCTCACCGTCTGACTTGCCTTTCGGATCAAAATCAGAACCACCTTTACCGCCACCCATTGGTAGTGTAGTCAAAGCATTTTTAAACGTTTGCTCAAAACCTAAAAATTTTAAAATAGAAAGGTTTACAGATGGGTGAAACCGCATGCCGCCTTTAAATGGACCAATAGCAGAATTATATTGAACACGAAAAGCACGGTTAACTTGAGTTTGGCCCTTGTCATCTACCCATGAAACCCGGAATTGAATCGCTCGTTCTGGCTCAACAAGACGTTCAAGCAAACCGTGCTCAGCATACTCTGGGTTTTTCTCAATAAATGGCCACAAACTGGTCATAACTTCTTCCACAGCTTGTAAAAACTCTGGTTGATTTGGATCACGTGCTTTAACGTAATTTAAAAAGTCATTCAGGCTATTATATTTCAACGCTCATTCCTCAGCAGAAAATGATACAAAAAAGGTCAACCCTTTTAATAAAATGATAAATTTTGGCGCAAAGTATTTAATCCCTTTTGTATATAATCCACAACCTTTTTTCAAATGTTTTTTCAAATAATATTTAAATTCAATATGATAATTTCTAATCAACCCCAAATAAAATGTCAATTTGTTGGCGTTTTTAAACAAAAATTATTCAATATTTTGATCTAAATTAGCGCATTTTTAGCGCCAAATTAGAGCAAAGATTTTCACTGTAAAACATGCTAAAATTGCAAAATATTCTTCGCTTTTACCAAGTATTTGTTCATTTTTCTTTAAAGTTTTATTCACATGAATTCATCGCTTTCCTTCATTCAGCAAATAGATGCTATTTTGCCACAAACACAATGTGGACTCTGTGGTCACCGTGATGGGTGTCTACCTTATGCAAAATCTATTGTAGAAAAAGGTGAAGCAGCCAATAAATGTGTGCCAGGTGGGCAACCTGTTGCAGATGCGCTTGCTGATATACTCAATCGCAATAAACTCGTTGCTGAACCAAGTGTCTGGCCAATTCAAAGCGATGGCCGCCCACAACGCATGAAAGCTATTATTCGTGAAGATGAATGTATCGGTTGCACCAAATGCATCAGTGCTTGCCCTGTAGATGCCATTATTGGTTCTGGTAAACTAATGCATACCATACTTACAGATTTATGCACTGGGTGTGAACTATGTATTGCTCCTTGCCCAGTAGATTGCATCGATTTAGTTGAAGACATCCAGCCTATTCCAAATGACGAACAACGTTTCTTAGAACAAAATGACTTACGTGGTCGTTACTATGCCCATATTCAACGTGAAGAAAAGCTACGCATCCATCGTAAAGGCCCTGTGGTTCGTGCAGAAATCGACACTGAACTCTTTGCACAAATAACACAGCAAAGTCAGGCTTTACCTACAATTGAAATCAACCAACCCATAATAAAAAATCCAATTGTTACAGATGCTAAAACCACCATTCAATTGGCTAAGCTGCGAACTCAAATTAAAAAATTAGAGAAACAATTGAGTGTTCGAGCAGATGAAAATAAGCAACATCAATTAAATGAATTGATTCAACAGTTATCTGTTTTGCAAGAGGATGCATCATGACTGTAAAGAATATGACCAAAAAGCAGATTCAGATTTTCTTTGAAAGATTACGCGAGCAACGCCCAAATCCGAAAACAGAACTCAATTACTCAAACCCATTTGAGTTGCTTGTTGCTGTTACTTTATCGGCTCAAGCCACAGATATAAGTGTCAACAAAGCCACTGATAAGTTATTTCCTGTCGCCAATACCCCTGAACAGATTTATGCATTGGGTGTAGACGGTTTAAAACAGTATATTAAAACCATTGGTTTATATAATGCCAAAGCTGAAAATGTGATTAAAGCCTGTAAAATTCTGATTGAGAAGCACAATAGCCAAGTTCCAGATAATCGTGCTGATTTAGAGGCTTTACCCGGTGTAGGACGCAAAACTGCCAATGTTGTGCTGAATACCGCCTTTGGTCAGCCTACAATGGCTGTAGATACGCATATCTTCCGAGTTGGCAATCGTACTGGACTTGCTGTAGGAAAAAATGTACTTGAGGTCGAGCATCGTCTAATCAAAGTGATTCCAAAAGAATTTATTATAGACTCGCATCATTGGTTAATTTTACATGGGCGATATTGCTGTATTGCACGGAAACCGAAATGCCATGAATGTATTGTGTCAGATGTTTGTAATTGGCCTGATAAATATGAATTTGGCGCTGTACGCGAAGTCAAAACAAAGTAGCGAATAAACGAGAGATTTTAGCAAAGCATAATCATCATTTAATTAAAATCAGGCTTTGTCATTTTCCTGAGGAAGCTATTTTCTGAAGAAACAGCTAGCATCTTAAAATAGTTCTCAATCAAATCTGACTTAATACCTCTAAGGGCACCCAGCCAGACTGATCATCAGATAATCTGCTACACCAAATCCAGCCATTTAGTTGTTCTTCTCCAACCAATAGATCGCCATGATCTACATTGAGTTCTTTCGCTGTGTAATCTGCTATTGCATGGCCTTGATGCTTATTGATCCATTCAATGATTTGAGTAGCAACCCACCCCTCTAATCCATTGTCAACTGTGCAGAAATACCAATTGTCCCAATTCTCCGAGCCTTGATAGTTTTCGCCTATGTTCAGCAAAGTCCCCTTTGAAAAATGAATAAGCTCTAAATATTCGCTACGATGTTCTGTTATCGCAATCAATTTCATTTAGACAGTCTTCTTATAATATGAATGCTGTGAATTTAACATGTAGATGGATAAACAAAATACTTAGAATTAATTGCATACACATCTCAATCATAAAAATTCATCAGTTAAATTCATTAATTTGGAAGAATGAAGCGCGATGATAGATAAGGATGAATTTATCCTCAGCATTCATCTCCCTAATTATTTTACTTTTTATTTTCCAAATCTTTCTTCAACTTTTCAAGCCGTTTCCACTCTTCAGCCACCTGTGGATGCACTTGGTAATTACCTGATTTTCTCATTTCACGGCGTTGCTGAAGCTCTTCTTTTTGTGCTTTGCGTAGTAATTTAAAGCTCATATACAATAAGCCCAAAAGAAGCAATATACTCAAAATGACCAAGGCAATTAATACAAACTTCACTCTCTACGCCACTCTTGCAAAAAAAAGAGACCTAATATGAATCAGGTCTCTGTTATTGTCAAAGCTTAAAAAAATGCTTTGAATGCGGTCTTATTTATCTAAAATCGCAAATAAATCTTTTTGGACATCTTCTATTGGACGTAAACCGTTCAATTTATTATAAGTCGGTGCATTTTCCCCAGAAGCTGCACGCCCTTGATAGAAACCAACAAGCTGTTCAGTTTCATTATGATAAGAGCCTAAACGCTTACGAATCGTTGCTTCTTCGTCATCTGGACGTTGCACAAGATCTTCGCCAGTTTCATCATCTTTACCTTCCACTTTCGGTGGGTTATAAATCGTGTGATAAACGCGACCAGATGCTGGGTGCTGACGACGACCAGAAAGACGTTTTACGATTTCTTCGTCTGGCACTTCAATTTCGATCACATGGTCAATGCTAATCCCTTCGTTCTCTAAAGCCTCAGCTTGAGGAATCGTACGTGGGAAACCATCGAAAATACAACCATTTACACAATCAGGTTGTGCAATACGTTCTTTCACTAAACCGATAATAAGCTCATCAGATACTAAACCACCTGATTCCATTACACTTTTAGCTTTAAGACCTAATTCAGTACCTTCACGAATTGCAGCACGGAGCATATCACCGGTTGAAATTTGTGGGACATTGTAGCGCTTACAGATCAACTGAGCTTGTGTACCTTTACCTGCTCCAGGTGGTCCGAGTAATATAATGCGCATAAAAAAACATCCTCATTTAAAACAATATGTATGATACCGTTTGCCATGACAAATTAAAACTTATCATCGTAATGGCATCAAATTTATAAGAAAGCCACAAATAAATGTATTAGACCAGCAAAAAATCCAGTCACACCACCGAGTACTATCAAAATCCATTCGTCTTCCTGAAATGCAGGACGTAACAAGTTTTGAAACTCTTTTGGGGTTAACTCTCTGATCCGCTCTTTAAACATCTGAAAAATTTTCTGTGCACGGCTCGCATTAAACGCAGGGTCGCAAACAGGCACCATCGTAATTTCAATTGACCGATCAATCAAGTCTGTCTTGAGTTTTGCATACTCTTTTAGTCCTAAAGACAATTGTAAAGAGGTACGAACCAATGGAGTTTCCATAATTTCGTTAATATGACGCTTTACAATACGACGGGTTTTTTCTTTCTTAGGACCGTACATCATTTCAGTCATGATTGACTTTAATGTAATCAAATCTTCAGTGACGACACTTGCAAAAACATCTGACACTTCTTCTTGGCGTTTCATAAACGCACCTTGAACATTATAAGTGCCAATTCTTGGAATAACAGGTTTAATCCATGGAAATTTTCGATCTTTTGTCCGTTCAAAAAATTGTGGATAGCGTACATAATGTGGCTCTACAGGATTGAAAACCATCCAGATTGCAATCCAGTTGGTTAAAAAGCCCCAGACTGCAGCAAAGAAAGGTACAGTCCAATGTTGAGGAACAAATACATAGACAAACATTTGAAAAATACCAAAGAAACTGCCAATGACCGCACTAATATGCCAAATAAAGTTAATTTCTTTTTGTCCAACTTTTAAAAACATACGGACCATCAAACGGCGATCGCCTTCCATTTGAGTTACGACCATATCTCGCATGTTGACCAGTGACTCGACATTCATAGTCAGCTCGGTCACGAGTTCTCTTAAAACACCCGGCAATTGTTTATGCGCTTGACCATAAATTCGCCGTTTAATCGAATAAGGTAGGTTTTCCCACAAAACAGCATTACGATCTAACATCACCTCATCAATCAAATGCTCAAGTTCGAAACCGACTTGTTCACCGATAATCCGAGCCATATCTTCAGGGTCCATTGCATCTAAAAACTCACGCAAAGAACCTAGTTTGGATAATGTATTGTCTGTAATAATGCCTGAAATTCGCCCAGCTTTACGTGGCACAATCCCTTGCCATCCTACAGGTAAGGGACCAATATGAAATCCCCAAAACGTGATTGGATAAAATACCATTTTCAGTGCCATCCAAACGTGCGCCCACGTTACAAAGGCCGTCACTGGGATGATACTTAAAATGGCAAGATGATCAGGTCGAGCTGTAAAAGCGTGCCACAAACCATTAACGTATTCCAACATGCATGACTCTCGTATTTATTTCTATTTGCGGTCGAAGGATATAGATAAAATCATAAAACTTTAGAACCCGACACTTAAGGTATAAGCAAATTGTATTTGTGGACGAGTCTCTAGGATCATATCTCCATTTTTATTATGAAGTTCACTACCTGCACCCATCCCCACACTAAATGTACTTATACGCTCTTTATTCAATAAAACATAAGATAAATCGGCACCACCACCATATTGGACTTCATCACTTCCGTCCACTTTTTTGCTTTTAAGTGTTCCGCCATAGACCCCTACATAGAAGCCATTTTTATCTTTACCATTTAATACTACAGGAATTCTATAACCGACTTGGCCTGCAAACTCATGGTCACCATTATAAAAAACACCTAATTTAGTATAGGCAATTCCATAAGGATTTACCCATTCACCATTTGCATGGACCATCTGTTGTGTTACACCCGCACCGATATTCCATTTAGAAGCATCTTCAGGCTTAAACTTTGCCTCTGGTAAAATTCCCTTCATATCTGGCAAATAATCTTTAACATCAGCGTGCGCGAAACTTCCGACAGCAACCAATATTAATAAGGGAAAGATTTTTTTCATTATTTTCTCCATTATCCCTAATCTTAACTTAGGTCGAATATATTTATCCTTAAGGCTCGACTTTAACAGAATTATTTTAGCACTCATATACAAAACACTATAAATTTAATGTCGCTAAGGTCAAATCCATATAGGGGCTATTGACATTTTGCCTAGCTTTACAATGATGCGTATTTTTCAAATGAAATGTAAACGGTCTCATCTAAGAAAAAAAATCAATTACAGTTTTTAGTTAAAATATATTTTGATGACTTATTTGTGTTTTTTAATTTTTAAGACGCAATCTAGGGTAAAATGTTTGACCCCTAAATTCACCCATCTTTAAGTACTAAAGCCGACGACGTATGAAGCAGCAGTTTCCTCTAAAAAATGTCCAACAAGAAAAACGCATCTTCCGTGGTCGTGTCTTTTTTGCGATTGGTATTGTTTCATTTTTTATGTGCCTTCTAGTTGCACGCTATGCTTATCTGCAAATTTTTCATCATCAAGAGTTTAGTGAAGCGTCAGATAAAAACCGAATTCGACTACAACCTATAGCACCAGCACGTGGCTATATTTATGATCGTAATGGGATTTTACTTGCAGATAACTACCCTGTTTTTACCGCAACATTGAGCAAAGCCGATGTCGAAGATATAGATGACACTGTTAAGCGCTTGATTCCAATTTTAAATCTCAATCAAGAAGATATCGACCGTTTTAATAGCCGCATTAAAACCTCTAAAAAAACAGAACGTGTTACCTTAAAGCTAAATCTAACAGAACAAGATATTGCTCGCTTTAGTGAAATAAAGTTTCAATTTCCAGGTGTTGATATTGAAACTCAAATGACTCGCTATTATCCACATGGTGAATTGTTTGCTCATGTGGTGGGTTATGTTGGTCGTATTAACGATAAAGAACTTAAAGCAATTGATAAAGATAGTTACGCTGGCACAAACCTAATCGGGAAAATTGGTGTAGAAAAATCTTATGAAGAATTACTTCATGGCGTTCCTGGTTATGAATCGATTGAAGCTGATGCACATGGTAATGTGTTACGCCATTTAGGTCGTAAAGAGTCAACCAGAGGCAATGATTTATATCTTTCATTGGATTATGGTTTGCAAACTATTGCAGCAGAACAACTTAAAGATCGTCGTGGTGCAATCGTCGCAATTGACCCACGCACTGGTGAAATATTAGCGCTTGTTTCCAGCCCAAGTTTCAACCCGAACTTATTTGTGACAGGTATTGGGCATGCGGACTATACTGCTTTACGTGACAACTTAGACCAACCACTCTATAACCGCGCTGTTCAAGGGACTTACCCTCCCGGTTCTACCATCAAACCAATGGAAGGCTTAGGTGGCATCCATTTTAAAACTGTGGATTGGGGAACTACAATTTCCGATCCTGGTTATTTCCATTTACCTGGTGATTCACATAAATTCCGTGACTGGAAAAAAACTGGGCATGGCGCTGTCAATTTACATAAATCTATAGTGGTTTCTTGTGATACTTACTTCTATATCTTGTCTTACCAGATGGGTATAGATCGAATGAATGAATGGATGCGTCAATTTGGTTTCGGTGAAAAAACGGGTGTAGATTTACCAAGCGAAAGTACAGGTTTATATCCAAGTCCTGAATGGAAGATGCGTACTCGTAAGAGTAAATGGCTCAAAGGTGAAACCATTTCTGTCAGTATTGGTCAAGGTGCATTTACTGCCACTCCATTACAGTTAGCTATGGCAACGGCAATTACGGCCAACCATGGTGCGCATGTCACCCCACACGTATTACGTGAATCTAAAGGGGCGAAAAAGCATGAAGTACTCAATGCCCCGACAGGAAAAATCAACTTTAGTGGTACGGATGACGACTGGGTCAAAATGCGCGATGCAATGGTTGATGTTATTCAAACAGGTACAGGCCGAGGTATCCGTACACCGATGTACCAAATCGCAGGTAAAACAGGTACAGCACAGGTGAAGAGTATTGCGCAAGGCAAACGCTATAACGAAGCTGCACTGACATCAAGACAATTAGACCACGGTTTATTTGTTGGTTTTGCACCTGCTGAAAATCCTGAAATTGCCATTGCCGTGATTTGGGAAAATGGTAAGCATGGTGGTTCTGCTGCCAAAATTGCTCGTCCTGTATTTGATTACTGGTTGCTAACTCGCAAAAAGAATCCAATTGTACCGCTTAATCATCAAGTCAGTGGGGGCTTAATGACAGCCGGCATCAAACCGGGTGAACTGCCAAGTGGTGATGTTTCCCTTGCAGCAGATCCAAATGCCTTGCCTAAACCGAAGCCAAATACGCAGACCAATACGGCTACCCAAAACCGTATACCAACTCAAGGTCATAGTCCGACTTCGACGCAACCCACTCCTCCACCTGTACCTGAGGCTGATATCAGTGAATAATAAAGTGAAAAACCAATTACGTATTATTGGTGGAGAATGGAAACGTCGAGTTCTTCCTTTTGCTGATATCGATGGTTTACGTCCCACACCTGATCGAGTACGTGAAACATTGTTTAACTGGCTCATGTGGGATATTCAAAATGCCAAAGTCTTAGATCTTTGTGCTGGTTCAGGTGCTTTAGGATTTGAAGCACTTTCACGAGGTGCAAGGCACGTGATCATGATTGAACCCAATGCCACGCAAGCTAAATTTTTAAAAGACAATATTCAGTTGCTCAAAGCTGATAACTGTCAGCTAAAAACACAAACAGCACAACAAGCCTTATCCAATTTAAATGAACAGTTTGATTTAATGTTTTTAGATCCACCCTATAGTTTAAATTTATGGGATGAATTGGCTCAAAAAGCGGATCAATACTTATCTGATCAAGCATTGATTTATGTAGAAGCAGATCGTGGCTTAAATCAACTGAATTTACCCTCAACATGGCAATTACAGAAACAAACCAAAGCTGGTGTAGTACAAGCAGGTTTATTTAAAAAAATAATATAGGGTCTGTAGACATTTCATAAATGACTTGCGTTGTAGGTTAAAATTGAGCATGAGACGTATACGTCGTAAAGCAGGAAACGAAGAGAATAGCGAGACTATTTTCGAGTTTCATAACGTAGGCTGAGATAATTTTAGCCACAACCCTGAGCAAGAACAAAGCACTGCTTTGTTTGCAGCGCAAGGCGCAGTGGGGACTAGAGTAGTTTTTACCGCTACGTCGTTACCTTTCGAAACGATGTTTCTCATCATTTAGAATGATTAAGTTTAATAGTTCTTGCCTTGTATCATCCAAAAACCACTTGTAGTCGCAAACGTAGACGAATTGTCAACAGACCCTAATTACTTCATTCATATATTTTCAAACAACAAGATAGAAAAAAATGGGCATACATTGCCCATTTTTATATTTAAGATAAAGAATTAACGTCCTTTCCAATTCCAGTCACGATCATTGCGATCTCGGTCATAAAGATGTCGATCACCATCACGATGCTGATCCCTGCGATGATCCGAATCATGTCGCTGATCATAACGACCATGACCACCTCGATGACCATCATCAAATGGTGCAACAATACAGCCGGTTAATGAAATAGCAACTACACCCAACACAATAACTTTGTTTAACATGATGACTCACCTCTTCATCTCATTTTGTTTAAGTTAGTCTTTTAATGTGTAGTGCTAAACAAGCTTATGTTTCAAGTTGTAGTATTTCCAACATGATTTCTTCATGGTAATAAAAATGATCGATAAAATATTTATTGTTAATAAGTCAGCGTTCTAATCCAAAACAGACGCAATAATTGCCCACGATCATAAGGAAAACTAGAGATGTATTCATAACCCACTTTGTTTAAAGCATTGATCTTAAATTCAATGCCATAACCAAAAGAAAGATAAAGCTCACTTGATGCAGGATTATCATTTGAAGGATTGAGCAATGATGTCTTTAATTGTTGTACATTGTAAGCAGTATAATTGAACACCCGAATACGCTCATTTTCATAAAATTTATTGGTTAAAATTGAATAATCTGCCAATTCATGCTCATGCTGTTCTGCTAGCTTTTTTTGCAATTGGTCTTGTTCAAAAAAAATATCATTTCGCTCAATGCTCATTTCAGTATCACTTAGGCTATTTTCTTGATTTTCAATTTTAAATAATTGCTCATCTTGCAATTGATCTGGTTGTCCTAATAATTCATCTTGATATTCCACAACTTGATTTTGTGCCTCTTCTACCATAAGTTCCAGATCATTAAAAGCATAAACATTTGAATTTATGAAAAATATAAAAATGACCATTAAATTGAGTGGGTAAATAGATCGCATGTTTTGCCTAATCAATTCATGATTTTTATCGGAGTTATACCAATCATAAAACAAGATGGTTGTCTCCTCTGTTTGTTTATAAGTCACTTAAATGATCAGTCTAATTGTAGCCTACATATAGATCAGAATGGCTAAAGCACACCTAATATCAAATGCGTTTCGTTTTAATTATAAATAATATGATCAATATGTTAAACCAATTAACTATCATTCTGAGCCATCATTTTATCAATAGGATTTAAAAAGTTTAATTATTTGAATATTCATATGTAATCAATCCACTAAGATGCTTAAATTTCTCTAGATGTTTTTTATATTTTTCATCTTGAGTATGTGCAATTGATAAACTTTGTAACTCATCTCTCAATCGAAGTGTCTGATCGATAAAAGTGCTAAAATTAAATTGATATCAAATGAGTTGATTTGAACATGGAAATACGAGATCAAATTATTCTAGTGACTGGTGGCGCACGTGGTTTAGGACTTGCAATTACCTATGCTTTGATTCGTGAAGGTGCAAGAGTTGTGGTGAATTATTTCAATAGTGAAGAATCCGCACAACAGCTTGCTAAGGAACATGCCGAACAGGTTTTTATTTACAAAGCAGATGTAACCGATGCAGATCAAGTCAACACGATGTTTAAAAAGGCAAAACTGCATTATGGACATGCAATCACTTCAGTGATTAATAATGCACTATTGGCATTTAAATTTGATGGTGATCTACGTCCAAAAGTTGAAACACTGAGCTGGCACAGTATGCAACAGCAATTGGACAGTGCAGTAAAAGCCGCTTTAAACACCACCCAAGCTGCGCTAGAAGATATGAAAAAAGATCATTTTGGTCGAATCATCAATATTGGAACCAATCTCGTGCAAAATCCTGTGGTTCCTTATCATGATTATACTGCGGCTAAAGCAGCACTTTTGGCTTTTACTCGAACCACTTCACATGATTTAGGTCAGTATGGTATTAATGTAAATATGCTTTCAGGTGGTCTATTACGTAAGACTGATGCCAGTAGTGCAACACCTGATCAAGTGTTTGATTTAATCGCAGCCTCTACGCCCTTACAAGAAGTCACCACACCTGAGCAGTTTGCAGATGCCGTGCTGATGTTTTTATCACCGTGGTCACGTGCTGTAACAGGACAAAATTTGATTGTGGATGGTGGTTTAGTCAAAGGCTAATTACAGATCACCCATCTCATATAAATTCCCTTTTTTTATTTTGATTACAAAGTTAAATACTAACAATCAAGAATCTACAACTAATACTCTACAACCAATAAAAATGGGAGCCAATTGGCTCCCATTTTTTAGCTTAAAAAATTAAAAATTAAACCAAGCCTTTCTTTTTTAAGACATCAAACATAGTTGAACCAAGTTCAGCTGGGCTACGCGTATATGCCATACCCGCTTTTTCAAATGCAGCAAACTTCTCTTCAGCAGTACCTTTACCGCCAGAGATAATCGCTCCAGCGTGACCCATACGCTTACCTTTAGGCGCTGTTACACCCGCAATATAACCAACAACAGGTTTAGTCACATTAGATTGAATATATTCAGCAGCTTCTTCTTCCGCACTGCCACCAATTTCACCAATCATGATGATTGCTTCTGTTTGAGGGTCTTCTTGGAAAAGTTTTAAGCAGTCAATTTGATTCATACCTGGAATTGGGTCACCACCGATACCAATACAAGTAGACTGACCTAAACCAAGCTTAGTCGTTTGAGCAACCGCCTCATAAGTCAATGTGCCAGAACGAGAAATGATCCCGATTTTACCTGGTTGATGAATATGCCCTGGCATAATCCCAATTTTACATTCGCCCGGTGTGATAATACCTGGACAGTTTGGACCGATTAAACGTGCATTATTACCATAAGTTTCAAGGTAACGTTTGGCTTTTAACATGTCTAAGGTTGGCACACCTTCAGTGATCACCACGATTAACTCAATACCAGAATCTACTGCTTCAACAATTGAATCTAGTACAAATGGAGCAGGTACATAAATTGAAGTTGCATTTGCACCCGTTTCTTTTACTGCTTCACGCATTGTATTGAAAACAGGTAGACCAATATGAGTTTGACCACCTTTACCTGGTGTTACGCCACCAACTACTTTTGTACCGTATGCAATTGATTGCTCAGAATGGAATGTACCATTCTTACCTGTAAAGCCTTGTACCAATACTTTTGTGTCTTTATTAACTAATACGCTCATGATTGATACTCCTTACGCTTTCACAGCAGCAACAACTTTTTCTGCGGCATCAGCTAAGCCGTTCGCAGAAATTAATTTTAGACCTGATTCATCAAGTAATTTAGCACCTAACTCCGCATTGTTGCCTTCCAAACGAACAACAACAGGTACGGTTACATTTACTTCTTGAACCGCTGCAATAATCGCTTCAGCAATCATGTCACAACGTACAATACCACCAAAAATATTGATCAACACACCTTGTACAGATGAATCTGAAAGAATAATTTTAAATGCTTCAATGACGCGATCTTTGGTTGCACCGCCACCAACATCAAGGAAGTTTGCTGGCTGACCACCATACAGTTTGATGATATCCATTGTTGCCATTGCAAGACCTGCACCATTTACCATACAACCAATATTGCCTTCTAGAGCAACATAGTTGAGGTCAAATTCAGATGCTTTTAACTCACGTTCATTTTCTTGAGATTTATCACGCATCGCAGCAATTTCAGGCAAACGATAAAGTGCATTTGAGTCGATACCGACTTTGGCATCTACACATAAGATTTCACCATTTTCACGAACGGAAAGTGGATTAATTTCAAATAGTGCAAAGTCATTTTCAACAAATGCTTTGTACGCGCCTGTCATGATAGTTACAAATTGGCTGATTTGCTTATCTTTTAAACCCAACTGGAAACCAACATCACGCGCTTGGAATGGCAATAAACCAACTAATGGATCTACTTCGACTTTAATAATTTTTTCAGGCGTTTCTTCAGCAACTTTTTCAATTTCTACGCCACCCTCTGTAGACGCCATGAATGTCACACGACGACTAGAACGATCGACCACTGCACCTAAATACAATTCACGTTCTACAGGATAAACATCTTCACAAACAAGGATACTATTTACAGGCTGGCCATTGGCATCAGTTTGATATGTGACTAAACGAGTACCTAACAGGCTTTTTGCATATTCAGCTGCTTCTTCTTTTGACTTAACAACTTTTACGCCACCCGCTTTACCACGACCACCTGCATGGACTTGGGCCTTCATCACAGCGAATTTGCCACTAATTTGCTCAAAGGCAGCAGATGCTTCTTCAGGCGTAGTGATTAAAATGCCTTCTTGAACTGGCATACCATATTTTTTTAACAGCGTTTTCGCTTGATACTCATGTAGATTCATGTTTTACCTTTTACTACTTTTCACATTGTTATGACACACCAATAATTAGACTTCCATCACAATAACTATCGGCATTTATTAAAGTTTGTTCTTTTATTTTTAGATGATTATTCAATTAAAAACAACCATCAAAAGTAAAAAGAGCGGTCGAAACCGCTCTTTTTTGTGTTATTTACGTTTACGCTGAATCGCGTGAATCGCACGCCCATCAACAGCAAGCGCTGCTTCATGAACGACTTCAGAATAAGTTGGGTGACCAAAAGTCATCAATTGTAAATCTTCAACAGAAGATACAAATTCAAGTGCAATCATACCTTGATGAACAATGTCAGAAGCACCAGGACCAATGATATGCATACCCAATAAACGATCTGTTTTTGCATCTGCAACAAACTTCACAAATCCAGCAGATTCATTGGCAGCTAAAGCACGACCATTGACAGCAAATGGGAATTGACCGGTTTTAACTTCGTGACCTTTCTCTTTAGCTTGCTCTTCAGTCAAACCTACCCATGCAGCTTCAGGGTGTGTATAAATCACTGAAATAATGGTGTCGTAATTCACTTGAGCAGCATGACCATGCATACGCTCAACCGCCATTACACCTTCTTCCATTGCTTTATGCGCAAGCATTGGGCCACGCACCAAGTCACCAATTGCATATACACCGTCAACAGACGTTGCACACCAATCGTTCACTTCAACCAAACCACGTTCAGTTAATTTAATGCCTGAATCTTCAGCCAATAAACCTTCTGCATACGCTTTACGACCAACACAAACGATTAATTTATCGAAAGTTTGAGTTTTATCTTCGCCTGCTTGATTATATTGAACAGTCACTTCACGACCATTCACTTCAGTGCCTGAAACTTTAGCACCAATACGAATATCTAAACCTTGTTTTGTTAAAAGTTTTTGATAATCTTTTGCCAACGCTTTATCCGCCATTGGTAAGAATGCATCTAATGCTTCGAACACAACAACTTCAGATCCAAGACGACGCCATACTGAACCAAGTTCCAGCCCAATTACGCCTGCACCAATTACACCTAAACGTTTAGGCACTTCTTGGAATTCTAAAGCACCTGTTGAATCAACGATAAGGTCTTCATCAACTTTTGCTACAGGAATATTTACAGGTACAGAACCAGTTGCAAGAATTACGAATTTAGGTTCTAAAACTTGAACATCACCACCTTCTAATGGTGTGAATTCAACTTTTTTACCAGCAAGTAGTTTACCCGTACCTTGTAACCACTCGATACCATTGCCTTTCAGCAATTGAGCAACACCACCAGTTAAGTTATCTACAACTTTGTCTTTACGAGCAAGAAGCTTTTGAAGATCAAGTTGGACATTTTCAACTGTAATACCGTGAACATCTAAGCCATGAAGAGTATCTTCATAGTGATGAGAAGAATCTAAAAGTGCTTTAGAAGGAATACAACCTACGTTTAAGCAAGTACCACCTAAAGATGGCTTACCTTTGTGTACACGTTTTTCGATACACGCAACTTTGAAACCAAGTTGAGCAGCACGAATTGCCGCTTCATAACCACCTGGCCCACCGCCGATTACAACTAAATCAAACTGAGACATGCTTATCTCCAAAAACGAGTTTAAAGGATCACTCTAAACTCGTGTTGTTATTCTAAAGAATTAAAGGTCAAGGATTAGTTTAGCTGGTTCTTCAAGTAACTCTTTAACAGTTACCAAGAAGCCTACAGCTTCTTTACCATCAATCATACGATGGTCATAAGAAAGCGCTAAGTACATCATTGGAAGAATTTCAACTTGACCATTTACAGCCATAGGACGCTCTTGGATTTTGTGCATACCTAAAATAGCAGTTTGTGGTTGGTTCAAAATAGGTGTTGAAAGTAATGAACCGAAAGTACCACCGTTGGTAATTGTGAAAGTACCACCAGTCATATCTTCAATTGCTAATTTACCTTCACGTGCTTTTGCAGCATACGCACCAATACCTGATTCAACTTCAGCATAGTTCATACGGTCAGTATTACGTAATACTGGAACCACTAAACCACGATCAGAAGAAACCGCAACACCGATATCATAGTATCCATGATAAACAATATCATCACCGTCGATTGAAGCATTTACCGCAGGATAGCGTTTAAGTGCTTCAGTTACAGCTTTAACGAAGAATGACATAAAGCCTAAACGTGCACCATGACGTTTTTCGAAAGCATCTTTATATTGCTTACGCATTTCCATCACAGGTTTCATGTTAACTTCGTTAAACGTAGTCAACATCGCAGTTTGCTGTGTAGCAGCAAGAAGACGTTCAGCAACACGCTTACGTAAACGTGTCATTGGAACACGTTTCTCAATACGCTCACCAACTGCAACGCTTAATGGTGTTACAGCAGCAGCTGGTTTAGTTTGATGATTTGCAACATCTTCTTTGGTGATACGACCACCACGACCAGTACCATCTACATCCGCAGCAGCAATACCTGTTTCAGTTAAAGCTTTACGCACTGCAGGTGCTTGATCTTGTACTTGAGCACGTTCAACAACAGGTGCATTACCCGCTTGAGTTTGTGCCGCAGCTTGTTCTACTTTCTCTTCTGATTGAACTGCTTGAGTTTGAGTAGCGCCAGAAACAGCACCTTCTTCAAATGTCGCAATAACTTCAGAAGAAAGAACTGTGTCACCTTCATTTTTGATGATTGCAGAGATAGTACCATCAGCAGGAGCAACAACTTCTAAAACAACTTTATCCGTTTCAATATCACAGATGACTTCATCACGTGATACCGCTTCACCTGGTTGTTTGTGCCAAGTTGCAATTGTTCCGTCAGCAACTGACTCTGGGAACACCGGTGCTTTAATTTCGGTTGCCATTATTTAGATTCTCCTGATTGTTCAGCTACGATCGCAAGTGCGTCATTCACGAGCTGAGCTTGTTGTTTTGCATGCAAATATGGTGAGCCACATGCAGGTGCAGCTGAAGCTTCACGTCCTGCATAGCTAATTTGAACTTGTAGAGCAGACTTCATTACACCTTCGTATAAACGAGGAGCAATGAATAACCATGCGCCTTGGTTCTTCGGTTCTTCTTGACACCAAACAAGTTCTTTTATGTTCGGATATGTCGCAAGCACTTCAGCAAGACGTTTTTCTGGGTATGGGTACAATTGTTCAACACGTACCACCGCAATGTTCAAGTTTTCTTCACGACGTTTTTCAAGTAAGTCGTAATAAACTTTACCACCACAAAGTACAACACGTGTTACATCTTGTTTGTTGATTTGATCCACTTCATCAATCACAGTCTGGAATGTACCAGTTGCAAGCTCTTCCAAAGTTGAAGTTGCAAGTTTATGACGAAGTAACGACTTCGGTGAAGTCACGATCATTGGCTTACGAATTGGGCGAATTGCCTGACGACGCATTGCATGGAAAATCTGTGCAGGTGTCGTAGGTGTAATCACTTGCATGTTTTCTTCAGCACATAACTGTAAGAAACGCTCAAGACGTGCAGATGAATGCTCAGGACCTTGACCTTCATAACCATGTGGAAGAAGCAATGTTAAACCACACACACGCTCCCATTTGGTTTCACCAGATGAGATGAACTGATCAATAACCACTTGCGCACAGTTTGCAAAGTCACCGAACTGAGCTTCCCAGATGACCAAACTTTTTGGCAATGTTGTTGCATAACCATATTCAAATGCAAGCACAGCCATTTCTGACAATAATGAGTCATAAATTGCAGTACGTGGCTGGTTTTCTTTGATATGACACAGTGGAATATAAACCGAACCATCAACTTGGTTATGTAGCTTAGCATGACGGTGTGAGAATGTACCACGACCAACATCTTCACCAGTCAAACGCACCAAGAAACCATCATCAAGGATAGAAGCATAAGCTAAAGTTTCTGCTGCACCCCAGTTTAATGGCATTTCACCAGTTTGCATTTTCAAACGTTCATCGATCACTTTAGACACTTGACGCTGCATCACGAAACCTTCCGGTAATTCGCGCATTTTCGTACCAATTTCTTTTAAGCGTTCGATTGGGAAAGTCGTATCCCAAACATCTGTATATTCATGGCCTAGATACGGTTTCCAGTCCACAAACATTTTGTCATTTGGTTCAAGCACTAAAGCATTGGCAACATGGTTACCTGCTTCAAGATCTTCACGATATTTTTCAACTAAAGCATCTGCATCTGAACGATCTAATACTTTTTCTTGTACCAATTGATCCGCATAAAGCGTACGTGTAGTCGCTTTTTTATTGATCACTTGATACATCATTGGTTGTGTTGCTGCTGGCTCATCTGCTTCGTTATGACCACGACGACGATAACAGAACATGTCAATCACAACATCTTTACGGAATGTATGACGGAAATCATGTGCCAATTGCGCAACAAACAATACAGATTCAGGGTCATCACCATTTACATGGAAAATTGGCGCCTGAATCATTTTTGCAATGTCAGTACAGTATTCAGTAGAACGTGCATCACGTGGATCAGATGTAGTAAAACCAACTTGGTTGTTGACTACGATATGAACCGTACCACCTACGGTATAACCACGCGTTTGTGACATTTGGAAGGTTTCTTGGTTGACACCTTGACCAGCAAATGCAGCATCACCATGTACGATTACAGGTAATACGTCATCACCACCAATGTCTTTACGACGTACTTGGCGTGCACGAACTGAACCTTCAACCACAGGACCAACAATTTCTAAATGCGATGGGTTAAATGCCAAAGCCAAGTGAACTTCGCCACCAGGTGTCATCACATTTGATGAGAAACCTTGGTGATACTTAACATCACCAGAACCTTTTTTAGCTAAAGTTTTACCTTCGAACTCACCAAACAAATCAGCTGGGTTTTTACCCATAATGTTCACAAGTAAGTTTAAACGACCACGGTGTGGCATCCCAATTACGACTTCTTTACAACCTACAGAACCTGCACGTTGAATAAGTTCGTTTACCATTGGAATAAAAGATTCACCACCCTCTACACCAAAACGCTTCGCACCAACATACTTATTACCGAGGAATTTTTCTAAGCCTTCAGCAGCAGTTAAACGTTCAAGTACATGTTTCTTTTGATCTGCCGAGAAACCGAACTGACCGCGTGCACCTTCAAGACGTTGTTGAATCCAGCGTTTTTCTTTGGTGTCAACAATGTGCATATATTCAGCACCAATAGAAGCACAGTATGTTGCCTCCATTGCGCTAACCATTTCACCTAAAGTTGCTTCAGTTTTACCAATCGCCAAATTTCCAGCATTGAAAACTGTATCTAGGTCAGACTTGGTTAAACCATGTGCAGCAAGATCTAAATCTGGCACATCTTCACGTTTAGCCAAACCTAGTGGATCAAGCTTCGCTTTTTGATGACCACGGTTACGGTATGCTGCAATCAGTTGCAAAACACCGATTTGACGACGCTCATGCTCAGTACTTACTTCACTTTGCACAACAGGCTGAACACGACTTGAATTACGACCTAATAATAAGAATTGCTCACGAATGTTTCCGTGCGGTTGGTCACCTTTAGGGAATTTATCGAAATATTGACGCCAATCCTCACCTACTGAGGTTGGAGAAGAAAGGTACTGTTCGTAAAGCTCTTCAATATACGCTGCACTATCAGCGGAAAGTTCAGTATCAAGACGCAATGCGTCAGCAACTTCTTGCATTTGTGGACCCATTTCCTATTGCAAAAACATTAGAGGGTGCTTTTTAAGCACTCCCATGATTGATAATGCCAAATCGGTAAATTGACATTCACCCATCAGATACTCATGACCAAGGGGCGTTATAAACATTAGCTTTTACTAATGCATACAATGAATCATAACGCCCTCAATGGCATCATCACTCACTTATATACTCAACCGAAGCTGAGCAATTTTTTGCAAATCGACTTAGAAAAAACAAAGACTTTTTTGCTTTTTCTAAAGCGGTTCTAAACTTTGCTTATAAAATTATTTATAAACTGATCTGGATCACACTTATGTAGAAAAAATGTACCAAAAATATGGTGTGTTTTTCACATATAGTGGTTTGTTAAATCGTAACATGATCTGTCACTTCAATTGATTTTTTTGACACATACCACCTATAAATTAGCGAAATACATACAAGAAATAATCTATTATTATCCATCCATTTATATCGGGTCTGTTGCTACTTTTTCAATGCTTAAAACTTATCCTTCACTCGCTCGAACAAAAAACAACCATCTCATTAAAAATCCAATAAAAAAAGAGCGTACATCCTAAGATGTACGCCCTTTTTTCACATCGTATTAACCCGCTTGATCGAGCAACATGCTACGAATATGACCAATTGCTTTTGTTGGATTCAAGCCTTTCGGACATACAGACACACAGTTCATAATTCCTTTACAACGGAATAATGAGAATGGGTCATCAAGACGTGATAAACGATCTTGTGTCGCAGTATCACGAGAATCAATAATAAAACGATATGCATTCAACAATGCTGAAGGACCCAAGAATTTATCCGGATTCCACCAGAATGATGGGCATGACGTTGAACAACATGCACAAAGAATACACTCATATAAACCATTTAAGTGCTCACGCTCTTCTGGAGATTGTAAACGCTCTTTTGGTGGTGCAGGTTGATTATTGATTAAGAATGGATGAATTTTGTCATACTGATCGTAGAACTGATTCATATCCACAACTAAATCTTTAACTACTGGCAGACCAGGCAATGGACGAATGACGATTTTTTCAGGTAAATCGTTCAAGTTCCATAAACACGCAAGACCATTCTTACCATTGATATTCACACCATCTGAACCGCAAATACCTTCACGGCAAGAACGACGGAATGTTAATGATTCGTCTTGAACTTTTAACGCTAAAAGTGCGTCAAGCAACATACGATGCTTGTCCGTCAACTCTAGTTTAAAAGTCTGCATATACGGTGCTTTATCCTTATCAGGATCATAGCGGTAGATTTCGAATGTACGTGTACCTCTACTCATCTTATTTCTCCCGATTAGAATGTACGTGGTTTAGGTTCAATTGGGTCTACAGACAATGGGCTGTAACGTACTGGCTTGTATTCAAGATGGTTATCCGCTGAATACCATAAAGTATGTTTCATCCATTCATCATCACGACGACCATATGAATAGTGCTCATCATCAGCAGGCAATTCATAATCTACAACAGTATGTGCACCACGACATTCTTTACGTGCAGCAGCAGAAATCAATGTTGCTTTTGCTACTTCGTATAAGTTTTCAACTTCCAAGGCTTCAATACGTGCAGTATTAAATACTTTAGATTTGTCTTTTAAATGAATGTTACGTACACGTGGTTCAATCGCAAGAATCTGCTTAACACCCTCATCAAGCAATGCTTGAGTACGGAATACACCCGCATGGTCTTGAACGATATCACGAATCGCATCCGCAACTTCTTGTGCATTTTCACCAGAAGTAGAATCATCTAAATGATTGATACGTTTCAACGTGTTCATAAGTACATCATTTGGAAGTGGCTGGTATTCATCACCGTGATGTTTAGTCACGTAATCAATGATGTGTTCACCAGCAGCTTTACCAAATACAACCAAGTCAAGTAATGAGTTTGTACCTAAACGGTTTGCACCATGTACAGACACGCAAGAACACTCACCAATCGCATAGAAGCCTTTTACAGGCACTGTGTAATTCATTGTACCGTTGGTTGTGTATTCATTTGCAGCTTTATCAAAACCTGCATAGAAATCTGCTGCATTTTTCGCTGTTTCAGGGATAACCACTTGACCATGAATATTGGTAGGAATACCCCCCATTTGATAATGGATTGTTGGTACAACTGGAATTGGTTCTTTGGTGATATCCACGTTTGCGAATTTCTTACCAATCTCAAATACAGATGGTAAACGCTTCATGATGGTATCTGCGCCCAAGTGAGTCATATCAAGAAGGATATAATCACCTTTAGGACCACAACCACGACCTTCTTTGATCTCTTGGTCCATAGAACGTGATACGAAGTCACGAGGAGCCAAATCTTTCAAAGTTGGTGCATAACGCTCCATGAACGGTTCGCCATCTTTGTTACGAAGGATTGCACCTTCACCACGACAACCTTCCGTTAACAATACACCTGCACCAGCAACACCGGTTGGGTGGAATTGCCAGAATTCCATATCTTGTAATGGAATACCCGCACGAGCTGCCATACCAAGACCATCACCAGTATTGATATAAGCATTGGTAGATGCACGGTAAACACGACCAGCACCACCAGTAGCAAACAATGTTGCTTTGGCTTGGAATACAGCAATTTTGCCTGTTTCTTGGTCAATTGCTGTTACACCAAGTACATCACCAGCTTCGTTACGGATTAAGTCTAATGCAATCCATTCAACGAAGAATTGAGTACCCATTTTCACATTACTTTGATAAAGCGTATGAAGAAGAGCATGACCTGTACGATCGGCAGCGGCACAGGCACGTGGAACTGGTTTTTCACCATAGTTCGCAGAGTGACCACCAAATGGACGTTGGTAAATTGTACCATCTGCATTACGGTCAAATGGCATACCTAAGTGTTCAAGTTCATAAACAACTTTAGGCGCCTCACGACACATAAATTCGATTGCATCTTGGTCACCTAACCAGTCAGAACCTTTTACTGTGTCATAGAAATGATAGTGCCAGTTGTCGTCTTGCATATTACCAAGCGATGCACCAATACCACCTTGAGCCGCAACAGTATGAGAACGTGTTGGGAATACTTTAGTTAGCACTGCAACATTCAAGCCTGCTTGAGCAAGTTGATATGAAGCACGCATACCTGAACCACCACCACCAACGATGACTGCATCGAAGAACTGGCTTGGAATATTTGAATAATCTTCTTTAGGGGTTAAAGCGCCCATGACATTTTCCTATCAATTCGCCCAAAAAATCTGGATTGCCCAGATCGCATATGCAATAACAGCAATAATCACTGCTGAAGTTAACACGATGCGTAAACCTGAAGCTGAAGGACCCATCTGACGAGTAGTCACATAGTCTGTGAATACTTGCCACATACCAATCCAAGCATGCGCAACAAGAGATAAGACTGCCAATAAAGATAAAATCTTCATCGGAAGTGTCATCATAAAGCCAAACCATTGCTCATAGTTAAATCCGACATTGCACAGAATCCAACCTAATACGACAACAGTATAAACAGCTAGAACTACAGCACTTACGCGTTGGATATACCAATCACGAGAACCTGACCCCGTTAAACCTGTAGCACTTTTCATTAGAGAACGATCCATACAAATGATGCGACAACTGATATCGCAGCCAAAATTAATGCAATAGTTGCTGCTATGCGACCGCTTTGTAACTCTTCCGCAAAGCCTAGATCAGCAAGTAAATGTTTAATGCCCATAATAAAATGGAACAATAAACCAGCGACAAATACCCATACGATGAAACGTACAATGAAGCCACCAAAGATTGCTTGAACTTGAGCAAAGCCTTCAGGCGAAGACAAAGACTTGTCTAAAAGCCACAAAAGTACCGGTACGAGTAAAAATACGATGACACCTGATAGACGGTGTAGAATTGATGCAATAGCCACAGGGGATTTTAAGTTTACATCTAAAACTTGACCCATGGACAAATTGACAGGTCTGTTGCTTTTCACAGCGGGCATCCTGTAAGTAAAAACTCCATCCGGAGTTTGTTGGAATTAATTCGAAGGAAAGCTAGCATTGTCAGACAAATAAATTGCCTGAACTTTAAACGACACTGAATTATAAAACGTGCACTGTCAAAATACAAACCATCGAAATTGGCTTTTTCTTTAAAAAACACTCAAATAAGAATCATTTACAGCTATTTAAAAAATAAAGAAGAGCACCCATCTAGGCTTTTAAAGGCTATCTCTTTATTTTTTATGATATTTAAACATATTACTTTTATACATAATTACGACTTATATTATTTTTATAAATTTAGACTAAAGCACAACATTACGGACAAAATCGTCCAGTGGTTAATTTTATCTGCGCTTTTATTTTCTTTCACGTTGTTAAAATTTTTTAGATACCCAACATGTTATTTTAAAATAGTCCTTTATTCCTATTTTAAATGGGTATCATTTAATTCAGTGATTTGACTGAAAGCTTTGTAATAAGAAATAAAGACTTAGTTTGTGAATAATTCACAATTTAGATTCAAGATTTTGTCATATTTGATTATTCATCAGGCAATCAAATATCTATTTTTATGCTAATTTGATTATTTTTTATACTTTAAAAGCTTCAATAAAAACTATTTTTTAATCAATTAAGCATTAAAATGAAAATAAATATTTCATCATCTTATTTGGATGTTTTTTACACAAAAATAATATCAAAAGCTATGTAAGTCGTGAAATTCAGATGGTTTTAAAACAGCAACAATGCATTTACCAACTTACAAAAGCTACAAAATATTGGTCAAAAATGCCATTTCCTGTCTAGCAATCACAATTATTTTTCTGCACCTTCTTTAGAATTTACCTTATTATACTGACCGACTCTGAAATTTAATGATCAATCTTACTGGTTAAAGTTAGACTAACTACTGATGAAAACATCATTTTTTCATCCATAAGTATAATTGACAAAATTTCAGTACTCACTAAGCTAAATAGCAATTTTTGATCCGTCTGACTTGTACATTACAAGATGACTCAGCAAGTTAGATAAAATATCCACCAGGACAGGAGATCTATTGAATGTCTGCAGCAACTGGCAAGAAAGCCGTTCTAGAGCTTGATGGCAAAAAAATTGAATTACCAATTTACAGCGGCACATTGGGCCCAGATGTAATCGACGTTAAGGATGTGTTGGCTTCAGGTCACTTTACTTTTGATCCTGGTTTTATGGCGACAGCTTCTTGCGAGTCTAAAATCACTTTCATTGATGGTGATAAAGGCGTTCTTTTACACCGTGGTTATCCAATTGCTCAACTTGCAACTCAAGCTTCTTACTTAGAAACTTGCTATTTATTATTAAGCGGTGAGCTTCCAACTGCTGAACAAAAAACAGACTTCGAAAACAAAGTCCGCAACCACACGATGGTTCACGATCAAGTTAGCCGTTTCTTCAATGGTTTCCGTCGTGATGCTCACCCTATGGCGGTTATGTGCGGTGTAGTTGGTGCGTTATCTGCGTTCTATCACAACGGTTTTGATGTTGAAAACGTTGATCACCGTGAAATTACTGCAGTTCGCTTAATTGCTAAAATTCCTACCCTTGCGGCTTGGACTTATAAATATACTGTTGGTCAACCATTCGTTTACCCACGTAATGATTTAAGCTACGCTGAAAACTTCCTGTACATGATGTTTGCTACTCCAGCAGATCGTGACTACAAAGTTAACCCTATTCTTGCTAAAGCAATGGATCGTATCTTTACGCTTCATGCTGACCATGAACAAAATGCATCAACGTCTACAGTACGTTTAGCTGGTTCTACAGGTGCTAACCCTTATGCATGTATTGCTGCGGGTATTGCTGCACTTTGGGGACCTGCGCATGGTGGTGCAAACGAAGCTGTTCTTAAGATGCTCGATGAAATCGGCACTGTAGAAAATGTTGCGCCGTTCATGGAAAAAGTAAAAACTAAAGAAGTTAAACTTATGGGCTTCGGTCACCGAGTTTATAAAAACTTCGATCCACGTGCAAAAGTAATGAAAGAGACTTGTGACGAAGTGTTAAGTGCACTTGGTATCAATGATCCTCAACTTGCGCTTGCAATGGAACTTGAACGTATTGCATTAAGCGATCCGTACTTCATCGAACGTAAACTTTACCCGAACGTAGACTTCTATTCAGGTATCATCCTTAAAGCGATTGGTATCCCAACTGAAATGTTTACGGTAATCTTCGCGCTTGCACGTACAGTTGGTTGGATCAGCCACTGGTTAGAAATGCACAGCGGTCCGTACAAAATCGGTCGTCCTCGTCAGCTTTATACTGGCGAAACTGAACGCGATATCAAACGTTAATTCGTTACGCATTCACATTGAAGAACCACCCTTTTGGGTGGTTTTTTATTATATATTTATACCAATTGGTATAACCTTTTTATTTTAAAATTTATTTAAAATCAAGCCATAACAATATCAATAATAAGCATAGAAAATGAAATTTATATTTTTACTATAAAGCTTACAAATCACTACTTTAAAAAATACCCAATAAATAACTTTATTTTATATATTGTTTAAAAATTTTTAATCATACATTTTCAAAGGACTTGAAGATGCCTCAACATTTATCCAAGCAAATGCACGACCCAGATCAAGCTTTTTTTGGTCACCCTAAACCATTAAAAGGTTTATTTTTTACCGAGCTTTGGGAACGTTTTTCCTATTATGGTATTCGCCCTTTATTAATCCTCTATATGGCGGCTTTAGTTGCTGATGGAGGTCTCGGTTTAGATCGCCCAACAGCATCAGCAATTGTCGGCTTATTTGCAGGCAGTATGTATTTAATGACCGTATTGGGTGGATGGGTTGCTGACAATTATCTCGGTCAGGAGCGCGCTGTGTGGTACGGTTCACTGATCATCGCATTTGGACATCTATCCATTGCATTGGCAGCTTTATTTGGGCATTTCTTTTTTTATTTCGGTTTAGTTTTGATTGTGATCGGTTCTGGTTTATTTAAAACCTGTATTTCCGTCATTGTTGGCACTTTATATCAGGCTCAAGATTCACGGCGTGATGCAGGATTTTCCATTTTTTATATGGGAATTAATCTAGGTTCGTTAATTGCTCCACTATTGACTGGTTTATTGGTTAAAGAACATGGTTGGCACTGGGGGTTCGGAATTGGTGGCCTTGGAATGTTAATCGCATTACTGATTTTTAAGTTAATAACTGTGCCTCAATTAAAACAATTTAATCATGTGCAAGGCAATGAAAATAACTGGGCTCGTCCTGTACATTACAATCCTAAAGCACCCCAAATGATCATAGGTTTTATTGCCGTTGTTGGCTTGATTATCGGTCTAGTTTCTCTTGGCATAGTTAACATCAATCCAATTCAAATCGCCACATATTTCACGATCACAATCTGTATTTGTATTGCCTTATATTTCAGCTACCTATTACTCTTTGCTGGTTTGAATAATACTGAGAAAAAACAAATCATCATCTGTTTTATTTTACTCATCACCGCTGCACTTTTCTGGTCAGCATTTGAACAAAAACCAACATCTTTCAATCTTTTCGCCCAAGACTTTACAGATCGCCAATTCTTTGGCTTTGAAATACCCGCAGTTTGGTTTCAATCGATTAACCCGCTTTTCATTATTATTTTCGCACCGATCATCGCATGGCTTTGGGTTAAATTAGGCAAACAAAATCGTGACCCTAGCTATATCACCAAATTTATTATTGCTTTACTCCTCGCTGCGGGTGGTTTCCTCGTGATGAGCATTGCCAGTTACTTGATCACCCAAAATGGTGGAACTGTTTCTGCATTATGGATCGCATCAAGCCTCCTGCTTTTAACACTAGGTGAATTATGCTTAAGCCCTGTTGGTCTTTCAACGATGACTAAACTTGCTCCAACCATAATTCGTGGACAAGTGATGGGGCTTTGGTTTACAGCATCTGCTTTAGGAAACTTGATGGCAGGTTTAATCGGTGGTCATGTTTCTATCCATGAAGTTGACCAATTACCCTTGCTATTTGTGCGATGTGTCATCGCTTTACTTCTTGGCGCACTCGTTCTATGGTTAATGAGAAAACCGATTCGTAAATTACTCAATCAAACATCGACCCCCTCTCAAAAATCTATTGATATGCAATTGGAATAAGTATGAACAGTTTGTCACCTGCCAACAAATTAGAAAACCTTCGTACAATTATGAAGAAATATCAGCAGGATGCTTTTATCGCCATGAGTGCAGATCCACATATGTCAGAATATCTACCTGATTATTGGAAAATACGCCAATGGCTAACAGGCTTTACAGGTTCAGTCGGCACAATTGTAGTCACTCAAAACTTCGCAGGTTTATGGGTAGATGGTCGATATTGGGTACAAGCTGAACAGCAACTGGAAAATACAGGTTACGTTTTACAAAAGCAGACACCTGATCCTGCTTCAACACATTTGGCTTGGCTTTCACAACATTTAGCCAAAGATGCAAAAATCTCTGTCAATGGAAATACCATTTCAACTCAACAATACAGCGCATTATCAGCGCTTGCAATAGAACACAATTTCTTCATTCAAACAGACTTAGATTTAATTGATGAAATTTGGACTGAACGGCCAGCACTGCCCCTACAACCCATTTGGCAAATGGCAGATGATTTAAATGCCCAAACACGCTTAGAAAAAATAACAGCGATCCGTCACAAACTTATTCAGAAAAAAGCAACGGGGCATTTTATTTCTGCACTCGATGATATTGCTTGGATTTTGAATTGTAGGGGGCGTGATGTTGAATATAACCCCGTGTTCTTAGCGTACTTATATATTGACCATTCTCGAACTGTGCTTTTTATTGATGTTGCAAAACTTTCAAATGAAATGCAGCAAAGATTTGCGTTGGATAACATTGAAATCTTATCTTATAACGCAAGCATCGAGTTTTTGGCCGAACTTAAACAACAAAATATTTTAATTGATCCAGCTAAAGTCTCAATTTCATCTGCACAGGCCATTGAGCAGCAAAGTCATTTAGTCCATGACATTAATCCAAGCACCTTATTTAAATCGCAAAAACAGCCTATTGAAATTACCCATATACGCAGTGCAATGACCAAAGATGGTGTTGCCCTATGTCATTTCTTTCATTGGCTAGATAACGCATTGGCTGATAAAGAATCGATCAATGAACTCACCATCGACGAAAAAATTTCAGGCTTTCGCGCACAACAAGCAGGTTTTATTGGATTAAGCTTCTCGACAATTGCAGGCTTTAATGCCAACGGCGCATTACCCCACTATCGTGCCACCGAAGAAAGCTTTAGCGAGATTAGTGGTGATGGTTTGCTTTTGATTGATTCAGGCGCACAATATGATGAAGGAACCACAGATATTACCCGTGTTGTTCCCATAGGCACCGCAAGCGCGGAACAAAAGCGCGATTATACACTTGTATTAAAATGTCATATTGCACTTGCTCAAACTGTTTTCCCAGAAGGCATTGCATCACCTCTTTTAGATTCGATCACACGTCAAACCCTGTGGAAATATGGTTTGGATTATCGTCATGGTACAGGTCACGGTGTAGGCTATGCATTGAATGTTCATGAAGGTCCCCAAGTGATTTCATATTATGCCCCAGTCACACCATCCACTAAGATGCGCGAAGGGATGATTACTTCCAATGAACCTGGTTTATATCATCAAGGCAAGTACGGCATTCGAATTGAGAATCTTGTCGTCAACAAAATTAAGCATTTTGAAGATACCACCTATGGCCAATTTTTAGAATTCGAAACATTAACACTGTGCCCAATTAACCTAAGCTGTATTATTTTAACGTTGTTAAATGATGATGAAAAAGCATGGTTAAATCAGTACCATCAAACAGTCAGAGAACGATTAGCAGCTCACTTAGAAGGTGATGTTTTAAACTGGCTAAATGAAAACACCCAAGCTATTTAACTCTTCATATCAATCAAAAAAGCGCAGAGCCTTTTGACTGTGCGCTTTTTTGAAAATCTATATACCATTGATGCATATAATAAAGATAAAATTCTGCACTTTTTAGCATAGTGAGTTTATGGAAAACACATACAACAAAATATCGTTTATCTTCAATAATAAAATTAACCGTCGAATATATCGGACGGTGATATGAATGCTGTGACTACCCTGCCTTACATTTTAAGTTTAATTACTTTGCACAGATGATGCTTCATTTTTCAGAGATGGAAAAAGTGAATCCCATCTAATCGAATCACCGAGCACTGCAATCAACACGGGTACTTATAGTACGATTTTAATTTTTTCCGTTTTGGTTGTAACTTTTGCATTTTTACACGCATTGGATGATTGAATAGTTTTAATCACTTCATTGCTGGCGGATAAAATCTTTAAACTTGAAACAATTTCCCCACCCGTTTTACAATCTTCCTCACCCAACTTCTCACTAAAACGCCCCGGATCACTCGAAGATTCAGCAGTTACAATAATTTTAGCTTTCCATCCATCAAAATAGACTAAATCAGTTGTCTGGGAAACTTGCCCCTGACCCGAGCCTGCAGATTCTATTTCAATCAAATCCATTGGTTTTGCTCGATATTGCACCGTATGTACTGTGAAATCATTGGCTTGACCACCGAACTCAAGTATTCGAGATTGTTTTAGTTTTGGGCGAGTCAATATATAGCCTCCCCAAAAATTTCGTCCTGCATTTTCAAATGTTACACCAGAGAGATAAGCCAGCTCTCCTGACAGCAAACGAACCTCTTTCATATAATCAATCATTATCGCTTTGGCGGGTGTAGCTTGAGAAGCGTTTAGGTTCGTTATACTGTTGATCACTGCTTGATCTGTAGGTGTTGCTGCAAAACTTAGGGCAGATGAACTTAAAACAAAAACCATAATACTCAATCGAACTGAAGGATAGTGAAGCATAAGATAAACTCTCAGATTTTGTGATTGATTGTGTGCTTAACGACCCCATTCCATTTTCGCCATATACGGGCGAATTTTTTTAATACGTTGGATATTGGTCTTTTCAATCTGAGTTAATTGATTTTCAACATTAGTACTGCATGGCATATACCAATTATCGTTAGCAAATTGAGAGGCAATCTCTTTATTGGCAAATGAATAACCATGACGCGCATAAATTTCATTACGCATCCAGTCCAGCTCTTCAGGAGGAATTTGTAGATCCTCATCTTTTAATAAACGTTGTGATGCAACTGGATAATCACCGACATCTTTTTGATAGCGACACTGTTGCGGCTTTAAATCAAAATATTTTGGTTTAACCTTAGCCGTTGTAGATTCCCAACTAGACTCCAACACATTCGGTTGATTCTGTTTTACAGTAAAGGTAAACACACCACTACTTGCTTTAGCGCCACTTTCTGTTGCGGTAATTTTATAGCCTTGTGAAGTTGTCTGTACTTTCCCTGAGAAATTTTGTTTATTTTTACCAAGAACACTATAGCCTTTGACCTGATTACGATCGATAGATTGGATGAAAACAGCAATTTTCTGCTCATCATATTTTCCAGACCAAGATTTTTGCAACTGTTGAATATCCAGTGCATAACTATTCTGGAAACCAATCATTCCTAATCCAACGAGTGTGATTAAACTTTTATTCATTGTTATACCTATTTGTTATGAAGATATTGGATGCATTTTCACATTGATTTTAGATTAAATTGTTTGCTTTGTGATCTACTTTAAGATAAATAAATCAGGATTCTCTGTGGTTTATTTTAAAATCTATGCCATACCCAAACATAAATATGCTGTTTCAACCTATCTTCCACTATAATTTCTCAATCACCATTCCATTACAAGCAGTGATGAACAAAACAAAAACTAACTTGGCATATTCAAGCTTGAGTCTAATTTCACTCGTGATCTATGCTTATTTATGCTATCTCATGGTCGCAATATGTCTACAATATTTCCCATGGCAAACTGATCAGCATTTTCTCTTGTTAAAGCAAGAAGTAGTCAATACTCAACCTTGGCAGGCGGCTTTTAAAATCCATGTGATCAGCAGTAGTTTTGTACTCATCGCTGGATTTACACAGTTTTTCCGTGTCTTTCGCACGCGTTATCCCCGAATTCATCGCTGGAGTGGTTGGCTCTACATCATCACCATTTTGGGGCTGTCTTTACCCAGTGGCTTAATTTTAGCTTTTTCAGCGGCTGGAGGGTTATCCACACAAATCAGCTTTGTCTTATTAAGTTCACTCTGGGCGATCACCACCCTATCCGCTCTATACTTTTTATTGAAAAAGCGCTGGATTTTACACCGTGACTGGATGATCCGTAGTTTTGCACTGAGCCTTTCAGCGCTGAGCTTAAGGACATGGAAAATCGTGCTTTATGAGTTACAACCTTATTTTGATTGGTTAACCCCAATTCACATCTATCAGTTAGAATCTTGGTTAGGTTGGGTGGTCAATCTAATCCTAGCTGAAATCATTATTTTTGGATCACATCGTCGCACAAGACAAAAAAATAAAAGCCCTAAATCAATTTAGGGCTCGCACAAAAAGTGTACAGCAATTGAATACTAAACTTATTTTTTACTCACACTATAATGGTTTAAATCTAGTTGTTTTAATTGGTTACGTAATTGTTGCAATGACCATGGCCATGCTGCAAAGTTACGACCATTTTCATCCAGATAATAAGACTTACACCCACCCGCATTAAATACAGTGGTTTTTAAATGTTTCTGCAAACGTTTATTATGCTGTGCAAGCACATCCGCTTTGATTTCAAAGCGAGTGAATTTTTGCTCATGCATTTTTAGCAAGCCATCAACAATATAGCCGACTTGTGCTTCCGCAATACCAATAAATGAATCATATACCAGAATGTTTGGACCGAGGACCAAGAACGCATTCGGTACATGTTCAATACTCGCACCCAAATATGCTTCAGGTGAACTATTTTTCCAACGCTCAGCAAGGACTTGACCATTGCTGTCATAAACTCGTTTACCAATTGGAGGATGTGAAACTTCAAAGCCTGTTCCCCAAATAATCACATCCACTTCATGACGTTCACCATTTGCTGCAACCACTGTATTTCCATCAATTTCAACCAAACCATGTGCAATCAGATTCACATTATCTTGTTGTAGTGCTGGATAATAATTGTTTGCAAACAATAAGCGCTTACATCCAATAGTAAAGTTCGGTGTCACTGCTTTACGCAAAGTTTCATCTTTAATTTGTAGTTTGAGTAATTGCTTACTTAGGAAATTAACAGGTTCCAATACTTTAGGATTACGCAATCCAAAGTTAATCCCATTTAAAATCTGTGCAATGCTATTACGCCAAGTTTGTTGAATGATTGGGAATCGAGAAATGATCCCTTTAGCCGTTTCGTTTAACTCCATATCCGCCTTGGGTAGTACCCACGGTGCTGTACGCTGGAATACAATCAGCTGTTTCGCTAAAGGTTGTACTTGTGGGATAAACTGAATTGCAGAAGCCCCTGTACCAATCACTGCAACACGCTTACCCGTTAAATCATAATCATGATTCCAACGTGCTGAATGGAACATTTCACCTTTAAAACTTTCAATTCCTTTTAATTTCGGCAAAGCAGGTTCAGTAATCGGTCCTGTCGTAAAGATCACTGTCTTTGATTGATATTGACCTTTAGAGGTTTCTAAGTACCAAATATGTTGTGCTTCATCCCATTTGGCACTGATTAATTCATTATTAAATTCAATTTTCTCACCAAGGTCATATTTTTCCACCACCTCTTCTAAATAGCTTAGAATTTCTGGTTGCTTGGCAAATAAATGACTCCATTTATGGCTTGGTGAGAAAGAAAATGAATAAAGTGCTGAGGGTACATCACAACCGCAGCCCGGATAATTATTGTCGCGCCATGTTCCCCCCACACGACTGGCTTTTTCAAGTACCACATAATCATTATAGCCTTCTTGATTCATTTTATAAGCAGCAGCAATCCCTGAAATACCCGCACCAACCACGATGGTATCATATACATGTACAGCATCTTTCTGCTGAGTTGTTGGAGCACTTTTCTCTGTGGGCTGTTCAAGCTTTTCAGAGGTAGACGCTATTTGAGTATCAGCTTTATTTTTAGCTTTAGACTGAGTTTGGACTTCAGCTTTAGCGGTATTTTCTTTCGCTGGCTTTGTAACAGTCTTTGCCTCGGCTTGCTTCTGAACTGACGCTTTTTCTTTAAGCTGTTTTGCTGCAAGTGACTTATCTTGTGCCATATTCGGTTGAGTCACCTGTTTAATATCTTCAACTGTAGTTTGGGTTGTTTTTTGCTCTACGCTGTTCTCTTCAGGTAGCTTAGCTAAAGTTGTTTCTGTTGTCATTTTGATCTACTCGCAGCTTATTTGATGTATTTGTTAAATAATGGATATCCAATACCCAATGCTTTGGCATATAACGCGGGTGATGCACGTTTTAATATCCAAAACAGTTTTGCATCTGGCTGAGGAATGGTGTACAGCTTGCCTGCATCCAAATTATTTAAGGTTTTAACCACCACCTGATCACTGGTGGTAAATGCATGATTCATCAATAAATCATCTGCTAAACCCGCATAATGACCAGGCAAACGACCATTTTTCATAATATTTGTAGGCACTAATGTTGGACACAACACATTCACTCGAATGTTGTCACCGCGAAGTTCTGCTGAAAGAGTTTCTGACAATGCCAGCACACTGGATTTGGTCACGTTATAAGCGGTCATTTCGGGAGCTGCTGTATAACCCGCAGCTGAAGCAACATTGATAATAGCCCCATAACCTTGTTGCTTAAACTGAGGAACAAAATAGTGACAACCATGAATAACCCCCCAGAGGTTGACATGCATACACCATTGCCAATCTTCCAGTGAAACTTCATCAAACTTACCGCCCAATCCCACACCCGCATTATTAATGATCAGGCTTACAGGGTGATTCATTAATTTTTCGGCTTGTTCAGAAAGTTCTTTTACTTGCTCTTTCACACCAACATCACATTGCACAGCAAATGCTTTTGCTGACGTTCCTGATTCAATCAAACTGACAGTTTCTTTGGCTGCATCCAAATTTATGTCAGCACAAACAATTGTTCCTCCGCGTTTTGCAAGCTCCATTGCAAAACTACGTCCAATGCCACTGCCTGCGCCTGTCACAACTGCATAAGCACTGTAGCTCGGCTTAACTTTTTTAGAAAAAATTCCCATAAACTTTAAATCCATCTCTTTTAGGTTTTATGAACGCAATGCAGGATAAAACTCTTTCGTCAAATATGGCGTAAGAAGCCCTGTCTTTGGATTCAGCAGTTTCTCTTTGTAATAGTCCAGAAATTCAGATGTGTCATGATCATTTGGATGAAAATCGGGACGCAGATAATCAAAAATATGCTTAAAGCTACTGCCGTAGACCCCATCTTTTAAGCCAAAGATAAGGCGAAAATTATATGGAATTTCTTTCCAATAACGTAAGCTAATCAAGTTCTTAGGATTGCGATAGAAAGGCACTAAAAATGATGCAGCTGAAATCAGCACCAAAATTGTGATCAATGCGGGAAAGAATCCTGCAATACGCAATAAATAGTTATTGGATAATTCTTGAAACACATCGAAAGCAATATCCTTATGCTCTGACTCTTCAAGCATATGCCACATCCAAATTGCCCGTTGTTTTTCGTCTTGTGAACGGAAGAACACTTCTTCATGGTTCATCATGTATTCTGCAAGTACCGCCGTGAAATGCTCAATGCCTGCCATCAATGATAATTTCATTGGTTGTGGAAGACGCTCAAACCCATATTCAAATGCCCAGCCAGCCCAAGTACGAAAGAGTTTCACTGGCAAATCACGAATTAAATAAGCATCATTTAACTCTTCATGCATCTTTGAATGAATAGCCTCTTGACCGATCAGTGAGGTAACACGTTGCTTTAATAATGGATCGGTTATGAAATCACGATGATAACGTGCAGTATCAATTACGAGATCTTCACCACGGGTTAAAAAAATCGACAGTGATGCAAAATATGCACTTGCCAATTCTGCATCCATATAAAATCGGTGATCTACTTGCTCTGGATCAAAATCAAACTTCATATGTCGAATTGGAATAATCGGCGTTTGATTTTCCAGACTGAATGGTGCCGCAGCAAAAACTTTGGCTACGGCTTTCTTAAGTGGCTTTGCGAACATAGCTGGTACTCTTTATTCATTTAATATGGCAATCCATTTCATCGTCTTAATGCTGATGACTTACAGATCGCCTTTTGAGTAAAAACTCTACTTTGATGGCTAAAAATTACGACAAGCCTTGTCAATTACCATTGGCACATGCATTCATTCGGTTTGCAAATTATGACAACCTTATATAATTGTCAGACAATCACTTTGAGGAGTTGCCTCCACTGATAAAGAATGTCCCTTAAAAACAATTTTTATGAGATGCTTGGTTAGAATCACAGCTTTAAAAAAAGCTTTTCCTTCAAAAAATTGATGAAAAAGCTCAGTATTGATCTACAACATCATTTTCATATTAAATAGAATGTTGAACGCAGAGACTGAATAGAATTACACCCGTAAAGCAGGTGTAAACGCTTTAACAAAATAAGGGGTGAGTGTACCTGTTTCAGGATCAAGTAACTCTTTTTTGAAATAGTCTAAAAGCTCAGTTGTATCATGATCATTAGGATGAAAGTCTGGACGTAAATAATCAAAAATATGACCTAAACTGCTACCAAAAACACCATTATCTCGACTAAATAATAAATCCCAACTGCCCTTTGCCTCTTTCCAAAAACTTAGACTAAAGGTATTCATTGGACGTCGTAAAAATGGCAACATCAATGCGCCAGCACCTACGCCTAAACCCAAAGTAATCAGCGCAATAAAGAATCCCGAAACTCGTAATGGATAGTTTGCAGACAGCACTTGATAAGTATCATAAGCAATATCTTTATGCTCAGATTCTTCCAGCATATGCCATAACCATAAAGCACGTGTCTTTTCATCGAGAGAATGATTAAAGATGTCTTGATGAGTCATGGCATATTGAGCAAAGACAGCTGTGAAATGCTCAATCCCAGCCATCATTGAGAGCTTTAAAGGTTGTGGGAATTTTAAAAAAGTATGATTAAAAACCTGTTCTGCTAAAAACCGATACAACTGCACTGGCAAATTATTTGGAATCATAGTTTCATTGTATTCTTCATGGACTTTTGAGTGAATTGCCTCTTGCCCAATCAAACTAGTCAAACGCTGTTTTAAAACAGGATCTTGTATTTGATCACGATGATGTCGTGCAGTTTCAATCACTAACTCTTCACCATAGGTCAAAAAAATTGACAGCGCTGCAAAATAAGCACTTGCCCACTCTTTCTGCATAAAAAATTTAACATCCATTTCATCCGAGCTAAATTTAAAATTGAAGTGACGAATCGGAATATTTGCAATCTGATCTTTTAAATCAGGCAATCGGCTTGGAAAAGCTTTTGCAAACACTTTTTTGACAGGCTTAGCAAGTAACATATAGCACCCATTGGTTATTTACGGAGCAAGGATTTGACTGAAACCAGTACAAATTCACATTTCAAGTAAAAATCATATTTATGTTTGAAAAAGTAAGTCATCTTGATTCAAATACCACTGACATTTCAGGTCAATCCATTGGCAATTTATGACTATTCAATAAAGTGTCTGACAAATAAGAGAGGAGATTGCCTCTACTGATAAATAATGACCTTTGTGGATAAATCATCACTTTTGACATGCTGACATCATGATTTAAATATTAGGTATGCTGAACCAACAAAAGAATTGAAAAGAATAGGCAGAATATTAAACTGTAGAATTCTAAATTGTTATAAAGCTACATATGACAAAATCACCACTTATATAAAATCTTGGATGTCTCAATTTGCAATAAAGCGTAACAGTTATAAATGCTGAAACAGATAGGTGACTTTGTTGATTTACGCATTGCTTAAACTATACCCGCTTCCCTTTTATTGTGATTTACAAAGAGTGAAATCATTAAGAGATACTTAGTCACCCACACAATTACATTCTCTGAATCACTAAAACCAGTCAAATGAAGATTTATCAATAAAAAGTTCATTTCAGCCTATAAAAACAACAGACATTTTCTTTTATCATGGTGTTACTGAGTCACAGTTAATCTTTGGGTCAAACTGAATCAGTGCTAAACTTAATGATGTACTCTTTAAACAGAACAAAATTAAACAATGTTCAATTTCATTTTGCGCTTTGTACAGCTTCTCCAATTGGATCAATTCAAATATCGAAAATTGACAGATGGCGAAATTCGTATTAGCCAAAGTGTATTTGGAGATTTAATTGACTACAGCCAAGTCAAGGTGATGAATCATCCTTATTTACCGTGGCAGCCTGTTGGGATTTTGATGGCGCCCAATGGCTATATTCACTTAAAAGATGCAGACTATTGTGAAGACTTTTCCTGTATGAGCTTGGGTTATCAAGCTGTTTTTATTCATGAAATGGCCCATGTTTATCAATATCAGCGTCAAGAAAATGTATTACTCAAAGGTGCTATTTTACAATCCGCACTCTATCTAAGTTTTGGTAAATACAACCCTTATCGCTACACTCTGATTCAAGGAAAACCTTATTTTGATTATAATATTGAACAACAAGGAGATATTGCGAAAGATATTTATTTAAATCGAATTGAAAATATTATTCTGAATAAAAATTCAGGCAACTCTTCTATTTAATTGCTTTTTGATGCTAATTCAAACAAATAAAGTGATGTATTTCACAAAAAATATTTAAAGCTGATCTTTCCCAATATAAAATCCAAAAAAATAATGAAAAATCACTAGTTTCTATAAAAGAAATACTCTAAATTCATGAGGTCATTGATGGTGTACTGAATAAACTTGATGAATCACTAGCTTCTGACGTTTTTTTAGTTAAAATACTCAATGTCTGAAATTTTTGCCTTGCAAGAAAATAAAGATTTTTGATGATTTTTAATGATTTTATAGTTTCGCCCTTTGGCAATTTCTGTGATATCTATATACTTATGTTGAATAACTACATTTTAAAAATCAACAATTTGTGTATAAATTACCCTATTGGAATAGGATTTGGTTTAAATGAAAAGTTTTAAAATTGCTCTCGCGCAATTCTCTCCGTTCATTGGTGATATTGAGTCAAATGTTCAGAAAATGATTGAACAAGCCAATGATGCAAAAAAACAGAATGCTGAAATTGTTGTTTTCCCTGAACTTTCTATAATCGGTTACCCTGCCGAAGATTTGCTTTTACGCCCAAGCCTAGCAAAGCGTACAGCACAAGCTTTCGAAAAACTGTCTACTGTTAAAGACATTGTGATGGTATTTGGTTTTGCCAATCTTACTGATGATGGTCAACGCTATAATGCTGCTGCAGTGATGAAAGATGGTCAAGTTTTAGGTGTTTATAACAAACAAAACCTTCCTAATTATAGCGTTTTTGATGAAAAACGTTATTTTAATGAAGGCCATCAACATCTTGTATTTGAGTATCTAGGTCATAAATTTGGTGTACTCATTTGTGAAGATGTCTGGTCTCTAAATACTGTTCAACAGCTTGCTCAACTTAATGTGGAAAGTGTTCTAGTATTGAATGCTTCCCCATATGAAGTAGGTAAACCACAACATCGTATTGAAACGTTAAAAGAATTGGCAAAACAGCTTCACCTCAATGTTGTTTATATTAACCAAGTGGGTGGTCAAGATGATCTTATTTTTGACGGAACCAGTTTTGTCATTAACCATTCAGGTGAAGTTGCGTTACAAGCACCAAGCTTTAAAGAAGATCTCTACTTTGCTGACTACCAAATAGAAAACAAAGCCTATCAAGTGGTTGAAGCTGCGCCAGCATTAAACACTATGGCTGAGATCTATCAAGCTTTGGTTTTAGCAACACGCGACTATGTACAACGCTCTGGTTTCCCTGGTGTGATTTTAGGACTATCAGGCGGTATCGACTCAGCTTTAACCTTGGCAATTGCAGTTGATGCGATTGGCGCAGATAAAGTTCAAGCCGTGATGATGCCTTTTACTTACACATCACAAATTAGTGTGGAAGATGCCACTGAACAAGCAAAACGTATGGGTGTTACTTTTGGCATTGCCGAAATTCATCCTATCGTAAATAGCTTTATGCAGACCTTGTTCCCATTCTTTGGTAACTCACCTGCGGATACAACTGAAGAAAATCTTCAAGCACGTGCACGTGGTACATTGCTTATGGGCTTGTCCAATAAGTTTGGTAACCTTGTGCTTGCAACAGGCAATAAGTCTGAGCTTTCTGTAGGTTACTGCACACTGTATGGCGATATGGTAGGTGGTTTTGCTGTACTCAAAGATGTTTATAAAACCATTGTCTTTGAATTGGCTAAATACCGTAACAGTATTTCTGAAACGCCTGTGATTCCTGAACGGGTTATTTCACGTCCACCATCAGCAGAACTTCGTCCTGATCAAAAAGACCAAGACTCTTTACCTGCTTATGATGTACTTGATGCCATTCTATATGCATATATTGAGGAAGAACAAAGCCAAGAAGACATCATTGCCAAAGGTTTTGAACGTGCAATCGTGGAAAAAGTCATTCAGCTTGTTGACCGTAATGAATACAAACGTCGTCAAGGTTCAATTGGACCGCGTATCAGCTCACGTGCATTTAGCCGTGAACGCCGTTATCCGATTGTGAATGGCTGGAAAGCAGGTGTATAAGCCTCGTGAATGTGAATAATTCACCACCACCTTCGAGCTTTGCTCAGGAACTTGCTCAAGCACTCTTGCTTGAGCAAGTTCGCTTTATAAAAAAACAACTCTTAGATCAAAAAAATCCGCAATTTATTCAAAATTTTATTTCTCAAACCTATCAGAATGCAGACAAAATTCTTTTAAAAAATGTGATTCAACTTGAGCAACTGCAGTCTGTAGTGCAAAAATATGCTTTTGAATTGAATTTAGGCTCTGACATTCTTGAATTTATTGGTGTCGTCGCTCAAAAAATTCATCAATATGCCATTCATAGCCAAACCATTTTCAATGATCTACTCTCAGATGAATCTTTTGAACTGTGGCTGTTTAAAATATTAGAATTAGAACAATTAAGGGACTATATTCAAGAAAACTTACAACACAACCCCCAAATTCAACAGGTTAGCCTACAGCTTGCCAATCAGATTTTAGAAAACAATACCCCTTGGCTCAATCAGCTACGTCAATATACAGTTAAACATAACCGCATTGGCGCTAAAGTCATCAGCTTTATTCAAGATCAGCAACACAATATTGAGCTTAAGTTAGAACAGCAACTCGCTACAGCAATACGTAGCCAACTCAGCAATATCATTCTACTGCCTAATGAAGACCTAGCAGATATCGCTACACATGTTTGGAATGAAGTTAAGCAACGCACATTAAAAGAGGCTTTCTCTCAACTTCAATCCATTGATTTTGAAGAATTCTTTATTCTTGTCTATGAAACTTGGAAAGAATTACGTCAAACAGAATATATGCAACAGGTCATTTTAAATGTTGTCGAAGCATTTTATGAATACTTTGGGGAATATAGCTTACAAGAATTACTACACTCAGTTGGCTTAGATCAAAACGATTTATTTATCGAAGCAGATCGCTTTATTCCGCATACACTAGGTGCTTTGGACCAACATGGCTTATTGGATGAGATTATTCAATCCTTGATTGCACCATTCTACCTTGACACGCAAACACAAAGATTTATAGAAAATTATTTAGCAGAAAAAGCTTAATCAAACATTCAACTGGATTTTCTCAATGTTCTAAATATTTATTAATTTTTATCTACTAATCTTTTGATGATGCAAAAAAAGAGACCATGCAGTGAGCATGGTCTATAAAAATGGTGGCTATGACGGGACTTGAACCTGTGACCCCCGCATTATGAGTGCGGTGCTCTAACCAACTGAGCTACATAGCCATAAACTGTGTGCGCATTATCTAAACTTATCTACCCTACGTCAAGCCTAGAAGCGCAGCAATGATCATACTTTAAGCAATTGATATTTAAATGTTTAAAATTAATACATATTTATGTTTTTATCGAAAAAAAAGCTTAATAAGCAGCATATATAAGTAAGGAATTAAGCTTGCCATTCTATAGTAAACCACCTAATTATTCATACAAATGAGATGATGATCCTATCATGAGGCGACATGGACGTCTCCGTTGGGCGGGGGTACAGGACGTACCCCTCGCCCAACATGAGCAAAAACAAAGCATAGCTGTGCTTACAGCGCAATGTTTGGCATCTACTAGTAAAAGTGAGGCATCGCCTACATAAAGGTATTTAAACTGTGAATGTAAGGTGTGGCATTGCACACTTTTTATAATCAAAAAAATCATTCTCTATGCAATTGATTTAATTTAAAATATTAATTAAGAAAAACTATATTTTTGTATCTGAGTTTTTGACTGATTGACTGTACTTGTTTATCTCTAAAAATCCATAGCAAAAAAAGAGAGTGGCTTACCACTCTCTATTTGCAACAAGTTCTTCCATTTCAATATCGAGATACCCTTGGTCTTGTACCACCATCATCATTGCCTCAGCAATATAATCAGCCGCAGTACCATCCAAAGAAGAATCAAGATCCTCAAACTGTGGCTTCATTTCATTAATTTCAATCACAGTCAGTTTTGCCATAGAATAAATTTCTGCATCACTAAAGCTGGTTTTTGCCACTTTTTTAGCAAAATTTTCAATAAGTTGCTTAACCTCAGCAACTAGAATATCTGGATAATATTCATCATCGAACATTGGGAGAAGTAGATCGTTAAACATTGCAACCTAAAATAAAACAGCAATTCACGCGCTTATATAACACAAACCATACAATTCACCAAATTGATTGAGCAATTTAACTGATTAATTCTTCAGATGTAGATAATCTAAATTTTAAAAAAGATCAAACAATATCAGGGGCTATTGACTATTCATCATTAAATTGCAGAGCGCATGGCTTGCCATACTTTAATTGCATCCGACATCGCTTTTACATCATGTGCACGCACCATACACGCGCCCTGTTGAATGCTGAGCAAGTGTGCAGCAACACTACCCACAGCACGATGACTTGCATCTGCACCATCTAGAGCTTCACCGATAAAGCGCTTACGTGATAAGGCTGATAAAATTGGATAGCCCATTTTGTTCAATTGATAAAACTCATTAAGAAGCTTTAAATTTTGTTGCGCATTTTTAGCAAAACCAAAACCAGGATCTATCATAATATTTTTGGGGTGAATTCCTGCCTGTAGTGCATCATCTACTCGTTGCTGTAATTCAGCAATTACCTCTAGAGTAACATTTTCATACTGATCAAGATGATTCATTGTGGTTGGCTCGCCTCGCATATGCATAATAATAACAGGGATATTGAGCTCTGCAGCAGTCTCTAAGGCATGTGGACGAGTTAAGGCACGGACATCATTCCAAATATGCGCACCAGCCTTAACCGCCTCACAAATCACTTCTGGTTGTGAGGTATCTATTGAAATAATGACATCCAATTTAGCTAATTCAGCAACCACAGGAACGACACGACGTATTTCTTCAGCAATCTCAACTGAAGAGGCACCAGGACGTGTAGATTCCCCTCCAACATCAATTACTGTCGCACCGTCAGCAATCATTTGCTTGGCATAAGCAACAGCTTGATCTTTTTGATCATGTTTCCCACCATCGCTAAATGAATCTGGAGTGACATTCAGTATGCCCATGACATGTGCTTGCGATAAATCCAGACTCAAACGCCCACATTGCAAAATTTGCTTAGGTAGTGGCATCAGTTGCATGTCAATTCTCCGTATTCAATTCAGGCTAGTTTAACAATTCAAATCAATAACACAGTGATTTTTATCTGTGAATTTTTTTGTATAAAAAAAGAGCCTCGATTGAGGCTCTTGTTTATTTACTGACTGATCAGGTCGCTGGCAATGGTGGTGGCGTTGATGGACCATCTGTAGGTGTTACATCAAGCACTGGATTTTCCGCAACATAAACCTTAGGTGGCTGAGGAGGACGACCTTCCATGATGTCACGGATCTGATCACGATCAATCGTTTCCCATTCCATCAAAGCTTTTACCATTGCATGTGCAATATCTTTGTTATTTTCAAGGATATCACGCGCAACACGATACTGTTCATCTAGGATACGACGTACTTCTTGGTCAACTTGCTGTTGCGTTGCTTCAGAAATTGTACGGCTACCGACATTTCCGAAGAAACCATTTTGGTTTTCATCTTCATAGACCATCACGCCCATTTTGTCTGACATACCGTACTTGGTCACCATTGCGCGTGCCATTTTGGTTGCACGTTCAAAGTCGTTAGACGCACCCGTTGACATTTGATCAATGAAAACTTCTTCTGCAATACGACCACCAAATAAGATTGAAAGTTCATTCAACATCTTAGACTTGTAATGGCTGGTTTGATCATGTTCTGGCAATTGCCAAGTTACACCCAAAGCCCAACCACGTGGCATAATTGTTACTTTATGCACAGGGTCAGTCCCTGGAAGAATTTCTGCAACAATGGCATGACCTGCTTCATGATAAGCAGTTGCACGACGTTCCTCTTCACGGATCACCATCGACTTACGCTCAGGACCCATGTAGATCTTATCTTTTGCATCTTCAAAGTCATGCATATCGACGGTGTTCTTGTTACGACGAGCAGCAAATAATGCAGCTTCATTGACAAGATTCGCCAATTGCGCACCAGAGAAACCAGGTGTACCACGTGCCAATACCTTAAGATCAACACCAGTTACCGAAGGAAGTTTCTTTAAATGCACTGCCAAGATCTGTTCACGACCTTTAATATCTGGCAGCCCCACCATCACTTGACGGTCGAAACGCCCCGGACGAAGTAATGCTTTATCTAGTACATCCGCACGGTTTGTTGCCGCAATGACGATAATTCCTTCATTACCTTCAAAACCATCCATTTCAACAAGCATTTGGTTTAGTGTTTGTTCACGTTCATCATGACCACCACCTGTACCTGAACCACGATGACGACCGACTGCATCAATCTCATCAATAAAGATGATACATGGTGCATGGCGTTTCGCCTGTTCGAACATGTCACGCACACGAGATGCACCAACACCAACGAACATTTCAACGAAGTCAGAACCTGAAATACTAAAGAATGGAACTTTGGCTTCACCAGCAATCGCTTTTGCAAGTAAAGTTTTACCTGTACCTGGTGGACCAACCATCAATACGCCTTTAGGAATTGTTGCCCCTAAGCGTTTGAATTTTGCGGGGTCTTTCAAGAAATCAACGATTTCTACAACTTCTTGTTTTGCTTCATCACAACCAGCAACATCGGTAAAGGTCACTTTGATTTGGTCTTCTGAAAGCATTTTCGCTTTAGATTTACCAAAACTCATTGGTCCATTTTTACCACCTGCACCACCACCCATGTTACGCATAAAGAACATGAACAATAAAATAATTAAAAGCACAGGAAAGCTTGCGATGAGAAGTTGCATCAATAAACCTTGACGTTGAGGTGCAGTACCTTCAACAACAACGTTATTTTTGATGAGTGTAGGCATCAATTCAGGATCTTGAACTGCTGGGCGAATACTTTCAAAGTTCGAACCGTTCTTTTTTTCGCCGCTTATTCTTTCACCATCAATTGTGACTTTACTAATTTGACCAGCATTCACCGCTGTGACGAATTCTGAATAATTCATCGCAGAAGGCTTACTGCGGTCACTGAGATTGCTGAAAATTAAGATCAGCACACCCAGTATGACCAGCCACAATACGGCATTTTTGAAGTAATCGCTCAAAGCTTTATTCCCATATATAACTATTTTGATCAGGCTCAATCTTGCTTGATCGTAACAAAAAGCGAGTAATGAATTTCGCAATAAAGGTTAAAAAGGTACAAAATGCACAATTTTTAACAACTTGGCAAGTATTTGTTGGCAATTCATTACGAAGAATGAACATACCTCAAAACCACCACCTATTGCGAAACTTTTTTACGGCCCTGTCCAATTAAAAAAACTTCTTTTGAACGTGCACGTGAAGCAGCTGGTTTTGCTGTTTTTAACACATCAAAACTATCCACGACTTGCTTTCGGAACTCATCAAAACCAGTTCCTTGGAAAACTTTAACTAAAAACTGCCCTTTTGGTCCAAGAACCTTGTTGGCAAAATCTAACGCAAGTTCACACAAGTAAATCTGGCGAGGTTGATCTACAGCCCTATTACCTGATGTATTGGGGGCCATATCTGAAATTACAACGTCTACAGTGCGTCCATTTAAAATATTTAACAATTTTTCGAAAACTTCTTCTTCTCTAAAATCACCTTGTAAGAAGGTAACATCAGGCAAAGCATCCATTTCCAAAATATCTGAAGCAATCACTAAACCTTTATCACCAACCAGTTTACCAGCGATTTGCGACCAACTTCCTGGCGCAGCACCCAAGTCAACCACGGTCATACCTGGTTTAATCATTTTGTGTTTTTCTTGAATTTCAAGAAGTTTATATGCAGCGCGAGCTCGGTAACCTTCTTTTTGTGCTTTTTTCACAAAAGGGTCATCTAAATGCTCTCTCATCCACGCACGACTACTTTTGGATAACTTCTGGTTGGTAATGCGTGTAGCCATAACTCTCTTGATCTAAACCGATAACTAACTTCTGATTGTACGTGAAAAAAATTCTCATTGCAGTATTCATATTGATTTAAATCGACAGATATTGATATGTTTTTTTGAATAAGCTTCATCGATTATTTCTACAGAATTTACAGCGTAGTGATATGGCTTTTGTTATACTAAGTCGTTTCTAAAATTAGGTTATCTTTATATGGCGGCTCTATCTATCCAAGAACGTAAACGTTTACGTCAAATCGGCCATGCGTTAAATCCTGTTGTAATGCTTGGCGATAAAGGCTTGACTGAAAGTGTCGTTGAAGAATTAAACCGTGCTTTAAATGATCACGAGTTAATTAAAGTCAAGGTTACTGGTGAAGACCGCGAAGCACGTGCTGCAACGATTACTGAAATTGCAAATGTTACTGGTGCTGAAGTTGTTCAAACAATTGGTAAAATTGCATTGCTTTATAAAAAAGCTGCGAAACAAAATCCAAAATTGTCTAATTTAGTTCGCCACGCTCATCTTTCAAATTAAGATTTATTTTCATGGCAAGTTTCGAACTGAATGCATTTGATCGTCGTTTTCAAAGTATCTCCCTAGTTGGTGCGATTGAACAAATTAGCCCGTATACGCTCAATGTCGGTTATTGGTTAAGAGATCCCAATCAATTCATAATTTATCCTGAACTGGTTACAGCAAATCCGCGTCAGGATTTGCTTTGGGAAAATACCTGTTTTGAGATTTTTATAGGTGTGCAAGGCGAAGATTATTATCGTGAAATTAATCTATCCCCTTCTCAAGCTTGGCAAGCTTATCAATTTGAAGAATATCGTTATCCTGAAAATATGCCACCAGTCGCTGCTTATGACATTGAATTAAATCAGTTAAAGCGCACACATTATGGATTAAATGTCAGCATAGATCTTAGCGAGTTTATGCTTGCCAATAAATTAAAATGGTCAGACTTATTTTTGGGTTTAAGCGCTGTTTTAAATACCACGCAAGGTCAACATTTCTTTGCCATGCAACACAGTGGCCAACAGGCCGACTTTCACAATAAACGTGATTGGTTACATACATTTTAGACTACACTTATGTAAACTGAGCTTGAAAATAAAAAAAGTGAGGCTAGTTGCCTCACTTTTTTATTGCCATTTTTCTTAAAAATAGCTTTCCTTAAAACATAAGCCTTATATATCTTATTGTTTTGTCGTTACTTTATTCCAAACTTCTAAAGTGTGATCTTTAGAACGCTTTAAAGTTTCAGTTAACTGAACTTTATGTTTGCTCGAAATTTGTGAAACGTCTTCACGAATTTCTTTACCAACTTCAGTTAACTCTTTCACTAAAATGCTTAATTCTGATTTTAAGAAATCAGCCAATTCAGCCAAATCTTTTTGTGAAGTGGAAAATTGTGATTTGATCACATCAAGACGTTGCACCAAATCTTGTTTAAAGTTTTGTACTTGATCTTGAACTTGCTCAGTTAATTGCTCTGACTCTGCTTCAAGCTTAGTTTTAGTTTCGGTAACAGCTTCAGCAACTTTCTGCTGCGCTTCTTTACCTAACTTCTCTAAGTTCTCTGTAGTTTCAGTTACAACTTCTTTCAAAGCTGTGGTGTCTTTGGTTACTTTCTCTGTAACACTTTCTTTAGATATTGTCATATTGATTCCCCCTGGAATGTGAGTCAATAAGATACATTGAAAAGATAAATTTTAGATTTTGATTTGTCTAACAATAATTAAATACTTACAATTTCAAATATTTCACTTTAAAAGCAGAATTAATGATAAATAGCAAGGTATTTATCTTAGATTATCCCTCGAAATAAAATAGACTTTCGAGGGGCTCATGCGTATAATGCGCTGTTAAGTTACAAGCGAGCAGACAAGAGGAGGGTAGGATTTAGTAAGCCTTCCTTTTTTTTCGTCTACTCGCTTTTTTACAGCCCTATTTTTGTGGTTTTAGTTCAGGAGCTATGGTTTGAGCACCCCCGCCATTTTAGCCCTTGCTGACGGTACTGTTTTTAAAGGTACATCGATCGGCGCTACGGGAAGTACGACTGGTGAAGTCGTTTTTAACACTGCCATGACTGGTTATCAAGAAATTTTGACCGACCCTAGTTATGCACAGCAACTTGTAACTTTAACTTATCCTCATATCGGTAATACTGGTTGTAATGAAGAAGACGCTGAATCAGGTCGAATTCATAAAGTTTGGGCGAATGGTTTAATCATTCGTGACCTACCGTTATTACACAGCAATTTCCGAGCTACTCAGTCTCTTGGCGAATATTTACAACAACATAATGTCGTTGCCATTGCAGATATTGATACTCGTAAATTGACACGTATTTTACGTGACAAAGGCGCACAAAACGGATGCATTCTTGCCGGCGATAATATTACTGAAGAAGAAGCTATTGCAAAAGCACGTGCCTTTGGTGGTCTAGATGGTTTAGACCTTGCGAAAGAATGTTGTGACCCACAAGGTTTTGAATGGACTGAAGGCTCATGGACACTGGGCCAAGGCTTTTCTCAACCTGAAACAAAGTTTCATGTTGTTGCATACGATTACGGTGTCAAAACCAACATCTTACGTATGCTTGCCGACCGTGGGTGTAAATTAACTGTTGTTCCTGCACAAACACCTGCTGAAAAAGTATTGGCGTTAAATCCAGATGGCGTATTTTTGTCAAATGGACCTGGCGATCCAGCAGCATGTGATTATGCAATTGCGGCAGTAAAAACCATTGTTGAAACTACAAACCTACCTGTTTTCGGTATTTGTTTGGGTCATCAAATTCTAGCTTTAGCTTCTGGCGCTAGAACTGTGAAAATGCCACATGGTCACCACGGTGCAAACCATCCTGTACAGAACCTTGAAAATGGTACAGTGATGATTACTTCTCAAAACCATGGCTTCGCTGTAGATGCAGAAACTTTACCTGCAAACCTCAAAGCTACGCATAAATCTTTGTTCGATCAAACCTTACAAGGTATTCATCGTACAGATAAACCTGCGTTTAGCTTCCAAGGTCACCCTGAAGCAAGCCCTGGTCCACATGACTGTGCCCCATTGTTCGATCATTTCATCGAACTTATTGAAGCATCTAAGAAGTAATTAAGGAAGCGATCATGGCTAAACGTACAGACATTAAAAGCATCTTAATTATTGGTGCGGGTCCGATTGTCATCGGGCAAGCATGTGAGTTCGATTACTCAGGTGCGCAAGCATGTAAAGCCCTTCGTGAAGAAGGCTACCGTGTTATTTTGGTGAACTCTAACCCAGCCACCATTATGACTGACCCGACTATGGCAGATGCAACGTATATCGAACCGATTACGTGGCAAACTGTTGCACAAATCATTGAGAAAGAACGCCCAGATGCGGTTCTTCCAACAATGGGTGGTCAAACGGCATTAAACTGTGCATTGGCACTAGATGCCAACGGTATTTTAGAAAAATACAATGTTGAATTGATTGGTGCGACCAAAGAAGCCATCGAAAAAGCGGAAGATCGCAAACTTTTCGATATCGCAATGCGCAAAATTGGTTTGGAATGCCCACGTGCTGATGTTGCAGAAAGCATGGAACATGCGCTTGAAATTCAAGCCCGTTTCGGCTTCCCTGTGATTATCCGCCCATCATTTACGATGGGTGGTTCAGGTGGTGGTATCGCCTATAACAAAGAAGAATTCATTGAAATCTGTGAACGCGGTTTTGATCTTTCTCCAACCAAACAATTATTGATTGATGAATCATTAATTGGCTGGAAAGAATATGAAATGGAAGTTGTTCGTGACAAAAACGACAACTGTATCATTGTATGTACCATTGAAAACTTCGATCCAATGGGTGTGCATACCGGTGACTCCATTACTGTTGCACCTGCACAGACACTAACAGATAAAGAGTTCCAATTACTGCGTAATGCTTCTTTAGCTGTGCTACGTGAAATTGGTGTAGAGACAGGCGGATCAAACGTTCAGTTCGGTATCAACCCGAAAGATGGTCGTATGGTTGTGATCGAGATGAACCCTCGTGTATCTCGTTCTTCTGCGCTTGCGTCTAAAGCAACAGGTTTCCCTATTGCCAAAATTGCAGCAAAACTTGCAGTGGGCTATACCCTTGATGAATTGAAAAATGACATCACTGGTGGAACAACGCCTGCATCGTTTGAACCTGCAATCGACTATGTTGTAACCAAGATTCCTCGCTTTAACTTCGAGAAATTCCCACAAGCTGATGCAACACTCACGACACAGATGAAATCTGTGGGTGAAGTCATGGCAATTGGTCGTAACTTCCAAGAATCTGTACAAAAGGCACTTCGTGGTCTTGAAGTCGGTGCTTGTGGTTTTGATGAGAAAATTGCAGTGGGTACTGAAGGCGCGAAAGATAAAATCTTGGTCGAGCTTAAAGTGCCAGGTCCTGAGCGTATTTGGTATGTTGCTGACGCATTCCGTCATGGCTTCACATTAGATGAAGTATTTGCTGCAACCAATATCGATCGTTGGTTCTTGATTCAAATCCAAGACATCATTCAGTCTGAAGAGCAAATCAAAACTTTAGGTTTTGGTGATTTGAACGCTGACAATATCCGTGCATTTAAACGTAAAGGTTTATCTGATTTACGTATTGCTGACTTGATGGGCATTTCGCAAAAACAATTCCGTAAGCACCGTTGGAACTTGGGTGTATACCCTGTTTACAAACGTGTAGATACCTGTGCAGCTGAGTTCGAGTCAGATACTGCTTACATGTACTCAACTTATGATGACGAGTGTGAAGCGAATCCGTCTAACCGTGACAAGATCATGGTGATCGGTGGTGGTCCTAACCGTATTGGTCAAGGGATCGAGTTCGATTATTGCTGTGTTCACGCTGCCCTTGCAATGCGTGAAGATGGTTATGAAACCATTATGGTTAACTGTAACCCTGAAACGGTTTCAACTGACTATGACACATCTGATCGTTTGTACTTTGAACCGATCACTTTAGAAGACGTTTTAGAAATCGTACGTACAGAAAAACCAAAAGGTATTATCGTACAGTACGGCGGTCAAACACCTTTGAAATTGGCTCGTGCTTTAGAAGAAGCAGGTGCACCAATTATCGGTACGTCTCCAGATGCGATTGACCGTGCAGAAGATCGTGAACGTTTCCAACAGATGATTCAACGTTTGAATCTTCGTCAACCAAGCAACAGCATTGTTAAATCTGCTGAAGAAGGTATGGCTGAAGCATCTAAAGTGGGTTATCCATTGGTTGTACGTCCATCTTATGTCCTTGGTGGTCGTGCGATGGAAATCGTATACAACGACGACGAACTTAAACGTTACTTGCGTGATGCTGTACAAGCGTCTAACGAAGCACCTGTACTGCTTGACCATTTCCTTGATGATGCAACAGAAGTCGATGTTGACTGTGTATCTGACGGCAAAGATGTGGTGATCGGCGGTATTATGCAGCATATCGAACAAGCGGGTATTCACTCTGGTGACTCAGCATGTTCAATTCCGCCTTACTCTCTTTCTGCAGAGATTCAGGATGAAATGCGTCGTCAAACCGTTGCTATGGCGAAAGAGCTTGGTGTGATTGGCTTGATGAACGTACAGTTTGCTGTTAAAGGCAATGACGTTTATATTCTTGAAGTGAACCCACGTGCGTCTCGTACAGTACCGTTCGTTTCTAAATGTATCGGCGAATCATTAGCAAAAGTTGCAGCACGTTGTATGGCGGGTCAATCTTTAGAATCGCAAGGATTCACACAAGAGATTATCCCAACGCATTTTGCTGTAAAAGAAGCAGTATTCCCGTTCAACAAATTCCCAGGTGTAGACCCGATCCTTGGACCAGAAATGAAATCTACTGGTGAAGTGATGGGTGTTGGTACAACTTTTGGTGAAGCTTTCTATAAAGCTGTGTTAGGCTCTAACGATCGCTTACCAGGTAAACCAACTGATGGTGAAGTGAAGCACGTATTTATTTCAGTACGTCATTCAGATAAGCCTCGTGCCGCGGGTATTGCGAAACAATTGGTTGATTTAGGCTTCAAAATTATCGCAACTGGCGGTACTTATGATGTCATTAAAGAGGCTGGTATTGAATGTGAACGTGTGAATAAAGTAACTGAAGGTCGTCCAAATATTGTCGACCGCTTGAAAAATGGCGAGATTCACCTCATTATCAATACTACTGAAGGTAAACAAGCTCAGCAGGATTCATTCTCAATCCGTCGCTCTGCTCTTCAAGGTAAAGTGTATTACACAACTACCTTGAATGGTGCTGATGCTGTATGCCAAGCTTTAGCAATTAAATTGCCAATGGATGTATATCGCTTGCAAGATTTGCAAACACTAGGTTAATTCGTTTCCGATAAGTCCCGCCATCTTATCGGTGGCGGGCTTTTTTCATTTTATAAACCTGTATTTTTTAAATACTGAACTGAGGGACAACAATGCAACGTTATCCTATGACTCCTGAAGGCAAGGTAGCCTTAGAGAAAGAATTGCAACAGCTCAAATCTGTTGATCGTCCACGTATTATTGCAGCAATTGCAGAAGCACGTGAACATGGGGATTTAAAAGAAAACGCAGAATACCATGCAGCGCGCGAGCAACAAGGTTTTTGTGAAGGTCGTATTCAAGACATCGAAGGTAAACTTGGTGCTTGCCAAGTTATTGATGTTAAGGAACTTGAGCAAACTGGTCGTGTGGTTTTTGGTGTGACGGTAACCATTGAGAATTTGGATACTGAAGAAAAGAAAACCTATAAGATTGTAGGTGATGATGAAGCTGACTTTAAGATCAATAAGATCTCAGTGAACTCGCCTATTGCGCGTGGTCTTCTTGGCAAGAATGAAGGTGACGAAGCTAAAATCACTACACCACAAGGTGAAGTGGAATATGAAGTGGTGAGTGTTGAATATATTTAACACATACTAGGGCTGATGATTCAGCCCTTTTTATTGAGCTAAAAATATAAAATGAATAACAAAAAACTAATCGCTTTTATATTCAACCATCAGTTATTGACTAAGACAAAACGACTCAAAATATTTTTGTCAAAGCCTAAGACACAAAAATACAATTTCAATAATTAATATTCTCAATAAAATCAAAAAAATGTAGAAATAAATTATTCAATTATAAAAAGCTTGCAATGCCACACATTACATTTAAAGTCTAAATAGCTTTGTTTAGGCAAAGGGTACATCCTGTACCCCTGCATTCCCAAACATCAAGGGCAACATCAATGTCGCCCCACAGTAGGATAATCATCTAGAATTCAAAAATACAAAAACTTATTCATAGCCGAAAATTCTCAAGTTCATACAAAAACATAAGCTTCATTGATGATCAATGACAGGATGCAAATCATTTGTATATACAATTAGAAGGTTTAGCTATATAGATAAAAAGTTTAAAAACATTCACATCAGAACAATCCTGCATTCACATAGAAATTAACACTGATCACGTATCTATTTAATAAATATCAAACATCATCCATACATTTCTCAAATCTTGCTCCAAGCAAAATATGATGCATCCGCCATACGAATTCGAAGAAAACTAGCATTTATCACCAACCGCTCAAAGTAAATTGCCATTGTTAAATATTTTCGATGCATTACATTGAGGAAAAATTAAAATTCATTGAGAACGAGAATGAAAGCAGGACGAGCAAGTAAAACTGCTGAAGCAGCGGCAGCAATTAGAGCCAATCATCATTTAAATGCCAACGATCCAGTATTCTCTGACCCTTATGCATTTGAAATGACCAATTCACAATGGCGTTTACTTTTAAATAATGCTCTTCTACGTAAAGCGTTAAACTCCAATTTAATGAATCAAACTTTTGGTAAATTGACAGGCCAAGTGGTTGGACGTTCTCGCTATACAGAAGATCTTTTAAAACAAGCGATTGAACATGATCATATTCAACAATATGTATTGGTTGGCGCTGGTCTAGACTCTTTTGTATTACGCTTGGCCCAGCAATACCCCCAACTCAAAATATTTGAAATTGATCATCCTGATACACAAAGAACCAAATTAGAAAAATTAAAAAAGCTTAGTAATACAGGTGAGCTCCCAAGCAATGTGGAATTTGTTGGCATTGATTTTGAAAAAGAAAAACTGTCTGATGCTTTGGCGCGTAGTGGATTTCAAAACACCCAAGCCACATTTTTTTCATGGCTGGGCACAACCCATTATTTAACCCCACAAGCAACCCTAGCAACCTTACACAACATTGCATCCTTTACTGGCAAAAATAGCCAAGTTGTGATGGATTATTCGATTGATTATAAAGTCTTACAAGGTATTGAGCGTTTGGGTAGCTTCGCAGTGTCACAGTTTACCCGTTTCTTAAAAGAGCCTTTGATTGGTGCGTTTGCTTCGCAAGCATTGCATCATGCAGTTGAAATGATGGGTTATCAGGTGGTTGAAGATTTATCAGGTAAAGACATTACCCATCGTTACTTTAACCATCGTGCTGATCATATTCGTCATACCCATGCCACGCATTTGATCCATTTAAAAATAGGTTAATACTTGAATACCAGCCAAGGAATAGCTGAAGAATTGATGTTTAAACCCAATACACTGAATATTTTTTAATTGCTGATCAAGATCTAAGTTCAATCTAAGGTTACAATGCGCGCTCTAGCCCTTGCACTTAAGCTTTTGTACTCCCATGACTGACGCTATTCACTCCCCCGTAAAACACTGGTGCGAATTTGAGTTTATTTCTAAAACTGTGAAAAATCCCAATATTCATATTAAAGGAAATTATTCTTATTATTCGGCATATTGGGATCAGGGATTTGAACGTTGCGTGGTGCGTTATTTGCATGATAAGCCGTCAACTGTAGAGAAACCAATTGACCAATTATATATTGGTAACTTTGTTTGTTTTGGGGCGGAATGTGTGGTCATGATGGGTGGCAATCAATTACATCGCCCTGACTGGATTTCTACATTTCCTTTTGATACCCGTAGTTTTTTACCCGCTGGGGATACAGTGATTGGCGATGGTTGTTGGATTGGCAGTCGCGCCATGATTATGCAAGGGGTAACGCTAGGTGAAGGTACCATCGTTGCTACAGGTGCAGTCGTCACTCAAGACGTTCCAGCGTATGCAATTGTCGGTGGTGTACCGGCAAAAATCATTAAATATCGGTTTTCTCAAGATCAGATTGAAAAATTACAGTCAGTTAAATTGTATGATTTAGATGAGAAGCAAATTCTAAAAATTCGAGAGCGATTACAAAGCGATGATATCAATCAATTGATTGAGTTCTTAAAAGCAGCAGAATAGTTTCCTCTGTATAGGTTAATAATCACACAGAAAGCAAAAAGGGCTAAATATCAATTTAGCCCTTTTGCAAAAATTAAAATCTTTTGCTATACATCAGAATTTAACACAACATTTTGCTGTGCATTTTTTAACTTTCGTTGTTTCAGATAATAAGCAAGCATCAAACAAAGAATCCATGCTGGAATCATCATTACCGCAATACGCATATTCTCGGTGAATGACATTACCACCAGAATACCCAACATAAAGATAATGCAAAGATAGTTACTGAATGGATAAGCAATACTTGGAAACTTGGTGGTCTGCCCTTGTGTTTGCATGGCTTTACGGAACTTTAAATGCGTCCATGAAATAACCACCCAGTTAATCACAATTGCAGCAACCACCAACATCATCAATAAACCAAATGCTTTTTCTGGAAATGCATAATTGAGTAGTACACATAAAACTGTCACAAAAGCTGAAACATAAACCGCATTGGTTGGAATACCACGCTTATTAATATGCTTAAGGAACTTCGGTGCATTACCCTGCTGCGCCAAACCAAGTAACATGCGACTACTACAATAACTGGTCCCGTTATACACCGAAACAGCTGCCGTAAGGATGACAAAATTCAGTAAGGTCGCAACACCATGACTATCCAGTGAAGCAAATACCATTACAAATGGGCTACCACCTTCAGCCATTTGATTCCATGGAAAAAGTGCAAATAAGATAAACAGTGTTGCAATATAGAAAATCAAAATACGATAAATAATTTGATTGACTGCTTTAGGCAAAGTTTTATCAGGATCACGCGCTTCTGCTGCGGTAATACCAAATAGCTCAATCCCACCAAAGGCAAAAATAATCACAGCCATTGCCATGACTAAACCTTCCACACCAAATGGGAAAAACCCGCCCAATGCCCAAAGGTTACTAATGCTTGCCTGTGGCCCTGCTGTACCTGTTGCAAGTAAGTAGGAACCAAAGCCGATCATGGCTAAGATTGCCAAAATTTTGACGATAGAGAACCAAAACTCCATTTCGCCAAAAAATTTAACATGCAATAAGTTGATACCGTTGATTAAAACAAAAAACACCAATGCTGAAATCCAAGTCGGAATTTCAGGCCACCAATATTGAATATAAAGACCAATTGCGCTCAGCTCTGCCATACATACCAAAACATTGAGTACCCAATAATTCCAGCCAGACATAAAACCTGCAAATGAGCCCCAGTATTTGTAGGCAAAGTGACTAAATGAACCACTGACTGGTTCTTGCACCACCATTTCACCTAACTGTCGCATCATTAAAAACGCAATAAATCCAGCAATCGCATAACCGAGTATGACTGAAGGACCTGCAAGCTTAATCGATTGCGAAATACCCAGAAACAATCCTGTACCAATTGCACCACCTAGCGCGATAAGCTGGATGTGCCGATTGCTTAAACCATGTTTCAGGTTTCCTTGCTCATGTTTTGACATATGATTATTCTCATCCTTGTCTCGTAATTTTTGTATTCAAAATTACGTATATCATAAGTTAATCAAAAATGCCTATATCTAATCGAAAAATAATTGATTTACTTTTCTCATAACCGCGCATATAAGCAGAAAATTCAACAAATAACAATTATTATGAATTATGTAATTAAATTATGTATTGCGTAATTAGATATTTTCAGTATGATAGAAATCATAAGACACTGATAGCTTGCTTGAGTCATTTGAATAAGGCATTTAAATAAATCTATATTCATTTGTTTTTCAAATACTTAAGAAAAATATCAAAGATTTTGATCTTCTCTAACAAAATTAAAGACAAGGAAAGCAAATCATGAGCTCACATTTAACTTGTTTTCTTGAAATTGACTCACAATCAGATTTCACCATACATAATTTGCCCTACGGTATTTTTAGCGAAACACCCCAAGGTACAAAACGAGTGGGTGTTGCCATTGGAGATTGGGTCATAGACCTTGCCCACTTAGAGGCACATGGACTATTAGCGATCAATGGACATCAAGATTGTTTTAATCAAGCGACACTGAATAAATTTATAGAAACGGGTAAACACAACTGGCAAAAGGTTCGTACTACATTACAAAGTCTACTCTCTGCTGAAAATCCAACACTTCGTGATGATGTGGTTTTACGCCAAAACGTATTATTTAAGCAAAATACAGTCACTTTGCACTTACCTATTCAAGTCTCTGGCTATACAGATTTCTACTCGTCCAAAGAACATGCCACCAATGTCGGAACCATGTTTAGAGATCCTAAGAATGCATTGCTTCCAAACTGGAGCGAACTTCCTGTGGGATATAATGGTCGTGCCAGCTCTGTGATTGTCAGTGGCAAAGATATTGTTCGACCTTCTGGGCAAATCAAATTACCTGATCAAGAACGCCCTGTTTTCTCTGCAACACGTAAACTCGATTTTGAATTAGAAACTGCCTTTATCGTTGGCAAAGCGACTGAATTGGGTGAGCCTATCGTGATTGCAGATGCTTGGGATCATATTTTTGGTATGGTTTTGCTCAATGACTGGTCGGCACGTGATATTCAACAATGGGAATACGTACCATTAGGCCCGTTTAACGCCAAGACTTTTGCAAGTGCAATTTCACCTTGGGTGGTGACCATGCAAGCACTGGAACCGTTTAAAGTCAAAGGTCCAGAACAACAACCTAAACCACTTTGCTATTTAGAAGAAAATATTGCCAACAGCTATGATATTCACCTCAGTATTGAAGTTCAAAGCCCTCTATCAACACAAGCTGATGTGATTTCCCAAACCAACTTTAAATATATGTATTGGTCCATGGCACAGCAACTCACCCACCACACAGTTGCAGGTTGTAATGTCCAAGTCGGTGACTTGATGGGTTCAGGCACAATTTCAGGTCCTACAGAAGATGCTTATGGTAGCTTACTTGAACTGACATGGAATACCACCAAACCGCTAACTCTCTCGAATGGAGAAAAACGTGGTTTCTTGCAAGATGGTGACCGTGTCGTGATGAAAGGCTACTGTGAAAAAGCAGGGATCCGTGTGGGCTTTGGTGAGGTTGCCAATCGCATTTTGCCAGCGCGCCAGTTTAGCTTCCATCAAACAGAAGACTTGAGCTATGAAACTGTATAGTTATTTTCGTAGCTCTGCGGCTTATCGGGTTCGGATTGCACTGAATCTCAAACAACTGAGTTATGAAATACAACCCGTGCATTTGGTCAAGAATGAGCAACTACTAGAGCTTTACCGAGCCGTTAATCCAAGCCAATGTGTTCCAACTTTAGTGGATGAAGATCAAAGCTTTTTACAGTCACTCAGTATCTTGGAATATCTTGAAGAACGTTATCCAGCAATTTCATTATTGCCTGAAAATATCGTCACGCGAAGTAAAGTACGTGCTTTTGCACAAGCGATCGCCTGCGATATTCATCCGTTAAATAATTTAAGAGTCTTAAAGTATTTACAAGATGATCTTGCTCTCAGTGACGAGCAAAAAAAACACTGGTACCAACACTGGATCGTAGAGGGTTTTAACAGCTTAGAAGCCCAACTACAAGATTCAAATGGGAAATTCTGTTTTGGTACACAACCGACATTTGCAGACTGTTGTTTGATTCCTCAAGTCTATAACGCCAAACGCTTTGAAATTGATTTAAGCACTTTTGCAAAGATTGAGTCGATTAGTCAACACTGTTTAACCCTTCCAGCCTTCTTCAATGCTGCTCCAGAACAACAACCTGATTGGGAATAAAGATAAAGGAGTTTTATCATGAGCTTTGCGATTAAAAAAATTCACCATGTGGCTTATCGTTGTAAAGATGCCAAAGAAACCGTGGAATGGTATAAAAAAATGCTCAATATGGATTTTATTTTGGCCTTTGCTGAAGACCATGTGCCTTCGACCAAAGCCTTTGATCCGTATATGCATTTGTTCTTAGATGCTGGGCAAGGAAATGTATTGGCATTTTTTGAGCTGCCTACTCAACCAGATATGGGGCGTGACGAAAATACCCCTCAATGGGTTCAACACATCGCATTTGAAGTTGAAGACCTGAATACTCTACTGATTGCAAAAGAGCATCTCGAAGCACATGGCGTTAAAGTTCTTGGCATCACCAACCATGGCATTTTCCACTCGATTTATTTCTTTGATCCCAATGGTCACCGTTTAGAACTAACCTATAACGATGTGCATGCAGATGCAAAAATTGCACGAATTACCGAAGAAATGAAATTAGAAATGCTGGATGAGTGGAGTCGTACCAAACGCGCACCTCAGCATACTCATTTTTTGCATGAAGACGAGTTGGGAGTATAATCATACTCAATTGAATATGTCTAGGTGCCAAAGCCGACTTGGTATTTACTAAGTTTATTAATCGAATAATTCATGATTTGGTATCCTATATCTAGTTGAACATCATAATAAGCAGCTTTAATGGTACACAATGCTCGTTTTGCTGAAATTTATATAAGCTTCAACTAACAACAGCAATCAGTATTTAAAATATTGCTGTTGGACAATGCTAGAACTCATCGGTATTGAAGCGTTGTAACTCCAATACCGATTTTTATCGGCTGAACTCTAATGGTCTAGATCTTTTGATGATGTACTGTTGTTTAACAAATAATATGTAACACCTCGAAAAACAATTGTATGCTTATAGCATTCGCCTATTTAAATCATTTAAAAAGATGATTTCTATTTTGTACAATGCTCAGGCACTATGTGTTAAATATGTAAATCAAATATCGACAGCAAATGAACACTGCTAAATCGTATGCAGATTAAGGGTTATTCAATGATTGAAGAAAAGTTGTCTGGTGGGGTTCAATCACTTGAGGTGGGCTTAGCCGTTCTCAATGCCCTTTTGGAGCATAACAAGCCGATTATTTTAAAAGAGCTGTCCAGTAAACTTGATATGCATCCAGCTAAGGTACATCGTTACCTTGTTAGTCTGATTCGCATGAATTATGCAAAACAACTTGAAGATGGTCAGTATGCGCTAGGGGATCAAGCTTGGCGATTGGGCTTAAACTGTATACAGCACACAGATGTTTTACAACTTGTTCAGCATCTTATTTATGAACTACAAAGTAAAATTGGTTGTGGTATTCAAATCAGCAAATGGTCACCTAAAGGCCCTTTAGTTGTACAGTCGATTGAATCAAATCATCCGATTTCAATTGTGACCAAAGTAGGTTCGATCATGCCCTTAGTCAATTCGGCTGCTGGGCGGGTTTTTGCCTCATATTTGCCTGAAGCAGTAATTAAACCATTAATGCACTCAGAATGGGAAAAAGTAGCACTCAATCATATTCAAATTAAACCAAACAATTGGGATGAATTTCTTGTTTTAAAAGAAAATACTTTACAACAAGGTATGGCGATTGCTCAAGGAGACTTACTTGTTGGCATCAATGCTGTGGGTTTACCTATTTTCAATGCGCATCTTGCAATGGAGTTTTGCATTGTTGCATTAGACAGTGAAATGTTTTTACCAGTCAACGCGGGCAGTGAAAAACTTGAACTATTTAAACGTGAAGTTGCTACGATAAATCAATACATACAAACACGTTAAGTTTTTAGCGAAAGATCGTGAAAAGCCAAGAATTTAATTCTTGGCTTTTCACTTTCAATACGATTTTGTTATTTGGCTTCTAACACACCACGGCGGATTTGGTCACGTTCGATTGATTCAAACAATGCCTTGAAGTTGCCTTCACCGAAACCATCGTCATCTTTACGCTGGATAAACTCAAAGAACACAGGACCAAGCATATTTTCAGAAAAAATTTGTAATAATAGTTTCTTCTGACCTTCTTTGGTATTGCCATCTAACAGAATACCACGCTTTTGCAGTTCTTCTGTCGGTTCACCATGATCAGGTAAACGATCTTTTAACATTTCATAATAAGTTTCAGGAGGCGCCGTCATAAATTTCAGCCCTAAACCTTTTAACTTATCCCATGTGGAAATTAAGTCATCGGTAATAAAAGCAATATGTTGAATGCCTTCACCATTAAAGTCAGCCAAAAACTCGGCGATTTGCCCATTGCCTTTGTCTGAGTCTTCATTCAAAGGAATACGAATCATCCCATCAGGTGCAGTCAGCGCCTTAGAGGTTAAACCCGTGTATTCACCTTTAATATCAAAGTAACGAATTTCTTGGAAGTTAAAGATTTTTTCATAGAAATTTGCCCAATAATCCATACGCCCTTTATAGACATTATGGGTTAAATGATCAATTTCATTTAAACCAGCACCACGTGGGTTGCGATTTTCGTCATCAAAGAATACAAAATCATTTTCATAAATATCACGATCGACCAAGAAAATTGGCATACCGCCTATGCCTTTAATCGCGGGGATATTTAATTCCATTGGTCCTGCTTGCGAATACATTGGCTCTGCGCCAAGTTCAATTGCATTTTTAAAAGCTTTGGCTGCATCACGTGTTCTAAATCCCATTGCACATGCTGATGGGCCATGTTCTTTAAAGAAGAATGATGCATAAGATTCAGGTTGATAATTCAAAATAATATTGATATTACCCTGACGCCATAAATAAACTTTTTTTGATTTATGCTTTGCGACTTTAGCAAAACCAATTGCTTCAAAGATTTGATCTAATCCATTTTCCGTCGAAACAAACTCAATAAAAGCAAAGCCACATAGTTCTAATGGGTTATCTAAAATATCCATCTAGTTTCCCTTATTTGAATAAATTCATCCGTTTTTTAATGCCGAGAAAAGATCACAGGTATTTAGGTCAATCGACAAAATATTCTGATTTGAACTCTTCCTTTCCATAATTTAGTCCACGTAAAGCTCTAAGTTTAAGCTGCATTTACAGTGACGTTTAACACTAAATTTATCCTACAAGAAAGCTTTGATTTATGCAATACATAATCAAATTATGTTATGTGTAATTTTATTTCTTATTTTAATAAAGTCGAGCATACTATTTTTGTGCAAAATGTGCTTGAACTGACCTGTTTAAGTATCCATTTTAATCTGTGGAATTGCTTTGATTTGATCCGCAATTGCCTGTTGTTGGAAAAAGAATAATCCAGAGCACATCATTCATTTTAATGTCTTGATCGTTTGAATCTTAAGGATAAACATCATTTATCGTACTTTAAATTTAGCTTATCTTTCATTAAAAAACGTGAATACCTTTAAAAAAATCTGCTGACTAACCCGCCTATCTTTGCAAATCCTGCTCAACTTTAACTGGGCTGGTAAAATCATTTTGCATACAGACTCGCAAAGCTATTCCAATCGCAGCAATCACAATAATGCGGCTTCCAGTATGATCTTTCAATTATGTTAAAGCCTATACAATTTCAAGGCAGATTTGCGCTGTAAAACTATTAAAGCGTTCAGGCTGATTTAAGCTCAAATATCCAGCTTCGTTTTTTCTTCGACGATAATTGTTTGATATTCCATTGTCTTTTCCTTTTAATCCATGATTTAAATTGTAATGTTCTATTCTGTTCAGTATTTATATTTAAAATATTTTAAAGGAAGAAATGGATTTACAATTTGCCAATTGTTTCATTCAGCCTCTATATTTTCTTAATTGTGTATGTCTTTTATTTAAACCATTTAAAGCTTTACTTTGATCGTGATAGATTGCATCTCGATCTTTATTTTATTGATTGATTTATCTTTTATTTAGTTGCATTTAAAAGCAACAAAACGATGTAACTTGATGCCAATGCTTTTAATTAAATTTATGATATTTATATGAATTATCCCTACACATTTACTCGGTTTTATTCATCTCATATTCACGTTATGATGATTCTATAGACTTAGAATTGTAATAAATATTCAACTCAGCTTTTCGGTAAAATAAGGAAAATAGACATGGCTTATCAAAATATCCTCGTTCCAGTTGATGGTTCAGAAACTTCATTATCTGTTGTGAAACATGCAGTTGAGTTTGCAAAAGCATTTAACAGTAAAATCACGGTTGTGCAAGTGATGACTTTAGACCCTTATATTGCATCAGAATATTTGGCAAATGGTCAAAGCAATATGCTGATTGAACGGGCTCGTGAATTTATTCAAGCAAATATCAATGTAGCTAAAGATCAATTTGCTGCAGAAGGCGTTCAAGTTGAAACACGGTTACTCGAAGGCGAAAACATTGCGCATACTTTAAATCAAGCTGTACATGATTTAAAAGTTGATTTGGTCATTCTCAGCTCACATGGTCGTACGGGGCTAAAAAAAATTATTATGGGCAGTGTGGCGCAAAGTTTATTAACTGAATTGCAAATCCCAGTCTTAGTGATTAAATAATTTTTGTCATTCCTTTTATGATTCCTCACTACATCTGAAAGTGAGGAATTATGGTATCCATTGATATTTTTTTAAATTTATTTTGCCATCAATAACAACCACATCTTCTGCCAACAGCTTTATCGTCTGAATACACATACCTTTTTCGTCCAGTTTTTTTAAGCTGATTCGACCTTGTGAATTGACCACTCGATACCAAGGGATATTATGATCTTCAGGTAATTGTCCTAAGACACGCCCAACCAATCGTGCATGTTTAGGTAAGCCTGCAAATTTAGCCACTTGACCATAACTGGCTACTTTGCCTTTGGGGATTTGAATGATGACACTTAAGATCATCTGAGCGAGCTCATGATTTGACATTTTTCAGATCAATCAAGTAATAAAAAATAATATTCATAATCGTCTTGGCAAATAACGTTAAATTGACTTTGAAAATAAGCTTTAAACATTTTAGGCAAATGTAATTTGACTGTACATAAACTAATCTTAAATCGTACATCAAATACAACAACAAGAGTATTCAAAGATGAAAGGAATCTTCAACAAACTGATTTTATCAACGGCATTGGCAATGGGTTCTGTGGTAACAGTTGGTATATCAACTACAAGCTATGCTGCTCCAGCAATTGACATCCAAAGTGTGCTGCAACAAGAACGAGCGTGGGCTGGCATGGAAACCAAACGTGTAAAAGTAGGTGATATTGACTGGGCATATAGTGAAGGTGGGCCAGCAGGTAAACCGACGATCATGTTAGTTCATGGACTTGCAGGAAGTCGTGACAACTGGAATCGTGTTGCACGCTATTTAACCCCTTATTACCATGTAATAATTCCTGATCTTCCAGGTCAAGGTGACAGTAAGGTACCAAATGATTTTGATTATTCATTGCCTAATCTAACTGAAAAATTACGTCGTTTTGCCGAAGCTATTAAAGTAGACAATGGCTTAAACGTCGCAGGTCACTCTATGGGGGGATCTATTTCATTACTTTACGCAGCACAATACCCTGTCGATACTAAATCATTATTTCTGATTGATAGTGCGGGTGTGTTTAAATCAGCCAATACGCCTTATTTAAAAGATCCAACAACTTTACGCAACATGATTGTCAGTAAACCAGGCGATTTTGATCGTTTAATGAAAATCGCAACCAGCATGCCTCCTTTTATTCCTAAAGAATTAAAAGATGCCCAAGAAAAATTGATGATCAGCCAATCTGCAAACACAACCAAATTGGTTGAACAACTGATTGTCATGTCTAAATTATTTACCCCAGATTCATTTGCAATTGCAGCACGCTCTATTGACCAACCCGTATTGATTGCATGGGGAGACAAAGATCAAATTATCAATGTTGAAGCTGCGGCTGAACTCAAAGGCTTATTGAAAAATGCACAAGAGCCGATAATTCTCAAAGGAGTCGGGCATTTACCGATTTTAGAACAAGAGCAACTTTTGGTGAAACCTTACCTCGATTTCTTAGTCAAAAACGCAAAATAACAGCTCTAATAAAAAAGCCAGTATTGTTACTGGCTTTTTTATGGCGCTAAACCTTTAAAAATATTTAATTTTTAGTCGCTCAGTTTTATACCTTAACTATTCATTTAGCTTAATGCGCTACGTTTAAAAGTTACCAGGATGTTCCAATCGCTTCATTTCCTGGGCTTTTTCAGGATGATGTACCGATGCCACACCATCTGCAGCTTTCTTGTCAACAAGCGCTTCAGGATTATAAATGGTAATGGTTTCATGTCCTTCGTTATCTTCCCCTACAATATATTTGATACCTTTACGATTCATTTTATTGCACATGCGCTGATACCAACCTTTAAAACCTTGTGTTTCTTCATTTGGGTTGTAATAAAATGCATTCATGACTGCTGGTAAACCCAGCCCACAGACCACACCTGAAAGTAATACACTAATGAAGGTATAACCAATTAAAATACTACTGTAATCACGTAGCTCAGGGACGTTTGCCACAGCAAGGATCAATGCAAGTGAAATTCCTCCACGAACCCCTCCCCACGAAAGAATAGCTAGACTACCGTTATAACTCTTTTTGCGAAATGATGGGAAAAATGCAAAAGCTAAGAAATTTGCAGCAAAACGAGAAAGATGCAATGCAAAGAATGCAAAAATACCGCCAAGAATCAGACTTGTGCTTAAGTCTAAAATAAAGATTTCTAGACCAATCAGTGTGAAGAGAAAAGAATTAATAATCCCTTCTACCGTATGCCAAAAATGATTAACCTCTCGAATCTCACGATCCTGTAAAATTTCTTTCCACTTATTACCTACGATTAAGCCCCCAATTACACAAGCAATTGGTGCCGATGCATGAGCAAATAATGCAACAAGATAAGAGCCACATGCCAATAACGCAGTTGTGAGAATCAATGATTCCATCTCATGCTTGCCACGTAATAAACGCAAGATTCCTAAACCAAAAGCCCAACCAATGATGACCGCAACCACAATTTCATATAAGAATGTTTGTAATGTTGCAACTAAACTAAAATGCTCACCTTCAAGGACATTTAATAAAGTCATGAAGACCGCGATACACATCGCATCATTAAATAAGGATTCACCTTCCAATTTAACAATGAGATGATGTGGCGCTCGTACTGAACTGAGAACACCTTTGATCCCAATCGGATCTGTTGCACCTAATGCTGAACCCAGTAATAATAAAACTAAAATTGGGACTGGATTACCAATCAAAAACTGAAAGCCAAAGACCAATCCTGCAAAAAATACAGCACAGAGCAGTAAGGCAATCGTTGCCAATATACTAATCGGCTTCCAATAAACTTTTAAATCTGAAACTTTAAATTTAAGCGCTGAAGATGTCAGAATGAAACAAATAACGCCATTGACTAAAAAATCATAAAAATCGACATGCCTTACAGCTTCTTCGATATTATGGATATTAATAGAGATAAATTGATTGCCATTAAGTAAACTAGCGCCCCATTGCAAAATAAAGACAAAAATTGCAGAGACAATGGGAACACCGATGGCTTGAGGGAAACCTAATATTCGCTTATTAAAAATTGTAGTCGCGATAGAAAGCGCAAAAATGACTGTAAAGACCTGAAGAAAGAAATAGTTACCCATCAGAAACCTGTTTAGATTTTTAATTTAAATGCACATCAAACACTCAATCATTTTTTTATAAAATATAAAATAAGAGACCATTTAACAATCTGGATAATTGTACAAAAAAAACTGAAATATGATGATTACTGGTTATATTTTTTAACATAAAAAATGCTTGAAAAAATTGATTCAGAAAAAAAGAGAACATGATGTTCCCTTTTTTAACGCAATACTGAGTAGCTATCTATTTAAAAGTATCACATGCATTGATATCACCAGAATTCATACCAATATTGAACCATTGCATACGTTGCTGGCTGGTACCATGGGTAAAGCTGTCTGGAACAACATAACCCCGTGCTTTTTTCTGCAAGTAATCATCGCCAATTTTTTCAGCTGCATCCATCGCTTCTTCAATATCACCCTGTTCTAAGAACTGAGTCCGTTGTTGAGTACGATTGGCCCAGACCCCAGCTAAACAGTCTGCTTGTAATTCTAGACGAACTGATAGTTGATTGCCCTGAGTTTCACTGGCACGCTGGCGTGCTTGCTGAACCTGAGATGATATTCCCAATAAATTCTGTACATGGTGCCCCACTTCATGCGCGATCACATAGGCTTGAGCAAAATCACCTGCTTCATCTTTAGCTGAAAGCTCAGATTGATTTTTTTCACCAGAAATACCCATCTGCTGGCGCATATCTTTAAAGAACTGGGTATCGATATACACCTTTTGGTCTGCTGGGCAATAAAATGGCCCCATCGCAGATTCAGCCGTACCACAACCCGATTGTATCGCACCACTAAACATCACCAGCTTAGGTGAAACATACTGTACACCTTGTTGTTGGAAAATTGGCTTCCAGGTATCTTCGGTATCTGCCAAAACCGTTTTAACAAAAGATGAGGTTTCCTGCTGTTCAGGGGTTAAATTCGTCGGTGCAGAATTTTGACTTACACCAGCCGAAGTCACCTGTTTAGTCGCTTGATAGGCTTGCTGTGGGTCAACACCAAAGAATTTCCATGCAACAAAAGCGACGATTAAGCCTAGTATACTAATCCCACCCGCTTTTACGCCACCACCACCACGGCGATCTTCGACATTATCACTTTCTCTACGTCCTTTCCAACGCATAGATCGGTCCTTTTATTTTATATTGGCTATCATTTAGAATGTGCTTTGCATTTATGCAGTAGTTGATTTACCACGAACTTTTTGAATAAGTCCAACAACCAATACCACAGCTAAGCCGGCTACGATACCAATCAGTAAATTGATTAACGTTGGTGTTAATGCACCAATAACACTACCAACGGTTGGAATATGTTGAATATGATCAACGGCTTCTTCTGACCAATGATGCAAAGTTGAAACAGCATGGGTGATGATCCCCCCACCGACAAGGAACATTGCAATGGTTCCAACAATTGTTAAAGTCTTCATTAACTTTGGTGCAAATACCAGTAAACCACGGCCAATGCTTTGTTTAACATTTGATGTTTGTTGGGTTAAATACAAACCTAAATCATCAATCTTTACAATCATGGCGACAAAGCCATAGACACCGACGGTCATTAAAATTGCGATGACAGATAGCACCATCACTTTGGTACCAAATGTTGCAGCCGCAACAGTGCCTAAAGAAATCACCACAATTTCAGCAGAGAGAATAAAGTCTGTACGTATTGCGCCTTTAATTTTATCTTTTTCAAATGTGGCTAAATCAGTTTCAATTTGTTCAAATTCCTCTTGCGCAGCTTCACCTGTTTTGGCTTTTTTATGCTGCAAACTATGTAGAACTTTTTCAACACCTTCATAGCAAAGAAACAGACCACCAATCATCAACAATGGGTTAATCAACCATGGTGCAACTACACTGATCAACAAAGCCAAAGGTACTAAAATTAATTTATTGATAAATGAGCCTTTCGCGACACCCCAAACCACAGGAAGTTCACGCTCTGCTCTTACACCACTCACTTGTTGTGCGTTCAGTGCTAAATCATCACCTAAAACACCCGCAGTTTTTTTAGCCGCCATTTTACTCATGACTGCAACATCATCGAGTACCGCTGCGATATCATCTAATAATATTAATAGACTACTTGCCATTTTTTATCCAAAATTTTAGTTATCCTGTCATTTTAAAGTGAAAATTCATTTTTCTATATAAAATTTTGTAGATTTTCACATTTATTGATAAAAATTGGTTCTACACCATTTTTCGCTGACATTAAAATAAATTATCTCGTACAATAGTGCCCATTCATAAAACACGACTGTCTATATAAAGACTTTGGAAGCGATAATGACGAATCAAGATAATCGTCCTGTGATTTTGACAGGCGACCGTCCTACTGGACAACTACATTTGGGACATTTTGTAGGTTCTTTGCGCTCACGAGTAGGCTTACAAGATTCTCATCATCAACACCTCCTTCTCGCAGATGCTCAAGCTTTAACAGATAATGCGGATAACTTTGAAAAAGTTCGTCGTAATATTCTTGAAGTAGCAACAGACTATTTAGCAGTCGGCATTGACCCAACAAAAACTACAATCTGTGTTCAATCTTGTTTACCCGCGTTGAATGAACTCACCATGTTGTATTTAAACTTTGTGACGGTTTCACGTTTAGAACGTAACCCAACCATCAAAGCTGAAATTCAATTACGTGGTTTTGAGCGTGACATTCCAGCTGGTTTTCTTTGCTACCCTGTTGCACAAGCTGCCGATATTACTGCATTTAAAGCCACTGTCGTGCCAGTTGGCGAAGACCAAATTCCAATGATCGAACAGACCAATGAAATTGTTCGGCGTTTAAACCGTCAAATTGGACAAGAGGTTTTACCAGAGTGTAAAGCGCTTTTATCTAACATGAGCCGTTTACCTGGCTTCGATGGTAAAGCAAAAATGTCGAAATCATTGGGCAATACCATTGTATTAGATGCAACCGATAAAGACATCAAAAAAGCAGTCAATGCAATGTATACCGACCCAAACCATCTGCGTATTGAAGATCCTGGTCAGGTTGAAGGAAATATTGTATTTACCTATTTAGATGCTTTTGATCCAAATAAAGAAGAAGTTGAAGAACTTAAAGCACATTATCGTCGTGGTGGTTTAGGTGACGGTACTGTGAAAAAACGTCTTGAAGGTGTGTTAAAAGAGTTGATTACACCAATTCGTGAACGTCGTATGGAACTTGCCAAAGATCCAGATTACATCATGGATATCTTAAAAACTGGTACGGAAAAATGCCGTATCATCACTCAAGATACTTTAGATGAAATTAAAAATGGTTTAGGCGTATTTCATTTCTAAAATGCCCTGATTGTCTAAGCAAAAAAAAGCCACTGAATTCAGTGGCTTTTTTTACAACATCTTTTATAACATCATAAATTAATTTTTATGACGCATATGTGGGAATAAGATCACATCACGGATACTTGCTGCATTGGCAAATAACATCACCAAACGATCGATACCAATACCTTCACCTGCTGTAGGAGGTAAACCGTATTCTAATGCTTCAATAAAGTCAGCATCGAAATGCATTGCTTCATCATCGCCCGCATCTTTTTCAGCAACTTGCGCTTGGAAGCGTTCAGCTTGGTCAATTGGATCATTTAATTCCGAGAAACCATTTGCCAACTCACGACCACCGATAAAGAATTCGAAACGGTCAGTGATATGCGGATTATCATCATTTCGGCGCGCTAACGGGGAAGTTTCCGCAGGATATTCTGTGATAAATGTCGGCTGACGTAATTGAGTTTCAACAGTTTCTTCAAATACGATCGTTTGTAATCGACCTAAACCAAAACCTGGTTTAACTTGCTCTTTTAACTCTTCACGAATAAATGTTGCCAAGAATTCACGATCCGAAACATTTTCAGCAGTGAAATTTGGGTTATGCTCAAGAATCGCATCAAACATCGAGATTTTCTTAAATGGGCCTTTGAAGCTATACACTTCTTCACCATAAGGAACATCCGTTGAGCCCAAGATGTCGATTGCTAATTTTTCTAGCATACCTTCAGTCAAAGCCATAAGATCTTTGTAATCAGCATAAGCTTGATAGAATTCAATCATCGTAAATTCAGGGTTATGACGCGTTGAAACACCTTCGTTACGGAAGTTACGGTTAATTTCAAATACACGCTCAAATCCACCAACAACCAAACGTTTTAAGTAAAGCTCAGGTGCAATACGCAAGAATAATGGCATATCTAATGCATTATGATGTGTTTCAAATGGACGCGCTGACGCACCACCTGGAATCACATGCATCATCGGAGTTTCAACTTCCATAAAACGTTCATTAATGAGATAGTTGCGAATACCAGACACAACTTTTGCACGAATTTCAAAAGTTTTACGTGTTTCTTCATTCACAATTAAGTCTAAATAACGTTTACGGTATTTTACTTCTGTGTCATTCAAACCATGAAACTTGTCTGGAAGTGGACGAAGAGATTTCGTCAATAATTCAAAATGTTCAATATGAACATATAAATCACCTTTGCCAGAACGACCGATATAACCTTGTACAGCAATAATATCACCAAGATCTAGACTTTTTACAGTTTCTAAAACTTCTGGTGCAAGCTCTTTGCGTGGCACATATAATTGAATACGGCCCGTCATGTCTTGAATCACGATAAATGAACCACGATTCAACATCACACGACCCGCTACAGATACGTGAACTTGCTCGCCTGCTTCGATTTGTTCTTTAGATTGATCTGCAAATTGTTCTTGTAGATCTTGCGCATAATGCTCACGTTTAAATGTGTTTGGCCATGCGCTAACACCTGTTTCCTTGGCGTGATCTTGAATTTGCTTTAACTTGGCATGACGCTGTGCAATTAAATCGTTTTCGGAAATGTGTTGTTCAGAAGTCGATTGAGCGTTATGTTGCGTCATCTCTGCCTCGATTATATTAAAAAACGGAAGTTGCATAGCATAGCAGATTTACAACATAATGCGTATGAATATAACTCTACGAACCATTTAAAAATTAAAAATCATGAGTAAATACTGGCAAAGATTCGCCCAAAGTATCATTCTTTTCAATGTTTTGTCATTTTCAACTGTAGTTGGAGCCGAGCAAATCATTGTTATGAGCAATACTCAAAAAGATCTTCCCATAAAAATTGAAAGTACCAATCTCAATAATCAAGATTATATTTGGCAATTAGAAATCACTCCAAATCGAACTAGTCTGCAAAGCCAAGTCAAATTAATGAATCCACACCTCACTCAAAAAGTACTCAATTTAAGGGCTTTAGAACTGGCAAAAAAACTCACTCTAGATCAATTACCACAGGTCACTAATGATTTTAAAAATAAAGCGCTTAATTTTGATGAGCAAAACATCGTAAAAACAAAATAATATTATGGAAAATACATTCTGTTTATTAAATTTCCCACCACCGTCCAATACGCCATAAAACCTAACTTCTCACAACTACAAAGCGCTTTAGAACCTTTTTGTACTCAAAGTAAGACGCCATCTCAGAATAAAATTAAATTTGATCAACAAGGTAATATCTTGCTCTCAGCAAAATTTTTAGTAGAGGCACAAGGGCAAATCCTTAATATCCGCTACCCCCCTTTAATTCACGAACATATGAAATCAATACTCCAACCCTTACTAGAAAAAATTCGCTTCCAACCACGTAATGAAAATGGTGTGGCAAAATCATTTTCTATTGAACAACCACTGATCATTCAATGCCATTAAATAATGAGAAAAAACATTAGGGCTAAGCTACGCAGTAAGCGCAAAGTTTCTCAATGGTTTTGTTCAGCCAATGATTTGACTATGGCAAACCCTTGCTGGAAAGCACGATCCATCATGTCCTTATATTCCTCAGAGGTTTCTATTTCAGCAGACAATGTGGTTGTTGCATCCTGATCATTTAAGAAATATTTTTCTAAAGAGCCACTCCAACTTTCAACATCTTCACTTGTTGAATCTAAAACACCATTTTTCAAAACACCCAAATGTTTAAATACCACTTTTTTAAACTGCTCCAACTCTACAATGGTGGCGACCATGCCATTGCCACTGGCATCTTGAAATAAGGTTTCCCCGCCAACTTTCCAGTCAGACTGCATCTGCGAAGTTTCAGAAAATGGTTGGGTCCATTTTGAATAAGTATGCGTATCCCAAAGGATATTCCATACTGTTTGTGCATTCGCTTGAATGACAATGTCGTAGCTTAAAGTAATCATTTGTTTCTCTTATTTTATTAATCCAATCTATAGCTTAGTACAATAAAAACCCAGAATGATTAATTTTTGTTAATAAAAATCCATAACCTAAAAAATTTAAACCTAAACATTCAATATGTTAAACAATAAATAACAAGCATATTGATCTGTTACATAATACTCTTAGACCAAAATCTAAGTTTTTAAAAAAGTGCAGCTAAGTAGAATATTTGAATATAAAAATAGTTAGATGGAAAATTTTAAATCCGTTGATAACTTTTTCTAGCTTTATTCAATTTCTACCTTTGCTCAATAAAGAAAGACCATATGAAAACGATAACAATGAAGAATATCCATTCTAAAATTTTATTTTTACATGGACTAGATTCTTCCAAAGAATCGACAAAATTCCATGCAATAAATGCTGAAAAAAAATACTGCATTGATGTGGATTACCGTAACCTTAACTACAAAACGGTTGAATGTTTCTATCAAGATATTATCGAAAAAATTAAACCCGATTTATTGGTAGGTCATAGTTTAGGGGGATATTGGGCATTAAAAATGTCACAACAACATCGAATTCCTGCAATCATTGCAAATCCAAGCTTAGATCCAGATTTCCGTGAGGATTATGTAGCGATTGATGAACATGATTTAGACCATGATATACCACAGATTGCTTATCTGGAGCTTGGTGATGAGGTTTTAGATATGTATAAAGTAGTTGAGCAACTAGAATCCTATATGCAGATTGAAGCTGTTGAAGGTGGACATCATCGTTTAGTCCAACCTGAAAACTTAAATCATTTAATTGAATATATGGAACAAACCTTTATTGCTTGAAAAAAATCAGCAAAGCACAAATTGGCGTACTTGGCATAAAAAAGCCTTGTATTTACAAGGCTTTTTTCACGACGAGACAGACAAACAAAATGATTTAAGTATTCAATGACAAAAATTGAGTTCGAAAACTTAACCTGTTATTGCCTTTAAGCAACCGCTTGTTCAACTGGCTTTGAATGCTCATCAAGCACTGACCAAATCTTTAAATCAAGATCTTTATGTAAATCAGTTAGATTAAGAAAAACACTCGCACCCAATACGGTGTGTTGACATTTATGCATTAATTGATTGACTGCTTTTAAAGTACCACCTGTAGCCAATACATCATCTACAATAATCACTTTCTGTGCTTTGATATCAGCTGACATTTCCAAGCGATCTAAACCATATTCTAAGCTATAGCCTACACCAATCACTGGGGGTGGTAACTTACCTGCTTTACGAACCAGTAATAAACCTTTGCCCGTACGCTGTGCCAATAAGCTTGCTAAAACAAAACCTCGCGCCTCAACTGCAACAAAACTATCCACTGCATTTAATTGTTTTACTGGAATACTTGCAATCAATGCATCGGTTAACTCCACAAGATTGTTCATAAACAATGGGGTTAAATCATAAAAACAAATACCTGGTTTTGGAAAATTCGGGACAGCACGGATATTTGACCACAAAGCAGTAGATATGTTGATCATAGGGAGAGATTTAAAAAATAAATAATATGCGAATTTTAACGTTTTTTAGTCAAAATAGACAGCAGTTCGCTATCTACCCTCTATTGAAATCACCCTAAGTTATTGAATTTATTAAGTCCATTTTCACACAAAATAATGGCTATATAACATACTGACTCTAGCTTAATATTATTGTCTAAAATATTCATCTAACCTTGGTCTAAATACAAAAAATTTAAACATTTATAGCAGTACTCATCCCTTGTAGCGACATGATTATAATTAAAATTGTCTGACAAAGTTGGCATAATAAACATCGCTTTTGTCCTGAGCTGCCATTCAGCTTTGAGATTAGTTAGATAAACTCCGATATTTACTTTACTTTAGATACAGAACTGCGTAAGAATTTAGAGGAATATGTACACATTTTATTTGCATATTATTTGAGTCAAGCAGCAGAAGGAATTTAACTGACAGAAAAAACATAACATCTGTCAGATATCGGAGAATCAGATGAAGAAATATCAATGCATCGTTTGTGGTTGGATTTATGACGAAGCAGAAGGTTGGCCACAAGATGGCATCGCAGCAGGTACCAAGTGGGAAGATATTCCTGATGACTGGACATGCCCAGACTGCGGTGTTTCTAAAGCAGACTTTGAAATGGTCGAAATCTAAGATATTGCGTAAAGACCATGTTCACATGGTCTTTTTACATTTATTTTCAACACTACAAAATTACTCAATTCACCGCTAAATTTGAAACAGGTATGGAGAAAGATATGCAACCGATTATCATCATAGGTTCTGGCATGGCGGGTTATACCCTTGCAAGAGAATTTCGTAAGTTAAACACCGAACAGGAATTGGTGATGATTTGCGCAGATGATGCGGTGAATTATGCAAAACCGACCCTATCTAATGCATTAGTTGGGAAAAAAGCACCTGAACAAATTGGTTTAGGCGATGCTGAAAAGATGAGCGCCCAACTGAACATGCGGATTGAAAAAGAGACATGGGTTAAAAATATTGATGTAGAGAAACATGAATTAACCCTTGAAAAAGATGGACAATCTTCAACTCTAGGCTACTCAAAACTTATTCTTGCCGTGGGCGCAAATCCGATTCGATTAGCGATTGCTGGTGATGGGAGTGATGATATTCATGTGGTTAACTCACTAATTGACTATCGAGCATTCCGTGAAACTTTAGACAATTGCAGCACGGGTGAATGTGGCAACAAACGTGTGGTGATTTTAGGCGCGGGCTTAATTGGTTGTGAATTTGCCAATGATTTACAAAATACTGGGCATCAGGTTACGGTGATCGACTTAGCACCACAACCTTTAGGGCGTTTATTGCCTAATCATGTTGCACAAGCATTTAAAGACAATCTTGAACAATCAGGAATTAAATTTGCCTTGGGTACCACTGTAGAAAAAGTTTCTAAATCTGAGCGTGGTTATATCGTTTCATTGGCCAGTGGTCAATCCTTGCTCGCGGATGTTGTGCTTTCTGCAATTGGCTTACAACCTAATATTGCCTTGGCTAAAGCTACGGAAATCAACACCAGTCGTGGTGTCATTACCAACACCTTGCTCGAAACCAGTCAAGCAGATATTTTTGCCATCGGTGACTGTGCCGAAGTGAATGGAACACTCTTGCCATTTGTCATGCCAATCATGCAACAAGCGCGTGCATTAGCCAAAACCTTGAGTGGACAAACCACCACTGTACACTACCCTGCAATGCCAGTCGCGGTGAAAACCCCAGCTGCACCTTTGACTGTACTTCCAGCTCCAATTGATGTAGATGTTACATGGGAGAATGAAGAGTTTGAAGATGGGATGTTATCTAAAGCAACAGATGCTGAAGGTACCTTACGTGGTTTTGTATTGTTAGGTGCAACTGCTGGAAAACAGCGTTTAACTTTAACAAAACTGGTTCCAGACTTGATTCCTGCATCCGTTTAAGGTTTTAATAGCAAGGATATTTTTTAATCAAAGAATATCCTTGCTTAGGAAAATAACAATGAATAGCGCACTTCAATTTCAAGTTTCACCTTATGCCTCGTTCATGAATGAAACCAAAGTCGACTTAGGTAATGGTATTCAGCTTCATGTTGAAACTGGTGGAAATCCACAACACCCGACCATTCTGTTGATTATGGGTTTGGGTGCGCAAATGTTATTTTGGCCTGATTTTTTTTGTAAATCACTGATTGATCAAGGCTTTCATGTGATCCGCTTTGATAATCGTGATATTGGCTTATCTTCAAAAATTCGCCACCAAGGTCCACGTTTAAACTCTTATAAGCTGATGGGTCGCTTTGCTTTGGGCTTACCAAATGACGGCGCGCCTTATAACTTATTTGATATGGCGGATGATGTTGCATTATTAATTGATCGTTTAGGCATTGAAAAACCACATATTTTGGGTGCTTCAATGGGGGGGATGATTTCTCAAATTTTAGCAGCAAAATATCCTGAGAAAATTGATAAAGTCGGATTACTCTTTACCAGTAATAATCAACCTTTGCTACCACCACCGTTTCCAAAACAACTCTTTAGTCTTATCGGTAAACCTGAATCACGTGATGAAGAAGGGATTGTGAATCATTCCTTGAAGGTATTTCATATGATTGGTTCACCTGGTTATATCAACCAAGTTGAAGCAATTCAAACTGCACGTAAATTATATCGTCGTAGTTATCACCCAGCGGGTGTACTTCAACAGTTTTTAGCAATATTATGTACAGGTTCCTTACTTAAATTGGATAAGCAGATCAAAAAGCCAACTTTAGTGTTACATGGCTCTAAAGATCGGTTACTACCTCCAAGTCATGGTAAGGCAGTTGCTAAAGCAATTTCAGGCGCTAAATTTGAATTAATTGAGGGAATGGGGCATGATATCCCACCGCATTTTGTTCCTCAACTTAGCGGCTTATTTGCACATCATTTTAAATCATAAGCATTAGGACACTATGGCTGCATTACCATCCCTAAGACAGTTGTCATATTTAGTGACACTGTCTGAGACGCTGCACTTCACTGAAGCAGCGCGCCGTTCGTTTGTAACTCAATCTACTTTATCTGGTGGAATCATGGAGTTAGAACGTTTATTGGGTGGCGTACTCGTAGAACGTGATCGCCAAAACGTACGTTTAACTCCTCTAGGTGAGCAAGTTGTTGCCCGAGCCCGTGTTCTACTCGCCGATGCTCAGGACTTGATGCGGTTAAGTCGAGAAATGAGTGAACCGTTAACTGGTGATTTGCATTTAGGGATTATTCCAACCATCGCCCCTTTCATTTTGTCGCAGCTTTTGGAAGAAGTGCATAAACAACTTCCAAAAATTCAGTTGCATCTGCATGAAGCACAAAGTGAAAAAATTGTTGAAAAACTTGAGCATGGCAATCTAGATGTGATCATGCTGGCTTTACCATTCGACACACGTGGTTTGAAAGTTGCTGAAATTGCGAAAGAAGATTTATTCTTAGTCTGCAATAAAGCAGATCAAAATGCGATGAATGCAAGAAGCTTAGATGATTTAGATCTTTCTCATCTCATGCTCCTTGAAGAAGGTCATTGCTTACGTGATCATACCTTAAGTGTTTGCCCAATCGGTGAGCGTAAAAATGATCACCGTTTAAAAGCAAGCTCATTGCCAACTTTAGTGGAAATGGTCAGTTCAAACTTAGGCTATACACTGCTTCCTGAGATTGCAATTCATGCACATATGCTGAAAAACAATGATCAGATTGTGGTTAAACCTATTGAGAATGCGCCTTCACGCACTTTGGCTTTGGTTACACGTAAAAGTACACCGCTACAAAGTGAATTTGATGTGTTGGTACAAATTCTTCAAAAAATCACGCCAAATTTACGTTAATTTTCCAATACTGAAAAGGAGTCATGATTGACTCCTTTTTTATTGAAGATCTAAAAAGTCTATAGATCACCTCAGCATAAGCAAAATTAAAACGATCTTGTTTTTACTAGATCAAGAATGATAATATTTGAGCAGTACAAAATACTCGCTTATTTTTGTATGTATTGTTACGATGAAAATCGCGAAAAATCGACCTATCCTCAGCTTGTTTTAAAAAGCATGCATCCATCTCGTCGACACATATCCAATCCTTTGCATTGGTCAGCGTTCCACAGGGCTTGAATCTTCCAAGCATCGTTAACAGGTTTTCACAGTTTTCTGTGCCTGAATTTTCGATAGGACGCGTATGAACCGACCTTTATATATTATTTTTTCAACGATTGTCTTAGATGCAATTGGCATTGGCATCGTATTCCCTCTGTTTCCCTCACTACTGAAAGACCTAAGCCATCAGCATAACGTTGCCTTGTTAATGGGGGTTTTCCTAAGCCTGTATGCGCTTATGCAATTTATGTTCTCCCCGATCTTAGGTGCTTTGAGTGACCGCATTGGTCGAAGACCTGTTTTGCTGATTTCACTTGCGGGTTCTGCAATCAACTATTTTTTTCTTGCTTGCTCACCCTCTCTTATCTTGCTGTTCATTGGACGAATCATTGCTGGAATAAGTAGTGCCAATATGTCCGTGGCTTCAGCCTATATCGTTGATACCACGTCAGAAGAAAATCGAGCAAAATACTTCGGTTTAATGAGTGCCATGTTTGGTATAGGATTTATTCTCGGTCCTATCCTCGGTGGATTATTGGGCGGGTATTGGTTACGGCTACCTTTTTTCGTTGCGGCAATTTTAACAACAGTTAACTTGCTTATCGCATTCTGGCTACTCCCTGAATCCCAAAGCAACAATCCTTTACCCACCATTTCTCGACCTGCGATTTCTTTACTTTCCAGTTTAGAAATGAATCCATTTAAAAGTCTTAGTTTTATCCTTGCTCAAAAAAATATACTGCCCATTTTACTGATATTTTTTCTGTTTAGCGCCTGCGGTGAAGCTTATGGTGTCTGCTGGGCACTTTGGGGACATGATACCTTTAAATGGAATACATTTTGGGTTGGTCTTTCTTTAGGCACTTTTGGTTTATGCCAAGTACTGGTTCAGTCATTTATACCTCAACATGCCGTCCGATATTTTGGTGAAAGAAATACCGTGCTGATTGGTCTGGCATGTATATGTATGGCATTAATCATCATGGCTTTTACCCAACACGCTTGGATCATTTTTGCAATCATGCCGATCTTTGCCCTAGGAAGTATTGGTACTCCTGCACTACAAGCTATTGTTTCACAAAAAATCCCAGCTGCACAGCAAGGACAGTTTCAAGGTGTTATCGCCTCAACCATTAGTCTAGCCTCGATTATTGCCCCCTTATTGTTTTCTACATTTTACTTTCATTTCCAAACACGATGGACTGGCGCTATATGGTTGGTTGTCGCGATGATTTATTTAATTGCACTACCTGCAATTTTATCGAGTTTAAAACCACAACAGCTTAAGTCATCCTAGTATTTAAGAACTTCAATGCTTTATTAGAAGCGTTGATTGCTGATTTAAAAAAGCTTAAATCTAAAATAACCAAGTCATTCAATTTCATTAAAATCCGACTGACTGATACAAAAAAGCCCGATTAATTTTAATCGGGCTTAAGACAATCAGATTATCTTGGCTTAACCATTTACAAAGTGCTCAAGCAAAGTTTGTTGAGCATTGTAAATTGCCTCGCCTTCTTTAGGTTGCACACGAGTCCAAGTCCCATCGCCTTGCAATAGCCAAGCGCGGATATTGTCTTTTAAGTAATTGACTAAACCTTGCTGGTAAATGCGTTTTTTTAATGCTGGATCTTCGATCGGGAAGCACACTTCTACACGATTAAATAAATTACGATCCATCCAGTCTGCACTGGAACAGTATATACGTGGATTGCCATTATTTCCGAAATAATAGACACGGGTATGTTCTAAGAAACGCCCGACAATTGAACGAACTCGAATATTTTCAGACAGATTTGGTAACCCTGGACGTAAACAGCAAATTGAGCGAATAATCAGATCAATTTGTACCCCTGCTTGCGAAGCTTCATATAATTTATTGATCAATTGAACTTCAGTTAACGCGTTAACTTTAACAATAATTTGTGCAGGCTTGCCCGCTTTGGCATTGGCAATTTCATCATCAATAAAAGCAATTAACTGAGCATGAAGAGTAAACGGCGCATGTAACAGTTTTTTCAACTTTGCCATTTTCCCCATACCAGTCAATTCTTGAAAAATACGATGTACATCTTCGCAGAGCTCTTTATCTGTAGTGAGCAAACCATAATCGGTATAAATACGAGCATTTGTTGCATGGTAGTTACCCGTACCCAAATGCACATAACGTACTAACTTATTATTTTCACGGCGTACCACCAAGATCATTTTGGCGTGCGTTTTATAGCCCACGATGCCATAAACCACAACAGCACCCGCCTCTTGTAATACATTGGCAACGGCGATATTTGATTCTTCATCAAAACGCGCCCGTAACTCAATCACAGCAGTGACTTCTTTACCATTACGTGCCGCTTCTGCAAGTACCTGAACAATTTCAGAGTCAGCACCACTACGATATAAGGTTTGTTTGATCGCTAGCACTTGGGGATCACGTGCAGCTTCACGCAACAAGTTAATAACTGGTGCAAATGATTCAAATGGATGGTGTAAGAGAATGTCTTGTTTTTGCATTGCTGAAAAAATATTTTCAGACTTTTTCAATACTTTTGGAATCGCGGGTACATGCGAATCATAACGCATATGTGGACGTTTAAAATTTGACACAAGACGTGCCAGATTTACTGGCCCATCCACTTTATAAAGTTGTTCTTGTTCTAGATCAAATTCTTCAAGCAAGTATTCATAAATATGTTTTGGACAGTTTTCTGTCACTTCTAAACGTACTGCACGGCCAAAACGACGTGAACTCAATTCGCCTTTCAATGCTTTGGCTAAGTCTTCTACATCTTCATTCAGCGCCAAATCCGCATTACGTGTGACACGGAACTGATAACAACCTGTAGCTGTCATCCCAGGGAACAAATCCGATACATGCTCATGAATAATCGCAGACAACATCACAAAATGTTCTTTACCGCCTGTAAGCTCATCAGGTAAACGCACTACACGAGGAAGCGAACGTGGTGCTGGTACAACTGCTAAATCAATTTGTCGACCAAATGCGTCTTTCCCTTCTAGAGTCACAATAAAGTTTAAGCTTTTATTGACCAGTCGTGGGAATGGATGTGCAGGATCAAGGCTAATTGGGGTAAGTACTGGTGCAACTTGTTCTTGGAAATATTTTTTAATCCACACAGATTGTGCAGGCGTTAACTCGCCACGACGTAAAAAACAAATGTCTTCTTCACGTAACTTAGGAAAAATTTCTTCATTAAGAATACGGTACTGACGCTCAATCGCTTCATGTGCAGTTTTAGAGATTTGGTCTAAAACTTGTTTTGGCGTCAAACCATCTGGTGAACGACTTTCATTCCCTAAAGTTAATTGCTCCATCATTCCTGCAACACGGATTTCAAAAAATTCATCCATATTACGAGAAAAGATCAACAAGAAATTCATACGTTCAAGCAAGGGGTGTAAAGGATCAACGGCTTGCTCTAAAACACGTAAATGGAAATCTAAAATTGAAAGCTCACGATTTATATATCGTTCATTATAAGAATATTCTGTAGGTGTTGTTGTCGTCACTGCGGTATTCATGCAATAAACCTGCATCAAAAAAAATGTCTTAATTCTAGTATGCTTCAAATTTATGACAATTTCATAAAAAAAGCACATCAATTTGTGCTTTTTTAAATTCATTTATTTAGTGTCAATCTGGAATACGGGTATAACGCATATACTTCAAAACCAAACGCTTACGGTATTGAAGCTTAGAATCATCACGATTTTTTTGATAATACTTCGGATTGGTTAAAATCACCGCTAAAAATGCGGCCTGCTCACGACTTAAACTTGCCGCACTCTTAGAAAAGTAATGTTGTGATGCAGCTTCAACACCATAGATATGATCACCAAATTCAACAGAGTTCATATAGACTTCTAAAATGCGCTGTTTAGTCCACATCCGCTCCATCATGGTGGTGGCAATCGCTTCCTGACCTTTGCGGATAAATGAGCGACGATTATAGAAGAATAAATTTTTAGCCAATTGTTGAGAAATCGTTGAACCACCAGCGACTACTTTGTCTTTTTTTAGATTACGTTGTAGTGCATTTTCAATACCATCCCAGTCGAAACCATGATGATCGAGAAATTTAGCATCTTCAGCAGCGACAATTGCATGTTTAAAATTATCACTGATCTTGTCATAGTCGCGCCATTGATGTTGAATCGGCTCAAAATCAGACAGATATGTCCAACGCATAAACATGGTGGTTTCTACATCATGGGTACGCCAATAAATTAAACTTGAGAAAATCCATAGCTGAATCATGATCAAAATACTGACCACAATTAACAAAGCACGAACAATAAAAGCTTTCATGTCAGCTGCTTACTCCGAAAATTCTGACGTTTCATGTTAAGCTGAATCTATCTATAAAAAGCTAAGCAATAGCATGTCTAAATATCAAGATCTTTCAACTTATAGCCAACCCAATTCTATTGGTAAAATAACCTTATTGCTGATTGTCATCAATGTCGGTTTATTTGCCATCCAAGTCTTATCAGGTGTCAATATTACTGACCCGACAACATTGGACGCGTTGCGTTGGGGTGCTGATTATGCACCTTTAACCTTCTTAGAGGAACCATATCGCTTATTCAGCAGTATGTTTTTTCACTTCGGTATCCTGCATCTAATGATGAATATGTGGGCACTGTATATTTTTGGTGATGTTGCTGAAAAAACTTTAGGAAAGTTTTATTTCCTTGGACTTTATATCCTTGCTGGACTCATGGGAAGTTTATTAAGTGGTTATTTGGATATTCGAAATAGCTACGAACTGCTGCAAAATTTTGATCAAAAACTCTTTCCTCATGTATCTGCAGGTGCATCGGGTGCTGTAATGGGACTTGGTGGTGCACTGACACTACTATCGTTGTTCCCACCTACCCCGAATCAAAGATTCATTTTAGATAAAAGATCACTTTTAACCGTACTTGCGGTCAACTTAGCTTTTGGCTTTTTAGCCTCTGGAATTAACAATGCTGCCCATATCGGTGGGATGTTAATGGGTGCGGTCATGGCTTTGGCTTGGTATGCAACACAGCGTGCCAAAATGGGTAAAGCTGCCAATATTATCATTGTGATTTTAGGGATTGCAGCAACCTATGGCGTTTATCTCTATTGCCAGCATCTCGTTGGACCACTTAGCCCACTTTGGCAACAAGCCATTGCACAAATGCGTGAGCAATTAAACTTTTAATCTCTAAAATAGCTTGTCTATGCCGTAATAAAACATTACAGAGTACACTGAATTCAAGAAGCATAAAAAATGGCGACCTATTAGGTTGCCATTTTTTAATTTACTGTCTTCACTGGGCAGCCTTTTAAAGGCTCAACTGAGATTAAACAGTCAAATAAAACCACTTAAACAAAGCGGTTTAATTCAACTCTCTTAGACTTTGCAATGGTGGGATTTCAGATAAATAGCTCAATCGGTAACGTCCAATCAATGCGCACAACACTGCCATCGAAATTGGTAAAATCAACCAAATTTCCCAATGTAATTGCACCACCATTTCCATACGATAACTGACAACTGCACTAATCACCTCTGCAAAGAAACAGGAAACAATCCCCGCCAATAATCCAATAAAACCGATTTCAAAACTCATCATATTTTTTAACTGACGCTTTGAACTACCAAAAGAACGTAACAATGCCACTTCTTTTTTACGTTCATCCATCAGCAAATTGATACAGGCGATCAGCACCAAAAAACCAGATAAACTTACCAATACTGCCAAAACTGTAATGATTTTGACCAACACAGAAACCAAGTTTTTAATTTCATCAAAAATTAAAGTGACGTCAATAAATACCGTATTGGAAAATTGCTGAATCAGATTAACCATCTTGATTTTTTCACTCGGTGGCACATAAAAACTCCCTAAGTAGCTGCCTGCGTTTTCATCCAACGTCTTTGGAGTAAAAATAAAGAAAAAGTTTGGACTAAAGCTTTGCCATTCCACGGTACGCAAATTCACAACTTGCGCGTCCAAATTTCCCTCAGGCAAACTAAAGGTTAAACGATCACCAATTTTAATGCCCAATTCTTCAGCCAATTTGGCCTCTACAGATACCTGCCCAATTTGAGTTAATTGAGCATTTCCCGCAACAATAATATTATCTTGTGGATAATGATCTGCTTGGGTGAGATTTAACTCACGACGTAAAGAATTATTGGTTTTTACCAATTGGGCAGGAAAAGCTTGACCATTTTTTGCCAATAAGCGCCCTTTTACATTGGGATATAACGGTGTACTTTTCCATTGTTGCTGTGCTAATTGTTGCTTAAAGGCATCCAGTTCAAATGGTGGTAGACCATAAATAAACTGGTTAGGCGTTCCTTCAGGCAATTGTTGCTGCCAACGCTCTAATAAATCAGTTCTCAATACAGCAAGTACCGTGATCAGACTTAAACCCAATGCCAAAGCGGTAATTTGCAATGCGGTTTGCGAAGGGGTTCGGATATAGGCTGAGAGCCTATTTTTCATTGATTTTAAAGTCTTTAAAATCATCCAAACCACTGCATATAACAAAGCTGTTAACACAATGACTGCACCCATTACCAACGCAGTAAGTATCAGATTTTCGGTCAAGACCAAACTAAAAATAATCAAGCTGACTAAACCTGTAGCCATCATCCACAACATTGAACGTGCCGACTTTTCTTGTTGGCGTATCACCCGAATAGGCGGTGTATTTAACAGTTGCCACAAGCTCGGTAAAATAAATCCTATCAATACAATTGCACTGGTAAAAATTGCAATAGGCAAAGGACCAACCAGCATCTGCAACATTGAAAATTGCAACTCTAGGTTCGGAATCATCTGCAACATTAATTGCAACAACGAATAACCTAAAATCAGTCCTAAAATACTGCCAATGACAATGGCGATTAAAATAACAACGCTCAGCAACCCGAGATAGGTTTGAAAAATCTGCCGTTTCGTTGCCCCCATACAACGCATCAGTGCAATATGATCTTGGTTCTGCTGTACATAACGCTGACTGGTTAAAGCGATGGCTAAACCACATAAAAGAATCGTCAGAATATTGGCCAATTGTAAGAAAGTATCGAGGTTTTCAATTGGTTTAAGTAAGCGTGAATTACCCTCATCTGCATTACGTAGTCTTAAATTACTTTGTGCATCTAGTTCATTATCCGCATTTTGTTGATCTTGTATGGATTGATCTGTTTGTGAGTGTGTTGCTGGCTGATTTTCAGTCGATGTAGTGGCACTTGGTGCACTTAAAGCTGAATCTGCATCCGAATTTTGTGCAATCTTTGGATTCACATTTTGCTTTTCTTGCGCTTTAAAAGTCTTAAAAAATTGCTGATATGTTGCAATCGACTCCGCATCCCCTGCCATCAACAAACGATATTCAATCCGACTTCCAACTTGAATTGCACCCGTTTTTGCAACATCTGCTTGAGAGATAATCACGGTTGGCGAAAAGGCAGAAAAGCCTAATTCTTGATTTGAATCATGTTCAATGATGCCAGTAACTTTAAACTGACCATTGGCAATTTGAACGCTATCGCCTAGGTTTAATTTTAATAATTCTTGTGCGCGTTTGCTTAGCCAAACCCCGCCACTTTGTAAGGCTTGTTTTGGCGCAATCCTTAATTCACCACGTAAGGGAAATGCTGTGTCAATGGCTTTCACATTGACCATAACAAACTGATCCTGTGTAGAGGCCATTGAACCAAAAATGGTGACATGGGACTGTTTTAATTTTAAATCATCAGCCTGTTTGATCCATTGTTGGTCAATTGGATCTGTATCACTAAGTTGTAAATCTGCAGCTTGCATTTTGGCAGCTTGTAAGGTCACTGCTTGTTTGACTTGATCATTGCTAAACTTTAATGCAGTAGTCGCACTAATGGCTAAACTCAATGCAATAATCAGCAGATATATGCCTGAACTGGCAAAACTTTGCCTAAATAAGGGTTTAAACAAGGTCAACATTACACCACCTCATTCGATTGAGGAGTTTGCACATGTTCAATCAATTGACCATCTTTTAATTCATAATGACGTTGGCACTGTGCGGCCAATTGCGAATCGTGAGTGACAAGCACTAAAGTTGTACCGAGTTCTTTATTTAAATCAAATAAGAGTTGTTCAATTTCAAAGGCGGTATGTTCATCTAAATTGCCTGTAGGTTCGTCGGCAAAAATAATTTTGGGGTCAGAAATTAAAGCTCGTGCAATGGCAACCCGTTGTTGCTCCCCACCAGACAATACTTTCGGTGTTTGCTGGCTTTGTCGTTCTAAACCAACTTTGGCCAATAAACTTAAAGATTTTTGTTCTGCGTGTGCATAATTAAAATTCTTCTGTAAACGTAATGGTAACATCACATTTTCTAAGGCAGAAAGATGTGGGAGCAACTGGAAAGATTGAAATACAAAACCAATATATTGAAGTCGAATCAACGCACGTTGTTCTTCATTTAAATGCTCAATTGATTCACCACAAACACTGAGTTGACCTGCACTGGCTTGATCGAGAGTAGCAAGGATGCCTAATAAAGTTGATTTTCCGGAACCAGAACGTCCAGTAATCGCGACCTGTTCACCTGTATAAATATTAAGATTTAGATTTTCAAAAATTGTAAGCGTTTGATGAGGTAATTCTATCTTTTGTGTAAGTTGCTGTGCAGAAATTATCACTTGTGGCATGATGGGAGAAGTTGAATCATCCTGAACCTTAGACATCATAAAGTACCTTATATGCAAATCAAAAAATTGTTAAATTTGAAAATGATGAAAAATCTAATTCATTGTTTATTTTTTAGCATATTCTGTCTGTTGCCCGTTAGTAGTTTTGCAAAAACGATCATGATTTTAGGTGATAGCTTAAGTGCGGGTTATGGTATTAGCCCACAACAAGGCTGGGTTTTCTTGCTACAGCAACGCTTAAACCAACAATTTCCTAAACAACATAATGTGGTGAATGCCAGTGTAAGTGGTGAAACCACCAGTGGTGCGTTGGCGCGTTTTCCAAAACTATTACAAAGCCATAAACCTGATATCGTGGTGATTGAGTTGGGTGGCAATGATGGTTTACGCGGTCAACCGCCACAAATGATTCATAAAAATCTTGCGCAATTAATTCAACAAAGCCAGAACAGCCAAGCCACGGTCATTTTATTGGGTATGAAAATTCCACCGAATTATGGCGCAGCTTATAGTCAAGCTTTTGAGAAAAATTACCAAACCCTAAGCCAACAATACAAAGTTAAAATGCATCCGTTTTTTATGAATGGAATTGCAGGCAATAAAAGTTTGATGCAAAAAGACTTAATCCACCCCAATGCAACGGCACAGAAAATTCTGCTAGATAATATTTATCCTTTAATTCGAGGCGCGCTTTAATTTTTTCTCAAAGCCGAAATGATTGCAGCTGTTTATTTGACTAAATCGGATGTCGTGTTTTTAAGGACATCCGCAAAATTAAATAAACGCGCTAATAAATGGTAAATATAGTCCAAACTCGATTCTTGTTCGGTAAATAGAATCCGATGTAACATCGGTGCAATAACAATTTCAATAATCAGTTGATTTTCGATGCTTGTTTCATTCCTTTGCTGGGCACGTTGCTGGATAATGTCTAACTGTTGAATCAAAAAGTCATAACACTTACCAGAGGTCGGCGAATCATTTTCCGCCACAATATCGCTTAAGATTGTACGCCCAACGGGTGAGGCATATTCCTCAAAATATTGCTCCATCCATGCATATAAGTCTTGCTTAAAACTACCAAGATCCGCAGGTACACTGTCTGGATGTAAAATATTAAAGCCAACATCTGCAAGCAGTTGAGATAAATCTCCCCAACGTCGATAGATCGTAGAGGGGGTGACCCCTGCAAATTCAGCAATCATCGGAATCGTCAAATCTGCCACAGCAACATTTTGCTGTAATGTTTGCACTGCATTATGAACTGCAGCTTGTATTCGTGCACTGCGCCCACCGGGACGCAAACCTGTAATCACTTTCGTCATCAGCAAATCACTACAAATCTATAAATGAAAATCTATCAATGGGTTAATAATTAAAGAACAGCTTTAAGCAAAAATCATCTTAGCTAAACCTTTGTGTTTAATCCAAAATACGGTATAAAAGCTAATTAATAGCTTTTATGTACATGTTGATTATGCGCAACTCTAATTTTAATCGTCAAGTGACTTCCTATAAATTAAGCCATAATGCTGCACTGTACACACATACTTTTACCCTGATGACCTTTTTGGCAGCCTCAAGCTCACCAACACCGTTATATCGTTTGTATCAACAACACTTCCATTTTTCTCCTGTTTTATTAACGCTTATCTTTGCCACCTATGCGTTTGCATTGCTATTAACCTTATTGGTGGCAGGATCATTGTCTGATTATATTGGACGTAAGCCAGTTATTTTTGTGGCATTGATTTTAGAAATTATGTCCATGGGCTTTTTCTTGTTTGCATCCAATATCGAAATGCTGTTTATCGCACGAGGTTTGCAAGGTATTGCCACGGCTTTAGCCGCATCTACATTTGGAGCAGCTTTACTTGATTTAAGTAAAACACAGGGTTCTTTAATTAATAGTATTTCTCCAATGCTCGGCATGGCTGCGGGTATGCTGATGACCTGTATTGTTTTAGAGTTTTCAACTGTTCCATTGACACTAATTTTTGAAATACTCATCTTTCTTTTTGTATCTACCAGCTTTATCGCAATTTTTAGCCCTGAAACAGCAACTAAACGTGTGGGTGCTTTGGCATCATTAAAACCGCAACTGACTATTCCAGTACAAACCCGAAAAGCACTCTTGATCGTAAGTCCAATTAATATCTCGTTATGGATGGTCAGTGGGTTCTTCCTCTCGTTAATGCCTTCATTGCTGGCTCAAGCTTTCCATGTGCAATCGGCATGGCTGAATGGCATGATGTTTATTACTCTATCAGTTTCAGGGGCTGTTGGGATTTTAACACTGCGCAATGCGTCAACATTTAAAATTCTAATTACTGCTGCAATTACGATTGTCTTGGGCTCAAGTGTTATTTTGCTTGGCATTCATCTGGTGCAACCAATCTTATTGTTTATTGGTGCTGTGGTGACTGGGATTGGCTTTGGTACAGGTTTTATGGGTGCAATTCGTGCTGTAATGCCCTTAGCTTTACCTGAACAACGTGCAGGTTTAATGGCCGCATTTTTTGTTGAAAGCTATTTGGCCTTTAGTATACCTGCGATTATTGCTGGATACTTTGTCAATAAAGTTGGCTTAATTTTTACAGCAGATGTCTATATTTGTATGATTATTTTGTTGGCCAGCTTGGCGTTTGTTTTTGCTTTTAAAAATAAACAGAACATCCACTAAAGTATGTTAAAAATCAAAGCAAAACAAAAGGCGCATTGAGCGCCTTTGGATTTAAATCTTAGATTAAGCAGGAATATCACGGATAGATGCTTTGCGAATTGCTTCTTTAAGGGCGTCATAGCCATGAATTGGTGGGAACTGTGGAAATTCACGAATCACATTTTCAGGCGCATCAAATAAGAAACCATGATCAGCTTCACCCAACATTGTTGTATCGTTATACGAATCGCCTGCTGCGATGACACGGTAATTTAGACCATGTAATGCTTTTACAGCTTCACGCTTTTGATCAGGTTGACGCAATTTATACGCAGTGATCATACCATTTTCATCAGTTTCTAATTTATGACAGAAAATTGTTGGCCAACCTAACTGTTGCATCAACGGATGTGCAAACTCATAAAATGTATCTGAAAGAATAATCAACTGAAAATGGGTACGTAACCATTCTACAAACTCTTTTGCACCCGGAAATGGCCCCATGTCTGCAATCACAGCTTGAATGTCATTTAAGCCTAGACCATGCTGTCTAAGAATATTTAAGCGTTGAGTCATCAACACATCGTAGTCAGGGATATCACGAGTTGTTGCTTCTAATTCTTTGATTCCTGTTTTTTTAGCAAAATTGATCCAGATTTCTGGTACCAATACACCCTCAAGATCAAGACATACGATTTCCATGGGTTCTCCCAAATGTCAGTTAAAAATTTTGGGCTTATCATAGCACTAAAGTTTAAAAAGAATGCTGAAAGTTTTTACAGCAAATCCATTTCATTTGGTTATGCATAAGGCTTGTGAATGTTTACAAATCTGTTTTATTCATAAGCATTTTAATTAATCTGCTAAGTGGCATATTTCATTTACTTTAAAATATCTTGATTGTCAAAAGCAGCAATTCACAGAAGTTGAATTGAGCTAATTTTTGCCAAAATGCTTAAATTCAAATATCTTTTGAATATGTTTACGAAAAATGTAGCTTCAAGCTAACTGCCAGGAGCAGATATGACCGCCATTCCAACCATAGATCTTGTGGACGCACTTGCGACTGAGTATGCCGACAAATCACCTTCTGAAATTTTAGAACTTGCGCTTTCTCAGGAAGGTGAAATTGCAATTTCATTTTCTGGCGCAGAAGACGTTGTTCTTATCGATATGGCACATAATTTAGGCAAACCATTTCGTGTTTTTAGTTTAGATACAGGCCGTTTACATCCTGAAACCTATCAATTTCTTGAAACAGTTCGTAAGCACTATGGGATTAAAATTGAAATTTGCTTTCCTGAAGCTGATGCCGTTCAACAATTGGTTAATGAAAAAGGCTTATTTAGTTTCTATCAAGATGATCATAAAGAATGCTGTGGTATTCGTAAAGTTCAGCCCTTACGTAAAAAATTAGCCACTTTAGATGGCTGGATCACAGGACAACGCAAAGATCAAAGTCCAGGCACACGTACAGAAATACCAGTTATTCAAGTGGATAGTGGTTTTTCTGGTGAAGGAAAACAACTAATTAAATATAATCCATTGGCAAATTGGTCCAGTGCGGATGTATGGAACTATATTCGTATGATGGAGATTCCTTATAATCCATTACATGAAAAGGGTTTTATCTCAATTGGCTGTGAACCATGTACCCGTCCAGTATTGCCAAATCAACATGAACGCGAAGGCCGTTGGTGGTGGGAAGAAGCAACGCATAAAGAATGTGGCTTACATGCAGGTAACTTAAAAAAGTAATAGTAGAAAAAGTCATGAAAACTCATGGCTTCTTATTAACTTATCGTTCATCGAAATGCTTGGATTTTACGCTTAGAAAAGTTTTATACTAAGATTTGTTGATATTTCCCCTATAGCTTGCGTTGTGGGCTAGAGTTGAGTAGGTAACGACATGTAAAAATAGCAATACTATTTTCAAGTTTCATCACACAGACTGAGATAATTTTAGCTATACACTGAGTATCTACAAAGCACTGCTTTGTCGGCACCACAAGACGCAGCGATGTACAAATTGTTTTCCAACATGTCATCGTTGTAACCATGGATGAATGATCAACAGACCCAAGTTACACGGTTCTATAATTCTAACAATTCACCAACTCATAAATGAGTTGTGGTAGAAATTGCAGTGAGGCAATCCAAGACTATGCGCCCATTACACCCCATTGATTTTATTTTTTTAAATTTAGAAAAACGTCAACAACCCATGCATGTTGGTGGGTTATTCTTATTTGAAATACCCGAACATGCGCCTTCTACATTCATTCAAGATCTCGTTGCGGATATTCGTAACTCAAAATCTATCCCGGTCCCACCTTTTAACAATCGCTTAAGTGGTATGTTTTGGGATGAAGATGAAGAATTTGATATTGATCATCATTTCCGTCATATCGCATTACCTCATCCAGGACGTATCCGTGAATTATTGATTTATATTTCACAAGAACACAGTTCACTGATTGACCGAGCAAAGCCACTTTGGACTTGTCATATTATTGAAGGCATTGAAGGCAATCGTTTTGCCATGTACTTTAAAATCCACCATGCCATGATTGATGGTGTAGCAGGTATGCGTCTTTTAGAAAAATCATTTTCAAAAGATGCTGATTCCAAAACCATTATTCCTCCTTGGTGTGTCGAAGGTAAACGTGCAAAACGTTTAAAGGAAACCAAACTGGATAAAGCTAAAAAAATATTCTCTGCACTAAAAGGACAAGTTGAAGCAGCCCCCAAGGTCACCCAAGAGCTATTCCAAACTGTATTTAAAGAAATGGGGAAAAACCCCGATTATGTTTCAAGCTTTCAAGCACCCAGTAGTTTATTTAACCAACGCGTAAGTTCATCACGTCGTTTCGCTGCCCAGTCCTTTGAACTTGACCGTTTCAGAGATATTTCCAAAGCTCTTGGCGTCACGATTAATGATGTAGTACTGGCTGTCTGTGCGGGCGCGTTACGTGATTATTTAATCACACAAGAGGCTTTACCGAAAAAGCCACTGATTGCAATGGTTCCTGCCTCATTACGTGATGATGACTCAGATATGAGTAATCGTATCACCATGATTTTGGCAAATTTAGGAACCCATAAAGAGAGTCCGTTAGAACGTTTAGACATCATTAAGCGCAGTGTACAAAATGCAAAAAATCGTTTTAAACGTATGAGTTCCGATCAAATCTTAAACTATAGTGCTTTCGTTTTTGGTGCAGCAGGCATCAATATTGCATCAGGACTTATGCCAAAGCGTCAGGCATTTAATGTGATTATTTCCAATGTACCTGGACCACGTGAACCTTTGTATTGGAATGGCGCTAAATTAGATGCCCTATACCCTGTTTCTATTGTTTTGGATGGTCAAGCACTGAATATCACCATGACTAGTTATTTAGACAAATTAGAAGTGGGTTTAACTGGTTGCCGTAAATCTCTGCCTAAATTGCAAAATCTTCTGACTCATTTAGAAAATGAAATCCAAAAATTTGAGCACATTATTGCTGAGAAAAATGCAGTTGAACTTGCCGATAAAAAGCCAAATGCTCAAACAAAAGCAGATACTCAAGCCAAACTAAAAGAATCTATTGCCGAACGAAAGTCAGTATAAGATTTTATAATTGATTTTATTTTAGGGTTAATTTAAATATAAAACATAAATTGATTCAAAATTAAGGGGCTAATTAATGCCCCTTAATCTTTAACATTACGACACTTGTTTAACAGTTGATGACAGACATTTACAACCATGTCTTTGGTAATTTTCACTTCTTGACCATTGTCATCTAACATGACACATGTATTTTTAGGTTGGCTTTCCAATACATGTTTTATACTACGACTGATTAATTGTTCACTTACACTCATTTTTTGACCTCACTTGCTAAGACTGTGGAAGGGAGAAAGTCTTTGGCTACCTTTGTAATCTAGTATTGTGAAATCAGTCCTAAAAGTAAAATTTCAGATGTAACAACTGTTTAACGATATCCTGTTACAATTTCAACTTAAAATGATATCGTATTGCTCTTGCGTGTATAAATTTTCTACTTGGAATTTAATCACACGATTAATAAAATGCTCTAAATCCGCGACTGCTGGGGCTTCCGCAGTGAGCAGGCGATCAATTACAGATGGATGACCTATAACAGTAAAGCCACTCTTAGACTCATAAGCACGGGTATATCTTAAGATTTCTCGAAAAATTTCGTAACATACTGTCTCAGCTGTTTTCACAAATCCGCGCCCTTGACATGTTGGGCATGATTCACACAACAAATGCTCCAAAGATTCACGTGTACGTTTACGTGTCATTTCAACTAAGCCAAGTTCGGAAACTTGAGTAATTTTAGTTTTTGCATGGTCACGTTCAAGCATTTTATCAAATTGATTCATGACCTCTTCACGATGTACAGCTTCCTGCATATCAATGAAGTCGATAATAATAATGCCACCCAAATTACGTAAACGTAATTGGCGTGCAATCACTTGAGTTGCTTCCATATTGGTTTTAAACACAGTGTCTTCTAGTGTGCGACCACCGACATAGGAACCTGTATTGACATCAATTGTAGTCATCGCCTCAGTCTGATCAATCATCAGATAACCACCCGACTTCAATGCAACTCGGGTTTGTAATGCTTTTTGAATATCTTCTTCGACATTGTACAAATCAAAAAGTGGACGTTCACCAGGATAATGCTGCAAACGGCTTTCCATACTCGGTACAAATTCACAAACGAACTCTTGCAACTTGGCATGTATTTCTCTTGAATCGACATAAATCGTTGCCGTATCATCATTGGCTAAGTCGCGAATAACACGTTGTGGTAAAGGAAGCTCTTCAAAAATCAACGAAGGAACTGCAATAATTTTTTGTTTTTTCTGAATAAATTCCCAAAGCTTGGCCAAATACGCCATATCTTGAGCAATTGAAGCCTCTTCAATGCCTTCAGCAGCTGTACGTACAATGACCGAACCAGGCAACTTATGCTCACTTTGAATCCTTTCAATCATTGAACGTAAACGGTCACGCTCTTCTTCGGACTCAATCCGCTGTGATACCCCAATATGGCTGCCATATGGCATCAAAACAAGATAACGAGATGGGATAGAAAGATCTGTACTCAGTCGTGCACCTTTAGTACCCAACATATCTTTCATCACTTGAACTGTCAGAATTTGACCGGGTTGTAATAACTCAAAGACATTCGGCGTAGGTTGATTACGCGACCAAATCATATCATTGATATGTAAGAATGCAGTACGTGATAAGCCAATATCCACAAAGGCTGCTTGCATCCCTGGAAGTACACGGACAACTTTTCCTTTATAAATATTCCCGACTAACCCGCGTTTAACAGTCCGCTCAACAAACAGTTCGTTAACCGTACCATTTTGAATTAGCGCCACACGACATTCCATAGGTGTGACGTTAATCAATAACTCGTCAGACATAACTAAACTCAAAACATTATAAAAATTCTTTTCAGCAGTTAATTTAGTGCCTCAACTGCGCTGATCTATACGATCAAGTAACTGTATCGTTTCATGCAACGGTAACCCAACCACATTGCTATAACTACCATTTATACCTATCACATACTTTGCCGCAATGCCTTGAATTGCATATGCGCCAGCTTTCCCCAAAGGTTCACCTGTAGCCCAATATTCTTCCATATCATTCAGACTGAATTGTTGGAACTCAACTTGCGTGCGAACCACGACACTCAATAATTGATGTGCATTTGCAACGCAAACACCTGTCAATACTTCATGTTTTTGACCTGACAATAATGTCCATATTTCAAAAGCATGCTGCTTAGATGTTGGCTTACCAATAATTTGATTGGCAAAAACCAAGCTTGTATCTGCTGCAATGACAGTGCTTTGCGGGTACAATTTCAATACCACTTTGGCTTTGCTTTCAGCCAAACGTTGTACATACTGCTCAATCTGTTCATGCTCTAAGACAGATTCATCAATATCTGGGCTGTGGATGCTAAAATCCAAGCCCACTTGTAAAAGCAGCTCTTTACGCCTTGGCGAGCCTGAGGCCAGAATTAAATGCGCCATCTTCTTAATAAATAATAAAGAACTGGCCAGCAAAAAATACTCGAAACCAATGTCTGCCAATGACGGGTAATCGAAAAATGCGTACCTGCCATCACTTGTGCCATAAAGGTAAATACCAAATGTGCTAGGATTGCAAACATACTAATAATCCAAAGATTACTAAATGTCAGCACACGTCTTTCTCGAATAAAATAACGAGTTAAAAATGCAATCAGCACATAGCTCAACGCATTCATCCCCAAAGGTGCATCTAATAATAGATCGGTAAATAGACCCATGGTAAATGCAAACCAAATTCCACACCATGTAGGTTGACACAACACCCAAAACAGCATGATCAAAAACATATATAGTGGTCGCCATCCTGCTATCGCATAGGACATCGGATACACCACTAAAATTGAACCAATAATAATGGATACAACAATGATCCATAATGGATCTTTACGTTGCTTTTCAGAAGGTAATCTTTTAGCGATCAACATTTGGCTGCTCCATCGCTAAAGAATCTGAGAAAAGTACCACAACATGATGACCGCCTGCTAATTGTGCAGCTGGAACCACATCAATTTGCGCAAACTCACCCGTGTTGTGACGCATAACTTTAGATACTGAACCGACCAAATAACCGGCTGGAAAATGTTGACCTAAGCCTGAACTATAGACCTTATCACCCACTTTGATATTGGCACTTGTTGGAACATATTCCATTTTCAAATGTCCTAAATCACCAGTACCCGTCACGATGGCGCGCATACCTGAGCTTTCTAAACGTACAGATAAAGAATGTTCTTTATCGGAAAGTAACATAACGCGACTACTATGGGGATAGACGTTGATGATTTGCCCCATGATTCCTTTATCATCTAAAACGGTTTGCCCGACTTTTAAATGATTAGCTTCACCGCGGTTGATGATAATGATATGGCGCAATGGGTCAGCATCGGTTCCAATCACTTCTGCAATTTCCATACGCCCATCGATAATCAATGGCGTATCAAGCAAACCACGTAAACGGGTATTTTCAGCAGAAAGTTCAGAGAGTTTTTGCAGACGTACTTGAGCCTGAAGCAATTCAGCTTGCATCGCAGTATTTTCACGACGTAACTGAGCCTCAGATTTAGTTTGTTGATTTAGCCATTCTTTCGACAATACAGGATAACTTGCTAAGGCATAAATTGGATTATATGCCGCATACAAGACATCTCTTGCCGGTTGAATCACTTGTGGCATGCGCCAGTTAAAAAACAGCACTACCAAACAAGTGATGACCGCAATGATGAACGAGCGAAAAGATGGCGGTTGTCTTGAAAAGAGATTCGGTTGCACCGCCTCATCCTTAAACTTAATCGAGTATAGTTTAGCCTACAAAAAGCATATCATGGTTTGGATTGTCAAAGAATTCTAAGACTTTACCGCCACCACGTGTTACACAAGTTAAAGGATCTTCTGCTACAACAACAGGTAGACCTGTTTCTTGAGCAAGCAACTTATCTAGGTTACGCAGTAATGCACCACCACCTGTCAGCACAATACCACGCTCAGCGATATCTGAAGATAACTCAGGTGGAGTTTGCTCAAGTGCCGATTTCACAGCAGAAACAATACTTTGTAATGGATCAGAAATCGCTTGGGTAATCTCATCTGAGGTAACCGTAATCGCACGCGGTACACCTTCAGCAAGGTTACGACCACGAACTTCAATTTCTAAAGTTGTGCCGTCAGCAACAGCCATACCCACTTCTTTTTTGATAGTTTCAGCCGTTGTTTCACCAATTACACAACCATGTGCTTTACGTACATAGTTAATAATTTGTTCATCAAAAACATCACCACCAATACGTAAAGAATCTGCGTACACACAACCTTGTAAGGAAATGATGGCAATTTCAGTTGTACCACCACCCACATCTACGACCATAGAACCACACGCTTGCTCAACAGGCATACCCGCCCCAATCGCAGCAGCCATAGGCTCTTCAATCAAACGTACATCACGTGCACCTGCGTTAAACACAGCTTCACGAATCGCACGGCGTTCTACCAATGTTGATTTACATGGTACACATACCACTACACGAGGTGCAGGTGGAAATAAACGTTTTTCATGCACTTTACCAATAAATTGATTTAACATGGTTTCAGTAACTTCGAAATCTGCAATAACACCATCTTTCATCGGACGGATTGCAGAAATATTGGCTGGGGTACGACCAAGCATTTGCTTAGCATCTAAACCTACAGCTGCAACAATTTTCTGCGAACCACTGTGACGAATTGCCACAACTGTCGGTTCGTTTAATATAATGCCCCTTCCTGGTGCATAAATAAGTGTATTTGCAGTACCTAAATCAATGGCTAGATCTGGCGAAAACAAGCCAATTAGTCGTTTTAGAATCACGGGTCGTTCTCAGTTTAAACTTTATATGGACGCAAGATGGCAACTTTAACTAAATGTGATGATTTGAACAAGTCAATCGCTTATTATAACGCACGATATTTTGAATTTTTTTAAAACTGATTAGGTGAGACATCATGTCAAGTTCAGATGTTCAGCATTCTGCAGAATTAAATGCACAAACTGTATCGCAAATCGCCAATCTTGCTCGATTGTCGCTGAATGATACGCAATCTGCTGAATATGCTCAAAGTTTAAATAAAATCTTAGGAATGATGGAGACCTTAAAAGCGATCAATACCGATGGTGTTGAGCCACTTAAGAGTCCATTTGATAATCCGCAACCACTTCGTCCAGATGTTGTGACTGAAGTGAATCATCGTGAAGAATATCAAGCCATTGCTCCTGCAACTCAGGATGGTTTGTACCTTGTTCCGAGAGTGATTGAATAATATTTGATCAAATGAACTTATTTTAAAAAATTAATCGTAAAGAATTGTACTCATGACTGATTTACACCGTTTATCGATTCGTGAAATGACAGAAGGCTTAAAATCTGCCCAATTTTCATCTCGTGAATTGACTCAGCATTATTTGGATCGTATTGCGAAAATTGATGATCGTGTCAAATCGTATGTAACGGTCACTCCCGAACAAGCGTTGGCACAAGCTGATGCTGCTGACAACTTACTAAAATCTGGAACAGCTGGCGTATTGACTGGTGTTCCACTGGCGCATAAAGATATTTTTTGTACCCAAGGGATTAAAACCACTGCGGGTTCAAAAATGCTGGACAATTTCATTTCACCTTATGATGCAACTGTAGTGGCAAAAACCAAAGCAGCTGGCCTAGTGACTTTAGGTAAAGTGAACATGGATGAATTCGCAATGGGTTCAACCTCTGAAAGTTCATTCTACGGTGCGACTAAAAACCCATGGAATTTAGAACATGTTCCTGGAGGCTCTTCTGGTGGTTCGGCTGCTGTTGTCGCGGCTGATCTTGCACCGCTGGCAACAGGTACCGACACAGGTGGGTCAATTCGCCAGCCAGCTTCTTTCTGTGGCTTAACTGGTCTTAAACCGACTTATGGCCGTGTCTCTCGTTTCGGGATGATTGCGTTTGCATCATCACTGGATCAAGGTGGCCCAATGGCACGTTCTGCTGAAGACTGTGCTTTTTTGATGAACACCATTGCTGGACATGACCTCAAAGATTCAACCTCTATCAACAAAGAAGTGGATGACTATGTTGCAAACTTAAATGCAACAGCTGTGAAAGGTTTACGTATTGGTATTCCAAAACAATACTTCAATGTTCAAGGCCTCGATACAGAAGTTAAGACACGTGTTGAAGAATCGTTGAAAAAATTGCAAGACATGGGCGCAACGTTGGTTGAAATTGACCTCAACATGACTGAAGCCTATGTACCAACTTATTATTTGATCGCACCTGCGGAAGCATCTTCTAACTTGTCACGTTATGATGGTGTTCGCTATGGCTACCGTTGTGAAAACCCAACAGATATTTTAGATCTCTATAAACGCTCTCGTTCAGAAGCATTTGGTGCAGAAGTACAACGTCGTATCTTGATTGGTACTTATGCGCTTTCTGCTGGTTATTACGATGCTTATTATGTGAAAGCACAAAAAGTTCGTCGTTTAATCCAACAGGATTTCTTAAAAGCTTTTGAGAATGTCGATGTCATTGCAGCGCCATCTGCACCAACGACAGCATACAAAATCGGTGCGAACTTGAGTCCAACCGAAATGTATTTAGGCGATATCTATACACTTGCGGTGAACTTAGCGGGCTTACCAGCCATTAACGCACCTGTTGGTTTTGATACGAATAATCTCCCAGTAGGTTTACAGTTAATTGGTAACTATTGGTCAGAATCACAATTGCTTTCAATTGTGCATCAATATCAACAAAATACAGATTGGCATACTAAACGTGCGGCAATTGCTGAGGAGAATGCATAATGACCGAAGCTCAAAAGTTAGCACCGTCCGTGTCAAAGCTGATTGACGGTTGGGAAGTCGTTATTGGTATTGAGATTCACACACAGCTTGCAACTCAGTCTAAAATCTTTTCAGGTTCATCAACTGAATTTGGTCAAGATCCGAATACTCAAGCCAGCCTTGTTGACTTGGCAATGCCGGGTGTACTTCCTGTGCTAAACCAAGAAGTGGTTGATCTTGCGATTCGTTTTGGTTTGGGGATTGATGCCTATATCGATCAAGCCTCTGTATTTGCGCGTAAGAACTACTTTTACCCAGACTCGCCAAAAGGCTACCAGATCAGCCAGATGGACAATCCTATCGTCGGGCTAGGTCATATCGACATCCAGCTTGAAGATGGCACAGTGAAGCGTATAGGCGTGACCCGTGCGCATTTGGAAGAAGATGCAGGTAAATCAATTCACGATCAATTCGAAGGCATGTCTGGTATCGACTTAAACCGTGCTGGCACACCTTTACTTGAAATCGTGTCTGAACCTGATATGCGTTCAGTTGAAGAAGCTGTTGCTTATATCAAATCGATTCACACTTTGGTGCGTTGGTTAGGGATTTCTGACGGTAACATGGCTGAAGGTTCATTCCGTGCTGACTGTAACGTATCGTTACGTCGTCCTGGGCAACCATTTGGTACCCGTTGTGAGTTAAAAAACCTCAACTCATTCCGTTTTATCGAACAAGCCATCAATGTTGAAATTCAACGTCAAATGGACATCTTGGAAGATGGCGGTCGTATTGATCAAGAAACCCGTTTGTTCGATCCGAACAAAATGGAAACACGTTCAATGCGTTCTAAGGAAGAAGCCAACGATTACCGTTACTTCCCTGACCCTGACTTGCTTCCAGTGATCATTGCCAATGAGCAAATCGAAGCTGCTCGTGCTGCACTTCCTGAGTTACCTAAAGCGCGTCGTGCGCGTTTTATCGAAGACTTTGCTGTGACTGAATATGATGCACATGTACTGACTCTATCTCGTGAATTGGCTGACTTCTATGAAGCGGTTGTTACTGCTTCTGGCGGCGCGGCTCAAGGTAAAGTTGCTGCCAACTGGGTGATGGGTGAGTTCTCTGGTGCTTTAAATAAAGCCAGCCTTGAACTTCAAGACTCTCCTGTTTCAGCAGAACAACTGGGTGGGATGATCGCACGTATTGTTGACAATACCATTAGCGGTAAGATTGCTAAGCAAGTGTTTGGCTTTATGTGGGAAGAAGGCAAAACTGCAGATGACATCATTGCTGAAAAAGGCTTGAAACAGGAAACTGATACAGGTGCCATTGAAGCCATTATCAAAGAAGTGCTTGCTGCCAATGAGAAGATGGTTGAAGAGTATAAATCTGGTAAAGAGAAAGCATTCAACGGTCTAGTTGGTCAAGTAATGAAAGCCTCTCGTGGTAAAGCCAACCCTGCTCAAGTCAATGAATTGATGAAGAAATTGATTGGTTAAGCTGATTTAATTTTAAAAGAAAACCCGCTTTAGAGCGGGTTTTCTTTGTTTAAAGTATTTATATGTTTAGTTTTTAAAATTTGGGAGACATTTAAATCTATTATTTTCTCAAAATTTTGTATCTGGGAACATACCTTCAGCCTACAAAAGTACTCGGTAAAACAACACCTATTTCAGCAAATTTATAGTCTTGAATATTTCTCGTCACGATTTTGCTACAACCAAAACTCAACGCAGAAAAATATTGAATTGCATTTTCAAAATCAGAAAACTTAGACACCAGTGCTTGAGAAATCCCAACATGATCAACAGGGATAATCACCAAAATTTTTAAAAGTTATTGAATAAAAAGATGCGCTTTCTCATCACCGCCCAACTTACGCAAAATATAATAAATATTGGCAACACTGTTCGAAGAAATACACCCTGTAAAATACCCTTTCTCATACAACGCTACAACAGTTTGACTTGCCTCAACAAAAGGCTGACGGGCTAAAGCCACATCCAAATTACATCAGAATCAATAAATATCCGCTCGCTCATTTATGTTTTTCCATACGAGCTTCAGAAAGCAATGCTTTATAATCCTGCCCTTGATCTTGAACGGCAAACATCCCTGTCAAACGTCCAGTAATAGGCGCTTGAACATCACTCGAAATTTCAGTGTGTGCTGAAATACGATCTAAATAAGCTTCAACCAAACTCGAAACACTCTGCTCATGTTCCTGAGCATAAAGTTTCGCCCGTTCAATCACTTTTTTTATCTATAGATAAAGTCAATTTCGCTTGCATAAGATTTCACCTCATACGTATCATTTAATTAATTATACGTATTGGTTAATTTTTAACAATTAAATTTTAACCAAATGAGACAACGATTGATTTCGCATACCTAACTTATTTCTAATATCAGAAAGCAAAAATCACCTGTCATTTATAAATTATCCAATTATAAACTATCAAACCACTCTACGTTCAGGTTCATACTGATGAATAAAGACTGTATATGTATCGGCAGGATGAACCACCTGAGCATGATGTAAAGCATGTGCGATATTGCCTCTATGGTATGTTCCATGATTGATGATATGAAAGAAGATCTCTTCTATTGAAAGACTGCCCGTTTTTTTATCTATAAATTGAAAATGAATAATTTCAGCAAGTTGATTCGATGGAATATTTTGGACAAATTCAATAAACCATAAATGTGATTCAGCAATTCGATGCTTAAGTTCATCTAAGGAGGGTAAAAATTCTGTATTGGTTTGGGTGTGCAATGCTTTTTTGTTTTCTAGTCGAGATCTAAATAGCTCTTCGACAATGATCATATGATTGAATTGTTGCTTGGCAAAATTATAATCTTCTAAATATTGCACTTGATTGATCTGATCTACGGCTTTAAATAACCGCTGATCTGACCATTGTTTATATAAAAAGAGTTTTTCAAAATTCATTAAATTGACCTAAAGCTTTCTTTGAATCAAATCATCAAGATAGCATGCAATCACTGAAAAAAACCAATCTTTTAAATATCCTCAAATGCCACGTTTTTACACACAAAGACTCAATTTAGCTTTAATAAGCTTTCTTGATGCATTTATTCCACTCCCCAAACCCTTTCAATAATAAGAAGAGCTTCGTTGAAATTTCTATAATTATTTCAATTGAATCATCAAGACTCCCACTCCTTTAAACAGATAAGAAGTCTTGCTCTGTAAAGGTAAAGTGATTTATGGACGAATCACACCCAACTTATTCCAAATATCAGGGGTTAAAAAAGTCATCACCAATTTATTTAAGTCGATATAACGCAATACACCCTGTAACTGTTTTTTCACTTCAGGGTTTTTAATAATATCTTCACCTGTCGTACGACCTAGCTCTTGGAAACTGTCACCTACTGCTTGCACACCTTCAGCGGCAATCACTGCTTTGGTCTGTGCGGCACACTGCTCTACAATCACCCGTTGTAAAACCTGAGCAAACTTTTGATCGAGTTGTGTTCTTTGTGCATCACTAACATTACTCAATGCTTTTAGATCAGGGTGTGTAGATAACGCAGCAAAGGTCCACTGTAATACTGTAGTTTTATCTGTTGCTGTGGTTGCTTTTACCAAACAATCGCTAAGTTGATCAACGGTTGGTCCTGCGACAGCAAATTGTGCTGTTCCCATTAATGCCGTCGCCATAAATACAGAACGACCCATATGGGAAAATTTAGAATACATTGAGGAGAAAATTTGGCGTGACATAAATAAAGTCCAATTCGAAATTAAATCCTTTGTATCACAAGCGCTACCTATTCGCCTGTTATGACTCTGTAAACAACCACTAATGAAAATAATCTTGTTTGCTGTGCTAAACTCGATTCAATATTTAGGTTGTATTTAAAAATAGAAAGCATCTCAAATTTCAAAAATAAAATACTTTCTTAATCCATCATCTAACTTAAACTGATTAAAGATCTAAAAGACCAATATCTCAGATCTCAATCGATAATCTATATTCAAAAACCTACATTTGTTGGATTTTTTGACATAAAAAACAATCCTCATGGTCATTAGTTCATCAATAGCACATACGTTTTAATAAGATATGCCATAACTGTTTATAGGGAAATATATATGAAAATGATTCAAACTCTCACAATAACTACTTTATTCGCACTTTCAATACCTGCTTTTGCAAAGCAAGTTGTATGTGTTTTTGATCCGGTTGGTAAAGCAGGTGATGCATATGCCCTAGCTAAAGATTATGCACTTGAAGCAAAAAATTGGGGTGCTGATATAGATTTAAGAGCCGTTACTGACGAAAGGCTCGCCGCAGAAGACTTAAAAGTGGGTAAATGTGATGGTGCCATTATCAGTGGTTTACGTGGGCGCCAATTTAATAAATATATTGGCTCCTTAGATGCGATCGGTGCATTAACGGATATGAAAACAGCCATTTCAGCCTATAAATTATTGTCTTTACCTCGAGCAGCGGAGAAAATGGTCAATGGTCCTTATGAAATTGCAGGATTAGGTACAATTGGCCCAGCATATCTTTTTGTAAATGACAAAAATATCAATACTTTAGCAAAAGCTGCCGGTAAAAAAATTGGGGTGTTCCGTTATGACGAAGCGCAACCAAAATTGGTTCAACAAGTGGGCGCACAAGCTGTTTCTGTTGATGTCACCAGTGCAGGCGCTAAATTTAACAATCATGAAATTGATATTCTTCCTGCACCTGTTGTTGCATTTAAACCTTTTGAGCTCTATAAGGGCCTAGGAGAAAAAGGCGGAATTGTAAAATTTCCACTGACTCAAATTTCGGCCAATTTTATTATTCGCAAAGACAAATTCCCTCAAGGCTTTGGACAAAAATCTCGAACTTGGGTCGCGAGTCAATTGGGCAGAACATTTAACATCGTAGCAAAATATGAAAAAGAAATTCCCGCAAAATATTGGATGAATATCCCAGCCAATGAACAACTAAACTATATCAAAATGATGCGTGAATCTCGTATTGCACTGACTAAATCAGGTATTTATGATCCACAAATGATGAATTTCCTCAAAAAAGTTCGTTGTAAAGAGAATCCGAGTAGTTTTGAATGCTCATTAAATGATGAATAAAGCTTTTTGTTTATTCGGGTATTTCACTCCATTGAGATGAAATACCCCATTCCATTACTTAATCTGCTTTAACATATGTTTGGCAACAGCATGATTTTGATTAGCCGCCAGATTCTGTAAAATACGTTTGGCTCGATCTTGCGGATTAGAAAAACGCTGACTGTAACCCGGCACATTGGTTAAACATCTTGCCACCATTACACCTGATTCGGCATAGACATTGATTCCACTTGCCCCATGCAAGCGTCCATAATTATAGGCGCGTTCTGCATTGTTACAGGCATTGATCTGATTTTGCCCCCGCCCTAAATCCTTACGCGCTGATGTATATAATTGCATCTGTTGTGATTGCGGTGTAGTCACGATTTTTTCAGGCTGAAGTCTTTCTTTTACTTCATCTGCAATTGTGGCGACTGGCTTTTTTTCTTCCACGACTTTAACAGGGACAGTTTTTGCTACGTTGTTGATAGCAATATTTTTTGAATTGTTCGTTTTTATATCAGTGCTTTTTGCATCACTGCTTTTTGAATGACTATTTTTAGATTTCTTTTCTTGGGTAACTGTCGCCATATTACTTTTGTTGTTATAGAATTTGTTAAGCTCATCCAAAGATAAAACTTTGGTTTGCAAATTTACAACTCGAGTTCCAGTTTGATCAAGTTTACGCTCAGATAAAGGTTCGATAGATACATACCATTGCTGACCATTACTTTCAGTACATTGGTATGCACCGATCCCCTGTTTAACACTGCTATAAGTATTTAATAATTTTTTTGCCCAAATATCCTTAACCGAACTCATTGTGCTTTTTTGCACTTGAGAAAAATGACCACCTTTGGCACTACAATAACGGTTTAAGTAACTTTTGGGTGTTAAAGACTGCACCTGCTGATCACTTTGCTTTGATCCCCAATCATAAACATATTCTTTAGATGCGCTATTGTTTTCATTAATATTGTACTTCTCAATGAGTTCTTGAGCAGAAGCATATTGTTTAAAAGCGTCTGATGTTGATGTATTCATGGTTGTACAACCCTGCAATACAAAACCTACCCCACTCAACAATAAGAATATTTTTAAATTCACCTGACATTTCTCAATTATATTTATGCATAAAAATATCTTAAAATACTCAAAACAACAAACTTATTACATTGAATTTATTAACTATTTATCGAAATAAAGTGATAAAAAAGTCACAAAAAAAATGATTAGAGATAATCAATTAAGTTAAAACTTAAAAAGCTCTATCTAGACATCTATTCCATTGCGATTTATTTATACAACATGTGAAAAAAATGTTAAAAAGCTGCCAAGTGTTGATACAGCTTGGCAGGCTTTTAGGTCAGATTATTACCAAATGGTCACGCGTTTATTGGCAGGTAAATACATTTTATCGCCCTGCTGAATATAAAAAGCATCATAAAATGGCGCTTGATTTAGCAAGGTAGCATTGCCACGAACTTTATCAGGTGAATGCGGATCTCTTTTTAAGAATTCAACTTGCATTGCATCAGTAATTTTAGAACGCCATGCTTGTGCCCATCCAATATAAAAGCGTTGTTCACCTGTTAAATTATCCAATACTGGCGCAGCCTTGCCATTTAAAGACAGTTGATAAGCTTTGTAAGCAATTGCCAATCCAGAGTTATCTGCAATATTTTCGCCTAAAGTTAACTCACCATTGACATGATAGCCTTTGATTGGCTCATAAGCGTTGTATTGAGCAACCAATGTATTGGTTTTTTCTTTAAATTTTCGATGGTCTTCTGCCGTCCACCAATTTTTCATATTGCCCAATTCGTCAAATTGACTGCCTTGATCATCAAAACCATGACTGATTTCATGTCCGATAATTGCACCAATCGCCCCATAGTTCACTGCATCATCGGCATCCATATCAAAGAATGGGGGTTGTAAAATCGCTGCTGGAAAGACAATTTCATTTAAAGAGGCATTGTAATACGCATTGATGGTTTGCGGTGTCATGCCCCATTCATCACGATCAACAGGCTTGCCCAATTTATTTAAGGCATATTGATGTTCAAATTCACGTGAACGGATCACATTTCCAATCAAGTCATTATTTTTGATTTCTAAAGCTGAATAATCACGCCATTTGTTTGGATAACCAATTTTCACCGCAAAACTTGCTAACTTTTTCTGCGCTTGAACTTTCGTTGTTGGACTCATCCAATCCAGTTTGTCTATGCTTTGAGAGTATGCTTTCATTAAGTTTTGCACCAAGACTTCCATGCGTTGTTTTTTCTCAGCAGAAAAATACTTTTTCACATAAATCTGGCCCAGACTTTCACCTAAAGTTCCTTCAACCAATTGCACACCACGCTTCCAACGTGGTTTCTGTTCCTTGATTTCTCTGAGCTGTTTGCTATAAAAATCAAAGCTATTGTCTACGAAAGCTTGACTAAGCAGTGATGAAAAATCACTGACTAAATGAAATTTAAAATAAGCTTTCCAAACCTCTAATGAGGTATTGTCAACAATTGGGCCTAAACCTTTGAAGTAACTCGGTTGAATGACTTGTATGGTTTTAATCTTATCGGACAATTCTTGTTTTTCTAGATAAGTTTGCCAATCAATTTTTGGACTAAGTTTGGCTAAGTCTTGCGTTTTATAAATATTATAGAGTTTTGTTACATCACGGTTTTGGACATTACTCCATTGTATCTTGGCGATTTGAGTTTCTAATTTTAAAATCCCTTGCGCATGCTGGGCGGCTTGCTTGTCTCCAGCTAGGCTTAAAGTTTTTTCAATATATTTTAAATATTGCGAACGGATTTTCTTAAATTTGGCATCATTTTTTAAATAATAATCACGATCAGGTAACCCTAAACCACTCTGTCCAAGCATTGCCACCATTTCAGTTGAATTTTTCATATCTTGGTCAATGCCCACATCAAAAGGGCTGGTTACACCAATACGTGAAAAATGTGCGGCCAATTGCGCAATATCTTTTTTGCTTTTCAATGCATCAACATTGGTAATTTCCGCTTGAATCGGCTGGATCCCCAATGCTTCAATACTTTTTTCATCCATAAAATTAGCATATAGACTTGCCACTTTTTGCTCAGAACTTCCTTCCACCAATTGCTGTTTTGAAAGCTCATCGACAATGTCATGCAATTGTTTTAATGATTCTTCATGCAAAATATCAAAAGTTCCCCACCGTGATTTATCTGCAGGAATTTCAGTATTTTTCAACCATCCTCCATTTACATGTTGATAAAAGTCATCATTTCCTTTTATATTTTGATCAAAATATTGATGATCAATCCCCGATTTTTTTTGATCTTTCACAATAGCTGAAGTGGTTTGAGTGATTTGCCCTGTTGTTTCAGCCCATACTGGTGCAGATGACAACATGATTGCAGATGCTAAAACACTTTTTACAAATCCAAATTTCAAAGCGATATCCTCAATTTTATTTCTAAGGTTTGAATTTAAAACAATAATAGTAATCTTGAGCTCAGACTTTATGTGTAGCAAAAATGCAATGATTCACTGATTTTGTTTTCAAGATAGAATTTCACAGCATAGATTATTCCAAAAAACTCAATTTAAGCCTAAATCTTTAATCACTGTGAACAGCATCAACATTCAAAATATATAAATCCACTTATTTAGCTGGAGCTTTAGTAAGTCAACCTATAAATTAAGCGAGCAAATTTAAAATATGTTTTAAACGGATATTTTCAGCAGCCTGCTTATAGACTGCATAAATTGGTGCAATACACGGCGTATCCGCTTTAAGCGCTTTGTAAATAATTTGCTTGTTCCAAAAATCTCGAATGGCCTCTGGAACAATCGACAAACCAATTCCAGCTGCAATCAGATTTAAACTCGACGTTAAACGTGGGGCTTCTTGAACAATCTTTGGACTAAATCCAGCCTGATAACAGCTGGCCAAAATATTATCAAACAAGTCTTGTCCTGCTAAACGGCGATACAGCACAAAATCATAAGGCTCTAAATCAAGTAACTGGATGGCATCTGGATGTTCAGCTAAGGGGTGATTATTGGGCAATGCCACAATTAAGGGCTCATCAAGTACATGCAAACTGGTGAGTCCCAAACCAATCGGTGCAGGCTTACGCAAAAAAACGATGTCATTCTTTTCATTGATGATCGAATCAATCAGGGAGCTACTGCCATCTTCTTCCAAATGAATAGACACCGCTGAAAATACTTCACGAAAATTACGCAGTAAAGCAGGTAAAAAGGAATGTAAGCCAACTGAGTTGGTAAAACCAATATTGATTTGCCCTTCCAAACCTTTAGAAATATTTTGCACGCGTTTGGGGATAGCCTGAGCGTGTGCAAGTATGGTAAGTGCTTCTTGGTATAAGGCCTTACCCGCTTCAGTTGCCTCTACGCCACGCGGTAAACGCTTCAATAAATCCGTATCTAATTCATCTTCTAAGTTTTTGATAATTCGTGTTAAAGGCGGTTGCTGCATATTCAAACGTACCGCTGCCCGAGAAATATTACTTTCCTCAACCACAGCGATAAACGCATTAAGCTTATGAATATCAATCATCTTTTCGCCTCAATATCGATCTTTTCATTTTTTCGTGCTAATCCACGTTCAAAGCATACTTTTTAGGTATGGATAATAGCAAAAATAGCATTTTTCTTTATGACTCAACAAGCAGATAATCACATTCAAGCCAAGTACATCACAGCAAATTGAAGAGGTCTAAATGAATACTGAAGCAATCCCAATGGAACAATCCATGACCATACCCAATTGCAAAGCATTATTTTTAGGTTTTATGAAACTTGGCCTCATGGGATTTGGTGGGGTACTTCCTCTCGCACATCGTTTAATTGTAGAAGATCAGAAATGGTTAACATCTGAAAAATTTACCGACTTGTTGGGTGTCTGCCAAATCTTACCTGGTGGAAATATTGTAAATATGGCAGTGGCGATTGGTTATGACTTTGCAGGAGTAAAAGGTGCGATGAGTGCGGTATTGGGTCTTATGCTGGCCCCGACCATTATTGTCATCTCTTTGTACCAGTTATATAGCAGCTTTCAAGATATTCAAATGGTACAGCACATGATTCAAGGTTTAGCTGCCGCTGCTGCGGGTCTACTGTTTGCTACAGGTTTTAAGATGTTAAAACCAATCATGAAAAGTAAGCTGACCTATTTCACCATTATCTTGACCATTATTTTTATGCTGTTGATTAAATTGCCCTTGGCACTGACGCTGTTGATTTTAGTCACCGTGAATATGGCAGTTTTAGCATTTAATCAAACTAAAGTGACTCAGGAGTAAAATAAGATGTATGTTCTCATCGCACTGACTTTAGTGTTTACTCAACTGTCTTTATTGGCCTTTGGTGGCGGGAATGCCATCTTACCTGAAATGCAACATCAGGTGGTTGTGATTCACCAATGGATGACTGCTGAGCAATTCAGCTCTATGTTTGCAATGGCGCAAGCTGCACCCGGTCCCAACATGATGATTGTTCCTTTAGTGGGATGGCATGTCGCTGGGCCAATGGGACTGATCGTGACGTCTTTTGCGAAGTTTGGTCCGTCTTCAATCATCACCATTTATGCACTTAAATTTTGGAATAATTTTAAAAGTCATCCACTGCGGGCGAAATTTGAAAAGGCGTTAAAACCGATTACAGTCGGTTTGGTTTTAGTCAGTGCTTGGATTATTGCCCAAGCCTCTGCTCAAAATATTTTACTGATTGCAATCGTCGCCATCACCATTTGCCTAAGTCTGTTTAAGAACGTTCACCCAGTTTGGTTAATGGTGATTGGTGCTGGTACAGGTGCTTTAATTCTATAGATATTGATTAAGACCGCCTATACAGGTTCATTCATAAAAATTCAGACAAGACATCTTCCTCCCTCTAAGCAGTGCATCACACAAAGCAAAGAGGGAGAAAATTTATAATATAATATGAGATTTAAATCGCGACTGCTCTATATAGCTTAATTTATCTATTTTACTGCTGGTTTTCTAAATCACGTTCACGACAAGAAAGCTCATAATATTCTGCCGTTGGTAATGCTTTCAGTTTAAAACCATAATAATTACTGGCATCTGACTCTACTTTGCTTAACGAACACTGATTAGTTTTGGCAAATTGAGTCAAGAGTTTCATATCACTCTTTTTAGCTAAAACAGCTCCCCAGCCCTCACTGACACAACAACCAGCATACTGTGTCATATATTCGTCTGATAGGAGTGCAACTGTTTGCCCCATAAATTGAAGCGGTTTTTTTAATTTATATACATCATTATAGTCATTTCTTGAAATATCCGGTTTTTTATTGATTATCCCCTGCTTTTGCATCTTTTTAAAGCTCGGAAACTGTGCAGATGCCTCGCCCATTCCTCTATACACTGTTTCTTCTACTGCAGCATGGTTGCTCATAGAAGCAGTCGCGATCACTAAACCCAATAGATACTTTTTCATATTTTTCTCATTCATCACTGAATACAATTTTTATTACAGTTAAGTCTGTTAAATTAAGACTAAAGCCGTATAAATTCAACTTAAAACTGCAACTAGAGCATGCTATTTTACATGAAATAAATCATAAAATTTAAACAAAAGGTGTAAAAATGTCTAAACAAATTCTAATGTTAGTGGGTGATTATGTAGAAGATTATGAAGCCATGGTTCCTTTTCAGTTCCTCACTGGATTAGGCTATAGTGTTCATGCAGTCTGCCCTGATAAAAAAGCTGGCGATACAATTGCAACAGCGATTCATGATTTTGAAGGTGAGCAAACCTATAGCGAAAAACGTGGTCACAACTTTGCAATTAACTATGACTTTAACCAAGTCAACAGCGACAACTACGTAGGATTAGTGATTCCGGGTGGCCGTGCACCTGAATATTTACGTATGAATGACCGAGTAATTGAAATTGTTCGTGAATTTGATGCGATTAAAAAACCAATTGCCGCTGTTTGCCATGGCGCACAACTGCTTGCCGCAGCCGATGTATTAAAAGGACGCTTATGTTCCGCTTATCCTGCATGTGCCTCAGAAGTTAAACTTGCAGGCGGGCAATATGCAGATATTGCAGTCACTGAAGCAGTCACAGATGGACACCTGGTAACAGCGCCAGCATGGCCAGCACATCCTGCTTGGTTAGCCCAATTTGTTAAAGCGCTTGGTGCAACGATTACTTTATAAAATTTAAAACTGTCTAAGCTAAGTTTTCCGCTGAGAGAAAACTTAGCCTTATACAACAGTGAAACTTTAAAAATGTTTAGGCTACATAAAGACCTATCAATGTTGCGTTTTTTAACGCTGTATCTCAGCAAAGCTCATTGAGCTATGCAATAATTATTTATAGAATTTTTTGTTCAAACAATAGGTTAGTATAAAAGTGGAAATCATTGAATTACTCCAACCCGTTACCTTAAATAAAGATGATTTAGAACCGATTATCATTGAAACAGGGACTTTATTAAAGGTACTGATGGTGAACGCATCCTCATATCTTGTTGGTGATGAATCAGGTGTTTCGTTTCTGGTTAATTTCTCAGAAGAAAACCAACAATGGAAAATGATATAAGCTTTCAATTCGGGATCAGGATAAAGCTCAGTCAATAATTAATCATCGTGATAAATAAAATACAAGACTACCCTTCTAGTACTTATCTTTCAAAATCAAAATCTTAAGTTTACTACACCTGCTAAATTCTGCATTTAGACTATTCATAAAAAAGTTTAAAAATTATGTTTTATTTGTATCTTTTTGTATATTAATTGATAATAATAATGATTCTTATTTACTAATTTCTATTCTTATGGACAATCTACGTAAACAAACGGCATTAAACATTGCAATAAAATCAATTCTTATTTGCAGTGCTATTTCCCATAGTGCCTTTGCACAAGAGCAAAAAAGTAATGAAGCGAATGCTTCGGTACTTCCCACCATTACAGTTAAAGCAGATGCTCAGGATGAAAAAACTGAGGGAAGCGGAAGTTTTAAAGCAAAATCCTCAAGAAGCTCATCAAAATTAAAATTATCTTTAAAAGAAACACCACAATCTGTAAGCGTGGTCACCCGTGAACAAATTGAACAACGCGGGCTGACCATTCTGGATGATGTTCTTGCCGCAACACCAGGCGTTACTGCCACTAAAAATGACAGTGAACGGTCTAACTACTATTCCCGTGGTTTTCAAATTACCAATAGGCAAATTGATGGTATGCCTGTAGGAGACAATGCTCCCCGCTTTGATAGTTTTTTCTTTGACCGAGTTGAAGTGATCAAAGGTGCTTCTGGCTTAACTGGTTCAACAGGCAGCCCTTCTGCAACCATCAATATGGTACGTAAGCGTCCTGAAAAAGAGTTTAAGGGCAATGTCAGCTCAACTTATGGCTCATGGGACAATACCCGTGTTGAAGCAGATGTATCCATTCCACTAACTCAAGATGGCAGTGTTCGAAGTCGATTCATGGCAGCGTATACCGATAAAGAATCCTATATGGATCGTTATAAGCTCAAGTCAACAGCCGCAATGGGGATCATCAGTGCAGATTTAACCCCAACAACAACAGCCTCAGTCGGGTTTCAATATCAAGACAACGACCCTAAAGGCTCAACGTGGGGAACAGTACCATATTTCAATGCTGATGGAAGCAAAGCAAATTTTTCGCGAAACTTTAGTTTATCTGCGGACTGGAGTTCAATTGCCAATACTGATAAAACCGTTTTTGCCGATCTTGAACATAATTTTGCCAATGACTGGCTGGTTAAAGCAGCGATTGCCCACAGTACCTCAGATAATAGTTGGATGGTGGCTTATGGTGGTAGTGGCTTTCCAGACCCAAAGACAGGGAAAGGCTTAAGTTTATGGACCAGTGTTAGCCCTTATGCTGAAAGTAAAAAGCTCAATATCGATTTGTATGCCACAGGACCATTTCAGTTGTTAAATCGCCAACATGATTTAATTATTGGCTATAGTGGTTTTAAAAGTGAAAGTACCTCATTGAGTGTAAAAAGCAATGTCGAGTATCCAGCAGCTATACCTGATTATCGTAATTGGACAGGTAATATTGCAAAACCAACCTATGAGAAAACCGGAGCTGGAAGTACCAATACCACAGAGCTTTACGGGGTATATTCGACTTTACGTTTAAATCTAGCTGACCCGCTTAAGTTAATTTTGGGCGCACGTTATAGCTCATATGACTATAAAGTTAACAAGTGGGATCCTAATGCCCCAGTTTCTCCTACAAAGCCACGTAACTTTGATCAATTGGTGCCTTATGCAGGGATTTTGTACGATATTAATGATACTTATACGGCCTACACCAGCTACACCAATGTATTTAATCCATCCACTAGACGAGATCGTTTCGGCGATTATCTAGACCCTGAAATGGGAAGCACCACTGAGCTAGGGATTAAAGCAGATCTATTGGATGGTAAGTTATTGACCAGTGCTGCTTTATTTTGGTCAAGTGTCAAAGACCTTGCGGTAGAAGATGTTGAATATCGTGAAGGTGTAAAAAATGGCACTATTCCAAAAGTAGATGAGATGGATACTGCATATATATCATCGGGCAAAGGACTGAAAGTTAATGGGTTTGAGTTAGAAGCCATAGGAAAGATACAGGAAAATTGGAATCTTAGTTTCGGCTATACCTATGTCAATAGTGTAAGTTCTGCAAACGCCAATGCTCTAAGCAATATTCCTCAAAACCAAGCAAAGTTATTTAGTAGTTATACCCTTCCAGCGAACCTCTGGACAGGTTCAGAAAAACTAACTTTCGGTGGTGGATTGAATTGGCAAAGTGAAATCTCACAAAAATGGGGGCGAGCTCCTGCAAATGCCTATAACGATGGTGTAGTCACACAAAAGGCCTATGTATTGGCCAATGCTTTTGCCAGTTATAAGTTAAGTGATGAACTGACTGCAAGTGTGAATATCAATAACTTATTTGATGAAAAATACTATTTAAATGTAGGTTTCTATAATGGTGTTTATTGGGGGGAACCACGTAATGTGACTTTCACCTTAAGAGCGAAATTTTAATAAAATATAAAGCCAAGCATGAGCGTATAATTAAAAACGCTCATGCTTGCAAGTATTCTCAGCAATGCTTTGGCTGAATTGAATGGATCATAATGAATTAATGGCTAATGATAGAATCAGTCCACCCACTAAAAGGATTTTCAAACTCTTGCCATTTTTCTGCGCCTAACGCCATTTCATCATCGTTTAATAAACAATCATCAAATTGACGAATAAGTTCAGATTGATCCATCTGCATCCCAATCAACACGATTTCTTGTCGTGCATCACCTGTTTGAGCATCCCAGCTTTGTTGAATTGCATCTCGACTTTGTTGATCCGTAGGCCAATGTTCGTCTGGCACTGCTGCCCACCAATATCCAGCAACACCATGGCGTGCCATCGCCCCTGCTTGAGACCAAGATCCAGCAAACTCGGGATTTGAGGCTAACCAAAAAAAGCCTTTGGAACGGATTACGCCTTTCCATTCGGAGTTGATAAAATCAAAAAACCGTTGTGGGTGAAAAGGTCTGCGCGCTCGATAAACAAAATTATTGATTCCATATTGCTCTGTTTCAGGCTTATGCTCACCTCTTAATTCCTTTAACCAACCCGGAGCTTGTGCCGCTTCGTTAAAATCAAATAGCTGGGTATTTAACACCCGATCAAGATTCACCTTGCCAAACGCAGAAACTTCAATTTTTGCTCTTGGGTTTAAAGACTGCAAAATGCCAAATAATTTTTCCAGCTCGTCTTGATCAATCAAATCTGTTTTATTCAATACAATCACGTCACAAAACTCAATTTGATCAATCAGTAGATCAACAACATTTCGCTCATCTTGTTCACCTAATGATTCACCGCGCGCTTGTAAGCTATCCAGCGAACTATAATCTTTTAAAAAGTTATAAGCATCGACCACAGTCACCATTGTATCTAAGCGGGCAAACTCATTGAGAGAAATCCCATTTTCATCTTCAAAGGTAAACGTCTCTGCAACAGGGAGTGGTTCAGAGATCCCTGTAGATTCAATCACCAATTGATCAAAGCGCTGATCCTGTGCTAAACGACGTACTTCAACCAGTAGGTCTTCTCTTAAAGTACAACAAATACAACCATTACTCATTTCAACTAACTTTTCATCCGTTCTTGAAAGCTCAGCACCGCCCTCTCGAACTAAAGCGGCATCAATATTGACCTCCGACATATCATTCACAATCACTGCAATTTTTCGGTCTTCACGATTGTTTAAGATATGATTGAGTAAGGTGGTCTTTCCAGCCCCTAAGAATCCAGAAAGCACGGTGACGGGAAGTTTTTGCGGAGTGGCTAAAAGAGTATTCATTGGCATTCTCACTTTATATTTTTGTGTTTTCATATCTAGATCGACATGAAAATACTGGCTGAATAACTCCAAACAGAGCGCTTTAGAGTTAAATTTTAGCTGTGCTTGCACATACATTTTCAACACTGCAATTTGATGATTCGGTTTTAATCATTCGGTGATGATTACAGCGTTTTTCCAGATCCTATAAATCTAAGCTGAGGATTGAAAAACATCAGGATTAAGATTATTTAATAGCGGATAAACATGTGTCGCTTGAATTTCTCGTATTAAAAGTTGTCTGATGTCACGGATGAAATTTGACTTCATGGCGATTCACTCACTTTTTTATTGTTGCCAATTAAAGCGTTATTGATACATGGTGATGAGCTATAGCGATGGTCTGCACCCCAAGTACGAAAACCTGCACTATCAATATGAATCTGTCCTGATGCATAGACGCCTAAGCCCATGTGAAGTTCCTCACCAGAATCCAGCCAAAATTGACATAATTTTGCTTTGCGCTCTTGAATCATCAGCTGTTGGTTTAAGTCCGGATTTTCATCACCGATACGAAAATCTAATGCGGCATTAAAAATATGTTTGGAGGAAGCAGCGCCTTTTGCACACTGATTAAGCTTGAAATTTCGATAGACAGAAGTCACGCTAAACTGGGTTAAAATTTTTTCATCCACAAGAAGATTTAAAATTTTTAATGTTGGCACAATATTGCCCCACAGCTCTTGTGGCGGAACTTCAAATTCAGATGCATCACATTGTTGCCAATCTCTGGCTGTTTGTAAAAATTCAAAAATAGGAACATAAGCAGAAATACCTTGTTGCTTTAAAAAGCGCTGATAAGCCTGAACGCTTTCAGCATTTGTCGGCTCACTGAGCCATTTTAAATAAGCAGGCGGCAGATTTTTCTCTTGTTTTAAAATACCTTGCTGCTGAGGAAAGTCTGCTTTTAATGGCACTTGTGGTGACGTTTGCTGAACTGTACGCATAGCATGCATTGTATTTGAGTTATTTTGACTACATGCAGAAAGGCAGAGTATGAATCCGATCAAATATTTTTTGTTCATCTCAATTTGCAATGATCTCATAGCGTAAATTTAACTCAGATGAGTAGTGTTGATTAATATTGTTATGTTATAACATAACAATATCTATTTCAACTTAAGCTATTCCCCCTATGAATCTTGTTCTTCCAGATGTTTCTGCTGAATCCTCACTCACAAGAAGCTATCACTACCCGCTCGATTGGGTCGGTATGGAAAAAATCGCGCTTCCGCTTTATCTAGAAAATAGTCTTTGTCAAAGCCAAGTGAATGCTTATGTCAGTTTGGATGATGTGTTTGCCAAAGGTATTCATATGTCGCGCTTGTATACGCGACTTTTGAAATTGAGCACGATCAAAAATCTAGCTCTACTTGATATTAAAGATGCTTTATTGGATTTCTTAGCCAGCCATAAAGATTTATCAGCACATGCCAAAATCGAAATTCATAGTGAGCTTTATATCGAGCGCCCTGCCTTAGTCAGCCAATTGTCTGGCTGGAAAAGCTATCCTTTTGTGTTGTCCTGTCAGCTTTTAAAAGATGATTTTTATGCTGAATTAAAAATCGAAATTCCCTATTCATCTACTTGTCCTTGTTCCGCAGCACTTGCCAGAAATATCATCCAACAAAGATTTGCAACCGCATTGGAAAATCATGAAATTCAGTTAGACCCGCAAGAAATCCTCAGTTGGCTAAATAGCACAGATGCAATTGCAGCAACGCCTCACAGCCAAAGAAGTTTTGCTCAGTTAAATTTCAAATTAGATCAAAACATTCAGTATATTCCACTGATTTTATTTATTAATCAGGCTGAGCAAGCCTTGATGACACCCGTACAAACGGCGGTAAAACGTATTGATGAACAAGCCTTTGCTATTGCAAATGGTCAAAACCTGATGTTTTGTGAAGATGCCTTAAGACGCTTGTATACCACATTTATCCATCATCCCAGTATTCTAGGCTTTAACTTTAAGGTGATTCATGCGGAAAGTTTACATGCCCATGATGCAGTTGCTCAGGGTGCCTGGCAATGGTAATGCCTTATCTTCCCTCCCTCATTGTTTAACTTATTTAAAATGGTCTAGTCATGCTTAGAAAAAACCCATCTGGTGATCTCCCTGTTATAAATCAATCAGCCTATGTTGACCAAACCGCAATTATTTGTGGAAAAGTCATTATCCATGCCAATGTCTTTATTGGTCCTTATGCAGTGATCAGAGCAGATGAAACCAATGACGCAGGTGATATGGAACCCATCATTATTGGTGCAAATTCCAATATTCAAGATGGTGTCGTGATTCACTCCAAAGCCGGGGCAGCAGTGAGCATTGGTGAAAATTCTTCAATCGCACATCGCTCTATTATTCATGGTCCCTGTGAAATTGGACATCATGTTTTTGTTGGCTTTAACAGTGTGTTATTTAACTGTAAAGTGGGTCATCACAGCGCGATTCGTCACAATGCCGTGGTTGATGGTCGTGATTTACCCGATCATTTTTATGTACCTGCAATGAGTTATATCAACCCTAAAACTGATTTAAAGCAATTTCCACCCATTGATATTTCAATCAGTGAGTTTTCAGAAAGCGTTGTCAGCACCAATATCAAACTGGTTCAAGGCTATAAGGCATTGCACAATGAGTTTTAAAAATTCGCCCAATCTTATTATTCGTAATGCCAATATTGTCAATGAAGGCAAGCAGTATTATTCCGATGTACTGATTCGACATGGACGGATTGAAAAGATTCATCCTAATATTACAGGGGCTTATCCTGCGAAAAATATAGAGGCTGAAGGTTCGTGGCTAATTCCCGGCATGATTGATGACCAAGTTCATTTTAGAGATCCCGGCGCAGCGCATAAAGGCAATATTGCTTCGGAATCAATGGCAGCAACGATTGGTGGAATTACTAGCTACATGGATATGCCAAACACCAATCCAGCCACCTTAACTCTAGAAGCTTTGACCCAGAAAAAGCAGATTGCAAAACAACATAGTCGGGCCAATTATGCTTTCCATTTTGGAGTCAGTGCGCATAATTTAGATATTATTGAACAACTTGATCCTAAATCAATCAGTGGTGTTAAAGTTTTTATGGGTGCTTCTACGGGTGATATGCTCGTCGATGACCCTAAAGTTTTGGAACGTTTATTTGCAAATGTTCCAACAGTTTTATTGACCCATTGCGAGTTTACCCCTGCCATTAAAGCCGAAGAAAATTTCTATTTTCAAAAATATGGGGAAAATATTCCAGCTGAAATTCATGCTCAGATTAGAAATAAACATGTTTGCTTTGAAAGCTCAAAATTAGCGGTATCTTTGGCCGAGAAATATGCCACACAGTTGCATGTTTTACATATCACCACCGCGAAAGAACTGTGTTTGTTTAAAAATCTGCCTTTAAATCGAAAACATATCACAGCAGAAGTGTGTATCCATCATCTCAGTTTTGATGATGCCGATTATGCTACTTTGGGTCACTTAATTAAATGTAATCCCGCCATTAAAACCCAGGAAGATAAAGATGCTTTGATTAATGCCCTTGCCAACAGTAATCGGTTGGATATTATTGGTACTGACCACGCACCACATACTTGGGATGAAAAACATCAATCATATTTTTATGCCCCTTCTGGCCTACCTTTAGTACAATATGCGTTGCCTGCACTCATGGAGCTAGTTGCAACAGGTAACCTGAGTATTGAAACACTGGTTCAAAAAACTGCTCATCAAGTGGCAGACTTATTTAGGATCAAAGACCGTGGTTATATTCGAGAAGGTTACTGGGCTGATTTAGTGATTCTTAAAGAAAATCAACAGCACATTGCAGTGAAAGATCAAAAAAACTATATGAAATGCAATTGGACACCATTTATACATAAAACACTTGCTTATGAAGTCAGCACTACAATTGTTTCTGGACAACTTGCTTGGCATCAACAACAACTGTTTTTGAATTGTCAGGGACAGCAACTAGAAATTGACCGTTAAATTAGCAAATAAAAATTACTGACGTGGTTTTTATCTAAGTTAAGGATGCCCAATTGTCTGGACTTATTAAGTGTTTAAGTTGCTTGATTTTCTAAAGCATCGATGATGGCTAAAGCCGTACGACGTGCAGAAAATGGATTTTGTCCTGTGATTAAGTTTTTATCTCTTACCACATAAGGTGCGAAGGGAATAACTCTCTTATCATAATTTGCACCATGTTCTTTGGCCAAATTTTCTGCATTATAAGGAACAATTTTTGCAACTCCTGCAACGACTTCCTCAAGCCATGCAAAACCCGTCAACTTCTTACCATCAATCAGATATTGACCATTTGAAAGTCGTACATTGAGCAGCCCACAATAGCCATGGCATACACTGGAAACAATAGCGCCTTTTTCATAAATGTTTTTAGTGATTTCTTGTAGCTCAGGATTGTCTAAGAAGTCCCACATCACCCCATGACCACCAGTATAGTAAATCACATCATAATCTTGCCAATTGATCTCTGAAGGCTTTTTGGTATTCTCAAGAAGCCGCATAAATCCTGGATCATTTTTCCGTTTTAATACCGATTCATCGGTAACAAAACGTTCTAACGATTTTGGCTCAATAGGAGAGTTTCCACCTAAAGGACTAACAATATCTTGAATATAATTGTACTTTTCGAACTCATCATAAGCATGGGTTAATTCACCTAACCATAATCCTGTAGGTCGCTTTATCTGATTATATTCAGCGATGTTCGTCACAATGTGTAATATACGTTTCGACATGATTAGCCTCAGCTTTTAAGTTATTTCTGATCTTTCTTTTAGCTTACTATAAGCCTAAAGTTAACTTTAATGTCAAGTGGAAATCAGTAAAATGAATCTTAGCGAGTTATCCAAACAGAGTGATTTGAGTACCCCAACGGTTCGTTATTATGAACAAATCAAAATATTTCCTAAAGCAAAACGTAAATCTAATGCTTAATATAAATATAGCGACAATGACCTAAAACAATTATTTCTAATTTAGCAAACTCAACAAGTTGAATTTTCATTGACTAAAATCAAAGCTTACCTGCCTTCAAATGTAGGCAAATGGAATCAGGATATTCTAATTGGATTACTCGAAAGTAAAATCAAAGACATTGAAGATCTAGAACAAAAGTTGTTGATCAGTAAGCAAAACCTAGGCAGCATGATCACTGCAATCAATAGTAAGCCTGACGAAATCGCCTGTGAAGAAAACGCCAACCGTTTACTGAATCTCTATTATGCCAATGATAAATGTTAAAAATTTCCATGTTATCGGAAAATCATAAAAGCGATTGAGCTTAAATCTCACTTTAAGCTCAGGATTGTGCATAGGTCATTGATATGTGATCTATGATTTTCAAATATTGAAGTCTGCAAAACTGTTTGATCAGTATTCTCATCATTACTTTTAATGAGTGATCATACCTAAACATCTGGTAAATCCTCTTCGAGCCACAGCTGTAGTACAGTCTGTCAGATCAAATCCAATATCTAAACAAAGCACTGTACTTAAGCTGAAGGTGAATACTGATGCATACGTTTTTTATACTGACGTGTGCGGCATGTCGTTTCTGTTTGTTGTAATATCAAGGCCCATAAAGGTGAAACTTTAGGATTCGGTGTTTTCCCATGGCTGAGTTTCCGTAACTGGAATTTAACTGTTGCCATATTGGCAAGTGAAGCTAATGTTTTATTTTCCCAGCGAATCGGTTTCAATTCAGGTGCGATATTCTGACCTTGTCTCCATTTGTTGGGTAAGTTAGGTTCGATTGCCAAGCCTGTTGCAATTCCTACCATATCGATCCCACTGTCAAGGACTTGTTCTGCAACGGGTTTACGGCGAATACCACCAGTCACCATAATCGGCATATGGGCAACCTTGCCAATCTCTTGAGCAAATTCTAAGAAATAAGCTTCACGTGCCAAAGTCCGTCCATCTCTGGCTTGGCCTTGCATAGCAGGTGCTTCATAACTCCCCCCTGACAATTCAACCAAATCAACCGACAGATCATTTAACATTTTAACTACTTGCTGAGCATCTTCAGCACTAAAACCACCACGTTGGAAATCTGCAGAATTCAGTTTAACAGCAACTGTAAATGTTGATGACACCACCGCACGTACTGCTTTGACGATCTCAATCAAAATACGCGCACGATTTTCCAATGAACCGCCCCATTGATCTTGACGTTGGTTGCTTAAAGGCGAAAGGAACTGACTGAGTAGATAGCCATGAGCTGCATGAATTTCTACACCGGTAAATCCCGCTTTTTCACCCAAATATGCGGTATGGGCAAAACGTTGAATCACTTCGTCAATCATGGCCTGAGTCATTTCAATTGGAGTATTAAAACGATCTGACATTTTACCTAAATCTAAAGCCACAGCAGAAGGTGCCCACGTTGACTGACCTAAATTTGACTGCATTTGGCGACCTGGATGGTTGATCTGCAACCATGCTTGCGCGCCTTGAGAACGTGCGATTTGAGCCCAACGTTTGAAGTGCGCTAAATGCTGTTCATCTTCCAAGACCACCCCACCCGGTCCTGTCATCGCACGACGATCCACCATCACATTACCGGTAATGATTAAACCGACCCCACCATCTGCCCATGCCTGATACAAACGCATAAGCTCTTCTGATGGTGCATGATTGAGATCTGCCATATTCTCTTCCATCGCAGCTTTTGCAATACGATTTGGAATCTGAGTACCATTAGGTAAAACTAATTTTTCAAAGACGTTCATTTTTATAGCCTCATAGAGTATGGACTTACTTTAAGATTAAAGCTCACTTTAATGTCAATCCTTTTTTTGCATTTAATTTTTATTATTTTAAGAACTAATTTTATTTAAAGACTTACATCAGAATAAAATGGTTCAATGCTTTAATAGCAAAAAAATAGAGGCCGCAAGGCCCCTATTAATATTCTGTTTTTAAATCAAACGACAACTGTTCACTCGCGAATAAACGCCAACAAATCTGGATTAATCACATCTGCATTAATGGTTAACATACCATGTGAATATCCTTTATAGGTTTTTAACCGGCCATTTTGAACCAGTTTGGCAGAAAGTACCCCTGAGTTTTCATAAGGTACAATTTGATCATCATCTCCATGCATGACTAAAACAGGCACTGAGATTTTTTTCAAATCTTCGGTAAAGTCAGTCTGTGAAAATGCAACAATTCCATCATAATGCGCTTTTGCTCCACCCATCATGCCCTGACGCCACCAATTCAATACGATGGGTTCCGAAGGTTGAGCATCTGGTCGGTTAAAGCCATAGAATGGCCCCGCTGGTAGATCATGATAAAACTGAGCACGATTTTTAAAGAGCTGATTCTGTAAGTCATCAAAGACTTCTTTGGCTAAGCCTTGCGGATTTTTTTCCGTTTTCACCATAATTGGAGGTACAGCACTGACCAATACGGCCTTTGATACATTTTCCTCACCATGACGTGCGATGTAGTGAGCAACCTCACCACCACCAGTAGAATGTCCAATATGCACTGCATTTTTAATACCCAAGTGTCTGACCACTTCTGCAACATCATCGGCATAGTGGTCCATATCATGACCATCCCATACTTGACTTGAACGTCCATGTCCGCGACGATCATGTGCAACTACACGAAAACCTTCATTTAAAAAAAACAATAACTGAGAATCCCAGTCGTCTGAGCTTAATGGCCATCCATGATGAAAAAATAATACTGGGGCATCTTTCGGTCCCCAATCTTTATAAAAAATATCAACACCATCTTTTGTCGTAACATATGCCATGTTAATTTCTCCTGTGTATGATTTACACTTTGAATAACTTATTGCTGTTCTCATTAATGTCAATAAATTACAATGTTTGATACGATTCGTATGGACCGTCATTCTATACTAGGATTAAAGTTAACTTTAAGGTCAATGCTTTTGGTGATTTTCTGATAGCAGAAATGTAAATCTATAAAAAATAAAAACACGCAAATATCAGTATTTATCATTGAAAGAAAACAGCTTTATTTTTTATTCAAGATTGTTGAGGCTTTATGTCGTTACATAATTTAAACCATTACAAATTTTCTGTTCAAAGTTTCAACGACAACCCACAGTATTTTTTATCGGTATAAAAATGAATATAAAAAAGCCAAGACTGGCTTAAAAATCTTGGCTTTAACATCTTGTAATGGAAGTTAGGCGATACGATATTTTGCCTCTTCAGAAATACGCTGTAATGCCTGACGCTGTTTTTTGAAATAAGGTAAAACATGTTCGCCAAGGCGATAAGCTTCTTCTAAATGTGGATAGCCCGCCAAGAAAAACAGATCAATCCCAATACTATTATATTCTTGAATCCGCTCGATAATCTGCGAATAACTTCCCACTAAAGCAACACCGGGTGGAATGCCAATATAGCCAAAGCCTGACCAAACATTGGGATGGATAAAGAAATCATCAACGTTTTTACTGCCTGCTTTTTCACTGTATTCTTTTTCAAAACTCAATACACGCGCCGATCTCAAACCTGCATGTGCAGCAGACGCATGTAAGCGTTGTTTTTCAGCAGCTTCATCCAAATAGCGTTGTGCCTCTGCCAAAGCTTCTTGTTCGCTACGGCGTGCAATCGTATCAATGGATAAGCCAAATTTAATATTATCTCGCCCATATCTTGCGGCACGTTTACGCACATCTGCAATCAATTCGGCAATTTCACTGGGTTTTTCAGCACGCATTAAATAATAATCAGCATGCTTTGCACCAAACTCACGGGCAGCTTCAGATGATCCTGCCGTACAAATGATCGGTAGTTCAGCTTTATTCAAAGGATATTTTAAACCGCCACCTTCTGCAGAATAATATTTGCCCTGGTAATGGAATGATTCGTTATACCAATACCCTTTCACCACATCTAAAAATTCAGTCGCACGGATATAACGGTCATCGTGTGGGGTAACATCTCCAACTTGGCGCTGAATGACCTCAGAGCCGCCATTGATAATATTCCAGACCAAACGATTCCCAGTCGCGCGCTGATACGTTGCTGCACTTTGTACTGCATTATAAGGACTAAAATGATAAGGCTGGAATGCAGTCACAAAGTTCAAGCGTTTGGTTTCTCTTGCCAATAAGGAACACACTGTCCATGGTTCTTCACCTGTAGGTGCATTCACCATCAGCGCACCTGCAAAACCGTTGATTTCAGCCGCTCGAGCCACTTGGCTAAGATAGTCGATATAGGTAAAGTCATCACCAACTTGGTAGTTTGATGTCGCACCAGTATTCTCTACACCCGCCACACGTGACCAATCACCACGATTCCTTGGATCGCCTGCTAAGTACTCTGCTTCACCGTGTAGTGGTAGACGGGTAAAAAATTCAATTCCCATGAGGTTCTCCGTATAACTTAGAATTTAGCAGTAAGAGAAACACCAACTTGGCGTGGGTTTCCATAAGTTAGAACATATTGTCCAGCGGGTCCATTGGGACGACCATGTACTTGATATTCTTCATTCAATAGGTTTTTAACATAGGCATTGATTTGGTATTTATTATTAGCGCTATGGTAGCCAACATTGGCATTCCATAAGGTATATGCTTTTTGGCTTAAGATTGGATCTACCGAATAGTCTTGACGGTTTACGAGGAAAAATTCACGATCACGGTAGCTGGCATCTGTACCTACAACAACACGAGCACCGTCATTGAGATTAAAAGTATATTCTCCTCCCAGACCGACGGTGTATTTTGGCGAACGGACTAGACTGTTGCCTGTATTATCTGCATTAACCACATTGGTTACTGGGTTTTTATCGACGAAATCGGTATATTCGCTGTCAAGATAAGCACCAGCAAATCGTAAACGTAGATTTTCAGTCACTGAATAATCTAATTCTAATTCAGCACCTTTAACTTCAGCTTTTGGTCCATTGGCGAGAACAGAGGTCACACCGCCACCTTGTCCCTCTGTTGCAACCAGTAAATTGGTTTGAATATCTTTATAGTCATAGTAAAAGATATTGGCATTTGCGATTAAATCTCCGTCCAATAACGTAGACTTTAAACCAAGTTCATAACTATTTAAGTATTCAGGATTCACGTCGGCAAGTTGGGTTAAACTGCTGGATAAACCAGTGTTAAATCCACCTGAGCGGAAACCGCGTGCGAATCTAAAATAAGTATTTAAATTAGGATTAATTTCATATTCTGGGGTGATGTCATAGGTCAACTCATTCCAAGTTTTATTGCGACTTGTTGACCCATTTGCATTTGGAGTTGGGTTATAAACTGCATGGCTATAGCCATCTTTTTTCCACCAACTGCCTTTTGTATAGTCTCCTGTTGTGATCTGAGTCAGATTGAGATCAATATCTTTTTCTTCACTGGTCCAACGTAAACCACCTGTCACTTTAAATTTATCTGTAAATTTATAGGTACTGTTACCAAAAAGTGCAAAGCTTTGAGTGGCTTGGTTATAGGTTATATCTCTAAATGCTGGCGTAGACGCAGTTTGAGAAGCAGCGCCATTTGGCAATGTTTTATTGACACGTGCACTGACTCCAGTGGAATCTAAATCCTCATTGAAATAATGAAATCCTGCAATCCAACTTAAGCGTTTTTCAGCATCAGAAGCGATACGGAACTCTTGGCTATATTGACGCCATTCGTTATCACTATAGCTTCGTGCGACATCATAAGGGGTGTAATCACCATCTGAAATCGACTTTTGTGTGGTCTTATCAAAAGCAGTAATCGAAGTAAAGCTATATCCGCCCCCCAAATCTCCAGTTAAGGTTAATGAAGCACCATCATGCTGAATCTTATTGTTTTCGTCTAAATCTAAATTGGTGTCTCGCCCTTTAGGTCTTTCATAAATACCCCAATATTTACCAACACTTAAGGAACCATTACTGCCTAAACCATTATAAGTTTGGCTGTGTAGATTGACCAAGGCATCCCATTCATCATTGATTTTGCCTAGCACTTGGAAGCGAAAAGATTTTTTATCCACGTTGCCATAATCTTCACCATTGGCAATATTCTTTGCATATCCGTCACGATCTTCAGAGTAAAAAGCCCCACGCACCGCAACATTTTCCGAAATTTTGCCGTTTGCTGCACCTTCAAATGTTCGTAGGTTGTGGTCCCCTAAACCAATGGTTGCATATCCATTGGGTTTATCTAAAAAATTAGGCTTTTTAGAAATATAATTGACTGCACCCGCTGTGGTGTTTTTCCCATAGAGCGTGCCTTGTGGACCACGTAAAACTTCTATACGCTCTAAATCAAACAAGTCACCTGCACCTGCAACTGGCGCATTTAAATAAACCCCATCTGCATAAACGCCAACAGGAAATACTGTCGATGCAGCCACATCTCCCGTACCTAGACCACGAATATACCAACGTGGACGACTATCCCCATCTGGGTTTTCAGCTGCAGCATTTGGTGTATAGGTTAAAACATCCCCAATAAAAGTAGAACCTTTCGCTGCCAAGTCCTTGCCCGAAACAGCAGTAATTGCAGTTGGAACTTTTTGAATATTTTGCGCCCGATATTGTGCAGTGACGATCACATCACTTAATTTTTTGACATCTTTGGCTTTTTCAACCTGTGCTTGTTGTGCTGGTGTAGGCTCGATCTCTTCATTTGCAATAGCCAGTGTTGAAACACTCGCCGTTACGCCCCACATAGCAGTTAAAATACTCTGCCTAATTTTTGTAACCTTAAACATGCTGACTCCATTTAAATAAATCTATTCTTGTTATTGGCAACTTTTGTGCCATTCTATTTATTTAAATATTTTCAATATGTTATATAAAAAATCATAAAAAAAATATTTATTTTTGCTGATAGATAGACATTTTTAATTGTCGTATTGTTGTTATTTCAACATTTTGCTGTTTTTTATTTTTAATGATATCTACTAAGAATAAATTTATAAAAAAGCCATACAAAAGTATGGCTAATGCAATCAAAAATAAAAATCTGTTTAATTTAGAATTTATAGCTAAATTGTCCTTGTACCGTCAATGGACGCATTGGCTGTAAAAACTCGCTATTTGCACCAGCTAAACCATTTACGAAATTACGTTCATTGGTCAAATTAAGAATATTTAAGCCTACTGTCCACTGCGGTTGACGATAATAAAGTCCCAAATCTAAATTATAATTATTGGGTACCTTTACGGTCTGACTTAGATTGGTATACCAGTTACTTGTCCACCAGCCCGATAAGTTTAGTCCAAAACCTGACTGGTGCTGATAGTCCACATAAGCACTTGCAGAATATTTAGGAATGCCTGCTGCATCATAACGTCCTGCTTTGCGTTGGTTTAAAGCATTGCTATCGCCCCATACCGTCGCATTGTCTGCATGGAAACCAAAAGGTGAAAAACCAGCCGGAATAATGGAAGAATATTCAGCATTGAGATAGGTTAAGTTTGCCCCGATCGCGATATTTTTTTGTAGCTGCCAACGTAATGACGATTCAAGGCCTTTGATTTCAAAACGCGCCATATTACCATTGGTATCAGGTGATAAATCGCGCTTCTGTTCAAAACCACTGAGCGTTAACAGAAGTTGATCAGTGATCGGCTCGTATTTCACTCCCACTTCTTTTAATTCACTTTGGCTGTCAAAAGCCAAAGGATTTAGCTGATTTCCAGCGCCCCAAATTAAAAATGGACCAAATACACCTGTATTCAATGCTGTACTTTTATCATAAGTAAAATATAGAGTACTTTTTTCAGTAGGTTTAATAAAGGTACTGGCTTGATAGCTGAGCAAACTATATTTATTGGAATCTGAGCGGACATCTGTAGGGACTAAAACCAGTGGATTCTCTAATTTGGCTTTTATAGAACTGTGGTTAATTCCCAGATTAATCCCAAAAACATCATTAAAGGTAAAATTTTGCTGTGTAAATACGCTGTAAGTGTCCCAAAAGCCTGTTCCTGTATAAACTGCACCACCTCCATTGGGAGGAAAACCGCCTTTTTCAGCATATAAGCCATGACCCACAGGGTACATTCGAGGTAGATTTAAATAGCCAAAATACTGCGAATACTGTGGAACACCAGCCTGCCCAATCCAGCTTCCAGTCGAACCGCCATGATTGACCAACCCCAATAAATCTCCAGGGTTTTTCTGTGATGGATCATTGGTTAAATCATAAGGATTGATATTAAAACTATTGTTTGCTGCGAGAGAGGTAAATTTCTCATGCCGATAAGCGCCACCTGTACTGCTTTTATTGTTGATTTTGACACCCAATAGCTCAAAGTCATGATCGCCTAAAAACTCTAAGCGGTTATCCAATAATTCATGGTCCAAATCGGTAAAGAAACTCCCAACAGAATCACCCAAATCACGACTCTTTTGATATAGCGTACTATTGGCCACAGACCAATTTTCATTGATATCTTTGACCAGTTTAAATTGTGTGCTAAAGCGCTTTGCACTGTTTTTATCTTCGCTCCGACCAGAAACATCATCATCTAATTTGACTAAGCCATTGCCTGCGATTGATGGATCATAGACCCAGCCTCGAATTGTACCCGCTTGATCAGCAGTGGAACTTGGCAAAGGAGAAGTCTGTACTGGACCTACAGCAATATATTGATTTTTGTCATTCTTCTGCCGAGTTTGCCAACCAATCACTTTAGAGTGAGCTGCACCAGACTCAAAGACTGGAGACCAAAAGTTTGAACCGTTTTGAATAATCGGGGTCGCTCTGCCTTTATAGTAAAGCCCTTGATCAACGGATTGTTGTGTCGCTCTGTTCCAACCATGCGTCACATTAAAATCTGAATAATCGTCATAACTGATATTCCAGTCAACCCGTAGACTGTCATCTGGACGCCAAGCCAAAGCACCATAAAATGCATTAAAATTATTTTTTACATTGTCATAATAGTCATCTGTTCGTTGTGCTGTTGCACTGACACGAAATGCCAATTCTTTAGAAATAGGTGCAGTATGATCAATACTGACTGAGAAATTAGGCTCAGCACCTTGCCGTGCATAAATTGAACCCACTGATCCCGAAATCGTGGTTTGTGCTTTATTAAAATTCGGTTTTTTGGTGAGATAATTAATATATCCCCCTGAACCTGACGTCGGTGCAAAAATTACCCCTGTTGGTCCTGCAACAATATCAGCAGCTTCATAGGCATTTAAATTGGTCGGATGTCGGGTACTGTATATTCGTTGGCTATCTTGAAAAACTTCAGAGTTTTGCCCTCGTATCTGTGGCGCGAAATTGGCATTTTGCCCACCTCCTCTGGTTATACTTGGAGCATACTTAACCAAATCATCTGCACTACGAATAACATCTTCACGAAACTGTTGTTCTGATACTTGTGAAACGACACGTGGGGTATCTAATACAGAACTATCCGTCCCATAAATCGAAGTGACTTTACGCTTGGGGAGAATGGTGGTTTTTTTATTTGCTCCTGTCACCACAACATCAGCTAAGGTAATTACATCACCATCAGAATCCTTGGCTTGCTCTGAGGTTTCTTCAGCAAAAATAGCGCATGGAAAGATTGCCCCAAATAGCCCTAGCGCAATCACCAGTGGCTTTAATTGAAAGTTCTGTTTCATATCACACTCAGTAAAATAAATTTACACTGCGTTACGCAAAGCCTATGCCAATCTTTAAATAGGCAAAACTCAAATATAAAACATTGATTTTTATTACTTTTAAATAATCTTCATTGATATACAACTTTTATGCATGTTTATTTTTTCAACAGAAATGCTGAAAAAGCAACAGTGACAAAAAACACAACGCTTATAATTAATTGATAAATATTAGAAAAATATAAAAAAGAATTGGCATTCATTGTGCAATCTCCTCTGGATAAGTTCTAACTGAGTATTTTTAATGACACATGAAACCTTGTTACTCTCACGTCGAAAATTTTTAACCCAAAGTCTAACTGCGCTCGGTGGCGTTTCTTTAATCAGTGGTTTATCTGCTTGTGGACAATCTCCACAACCTAGCGCTAACTCCCAAAGTTCACTTTCCAGTACCCCTAAGCATGGTGGAACAATTCGATTAGGGCTGATTGGGGGACAACAATCAGGTAGCCTTGACCCTCACCTTTCAGCTTCAGGAAGTGGGATTACCCGTGGATTTGCGATTTATAATAAGCTCTGGGAATGGGACGAAAACATGCTTCCTCGTCTTGCTTTGGCTGAATTTGCAGAACCTAATCATAATGCCAGCGAATGGACCATACGACTGCGTAAAGGTTTAGAGTTTCATCATGGTAAAACCGTCAGCGCAGATGATGTCATTTTTTCATTGCAACGATTAACAGATCCAAAGCTTGCCTCACCTTTTCGGAATCTTGTGCAATGGATTGATCGTGATCGTATCCAAAAATTAGATCAATATACGGTACGCATCCCTTTTATTAGTTCAATTGCTGGCTTTGTTGCGCTGCCTGAAACTTGGGTCAATTTTGGTGGTATTGTCCCCACTGATTTTGATCCCATTCATAACCCTGTGGGCGCAGGTCCTTATAAAGTCATAGAATTTATCCCCGGTCAACGTTCAGTCTTTACTCGGTTTGAAAACTATTTTAAAGCAGATCGGCCTTATGCAGATCGTTTTGAAGTCATTGACTTTAAAGATCAAGTTTCTCGACTAAATGCATTATTGGCAGGACAAATTGATCTTGCAAATGCGATTTCACCTGAATACATTAAAATTTTAGAGCAAGCAAAACATATTCAAACGGTTCGTTCTCAAACCAATACCCACAATAGTTTTGACTTTAATACTCAACAGGCACCATTTAATGATCCCAAAGTCCGCCAAGCATTTCGTTTAATCGCCGACCGTCAAGAGCTGATACAACGGGGTTTAAACGGTCAGGGACGCATCGCCAATGATCTATATTCTCCACAGGATCCAGCATTTCTAAATTTGCCACAACGTCAACAAGACATTACGGAAGCCAAGAATTTATTGGCTCAAGCGGGCTTTAAAGATGGCTTAAGCGTTGAACTGATTACCCCCGTTGGCAACGCCCAACCTGCCCTAATATTTGCAGAACAAGCAAAGAAAGCCAATGTCAGTATTCGGGTCAAACAAGTTGATTTAGCTACCTTTAATGGACCTGATCGAAGTAAATGGCAATTCTCCAGTAATGCAACCAACGTGGGTACACCCTATTTATCCACTGCTGTAGTGAATGATGCGCCAATTTCAACAACCAATCGTGTCAACTTTAAAGACCCAGAATATAGTGAGCTGTTTTATAAAGCACTGGCTGAACCCGATTTAGCCAAGCGTAAAGTGTATTTGGCTCAGGCACAAAAAATTCAACATGAACGCGGTGGAATGCTGATTTGGGGTTTTAGCCATAGCATAGATGCTGCATCGAAACAGATCGGAGGATTAGCGGCAGAACACACTATTTTCCCAACGTGGCGTTTTGAGAAATTATGGACCGATCAAGCCTAAAATAAAATTTGCAGAGCCTTAACACCAGCAAGCATCTGCTGTAGTCAGCGATCTTGTGACTTTTCAAGGACGAAAAGTCAATCGAGTATGGGGCTCTGATGATGCATCCCGACTATTGCTACCCAACACAACGACCTTAATGTTGCTGATCAAAATCGTGAATAACACATTCATTTTGTACATATTCAGTTTATAAAAATCAGGCTTATATAAATCATGCTTATACAAAGCAACAAAATTTGAACGCTGTTTTTATTTTAACTACTCATATCTTTAGGCACTAAAAAAGCTGCCGTAGCAGCTATTTCATTCAGCATCCAAAGACTACTTGGGTACGGTAATCACGGATAATTTTTCTACCCCTACTCGCTCAATACTGGCAAGTAATTTTGCAACTGTTCCATAAGGAATGGTCTCATCGGCATTTAAATTCAAAGCCAATTTAGGGTTACTGTTTTTACGTGACTGAATCTCTTTTTCAAAACTTGCCAAAGTTACTTTATCCTTGTCAAGGAAGATTTCTCCTTGCGGATTAACACTAATGACAACCGCTTTATTCTGATCCGTTGACTGCGTCGGTGCAGCCTTGGGTAAATTTACTTTCACGGTATTGGTTAACAGGGGTGCTGTAACGATAAACACGATGAGTAAAACCAGCATTACATCAACCAATGGCGTAATGTTAATTTCACTCACCACATCATCTTCTTGGGAGGTTGAAACGGCCATTATGCAAACACTCCTTTTTCTTTGACTTCTTTACTGGATGCATCATGATTGACTACAGTATTTCCAGTGGTATTTTTTGGCTTAGCGACAGGTAATTGAAAACCCGCTTTTTGATTTAAACTGACAAAATCAGTAGCAAAATCATCGAGGTCTGCACCGATGGTTTTAACTTTACGTATGAAATAGTTGTAAGCCAACACAGCGGGTACCGCCACAGCAATACCAATACCTGTAGCAATCAAGGCCTCACCAATTGGCCCTGCAACCACATCCATACTTGCATTACCTGAATGTGCAATGGCCTGTAAAGCATGAATAATCCCAAACACGGTTCCAAATAGTCCAATGAACGGTGCGTTATTACCAATCGAAGCCAATAATGCAGAACCTTTTTCCAATTGACGACGTTCAGTTAAAATTTGCTTGCGTAAATGACGCTCTAATAAATCCTGACGACTCCAACTGTTTTGCAAATCTTGATGAGTCTTTTCATCTGCCTCAATCAAGGTTTGAAAACCGGCATTTGCAACACGGGCTGTAGGGCCTTCACCTTGTTGTGATTGAGTCACTGCCTCAGGCAAATTTTTGGCTTTCCAAAAGGCTTCGACAAAAACCTTACTTTGCTTGCTGGCTTTCTGTGTCTGTACCACTTTAACCACGATCAACACCCATGTGACGATGGAGAAAGCAACCAATAACCAGATTGTGCCGTCATGGATTAATGAATTTATGTCTGTCATGTAGATATCCTCTTAATTTAAAATAGTTTATTTCGGTAATTGATAATGAATTGGAACATCAACCCAACCTTCGACAGGTGTTTTACCTTTTAAGGCCGGTGAAAATTTCCATTGCTTTACTGTTCTTACAGCCGCGCTGTCTAAAAGTTTTTTGCCGCTACTTTGTTTAACCGTTACGCTATCTGGGCTACCGTTTGGCAATACTTTGACCCTTAAAATCACCGAGCCTTCCCAACCACGTTCTAAGGCCTGTTCAGGGTACTCTGCTGCAGGGTTGCTTAGATAACCTGCATACCCCTTGGCTTCTGTCACAGGTAAATTGTCATCAGCAGGCTTCACTGGTTCTGCTGTTTTTGGAGCAGGTTCAGCGCTCAGTTTTTTGCTTACAACAGGTTCCTCAGTTTTTTGAACTGTGTCTTGCGCAATGGGTTTTACAATCGGTTTGGCTTGCTCCACAGTTTTTTGAACAGGTTTCGGCTGTTCAATAGGTTTCGCAATCGGTTTTGGTTTTTCGACCACAGGCGGAATTTTGGGTTTTTGCGTCACTGGTGGAATTTTAGGTTCAATGACTTTAGGTGGTTCCACTGGTTTGACAATTTCAATCACCACGGGTTCTGGCTTTGCAATGTCCAAAGCTGGTGTCGGTAATTGTTTTGCGATATACCAAATACCCAAATGTGCTGCAGCAACCGCAATGATCGCGATCCACAATTTATTCAATTTTGCTGGAGGTGATTGACTCACATCCAAATGATGTCGTGTAAATGGGTCTGATATGCCAGTTGCAGTTGAAGCAGATGCATATTGCCCAAATAGCAACGCCCGCTGATGGGGATTAAATATTCGTTCACTCATGGCAATTTAAACTAAAAAATAAAATACTGTATTGAAAATTGCACAAGTCATGCCAACAATATAAGCTACTAATTTTTATAAATTTAATTAAAAACGCTCTTTGACTTTTCAGCAAAGCTGTTGGTTTTAAGACAGTTCTATGCTGTTGAAACAACAAGATCCCTCTGATATCTCAAAGGGATCTAAACTTATTATTTTAATTTATATCCAACCAAGGGTAAGACTTCTTCAGCAACCCGATATGCTTCTTCCAAATGTGGGTTACTGGCGAGAATAAAATGCCCAACACCAATGTCGATATATTCTTGTAAGCGCTGTGCCACTTGTTCATAGCTCCCCACTAAAATACAGTTTGGCCCACCCCTTACATTTGACATACCAGCCCAAACATTTGGACTGACAAATAAGTCTTCAAAACGATTGCCTTGTGCTAAAGCCTGCTGACGTTTTGCACCAACCGACTCAGTATCTTTACGTTCAAATGCATTGCCATCAACAGCAATGGTTTCATACATCTGTTTAAGCTCTTGAAATGCTTGTTCCTGTGTGGGGCGTGCCAAAATATCAATACGCATACCAAACTTTACCTTATGGTCTGGGGTATTTTGTGCAAGAAAGGTTCGCGCCTGTTCAATCACTTTTTTTTGCTCTTCAACGGGTTCACCCCAAGTTAAATGGATATCGGCATGCTGACCTGCAACTTGCAGTGCCGCTGGACTTGCTCCCGCTAACCACAAACGAGGAACGTCATATTGATTCATTGGGTATTTCAAACCACCTTGTTCAACATGGAAAAACTTTCCATCATAGTCAAAAGGTGCCTGATGCGAATACCCTTTTACAAACTCTAAAAATTCATTGGTTCGCGCATAGCGCTGATCATGTTCAATAAAATCACCATAGGCACGTTGCTGTGCCCCACCGCCACCTGAAATCACGTTCCATTCGACCCGTCCCTGACTGAGACGTTGCAAACTTGCTGCCATTTGGCTTGCGTATGCAGGATGAATAAACCAAGGTTGAATCGCAATCAATAGTCGGAGTCTTTTGGTTTCTCTTGCCAATGCCGATGCCAGCACCCACGGTTCTTCAGTATGTGGAAAAGCAGGAATCAATGCGCCGTGAAAACCCACGATATCTGCGGCTTTTGCTACCTGTTGTACATAATCATAGTAGGCAAACAATTCATCTTGATGTTGAGGTGCCACACGTTGAGGGGATTGTACTGCTGGGCCCAACTGGTTCCATTCACCTCGTGTATGTAACTGATGTGCTCGACGACCATCCCCATGTACAGGGATTCTCCATAAAAATTCAACAGACATAATACTTCTCAATAATTTAAAGGTTTTACACGCTATCGTGAGTGATACAACTCATGAGCAGAAACCATGCCGTTTTTTATGCAATATTGAATTCATCTATATTGTTGTTTTATCTAAATATTATAAAAACCCAGCTAAACATGGTGTTGAAATTTCAACACTTATCCATCCAATACTGTCGGTTTCACAACATAACCTGTTTAATCCATTCAAATAGCACCAATCATAAAAACATAACAAACTGATTTATATAAAATAATTATTTTGGCTTGGTTCTTGCTCTATCCCCCTTATATTTCTAGATTTTTATGATGATATGCGTATTTTTTCTGGTCTTTTTTTAAGTTTTAGTCTTTTAGGATTGGTTGCTTGTGGCGTACAAAAAACCGAAGATCCAAACCAAAGTAAAACCAGTCCACAACAGCTTCGTATTGCGGTTGTGGCCAATGGAACTTCTGGCGGTCTGGACTTTATTGGTGTACCACAACTTATTGCACAGGACCCCATTTTTCTAAAAGCATTAAAGCAGAAAAATATTGAATTAAAGTGGGAACCTGTAACCACTGCGGCTGTGGCCACCTTAGTCAATGAAAGCTTTATCAACAATAAAATTGATTTTGCTTTTTATGGCAATCTTCCTGCGGTAGTACTCAATGCCACTGGTGTTAGAACACAAATTGTCGTCCCTGGCGGAGTCGGTAATAATGTTTATTTGGTGGTTCCAGCGGATTCACCCATCAAAACCATTGAGGACCTCAAAGGTAAAAAGATTGCCTTACATCGTGGTCGTCCTTGGGAAATTAATTTTGCTCAATTGATACAGAGCAAAGGTTTAAAGCTTAAAGATTTTCAAATCATCAATCTCAATCCACAGGCGGGAGCTGCTGCTTTATCCGCTAAAAGCGTCGATGCATTTTTTACCTTAAGTGATGCGCTCACTTTACAAGATCGCCATCTTGGCAAAATTATTTGGTCATCGCAAAGTCTACCCGCTGACTGGAAAATGCGTGCTGAACTATGGGGACGCAAGACTTATCTGGATCAACATCCAGACACAACCCAACTGCTTGCTGATGCGACAGTACGGGCAATGCAGTGGATTTCACAGCATCAAGATGAATTCCAACAAAGCCAAACCAAATTTGGTCAGCCTCTAAGTGTGATTCAACGCGAAAGTCAAAATACCAGCAGTAACTGGCAACAAGATTGGTCACCTGAGTACCAAGTGGATTTTCTTAAACAGCATTATGCAAAAGTCATCGACCATGCTGTAAAAAACCAATTGATTCAAACGCCAATCAAAGCTGAAGAGTTGCTCAATGCTCAGTTTACCAGTCAAGCCATTCAAAATTTAAAACCACTTGATATTCAACATAAGCAAGGAAACTAGGTTATGAAAATCCTCGTAAATCCGCTTATCGAAAAAAAAATCGTGGCGATCAAAGCACCATTATGGAGGCGATTGTCTTCTGAGCAGGTCTATCGCTTGCTCTCATTCCTTTCACCCATCTTGGCGTTACTGGTTTGGCAATTGATTAGCTATTTACAGATTTTTCCAACCCAAATTTTAGTACCACCTATAACGGTATGGCAGACATTTCTTGCCTTGTTGCAAAGTGGTGAACTCCAACTGCATTTAAAAGATAGCCTTTCTCGACTGCTGATGGGTTTTTCAATTGCGGCCACCTGTGCGATTTTGTTTGGCATTGCCTATGCATCTCTCAGCTCTTTCCGAAATTACACTTATATTTTGTTCAATATCCTTTATCAAATTCCAATCTTTGTGCTTATTCCTATTTTTATTTTGGTTTTTGGCATTGGTGAACTATTTAAAATTTTACTGATTATTAAAGCCTGTTTTTTTCCAATCGCACTCACAACAGCGGATGCTGTTAGAAATATTCCTAAAAAATATATTGAATTGGGCCATATCTACAAACTAAAAACTCCAGCATGGTTGAGATACATCATCATCCCTTGCATCCTCCCACCATTAATCGGTGGACTGCGGATTGCTCTAGGTCGTGCTTGGTTGATTTTGGTGGCCGTTGAATTACTTGCTGCAGGCACTGGCATTGGTCAAATGATGGAGCTCGGACGACAAATGTTACGTTTAGACGTTGTCATGGTCGGAGTTTTTATTACAGGAATCATTGGTTTTGCTTTAGATAAAACTTTACGTCAGCTCGAACAATATCTTGTATCACCTGCATTGAGTTCAAGGGGGAAATAATGTCACAGCATCCACTGAACTTAAAAAGTGCTTTTGCGCAACCACTGATCTTGATCAAAGGTCTGCTGCTCCCGCTCCTTTTACTGGCTTTATGGCAATACAATTCAAGTTTAGGCGCCAGTCATGCCTATGCATTTGTGCCTTTACAGAAGGTGTATTTTGCTTTTATTCAGCTGCTTGAAACAGGTGAATTATGGTTAAACACATGGGGAAGTCTTAAAAAAGCTGGACTGGGGTTTTTACTTGGCTCGACAACAGGGCTACTACTCGGTGCCTTACTTGCCTATTCAAAAATTTTAAATGCCTTGGTTTCACCATTATTTAATAGCATTCGCCAAGTACCCTTACTTGGTTTAACCCCATTGATTGCACTGTGGTTTGGCAATGGTGAGCAGGCAAAAATCTTTATTATTGCGCTTGCTTCTTTTTTCCCGATGGTGATTAACAGCTTTCAAGGGCTAAGTCATTATGATCAGAAATACAGTGAAGTCGCTCGTATTTACAAATTATCTTTTTGGCAGGAATTTAAAAAAATCCGTTTCCCTCAAGCTCTCCCATATATTTTAACGGGGTTGAATTTAGCGGTGCCTTTTACATGGATTACCACAACTGCCAGTGAGCTGTTATTCAATGCTGGTGCAGGCTTAGGCAATTTAATGATGAAAGCTGAAATCAATGCCGAAATGGATATTTTGTTGGTGTGTGCAATCACGGTCACCCTCAGCGGTATTGGCATGACGCTTTGCATTCACTTGATTTCTAAACGACTACTGCAATGGCGTGTTTAACTGAATCACCCATCTTCTCAGGATATTGATATGAGCTTTTCCTTACTCTCGATTAAAAAACTCAATAAATCATTTTATCGAGACCAACACACTTTCACCGTATTAGATGGTATTCATCTCGATATTCAACAAGGAGAATTTATTTCTATTGTCGGAAGCAGTGGCTGTGGTAAATCGACCTTGTTGCGCTTAATTGCAGGATTAGATAAAGACTATCAAGGTGAGATTTTACTGAATCAAACACCAATACAAGGGACAGATTTAAAACGAGGTTTAATTTTTCAGGAGCACCGTCTATTGCCTTGGCTCAGTGTTTCCGAAAATATTCATTTAGCGCTCGAAGAAACCGACTTAAGCCGTGCCGAAAAAAATGCCCGTGTGGCAGAACATCTTACAATGGTGGGTTTAAAAGGTTTTGAAAATGCTTATCCACATGAGCTATCGGGGGGTATGGCGCAGCGGGTAGCGATTGCACGAGGCTTGGTTAATCAGCCTGATATTTTACTTTTAGATGAACCCTTTGGTGCTTTAGATGCAATTACACGTAGCCATCTGCAAACTGAATTACAACGTATTTGGCAAGATCAAAAGATCACCATGATTCTAGTTACACATGATATAGAAGAAGCAGTTTATCTGGGTGATCGCGTGATCGTAATGTCTGCTCGACCAGGAAAAATTAAAGAAATCATTCAAGTTCCTTTGATCCATCCAAGACATAAAGACAGCGAATTATTATTTAACTATCGTAATCAAGCACTCAATATGCTGGACCATAGCGCATAATGAAATCGAATATTCATCGATATAAATATTATTTAGAAAATATATTCAAGCATGATATTTATATCAACAAGTTTTAAATTATTAAGGAAATATGAAATGGGTTTATCAATTTGGCATATATTATTATTTGCCGTGATCGTTATTTTATTATTTGGTACATCAAAACTTAAAAACTTAGGTAAGGATTTAGGTGGTGCAATTAAAGATTTTAAAGACTCGGTTCATTCTGATGATCAAAAACTGTCTGAAACAAATCAGCCTAAAGAAATCCATCATCTCGATTTAAATAAAGAAAAAAACACTAACCGGTGAGTACTAAATCATTATGTTCAATATCAGTTTTGGTGAACTCTTGGCTTTTGCTGTTATTGCACTGATTATATTGGGACCTGAAAAGCTCCCTCAAACATTAAGGGTGGGATTACTTAAATATAGAGCCCTTAAAAATAATCTTAACAAAATCCAGTTAGAGTTAGAAAATGAACTGGAATTGCTTGAACTAAAAAGGATCATGCAAGAAGAGCTGCTCAAAATAAAACAAAACGAAGAGCTGCTCAAACAGCAGCTTGCACAAATGCAACACGAAATCCAAAGTGTACATAGCGCTGTTGCTATAGCACATCAAGCGCCCCCTTATCCCACACATGATTATGTTTATCAAATCTCTGCGCGTGAATTAAAAGTACCCTTTTTAATTTACACAACATCATCCAATATCTTGCGTGAGGATCAAGCTGCATGACCGAACAAATACTCAGTGAAACACTCACTGAAATGAAATATAGCGAACATTTAAAAGAGCTTAGAAAGCGTTTGATCTATAGCATTGCTACAGTCTTAACTATTTTTTTACTATTATTGCCCCTTGCACAACACAATTATCATTTTTTGGCTCAACCCTTAATATCCCGATTGCCTAAAAATTCAACCATGATAGCTACAGATGTGATGAGTACATTTTTAGCGCCCTTTAAACTCAATATTTATTTTGCAATTTTATTGGCGATTCCCTTTATTCTTTATCAATTCTGGCGCTTTATTGCACCTGCTCTATATCAAAGTGAAAGAAAATTTGGCATGGCGCTTGTGCTCTCCAGCATCTGTTTATTTTATCTTGGCATCTTATTTGCCTATTATTTGATTCTGCCTTTGGCGTTAAACTTCTTTGTCTTAGCTTCACCAGATAATGTTTTACCGATGACTGATATCAACAGCTATCTTGATTTCTGTCTCAAGCTTTTTCTGGCTTTTGGTATCGCCTTTCAAATCCCTGTACTGACCTACATTCTTATTTTTATTGGTATTCTTTCTATTCAACAATTGGAACATTACCGTAAACACATCATTGTTTTGTTTTTCTTTATCGCAATGTTTATTACACCCCCTGATATTTTTAGCATGCTTGCACTGGCAGTACCAATGTGGCTTTTGTTTGAACTGGGTTTATGGATCACAAAAATGACCAGCCCAAAATAAAACATCCATGGGTAAAATGGATGTTTCTATTGCACAGCCCAATTAAACAATTTCATTTTTATTTGGTAATAAATTATATCTTGATAACAAATTACGTAAAACATTGCGCGACAGTCCTAACATTTTTGCAGTCTTAACCTGATTATTCCAGCAACTTGAAAAAGCGGTATTGACGATTTTATCTTCAATGATGTGCCATGCTTCACCCTCATATTCTTGAAATAAACGCTTGAGTACATCCTCAAACTCTTGAATCAAATCATTATCTGGTAAAACGCTTGAGCCACCCTCCTCTGAAAACCTTAAATGTTCAATATCAATGGTTTTGCCACCACTGATGAGCAGTGCATAATGGATATTATTTTCAAGCTCACGGATATTCCCCGGCCAACTATAGTTGAGTAGCGCATTTCTGGCGCGATCACTGATGTTGGGTTTCGGCGTAATCATCTTTTGCGAATAGGAGTTTAAGAAAAAATCCACCAAAGGCAAAATGTCACCCTTACGCTCTCGCAATGGTAAAATATTTAGCACAACCACATTTAGGCGATAGTATAAATCTAAACGGAATTTATTTTCCGCGACAGCTTTACGCAAATCAACATGTGTACCAGACAAGATGCGTACATTAATCGGGATCGGTTTACGTCCACCGACCCGAACAACTTCCTTTTCTTGCAATACACGTAACAGTTTTACTTGCAAAGACAACGGCAACTCACCCACTTCATCCAAGAATAAAGTTCCGCCGTCGGCTGTTTCAAAAATACCAGGGCGTGTCTTATGCGCACCCGTAAATGCGCCTGCTTCATAACCAAACAATTCAGATTCTGCAAGTGTTTCAACTAAAGCACCACAATTGACAGCAAGAAACGGCTTATTTTGGCGATCACTTTTCAAATGAATTTCACGTGCGATTAATTCTTTACCTGTACCTGATTCACCTTGGATGATCACACTGGCAGAACTTGGTGCAATGGTTTCAACTTGGCTTAATAGCTTACGAGAGTTTTGATCAGAAAATATAATCGCTTTTGCTCTTATTGGCTTAATTGGCACACCATTATCAGGCAAGGTAATTACTTTATAATCATTATCCAAATAGGATTTCATAATTAACCCTTTAAATAGCTGAGGAGGATATTAAAATAGAATAGTACAATTCTATTACAAAGCTGATAAATAATAATTACAGATATTTAATCCTAAATTTATATATTGAATGATTTTATAGACGTTTTTTATTATCCATTTATAATCAATATATTTCTATTTTTATGCAATGTTGCTTTTTAAACAATATGTCTATCAATTGATCATATATAAACAGCTTACAAAAATATTTTTGAAAAAATTATATATTTTATCTCTCCTCTCTATTTGGCATCTATTTTGCTCTTTTATTTAAAATTTATAGTATAGGTTAAATGATGAGCATAGAGTTTGTGGGTATGGTTTTTCCAAATCAATGGTCTGAAACCAAAGGGACCCGAGTTGGTCATAAAATTGATCTCGAATATTTACGCTATCATGCTCGTGCACATGAATATGCAGGTTTTGATAAAGTTTTAATCGCCAATGGACCAAGTAGCCCTGATAGTACCCAAATCGCAGCTTATCTGGCACAACAGACTGAACGACTTGGATTTATGATTGCACATCGCCCTGCGCTGATGACGCCTAATCTGGCTGCACGTTCCTTTGCCACACTGGACCATACCACTGGCGGAGGACGCATTCGTTTACATGCCATTACGGGAATTACCGCTGAACCGCAAGAAGGTGATGATATTGTTGATAAAATTCAACGTTATGAACGCACGGGTGAATATCTAGATATCATCCAAAAGCTTTGGAAAAGTGAGCAACCGATTCACTATGAAGGCAAATACTTTAAACTGGAAAATGCTTTCTGCCCTTTAAAACCGGTCAATGGAACTTCTATTCCGATTTCATTCGGTGGTTCTTCGGATATTGCCTACGATATCGCAGTGCGTCATGCAGATCTTTATTCGCTTTGGGGTGAGCCCTTAGCGGGCGTGAAAGAGCAGATAAATAAACTTAAAAAGGCAGCAGAAGCAGCCAATAAACCCCAGCCGCAGGTCAGTTTATCAGTACGTCTTATTATTGGGCCAACAGAACAACTCGCATGGCAACGAGCACAACAAATTTTAGCTGATATTCAGCAAAATCCAACCTTCCAAAATAATGGCTCACTTTCGGGACATAAAATTAAAGGCGTAGGTTCACAACGGTTACTGGCAGCAGCACAACAAGGTGATCGCCATGACCGAGCCTTATGGATGCCAACTGCAAGCGCAGTTGGGGCCTATGGTGATACCACCGCCCTTGTCGGAACGCCTGATACGATTATTGCCGCATTACTTGATTATGTAGATCTGGGCGTCACCACCTTTTTAAATCGTGGTTATGATCCAATTTACGATACTGTGGACTATGGTCGTTATATTATTCCTGCGGTACGAGCTGAGGCGGCCAAGCGAAACAAACAGATTGCCTAAGTCCTCAAGCTAAATAAAAACCGCTCATTTAATCGGATTGAATGAGCGGTTTTTATTGCTTGCTAATTTAAGGTCTTGTCATAACCATGAGCATCATTATGAGGGATGGTTATTTTCTTCTGATTTTCTATTGTAAATCTGGTTTGCAAATGGACTGAATCCTCTCCCCTGCAATGACCTTTTTGGCAAATGGAACAGAATCTTGTAGGGAAGCATTCACTGTCTCACTATGTCCCAATCCATGATACAAATGCCCTTCAACGACTGTACCTGCCTTACATGCATCCGCCACCAACTTCATTTGATTACGTGCATCTGGTGTACGATCATTTGCCCCAGTGCCAATAAATAATGGATGATTGATTTTTAAGGTCGGGTAATAACCATAATCATTGGATTGTTTTTCCTGTAATTTTTTATAGATCGATGGTGGATTCGCCTTATAGGCTTGCGCAGGTGAAAGTCCTGCTGTTTGAATATCTCCCATAAAACTGGTCAAACAGGCATTTCTTGCTTGTTCCACCAAAGGCACTGCTTCAGCGGTAAAAATATCTTCAGTTTTGATTTCAGGAAATAAGCTTTGCGTCACTAAAAAACTATAAATACCATATGCTAAGGATGGACTGACTTCATAAGGATTTAACTTTAACTGATTCTTTTCAGCTGTTGCCTCTGGGTCCTGATAAATCACCCCTGTGCCAATAGATCCTTTAATATTTAACTCTGGTGCATAGGTTGCTGAATAAGCTGAAGCTGAAACAGCCCCCGCCCCACCTTGAGATTGCCCCACAATAACAAAACGATTTGCTAGAGGTAATTTCGTTTTAAGCGCAGCTCGACCGCTGTCTAAAATACTATAAGCAAGCATTGGATTATTGATCAGCAAGTGCGGGCCAGCCACACCAAGTCCTTCATAGTCAGTTGCTACTACAGCGAATCCTTCTTTTAACCATCGGTTTAAATATTGTACATCTCGATAAGATCGTCCATTCCAAGAAGGTGCGCAGGCATCGGCTAGACCAACCGTACCATGTGCCCATAACACAACAGGCCAACCTTCTTTCGGTGGCGTACCTTTAGGAAGATGTACTGTCCCAGAAACCACAATGGGGGTCTTACTATCCCGTCCACTTGTTGAACTATATAAAATACGAATGGCCGTACTATCATTGTCCAAACGGATATAAGGGTTGCTGATGTCCTCTGTCTTTAAGAGTTTTCCAGCTTGTTCTGGAATCGCAGCTTTCCATGTATAAAATGCTGAAACACGTCCATCCCCATAACGATCTTCAGGCTGAGGGGCTTGCTGGGCATTTGCCATTCCAGCAGACGTTAGTATGCTTGCGACAAAAACGGATTTAACCACATTAGATATAAACGTATTTTGCATTTTCATGATCTTGAAACCTATTTAAAAACTGTTTTAAAAAATTTATTTTTTAATTTAAAAGTCGTAACTTACACGGCCATATAAATACGTTCCAAAGGCACCTTCTGGCGCATTAAAACTGTATTTGACGATGTTCCCTACAGATGAGTCTTTGGCTTTGTCTGGGTAACTGTTAAATAAATTATTTGCGCCCAGATTGAATTTTAGCCCTTTTACCCACGCATCTGCTTTGTAGCCAAAGTCCAAATCAGCAATCCATTGCGGATCAAAGGTCTGATCCAATGAAGTATTGGTATTATTTAAAGTAGTCCATTTATCATAACGACGGACTGCGGCATTGATACTCCACGCTTGATTTGACCAAAGTGCCCCCAATGCTAATTTGGTTTTTGGCGCTGTAGATTCAATTAGGCTTTGGGTATTTCGACCAGCAATACTGGAGACTGGAATTCGCTCACCTTTTGCAGTGATTGAGTCTCGGCTGTCAGTGATTTTATTTTTATGATAAGCCAAGCCTAAATTCAGCTTTAACTTGCCATATTGTTCAAGATCAAGATCATGTTTTAACGCGAACTCCAAACCACGCGTTTGTGTATCTAATAAATTATTAAAAAACGCCACATTGGCTATATTTGCATACGGTGTATTTGCAAAAGCATTATTGATCACGCTACCAGTAATATTGTCAGAAAGTAAAATACGATTTCGAATATCGATTTGATAAAGATCTAAAGTTGCAGAAGTATTGATAAATGGTTTGAGTACCAAACCTAAAGAATAATTGGTCGATTTCTCAGGCTTAAGTGAAGTTCCACCGATCAGTAAAGCAGCGTCACTTCCCGCAACTAAAGTCCTTTGCTGTACATCTTGCCAACCTGTCGGAGTTTGCACCGTTTGTACACTATAAGCGGAGTATCCTTGCTGGGCTAATGACGGTGCGCGATAACCTGTATTGACAGATCCACGAAGGGTCAACTGCGGAGAGATATCATATTTGGCAAAGAGTTTGCCGTTGGTTGTCGAACCAAAGTCTGAATATTTTTCTGTTCGAATAGCAGCACCAACATTTAAATCTTTTACAATATCGGTTTCGAGATCCAAATAAACGCCGTACACATCTCGACTAATTTTGCGTTGGTCTTGATCTGTAATACCCGCGTATATACCTGGGATACCCGTACCTAAAGCCGTACTTGGATTAAAATAGGGTCCACGGGTATAAGCAATGGGGTCGCCTGCATTTTGTTTATATTGTTCCCAACGGTATAGCGCTCCCGTCGAAACAGTCAATGGACTGGCTAAACCATCAATTGCAAAATCACGACTATAGTCCAGTCCTGTATTGAGTTGGGCAAAAATGTTTTCCCCTAAATCATAATGAGAAGGTGAATCTGCACCATAACTTGGGTTAATGCCATTGCCTTGTTCAGTGCTGACTTTGTTTTGTCCATAAGTGGCATACAGGTCATATTTTCCTGAAGTCTGGTTGCCTTGTTTAACCCCAAACGTGGTCGCAAAATCATCCACACTGACTAAACTCAAAGGTGAGCGTCCATCAGGATAACGTTGCTTAAAATAACTGGATTGATTCAGTACTGTTTTGGTGGTTGGAGGTTCATAAAAATTTTCCCCGATGGTCTTACGATGCCCATAACTACTAAAACCATACAAGGCAATTTCATCAGTTAAAGGTAAATCTAAATTCGCAGTGATATTGATTTGGTCTTTTTGTTCAGGAGAACCAAATTTCCAAGTTCTAAATGGTGTGTTCTGCTCGGTATATTGGGCTTGGGTTGAACCATCATAAAATGTTCGCGTATCTGGTGCAGTATTACTTGCAGCTTCACGCTTTCCTAAATCTACAGCAACAGTTAAAGCACCATCATTGGGTAATTCAAAGCCTTTCCAAAGATTGATTTTATGCTGTTCACCATCCCCTTGTGTATAGCCTCCAGTTTGATAACTCACGCCACCACCATGATCACGTGATTTCAATATAATGTTAACCACGCCCGCGATCGCGTCAGAACCATATTGAGCTGCGGCACCATCTCGTAAAATCTCTATACGTTCAATGGCACTAATCGGGATTAGGCTTAAATCTGTTACCGCAGCACCTCTCCCCCCAGCATACGCTTGTCGAGTGAAGTAAGCCGCTGTATGGCGACGTTTACCATTGATCAAAATTAAGGTTTGATCTGCAGATAAACCTCGCAATGCAATACTCGGCGGCACCGATGCACCGAAACCACCCGCAGGTGATGTTGGTAAACTCACTGACGGCGATAAGCGTGTTAATGCAGCTGCAAGATCACCTGCCCCTGTTTCTTGTAGTTCTTTGGCTGTCACAATGTCTACTGGAGCAGGAGCCTCTAAAGCACTATTGATAGCTCGCCGAGAACCCGTTACAACAACTGATTGCAATGTCACGACATCCTCTTTTTCTGATACAGGCCTTTGTTCATTTGCCAAAGTGATTGAGGCGGTAAGTGTACTGAACGCAAAAACAGAAGAATGAAGAATGAATTGAGAAAAATATGTACGCATATAAGCTTCCTTAACGATCTGCACCGATATAGCAAAGCCAATGCCAAAATTTTTATTATTGAATATCAAAAACTTGTCATTAAAAATAAAAAAATCATTGTTTATATTTAAACAATGATTCGAAAAAATGTTTATAAAACCACAGATTTACTCGTGGCGCATAAGCTTATACAAGTTGATTGTGTAAATAAGATTGATACAACTGATAGTAAGATTGTTGCTGTTGAATCAGTTGTTCATGAGAACCTTGTTCCACTACAGCCCCATTCTCAATCACCACAATTTTGTCTGCTTCTTGAATGGTACTTAAGCGATGTGCGATCACAATACAGGTTCTATTTTTACATAAGCGTCGAAGGGCATATTGGATTTTCTGTTCCGTATAAATATCAATCGCAGAGGTCGCTTCATCTAAAATTAAAATTTTAGGATCAGCCAAATATGCACGTGCGAGACAAACAAGTTGGCGTTGCCCATGACTTAAATTTTTTCCGAGTGTTCCAACTTCAGTAAAATAACCATGAGGAAGCTGTCCTAGAATATCATCTGCACCAAGTTCTTCAATCGCCTGAATCAGTTGTTGATCTGTAGCTTCGGGTTGAATTAAACGTAAATTGTCTAAAATTGTGCCGCTAAACAAGACATTGTCCTGTAAAACAATACTGACATTTTGTCTTAAACTGTCCAGATGAATATCCTGTATCGGATAACGGTCTAAGAAAATCCCACCCTGCTGAGGCTCATAAAACCGTGTCAGTAACTGAACGATCGTGCTTTTACCATGACCTGTAGGCCCCACGATCGCAACCACCGTTCCAGCGTCGATCTCTAAATCAAAATTTTGTAAAACAGCTTTGGTGATATAAGCAAAATGTACAGACTGAAAACGAATATGCCCGTTAAGTTGCCCTAATTTCAACGCATGTGGTGCATCTTGAATGCTAGATTGGGTATCTAAAAGTAGAAATATCCGTTGTGCACACGCTGCACCATTGGCATAACGCTCAAATAAATCGGTCAATTCCTGTAAAGGTGCCAAGAATAAAAACACATAAAAAATACTTTCGGCAAACTGTCCAATACTGATGACACCTTCACTATAAGCATAACTTCCAATCACAATAAAAACTGCGGTTGCCACTGTCGAAAGCAATCCAGTAAATGGGGCAAACCAGCTGGTCCGCTTACTTCCATAAATAATAGAATCATTAAAATCTTTTAAGAGCTGCTGATAGCGCTGTTGATTGGTTTCACTATAATTCAATTGCTGAATAATTTTGGCGCCATTTACCGTTTCAACCAAATGTGCAGTAAATCGACTGCGTTCTTCGGCAACCCGTCCCCAATGCCGTTGTGATGACTTTTTAAATATTGCAGTCATTGTCAATAAAATCGGCAAAGTTGCAAATAAACACCAGAAAAATGAGGGATAAATATGCCACAAAAGCACAGATGCTAATCCGCAACGTAAAATCGCAGAAAGTAGTTCAGGTGGTCCTTGTATCAATACTGGTTCTAAAGTATCGACATCACGATCCGCTCGTGAAATAATTCGGCCCGCTTTAGTTCGATCAAAATAACCAATATTTAAAGCTTGAATATGTTGAAATAATGAACGTCTTAGATCATTAATGACACTTAAAGCCGCTTTTCCAGACAAGTATTTTGATATACCCGCTAATCCAAAACGACACACCCAGCTGAATGCCAGAATAGCAATTGCTATAAAAAGTACTGGCTGATACAACACCAGTTTCCCACCCACTTGCTGAAATCCAGAATCTAAAATGTACTTGACTGCCCATGGACGTACAAAGATGCTCAGCACTTGTAAGATCTCTACTGAGATCATGGCTAGAATTAAATAACGAATCGGATAAAGCAAAGGAATGAGTTTTTTTAACATTCCGCGATGTAGCGCGGTTTTTGCTAAGTTTTCTTCGATCTGCAGATCAGAGATTTTCGTCAGCGGTTGGAAATTTTTAACCGTGGTATTCATGCTTGAATCTCCTGTTGCGCTTTCTGAAATCCCATCAACTCCCGATAAAATTCGCAATGCTGGAGCAATTCTGTGTGGCTCCCTTGAGCAAGAATTTGTCCCTGATCTAATACGATAATGCGATCTGATAAAGAAATCGTGGTCTGTTTATTTGAATTGATCAGGATGGTTCTTTTGAGCTGATTTTTATTGTCAGCCAAGCCTGATAAACGCTGTAACACCTGTTTTTCTGTAGTGGAATCTAAAGCACTGGTTGAATCATCAAGCGCCAAGATTGGCGAGTTTTTTAAAATTGACCGTGCCAGTGCAATCCGTTGTTTTTGCCCTCCAGATAAGGTGACTCCCTTGTCCCCTATTCGTGTCTCCAGACCAGCATCGAGTCGCTGTAACAGTTCAGATGCTGAAGCCAAATGCAACGCGTCTCGCATCTCCTGTTCAGTCGCATCCTGTTTGGCTATTTTTAAGTTATCCGCCAAGGTTCCTGAGAAAAAGAAATTATCTTGCGGAATAATCTGAACCATATGACGTAAGTTAACCAAACTCAGATCTTTAAGATTGAGCCAACCGCGTTGAACTGAACCAATCCAGACCTGCCCTGCGGTTGGATCGATAAAACGATTGAGCAAGTTCATCAGTGTGGTTTTACCCGCTCCAGTTTTCCCCACAATGGTGACGATTTCACCTGCTCGGAATTCAACATTACACTGTTTTAAAATATACTTTTCTGTGTTTCGATCCTGAAAACTGACATTTTCCAGTCGAATATTTAAACCTTCATCCCCATCAGCATCCCCTTGTAGTGGCAAAGCATGTGCAGCATCTACAATTGCCGATTTCTCATCTAGCATTTGCCATATTCGAGTTGCCGATGAACGTGCATCTGCAAAAATATGTAAGACCTGTCCAATACTTTCAATACGAAACACCAATAAATTTGCCATAAGTACAGCAGCCACAAATTGCCCAATCTGTAATTGATTTTGTCCAATTAAGTAGCCACCAAACCCAATCACCCATAAGTAGGAACAGGCAATAATCATTTGAGGAATCGGTAAGCGTTGTGCACTGGTGCGAATGGTTTGAATAGAATGACGAATAAAGCTATCAACCGCAGCATCAAAACGTTGTAAGAGCTTTTCCTCAAGTTGAAAGGCTTTGACCACTCGAATGCCATTGACGCTTTCAGCCAAAGTATCACTGACTTTTTCATAGGCATAGGCAACTTGATGATCCAGCACCACCAACTGATTGGTCAGTTTAAACAGCACTGCTAGGCCTAGAAAAATAAAAATAAGCGGGACGATCCCCAACCAAGGATGATACCAACACAACAATCCGACTGTTGCGGCGACCACTAGACTGGATTCAAACACTTGTCGCCAAAAATTAATCAAAGCTTCTTTTAATTTATCTGAATCTCGGGTGGTTCTTGATAAAACTTCACCTAATCCGTGTTTCCAGTGCCATGAAACATCTAAATGCTGGACCTGGCTAAAGATTCTTTCTCTTAAAATACTTAACAATTGCTGTCCAATCGTCAAGGCACTTAAACCCGCTAAATATTGAATAATGGCACGAAGTAAAGCGATACTCGTCAGTAGAATAAACCAAAACCACGGATTTAACGGATCTGTAAAAGCATGCTGAAATAAACGTTCAGGTTGGCTGTGTTTTAGCGTATCAATCGCATGTCCGATTGAATATTGCTGTAGTGCTAAGCCAAAATTGGCAAGGACAAATAATGTTGCCGTCAATACAAAGCGAAATGGCATAAAACGATATAAGGCCAAACTTCGCAGCAGTGGATAATTTTTAAACATAAAAATAAAACAACAACTAAAGATCTATAGCTCACTGCGAGATCTATGCCAAATTTTTCAAAGGCATAAATATTTTAATCTACTGTTTTATATTATTTTTTTAAAAAACATGTTTGATGAGATGTTTGATTTAAAACATCCGCACTTGTTATCTGTTGTTATTGCAACAATATTTGATATATCAACATCACAAAAATAGATATTAAAAATATATTTTAAATATCAACAAGTTAAACAATGGCATCAATATTGCTTTAAAGCATTCAAATCACAACAGGATGTCACAATGACAACACTTCAAACGCAACCATTGAATACACTTTGGTATACACGCTGTCCAGTTCCTACAGGGCTCGGAATCTCGATTCAAAAAGGCTGGCTAAAAGAAAAATTTATTGAGCAACAAATTGAAATTAAATCAATTCGTGAATCGAACTCAAAAGAGATTCGTAACTCACATTTTAACCATACCCTTGCCAATTCAGTTCGGCATGGTGGCAGTATTCCTGCAATTTGGGCATATGCTTCTGGACAAAAAACCAAAGTCATCGGTTTATCTTGGGCAGATGAAGTCCAATTACTGCTGACTCGATATGATTCCCAAATTAAGACGGTTGAGGATCTAAAAGGTAAACGCTTTGGGCTCCCACTGAATCAAGATGCCATCATCGATTTCTCTCGTGCTCAAGCCATTCGCGGTTTAGAAAATGCATTAAAAACAGTAAATCTTAAGGTCAGTGATCTGGAACTGGTGGATTGTCTGCGTGCTGATATATTAGTGGCACAACAGCAAAATCATACCGAAGAAAATGATGCGAGTTTCTTTAGCAATCGTAATAAACTGAGCGCAAGTGCAGAGATTGTGGCTTTAATCAAAGGGGATGTCGATGCCATCTTTTTAAAAGGCGCACATGCAGCACAAATTGCCCATGATTTTGCCCTGCATACCATTATTGATATTGGTTCACATCCCGACCCTATCCTACGTTCAAATAATGGTACCCCTCGAACACTAACTGTGGATGAAGATTTTCTATCGCAATATCCACAACAAGCTCAATCCATTGTCGATGCGGTTTTACAAGCTGAACAATGGGCGCATGTGCATGCAGATGAAACTCACCGCTATCTGGCTAAAGAATGTAATAGCAGTGAACAATGGGTTCATGCAGCTTATGGCGCAGATGCACATCTCAAACTGAATACCAATTTTGATGAAACATCGATTATTGCCTTACAAGACCTCAGTGACTTTCTCTATCGCTGGAAGTTTATTCCAGCTCAAATTAATGTTCGTGAATGGCTAGCACAAGACATTGCTATTCATGCACAAGTGGCTTAACAATACGAAAAAATAAAAGGTTGTCGTAATGACAACCTTTTATTTTTCAGCTTTCAAATTTAAGACATCCCCCTATACAAAAGCTTCTGACTATTCTCAACGCATAAAGAACTGCTATGCTCATGAATAACAATTATCTTAATGGCGTCTTACTGAAGTTCTTAACCAGCTCTTACCTAGCCTCAGAATCAGTCAACGGCTCACGCTACTTTTGTTCCGGGAAAATGAGACTCCAAACTTTGCAAGAAAAGCATCTTGCAGAGTGCTGCTTCTCACCGTAAAACTCACTGCCCACCATCAGCTCGTTTAATCAATCGCAAAACATATGCGATTAAGTACTGCCTCAAACAGTTGTGGATGAGGTTTACGAATAGCATATTTTTATCGAACTCAAATTATGACTTAAATTTGGTCACATTTTCAGCCTGTTTCTTTAAAAGTACAGAGTTATATTCACCAGGTGGAATATTATTTAAATAATAATTTCCAACATGATATAAACGCCAACGAATCGGATCATGTGTGGTATGCGTACGTGCATTACGCCAGAAACGATCTAAATTCCATTTTGACAAAGTAGAGCTTGCTCCAAGTAAGCCAAAAATTTCACTGGAAATTTTCAAAGATGCATGGTCGGACTGACTCCGTGTGGCAGCCACAGATAAAATCAATTCAGTTTGTAAAGCTTCATCTTCCAGATTGGTTAAATGCTGCTCAAAAATCGCTGCTGAGCGATCTAAAAGTGCTTCTGCTGAACGGACCAAAACTGCAAACTCGCCAATTTGCTTAATGATATGCGGTTCCTGTGTCGGGGAGTCGACACCACTTTCCACCCAAGGACGAGCATTCTGTTGCAAATAATCAATCCCCCCTTCAAGTGCACCTTTGGCAATACCTGTATCCATAGCTGCATGCAAAATCTGAGGCCAAGTTAAACCTGTGCGTAGCACTGTCCCTAAACCACCAGTATTGCGCTTGGCAACATAGCGTTCATCGACAATAACGTCTTTAAAATTGACTGTACCACTGACACTATTGTTTTGCCCCATTGCATCCCAATCATCAAGCAGTTCTACCCCATGCGTATCACGATGAATCAAGATCGAAACAGGTCCATCATCACTGCCTGCAAATAAAGAGATCCACTCAGCCAATAAAGAGCCTGTGGAATAAAATTTACTGCCATTTAAGATTAACTGCCCTTGTGAATTTCTTTCTACACGAGTCTTATGCTGAAATTTATCTTTTCCGCCCACTTCTGCGAGTGCATTGCCTAAACGTTTACCACTCAATACATCACGCAATAATTGATCGCGAATATCATCCTCATAACCCGTTAAAATTCCTCGAAACATGGTGAAATGAATTTGTAGAAGTTGTCCCACACCACCATCTGCAGATGAAATGATCTTTACCACATTGACCAATGTGCTAATACTCGCACCTAAACCACCAAATTGTTGAGGAACAATAATCGCTGTCAGACCTGCTTCTGAAATTAGGCGGGCCTGTTCATAAGGAACACTTTTGTTATATTGAGGATCTTGGGCAAATTCTGTCAGTTGTTTTGCTACTGCCTTGGCAATATCCAATGCTTCTTGTTCACTTTGAATATGTCTTATACTGCCCAATTCTAAAAAATTGTGTTGCTGAATATCGTTCATTTTAACTCCGGAAAATCTCTTTTTTTATGCACAGATACGCTGTGCTGTAGTCTTAAATAAGCTGGGGGCATGTGTAAGCAAAGTTTTGGTATACGCATGTTGCGGATGACTCAGTACTTGATCGGTTTCACCGTATTCCACCAGATGGCCATTTTTTAAAACGGCAACTCGATCAGCAATTGCTCTAACTACCCCAAGGTTATGGGTAACAAAAAGTAAAGTTACGCCTTGCTTTTGCAATTGTTGCAACAGTTTTAAAATAGATGCTTGTACTGAGACATCTAAAGCAGAAGTAATTTCATCGCAAATCAAGACATCAGGCTGACATAACAGCGCTCGTGCAATCGCTACACGTTGCCGTTCTCCGCCAGATAAATCTCTTGGGTAGAGTTCTTGAACCTGTGGAGGAAGCGATACTTGTTGAAGTACCTGAACGACCTTTTGTTGAGTTTCTTGCTGAGATGTAGCAAAAAAGTGCTGAACCACTTTAGTGAGTGTCTGTCCTATGGTATTTGCTGGATTCAAGGCTTTATATGGATTTTGAAAGATATATTGCAGTTTATGTCGTTGTGTTAACTGACGTTTTTGTCCCTGCAAGGACAATACTTCATCTGCTAAAATCACCTGACCTTCTGCATTTTCATTCAGTCCTGCAATCACTCTAGACAGTGTGGTTTTACCTGAACCAGACTCCCCGACTAAGGCCAAACATTCTCCACGCTGTATTTGAAAAGAAACATCGAAAAGTGCTTGTTGCTGGCCATACCAAGCATTGATATGTTCTACTTTAAGCAGTGCCTGTTGATCTGTTTTTAATTCAATCATATGCGGATCAAGCTCTTGAAAATTGATCACGCTCACTTCATCCCAATGATGACAAGCAACAAAATGTGGATCAAATGCTTGAGATAACAGGGTTAATTTCGGTTGCTGTTGATGACATAATTCGCTAGCGAAAGTACATCTTGCGGCAAAAGCACATCCTGTTGGACGATCATTCGGTGAGGGTGCATGTCCTTCGATGGGGGATAAATATTTACGAATCGACACATCGGGGATGGCATTGAGTAAACCTTGGGTATAAGGATGTTTTGGCGTTTCAAATAACTGGCTTAATGCGGCATCTTCTGCAATCTGGCCTGAATACAGGACGATTACGCGATCTGCAATATCTTTCACCACAGTCAAATCATGTGATACATAAATTGCTGCGACATTATATTCGCGACATAATTTACGAATAATATTCAGCACTAAAGTTTGGGTCGTAACATCCAATGCTGTTGTCGGTTCATCCAAGACAATTAAGCGAGGCTGTAACAAAAATGCCAATGCTAATAAAATCCGTTGTTGTTGCCCGCCAGAAAGTTGATGAGGATAGCGCTTTAAAAACACATCATCCTGAGGCAATCCCACTTCATCTAAAATTTTAGCAACTTTATGATTTCTTTCACTACTGGATAAGCGTAATTGATGGACTTCTAATAACTCAAGTAGATGCTGTCCAATGGTTAATGCTGGATTTAGTGCCGTTCCCGGATCTTGGGCAACGTGACTGATTTTATAACCTCGAATTTGACGCAAGGCGTGATCGTCAAGACTGAGGATATCTTGTCCATCCAGCGCAATTGTGCCTTGAATAATTTTGGCACCATGTCGTGCATAGCCCAATAACGCACTCGACAATGTGGTTTTACCTGAACCACTTTCTCCCACCAACCCAAGGACTTCGCCCTCATTTAAATGAAAAGAAATATTCGAAACCACATGATTGCCTGTGTTGACCAATGCCACCGTTAAGTCTTTTACCTGTAGTACCGTATTCTTTAAAATCTCTGTCATGGTGATTTTTCCTCAATCCGTGCTGCGGCACGCCCTACACCTTCAGCCAACACATTGGTTCCCAGCGCAAACAAAGCAATTAAAATCACCGGTGCAAATACTGCCCACGGTTGAACCAATAACCCAGCACGATTTTCATTAATCATCAGGCCCCAATCGGCTGCAGGAGGTGCGATACCATAACCAAGAAAAGCCAGACCAGATAACATGCCAACAGCCCACGTCAACATCACCCCAAGATGAATTAATAAGGGTGTCAGCATATTGGGTAGGATTTCACGGAATAAAATATAGCTTTTCGAGTAACCTAAAATTTTGGCGGCCTCTACATACTCTTGCTCAACCAAATTTAGCGCAACACTTCGTGCAAGACGTACTACCCCAGGAATAAAAGCAATCGAAACAGTGAGCACAATCAGCCATGGCTCACGCCCTAGCATCGAAACGATTAATAGCACTAAAATCAGATCAGGAAATGCCATAAAAACATCCGTCAGCCAAGTCACAAACTGGTCAACTTTATCTCGTGCAAAAGCAGCCAATATGCCTAAACTGGAACCAATAATTAAAGCCACCAGACTGGCAGCGAGGGTCATCCAAATAATTGAAGCACCACCCGCTAATACACGAGACCAAACATCATGCCCAATATAGTCATAGCCAAGAAAAGCCTGTGCTTCAGGCGCACCATAGGTCATGCCCACTAAGGCAGTTGGTTCAAAAGGAACCAGCACTGGGCCAATAAGCGCAAATATCAAAACTAAGCTTGTCACTACAAAACCAAAACGAACTTGTCGCTCAGAAATCAAGGCTTTAAAAAACTTACGTTGATACCAATGAAGTGTGCTCATTTTCCCTCTCCCGAATTGATATTCTTCAAGGCATTACGGCGATCCACAGGCTTTACCGTAATCGGTCGGCCAGATTTCCATAAACGTAATGCCTGACGTAAACCAGGTGAGCGGGCTTTATGTTTTTTTGCAGTGCGTATTTTCGGTGTGAGTAAAGTCGTAATTAAGTCTGCAATTAAATTGACCACCACCACACAGATGGTCAGCAATAACACAATCGCTTGAATCGTAGGAATATCCCGCATTTCAATTGCTGCATTCAATGCATTGCCAATTCCCGGATAACTAAATACAACCTCAATAATTAAAGCCCCACTGAGTAAAACCCGTATGGTCAATGCCGTGCCTTGTACCACGGGCACTAAAGCATTAGGTAAAACATGCTTCCAGATAATGCGACGCTCTGGAATACCACGTAATCGTGCTGAAGTGACATAATCGGACTCTAAGGCATCGATCATTGAGCCTCGCACAAGACGCATGAGATAAGGAATAAGCGATAAAGCTAAAGTTAAAATGGGTAAAATTAAAAACTCTAGCTGGCTAAACGGAGACTGCCCAGGAATCAACAATGATGCAGCAGGTAATACATGCATGATCGAAGTTGAAAACAACATCATCAGCCAAATGGCAATGACAAATCCGGGCACTGCTTTAAAAATAATCGAGCTAGATACAATGATTCGGTCTAGTTTGCTATCACGACGTAGCGATAACCAAACCCCAAGTAAAACTGAAATCGGCACAGTGATTGCCACTACCAAGCTACTCAAAGCAAGCGTATTACCAAAATAGTTTTGAATAATCTGTAACACAGGTACATTAGAATCAATTGAGCGTCCAAAATTACCTTGTAATAATTGAGTCAGCCAATTCCAGTATTGCACCAATATCGGTTGAGTCAGCCCCAATTGTTCACGCAGTATTTGAACCGTAGCTTCTGGTGCTTCTGGCCCTAAAATGACCCGCGCAGGGTCAGATGGAAGCGCTTGAGTCGCGATAAATACAATTAAACTAATCACAAAAATCACTAAAATTCCTGACACGATACGGGTCAAAAACCAAGGTAACCATGCAGGAAATTCAAACGACTTGGCGATAGCTGGATGTTGAATCGAGCTTTCAATTTTGCTGGCTTGAGTCGTCATCATTACTCCCCTTTACGCCAAAACTCATCAGTTCGCCATGCTGCAAAACCGGTTCGATCAGGTGTTACACCACCAATCTGATGAGAATGTGCATCTAAAACATTGTTAAAACCCCAAATCAGTAAGCCACCTTGTTCATGTTGAATTTGCTGTGCCTCATGCACCAGAACTTTGCGTTTTTCCAGATCAGGCTGTTGCAATGCGTGATGCACCAGCTCCGTAAAACGGGCTTGATTAAAACGGGTTTTGTTATTGGCTGCACCGGGTCCATCAATCTGCAATACCGTCAATAAAAATGGACGAGAAACATTTGAACCTGTACTCAATGCCCAATCTTGTTTGACTGCATCTGCAAATGTTGCAGCTTCAACTTGTTTAACGTTTACAATCACGCCAGCTTGCGCTGCATGTTGCGCAAACACCAAGGCGGCATTGCTATCTGGTCCTGTATATAAATCAACTTTTAAGTTTTGATCAAAACCAGCAGCTTTTAATAGTGTTTTAGCTTTGGCTAAATCTTGCTTACGCTGTGGAATTTCATGGTTATAAACAGGATCACTAAATGAATACAGATCGTTGGCAATTCGTCCTTGACCCGCCAATGCCCGTTTCACTAAATCATCCCGATTGGCAATCAAACGAAATGCTTGTCTGACACGAGGATCATTAAACGGTGCTTTAGTGGTATTCATATCGAAGGATTGCCAAGCATCTGTTTCAGATGAAACAACACTCAGTCGTTTATTGGCTTGAATCAAAGATAAATGCTCGGCACTAATACCTGATGCAATATCAATTTGCCCTGATTGCAAAGCAGCAAGACGCCCGGTTTGCTCTTTAAAATCTATAATTTCAATGGCATCTGCATAAGGCTGATTGTCTTTCCAATAATTTTCAAAACGTACGAAACGGGAACGTTGACCTGGGGTAAAACTTTCTAGCTTAAACGGGCCTGCTCCGACGACATTCTTGATTGGGTCATAATCTGTTGGAACAATACCGCCCCAACTCATCCATGCTTCAGGTAGGGCTACTAAGCCTTTGCCTTGAGCAAATGGAATTTCAACGGTGTAATCATCCCGCTTTTTAATCGCATCGCGCTGTAGTGAATACAGATAAGCCGCAAAGGGAGACGCCAGTTTAGGATCGGTCAAACGACGTAAAGAGAAAATGACATCATCGGCTGTAATGGTTTTACCATGATGAAACTCAAGCCCTTTCTTTAGCCGAATCGTCCATTTAGTGCCATCCTCATTGGGTTCTGCAAATTCAGCAAGCGCCAATTTAGGTTGAATATCTCGCCCCCATTCCCATAATTTGGCATATAACGGCCAACCTCTAAAGGCACTCGACATCCCAATCGGCTTATGGGCATCTAAATTTCCAGCTTGATTACCATTAATCACCCCAATTTTGATCACTCCACCTTTTTGCGGTGTGGTATGCTGGCTTGTATGTGCAGCAGCTTCATTTGATGCTGAGGAATCGGAACGAGAACACCCAATCAGGCTTGCTGCTGCAATCGTACCTAGACCTAAACCCGTATTTTTAATTAATACTCTGCGCGTAATTTTACTCATAGGATTCTCCTTTTAAACCACAGTTTCTTGATTCAACAGAGAATCTACAGACGAGCATTTTTTTAACTTCGGTAACTCAAAACCATGATCGAGCTCAAGTAAAGGAAACAACAAGTCTGCAACACGATAAACTTCCGTAATTAAAGGAAAACCTGACAAAATAAATGCAGATGTACCGTAGCTTTCATATTCTTGGATACGTTGAGCAATATTTTCAGCGCTCCCGACCAATGCGGTCCCCGCAGCGGGATTTAAGATATCAAAACCAAACAGTGATGGCCCTGTCCAAATATTTGGATAAATTTCAAAGTCTTTAGCTTGAGGTAATATCCCCTGACGTAAGCGTTCTAAATTTTTTTGAACAATCGGGTTACTACTCTGATAGCTTTCGAAAGTTTCATTGGGTGGAAGCTGACGTTTTACAGCTTCAATCGCATAATTCACATCAATTTTATCGAGTAGAGACTGCGCGTATTGCCACGCTTCTTCTTCGGTTTCACGAACGATAATTTGTAAGCGAGTTCCATACTGCAAAGTTCGTCCAACTTTAGCGGCTTCTTTTGCAACTTTACTGAATTTTTCTCCCAGCAGCGGCGGTGTGTTGGCAAAGCTTAAATACACATCCAGCAATTCCACTGAATGTTGTACCCCTTTGGCTGATGTGCCAGCTCCCCACAGCGGTACGCCTTGTTTTTGGGTTGCCCCATGCCATTTTGACATCGGTGAAGCCCCCTCTTGACGTGGAGCAACTTGAATAAACTCACCCTGAAAGCCAGATTTATCGCCTAAATAATTCTGTTGAAATGTGCTCCAGTATTCTTTACTAAAGTCATAGCGTTCATCATGTGAATAATGAATACCCAATGCGGCAAGTCCCTGATCATTGCCATTGACCACATTAAACAACAAACGTCCCTGAGAGAAAGAGTCAAAAGTTTGTGCATATTTGGCTAAAACTGCGGGTTGAACTTCACCTGGATGCTGCGCCACCAAAAACTTCAGGCGCTCAGTAAAAGGAATTAAACTCGCAGCAACTGCCAGTGTTTCATACTCACTTGTACCCATGAGTGAACCGTAAAACCCCAGACGATCTGCGGTAATTGCAATTTGTTGTAAATGTTCATAATCGGTATCCCAGCGTCCCGACTCCAACCAAGGATAGGGACCATCAGGAGAGGTGAGATACCATAAAAGTTTTACAGCCATAATATTCTCTATATTTGTTTTTAAATCATGTTTCTAATGGAGTGGAAGTAATCCCAGTGATTTTGCTTTTTCAGTCAATCCACTCATTTTCCACTGTTGCTGTAGCACCCCTTGCCCATATTCACGACTTCCCCCAACCAGTTCTGCTAACAGTTGAATTTGAGCACCTTCTTCAAGCAATAAAATAAATTCAGCAGTTTCTTGTAGACCTTGACGCCCCCAAACTGTGGCACCGCCATTGGCTTCCAAAATAGCCCGATGCTCAATATCAATCTTGAGTTGATCTAAAATAAAATCGACTTCTGCTTGACGGCGATCGATATAAATCGGCAGTTCATTAAATAAATGAAAACGCTGAACAGGCACATAACGAATCGGTAGGGTTCGGTGTGTTTGGGCCCAAGCACCTAAATTCGGTGCATGTACATGAGAGATTGTGGTGACATCTGCATGTTCACAAAATAGTTTGTTATAACGGCCACCCGCACCTTTTCGTCCCAATAAAACTTCACCATCAAGTTTCTCTACCAATACTTTGCTTTTTTTATCTCGTGACCAAGGACCTGCATAGTTAAAGGTCACCAAGGTATTTTCAGGGGCGCGTTCAACAAAATTGACTGTGCCATTGGCAGTGATGGTGCCCGTCTCACGGAACACCTCAAATGCAAATTCAGCTTTTTGACGGTTGCGTTCAATAAAATCATTAAGTTCAGGGGAAAGTGGCGATTGAATCAGTGTAGTCATGATAAATATCCTGTTTTAACGTTGTTTATTTTGGCGACGCTTTAAAACTTCGAGTAATGGGCGATGATCGACCCATGTATCAAGATCGACGTCTTTTTCAAGGAAGCCATGTAACCAAAGGAAATCTTTTTGTTGTTTTAAAAGCTCAAGGCGTTCTGCACTTAATGAAGGATGTAAAGATTTATGAAAATTATTACGATACGCTGTAGCCACACTTTCAGCACCCGCAATGGTTTCATCTTGTAGAATAACCAGCACTTCATCTAAATGATCTTCTGCCCAATCTGCGGTATCAAAAAGCTCTTCCAAAAAGTCAACGACGACATCAAAGTGATGTTCCAATAAATCTTCATGTACCGTGATAGGTCGAGGTGTCCCGTTGTTCACACGCGAAGTCACATCTGTAAATTGATCTAAATCGATACCGACTTTTAAACCACGTTTGGTGGCTGCCTCAACAGCCGATGCCCCTTTGACATACACGGCATCCACCTCACCTGTAATCAAGGCATCAAGGCCTGACCAATAGGCACTGGCATCACGATCTTGTTTCGATTCAGCTCGCTCAGGAACTTCAATAAAATCAACATCACGGAAACTTAAATTTGCAAGTTGTAAAGCCCCTCGAATACCTTGTAATGACATGGCTCTAAAAATACTGCCTGCACGTTTATCGGCATATTCAGGTAAAGCCACTTTGGTATTTTTTAAATCTTCAGGCTGACGAATTGCTGAATCTGGTCGAACAATAATCACTTGCCATTCATCAATCCAAGTTAATCCAATCAGACGACTTGGGGCACCTTCTGAACGCGCAGCCAAAGCAGGTACATTACCTCCTTCACGGAATAAAGCCGGGAGCTGATGATCAAAATGATGCACAGACAAGCCTTTACGCGCATCTTGCAATACCGCAACATCAATACCATGTCGCTCAAATTTTTCGACTAAGGTGCCGCGTTTTAATGAGATTCCTGTTGCAGTGGGTACAGGACATCGTGTGACCCAAATTTCAGATAAAGTACTTTTTACAAACTCTTTAGAATTTTCTTTTTTATCGATGACAAGTGACATAGGTATTCCTTAAGATACTTCCAATTTCATATCACTTGTATTGAGCAGCTTTTATGCCAATATTTATTTTTATAATTTTCAATATCTTATACAAAATCTAATTTTAATAAATGTTTAGATTTCATCACTTGTTTTAGATTTAGTGTTGTTTTATCAACAGCGCTTTAAGCAAGCCTGCCCTGAGACAAAAATCCCATCCGCATTATTTTTTGATTGAACAGATTTAAAGCCCCTCATTGAATCAACATACAGCACCATATAAAAATATAGTGCTGTATCGCTTAAATTAAAAATCGATAGAAGCCGACAGCATAAAAGTTCGAGGTGCACCCAAGGCTAAACTGGACAATTGTGGCATGCCCCAATACGCCTTATTGGTCACGTTATTGATACTCGCAGCTAAGTTTAGTGGAAAACTTGAAACATTGGTCTTATATCTCGCCTCAACATCAAACAGTGTTCGTTCAGAAGCATGTAGTGTATGTTCCTGATTGATATATTGCTTTGAAACTGCTGTGGCATTTCCAGTCTAGATTAAACCCTGCAAAATCGAAATATCCCACTCCATACCTAATTTCGCCTGTTGCTTGGCAACCCCAGTCGCAATATTGCCTTGATTTTTACCACCTGCAGTTTGGGTTAATTCAGGATCAATATAGGCAACACCACCGATTACACCAAGATTCGCAATAGGTGCTCCAAAGAAGCTCCATTCAATTTCACTTCAGCTAAAACTTGTTATTGATTATTGATCAGTAATTGTGAAGCCCTCCCACACACGATTCATTAACCAATAACATGCCTTATTGAGTAGTATGATTTCTAGGGATGCACAATAATCTTGACCGCAGATTCGTTGTTATGAATCAAGGTTTCAAAGCCTTGCGAAACCAAATCATCTAAAGCAATTCTTTGGGTAATAAAAGGTTCTAAATTGATTTTACCTTGCTCAACCAAGCGAATGGTTTCTTGATGGTCATTAACATAGGCTATCGTACCGCGAATATCCAGCTCTTTCATCACCACACTATGCACATTAATCGTTGCAGGATGACTCCAGATCGAAACTATCACTACCACACCAGTTGGTTTCATAGCTGCCACCAGTGTATCCATGACCTTATTGACACTACTGCATTCAAAAGCCACGTCTACCCCACGGTCTTGGGTGATTTTCATGACTTCAGCCACAACATCCACTTGAGACGGATCTAGCACATAGTCGGCAACACCCGCTTCTAAGGCTTTTTCTTTACGTTTTGCACTGAGCTCGGTAATGATGACGGTTAAGCCTTTGGCCTTTAAAATTGCAGACAATAACAATCCAATCGGGCCCGCTCCACCCACCAAGGCAATATCACCTGACTTTGCTCCACTTCTTACAAAGGCATGATGCCCGACAGATAAAGGCTCAATCAATGCGGCTTGATCCAACGGAATTTGGGCAGAAATGGGATGTACCCAACGGCGTTGTACCGCAATTTTTTCAGATAGCCCACCACCGCGACCACCTAGACCAATAAAATTCATATTTTTTGACAAGTGATAATTGTCATGCGGTCCAGTCGGAACATCATCCGCAATGATATAAGGCTCAACCACAACATGTTGCCCCACCTGAATATCATCAACGCCATCCCCTACAGCGTACACCACACCTGAAAACTCATGCCCCATGGTTACAGGTGCAGCTTCACCCGAAATCGGGTGCGGATGACCACACGGAGGAATAAAAATTGGACCATCGATAAATTCATGTAAATCTGTGCCACAAATACCACACCATGCGACTTGAATGCCAACTGTTCCTGGTTGTACCTGTGGTTCTGGAATATCCTCTATTCGGATATCCCCTTTATCATAAAAACGAGCTGCTTTCATAGATGCATTCCTCATTCCAATATTAACGATAAACCATTCCGCCATCGGTCAAAATTGACTGTCCAGTAATATAATCAGCGTCCTCACTGGCTAGAAAAGCAACCAATGCGGCAACATCATCTGGGGTTTCGGCACGTCCTAAAGCAATTCCATCCACATATTTCTGATATGTTTCACCAACGGGTGCACCAGTGATATCAGCGAAACGTTGATCTATTTCCACCCACATATCTGTACCAACTACACCGGGACAGTAACTATTCACAGTGATACCAGCACTGGCATATTCTTTTGCTGCTGTTTGAGTCAAAGCACGAACGGCAAATTTAGTAGCTGAATAGACACCAAGCAAAGCAAAACCTTCATGCCCAGCAATCGAACATGCATTGATAATTTTGCCAGAATTTCGGCGCTGTTTAAATTTATCGGCAGCGGCCTGAATCCCCCACAGCACACCACCCACATTGATATTCATAATCCGATTAAATTCATCTGGACTGACCTCTGCCAAGGCTTGGACTTGGGCAATCCCTGCATTATTAATAATGATATCAAAGCCATTTAATGTTGATTCTGCATGGTCAATCGCACTGCTGATTTGTACAGGATCAGCAACATCTGCAATAAATGTGGTGGCTTTAACCCCAAATGCTTGAATCTCTTGCTGAACAGCAGTTAACTTTTCTTGGTGAAGATCAACCAAGGCAATATGTACGCCCTCTTGTGCCAAGCGTAAAGCAATACCGCGTCCTATGCCCTGTGCGGCACCAGTAATTAATGCGACTTTATTGTTTAGACCTCTAGGCATGTTGCGACTCCTTAAATATGGATTGCACGTTGCATTGCCGATAAAACCGACTCATGCATCGCCTCAGATAACGTAGGATGTGGGAAAATAACCTGTGCTAGGCTTTCATCAGTGGCTTCTAAATATTTAGCGATGGCAAAGCCCTGAATATGTTCAGTGACCTCATGACCCACCATGTGTGCCCCCAATAATTCCCCTGTTTCTTGATTAAAAATAGTTTTTACAAATCCTGTGGTCTCGCTTAAAGCCAAAGCTTTACCATTGGCTTGTAAAGGGAATCTACCCACATTGATTGTAAAACCAGCTGCTTTGGCTTTTTGCTCGCTTAGACCAATACTTGCCACCTGCGGATGGGTAAAAATACACCCTGGAATTTGGCTACGATCTAAAGCATGTACATGCGTCAGCCCTGCAATTTTTTCTACACATAAAATTGCTTCATGACTGGCTTTATGCGCCAAGCACGGCGCACCAGCGACATCACCAATGGCATAAACTCCAACTACATTGGTCTTACACCACGGATCAACTTTGATAAAACTATGCTCAAACTCAATACCCAATTTTTCTAAACCCAAATTTTGAGTATTAGGTTGTACACCAATTGCGGAAAGGACTTTTTCAACAGTAATGATTTGTACACCTGTTGCGGTTTCAACATGGCAATGTACTTGGTCCTTATCTATTTCGATGTTTTGTACAGCAGCTTCAGTCAAAACCGTCATACCATGCTGTTCAAATTGCTTTTGCACATATTTGGCAACTTCAATGTCTTCACTAGGTAGGATCTGTTTGGCAATATCAACCAAAGTCACTTGGCAACCTAAGTCCTGATATAAACTGGCAAACTCACTGCCAATGGCCCCTGAACCAATTACCAAAAGTGATTTCGGCAAGTGTTCTGGGACTAAAGCTTCTTTATAACTCCAGACATGCTGTCCATCGACAGGGACATGCGCTAAATTGGCGGCTCTGGCGCCCGTAGCCACAATAATATGCGGTGCAGAAATCTGCTGTTTTTGACCCTTTGCATCAGTCAGTTCTAAGCTTTCTTTCTCGATAAATTGAGCGCTTGCATTAAATACAGTAACTTGATTCTTTTTCAGTAATTGCCCAATCCCTTGTACCAACTGTTCAGAAACCTGACGGCTATGACGAACCAGTTGTTGGATATCAAAATCAATAGAACCTAAAGAAAAACCAAACTGTTGTGAATGTTTAAATTGCTGTGCAAGTGCCGCTCCACTCAATAAAGCTTTGGTTGGAATACAGCCCCAATTCAGGCAAATTCCACCCAAATGCTTTTCTTCTACAATGGCGGTTTTTAAACCCAGTTGGGCTGCACGTATCGCAGCCACATAGCCACCTGGACCAGCGCCAATCACAATGAGATCAAATTGTGTGTCTGACATGCTCATACTCCTACACCAAAATCAATGCAGGATTTTCAACAAACTGCTTAAATGCTGCCAAGAACTGTGCACCTAACGCCCCATCAATCACCCGATGATCACAAGACAAGGTCGCGGTGACCATCTGTCGAATCACGATGCTCTCATTTTCAACAATTGCCCGTTTTTCTGCTGCACCTAAAGCTAAAATCGCACCTTGGGGTGGGTTAATAATCGCGTCAAACTGTTGAACGCCGAGCATACCTAAATTCGAAATACTGAAACTACCGCCCTGAAATTCATCAGGCGCCAATTTGCCAGTTTTGGCACGTGTTGCAAGATCACGCATATCATTGGAAATTTGTGCCAAAGACTTGGTATTGGCAGCTTTAATGATTGGAGTGATGAGGCCATTCTCAATCGCTACAGCAACAGAGATATCCGCCTGATCAAACTGCAAAATCTGCTGATTCTCTTCATCAAACTGAACATTGACCTGTGGCACTTTGATCAATGCAGCTGCTGCCGCTTTAATCAACATGTCATTGATTGACAATTTCACTTGCGGCACAGTGGCATTAATCTGTTGACGTAGTCCCTGAATAGCATCCACATTTAAATTTACGGTTAAACGGAAGTGTGGTGCATTACGTTTTGCTGCCTGTAAGCGTGAAGCAATGGCTTTACGCATACCATTCATCGCAATGGTGGTCACCTTGGCAGTTTCAGTTCGCATTACATCAGCGCTATTTTGGGCAAGTGCAGGGTTTTCACGCTGATGAACTGCTTCAACATCTTCCTTACAAATACGCCCTCTTGATCCTGAGGCACGACAGTCATGTAAATTAATGCCCCATTGTTTGGCTAAACGACGTGCAACTGGTGTTGCCAACACTTGGCTATCATCAGCTTTAGATTTCGCCACTTTACCACTCGGTTGCTGCCGAATATCGGGCCATGATCCACCCGCAGCTTGAACTGCGTTTTGAATGTCTTGCACACTGATACGACCTCCACGCCCTGAGCCTGAAACCAGCGCCAAATTCACTTGATGCTTTTCAGCCAATTTCAAGGCATGCGGTGTTGCAAAAACATCCTCAACATGTTGATAACCTTGTAATGCAGCAGGAATTACATAACCATTTTGGGCAACAGCTTTTGATACCTGCTCAATACGATTCTGTTTAGGCGCAGTTTGTGGCTTGGTTTCAGGCTGCGTTGCCGTCAGCTTTTCAGTAACCACTTCAACAGCTTTGCTTTCATTGAGAATAGGTGCGCCAGCCAAAGATTGAGCAAAGGCATCAATTTCAGCATCGGAAACTTGCGCATCTGCACAAATTGCAATGATCCCGCCCACCACTAAAGTATCGCCATTATTGGCAATGATTTTACGCAAGGTACTATCAAACGGTGCTTCAAGGACATTGACGATTTTTGTGGTCTCAATTTCACAAATTTCTTGTCCTTTACTAAACTGCTCGCCTGCTTGAATCAACCATTGGGCAATGGTGCCCTCTTCCATCGACAAACCCCATTTTGGGATTTCTAAAGTTTTAATTTCGCTCATCCTAAGCCTCCAACGTTTTACGTACAGCCTGTTCGATACGTTCTACACTTGGTAGCCATTGTTTTTCTAATACGGGTGAAAATGGCACAGGTGAATGCGGTGGTGTCACCAGTTCAATGGGTGCTTTGAGATAATGAAAGCCTTTTTGTGCAATCAGTGCGGCCACATCATGCCCAAAACCACAACGGGCAGCAGACTCATCAACAATCACCACACGCCCTGTTGACGCTACAGATTCTAAAATGCCTTCTTCATCCAATGGAGAAATCGTTCGTGGATCGACAACTTCGACAGAAATTCCCTCCTTAGCAAGCTTATCCGCGACTTCATTAGCACGATGCACCATTAAACTTAAGGCAATAATCGTGACATCGGTTCCTTCACGGGTGTAATTTGCTACACCAAAAGGAATGGTATATGGTTCATCTGGCACTTCACCTTTGATGTCATAAAGCAATTTATGTTCACAAAAAACCACTGGGTCATCATCACGGATGGCTTGGATCAATAAGCCTTTTACATCATATGCACTGGACGGCACCACGACTTTTAAACCGGGTACAGCAGCAAACACGTTATACGGGGATTGTGAATGTTGTGCGGCAGCAGAAAAGCCTGCGCCGATCATGCCTCGAACCACCAAAGGCGCTTTGGCTTTTCCACCAAACATATAACGAAATTTGGCCGCTTGGTTATACAACATGTCATGACATACGCCATAGAAGTCCATAAACATCAGGTCAGCCACAGGTCGTAAACCTGTTGCAGCAGCCCCTGCCGCCATTCCAATAATTGCAGATTCAGTGATCGGGGTATCAATCACACGCTCAGAGCCAAACTCTGTCCATAGCCCTTTGGTGACACCAAGTACGCCCCCAAAGCCTTCGAGTTTATTGTCATCTGTATTTTTACCGCCATGCCCGCCACGCACATCTTCACCGACAACAATCACACTTGGGTCACGGCGCATTTCTGATTCAATCGCTTCTTTAATCGCGTTTCGATAACTTTTATTTGGCATTGTTTTACTATTCCTTTAGTAAGAGACATAAACGTCAGTAAGAAGTTGAGAAAGTTCTGGATAATTGGCAGCACGTGCATTTGCGACAGCAGCATCGACATTGGCTTTTGATTCAACATCAATTGCATCCAGCGTGGCTTCAGCAATCTTGCCTTTGACTTTTTCACGGAAAATTTTCAACGGATCTTTATGCTCTTTGACATAATCGAGTTCTTCTTTGGAACGAATCAGTCCTGGGTCACCTTCAAAGTGTCCATAAAAACGATTGGTAATGGTTTCAATCACACTTGGGCCTTCGCCACGCCGTGCACGTTCAATGGCTTTTTGGGCGACCTCATACACAGCAAAGAAATCTGTCCCATCTACTTTTTCAGCAGGCATCCCAAAAGCCGCAGCACGACCTGCAATGTCTTTGCTTCCGACTGCATAATCATGCGCAGTACCTTCACCAAAACCATTATTTTCAAAAACAAAAATCACGGGAAGTTTTAAAACCACAGCCATATTCATGGCTTCAAAGGTCAGACCTTGGTTAGAACCACCATCCCCAGTAAATGACAAACCAACTCCACCCGTCTTTAAGGTTTTTGCGGTTAACGCTGCACCAATTGCCAAAGGTGGCCCACCACCAACAATTCCGTTGGCTCCCAGCATACCTTTGTCTAGATCAGCAATATGCATTGAACCGCCTTTGCCACGGCACAAACCATCATCTTTACCAAAAATTTCCAACATCATGCCGTGAATATCACATCCTTTGGCAATGCAGTGACCGTGACCACGATGGGTTGAGGTAATAAAATCTTTGTCAGTCAAATTTTCACAAATTCCAACGGCTACCGCTTCTTCACCACTGTAAAGATGGATAAATCCGGGAATATCACCTGTATTATTTTCATCGTGAAGTCGATCCTCAAACTCACGAATATCTCGCATCCGTCTGTATGCTGCTAGCAATTGCTCTTCCGTTAATTGCATATACTTATTCCTTCATGCTCACAGTTAAAAGTAAAAACCATATATTTAAAAATAAATATTGGTATTTAAAACCCGTATATTTATATAAAATTATTTCATTAAAAATTAATATTAGACTAAAAAAATATCTCTTTATAAAACACAATAAAAATATTAAAAACAGCACCTTACAAAGCAAAAAATATTTGTAAATTTTTATAATTTTCAAAAACTTAAAAAATCAAACCTTTAACCAACCTTTATTTTATAATATTAATATTTTTCACTCTTTTATTATATTTAAAAAAATTTTAAATATAATTGACATCGAAAATAAAAATGTCATCTTATATTAAGTTATATTATTTAATGGACTATTTAAAATGGATTTAAAAGTTTCAGTCACCACAGGACAAAAACTACGTGGTGCAGATAAATTGGCACGTATTCCAGTAAAAATTATCAGTACAGAACAGATCCCTCAAAAGCCTGAATGGATTCGTGCCAAGATCAGCCAGCCTGAAGAAGTGCAACGTATTAAAAATTTATTACGTCAACAAAAACTACATACCGTATGTGAAGAAGCCGCGTGCCCCAATTTGCCACAATGCTTTGGTGGTGGAACAGCGACCTTTATGATTATGGGAGATATTTGTACCCGTCGATGCCCATTTTGTGATGTGGCGCATGGACGTCCAAATATTTTAGATGCTGATGAACCGAAACATTTAGCAGAAACTGTTAAAAATCTAAATTTAAACTATGTGGTGATTACCTCAGTAGACCGTGATGATCTTATTGACGGTGGAGCAGAACACTTTGCTGCATGTATTCGAGAAATCCGTAAAAGTAGTCCAGATACGCTGATTGAGATTTTAGTCCCTGATTTTCGAGGCAGATTAGAAGTTGCCCTCAACATTCTGAGCGAAACCCCGCCAGATGTATTTAATCATAATATTGAAACGGTCCCTCGTTTGTACCGTGCAATGCGTCCAGGTTCAGATTATCAACATTCACTGGAACTGTTAAAACGGTTTAAGCATTTACGCCCAGACATCGCAACGAAATGTGGCTTGATGGTGGGATTAGGTGAAGTCGAAGCAGAAGTTATTGTGTTGCTGAATGACCTCAGTGACTATCAGGTGGACTATGTCACCATTGGTCAATACTTACAGCCGTCTAAATCTCATGCCTCAATACATCGTTTTGTTTCATTGAAAGAGTTTGAACATTATCAAGCACATGGTGAGTTATTAGGGTTTAAAAATATATGGAGTGCGCCAATGGTTCGTTCCAGCTATTTTGCTGATCGTCAATACAAGGGCGAGCCTGTACCCAAGCCGTTTACACGTGAAAACATTGTCACAGAAATTTAGGATGATTCAGTGTTCAAAGTGAATATGGACGCCTAAACATTAAACAATGAGTACTAAAAAATGAGTACTAAAAAGATCACACTGTCTTTTTATTGGTAACTTTATTTAACATTTGTGAGCAGAAAACTCATTTCAAAGCGAAACATTAACTTCTAAAGTAAAATAAATGAATTAATAAAGATGATTATTTTCGGAACACTATTTGTTTGAATATAGCTTAAAATCTGGTGTGATCATCAACTAAAATCACCAGACACAACGACAAAGAATACAAGGTATTAATGGCATAACCATTCATCATAAAGGAATATGATATGAAGCTATTGAATCAATTACAGCCACAAGCGCTTCGTTTACAGACCACACATTTTGTCAATATCGAATCCGTCACTGCTGCGCCACTTCTCGCTTTACCTACCGAACTAGAACCGTCACTGTTTCGTCGTTCTCTTCAACATAATTATGCGGATTTACTAAAAATTGCAGATGATTCTGAAATGGCAATTGGAATCACAGATCATCATGGCACATTACTTTGGACATGGAGCAGCCGTGCTATGCTCTCCTCTGCTGAGCAAGTGCATTTTGTCGAAGGTGGACATTGGTCAACACAGGCTGTCGGTACAAATGCGATTGGTTTGGCTTTAAATAATCATCTCTCTAGCTGTGTTTATTCACATGAAAATCAGATGAACAGTGTACAGGATTGGGTTTGTTATGCCGCGCCGATTGTTGACCCTGTATCTGGACAATTTCATGGTGTGATTAATTTATCGACCAAGTACAAGAAGCATACTTCACTGGGTGTATTGGCTGTAGAGCGCTGCGCAGAGTTGGTTCAACGTGCGATTCAATTTGAACAAAAAAACATGCTTTACCTTAAAGTTTTTGGTACACCTAAAGTTCAATTTAACCAACAGCTTTTAACTTTGACCCATCGACAAATTGAAATTCTATGCATTCTTGTGTTACACCCAGAGGGTATTAACCTAGATGAACTGCACTATGCGTTATACGGTGATCGGGACATTAGTGAAAAAACCTTAAAAGCAGAAATGTCACAATTACGCACCTTGCTCCCTAACTGTATTTTATCGCGCCCGTATAAGTTAGTTTGTGAGATTCAAACCGACTTTACCAGAGCTGAACAATCCCTCAATGCAGGTTTTCTCGCCAGTACATTTTCACTCTACAAAGGAAGTTTTTTGGCGAAATCAGAAAGCCCTTTCTTGACCACATGGCGTGATTGTTTCGATGCGCGTTTAAGTCATCTGATTTATCAAATTCAGGATATTGACCCGCTTTTAAAAATTATTAGTCGTCTTCCTGAACGTAATGATGCAATACAACGGGTACTGGAATTATTGCCTGAACAAAGTCAGCATCGTGCGTATTTTTTAAAATTACTTTAGGCTCAATGAACTTAGATATTTTATTGCACAACTGATAGCACAGCTCTGTTTTGCCCTGATGTTTAAGGCTATAAAGTTGCTCTGTATAAAAATAATAAGTGAATCAATCTAAGACTAATTTTTAAAGCCAACGACAGAAAATGCACGGTAAATATAGTCAACCTGTCAAAAAAAATCAGACACAATAATATAATTTCTCTTAATTAATATTTTTAATTAAATCAATAATATGATGAAATAGTTTGTTTAATTATATAAAAGCTTACACTGCCACATCTTACATTCAAAGTTTAAATCCCTTTGCGTAGGCGATGCCTCACTTTCGTAGGAGGTGCCAAACCTTGCGCTTCAAACAAAGCAGTGCTTTGTTTTTGCTCATGTTGAGCGAGGGGTAGGATCACCAGCTATGATTCAAAAGTACAAAAATGAATTGATAACCAACAATTTTTAATAGTTCATACAAAAACATAAGCTTCATTTATGCTCAATGACTTGATGCAAATCACTTGTATGAAATAATTAGGTGATTTGACTATATAGAAAATTATAAGATTAAAATTAATATATTTTTCACGCAATTAAAATAAACCATGAGCCTGATCAATACTACAACGTCTCACAATCTTACCTCTCTCCGCAATAAATCGATTGCTAAAATTAAAATACAAGTAATTTAAACATAAATGCCCTTTAAATGATAATGATTATATTTTACATTTAACACCATGCAGATTTTCTCGATCCGCTCAGCACTTAAAGAAAGGCAATTGTGGTTTATTGCTCAATAAAGATAGGTAGACTTAATGATGAATAGCCAACAACAAACGACATTAGATCAAAAAATAGTACCAGACCAAAAAAAGGTTTCAGACAAAAAAACAGTATCAGATCAAAAAGCGATACTGAAACAAGATGATCATATGCGGAATCTGGAAGTCATTGAGATGACGATAACGGCGATTTCTCATCCTTTTCCATCAATTGTACGTATTCGGGGCGAAATCAATACAACACAGCCAGACTTATGGACAACACCTAACCTTGCTATTCGTTTAGAAGTGCATCAACAAGCAGACAGCTTACCTATATCACGTGTATATACCGTGCGTTGCTTTGATCCAAGTACTCGTCAAATTGAAATTGACTTTGTTCTACATGCTGACCCAAGTCCAGCAATGCTTTGGCTAGATTCAGCAAAAATTGGCACTAAAATTCAACTTACGGGTCCAAGACCGCACTTTCTCCCCAATTTTACCCCAGCTAAACGCGTGGTGATGTTTGCCGATGAAACCGCCATTCCAGCCGTCTATTCAATTTTACAGCAATGGCAAATGGGAATTCAGGGAGAGATTTATATTGAAAGTTGTGACGCCAATATTATTGATGATTTACCAAAATATCATGGCGTAAATATTCATTTACTTCATCGGGGAAAATCACAGCAAGCGGGTAAATTGGGCTTACTACTTAAAGTTGCCGAACATTTTAAAGATCGTGAAGATATTAGCATTTGGGCAGCCTGTGAACGTAATGAAGCAAGAGCGATACGGAAGCTGTTTACCCAACACGGTCATTTGAGTAAAGATGATATTCGTGTGGCCGGCTATTGGAATGTCGGCATGTCCAGCTCAACATTAGATCTAAGCAGAGTCGCATATTATCAAAAACACCTAGAACAAGGTAAAACGCTAGAAACATTTGATGATCTAGATATGCCTGTTTAAATGAAATCATTGACCTATTTGCCCCCCATCTCAGTTTTCTTAAGACGATTATTTAGAGGGAGTATTTGGAATGTAAATCAATCTTTGAGGTTGATACTCTGGCATTATTATGGCCTAACTCAATGATGACCCAACACAATTAACAGCACTCGACTTGGATCTTACGATCCAAGTCTTTATATTATTCATTGCACAGCCTGTGTTGCATATCTTTACATCATGGTCTGCTTAAAGATCCAAAGCGAATCCACTACAACATTTTTACATGATGGCTAATTATAACAACGGCGAAAACATGGTGATGTAATTGCTGAAAACATGATTGCCAAGCTTATTTTTCTCTAGCCAAGTGCAAAGCTTAAAATCAATCTTCCCTCGTTCACAGATAGGCCCATGCAATCTCAAAATGACAGGGATAAATTTATTTGATCCTTTTTTAAATCTCAAACGACATTATAAGCATACTCCTCACATCTTATAAGGCCGCTTTCGATGTCATCAACAAGAATACAAATGGCAGACAAAAAATACCTGTCAAAAATGATTCAAATGATCATGTTAGGTCTCACTTCTGTAGTTGCTTCTACCCTTTTGCATGCTACTGAAGAGATAACTCAAAATAATGCAGAACCTCTTGCATTGCCAACGCTCAAGTTTACAGCAAACCAATTGGGTGAAATTACAGAAAACAGTGGTGTCTATACTCCGGGTTCAATTGCCACAGCAACGCGTTTGGTTTTAAAACCCAAAGAAACCCCACAAACAATTAGTGTGATTACTCGCCAAGAAATGGATGATTTTAATCTCAACTCTATCGATGATGTTATGCGGCATACCCCGGGTGTTAGTGTGGTGACCTATGACAGTGAACGGACAGAATATTACTCCCGTGGTTTTGCAATACAAAACTTCCAGTACGATGGGATCCCGATGAATCGTGATTCGGCCTACTCAGCAGGAAATACTCTAAGTGATATGGCGATTTATGATCGTATCGAAGTTTTAAAAGGAGCAACGGGGCTTTTAACTGGGGTGGGTGATCCTGGTGCAACGATTAATTTGATTCGTAAAAAACCAACCAAAGATTTTCAAGGGAATGTTTCTCTGGGTCTAGGCACATGGAATAACTACCGCGGCCAAATTGATTTAAGCGGTCCACTTAACCAAACGGGCAGTATTCGTGGACGTGGCGTTGCTGCGTATCAAGACAAAGAATCTCAATTAGATCGCTATGAACGCAAGACTCCTGTGTTCTACGGCATATTAGAAGCAGATTTAACTGAGAATACCCTACTGACTATAGGCGCAGATTATCAAGACAATAAACCTAAGGGCTCAACGTGGGGCGGTATCCCAATTTATAATTCAGCGGGTCAATTTAATAAAATGTCGCGTGGCTTTAACAATGGTGCAAATTGGAGTAATTGGGAACAATATACTCGAACTATTTTCTCAACTTTAGAGCATAAGTTTGATAATGATTGGGTCGCAAAAATCCAGTTAAATCATCAAATCAATGGCTATGATGCACAATTAGGCGCAGCGGCAGGTGGTCATCCAAATCCATCGACGGGAACTGGTGTTTCAATGTGGGCTGGAAACTATAAGGGCGAAACCAAAAGTGATGCTGCAGACATCTATGCAACAGGTCCTTTTCAACTTTTTGGCCGTGAACACGAGCTGGTTGTAGGCGCAAGCATTTCTGAGAGCACTTGGAAAAATAATGGTTATAGTGCACCAACTGGTTATAAAACCAGTGTAGATCAATATTATCAATGGAATGGGAACGTTGCGGAGCCTGATTGGCAAAAAGGTAATCATTGGTCAAACAATGAAACCACCAAGCAGAATGGATTTTATCTCACCTCACGTTTGAATTTACATGATGATTTAAAAGTCATTTTGGGTGGACGTATTGCAAACTATAAGTCAGAAGAGACTAAAGAGTCAGGTATCTTTATACCTTATGTCGGTGCGGTTTATGATTTAAATGACCAATACTCAGTTTATGCAAGCTACAGCACCATATTTAAACCTCAATCTGCACAAAATCCAAACGGTAAAACACTTGATCCGCTTGAGGGAGAAAACTACGAAGCTGGAATCAAAGGTGAATTTTTTGATGGTCGCTTAAATGCAAGTTTGGCATATTACCAACTCAAACAAGACAATTTTGCGAAAGAGATTCCAAACGTCCTTACACCATCTGGTGGTGTCGCATCTGAAGCGCTCCAAGGTGTCAAAACCAAAGGGGCTGAACTCGAAGTTACTGGTGAAATTCGTCCTGGTTGGAATTTACATGCTGGCTTTAATCATAAAATCTCTAAACAAGATGGGATAAAACAGAGCACTTTGACTCCTGAAAATGAATTTAGCCTTTATACCAGCTATAAGCTCAATCAATGGGTGGATGGTTTAACTGTTGGTGGTGGTGCACGTTGGCAAGATAAGACTTGGGGCGATGTCACCAATCCACTGTATAAAGATCCTGTTAAACATGTGGTGTCTGATTATTGGTTATTTGATGCAATGGCAAACTATGAAGTAAATGATCAATTATCCGTTTCTTTTAATGTAAACAATCTTCTAGATGAAAAATATTATACGATTTTTAGCTGGTATAGCACGTATACATGGGGCGAAGGTCGTAATTATAATTTAGGACTTAAATATAAGTTTTAATCAGGTTTAACTGACTTCCTCTAGGTAATAGACAAACATCATACTGCATGGGGAAGTTTCAACTATTCAGTCAGCTTTTACTATTGTTCCAAAATCACTGATCTCATTTCATCCTACGCTAACATCAACCTAATTTGGTCTTAAATCACCCGGTTAATCTGCGGATTTTATTATTTATTTTGAGCATTGAATTTTTTAAAACTCAAGCCCTATCTTTAGCTATGCCTTTTCACTGTCTAGTGGAGGAAAAGGCAAAGCTAAACCAAGCACAAAGAAGAATCATAAAACTATAGTATTTCTGATTTTTATTTGTTCCGATCTGAGGATTCAATGGGTTTGTTGATGACTTTTTTGGGGGCTTGATCAGCTAAGTCCTGATTAATTGCTTTGGTTAAACCAAACATATACAGCAAAATAATCACCGAGAATGGTAATCCACATAATACCACAGCACTTTGCATCGAATGGAAACTACCTGCTAACAATAAACCAATACTGACAATAGTAATCACCACCGACCAGAAAATTCGCAACCAAATCGGTGAATCACTTTCATTACTTCCGCCTTTTGTAGACAGATTTGCAATCATCAGCGTGCCAGAACCCACTGGAGTCAAAAACAGCACAAAACATATCACCACAACAATCCCAGCCACATAAGGATTAAAAGGTAAATATTCGAGTAACTTAAACAAAGATAAAGCTGGATCGGTGAGAACCATATCGCCCAAAACTTTTTGTTTTTGATTCAAAATTAATTCAATTGCAGTATTACCGAAAATGGAAATCCAAGCCAAAGTAAAGCCTAAAGGGATTAGACACACACCCAAGACTACTTCACGAATGGTGCGCCCTTTTGAAATACGCGCAATAAACATCCCAACGAAAGGTGCCCAAGCAATCCACCAAGCCCAATAAAACACCGTCCAAGAACCGAGCCAGCCTTTCGCTTGTGAATTGTATAAATACACATCAAAACTTTTCGCGACAAAATGGTTGAGATAGTCACCCACGTTCTGTACCAAACCATTGAGCAAATGATTGGTTGGGCCTGTTAAGAATACAAATAACAATAAGCCATAGAGTAAACGTAAGTTAATCCGTGAAAGCCAAGCCAGTCCTTTTTCAATCCCCACCACTGTGGTGATGGTCGCAACAGACATCATCACCAATACCACTGCGATCAGAGTAACATTGTTGTCTGGAATGGCTGGGACTAAATAACTGATGCCCGAAACCAATACCAAAGCACCTATACCTAGATTGGTGACCAAAGATATCACCGTGGCTAAAATCCCAAAACCATCTACGAAGTCACCGATCAAACCATAGATCCGATCGCCAAAAATTGGATAAAGTGCAGAACGTAAAGCTAGGGGTAAATCTAAGCGAAAAGCAAAATAGCCCAAAGTGACACCTAACAAGGCATAGAGCACCCAGCCATGTATACCCCAATGTAAGAAGCTATACATCATGGCATCTCTGGCAGCTTGGATTGTGCCACCCTCGCCTTCAGGTGGTCTTAAAAAATGATCGACAGGTTCAGCAACACCATAATACAGTAAGGCAATACCGATACCTGCGGAAAACAGCATAGATACCCAAGCCAAGTAACCAAACTCAGGTTTATCGCCATCTTTTCCAAGTGGAAGTTGTCCAGCACGAGAAAAAGCCAACCATCCAACAAAACCTAGACATGCCACAATCACCAGCATGTAATACCAACCAAAGAGTTGATTGGCCTGCTCTTGTACATAGGTTAGCCAAAACTGACTTTTTTTTGGAAATAAAACAAACAATAGACCAAAAATACCGATACTGATTGCAGAACTTCCAAACACAAATAAATTTAACCGAATCCGTTCGGATGAATATCCTTTATGGCTATTTGACACCATGCTATTGCTCCTTGCAATTGGTGTATTTTCTTAAAAAATAATAGGATATGTACTCTTTTTACTGAACATTCTGATGGATCAGAATGTTGATGTATACACTTACATTTCTTATTACTCATCAAAAAATTATTGATTTTTGTAGATTATACTTTTTATTAATTGAACGTTCAATCAATAAAAAGTATTATAAAAAAATGCTAAGATGTTCTACATTGAGTAATGTTAAATAAAAAGTGCCTTTTCAGCACTTTAAGTGGATATACATGACAAAACGTAGAGTCAAACCAGAGCATGTGCGACGTGAAGAAATTATTAACGCCGCATTTGATGTGATTTATGAAGTGGGTTTATCCAATATGACCATTGCACAAATCGCAAAGAAAGCCGAGCTATCCACAGGTATTGTGAGTCACTATTTTGGTGATAAACAGGGATTAATAAATACCTGCATGCAAGAAATGTTGAATGTTTTACGTCGCAAAACCGACCAAAATAAAACTGAAGCAGACGAGCATCCAGAAAGCCAACTTAAAGCGATTATTGATTCTAACTTTGATATTAGTCAGGTCAATAAACAAGCCATGCGCATCTGGTTAGACTTTTGGTCTGCAAGCATGCATCTACCCGAACTTGGGCGCTTGCAACAAATTAATGATCAACGCCTGTACTCAAACTTGAAGTTTCACTTTCTCAAGTTATTGGACAAAGAACAGGCAAGCATTGCCGCTCGTGGTTTAGCGGCATTGATTGACGGATTATGGTTACGTGGCAGTCTAAGCAGTCATGATGAATTTGACAGCCAACTGGCACGTTCCATTGCTTACGATTATGTAAAAACGCAATTACAATTTGCGGAAAAGCCTTTGCAGGAGAGACAGAATGAGTGATTCACAAGTTCATCAATTGTACATCCATGGTCGCTATGTAGCAGCGACCAGTGGTAAGACCTTTACCAGTATTAACCCTGCCAATGGTGAAGTGATTGCAACCCTTCAACAAGCATCACAACAAGACATCGAAGCGGCTGTTCAAAGCGCACAACAAGGTCAAAAAATTTGGGCCGCAATGACAGCGATGGAACGTTCTCGTATTTTACGTCGCGCTGTCGACATCTTACGTGAGCGTAATGATGAACTCGCTCGCTTAGAAACCCTCGATACAGGTAAAGCCTTTAGCGAAACATCGACCGTTGATATTGTCACAGGTGCTGATGTCCTCGAATATTACGCAGGTCTCGCGACTGCAATTCAGGGAGAGCAAGTTCCGCTTCGTGAATCAAGCTTTTTCTATACCCGTCGTGAACCACTTGGTGTTGTCGCGGGAATCGGTGCTTGGAACTATCCAATTCAAATCGCATTATGGAAATCTGCCCCTGCTCTAGCTGCTGGGAACGCCATGATCTTTAAACCAAGTGAAACCACACCGCTGAGCGTATTCAAACTTGCTGAAATCTATACTGAAGCGGGACTACCAGATGGCGTATTTAACGTGGTACAAGGTGCAGGCCGTGAGATTGGACAATGGTTAACTGAACATCCTGTTATTGAAAAAATTTCTTTCACTGGTGGTGTTGAAACAGGCAAGAAAGTTATGGCAAGTGCCGCAGGCTCTACACTCAAAGAAGTGACCATGGAACTCGGCGGTAAATCCCCTTTAATTATTTGTGATGATGCTGACCTCAATCGAGCAGCAGACATTGCGGTGATGGCTAACTTCTTTAGTTCAGGTCAAGTATGTACCAATGGTACACGTGTTTTTGTTCCAAAAGCCCTGTTGGCAGATTTTGAAGCCGCTATTGTAGAACGGGTAAAACGGATCCGTATTGGTGATCCAATGGCTGAGCAAACCAACTTTGGTCCACTCACCAGCTTCCCACATATGGAAAAAGTCTTGTCGTTCATTGAGTCAGGTAAACAACAAGGTGCCAAACTGTTGATTGGTGGTGGTCGTGCGACAGAAGCTGAATTGGCGCAAGGTGCTTATGTGTTGCCGACAGTTTTCAGTGACTGCCAAGATGATATGCGCATCGTTGAAGAAGAAATCTTTGGCCCTGTCATGAGCATTCTCAGTTATGAAACTGAAGAAGAAGTCATTCGTCGTGCCAATGACACCACTTTTGGTTTAGCGGCAGGTGTTGTCACACAAGACATCACCAAAGCACATCGTATTATTCATCAAATCGAAGCAGGTATTTGCTGGATCAACACTTGGGGCGAATCCCCTGCTGAAATGCCAGTGGGTGGCTATAAACAATCAGGTGTCGGCCGTGAAAATGGTTTAACCACACTTGGACATTACACCCGTATCAAGTCAGTTCAAGTTGAGTTAGGTGAGTATCAAAGCATTTTTTAATGCACTCAGGCTTTCTCCGTATATCAATCCTATGTGCCATGTCATCACCTGATTGCATTGGCACTTTTAAAAATACAAAAAGGATAATTATGAATACTCTAGCATATGACTACATTATCATCGGCGCAGGATCTGCCGGAAATGTGCTCGCAACACGTTTAACTGAAGACAAAGACATTACAGTTTTACTCTTGGAAGCAGGTGGCCCAGACTACCGTTTAGATTTCCGTACTCAAATGCCAGCAGCGTTGGCTTATCCACTACAAGGACGCCGTTACAACTGGGCATATCTCACTGATCCTGAACCACATATGAATAATCGCCGTATGGAATGTGGCCGTGGTAAAGGTTTAGGTGGTTCATCATTGATTAACGGGATGTGTTATATCCGCGGTAATGCGATGGACTTAGATCACTGGTCGACGCTCAAAGGGCTAGAAGACTGGAGCTATGCAGACTGCTTACCGTATTATAAAAAAGCTGAAACCCGCGATATTGGTGGCAATGACTACCACGGTGGCGATGGCCCTGTATCTGTGGCAACCCCTAAAAATGGCAATAATGTCTTGTTCCATGCCATGGTTGAAGCAGGTGTACAAGCAGGCTATCCACGTACAGATGACTTGAATGGTTATCAACAAGAAGGTTTCGGTCCAATGGATCGTACTGTGACACCAAAAGGCCGTCGCTCTAGTACTGCGCGTGGTTATTTAGACATGGCAAAGGGTCGCCCTAATTTAACTATCGTGACCCATGCCACCACCAATAAAATTTTATTTAATCAAAAACATGCCATTGGTGTGGAATATATTATTGGTGCAGATCAAGCCAATCTCACACAAGCACGCGCAAACCGTGAAGTCTTGCTTTGTGCAGGCGCGATTGCATCCCCACAAATTTTACAACGTTCGGGTGTTGGCGAAAGTAATTTCCTTAAATCGATGGACATCGACGTGGTACATGATTTACCGGGTGTCGGTGAAAACTTACAAGACCATTTGGAAATGTACTTACAATACAAATGTAAGCAACCTGTTTCACTCTACCCCGCTTTAAAATGGTTTAACCAGCCTGCGATTGGCGCTGAATGGTTATTTAATGGGACTGGTATTGGCGCAAGTAATCAGTTTGAAGCAGGTGGTTTTATCCGCAGCTCAGATGAATTTGACTGGCCAAATATTCAATATCACTTCTTACCTGTTGCGATTAACTATAACGGCAGTAATCCCGTCAAAGAACATGGCTTCCAAGCCCATGTCGGTTCTATGCGCTCACCTTCACGTGGTAGAATTAAGCTGAAATCAAAAGATCCTTTTGAGCATCCAAGCATCCTGTTCAACTATATGTCGACTGAGCAAGACTGGCGTGAATTCCGTGATGCCATTCGTATCACACGTGAAATCATGCAACAGCCTGCACTGGATGCATATCGTGGCGAGGAAATCAGTCCTGGAAAACAGGTGCAAACTGATGCGGAACTGGATGACTTCGTGCGCAACCATGCTGAAACAGCATACCATCCTTCATGTAGTTGCAAGATGGGTGAAGACGAAATGGCAGTGGTTGACGGTCAAGGTCGTGTACACGGTCTACAAGGCTTGCGGGTTGTTGATGCTTCGATAATGCCACTGATCATTACTGGAAATTTAAATGCCACAACGATCATGATCGCTGAAAAAATCGCAGATCAAATTCGTGGTCAAAAATTGCCACGTTCTGAAGCGGGTTATTACAAAGCTGGCACTGCACCCGTGCGCAAAGCACCTTTACGTCCGATCGTGTAAAAGTATTCATATTTTAGCGACACCTGAGTTTTGACTGAGTGTGTCGCATCTTGCAAGGACGAATAAAATGAGAAAAAAATTATTATTGACCATCCCTTTGAGTCTATTTTTTCAAACCATACATGCCAATGAATCAGGTGTAGAAACACCATCTCCTTATAGTGCAAATTTGACAGTGGCCAGCCAATATATCTCACGTGGTTTTCAACAGACCTGGGGCAACCCTGCTATACAAGGCGGATTTGATTATGCACATCCCAATGGTTTTTATGCAGGAACTTGGGCTTCTACTGTGAGTGATGACTTCATCCGTGATGCCAATGTTGAATGGGATGTCTATACTGGTTATAGCCGTAGTTTCGGTCAGTTAAATCTGGCTACTAAAGTCGCTTATTACTACTATCCTGGGGCAAAAACCACTGCTGAAACAGGTCATACCCGTTTTGATTATGGTGAAATTATTCCAGAAATCAGCTATGGTCCGCTGAGTGTTAAATATGCAATCACCTATACCCAAGATTATTTTGGCAATAATTCTGACACTTTAGCAATTGGTTCCAATAAGCACTCTCGAGGTTCAGGCTATTTAGATGTAAATTGGTTACAACCCATCGCTCAAGGCTGGTCGGTGAATATGCATTATGGCAATCAACGTATAAAAAACTTTTCTGCCGCAAGCTTTCAAGATGCCAGTTTTGCCATTAATAAAGTGCTACCTTATGGCTTATCTTCCAGTTTAAGTTATAGCAAAGCATGGGACAAAAACGGATATTATCAAAAATACAGCAATGGCAATCCCAATGCCAATGTTTCAAATCCAATTGATTCCACCCTCACTTTTTCACTCACTAAAAAGTTTTAAGCTAAAGTTTAGATATTTAGTAACCTGTTATAGATTAACCAAAAACCATGCCCTCCAAGAGCGTGGTTTTTTAATGTCTATAGTCACCCCCCTAATTATTCATATAAGTGATTTCTATCAAGTCATTGATCAGAAATGAACTTATGTTTTTGTATGTGCTTTTAGAAACTGTTGGGTATCAATTCATTTTTTTTACTTTTGAATTATAGATGGTGATCCTACCCCTCGCCCAACATGAGCAAAAACAAAGCACTGCTTTGTTTGAAGCGCAAGGTTTGGCACCTCTTACGAAAGTGAGGCATCGCCTACGCAAAGCTATTTAAAGTTTGAATGTAAGGTGTGGCATTGCAAGCTTTTTATAATTAAATAATTTATTTTCTCATGCAATTGATTTAATTAAAAATATTCATTAAAAAAAATTATATTATTATGTCTGAGCTTTTTTGACAGATTGACTTATATCTTGGCTTAATTCAATAAAGCAAACTCAAATCTCCCCATACTGTTGAATTATCATTAGACAGCCATTGATTGTTTGTATAAAGTATCAGGAACGATTGTTCCAGTATGAATTAACATTATGCGCACTAAAGCGTTTGATCCAGAAGAAGTTGAAAATGCCGTTATGCAAGTTTTCTGGCGTAAAGGGTTTGCAGCGACATCCATTCAAGATTTGGTTGAGGAAACTGGACTTTCACGCAGCAGTTTATATAGTTCCTTTAACAATAAAGAGCAGCTATACCAACAAGCCTTATCTCGCTATCAACGCCTGATTAGTAAATCAAATATCGACTTATTATCCAGTGATGGATCAGTCAAAAGTATCATCCAACAATTACTATCTCGTATCATTGAAGATGAATTAAACGATCCGCAACAACGGGGCTGCCTAATGGCCAATGCCTGTTTGGAGTTAGCAGGACATGATCAAAAGACAGCTGAATCTGTCACGTATAATTTTGAACGATTACAACTTGCACTAGAACAGCTCATAATCAGAGGAAAGCAATCTGGTGAAATCATCCTACATAGTTCGCCACAAGCTTTAGCTCTTTTTTTCGTGAATACCATTCAAGGCATTCGCGTTTTAAGCAAAGGCTGTAGCCCAGAAAATCGTCAGCAATATCTAGAGAATGTTGCTGAAGTAGCATTGAATATCTTGTATTAATTTCGAGTTACCCCTTAGCAGACTGTCCAATTTGCAATGCTGAGGATTTTATTTACCCTAAAATGGAACGATCGTTCCATTATAATGACAACATGGTGTTTAGTATGGATATTTATCTTCAATATTTTGTGATGCCTATATTCCTTAAGCGAGATGATCTTTCTGTTAATCATACACAGAGGTATAACGCATGAATCAGCTCAACAACAGACCAGAGCTGAATCGATCTGCGTCAAGCTTACCAATTTGGAAATTATTGGCCTTTACGGTTGCAGGTTTTATTACCATTATGACGGAAATCATACCAGCTGGCTTATTGGCATTAATCAGTCATGACTTAGAAGTTTCTCAAGCTTTAGCAGGGCAAATGATTTCAGTTTATGCCTTAGGATCGGTCATTGCGGCGATCCCTGTGGTTGCTGCAACACGAAGTTGGTCAAGAAAACCTTTATTATTATTGGCAATCGCCGGCTTGTTTATCTTCAATAGTCTAACAGCGCTATCTTCTAGCTATATCGTCATCCTGATTTCACGATTTATTGCCGGAATGTCTGCTGGAATTATCTGGGGTATCTTGGCTGGTTATGCTCGAAATCTGGTTCCTGCCCATCTACAAGGCAGAGCGATGGCAATCGTTGGGGTTGGTCAACCCATCGCATTATGTATGGGTGTGCCTTTAGCCATTTGGTTGGGCAATCTGTTTGGCTGGCGTGGGGTTTTCTGGATGATTTCAGGGCTTGCCTTAATCCTAATCATCTGGATTAAAGTAAGCCTTCCTCATTTGGCTGGACAACCCCCGAGTAAGCAACAATCTATCCTCAAAGTCTTGGTTCACCCTGGTATAGGCGCAATTTTGACAGTTATTTTTGTTTGGATTTTGGCACACAACATACTTTATACCTTTATTTCTCCTTATTTATCAGCTGTCCAGCTGAGTGAGCATATTGATCTTATCCTGCTTATTTTTGGTCTTTCTTCAATATTCGGCATTTGGATTACAGGGATTTGGATAGATAGATCATTACGCAAATTAATCCTGATCAGTTTAACAGGTTTTGCAATCGCTGCTCTTTTGATGGGCTTGAGCGGTCATCACATCTGGCTTGTGATGCTAGGTATCGTACTTTGGGGAATGACTTTTGGTGGTGCACCAACCCTACTACAAACTGCGCTGGCAGATGTTGCAGGTGAAAATGTAGATATTGCCCAATCAATGCTGGTGACAGTGTTCAATCTTGCTGTTGCAGGGGGCGGTATTTTTGGCGGCATCCTACTGCAAAATGTAGGAATAGACTCATTTTTTGTTTGTATCATCGCCTTATCATTATTGGGGTTATGTATTGTATTTTTAGCAAGTGAAAATGGTTTTAAATCAGGGCATCGTTTAAACAGCAAATAAGTTTAAAACCGTCATTTAACTGCATGTTCTGATGACAAAATCTATTGGATTAAACAGCGCCATCATCGTTGACTGTGCTGTTTGATCAATTTCTTAAACAACAGCTATGGTTTGGTTTACTAAAGTTAGCTTATGGTCTGTTTATTTCACTTTTACACACTTCTGCTGCTGAAGCTTGCTTCATAATGTCAACAATATTTGCGATACAGTAGATGGTATTTAATTGAACATGCGCATTATCATAACTACTTGCATGTTCATAACCATTGATAATAAATGTTTCAATTGGACTACGACCATCAGCACGCACATCCTGTCCAGACTGATAACAAACCGTTCCGTCTCCCTTTGAAGTTGGTTTAATATCTAAATAAAATGTGGCTTTATTGGTTTTAGAAATTTTGGACTTTTCATCTAGCAAGACTTCCCTTATGCCATCTTTTTTATAGGCATTGTCTAGTAAATTATGGATTTTCGAACCTTTTATACTTAATTCAGCATCATCTTCCTGAACATGTTTTACATCGTCTTCTTTTATATCACTTCGATCTTTTATATCTGGAAGTTCAATTAAATTTTTCTTGCCATATAAGTTCATTAATTCAATTAGTTCATTTTCACTGCTAATATTTAACTCTTCTTTACAACGCCACACCACTTGACCAAATGCTTTAAACCCTTCGTCAGCACCATAGCTTGCATAAGTATTGGCATGATAGGTATCTTTTATATGATCATGCAATTTTTTGACTATATTTATATTCTTACTATAAACATCAAAAATACTATCATATCCTTCTTTATCTACCGTTTTTGCAACCAATCCAGCAGGATCGATAAAATCAGGATTGATCATCGCCCACCAACAGTCTTTTCTTTTATAGAGATCATTATAAGGATCATTGCTTTTTGGCAATGTGGCAGTCATTTCACCTGTAGGCGTTTTAGCTTTAATGACCAACCATGCTTGAGAATTTTTGGGAAAATCCCCAACATTGGAATAATTTGAAAAAGGTAATAACTCTAAGCCACCGGGCGCATTTGCCAATGTTGCGGTGAGACGTTCAGAAGTATTCCCAAACATAAATTTGGTTGCCCAAGCTACAGCACTTTTGAAAAGTCCTGTTGAGGCTTTCCAACCATCCCAGCCTACAGTGAGGCGTTGATATACTGCTGGCGCACCACTGGCAGGCATCGCACCATGTATCACACCAGCAATCTTATCTTTAACCTTAGCATTTTGGATCAAGGCGCGAGTCACTAAGCCCCCCATAGAGTGGCTAACGATAATAAATTTTTTAAATTTTGCTGTAGGAAATTCTTTTTTAACTTGCGCCATAACTTGATTATTCAGTCGGTCTGCAACATGATCTGCTGACTTCATATTACTTTGTAACCAGTTATAGCCACAGGCAAACACTGGAAAAGCATAATCTGCCAACTCCTCATGCTGTTCTAGACCTAATAATTCAACGGTTTTTAGCGACGACCAATTTTTAAGTATTTTTTCCGTATCTGCATTGCCGGGTTGGACAATTTTTTCCCATTCAGCTGTACCATTAAACTTATCCTTCTCTTGATCTTTTAATTTCTTGAAGGGTTGATTTAAATTACTCTCCAAATAAATCAGTAAATTTGCATAACCCATGGTAATCACTGAACCCCAACCGCGTGCCAAAGCCAAGTCTTTGGTCATATATGGAATTGCTTTTTTACTTATTTTTACATCGCCATCGTACCCAACCTGAGTTGTTGCTGGGTTCAGGGCAATCTGTCGTTCTCGTGCATCTCGTTTACTGTATTCAATAATCGTAGACAGTGATATTCGGGGATACCAAACCTCTTTATCATCAGCGGTATCTTTAATATTTGACCCCATAATCCCTGGAATAAAAATAATCGGCACGACATATTTGACAGGTGCAGGAATTACACACTCGGAATTAACACTATCTGGTGTGGTATATGAAACATAAGACACACTTCCAGATTCGTAAAGTATTTCATAGGCTTCATGACGATGGACATTATTTGACATTATTATTCTCCGAATTTACGGATGGTTTTTAGAATCGATTCATATAGTTTTAAGGCATCATATTGTTCTAGGCTACTGCTCTGTGTAAGAGGTGAAGAACGTGCCGTATCTACCTCAAAACTAATCAATGGATCTTGGTTATTATTGGCACTGCCTGTATGTTCCCATAAGGCACTAATGCCATTTTTCCCTTTCATTTTTTCTACTGAAATCCATTCTTGTCCCGTTAAATGCCCAGTATTTTTTTCACCTTTACGAATATTGCCTTTATCAATTTGACGCTGGCTTTGCCCGACCTCTTTAAACTTTTTTTCTATCCGTGGAATCATTGGCAAGACATATTCATCATTTGTTTCTGCCTCAAAACGTAACACCACTGTTGGATAGTCCTTAAATCTAAAACCAAGCTTTTGGATACTATAGCGGTATTGTTTGGTTTGATCTTTGATAAAGCCTTGGTAAATACATTGTCCTGCTTCCTTAGGAATCTCATGTTCATTACGATAGCGTAAGTTTTTCACTAAATTATGAATCGCTTCATTACTTTCGGCTGTCAACTGTGGTGTATCACTATGCATTCCCTCTATTAAAAATAAAGTATTTTTATCGAGTACAAATCCAAAAACATCATAAGGTAGTATTTTTTTATCTGCTAATTTCCCTTTAAAAATCTTAGTCAATCGACCATCGAATACTTGTTCTTGTGGGTCTTCAAAAATTTTTCGATTACCTTTGGAATAATCATTTCTCCATTTTTGAACTGCTTCATCAAAATCTTGACGTGTTGCTTTAGTTTGAACCTTAATAGTAAAAGAATCATATTTATCATAACGTTCTAATGGATTAGCCTCAGCAGGAATATCAACCACATAACGCCCAATACAATAAGTTTTAGTTTTTTCTAAATTGATCATATTATTTCCAGTATTTTTTATTGCTGATTGTGCAAATGCGCAACTTGTCGTGATCATGCAAGTGGTGAGTAATAAAGAAGAAAATAGTTTATTCATTAATATTTCCTTTTTAGATAAGCGTTATCAGATCTATAAGCATTGTTTAAAATTATTATTCTCCGAATTTACGAATGGTTTTTAGAATCGATTCATATAGTTTTAAGGCGTCATATTGTTCTAGGCTACTACTCTGTGTAAGAGGTGAAGAACGTGCCGTATCTACCTCAAAACTAATCAATGGATCTTGGTTATTATTGGCACTGCCTGTATGTTCCCATAAGGCACTAATGCCATTTTTCCCTTTCATTTTTTCTACTGAAATCCATTCTTGTCCCGTTAAATGCCCAGTATTTTTTTCACCTTTACGAATATTGCCTTTATCAATTTGACGCTGGCTTTGCCCGACCTCTTTAAACTTTTTTTCTATCCGTGGAATCATTGGCAAGACATATTCATCATTTGTTTCTGCCTCAAAACGTAACACCACTGTTGGATAGTCCTTAAATCTAAAACCAAGCTTTTGGATACTATAGCGGTACTGTTTGGTTTGATCTTTAATAAAGCCTTGGTAAATACATTGTCCTGCTTCCTTGGGAATCTCATGTTCATTACGATAGCGTAAATTTTTCACTAAATTATGAATCGCCTCGTTACTTCTCTTGGTTCTTTCAGGGGAGTCACTATGCCCACCTTCAATTAAAAATAAAGTATTTTTATCCCATACGAAACCAAAGACATCTAAAGGATCGCCTTTATGTTTTGATGTCTTACCTTTGATAATTTTAGTGACTCGACTATCAATTTTTTGTTCTTGAGGATCATCAGTGATAAACCAACCGTCTTCAGAATATTCTTTTCTCACTTTTTGAACTGCTTCATCAAAATCTTGACGTGTTGCTTTAGTTTGAACCTTAATAGTAAAAGAATCATATTTATCATAACGTTCTAATGGATTAGCCTCAGCAGGAATATCAACCACATAACGCCCAATACAATAAGTTTTAGTTTTTTCTAAATTGATCATATTATTTCCAGTATTTTTTATTGCTGATTGTGCAAATGCGCAACTTGTCGTGATCATGCAAGTGGTGAGTAATAAAGAAGAAAATAGTTTATTCATTAATATTTCCTTTTTAGATAAGCGTTATCAGATGTATAAGTATTTTTAGCTATTGAAGAAAGTAAAAATATTGTTCAACATTTATTTATTCTTATAGCCTAAAATTAATAAGCAAAACTTAACACAAAATGTAAATAATCTCAAAAAAACAATAAATATCATTTAATTATTAAGCAATTAAAAATAATTGGTATATTTGAACTCTGTAGTTGCAGTCTTTGTTAAATCGATTTTTTCTTATAAAAGCTTTTTAAATTTCACAATACAGCTTTCAGCACACCATTTAAGAAATTTAATGATTATCAAATAGACTTTTTGCAAAATATAATTGATAATGATTATCAATTTCATTATCTAAAGATTGGTGAACACTTTGGAACAGCCTACTCTAGCGACTGAAGCGATTCGAGCATTTTTTACCTTACAATGTTGCTGGTTAAACAGTGAAGAAATTTATCTTGAACAAGGTTGTTTGCATTGTGGTTCGGCAGCGACTTATTTAATTTATTTTACTCACGCCCCTATTCAAAAAATAATGCTTGATTTTATTCAAAAATATAACTGCCATAACAGCAAAAAATCAGATTTACTCGACTTATTAGACTTTGAACAGAATTATAATGATTTTTTACAAGTGCTTGAAAATGCAGTAAACAGCTATGCGCGACAATATCAAAACCAAACTTGTCATTTGGTATTTGAAAGTGTTGAATCTATTTTTGAACGTGAAGCAGCAATCGCATGTTAAACAATTCACGCTGTAATAAATCAAGCTGTAATGATTGAATCGAATAGACTATTTTTAACAGCTATTTTTTAATTTAATCACATCAATTTGTTACTCTCAATCTATCAAAATAAAGGGGCCAACATGTTGCTTGAAGTCTTCTAGACAACAGCAACTTATTGCCCCCGATAATAAATCTTAAGTTAAGATCTCGCATATAAAATTTAGCCAACAAAAGTTAAGCGATTAAATTTTCATACTTATACCCAGCTGTACCCCACGCCCAGGAAGAGGTGCAATGTATTTTAATGGCGAGTTCTGTGGTCGTGCATCTTCATTTAACAAATTAGATCCATTGAGGAAAACATCAAAATTGGCATTTTGTAATTTGAAGTGTTTCTGAATTTGTAGATCAAGCAAGTTATAAGACGGCAATGGAATTTCTTTAGACACATTTTTGCCTAAATACTGAGCTTGATCATAGTAAATATTGGATAAGCGTGCTAACCAATCATTTTTATTCCATTCAAGATTTAACCCATAACGGTTCGTTGGCATATTAGGTAAGTAATTTCCATCATTTGCTAAACTGGTTTTGTTTGGATTCAAGTTTTTATTTTTCACCAAATCAGCAAAAGCAGAGATCAAAAGATTGCCATACTGATTGAGTTCAAACTTTTGTTTTAAATCAATTTCAAATCCAGTAATTTCAGCATCTGTCTGGGTCCAATATTTGAGTGGCAAACGATTACGCATTTGTGCCCCTGAATGCGTCAAATACAAATACTTGTCATATTTCATCTTATATACAGTGGCTTCAAAATTAAAATTTTTATAATTGAACAGACCTGTTAACTCAAGATTTTTGGACTGTTCTTCTTTGAGTTTTTGGTTACCTTCTTCTTGTAACATAATTGAATAATGTGGATGGCTGGCATAAAGTTCATTAATTTCAGGTGCTCTATCTGATACTGAATAACGCAACTTTAAACCCAATAGATCATTATATTTTAAGAATGAACCGAAACTATAGCTTTCAAGATTAAATTTCGTATCGGTGAGTTTTGTATTCGGTGAGTTTCTGGATGGTACAAAATCACTTTTTTGAATTTTATGTTCAACCTTTTCGTTACGATAACCAGCATCGAGTTCTAGCCAATCAAAGTCTAATTTTTCCTTGATAAACACGGCTTGTGTTTGCGTATTGATATTCGGTAAATAACGTAAATTTCCATGCCCTACCACTTTACGATCAATCTGATTAAAGCCAATAAAACCATTCCAAAATTCAACAGGTCTATGCATAAGTAATAATTCAGCCTGTTGGGTATCAAATTTATAGTTATTGGCCATTTTTGATCCTAAATATTCTCCTGATGTATTAACGCTCTTACTCACATCAAATTGTATTTGTTTCAATAACAACGGGCTAAAATTAAACTCGCTGTCTAAGGCATATCTTCGCTGATCTGTTTTCACCCCGACTGGTATGCTGTCACTGGTAGATTGAAAAGATTTATTTTCAAGAGAAAATCCGGGTACCCCATATTCACTTTTTTTTGAATCAGCACTGAGCCCAATACGTCCATTGTTAAGAAAATAAGTGCTTCCAATCGCAAAGTGTTGATTGTCTAAATAGCTATTGCCCAGCTTTTTTTTATAGTTGGGTGTGACATCTTTATTAATTTTGTTTTCAGTATATTGCTGGGTATTGGACACATATTTAGGGTTTATCGGATTGGTATAGGTTTTTCCACGCATCTCAGTAGTTGGTTGATCCGTATAGAAGGAAAATGAACCATCTGCCCAATCAGGGTTTTCTGTCATAAACTGGTTAATATAAGGCTGAGATGCAGTGTTATAATTTTTTTGAATGCGTGCTTCTTTTTGGCAAGCATCTGCCAATGCTGTATTAACCCCACCCGTCGCTGGAAATACGCCACTATTACATACGCTCGCTTTACCCTCTCCCGGAATTTTATAAGCTGACATATCTTGGCTAGAAAACAATAAATTGGTGGAAAAATTACTTTGGTTATTGAGATTGAGCTTAAAACCTTTGGCATCAAAATCATTCCAGCCCTTTTTCGCTACCAGCTCTAATTGAGAACTTTTATTCGGCATCGCTGTATCGATTAGACCAGAATCAATATTCACACTTCCGCCAATGGCGTTGCCACCATAACGTACACTGTCTGAAGATTTATTGACAGTAACAGATTGAGTGAATAAAGGATCAAAAGGGATATTAATATTGCCGCTGATACTATTCATTCCATAAATAGACTGACCATCTTCCAAAATCTGCACTCGGTTTCCACTTAAACTGCGAATCACAGGCGCACCTGAATTGGGACCAAAAGCGCTACTTTGTACCCCTGAAAGATGCTTTAAAGCATCACCTAAAGTTTTATTGTCTGCATTTCTATTTTCTACAACAATACTTTGATTGATAAATGGATCATTTTCGGCATTGACTCGAATCACTGGAAGTACAGTCAGTTGTTTGTTTTCAATCGCATATGCAGGAAAGACCGGTAAAGAAATAGCGATTGCTAAAGTATGGTGACGCATCATGGATTCCGAATTGTAATTTATTGTTATGTTATAACATTACATAAACAGATGTACAACAATTATCATCAGTGCTTATACAGCTAGACCAGCTAGCGATTTATATAGGAAATGAAGAAATATAGAAAATGAAACTGGAATCCGTGTTACTTGTGCTTGATCTGTTGCGCCAGCTTCTGAATATTCATGCTAATCTCATCTGGAGTATGCGCTGCATAGCCAAACAATACCGCAGCTTTTTCATAAGGTTGTTGACAGTAGCGGGATAAAGGCTGAACAGCCAAATGAATGGCAAGACACTGGTCAATAAAGCTTTGCTCAGTCCATGGGGCATTTAGCCAACAAATCACATGAATCCCTGAGTCGGTTGGCTGAACAGTCAATACATCTGCAAGAAATTGTTGAATCGCAGCAATTAATGCCTGTTGACGTTCTTGGCAAGCTTTACGCACTTTACGTACATGGCGTGCATAATGCCCCTCTTTGATAAACAAAGCCAAAGCAGCTTGTTCTAAATAAGCACTCCGCGTATCAGTATAGTATTTTGCCAGACTCAATGTTTCTATCAGCGATTCTGGAACCACCATAAATCCAAGTCGGAACTCCGGAAACATCATTTTAGAAAAAGTACCAGAATAGATCACTCTTTGTTGTTGGTCTAAGCCCTGTAAGGCTTGAATTGGATGAGTTCCATATCTAAACTCACTATTATAATCATCTTCAAAAATCCATTTTTGCTGACTCGCTGCCCATTCCAACAGGGCCAATCGTCGACTTAAACTGAGTGTTCCACCTAAAGGGAACTGATGAGAAGGTGCGGTATAGATTAATTTACTTTCGGAATAATGCTGAATAATCTCGGCAACTTTCATCCCTTCGTGATCACTTGATACAGGATGAACTTGAATGCCAAAACTCCGAAAAATATTTAAAGCGGCATCATAGCCCGGCTCATCTAAACAGATCTGATCCAAAGGTTGTAATAATGCATAAGCTGCAAGATGAATCGCTTGTTGGGTACCATTTACAATCAAAATTTGTTGTACATCACATTTTAGTCCCCGTGTAGAACGAACATAATCACAAATTGCCTGACGTAAAGGCAAATAGCCTCGACAATCATGAAACTGCCCCAATTGCTGATGAGACTGCCGCCAAGCACGTCCCAATAATTTCCCCCAAAGCGAATGTGGGAATAAATCGATACAACCAACGCCGACATGAAATATTTTTTCACCCTGCCCAGATACATTTTGTTTCTGCCAAGCAGGTAATAAGCTTGCGATATGCGGATTAATATTTAGCTTGTGACAGATATCAGATGAAGATTCTGTCGGTATCTCTTGTATAGAAATTAATTGATCAGGAATCAGCTCTGCGACATAAGTACCAGAGCTTGGCTTGGTCACAATATAGCCTTCATCCAGTAAACGGTCCATTGCAGCCAAGACTGAATTTCTAGAAATCGACATCATTTCTGCCAAGACACGACTAGAGGGCAGTTTGGTTCCAGAAGCTAGACGACCATCTAAAATTGCATCACGTAAGACGCTATATAAACCCTCTTTAATCACCCCTTTAGGTAAGATCAAATGAGGGAAATAAGCAGAAGTTACTGTCACCATAAACAAAACTGGTACTGTTAAAAATACTCAAAGTGTATCTTATTTCAATACCACAATCACACTTAAACTCATTTCTCCTCTTTCTTTCCCGACAACTGGAGAATACCTATGGAAAATTTAGTGGTTCAAATTGTGCCTGTTGCACAACAAGACTATAAACAATGGCTGGAGTATTGGCTGGCTTATCAAGACTTTTACAAAGTGGCTTTATCCAACACTGTTACGCAAACCACTTGGCAACGTTTTTTTGATGATCAAGAGCCGATATATTGTGCTGTTGCTAAACAAGCTGAGCATGTTCTTGGCTTTGTACATTATGTGATCCATCGCTCGACATGGGCCGAGACCAACTTTTGCTATCTAGAAGACTTATATGTTTCTCCACAGGCAAGAGGTCAACATGTAGGCAAGCGCCTGATTGAATATGTACAACAGCAAGCTATAGTTCAACCCTGCGCGCGTTTGTATTGGCACACTCAACAAAGCAATCAAACTGCACAAAAACTCTATGACTGGATTGCTGAAAAACCAGGGGTCATTGAATATCGTATGCCTTTAAATTAATCCATAAAAAACCAGAAACACAATGCTTCTGGTTTTTACTTAAATCTCAATATATTGTGATTATTTCAATTTGTAGCATCTTTACTTAAACCTAAACCGTTCTAAAGTCAGTTCAACATGACTTAAGCTGATTTTTCAATCTCTTGAGCATCATGAACTCACAAAAACCTGATATAACTTTTCAACAGTTTGACGGATTTCCAATTCGGTCAGGGCTGCAAAACCAAAACGAATATAAAAACTATCATCTGAATGATGCCATACCGAACCAAAATCATATTCAGAATCAATATGTAATTGTTTTAAAAACATTAAAAACTGCTGTTGATAAGGCAACTTAAATTTTACCCACAACGCCATGCCACCTGCCGGTGTGGCTATTTTAACCCTATCTTCAAACGTCTGTTGAAAAGCCATCACAGCAAAATCTCGACGTTGCTGATAAATCTTGCGCATTTTACGGATATGTCGCTTAATTTCACCCTGCTGCATCAGCTCAGCCATTGCCAATTCAGTAATCGCATTGCCCTGTTTATCGATCAGCAAAATATCTTGTTTCATCGCCTGAATAATCTGTACATTGGTCACCACATAACCAATTCTTAAACTGGGCGCGAATACTTTAGACAAAGAGCCGATATGAATCACTTTGTCTGCTGCTGGTAAGCTAATTAACGGCGGAATGGGTCGGCTGTCATAATGAAACTCATGGTCATAATCATCTTCAATAATATAGAAATCAAAGGCTTTAGACAGCTCTAATAGTTTTAATCGTCGATCCATAGACATCGTCACTGTCGTTGGATATTGATGATGGGGTGTGGTGTAGACCGCAGCAACTGCATGGCTGGATAAAATTTCAGTTAAATGATCGGTATCTAAACCATGCTTATCCAAACGCACGCGAATAATTTGATAATGATTAGAAAGAAATGTTTCTACTGCCGGTGGGTAAGCCCATTGCTCTACCACAATCATATGACGCTGAGACTGATGTTGAGCCAGAACCCGCGCAGCTAGAAAAATCCCCATTTGACTGCCACGAACCACACAAATGTTTTCCATAGAGGTTTGTATAAAACGCTCCATAGATAACATATTTAATAAGGCTTGACGAAGTTCTAAACTGCCCTGAGGATCTCCATATCCCATGGTTTGATGGCGTGTCACTTGAATCAATGCATGCCGATAAGCCCGAGAAAACAATTCATAGGGGATCAACCGATTGTCTGGCACACCATCATTTTTGATAAGTATCTGCGTAGGAAAAACGGGAGTGATATCAATCTGTTTGAGTGTAGGCGATGACTGCACTTTTAGGTCTGGTAAGTTTTCTGAAACAAAAGTGCCTTGTCTGGCTTTTGAGACCAGCCACCCCTGTGCCTCCAAATCTTCATATACCGATTGTACGGTTTTTCGGTTAATCCCAAGTTCATCTGCCAGAGTGCGTGAACCAGGCAAGCGTGTTCCCTGAGTAATTCTGCCAGATAAAATCTCTTGAATAATCTGATTTGCCAACTTTAAAAAAAGGGTCTTTTCTTCACGATCTTCTAAATGTAGCCGAATTTTCCAAGGCTGACGCATAACTCTCTGGCCCATATAAGTTTTAGAAACTGGATATTTTAATCCATCCACAGAATTTTTATTCTGTACTTAGGCGATGTGAAAATCAACTCAGCGAGAGGTTTTATTTATGCAAACGGCACAACTAGACAAACAGCAATTGATGCAAAATGCACAGCAAAACATGCAGCAATTTATTCAAGATTCAAGCTATACAGATCGACAAAAGTTGGCATTAACCTGCCGTATTTTATTTGATCACGGACATGATGCTGGCTTAGCTGGACAAATCACTTGTCGTACCACGCAAGGCAATACCTTTATCACTCAGCGTTTTGGTCTCGGCTTTGATGAAATTACAGCGCAAAATTTATTGGAAGTTGATGAAGATCTAAAACCACTTGACCAACAAGGTATGGCAAATCCTGCAAATCGCTTTCATACATGGATCTATAAACAACATCCTGAAGTGAATTGCATTATCCATACCCATCCAACACATATTGCAGCGTTGTCAATGCTCCGTGTGCCCTTAGCGATCGCACAAATGGATACTTGCGCTTTATACGAAGACTGTTCTTTTGTGGAAGAGTGGCCGGGAGTCCCTGTCGGCAATGAAGAAGGTATCTTTATTTCAGAAGCCTTAGGTAAAAACCGCGCTGTACTACTGTCACATCATGGTCAGCTGGTGGCAGGTAAAACCATTGAAGAGGCTTGCAACTTAGCCATTTTAATTGAACGCGCTGCCCGACTTCAGCTTTTGGCAATGGCTGCTGGACAAATTCAACCTATCCCACATGAACTGGCAAAAGAAGCTCATGACTGGGTCTCTACCAACAAGCGTAATCATGTCAATTTTGCCTACTATGCGCGTAAAGCTTTAAAAAATCATGCGGACTGTATCGAGGAGTAATGAAAATGAAATTAGAAGGCATTATTGCATACCCAATCACACCATTTCACCCAGACACCCAAGCTGTCGATGTTGATGCGCTGACCATCACATTAAATGCTCTGCTAGAACAACAATGTAATGCGATTGTGCCATTGGGCAGTGCTGGTGAAAGTGCCTATTTATCTTGGCAAGAATGGCAACAAGTCGCACAAAAAAGTATCGAAGTCGTTAATCAACGTGTCCCAGTCATGTTGGGAATTTCTGAACTCACAACGGCGATGGCGATTCAAAAAGCCCAAAAAGCTGAGGAGCTTGGCGCTGATCTAATTATGGTGATACCAGTGTCTTACTGGAAACTCAATGATCAAGAAATCTATGATTATTACCAGCAAATTGCTGCATCGACCAAGCTGCCAATCATGGTATATAACAACCCTGCAACCAGTGGAGTAGATATGTCACCAGAATTGATCGTGAAAATGTTTCAAGAAATTGAGAATATTTGCATGGTTAAAGACAGTACCGGCGATATTCAGCGCATGCATAAATTTCATGAATTATCTCAAGGACAGTTGCCCTTTTATAATGGTTGTAATCCTTTGGCACTTGAGGCATTTTGTGCAGGGGCAAGTGGCTGGTGTACTGTGGCGCCAAATCTACTCGGTGAGCTACCAAGTCAGTTATATCAGGCAGTCAAAGATGGTGATTTAGACCACGCCAAAGCCTTGTTTTATCGTCAATTGCCTTTGCTGCGCTTTATTGTACAAGGTGGCTTACCTAAAACAGTCAAAGCGGGTTTAAATGAATTAGGTTTTTCTGTAGGTGAACCAAGAAAACCGTTACAACATGCTACCCCACTGGAAGTTCAGCAATTAAAGTCGTTGATGGCCTTAGCAAAACAAGCGTAAACGATCGTCGTATGCGCTTGTGAAGTTATAAAATTGATCCGATAAACATGCTTTGTTGCATACACAGCCGATCCGCTGCTTTGACAGATACTCAAATGATAAGTAAATGTCATCCAGCGGTGTTTAAATCTAAGTGCAACAAAGCGGTTATTGCCATAGCAAATATCGGCGTAACAAACAAATCAATTCCCAAATTAGCTTTCTAAAAACTAAATCCAAGGTTTAAATTGATACGATACAACCATTGGTCACTATAGGGTGAAACGGTCGAGCTAAAACCGGTTGAATTCATTGCACCACCAATAATATTGGCATTTTTCCCCCAAGTATAATCGGCCCACACCATAAAGGGTGACGCAATAAACATCATCCCAGTGGTATTCATTTGAGAATCTGACCAATCATCACGTTTCTTATCCATATAACTATAATCATTGTAGAATCGGATCGCTTTGAGTTTGCCCATATTTTGCATAGGTAAGGTATAGGCAAGATTTAAACTGGCAACTGTCGCTTCAGAGGCAATAAAATAAGCAGGGGTAAATCCGTTATTCCCCATTAAAGTCATATCATTATTGACCCCATCAGGATTCTTTGCATCATATTGATAATGAATCACAGAGCTTTGTAAATTAAAGCGTTTGTAATTGTTATCGCTATGCACCCCTACTGCATAATATTGACCATTTTTATCGGTGGTTTTATTATGCAATTGCGCAATTGCCCCTGATACCCCGACTTCCTGCTTACCCACTTTGGTGTCTAGCTTGCGCACAATCCGCGTATTGAATTGATGGCGCTTTTCATTTTGATAGGCTTTTTGACTTGGAAATGCATTGTCGGCTAGGTCATCATAAGTGGCACTTTCGGGCGAATAGCGCAGATTGGTTGCCAGCATTTCAGGGTAATAGCCCAATTTTACATCCCAGTCCTGATTATGAAAATTCCAGTTCAAACCTGGCGCAATGTTATTGCCATAGCCCAAAAAGAATGGGATATGGTAAGTCCAACCATTTTGCGGATAAGGATAAATCGCAAAAGGCTTATATACAAATCCTGCTTCTAGACTATTCTGTTGGTCTAAATTGTAGCCCACATAAGCTTTTTCAATCGAGCGCTTCTCTTGATCTTGAAACAGATAACTTGCATTAAAATAGGCATCGTCAAATTTACCCTTTACATCGACTCTAAAAATATCAAAATAGAGTTTGCCAAAGCCATCATTGGGCCCTTCCCAATTTTCATAGCGTTGGTTTAATCGCACCACGCCACCCAATTTTATAGAGTCCGTCCCATCTTCACTTTTCCATTCTAATGCTGAGCTTTGCGCCAAAACATTGGATGTGGTACCCAAATAAATTGCTGCAAGTAGCATCGCGATTGATGTCTTTTTCATAATTGCGTCCTTCCCTTGTGTTCCAACGATCCTGTTGGACTTTTGTTTTACCTATAAAACATAGTTTTTATTGTATTTTGAGCAAAAAAATTTGCCGGAGCTTTTGCTGAACATCCGATGCCAGCATCGGATGTTCAACTGGGTTTAATAGAGTTTTTTCTGCGGTGGTCCTGCAAAGTTCAGTGGTCCAATCGAATTCATATCCAATTCGATCACACTTGGCCCTTGAAAATCGACCGCTTGTTGAATCACGCTTTTAAACTCATCTGCACTGCCCACTTTCCAGCTTTTCACTCCCATTGCTTCCCCTAAGATTTTATAATCTGGGGTATGCAATTCATTGAAATATTGACGCCCTTCAAAGTAATTCTTTTGGATACCACGCATGACGCCATAACCACCATCGTTCATGATCATCAGCACCATGTTGGTATTTTCTTGTGCCATGGTGGCAATCTCACCGATACCGAGCATCAAACCACCATCCCCTACTAAGCCGATCACTTTTTTATCTGGATTGGCAATAGAAGCACCAATTGCTGTGGCTAAACCAAGACCAATTGCCCCTGCAAGTGAGTGAATATTTTGATTTGGTGCTTGTACTGGAAATAATCGGCTGCCCCAAGTACTGCCAGACATGGTAATGTCACGAACAAAGATGCCGTCTTGAGGTAGTGCCGCACGTAAGTGATCACAGATCAGGGCATATTGATCCAGCTGAGTACGCAACGCCTCAATAGCTGACTGTTTTGCCGCAACAACCGCTGCATCATAATCTGCATCAACTTTTGAGATACCGCTTAGCCCTGTGAGCACACGTTGTAATACATCTTTGGCATCACCACAAATGAAGTTACGAACTTTATAATTACGTTGCTGTGCTACTGGATTGGCATCAATCTGAATCAGATTATCAGGGAATTGTACCGAATAGGTTTTAGTTTCATTGCTGCGTAAACGCGAGCCCACCACCACCAATAAGTCAGCCTCTTTTAACAGTTGCTCAACCCCTGCTGAATTATGGAATGCACCTAAACTACGTGGATGCTCATCCGCTAACACACCACGAGCATGGGTAGAAGAAACAACAGGAATCCCAAGATCCGCAATGGCTTTCACTTCATCAACACTATTTAATGTGCCACCACCAATCCAGAAGATGGGGCGTTTGGCTTTTTTAACTTCTTCAACAATTAAATCTATTTCAACTTGCTCAGCCTGCGGTAATTCAAGCGCTTTGACAGGACCTAAATTCAATGGCAAGTCAATTTCTGCAGCTTGCACATCAATCGGGAGCTCAACACTTACAGGCCCCATCGGTACTGTGGTTGCAACACGAATTGCTTCACGAATTACACCCACTGCATTGTCTGGGCTGGTAATACGAAATGCAGCTTTGCTTGAAGCACGTAAGAAGGTCAGTTGATCTTTGGTTTCATGGATAAAGCTAGCATCACGATCAAGATATTCACGTTCAACTTGCCCTGTTAAATGCAACACAGGACTTCCAGCATTCATCGCTTCAATCAATGAACCTACTGCATTGCCTGCCCCAGCACCGGTACTGGTCAAAGCAACCCCTAAACCTTTAAAGCGTGAGTGACCATCTGCCATCGTGACTGCACCTGCTTCGCCACGCGCTGCCACAAAACGAATTTTTTCACGACGCCCTACGGCATCTGCAATTGGTAGGTTATGAATTGAAATCACCCCATAGATACTTTCCACTTGGTGTGCTTCTAAAACACGCGCGATTGCTTCGCCTACATTTACACGTTCTGTCATTGTTTATTCCTCAAAAACTTTTTCATTCCATGAATTTATTATTCACACCAAGGATTTGGCTGTTCGCTTAATCCCATATAAATACTTTTTTGCTGCATATAAGACAAAATACCTAAACGCCCTTTTTCACGCCCGATACCACTTTCTTTAAAGCCACCAAACGGTGCCGAAATAGAGAATTTTTTATAGGTATTAATCCAGACTGTACCGACTTCCAAAGCACGCGCAATTTGCCAAGCTTTACGGTAATTTTCAGTCCAGATTCCTGCTGCAAGCCCAAAACAACTGTCGTTGGCTTGGGTGATTAAATCAGCTTCATCGTGATACTTCATCACCACCAAGACTGGACCAAAAATCTCTTCCTGACAGGTTTGTGCAGTATTATTTAAGCCGGTGATGATGGTCGGTAAGTAATAACTTCCTTTCGCCAAATCACCATCCGTCAGCGCTTGACCACCCACTAAAACTTGACCACCTTCTTGCTTGGCCAATTGCACATAGGCATCGACAGAAGCCAAATGCTTTGGATTAATTAAAGAGCCCAAATGTACACCCGCGGTTTCTGGATGTCCCACTCGTAAAGCTTTGGTAATTTCAACCAAACGCTTAAGGAACTGATCGTAAATACTGTGATGCACGAAGAGTCGTGAACCTGCAATACAGGCTTGTCCTGCGGAACTAAAGATCCCATAAGCCACACCTTTAGCAGCCAATTCAATGTCTGCATCAGGCATAACAATCGTAGGGGATTTTCCACCAAGCTCTAATGAGGTGGTAATCAATTTATCTGCGGCAAGATGAGCCAAATGACGCCCTGTAGTGGTTCCGCCAGTAAATGAAATTTTGCGGACCAAAGGATGCTTTACGATGGCATCACCAATTACAGAACCACGGCCCACTAAAACACTGAGTAAGCCTTTTGGCAGTCCTGCTTGTTCAAAAATTTTCGCAAGTTCCAAGGCAATTAAAGACGTTGCCTCTGCCGGTTTAAGGATCACCGCATTTCCAGCAGCAAGCGCAGGGGCAAGTTTTTGAACTTCACTGGCAATCGGTGAATTCCACGGTGTAATCGCGGCCACCACACCGACAGGTTCATGCACACTTATGGTCATAAAGTCAGCCGCACGTTGTGTGGTGAGTTCATCATTCAGCGTTTCACATGCTGCGGCAACATAGCGTGCTGTCGCGGCTGCACTCATCACTAAACCACGTGTTTCAGCCAGTGGCTTACCATTATCACGGGTTTGTAATTTTGCAAGCTCATCTACACGCGTTTCAATAATCTCTGCCACTTTATACAAAATACGCGCACGTTCATGTGGCATGCTATTGCGCCAGCCCACTTGTCGCCATGCCAAGTCTGCCTTTTCAATTGCTTCATTGACATCATCTAAACTCGCTGTAGAAATTTCAGCATTGACAGATTGATCTGCTGGAAACAGACTTTGAATCGTATTGCCTTTACCTAATCGCCATTCACCTGCGATATAAATTTCCTTTACCATGATCAAATCCTTTTAAATCTGAATTGCTTCAACGCTATTGCGACATGCACGAATCACGCTAAGCGCAGCCAAAGTTGAGGTTTTAGGATTGCTTGCCAAAGGCACACCCACCAATTCAATGGTCATTTCACCAAACACGCCTTCTGCCACAATGGTGTGCTTGTTCTTATTAGTTTTTGGATCAACCGTAAGCTCAACCATGGTTTCATCCATGCCTAAACCTGCGAGTGCAATGGTTGCTGCAACATTGGCATTGGCTGGAAACTTCAGTGCTGCTTCTCTGGCTGTACCACGAAAAAAAACCATGGCTTCACTGACCTGATCAAGATCAACCAATTGTTCAGCATAACTGCCACGCCAACTCTTCGGGCTTTTACAGCCTTTATAGGTGACCTTTTCCAAACCACCTTCTTTTGCCGCAGAGATACCATCGATCCCCGCAATCGCACCCGCTAAAAGATGCAGATGGGCATCGTGTTGTTCCGCAGTCTGTTTCAGTTGAGAGAAAAATTCGCTATCGGCTAAGGTTCCTACTGAAATCAGACCAATGGTCCAACCTTTCTCTAACACCTTTTGGGCATGTTCTTTTACCGCCGCTTGGCCTGCCACTTCGATCACATAATCAGGCGTGCCAAGGCATGCATCAATCGAACTAATTACTTGTACCTGAGCGGATACTTGTGCCTGTACTTTTTCAACACTGCGTGCAGGCACCACAATCCATTTAAGCTGTAAATCTTGTGGCATATGTGCGTACACTTCTGCTGCCATTGCACCGAAACCAATCATCATCAACTGTTTCATGGGCACACCTTATAAATGTTTGTTAAATCCACCAGAGACATCCAAGGCTGCACCCGTGGTATAGGATGCCAATGGTGAAGCCAAGAAGACCAAAGCGTTTGCTGGTTCTTCAGGTTTACCTAGACGTTGCATTGGAATACCACGGTTTTTTGCAATATTGCCTGTCCACTGTTCCCATGACGCTTGGCTATCTGAACGTGTTTCAAAACGGCGTTTCCACTGTGCTGACTCCACCATGCCCAATAAAATTGAATTCACCCGAATCCCATACTGGCTAAATTCATGTGCTAAGGAATGAGTTAAATTCAGCAAAGCGGCGCGTGCCGATGAAGTCGCGATCATGTGTGGTTCAGGTTGCAAGGCCAGTAAGGAATTGACATTGGTGATTGATCCACACGCCGAATTTTTTAAATCATCTAAAAATGCACGTACAGGATGCAAAACACTGAAATACTTCAATTCAATTTCTTTCATCCAATCTTCATCTTGGGTGTCTTCAAAATTGGATACACGCCCTTGACCTGCGTTATTGATCAACATGTCGACATTGCCTAAATTTTGATTGACCTGTTGTGCAAAGCGTTTTACATCTTGTTTGTCTAAAACATTGCAGGCTTGAGTAAAAATATGGGCTTGCGGATACTTTTCCAAAATATAATTTTTTGATTCTGCTAAACGCTGTTCATCCCGACCACACCATGCCACTTGGGCACCTTCTGCAACTAAAATTTCGACAGCAGCCAAACCAATGCCTGACGAGCCACCTGTTACTACTGCTATTTTTCCTTCAACTTGGAAGCTCATTTTTTTCTCTCGTTTGAGTATTAACGTGCCGATAAAATAATGTCGTTAAACTGTTGTGGTTGATCGACATAACTCAGATGACCTGCATCTGTAATCAGATGACATCGGCTCAATTGCATTTCTGCGACAAGGTCTTGGGTACCTTGTGCAGGTGTAATTTGGTCCTGATCGCCTGCAATCGCGACGCAAGGAACACGAATATCTGTTAAATAATTTCTAATTTCGTCATAGGCCAACAAATACGATGCATGGGTAAAACCGTCTAGGGTCAAATCCTGCATCACCGCTGTGACCAAAGCCAAAGCTTGAGTATCTTGTTTATAAATTAAATGCGGTCCACGACTTGCCGCCATGCCTGCATGACCTAAGCTTTTCAACAGCATTGGTCGTTTTTGATAAACCTGTGATTTGCTTTCCTCATCTGAACGTTGATAACCTTGTGCTACATTGGCAATCAGCAAAGTCTGTACACGTTCAGGATAAAGATGAGCAAAAGCACTGGCCTGTAAAGCCCCAAGGGAATGACCAACCAAAATGGCTTGCGAAATTGCCAAAGCATCGATTAAACCCAACAAACGTTGTGCATAATCTTCTGCATTCGGTTGCGCTGTATTTAAACCTTCTGATAAGCCATAACCCGGTGCATCCCAAGCAATCACACGAAAAGACTGACTCAGTACATCAAGTTGGTTGATCCATGAAGCAGAACCCGAACTAATCCCATGTAGCAAAATCAACGGCTGGCCTTGACCCGCCTCACGATAGGCGTGTACTTGTCCATCAACTACAATGGTTTTGACTGGATATTTGGCTAATCGATTAAGCAATGTCATGGCTGGATTCCTTTGCTGTAGGGCTGGGCTTTGTCGATTCAATCAACGTTTGATTTGCGACAATGGATGTTCTGGTGGATAGTTCGGAATGGTCGGTTTACCCGCACCTAACATCACACACATCAAGGCATCTTCCTGACCTGGATTAAACAAGCCACGGTAAATTCCAGGTGGAATTGAAATCAGATCACGCTCTTTAAGTTTGGTTTGAAATTTCTCACCGTTATGTTCGATAAATAGGTCAATCTCACCACGCAACATAAAAAACACTTCCTCAACATCATGATGAATATGCAAAGGCCCTTCGCACTGCGGAGGTAAAACCATGGTTGAAAAAGTGAAGTTTTCTGCTGGAACAGTGTTGCCATCATTCACTACACCTGTTGCACCCGTGCCCATATAACGCATTTGGGCACGACGATATTTGGGGTCATAGTCCGCTTGGAACTTCAAGGCATCAAAATCATATTTACGTGTTTCAAAACGTGCGATACGGGTATTTAACCAATCTTGTAAGCTTGTACCTTCAGGCTGTGACCATGATTCGAATTGTTGAGTAGTCATGTTTTAACTCCTAGATATCTTGAATTAATAACGTTTTAGTAAAGGAACTAAGAAGAACGATCCAATCACAGCAACTGCTGCTAAGAAGGTAATTCCTAAATTAAAACTATGGGTTTGCATCACGATGTAACCGATCAGAACGGGTGCAATTGCACTGGCAAAATTACCCAGTCCATTAAAAATCCCACCCGCAGTCGCGCCCACATCAGCAGTGGTCACACGAGCAAGTAGTGCAAATATTGCTGCGACACCAAAGCCCCAAGCCATTGCGCTAAGAGACATTGCAACAATCACTAAAATTGGATCTGTCATAATGACCATGACATACATAAAGATGCCGGCCACCAATAAGCCACTAAAAACTTGAATGGCACGACGACCTAACTTGTCAGAAAGAAATGCACCAATCACTTCACCAATCAACATGGCGATAAATGGGAAACTTGAATAAATTCCAAACTCTTTAAGGTTAAAGCCCTTGTCTTGAATCAGGTAGGATGGAACCCAACTGTTTAATCCCCACAGATAAGTCATCAGTGCAATATTGAAAATACACACCAACCAAAATGAACCGTTCTGTAATAGCACCTTGGTGTTATGGATATGCCCTTTAAAATTGACACGTTTACTGGTCGCCTCCAGCTCAATGGTTTTCTTGAGTTGTAAATTACGTAAGCCAAAGACAATCGCAATCAGTGCAATTACAGTTAAACCAGCCATCACAAAGAAGGTGGTATGCCAATCATGGTTTGCGAGAACAGCGGCGGTAATTGGAAAACCTAAGAAGGCACCAATCGGTGTACCCAACAAAAACATGGTAGAAGCACGTGCTTGCTGACGATCTGTATAGGTTTGTTTCACGATGGTATAAGCCAAGGCAAATAATGGGCCTTCAGCTAATCCAAGCAGAACGCGGAGGACCAACATCCCTGTATAATTGGTGGTAAAACCCATACAGAACATGAGTATTCCCCAAGATAAGACACTCCAAAACAGCATTTTTTTAGGGCTAAAAATATCGCCTAAGAAGCTTAAGAACACAGAGGAAAAACCATAAGCCAATAAAAAGCTGGTCATTAACCATCCAAGTTTTGCTTTGTCTTGGGCAATCCCCATCGCGTCCTGAAAGTGCGGGTCAGCAAATAAGACTGCGATACTAATTTTGTCGAAAAATGCCAGAACGACACAGATCATCAGGACAAAAGCAGGAACCCAATGCTTCAATCCACTTTTCTCTTCATTACTCATATTTCATTCCTTCGATTGAGTCATGAACCGGATCTAGGTGCTGTTGACATTTCACAATGGTTTAAATATCAACAGACTCTAAGGTTTACGGTTTTAATTTCATTACATTAAATTCAGGGTCTGCTAATAATTGAGGGTCTAACACGGTATTGGATTGCATCCAGCGTTTTGCCAGTTTGACCAGTTTTGAGTCATTGATTGCAATCATGTTGATCAAACAGTTTTGCTCATCCAGATAAAGATAACTGCACTGATCTGCTGCATTTTGACGTAGCACAATCTGCTTAGTTTTTTCAGGTTGGTAAGTTCCTAAAATCTGAATGTTGTAGTGATACTGATCTGACCATAACCAAGGAATATCCAGATATTCCGTATCCATACCTAACATTGACTTTGCCGTGGCAATGGCTTGATTTTGTGCATTGGCCCAAGACTGAATGCAATAGCCCAAACTTGGATGTATCGCCACATCACCTGCGGCATAAATGTCTTGGTCTGAAGTTTGTCCAAAACCATTGACGACAATGCCATCTTTAACGTCTAAACCAGCACTCACACCCAGCTCTTTGGCAATATCAGCACCCGCACCCACTACTACACAATCAAACAGTTCACTGGCATTTGGATGATTCACCACTTCAACTTGCTGTTGACCTGCTTCAATCAAATGCACATTTTTACTATTTAAATGGATCTGAGTACCTTGTTGTTGATGCATATTTTGCAGAAATTCAGACACATCAGGGCTAACGCTACGTGCACAAAGTCGATCACCGTATTCAAAAACATGCACTTGTTTGCCTTGTTTCCGTGCCGTTGCTGCAATTTCCAAGCCGATCCAACCACCACCAATTACTGCTAACTTTTGCGTATGTTGTAAGATTTCGGCTAAACGTTCACAGTCTTGTACATTACGTAAAGTCACCACATTGGGAATAAACTGCCATGTATTGACTGGCACACGTGCTCGGCTTCCAGTCGCAATCAATAATTTGTCATAAGGCAAAACTTGACCGCTTTCTAAAACCACATGTTTTTGTTGGCGATCCACTTGAGTTGCCACAGCTGGTTTATGCCACTCGATATTAAAATCTTGAACCTGTTCAGCAGAGAACAGATGCAAACTGTCATAACTGGCTTCTTTGGAGAGGACTTGTTTTGACAGCGGTGGGCGTTCGTAAAATACCCGTTCCTCATTGGATACCACATGAATTTCACCTAGAAATCCATGTTGACGGAGTGTGCTGACCGCCCAACCTGCGGCTTGTCCTGCGCCAACGATGACAATTCTTTGCATAGCTTAATCTCTCTGTTCCAACTGCTTATACAGGTTTGACTTGGCGACGAGTGTGGTCATCTAAACCACCTTCAACCGCCCACTCAGTAAACAGTTCTAAACAATGTTCTTCAACACGTGGTTGCCATTCTTCCGTCAAATAATCATCATTGGTGTAGTATTCAAATGCACCACCCAAAGGTGAGTTGACATACCAGAAGTAAGCCGAAGAAATTGGATGACGACCCGGACCAATAAAAGTAGACCATTCAGAACGGTTCATGTTTAAGCCACCGCCAATCACTTCATGAATATCACGCACCACAAAGGCCACATGATTGAGTCCAGCAGGTTTATTGGGTACCGAAAGCAAAAACAAATCATGGTGATAGCCTTTGCCACGACAACGTAAAAAAGCACCACGATTACGATAAGCATCCGATAAGAAGAAACCGAGCTTTTCGATATAGAACGATTCTGTTTTTTCTAAATCTGGGGTAAAGAACACCACATGTCCAATCGCAACAGGTTGCCCTTTTTCATACACTGGACTAGCTGCATTGACACGAGTGATACTGCCGTATTGATTAATCCCTTCTGTTTTTAACGCAGGTAGCTCTTGGGTAAAGCTGGCTTGAAAGCGAATGGTCATCCCATTTGGGTCTAAGCATTGCAGCATGTCAGCCGTGGCTTGATAACCATCTACATCTTTCAGGCGAGTTGCTAAATCAGCCAAATCCTGTGCTGCATCATCCAAGCCCCAAGTCACTTCACGTAAAGTTGAGCCTGACTCGATGGCCTGTGGTAGACGCTGATCATCACAATCAAATAAATAAATTTTACTACCGTTCTGGGTTTGGTAAAGATCCGTACCCTCAATATCTGATTGGCTTGGCTTTAAACCAAAATCTGCCAAAAATTTATTTGAAGCAGCCCGATCCTCAACGCCAAACTTTAAAATCTCAATCCCTGTAATCATGAAACAATTCCTTAATTAAAGACAAAACCACCATTTACGGGAATATTCTGTCCAGTCACAAATGAGGACAAATCCGAAAGTAAATAAAGTGCTGTTCCGTTCAGATCCTGTGGTAACTGCTGACGTTGAATGGCACGGCCATTTACATATAAATCATGACGATCTTGCGGTACATATTCTGTTGCTTCAACCAGCGTCAATCCTGGAGAAAGCGTATTGATACAAATATTAAATGGCCCTAACTCTCTTGCCATCGAACGGGTCATTGCCAGCAAAGCACCTTTACTTGCAACATAAGCCATCAAGTTAGGTGCGCCCCATAAAGCCGTATCCGATGCCACATTAATTACCTTGCCTGCATCGGACTGCTTGAGATATGGCACACATGCTTTGGTGACCAACCACGTCCCTTTGACATTGATGTTCATGACCCGGTCCCATAGATCGGCGTCATAATCCATCAAGCTTTTACCACCCACATTGGTCGCAAGTGCAGCGCAATTCACCAAACCATCTATTCCAGCTAAATGTTCAGCTGCTTGCTGAACAGCCTGTTGAATCGAATCAGCATCAGCCAAGTCAATCGTGACCGCAGTCACCTGTAAACCCTGTGCCTGCAATACTGCTGCTTCTTGTTGCACAAGATCTGTCAAGATATCCGCCATGACCACTTGAGCACCGGCTTCGGCAATGGCCTGTGCAAAGTCTCGTCCCAAGCCTCTTGCTGCGCCTGTAACAAAGACTTTCTTGCCCTGCAACAATGCGACATTAACCATGAACTTGTTCCTGCATTTCAATACGGTTTGAGCTATTCAAGCTCGCAATTTTCTTTAACTGCTTTTCCGCTTCTTTTTTCATTAAACGGCGTAAGCGCGATAAACCGACATCATGTTGATAGAGGAATTCATGTTGACGTGCGTTTGGCGCAAGATTTTCTAAAATAATTCGATCTTGTTCCAAGACATCCCAATGCAGTTTTTCTAAATGATTGCGATAAAGAAAACGCCAAACATTACGTTGCCAACCACTGACTTTACGACAACGCCAGAAGAAAACACGGGTATTTTGAGCATCAATCGGTGTGGCATAACCCACAATCCAAAACTCACCGCCTGGACCAAAATCTTTACGATAAGGAATCGAAAGACGCAACCAACTTGCACCGGTATTGGCATATTCAACCCAGTCAAAATTGACCCCTGTTTGCCCTTCTTTTTCAAAGACAAAGCCATTTTCTGTTGAACGGTGTTTCATTTCTGCGGTACGTTCACCGTCTGCCATTGAGTGCGAGGTACAATGCAAATAAGTGCCATGCATTGGGTCCATCACATTATCAATCGCATATTGATGATTGACCTTCCAATCCGCTTGGCATAGGAATGAACTCCACTCCTCACTCGCCAATTGCTCAGGAAAATCAAGGGGTTTAGCGACTTCATTTGGATCAATCCCAAACCACAGGAAAATTGCACCATGTTGTTCAATCACTGGGTAGCTTTTCACACAGGTTGTGCCTTTCATTGGGCATTCATTTACTGCGGGTACATCTTCAACCTTGCCATCATAGCGAACTTCAACGCCGTGATACCAACATGCCACGCGATTACCTAAGTTCCAGCCTAAAGAAAGACGCGCACCACGGTGCGGACAACGATCTTCTAAAGCATGCACCTGACCTTGGTCATCACGCCAAACCACGATATTTTCACCTAAACGGGTAATACCCACAGGATTGGCTGCGACTTCCCAACTTGCCAGTACCGGATGCCATTGATCACGTAAACCTAAATCTAAATACTCCTCAACACTCGGAGTCACTGTTACTGCTGCATTCATCACTGTTCTTCCTTGAATCAATAACCTAAACGTTGCATTTCTTCAGAAAATGTTTCAGAAGTCCAAAGATCACCAGACTCGCAACGAAAACCTTGTTGATTTAAAGATTGAACCAAATCAGTAAGTTCTGTTACGCCTGAAGAAAAGGCTTGAATTAAATGTTGAACAAAATCCTGCTCATAGACTGTTGGCACTTTATAGCGTGTTTGCCAAACCAGAAGTTCTGGCTGTCCCGGTATTTGAATATTGTTGATCCCTGCTTCGGTCGCTGGCGTGGCATGAATCCAGTTCGCTAGCTTCTCATTAAACGTTTTCATGAGATTCCATCCTTATAAATAAGACTTATAGTTGAATTTGAACGTCCTGCCCTTCAACACGTACGGGATAAGTACACAAATCACGACATCCCGGTCCACTCTTTAGCTCACCTGTTTGAATATCAAAAATTGCCTCATGTAATGGGCATTCCACAGTTTGATCTTCAATAAAACCTTCTGTTAGCAACGCAAAGGCATGTGGGCAAACATTCTCGATCGCAAAATAATTGTCATCGATAAAAAAAACACCAATTTTCTTACCCTCGACTTCTATGGCTTTCGGCTCGTCTTCGGTAATGTCATCTTGCTGACAAACTGAGATCCAACTCATTTTTGCATCCTTATTTGTTTTATATATAAAACTTAATTTAGCATTTAAAACATAATGAATAGCATAAGCTTTGATCATTTTGCTTGTCAAATACTATATTTTTATGTTTTTCAATGGATTAATAAAAAGTTATATTTTTAGATGTTTCTTAATCAAAAAAATGTTTTATATATAAACATTGAGATTAGAAAAATTGATGATTACTATAGTGGTATTCCATGTGCAGGAATTTCAAAATAAACACAGGGCAACTTGGCAATGAACTTAATAAATGATGCTCTCTTGGAGCAAAATGCTGAACCCAATAATGATGAACGTTATTTAGTACCGGGTTTGGTGCGTGGCTTAGCCATTTTAAAATTATTTGATCAACAGCATCAGGAAATGACCATTTCTGAAATCGCAGAAAAATTAGATGTAAACCGTTCGAGTGCTTTTCGTTTAATCCACACCTTAGAGTTTTGTGGTTATTTAAGAAAAATGTCGCAAAAGACTTATGCGCTGAACAGCAACGTGATGGAACTTGGTTTTAACAGCTTATCCAAATCATCGCTGACTGATCTGGCTAGCCCCATCATGCGTGAATTACGCGATAAAATTAAAATTGCTGTGCATCTTTCGATTTTAGAAGGCACTGATATTGTCTTTATCAGCAATGCCCAATCTATTGGTTCATTTACCAGTAATGTGCATATTGGTACACGTTGGCATGCCCATGCCACCGTAATTGGACAATTAATTTTATCTCGCCTTTCCGAGGCTGAAGTGGTTAAGCGTTATGAACATTTTACCGATTGGAAAGTCTATTCTGATCGTACACCACATGATTTGGCGAGTTTATTAGAGCGTTTAAACTATGTCCGCAGTCAGGATTTTATGATCAGTTGGGGCCACTTTAATACCGACATGGCTGCCAGTGCTGCACCGATTTATAGTCAGGCAACTCAAGAAATCGCTGCCGTATTATCTGTAAGCTGCCCATTGAGCACCTATACAGAAGATTTATTTAGGGGTGAAATTTCTCAAAATGTGGTTGAGTATGCCGATAAAATTTCAAAATTTATTTATTTTTAGGCATCGATAAAATCTAATTACTTCAATTTGGGCATCATGAATACAGACAAAATTTTCTAGATATACACGCCAAAGAAAAAGTCCTTCTGGTTTTTATTTGGCGATCATTATTATTTTATTTCTTTTCTTCTTTTTTTTGAGGGGGGACTTAAAATCTCAATGCTCACGCTATGCTTCGTAAAAGAATCACTATATTTTTGACTAAGCCTGCATGTTTAAAAGTCGCAAACATCGGGCTGCTTTATAATTCAATTTCTCTGCTGATGATGGCAGAAGCAATTGCTTGAGCAGTAGATTTTACTCCTAAGCGCTTTCTTATACTGCGTAAATGATTTTCAACAGTTCTCTCTGAAATTTTTAAAATGTCGGCAATCTCAAAATGCTTTTGACCCACTGCTGCCCATTTTAAAACTTCTTTTTCACGTTTGGTCAGTATTTTTTTATGCGCAATTCTATGCTTTTGTTTATGTAGAATTTCACCAAAAGCAATATTACAAACCATCTGTACTGTGAGTTTAAAATCAGCACCCATATCCGAAATTTCACCCGCAAATGAAATTGCACCCTCTAAACCTGTTCGACCAAATACGGGCACTTGTATTCCATTGACCTCACCAAGATGCAGAGGGCTTTTGATAATCCGATAGGTTTCTTTTGCAGTTTTTTTATGCAAGCTCTTTGCCCAAAAAAAGGCTTGATCGTATTCAAAAATATGCTTGGTGATTGGGCAGCGGCGTAAATATACTTCACGCTCTTCGATATTGCTGCGATCAACCCAGTTACCATGGACAAAGAAAACCTCATCAATCCATTCATGTTGGTTTTGAGGTGAAACACTACATACAATAATCCGATCAAAATTTAGCTGAGCAGCAAATCCCACCAGAATTTTAAATAGACTTTCGAGGTCACGTGCTTGTCTCAATTGGTGAACAGTCTGAAACAATAAATCAGCCAGTTGATTGCTTGCAAGTCTCATAAAGCCGTCTTCTCACTAAACTGAACGCTTAAAACTAAAAATATTGAAGATCAGCAGCAAATCGCCTCTAGATCTCCAATATTGAGATAAAAAGTTGCGTCTAAATAGAAACAACCTCTTGATTGATGCTTATACCAATTCAGGATCAGCCAATAATGTTTCAGCGGCTAACTTACCTAAATTATGCGATGCCAAAGGACTGTCTCCAGTCAGAAGTTTTCGGTCTTTATGGACCTGCCCTGTAATACCTTTATTTAGGATTTTAACGCCTAATTTATCGAGATTTTCACCCACCAACCATTGTAATGGTCCCGGCATATAACCAATTTCAATATTTGCGCCTTTATCTAAAAAGTCAGGAAATACACAAATTTCATAATCTTTAAATATATAGTTTTCTGGTTTTTCATCGACGGCTGCGGCAAGTAAAGCTGCGGGTCCATGACACAGTGTAATCACATATTTATCGTTGTTTATCGCCCATTCTAAAACTTTTTTTACACTTTTACTTTCAGGAATTTTCGCGAGTACACCATGACCACCGGGAATGAAAACCCCTGCATATGGCGAGTTTCCAGCAATGATCTCGTCCAAAATATCATCAAGCTTTAACGGGTTTTTAAGTTTTTCAGCATACTTTGCATAAGTATCTAAAACTACCTTATCTTCATTCGGCATCGCCCACATTTCCAGCTTGGCAGGATTGCCTGAAAGCGTTGCAATATCAAACTCAAAGCCTGCATTGTCTAAATGAAATACTGGGAGTAACATTTCAACTGGATGATTTCCTGTAGAAAAGAATTTTCCGTTCTGCATTAGGATATAGCGCTCATCCGTTGCAATCATCAGAATTTTTTTGTCGCCACGATATGGGTTGGGATAAGTCGTACCGTCATAATCTGTTTTCGATGCGGTGTACTGGCTTAAAGAATAAGGGGATGGAAAAAATGCATTATCTTCAGCAGTATCTGGTGTAGGTATTTTACTTAGTTCAGTCATTTTTACTCCAAGCGTTCTTATAGAGGATATATTCAACATGCACAGTATATTCTGCCCTAAAAAGATTTTTGAATGAGGGAAAACCCCTATTTCTACAATTTTAAAACATATGCTGAATTCAATTTTTATCAGGCTATCACTGCCAATAAACCCTGCTTTTATTAACAGTAAGTATCTGATTTTTATTTAATTAGATTTTAAGAAAATTTTATATTTTCTACGATCAATACTCACCTTCGATACAGAAATACAACGTGGCGATGAAATGGAATACTGGGAGAGATTTTTTAAATGTCGATTGTGTATTGGCTTTGAAACTCAAAATGCCGCTTAAAAAAAATCAATGGCTTTAATGATGAAACTTAACCGTGATCTTAGATTAAGTTTCACCTGATTAGATTAACCCATTATTCTCGTTCACAAACAATGACGAAGTTCATGAATTTAAAACAATAGGTCATCGTTAAATTATTTCCATTCCATCTCACCCGTCAACACTTTAGAGCTTAACTCCAAAGAACTTTCTTCGGCCAAGTTCGGGTATTTTTCTTTTAAAGCAGCAATCACTGATGCTGAATCTTTATGATCTTTTAAAACTTGATCAACATCCACAAGATATTGATAAGTAAAGTCGATTGCTTGAGTTCCTGTTGGAATATCACCAATATAATGTCCAGGAATCACTGCACGAGGGTTTAAACGATTCATTTGTTTTACCGTTTTTCTCCACTCATTACGCTCTTTTTCAGTTTGTGCATCTGCTGTCCACAGATGAATCCCTGAAGATAACCCTACACCACCTAGAATTGTACGATTGCTTGGAACCCAAAGATAAGATGCGTATTTACCCGGTGATTTGATCTCAATTTTTTCACCTTCTAGCACAATGGTTTTATCTTCACTGGCACTCGGTACAATCACTTGAGATGGCGCACCATTTTTTAAGATAGGTCCCCAATAAGCAAACTTGCCTTCTTTGGTTGCTTCAATATGTTTAACAACTTCTGGGGTTGCAATCACTTTTGCATCTGGAAACGCTTGTACCAGTGGCTCTAAACCAAAATAAAAATCTGGATCACCCGCTGTAATCACAATATATTTAAGGTTTTTACCGCTGTCTTGAATGATTTTAACCAAGTTCTTTGCATCGTTAACACTGAATTGCGCATCGACCAGCACTGCATCTTTTTCACCCGAAATAAGTGTAGATGTAACTGGAAAAATGCCTTGTGCTTGTGGGTTATAAACTTTATAGCTTAACTCTGCTGCAAATGCAGAAGCACTCAACATCACTGAACTTGCAAGAAGTGATTTTAAAAATAATTTCATATTGTTGGCTCTCTTTAGAATTAAATTAAGATTTAAGTAGTTGTTGCTCTAAAAAACGTACAAAATCCTCTGATTTATTATAAAAACCATGAAGCGGTATTTTGCCCATTTCACCATGTTGATTTTCATACACCAATGTTGGAAAACCTTGTCCTCGAACATGGGATAATAATTGGCGTGCATGTTGAATATATTCATCTTGTTGATCTTGATCGATCACATCTAAATATTTTGACCATTGGTCATTATTCAGTCCTAACTCGACAGCAAATTGCGCCAGTACACTATATTGTGTGACATTTAGACCTTTTTGATAGTAGCCCTGTTGTATTAAATTTAATAACGATATCATCGCGCTATGCCCTACCCCCTGCTGAATACTCAGTAAAGCATGAGTTGCAGGGATAGAGTTCATGATCAGTGTGCTGTCTTTAAGCAAACCATTTTTATAATCATCACCAAAATCAACACCTGTGAGTTGATGGATTTGTTCATCATAGTGAATGATCTGTGTTCGCATTGCTGCTGTCATTTGTGGTTGATGATCTTCACTATAAAGTCCACCAAAATGTAGACGTTGTAGATTTGGAAATTTTTCTTCGACTGCATTAATTAAAGGCAGTGCACCATAACTCCAGCCGCAGATCGGGTCGATAATCCAGTGTAGAATTGGAGAAGCCATAAATTAACTCTCATCTATAAATATATGATTCAAAATATGTGAAAAGCCACACAGTTTTGCTGATATTTGTTATAGTAAATAATAAACTTACTTTTTGTAAGTACTTACTAAAAAGTAAGTGTTTTTTAGTCGTGGAAAGTTTATGAATACTGATGAATCTTGTTTAGCCGCAAATGTGTTGTCAAAGAATTGCCCCTCTCGGGTTAAGCTTATGCATTTAACCAATCGTTGGGGCGTTTTGGTCATGTTCTGTTTAAGAAGAGGGACTCACCGTTTTAGTGAGTTAAGACGTAGAATTGATGGCATCAGTGAAAAAATGTTGACTCAAACTTTACGTGATTTGGAAAATGATGGTTTTGTGATTCGTAAGGAATATCCAATTATTCCGCCACATGTAGAATATTCTTTATCTGAAAATAAAGGAGTTGAAGTCGCTGAAAAAATTTATGATTTGGTTCAATGGATTGAACAAAATGAAAATTAACTTGGAATTGTTATAAGTTTCCATCCATTCTTTAGAGTACGGTACTAATGGTTTTAACGCAGAAGCTTTAAAAGGCATTTGGTCCATACTGCCAATGAAATACTTATTTAAACCAAGTACATCAGCCCATTGTGTAGAGCTTGGAGCATATTGATATTTGTTCAATCCACCCCACAACCCAATTGGATCTTTACTTACAAACCGTCCCACATAAGGCGAGTAATAACGATAGCTGTTGTAGTAAAGTCCTGTTTCTAAATCGAAATATTGTTCTTGGAAACAAATGTTATTGCTGATAATTTCAGAGTTTTCAAAGATGCTTAAATTTCAAAGCTTTCTATTAAAGATAAATAACTTTTCTTTTCAGAAATAATTTTTGTTACATCCAAATTCCTTTTTACTAAAGAGACATATAATGCTAATGAATAAGCTTGGCAATTTATGGATTTTTTAGGATTAAATTCAATATCAGTAAAAGCATCGTATACTAAAACTTGTTTTTTAAGGTCGCTATTTTTATCTAAAGCATTCAGATAAATCCAATCATAAAATGCAGTTTTAGGTTCCAGTTCCCAATTTACACTATCACATTCGAATGAAATTAATGCTCCTGAAGTTCTAAGCCTTTCATCCCTTTTAGCATCTTTAGAGTTTTTTTCTAATATGTCCTTATATGGACCTCCTTTTGAAAAGACTTTAGAAGATTGGAAAATGGCTTCAACACTTATATCTTTATTATTTTGAGAATTGTAAATTAAATTGAAAGCACTGAGATCAATGCCTAGTGTGTTTTCTGACTTACTTGAAATCTCTAAAATTTGAGCGCAAGGACTTTCTTTTAAAAAAGCATCATGTAAGGAACGAATAGATTTTTGTTTCTGGGAATAGTGCAGTCCAGCAAACCATTCAAAATCTATATATTTAACCTCAACTAACTGTTTACCATCTTGCTTCGGTATAAATACTGGTCTATTAGCCATATAAAACTCAACTTGTGCTCATCAAATTTAACTTGTACATATATTTCTAGCATGATAACAAAGCAAATCCGCAGCTTCATAGATTTGATTCCTTTTAGATTCTTCATACAAATCCGCACTACTCGTCAAAGCTCCCCACATATCCAAAAAAATTTCTGCTAATTCTTTTGGAATGCTATCACTGTGAATTAAGTTTTCTTTTATTTTAATTAATAAAGTAATTAACTCATTTAATGAAGCATCATCAAACCCTTTTTTTTCCCTTATCAGTAAATCAAAATCTAAATATTTTTGTATAAATAGTTTAATTGCATCGTTTGTGTTCATATTGACTCCTTTATGGTCTGACAATTTTAATAGCCGATGCAGGGATATGTCCAATAATTAATATTTCACCAGAAGCTTTTGCTCTATTAATTGCAGTATTTCCTTTCAATGGACTACATGGACCATTTAAGTCCGTTGAATCTTTAACTTGACTTAAATCAATACTTATAATCCGTTCTTTAGCAGTACCATATTTAGCTGAATTTGCTACTGCTTGTGCATATGTTCTAGATGTAGAAATATACTGTGTTTTTACAATAATAAAATATAAAAAACCCAGTTTTTGACTGGGTTTAATTATATGTATAAAGCTTAATCTTTATGGTTATAAACAATCATTTGACCTTTTGGAAACTCGCCTTTCCATCCACATGGCATCCCCCCTTTCTTCAATATATTGAGTATATTTTCCCAAAATTCTGGTAAAGCATCTACAAAAACAAGATATTTGAATAAATAGAAAAATTCTCCGCTTAAACAATTTTGGAGATCTTCATCAATTTTTTTATTATCAGCTATTTCAAATAATACTTTGTTTATTCTTTCATATGATTGTGAACGCTTATCTTGATATTTTTCATAAACATCCTGTGGTAACTCTAATTCAAAATCATGTAAATAAGCACCATCTCCTTGCATTTCAATAATATGAGTCCAATATTGATACTCTTTTCCTTTAACATAGTCTACATCCTGATCTGTAGCAAAAGTAATAGTATCCTCAGTATCGTTAATAATAATACTTTTTGAATCAATATACATACCATCAAGAAAATTTTCTGATTGAATTAGATTAATTAAATCAGAAACTACATTGTCCATCTTGGTGAATATTTCAAGTTCACTCATCTTCTAGCTCCTTTTATTTAAACTTAGTTAAAATTTCTTTCCATTGGTCAGTAGTAGCTCCAAGTTTAGGCATCAATGTACTCAGTTGGATTACGATGGATGAATATTTATACTTTGAAGACTATTAGAATGAGAAAAGCTCAGCGACATCACACTGAGCTTTAAATTATTTTTTATAAAATCATGAAATTACTCATTATATAAAACTACTATAAATGACCTTCAGGATATGAAACCTCCCAACCACCTGCTAAATAAACTTACAACATTTGATTTAATAAAAGGCTTTCATAATTATTTAAATCTTGAAAAATAAAAAAACTAAAATCTCTAAAAAATCACTACTATTCTTCAAAAACTTCAAATAAATATAAATTCAAATTATTAATTTCCTCCAATTGTTTTTTCATAAATTCGTATTTACTTTGCTTTTCTTTATTTTTCCCATTGAAAAAACTTAACTTTAAAATAGTTAAAATTTCACTATCAATTATTTGATAATTATCATCAGTCAACTTATTATTTAATAATTTAAAATGATCACAAAACAATCCCTCATATGAGTAGTATTCACCTAAGTAATCACTACTATGTTTAATAAAAGAAATATCAAATTTATTTTGAAAAATTTCAGCCAAATCAAATATTTTAAGTTTTGAAGTATATATTAAAAAAAAGCTTTTTTTCACCTTATACCTTCCTTTCTGTTTTTTAAACCCTTATTCAATTACTTTGATTTCTCACCACTAAAACTATCAAATTTTTTTAAATTTAATTCAATATCAATTAACGATCTCGATCTATTTTCATACTAATTAATAAAATATTTTCAATCAAATAAAATTATTAATATTAAATCAATTGCTATTTAAGATATCTAACATAATCTGATTTTAAAATTTCATTTAACACATCTTCATACTCATTATACCTCTCATTAAAATAAAAAAAGAAATCATCCAAATTTTTAAATTCTCTATAATCATATATATCGTATAAATCTAAAGCATCACCATACTTACCCAAATACTTAGAGAATGCAAAATTAATATTATTATTATTTTTCTTTAAAAATAAATCTAATACATATTCATTATTATTGGTGTTATCTACATTTGAAATCAATATAGGGTTTTTTTTCAAAAACAATTTTTCAATGCTATCATAAAATTCACTCATTAAAGTTACCTCTTTATTTTCTAACAGGACAATTTTTAGGTGGTTCTACAAAAATATCAACTTTTTTACCTTCAGGTGTAAATATATTGATATGTGGAATAGTTTTGTGAGGATGGCCATCTGGTAAAGACTCATGTCCAAATAAGACACCTGTCAATGGATTAATTTTATAATCCATATGATATGAAGCCCTGTTTGTTGAGTTTTGTCTATTTTGTTTAAAAGCTTTTTTATCTTTTGCTGTTTTTTCAGATGATTTGTCGCTAGCCCCAGCCGATTTTTGTGCATCAGGGAAAGCTCCAAATAAAATTGCACCAGCTTCTTTATATGAACAGGCTGTTACACTACGACCAGCGCGTACTTCAGCAATTTTCTTAAGCGTATTTACAGGACTTAAGCCAAACGGATCTGTCCAACCTATACTATTCGCAGCATATTGATAAAGATTAAACCCACCATTGTGTTTTATAGGATCCTTACTTACAAATCTCCCTACATAAGGCGAGTAATAACGATAACGGTTATAGTGTAAACCCGTCTCTAAATCGAAATACTGCCCTTGAAAACGAATGTTGTTGCTGATGATTTCAGAGTTTTCAAAGAAACTGGATTTAGCTTTTTCAGACTTACCACTTCGAGCATAGCTCTCGTCTTGCGCTCGTGCAAAGCGTTGCTTTGCTGACACGAGCTCACCCCATGCCTTATATTCAGCTTTCCAAATAATTGCCCCAGTGTGATCTGACATTTCTTGTGGTGTACCAAGATGATCACAATGATAGAACCATACATCATCAAAGCCTTTGCTTTGCTTGGTAGTTTTCGATAGCAAATTTTGGCGTACGTTATATGAATCATTAAAATAAAAATAAGCTCAATGAAGCTATCATTGAGCTTTGTATAATTTGAAATAACTTATCTGATTTTAAATTTTATTGATTAGAAAAAACTACAATTTTCCCTTCAGGTAGATGACCATCCCATCCACACGGAAAACCACCATTTAAATATATTTCTAAAATTTCTTTCCAGATTGTAGGAAAATAGTCATTTGCATAACATTGAAATATTATACCTATATCTCTATACATTACATTAATTCTACTATCAGACAAGCTTCACCCGTTATCCATTTTTCTTTAGCTCCGTTAAAGTCTTGATTTTCAAATCCAAAATAATTTTTTTGTTTTAATTTATATTTAATCCGATCGTTCCATTCAAAGCTTTCTAGAAAAATATCGGGGGGATCAGTCACAGTTTCCCATTCATCAAAATCATCAAAACTATCATTAGTCGCATAATCTATCCCTACATTAGCATCAAAAATAATCTTGTAATCTTTTTCAGTACTAAACTTAGTATTATAAAAATTACCTTTTTCCAAAAAAGATATAAATTCAGCTGCACTTTCTACTACTTGATCCCAAGTCTTCATTTATGTTCCTTTCACATGGTCTCTTATCATATTAGTGCCTTCATTCCTCTTCAAAAATATCAAATGAATGTAAATTTATATTATTCAAACTCGCTAATTGTTTTTTCATAAATTCATACTTACTTTGTTTTTCTTTATTTTTTCCATTTAAAAAACCCAATTTCAAAATAGTTTCTATTCCACCGTCATTTATTTGCAAATCACTATCAGGTAACCTATTTTTCAATATTTTAAAATTATCACAAAATAATCCCTCATAAGAGTAATAATTTCCCAAATAATCGCTGCTATGTTCAATAAAAGAAATATCAATTTTTTTCAAAAATTTCAGCCAAATCAAATACTTTAAGTTTTGAAGCATACGTTAAAAAAAAACTTTTTTCATTTTACACCTTGTACACAGAAGTAAAAATCATTACTTTCTAAACCTTCATTTGAATATTTCATATGTTATTATTTCAGAAATAAGATCCTATTTAAACTTCAAAGATTTCTCTTATATAATTCTATTAAACCAATTTTTCTATCCATTTCAACATTTTCATCTTTATTAAATTTTTTTTCAAAAACAAAATAATTAATAGCACCATTAAAAAATGAATTTAAAAAATCAATCAAATCAAATTCTTTCTTTAAATAAACCATATTTTCTGATGTAATTTCAAGACTAATAATATTTTTTTTAATTTTTACCAAAACAAAACGTATATCCTGCGAAGGAAAGCCAATATCATAAACTCCTTTTTCAAAAAAATCATTAAATCCATCAGCAATAAATCCCCAAAACCAATTAATATCATCTACAATTTCTGATCCAAAAATTTCCTTCCCATAATAAAAAATTATGATTTTTCCTTGCACATAGTCCCAATCAAGACTCTTTACTTGATGAGATAAAGTAAAATCATTGATATCTACATAATTTTCATTAATTTTAATGAGTGACTTAAATTCAATCATACTGCCTCTTAATAAAATTGCCCTCTTCGCCCACGATTCGACCCAGAAAAAATGTAAAGCCTTGGAAAGATACAAAAGTTCATTCGCGAAAGCGAAATGAACTACTTTGGACGGTTAAACGTTTCGGCAGGACACTATGAAAAAATGGTCAGGCTATTATCATCGAAGTTTGGTTAAAACCAAGATCATGATTATTAAGCACTATTAATCCTTAGGCTATAATTATATTAACAATTTAGACTAGCTTTCAAAAAAAAGATAGTTTTCTCTGAATCCATATTTAAACTTAATATATTTCAAAGCAGCCACATAACTAAATTGGCTTAATTTAAAAATGAGCTCAATTAAATCAGGCATATCAAAATTTTTATTAACAATATATATTTCTGCTTTATTTAAGCTATATATTTCCAAAAAAATACCAGTATCAGTATTCTTAATATTAAAGCATGGTGAATCAGCCAAGTCTTCTTGTTGAACAATAATAACTTCTTTATCCATTAAATTCTCACTATTCAAAAATGGATTCAGTTTAACACCATCTTCTTTGTTGAAATCTTCACCAGCTAAAATATAATAAAATTTATTAGACTCTGTTTGATATTTAAACTTTTTCCAAGGCTTATTTTTCATTAGTATTTTTTTCCATTAACGATTAAACCCTTCTTATATAACAAATGCACATTCTCTACTCCTCCTAGCTTATTCCAAGCATTCAAATGAGATGGTATTTCGGTTTTACCATTTTTATCATTAAATGAATGACCTGGTGAATCATCTCGCCAACCAGAGCAAGGATTATCTCCTCCACTATTCTTTCCGATTACACCATTACTATTACTCCATGTTCTCGGTCCACCTCGATAGTCTTGCCTACGTGTCGTTTTCGGTGCACTTGATAAGTTACCAGCAATTTCTGATGCTGCTTGCTTCGCTGCTTTATGTGACGGCATCTCATAATAATCAGATGTGATATGTTTTCCACCATATTTTTTTACAATCGCATCAACATTAACTTTTTTATTCAATTTGCATGCTGACAACCCTAAGGGATCCATCCAATCTATTGGATTTTGAGTATATTGATAATTATTATTCCCTCCCAACAACCCAATCGGATCTTTACTTACAAACCGCCCCACATAAGGTGAATAGTAACGATAACGGTTGTAATGCAGTCCTGTTTCTTGATCCTTGCGCTTCAGACAGAGCAATGCTCTGTCTTTGCTCATGCACCTTGAAAACGGATATTATTTGAAATAATTTCTGAGTTTTCAAAGAAGTTAGATTTCACTTTTTCAGACTTACCACTTCGAGCATAGCTCTCGTCTTGCGCTCGTGCAAAGCGTTGCTTTGCTGACACGAGCTCACCCCATGCCTTATATTGCGCCTTCCAAATGATTGCACCTGTATGGTCACTCATTTCCTGTGGCGTACCTAAGTGGTCACAATGATAGAACCATACATCATCAAAACCTTTACTATGCTTAGTCATTTTCCACAATGGATCATGATAAAGACTATAAGGTTTATTGCTCCAATCTACACTCTGATGTACTTCTGCTCCACCCATATAAACAGATTGGAGTAATGGAATAAAACTATCTTTTTCATAGATATAATGTTTTGTATAATCTTGAGTGGATTCAAAGGCTACTGTATCCCCATCCAAACCATAAATCACATTCTGTTCAGCACCTGTGTGATGATGTTTACTACGTTTTTGAATACGTCTACTTAATGCATCGTAAAGATACTCTGCGGTATATTCAGTATTTCGACTTTTGATTAATCGACCAAATACATCCCATTCAAGATTTAAATCACCTTGTCTCGTTTTTTGTCGAATTAGTTGACCATTGGCATCATATTGGTATTGAATGGAAAAAATATTATTTAAAATAATTTGACTTAAATAAATATGAATTACTTATAAAAACTTAATAAATGTATTTATACAATTTTCATCAGTAATGTTTAATAATTCCCCAATCAAATTATCCTTAAAGTCATTTAATACTTCGTAATCATCATTAAGTATTTTTTTATTGTAAGTAATATAAAACAATTGTACATAACAATCTAATATAGCTATAAACTCCTCAAAATTTTTGGCTAAGGGTTCTAATTCTATTTTTCCAACCCCATGTTTAGCAATTTTTACTTTATAATCAGTAGTTGAACTATAAAAAATTGGATTAGCTATAATATCCCCTAAAACGTATAAACTCAGATCATTTGAATACACATCTTGCATATCATAAATATCATAAATACCATATAAGGTAATATTCTCAGCCGACCAATCAAATATAAGACTATCTGAACCAACAGCATTTACAAAACTTAAAAAATCAGATGGTAATTCAATATTAACTTTTTTTCCTTCTGTAATTTTATCAAATTCAGCATATTTCTTTAAATTGTCTAAACTCATAATTTACATCCTTTTTTATCCATTTTGTCTTTTGCTAGATTGTATTACCTCATCATTTCCGCCCTATCAATTAGTCTTCCAGTTGTTGGATTAGTCCATTTGCGTGTGGTTTCAGTTTGACTGTTTCTGTGTCCTTGTAAACCATTTTTGTGTTCCCCACCATTTGGAGAGTTAGTTAAGAATACAATATTTCTAGGATCTCCCTCCCATTCAGGTGCAGAAGCAGCATTATTTATATGATGACCTGTATAACCTTTAACCTTACCAGTAGTTTTTAATTCAGTTTTTTGAGCTTCTGTCCAATTAGTTGTACCATAGCCTGTCAATGTAACTAGTTGCTTCTCTAAAGCCCAAGCTCTGTTTATACCACTTGTATAACTACCAGCTAAAGGAGTAACTTTATCCTTTTTGTATCGAACTATATCTACCTTTATTGGACAAGCACTTAACCCATAAGGATCAATCCACGCAACAGGATTTGGTGCATAAGCATAAACATTGTGCCCACCCAACAACCCAATCGGGTCTTTACTAACAAACCTTCCTACATAAGGTGAATAATACCTATAACGGTTATAGTGAAGTCCCGTTTCTTGATCCTTGCGCTTCAGACAGAGCAATGCTCTGTCTTTGCTCATGCACCTTGGAAACGAATGTTGTTGCTTATAATTTCTGAGTTCTCAAAGAAATTAGATTTGTTTTTCTCAGCTCTACACTCACCCCATACCTTATATTGCGCTTTCCAAATGATTGAATCTGTATGATCACTCATTTCCTGTGGTGTACCTAAGTGGTCACAGTGGTAGAACCATACATCATCAAAGCCTTTACTTTTCTTGATGGTTTTCCATATAGGATCACGATAAATACTATAAGGTTTATCTGTCCAATCAAGTGTTTGGTGTAGTTCTATTGAGCTTTGATAAACCGCTTGTAACATTGGTACAAAGTTGTCTTTTTCGTATATATAATGTTTGGTGTAATCTTCTGTAGACTCAATCGTCCTACATAAGGTGAGTAGTATCTATGAAGGTTATAATGAAGCCCTATTTCCTCAAAAAATACTGCCGCCAAAACAAATATAGTTTAGTTATCACTATTATGTATTCGAAAAACTTGACTATCGTCCGTTACCCAAATACCACTATCCCAATTTATATTAAATTTTTTGAAAGTTTCTAAAGTATTTATCTCAAAATCACTTTTTTGATTTTCATTTAAGTATTGTACAAATTTGAATTCAACAGTATCAGACGCATCATTTAGCACGCCAAACTCTCGATCCTCTCGATTCATTAATGCCAATGAAAAAATTTCATTTTGCGCAATAAATCCTAATTTTTCTTCAAATTTATCTGTTTCTTCTAGCTTAATTTGAAATGCTTTATCAAATAAACTTACATTCTCTTTGATATAAAATTTAGGATTTAATTTAAATGTTAATCTTCTATGCTTCATTTCATAATTTATTTTGTATATCGCTTTTGGGCTTAAATCATCAAGTTCATGGTTTTTAAATACTCTAAAACCGAAACTTTCACATCTCATCCCTTTTAAACATGGTTTTGATCTAAATTTAATATCAATTTATTGCTAAAGATGCCTTTAATAATAGTTTTGTGTAAACAAAGCCATTACTGATCCCTTATTATCTTTCTTCCTAGGTTTAGTGAATTAACAATATTCTCTAGAACTAGACCAATTTTAAAATCATTACTTTCAATGTTATTAATTAAGTCTAAGGATACATAAGACATAGTTTTATCAATCAATTTCAATAAATTACTTATTTTTTTCACTTCAAATTCAATCGTATCTAAACTTTCATTTTTTTTATTTAAATTAATTAAATTTACTGTAAGCTCATACTCAAAATCTAAATATATATCATTTTCAATTATAGGAATAATATATACATCTAAAATTAATTTATATCTAACTGATTTCACATCAACTTCACTTGACGCATAAAAAATATTTGTATAAAAGTATGCATCTATTACATCAAACTTCTCATCATCATCTAATGAATTCAACCATTGTAAATCAATATTATATAAATAATTTTTTACAATCGTCCAATTTCTAGTAACCTTTAATGAAAGCAAATAATTTTCATTTAAAAAAGATTCATAACTCATACTTAATTAATCCTTTTACGATAATAACCATTATAACGTGCTTCTGATATTGGATGCCCATGAAACTCGTTAGTACTTGAAGAAACTTCAATACGCATATATTGTGTTGGTTTTCCTTCATTGTAGCCAATTATTCTTCCGGCATCATAAATATAATAATGTGAACCTTTACCATCATTCTCATATTCTATGCCTTTTGATAAGCCTTCTTTTTCAATTTTATTTCTGAAAGCTGTAACTTTTGGTGTTGTCGCACTACAACCTAAACTATCCCCCCAGTATTGAGCAGGTTTTCCATAACTAGAATATTTTATTGCAGTATCTTTACATTTTGCTTGTGTATGTTTTAAATACACTCCTGATTTAGAATTTTCCCTACGTCGCCTATCTGCTTTTATTTCATCTAAACTTCTTTGTTTCAACCCTAGAGGGTCAACCCAATCTATAGGGTTATGTGTGTATTGATAAAAATTAAGACCACCAAATAAACGGTAATCCCCCTCAAAATAATTGAACTTAAAAGTGAAAAACCGAATAATCTTGATTAAAAAACTTTCATCCTACATATTCATTAATAATAAAATTATTATCCCCATAACATAATCCATATACAATTTCATACTTATAAAATTGATCAATATTTTTTTCAACGTATGGAATTGAATCAAAAAAACTCAACTTAACCTGATTTAAATTATAAAGTACTGTATATAGCTTACTTAAAATTTTATTATCATTACTTTCTTGAATAAAAAACTCATTAATTTCATTTAAATCATCATGTTTTTTTGACAAGAAGTAATGAACAAATCCATTCAATATCATTTTTGAAACAAATATATTTAAGGTGGTTTGGTTTATTTTAATACAATCCAAAATAACATTTAAATAATCTTTACAATTAAAATATTTAGAATCCCAAATTATATATTTATAAAATTTATCACTCTTTATAGAATAAAAATTATCAAATTTATTTTCAAATTCACTCACATTAAAAATATGTACAAATAACTTATTCAAGAATTTTGAAATTTTTTTATTTTCCATTCTACCTAAGATCACTTCCAAAATTTTCATTACATCCAATTTCTTAGATTCAACAATTAAAAACACACGTTCATCAATACTAAAATTTGACCATAACTCTTTATCAGCATAAACATACTTGAAAAAGTTACTTAAATTATACAAATAGTTATCTTTGCTTCCAAAAATCAATTGAAATAAAAAAAAAGTTTTTATAAACTGATTTTCATAGTATTGTAACTCTGTTCTAAAACAAAATGAAATAACAACAGACTGAATAATATTTATTGCATATTCAATTTCTTTATCTTCATACCCCTGTTTATTTAAAAAATCGTATAAATTTGATATATAATTTAACGAAAAAAAATCTTTTATGCTTTCTACCAAATCAATTTCTTCATTTCCATTCACATAAAATAAACTGAAGTCATTATCAAAATCCTTTTTCAGAACCCAGCTATCTTCGATTAAAAACTCGTCATTACTTCTTGAATTTAAAAACAAAGAACAATGGCTATTTAATAGGTTGTTTATTTCCATTTTCCATCACTACCTTTAGTTTGAATACAAATATTCTCTATTTCTTTATTAAGCTCAGGAACGACATTTCTTCCAATCCCTTTTGCACCAGGTTCATTTGTTTTAACCATAATACCATCTGGATGTGTACTTTCACCGGATAACATCTCATCATTTACTACATTTTTATTGAGAATAGCTCGCCCCTTCTCTGTCACAGTAATAACAACTCTCGTTTTTTCTTTTCCTGGATTAAAATCTGATCCATCATTAACCCAAATAGCTTTAGCGCTTGGTTTTCCATTACTTCCAATAATAGGAACTAACCCATTATTTGCTTTAATTGCCAAAGCTTCCGCTTTAGAAACATATCTTGTAATTTTATGTCCAAAGGATACTTTACAAGTATTTTTAGTTGCCTGTAAACCATAAGGATCTACCCACTCAATCGGATTAGGAGCATACTGATAAATATTGCTTCCACCCAACAACCCAATCGGGTCTTTACTAACAAACCTTCCTACATAAGGTGAATAATACCTATAACGGTTATAGTGAAGTCCCGTTTCTTCATCGAAATACTGCCCTTGGAAGCGAATGTTGTTGCTTATAATTTCTGAGTTCTCAAAGAAATTAGATTTGTTTTTCTCAGCTCTACACTCACCCCATGCCTTATATTGCGCCTTCCAAATGATTGCACCTGTATGGTCACTCATTTCTTGCGGTGTACCTAAATGGTCACAATGATAGAACCATACATCATTAAAGCCTTTGCTCTTCTTCGTTGTTTTCCATAACGGATCACGATAAATACTATAAGGTTTATTACTCCAATCTACACTTTGATGTACTTCTACCTCACCCAAATAAACCGCTTGAACTAAAGGAATAAAACTGCCTTTTTCATAAATATAATGTTTGGTGTAATCTTCAGTAGATTCAAAAGCAACTGTATCTCCATCCCATCCATAAAACACATTCTGTTCAGCACCTGTATGATGGTGCTTACTACGTTTCTGAATACGACGACCTAGCGCATCGTAACAATACTCAGCTGTATATTCAGCATTACGGCTTTTCATCAAACGACCAAATACATCCCATTCAAGATGTAAATCACCCTGAGCGTTCTTTTGTCGAACGAGCTGCCCAAATTCATCATACTGATATTGTTGTTCTAAATATTCTTTAACAATATTATTGACCAGACGGTTATAGCCATAATGTCCTTCTTCTGTATTTTGCTTAGATGACTTATCAGAAGCCATATTGTAAGGGTCAATAATATTGTTGGCAGGGTCAAAACGGAATGTTTCCTTGCCTAGTTTGCTCGTTGCATCCAATAAACGTCCTACAGGGTCATATTTGTAGTTAATATTCCCGCGACGTGTATCTTGAATACCTGTGAGCTGTCCTGTTTTATCGTACTGATATAAACGCTGAATCAGTTGCTGGGTTGTATTGATTGCATTATTTTGCTGTTGGGTTTGAGATCGATAACCAAATTCATGACCATTGACAATCCTTTGCTGTGTTAAGCGTCCGATATCATCATATTTCTGTTCTTGGCTAATTCCATTGGCATAGTGCCGTGCGGTTTCTCTGTGTAAATCATCACGCTCAAAGCTAACAACATCTTCACCATTCAAGATTAGGCTTTGAACATGACCACTGCCATAAGTGAGCCAGTCGATATTTTGCCCATCAGGTCGAATCGTCTGAATCCGCACATTCAGCTCATCGTAAGTATGTTTCCACACGGCTGTTTTATTGGTTTTTAAATCCTGATGATGTTCACGGATTTGATTACCAACCGCATCATAGAACCAGTGTGCAGCACTGTCTGCATTTCTTGCTAAGACAAGTTGCCCATTGCTGTCATAGGCAAACTCTTCTATTTGTTGCTGTTCAACTTCATGAGAGTCATAGCCATAACCTGCCGTACGCTGTTCAAGTCGTCCCATGCTGTCAAATACAAATTGCTGTATACGGTCTTTTTGTACAACACGGTCTTTTAAATCCTGACCATAAGCAGAAGCAACTTCGATACTGGTTGTCAGTTGTTTAGTTCTGTCATCGTATTTATAGACTGTTTCTTTTCCATCGAAATCAATTTCTTTCAGCAAACGCCCCATGACGTCATAGAAGAACTGGTAACTTGCACCATTTTCATTTATTAACCTCTGCAGGCGACCAAGCTGATCCCATTTGTACTTAAGCTTATGACCTAATGCATCTGTTCGCACAGTGATTAGACCCGACTCATCATACTCGTATCGGGTTTGTTGTTGATTTGGATCAAGGTGCGCAAGTAACCGCCCTTCGGCATCATGTACAAAATGTTCTTCAGTGCCATCAGCATGTTTGATTTTTTCAAGTTGTCCTAAAGCATTTAATGGAACACCTTTAATAATGGCCGTTCTTTGTTCAAGGTCTGATTCAGAATAAAAGTATTCGACTTTTTGTTTTAATGCATTCTCGGCAAACTTAACCCGACCACGCTCATCATATCCCCATTTGGTTTCTTTGCCTGAACAATCCTGATAACTGAGTAAATTACCCTGTGCATCATATTTAAATGATTTCGAGCCACCTTTGGCATCAATAATACTGGTCGGTAATCCTTGAGCACTATAACTGTATGAAGTTTCACGCTGTAACGGATCTATTTCTTTGATCAACTGATCTTTATTATCATATTCATTTTTCCAGATAGCTCCTTCAGCATTTTTAATTTCTACTGGATTACCATTTTCATATTTATATTCGACTGAACTGCCATCGGGATTGATAGATTCTAATAAATCACCCTGATCGTTATACCGATAAATATAGACTTCACCAGTCGTTGTAAAGTGCTGAGTGATTTTTGAATTACTATCACGGATAAACCATTCTTCTAGTTCATCAGGGTAAACAATACGATAATTATAACCATCAATATCATAATGATACTGAGTTACATAACCCTCGCCATCAATTACTAAGGTACAACGCTTATCATCTAGCCATGCTAAAGATAATTCTTGGCTACCGTCATCTGCCCATTCATGAAATGCTCTGGCTTCATATGTTTCACCATCCCATTCTAGATTTATTGCTCGATTGGTTAAGTCCGTATAACGGGTAAGTAAATGTTTATGATAAGAATAGTGATAATTCGCATGATCTCGAGTGGTTGCCTGTATTAAATCACCTTGCTGATCATAAGAATAACTTGCTATATCCGAACGCTTACCATCTTTGTTAAGAATCAGCTTTTCAATTTTTTGATTTGAATTTTTTATGCATTCAATATAACAGTCCAGTTTTTTATCATTAAAAAACTCGATCTTATTTAATATACCTTCTTCATGCCCAATAAGTATGGTGCTTTGATCAGGTTTTACAATTGCTTTCAGAATGTAGTGATCTTTATATTTTTCAAATAAATATTGTTCCTTATTTTTATACTCAATGACCAAACTATTACCAAGATTGGTAATATACAAATTTTCAGCAACAGATAAATAAGTTGTATTTTCAGCGAGTTTAGGAAGATGAATAATTCGCCCTGTCTCATCGACATATAAAAATTTGTCATCTTCAACAAAAATTTTCAGTGTCCAAGGTGTAAGCCATCTTGCACCAAACTCACTCTTATCATAGCCTTCCAAATTAGAAGCGTAGCTTCGAGTTTGGTAAATTCCTCTTGTTGAAAATATGTCAGCATCAAGATGAGTGAGAGATTCAACACCAGTTATAAAACTAATACTTTTTTTACTTGCGACAGCCCCACCACAATTACATGGATTTGGATCTTTTTTAGGTTTTGTAACTTTTGATTTACTTTCCAAAGGCGCCGCGGGTGTAACGCTTTTAACTTGTGTTGTTGTGTTTGGTTTTACAGCACCACCTTTTGGTCTTCTTTTTAATACTGATTTTAATATTTCAATAAATTTTAATAGATACGTCTTTGCTTTTGCCTTAATTGCTTGAGCAGCTTTTGCACCAAATGTTTTTATTTTAGTTGCAACTGCTAAAAGTGCCGCTTTCCCAGCTGCCCCCAATCTTGCCAAGATTTTTTGTAAAACTTGATTTGCAACTTGTCCCACTTGCGCTGAGGCAGATAAGGTGAGTGCTTTAAACAAGTTATCAAAGGTATTTTTAGGATCTCGGATTAAACTACCTGTAGTCACCTTGCTAAAACTTTTCTGTGCATCTTTTTGAGCATTTGCAATCGCTATAGGGTTAACAGCCTGACCATTTGCAATATTGATTAAGCCCGATGAAAAATCATTAGATATTTTCATCGCATAATCCGAACAGCCATTGATTAAAGTATCAATTTGCCCTGTCGCTTTATCTACGAAAGGTTGTATTTGACCCGCAAGAGCATCATTTAAACTAGCTTGTATTGCACTTTCCACAGCCAAGGCTAAAGTTGTTTTACCTGTAGATACTGCATTTCTTGCCGCCATGACCATCGGCCTTAGGGTCATACGAGCTGTATTCATTCCTGGAGGGACTGGAATAACACCAATCAAATTAATACAAAGATCTACCCAATCTAATATGGCTGGATTTGGATTGTTAACCAAATTGATAATACCTTCGACCACATCAACAAGAGCAATAATATTACCGACTACAGGGATAACGCCTGCAACTTGAGCAAGAGTATTTAAATCAAAATCAGGACTAATATTTTGTTTTAGCCAATCATTGATGCTATTTCGACTTGATACAATATCTTGAGGTGCAATACTTTGAAGTGGGGCAACCACTACTTGTGTTTTTAAACTATTTGCTAATGTTACTATTGCTTGTTTTTGTTCTGGAGTTTGGTTTCCTGGCTTTGAAGGAACCATGCCTAATAGACCCATGTTTTATTCCTTATTTTTTTAATTTATGAAGATTAGCTACCAAACTTGAAGCATTACTAAATGCCTTAGACACATCTGATCTTGTATTTTTCATTTTTGAAATCGAATTAAATATCATATCTGGATTAAAACCTTCTAATTGTTGTACTGTTGGCCATTCAGCTTGTCTTTTTAAATCGCTAGTTTCAGCCCAAGGGTCTCTTTGATCCCCTTCAAAAAATACTTTAACTGAGCCAGGAACAATACCTGTAACACGTGCAAAACCTTTATCATCAAGCACGCCTTGATACTCTTTACCCTTAACATCAACTACTTTAAATTTCCCTTGTTTTATCGCCTCACCATGAATATAGCTATTGAAAAGCTCCAACACACCTTTGGCATTATTTGACTTCAATGATTGCTGTGAAGTATTGATATGCGCTCCAGGTTTAAACACATGCTGCCCAGCATTCACCTCAAACTTTCCACCTGTTTTTGGGAAAATTCCTGAATTATTCAGTGCAATTTGCGATGAACCACCTGTAATCACAACCTCTTTAGGACTACTAATCACTACTTTGTCATCAGTAGATGAAATGGTAATCCCCAGCTTGGCAAATACATCTAAAGCATCTGACTGTGCCTGAATTTCAACTTTACTTTGCGCTGCAATGGCTTTAATGCCACCTTGAGCAGCAAATAAACTGAGTTTGTTTTGCGCGTGTGCAATCAAATTCTTTTGCGTACTCAAGTTGATGCTATCGCCTGCAATTTGATTGATCTGCGAATCTGCGGAGATATGAATATCTTCAGGGGTACTTAAGGCAATCCCATCTTGTGAGCTTAATAAAAGCAAGGCTTTATTAAATTTAGCAATTTTTTGCTCGAGCTGTTCTGTAAATTCTTTTAGTTGCTCAATCGATTCTATTTCATCCGTCTTTTGATTCTTGGCAATATCACTTAAGGCTTTACTGTTGGTCTGGCTACCTTCAAGTTGCTTTTTGGCAAGCTCTGAATCAAGGTGATCACCTTTGGCTTGGTCTTGTTTATAGGTCGAAAGCAGTAAACCTTGCCCTGCGCGAACGGCCCCCCATTGGTCAGTACGAAGTTCAAAACCTTCACCACGATCATCACTTTCTGCTTTGTCTTTTGGATGACTCAGTTTGCCCAAGTTGAGTTGGCTGGCGCCATGACTACTCTGTAACTGGCTGCTGATTTGGCCAGTAGTATCGTCAAACCTCAGTTGATTGTAGCCACTGCCTTGATACTCTCGACTTTTTATTCCTGCCAGTTTCTTGGTGTCAGGCAGTTTACCTTTGTCATCAAACTTGCTTGGATGACGTTGTGCTTCATGGATGCGCCCAACCACAAATGGACGGTCAATGTTGCCATCAAAGAAGTCAATCACGACAATCTCACCAATTCTCGGTAAGAACCTCGCACCATAGCCTTCGCCTGCCCATGGGGTCAGGACATCGACCCACGCTGAATCTGTGTCATTGTCATTGGAACCCGCACCGCCATCATGGGTATTGTCTTCATTACGGCTAAACAGGAAGCGAACTTTAATACGCCCCCATTCATCGACATGGATTTCTTCTCCACTTGGCCCCACCACTTTGGCCCGTTGTGGTGATGCAACCGGTCGGTGTTGTAATGGGTTATAGGCTGGAACCGTGCTGATATTACGACGTTGAATGGTTAAATTGCTGGCTTGACGTTCATCACTCGTGTTGCTGGTGATTTGACTTGTTTGCCAATTGCTTTGTTGGACTAAAGCTGTGACTTGATCGGTGAGATCTTTAGGTAAGTTATTTTGGTTATAAAAGCTTTTAGCCGTGATTAAAAATTCTTTGTCTGCACCTGAGTGTTGATCTATCTCAGGGTGTTCATTCAGTTCAAACCAATAACCAACATGTGCATCGCGCACTGTTGACGTTGCTGTAAATTGTTTGGCTTGTGAATCGTAGTAGTTACTGAGGTTTTGATTAAACTTTTCAATCTGACTGTTGCTCGATGGCGTTGCACCATCTTCGCCATTAAGGTCTTGTATCCATGCAGGGCTAAAGTGCCATGCTTGTTCTAAAGCTAGACTGGCATTGTCATAATTTTCACTATGGCTATGTTTACTTTGGACACTGCCAGCGCCTTCATCGATATCCAATACATCAGCTTGCCAACGTTGGATATACACTGAAGTCGGTTGAATGGAACGCTGACCAATAAAATTGGTAATTGAATCAGTTTTTTCTACGGCGCTGCTTCTATGGAAGCGAATATTGCGGCGTTCTAAGGCACTAAATTGCGAATTATCATCGATTAAACGAAGCTTTTGTGCTTGGATTTGTTCTGTTGAACTCGACACTTTAAGTTGTGCTTCATCGATCAGCCAGTTAATCCCTTCACTTCTCATCAAACGGGTCAGGAAGTCAAAGTCACTTTCAGATGCCTGCATAATGAATGGACGCACATCATAGTCTTTGCTTAAGCCACTCTTATCTAGACTCAGACTTGAGGCAAACAGTGGGCTGCGTTGTGCCCATTCTTGAAACACGGTCTGGATCACATCCACAACCGACTTATTCATAAATACTCGAGAGTTTCTACGATGTTTCCAAAGTGCTGTTGGGTCTTCTACAGTCAAACGATAGATGGTAAGAGAACCATCAGATGCGCCAATATCGGCTTGGGTCACAATTCCTGAAATACGGGTTAACTCAGATTTATCTGTGACGATATCAATCGCAGCTTGAGTTCCAATAAAGCTTTTTAAAGGGATAGTTGCTGACGTTGCAAGACAGATGAGTTGGAGCCGAACACCCTCATTGATTTGATGTGTTCCATCGATACGTTGTAGGAACACTTGTTGGCTCAACGCCGAATTAGAAAATTGTACGTGAATCGCACGTTTTTGTGCTGATAAGCCAAGCTGCTCCAAAGCAGCGTAAATATTGTTAGACATGCATTATTATTTAATTTTAAATTGTGATGTATTCTACTAAAAAGTTAGGTGGACTGTCTATACAGACCTGTCTATTTATTATTGGTTATTTACACAACACTCACTAGGTTTTGAATATGCCCGTTTTAGCTCAATATCATTATTGATAATGGTCATTTGCACTGATTAAAAACTTGAAAGCGCGCTTAGAGTTTTTTCACCAAACATAAGTGATCAACAGCTCAAGATAAAAAGCTAAAATATCAAACGTATATAATATTAATATTGGGTTCTTATTCACGCTCTAAAATACGGGGACCAGATCCTTCGTGTCTCAATACATCTTCTGGATTACGTAAAGGACATTGTTTTAGAGATAAACAACCACAACCGATACACCAATCCATTTCATCTCTTAAACGTGTTAGTTTTTGAATACGCTCATCTAAATCCTTACGCCAATGCGATGATAACACTGACCATTGTTCTGCGGTTAATTTGCTTCCCGTAGGATAAACACTTAATGCATTTTTAATTTCTTCCAGAGAAATTCCGACTTTTTGTGCAACCTTAATAATTCCAATATAACGTAAGACAATTGATGGAAAACGACGCTGATTTCCATTTGTTCTAATACTTTTAATTAGTCCTTTCGACTCATAAAAATGCAAGGTTGAAACGGCTACACCACTCCGTTTAGCCACCTCTCCTACTGTCATCATTCGATTAAAATCAATTTTTTCTTCTGCCTGCATATTGATATTTCTCAACATTACTTGAGGTTTTATAATTCAGCAAAGTACATTTGTCAATTGATCTTAGCTGCCATGGCTTTTCATCATTACAACTCAAAATACAAAAAACGTTATCGCCAATTTAAGCCATTATAAAAATCTTATCCCTCTACAAATTTTCTGATCAAAGCCCATTGACCTAAATATAACTTGAGGTTTTAGACTGCTTGCCACAGCTGTTACGAGTAACAACAAGCTATTCATTTTAAAGGTTTTAATCATCCAGTCTTATTTCTTCAGGAAATATTCTCATGCCATATTTCATTAAATTAAGTTTAGAAAGCCAATGGCTGTGGGCCATCAGCAGATGTTGTCTTGCGCTTCTGTTTCTAAGTTCAGGACTTAGTAAAATTCTTGCTGTTGAAACAGGATTTTTGGAAATGCAGGCGGCTGGTCTAGAGCCGGCGTGGTTATTTAATTATGCTTCTGCGTTGATTCTGCTTGTGGGCGCTTATTGTATTTTATTTGAGCGACATATGTGGTTTGGCACACTGATTCTTTCCGTATTTTTAGCACTGACAATTGTGATTGTGCATCACTTTTGGAACATGACTGGTCTTCAAGCCAATATCGCCTTTTACTTTGCACTTGAACATATTTCAGTGATTGGCGGTCTTTTAGCGCTGACCATTGCCAGTCATTTGCGACAACAACTCCGCAACCTTGGAGTTGTCGCATGAAAAATAACAAATGGCTTTTTCTAATCGCGCTCACGTTAATTCTCGTGGGTGTCGCAATCTATTTTTATTTAAATTCTCGTTCCAGTGAAACGCATCAATCTGGCGCTTACCCTCCAGTCAAAGTGGCCTTGAGTACAGTGGTCGAACAAAGTATTCCACAGACACTTTCCAGTATTGGTGAGTTGGAAGCAATCCGACAAGTCAAAGTGTCTACAGAAACAACAGGTATGATCAAACAGATTTATTTCCAATCTGGACAAGCTGTTCAACAAGGTCAAATACTGGTTCAACTCAATACCGATGTGGAACAAGCTCAATTAGGTCGCTTGCAAGCCAAATTGAAACAAGCCGAAATGGCCTATCACCGCAGCAAACTTTTGATTGATAGTCATGCGATTTCACGGGCAGAAATGGATACCGCATTGGCTGATCGAGATATGACGCGTGCAGAAATCCAACAGCTACAAGCCAGCATAAAACAGAAAGCGATTCGAGCCCCCTTTTCTGGTGTCATGGGAATACGCCAAGTACATCAAGGACAATATTTAGAGGCAGGCACTGGTATTGCTAATCTGGTCGACTTTCGACAAATTCTTGCCAATTTCACATTGGATGAACAATTGGCAGCAAGGTTGAAAATCGGACAATCTGTACAACTCAAAATTGATGCATTTCCTGAAAAGTCCTTTACAGCTGTGGTCAGTGCAATCGAACCGATGATCACAACATCGCGAACTGTGCAGGGGCAAGCAATTTTAAATAACCATGATCAACAGTTAAAACCGGGCATGTATGCCAAATTAGACATCCAAGAATCTGAACGCCCAAGCTTGGTCGTTCCTGAAACTGCAATTACCTATACGGCTTATGGCAATACTGTCTTCCTTGCAAAACAAGACCAGAACAAGCTGATTGTGCAACGTGTGGCGGTAGTGCTCGGTGAGCGCCATCAAGCCAAAGTTGTAGTCAAATCTGGGCTCAAAGCAGGTGATCAAGTTGTTGTATCAGGACAACTTAAATTAAGTGATGGTATGCAAGTTGAGCCGACCATAAATACACTTGAGCATCCCCAACCTTCCTCGATCAAGCCCAAAGTCTAGGGAGATAAGCGAATGAAATTTACTGACCTTTTTGTAAAACGCCCTGTATTGGCCTTGGTCGTCAGCACCTTGATCTTGCTGGCGGGCTTGTTTTCCCTGAATAAACTGCCTATCCGACAGTATCCTTTACTTGAAACTTCAACGATAAGTATCAATACAGAATATCCCGGTGCATCTGCTGAGCTTATGCAAGGTTTTGTCACCCAACCCATTGCTCAAGCAGTGTCTTCGGTAGAAGGCATCGACTATCTCAGTTCTTCTACTGTACAAGGTCGTAGTGCTGTAACCTTACGCATGCAATTAAATCGTGACTCAACCCAAGCATTAACAGAGGTGATGGCAAAGGTTAATCAAGTCCGTTACAAACTACCAGAACAGGCATTTGATCCAGTCATTGAACGTTCTTCAGGTGAATCTACCGATGTTGCCTATATCGGATTTTCCAGCGAACAACTGTCCTTGGCTGAATTAACCGATTATTTGTCTAGGGTGGTAGAGCCCATGCTGTCTACCATTGATGGCGTTGCTAAGGTACAGACCTATGGCAGTCAGCGTTTGGCTATGCGGATTTGGTTGGATGCCGATCGTTTGGCCAGTCGTGGGGTAACTGCCGCCGATGTCGCCAATGCGATCCGTCAAAATAACTATCAAGCCGCACCGGGTCAGGTCAAAGGCGAATTGGTGGTTTCAAATGTCAATGTTTCCACAGATCTCACCAGTATTCAGGACTTTAAAAATCTGGTGATACGCAATGATGCTCAAAATCTAATTCGTCTACAAGATGTGGCAACAGTTGAACTTGGCGCTGCTTCGACAGAAACAAGTGCCTCTATGGATGGTAAACCTGCAATTTTTGTTGGTCTACAAGCGACGCCTACAGGCAACCCCTTGGTGATCGTACAGGGAATTAAAGATAAATTGCCTGAGATCAAAAAAACTTTGCCACCGGGGGTTACAGTTAATCTTGCCTATGAAACAGCCCGTTTTATTGATGCCTCTATTGATGAAGTTTTACATACTTTTATCGAAGCGCTGATTATTGTTATTGCGGTGATCTATCTGTGTTTAGGTTCTTTACGTAGTGTCTTGATCCCTGTAGTGACAATTCCACTGTCAATGTTAGGTGCCTTGGGTTTAATGCTGTTATGTGGCTTTAGCATCAATTTACTCACACTTTTAGCCATGGTACTCGCCATAGGCTTGGTTGTAGATGATGCAATCGTGGTGGTTGAAAATGTCCATCGGCATATTGAAGAAGGAGCACCCCCAGTTACAGCAGCTTTGATCGGGGCACGAGAAGTCGCAGGCCCTGTAATTGCAATGACCATTACACTGGCCGCAGTGTATGCTCCGATTGGTTTAATGGGTGGATTGACTGGTTCCTTATTTAAAGAATTTGCTTTTACTTTAGCGGGCGCAGTTTTGGTTTCAGGGATTATTGCCTTAACCCTGTCTCCTGTTATGAGTTCATTTCTACTTCAATCCAAACAGCAAGAAGGTAAAATGGCAAAAGCAGCCGAATGGTTCTTTGAACATTTGACTCAGCTTTACAGTAAATTGCTCAATTTTTCCTTACATCATCGTTGGATCACAGTGGTTTTTGCGATCGCTATTTTTATTAGCCTTCCATTGCTTTACCAACTTCCTCAAAAAGAATTGGCGCCCAATGAAGATCAAGCCAGTGTATTGGCAGCCATCAAAACACCACAACATGCCAATCTGAATTATGCTGAACACTTTAATCAAAAACTTGATGAAATCTTCTGGACTTTCCCTGAAACCAGTACCACGTGGATTATTAATGGTACAGATGGGCCTGCATCAAGTTTTGGTGGAACAACCCTTTCCACATGGTCTGAGCGAGTGCATTCTGCGGATGAAATTCAACAGCAACTTCAAGCCAAAGTTGGTGATGTAGAAGGCAGCAGTATTTTTGTATTCCAAAATCCTGCGCTTCCCGGTTCAACAGGTGGTTTACCCGTACAAATGGTGTTACGTAGTGCACAAGACTATTCAACCATTTATCAGGCGATGCAGAACATCAAGCAAAAAGCCCGTGAAAGTGGCCTTTTTGTGGTGGTCGACAGTGATCTAGACTTTAATAACCCCGTGATTCGAATCGAGGTTGACCGGGCCAAAGCCAATAGTCTGGGTATTCGTATGCAAGATATCGGCGAAGCCTTGGCGACATTGGTTGGTGAGAATTATATCAATCGTTTTAGTATGCAAGGTCGTGCCTATGATGTGATTCCTCAAAGCATCAATACACAACGTGTGACAGCTCAAGCACTGACACGACAGTTTATTCGTACCGACCAAGGTACACTGATTCCCTTATCGACTGTGGTCAGTCTAAGTGAACAGGTAGAACCCAATAAACTCACTCAATTTAATCAACAAAATGCTGCAACTTTTCAGGCAATCCCCGCCGCTGGGATTTCCTTAGGTCAAGCTTTAAGTTTTCTGAAACAGGCTGCCTCTGAATTACCGACTGGATTTAGTTACGACTGGCAAGCCGATGCACGTCAGTATGTACAGGAAGGTAACGCTTTGATGTTTGCATTTTTAGCCGCGCTGATTGTGATTTATCTGGTTTTAGCCGCTCAATATGAAAGCCTAGTGGATCCATTTATTATTTTAATTACGGTTCCGCTGTCGATCTGTGGCGCATTAATCCCCTTGGCTTTTGGACTTGCCACAGTCAATATCTACACTCAGATTGGTTTAGTCACACTGATTGGACTGATTAGTAAGCATGGTATTTTAATGGTTGAGTTTGCCAATGAATTACAAGTTCATGAAGGTTTAGATCGGCGAGCGGCTATTCTAAAAGCTGCTCAAATTCGTTTACGTCCAATTTTGATGACCACGGCGGCAATGGTGTTTGGGCTGATTCCTCTTCTTTTTGCCACAGGCGCTGGCGCACATAGTCGCTTTGGTCTAGGGCTTGTAATTGTTTGTGGTATGTTGATCGGGACCTTCTTTACGCTTTTTGTCTTACCTACTATTTACAGTCTGTTGGCTCGTCAACACAATCAAGACCTTCACTCTAGCCGTTTACACGAGCTACAACAGATTGACCAACATGAGCAAAAATCATGACGTTGAATGGGTTGAACATCCAGCATGCTGCTGTCTAAGCTTCTGTGTATGATCAGATCGCTTGAATATAATTTTTTATTGATAAAGTTCTATATCTATAGAACTTTATCAATTTTTTAATGCGTGATTCTAACCACTGATTTAAAGCGACTGATTTTTAACGACATGGTTCACTCATATTTTTACAGTTGAGTTTTGCCGATTTGATTGTTTTATGATTCTAGAATCTCATTTCGAACCCTGCTTTGATGGTACGGCCGGGAATCGGCATACCAATCACTGTACCAGGATCAAAGTTATAACGATTGGTTAAGTTATCAACATTAAACGAGAGATTTAGATTTGGATTCAGTTTATAGCTCGCAAAAATATCAACTAAGGTTTCCGAAGAAATTTCGGTCACCGCACGCCCACTCACCCCTGTACCCTGTAACCAACCTTTAGGATTTTTCTTTTCAGAATGATATCTAGCACGTACCCCCACATTAAGTTTATTTTCAAACAAACTCTTGCCTAAGCTCATATTAAAAAGTTTACGTGGTGGCAAGCGTGTTGAAATCAAACTCCAAGAATCACCGACCTCATTACAATCATCTTTCGTCGCTGGGCATACTTTCGGTGCTTGATATAAAGTTCCATTCATGTTTACAAAGAAACTTGGATGATGGTAAGCAAGACTAAACTCTAAACCTTTCAATACAACTTGCTCATAATTTAGGAAAGTATAGGAGGTGGTATAAGGCAAAATAAAATCAGGCGTAATCTCATTAACAATATCTTTACGTTGTACTCCTTGGGTCAGGAAATTTTGGGTTTGATTACGGAAATAATTGATATTGAATTTTAACTGATCTGCTTCAGTGAAAACGTTATCGTTGTGCCCAATAAAGCCAAACTCAACAAGACGAGAATTCTCTGATTTAATCGGCAAATCTGGATCATAACTAAAGGTTTGTTTGGAAACTGTCGATTCAAACAAACTTGGACTGCGGTACATATTGGAAAGTTTTGCATAGACATCAATACCATTCAGCAACTGATAATTCAGCTGCGCCATCCAGTCGATCTTTCCGTCATAGTCTCGAAGCGCATAGCCTTTGTCATTTAAATCTGAATTGGCGACCGGTCTCATTGCGACATACTGGTCTCCATAATCCTTAATTTTTGCCTTATGCCATTTGCTGCCTAAACTCAAAGTAAAATCTTTAAAGAGATAATCGCCATTGAGAAATAGAGAGGATTCCTGACGTAATCCATCACGTGCGATTTCATTATCAATAAGATTTTGTGGCTTCATCCGTTGCTCATCATATGTCAGACCATAATTCAAGGTTAAAGCATCAATTTTACTGGTATTTTCTAAATTAATCCCGCTACGGTAGTCCTGAAAACTCCCCCAATATTGATCACCATACTGTGAATTCGCAATACCAAGCATACCATTGTGCTGGCGATATTTGGCATTGGTATGCCAAACCCCTAACTCTAAATCAAACCACTGATTATTCTTGGGCTTATAGGTATAGTTGGCACTGAATGCATTAATCGCTGCGGTTCCAAGGGACCATTGTGGCATGGTATATGCGCCCTCTATATATTTGGGTAGAACATAATCACCATCGATGTATCCCCAAGGTGGAGAGTTGGGATCAATCACTTGCGATCTATTCCAATAAAAAGCCATGACCTCACCCGCTTTTTGCATATGGCGGCGCATATTCACTTCAACACGATGTTCGTCTGTAATATTCATACCCGCTTTGATGATGCCTGAATCACTTTTATAACTGGTGTTTACCACCTCTTGACCGGGTCCAACATCAACAATATCTCGCGCTTCATAATAATCAATGCCATGTTTTCCAGCATAGTAATTACCGACTTCCCGTTTACTATAAGCAGCCACCAGATCGAATACATCATTCCGATAAGCAGCAGCGATTGTGCCAGCGCCATTTTGAAAATTATTCGAGGACAGTTTATTACGAAGCAGATAAGACATCTGCTCACGCTCATTATCTGAGGTCTGTGGTGCTTTGTTATTGTTATAAAAACTGCCTTTTAGCATGACACCTGATTGACGATTAGGCAGCAAAATATCGTTTGCACTGAGTGTACGCATTTTCACGATTCCGCCAATACCGCCCACACTAAATTTCGCTCGCGATGCGCCTTTTTCGACTTCAATCTGACTAATCAAATCCATATCGATATAAGTTCGGTCACTCTCTCCTTGATAGCCTCGAAAGGTATGACTGGATTGTAGGCTACCATCAATAATTACAGGGACACGCCCCTCACCTTGTACTCCACGGATACCAATATCAATTGCACCCGCTTCGTTACGTAGGCTATTGACTTGCACGCCAGCGATATCAGAAAACACATCGCCATTCCCCGTGCCTCTAAATCGGCTAATGTGTTCACGATTCAGCTGTGTTGTATTGACCTTTTGTTTTTGTTGTACAGCATTGACTTTAATCTGAGGAAGCGTAACAACATCACTGTCCGTATTATTGAAAAGCAAAGGGTTATTTAACGGAGTGCTTGTATTTGCAATCGCAGTGTTTTTATCTGTATTCGGTTTAGCTGAGCCAGATTTAACGATTAAGACATAAGTCGAACCTTGCTGCTCTACCCGATAAGGGTGATCTGCAAGCAAGTAATCGAAGCCTTGCTTTACACTATAATGCCCGGTAATTCCTTTACTTTTTAGCCCTTTTAAAATATTTGCATCATAACTTAAGGCAATACCCGACTGTGCTGCAAAACTTGATAACACATAGCCCAACTGATTCTCTGAAATTTGATAATATTTTTCTGGCGCTTTTTTCGCTGCCATTGAAACATTTGGAGTCATTTGTGCATAAACACCACTGATACAAAAGCACTGTATTAACATGGCTAGAGTTTGTTTTTTAAACTTCATAGGAACGCCCACACTTGTGAATGATTTTCATTTTCAATAATCATTACCCAGTGAATTGTTAAAACATGACATGAAAATTTATATTTTTTCTGGTCTGGTCCAAATCCCGATCAACCCAATCAGCAAAATGACCAGCAGGCTAAGTTTTAAGTGCAAATGCAGTGAAGACACCATTAACATGGTCGTACCGAATAAAATACTCAATGTCATCATCCATTTACGTGAACGCGAAATCTGTTTAAAACCGCCACGATACTGTGCGAGCAACATTGCAATATAACGATTTTGATGTAACCAACAATGCAAGCGTGCTGAACCTTTTGAGGCAAAAATCGTTGCTAAAAAGAGGAAATCAAAAGTTGGGATCCCCGGCAATACAATGCCCACCACAGCGAGAACAAGACATAAAATTGCCAAGATGATGCAGATCACACGCACCACTGAGGATGAATGTAAATTTGCGGATGGCGTTACTGGCAAAGACGCTAACAGCGTTAAGTCTTTGCCTTGGGTGTGATTGCTGACAGAAGACGCTTTCTTCATGTTGAATGAATGTCTTTTAATAATGCGCCAAAATAATCAAAGGCTTGTTGAGCAGCGTAAATGACGCGATCTTGCTCATCTTGAGTAAAGTCAGCCTGATCAAGTTCCTCAATAAAGTGTTTCCAGACTTTGGCCCGCCCTTCTGGATAGGCAGCTAAATTTCTCGCAGCAAAATCTGCGGAAAACCCCAAACTTTGTTGCGCTTGTTTAAATAAGAATGCTGCACCCAGCGTAGAACCTTCAGATACATAGATCCAACCCAGCGCTTCAGGAAAGCCGATCTTTTCAGTAACCAAGGCCAACGATTCTGGTTCGATCTGAAGGTCTTGTAGGTCTAAGTAAGCTGCTTGCGAACGTCCACGAATATCTAAATCAGAAATCAAGGCTGCAACCTTGGGATGTTGAAATAAATATTCGACATTTTTTTGAAAATAATACTGTGACAAAGTAAATTTTGCATAATGTGCGACGTCTTTAAATACTTGGGCTTTTTCCATTAATTGATGCATATATTCATGTTGACTGGCTGTCTCTATTTTTAAACGAGATGCAAGGCGGTTGAGTGTGAATGAGGTGCTCATCAATTTTCTCCAGTTTGTTTGGTTTAACTGTATTACCCGCCTTGTCTGTAAAAACTGACATCATTTCTTAATTATTTTTACTTTTCTGATTTTCAGGTTTCGGCTGAATACTCAACACACGATCCCCGAAATAACGTTCTACTTTGATTGGATAGCTGAATTGCAATGCTGTTTGTAAGGTGCCAAAGTCATTGACTGGATATGAACCTGAAACTTTTAACGACTTCAATTGAGGGTCAATGTCTATATATTGATGTTGATAGCGCCCAATCTCTTGAAGCAATTTTTCCAATGGCATTTCAAAAGCCATGACCATGTGGTTTTTCCATGCCAATATATTCGGATCTAAACTTTGTAATGCTTTGAAATTACGATCATCAAAGCAGAGCTGCTCACCAGCATGGACAATTTTAATGTGTTTGGACTGGTTCAAACTGACTTTCACTGCGCTTTCTATGACGCCTAGACAGGTTTGATTTTCACTGTTGTTGAAATACTGAACATTAAATACAGTGCCAAGTGCTTGCAGATTTGCCGATTCAGTTTCGACCAAGAATGGGCGATAAGCATGATTTTTTTCTTTGGCCGTACGTATTTGTATTTCACCATAATGTAATTTTACAATACGTTGATGTGCTGTATAACGCACGTCCAAAGCCGTATGGGTATTTAATTGAAGTTGTGTCCCATCTTCCAGTTCAAGCTGTTTCTGCTGACCCACCGCAGTACGATAATCCGATAACCATCTATAGCGATAATCCGAGTTCCATAGCATGACACTGCCAAAACACAGAAAACAGGCAAGCAACAATTGTTTGGTTAAATTAAATTGGGCATTTTTCTTGCCTTGCTGAATCAGCTGTTGCCCATCTTCGGGAAATTCCTCAAGGCTATACAATAAGCGTTCGGCTTTAGACCATGCAGCTTGGTGTTGGGAACTTTGCTGTTTCCATTTTTCAAATTCAAGCTGTTCAGTTTCATTTAGGGGGGCGTGTTGGATTTTAATGATCCATTGCGCTGTTTCTCGATAAATTTGATCATGCAACATGCAGGCATTAATCCATAACAGCTAAACATTGGCTCAACACTGAGACCAGATCACGCATTACCGTACGGGTAGAAATATTTAAGCGTTTTGCAATTTCCTGTTGGGTCAACCCTTCTAATTGTGACCAAATAAAGACCTGTTGCTGGCGCTCAGGCAATTGATTGAGTAATTGATTAATCAAACATAAAGATTCAATTGCTGATATTTTTTGCTCAGGTGTAATTTCATCATATTCAGGTCTGCTTGAAATCGCCTCTAAATAGGCTTTTTCAATCGATTTACGTTGATACCAATTAATCAAAATTCCCTTGGCAACTGTGGTTAAAATTGCACGCGGCTGATCAAAATACAATTCATCTTTACGCTTTAAGATACGCAGAAAAGTATCATGGGCTAAATCAGCGGCATCTTCACTATGGTTGAGGCGACGTTTTAACCATTGATATAACCAAGAATGGTGATGACGATATAGCATGCTAATAGGATCAGACATATTTAACGATAATGAGAATTATTAGCAATATCATAGCAAAAAATAAAGCAAATGAGCGCTCTGTTTGCCCTTTTAATTAATTTTTTAATTTATCCAACTTATTTATAAGACTACGCAACATACTCGAATGGGATATATGGTAAATCTTAAACAAAATTTAATTCAAAATTATTATAATTTTATCAAAAACTTATCACTTTTAAATAAAAAAATTTCTCGATCATCCTCAAGATGACCGAGAAACTGTTTATTAGGTATTGACTATAATTTATTTGCTAATCGCTTGATCTATATTTTTAGCAAATTTTTGAATATCACTGGCTTGAATTGTTGTTTTACCTTTACCAATCACTTGAAATTGTTGTGCTGCCGTTTCCTGCATTTTGACTTTACCTGTTGCAATATTGGCATCAAAACGTTGCATAAACTCATCCACATATTCCTTTTCAGTGACAATATGATCACCATTCGCATCGGTTGCAAAATATTGTTTGTCACGCGCTGTTAGATAATCTCCAAGCGTTACATAGTTTTTCCCTTGACCATATTGACTAATAAATTCGTTGATGTTGCTAGGCATTGGCATTGAAATTGGTAGTTTCATACGTAATCCATCATGCGTTGCATTACTATTGCCCGCTAATTTGGCATCTTCTGCATTTACTAAACCATCCAAGTTTTTATCAAACTCATTAAAGGTTTTTAAACCTGTCTCCTGAAATTCCTTTAAAGTCAGTTTCTGGTCTTTATTATTATCGAGAATGCCATAACGTACATGCGCCTGTTTTTCTGACATTTCACGGCGCTGTTTAAGTAATGGCTCTAAACGAGCTTGCTCGTATTGAACAAACTGCACTTGATTGACTTTTTTATTCGCCTTAAACAATTCGGCATAGTCCTGAGTATATTGTTTAATTAAGGTGCTACTGTTCTGCTCTTTATTATTAGGATGGTAAAGCACATACAATGCATATGCCTGTTGATAAGCATTGGGTTGATCTACTGTTTCAGCAATCGCTGAACCAGCAGTTGCCATTGCAGTTAAACTGGTCATCCATAGCGCCAATTTTTTCATGTTCGTTTCCTTGTAGGTGAATATTTGTTGAATTAAAAAATTCTTTCCATTGTGCTATTTAAAAAATCAATATTTAAATTCAATACTTGCCACAACATTACGTCCTGGTTCAGCAGCACGATCGATTACACTAGCCTGATTCGCTCCTGTAATTGTTCCCACAGCAGCATAATCCCAATAGGTCTTATCAAAGATGTTATTCAATGCTACGTTCAGCTTGGTAAACTTGGTCACATTCCAATATGCGGATAAGTCAAATACGGTATAACCTGCCACATTCTGATATTTGATATCATCCTGATAAGAACTGACATCTCGCGTTGCCATCCTTCCACCAACAGCAGTTGCAGTCATACCTAAACCAAAGACTTTATTTGGATCATCATAAGCAAAGGTAAAGCTGCCTTTTTCTGGCTGAACGGAATTTACGCCACTTTTTCCGCCATTTTTATTTTTTGCCGAGCCTTTGGTTTTACCTGCAACAAGTGCAAGACTATAGCCATCTGAGTTTGGAATAAACTGACCTAAGTCAATTCGTGTTGAAAGCTCTCCACCCCAGATCTGTGCATTAGCCAAGTTTTCTGCACGATAGTAGCCAAAAGGATATTGAGGTGTATTGCCATAGTTAAAGTAGTCGATAAAACCTTTGTATTTGCTGTAGAAACCTGTCAAATCAAATTTAATCCCTTCAATTGAGGTGTTTCTTAAACCCACTTCGAAAGCATCACTGGTTTCTTTTTTTAAGTTCGAATTACCCACCACAATATAAGCAGGATTAGCTAACATTGTTTGATAAATCCCGCCAATTTCAGTTGGCGATGGAATACGATTACCTCTTGAATATTTTAAATAGCTATAATTATCTGGGGTAAACTGATAACTTGCAGAAAAACTTGGCGAAACATAATTATAGTCTTTGGCTTGTATATCACTATAAGAGGTAATTTCAGGTCTAAACTCCTGACGTTCAAAACGAATCGCTGGAGTTAGAGTTAAATCTCGTCCCAATACATCCAATCGGATATCATCAGCAACATAAGCAGAGTAACGTTTTAATTCAGAATTTAATAAATAACTACCTTGATATATGCTTGTAATTGGAACGCCATTACGAAGATCTAATTTAGTACTTGCGTAATCTTTCTTGTCTGCTGTAATGCCATATTTAAGCTTTTGGTTAGTAAGTTCTTTGCTTGCTTCAATTTTTATACCAGTATTTTTCTCTTTATAAGTGGTTGAAAAATCACGTGCAACTGTCGCACTATTCATAAATGAAGTATCAGTATCATTGTTCGATTCCTGATACCATATTTTACTGTTTAATGTATCAAAGAGCACAAAGTCATTCGGTCGATAAATATGATCAATACTCAATTGTGTTCGATCTATATCTTGGTGTTGTTTTGCATCGCTCTTAAAATTAGAGAATAAATCGGCTGCAATATTATCTGTGTCAGACTTTTTCTTATAATAATCCGCAGTAAAATTGAGTTGGTGTTGGTCAGATAGATTCCACAATAATCGGGTAAGCACTGCATCCGAGGTCCAATCTGCTGGAAAAGCTGCCGTTTTTGAATTTGGTTTAGTTTCACTCCCCTCACGATGTGCATAAGCCACAAGTGCTTTGAGATTATCATTGCCGACAGCGCCTGTCACAGAACTTAACCATGCGCTGTCCGCAGAGCTATAACCTGCTTTTAATGTTCCAGCGGCGGTTTTACCATCAACCAAATAATCTTCTGGTGATTTATTTTTAAAAGAAACCCGACCACCAATACCATCTGTTGATACATCAGTTGTTCCTGAAACAATATCGACACTGGTAAACATCTCTGGTTCAATATAATCCCGACCAGCACCGCGCTTGCTCATGCTTTTAGGTGGTATATAAGTACTTACTGTTGCCTCTGCTAAATCTATCCCATCTACATCTAAGCCAATTCGATTTGCATCTATACCACGGATGTTATAACTACTGGTGCCAGTACCATCAAAAAATGTTCCACTCCCTCCAACGGAAAACGGTGCATTGACCAAAGGCAAATATTTCACTATACCGGCCATATCGGTTACGCCCGTCTTATCCATGTTTTCTCGGTTGATTGAAGTTCGAGAAACAGGCGCATCATTTTTATATTCGGCATAGACCGTAATCGTCGTCAAAGCATTCTCATTCTTTTCCAATTTACGCTTTTCGGAATTATTCTCTTCTGCATAGCCTACCGTAGTGATGCTTGCTGTCATTAACGCAAGCAAACATAATGACAAATAACGTGGTTTTAAAACCACAGTATCAGACTTGGCTATATTATATAGCGCAACAGGGTTTAAATTCATGAGGGAGAAACCTTATTAAATGATATTAATCATCATTAAATGTGTATATTTAGACTCATCCAATATGTTCAAATCGGGAGTCAAAACATGGATTACAAATATACACATACAATCTATCAAATGAGAATAATAATCAATAACAATATCATTTACAATAACAGTACTACCAGATGTATTTTAAAGCATCAAAAAAAATAATTAAGATATTGAAAAATAATAAATATTTATAATTAAAAATTAACTCTTTTATCAAAATTTGTACATGATTTTAAGTGAGAATCTGTATTTTTGGATGATCTTATTGCCTTAGAATTCGTATATTTTGTTGTTGTTTATAGTTTTACAATGTCATTTTCCGTTTAGCTTTTCCACCCCAATTATTCTATTTTTATAATATAAAAACTTATAGCATCTTTCCTTTTTATATCTCTTTAATTTCTCGTTATATTTAGCTTTGTTCAATTTTTTATTTAGATTAGCGTTATTAAAATATAAACACTCAAATATTAAAGATCTTTCATAAATCAAATAATGATCATGTGGAGTGAATCATATTGGTATTGAAAGTTCCTTCTCCCTTTGGGAGAAGGCTAGGATGAGGGCGCTTTTATGTTGATTTATGGTTTTAAAAAGGACTTATGAAAGAAGTCTATTAACCATAATAATCAAGTCTTATAAAAGTTCTAACGGCAAAAAATTAATTTTTACGTTTTAGCGTAAAATTGATTTTGTTATTTTTATTCAAAGCTTTTTCATTGATACCCAATCTCTGAGTTTGCTCGTGCTTTTATCCAGTCACTAAATGCTTTAACTTTAGGTAATTCATTATTTTTCAATGACGTAATATAGTAATGCTGATCGCATTTTAAATACATATTTTTAAATGGCATTACCAACTCACCACTTTCTAAGTCTTTTTCTACGAGCTTTTTACGCCCCATGGTAATACCCAAGTGATTTTTAGCAGCTATTAAAGCCAGATCAGATCGGTCAAAACTCATCTCTGAAGAATGATCCATATTTACATTAAAGTGCTGCGTCCAACTGTTCCATTCATCTGCGCCTGTGCCGTTACTCCATGCTTGGCAGTCATGCAGCAATGTGCAGTTTTTTAAGTTGTCTAGATGATCGTAGAGGTTAAATTTTTCAGCATATGCCGGACTACATACGGGGATAATATATTCGTCCATTAAATACTGATAATTCAACTGAAAAGACGGTTGATTGTCAAAATAAAGCGCAATATCAATTCCGCTACGTTGAAAATTTACATCCTCATTACCCGTTAAAACTGAAAGTTGGATCAATGGATAGCGTTGGATGAAATCAGGCAATTGGGGCACTAACCAACACTGAGCAATCGATGGTCTCGCATAAATCGTGAGTGAGCCGACAAGTTGCTGATTTTGCAGTGCCTTAATTTCAACATTTAACGAGTCTAATGAAAATTGTAAAGCAGCTAAAATCCGCTGTCCCTCAGTGGTTAACTTTACTTTACGATGCAAACGTAAAAACAGTTTGATATTAAGTTCTTTTTCTAACAAATTAATTTGGTGACTTACCGCACTTGGGGTTAAAGACAGTTCTTCAGCGGCGAGTGCAAAAGACTCATGTCTTGCCGCAACTTCAAATGTATACAGTTTTGAGAGCTGAAAACCAGTTAGATTTTTATGTGCGGTGGTCATGCATTTTTCCTTTTTGCTGAAACAAAATGATTGATCACATGCTTCTTGCTGTCCTATGCCCATATAAATAACGTATAAATCATTTAAAAATCAAAATTTATTTAGGATTTATTTTTCAAGTGAATTATTTTAACCCGTAGATCAAATATCATCGTTTGACGGATTTCTCTGGTTTAACTTCAATAGACCAAGAACAACTTTTGTCACAGAGATATATGGTATGGAAACCAATTTCGTGGATGTCGGTATATTATTAACCAGTATCGGGTTAATTATTTTCACTATTTTAAAATTTAAACTGCATCCCTTTTTAGCTTTACTTCTGGCAAGTTTCTTTGTCGGTGTAGCAATGAAAATGCCATTACTGGATATGGTCAATGCAATTGAAAATGGGATCGGAAGCACCTTGGGTTTCCTTGCCACAGTCATTGCACTGGGTACTATTCTCGGCAAAATGATGGAAATCTCTGGTGCTGCTGAACGTATCGCCCTGTCTTTGCAACGATGTCACTGGATATCCAGTGATGTGGTCATGGTGCTGATTGGGCTATTTTGTGGTATCACTTTATTTGTAGAAGTTGGTGTAGTTTTATTAATTCCTTTGGCTTTTTCTATAGCGCAGCATACCAAAACCTCTTTGTTTAAATTGGCGATTCCATTATGCACCGCATTAATGGCTGTACATTGTGTGGTACCGCCTCACCCTGCCGCACTTTATGTCACCAATAAACTAGGGGCTGATGTCGGTACCGTGATTATTTTTGGCTTAATGGTGGGTTTAGCCGCTGCACTGGTTGGTGGCCCATTGTTTTTAAAATTAGTTGGTCAACGTTTACCGTTTAAAGCCGTACCTGTCGAATTTTCAAAGCTTACCTTAAAAGAAGAACACAACTTACCTTCTTTAAAAATCACCTTATTTACGGTATTTCTTCCAATCGGGTTAATGTTAATCAAAACAGTGGCTGAATTAAATAATCATACATCCACTCAGCTTTCACACATTTTAGGCTTTATCGGCAATCCGATCACCGCGATGTTTATTGCGGTATTTGTTGCTTACTACACCCTCGGTCTACGCCGTAATATGCAGATGGGAAGTTTATTAAAAGCCACCGAAGACTCTTTTTCTTCAATTGCCAACATCCTATTCATCATTGGGGCTGGCGGTGCATTTAACAGTATTTTAAAAGCCAGTGGTTTAGCTGACTCAATGGCAGTCACGCTTTCCCACTTGCATATGCATCCAATTTTACTTGCGTGGTTGGTTGCTCTGATTTTACATGCAGCTGTAGGCTCTGCAACTGTTGCAATGATGGGTGCAACCGCTATCGTTGCACCGATGTTAACGCTCTACCCTAATATTAGTCCCGAGATCATGGCGATTGCGATTGGTTCAGGTGCCATCGGTTTTACCATTGTGACAGACTCTTTATTTTGGTTAGTCAAACAATACTGTGGTGCTACATTAAACGAAACCTTTAAATACTATACCTCTGCAACTTTTCTTGCCTCGCTCACCGCATTGGGCTGCACCTTCCTGCTTTCTCATTTTATTTAAGCCTTTAGGAGTATTTTATGAACGCTCAACAGATTCATCAGCTGATTGCCCAATACCCGATTGTTAAAGACCTTATCGCACTCAAAGAAGTGGCATGGTTTAATCCCAATTTTACCTCACTGGTAGAAGGGCTGCCCTATGTCGGGTTGAAGCAAAAAGATATTGATGATGCCAGTGCACGTTTGACACGCTTTGCACCCTATTTGATGAAAGCTTTTCCAGAAACAGTAGTATCCCAAGGTATTATAGAATCCGAACTGACAGCTATTCCTCAAATGCAGCAACAGTTGGAACAGCATTTTGGGCAAGCGATCCATGGTCAATTATGGCTTAAAAAAGACAGTCATCTTCCAATATCGGGTTCAATCAAAGCCCGTGGTGGCATCTATGAGGTGCTTTGTCATGCTGAAAAGCTTGCGATTCAAGCACAACGCCTAAACATTGAAGATGATTATGCAAAACTGAATAGTCCAGAGTTTAAACAGTTTTTTAGTCAATACAGTATTGCGGTCGGTTCTACTGGAAATCTAGGCCTTTCTATTGGCATCATGAGTGCAAAATTAGGCTTTGATGTGACTGTGCATATGTCAGCAGATGCACGTCAATGGAAAAAAGATAAGTTACGTGCGCACAATGTCACAGTAGTTGAATATGCTGAAGATTATGGTGTTGCCGTGGAACAGGGCCGAAAAGCAGCATTAGAAAATCCAAACTGTTTTTTTATCGATGATGAAAACTCACAAACCTTATTCTTAGGTTATGCAGTTGCTGGGCAACGTTTAAAACAGCAATTAGAACAAAAAAAAATTTTGGTTGATCAACAACATCCTTTATTTGTTTATTTACCTTGTGGTGTTGGCGGAGGCCCCGGTGGCGTTGCATTTGGCTTAAAAATGGCTTTTGGTGATCATGTACATTGTATTTTTGCCGAGCCGACCCATTCACCATGTATGTTACTCGGTGTTGCAACAGGTTTACATGATGAAATTTCAGTTCAAGATCTGGGTATAGACAATATCACTGCTGCTGATGGTCTCGCTGTTGGGCGAGCATCTGGCTTTGTGGGTCGAGCCATGCAAAGGTTATTAGACGGTTTTTATACATTAACGGATGAAACTATGTATGTACTCTTGGGCATGCTCAATGATGCAGAACAGCTTAAATTAGAACCTTCTGCGTTGGCGGGTATGCTTGGACCAATTTTGACCAATCAACATCAAGACTATGCCGCGCTACATCACTTTAGCCAACAGCAATTGGAAAATGCCAATCATATTGTCTGGGGGACTGGAGGAGGAATGGTTCCAGATGAAGAAATGGAAAAATATTTAACCCAAGCGAAAGCCTATAAAAAATAATTTGTATAGCCTTGATTCTCACAGACCTTGATCTCATCAGAATCTGGGGCGATAGCAGATAAATAAAGTGATTATCCTCTATCGCCCCCCATTAAAGACTTGGGTCCGGATTTTCCCTATGGAATTAAACGATCCCACCATTGACTCGAAGGACTTGGGCATTGACCCAATTACTCGCCTCATTTACGGCGAAATCCAGCACTGCGGCAATATCTTCTACAGTGCCTAAACGCTCTAAAGGTGCAGCTTTACTTAACTGAGCAATCAATGCATCACTTTTGCCTTCAAGGAAAAGTTCAGTTGCCGTAGGCCCAGGTGCAATTGCATTTACCGTAATATTTTTTCCTCTTAACTCTTTGGCTAAAATAGCCGTTAAGGATTCTATGGCAGCTTTTGATGCAGTATAAACACCATAAGTTTCGAGCTTCATCCCCACTACACTGCTAGATAAATTAATAATTTTACCGCCCTTTTGCAGTCGCTTAGCAGCTTCACGCATGGTATATAAAGGGCCTTTAATATTAATTGCTAAAACTTGATCAATACTTTCATCGTCTAATTGTTCAATCTTACTTAATTTCAAAATCCCTGCATTGTTAATCAGCACGTCCAATCGACCATAGGTTTGAATTGCATAATCAAATAATGCAGTCACTTCATTAGAATGGCTAATGTTGGCTTTAAATAAACTCGCTGTTCCGCCTAACGCTTGAATACTGCTCAAAACATGCTCCGCCTCTTTATCATTACTGGCATAATTAATAATGATTTTATGGCCTTGCTGAGCCAATAAGCTGGCAGTAAATGCACCAATCCCGCGAGAAGCGCCTGTAATTAAAATCACTTTTTCTTGCTGTGTTTGACCTGTTGTATGCATGGTGATGACCTCATGGAATAAAATATACCTCTAATCGCGTCTATGATACTGTTCAGATAAAACCAGATAATCTAGTTAAATCTGACATCTTTATCCGAATAAATCGAACAATTGGAATGGCGTATGGATAAACTCAATGCAATGTCTGCTTTCGTCAATGTGGTAGAACAACAAAGTTTTACCAAAGCTGCGCAGATCTTAAACCTGCCACGCTCAACGCTGACTGATGCAATTAAACAATTAGAATTCCAACTCAATACGCGCTTATTGTTGCGTACAACTCGTCAGGTAAAAGCAACAGATGAAGGCCATATTTATTATGAGCGTTGCAAATATATCTTAGGTTATATCAATGAGTCTGATCATGATTTTCTTGATGCAAAACCTCAAGGGCCTTTAAAAATCGCAGTTCATGGTATTTTTGCTGCGTATTTTATTCTGCCAAAATTAGATGATTTTTTAACAGAGTTTCCACAGATACAGTTGCAACTCACCGAAAGCGACCGTTATGTAGATCTGATAAAAGAAGGCATTGATTGTGTGATTCGTATAGGTCAGCTCAATAACAGTGAGTTAATTGTCAGGCATCTGGGCGATATTCAACAAGTGACTTTAGCCAGTCCAAAATACTTAGAAAAATATGGCACACCACAACGCTTAGAAGATCTGCAAGCACATTTTATGGTCGGATTTTATTCATCTGCTCGACAAAAGCCACTGCCGCTTGAGTTTCTGACAGGCAAGAAAACACAGGTTTTTGAGTTGCCGTTGAAGATTCAAGTCAATGGTGCAAATACCTATGCAGCAGCAGCCAAACAGCATTTTGGGATCATCCAAGCACCACGTTATGGTTATTTATCTGAGCTAGAACAAGGCACACTTTGTCAAATTTTAACTGACTATCCTGTTCCATCCCTGCCTATTTCTTTACTTTATCCATCAAAAACACTGGTTTCACCACGACAAAAAGTTTTTATCGAATGGATTGTACGATTGTTTCAGGATAATCGATTGCTTTGAAGTTTGAATCACGCTGCTTGGGATGGATATGATTAACTAGCGCTCTCTCGCATTAATCCCCATAGCATTTATACACCAACACTCAATTCCTGACTCCAAGTTGAATCAGGTTGGTGATAAAGATGCCAACACATATTTTTAACCGAATCCATCAAGGCAATATTCTGACTATCCCAACTTTCCAACATACAATAAGTGATATGGATACCTTTAGGATGAAACTCTCTTGCCAAAGATTGTGCCAATGCCCGAATACTGGCAAACATACTCTGAGTTAAGCCATTATTTTCAGCGATCAGGTTGGGCTGTGTTCCTAGAAAGATCAAAGTTCCTTGTGACTTAATCAGCATCTGTCGAATGATCGCTTGGGAAATATTTACCGCAGCCAAACCAGTGTTTTGCCAAAGTTGTTCGATCTGTTGGGCTGAAGCATCGGAATTCGACAATGATTTTGAAAAATCAGCTTGGAAAATACACAGTTCAACTGAATGCCCTGTGCGGTGAATATAGCCCACTAAGTTTTTTAAAGCAGTCGGATTGATCAGATTCAAACGAACCCGCTTTAGACCTGAATCTTGTTGCTCAATCTTTAGATTGGTTTGCATAGGATCATGCTGAACTTGATATACAGGCATTGCCCTGTTATGTGCTTGATCCACAAAAAGCTGGCTGAGCGAGTGGGTTTCATTGCCAATAACAACAATACAGCCCTGTAGTTTGGATTTTTTTCTCAGCAATGGAGGAATTAAATTGTACATATTAGAATTTCTCCTGATAAGGACGTAAATCCAGTTCATGGGTCCATAAATCACGATTTTGTTGATAAAGCATCCAATAATTCTCAGCAATCGCTTCGATATTTAATCCACCTGTGCCTCGTGTTAGTCTCAGTAAGCGTCCTAAACCTAATACAGCCTTATTGACCCGATCACCATTGACCATGCCATCAACAATAATATGTGCAACATGGATATTTTGAGGCTTATATATCTGGGCGAGATGCAGTGCATAGGTGCGTAATGCGGATTTGCCCATAGTAAATGCCGCAAAAAAAGGTTTACCACGAAGAGATGCACTTGCCCCAGTAAAAATCAACGTGCCATATTGCTGTTGTTCAAAGATTTTTAAGGCTTGTTGCGACACTAAAAAAGCCGATAAAAAAGTAGAACGCCACATTTGAGTAAAAAATTGAAGAGAGGTCTTTAAAAAAATTGAGGGAATATTGCCCCCCACATTGTGAATAACAGCGACGAGATGCTCCTTTTGCGCATTCCTCTCCGCAAAAAAAGTCTGCACTTGTTGTTCATTTTCAGCATCCAAAGCATGTGCTACGGCGTGTCCACCTTGCGCATTGATTGAATCAGCCACGGCTTGCACTTTCGCTAAAGTACGCCCCACAACATGTACTTTTAATTTTTCTTGAGCAAAACGACGACAAACTGCTGCTCCAATTCCTTGTTCAGCCCCTACGCCCATAACAACCACACATGGAAGTGTTGCTATATTTTGAGATGTTGCATTCTGCGTATTCATAGCAAGTCTAACCATTGAGCAATAGAAGGATAAGCTTTAATTTTAGCGCCCCAAATTTTACTGGTGCGGACAATCTCTAAAAGCTGCGAACCTACTGCAATATCAGCCAGTGTTTTAACCTCGCCAACCAGCCATCCTGTTTGCGCCAACACCAATTCGATACGCTCTAAATGACGAGTAAATTCCGCTTCAATATCCTGCTTAGCCATACGACCTGTACCCTGCATTTTAAGTTGCAGGTTTAATGTTGCTTTGAGCAAGGGTTTTAACAGATATATTTCATGTTTGGGGCGACCTTTTGCACTCATTTCAACCGCATAATCTAAGGCATCAGCATCATTCACACGAAAGTGCATTTCATAGAAATATAACAACTCGTCTGACCAATCTTCCCAAAGTTCAACATAAGCCTTTTGTAAGGGATCAATAGGATATAACCGTGGTAAAGCTGGGTAAGCCTCATCTAGATAACGCGCAATACGTGTACTGTCCTGAATACGTTGACCATCAATATCTAGTACCGGAATCTTGCCTGCTTTACTGAGCATTGGCACCTTTGCACCCAGTACACCGTTATAATCCACAGTCCGATAAGCAATCCCTTTAAATTGCAACATTCTGGCAACTTTTTGGCAAAATGGTGAAATTTCCCATTGATGTAATACAACTGGATTCATTTTATATTCTCAGCTTAACTTTGGGTCGATTGACATTTGAAGAGCGACATCACAAGATCAACGCTTAATACATCACAGACCTGATTCAAAGGCGATAAATCAAAAAACCTGAATTAAAAGCCATGATCCAAAAATTCTGGTTCAAATCCATGATGCAGAAACAAAGTCTTTCAACGACGGATGATCATATTGGTTGCTGTGGCATGTGCATACAATTTTCCATCTTCATCTCGAAGATAACCTTCAGATATAACTAAATTTTTCCCTACGTTAATCACTTTTCCTTCTGCAATCAGCTTTTTATTAAACGGCATCGGCCGGCACATTTTTATCGCCAGATCTGTTGTTCCATAACCTTCACCCGCAGCTAATACTGTATGGGTGGCACAACCTGTAGCCGAATCAAGTACAGTTGCAGCAAAACCACCATGTACCCCACCCAATGGATTGCTATGACGTTCATCCGCAATTGCGATAAATACAATCCGACCGTATTCAACGTCTCCTACTTCCTCCATTCCCATAGTTTTTGCAATACCAGGCGCTGGCACCAGTCCTTTTTGGAATGCTTGCATAATTTCCAGACCCGTCATATTGAGTGGGTTCATCACTATTTCCTATTTTGATAAATATTTATTGAATAAATGTTGATTGTTCAGGGGATAAACCAATTTTTACTTTAGTTTGTGCGACAATTTCAGATTCATCGGTATCATTCGGATGAAAATTAAACTGATAATAAGAGAAAAATTGCGGTACCAGCTTACGATAGGCTTGCACTGTAAACCCAGCAAACTTAGTCCAAGACTTAAGGTTTAATAATTGTTTATCTCTCGACATCAACACCACTTGATATACATTAGAAAATAGCGTGATCAGCACAAGACTAAATGTAAAAATCGCTACGCGAGGAATGTAGGCATCTAAGCCCTTGCCATATAAGTATTCATACATGTCATAAGCCACGGCCTTATGTTCAGTTTCTTCTACACTGTGCCATAACCATAAATTACGAATGGTAGTATCGGTCATTAACTCATTGACATTTTTCATCATTTCTACCACCAAAACTGCGGTGTAATGTTCTAGACCCACAGTCACCAAGAGATTCCATTTCTTAGGGAAAGTGCGTTCAATCGCTTTTAATATGATTCCTGTGACTTTTTCTAAAGATTCAGGATCTAAACCATATTGTTGTGCACTAACATGAAAAGCATGATGTTCTTTAGAGTGCATGGCTTCTTGTCCAATAAAGGCACCAATATCACGATCTAATTGTGGATTGTTTTTAATTTTTTCACGCAAAGCGCGCACTGAACGGACAAAGTACGACTCACCTTCAGGAAAAAGCGTCGATAAACCTGTGAAGTAATGGGTAAAGGTTGGTTCGTCATTACACCAATACTTGGGCATATCCTGAAATTCATAATCCATACGACGTACTGGAAATGATGCAGGTGTTTTTTGCTTTGATTTTTCTTTCACCGCTGATATAGACATGGTTCACCTCAAGAATTTATCTTAAAATAACAAGTTCTAAAAAAGAACTTGATAAGTTAAAATAATGATCCATGTTGATCTTGTCAATGATGTGAATACGTTAAAGCTTCAGGTTGTCCTTAAATGACAGACCTGTTCCTATAAAGACAATCGATCTAAGTAAAAAAACTTAAAAACTGTTTTCATCCATCACTTTTTGACCAGATGCATGATTACGCACCCCATAAAATATAAACAATAAAATTAACCACTTAAAATAAAAATACTGAATTGATATCTAGATTTCAACAACAGTTCAAATTAAAATTAAACATTCCCCTCTAACCTCTCCATCAAAACCGATTAAGCTTTTCCAATTTTATTTTCTATTTCTATCTGGATTTCTGTCTCGATTTCTAACGCTATTGCCATGTCAATGATTTGTCATAAAGGTGACACCTTGCTGTCACAAGCGCTGTCTAATGTGTGGGCATCTTTATAATGGATGAAACACATGTTAAGAAAATCAAAACAATGGCTATCGTACATTTATATTTTCCCCATTTTACTAGCACTCACAGCTTGTAATGATTCAAATGATGATAAGACCACCACACAGCCTGATGGATCTAAAAAACCATTAATGCGTTGCGCACCATAAACATAAAAATACCAAAGGGAAATATTGTGATTAATCGTCGTCAATTTTTAGCAAATACACTTAAAACAAGTTTTGGTGCTGCTGCCTTATCTACATTTCCAGCCAGCATTCAAAAAGCATTGGCTATTCCTGCAAATAATAAAACAGGAACCATTCAGGATGTCGAACATGTGGTTATCCTGATGCAGGAAAACCGTTCATTTGACCATTATTTTGGTACACTAAAAGGCGTTCGTGGTTTTGCCGACCGCTTAACCATTCCTTTGCAAAATGATCGTACTGTATGGCAACAACAACGAAGTAATGGTGCTTTATTAACACCTTTTCATTTAGATGGATCGAGTAATAATGCACAACGTGCACCCGGTACAAATCATACTTGGGTGGATAGCCAAAAAGCATGGGACAACGGCCGTATGTCAAACTGGCCCACCCATAAAACTGATTATGCAATGGGTTATTTTAAAGAGCAGGAAATCCCTTATCAGTTTGCTTTAGCCAATGCTTTTACCATTTGCGATGCGTATCACTGTTCAATGCACACGGGTACAGATGCCAATCGTTCATTTCATTTAACGGGCACCAATGGTGCAGTACCGACCAGTACTGCGTTTGTGAATAATGAATGGGATTGGATTGATGGTGATCCCAAAAACGTTGATGTCGGCTACACTTGGAAAACCTATGCTGAACGTTTAGAAGAGGCAGGTGTTAACTGGATTTGCTATCAAAATATGCCGGATGAATGGGGTGATAACATGCTCGGTGCATTCCGTACCTTTAAAAAAGCCAATATTGCCTCAGGTTACCCAGTTTCAAGTGGTGGTGCGCCGAATAGCCCATACAATAAAGCAGCGCAACCGTTACCTTATAAAGCTTATGATGCCACAACCGATAATGCTAAAAATCCACTGTATAAAGGTATCGCAAACACTCTGCCCGGCAATAAACCCGAAGAGTTTTTAGATGCTTTTAAAAATGATATCAAAACAGGCAAACTTCCCCAAGTGTCTTGGATCAATGCACCATCCATCTATTGTGAACATCCAGGTCCATCAAGCCCAGTACAAGGTTCTTGGTTTATTCAAGAAATCTTAGATGCTTTAACAGCAGTGCCAGAGGTTTGGAGTAAAACCGTTTTCTTGATCAATTTTGATGAAAATGATGGTTATTTTGACCATGTTCCGTCTCCATCAGCACCGACCTTACAAGCAGACAATACGTATGCAGGTAAATCCACACTTAGCCAAGCTGATATGCAGTATGAATATTATCTACATGATGCGCCACTAGGAAGCAACAGCCAGCCTAAAAAAGACAATGGTGTTTATGGACCGGGCCCACGAGTACCACTCTTTGTAATTTCACCGTGGAGTCGTGGTGGTGTGGTTAACTCTCAAGTGTTTGATCATACGTCCGTATTAATGTTTTTAGAACAACGCTTTGGGGTAAAAGAAACGAATATCAGCCCTTATCGTCGTGCCATTTGTGGTGATTTAACCTCAGCATTTAATTTTAAAACCCCAAATGAAGATGTTCTGCCAGAATTAACAGGTAAACAAACCCGTGAGCAAGCAGATCAACTTCGTTCAGCTCAACAAAAGCTGCCCAATGTTCCGATTCCAACCAATTTACAACTTCCAATTCAAGCCAGTGGTATTCGCCCGTCTAAAGCATTGCCTTATGAATTACACACCAGTGCACGTTGTCAAAATGATGGAACAGTTAAACTCATGTTCTCAAATACAGGGACTCAAGGCGCAGTTTTTCATGTCTATGACAAGTTAAATCTCAGCCGTGTCCCACGTCGTTACATTGTAGAAGCGGGTAAAACACTGGATGATGTTTGGAATGTGAAAAAGGATAATCAAGGTTTGTATGATCTTTGGGTAATGGGACCGAATGGTTTTCATCGCCATTTCAAAGGTGATTTAAATCGTAATCAAACCCTGCAAATCAATCCTGAAATTCGTGTGTGTTATGATATTGCCAATGGTAATGTTTATTTAGACCTGACCAATACGGGCACAAAAGATGTTGAACTGGTCATTAATCCAGTCGTCTATCGTAGTGACGCAGCGTTAAAAATCACTGTAAAAGCAGGTCAAACATCAACACGACATTGGGAACTGAAAGATACATGGCAATGGTATGATTTTGCAGTAACTTGTACTCAGGATACTAAGTTTTATCGACGCTTTGCAGGACGCGTTGAAACAGGAGCAGATTCTGTCAGTGATCCAGCGATGGTTTAATATTTAAGCAATTGTAAATATTCAATTTTTTAGATTGTTAACACTGAATCAAATTTAACAGCACCTCAGATTTTATTTAAAACTGGGGTGCTTTTTTTAGTGCTTGCTTAGGAACAGGTCACCCCTTCCATCACCACAGCTTTATTGGCTTCTGTTGCAACTACAGAAGCGGCAATCGCTTCAACCACCTTACTCAATGACTGCCGTGAAACACTGACTATATCAACAATTTTGTTGCCATCTGCACCAACTGCGTCGGTAAATGCCATTCGACAACTGAGTTGTCGGTTGGGCAACACAGCATTGTGTGTTGCTGTTGGCTGATTTAAGGGGCGGGCTGGATCATCACGTTTAATAATCCAAGCAACCGCCACCTCAATATCCCGATTCATCGCTCCCATTAACGAACGTGTGTTGGAGTGTTCGATAATATCAAACCGAGAAAAGTCGGTTGCAACACGGTATGACACTTTACCACCAGTCATACCACTACTATAACGATCTACAGCACCTAATTTCTGTTGTAAGCCTGCAGACAACCCATCACGTAACTCAGCGGCCAAAGTGGACGTCCAGCGTTCATTATCCAATACATTAGATTTACCACTGCTGTCCTGTAAGACTAAGGGTGCCCTGTTTAAACGGTCTGGCAATCCCACTGGCAGTACTTCAATTACCCGTACATTTGAACTCACCAAGGGTTTAACTGTTGGGGTCAAGGTATAGTAATTTGGAGTAGGCGAACTGGAACAGCCAATTAAACCTACAATGGCCAGTAGCAGTCCACAACCTGCTCGACTAGACTGCGGTAAATAGGACATAAAATGTGGACTATTTTTTTTATTTACCATTTTTAACCTCAGGCGTTTTCCCACGAATGAGTGATTCAGGGTGTTGTTCAATATAGTCTGCCATTAACTGTAAAGATGCGGCAGCACGTGTCATTTGCTGTAAAGCACGGCGAACATCCTGTTGCATTGGCGCGTCACTCGACAAAATAGTTTCAGTAGAGCGCATGGTTTTACGTACATCATCCAAAGTCGCTTGTAGTCCTGGTGCAACTTTACCATCTAACTGCTTCACTAATTTATCTGTTGAGCTAATCGCTGAGTTCATATTATTGAGGGTTTTACGTACATCCTGCCCAATTTCTACCAATGGGAATTTATTCAATTTATCTGCAATTTGCGATACTTGTGCTTGTAATCCCTTCAACTCGGTTGGTGTGGTTGGAACCTCAATCACACCATTTGATCGGATGATTAAGTTTGCTGGTTTTGCTTTAGGGAATAGATCAAAGGCAATATAGTTCTGCCCTGTGAGTAAATTTCCTGTACGCATTTGAGCACGCCAGCCTCTTTCGATGAAGCGTTTAAAAATTTCACCATCAGGGTCTAGCTCTTTACCGTTGGCTAAACGAGATGGATAAATCACCCCCTCAGCCCGCATACGAATCTGAGTGTAATTTGCATCAAATTCAGCATTAATTGACTGTATATTACCAATTTCAATTCCCATAAAGTCAATCGGTGCACCTGCTGACAAACCACGTAGAGACTGATCAAAATACATAATAATGCGATGAGGATTTCCATCAGGCTCTTTCAATGCTTCAGTACGAGAATCCCATAAATTAAAACGGCTTTGATCCGAAGCAACAGCAGCATGTGAATTCTCAGGATAACCGAATGCAATACCGCCTGCGATAATACTCACTAAAGACTGGGTATCTAGCTTAAATCCTGATGCACTTAAGCTGACATCGACACCACTGGCCTGCCAGAAACGTGCATCGGTTGTCACGAACTTATCATAAGGTGCTTGAATAAAGGTCTGTAGCTCAACACTCTTTCCATCTTTGGCCAATTGATAAGCAGTAATTTGACCCACATTGATCTGACGATAATAAATAGGAGAGCCAATATCCAGTGAACCTAAATTATTGGCTTTGAGGAAAAAGATTTTCCCCGGTACATCTGATGAAATGACTGGAGGAACTTCTAAGCCAGTGAATTCATCCTGTTTTTGTTCAGCCTTACCGCCATCAACCTCAATATAAGCACCCGACAATAAGGTATCAATTCCTGAAACACCACTGGCACCAATGCGAGGACGAACCACCCAGAATCGTGAATCTTTTGCAGCAAAATTACTGGCATCCTTACGTAGTTCAATTTTGGCAATAACATGTGAATGATCATCAGCAAGATCAATTTGGCGAACAAGACCGATATCCACTTGTTTAAAGCGAACGGTTGTCTTACCTGCAACCAACCCTTCAGCGGTTCTAAAAGCAACATTAATGGTCGGACCAGTATCTAATACCGCTTTGACTGCCAACGACAGACCGATCAGCAATGCAATAAACGGAATCAGCCAGATCAACGATGGTCGCCAGCGTCCTTTATTTTTCTCAGGTTCAGGTAAAATCTGCTGCGTTTCATCTACAGCATGAGGATCCTGATGATCTGAGCTTTCGTTATTGGTTTTATTTTCAGACATACACACCCATCATTGTTTTATTGACTGGAATTAGATAAATCATGATTCAAGGGAGGATGATCCACGTGAATCACATCTGAGCCTTGCAGGGAAAGCCCGTTCTTGTTACGCGTATTCTGGGCAGCAGAATAATTATCCCAAATAATACGCGGGTCAAAACTCAGTGAAGCAAACATGGTTAAAACCACGACTGCACCAAAAGCAACCGCGCCTGGTCCAGCAAGAATAGTTGCCAGTGATTGAATCTGAATCAGGGCGGTCAATAAAGCCACCACAAAAACATCAATCATCGACCATCGACCGATAAACTCAACGATCCGATAAAGCATTGAGCAATGCTCAGGTGAAAAATGCAAACGTTTAGAAGACTGCATTTTTACTGCAATCAACAGAAAACACAGAATCAAAAGTTTTAACATGGGAATAAAGATACTGGCCATAAAAATAACAGCAGAAACCAAATAATCCCCATTCTGCCAAAAATAGATCACACCACTCATGATCGTATCTTGCTGACTACCTAACAAAGAATCTGTGACGGTCATCGGAAGTACATTGGCTGGAATATACAAAATACTCGCAGCAATCACCAAAGCAAGGGTTCTGTCTAAGCTCTTTGGTTTACGTTGATGCAGCACACTATGACATTTCAAGCAATGTGAAGCGTGTTTTGCTTCAGCCTCTGGAACCTCTTTATTGAGCGTTCCACAGCAATGACAAAGCACTAAAGACAAATCTTTGGCTCTTGGATATTGCAGCGAATTGTTACTGTCTATATTCGCTGAGTATTTTGAAAAATTAGCCTGAGACGGTTCAGTTTTCATGTAAGTCTCCTGTCGATCTCATCCCAAAGATCTTTGACTTTTACTGAGGCAATATAAACCAGTAATACACTCAGTATGGAGAATCCCCATAATGCAACGCCTGGAATCACCACAACCATTCCGACCAGTTTAACCAAGGTAACCAATACCCCAATCAAAAATACCTCAACCATTCCCCATGTTCTAAATAAAAACAAGGTACGAAATGCTGCAACTAAATAACGAGGCCGAACTTTACAGAAATGAACTGATGAAAGGACATAGAACAGCAGTAACAAATCCAATAGAGGCACCACGAAAGTCGTGATAAGAATCAGCACACCTACCGGCCCTTGCCCAGCATGAAACATCGCCCATGCAGCACCCAGTAGGGTTGTCTGGGAATCATTACCCTGCAATTCCACCTTAACAATCGGAAAACTATTGGCAATCACAAATACGATCAGCGCTGTTGTGACCATTGCCAATAAAACACTAAATGGCTTGCTTTGCCGATAAAGCTCAGCACCACAACAGAGACAATAAGCACGTTCACCTTGGGTCAGCTGAATTCGATGATAGAGCGTGTCACATTCCTCACAGGCAACCAGCGTTTGCGGTGCAATATCACCTTTTTGAATCAATGCTTGCTGATTCATGGGCACAGAAACTGGCGGATAGGAGGACGGCTCACGCATAGAACATCAACACCATTTTATAGATTCTTTTTAGACCGAAGCTCATCTTGCTATATTTTACTGAGATGTATACAGATGAGTTGTGATATTTTTTGATGATATCCTGTTGGTTTTATATAAACAATTGATCTGGCGAAATCTAGTCTAACAATTGACCATGCATTTTATCTATTCTCAATATCAACATATATTTTGACATGATTAAATACACAGTCGTTGCACCAAAAAATCGATAAAGACACGGGTTTTTGCAGGCAAGGTTCCCGTATTCGGATAAAGCAATTGGACGTTTTGTACAGGTAAATCAAAATCAGCTAACACCCGAGTTAAACGATTTTGCTGAATATCTTCATCGACCAACCAAGCTGGAGATATCGCAACACCCAATGAAGCAAGTGTCATCTGATGTATCGCTTCTGCCGAATTAGATTCATACTGACTTCTAACAAAAGGCAATGTATGTTTTTCACCTTGATCATTTTGTAAAACATATTGCGCATCCTGCCAATTCAATAAACGATGACCAATCCAAGGAACATGTGCTAAATCAGCAATACTATTGATCGGATAACGTTTTAAAAATTCAGGGCTGGCAACTAAATAAATCGGATATTCAGCAATTTTTCGTGTCCGCATGGATGAGTCTTTTAAGTTTCCTAACCGAATGACCAAATCTAATTTTTCAGTGACCAAATCATCTAAAGAGGAATTAAAAGAATATTGTAGTTGTAATTGAGGATATTGGTGGCAAAACTCCCCCAGCAAAGGCAAGATGAATTTCCGCCCAAATTCATTGGTCGATGAAAAACGTAATATCCCTGTGATACTTGTGGCTAAGTTTTGACTGCGCTCAAAAGCTTCTTCGATTTGCAATTGAATGTGTTTGAAATCCTCATAAAAGCTTTTGCCTATTTCAGTCAGTGCGATATTACGCGTATTACGGATCAGCAAACTCACATTTAAATGCTGTTCTAAATGCTTGATATCAATACTCACCATCGATCGACTTAAACCCAAAATCTCTGCTGCCTTGGTAAATGATCCTGAATCAACCACTTGCAGAAAACTTATAATCTGTTTTAGGTTTTTTTGCATAATCACACTGATTGTTTGAAATTATTAAACAATGATTTTACTTCGCATGCATCGACAATAAAAGGACTGAATCGTACCCTCCTGCATCTTGGAGGTCGCTATGTCATATCGCTATAAAATAGCAACAGTGTTTTTACTTGGGTTCTTTATTGATTGCATCAATATTTTCATGTCTGCAATTGCCTTACCCGATATAGCAACAGCTTTCTCAGTCAGCCCATCGATGGTTGCATGGGTAAGCAATGCTTATATTTTAGGTTTGGTTTTAATCATGCCCATGAGCTTATGGTTAGCAAGCGTATTGGGTGATCGGAAATTGCTGTGTTATTCAATGCTGCTCTTTTCCGTCAGCGTTTGGTTGATTGGCATGAGTGAATCAATCCATAGTTTAATTTTTTGGAGATTTGTTCAAGGTGTGGCTGGCGGATTATTAATCCCTGTCGGTCAAGCATTGGTATTTGCACTGTTTCCAAACCATGAACGGCAACGTATCTCCACAATGATCATGGCAATTGCATTAATTGCACCAGCCTTTTCACCAACGATTGGCGGCATAATTATTGATGCTTTATCTTGGCGTTGGGTGTTTTTTGCCAATATTCCCTTTACCATGATCACTGCTTTTTTAGCGTGGCGATGGATCAAAGAAAATAAAGCTAAAACGTCTGGGAAACCTGACTTTTTAGGACTATTTATGGTCAATGTCAGCCTGTTGTGTTTGTTACTCTCTTTCTCATTATTTAACGATTACCATAGTGTTGTACTCGCGATCAGTAGCTTTCTACTTTCCGTCACAATGCTTCTGATTTACCTCAAATACGCGAAAGGATCTGCTCATCCGATTCTTAATTTGCAATTGCTAAAAAATTATAATTTACGCAATGCATTTATCGTTTATTACGCAGTACCCGGTATTTTCACTGGTGTGAATTTACTGAGTATCTTTAATTTACAACGTAACCTTGGGTTTAATGCAAAACAGACTGGCTTATTTATGCTGCTCTATGCAGTGGGTGCATTGGTATCGATGACCAGTGGTGGGCTTCTCTATCGTCATCTCGGTAAAAAGCAGCTTTTTATAATCGGTATTACACTACATAGTTTAGGAATTTCACTGCTGTTCTGGGTTTCAAATGCCAATGATTTAAGTACCTTAATTGTTGCTTATCTACTGATGGGAATGGGGGGTGGTCTAAGTGCCAATACTGCCCAAATCAGTGCCCTCATCGATTTTAACGGCCAAGACTTATTACAAGGCAGTGTGCTGTGGAACATTAATCGACAAGTCGCTTTTAGTTTAGGTACAGTTGCCCTTATTTCAATCTTTAGTCTGTTGCCTGCTGCAAATGACTTAATACGTTATCAGCATACTTTTTTGCTTGCAGCTGTGCTGTGCCTTTTATCATTAATTTCCATTTTCAAGGAGAAAACCCATGTCTAATCCTATGGACAATGCATTACAACATGTCATCGATTTACATATTTTGATTGAAAACGTATTTACAGGTCAAAATGCAAAAGAAAGCCTAAATCAACTCTTAGCCAGTTTTGACCCAAATTTTAAAATGATTACGCCGCAAGGCAATGTCATTGGTTTACCCGAAATAAATGCCTTGTTTAGCCAAAATGTAGGTAATAAACCTGCGTTAAAAATTAAAATCTTGAATACACGTGCTTTATTTGAAGCAAACAACCACTGCTGGATTCAATACCAAGAACATCAACAAAGCCATGAACCTGATACATTACGCATATCGACGGCTTGTATCAAAGTTGAATCTGGTCAATGTTATTGGGTTTATCTACATGAAACATTGGTCAATTTGGCCTCATCGAGTTAAATTGTGTGAAGAGTTTATTGATGTAAACAGTCTAAATTGCTATTCATTAAACCTCAGTAATTAACTAACACCAATCCAACCAGTCCTGTGATGGATTTTCCTGTAATAAATTAGGGTTATTTTTTTTTGCCTTTTCAATAGATTCTAAATTAATCTCAATTGGAATTAATATTTTTTTATTTTTTTCATTAGGACTATCCTCTTCCAATAAAATTTTTTCAACATTTAACACCAATTCATTTTCAAGTTTTTTTAAATAACCAATAATGGAAGCTCTATGAAATAAAAAAGACTCACCTCCTATAGGAAATATTACTTTTTCATTAAGAATATAAATAATATCCCTATTTGAAATTTTTAATTTCACCGTATCTTTATAATTTATTTGCAAAACCTCATCTAAAAAAAATAAATTATTATTTAAGATAGTTAACCATCCCTCCACTTCTACTTTTTTCTCTAAATAATCAATATTCAAAAAAATCAAATCAGAAACTTTCATTTTACTTTCCTATAATAATTGCATTAATATTCAGCAAGGCGTCGAGCTTTTTTAAGTAAGCATTCTCAGCGCGTAAATAGAGTAGTTCACGTTGAAGTTCAGCAGTTGTTTTTTCATGATCTGGTTTATCAACAATATATTTATTTTTAGACATGGATACTCTTCCTTTAGACTTTGGTTCTAGTCCAAGTATACCATCGGTTTGATAGATTTTACGCCATACACTAATCAAACTCGGGGAAGAAATACCAAAACGAAGAGAAGTATTAGATAAACTTAATCGCTCATCCTGCATAGTTGTTAATACGTTATATTTAAATTCAGCTGCATAAATTGTCTTATTCTGTTTTGACTTTATTTCATCAATTCCACCTAAGTCGAATTGAGCCAACCATTTAGAGACATCCTTATCACTAATCGAAAAATGCTTGGCTGTTGATAAGCTAGAATGGCCTTGAGCATAATAAGCAATGACTGCTTGTTTAAACTTTAAATCGTATTTCATAAAAATACCCTATAAGTTGTGTCCAACTTATAGGGTCAGTTCACATGAATAACAGCCCTTTTATTTTATCGATACCTACTAATCATGCAGTAGATTTAAAAATTCATCAAAAGTATCTGCTACTTTTATAACATGCATCTTACTATCACCATTTTCATCTTCTACATAATTACCACTAGTGGATCATCAGTCGCAGGGTTTTTGCGATAATCAAAGGCTATATAATCACCTCTAGCAGTATTACCAAATACAATTACTTTATCATAGCTATATTCATCAGGTTGGTTACGTTCAATTGCATTTGATTCCTTTATAGAGTTCTGAAATATTAGGAAATCTTCCTGATCGTAAACTTCCTTTTTTTCATAACCATAACCATAACCATAACCATAACCATAACCATAACCATAACCATAACCATGAAACGATATATCTGCTATTCCAACTTCACCATTATACTCTTTAAAATAAAAATGCTCTTTTAGTGGTCTAAGAGCATTATATTTGGACAATAAATTAATATAACTTTTGAGTAGTCCAATCCCTTTTTGATCAAAAAATCAACAATAATAGATGTATCAATCTCACCATAGTCTCTATAAGAAATGATTTCCACAATTAATTACTTACCTTTATTTAAAGATTTCTTTCCAACATAATATATCCTCTCCACCTTACTAAAAAAACATAGAAAGGAGAAAAATCAATAAATAACAAAATCATCTGGATGTGTATCTAAATCAAGTAATCGCTTTGATTCTCTTAAATATATATTTAATATTTCTTTTGAAACAAAAACATTCAATCTAGAATCATATTCATAATGAAGCATAGCAGTTGCAATTGTATCTAGAAACAAAAATAGTTCTTTATCTGTTATTTCATTTCCTTTACTTAATATATTTAAACGTAGCATAACATTCTTATTTCTTAAATTTAAATAATCTGTCAAGCAATCAAAAAAAGCATCAGGACTTGTACCGCCAAAATAATATTTATAGCCTGAAATTATAGGATTATCATGAGGATAATCTTTATAAACATGTTGACCAATAAAATCAGTTATATCGCCAATAAAATTTAATGATTTGTCGATCATAATTTCTATAATTGGTATATTTTTTTCGTAGTGTTCCGCGCAAAAAAAAGCATATAATTTGGATTCACTCATTTTAATTTTCTCCAGGTATTACCATAAGGTTTATTGCTAGGTGAAATTGCTTTATTTGGATCAGGTCGACTTTGCCCATAATGATTCGGTGAGTACCACATTGATCCATCACTACCTTCTACAATCCGTTGTAGTCTTCTTCGATTAGCACCATTATTAAACATTACTTACTAAAAATTAGCCTTATTGAAAATTAGGATTTACACTATTTTATATATCTTCCAACATTAAATTCTATTTGGTCGAATGTTAAGACTTATTAAAATACCAGCTCTAAATATGAGCCTGCTAATCTTTATTAGATATAGAGTCATTTTTATTGACTCTTATTTTACAACAAGATAATAACAAGCTATCACATACTCAATTAAAAAATTTTATTAATTAAATAAAAAATTAAGACCTTCTCATTTCCAATATTTTCTCCCAAGCCACACCGCACCAAATATCTGGTTTAATTTTAATATAATTTCCACCATAATATTCATATAAGCGTTCTAAGTCACTTAGTGTTAAAAAACCGACTATTGATTCTGAAAAGAACAATGGATTTTGATTTTTTTTCGACCTCATATAGCTCAAAATTATTCTAAATGCTTTATCAATACACCAATTAATATCATGAATATAAAACTGACGCTTATAAAAATTTTCTTCTACACTTTTAATTAACTTAACAAAATTTTTATCAGCATCCATATAAAAATCACTATCAATACTTAGATTAGTAAAAAAATTTCCAAAGTTTCAACACTTTCTTCACCATTTTCATCGATATATGTTTCACCATGTACATATATTTCAATTTCACTCTTAATATTTACAACCTCAGCATTAGCAACAAGATCTGCTAAATCCAATACCATACCATTCTCAGCAAAAATTTTCTTAAGATTTAAAATCTCTGAATAAAAATCATATTGATTATTTTTTTGTTCTTCAACAATCCAAGCAGAATGCCCCATATTATTTACCTTTCAATATATTTTCCAATTCACTTTTACCAGATACAATCTTAATTTTATCACCATATTGATTTTTTAATTTTCTTGATTCACTATCTAGACCTCTTGCGAAAGTAGCTATATAAATCATTTGGGCTTTATGCAATACCTTATAAATCAAAGATCATGTCTACTCAAATTTTGACTTATACAAGAGATTTAATATTTATAAAATTATTTTTCTTAATTTAAATATGCTTCTTTAGCAGAATATATTCATCTAAATTTTACTAAAAAAGCATAAGAGGAGAAATTTAATAAATAACAAAATCATCTGGATGTGTATCTAAATCAAGTAATCGCCTAGATTCTTTTAGATATATATTTAATATTTCTTTTGAAACAAAAATCCTTAATTTTGAATCATAATCATGATTTAATATATTAGCTAAAAGACCATGCAAGAATACATAAATTTCATTTTCTGAAATTTCAGCACCTTTATCTATTATTTCAATACGTAATAAATTTACATTTTGATCTAAAAATTCAGTTAAACAATCTGAAAAACCATCAGGACTAGCACCAAAAAATAATTTATTCTCAGGTAGTATTGAGTTTATATATTTATATTTATTATATATATTAATTGAAAAATACGAATAAACTTCATAAATTGTTTTAAGATTATTATCAATCTTTAAAATTAGCTCTTCATTTTTTTTACATTCTTCAGCACAAAAAAAGGCATATAATTTTGGGCTACTCATTTCAATTTCCTCCACGTAATTCCGTATGGTTTATTTGTTTGTGATATTGGTCTGCTCATATCTGGTCTAATATCACCATAATGATTCGGTGAGTACCACATTGACCCATCACTGCCTACTACAATCCGTTGTGGACCACGCCCATTTACACCTTGAGTAGGAACTACCCATTCTGTATAAGTTGGTCCATTTGGTAATTTTGGATTTGTTCCATTTCCGTAAACCTTCCCGTCCTTCAAAGCTGAACTCGGTTGATTATTTAATATTCGTTGTAATGTTGGCTCAAGATTAACATTTGTTCTTACTATACGATCATTCACCATAATTGGTTGATTTTCGATTGTCTTAGGTAATGAGTCCATCCAAGCTTGTTTTTGTTCAACGGTTAACTGTCTATTATTTACTGTATCTGGATGATATGGATCATTTTTAACAGATGGATTTCCACCACTTACTTGTTGCCCTGCTGGTGGCTTAGTTCTATCACAATTATTATGAACCCAAACTCCATCAAGATTAACATTCAAACCTTTAATAAAATAAGTATGATTTGTATCAACAGTTAAATTATACGCTTGTAATGCTTCAGATTTAACATCAACTGATATAACTTCATACCATTCGTTATTACTTACTAATAACTTATAACCTGCCTTTAAATTTGATGCATCTACCCATTTTCCACCGTTTACAACTCCATGGTATACATGTCCTTCAGATGATTGCGGTACATCATTATATGGAACTGTAAAATAAGGATGAATTTTATTAGAAACTATTGTTTGCTCTTGACCAGTTTTACTCCTAACTGTGACATATACTGTCTCTTTATAAGGGTTACTGTATTGTGCAAGAACCTGCTTATAACTGCCGTTTCCAGTAGTTTCGTTTAATGAATACACCCAATCCCCAACAGAAATTTGCTGTATTGGCGTATATCCATGGTTTGTTTTAACTTGCATATCTCCCCGGAATGAACAAGTTAAGTGCTTATATTGACTCTCAGTTATACTTGCTAAATTTTCTCCTGCTTTAGCTTCAGCACTTGCCAGTTTTGCACCTTTAGTCGCAGCTCCACCAATTGCCATTAGTGCTACATCTGTCCCACTCTCTGGAAATAGAATTTCTGTAGCGACATAGCCTATACCAGCAAGATAGTAACTCGCCCCAGATCTTGGTTTTTCTCCAACGATATAATCCAATACTTTAGATTTTGCAGGAATTAATATATTTTCCGCAGCACTGCGATGACTAACTGTATATTTTGTACCACAGTCACCATAGCTCATACCTTGGCAATTTTTTTGAGCATACTGCAAAAACTCTAATTGCTTAAACAATTGAGGATCTGCTGCTTTAACATCATAATTAGAGGCGAGTCCAACATTCGTTGATCCTAATAATTGTTTTAACTTATTATCATCAAATTGTTCAGCTGCCCAAATTTGTTGTACATTTTTCTCCATACAGGCAGATTGACCAGATGCTTTGCAGGATTTATATACTGATAAATTATCAGCACTTATTTGCTTTATCTTAGCAACAAGTTTATTTTTATCTGCTTGACTACACCCATTTGCGTTTGGCGATGATTTGCAAATTTCCAAATACTTCTGTAAATCTACAAATCTTTTATTCGTCAAATGCTCATCAAATTCATCATTATTTGCTATCTGCGACTCGTATTTTTCAGTATTAGCTTTTAATAAATTCAGTTGTGTTTGAGCATCATTAATACCTGCAACTTCAACTTTTGGAATATTCTGAATTTGGGTTTTAGCAGTATCAATATTTGATGAATTTACCCAACTATTGACATTAAATGCAGCTTCTCCCATCCAACCTAAAGCTTCTGATGATTTCTCTCCAAAACCAAACTGATGCGCATCTTCATGTGTCACCAGATTTACAGTATTTTTCTGAGCGTCCTTATCAAGATAAATATCTGTTTTATTGGTGATATTGGTCGTTGCATCCGCTTTTAAATAATTTTCATTGAATAAACTTTCGACCAAACTAACATCTGTATTTTTTATAGATGTTCCTTTGGTCAACTGATCATTATATTCATTGATCAGTTTTTGGTTATCCACAATATTATTGGATATTCCATCTTGGATGAGCTGTAAGTTAGCAGCCATTTCAGCATCATACGCTACGTTCGCATTATTTTTAGTTAATGTTGTTGCATCTTGTACTGAACCTTTTTCATCCAACAACCCAACAATACCAGAGCCTAAAATTAACCCGCCTGTCGCTGTTGAACCTGCAATAATTTTACTGTTCTGCGGTAAATCCTTCTGCTCTTGAATAATCTGAGCACGTCCACTCTCTGTCAATAAACGATTGTCTACAGTCACTGAACCATTTAATAAACCTGTCACTTGGTCTCGGGTGATTTCTTGAGTATTATTAATATCACGGTTGGTCAGCTCAGTGCTATTTTTCACTGTGCCTTGACCCATTGTCGCTTTAGTTAACTGCTCTTTTTCATTCCCGGTACTTTGCAAGCCAACCGTTGTACTACCACTTGGATGGAATGAACTCTCCTTACTCTCTCCTTTGATCGATGTACCCACACTGGTCGATACATTGAATCCTCGATTACTGTCAGAACTATGATCTTGAATATCTTTAAGCTCAAGTGCCCCTGTATAATTCAGTTTGCCATGATCTATTAAAGTTCCATCAGCATTCTTATTTGCATTGGCAATCACACCACCAATATTACTCACCTTTTGCACACCCATCGCATCGAGGTCTGCATCATTTTGAGCATTGCCGATAAGCAATTTGCTGGTTTCATTCACCCAAGCTTTATCGTTTTGACCTTTGGCTTGATTATAACTTGCCGTGACATTGCCACCACCTGAACCAATGCCTACACCAACAGAACCACCTTTACTGCTACTGTTGCCTGTTGCTGTATCTTGTAAACTTTCAACATGGATTTGATTGACTTTTATATCGCCACGATCTGCAATACTGACTACTCCACCTTGGATATTTAACTTATTTAAAGATCCAGATACTGTGTTGAGATCAACCGTACTATTTACATTTGTCAGACTTTCATCATGTGATTTCGATGTTTGCTTGCCCACCGATACGCTACCACCACCGCCATAAGTGTAACTCACACTTTGGTTGTTGGTTTTACTGCTGGTATTTTGTTGACTCTGTTCTTTCCCAGCACTTACATTTAAGTCTTTCGTTCCATCGAATGTGGTCGTTCCAGTTGCGGTTAAGCGACTGCCTTGTACATTCACATCCTGTTTTTCAGATTTAAGCGTGAGGTTGTTTAGATCAAGATTACTACCTTGCCATTTGCCTTGGGTGGTATTTGTGGTGGTGGTGGTTTCGATACGTTCACCGTTTGCACCAATGGTAAAGCCGTAAGTTGCTGAACTTGCAGCTGCGGTTGCTGCTGCCGAACCTATCGCAATCTGTGCATTGGCAAGATTGGCGGTTGCCATTGCAACATTGGCTTTGGTATCGTCCAGTGCTTCTTTGGTGATTTTACCTGATGCATAGTCACGCTGTGCCTGACTGTATTGATCTTTGGCTTGTTTGACGGACTCGGCTGCATCCTTGACCGCACCTACTGCAAGCGCGGCATCCAAGTATGCATTTCGCACACCAACTTCTGCACTAATCGTTTCCTTTTTGGTCTTATCTTCAATCGTGGTTTTATTTTCATAACCACCAATATTTAAATCACCTCGACCATGATCAATAACAGTATCACCTGTCGCTTTGATATTTTGACCGAGTATGTCCACCCCTTCAGCACCTTGTATTTTAAGGTTTTCAGTCTGGATTGAACCTGCTTTATGGGTTATTTCAGTAGTTTTAGTACTTTGCGTAGTATCTTCTGAAACAAAACCACCTAAACGCACGCTATCTTTGTTGAGCTTAACACCTAAGCCTTCAATGGTTTCCTTACTATGTGAAGTGACTGAAATGTTTTGCTCTTCGGCCGCATTCAATGTCACCTTTTGACCTGAAAGTATCGTATTCTTTGCAGTAATATCAGCACTGGTGAGTGTAGTTTGACCTGATGATCCAACATAAACATTGTTCGCTGTTAAATTTGTACCCGTTTGCTTAATTTGCTCTTCACGTTTGCTGTTGGACTCACCCACTGTAAGTTTGGTATCTACTTTAACGCCAGGGAATAAAGATTGAACGCCAGCCAGACCAACTTCGGTGACTTTCATTAACTCTTTAACAACGCCACGATAACCTTTCTGTTGTTCATCCCACTGCTGATCTTGTGTTTCCAGCGTAGTCAGTTTTACATTTTCAGGCATCAATGAACCGTCAGCAGATTTCAATGTCCCATCGACTTGACGTTGCATCAAAGTATTGCCTACAAAAATACTTTGCCCAGCCGTGATATCGTTGGCTTGTAACTCTATATTTTTAGCTGCATTGATATCAATATTTTTTCCAGCAACCAACTGGGTTTGGGAAACTTCTTGATCAATATAACCCTTTTGACGATTGTTATAGGTCGCAAAGTTAGATTTTGAAGATGTTTCGCTTACGCTCTTTTCATTGATTGTTGAGAGTAGGTTGACATTACCTTGTAAAGCTTGAATCTGGATACTATCACCAGCACCTACTTGTAAATGTGTCGCAGTGATATTGCCTTGTTGGCTATTTAAAATAATATTTTTCCCAGCATTTAGCTGATTGGCGATTGAAATGGTTGTATTCTCATCATAAGTTGATGATTTCTTACTACCAAATGAACCTTTTGAATGAAATTGGCTAGACATAGAACTCAGGTCTAACCCATTCTCAAGTAAAATATTGTTTTGGGCAGAAAGTTGAATACTGCCTTGTTTGCTGTTCAGGTCAACCGCTTTACCACTAATATTTTGGGCATTTATGAGTAACGACCCTTCGCTGCTGATTTGACTGCCTATGTCCAGTTGCTTTTTATACTGGTAACCACTTTTTGAATCAATTTTCAATTGTTCTGTTTTACTTGTGGTTACTGTTCCAATATCAAGATTACCCAAAGTATTGAAGATGGTCGTACCTTGACTATTATTGATTTGCGCAGCTTTTAAGTTGGTATTTCCCGCGACATTTATCAGTAATGTAGTTTGGCTTGGGTCAATCTTGTTCTGACTGCCTGAACCGACATAAATTCCCGCCACGCGATCGATATTGGTTTGTGATGAACTAAAACCACCAACTTTCGATTCGGTTGAAAGCGTAGTTGATTCAATATTCAAATTCCCGCCAACCTTCAACGCCATAGATTCGTTGGCACTAATTTGACCACCGATATTGTTCAAATCTTTTTTGGTTTCTATAGCAACTTGATTACCATGAATACGTCCATTTAAATTTTGCATATTATCAGCAGTAATTTGCACTGCTTGGCGTCCAGCAATCGTTGCGCCATTGATCAAATCACCATCTAACTTAAACTGAATGGCATCACCAGAAAGTAAGGTACCATCTCCTTTTAAGTCACCGACTCGTGCTTTAACATATACTTGTGGAACAAGGGCTTGAGTCTTTGTGCCATTTGGTAAGATCACAGTTTGTTCAACGAGCCAAACAATATCACTGGTCAACTGCGCAGTTTGAGCAGCAGTTAATGCAATACCAGGGCGTAGACCATACAACTTAGCGAAACTTACCCCATTATTCATGAGTGCTTTATATTGCTCATCATCATTGGCATAACCTTCTAAGAAGCGATAACCGGTTAAGTTCGCAATCTGATCTTGCACTAAACGTTGTTCATATAGGCCATCAGCTAGGCGCTTTTGTTGCAAAGCTGGGTCTAATCCAAGTGCATCCAACATATAGTCAGAAGATAACCAAGTTTTATAATTGGTAAAGCTCGGATCTGTTTCAACAAGATATCCTGCTTTACTGTTTGCATTGACACGATATAAAGCGCTATTTGGAACTTTTATCTCAGTGGATTGTAGCGTTCTTATTTCATATTGTGTTGATTCATCGGCTTCACTAGGTGCATTGGCCTGTTGAGTAAAATTATTAGCTTGTGCTTGACCAGCAGCATCACCTTGTTTTTGCGATGTTTGCCCTACAGAAATATTTAAATCTTTAGACTGTAATGAAGATAAATTTTTCTGTAAATCATTCAATTGACTACTATTATTGACTTGCTTTGTATCATTAAGCTGCTGGTTTCGATCATTCACTTGTCCTGCTTTTGATAAACTTACATTTTCATCAAGCAGATTTGCATTTAAATCTTTTGATTGTTGTGATGGCTGATTGAGTTGACCTGCCTGAGTTTGGATTGTATTCGTTAAATCAGCTGAATGACCCGTTGTTAGGTTTTTGCCATTGACCTGCTCAGCTTGCAATATATTGACATTTACCCCTGAAGCATTTACATCCAAATCTTTTGATTGTAATGAAACTTGAGCCCCTTGACCCTTCTGAGTTTGAATGCTATTGGTGATATCAGATGCCTGACCAGTAGTCAAATTTTGCGCATTGGCATGTTCAACCTTTGATACCGTGACTTGTGACCCTGACACATTTAAATCCAAATCTTTAGACTGCAATGATGATTGGTTTTGCTGTCCTGTTTGAGATTGTGTGCTGTTTGATATATTCTCAGCTTGTTTTACAGTTAAATTCTCGCCTTGAGAGTTTTGAGCTTGCTCAATTTGGGTTGAATTATGAGTCTCTTTTAATCCATTTAGATTGGTCTGCTGAGTTTGACTTGATTGAGTTTTATCTCCACTTTGATTATTAGATACCAAAGTTGTCACAATTTGATTTTGGTTTAGCTTCTGGTTGCCCAAAGCTTGACTGACCGCTAAATCAAATGTATCTGTTTGAGTATTTGTAAAAGATTTATTTTTGGTTTTACGCTTCTTCTTCCCCCAACTGTTATATACAATTTCAGATAAACGCTGTGTACCAGTTGCTACAACCTTTCTAATACCTTTAGTATCCTCAAGATCACCAGATGTGATACTACCGCCCAAATTAGAAAGCACGCCACCTGCCAAGATTTGGCTTTTATCATTGAGGACTTGAGCACCATCGAGATTTAAAGCACCACCCGCTTTAATTTGACCAGGTGCGGATTCCATGACTCGCGTCTCAGAAGTCACTTGGCTATAAGTATATTTGGCCCAATCTTCCTTTTTATCTTTTCTTGCAATAAGTACCCCATCAAATGTTTTCCAATCACCCTGATAAAATTTTTCAAGATTATCCTTGCGCTCAATTTCAACCAGTTGGGTCTTAAAGTTCTTATTAATATTGTTGATTTGCTTCGCTGACAAACGCATATTGCCTAAGGATTCAATGGTCGCACTTTCATTATTGATTACTAAAGCTTGCCCAACAGTCTTGTCATTGGTATCTAATCCACCACCGAGATATAAGTTACCAGCACTAAAAATCAGTGATTGGCTTGCATAGTCAGCTGTGTTTGCCAAGTTATTCAAAACTTGAACACCTAGATGCATATCTCCACGAGAGGCAATCACTGGCGCAACACCAGCACTATTAGGTTGATTATTTAAAGTATTTGCATTGATCGCAAGCGTTGTTCCATAAATACGTCCCGTACCTTGATTGTTGAGTGTATTCGCTTGTAGGCGAGTATAATCACCATTGATCAATCCGGTATTATTCAACTCATTTTGTGCAGTCAATCGGGTTTCATGACTTTCAATTTTAGCATCAACCATATTGCCAATATTGACGGCATTTATATCCAGTCGATTACCTGAATTGATCGTTCCATAGTTAATCACATTGCCTTGAGTAATCAGACTTAAGTTTTGATTGGCTTGTAATTGAGCACCTACACTATGAGTATAGCTCTCTTTTAAGTTCACTTGAGCATCGCCCAAACTTAAAACTTTGCCACCCCCTGAAAGGGATTTCGCTGTCAAATTCAGTCCAGTGCCTGATAAAATTTGCCCTTTTAAGTTATTAATTTCCAGTTGATCGCCCACAATGATCAGTTGTTTTTCACTGCTGATTTGACCTGACTGATTATTCAATATTTGACGAATATTCAGATTTTGGTTACCACTACTACGGATAGCACCTGTTTGGTTATTTAAAATATTAGTCGTGATATTTAAATTATTTGCATCAATCCCCTGAATTGATGTGTCAGTTGGACTGGTTGTCAGGGTATTTTGATTATCCAATTGTTGTGTAGTGATATTTAAGTCACCTACTGCCATGATATGACTATCAGCATCACTCGGCTTTAACTTACCATTGTTATTAATTCGATCAATATTGAGTGTCATTCCCGCCATAGACAACAATTGCCCAGACTGATTATCCAGTAGTTGGTTTTGTCCTGTTCCCCAAATATTTAATTGTTTCCCTGCGAGTATTGTGCCTTGTTGATTCAATACTTGATTGACTTGGATACCTAGCTCTTTAGCACTTGCAAGATATCCCTGTGAATTATTCAACGTTTTAACATTACTTAGTTGTATATCACCTTGACTCAGTATGCCTCCTTGTTGACCACTATTGGTGTTTACAAGATCCTGATTGTGAGTATCAATCTGGATGGTTTGCTGAGCCTGAATCAACCCTTGATTATTGTTTAATCGTCCAGAGTCAATTTTAATACTTTCAGAACTTAACGTTCCCTGACTGTTATCCAGTAGCTGCCCTTGGCTATTGAGTTGTAGTAAATTTTTACTATTGATTTGCCCCTGAGCGTTATTGACACCATTCGCGACAATATTGATCCCTTGACCAGCTTGGATTAGCCCTTGTTGATTTTCAAGACGTAATTGTCCTGCATCCAGTTGAATCTGTCCTTGAACACTGCCGATCTGTCCTGCATTGTTATTGAGTCCCTGACTCTTTAAGCTCAGTTGTTGGTTTGAAGCAATTACACCACTTTGGTTATTGATCTCTTTTACCGTGCTGATCGCTAAATCTGCTTGGCTGTTGATCTGTCCCTTGTTGCTGTTATCGACTTGGCCTGCATTGAGCGTTAACGCTTTGCCTGACAACACCACGCCTGCCTGATTGCTCAATAAGCCATTGCCTGCATTCAGAGCAACATCACCCTGTGCACTTCCGATCTGACCTCGGTTGTTATTTAAACCTTGGCTGTTGAGTTTTAACCCCAAATCCGCTGCAATTAAACCTTCTAGGTTGTTGATCGCCTGTTGGCTAGTCAGTTGTAAGTGTCCCTGACTGTTCATTTGACCAGACTGGTTATCTACACTTTGTGCTGTAACACTCAAGTCTTTCTTCGCTTGGATTGTACCCGACTGATTGGTCAAGGCACCTTGTCCAGCTTGAACAATCACCTGATCTTGTAAGCTGCCGATCTGTCCTTGAGTATTGTTGAGCCCTTCGCCTTTAACCTGTAATAATCCATTGGCGATCAGTTGACCTGTCTGGTTATTAATCTCAGCTTGGCTCTGAATGTTAAGCTGTCCCTGTGCGCTAATTTGACCTTGTGCACTGTTATCAATACTTTGCGCTGTAATCTGCTGGTCTGCTCCACTGTGGATTTGACCTGTCTGGTTGCTTAATGCGCCACCCAACTTAAGATTTAGATTCGACTTCTCTCCTGTCTGGATCAATCCTGACTGGTTACTTAAGTCATTTGCTGTAATCTCTAACTGACCATTTGAAGCAATTTGACCGCCATCATTATGAAGATCACCCTGACTATCAATATTGAGTGTATTTAATGCACTAATTACACCGCTGTTCGTTAGACCACTACTGCTGATATTAAGTGTCTTAGCTGACTGAATTTGTCCTGTAAGGTTGTCTAGGCCTTTCTGACCAGTCTGAATCTTCAAATCTCCCTGTTCAGTACCAATCTGACCGTTATTATTGTTTAAACCTTGACTACTTAAATTTATATTTTGTTTCGCAACCATGATGCCTGCTGCATTGTTTATGTCTTGCACACTGGTAATACGAAGATCACCCTGAGTACTGATTAAACCCTGCTGGCTATTCTCTAATTGCTGGGCATCAATCTGCGTGTCACCACCACTGATCAATTGCCCTGATTGGCTATTGTCCAATTTGCCAATCAGTTTAAAACTTAAGTCTCGACCACTTTGCAGTAATCCACCCTGATTATTGAAATCTTGACCTGTTAAATTCAGGCTTTCACCTGAGATCACTTGCCCTTTATGATTGTTTAACCAGTGTTGTTCTAAGACCAGATTCTCTTGGGTCGCGATTAAACCTGACTGGTTATCAATCCCTTGTGCCTTCACACTCAGGTCTTGTTTAGACTGCAGTTTGCCTTGTTGGTTGCTAATTACACCTTGACCAGCATCTACCTTCAGTGTGCTTTCAACACTGCCGATTTGACCCGCATTATTATTTAAGCCCTGACTATTAAGCTGCACCGATTGATTTGCAATGATCTGTCCTGCATTGTTATCAATCTCTTGTTGAATCTGTGCTTGTATCGATCCTTGCGCATTGATTAAACCTGACTGACTATGTAAGCGTTCTGCTTTGATCGCAATGTCTTTCGCTGATTGTAGTGATCCCGATTGATTACTCAGTAATCCTGTACCTGCATCAATGGTCAAGTGTTCTTTGATACTGGCAATTTGACCTTGGTCATTGTTCAGTCCATGACTTTGAATGGTCACCGCATCATTAGCAACAATCTGACCCGCACTGTTGTCTATGCCTTGGTCAATGCTGAGTTCAATACTCTTCTCTGAACTGATCTTACCCAAATGGCTATTTAATTCTTGAGCCTTAAGCTGGATATCATTCTGTGCCTGTATCACACCAGAATTGTTATCAACAACTCCTGAACCACTATCGACTACAACGCCTGCATGAATACTGCCGATCTGTCCTGCATTGTTATTCAATCCCTGACTCTTTAAGCTCAGTTGTTGGTTTGAAGCAATTACACCACTTTGGTTATTGATCTCTTTTACCGTGCTGATCGCTAAATCTGCTTGGCTGTTGATCTGTCCCTTGTTGCTGTTATCGACTTGGCCTGCATTGAGCGTTAACGCTTTGCCTGACAATACCACGCCTGCCTGATTGCTCAATAAGCCATTGCCTGCATTCAGAGCAACATCACCCTGTGCACTTCCGATCTGACCTCGGTTGTTATTTAAACCTTGGCTGTTGAGTTTTAACCCCAAATCCGCTGCAATTAAACCTTCTAGGTTGTTGATCGCCTGTTGGCTAGTCAGTTGTAAGTGTCCCTGACTGTTCATTTGCCCAGACTGGTTATCTACACTTTGTGCTGTAACACTCAAGTCTTTCTTCGCTTGGATTGTACCCGACTGATTGGTCAAGGCACCTTGTCCAGCTTGAACAATCACCTGATCTTGTAAGCTGCCGATCTGTCCTTGAGTATTGTTGAGCCCTTCGCCTTTCACCTGTAATAATCCATTGGCGATCAGTTGACCCGTCTGGTTATTAATCTCAGCTTGGCTCTGAATGTTAAGCTGTCCCTGTGCGGTAATTTGACCTTGTGCACTGTTATCAACACTTTGCGCTGTGATCTGCTGGTCTGCTCCACTGTGAATTTGACCGGTCTGGTTGATTAATGCGCCACCCAACTTAAGACTTAGATTCGACTCCTCTCCTGTCTGGATCAATCCTGACTGGTTACTTAAGTCATTTGCTGTAATCTCTAATTGACCATTTGAAGCAATTTGACCGCCATCATTACTGAGATCACCATCACTCACTAAGCTGACTTTGCCTAAACTATTCAATGTTCCTTTATTGTTGTTCAGCCCCGTACTCTGTACGTTTAAATCACCTGTCGATTGTAGCGTACCAGATTGGTTAAGCAATGCGCCCTTGCCTGTGTTGATCGTCACCTGTTCTTTGACACTGCCAAGTTGGCCTTGGCTATTGTCTAATCCTTGACTCTGAATTTCGACAAACTTGTTGGCGGCAATGATACCCGCATTGTTATTGACGTCTTGCTGAGTCCTAATGCTCAAGCTGCCTTGCGCATTGATTAAACCCTGCTGGCTATTCTCTAATTGCTGGGCATCTATCTGCGTGTCACCGCCACTAATCAGCTGCCCTGATTGGCTATTGTCTAGTTTGCCAATCAGTTTAAAACTTAAGTCTCGACCGCTTTGCAGTAATCCACCCTGATTATTTAAATCTTGGCCTGTTAAATTCAGGCTTTCACCTGAGATCACTTGCCCTTTATGATTGTTTAACCAGTGTTGTTGTAATTCAAGATGGCCTTGGGTCGCGATTAAACCTGACTGGTTATCAATCCCTTGTGCCTTCACACTCAGGTCTTGTTTAGACTGCAGTTTGCCTTGCTGGTTGCTAATTACACCTTGACCAGCATCTACCTTCAGTGTGCTTTCAACACTGCCGATTTGACCCGCATTATTATTTAAGCCCTGACTGTTGAGCTGCACTGATTGATTTGCAATGATCTGTCCTGCATTGTTATCAATCTCTTGTTGAATCTGTGCTTGTATCGATCCTTGCGCATTGATTAAGCCTGACTGGCTATGTAAGCGCTCTGCTTTGATCGCAATGTCTTTCGCTGATTGCAGTGATCCCGATTGGTTACTCAGTAATCCTGTGCCTGCATCAATGGTCAAGTGTTCTTTGATACTGGCAATTTGACCTTGGTCATTGTTCAATCCATGACTTTGAATGGTCACCGCATCATTAGCAACAATCTGACCCGCACTGTTGTCTATAGCTTGGTCAATGCTGAGTTCAATACTCTTCTCTGAACTGATCTTACCCAAATGGCTATTTAATTCTTGAGCCTTAAGCTGGATATCATTCTGTGCCTGTATCACACCAGAATTGTTATCAACAACTCCTGAACCACTATCGACTACAACGCCTGCATGAATACTGCCGATCTGTCCTGCATTGTTATTCAATCCCTGACTCTTTAAGCTCAGTTGTTGGTTTGAAGCAATTACACCACTTTGGTTATTGATCTCTTTTACCGTGCTGATCGCTAAATCTGCTTGGCTGTTGATCTGTCCCTTGTTGCTGTTATCGACTTGGCCTGCATTGAGCGTTAACGCTTTGCCTGACAACACCACGCCTGCCTGATTGCTCAATAAGCCATTGCCTGCATTCAGAGCAACATCACCCTGTGCACTTCCGATCTGACCTCGGTTGTTATTTAAACCTTGGCTGTTGAGTTTTAACCCCAAATCCGCTGCAATTAAACCTTCTAGGTTGTTGATCGCCTGTTGGCTAGTCAGTTGTAAGTGTCCCTGACTGTTCATTTGCCCAGACTGGTTATCTACACTTTGTGCTGTAACACTCAAGTCTTTCTTCGCTTGGATTGTACCCGACTGATTGGTCAAGGCACCTTGTCCAGCTTGAACAATCACCTGATCTTGTAAGCTGCCGATCTGTCCTTGGGTATTGTTGAGCCCTTCGCCTTTCACCTGTAATAATCCATTGGCGATCAGTTGACCCGTCTGATTATTAATCTCAGCTTGGCTCTGAATGTTAAGCTGTCCCTGTGCGGTAATTTGACCTTGTGCACTGTTATCAACACTTTGCGCTGTGATCTGCTGGTCTGCTCCACTATGGATTTGACCGGTCTGGTTGCTTAATGCGCCACCCAACTTAAGACTTAGATTCGACTCCTCTCCTGTCTGGATCAATCCTGTCTGGTTACTTAAGTCATTTGCTGTAATCTCTAATTGACCATTTGAAGCAATTTGACCGCCATCATTACTGAGATCACCATCACTCACTAAGCTGACTTTGCCTAAACTATTCAGTGTTCCTTTATTGTTGTTCAGCCCCGTACTCTGTACGTTTAAATCACCTGTCGATTGTAGCGTACCAGATTGGTTAAGCAGTGCGCCCTTGCCTGTGCTGATCGTCACCTGTTCTTTGACACTGCCAAGTTGGCCTTGGCTATTGTCTAATCCTTGACTCTGAATTTCGACAAACTTGTTGGCGGCAATGATACCCGCATTGTTATTGACGTCTTGCTGAGTCCTAATGCTCAAGCTGCCTTGCGCATTGATTAAACCCTGCTGGCTATTCTCTAGTTGCTGGGCATCAATCTGCGTGTCACCACCACTGATCAGCTGCCCTGATTGGCTATTGTCCAATTTTCCAATCAGTTTAAAACTTAAGTCTCGACCACTTTGCAGTAATCCACCCTGATTATTTAAATCTTGGCCTGTTAAATTCAGGCTTTCACCTGAGATCACTTGCCCTTTATTATTTTTTAACCAGTGTTGTTGTAATTCAAGATGGCCTTGGGTCGCGATTAAACCTGACTGGTTATCAATCCCTTGTGCATTCAAACTCAGGTCTTGTTTAGACTGCAGTTTGCCTTGTTGGTTGCTGATTACACCTTGACCAGCATCTACCTTCAGTGTGCTTTCAACACTACCGATTTGACCAGCATTATTATTTAAGCCCTGACTATTAAGCTGCACCGATTGATTTGCAATGATCTGTCCCGCATTGTTATCAATCTCTTGTTGAATCTGTGCTTGTATCGAGCCTTGCGCATTGATTAAACCCGACTGACTATGTAAGCGCTCTGCTTTGATCTCGATGTCTTTCGCTGATTGCAGTGATCCTGATTGGTTACTCAGCAATCCTGTACCTGCATTAATACTTAATTGCGCTTTGATACTGGCAATTTGACCTTGATCATTGTTCAGTCCCTGACTTTGAATAGCAATCGCATCGTTGGCAACAATCTGACCCGCACTGTTGTCTATAGCTTGATCTATATTCAGTTCAATGGCTTTTTCTGAACTGATCTTACCCAAATGACTATTGAGTTGTTGAGCCTTAAGCTGGATATCATTCTGTGCCTGTATCACACCAGAATTGTTATCAACAACTCCTGAACCACTATCGACTACAACGCCTGCATGAATACTGCCGATCTGTCCTGCATTGTTATTGAGTCCCTGACTCTTTAAGCTCAGTTGTTGGTTTGAAGCAATTACACCACTTTGGTTATTGATCTCTTTTACCGTGCTGATCGCTAAATCTGCTTGGCTATTGATCTGTCCCTTGTTGCTGTTATCGACTTGGCCTGCATTGAGCGTTAACGCTTTGCCTGACAACACCACGCCTGCCTGATTGCTCAATAAGCCATTGCCTGCATTCAGATCAACATCACCCTGCGCACTTCCGATCTGACCTCGGTTGTTATTTAAACCTTGGCTGTTGAGTTTTAACCCCAAATCCGCTGCAATTAAACCTTCTAGGTTATTGATCGCCTGTTGGCTAGTCAGTTGTAAGTGTCCCTGACTGTTCATTTGACCAGACTGGTTATCTATACTTTGTGCTGTAACACTTAAGTCTTTCTTCGCTTGGATTGTACCCGACTGATTGGTCAATGCGTCTTGTCCAGCTTGAACTACCACCTGATCTTGTAAGCTGCCGATCTGTCCTTGGGTATTGTTAAGCCCTTCGCCTTTAACCTGTAATAATCCATTGGCGATCAGTTTACCCGTCTGGTTATTAATCTCAGCTTGGCTCTGAATGTTAAGCTGTCCCTGTGCAGTCATTTGACCTTGTGCACTGTTATCAACACTTTGCGCTGTAATCTGCTGGTCTGCACCACTGTGGATTTGACCTGTCTGGTTGCTTAATGCGCCACCCAACTTAAGATTTAGATTCGACTTCTCGCCTGTCTGGATCAATCCTGACTGGTTACTTAAGTCATTTGCTGTAATCTCTAACTGACCATTTGAAGCAATTTGACCACCATCATTACTGAGATCACCATCACTGACTAAGTCGACTTTGCCTAAACTATTCAGTGTACCTTTATTGTTGTTCAGCCCCGTACTCTGTACGTTTAAATCACCTGTCGACTGTAGCGTACCAGATTGGTTAAGCAGTGCGCCCTTGCCTGTGTTGATCGTCACCTGTTCTTTGACACTGCCAAGTTGGCCTTGGCTATTATCTAGTCCTTGACTCTGAATTTCGACAAACTTGTTGGCTGCAATGATACCTGCATTGTTATTGACGCCTTGCTGAGTCCTAATGCTCAAGCTGCCTTGTGCATTGATTAAACCCTGCTGGCCATTCTCTAATTGCTGTGCATCAATCTGCGTATGACCGCCACTAATCAGCTGCCCTGATTGGCTATTGTCTAGTTTGCCAATCAGTTTAAAACTTAAGTCTCGACCACTTTGCAGTAATCCACCCTGATTATTTAAATCTTGGCCTGTTAAATTCAGGCTTTCACCTGAGATCACTTGCCCTTTATTATTTTTTAACCAGTGTTGTTGTAATTCAAGATGGCCTTGGGTCGCGATTAAACCTGACTGGTTATCAATCCCTTGTGCATTCAAACTCAGGTCTTGTTTAGACTGCAGTTTGCCTTGTTGGTTGCTGATTACACCTTGACCAGCATCTACCTTCAGTGTGCTTTCAACACTGCCGATTTGACCCGCATTATTATTTAAGCCCTGACTGTTGAGCTGCACTGATTGATTTGCAATGATCTGTCCTGCATTGTTATCAATCTCTTGTTGAATTTGTGCTTGTATCGAGCCTTGCGCATTGATTAAACCCGACTGGCTATGTAAGCGCTCTGCTTTGATCTCAATGTCTTTCGCTGATTGCAGTGATCCTGATTGGTTACTCAGTAATCCTGTACCGGCATCTAACTCTAATCTACCCTGTACAGAACTGATTTGACCTTCACTATTATCAATACCCTGAGATTGAATTTGAACATCGGCATTTGCTGCAATTTGTCCAGTTTGATTGTTAACCTGTAACTGGCTATTTAATTTAAGATTTTGTTGAACATTGATTTGACCTTGCGTATGGTTATCAATCGAACCTGCCTGAATATTGGCATTATTACCTACATAAATTTTACCTGAATGACTATTGTCTAAAAGCCCTTTGACCTTAAGGTTCAGATCCTGTCCCTGTGCTGTACTAAGTGTTCCACCCTGATTATTTAAGGCCCCCGTATCCATATTTAATACTGTCTGGCTTTGGATAAAACCCAACTGATTATTCAGTTGTTGCTGTATCGCTAAAGTCAGAGGGCTCTGCTTACCACGCTGGATAAGCTGTCCTTGCTGATGATTTAATTGATTCGCTTTCAGGATAATGTGTTCAGCTGAAGTTACACCCTGACTTAAATCAAGAATTCCTGCTTGTAATTGTAATTGACCATTACTGAGTATTTTTCCTTGATTACCCTGTAACTGATCAACCTGAATATCGAGTTGTCCTGTTCCTGCATGGATAAGTTGACCTGCAGTATTATTTAATGATGTCGTATTGAGATTGACCTGTGTTGCATTACTACGAATCTCACCTGACTGGTTATTTAGGGTCTGACTAAAATTCAAATCCAACAGATCAGTTCCAGTGTGTAAGATATGACCTTGACTATTATCTAAACTATTGGCATTTAGCTTAAGGTCTTTAGCACTTAAAGTACCTTGCTGATTATTAATAACATCATGACTATTCAATGATAAGTGTTCTGCAATCATCTGAGCTGAATGCGTCGAGATATTGCCTAACTGACTATTTAATTCAATATTTTTGGATTGAAGTTGCCCTTTACTCGCATCGATGTGATTTTGACTTTGCACATTAAGATTTTCACCTGCAAAGCTTTGTCCATGTAGCTCCACCTGATCTGCAATAATCTTAAGATTGCCTGTTGTACCTAGTTTACCTTGACGGTCCAACCCTGCTGCGATTAAACCAGACTGTTGATGTTGCAAGGTTTCGCTCTTGAGCTGAATTTCCTGTCCTGCGCTCAAAGATCCGGTATTTTGTAAGTTTTGCCCTATGATATTCAGATTTTGATCAGCATAAATACTGCCACTGTTATTCAATTGTTTATGTTCAAATTCAATATTATTAGCTTGAATCTGTCCCTGATTATTATCAAATTGAATGGCACTACTGATTAGGTTTTGTTTTGCAACAATGGATCCTAGAGTATTATCGACTGAACCATGTTTTTGCTGAACATTTTCAGCTAGAATTTGACCTGAGTTGTTATTTAAGTTTTGGCTATTCAGATTCAGCTGGGTTTTCGCTTGAATAATACCTGATGTGTTATCTAATGCTTGTTGAACGTCTAGACCAATATCTTGTTGCTCAGAATAGAGTAGGCCAGATTGATTATTAACTTGTCCTGCCTGAATACTCAGCTGTTGTCCGCTCGCAATTTTTCCTTCGCTATTATTTAACGAGTCGGTGATATTAATATCAACTTGCTCAACAGCTTGAATGGTGCCTTTGTTATTATTCGCACTTGTTGATTGAACCTTTAAGCTTTTATTGACTGCAATCTGACCTGATTGATTACTCAAGATTGTGCTGAGAATATCTGCCTGTTGAACTGTTAATTGACCTTGATCATTATTAAAGTTTTCGCCCTGAACTTTAATATGACCTAGATTCAGCTTACCCTCTTGATTCGCCAAAATATTATTTGTATCCAAATCAATTACACCACGGGCAATAATCGCGCCTTGATCATTATTCAACTGTTCCTTGACATGGATATAACCCTTATCATAGTCTTTTGGAACATTTGTCGTAGAACTGTCCTTGGCAATCTCAACACTGCCACCATCTTGAGCCGGATTGTTTGGTTTTACTGCAGTTGAACCTGAACCACTTGTTTCACCTGCACTTCCTTGATTATTAACATCAGTGTCACCTGAGGTTGCTGAATTTTTAGCAAGACCAATTCTGCCGCCAGTATTACTTATTGAGCCTGAGATTAAATCTAGTGATTGCGCCCCAGTCTGCTCAATTGAGCCACTGTTTTTTAAGCTCTCGGCATCCAGCACAATACGTGCCGTGTTTAATATTCCTGCATTGGTTAAAGTTTTTTGTTGGTTTAAATACAGTTCATCTGCACTGCTGATTAAACCTGAGTTATCCAAATTTTGGCTATCTACTTTAACTTGTGAGGTAGCACTACTGATATTTCCTGTATTTTTAATATTTTCTGCATTTAATTGCAATTGATCTTTATTGGCGATCATATTGCCTGTATTGATTAAGTCACCATTGGCATTTAAATGCATTTGACCGCTCAAAGCATTGAGTGACCCGGCATTACGCACTCCTAAACCTTTTTCAGTACCGACCAAATAGATTTTTCCAGCATACATCCCACCTAATTTTCCAACATCAAGCGCAAAGCTCGGTGTAGGTGAAGATGGGGTACTTGTTGTTGCACTAATTTTTGCTGAGTTTGGATCTTGAACATTGATGTCGTTTTGACCCAACACGGTTTTTAGCTCATTGGCATATAGACCCGCATTGACATTTAAAGCACGTGCATAAATATCGGTATAAGGGGTTAAGCTTCCATTTAAGCCTTTCCCTTCAATCGTAACTTGCCCTTCACGTACTCGGAATGAATCAAGATAACCTTGATGCATTACTGCTTGACCCGTGGTTAAGGTAAAACGATCTGCGTTAATCACCCCACAGCCATCACAGACCAAACCAGATGGATTGGCAATCACCACTTGCGCTTGTTTACCCGCAACCTCCAAATAGCCCTTTAATTGACTCGGATTACTGCTGTTCACTTCATTCAGGATTACCTTGGCTTCACCTTTGGCGAGCCATGGATTGCCTTGTACCCATCCACCCAATTGGGTTTGGGTATTATTTCGTGCGTTATTTAGAATCGCACCTTCCTGCCCCACATCAAACTGGCTATAGGTATTGCGAGAAACACCACCGGCACTTGGGGTTTGAATATTGACTTGGGTCAAGCCATTGCTGCTGTTGAGAATGGTGGCTTGTTGTGAGTTTGGTGCTGATCGATCTGCCACAATTTGACTTTCAGCAATCGTCGCCATCGGCAAGGTGTAAATTGCTGCACCCAATAGGCTCACCACAGCAAAATTAACAGGATTGAGTTTTTTATAAGTGATTGAAGATGCTCCCGTGACATCCTCTATCTCGATTTCACCAACAGCATGTGATTGCCCCGCTGTTTTGGTACGGCTTTTTACAATCTCAGCAACCGCAATAAACATGCCACGTGCTTGGCTAAAAATAACGCGATAACGATTCTTATTCATAATGTTTTACCTAAATGTTTTAATATTTTTTCAAGATTGAATGTTGCATATGGACATTGAATGTAATGGATTAATACATCCAGTTCAGGCTAAATCCTGTCGTCACATTGTCTGTTTTAAAGTGGTCTGGTTTTTTTAACGGCGTCCCAACAAAAACGTCATAATTGACCGATTTTAAGACTTGCCCACGTAATCCAAAGGCAGCACCCATTAAACTTGTTCCCAGCAATGGATTTGGCTCATGTGCGGTTTTACCCCCCACTTCACCATAGTCAATTCCGGTGTACCATTGCATCGGAAGCTTAAACATCGAGCCACTGATTTCATTACGCACTAAAAATCCATTATCTGCCAATAAAGTTTGTTCACCATCAAACCCTCTTACGGTATAGCGATTCCCAATCGAGAATCGATCTTGTGGGGTCAGTGGTTTTTTACTGTACTGTGTTCGCCATTCAGCGAGATACTGTAGCGATTGATTACCGACTTTAAATGGCACTTGCAGACCGGCATTGGCTTGTAAAATACCCACATGAGTATAGGCTTCGCCAAACTCTTCTTCAGGTGCATGCATTGCATTAAATGCACCTGTGCCTCGTTTATAGGTTAAATTGCCTGTTAATGTCGCATTGGCTAGATATTCTATATGATCCAGACTGGCTTTCCAGCCACCAGTTTTTCGACGTTGTACTTCAATTTCTACATCATTGATAAAGTTTTGTGATTCCCGATACCAGCCTCCTACACTGGCTGTAGTTTTTCGTTTGGCATCACGATAAAGTACCCGAGATAAATCAGCCCCGATCAGTTTGCTTTTGCCGCTATAGTTATAGCTTTGGCTATCACCTGCAACCGTTTGGTTATGATCAGACTGACTATAACTGGTGCTAAGTAACCAATATTTGAGTGGAATGCTATAACTTAAGTAATAGCCATCTGTACCTCGTTTACCTTGATCTCCTCCGCCCAAATCATGGTTATAACTACCATAAAACAGGTCATTTGCAGTAAACAGATGGTCTAAAGATAAGGTTGCCGTACCTTGATACTTCCCAGTTGAATCTGAGCCTGCATCATCAACACCTAAATGAATCCGATAGGGTTTTGATTGTTGCCATGCCAGTTCTAAATCACTATAGCCGGGTTGATTACGTTGTTCTGAGGGTTTGATTTTAAAGTCAGCCTCAACAGTCGGCACGCGTTTAAAGTTTTCTAAGCCTTGTTCAATATCCCGAATATTTAAAATATCTCCCGATCGAACAGGCAAGGCGTTAAATTTGTGAGCACGCTTAGACGTCCCTTGAACAAATTGAATTTGATCTACTTTCCCAGCAATCACTTGTAGTTTAATCTCACCCGAAGCAATATTTTGTTGAGGGAGCAGCATGCGGGTGGTGACATAACCATGACTAATAATACTGTTTTGAATCAGATCTAAGGCTTGGTTTAAGCCTTGTACCCCAATACATCGGCCAATGAGATTATGTTCACCTTGCGTGACAGAGCGCATAGCAAAAGTAAATTGATGCGCATCCTCTCCCATCAACACAAATTTTTTAATTTCAAAACATACATCTTCACTGTTTGATTTTAGATAGTGCAGTTGTGTTTGGGTTTGAAGTTGTTTTTCTAATCCCGTTTGCACTATAGCTTCGGGCTGTAATTGCTTTTGTAATGCTTCATCACGTTGTTGCTGGCGCTGAACAGCATCTAATTCTAACTCTGGACGCGGCTGTGGTTCTGCAGCTTGTATTGTTGTTGCTAAAATCGTAAAAAAAACACTCAAAGTAAGTTTATTAAATTTAAAATTCATATTGAAGTTAGTGTAAGATAATTTTATTAAATTATTACCAATTGGTATAGTTATGTAAACAAAAAATAAATAATCAACGCATTAATTCAAATATACTATTGATTTATAAAAAGTTTATCATTTACAAATAAAACATATTAAAAACACACTATATCTAGATTTTCAACATTTTTTTGGTTATATCAATTCAAAGTATAAACAGCATCATCTGTTTTAAATCCCCCAATCTTGACCTATCAACGGAAAGGTCATATTTGGGGGATAGATCAAAAACATGAAATGGTTCTAACTTAATTGTTTAGTCCTGTGGTTTTTATCGTTCTTGTAAAGCTTGTTTCATCCGCGTAATCGGTTTAATCAAGTATTGAAATACGGTCTTTTCACCGGTCTTTACATCAACAGTGGTCACCATGCCGGGAATAATCGGAAGCTTTTTCCCTTGTTTATCCACTAAACTATTTGCATCGGTTTTGACCAAGATACGATAGTAGACTTCATTCTGGTTTAATTTCAATTCACTATTACGTTTATCATTACTCAGGGTATCTGGACTAATCAGTGTCACGACACCCTCTAAACCGCCATAAATCGAATAATCATAGGCACTTATTTTAACGACAGCAGGCAATCCGGGACGAAGAAAAGCTACATCCTGTGGACGTATATAAGCTTCTACCAAAAGTTTGTCATCTAAAGGAACAATTTCTAAAATATCTTGTCCCGCATTGACCACACCGCCCACTGTATTAATTTTAATATTTTTCACAATACCGCGAAGCGGAGCTTGAATGAATGAACGATCAACAGGATCCGCACGCATCGCCATATTTTCTCGAGCCTGTGCCAATTCAGCTTCTGTTTTTACCAACTCATTATTCGCATCGGTTAAATAACGATTTTTCCGATCTAAAATTTGCGCACCCAGATCTGCCGATTGTCGTTGCATACGCAATACTTCCACATTTGAAACCAATCCCTGCTGTGCCAGCGGTTGGGTAATCGAAATCTCATGATCCAAGAAACTTTTACTGGCTTTTAATGCTTCGATTGCATCGACCATGGACTGTCGTCTTACCGTATAAGCCTGATATTCTCTTTGCTTTAATTCACTTGAAATCTCTTGAGGAAATATCGGCTTCGTCTCTGTAGTTTCCGCTTTCAGTCGTGCTGCAATTGCGGTTAAATTTTCAACCTTAGCCTCGCTCTCTCTTAAAATAGCAGAACTGCGAGTATCATCCAGTTTGAGTAGAATTTGATTTTTTTCAACAACATCCCCTTCTTTCACTCTCATTTCCATGATAATTCCGGGGTCTAAGCTTTGAATAATTTGCTCACGACTACTAGAGATAATACTTCCTTGGCCTCGCGTCACCTCTTCTAAGGTACTGTTATACGCCCAAATTAAAAATACGACGATTAAGACGAATAGCAAAACAATCACCGCAAAATAGCCATAATGTTTTTCTTGCTGTAAAGCGCCATTCAAATCGTTTAACAGCTTCAAATCAGATTGGCTGATTGGTGGCTGTTTAGTTTGTTTTTTCATTTCTTTCACTTACTTAATCTGCATAATCATAACAACATCATTTCTCATCCGACCAAATCTTGACGTTCAAAACATCAGTTTATTTACGGATCCGAGCACTTACACTCACTCGATGAACTCTGGGTTTTGCAGGAGGAATATTTTGGGGCTGTTGTTGAACTAATTTGGCAAGAATCTCTGCTTTAGGACCATCCATCGCAATGGTGCCATTTTCCATCACAATAATACGATCAACCAATGCAAGGACTTGGGGACGATGGGTAACCACCAATAATGTTCTTTGTTTTGCCCAGTTTTGAAGCTCATCTAAGGCAGACAATTCTGTTTCTTGATCTAGTCCAGTGGTGGGTTCATCAAGCAGTACAACTTGTGGATCTCGTAAGGTTAATCTTGCTAAAGCAATGAGTTGCTTTTGCCCTCCAGATAACCCTAAGCCGTTTTCACCGAGTTGCATATCTAAGCCTTGCGGATGCTGATTGATCACCTTATCGAGACCAAACTGATGTAAGACCTGCATTAACTGTTGATCAGTTGAAAAATGATCAGTTCTTGCCAATTCGAGATTGTCCCTAAGCGTACCCAAAAATAAGCGAGGACTTTGGCTAAGTAAACTGACTTTGCTTCGTAAATCACTTGGGTCGATTTGACGTATATCAATATTATCTAAAGTAACATGACCTGCATTGGCCTCATAAAGACCACTTGCGAGTTTTAATAAAGTACTTTTTCCACTCCCAATATGTCCCAAAATGGCAACTTTTTCACCTGAGTTAATATTTAAAGTTATGTCTTTGACTGCTGGTGCTGCATCTCGTTGATATTGAAATTGGATATGCTCAAAAGCGATCTGACCTTCGACCGATGCTAAACTGATATATTGCCGGCTAGGATCGCGCTCAATAGGTCTTGCAACAATATTATTAATCCCTTGTAAGGCCAATTTGGCTGACTGAAATTTAATCGCTAAACTGGCTATTTGGGATAATGGCGCAAGTGCTCGACCAGATAAAATCACCGAAGCAATCAATGCCCCCATAGTAATTTTATAATCGGGATTACTGCTGTGAATTAAATAAGTCCCGAATACCACCAAGAAGACGGTATTTAACTGCTGCATACTTGCGGCAAAATTCACCACCAAATTACTTAAATTTCGAACTTTAATTGAAGATACAGAAGTTTTTGCAGTGAAATTATCCCAACGTTGCTGCGCCCAATTTGTGGCATTATTGGTTTTTAACGTCTCAATTCCATCAATTGCTTCAACTGCCAAACCTTGTCTTTGAGATGACTCCTTCATAGACTCATTGATATAGCGAGCCAATGGTCTTTGCACAAAGAAGCCCACTGCAATCATAATTGGGATTAAGGCCAAGGGCACAAAGGCCAGCTTGCCACCGACTAATCCAATCACACTGATAAATAAAAATAGAAAAGGCAAATCAACAATGGTCAGTAAACTCGCACTGGTCATAAACTCGCGAACTGCTTCAAACTCACGTAGATTATTGGCATAAGCCCCAGCCGAACTTGGACGATCGACCAAACGTAACTGCATAACGCGTCTAAAGAGTGCCGAGCTAATAATTAAATCTGCTTTTTTACCCGCAATATCAGTTAAATAAGAACGAATTAATTTAGAAATAAACTCAAAACTAATCGCGCTAATCACACCGATACTTAATACCCATAATGTTTCAAAAGCTTGGTTTGGAATAACACGGTCATATACGTTCATAACGTATAATGAACTTAATAAAGCTAAAAAATTAATCATCAATGTTGCCAATACAACTTGATAATAATATTTTCTAAATCGCCAAATCACCTTCCAAAACCAAGCTTTCGGCAAATGATATTCTGGTAAATCAGAACGTAAATCTGATTGAACTTTTGGCTTAATAAACCAACAAAATCCTAAGTACAATTGTTCCAACTGCATCGCAGTGATGACTTTGGTCATCCCATCTGTTTGCAATAAATGATAACTCCGTTCGTCATCATGATATGTAACCTCGGTAATCACCGCAGCTTCTTCATTTTTTAATAAGATCGTGGCAGGTAAAGCAAGTGTTGGAATATCTTGTAAAGATCGCTTCGACAATTGGTTATCAAAACCATAACTCCGTAAAACCTCTGTGAGCGTGCCATAATCAATCTTTAAGTCTTGATCACGCCCAACCCGCGCCAATAAAGCAGCTTCACTAATCGGACTACCTAATAATTTAGTCGTTAATGCGATATGTGAAATAATAGATTTCATGTTGTTCTACTTAAATAAATACTTTGAAAATAATCGGGAAACCAAGTTAGTTTGTGACACCAGCCCACTGACTGATTTTGGCTTGAGCCAATAAATACTCTAAAGTTGCAGCTCTAAAATCATTACGAGCTTCTACTTCTGTTGCTTCAATATTTGCAAGCTCGTTATAAGCATCGAGTACATCAATTAATGTCCGACGAGAGATTTTGAATTGTTGTTCATAAGCCCAAACGACTTTTTTTTGAACATCAATATATTGATTCACTAATTTAACGCGTTGTTCATTTTGAGACATATCGAACATGGCTGTTCGACTACGTTCAATGGTATCGCGTAAGCTTTGTTGCATACGCGACGCTACAGCGATCTTGGTTTGATTTTTCTGTGAGATTTTATGCTTTGAACCTTGGTTAAAGATGTCCCATGACATTCTTAAATAGATTTCTTTATTATCTGGACTTGCCGTCCCTTCTAAATTAATACTCGGCATTTGAGCCGCTTTAGACACTTTAATATCTTCAATTGCACTTTCATGCTCTGCTTTTTGTGCTAAATAACTGGGTATTTGATCAACTTCAGCACGATGATATTGGGTAATAAAATCTTGAGATGTCATTCCATAAAAAGGATCAACAATCGTATCTGGTGCTAAAAAATCTTGCGTGTAGACTTCTAATCGACTCACTGTTAAACCTAAAGTGCGCCGTAATTCAGCAATACCAGTTTCTACTTTTAGTCGATGAGCCTGAGCTTGAGCCAACTCACTGAGCCGACCAGAATCATGTTGCACAATAATATTTAAATCATGCAGCATTTTATCGTGACGTTTTAAATTTCGTTCTGCAACAACCAAAGACTCTTTGGTCCTTAATGCGGTTAAATACAATGTACTGATTTTATAACCAAGGTCTTCTCTGGTTTGTTCAGCAGTATATTGATAATAAGCTTCTTTTCTCTTATCTCGATCAACGGCTGCTTCGATCCCGCCCCAAGCATAAACATTGACTGTCGCGCGTAGACCAGGAGCAAAATGCGTTTCTCGTGCATTGCTTTCATATTTATGTTGTTGACCGAGTACCTGAGTCCCTATAGCACTGACAATCGGATAATGTTCAGCCTTAGTCGTCTGCATCGTACTATGTGCAAAAGACACATTTGCCTGAGCTTCCTGTATCACAGGATCATTGACCAGCGCTTGTTTGAGTATCTCTTTTAACGTCGCTGCATGTAGTAATGGGCCATGTATTGCCAACATCCCTATAAAACACAGAGATATTGACCGTGTCAGTTTTCTATTCATTTGCATTGATGAGTTCTATCGGCTACCAGAAATACAATCAATGGCTGTAAACATAACCATTTGTTTTAACTGTATTTTTAATAAATTTGCATTGAAGTATTATTTAAATGTGGTATAGCACCATCATGTGCGTGCCATACCACACTAAAAAACCCAGATAAATATACAAAAAGCATTCGCTACAGGATGTAGAAAATGCTTTTTGTGCGGTTTAATTAGACTTAAATTAAGTTAGGCTGCTCAACACTGAGTTGCTCTAAATGTTGTGAGACATTGATATGGTTTGTATTCACAGCTTCGGCTGGATTTGGCGTATTGGCAAAGCCATCTAAAGTATGACCAACTGCATTAAAAACCTCTAAATGATCCAACTGATTACTCATGCTCAGTGCTGTTTTATTGGCACTTGCTTCAGGAATTAATTGAATGTCAATGAGCAATTTATCACTAGATTTATCGCCATCTTTATCGACAAGCGTAAATGTAAATTCTTCTTGGGTTTTACCTACAGGACGAGTCGAAGCTGGGTTATAGCTAAAGTCACCAAACTTATCTGCTGACATATTCAATTTAAAGCTACCACCGATCTCTGTTTTCACCATCAGTACACCATTACCAGCATCTTGCCAAATATCCGCATTGCTATTGCTACTGGTGATTTGGTTTGTTGCATAGTCATAAGTATAGTCATACCCATCAATCTGAATGATTAACTGACCAGCACCATCGGCACCGAAAGATGAAACAATATTGCCCACATCATCCGTACGAATAGAACCCTGAGTATCCGTAGCTTCTGGAACCAACTCAGACATAATACCGCCGAGATCAGACATATCTTTCAAAATAATAATGTCACTCGAACCATCTTTGTTGATGCCTTTTTCGCCATCGAAAGCAATTGGTTTTAAGAAATCTGCACCCTCATCCATTTGAGGACCAATACCAATCGCAATAGATTTTATGTTTTGTTCTTTTAAGAACGCTGTCCACTTATCTTCACCGATATCGATATTTTGATTGCCTGGTTCATAATTTGATGGTGACGTTGGTTGGATACCACGTACTCCATCAGCGCCATTACCAAAGTTTGGAATGCCATCACTGACAAAGAGCAAACTATTGTTCACCTTCGCACCGTCCACACCTACAACTGGACCAGCACCTTGATTATTCAAATAACTATGAATAACCTCTTGTAAAGCCGCATCGTAGTTGGTATCTACACCAATATCTTTTGGTCGAGTGCCAAAATTATATAATCCTTTCACTATTTTCTTGGCATCGTCTAATGACACCCATGTATCTGTTTGACCAGGTAGCGAAAGATGCTTGGCTAATTTTGAGAAGCCAATAATATTCACTTTCACGTCTCCATTACCTGGGGCTACACTGTCAAGTTGCTCCTGATACTTATCTAGCATCGTTTCAATCGCTTCGACAGCTGCGTTCATACGCATTTTCTCGCCACCATTTACCGGATCTGGAATACCACTATCTCTTGCACCCATACTGCTAGAGAGATCCAGACTAATGATCACGTTTGCATAAAAAGTCGTCTCACCATCTGCAACTACAGATATTGGCGCTGCTACTGATTTATCATCTTCCACAGTAATAATAAGGTTAGCATCGCCAATATTCGTATTGATACCAAAATCAAGATCTAAACGTTCACTGTTCTCACCAACATGATCCACTGGCGCTTTAAGACCAATTTCATAAGGAATTGTGGTTTTACCATTGCTGGTCACTGGTGTACCCAAAGTAATCGACATCACTTCTTGACCGCTTGGCGTGGTTCCAACTAAGCCGCCATTTGCTGTTTGAGTCCAGTTTATTGTCTCACCACCAGAAGTGACATCCACTGTTGGCAATGTCATTAAGATATCGCTAATGTCAGCATTACTAGGGTTATCTAAACTCAATTCACCATTTACAACAGCGGCTGTTGAACCATCGCCTAAATCAGCTTCTTTGAGTATCTCGGTTAAGGTACCTGTAGGGCTTATATCTAGAGTTACGTGAGCTGGATCAGATACATTGCCCGCTTTGTCTTTGACGGTATATTCAAATGCATCTGGACCGACATAACCCTTGTTTGGGGTATAAGTCACTTCACCTGTGATTGGATCAACACTAACAGTACCGTTTTGAGGCTGTTTCGTGATCACCACAGTGCTTGAATCTAAATCACCATCTTTATCGGTATCATTCGAAGTCACATCAATAATGATTGGGGTATCTTCTTTAGTTTCAGCACTATCATCAACTGCAACTGGATTGGCGGTGATATCAATTACCACAGTCGCTGGATCAGATACATTCCCCGCTTTGTCTTTGACTGTATATTCAAATTCATCTGGACCAACATAACCCTTGTTTGGGGTATAAGTCACTTCACCTGTGATTGGATCAACACTAACAGTACCGTTTTGAGGCTGTTTCGTGATCACCACAGTGCTTGAATCTAAATCACCATCTTTATCGGTATCATTCGAAGTCACATCAATAATGATTGGGGTATCTTCTTTAGTTTCAGCACTATCATCAACTGCAACTGGATTGGCGGTGATATCAATTACCACAGTCGCTGGATCAGATACATTCCCCGCTTTGTCTTTGACTGTATATTCAAATTCATCTGGACCAACATAACCCTTGTTTGGGGTATAAGTCACTTCACCTGTGATTGGATCAACACTAACAGTACCGTTTTGAGGCTGTTTCGTGATCACCACAGTGCTTGAATCTAAATCACCATCTTTATCGGTATCATTCGAAGTCACATCAATAATGATTGGGGTATCTTCTTTAGTTTCAGCACTATCATCAACTGCAACTGGATTGGCGGTGATATCAATTACCACAGTCGCTGGATCAGATACATTCCCCGCTTTGTCTTTGACTGTATATTCAAATTCATCTGGACCAACATAACCCTTGTTTGGGGTATAAGTCACTTCACCTGTGATTGGATCAACACTAACAGTACCATGTTGTGGTTGTTTCGTGATCACCACAGTGCTTGGATCTAAGTCACCATCTTTATCAGTGTCGTTTGAAGTCACATCAATGATGATTGGGGTATCTTCTTTAGTGTTAGCACTATCATCAACCGCAACTGGATTGGCGGTGATATCAATTACCACCGTCGCTGGATCAGATACATTGCCCGCTTTGTCTTTGACGGTATATTCAAACTGGTCTGGACCAACATAACCCTTGTTTGGGGTATAAGTCACTTCGCCTGTGATTGGATCAATATTGACAGTACCGTTTTGAGGCTGTTTCGTGATCACCACAGTGCTTGAATCTAAATCACCATCTTTATCGGTATCATTCGAAGTCACATCAATAATGATTGGGGTATCTTCTTTAGTTTCAGCACTATCATCAACTGCAACTGGATTGGCAGTGATATCAATTACCACAGTTGCAGGATCAGACACATTGCCAGCTTTGTCTTTGACGGTATATTCAAATGCATCTGTACCAACATAACCCTTGTTGGGGGTATAAGTCACTTCACCTGTGATTGGATCAACACTAACAGTACCATTCTGAGGCTGTTTCGTGATCACTAAAGTGCTTGGATCTAAATCACCATCTTTATCGGTATCGTTCGAAGTCACATCAATAATGATTGGTGTGTTTTCTTTGGTGTTAGCACTGTCATCAACTGCAACTGGATTAGCGGTAATATCGATTACCACAGTCGCAGGATCAGACACATTCCCCGCTTTGTCTTTGACGGTATATTCAAATGCATCTGGACCAACATAACCCTTGTTGGGGGTATAAGTTACTTCGCCTGTGATTGGATCAACGCTGACCGTACCGTTCTGAGGCTGTTTCGTGATCACTACAGTGCTTGGATCTAAATCACCATCTTTATCGGTATCGTTCGAAGTCACATCAATAATGATTGGTGTGTTTTCTTTGGTGTTAGCACTGTCATCAACTGCAACTGGATTAGCGGTAATATCGATTACCACAGTCGCAGGATCAGACACATTCCCCGCTTTGTCTTTGACGGTATATTCAAATGCATCTGGACCAACATAACCCTTGTTTGGGGTATAAGTTACTTCGCCTGTGATTGGATCAACGCTGACCGTACCGTTCTGAGGCTGTTTCGTGATCACTACAGTGCTTGGATCTAAATCACCATCTTTATCGGTATCGTTCGAAGTCACATCAATAATGATTGGTGTGTTTTCTTTGGTGTTAGCACTGTCATCAACTGCAACTGGATTAGCGGTAATATCGATTACCACAGTCGCAGGATCAGACACATTCCCCGCTTTGTCTTTGACGGTATATTCAAATGCATCTGGACCAACATAACCCTTGTTTGGGGTATAAGTTACTTCGCCTGTGATTGGATCAACGCTGACCGTACCGTTCTGAGGCTGTTTCGTGACCACCACAGTGCTTGGATCTAAGTCACCATCTTTATCGGTATCATTTGCAGTCACATCAATAATGATTGGGGTGCCTTCTTTGGTGTTAGCACTGTCATCAACTGCAACAGGATTGGCAGTGATATCAATTACCACAGTTGCAGGATCAGACACATTCCCCGCTTTGTCTTTGACGGTATATTCAAATGCATCTGGACCAACATAACCCTTGTTTGGGGTATAAGTCACTTCACCTGTGATTGGATCAACACTAACAGTACCATGCTGAGGTTGTTTGCTAATCACCACCGTACTTGGATCTAAGTCACCATCTTTGTCACTATCATTTGAAGTCACATCAATAATGATTGGCGTGTCTTCTTTGGTTTCAGCGCTATCATCAACCGCAACTGGATTTGCGCTTACCTCAATCACCACAGTCGCTGGATCAGAAACATTCCCCGCTTTGTCTTTGACGGTATATTCAAATGCATCTGGACCAACATAACCCTTGTTTGGGGTATAAGTCACTTCACCTGTGATTGGATCAACACTAACAGTACCATGCTGAGGTTGTTTGCTAATCACCACCGTACTTGGATCTAAGTCACCATCTTTGTCACTATCATTTGAAGTCACATCAATAATGATTGGCGTGTCTTCTTTGGTTTCAGCGCTATCATCAAGCGCAACTGGATTGGCGGTGATATCAATCACCACAGTTGCAGGATCAGAAACATTGCCAGCTTTATCTTTGACGGTATATTCAAATGCATCTGGACCAACATAACCCTTGTTTGGGGTATAAGTCACTTCACCTGTGATTGGATCAACACTAACAGTACCATGCTGAGGTTGTTTGCTAATCACCACCGTACTTGGATCTAAGTCACCATCTTTGTCACTATCATTTGAAGTCACATCAATAATGATTGGCGTGTCTTCTTTGGTTTCAGCGCTATCATCAAGCGCAACTGGATTGGCGGTGATATCAATCACCACAGTTGCAGGATCAGAAACATTGCCAGCTTTATCTTTGACGGTATATTCAAATGCATCTGGACCAACATAACCCTTGTTTGGGGTATAAGTCACTTCACCTGTGATTGGATCAACACTAACAGTACCGTTTTGAGGCTGTTTCGTGATCACCACCGTACTTGGATCTAAGTCACCATCTTTATCAGTGTCATTTGAAGTCACATCAATAATGATTGGGGTATCTTCTTTAGTTTCAGCGCTGTCTTTTTCTGCGATAGGAACATGCTGAGGATGTTCAATTACAGGTGATTTTTTATTGTTATCATGACCTTGACCAGTAGCCACTGCCGCTATCGGAACCAAAGCCAATAGCCATAATGGATTAAAGGCCCAAAATGCTGCAACTTCTTCACCACCTAAAGCCTGACCAGCTTCAACTTGATCCGCAAGCAAACTCACGGCATCACTTTTTTCTGCACTTTCTGGGACATAAGGGTAATATTTGCCATTTTCATGCTGACCGATCAGTAAGTTAGACTCCCCTTCTGAATAGCCCAACTCACCATTTGCAGCATAATAGTTTTCAATAATTAGATCTGGCTGATCAACATCCCCACCTTCGAAACTAATCCACAAATCCTTATCATGGCGTTTAGTCGCAATATTTTCTGGCCCAAATGAAGTCTCTTTATCAGTAAACTCATAATGAACATTTGCTTTTGCAGCAATTTTTAATGGTTTACCTTGAGAACCACGACCAAACTCGCCCCCTTCAATATTCAAGGTATCGAGTGTTGATTTTTTAGCATTAATTTTGAGAACAATATTCTTTACAGTCACGTTTATTTCCTTAATTTCAATAATTAAGCATTAATTAATAGAATCAAAATACTAAGTTTTGAAATGAAGCGTAATTACGGCTGAGTACCATAAAGAAGGATCTCAACTCGACGATTGGGCTGATTACATGCCAAACGCGCAGTACGATTTTGAGTGTGTTTTTCAGAACAATCTGTGATCAATAAATTTGTTTTACCACGGCCTTCGGCAGCAATTAAATCAGCAGATAAACCATAATTTACCATCATATTTTTTACACTTTGCGCACGATGTGCTGACAACACTTGGTTATAACTTTCCGTACCGTCTGGATCTGTATAACCAATAACATCTATATGGGTAATTTCGGCTGTTTCATTACGAATGGCATCTGCAACATCCTTAATTTCTTGTTTACCCTGAGTTAACATATTTGCTTCATCTGATTTATCAAACTGAAACAAAGCGCCAGCTTGTAATGTAAATTTCTTCAACATTTTAACGGTAGGCTTACACTTTAAATCGCGATCAACACGTGGCAAGGTATGGACTTGTTCTTTTAAATGCTGCTGAGCTTTTTTAATTTCATCCTCATTCATTGCTAAGAAATAAGTCTGCCCATTCTGATCCAGACTCACACGTAAATAGGTGGTTTTTTCGAGAGGTAAATTATAGTATTGCCCGCCTTTTTCTTTAGTTGCATAGCGATCTTTGACATCCGTTTCAATTGCAACCAACTTTTGGTTATCAGGACAAACTTCAAGCTCTTTATAAGCATTGGGTAACAATGAAGTCAAATATTCTCCACCTACAAAAATATTTACCGCTTTTCCCTCAATTTTCTCATCACGAACAAAAACAACATTTGCTTTATTTTTATTTACTTTTTCATTAATTTTTTGATTTTCAAAGTTATGCCACTTTTCAACAGCCGTACCATTACTACCACCTTTTACAGCACATCCAGACAAGATTGAGCTGAGGAGTAGTGTTGTGACCAACAAGCCTTTATTTGTGACCATCATTAAAATTTGTTCCTTACAGAATTTAAAAGTAAAAAACCTCTACAACGAAACGTTTAAGCTTCGTAGAGGTTGCACATAAAAACCTTTTAGACAGCGAGACCAATATTTTAAATTTCAGTAAGGCTGCCTAAAAACACGTTTTTTCGTGACATATTTCACGGTTTAATATTTAAGGTACGCAAAAATAATGAATTAGGGTTAATACGTCAAATGATAAAAATTTGCCTTTGGGTTAAAATAATTCACCTGAAAAAACATAAGGTTAAATATTGATCTTTAAATATATTTTGATTTAGAAAGCAGTATCTATTTTAAAATTTTTATTTAATATTTCACATGAATTATAAAATATATGACAGCGAGCAATAAAGTGATGAACTTAGATAAGTCATTAACAGGTTTTCAATTATCTAAACTTCATACATTTGAAGTAGCTGCAAGGCATGAGTCTTTTTCATTAGCGGCAAAAGAGTTATGTTTAACACCTAGTGCTGTTAGCCACCAAATCAATTTATTAGAGAAAGAACTCAATATAAAACTATTTTTACGCTTACACCGTAAAGTTGAACTCACGGCTGAAGGCAAGCACATTTTTTGGGCATTGCAGTCTTCTTTAGGCCATCTCAATACTGAAATTAAGGCCATCCAAAATCAAACTTTATCTGGGCCACTCACGATTTATGCTAGGCCATCGATTACACAAAATTGGTTGGTTCCCAAACTATCTGACTTTATACAGCGCTATCCTTTTATTGAATTGTCCATTTTGACTGGCAATGAAAATGTTAATTTGCAACGAGAAGGGATAGATTTAGCACTTTATTTTGATAACCAACCCTGCCCGCAATTGAATTATCAATACTTAATGGATGAACATATTTTACCTGTATGTAGTCCTGAGTATGCTGAAAAATTCAACCTTGTAGACAATTGGCAGAATTTAAACCAGTGTACTTTACTTCATGACAGCCATGCATGGTGCAATAAGACTGGAACGGGGGAATGGGACAGTTGGGCCGTACATTTTAATATCAATATTAATACCCCTTCAGCGCTTTACTTCAACCGATCAGATCTCGCTTCTATTGCTGCCAAAAATAACCTTGGAGTGACAATGGGGAGAAAACGATTGGTTGAAAAAGCCATTAAAAATGGCGAACTAATCGCACCATTCCCCGATCAGTTTTTACTCTGCGAGCAACATTACTATATCACTTCACTGAAAGATCGCCACTGGCCAAAAATTGAGGCCTTTTGTCTATGGCTCAAAAATCAAACCATGAGTCAGGACTAAAATCACTTGCTAACAAACCATAATCAAATCAATGCTGTACTCATTTATAAATCGAGTACTTTCTGCTTTTATAATGGTTTTATATTCACATACTTAAAAATCGTCAGAAAGATATCGTTGATCCACTCTGACGAAACATAGATTTTTTATACAAATAACATTCACTGAGAAGAGGACATTTGCATAACCGATAACGTTTTATTCATTACGTTCTTGTTCATATTCTAAAATTGCCTCTTTTGCAATACGAAAACTATCGACTGCAGCAGGTACACCACAGTAAATGGCAACTTGTAAAAGCACTTCACGAATTTGAGTTTTAGATAAACCATTTCTCAATGCACCTTTAACATGTAGTTTCAACTCATGTGGGCGATTAAGTGCAGAAATCATCGCAAGATTAATTAAACTGCGTTCAGGCTTACTCAGTTCGTCACGTCCCCAAACAGCACCCCAGCAATATTCCGTAACCAGCTCTTGTAAAGGTAAATTAAAATCATCGGCATTATTGATGGAGTGATTTACATAGGCCTCGCCCAACACTTGTTTACGAATTGCGAGGCCTTTTTCAAATTTGTCATTGCTCATGTATTTAATCCTCCGAATAAGGTGTATTTAATTTCAAGATAATCTTCAATTCCATATTTAGATCCCTCACGGCCTAAACCTGACTGCTTCATTCCGCCAAAAGGAGCAACTTCATTTGAGATGAGCCCCTTATTGATTCCAACCATGCCATATTCAAGCTGTTCACTCATGCGCCAAGCCCGTCCTAAATCTTTGGTATAGCAATATGCAGCTAAACCAAATTCCGTGGCATTTGCCATATCTAGGGCTTGTTGTTCGGTTTCAAATTTAAATACGGCGGCAAGAGGACCAAATGTTTCTTGTGTGGCAACATCCATGTCTGCATTGGCATCAGCAATAATAGTGGGTTGATAAAACAATTCGCCTGCATGATGTCGTTTACCGCCTGTAACCAAACGCGCCGATTTGGCTAATGCATCTGCAACATGCGCTTCGACTTTTTTAACAGCATTGCTATTAATTAAGGGACCAATTTCAATCCCTTGATCTAAACCATTACCAATTTTTAAAGCGTTCACCTTTTCACTTAATCCAGCAATAAATTTGTGATAAATCCCAGCTTGTACCAGAAAACGATTGACACAAACACAGGTTTGACCTGCATTGCGATACTTTGCAATCAGTGCACCTTCAACCGCTGCATCTAAATCGGCATCATCAAAAACAATAAACGGCGCATTTCCCCCTAATTCAAGAGATACTTTCTTTAAGGTCTGTGCTGAACGTTGATAAAGCAGCTTTCCCACAGGGGTAGAACCGGTAAAAGTAAACTTACGCACCTCATGACTTTCAAAAATTGCACCTCCAATACTTACTGCATCACCAGTAATCACACTGAAAATATCAGCAGGCACTCCCGCCTGAACGGCCAAATCCACCAAAGCTAAAGCTGTAAATGGCGTTTCAGGTGCGGGCTTCACGATACACGGACAACCCGCTGCCAATGCTGGTGCAACTTTACGGGTAATCATTGCAGCTGGGAAATTCCAAGGCGTAATTGCTGCGACAACACCAATTGCTTGTTTCTGTACAACAATACGTGCATCGGTATAAGGACTTGGAATAACATCGCCATACACACGCTTCGCTTCTTCAGCAAACCACTCGACAAAACTGGCGGCATATAAAATTTCTCCTCTCGCCTCCGCTAAAGGTTTGCCTTGTTCACTGGTTAAAATAAATGCCAGCTCATCCGCCTTTTCAATCATCAGGTCAAACCATTTTTTTAAAATGATTGAACGATCTTTTGCGGTCTTGTTTTTCCACGCTGCCCAACCTGTAACAGCAGCTTTAATCGCCCGTTCAGCTTCTGCCTTGCCCATATTTGGCACGCTTCCAATTATTTCTTGTGTTGCTGGGTTATAAATATCAGCGCTTTGATGACTATCGGCATCACACCATTGACCAGCAACGAAAGCCTGTTGATGGAAAAGTGGCATTGCATTAAGTTGCATACAAATTATCCTTGTTAGACTCTGGTAAGGAGAAATAGATCATCAAATCAGTTGATCAATGATCTATTTATCATCATCTTGTATGATGGCATACCAAAAGAATCGTGAAAAAATTTTCGGTTGCCCGAATGTGATTTGCTTTGTTTTAGAAATAATAGAATAAAGTCAAATTCAACAACTTATTCCATTTGTTATCATCACCCTGCGCCAATGATGAAAAATTACCACCAATAAATGGATCATTTTTACTCACGATATATTCAGCAAGCAAAGAAAGCTGTTTATGATCAATCGAGACACCTAAAATATTACGCGTAGAATCTTGTGATCCTGACAGATCTTTGTTGTAACGGCTGTGCATAAAATAAGGGGTAATATTGCCAATCTGTTGAACATCTTTAAAGGTATACCCAAGGTCAGCGGTATAATAAGTTGCTTTATTGGCAACAGCATATTCACTGTCATACGATCCCATCAACGAGGTATCAGGGTGAATCAGATCTTTATTGCTGATGTCATTTTCACCTCCTGTTAATGTTAGTCCTAAAGCACCATAATTGAGTTTGCTAAATACTGACCACGCTTTACGACGACCTGTTTGATTGGTCTTTTTATTGTCAATTTCTGAGATCCAGTATGATGCACCGATCTGTGTATTCAGCCCCTCAACAGCCAAAGGTATATCCTGCGTAATACGCCCAACCCACATATTTTTTTCCTGTAAATTGGTTTGTGACTCATCATCTGAACGCACATAATTCGCAGTATAACGCCCTGAATTAGGTGTATATGTTCCTGAATAATGACCACCATCTATAGCAAAATAACCTAAATCAAACTTGGTTGCTGTCGGCAATTCAGCATGATAATTCACACCAACATTATGCACATCTTCCAACCCAGCAGTGGTATTGATACTACCAAATAGACTATTGCCCCAGAAACGTCCTGGACCAAATGGAATCGGTTGCATCCCAACTACAAGCTGATCGGTTTTATTGAGACGGTATCCCACATAAGCATCAATCATGGTCGAAAAGTCACACAGCCGTTCATATTGATAACATCTATACTCAGCATGCCCAAACAGATCACCACGCGCATAATCTAGTTTGAGTTGTGCTGCATCAAAACGAATTTTTTGATCATCGGCATTTTCACCATACTGCTTAAGTTGGTAATTACCTCGCACATAACCCGATACCGTGAGCTGACCAGTTTCACTATTACGATCACCAAAACTGATTCCTGCATAACATGGCGAAATAAAAGCAACGAGAATTGAAGCAACGATCAGTTGTAAATTATTTTTTTTCATTTTGCAGATTCCTTTCTAATCCCCCTTTAATCTTTCCAAGATTAAATAGGTAATACACAACAAAACTAACCACTAAACCTATCACCCATGACACATCAACATTTGGAATAACATTGGCGAAAGGTCCTGTAAAAAATGCATTGGTCAGGAATGGGATTTGAATTGCAATCCCAATAAAATAGGCGGTTAAAGCTTTTGCATTAAACTTGCCGTAAATGCCACCATCTTGAGCAAAAATAGAGTGAATATCATAGGATTTCTTATTCACCACATAGAAATCCAACAAGTTAATCGATACCCACGGCACCAAGATAAATAGCAAGGCAAAAACCACATTGAGGAAGAAACTAATAAAGTTACTAGATGCCCAAAGCGCAGTAAATGTAGCGAGAACAAGTACCACAATAGATAAAGCCACACGAATATTTTTACTTGGTATCCATTGACCGGCAAAGGTTTGAATCGATGTAATACAAGATAAGACCGCACCATATAAATTCATGGCATTGTGACCAATAATATTACAGAGGAATAAAATCATCAGTGCATAGCCAAACAATCCTGTCCCCGATTTGACCGCTTCCATTGCATCTGTAGTAGAACCGATACTGACTGCCACTGTGCCAAATACCATGGCAAAAATCGTTCCTAGAGATGCGCCCCAATAGGTAAAAATAAAAGGCTTAAAAATCCCAATACTTTTAGGTAGATATCTTGAATAATCTGAGGTGTAGGGTGAAAAACTAATTTGCCAAACAGCGCATAAACCAAACATGGCAAACCAGCCTTTCATATTAAAAGCACCTTTTGCCAAGACATCTGCATTGATGTGTGGAAGCATAATCATCAGACCAATTAATAATGCGCCTCCCATAAACCACGTGCCAATCTTATTGAACTTATGAATAAGGTGATAACCCACTATACCAATCGTGGTTGCAGCAATTGCCCCAATCACCGTGGCTATCGGTACAGGTATTGCAGGTACAACGGTATGTAAAGTTTTGCCAGATAAAATAATATTTGAAATAAAGAACCCCAAATAAATCAGGGTGGTAAATAATACAACCAACAATGCACCATAACGCCCAAACTGTGCGCGGCTCTGGATCATTTGCGGAATACCCACTTGTGGTCCTTGAGCTGAAGTCAATGCCAAAATTACGGCCCCAAAGAAATGCCCAGCACAAATTGCAATTAAAGCGCTGACCAAATTCAGATTAAACGTTAACATTGACATTGCACCGGTAATCACCGCTAAGGGTGCGATATTGGTACAAAACCACAGGGTAAAAAGATCCCGAACTTTTCCATGGCGTTCTGATGGATCGACATAGTCAATTGAATGGCTTTCTATCACAAAAGCATTTTTTTCATTTTGATTCATATCCTTAATCTCTCTTTGAGGAATTCATTTTCCTCAATATCAATTTATTTGTGAGCATAAACCTAGGTTTCACAACCTGCCTTGTCAGAACCATAGCGAGATGACCTGACCTTTATTGCTCTTATTCTGTACATTGATTTTCAGCAGTTTTAATCAATCATTAAAAAAAGATAAAAATGCTCCAGTTGAGGCTTTTAAAAGCTCAACAAAAGGTATTTTTAAACCGCAGTAAAATTTATGGGATTTCAGTGTTGTGCATATATTTTCATCCTTGAATTTAAAATTTCTAAATCAGACCTTTTAAGATTTATCGCATCACAAAAGGATCATCAATAGGTTCATCTGAAGTACGTAACCAAACGGTTTTTGTCGTGGTGTAATCGAATACCGCCTCAAAACCACCTTCACGACCATGACCAGATAAACCATGACCACCAAAGGGTGCGAGTGGTGAAACTGCCCGATAAGTATTCAACCAAACAATGCCTGACCGCATCGCTTTGGTCATCCGATGAGCACGACTTAAGTTATGGGTAAATATCCCAGCGGCAAGTCCATACGCAGTATGATTGGCTGTTTGAATTGCTTCCGCTTCAGTGCAAAAACTAACCACCGACAATACAGGGCCAAACAATTCAGTCATGACACAATCGGCCTGCGGAGCATCACTACAATCTAGAATCGTAGGTGGATAGTAATAACCTGCACGATCAATGGCTTGTCCACCTGTGAGTAGTTGTGCACCCTGCTGAATTGAACTTGCCACCACTTGCTCAATCTTCTGGCGTTGAGCTAAAGTACACAGTGGACCAAATTCCGTTGCCATATCATCCGGCAAACCAATTTTGATCCGTTGAACCCGCTCAACCAAACGTTGAAGAAACTCATCTTTAATACTTTCTTCGATCAGTAAGCGTGAACCTGCAACACAACTTTGCCCCGTTGCGGCAAAAATCGCAGCGACTTGGGCATTTACAGCACTTTGTAAATCAGCATCTGCAAAAACAATAAATGGCGATTTTCCACCCAGTTCAAGCGATACTTTGGCAAGGTTTTCGGCGGAATTACGTACGATATGTTGTGCTGTTTCAGGACCACCAGTAAATGCCACATGCGCAACCTCAGGATGACGCGTTAAAACCGCTCCACATTCAGTTGCAAAACCCGTAATCACATTCACGACACCTGCTGGAAAACCAGCGTCATGAACCAAGCGAGCAAATGCCAGTAATGGTGCAGGCCCTTGCTCTGAGGCTTTTAACACAACCGTACAGCCTGCTGCTAAAGCAGGACCGACTTTGACAGCGGATAAAAATAATTGACTGTTCCATGGCACAATCGCAGCGACTACACCCACAGGTTCACGAATAGTCCAAGCTTGCATGTCTTGCTTATCAATCGGTAAATAGCGACCTTCTAGCTTGTCTGCAATACCTGCGTAATAACGATAATATTCAGCCACATAAGCAATTTGGCTTGAGGTTTCACGAATGATTTTACCAGTGTCATACGTTTCATACTGTGCCAGTTGCGGTGCAGCTTTTTCTATCAAATCCGCAAGTTTATAAAGCAATTTTCCACGTTGCGAAGCGGTTAAACCTGACCATGCCGCGTTTTGTAAAGCCTGAGATGCCGCAGAAACCGCACGATTAACCTCAGCTGTTCGAGCTTCTGGCATTTTTGCCCAAACCTGCCCAGTTGCTGGATTGATACTGTCAAATTGCGCAGCACCATTCTCAAATTGACCATTAATATATAACTGAAATGGAGAAGCCATACTCTTCTCTCCTATGCAAATGCTGGCATCACTTCATTAATCATACGTTCTAATGAGGCTTTTTTACGTTCAAAGCTCATTCCTGTATCGATCCAGAAGGAATATTCGTTATACCCCATCGCCTCATAGACTTTCAGACGATCAATGACTTCCTGTGCCTGACCAATGACGTTATTTTTACGCATGGCTTCAGCTGTATAAAATGGATGTTGTGCGATTTCTTCTTGACTCAGTGGTGCAATAAGCCCTTGGGTAATTTCCCGCTCATTTTTAAACCACGCCCCAAAATAATTATAGAATGTATTCATTTCATCTGCTGCAAGCTGTGCATCTTGCTCACTGTCAGCAACGTAGGTATGCCGTAGTAACATAATTTCAGGACGAGCTACATCAGCAAACTTTTCACAAGCCGTATTGAAATGCCCCATCAACTTTTCGACTTCCTCATCACCTAAGTGCAAAGGTGTAACCTGTACATTACAGCCATTTTGTACTGCAAACTCATGGCTATTGGGATCACGAGCAGCAACCCAAATCGATGGATGTGGCTGTTGTAAAGGTTGTGGTGAAGCAGTGGTTTTCGGGAACTGCCAAAACTCCCCCTTATGCTCATAATCGCCTTTCCATAGGTTTTTAATTGCAGGAATCATTTCGCGTAACCGCTGACCTGCACTCCATGCATCCATCCCCGGTACCATACGCTCATATTCAAATGAATATGCGCCTCGCGCTATGCCAATATCTAAACGACCATTGCAAATGATGTCTGCCATGGCAGCTTCACCAGCCAACTTTATCGGATGCCAAAACGGCGCAACTACGGTACCTGTGCCTAAGCGAACATTTTGAGTCTTGTTGGCAAGATCAACCAAATTAATAAATGGATTGGGTGCAATGGTAAAATTCATTGCATGATGTTCACCCATCCAAATCGCATGCATTCCGCCCCGATCAGCAATTTGGCAAAGCTCTATCATTTCATCATAAAGTTGCTTATGTGTTTCTTGATCAGAAACACGTTCCATGTGTACAAATAATGAAAAACGCATAGTTAAACTTCCTCTTTAACAATTTGACGAACCGTTCCAGTGGTTTGATTCCCGTAATAAACACCATAAGTTTTAAGATGATTTTCTTTGCGATAGCGCATTAACATACTTTCCAAAGCACTATCGACAAAAGTGAGTTGCTCAAGGTCATTTAAATCCACAAATTGACCTTTGTGGGCTTCAGGAATGGGGGTATTACATAAAAAAGCAATATATTGTTGTTGTGTGGTGATATCGTCGTAGACAGAATAAATAAAGCTTGGCGAAGCTTCAGGCTGGTAAACCGCAAAGATTTTCTCCAGCGTTTTTTCTGCACCGTCTTTATCTACAAGCAAATGTGGCAATGTCCATTTTTGCTGCGAGGTTTGCTCAAGCAAGATTTGGTTTTCATGACCGATTAATGCCATCATCATAACCTTCATGCCAGAGATCACATCCGTTGAAGATTTAGCGGGGGTAAAATAAGCACCACGGTAATACCCCAGTCCGGCAAAACCTGTTGAAGTAAAACCTTCTACCTTACCGATCAATACAGCATGATCTCCTGCATCAACAACTTGGTAAGTGGTACAGTCAAACCATGCACTCACTTGGTCAATAATCGGATTTTGGCAATCGCTTTTGCGCCAATCCAAATTTGCAAAACGATCATCACTTGGTCGAGCAAAAGTATTGGAAATATCCTTTTGTTCTTCTGCCAAAATATTGATGGCAAAATGTGTTGCCTGTGCAAAATAATCATAATTGCTCGATGTCTTAGCAATGCTAACCAAAAGCAAAGCTGGGTCCAAAGACACCGAAGCAAAAGAGTTCGCTGTAAAACCTAATGGTGTTCCATCGTCCTTACAGGTGGTCACTATGGTCACGCCTGTCATAAATGACCCAAAAGCATCACGTAGTTCCCGTATTTTATTTATTGTATCCATTTCACTCATTGCTATATTCCTTTATCAAGCAATTTAGACGCTGGTTTCCAACCATGCTTGCATTGCATTATTCACTTTATCTGGTGCAGTTAAATTCACCATATGTCTTTCATTTTCAATCACAATAGCCTTGGCATTTTGAGCTTGGCTGGCCATCTGTATTGCCATTTCTGCTGTAGAGTTAGGATCACCAGTCCCCGTGAGAATCAAAGCTGGACAGGTGATTTTTGACCAGTCATTGGCATAAATTGAATCACCTCGAGCAAAGGCGGAATAAGCAGTTGCATAGCCTGACAGATCTACTTGCTGTAACCACGATTTCACTTTTAATGCAGCTTGGCGCTCTGCCTCACTGTCACCAAACCAACGTTGTAGTGGTGTTTCTATATCAAGCTGACCTGCTTTTATCGCTTCAGCGCGGTAAAGCACTGCATTCTTGGCTTTTTCTGAACGTTTATAAACACCATTCAATACCGCCATACGTTTCACCAGATTTGGACAAGTTGCACTTACACCTGTTGTAATCAGTGAACCCATTGAATGCCCAGCCAAATTGACAGCACCAATATCCAGTTTTGTCAGAAACTCAATCATCCAATCCACAAAGGCTTGTAACGATGCATCATGGGCTAACTTTGTACTTTTCCCATGCCCGGGCATATCCACTGAGATCACGCGATAAGCTTTTGAGAAGAACTCAATTTGCGGATACCATGCCTCGGCTTGCATTCCAACACCATGAATCAGAACTAAAGGTTCTCCTTGACCCTGCTCAAAATAGTGAGCAAGGCGATTATTTGACAGCTGCAGGGTTTTTGAGATCATGACCTAACTCTTCCAAATCTTGATAACGATCCCCAATACGATGATGTGGACGACCACCTGTTGCAGCACCAATCACAATGACTAACTCATCAGCAGCTGGCGCATCTGGAATAGCAAACTGTAAGGTTAAATAATGAGAACGGCGCCCTTCATCATTTTTATCCATCATTGGAATTAAAATCGGTGCATTTGCAGGGCCACGGGTGTTGTTAAATGCAAGATATGATTTTGCCCCGACCGCACTACGGTAAGTATTTCCAAAATGTAGGGTATGAATTAGGGCTGATGCATGTTCAATCTCACCGTTCAAACCCACCACTGCACTCTTACCAAATGCTTGTACTGCTTCACCAGAACCGACTTCATCCAAAATAAGCTTGGTTAAATGCTCACTCAGTACTGGTGCAATACGACGAATTTCTGGGGAAAGATTTTCAACATAACCTTGCCCTGCCCACGGGTTTTGAATCACAGCTGCTGCTGCAACCATTTTTAAGGGTATAGGTGCATCCTTAGCACCATCGATATATGTGGTTTCGACATGAAGCACCGTTTTACGTATCAGATTCATTGTTTTTCCTTGCTGGTTAATTAATTTTGCAGTCCGTATTATGGTATACCATAATATATAATGCAAAAAATGCAATAGTTTGCTATGCTATTTTTTAAGCAAGGAACTTGTAACAAAATTGTGTATTCGCAAAATCAGGAATGATTAAACCTCTATGAATCTTAAAATTGAAAATCCACCCGTGACCTTGCGTGAGCTATGTTTAGACAAAGTTCGCAATGCCATCATTACTGGCTATTTTCCTTCTGGAAAAAGACTGGTTGAAAGAAGCTTATGTGAAGAACTGGGTGTGAGTCGCTCTGTTGTACGGGAGGTCATTCGTTATTTAGAAGCTGAAGGCTTGGTTGAGATTTTGCCAAATAAAGGGCCAATTGTTTCTTTGCTGAACTGGGAAATTGCATCACAAATTTATGAAATTCGACTATTACTTGAACAGAGTGCAGTTGCAGATTGCACTCGAAATCTCACCCCGCAAACCACCGAAACTTTAAAAGCTTTAGTGATAGAGCTTGAACACGCTTTTGCTATAGACGACATTAATTTGATTATTTCAGTCTCATCAAAACTCTATGAAACGATTTTTACCACAGCAAAACATCATATCGCCTTGGAAGTGGTACAACGCTTAAATGGTCGTATTAGTCGACTTCGCGCAATGACAATGAATTCAACTAAACGCGAAGTTTCAGGTTTTCAACGAATCAAAAATATATGCGAAGCAATTTATTTAGACCAAGATGCTGAAAAAGCCAAACAAGCTGTTGCTGCCCATATTGCTGAAGCTGCTTCGATTGCAAAGAATATTTTAAATACATAAAGGTTTAAGAAATTAAAGGATTAAAGCCATGTCTGCATACTGGATTGCGCACGTTACCATTCATAATTTAGAACAATATAAACAATACATGGCTTTAGCCCCCTTAGCGTTTGAAAAATATAATGCAAAATTTCTTGCGAGAGGTGGAAATTCTATTTGCATGGAAGGAAAATCTTATGAACGTCATGTCATTATTGAATTTGCTGATTTAGAAACAGCACAAGCTTGTTATCATTCAGAAGAATACGCTAAAGCAAGGCTTGCTCGTCAAGATTGTGCCGATGTCATGATTAGTATTGTGGAAAGCTTAAAATCGCTGGATTTATAAAGGTCAAAAATGTGTTTATTAGAACTGATAAAATTCCTAGGTCATAGCAGTGTCTATGCTGAATTTAACGACTTCTTGACTCAGCATGATGTAAACAACCGACCAAAAATCGGTCGCGCATTAGACACCATTATTCCAATCCACGGACAAGGGCTTTCGATGTCTTTTGATATTGATGCCGGAGCAAGCGGAATCACACCCAAAAGTGAGGGAACCTTTATATTTAGCCAGCTTGAAATACGACTATTTGGAGATGAAAAGAAAAACGGGCTTTATTCAGGCTTACTCCCCTATGAGCTCAAAGCAAATGACAGCAGAGAAGTTATTGAAAAGAAGCTTGGCACACCAAAACGCAAAATGCCAGAAGTTGACAATTACTATATAGATGGCGTTGTCTGGACAGTCGCTTTTGACGGAGATCATTTAGAGTTCTTGCAGCTAGGCATCCCAAGCAATGGGAAGCGAAAATATGGACTATGCCCTTAATTGTATTAGTTTCGGCTTGATCTGACATAGCCCCTGAAAAAAGAAAGCCACCATCTTTAATCAAGATTTAAAACCTTGCTCAAAATAGGTAACTTTCTATTTTTCAAAATTAATAACTAACCAAGTCTGAATAGTGCCCCTTTATCTCATTAAGCGTTTTAATTTCATAAGGTAAACCCACATAGTTTTCAGCCAATGTAGTTAAACCCGCATGTGAGTCTAAAATATAACTCAATTCAGCCTGCTTAATTTTATGATCAAACTCACTTTCCGTTTCAAAACGATGCAATAAATGCGTCATCCACCATGAAAAACGTTCTGCTTTCCACACACGTTTTAAGCATTTTTCAGAATATTCCTCGATGCCTTGTTCTGAACCATTGAGATAAAATTCAATAAAGGCATTTGACAAATAAGCGATATCAGATGCAGCTAAATTTAAACCTTTTGCTCCTGTTGGCGGAACGATATGCGCCGCATCACCAGCTAGAAATAGTTTGCCAAATCGCATCGGCTCAGTCACAAAACTGCGTAAAGGTGCGATACTTTTTTCAATTGAAGTGCCTGTAACTAAATTTTTACGACTTTCTTCATCAAGGCGATTTTTTAATTCATCCCAAAATCGTTCGTCAGACCATTCATCAACATGATCTGTCACAGGAACTTGCAAATAATATCGGCTACGGGTTTTTGAACGCATACTACATAAAGCAAAACCACGCTCTGACTGCACATAGATCAACTCATCTGAAACAGGTGGAACATCTGCAAGTACCCCCAACCAACCGAATGGATAAATCTTTTCAAAAGTTTTGATTTTATCTTGTGGCACACTTGCACGACAGATCCCATGATAGCCATCACAGCCTGCAATAAAATCACATCTAAGCTGGTAGGATTGACCATTTTGCTGAAAGCTAACATACGGGTTTTGCTCAAAATCATGAATTTGCACATGCTCAGCTTCATAGTAAGTGCATAAACCTGCCGCTTCACGTGCATGCATTAAATCTTTTGTGACTTCCGTTTGTCCATAAACCGTAACTTGTTTACCCTGAGTTAACTCAGATAAATCCACACGATGTTTCAAGCCATTGGTTAAAATTTCAATACCATCATGCGCTAAGCCAAACTTCTTGAGATTTTCATCCACACCCGCTTGCTTCAATAAATCAACCGATACTTGTTCAAGTATCCCTGCTCGAATACGTGCAGCTACATATTCAGCACTACGTTGCTCAATGAGCACATGCGAGATACCCGCTTTAAACAACAGCTGTCCAAGCAATAGACCGGCTGGGCCTGAACCAATAATCGCAACTTGTGTGGTTAAATTTTCCATAACATTTTCTCCATATCCTGACCATTAAATTAATTTTTTTGATCTATTTTTGATATGGTGAAAACTGGATAATCACCGTATAGTGGCAATAATGACCGTATATCGGCCATAAAATCATAATCGGGAAGGGATGAACGATGAGATACGATTTAATTGAGAACGAAGTTTCAGGTGAAACCATTAAGCAAGATGATTACATCGCTGGACTGGCCAAAGGACTAAGTTTACTTGAAGCCTTTGGGGTTGATCGCCAAAAACTCAATTCGACCCAAATTGCAGAACGCACTGGATTGAGCCGTACAGCGGCACGAAGATATTTACGAACTTTAAAATATTTAGGTTATTTAGAAACTGATGACCACTATTTTTGGTTAACTCACAAAGTATTACGCTTATCGAGCTCCTATTTAAGTTCTGCACATTTGCCTAAAGTTGTGCAACCTATTCTCAATCTGTTAAGCGCACAAACCAGTCTAACTTTTTCACTGGTAGTTTTAGATGAACATGAAGTCGTTCCGATTGCCCGAAGCTACTTACCTCAACACGATAATTTGCGCTTAAGCCCTTATGGGATGCATTTGGGCAATCGTTTGCCTGCACATGCAACTTCAACAGGCAAGGTTTTATTGGCAGCATTAAATTTAGAAGAACAAAAACACTGGGTAAATAACTATAGTTTGAAACGCCTCACCGCTTATACCATTCAAGATGAAGCTCAGTTTTACCAAGTATTGGCAGAAATTCAAAAACAAGATTATTGTTTATCAAAAGAACAACATGAATTAGGGGTTATTGCCATTGCAGTCCCCGTATTAAATGCACAAGGCAAAGCAGTCGCTGCATTAAACTGTATTGCACAAACATATCGGGTCACTGAAGAACAACTGATTCAGCAGGTCTTACCATTACTAAGAAATACAGCTTATGAATTGAGAAGTATGGTTTAAAATTATTCCAAAAACTTTTTTATGAATACCGAAATTACTAAATACCTTTTTTATTTTAGAAATAGCTGGCTTTTATGTAAAAAGGCAGCAGATTAGGGAACAATGGTTCAATTCGACCTATTCTACCAAAATCATTCACCGTATTATTATCATATTTATTTTCTGAAACTTGAGTTAATTCAAAAATATTCATTACTGTTTATAGTGGTAACTGCTCCCGATAAAGGATGAATCTTCACACATGCTAAGTTTTACACATTCAATTGAGCTGTCTAAAGCACTTTTTGAAAATCTCCATGTGGATTTTTTAAAGTGGGGTGAATTTTATAAGTATGTTGTGGATTAAGATTCAATTTACGCAATGGTTCTTTAGGTGCTTGAGTTTTAGGAACAATATTTTAAAATGCTTTTAGTATAGTACCCGTACATCCTATAGTTATGAGTAGCGCTATTGTTAAAACGGCTACCACACCAATTTTTAGTAGTTTGCGCATATTTATAGTCTTACTCTTTTGACCAATATACTCATCATTCGCTTTATCATAGTGCACTGAGGGTGTTCTTAGGCGGATTCATCTAAGCTTGATAGTGCCTATAAACTCACATCATCAAGCCTCAAGCATTCATAATTGAAAAAACACCCGAAGGTGCTTTTTAAAAATCAGATACTATTTAATCGCCTGCGCATAACGGTCACTAACTTTCTGCCAATTCACAACTGACCAAAATGCTTTGGTATAGTCAGCTCTGCGATTTTGATATTTTAAATAATACGCATGTTCCCAAACATCCAAACCAAGTAAAGGCTTGCCTTTGACTTCAGCAATATCCATTAGTGGATTATCTTGATTTGGGGTAGAGCTTACATCCAGCTTACCTTCTGGTGTCACAATCAACCAAGCCCAGCCTGAGCCAAAACGTCCTGTGGCAGCTTCATTAAATTTTTTCTGGAAATTTTCAAATGAGCCAAAGTCATTATTAATTTGTTTTAACAATGCTACTGAAGGTTTTCCTGATTTGGATACGGGGGTTAAGCTTTCCCAGAAAAAAGCATGGTTGAAATGTCCACCACCATTGTTGCGAACTGCTGCGTTATACTTTGAAATTTGAGCTTGGATGGCTTCAATATTTAATTTATCTAAAGCAGGATAGTTCTTAATTTGTGCATTTAAATTATCAACATAAGCTTTATGGTGCTTGCCGAAATGGATCTCCATGGTTGTTTGATCAATTGCCGGCTCTAGTGCATTAACACTATAAGGTAATGGTGCTTGCTTGAATTCAGCGTTCGCAGAAAAACTCAGCCCTGCGATTACCGCAACGACTAAGGTTTTTAAACTTTTATTCATCAGACTTCCACTTAAATGATAATACAAATCATTTACACGCTATAGGTATTCGCTCTTATTGTCAAATCTTAATAACCTTCTTATTCAGATATGTATAAAAATCAGAACATAAAAAACACCTGAAGAAAGCTTTTTATTTGAAAGTATTTTCACCAATGTTAAAGTAATGTTTACGCAAAGATTTAGTTTATAAAAGCCTAAAATTCGAGCTTGAATCAAGAAAAATTAAACATATATAAAACTTATTAAATTTATCTCATGAATTAGTAGAAAACTCCCTTCTAATCGCCTTTTTAAACTATACTCAGAGGCCTACAACATTCTATATTTTTATCTAAGCTTCAATAATCTTTATCTGGCCTAATCTATATTATCAGATTTTATTTTACTCGTTGCCTAGAGTATTAAAATAAATAGTTTAATTCTCACCATGAAATTGAAAAATTTTTTTGATTAACGATATGTGTGATCTTAACGCTATAACCTGCACTTTTAAATTCTTTTGTCAAAGCATCAATTTCAGATAAACTAATACCACTTGCAATATATTCATTAGCAAATTTTTCTCCACGACCAGCATTGGCTATAATATTATTGATCAAGTTACTTTTAAGTTGATATAGAGAATCATCCTGAGATGAATCTGAGATTTTCTTTGCCTCATAGGCCGGAATTATGATCATAACTTTATCTCATCTAATCAAATACAATCTATATCCAGATGACATCAAGAAGAATTTATGAGTGCCAAATAAATACTTATAAAATATATATTAGAAAAAAATACCCATGCTTTGGGGAAAGATGGGTATATAAACTTAACAAAGCGTTTTTCTTAACTTTAATAATATAGACTAAACAAAATTATTTCAATTTTATTTAAATTTAAATACATTTTTTAGAAACCATTTCTGAATAAAGTACATAAAAAATTTACTTATGAGCGTATTGAGAGGTTAAATTTCAATAAATTTGTTCATAAATAAAGAGCGGTTTAGTTTGTTAAATATTTATTAGGTAAATATCCAATAAAAATTAGATAAATCCAAATCCTAAAAATTCCTGTTTTTATTTAGTGCATTAAATTACATGATTTATTTACATTTTTTAATATTAAACTTATATCTATTATTTTAAAAAACTCATATTTTACTCGATTAAACAAAAAAATATAAATTAATTTAATTATCTCTTAAAATAATTTACTAATCCAACAATCTGGGAATATCTTCAATTTTAAAATCAGCATCATATTTTCTTTTAATAAGGTAAACCAACTCATCAAACATGTTCTGATAATTCTCTGCCCTATTCTGAGCATTTATAACATGTTGTGTGGAGTCAATAACGATCGCAAGTAATTGCTCATTCTCAGAACAAAGGCTGCTTATTTCTTTTTCTGCTTTTTCCAAAGCTTTGATGAGTTGCTCTTTATTCATTTTTTCAACACTCAAATTTTATAACGTAGATAATTTTTTTAAATTTTACCTCACATTTCAAGAGCTTTTATTTGCTAAATATTTAATAAATAAAATTTATAACAAAAAAATCCTCCTCTAGATAGAGATAAATATATTTTTATTTATTCAATCATTTTTAATTATAAAAATTTTTAATTCAAGGTTTTAAAAACTATGAATTTTAATAAAATAATTTAATTCTTTTGAATACTAGATTTCCCTCATAGATCCAATAAATTTTCATTACGCAAGTTAGAAGCTCATTTCTCTAGAGTATTTTTCTTGGTAAATCCAAGCAATCCACCTTCGGTTAAAATGAGTGATGAAGGTTTAGCGATTTTGGCTGATATTGTTAAAAAACGTCCTGACCTGATTATTTTAACAGATGATGTTTATGGCACATTTGCAGATAACTTTAAATCCTTATTTGCAATTTGCCCTGACAATACCATTCTGGTTTATTCTTTCTCTAAATATTTTGGTGCAACTGGCTGGAGACTTGGGGTCATTGCCTTGAGTAATCATAATATTTTAGATAAAAAAATTGCGGCGCTTTCTAAAAAAGACAAGAAAGAACTCGAAGAACGTTACTCATCCCTCACCACAGATCCATCTAGTATTAAGTTTATTGATCGCCTTGTTGCCGATAGCCGTAATGTTGCTTTAAATCACACGGCTGGATTATCCACACCTCAACAAGTACAAATGGTTCTTTTTGCTTTATTTAATATGATGGATTCTCGTCAAAGCTATAAAAAAGCAGTGAAATCTGTGGTTCGAGAACGTGATACTGCGCTTTATAGACAGCTTGGCGTTGAAGTTCCGCAAGATCCGAATGCCGTTGATTACTATACCTTGGTCAATTTAGAAAATACCTCGCGAAAACTATATGGTGATGCATTTGCTGATTGGGTGATGAAAAATAAGAATCCAACAGAATTACTTTTCCGAGTTGCTGATGAGACAGGTGTAGTACTACTTCCGGGTTCAGGTTTTGGTGTTCAACACCCTTCTGCACGCGCCTCGCTAGCCAACTTAAATGAATTCCAATATGCAGCAATCGGGACTTCATTACGAAAATTTGCTGAAGAAGCCTATCTGGAATATAAAAAAGTCAGCAAAAAGAATAAATGAGTATAAATAGATTAAGTATTTGTTTTAAAAAAGATCGCATTAATGCGATCTTTTTTGTTTGCGAATAGCTAACCAAGTTAAGCTCTATTTACTTGTAGTTATCAAATCTCATCACAGTATTCAAACAGTCTTAATTCTGCACTTTACATTTTATTGCTTTTGCGGGAGTAATATTGGTCGCTGAAACTAATTGAGTTGAATCAAAACCTTCTGTTTCCTCTATAAATAAATAATAGTCTTTAATTTGAATCGTTGCCTGTCCTTCATATTGGCAATACCCTTTTTTAATATTGTTTGGTAATTTAAACGTCTTTTTTGCGACATCAAAGTTGCTAAAGCAAAACCATACATCTCGGGTATCACCTTTTGGACGTGGAATGAGTGTAGCTGATGTTTTGTTGGGTTCAAAGCAAATATCATCGCCCATATAATCCAAATATTCAGGGTCTAAATTACGTGAAAATTTTCCAGTTAAAGTGGCTAGTCCCTGATAATTTTTAAAACCAGACTCGGTGTTTTTGTATTTGAAGCTTTGTGCTTGTACAAATACTGGCAATATCCCTAAGGCGATCACTAAAATTTTTTTCATCATCATCCTAATCTACATTTTATAAAGTACTAAATTTTCAGTAATCTTACCCAATCTCAACAAATAAAAAAACTACTTAGACATCTATTACAACTACCTTTTACTCAACAATTTGACTTGTTCAATTTGTTGCGTGGTTACTATGAATTTTAGACAATCGTCAGTAAAAATATATAGAAAATAGATTTTAAATTAGACTCATAGTGAACTGACCCCATAAGTTGAGCACAACTCATGGGGTATTTTTATGTTAAGACACTAGTCTTGTGAGTCAGGATACAAAGGACGATTTCCGGGACTAATTCGGTTGATATGCAAAAAGGTCATATGACGTTCGTACTTATCCAGAATGTCATTAATTACCTGCTCTTTGGTGTATCCAACCAAGTCATTGTCCTGTGAACCTTCGTACAAGAAGGTTTCTAAACGATAATAATATTGCATACCGCGTTTACCCCGTTCACTAAAAGTCGGCGCAATATAACGCACAGGCCAGATCTGATAAACGAAATTAAACTCTTCTTCGATGTAGATGGTTAAATCAAGATGATACAGCGTATCACTATCTTCAACCTCTCCCTGCATTACTTCGATATTCATCCCACGTTTAACCAACTCATCCGCAACCGTCTGAACTGCAGGTTTACACACACTATCGAGCATACTTAGTGTTTCGCTGCTGCCAGGATGATACATGACGCGAGACAAACGTTGCTTCCAATTTAGAATATCAACATTACCTACAACAGGCGCTGCATTTGGGCTACGACTCGCTTTACGATAATCCTCTAAGCGCAAGGATTTATACAAACCTGCCATCACTAACAACATGACAAAACTGAAGGGTAATCCCATGATGACCGTTGCACTTTGCAAGGCGGTAATTCCATTAGCCATCAGCATGGCTATAGTCAGTAAGCCGATTGCAGTAGCCCAGAAGATACGCAACCAACGAGGTGCATCATTATCAACATTTGAGAATTTGGTCGTGAAGTTCCCAAGAACCAAAGCTCCTGAATCTGCCGAAGTGACATAGAATAGTAAACCGGTAATTGTGGCAATACCCGCAATAAAGGCAAAGCCTGGATACTGAGCAAGTAAATCATAGAAGCCATGTGCGGGATTGGTCAATACGGTTTGTGCCAATGTGGTATTACCATCAAAGATCACGCTATGTAAGGCACTATTACCGAAAATAGACAACCATGTGATGGTGAACAATAGCGGAATGATCAAAGTACCGCAGACGAATTCACGGATCGTACGACCACGAGAAATCCTCGCCAGAAATAAGCCTACAAATGGAGACCATGCTACCCACCATGCCCAGAAGAACAAGGTCCAGCTATTCATCCAGTCTTTTGGTCGATCAAAGGCAAAACTTTCCAAAGCTAAACTTGGGAAGCGACTAATATAATCACCAAAGTTTTGTACCAGCGCATTCAGCAGAAATTCAGTATTTCCGAGGAATAATACGAACAGCATCAAGCCAATTGCAGCATAGATATTAATTTCTGACAGGACCTTGATGCCTTTATTTACCCCAGCAGTCACCGAAATAATGGTCACAATCACAGCGACTAAAATCAGGGCAACCTGAACCCAGAGATTTTCTGGGATATCAAACAGCACATGTAGACCATAATTGATCTGAACTACTGCAATACCGCAGGTAGTAGCAATACCAAAGATTGTGCCGATCACGGCAGCAATATCCACAGTATGCCCAATAGGACCATCAATTTTTTTACCAAAGATTGGATATAGTGCAGAACGAATGGTTAATGGCAAATTATAGCGGTAACTAAAATATCCCAATGCCATCCCCACCAAAGCATACATCCCCCACCCTGTTAAACCATAGTGGAATAATGTCCAGACCATGCCCTGACGTGCAGCTTCATAAGTCTGTCCTTCACCTATGGGTGGATTCATATAGTGTGATAACGGCTCCGCAACCGAGAAGAACATTAAGTCTGTCCCAATCCCCGCAGCGAACAACATCGCTGACCAACTCAGTAAACTAAACTCAGGTTTCGAGTGTTTAGGACCAAGTTTGATATCGCCATAACGTGAAAAGGCAATAAAAATCACAAAGATTAAATACAATGTTGCAGCTAATAAATAATACCAACTGAATTTATCACTGACCCAAGCCAATACCACATTCAATAAATGATTGGCAAAGTCATTAAATAAAATCGTAACAAGTGCAAATGTTAAAATAAGTAGAGCTGAAACATAAAAGACCACACGATTCAAATGATCTTTATTCGCTAATGTAGCATCATCAACCGCTCTTGGATTATCTGTCGCCATACAATCCTCAGGAAGTTAGAGAAGAAAAAGAAGATATTCATCTACGTCTTTCCATCGCTAAATCAATGAAAATAAATATTTGAATAGAAAATGAAAAACAAAAGTTATTTACCCAATTAAAATGTTTCAGATTTTTTCAGTTATGTGATGACTGAGTTAATGTCTTTATCACTTGCATTGCTAAAGGACTAAATTGGTCCTCTTTAAGTGTATTGGCTGAGCCAAACATATACAGCACAATAATGATAGAGAACGATATACCAGAACAGCGCGTTAGAGTCGAAACTTCCTACCAACACCTGTCAAATGCATACTATGCTAATCGCCACAGACCAAAAAATTAGTAAACAAATTGGTGATACACTTTCATTACTTCCCCTTTTAAGGAAAGATTTGCGAGCTGAGTATAACAGAACCTACAAATTCAAAAATAATACGAAACAAATCACAACACCCCATTTACATAAGGATTGAAAGATTAAAAGGAAAAATGAGACCGAGTCACCGGAGATTTTTGCTATTGTTCTAAGATAAATCACAATATTGCTAAAATCGGCATTCAATCACCAGATAAAATTCGGGCGAAAAAAGCGTAGACCAAGCATAGCATCACTTATGATCAGAATACTTCCCCCCAAAATAAAACAGATATTCCCTAAAAAGGGAACTGCCAGCTCAAATTTGAGCTAATACATATAAATCTTTCCCTCTTTTTACATCCCACTTCAATATCGAAGTCAAAGGGTAAAATCCGTAAAGCCTCATGTCGATATTTAATGAAAAATTCGACACGTATATATATAGATATGTTGATAAAACTTATAAAAATCGGCATAAGATATTAAATGTGTTGATGACATCAGCATAATGCAATTTGAATAAGGCAGCTATTTTTAAAGCAATTGCAATACATCCACTTAAACCTTAGCCACTTTCGCCTTCAAACTTTTTAAAACTATATTTTGACTCTTTTATATCTTGGTATTGACTCGCCTTATGTGTTAATTCAAAAACAAGATAAAGTTAGAAATTTTCTTTCCAATAAAAAATCTATCATTGAATAAACAAAATAAAGGATCAAAAAATGAAAAAATTCCTACTTCTCTTCCTCTTAATTAGTGGTGAAACTTGGGCTGAGTTGCCAAAATCCAAATCATTATGTCAAATCCAAGCTCAACAATTAAAATTTGCTCGTTTAGTTGCTCTTAGTAGTCTTTGTGATAAAGATGAAAATTCAACTTACGGAAAAAGCTTAAGTGCTTTGTTTTTAAAAAATCAAAAGAAATGTAAAGTTTCCCGTGAACAGATTGAGCCTACAGATGAACAGGTAATGAATGCTTATGATGAACTCATTGGTTTACCTATAGAACAGCAAAAAATACGATGCAGAACGGCAGATAAACAAATCAAAGCCCATTTCTGAAAACTTACGACTTATTCGGTAAAACTATTTCAGCATAGTGAATTATAAAACTGCTTTGGCTAAGATATAGATGTTGAAAGTAAGATTTCAAGTCACCTGTATTATGGCAATTTTACGGAAATCCGAATTATTGGCATTCTTGTATACTCTTATCCCGACTATTGAAATTCATAATTGAATTTTTTTTACTTAGACAGAAGTAATTTATAAATTCATATTGTCTAAAGGATTTTCCTTTTTTTAACTCAATACGGATCTGAGTCTCTAAATAATTTGACATAAGCATATCTTTTGAAAAGCAAAAAATATACTTACTATCTTTATTAGATAAATTTTCTAAACTTTGTGCATATATTTTGTTTGATAATTCATCATTGAAACTTCCACTTTCATTTTTAAATGATGTGTCAAACATTGAAAATTCATTAGAATCATAAATTTCTTGGGGTTTTAATGAACAAATGCTCTTATCTTCTAATATTTCATATTGGAAATCAGCTACACGTTTCTCTTTACAACCAATTAATATTATTGATATAAAAAAAACACTTAATATATTAATATTTTTCATGAGATGATAATTCAGTAAATTAAAAAAATTAAAGGAACTAGTGGAGTCGGAGTACAATTAGAAACCAATGTATATCCTGAAGGATTACTTATAATCGGTTGCATTACCTGTCTTATATATTGTGAATTATCAGCTTTATGATTTCGCCAAGCTAAACTGAAATTAATCTGATTATATCCTTCAATTAATCCAAAATAATCAGCTACAATATTAGCCTGTTGCTCAGGATTCAATTTTTTAAAATCTGTATCTTTATTTAATTCATAATTATATGGGTCATAGACAGAATCAGGTAAAGTCCGCTCTAATGTTTGTAGCACTACTCCTCTGCCCATTACATTGATATTAAAGCATAAGAAAGAAACAATACAAAATTTGATCACCCTAGCTCGAAACTTCCTCCATTAACAAAATGATTCCTATACGAAATAGCAGGTATTTTCAGTACCAAGCTAGAATCATCCATTAAACAAAAACTACCCGAAAGTAGTTTTTGTTATCCTAAAAAATCATATTAGCTCGATTCCGAATCCTTATTCCCAAGCTTTGCATTTCATATTTTAATCACAAAAAAAAATCTTATGGAAGATTGAGTCTACGGCAATCTTCATAAATAATTTTGCATTGACTCTCAGGAAAGCCATCATAACTACATGCCTCTAAAACTTTTTTCCGCCCCAAAGCTTTTCTACTACCAGGAACCAACATAGGAACAACATCACTTACTTCTCCTGCTGTTGTTCTAGCTTTATATAATTTATTTGTCCCAACCGCTTGCCCTACAGTCGCACAATGATTGTCATCATAAGTGAACCAAATTCTACAATCAGTCCCACCTTTTTTTTCACAATCTTGCAATGCTTTTTCTTCCAACTTTCCACGGAAAATCTTCGCAGTAGCAAAACCAATAACGCCATTTGTACTCGAAGCTACGTAGCCTTCTGTACTTGGTGTACGTGAGCTTGAACCTGAATACCCCCCATTACCACCACCGGGAATAGGCGCACAGCCTTGTACACCTTGACCACCGACAGGATAATACCCCGGAGGACAATTCCCCTCAGCATGTGCAGCACCAGAAATAATAATTGAAAATAGAGCCACACAAATTAATGATATAAAATATTGAATGCTCTGCGGTCTATTGTATTTAGTCATAATTGTTTCATCCGTGTTTGTAATTTAATAGGTGAAATATTTATTTGATCTAAATCTTAAAATAATTCTTAGCTAAAAACCACCTTAGGGTGGTTTGGTTTATCATGTCTTTTATTGAATTAAATGTGTGTCGCAATGAAAACCCACTCGGGTGAGTGGTTTTTTGAGTTTTAATCGGCTTGTTGCACAAAGTCTTGAAAGTTAGAGTTTTCCTAAGTGACATAAATTTAAGTCACAACTCTAGTATATGGACGACCTAATTTAGTAAATTTATTGAGCACTGCTACGCGTGCGTGAATCTCACTCACTTGGCTTTGGAAGTTCCCAGCAGTCAGTTTATCTCCTAATAGTTTGATACAGTGCATCTTAGTTTCCACTAAACTTCTTCGATGATAGCCTATCCAATTTTTCCATATCGTACTGCCCAAATGCTTAATCGTTCTTAATCGTTCATTTCTTTCTAGTGAATGAGTTTTTATATCTTTCCACAGCTTCGCATTCTTTCTTGGTGGAATAACGACATGAGCTTTTCTAGATGCAATCAATTGACAGCAAATCTCAGTGTCATAAGCACCATCGGCATAGATTGAGTCTATTTGTTCTTCTTGTGGAATTTGATGAAATAAATCACCGAGTACCTGTGAATCATTGAGATTGTTTGTTGTGAGCTGAACTGCATGTATTTGCAGGGTTTTAGCATCTATCTCTATGTGTAATTGACGTCATTGGCGACGATACTCGGGTTGGTGTTTCTTCCTTTTCCATCCACCTTCACCTAAAAACTTTAAACTAGTAGAATCCACAAGTAGATGTAATCCATTACTGCTTTTTTGATAGCCAATCGCAATATCAATATGCTTTAGTCTTCTGCAAAGAGTTGAGTAATCTGGTGCTGCCCAATCTAAACCACAAATTTGAATGAGGCTTTAAATAAATCCCGAGGTCATTCGTAAAGTTAAACGAAATAGAGATTTGATCATCAAACAGCATTGAATTGCTGTATCGGAGTAGGTTTGATTTCGTCCTTGTGTGCCTTTTAATGGCGCATACCATTGGGTAGTAGGATCAAACCAGATCGAGAGATTCCCTCGATTCACCAAAGCTTGGTTGTAAGAAGACCAATTCGTTGTACGATAGGTTTTAGGTGCAGACTTATTCATTCGGAAATTATATTACTGAATCAGACCTTACCAACACCTTTGTGCAACAAAGCCGTATTAGGACATACTTATGACCAAATCAAGATCAGAAATTAATCAAGGAAGTAATGAGCGTCGTGGTATTCTGAGCAAAAGTTATAAGCTTCATGAAAGTACGGTTGAGCAAATCAAAGTACTTTCATAATCTACTGGAGAGTCTCAAGCAAAAATTATCACTGAAGCTGTCAAACTTTACGCTGAACAATTAAATAAGCCCGATTAATTCGCGCTTCTTAAATCTTCAATACAACTTTTCTCTTTTTCTTCCTTATTTCGTGTATCAACCGAGTTCTTAACGCAACTACAGTAATCGTAATACTTTTTCTTATCCAGCTCTTTTGGGGGGTCTATGCCCTGACATTCCGTTAGTACTGTCCCTAGTCTAGGAAATTCTTTACTCTTTTTATTTTCTGAAGGAATACTAGGTTTATATAGAATTATGAGTAGTGATGCTATTATTGCTAAGAAAAATAAATATTTCATACAACCAATAGCCTCCCTAATTCAAAATATTCATATCTATTTATAAAGTAAACCTTGATATTAAATTAAGGATTACTTAAGTCTAATCAATTGAAAATAAAATTAATATAGCAATTTAGATACTAGGCAAAGTAATTACTAAAGCTGATTTCCAATTGAGTTTTGCAGTATTTACGCAGATTTTTGATTGCTTATTATTCAATAAAATATTAGTTCAATTAGTGACAAAATAATAACTAAGGTAGTACCAACGCTTTATTTCAAGCTACTAACAAAATTATTTTAATCAACTTTTCATGTTAAAATGTCATGCATAAAATTAAAAATAACAAACTCTGCTACTGACTGCAAACCATTTGCAATACCTTGCACAACAGCTTACAAATGCAAATCAAACGATATGCAAAATGGATTCATGGTGATAAAAACAGGAAAGAGATGGCAAAACTAAATACGCGCACTTAATAAGTGGCTTTTTTATAACAAGAATTTGGTGGAGATGGCGGGAGTTGAACCCGCGTCCGCCAACACTACACTCGAGAATACTACATGCTTAGATATCGTCAATTATTTTAACATTAAGTGACCCGACGAACAGGGTACAAAACGCGATCCTCTAAGTTTAGTATAAAGCCCCGAGGCTTGACTTTATACGGACTTGTGTGCGTGCGCTACAGTCGGGTCCACTGACCACAAGTATTCAGTGAAGCGGACAAGCTGCCCTTAGGCAGCTAGAGCGTAAGATTCGTCGTTTGCGACTAAAATATGCAAATTTGATTTACGAGAGAAAATGCGCTCTCGGCATGCATCTATGAGCTTCATCATCGGCGTCGAAGCCAATAACATCCCCAGATAACACAGCTATCATAACATAATTGTTGCAAATTAAGCAGATAATTCACTACATTTATATCAAATGATGCGCCTAGTTCTATAATTGCGCTACTATCACTATTTTTCAAGGGACAAATATAAAAAAGATGAGCTATTTACTCTCACTTGATCAAGGAACGACCTCTAGCAGAGCAATTATCTTCGATGAGCGTGGAAAGGTATATGCCTCTGCTCAACGCGAAACCCAAATTAAAACCCCGCATTCTGGATGGGTTGAACAAGATGCGATGGAGATTTGGACAACACAAATCACCGTCGTACAGCAAGCAATCGCATCGGCAAGACTATTGGCCAAAGACATTAAAGCACTTGGTTTAACCAACCAACGTGAAACTACGGTGGTTTGGGATAAGAGAACAGGAAAACCACTTGCTCCTGCCATTGTATGGCAAGACCGACGCGCTACAGACTGGTGCAATCAGTTAGTTCAAAACAATTTATCTGAAAAAATACACAAAAAAACCGGATTAAGAATAGATCCTTATTTTAGTGCTGGAAAACTGGTTTGGTTATTGGAAAATATACAAGGCTTAAGAGCGCTTGCTGAACAAAATCATGTGGCATTCGGGACAGTCGACAGCTGGTTAATTTGGAATTTAACCCAAGGTTCAGAGCATGTCATCGAAGCAAGTAATGCTTCACGCACCATGCTGATGAATTTAAAAACACAGCAATGGGATGCTGAATTAATTGAATTTTTTAATATCCCGGTGAGTGTTCTACCTAAAATCATTCAATCCGATTGTTATATTGCCAATACAGCCACAGGGCTTCTTGGTGCGGAAATTCCAATTTGTGGTGTATTAGGGGATCAACAGTCTGCACTCTTTGGGCAATCATGCTTTGAAGCTGGAACAGCCAAAAATACTTATGGGACAGGCTGCTTTATGCTGTTCAATACAGGAACTGATATTCAATATAGCAAAAATAAATTACTCACCACCTTAGCATGGAAATGCCAGGACCAATCGCATTATGCCTTAGAAGGCAGTGTATTTATGGCTGGGGCGATTGTGCAATGGTTAAGAGATGGTTTAGGAATTATCAAAAATAGTGCTGAAGTTGAAAAGTTAGCTTGCCAAGTCGACACTACAGATGGTGTCGTTCTGGTTCCTGCATTTACAGGTCTAGGAGCACCACATTGGGATAGTGAAGCACGCGCTTTACTCTGTGGAATGTCACGTGGAACCAATAAATCACATATTGCCAGAGCTGCCTTAGAATCAATTGCTTTTCAAGTTTCAGACGTTTTAACTGCAATGCAATCAGATATCGCCCACCCCTTAAAACAATTACGTGTGGATGGTGGTGCAAGTCAAAATGATATGCTAATGCAATTTCAGGCAGATATTTTAAATGTACCTGTGCTACGCCCTAAACTTTTAGAATCTACCGCTTGGGGCGCTGCGGCATTAGCAGGATTAAAGGCAGGTGTTTTTAATAATCTCAGTGAAATTTCCGAATCTTGGCAATTAGATCGTGCTTTTGAGCCGAAGATGAGCGCAGACCAAAGACAATATCACCTAAGCTTATGGAATGGTGCGTTGCAGCGTGCAAAGTCCAATTAACAATTCTGCTTAGAAAAGCTTGGCTAAAGTGAAAGATAAAATTCAAGATGAAATTTTAGCCAAGCTTGCTCAGTTTAAAGTCTTTCAACAAACAGTACCCCATTTAAATGGTCGATTTCATGTTGTACAATACGTGCAGGAAAACCATGAAATTGCTGAATAATCTTTTCGCCAGTGAGGGTAAAAAATTGTACAGTAACTGCTTCAGCACGAGCCACTTGCCCTCTTTCATTGGGCACACTTAAACATCCTTCCTCACCCAAGATAGTCTGTTCAGATTTTTCTAAGATTTCAGGATTAATCATTGTAATTGCATCCATTTCAGGAGCATCTGGATAACGTGGATTCGCTCTTGAAGCAACAATAATCACCCGTTTAGAAACATACACTTGTGGTGCTGCGATCCCAACACCATTACGCTCTAACATGGTGGCCTGTAAGGCCTTGGATAATTCGTTTAACCAAGTACTTGAAAACTCAGCTTCAGCCACAGGCACTGCGATTAATTTTAAAACGTCTTCGCCACGTTGGGCGACAGGTAGCATGGCACTCATTATCTTGTACCTTGATCAAATGTAAATCGAATAAATATGAGTTTAGCATTTGAAATGCGATTTCCAATTCAATTATTGTGCAAAAGTATGTGATTATGTACAAATGAGTTTCTATTTATCCAAACCAAATGACAGCTTGTCTTTTAAGCCGTTTTTAATCATGATCGTGTAAATAACAAACGTCCAGTCTATCGTTGAAAATAATGAATACAGCATCCCTATTTTTAGGCTTGATCTTTAGCTCAATTGGCTTAGGCTATTTTATTTATGGAAAAAGACAGAGAATGAATATACCTTTTATCTGTGGCATGACTTTGATGATTTTTCCTTATTTTATTGAAAATACAATGATTATGTCTGTATGCGGTATTATTCTGAGTCTTATTCCGTGGTTAATTCGCATGTAAATGATCAATATTCAACCCGATTGAAATTTAGCTTAGTGCAATCCTTTTAAAGAAAAATGATTTTTAAATAACCTCGATCACGTATAAAAATAAGTAGGATGTATAAAAATAAATATTGATTTTTTAAGTAAAAAATAGTCAATTAAAATGATTACATTCAATCTATATTTTAAGGCATTGCATCATCATGGACGAAAAATTGGGCCTCAATAAGGAAGCGAAAAGAACGCTTGCGTTGTCTTCTTTGGGCGGTGCGCTCGAATTTTATGATTTCGTTATTTATGTATTTTACGCAAAAATCATTGCTGAACTATTTTTCCCCAGCTCTTTAAGTCCATTTTGGGCAATGCTGAATACTTATGGAATTTTTGCGGCAGGATATTTCTTCCGTCCGTTAGGTGGCGTGATCATGGCGCATTTTGGTGACCTCGTAGGACGTAAGAGACTGTTTAGCTTATCCATTTTACTGATGGCACTCCCTACTTTGTTCATCGGTATAATGCCAACATATGCAGACATTGGTTTAGCTGCCCCGCTGTTATTGTTGTTAATGCGCGTGGTTCAAGGCATTGCAATTGGTGGAGAAATTCCTGCGGCATGGACATTTGTTTCAGAGCATGTACCGACAAAGAAAATTGGTTTTGCCAATGGTTTGCTTACCGCGGGTTTGTCACTGGGGATCTTATTAGGCGCTGTGATGTCGCTGTTTATTTCACTAAAGTTTAGTGAAGCAGAAATCCATGCTTGGGCTTGGCGTCTCCCGTTTATAGTCGGCGGAGTTTTTGGATTAATTGCCTTATATCTAAGAAGTTATCTTAAAGAAACTCCTGTATTTAAAGCGATGGAGGCGCGTAAAGAACTCTCAAAAGATCTACCCATCAAGCAAGTTTTGGCATCACATAAATCTGCTGTTTTAATTGGGATGTTGTTCACTTGGTTCTTAACTGGTTGTGTTGTAGTGATTATCCTATCTACTCCAAATTTACTGACCACCACATTTAACTTTCAACGTGCAGACGCATTTCAGATGCAAAGCATGGCGATTCTCATGCAAATGCTGGGTTGTATATTGGCAGGTTTGCTCGCTGACCGTTTTGGTTCAGGGCGCGTTATTTGTTTGGGATCGCTCAGTGTGGCAATCACCGCAAGTATTTTTTATTACAGCTTAGGTCATACCGCTCATTCAACGATCTTCGGATTGTACATGTTACTTGGGCTATTTTCTGGCACAGTCGGTGTGGTTTCCTATAGCTTGGTCAAGATGTTTCCCGCCCCAATTCGCTTTTCAGGAATATCATTTTCATACAATGTTGCATACGCGATTGCAGGTGGCCTGACCCTGCCATTAGTCCAATGGATAAGTTTATATCGTGATATTGGTGCTGTGTACTATATTGTTGTGCTTTGTCTAATCACCCTTATCACAAGTCTAGTTTATCGTAAAAAATTTGAAACAGTTTAACGGCGTTGTTTATATTCAAATGAATGCGGAAGTTCTACTTCAAAGAAATGACAAACCTGATTGCGCCCCTTATTTTTTGCCAAATATAGGGCCTGATCAGCCTGACGAATCAACTCCTCTTTTGTTGTTAAAAAAGGATTCGTTGATACTGCGACACCAAAACTAGCTGTCACTTTGAGCGTCTGTTGATGATCTAATCGTATTTCTTCTTTTTCAATTGCTTGACGGCATCTCTCAGCCAGTCTCAGCGCATTTTCTAATGCACCATTGTTCAAGAGAATAATAAACTCTTCTCCCCCAAATCGTCCAACAACATCCTGTTCACGAATATTTTCAGTCAAAATTTTTGCAACCTGTTTTAAAACTGCATCCCCAATATCGTGTCCATACTGATCATTAACACTCTTAAAATAATCTAAATCTAATAACACAATCGCAAAAGAGCTTTGCTGCTGTTTTAATAAATCAATATTCTCACCAATCCTCCTTCTGTTATAAATACCTGTAAGTGGATCTAGAACGCTAATTCGCTGAATCATTTGCTCTCTTTTGCGCCATTGAATTAAGAGAACCTCGAATAAAACTAGACTTGCAAAAAAAATCGGAATATAAAAATACAACATGCAAAACACCCAAAATGTATTTTTATATAGCGACATCGATTGTAAGTGTTCACTAAAAATTGGTGCATAAGTCATTTTATTCATTAGGCTTAATCCAAGGCTGATCAACATAAAACCAGTGATTGGAATGATGATGAGATACACCACTTTTCGTTCAAATAATACCAGTGCCACCGTGACTAAGCTGACATAACCTGCACTTGATGCTGGACTAAAAACTCCGATGCAATGTGCACCAAAAACAAAGATAAGACCAAAATATGCGATGGTTATATACGGTATTATTATTTCAAAAATAGAAATTTTATTTAAAGCACGAATAATAAAAATAAGCGTAAAAAACCCAATGCTGAAAAAGACAATAATCTGATGTAGGTTGGATAAAAATCCTGATTAATCCAAGCTTGTAGCTCAACTTGAGCGTTGCTAAAAAACCACCAGACAATCCATGATAAAACAGCAACACCTCCCAAGAGGAGCACAAGAGTACACTTCTTAAGATTACTCCAATTCATAATCATGAAATCATGCATGAAGTGTTCCGTTGAGCACTGTATTGCCACTCTATTTTTTTGTTTCATATAATAACTAATCCATAAATTTGTAAATTTCTATCCGTTGTTTTATTTATCTGTATCTATCACTTAAATATAAAATTCTAGCTATTTTATGTAAATGTATTTCAAAACATAGATTTTTATTCTAAATAAACCTTAAGGTTAGGATATTAACCTTCATATTCCTTGCAAATATTTCCTAAAGAACTATCATTTTATTACGTTTATTTTATCAATTTAGATTTTAAGTTTTCCTAAAATTTCAATGAGTAAAGTTATTTTCACTTACCCACTTTGACCGAATTCAACTATTTTTTAATAGCTTTATTTGTCAACCTTTAGCCTATTTGGACATATACGTTGAGTTGGATACAAGCACTTTTTAAAATAAGATTTTCCGCCTTTATCATTTTTATTGTTAATTTACTCTAATTTATTTTTATTTTATATTTTAACTTTCTAAAAGTTAATTTCAGCCGTGTCAAAAATTGAAATATCCAATTAGGCTAGTCTTGATCTGGGACCTGAGTATTAATCATCATACTGTTTTAAAACAACAAGCCATCACTACTTTTATTTAAATTCAGTACATACATCACTTTATCATCATCTCTCCAAAATTACTAAAATACAATTGAAGTAAAAATCAAATAAAAATATTTTTTTCAAACACTTAACAAACATACTTGGCTTTATATTTTTTTATAAACTCTAATATTTTTACTGTTAAGTTTTAAAACGATAGAAGTTGATTGAATTTCTATATTAAAAATCAGCTCTCTAAATTTGATCTGAATACAAAATTCTTCTGCGCCATCATCCAAACCAGAAGTATTCCAAATTGTACCCTGTGGAAATTGATCTAACCATTGGGCTTTGTAAAAATCAGAGACTGAATCAAAGTCAAGATAATGCTCAGGTTGAGCCATGATTTTTTCAACAAGTTGTTCAAAATTTTGTTTTTGTAATTGAACAAAATCAATAATCATGGCAGCCCCTTAAATGATGTTAAATTCCATTATACATGCTACTCGTTTGTTTCTTTTTGACCTGTTCCCATTGCCACCATCCAAATGCAGCCAGTCCGACAAACGCTGCATACAAAGCAGCTGTTAGGAATAATTCTTTATACATAAACATGCCGACATAGACAATATCAACAAAGACCCAAAGCACCCAAGTCGCAATATGTTTACGGCTGGTCCAATAGGTTGCCAGTAAACTAAATGCAGCCAATTGGGAATCTAACATAGGCAAAGCTGCATCAGTAAAATAGTGCAACGATAACCCAAATACTCCCCCTCCAACAGCAGCGATGATCATTTGTAGAATTACGGTTTGTACGGCAATCGGCTCTATTCGAATCTCATGATCTTGCTGCTTGCCTTTTAGCCAGTGATAAAAGCCATAAAAATTCACCACCATAAAGAACAATTGTAAGATTGTCTCACCATATAATTTAAATTCAAAGAATAAATAGGCATATAAAACAAAGGCAAAGAAATTAAATACCCAACACCACATATTTCGCTTAATCGTCAATGTGACACCAATAATACTGATAATAACCGCAAATATTTCTAATGGTGACATGGTAAAAAGCTAATAATGAGAGTTAAGGCTATTATGAAAAAATACAGGATGATTGCAAGCAAAACGAACACTAAAATTGAGATGAGGATCTGAAATATAATTTTTGAATCAAAATTCCCAAAAAACGTTATTGTTTTGCGTTTATTTTAATGGCTACGGCAATAAGAAGAATTCATTAAAAAATATAGAATTGTCTTTAAATTACAATTTGCGAATATAATTTTTTAAATGGTGCCTCTTTAAAGATGATACCAAATAGATAAATCAATCCTCCACGACGAATTGATCATTTCTTTTGAAATATGCAATTTAAGATTTGAAATATGGAAAAATCAACCTAATAGCGCATAGAAACTGTCTGTTTTACATTTAAAAATCACATAAATAACTGATTAAAAAAAAGCGCAACAGAGCATATTTCCAGTCAATAATATGTTTAAAAACATTTATTAAGGTATTATTTTTAGTTGATGTCGATCACATTTCAATCATCTTTACGAGATTTAACACTTGTTTACGTGAATACCAATGAATTTACAGAGGGGAACCTCTACTATCAAACTTAAGTTATGAACAATCCCCAATGTTCATAACATTTCTCCTTAACCGAACTGTGAAAGCAGATTCGTTGTTCTACGCAGTGATCACCCCAATCATTGCGTATTTTTTTGTCTTCAGTTCCCTCTGTAAACTCAATCAGTTATAAGGAATAGTTGGCTAAAATGCAAGCATTACTTTTCAACCAATTCTCATAATATGAAACAATATATTAAATTATAAGATATTGATTTTAATTAATATCATAAAATATTTTGTTGCAACAATACGACAAAACCGATAAACTTAATTTATTAATTGAATTAACTGATGATCATTTAATTATTCAGTTCAAATTAAAAATTTTATTTATAAAAACGCGCGACAATAATTTAGAGTAGAACAATATGTGGGAATTTTTTACACACTCATCCAACTTACTGTTTAGCGTGAGTCTTTGCCTGATGTTTTTATTGGGTATTGTGGAGTGTTTACTCCTTATTATTGGTTCAACCTCACAAGGTTTCTTAGACCAGTTTATTCCAGATCAACTCTTAGAAACTCATCATGCAGATGTAGACATTCATACAGATCACAATCTTTTGGTTCAGCTGTTAGATTGGCTCTATCTTGGCCGTGTCCCCGTCTTGGTTTGGTTGATCATTTTTCTAACTGTTTATGCGTTATTTGGTTTTATTGCGCAAAGTATTTTTTTCAATTTCACTGGAAATTATTTTTCAATTTGGATTATTGCGCCAGCCAGTCTTTTTTTATCTATGCCGATTGTGCGAGTGTGTGCAGCACTCATTGCAAAAATTTTACCAAAAGATGAAACCACTGCAATTCACAGTGACGAATTGATTGGTCGTACAGCTCAGATTATTTTAGGCGAAGCAAAACAAAACTATCCTGCACAAGCCAAAGTTATCGATCAATTTGGACAGACACATTATATTTTGGTTGAACCAGAATTAAATGAAATCTTCCAACAAGGTCAAAGTGTGATTTTGACACAAAGAACAAAACTAGGCTTTCAAGCAACTCCACTTTAATTTTTCAATAACAAACCTAGGTATAATAAAATGTTGAATTCAAATTTATATCAAATCCTTGTTTTAGCAGGCATTATATTGATGGCACTGATTGTCATCGGGGTTATTATCGCCCGCCTGTATAAACGCTCAAGTAAAGAAGTTTCTTTTGTCCGTACTGGTTTTGGCGGTGAAAAAGTCATTTTAAATGGTGGCGCAATTGTATTGCCAGTTTTACATGAAGTGATTCCCGTCAATATGAACACCCTTCGTCTTGAAGTCAAACGTGCCACAGATCAAGCGTTGATTACTCGTGATCGTATGCGTGTGGATGTGATGGCTGAATTTTATGTACGTGTTAAACCAACCGCTGAATCTATTGCGACAGCTGCCCAAACCTTGGGTAAAAAAACGATGTCACCACAAGAACTCAAAGATTTGGTGGAAGGTAAATTTGTAGACTCACTGCGTGCTGTTGCCGCTGAAATGGCAATGGAGGAATTACATGAAAAACGGGTTGATTTTGTTCAAAAAGTTCAGCAAGTTGTTTCTGAAGATCTGTTTAAAAATGGCTTAGAATTAGAAACGGTTTCACTGACCGGTTTAGACCAAACCAGTTTTGAATATTTTAATCCTCAAAATGCTTTCGATGCAGAAGGTTTAACTAAACTAACTGAAACAATTGAAGACCGCCGTAAAAAACGCAATGACATTGAACAAGACAATGACTTAGCCATTAAAGCAAAAAACTTAGAAACAGAACAAGCACGCTTGCAAATTCTACGTGAAGAGGAATATGCAAAACTTCAGCAAGAACGTGAAATCGCCATTCGTAAAGCTGAGCAATCGGCAGAAATTGCAACACAAGAAGCCGCAAAAAAACGCGAAGCAGAAGAAGCTCAGATTGCCGCTGAACGTGAAGTCGAATTAAAGCGTATTGCGTCTGCACGTGATGTTGAAAATGAAAATATTCAAAAAGCACAGCTGATCCAAAAAGCCCAAGTTGAACAGAAGAAAACCATTGAATTGGCCGAACAAGATCGTGCAATTGCGATTGCTGAAAAATCACGTGCTGAATCTGAAGCTAAAGCATTGGCTGACCAAGCACGTGCACAAGCTGTAAAAGCGGAAGAAGAAGTGACAACTGTTCGTGAAACTCAGCGTGCAGAGCGTTTAAAAGCCGTTGAATTGGTGGCTGCAAAGCAAGTTGCTGAAACAGATGCGATTGCGATTACTGTAGCAGCAGAGGCCGCTAAACAGGCAGCTGCAGATGATGCTGAAGCAGTCCGTATTGCAGCACAAGCGGATGCTGAAAAAATACGTTTAAAAGCCAAAGGTGAAGCAGATGCAAAAATGTTGCTTGCTGCGGCACAAGAAAAGCAATATCAAGTCGACGCTGAAGGTACGCGTGCAGTCAATGAAGCCAACAACGTGCTATCAACAGAACAAGTTGAGATGCAAATCCGTTTAGCCTTATTGAAATACTTACCTGAAATCATTCGTGAAAGTGTTAAACCAATGGAGAATATTGATGATATCAAGATTCTTCAGGTCAATGGTTTAGGCAGTATGGCAGGTTCAAATGCAACAGGTGAATCTGGTGAACAAAATCAAATTGCTTTGTCTGATCAAGTGGTCAATAGTGCGCTGCGCTATCGTTCTCAAGCCCCACTGATTGATAGCTTAATGAATGAGTTAGACATTAAAGGCGGAGATATTAATGGTTTAACGCAATCGTTAAAACCAAGCAATGACTAATACAACTCATCTCCTATTTAATTAATTCCCAGCCTCTGTCATCAGGGGCTTTTTATTACATAAATTTTTATTCATGATTTGATCGTTTTTAATGGTATACATGTTAACGATACAGATATGCTTATCAAAATAAGTCATGATGGAAACCCATGATTTCTTTTAAAATTGGCTGATTCAACCAAGATTACTCATCTCAATGCTATGCTCTAACTCTATCCAATTTTGTTTAAAATGACTTGGTTTATTTTTATTCTCGGTGCCATGATTGCCGGATTTGTTCAAGGTCTAACCGGTTTTGCCTTTGCTTTAATTGCGATGTCTTTTTGGATTTGGGTATTACCACCACAGTTGGCAGCACCATTGGTGGTGTTTGCTTCGCTATGGAGTCATATCATTGCATTAGGAAAAGAACAAAAACATCAACTCCCGTTTTCCCTTGTTCTCCCCTATATTATTGCAGGATTGATCGGTGTACCTCTCGGTACCTATCTTTTACACCTCATTGATGGAAATACCTTTAAGACCATTCTTGGGTTATTTTTAGTGATTTGGTGTCCAACCATGTTCTTTGCACCTGTGTTTACTCGTATTCAAGCATTGGGTAAAGTTGCAGATGGAAGCATTGGTTTTATTGGTGGTATTTTAGGTGGTCTCGGCGGTTTTTGTGGTGCAGCACCATCAGCTTGGGTCATGCTTAAAAACCTACCCAAACAACAACAACGTTATATTTTAAGACATTTTAATTTTGCAATTCAATTATTCACAATTATTATTTATCTGTGGCAAGGAACCATCCATAAGATCCATCTCCCCTATTTTGCACTCATCATACTGACAGTGAGTATTCCAGCGCTGATTGGTGCGCAAATGTTTTATAAAATATCAGAAAAACAATTTAAACAATTGGTGCTGAGTTTATTATTCGCCTCAGGTTGTTTCTTATTGCTAACATCATTGTTTTAGCAAAATAAAGAGAAAATTGAATGAATTTCACTGGCTATTTATTCAACAACTGGTTGCTAAAATGCAAACAATATCCGAGCGGCTCTATTTTTAATACCCGATTCATCCTACAATTCCGCCACTCATTTTTCTTAAATATCTGTGATGAAAAACTCATTTTTGTTAAGTGCCAGTATTCTCTTAACAGGATGTGTACTTGGCACATCTAGTGAAATTAAAACTGCGGAAAAACTACTTAGCCAATTTCAATGTAATAATATTGAAACAGCAGAATTAGCGCATAGTTCAATTAATACTTATCATGAACGCTCACTTGTAGTGAGTAAAGAAAAAGCCACTGAGTACATCGATCGCTATAAATCTGGAGATGAACTATTTAAAATTCCTCTCGACGAAGTTGTTCAACAGCAATACGATATTTATAAAACAGCCTGTGAATCTCTCGGCGGTGTACAACACTCAATAGTAAGCAACGCTAAAAATAAATAAGCCGCTTACTGTTGAATATTGCAAAGCATTATGTTTTAAAATCATAGTGCTTTTATATCTTGGTATTTAAAAAAATAATGTGAAAAAGCATATAGGCTATTCGCCGCTTTTCCACACTACAGTGACTATCATTGTGTTAAATCAGTCTCAAAGATATATAACATATTAATTTTAGGCGTGAGTAAATCGAGTATCTATACTAAATAAATCTGGATGTTTCGGATTGATCTGAGCATAAAATCCCATGATTTCAGCCATGTCCTGTTCATAATTTCCAGTTGGATAAACAATTTTACCAATCCCAGTTTTCTTATTTTTATAATCCATATACGCCAATGCAATAGGTACACCAGCATTAGTGGCGACATGATAAAAGCCTGTTTTCCACTGTTCTTGCTTTGCACGCGTTCCCTCCGGAGTCACCAGCATCACCAATTTAGGGTGGGTCTTAAACAGCTCACTCATCAGTTGAACCATACTTGGACGTTTCTCTCCATCCTGCTTAGGACGGCGATCAATCCCAATTCCGCCCATAGCACGCACAAAAGGTCCAAAAGGCAATTTCATATAGCTGTCTTTAATGGTAATACGTACATGAACGCCCAAAGCTTTCAGCGCTAAACGTGCATATAGTGCATCCCAATTACTAGTATGGGGCGCTGCAATCATGACACATTGGTCGATGTTTAAATCCCAATGGTTATCAATTTGCCATCCCATCCAGCCTAAACTTTGTTCAGCTAATTTTTCAAACACCCAGCACACCAAAATATAAAGAATTTGCGCTGGATTGTAGCAACCAATAGATCAGATAAAAATCCACTTCGTATAAAAAACCAGCAATTAATATATAAATGTATAAAATTAATTCATCGAAAAACTTGTCAGTAAATATTCAGTTTTGATGAAATTCTGCAATGAATTTGCATATATCAATTTTTCGTTTGGTTAAAATAGTTAATCCAATATAATTCACCACAATGATTATCAAAATGAATTTTTTACGGCTGAATATTCACATTTAACTGGTGAAGGACCTGATATTCAATCCAGCTTCCTAGACAAGACACCACTTCAAACAACTGATTGTCTTGTTCTATGCTTTGTTTCAATTGTGTCCCATCTGAAAAGTATAAATTTTGCTAGTCTGAATGATCTCTATATCTTGCTCATAATTTTTTTCGCATTGCAAAATGACATTTTCAATTTTAATTTAATCATTGCTTTTTTGATTGTGGTTTTTTTCATTGTAAATACGAGCAACATATTCAGCCAAATGAGACATAGATTCGACTACTTAAAATAGCACAATAAGAGAAACTCTATAATAGCCTAACTTTTTAACATCGAACTACATTACTCAGCAATTTCTTACATAATTCACATTTCATATCAGGGAGATAATTTATATTCTGGATAAAATCATTCGCATATAATTATTTATTCATTTGGGTTATGTTATGAAAAAAACACTCTTCGTCATGTCTATTTTAGCGCTGTCATTAAGCGCTTGTTCTAAGCCGACTCATAATGCATCAGAGGATATCAAAGCGACAGCTCAAACACAGGCTGCTGCATCGCATGAAGCAGCAACCCCAACGATTGATTCAGAACACAATGCTCAAAGTAGCTTGGACTGGGCTGGGGAATACAAAGGCTTACTTCCGTGTGCTGATTGCTCAGGAATCAAAACCAAACTCATCCTCAAATCAGATCACACTTATGAACTGACTGAAGAATATGAAGGGGTTAAAGGTGAAGGCAAAGAATTTAAAACTCAAGGTCATTTTAGTTTTGATGAATCTGGATCGATTATCGGTCTAGATAAAAATGCAGATAACCGCAAATACTTTGTTGGCGAAAATATGTTAGAAGCACGTAGTTTTGCAACGGGTGAAAAGATTGAAGGTCCAAATGCTGAACTTTATCAATTAACCAAAGACGTGGAATAATTTTTAAATTATTTCCGAAGAACAGCATAGGGTCTGTTGACAATTCGTCTAGGTTTGCGACTACGTGTGTTTTTTAGGCGATACTAGGCGCGAAATACGAAATTTAGTCATTCTAAATAAGTAGTTCGTAACGACGTAACGGCAAAAAACACACTAGTCCCCGCTGCGCCTTGCGCTGCAAACAAAGCACTGCTTTGTTCTTGCTCAGGGTTGTGGCTAAAATTATCTCAGCCTACGTTATGAAACTCGAAAATAGTCTCGCTATTCTCTTCGTTTCATGCCTTGCCTGCTCAATTTTAACCTACAACGCAAGCCATTTATGAAATGTCTACAGACCCAAATAAAACCTGCTTCAAGCAGGTTTTTTTAAATTTTGGAGCATGCTTTTAGCGATGGCCAATCAAATATGCACCAAAGAGCGTAAAGATCCCACCTGAGATACCATCAATCCATCTTGAGGCATTTTGGTAAGCGGCTTTAAAGCTGGGTAATGAAAATACAAAGGCAACAAAGCTAAACCAGATCAGCGTTTCTACGGAAACAATTATAAATAATAATGAATGCACCCCATCTAAATGTGGATTGGCTAAAAACACTGAAAATACACTACCGAAATAAATCACCGCTTTAGGATTTGATAAATTGGTTAAGAAACCTTTAAGAAAGAAACGCAGATTGCTTTGCGGTAACTCAAAATGATGCTGTGACACAGTCTCTTTCTTACTCAAAGCAGATCTAAGCATTTGGTAGCCTAACCAGCACAGATAAATCCCACCAACAACCAACATTACTTGCTTTAACCATGCCATTTTTTCAAAAATGATATTCAACCCAGCCAAAGCTAAAAAAGCCCAAAACATCACCCCTGCGGTAATCCCCAAAACCACAAAAATAGATTGCTTTCTTGAACGGCTAATTGCGGTTTGCGAGACCAGAAAGAAATCAGGGCCTGGTGTAATCAGGGCACAAAAATGAATAAAGATTAACGTACATAATGCGATCAACATGGACCAGATTCCGTTCAGTGAGACAGATTAATATTAGTGTGAAAATTCATGTTTTTCCATCGATATCTGTACATCCATAAAATTCTTTATACTGATCACAATAGTTAAACCACCTAATTATTCATACAAGTAATTTCCATCAATTCATTGATCATCAATGAAGATTATGTTTTTGTAGGAACTTTTAGAAATTATTGATTACTCATTCGTTTTTTACTTTTGAATCATAGATGGTTATTCTACTGCGGGGCGACACGAATCTCTCTGTTGGTCGTGAGTACAGCACGTCCCCCTCGCCCATGAGCAAAAACAAAGCATTGCTTTGTTTGCAGCACAAGGTTTGGCATCCCCTACGAAAAGTGAGGCATCGCCTACACAAAGGTATTTAAACTTTGGATATAAAGTTTAACATGACAAACTTTTGATAATTAAACAACTATACCAAGCAACAAGGATATACAGAAAATTTCTCATAAGACTTGATGTCTATAGGATTTATTGTTTTTTCAGTACTGATTAAACTACCTGAATCTTATGACCCGATTACTGTATTGAATTTCATTTTCTCTACCTGCCTTTAAAACTCTCAGTTTTGCCAAACAGCAAGCCAATCAATTTATGGTCATTGAACAAAAGCAATTTAGTAAAGCTCAAATGGTACTTATCATGTTATTTTCTATTTTTTGGCTCTTGTATTTAATCGACCTATTTCTCAAACCTACATCATTGCAATGAGCCTAAGCTCATTGCAAGCTGTTTAAATTAGACCAAAATATCTCGCTTACCATTTGGTCCTTGTTCACTGACAATACCCTGCTCCTGCATTTGATCAACAATACGGGCGGCACGGTTATAACCTAAGCTAAACTTACGTTGCAGTGAGGATACAGACACTTTACGTGTTTCTAAGACAAATGAAACACATTGATCATAGAGTGCATCACGGTTCGGATCACCATCACCATCTTCAAAACCACGTGTGGCCGGTTCTTCATCAAACGGCGTAAGAATTTCATCAACATAATTCGGTTCACCACGTTCACGCCATGCGTCACAAATACGGTTGACTTCATCATCGGAAATAAATGCACCATGTACACGCTCAGGATCAATTTTACCCGGACCTAGGAATAACATATCTCCATGACCCAAGAGATCTTCTGCACCACCACCATCCAGAATAGTACGAGAATCAATTTTGCTGTTTACACGTAACGCCACACGAGTCGGAATATTGGCTTTGATCAAACCAGTAATGACATCTACCGATGGACGTTGCGTCGCTAAAAGTAAATGAATTCCTGCTGCACGCGATTTTTGTGCCAGACGGGTAATCATTTCCTCTGCCTTTTTACCCACTTGCATGATCATATCTGCAAATTCATCAGCTACAATCACAATCGAAGGCAATGGTTGCAAACGCGGTGCTCTATCTTGTGTCGCAGAATCACTTGGCTTCCAAGTTGGATCAATGAGATCCTCACCATTTGCAATGGCTTCTTCCACTTTACGGTTATAGTCTGCTAATTTACGGATCTTTAAAAAAGACATCAGCTTATAACGACGTTCCATTTCATTGACACACCAATTCAATGCACTGACAGCATCTTTCATGTCGGTTACAACAGGTGTCAATAAATGAGGAATATCGTTGTAGTTCGCTAATTCCAATTGTTTTGGATCGATCAGAATCAAACGCAATTGATCAGGTGTATATTTCAACAACATCGACAAGATCATTGAGTTTACAGCAACTGATTTACCTGAACCTGTCGTCCCTGCAACCAACATATGCGGGGCTTTACCTAAGTCAGTAATTACAGGATTACCCGAAATATCCTTACCCATTGCCATTGAAAGCAATCCATTTGGATCTTTAAAAACAGGAGTTTCTAGCAGTTCAATCAGGCGTACCATTTCACGGCTGCTATTCGGTACTTCAATCCCGATATAAGGCTTCCCAGGAATCACTTCAACCACACGCACAGATGCCATCGACATAGAACGTGCTAAATCTCGGGAAATATTGGTTACTTTCGAGGCTTTTACACCGGGCGCCAAATCTAACTCAAAACGTGTAACCACTGGCCCAGGTTGGGCTTCGATGACTTTGGCTTTGACATTAAATTCTTGAAGTTTAATTTCTAACAGTTCTGATAAACGTGACAGTTGTTCTGCGGTAAAGTTAACTTTTTTATTTGGATCGACTTTATCCAACAATTCATAACCTGGCAATGTTGGTAAGTCTCGACGCTTATTTGCAACTTGCATTGCACGTGACATCGGACGACCAAATGCATCTGTTAATGGTGCATCTAAGTCAAACTCATCATCCAGCGCTGCCAATTCATTTTCTGACTCATCAAGCGGTTTTCCTGCAGTTTCTTGCCAAGCATCTCTAAATGCATCTTTATCTGCAACAATTAAAGACTTTTCTTCTTCACTGACCAAGGTCGAACTATTTAGATTAGTTTGAATATTGGCACGAGTAAATGGTGTAGATTGAGCATAATTACTGGTTGTGCGAACTTCTGCAGATTGCTGATTTTGTTGGTACGCAGTTGGGCTTTCAGTAAGCTCTTCATCTGCAAGCGATGCAAGCTCATCTAATTCATTGGCTAAATTTTGTATTGCCACCCCTGAACTTGTTGCTGCAGCCACCCCACTCGCAAAGCTTACTCCACCATGAACAGCAGTATCTACATAACCAGATTCCACTTGAGTCTGCGCCGTAGGAGTATTAAATGGGGTATGGATATCTGTGGCTGTTTGTCCATTTGGCACAACTGACAGCAACTCATCAAACACTTGATCATCATCCCAATCAAGCGAAGATTTTTTATTGATCTGCCTATGATCAACAACATGTTGATGCTCGCGTGGTAAATGATCTGCATATTTTTCTTCAGTTTGATCTTCTGAAGCTTTGATCAAGGCATCAATATCACGATTATGGTCTTGATCTTGATGCAAGGCTTTCCATACTTCACCAGATGAAACAGTACGTTGACTGTCTTGTTCTAGACGATGTGCTTTTTCTAAAGTCCGCTCAAATTCCAAATCATCAATATCATCTTGATCAAATTGAACATGATGTTGAGTTTTATTTTCTTGTTCAATCATGTCATCAAATAAGCGTTCAGCTGTTTGATTATGTTTAGTATTTTTAACAATCAAATGCTCTTTTACTGATACCTGATCATCAGCTTCAACGAATTCAGCTTGAGCTGTTATTGGTTCAACCTTATGCGTATGCGCATGATTTTTATTTTTTTGAGGGGATGTCAAATCAAAAGCAGATTCACTTTCAGGAACATTTTTATAAAACAAATCTTGTAAATAAGCAGGTATGGCTTTGAGTGTTGTCCACGTTCTGTTCCATTGAATACCAAATGCTAAGGTAAATAGAACAATGAGCAAGAGCAAAATAAATACAACTGCGCCATAAATACTCATCAGTTGGGATAGGCTTTCACCGAGCTCATAACCAATGATTCCACCAGAAGCATTGGCTAATGTGTCTGCTGGTACATTCCAAAGCAAATACAATAGGCTTGAGCTCGCAAGCAAAATAAAAAATTGAGCAGCGTAACGAAACGGGCGACTCACAAAACTTCTTGGCCACCACACTTGGACTGCTTCTATAAAAATAAATACAGGAATGAGTAAGCTTGCCCAACCTAAAAAACCAAACAACAAATCAGCAATCCAAGCACCCGCTACACCACTGGCATTTGAAACCTGTTGTGTATCACTCGAAATATGCATCCAGCCTGGATCAAATGGAGTATATGTCACTGTTGCAAGGAACAGATATATCCCAAATGAAATCAAGAATATTGTTGTTAAAAAGCGCTGTGCATAAACATTTGACACCGCAGTCATATACTATCCTGTAACCAATTGTTCAAATTACTCTTTTCTGAAGCTTGATCAGCTTTCTTGAGAGAAGAAATTTTTATATTATGCACCTGTTCTTAAAAAAAAGATGCACTATTATTTACTTGTGTTGTAAAGCATTGTTAGAAATTTAAGCTTTTATTTCGATAAAAATGCTAAACAGTATTATTTGATTATTCTATATAGCTCAATTCGATTTAGATGATCAATATTATCGACATTGAAGCCACACAACTTTGATAAAGTTTCACGTATAATTCAAACAATTTCTATATTTTTCATAAAAAAGGATGACTCATGAGCGCTCGCCACTCTCGGTTAATTATTTTAGGTTCTGGACCTGCTGGTTATAGTGCTGCTGTTTATGCAGCGCGTGCAAATTTAAAACCAACTTTAATTGCTGGTATGCAACTCGGCGGTCAATTAACCACCACGACTGATGTTGAGAACTGGCCTGGTGATGCTGAAGGTTTAACAGGTCCTGCATTAATGGATCGTATGCAAGCGCATGCTGAACGTTTTGGTACTGAAATTTTATATGATCATATCAATGAAGTTGATCTTCAGGTTCGCCCTTTCGTGCTTAAAGGCGATATGGATGAGTACACTTGTGATGCATTAATTATTGCAACAGGTGCAACAGCGCAATATCTAGGACTTGAGTCTGAACAGGCTTATATGGGTCAAGGTGTAAGTGCTTGTGCTACTTGTGATGGTTTCTTCTATAAAAACCAAAAAGTCATGGTTGTGGGTGGTGGTAACACTGCTGTTGAAGAAGCATTATATCTTTCGAACATCGCCTCACACGTGACCTTGGTACACCGTCGTGACAAATTACGTTCTGAAAAAATTCTTCAAGACCATCTCAATGAAAAAGTTAAAGAAGGTAAAATTTCAATCATTTGGAACCATCAAGTTGATGAAGTTTTAGGTGATAGTAACTCTGGTGTAACTTCTGTACGTATTAAGTCTACCCAAGATGATTCAACTCAAGATGTTGACGTATCGGGTATGTTTGTAGCGATTGGTCACAAACCAAATACAGCAATGTTTGAAAATCAACTTGAATTGCGTAATGGCTATATTCAAGTACGTAGCGGTACTGCTGGCAATGCCACAGCGACATCTGTAGCAGGTGTATTTGCTGCGGGTGATGTTGCTGACGATGTTTATCGCCAAGCAATCACATCTGCAGGTTCAGGCTGTATGGCTGCACTTGACGCTGACCGCTATTTAGATGGCTTAGAATAATTGATTTATTTTGTGTAAAAACAAACCGCCTACATGGCGGTTTGTTTATTTTTGATTTATAAATAAACAAGACCAATGACTTTAAATGAATACAAATTATAGGAAAAAACATGACAACAGCATGGACAGATGGCTATCAGACCGAAGTAAATTACACCTATGGTTACTATAGAGACTTAAGCCCGAATTACCAAAAGTTTTGCTTGTTACTCAATGGGGTTGATTGTCCACCTACCAATGAACGCCACAAACATTGTGAACTCGGCTTTGGTCAAGGTGTCAGTCTAAATATTCATGCTGCATCCAGTTTTGGTTTATTTTTCGGTACAGACTTTAACCCTGCTCATGCTGCCCATGCCAATGTCTTGGCTGAACAAAATCAAGTCCCACATCACTTTTATGACGCAAGTTTTGAAGAGTTACTCAACAAAGACTTACCGATGTTTGACTCGATTAGTTTACACGGGATCTGGAGTTGGATTAGCCACGAAAACCAGCATATTATTTTGCAATTTATCCGAAAATTTTTAAGCCCCAATGGGATTGTCTATATTAGCTATAACTGCCTGACAGGTTGGGCTGCCAATATGCCAATCCGCGAGTTATTTCACAGTCATTTTAAATTTAATAGCACCAGTACCAACCCGCTACAAAAAGTAAATGATTCACTTAACTTTAGTGAAGAGCTGTTAGCGCAAAATCCCCTATTTGCTCAGAGAAATCCAAATGCACTCAACAAAGTGCAAGACTTAAAAAAACAAAATCCAAACTATTTGATTCATGAATACCTGAATCAAGACTGGCAGTGTTTCTCTTTTCAACAAGTGGTAAGAATTTTAGAAGAAATTAAACTGACCTACGCAGGTTCAACAGATTTAAATTCGCATCTAGATAATATTAATTTTAGTGAACAGCATCAGCAATTTTTAAATACCATTGAACACCCTGTTTTTAAAGAGCAATGCCGTGATTATTTTGCCAATACACAATTTAGAAAAGATTTATATATACGCGGGAAAAACACCTTAACCGCATTAGAAATTCAACATCGCTTGAGAAACACAGCCTTTGTCTTATTAACAGCTCCAGAAAAATTACCAAAAACAATTTCAGGATACTTAGGTGAGTTCGATTTAATCCAAGAGATTTATCAACCACTCGGTGCCTATTTTAAACAATGTGACTATAAGCCACAGACGATTGCAGAACTTGAACAAGCCATCCCTGATATTACCTATTCTAAGTTGCTCAATGCCTTGGTGATTTTATGCCACTTAGGTTTAGCACAACCGTGTCAGGCAGCTTCAAATCAAGATATGGTTGAACATGCTCAGAAATTAAATCGTTATTTCCTTGAGCAAGCTAGCTATCATACCAATTATCAAGTCTTGGCCTGTCCACTAACCGGGATTGGTATTCCAGCCGATCAGTTTACCCAACTCTTCTACCGCGCTCATTTTATCGATGGTTTAGACTCTGCCGCACAATTTGCACAATATGTTTGGGATGTGCTAATCCAATTAGGCTGGTTAGTATTAGATCAACAAGGCAATACTGTTTCAGATCCAAAAACCAGCCTTGAAGTCATTCAAGAGAAAGCTCAATTCTTTCTAGATAGTGATAAACTCAAAATTGCAAAACATTTGAAACTTTTTGCATAGGGTCTGTTTAGACATTTAATCACATGATCAGCTAAGATAAAGCTGATCTTTTTTATTGATGAATTCTCGTGAATCAAATCTCCCCTTCACAATTTATTTTTCCAGATCCAATAGAAGCTGATCCAGATGAACAAGGCTTGATTTGTATAGGCGCAGACTTAGCACCTTCTACATTATATGAAGCCTATACACATGGCTTATTTCCATGGTTTTCCGAAGGTGAGCCAATATGTTGGTGGTGTCCAGAACCTCGTTGCATCATTCGCCCTCAGGATTATCATCCAAGTAAATCACTACTGCGAAATATGAAAAAGTTTGATTATAAAATTACCATCAATCATGCTTTTGAACAGGTCATCCGTTCCTGTTCACTCCCACGTAGCTATGCGGATGAAACGTGGATTTCTGAAGAGATTATTCACGGTTATTGCCAACTGTTTGAGGCTGGCTATGCCTATAGCGTTGAAGTCTGGGATCAAGATAAAATTGTAGGTGGATTGTATGGTGTGACGATTGGGCATGGTTGTTTTGGTGAGTCGATGTTTAGCACTCAAACCGATGTTTCTAAAATGGCTTTTTATACACTGATGTTATTGGGCCGAGAAAATAACTTACCGTGGATTGACTGTCAGTTGGTCAATGATCACTTACTCAGCCTCGGTGCTTGTACACTTTCTCGCCATGAATACCTTAAATCGTTACAAGATGTAATAAAACAACCCTCAATAGATTGGAAAAATTATCAAGAGCGTGTATTTTCAAGTAAAACAATAGCGATTTTATCGCGCTTAATGGAATGAAAATAAAAGGAGGGACATGATTTATGAATTCTTATCATCCTAAGTCCCTATTAAACGACTTACAATACTATATTACGCCACCACATGATTGCAGTTATCTAGAAAATAAATCTGCACGTATGGTGTTTCTCGATCCTGTACATCGTATTGATGTTGTCACACTTTCCGAATTATCGCGTGTAGGTTTTAGACGCAGTGGTGACTTTGTTTATCGCCCTGAATGTCATCTTTGCCGTCAATGTTTATCTTGTCGGGTGCCAGTTGCTGAATTTAAAATGAGCAGTGCTCAAAAAAAAGCATGGAAACGCAATCAAGATTTAACCGTTAAAATTATTTCGACCCAAGAGGCGACACAAACGCATTACCATTTATATGAGCGCTATATTATTGAAAGACATGCTGATGGTGATATGTTCCCACCCAGCTATGACCAATTTGAAAAATTCCTGATCCATAGCTGTACCAACAGCTTTTTCCTTGAACTATGGAAAGATGATCGTTTAATTAGTGTCTCTACCTGCGATCAATTGGATGATGGGGTCTCTGCGGTGTATACCTTCTTTGATCCAAATGAAAGTAAGCGCTCACTGGGGGTTTTTGCGATTCTCAAACAAATTGAATATGTAAAATCGTTGGATTTAGATTTTGTTTACCTCGGGTATTGGGTTCCACATGCTGAAAAAATGAATTACAAATCTCAATATGCACCATTTGAATTATTATTAGATGGGCAATGGCGACGGATCAATCGTCACTTGGAGGCCAAAGAAATTGAAGAATTGGGCGATATGCTGATGACCACCCTGCCTTCAGAATGGAATGAGCCGATTATTAAATAATCGGCTTTCACTGTAAACATTCTATAAATTATTAGAACTTATTTAAATAACTTTGAAAAATCATCACTACAGGATTTGACCATAATAATTGCATGTTCACGGCCACCCTGTTGATTTGGATAATAATTTTTTCTTAAATCAATTTGATGAAAGTTGGCTTTTTCATAAAGCGCAATCGCAGCTTTATTTGACTCACGCACTTCAAGAAAGATTTGTACTGGATTATTTTTTAATAATGCAATTGATTCATCTAACAGTTGATAGCCTAGCCCTTTACCTTGCTGGCTCGGATGAATCGCCATGAGTAATAAATTCGCTTCATCTAAAACAGGTTGCAGAATACAAAAACCCACCACTTGATGGTCTTGTTCAATCACCGTACTTAGATAACTTGTTATGGACTCTTCAAATTGACTTTTTTTCCAAGGATGACTTTGTACCAAGTCTTCAATTTGAGAAACAGTGTGCAGATCTGAAGATTGCATTAAACGAATCATCTGCGTTTATCAACTCAATATAAAAAATGAATTATAAGAAATTAAACCAATAAGTCTAATAAAAAGAGCAACAATTGTTGCTCCTTAATTTAAATACTCACTTTAAAAGCCTTACAGACCCAGTTTCGCTTTCCATGTCTCGAGCAAACTTACAGTATCTAGGTCATTTGGATGGAAACCTGGTTTAAAGTATGCCAACATTTCTTTGGTCATTCCTGTGATAATGCCTTTAGATGGGCTATAAGCATATTTATAAATAATACCGAGCTCTTTTAGGTTGAGCTTTCCATCCTCTTTTAATAAACGCACTACAAAAGATGATTGCGCCATAAAGATCAGTACCATTGCAAAAACTAAAGCTGTGGTACGTAAACCATAAGCTTTGATACCTTTACCAAATACAGCTTCATAAACATCATAAGCTACTGCTTTATGTTCATTTTCTTCCACAGCATGCCAATACCACATATACGACATGGTTGGATCAGTCATTAACTTTTGGATATGTCCATTGACTAACAGTTGCGAAGCAATTGTTGCAGTAAAATGCTCTAATGCAGTCGTCGCGGTTAAATCCACCATTTCTTGAGTCATACCAAATGGTTTGACTGCACGTGCAAACCATTTACGTGCACCCTGAATTAACACACCTGTTTCACGCTCGTATTTCTCAACATCATGACCAAACTTTTTTGCTGAAGCATTAAAGTTTTCATGCTCTTTGGTATGCATGGCTTCTTGACCAATGAAAGCACTAATCTCTTTTTGTAATGCTTCATTGTCCTTAATCGCAGGGTGATAACGCACCGCACGTACTGAGTCGATGAAAAGTTTTTCGCCATCTGGGAACAATGCTGACAATGCAGTCATGAAATGTGTAATACCCGCCGAACCACTTGCCCAATATTCAGGTACGTCGTCAAAATTAAAATCCATACGACGTACAGGGAAAGATGCACCAGCACGGTTTGAAATATTCACTTTTGCATTCATTGCGATTCCTCCTATTAAGTGAGATTCACTTAAATTCTTTATGTTTGTTTTTCTCTTTCTTTATATTACGTTTTTATGAAAGTTTAATAATTGCAGATTAGGTCACACAAATATCAGTTAAGGACAGCTTTTGATAGGTATTGTCTAACAATTTATAGCTGGGTTTATTTTATCGATAAAAAAAGCGCTCCAAAGGAGCGCTCTTTTTACACAATCAGCGATTATGCAGTTACTTTAGCAACTACACCAGCACCAACTGTACGACCACCTTCACGGATCGCAAAACGTAGACCTGGGTCCATTGCGATTGGGTGGATAAGTTCTACTGACATTTCAACGTTGTCACCTGGCATAACCATTTCAACGCCGTCTTGTAATTGGATTGCACCAGTTACATCAGTTGTACGGAAGTAGAACTGTGGACGGTAACCGTTAAGGAACGGAGTATGACGACCACCTTCTTCTTTAGAAAGTACATATACTTCTGCGTCGAATTTAGTGTGCGGCTTGATTGTACCTGGTTTAGCAAGTACTTGACCACGTTGTACGTCTTCACGCTTAGTACCACGTAAAAGAACACCACAGTTCTCGCCCGCACGACCTTCGTCAAGAAGTTTACGGAACATTTCTACGCCAGTTACAGTTGTTTTAACTGTATCTTTAATACCAACGATTTCAACTTCTTCGCCGACTTTAACGATACCAGACTCTACACGACCTGTTACCACTGTACCACGACCAGAAATAGAGAATACATCTTCGATTGGCATCAAGAATGCTTTATCGATAGCACGTTCTGGTTCTGGGATATAAGAGTCAAGCGCTTCAACAAGTGAAAGTACAGCTGATTCGCCATATTGACCAGCATCACCATTAAGTGCAGCAAGTGCTGAACCACGGATGATAGGCGTGTCATCACCTGGGAAGTCATAAGTAGATAGAAGTTCACGAACTTCCATTTCTACCAATTCAAGTAATTCTTCATCATCAACAAGGTCACACTTGTTAAGGAATACAAGAATATAAGGTACGCCTACTTGGCGAGAAAGAAGGATGTGTTCACGAGTTTGTGGCATTGGACCATCAGTCGCAGCACATACAAGGATCGCACCATCCATCTGAGCAGCACCAGTGATCATGTTTTTAACATAATCGGCGTGACCTGGGCAGTCTACGTGAGCGTAGTGACGAATTGGAGAATCGTATTCTACGTGTGAAGTATTAATTGTAATACCACGTGCTTTTTCTTCTGGTGCAGAATCGATTGCTGCGTAGTCTTTAGCTTCACCGCCGTAAGTTTTTGCACAAATTGTTGCAATTGCAGCAGTTAAAGTTGTTTTACCATGGTCGACGTGACCAATTGTACCCACGTTTACGTGTGGCTTATTACGTTCAAACTTAGCCTTAGCCATGAGAGCTTCCTTTTTAAACTACTCATGCAGGGTCACTGCATGAGCACTTGGTTTTTAACTATGAATTAGTTTGGGCTTATAGTAATCGAAAGATTACTCGTCGTCACCTTTTTTACCGCCAGACTGGAATTTAGAAATGATGCCTTCAGCCACGTTACGTGGAGTTTCAGCATATTTAGCAAATTCCATAGAATATGTCGCACGACCTTGAGACATAGAACGCATTTGAGTCGCGTAACCAAACATCTCAGCAAGTGGAACTTCAGCACGAATTGCTTTAGTACCGCCAGGTAAGTCGTCCATACCCTGAACCATACCACGACGACGGTTTAAGTCACCCATGATATCGCCCATGTAGTCTTCTGGAGTTTCTACTTCAACTTTCATGATTGGTTCAAGCAAGATAGGATCTGCTTTCATGAAACCATCACGGAATGCGTAAGAACCTGCCATTTTGAACGATAATTCGTCAGAATCGACATCATGGTAAGAACCATCAAATAATGTCGCTTTGATACCCACAACAGGGTAACCAGCCAATACACCATTCTTCATACGTTCTTGAATACCTTTGTCAACCGCACCGAAGAATTCTTTAGGTACTACACCACCTACAACTTCTTCAGCGAATTGGTATTCTTTACCAGCTTCTTCAACATCCATAGGCTCTAAACGAACATATACATGACCGAATTTACCTTTACCACCTGTTTGACGTACGAATTTACCTTCTTGCTCAACAGTCTTTTTGATTGTTTCGCGGTAAGCAACCATTGGTTTACCAATGTTCGCTTCAACGTTAAATTCACGCTTCATACGATCAACAAGGATGTCAAGGTGAAGCTCACCCATACCCGCAATAATCGTTTGACCAGATTCTTCGTCTGTGCGTACACGGAACGATGGATCTTCTTTAGCCAAACGACCAAGAGCGATAGACATTTTTTCTTGGTCAGCCTTAGTTTTTGGCTCAACAGCAAGAGAAATTACTGGCTCTGGGAATTCCATACGCTCTAGCGTAATGATGTTTTTCTCATCACACAACGTATCACCAGTTGTCACGTCTTTAAGACCTACACATGCAGCGATGTCACCAGCGCGAATTTCTTCAACGTCTTGACGATCATTTGCGTGCATTTGTACGATACGACCAATACGTTCACGTTTAGACTTAACTGGGTTATATACTGGGTCACCTTGTTTAAGAACACCAGAATAAACACGTACGAAAGTCAAGTTACCTACGAACTTATCGTTCATGATTTTGAACGCTAATGCAGAGAATGGCGCTTCATCAGATGCTTCACGAATCGCTTTAGTTTCAGCTTTGTCGTCAAGAATACCTTCGATAGGCTTAACTTCAGTAGGCGATGGTAAGAATTCAATTACAGCGTCCAACATACGTTGAACACCTTTGTTTTTGAATGCTGTACCACAAAGCATTGGTTGGATTTCGCCAGCCAAAGTTTGCGCACGAATACCCGCAACGATGTCTTCTTTAGAAAGATCGCCTTCTTCAAGGTACTTGTCCATCAACTCTTCAGATGCTTCTGCAGCAGCTTCAACCATATTGGTGCGCCATTCTTCAGCAGATGCTTGAAGATCAGCAGGAATATCACCATATTCGAACTGCATACCTTGAGAAGCTTCATCCCAAATGATTGCTTTCATTTCGATCAGGTCAACAACACCTTGGAAATTTTCTTCAGCACCAATCGGAATCACTACAGGTACAGGATGAGCACCTAAACGAGTACGCATTTGTTCAACAACACGGAAGAAGTTTGCACCAGTACGGTCCATCTTGTTCACGAATGCTAAACGAGGCACTTTATATTTATTTGCTTGACGCCATACAGTTTCTGACTGAGGTTGAACACCACCTACAGCACAGTAAACCATGCACGCACCGTCAAGAACACGCATAGAACGTTCAACTTCAATTGTGAAGTCTACGTGTCCCGGTGTATCAATTACGTTGATACGGTGTTCAGGGAACTGCTTACCCATACCAGACCAGAAACACGTCGTAGCAGCTGAAGTGATTGTAATACCACGTTCTTGCTCTTGTTCCATCCAGTCCATTGTTGCTGCACCGTCATGTACTTCACCAATTTTGTGAGATACACCAGTGTAGAACAAAATACGTTCAGTAGTTGTAGTTTTACCCGCATCAATGTGCGCAGAAATACCAATGTTACGATAACGAGAAATTGGGGTTTGACGAGCCATGATTTCTTGCATTCCTAAATTTTGTTGTTTAAAACAGGACGCATCAATGAAGCATTGATGCGTACGGATACTCAATACGTAATGGGCAACTTAAATACCCGCAAATCCCCCACTTTGGTAGAGGGCGATGTTAAATCGTGCTGCAGTACGCATGAGTATTCTCCTGATTAGGGACTGTTTTAGCCGCTTAGAAGCGGTAGTGAGAGAAGGCTTTGTTAGCTTCAGCCATACGATGCACATCTTCACGTTTTTTGATCGCTGCGCCTTTACCTTCAGCTGCATCAAGCAACTCACCAGCAAGACGTAACGCCATAGTTTTTTCAGAACGCTTAGCAGCAGCATCTACCAACCAACGCATAGCTAAGGCAGTACGACGGGATGGGCGTACTTCCATAGGTACTTGATAAGTAGCACCACCAACACGGCGTGCTTTTACTTCGACCATAGGACGAACTTTTTCAAGAGTAGTCTCAAAAAATTCAACTGGGTCTACTTTGTTTTTTTCTTGAACGCGGTCTAAAGCACCGTAAACGATACTTTCAGCAATAGACTTTTTACCATCTTGCATTACGTGGTTCATGAATTTAGCGATTGTTTGGCTACTGAACTTAGGATCCGGAAGGATTTCACGAGCAGCGACTACGCGACGTCTTGGCATTTTAATCTACCTATAAATATGACACTTCAGGTTTATCCAGCATCAGCACAAAGTGTCGTGTGCTATTCACTGGCCTTACTACACGTCGCTTGAATTTCACAAAATTAATGCAGAAATCAGACAAGCGAGACGCTAAAGGATTGCGGCTCTATCTTCTTAAGAAGCTAATCTTTAAAAGATTATTTCTTAGGACGTTTAGTACCGTATTTTGAACGAGACTGGTTACGATCTTTAACACCAGCACAGTCCAAAGAACCACGAACGGTATGGTAACGTACACCTGGTAAGTCTTTAACACGACCACCACGGATAAGAACAACACTGTGCTCTTGTAGGTTATGGCCTTCACCACCGATATAGCTAGAAACTTCGAAACCTGAAGTTAAGCGAACACGGCAAACTTTACGCATTGCTGAGTTAGGTTTTTTAGGTGTAGTTGTATAAACACGTGTACAAACACCACGACGTTGTGGACAAGCCTTCAACGCAGGAACTTTTGATTTTTCAATCAAAGTTGTGCGACCCTTACGGATCAACTGATTTGTTGTTGCCATATGGCAATTCTCCCGTTAATAAAAAGCCTCAAAAAATTACCACTTTTTGAGGGCATGCAATTGTAAGCCAAGAAGTAAAAATGGTCAACATTCAACATGGTGTCAAATATTGACCATTTCAAGCTTTGGCTGAATAGATGATTCAACCTAATCAGGCTTATTTTCTGATTTTGTTTCAGTAACTTCTTGCGATTTTTCAGTTAATTTTACCACATTTTCTGCAGTCGCTTTAGCTTTTATAGGGGTGCGCTTTTTTGTTACAGTTTTCGCAGGTGCCGATGTTTTCGCTACTTCTTTTGCTTTCTCTGTAGAAGCATTCACTGTTACTGCTTTCTTTTGCCCAGTGCGTTGAGGTTTTACTGGTGTCGCTTTATTTTCCAATTGAGTCGCATGTTTATCTTCAATGTGAGTTTCAGCCAGTTTTTGAATCCCCTGCCCAACTTTTTCCTCAGCATTGGGCTCATCAACAGTTTCACTGGTTTTTTCCTTCACTTCAACATGAGTAATTGCTTCATTTTCAACCTGAGGCTCTGCTTTCTCTGTAAGTGTTTGTGCTTTACTGTCGTCTAAAAGCAAGGGATGCGCATCTGAGATCAATTGACTAAATTTTTCATAAGCCTCTAATACATCAATTTTTTCATCAGAATGCTGTAACAAATATTGCCTTGCACCTGAAAATACGATTTGAGCTTTATCAGTTGCATCATCGACTAACTTCCAGCTATATACAGCACTGATTCCCATCGTAGCTAGGGGTGTAAGTCGTGTCAGCAAGCTAAAATGTGGAAGATTATTCATCCACGGCAACTTAAATGTACCATCCTCATTTGCCACCCATTTTTTTAACAGCTCTATATCATTGCTTGAACCTAAAAGCTGTTGCAATTGGCTCACATTGTGAGTTTGCAACACCCCTGCAAAAGTTCGTATTGCCGCCATTAATGCGTGTTTTTCAGCAACAGTGCCTAGATCAATTTGTTTAAAGATGTATTCAACAACAGCATGATCTTTTGCATTCAACTCAAAACCATGCGCTCTTCCAGTGTGATAAACACTTCGAAGTGCCAAAGCCAGTGAACTAGGTACATCAAGAATTGCACCTACGCCACCAAACGCACCAGTAACCGCACCTTGAATTGCAGCTATAATTTTATTCTGATTTGCCAATGCAATACTGATTCGTTGTGAACGTTCAGTATCCTTAGCCAATTCTGCCAAGCTTTTTGCACCCACTTCTTTTAGAACAGCATCTACAGACGTCAATTCTGAAACAAACTCATTGAGCTTATCAAAAATAAAATCAGACAATTTATCGTTTAAATCTGGCGAAATAAACGAAGCGACATTATTGATTTTTTTAAAATGTTTCCCCAAAAGCTGTCCCGTTACATTCGGTAGATGCTCTCGTAGCATCTGTTGAGGATTTTCATATTGTTTACGCTCAAAAGCACTTCTTTCTTGAGCAGTACCTTGCACAACGGATTCAACTTTAGGACTGTGGCTCAATTTACTCACCGTACCAGGAGCAACATGATTGACCACACTTAAACCTGTTTCGCTTAGCTTTTTGGCTACGCCAAAAGCATTTGAAATAAATCCGCCGGATTGTTTTTTATTAGAATTTGCCATGTGCACCCTCGTAACTGTGGTTTTTCAAACACTAAAGCTTGTATTAAATAGTTTCTCAACGCTTACATTAATGTACTGATTTGCGAATCAATACAATCACTATTTCACAAAATTTCAATACAGATCATCATACTATACAATTATAAACAATCTAACCCTAGTTCACTTGCAATTACAGTACTCAATTTACTTAAAAATACTTTCTATAACAAACAGATGTCATAATTTGTCGCGGGCGACTTACGTACTAGTGGTCATCTTAGTCTTTGCCAGTTATGATAGATTCATTGGATAAAATATACAGAATCATTATGAAGCAAAATTTTCAAAATCAAATTAAACACAGTTCAGAACAAAAATATCAAGCAGAACTAGAACGCTTAAAAGAACAAGATCAACATAGAAAGCCAGCAGGTTGGCAACTTTCTGCCTACGCTGTTCGCTCATTTATTTTGGGTGATGCCAAACTTGATATTCAAAAAAAATTTTATGGTGACGATGCTTTAGTTGACCGTGCCTTGGTTACCTTGATGGGCAATCAGGGTTTGATGCTGGTGGGTGAACCAGGTACAGCAAAATCAATGCTTTCAGAGCTATTTAGTGCTGCAATTTCAGCCAATTCTCAGCTCACGATTCAAGGAACAGCGGGGACGACCGAAGACCATATTAAATATTCTTGGAACTACGCATTACTTTTATCGGAAGGACCAACAGATAAATCATTAATTCCCTCCCCGCTCTTCTATGCTATGAAAAATGGACAAATTGCCCGCTTTGAAGAAATCACACGTTGCCCACCTGAAATTCAGGATGTATTGGTGTCTTTACTGTCTGAAAAGCAAATGATGATCCCTGAAATGGGACAAGATTTTAGTTTGCAAGCAACACAAGGATTTAACATCATCGCAACAGCAAACTTGCGTGATCGTGGCGTACATGAAATGTCAGCAGCATTAAAGCGTCGCTTTAACTTTGAAACGGTAAAACCGATTCGTGACCAAAAATTTGAAATCGAACTGGTGGGATTACAACTTAAGAACCAGCTTGCTGATTTATACAGTGAAATCCAAGTTCGCCCAGAAGTCATCGAACTCTTGGTGACCATTTTCAATGAGCTTAGAACAGGACAAAGTCTGCAAGGCGCAACACTTAAAACGCCTGATGCTGTTATGTCTACTGCTGAAGCAGTCAATATTGCCCATGCGGCAGGTCTACAAGCCATTTATCTCAGTGATGGAAAATTAAAAGCAGAACACCTCGCACAACAATTGATTGGGGTTGTGTTTAAAGATAATCCAGATGATGCTAAACGCCTGCGTTACTATCTTGATACTGTGGTGAAAGAGCGTGCACGTAAGGATGCTGATTGGAAAAGTTTCTATGAAGCCAGCCGAGAGTTTTAATCATGCAGCTGCTGGATCGAAATATAGAGAGAGGGGAAATGCCTGCACGCTTAAAACAGGCATTTCAACTGAAACAGCAACTGGCAAAACAAAACGTTTTTTTTGCGCCAATCCGCCATCATAGCCCCGCTTGTGCATACGCGCTCAAGCAATATATCGATGAACTTAAGCCCACACACATTTTAATCGAAGCACCAACAAGTTTTGAATTCTTAATTGAAAGCTTACAGAACCAAGCCACTCAGCCTCCTGTGGCAATATTTGCACAAGCGCAACGTTCTTCAAATAAAACCTCCCCCCAAAAAGGCGCTGCAAATAGAAATGGTGCTGACGAAGCACATGAAAGTAATGCAGAAGTTCAACCAGAAATCTTTTCTGCCCACTTCCCTTTTTGTGAATACTCCCCTGAATGGGTCGCTATCCAACAGGCAAAACACATTCGAGCAGACGTTAAATTTATTGACTTGGATTGGGCAAAACAAAGTGCCTTAAAAACGCAACAGTCTGATTTGGACTGGCAACAAAAAAGTCTGCTGTCTGAACGTTATTTTGCACATAGCCAATATATCCAAAAACTTGCTGAAACGATGCATTGCCGAAATCATGATGAACTTTGGGATCATTTATTCGAGCTGCAAAATGTTGAACAACTGCAACATGCTCAAACATTTTTTGATGATGTTTTTGCTTGGTGTTCATTAGCACGTTTGGATTATGAGCGTGAGGTACTTTTGCAAGATGCTTCATTACATCGTGAAGATGTGATGTGGAATTGCATCCAAGACAGTATTGATCCCAAGCATAAAATTTTGGTGATCACGGGTGGCTTTCATAGTCTTGCCTTAATTGAAAATCTAGTAGCCCCACAGCAAGCAGAACGTTTTATTGTCCAAGATCAAAAGCAAAACTGGCAAGAGCAAGCTTGGCTGATTCGCTATAGTTTCGATCGTTTAGATGCTTTAAATGGCTATGCTTCAGGTATGCCCTCACCTGCATATTATCAACAACATTGGCAAAATTTAAAATCTGCAAACAATCCAACAGTTGAACAGACACAACTGCAATTTTTTCAATATTTAAATAAGTTGTGCCATTTTTTAAACCAAGAAAATGCACTGGATGTAACGCCTTATATCGCACTAAAAAATACCGCTGAACTTGCTTGGCAATTGGCTTGCCTTCGTGGACATCATCAACCAAGCCGTTATGATTTACTCGATGCGTTGCAATCAGCACTCATCAAAGGGGAAATGGATGATGGACAACAGCATTTATTTACCCTAATTTTTCAGTTTTTAAGTGGACAACAACTTGGTAAGGTTGCTCAAAATCAGCACAGTCCTGCATTATTACAAAATACCTATCAACAGATTAAAGCCTATCGTTTTAATTTAAATGACACCATTATACGCAATCGAAAACTCGATATTTATCGCAAACCTTTACATCAGAACATTAGCCAATATTTGCATTTACTGGAATTTGTAGGCTGTAATTTTGCCCAACGTATTTCAGGTCCAGATTTTGTACAGGGTGCCAGTCTGGATTTGTTGTTTGAGGAATGGCGCTATGCATGGACACCAAGTGTTGAAGCACGTTTGATTGAACTGGCAGAAATGGGCAACCAACTCGAACAAATTGCACTGCTTAAAATTATTCAACTACAGCAAGGAAATGAAGCAAAAGGTGTCGGGCAATCTGCCTTTGAAACTGCCAAATTGCTGGCTTTGGCGTGCCGCTTAGGATTAAAGCAACATTTAGAATTGCTCAGTCAACAACTCGATACTTTTTTAGAAAGCGATCAAAACCTTGCATCGGTGATTGGTGCAGCACAGCAATTGTATTATTTATGGCATGGTCACAAACTGTTAAATTTACCCGAAAAAATCGTGATACAAAGTTTAAGTTTTGCCGTCTATCAGGCCTGTTTCTTACTTGATCAAATTTACGATACCCATGAAGAAAAAATTGAACAAAATCTTAGCAACTTAAAAACCTTGCATGAACTGATTTTAAATATCAAGCAACGGAATTCTTCACTACAACATGCAGTCGTGAATGCACAAGCTGTGGATTTACTGGAACTGATGTATAGCCAAATTGATCTGGCAAAAATTGATGAATTTCATCTTAGCTCACTCAAAGGCGCGCTAAATACTTTGCAATTTTTAGATCATCAAATTGAGCAAAATCAACTTCAACAACAATTACAACTGGCTTTTGCAGTGGGAAGCGATCCTGAAAACGCTGTGCAATACCTACATGGCATGTTTTTTATTGCGCCTGAAATCTTTGTGCAATCCAATGTTGCAATTGATGCACTTCACCAATTGGTCAGTCATTGGACGGAAGACACCTTTATTCGGATTTTACCTGATTTACGCTATATCTTTAGTCAGCTCACCCCAAAGCAAAGCACCAAAGTATCTAAAATTATCGCTAAAACCACAGGACTAGGAGAGAATGTCATTCTCGATCAAGTGCTTAGTCATATTGGGGAGCAGGATGTATTCCAGGGCATACAACTTAACCAGCTACTGCAAAAAATATTTGAATATGATCACTTAGATCGCTGGGCAATCAATCGCTCTAATCAAGAACAACAGCTTGAACAGCAATCAGAACAACAAGGAGTGAATAAATGAGTCAATTACCTCCTGAACCAAATCTTGATGAAAACTCCGATCCCCCTGCTTCTCTTGATGCCATGGATCAAGCACGCCGTTGGCGCTTGATGCTCGGTCGATATGCCGACCAGAATTTATCAACAGCGGCATTGTCAGGCGATCAACTTAAACTTGAACGCAATCTCGATTATCTCTACCAAAATGAATATAAGCGTCGGGGCATCCAACAAGGGAAAAACCGCCATGGCGGTTTAGAAGCCTCTCAACTTAACGCGATTAACTGGCTCAACCAAAGTCGAAAACTGTTCCCAAAATCAACCTTTGAACGTATGCAAAAACAAGCCATAGAACGTTATGAGTTAACTGAATTATTTAAAAATCCAGAGCATGTAAGACAACTTGAACCCAACCCTGCGGTTGCCAAAGCTTTGCTGAGTATGCGCGGTCGTTTAAGTAATGAAATGAAAGATGCGATTCGAGAATTAATTCAAAAAGTCGTGGAAGAGCTCTTACAAAAAATCCGCACACAATTTTTAAAAGCGTTACAAGGTCGCCGTAATCGTTTTAAGCGTTCACATCTTAAACAGGCACAAAACTTTGATTGGAAACGGACCATTCAAGCCAATCTCAAAAATTATCAGCCTGATTTACAAAAACTGATTATCCAAACCCCTTATTTTAATGCCCGTGTACAGAAGCATTTGCCATGGGAAATTGTACTGTGTGTCGACCAAAGTGGCTCGATGATGGATTCGATCATGTATGCAGCAGTATGTGCCAGTATTTTGGCAGCTCTGCCTGCGGTCAATATTAGTCTAGTCCTATTTGACACTCAAATTGTTGATTTAAGCCATTTGGCACATGACCCAGTTGAAGTCTTACTGACCATTCAACTCGGTGGCGGAACCAACATTGGTCAAGCTTTGCAATACTGTCAAAAAAAGATTAAACAACCCAATCGCAGTATTTTAGTCTTGATCAGTGACTTTGAAGAAGGTGCATCCGTTCAACAAATGCTCAACACCACCAGTCAACTCAACCAACAAGGCTGCAAACTACTTGGGCTTGCGGCGCTGGATCAAGCAGCCAATCCTGTTTATGACATCAATATGGCACAAAAACTCCAAGAACGCGGTATGCAAATCGCTGCAATGACCCCCGAACATTTGGCGACATGGTTTGCAGAGGTGATGCAATGAGTTGGCATATTTATACTCAATACGATGAAGACAGCCTAACCATGCACAGCAATGCTGGTCTTCTACGTCGTGCCCGTAAAGCCTTAGATGCTGTTGAACTACTGCAACAAGAGCACGATCAACTGGTATTTAAAGTCGAAGAATGTGAAGTTAAACTGCCCTTTGAAGGCATCACCAAAGCATTGTGTAGTTGTTCAGCACAAGGTTGTTGTAAACACATTCTCAGCAGTATTTTATGGGTTCAGGAACATGAAACACTCCTGACGACCGCAAATACCCCAAGTGAAAATAGCCCTAACAATAATCGAGAAGATACAGTACTGCTCGCTCAACAGGAAGCATCTCAACATACTGAGACATCTAAACAAGCTACAACATCGGCCCTTGAAACTGTTTTAGAATTTGATCTAAGTAAAATCCAAAAACAAGCAGGCAAAGCCAATATTCGTTTGGCCTATGAATTTGTACAAAATTGGTTGCTTCAATCTGAACATTGTCAAATTGGTATTCAAGAATATAAAATCATTTTTCAAACCGATTTAAGTCCCAATCCAGTTGTTCTCTACCCCGCAACAGGGTTTGAAGGCATGTTGTCAGAAATCGCAGACAAACAAAAAGTTGCTGGGCATTTGGCATGTATTGCTTATTTATTTCTCAAAAATGTCCCTGAAAAATGGCAATGGTCAATTGATATAACAGCGCAACAACACCATCCTACACAGCAACTTTCACCTGATGATCGGGTATTGATCCAAGAACTTAAAATCATTTGTCAAAACTTTATTCAGCAAGGTTTGTCACATTTGGCCAAAGAAATGGTCATGTCACTGCATATTTTAAATATGCAAGCACGCGCACAAAACTTACCACGTTTAGGGAGCTTATTGCGTGCTTTACATGGTTCAATGAAGCAGTTTTTAGAAGCAGATATACAGGTTGATGAGCAACAGATTTTTAATCAATTGGCACATTTGTATGCCTATTTGGCTGCACTGTCAGAAATCGAGCATTTAAATCCAGATGTTCAAGCCGAAGCATTGCGACAACTTCGAGGTGCTGTACAACGTGACTATCAACAAGAAAGCATAGCGCATCTGATCCCTCTTGGTTGTGAATGGTGGAATACAGAGAGTGGTGCACATGGTCTAACAGTATGCTTCTGGGATGTAAAAGAGCAACAACTCAAAGAAGTGACTCAGGCACGTGCCAATCATTTAGATCGCACCTTTGATATGCACAGTGCAGCCAATACTGGGATCTGGGGGAGTTCTCTCAGCTTTTTACTGCAACATCAACTTGAATTAACCCATGCAAAATCCAGTTCAGAGACACAACTTAGTGCCAGCACAGATACTCGTTTTTTACCAAAAGGCATGTTGAATGCACTTAGCCAATCCGATTTAGAACAAATGAATATTGGCATTTCAACATGGCAATCTTTACAGCAAATGCTTCTTCCGCATTCAAGCCTAGAACAGCTTAAATCACGTTATGTACTGCTTCGCCATAAAAGTATCACAGCACCTGAACTCAACGAGCTAGAGCAATATTTTGAATACCGTATCACTGACGATGAAAATAGAGCACTCAAACTGGTCATTCCGATAGAACCTGAATACCGTGCACGAATTAAACATCTCACCCAACTGATTCATAATGAAAAAATTATCGCAACGTTGGTACGTATCGAAACAACACAGCAACAAATTCAATTCATTCCATGTAGTGTATTTTTAACAACGCCAAAAGGTTTAAAAATATTCAGTCTGGATTATGACCATCCTGTACAGAAGAAAAGTAGCTTGGTTGAGCTGATTACGGGTCGTATTGAAAAACTGCTCGAACAAAAAAAGCAGTGGAAACAGCAGCAACATTTATCTGTATTAGACCTTTTGATCTTGGAGTCACAAGCCTTGTTTGAATTCTATGCGAATACAGGTCGTTCAAAATTGGATACGGATGATTTGGTTAAACTAGATGATTTTGCTGAAAAGTTTGCAGATTTGGGTTTAAGCTTTATTCAAAACTCACTCAAATCAGATTCCACCCAGCACAGTTTAGCCAGTCAGCTTTTAAAATGGCGACATGTTTTATTACAACTACAACGCCTAAATCATAGAATCGCTTTAGAAGGACAAGTTACGTCGTGATAAATTAAGCTTGCTATTTAAATTGATGATATTTTTCTATAATTTTAGTGAACTACCAAGCACAGTATTAAAGCCTAAAGTATTAGCGCCTATAGAAAAGCAACAGCGATTTGCTCAAAAGGAATACAGATGTTAAATAAACTTTTTTCAAAAATTGAGTCGATGTTTTTAAAGCCTGAGGATAAGGCGGTTAAAGCACAACAAGCAAACTCAACCAATGATCATGACCATATTCAAAAATATAATGAAGATCTAAAAAATAAAGTTGAAAAGCTCTACCATATTTTCCAGCCTTTGGCCGTCATTGAAGAGCAACTTGATCAAAATGTGGTTTTGTTTATTTTGGATGGAGAAAATCCGGAAATATTACTTAAATTACAGCAATACCCTAATGAAAAAGCACTACTTTTACTGGGAAAGCCGGGTACCTATAGCTGGTACTGGCCTCAAAACAATCAATCACTGGATAAAAAAGAAAATAAGCTTGCTGAAGCAGCACTAAAACTACGCCGTCGTTATTATGGTGAGATCTTTGAAGAATTAGAGTTTGAACAAATCATTCGTTTTGCCAAAGTGCTTGAAGCTGCAACACAACAGAAAAATTTTACCAATATTTATGAAAAAGTACCCACTTGGTTTATTTATCTCACAGTAGACACATTTATTACCGCTTTTGATAGCCAGCATTTTAGCGAAGCAGATCCGAATAAATTGTTAAAGCAAAATTGGACCCAACAAAAACTATTTGATTTACTTGAAAGTGATCAACAGGGTTTAGGCGATGAACTGCTACCTTATCTATTTGAACGCCAAAATATCGACAGTTATCATTCTAGTAAATTAGATAAAATATTATTACTCAAGGACACCCAAGATTTCATTTCAGCCCGATTAGATCAACTCAGAAAACTTATTCCAACACTGAGTATCATTGGACAAGAAAACTTTTTAGACTATATCGCCAAACAAACAATATTGATCAAACAAATCCCTGACTTGATTGTAAAACTTTCTGTAGGGAAATCTAAAACTATTCGTACTAAAGCCACCAGTCTATTGACGAATTTAAATCCAGAAGATAGCCAAAAATATTTAAATCAAAATCTATTGGAAGGTTCAAGTCAGGAACGAGGTTTCTCTGCAGATCTATTGGCACGTTTAGGTGCTGACAACCTGACTGTACTAGAACAAGCATTTGAACTGGAAAAACAAAAATCTGTACAACAAATCTTACAAATGGCGATTCAACGCTTAAGATCTGTTGATACTGCGCAATTACAACAAGATTTTGAAGCACCAATCTTTCAACCGTTTGTTGAACAAAAAATTCCAGCAAGTTTTACCGAGGTTATTTTAGAAAATTATCAAGAAATTTTGGCAAAAGCTGAACAGAATGCTGCCGATGAAATTGAAGAGAATAAAACAGCAAGTTATAAAAGAACTTGGGCTCAAGATCATTTAAAGCAACTTAAAAAAATCAATCATCAAACTTTAACGTCGATTGTTGACCAACTGAACGGTGATGCATCTTTTAAAAATGTACACCAAGTTGAAAATATTATTACCCATAAAAATAAATATAAAAAATATCCTGAATTTTCCATTAATCATGCCATGAGAATCATTGCGATACGCAATCGGAATTGGATCTATTGGCCTAATTTATTTGAAATGCTTAAACCTGAAGAATATGCCAATTATGAACTTCGCCATATCGTTCAGGCCTTGGATGCGGCAAAATTTAATAATCCAAAACGTCGAGTTGCTCAAGGGATTCTAGCGGGATCATCCTATTATCAAAGTTTACAAGATCATATTTATGAGAAAGATAAAATTTGGCCATTTTTTGCGGAAAATCAAGAGTATTTAACTGAAGCATTGGGACTTTCTCCATCTTTAGAACAAAATGAATACCAAAGCTTTAATCCATCAGATGCCATCTTTGTACTTAAATGCTTCCCATCCTTGCCAGTACAGTTTATTCCACGTTTACTCGAATTTGCATTGGGTGAAAATAAGCGTTTGCGTTATGAAGCGCAAGAAACCTTACAACATCTTCCTGACATTCATCAACGTGCCATAGAAGCCTTAGAGTCAGGTAAACAAGACATTCGAATCACCGCAATTGAATGGTTGGCACGTCTACAAAATCAGGATGCAGTAAAACCTCTGAATGCTTTACTTAAAAAAGAGAAAAAAGAAATTGTTCGAGCTGCACTTTTAACTGCATTGGAAAAGCTTGGGCAAGATATTAATGCTTATCTCAAACCAGAAGTGCTGTTGAAAGAAGCAGAAGACGGTTTGAAAGGCAAACTTTCAAGCAGTTTTACATGGTTTGATTTTGAAACATTGCCAAAAGTGAAATGGCAGAATGGCAAAGAGGTTGACCCTAGAATTGTCAAATGGTGGGTGATATTGGCTGAAAAATTGAAAGAGCCTAGAGCCAATGCCCTATTGCAACGCTATAGTGGCTTACTCGATCAAAAAGATCAGGTACAACTTGCCAATCATTTATTACACAGTTTTATTCATCAAGATACCTTACAAACACCATTGGATGAAGCAACACAATATGCAACCACAGAAGCACCTGGCCGTCTGAGTTCTTATCGTGATTCATACAAACGTTATGGTGAAAAATATCCTGAACATTATGCCAAATACGGCACCATCACCTTAGAAGAAGTGATTGAAGAGATTAAACGCGAACGTTTAGGACTTTATCTGGGTTCCGCGATCAAAAGTAAAGGTATGCTTTCACTGACGGCCAATGCGCAAGGAAGTTTCGCAGTAAAACAATTGCAGAACTATATGAAGCAACACTACCCTCGTCGCTCACAAATTGAAGCCATGATTAGTGCATTATCGATCAGTAATGATCCATTAATCATCCAACTGTTGCTTTCACTTTCACGTCGTTACCGTACCGCTTCGGTGCAAACACTTGCAAACACATTGGTTGCTGAAATTGCTGAACGTAATCAATGGACAAGTGATGAGTTGGCCGATCGCACTATTCCAACAGCAGGTTTAGATGAAAATGGAGTGTTACAGCTACAATATGGTTCACGTAACTTTAGTGCAATTGTTGATGATAAAGATAAATTCATTCTTAAAAATGAAGAAGGTAAAGAAGTTAAAGCGCTACCTGCTGCCCGCCAAAATGATGATGAAAGCCTGATCAAAGAAGCCAAAGCACTGTTTAGTACCAGTAAAAAAGAGTTTAAACAAGTCGTTGATATGCAAACAGGTCGTTTGTACGAGGCAATGTGTAGCGAACGTCAGTGGAATGTTGCTGAGTGGCAAGAATATATCTTTGCCCACCCAATCATGAGACGCTTAATCCAAAAACTGATTTGGCTTGAGATCAAAACCAATGGTGAAAAAATCAGTTTTAGACCAAGTGATGATGGTGCATTACTGAATTTAGACGATGATGAAATCGAGCTTTGCACAGACAGTAAAATTCAAATTTCTCATGCGGTTTTGGTCGGTGAAAAGGAAGCGAAAGATTGGATTGCACATTTTAAAGACTATAAAGTAAAATTCTTATTTGAACAGATGACCCATCACCTACCGAAGCTTGAAGATGATAATGTCACTGAAATCAAGGATCATAACGGCTGGCTTACAGACACATTTACCCTACGTGGTGTTGTAACCAAATTAGGCTATCAACGTGCCAGCATTGAAGATGGTGGCTCATTTGACCGCTATACCAAACCTTATAAACAGTTGGGTATAGATGTAGAAATTACATTTAGTGGAAGTTATGTACCAGAGGAAAATATTCCAGCTGTACTTTATGAACTCACCTTTAGCAAAAAAGCCAGTCGATCTTGGAATAACAATGAACTTCCACTTAAACAGATCCCACCAATTTTATTGGCTGAGAGCTATGCAGACTATTTAAAAGTTGCTGCATCGACATCAGGTTTTGATCCAGAGTGGGAAAAGAAAACGCCTTGGTAATTCATAAAGACTAAGAATTTTTGTTTAGACTTGCTACAGGGGATGTCAGCTGTATTGCAACCGATATGATGACTGTTGATAGTCATCATATCGGTTATATGGGTAATTCGATTCAGCATGTAAATACAGACATCGTTCTACAATAGGCAATAAAACACCATGCTCATTCCAGTATTTAAAATTTATTTCAAAAATTACTGCTTCAAACCCTCTCTAATTAGTCCTGCTTATGGATGGTTTTGCCTAATTGATGTAAATATCCATCATGAATTCATATTATTATAAAAATAATAAATATATTTATTTTCAGCCACTTAATTAACTTTTGAGCATACAATATAAGGTTTTAAATGATGCACAAGAATCAATATCTTTCGCCATTGAACTAAAAAAGTAAACGCGTTTAAATGTAAACATTCATTCTGTATTCTAAAATAAAGGACTTTGCATGAACCGTCGTGTTGTCATCACTGGTATGGGTATTAACTCATGTATCGGTAATACATTGGAAGCTGTTAAGCACTCTTTGGAAAATGGTATTTCAGGGACACGTCATAATTCAACTTACGAAGAACTTAATTTTAAAAGTCATGTCAGTGCCGCAGCTGAACAAGATTTTGATGGTATTGACCGTAAACTTAAACGCTTCATGGGCGTATGTGCAATGTATGCCTACAATTCAGCACTTGCAGCTGTAGAACATGCTGGCCTAACACCAGAGCAACTGGGCGGTAATCCTCGTTACGGTATTGCAGGGGGTTCAGGTGGTAACTCAACTGCATCTGTTACAGAGATGGTTAAACTTTTAGAAGAAAAAGGTGCACGTAAAATTGGCCCGTTCTTCGTACCACGTAATATGTCTAACACCATTACTGCCAATGTCGGTGTTGCATTCAAATTACAAGGTGTTGCTCATTCAATCACCAGTGCTTGTGCAACTTCAGCTGATGCAATTGGTTATGCTTACAACCTGATTCAATTAGGTAAACAAGATTTAATGTTGGCGGGTGGCGGTGAAGAAGATCACTGGTCACAAAGCTTATTGTTTGATGCGATGGGCGCACTATGTTCTAAATATAATTATGCTCCAGAAACAGCGTCACGCCCATACTCAGCTGACCGTGACGGTTTTGTGATTGCGGGTGGTGGTGGTTTTGTTGTACTTGAATCACTTGAACATGCTCAAGCACGTGGTGCAAATATTCTTGCAGAAGTTGTTGCTTATGCTGCAAATTCGGATGGTGCGGATATGGTTGCACCATCAGGTGAAGGTGCTACCCGTTGTATTTTGATGGCTTTAGAAGAAGCAAAACAACATGGCGTGGATCAGATTGACTACGTAAATACCCATGGTACTTCAACACCTGCTGGTGACGTGACTGAACTTCTTGCGATGGGTCGTGCATTTGGTGAAGGTAATGTTCCACCATTAAGCTCAACCAAGTCTATGACAGGTCACAGTCTGGGGGCTGCTGGTGTTCAAGAAGCCATTTATTCTGTATTGATGATGCAAAATGACTTTATCGCGCCAAACATCAATGTCACAGAACTAGATGAAGGCACAAAAGGTTATGACATCGTACTTGAAAAACGTGATACAAAATTGAATACTGTGATGAGTAATAGTTTCGGTTTTGGCGGTGTCAATGCTTGTCTCATTTTTAAAAAATGGGAAGGCTAAACAAAGAATTGTTGATCATTCAAATTTATAATAAGTTTGGATGATCGGCATCTCCCACACTGCCCTTAAAAGGGTAAATTGATGGATGCTCCTTCAGAAGCTTTCCTTTGGGTAAAAGCTTTACATATCATTGCAGTCGTGTGTTGGTTTGCAGCACTGTTTTATCTCCCGCGTTTGTTTGTCTACCATGCCATGAGCGATGATAATCTAAGTCATCAGCGTTTCGAGATCATGGAGCGTAAATTATATCGGGGCATTATGTGGCCATCGATGATCGCAACTTTGATCACCGCACATTTTCTCGTAGACTGGGGCGATGCAACACGTCATTACCATGAAGCTTTATGGTTTTATCTAAAAGTCGGTTTAGTTGGTCTTTTGGTGATTTACCACTTTGTCTGCGGTTATTACCGTAAAAAACTGATTGGCAATGCACATTATAAATCGCATAAGTTTTGGCGATTTTTCAATGAGATGCCAACCCTGATTTTATTTGCAGTGGTGATTTTAGTGGTGGTTAAACCCACATTTTAAATTGTAGATAGAAACCTCCTAAATGGAGGTTTTTTATTGATTGTATGTAATTTACAGGCCCACCTAAATAATTTTTTAATAAATTCAGCAACATGAAATTATAAAAACTTAATCAACAATATCATTAAAAACACTTAATACATGCCTTTATAGAGGCTTCACTGTCACATCTTAGATACAAGGTTTAATTTCATTTGTGCTGGCAATGCCCCATTTTTCGTAGGGGACAGCAAACCTTGCGCATGCACGATTCAATAATGTAAAAAGTAGTTGTTATTACCTTAAACACTGCACAATCACTCTATTGCGCTCAACATCAGTCCATTAGATCTGTTCCGGAATAATCATTTGCTTGTGCAAACTCAATATATATAGGATTTCTTTCAATGGCTCTTAATTAGCCAATTTCTAATTTTTGCATTCATCGGTGTTGAATAATACTTTTCAATGGCCCAACTCAATACAAAAACAGCAATAAAATAAATTGGCAATAGCATTAATTTTTCAACAGCTAAGGTTTCTTGAGGAAAATAAAAAACTTTAAATAAACCCAAGATAATCAAATGAAATAAGTACATTTCATAACTACGTTGCCCAATCCACGCTACACCTTTTGACAATATAGAGCGAGATTCAGTGTGTGGGTTCTGAGCAAAACAGAAGATCAGCATTGCTGACAATATGGCAAAAATGCTGATTCCCCACGTACTAACCTCTTTGATTGGTGCATATAAATAAACAGCAGCTATCAACACGACAATGATTGGAACCACGATTTTGGAAACCTGAATTTTTTGTCCCATCCGCTGATTCATTAAAGCAGTTAAGCAACCAATCGCAATTCCGTCAAAACTTGAGAAGTAATGATAAAGATAAGCCCCGCTTTCCTCAGCAAAATGCAATGAACGGAAATAAGGTGCATAAATGATGATTGCCAATAAAAATATAATAAACCCTTTACCACGGCCTAATACAACACACAAAATTGGAAATGCTAAGTAGAAGACTTCCTCCACAGATAAAGACCATAGCACGCCTAGCGCATAATTCACCCAGCCATTTTCAATGATTAGGATATTCATCCAAAAGGTAAAAGCAGAAAATACAGTTAAGCCGTAAGAAACTTCAATACCGTTTGGCGCTTGATTGAGAAAGGGTTTTAACCCCATTGCACCCAGTACTGTGACCAGCACCACCAGTAGGACCAAACAAGGCATAATTCGGGCAATACGGCGAATATAGAAATCTTTGAGTTTAATCTGTGCAAGTGTCCCACTTCTTTGTAAAGTATGTTGAGTGATTAAAAAACCCGAAATCACAAAAAATAAAGTCACTCCATAATTACCATTGCGGGCAATTAAAGTACTTAAGCTTTCTCCAAAGATCTGTATACCTAGAAATGTGTCATGCAGTTTATAAGGAATATTAAAATGGTGGAGAAGGACCAATAAAATTGAAATTCCACGTAAGAGATCGATCTTGTTATTGCGCATATCTGCTATTGCTTATCATAAATGATGCTATTAAACGTGTTTTTTATTTTTATTTCAGTATGTTATTTTGAATAATTTGTTAAATTCTACATTTAATCTATGTAATCAATCACGGATAAAACCAAAAACTTGAGCATTTTATATTTAATCTAAGCGTTTAATTTTTAGAGTTAATTTATATCAAAATTTTTCATATCATAGTTATTCAGGAGATGATCTAACACCATCTCCTGATCAATTGAATATTCAACATTAAAGCTGTTGATTACGTTTTTTCATACGCGGTTTATACATCATTTGATAGGTCACCGCTAAAATAATCACCCACAACGGGCTGATGATTAAAGCTTTTAAAGTATCAGGCTCAAGACTTAAAATCACCAAAGTAAAGGCAAGGAAGATCAAAACAAGATAAGACATCCATACACCACCTGGCATTTTAAAGTTTGATTTCTCATGTAATTCTGGGCGTAATTTACGGTAGCGTATATAACACACCATAATAATACTCCAGATACTAATGAATAAAATCACACATAAAGAACTGGCTAAGGTAAATGCTTCGACGGTATTTGGAACAAAATATTGTAGTGCTGCACCTGCCATAATAAAGCCACAAGAGAACAACAAACCTTTTGCAGGAACGGCGCGTTTAGACAGCTCAGCCAACTTAGTCGGTGCTTGCCCTTCTTTAGCCAATCCAAACAACATACGACTGGTTGAAAATACACCACTGTTCATCGATGACATTACCGAGGATAAAACCACCAAGTTCATAATCACAGCTGCTGCACCAATACCAGCATGTAGGAACAATGTGACAAATGGGCTTTGATCCGCAGGAATTTCATTCCAAGGGGTTACCGACATCACGATAAAGAGTGCCAATACATAGAACAAAATAATACGGGTCGGAATCGCATTGACCGCTTTAGGTAAGTTCTTTTCAGGATCTTTGGTTTCTGCCGCCATAGTACCAATCAGCTCGACACCGACAAAAGCAAACAAGGCAATTTGGAAACCTGCTAAAAAGCCACTTGCGCCTTTCGGGAACATGCCACCATGCGACCAGACATTGCTAAAGCTTGCAACTGAACCTGTCGGTGCTTGGAAATGGCTCAACACCATATAGCCACCAATAAGAATCAATCCAACAATGGCTAAAATTTTGATCAAAGCAAACCAAAACTCAATTTCACCAAACAACTTTACTGTGAGGAGATTAATTCCCAATACCAAGAGTACGCATCCAGCACTAATTAAGGCTTGTCCCATGGGGGTAAAGGCGGTTCCGTCAGGAAGCCAAAAATTGAGATAATTAATAATTGCAGCTAAATCCGCAATACCCACTAAGATCCAACCGAGCCAGTATGACCAGCCAATATAATAGCCAGCACCCGGACCAATTAAGTCATGTGCCATATCAATAAAGGATTTGTAGTGCAGATTTGAAAGTAAAATTTCACCCAATGCGCGCATCAGGAAAAAGAACATTGCACCAATGATCATATAAATGATCAGAATTGAAGGGCCTGCAAGGGAAATGGTTTTCCCTGAACCCATAAATAAGCCAGTACCAATTGCACCACCAATCGCAATTAATTGTAGGTGACGATTGGATAATTTCCGTTGTAGCTCATTTGGCGACGATGGTACGTCATCTGAATGGCTTGAAGTTGTCATAAAAATATCCTTTTTGACAATTTTTTGGAGGTAAAACCCGCTTGTGGCATAAGAACATTCCCGTTCTATTGTTCTACCTAACGCGAACTGGGCCACATGGTTTACATGTGACCAGCTTTAATTCGGGGCAAATACTGCTTTAATTGTTGACAATAATCAATTCTACTTTATGACAAGCGGTTAATTTATGCCTGCGCCGCAATAACTGCGATCTCAATCAACCAATCTGGATTAACCAAATCAGCTTGAATTGTTGCGCGAGATGGAGCAACACAACCTTCTAACCAATCAATCCAAATGGTGTTAAAAGTTGCAAAATCATCTAAATTTTTGATGTAGACATGCGCAGACAATAAACGTGATTTATCGGTATTTGCCTCAAGCAATAATTGATCAATCGTTGCTAAGATTTCTTGAGTTTGACCAATAATATCCTGTTGGGTGTTTTTAGGAACTTGGCCTGACAAATAAACCACTTTATTGAAAATGGTGACTGCACTCATTACTTGATTGCTGTTGAGTTTTTGAATGTCTGGGTGTTGAACGTTGTTTGACATGTTGATGTCCTTATTTTGAAATTTTAAAATTTACCCGTGCAGTTACACCACACATGAGCTCATAACCTACGGTTCCAGAACTTGCTGCAACTTCATCAATCGGCAGTACAGTTCCATTTGAAGACTGTCCCCAAAGTACCACTTCGCTTCCAACTCGCGCATCTGGGATATGAGTTAAATCAACCGCCAACATATCCATACTGACACGACCAATAGTTTGTGTTCGTACAGAATTGACCAATACTGGTGCATCCATCGAAATACGTTGGTAACCATCTGCATAACCACATGCCACGATTCCGATTTTCATGGCTTGGGTTGCAGTAAATTTAGATCCATAACCCACTGTTTCACTCGGCTGTAAATCTTGAATTGCGATGATTTCACTGCGTAAACTCATGCTTGGTTTAAGATTCCAGTCTTGAATTGAGTGTGTTGGATAGTCAGGAGAACTGCCGTACAGCATAATCCCACTGCGAATATAATCTGAACGTAAATCTTGTGAATGTCGGAGAATGGCCGCACTATTTGAAACTGAACGCTCTCCGTCTAAATCTTGAATGGTTTGTTCAAAAATAGCCTGCTGGTAGGCAATCCCAGATTGCCCCAAACGCTCACCATCTGCATCTGAAAAATGCATCATATGCGTGATAGATTTCACCACATCGAATTGCTTTAATCTTTGCCACATTGCGCGATACGCATCAGCTTTAAAACCAAGGCGATTCATTCCTGTATTCATTTTTAAAAATACATCGAATTGAGTCTGTGCTGGATTGTCTTTGAGAGATTGGCTTTGAAATTGTTCTAGCCAATTCACTTGTTCTTCATTATGTAGGCTAAAACTTAATTGATACTTTTCACAGTCCAATAAATCATCTGCTGAAAAAATACCTTCTAAGAGCAGAATTGGACCTGTCCATCCCGATGTTCTTAGGCGTTTTGCTTCATCGATATCTAACAAAGCAAAACCATCTGCGGATTTGAATGCATCATAGACACGCTCAATACCGTGTCCATAAGCATTGGCCTTGACCACGGTAAAAACTTTACTTTGTGGCATAAATTGACGGGCGACATTCAAGTTATGCAACAAAGCATCCTGATGAATGACAGCAGTAATTGGTCTAGGCATTTTATTCATCCCTGAATATGGATTGGCGTTGTAAATTATTTATCGCTAAACAATTTATTGATTACTGTTTTAACAATGTGGCTGACTTAAGCAGCGTGTGGATAACGCTGAATAGATAAGCCTTCGGTACTAATATCAGTTTGATGATTAAGTACTAGATCGCTGATTAATTTTCCTGAACCACATGCCATGGTCCAGCCTAAAGTGCCATGCCCTGTATTAAGGAATAAATTTTTAAAACGTGTTGCGCCAATAATTGGTGTGCTGTCTGGGGTCATTGGGCGAAGACCGGTCCAAAATGACGCTTGTGCCAAATCACCACCCGGGAATAAATCTTGGGTCACCATTTCCAACGTGCCACGACGATCAGCATTTAAACCATGATTAAAACCGCTTAATTCTGCCATTCCACCAACACGAATACGTTGATCAAAACGAGTAATCGCAATTTTATAGGTTTCATCCAAAACTGTAGATTGTGGTGCAAATGTTGGATCAACAATCGGGATCGTTAAAGAATAACCTTTCACTGGGTAAACTGGTAAATTCAATTCCAGCGGCTTTAAGAAATCACGTGAATAGCTACCAAAAGCCAATACATAGCGATCAGCAGTTAACACGTCACCATTAACCACTACACCTTTGATTTGATCACCTTCAACCACCAATCTTTCAACATTTTGGTTGAATTTAAACTCGACACCTAAACCTTTGGCTAAATTGGCTAAAGCATTGGTAAATAAGTAGCAGTCGCCTGTTTCATCATTTGGAAGATGTAAACCACCGACCAATTTATCTTTGGCATGTTCTAGTGCTGGTTCTACTTTAGCAAGATCATCTTTAAGCAATAACTCATGTGGAACACCACATTCTTTGAGTACAGCAATATCACGCTGAACCATTTCTAATTGAGCTTCATTACGGAAAACTTGCAACGTGCCTTTTGAACGGTTTTCGTATTCAATGCCAGTATCTTTACGCAGTTCTCTTAAACAGTCACGGCTATATTCTGCAACACGTGTCATACGTTCTTTGTTAATCGCATAACTTTCTGAGTTACAGTTTTTAAGCATTTGCGCCATCCACTGTAACTGCCACATACTGCCATCGATATTAATCGCAAGTGGTGCATGATGTTGAAACATCCACTTAACCGCTTTAAACGGAATACCGGGTGCAGCCCACGGTGTCGAATATCCTGGAGAAATTTGACCTGCATTACCAAAGCTGGTTTCTTCAGCTGGACCTGCTTGACGGTCTAAAACTGTAACTTGTGCTCCTTGCTGCGCGAGGTAATATGCACTTGCTACGCCAATCACACCACTACCTAATACTATTACACGCATTTCTTATCCTTTATGCATTTACTAGTTTATTTCACTAGTATATTTTTGGTTCAATAGTTTATTTCACTATTTTTAATGCTAAAATTTAGGTGTTTTAATTTATTGTCGTGAAAAATGATTAAAAAAAAGGGAATAATTGATGCGTAAATTAGACCGTATAGATCGAATGATTTTAGATATTCTTCAAAATGAGGGTCGAATTGCCATCAGCGAGTTGGCTTCACGGGTCAGTTTATCGACCACACCTTGTTCTGAACGCGTCAAACGTTTGGAGCGAGATGGCATCATTATGGGCTATCATGCACGACTAAATCCGAAACATCTTGATCGCAACTTATTGGTTTTTCTAGAAATTAGCTTATCAGCAAAGTCTGGTGACGTGTTTGAACAAGTGGCCAAGGACTTAATGGAAATACCAGAAGTACAAGAGTGCCATCTTATTTCGGGAGATTTTGATTATTTAGTCAAAGCCCGATTAAAAGAAATGAGTGCTTACCGACGCTTACTGGGTGATTTACTAAAAAAACTTCCCTCCTCTGCTTCTTCACACAGCTATATTGTAATGGAAGAAATTAAGGAATCATTGTATTTGGACGTTCGCTAATCCATCATTTTTTATTTTTAGATGGATTGATGTGGTGCATTGCAGATTTGAATATCTCTCCACATTAGATCCAAATTTTACTGCAAGTAGATCTTAAATTGAGCGGTGATGGACTTAAGAGTTTAACGCTTCCCCATCATGCGGTATCTCTACCCAATTGAGTGAATGACATTAAAAGATTATCGGGGGATTCAGTCCCTGTTTAAATGTGTGATTGCTACTCACTATGTGATTACAAGTAAAATCCCCAACCGAGAATATCTTATCGATGTGTTGGGGATGATTAATTTGATTCGAATTACTCCAATAACCTAGATTTAAACCAGATTTAACAATTCAGAAAACTTTGCAATTCTTGCTTTCGGCACTGCTTCGTCCAACTCTTGTTTTGAACCATATCCATATTCTACCGCAATGGTTTCAATGCCATTTTTACGTGCACCAAAAATATCATGTTCCCGGTCTCCCACCATCAAACACTCTTTTGGATTTAACTTTTCTTTTTCAAGGATATAAGTGATTAACTCACCTTTATTGGTGCGCTCGCCATTTAACTCACTGCCATAGGGATAATCAAAATATTTTAATAAATCAAAATGATCTAAGATTTGCCGTGCATAGACTTCAGGTTTTGCAGTGGCTAAAAACAGTCGATAGCCCTTACTTTTTAAGGCTTCCAAGGTTTGTACTACATCATCAAAAACATGGTTTTCAAATAGGCCAGTTACAGCAAAACGTTCACGATAACCTAATAAAGCTTGCTCAGCTAAAATATCATTTGCTTCAACTTTGAGTAGCTTTGCCAATGATGCCTTTAACGGTGGACCAATAATCCAGTCGATATTTTCACTGTCAGGAATCGGATGCCCAACCTTTGCAAGTCCATAACGTGCAGATGTCGTAATGCCTACTTTTGGGTCGGTTAATGTGCCATCGAGATCAATTAAAATATTCTTTATCACCATCCAATCCTTTAAATCTGTGTTTGAAACAATTATCAAATTACTATCGAGTGTTCTCGCAAACTTGCCTATACTAACGTAAATTTGTGAATTAAGGACATCATCGTGCGCCCTACTGTACTTTGTTTTTCAGGTCTAGACCCTTCTGGTGGTGCTGGTATACAGGCTGATATTGAAGCGATTGGTCAAAGTGGCGCACATGCGGCAATTGCTTGTACAGCATTAACCATTCAAAACTCTCAACAAGTTTTTGGTTTTAAAGCCAGCTCCAAAGAACTACTGCTTGCTCAGGCCAATGCAGTTGTTGGTGATTTACCCATTAAAGCCATCAAATCGGGGATGTTGGGAACGACAGATAATATTGCTGCACTGGCTGAGTTTTTACGTGAACATCCAGATTATCTATATGTACTTGATCCTGTTTTAGTGGCAAATAGTGGTGGTTCACTGGGTAATCAAGAGACCTTGGTTAAAGCCTTTATCGAACTGATTCCTCTGGCAACAATCATTACCCCAAATACGGTGGAATTACGCGCATTAACAGCAGAACAGGACATAGAAAAAGCCACAGCCAAGCTGTTTGAAATGGGCGCACAAGCTGTTCTGGTAAAAGGTGGTCATGAAGATACCCCAAACTATATTCGTAATGCCTTATATGTGAACGGTGAAATGATCGCTGAATCTAAATGTCCCCGTTTAGAAGGTGAATACCATGGTTCAGGTTGTTCATTGGCAAGCTTTATTGCAGGACGTTTAGCACTAGGAGATCCGCTTAAAATCGCGGTACAACATGCTGAAACATGGTTATTTGGTGTATTAAAAAATGCCGAAACGCCGATTGAAGGTGGCCAAAAAATTCCAAAGCGCTTTTAAATGTTGAATATTACTCTGCACTTTTGAAAATAGCATCCAAGTTTCAATAAACAGCTGAAACTTGGAAATCCCCTAAAACAATGGGAATGACAACGAGAATAACAATGCATAAAACACTCACGACAATAATGCTATCAAGTTTACTTTTAACCCCATTCGCATTTGCCCAACCTCAACAACAAACTGTAAGTCGCAATATTAACGATGTAGTGAATGGGCAAAAAACCCATTTTATTTTTAAAGATGGCGATGACGAATCAGGTCAACTCATCATTCAAACACCGGCTAAACAGCAAGCATTTGATCTTGCAGAATTACCATTTGAACGTAAAAGACAAATTCATTTTCAAGACTACAATTTTGATGGATTTACCGATATTGCTGTGTCTACACCTGATATGGGAATGGGGGTTTATTCAATTTTTGATATTTTTCTCTATCAACCTAAAAGTAAAGACTATCAAGTGTTGAACCAAGGAAAAATTGATTTTAGTCATGCACAGTGTTCTGGATTGACGGATCTCAAACTGATTACCCACAAGAAACAAATGACCAGCTCATGTCGAGGTGGCGCAAGATGGTGGGTCGACACGTATCAATTTAAAAATGGGCAATGGAAATGGTTAAAATCTAAAGTGGAGGATGAATGAATTTTCGCTTCATCCTCTACTGAACTTAATGCTATAGATATAATATAAGCATCCAATCATACAAAAAATATAATTTAATCTGTAGAATGTTGATTATGCGTAATATCTTCATTTCTCAGTATATTTATCTTTAAGACTTTGTATATGTTGGCGATTGGTTTTCCACGAATTTTCTAAAATTTCTTTCTCTAGACGATACTGAATACGTTTTAATTTCATTGGAGGAATGTTGATTTGCTTAAATTGTTTTACATAATCTGTCCAACCTGCACCACGAAAGACATTGTTTGGCATTTTGGTTTTAAATTCTCAATCAGACATAAAAACCACGATTGAATGGATCTGAGTGGAATCAACAATATCTGTGAGCACACTTTCTAAAACTTTTTGATGCTTATAATTTTGATGTAATGGGTTTTGGAACTTATAGCTCTTTTTATAAATCTTTTGACGCTCGCCACCAAATATCCAACCTTTATAATTCTTTGTTTCAATGACAAAAACACCATAAAGACTTAATAAAATATGATCTATTTGGGTGGTCTGATTTTGCGCATCAGGCAGAGTACAATCATTTAATAAAATATAATTTTCTTTATCTAAATAGACTTTTACATGGGTACTGACAGCAAATTCACCTATTTTCCCTTTTAAAAAGGGCTTAAATAATTTAACTAGCGTAATCGCAACGAAAAGTAAAACGATCCAACCTAGATTTGATAAGAATGATGTAAAAATTTGAGCAAGCATTTTAAATTGTAATTTAATAATAAATAGAGTTGAGTCTATGGCACTTGTTCAATTTTTAAAAGAATATCCTTATTATCCAACCCACCCGCAAAACCCACTAATTTACCATCTGCCCCGACCACACGATGACATGGTGCAATAATAGAGATGGGATTTTTACCATTCGCTGCACCCACTGCCCGAACCGCTTTGACATTTCCAATCTGTTCTGCGATCTCTTTATAGCTACGCGTTTCACCAAATGGAATCGTCAATAAAGCTTGCCAAACTTTTTGCTGAAACTCAGTCCCCGCAAAATCTAGCGGTAAATCAAACTGGGTTCTTTTTCCTTGAAAATATTCATTCAATTGTTTCGCCGTCTCCAACAAAACTGGATGCGTATTGTTTTTAATTAATTCAGCCAGACGAACCCGTTTAGGATTTTCATTTTCCCAAAGTACTGCAACCAAGGCATGATCATGGGCGACTAATTTTAATATCCCGACTGGGGAACTCATTTCCATAAATGCAAGTTGCATGTCCTTATTCCCTTTCCAACTCAGCAACAGCTTAACTTAGCTTGAAGATAATTTCATCAAAATAAGACCTGAAATAATCAATACAGCAGCCAACATCCGCATCGCTGAGGCTGGTTCACCTAAAAAGAAAATTCCGACGGCAAATGAACCAATCGCACCAATCCCTGTCCACACCGTATAAGCGGTACCAAGTGGTAATGTTTTCATTGCATAAGAAAGTAAAGCAAAACTTGCGATCATAAAGATGATGGTCAAAATACTAGGTGTCAATTTAGTAAACCCATCAGACACCTTCATAAAATATGCCCAAACCACTTCAAACAAACCAGCAACTGCCAATAAAACCCATGCCATTATATATTCACCATTTTCTATTGGGTGTTTCCAATATTGATTACACCATGAACTACACATAAAAAAAGTGCTACCTCCTACAGAAATAGCACTTAAATATTTAAATAAATTAAGACGAAGAAAGTTTCATTAAAACTAAGCCAGAAACAATCAGTACAGCAGCGAACATACGCATTGCTGTTGCAGGTTCGCCTAAAATAAAAATACCAACCAAGAATGAGCCTATCGCTCCAATCCCAGTCCAAATGGTATAAGCAGTTCCCAATGGCAAAGTACGCATCGCATATGCCAATAGACCAAAGCTTAAAATCATGAAAAATAAGGTGACAATACTTGGTGTAAGCTTTGTAAAACCTTCGGACAATTTCATGCTATATGCCCAAACGATTTCAAAGATACCTGCGAAAATAAGAAAAACCCAAGCCATGACCAGCTCCAAATTTAAATTAGAATCAGGCCGTCCTGACGATTTTTCTCAAATTGAGGGAGGTCGTTCCTCCTGAAGAACGCTAATTATATCAACTCATGTTGAGGAGTTTATTAAAATTTACAAAATTTGACCTTTTTTACATTTCGAATAATTTTTTTTCGTGAGGCTTACTTTATGATCAAGCATGCTAAATATAAAAATCAGGAATCAAAACCATGAAACATGATTATTGGGGTGATATCCACCCGAGCTGGGCTGGGTTTAGTTCAGAAACATTTTTTTCACATTGTTTTTTTAATCAAAATGCTGATCGGGAGATTTTCTTAGGGGAAGAGTTTGATGAAGATGGCGAAGAGATCGAAGAAGCACCCAATCTTGATCAACTCAACGCTTTTGCAAAAACCTACCAATTATTTATCAACAGTATTGAACAACATATTCAGACCATTCAGCAACATGCTTTTGAACGCTATCAAAAGCTTTATGCACATTATTATGAAAATCCAGAAAAATCCGGTAAGGCTGCATTGAATATTCAGGATGTGGAATCCCATAATCCTTATATTCAGACCATGTTAAATTTGCGTGTGAGCGCACCCGATAGCTTAACCCTCTCTATTCACTATGATTTAGATACAGAGCATGGAATGGAATTTAAGTTTGTAAATAATCAGCTTGAATGTGTCGCTGGCATTGCAGAAACGTAAAAGGTCACTCCTAAAGAAGTGACCTTTTGCTTTATACAAAAAACTAAAGCTTAGAATCTAAAACGCAGACCTGCACCATATAACCAACCTGATTCGGACTTAGTTGCAGTTTGCCATGCTGTCTCTTTTTTACCTTTAGAATATGTATAGGCCACACTCACATAAGGCATCACCTTTTTTGTAATTTCATAACGGGTTTCTAAACCTGTTTTAATACTGTTTAGGCCTGTTTTTTGGGCATAGCGTGAATCATCGCTAAATACCACATTTAAATCTAAATAAGGCTTTAAAATCAGCTTTTGTGTCAATAATAAATCACGTTCAGTTTCTAGGCTAAATGCAACCTGACTGTCCTGTCCGAAATACAGATAAGCATCTGTTTCAAAAAAGTACTGCGCCAAGCCGTGTAAACCCAAAGCCGCATCTACACGTTCCTGATCAGTGGTTCGCTCAGGATTATCACTGTAACGCACACCCGCCTGTACATCCCAAAAATCAGCAATGTTACGGCTATAGAGGGCACTTAGATCATATTCTATTTTGTCTGATTCAGCCTTACTGGAGCTCCCTTTAATGAATAACTTATTTTCATCAGTACCTATGCGTAACTCTAAAGATGAATCTAAAGTACCTTTTCCATCTTCATCCAGCATCCAAGCATTATCAATAGTCACTCGCTGATAAACCTGCGCACCATGTTCTTTACCATGATCATGGGTACTATGCGAAGCTACGCTTTCCGCCCCCTTAGTGGTTGTAATCGCTTGATGCTGTGTATGATCTACAACATTGCTTTGCTTATCCAACTGATTCATTTTTGAATGATCCATGCTTGAATAATCAGTCACTACAGTTGATTCAGTCGCAATACTCTCATCACTTTGCATCTGATGCCCTTCATGGGCCAAAGCCAAACCACTCAGCATAAGTAATGAACTAGCCAGAGCTGATTTAGAAAAAAGATTAATGATTTGCATGTTCGTCCCCTTTCACTTCAGCCTTTTGAGTGGTATTTGTTGTTTGAACTGGCTGGGTGGACACTTTGCCATCACTCACATTGGCAACAATCAATTTATTCATCATCCCTGCACTCATGTGGTAGAGCAAATGACAATGGATTGCCCATTCACCCAATTCATCAGCGGTTAATAATGCTGTAACTGTTTTTGCAGGTGGTACAACAATGGTGTGTTTATTGGGCATATCCACAGCAGGCTGACCATTTTCCAGTTGCATAAACATGCCATGTAAATGCATTGGATGCGCCATCATACTGTTATTGATAAATTTAATTCGGATACGTTCGCCATATTTCACTTTGAGTGGTTCAGCATCACTGAATTTTTTACCATTGATCGTCCAAACATAACGCTCCATGGTTCCGCCTAAGCGAATCACCAATTCACTGGTGGCATCACGAGTATCAGGTTGAGGGGTTAGTGATTTTAAATCACTGTATTGCAGTGCTTTATCTCCTTGCAGCGTCGATGCATTTGCCCAACCATAAACCACTTGGTCTTTTTTTTGAGCTGCCGATGAATTGCTATGCTGTGAATGATCCATAGCTTGCGTATCATTGGCATTCATTTCTGAATGGTCCATACCTTGCATAGCATCAGCACTCATTTTTGAATGGTCCATGCCCTGCATATCATTCGCACTCATTTTCGAGTGATCCATGCCTTGCATAGCATCAGTATTCATTTTTGAATGGTCCATGCCTTGCATATCGTCAGCACTCATTTTTGAATGGTCCATACCCTGCATATCATTCCCATTCATTTTTGAATGATCCATGCCTGACATATCACCCATACTCATCTTGGAGTGATCCATCCCTCCGCCACCATGACCTCCCATATCATCCATAGTTAGCAGAGCACGTGGACGAGCAGCAGGCATATGAATAGCAGCACTTTTTGCTGTTAATTCATTGTGGAGTGTTCCAATCGCAAATCCTGAACGGTCAATAGACTCTGCTTCGATCTGATAATGACTGATTTTAGGTTCAACAATCACATCATAGGTTTCTGCTGTACCAATACGAAACTCATCCACACTCACAGGTTTTACTGGTTGACCATCGGCACTGACCACTGTCATTTTTAGCTGAGGGATGCGTACATCAAAGAACGACATTGCCGATGCATTCACAAAGCGGAGTCGAACTTTTTCATTTGGCTTAAACTGACCTGTCCAATTTTGTTCAGGCGTTTTCCCGTTTACAAGAAAGGTGTAACCCGTCACATCAGACATATCTGTTTTTAACATACGCATCTGATTCCACATTTTGCGATCAGACCATGTTGCTTTTAAACCATCACGTTGTAACTGTTTCCAAACATCCCCTAATGTTTCACGTCGATTTTGATAATATTCTGCGGAAACCTTTAGATTTTTTTGGATCTGGTCACTGGTTTGCTCATGGAAATCCGACAACATCACCACATAATCACGATCTGTGCGTTCATGCGCTGCCAGCGGTTTTTTATTCTTTGGATAAATCACTAAAGAACCATATAAACCATCTTGTTCTTGGCCTTTCGAATGGGCATGATACCAATAGGTTCCACTCTGACGAACTTTGAACTTATAGACAAATTCTTCGTTGGGTTTGATCCCGTTATAACCATTAAAGCCAGGTACACCATCCATAATGCCGGGCAATAATAGGCCATGCCAGTGGATCGATGAATCCTGATTCTTTAAATTATTTTTAACACGAATCACCGCTTCATCACCTTCTTCAAATTCTAAAAGTGGTGCGGGAAACTGGCCATTTACAGTAATTCGTTTTACCGGTTTACCTGTTACATTGACGATTCCTTCATCAATGCTGAGTTGATATTCTTTGATTGCGGCAATTCCCCAAGTTGAGGAGACCAAGCACAATGTGGCAACCAAGCTTTGAGCTAATCGCTTTTGAGATAACTGAATAAACATAACTTAACCTAAATTTTAACAAGCAATTTTGAATAAAAAAGTGTCTAAAATCAGATTAAGCTTTTGGAGGACGTAGGATTTCCTGCCAATGCCCTGCGAGGTGCTGAGCTTGGTAATTGATTTGATAGGCTTGAGTGTTGTGCAGATGATCGGGTGCAATCAATTTGGGAATATCAGGATTGAACCAAACCACTGAAGATTGGCATGATAATGCAGCACAGTCTAGGCATTTGCTCTGCTGCGTATCTTGAGATTGAACCTGTAGATTATGGCAATCTTTTAAATTTTGCACCTGCTGCTCATGATTGAGACGCAATTTTTGATCATTTTGTTTTTGTTGTATGTCTAAACAGTGTTGTTTCATTTCTTTTACAGTACTGTTTTTCATCATCGATTGATGTTCATCTAAAAGTGATGCATTCATCATTTGCGCATGTTGCATCATATTTACAGATGCAATAGACACACTGCTCCAACCTATGGCAAAAACCATAAGACAAACAAACCAAAGCTGTTTGTGCAGTTGTCTAAACAAAACTAAAACCTATGTTTTAATCCATAATGAAGCTAAGAGCATAGCCAATAATAACGATTTTGGCAAATATCATGTGGAAAGATTGCCAATATCACTGAATAATTTAGCATCAATTCTACTTTGAATAAAAAATGAATAATCAAATTGATGAAGAGCAGATAATTTTTATAACAAAAGAGCCCATTTGGGCTCTTTTTAAACAGAAATTGCATACATGATAAACGATTGATCACCCTTTGATTAATCTATACCCAGCTTATCCATATGCTTATCAACATGGTTATCCATATAGTTATCATCAGAGTTATCCACAATTCACACAATACACTTGTGGAAAAGTTTAAGCCGAAACTTGTCCAACTTTTGCTAATTCAGCACGCATTTCGTTAATCACAGCTTGATAATCAGGTTTACTAAAAATCGCCGAACCAGCAACAAACATATCAGCTCCTGCTTCAGCAATTTCACGGATATTTGCTGGGCCAACACCGCCATCAATTTCTAACCGAATGTCACGACCTGAAGCATCAATAATTTTACGCGCTTCGCGTAATTTATCCAAAGTCGTTGGAATAAATTTTTGGCCGCCAAAGCCAGGGTTTACACTCATTAAAAGCACTTGATCCACTTTATCTAAAACATAGTCGAGATAATGCAAAGGTGTTGCTGGATTAAATACCAAACCTGCTTTAGCACCACCATCTTTAATCAATTGTAATGAACGGTCAATATGATGTGTTGCTTCAGGATGAAAAGTAATAATATCTGCGCCTGCTTCTAAGAAATCACCAATCATACGATCCACAGGTGAAACCATAAGATGCACATCAATCGGGGCTTTGATCCCATATTTCTTTAATGCCTTACATATACCCGCACCAAAAGTTAGGTTTGGAACATAGTGGTTATCCATGACATCAAAGTGGACAACATCTGCACCAGCTGCCAATACTTTTTCCACATCTTCACCCAGACGGGCAAAATCGGCAGATAAAATTGAAGGTGCAATCAGAAATGGCTTGGACATGAAACAACCTGGCAAAGAGAAATATTTTTCCCATTATAACAAACTTACCTTATTGGGTTGTTTTAAAAAGCAACAGTTTTACTTATCTTGGTCATTTATCAGGTCATAGCAATTAATCTGATTGAATGAGTGACTGTCTATTACTTGATGATATGGGTTTTAGCGAATAATCTAATCTTTTGAGAAAATACAAAAAAATAAAGGGCTTCATTAAGCCCTAGATCAAGTCACCACCACCTTGCACAATCTATAGATAAAACATCGCTTATCTATACTGCTTAAGGTTTAGCCTGTTGTTTTTTCTCAAAATCACGAACCATTTTAACGCGTTCTTCAGTTGCAGGATGTGAAGATAAGGCATCAAAAATCTCTAGAGAGCTTTCTTTTTCACTAGATTCATTTTGAGGTTGTTTTTTATTTGGATCCGCTTTTTTATCAGCTTCTGCTGTTTTACCTGATTGCTTTGGTTTTTCTTCCAGTGCAGTTTCATCACTTAAGCGTTGTAAGAAATTCGCAAAATGAGACACTTCAATGCCTTTACGATCCATCAATTTCAGCGCATACATATCCGCCTCAGCTTCAAATTTACGTGAATAATTTGCACCGATCATCGCGGCAGGTAACGAGGTCAATAGGTCTGAACTATCACCCGTCATGGCAATATACAACACACTCAACCCCAGACTGGTCAAGCCTTGTTGTAAACTATGCCGTTCAACCAAATGCCCTTGCTCATGAGCCAATACACCTAAAATCTCTTGATCACTATGCGCCATTTCAATCAACTCATCAGTGATAATAATGGTATTGTTGGGTAAAGCCACTGCATTGGCACCCAATTGCCCACCTTCACGGAAGACCAATTTTGCAGGTTTTCCTTCAGCGATGGTATTTAGATATTGCTTGGAAATTAGATCTTTTTGACCTTGTGCCAAATGACTGGGGTTAGTCCAATTATTCAATACATATTTTTCCGCTTCATCACCTAATTTATTCAAACTATTTTCAGGCAGCTGAAAAGCAACATAATGTGATGCTGCTGGAACACCCCATTTCACTAAAGCAAAAACAAAAACCGCGACAAAGACGATACTGAATACAATTAAACTTGGAGAACGTTCTAATTTCCAAATTGAATGCTGAACATTTTTAGTCCCAAAATTAAACCATTCTGGTAAAGCCCCCTGAAACTCAATCCTAGCGTCATCTTTAAGCTCAATCGCAGGATTTAATTGCCCCAGTGCGCCAATTAATTCCATATCGCGATATGCATAACGGCGTTGATGCTCTAAACGCTCACCATACTGAATCAGCACTTCGAACTCAGATTGAGCAGAAAGTTGGGCATGGTGTGGTTTAGACACCACACCATCATAGAAAATGACTTCTATTGGTCGTGACATAAATTATTCAACTCATATCATTATAAAGAAATATCAATGTCGAAGATGTCACTAATTTCTTCAGCTAAAGCACTTTGCTCTTGCTGTGCAAGATTCATCATTTGATCTGGATCATCATGCAAAATTAAACTCATCGAATCAACTTGATATTTGTGAATACGAATTGCCGCCCATGCAGACATTAAACCAATGCTTAGAATTTTAACCAGCCAATTTGATGCCACAATCCATGCATAACGCCATTGATTACAATCTGTTTTAAATTGGCTACTCCCCACCGTTGTATTGTTCCATGTAGTAATAAAAATACGTGCTGCGATCAATGGATAAATAAACAAACCTGCCACAGCATACATTGCAAAGACACCAAAGATAAAAAAGTTTGGTGTATACCCAGCAATAAAACCGATAATACCAAAATAGATAATGCCAAATACAAGCATGATTCCAAAAGACATAAAAATTGGAATGTAGACTGCACCCATATAAGCTGACCAATCGGCATTCAATTTAAAATCCAACTGACCTGCATATAAATGATCAATGTAGTATTTTTTATACAACCAGATCGCAACAGGAGAAAATATACCTAAACTAAAAATATAAATTAAAATACTAAGAAAAAAGACTTTATAGGATTCTTTTGTGGTTCCCGCAAAATAAAAACGACTATTTCCAAACTTACTATTTCTTGCAGTAAAGCGCATTGTTGCTCGAATAAGCCAAGGTACTGCTGCATATAGCACAACTAGACCAACTACCGTTGCAATCATGGAATACTGCGAGGAAATTGAAAAGGCTGCATAAATACCCAATGCAATCAATCGTCCAACTAAAATCTTGGTTGGAATACCCGTGAAGTCAAAACGTCTTTTAAAGAATTCAGTATTGCCATAAAAATAACGTAAACGACGCACTTTCGCCCAAGGTGCATACAAACTTAAGGTGATGATGGTCAATAGGATATTCACAATCCATATACCAAAATATTCCATCGCATCACCGTGAAATTTAAAACGATGAATTTTAGGATACTGCTGGTCTATGGGTTGCTGTATTTCTGGTGGTGTAGCGCCCTTTTCCAAATTCAAATGACTTGGAAATGGAGGCGGTATTTGTTCTTGCATATTCTTCTCTTTATTTAAATTATTTAATGACAATCTAAAATGATATGAAATAAAACCTCAAAAAGTAGTTTATATTTTTTCTAAGCTGAAAGAAATAGAGTAAAAGTAAACTATAGTTTACTTTTACTCAAAATTTAATTTTTTGTTAGGTGACCCAACTATTTTTGCAATTGCAAAGCATGAAACTGTAAATGGTCATCAATAAAGCTTTGAATGAAATAATAACCATGATCATAGCCTTCATGAAATCTTAATGTGATTTTTTGCCCTACTTTATTACAGGCTTTCTGGTATTTCTCAGGATTCAATTGACTAAAAAACTGATCTTTTAAGCCTTGATCGATAAGTATTTCGTCAAATAACTGACCTTTAGAAAGCAGTAACTGGGTTGCATCATGCTTTGCCCATTCTGAACGATTATTCGATCCTAAATAATGAGAAAAAGCCTTCTCACCCCAAGGGCATTCAGTAGGCGCACAAATCGGGGCAAATGCGGACACTGATTTAAAATAATTTGGATGTTTCCAAGCAAGTGTTAATGCGCCATGCCCGCCCATGCTGTGACCAAATATTCCCACTGCCTCAGATTGAATTGGAAAAGTTTTTATCAGTAATGGATAAAGTTCATCTACAATATAACTTTCCATCTGAAAATGCTCAGCCCAAGGTGCTTGAGTTGCATTAATATAAAATCCGGCACCCTGTCCCAAATCCCATGAATCACCTTGCGCAACCTGTTCACCACGAGGCGATGTATCTGGTGTAATCAAGATCAAGCCAAGCTGAGATGCCAACCGTTGCGCATGTGCTTTAATAATAAAGGTTTCTTCCGTACAAGTCAGTCCTGCTAAATAGAATAATGCAGGACATTTCTGTCCTTTTAATGCTTGAGGCGGAAGATATGTCGCAAACTTCGTTGCCCCTTTTAAATAATTTGACTGAATTTGGTAAATTCTTTGTTCACCATCAAAACAGATATTTTTACTTAAAAGTTCCATTCGCGCATCGCTCCATATTTCGATCTTTAAATTGTTTAGAACTACAGTCTTAAAGCATCAATACAATCAACCTAAATATAAATTAAAAGCGCTTTTGCTTTCGCATTTAAAGCGCCGCTATTTATCATGGCTTTTGTTGTGTATTCAGTTTTACATTTTGAGTTTGAGCAGTAGTAATAGCCCCTTGTTGAGGAAATAAATGTTGTTCCAATTGCGGTAACATCATTTCCATATTTTTCCCAATCACCCATTGCGGTTCAGATGGATCAAAGCCTTGTGCATTTTCCCATTTCGCAACTGTTTCAGTCGCTTCTTTAAATGCGGCTTTGAGAGAGCCTTGTTCACGCATTGCCTGATCAAAGAAAGCTCGACCAAAATAAGTATAATCAGCTTCATTTGAACAACCAAATGAAGCACGGTCTGCTGCAGAAGCAGTAATAATCAAAGTATCTGGTGATTGGAGTGCTGAAACAAAGCTACCTGAATAACAGGCTGAAATCACAATCACTTTCCAACGAATACCCGATTTGTCTAGGGTTTCTCTTAACCATTTTGGATCGACATCATCCAAATTAATCGGTTCATTTTCTAGTTCAAAACGATTAGGTAAGCCATGAGAAGTCATATAAAGAAACAATACATCACTTTCGCGATTCATCTGTTGACCAATACGGCGTAAAGCAAGGTCGATACTGGTTTTAGATGCAATAGGAGTGTCTTTAATGCTTTGTGGGTTATTAACCAACTCAACAGAGCGTCCAAAAGTTCCAAAACGGGTATCAAATTGTTCTTTAATTCGATCAATTTCAAATTTAAACACGTCTTGATAACTAGCACCCGCAACACCCAAAAAGTACCAATGTGTTTGAGCAAACTCACCAAACTGCACCTGTTCCAATGCTTTATTGAGCAAATGACTTTGTGCATAAAAAGCACTTTCACTGAGACTCGGAGGAACTTCTTCTACTTTCCAAATTGGCTGTTCCTTGATCGAAACCTGCCAAGTGAACAAAGTGGCTATTGTAGCAAACATGATTAAGGCACGTTCCCACCATGGCCATTGTAATTCTCTTGAAAAAACCCATACTACAGCAAGGCTTTGCCAAATAAACAAAGCAAAAAATAGCAATGGGATCACATCATAAGTGAAATAAGGCAGTAGATCTTGGTTGCCCAAATATTGAAGCAAACATTGAAACAACATGATATGCGTATCAAGCACTAACCATAACAGTGCTGGAACCAACATCAAGCGTGGATTATTGGTACGTTGTGATAGAAAAATCCCCACAATCAAGGCAATAAAAGGCCACAATGCATAGCTGACAAGACCCTGTCGATTAAAAACACCACCATCACCAGCAACTAACCAGCTAAACAGTGTATTGGCACCTGCACCCAACAGTCCCCAAAAAATCAGTTGAAGAATAGATGGACGAACAATTTGTAAAGACTTTCGCGAACCTAAGAATAACCAAATCCCTGCACGTTGGTTACTTTTCAAATCATGCCAAAAGTTAATCGAGGGTTTAAGATCTATCATAAAGATTCTGTTAAGGCAGTGGCTTCAATCAGCCTATCTAGTTTAGGCTTGGCTAAAAAATTATCAATCTTTGATTTAACTATATATCAATAATTCGACTATTATTGAAACAGTTACCAAATTACTCAATAAGTTTGCTGTTAAAATAGGCATCAAAACGACAAGCATCACCTTGCCATTGATGATCGGTTGCCTGATCATTTAAAAATACAGCCAGTCTAGGACGTTTTACCACAACTCGCTTCGCAATTTGCCGTGCTAGGACTAAAAGATGATCGCCTAAATCCATTTCACCATCTTCTGGTAAAAGCATGTGTAATAGCTGCATTTGCTTTTTGACTTGAGCCTGTTTTTTTATGGCTTGCTGATTTTGATCCCGTTGCGGAAACATCGGATCTAAATAAACAACATCAACAGTTTTATGCGTGATTATCAATTGTTGTAAATATTCAGCTGAATCAGAAAAAACCAAATCAATACGCTCAACAACTTTGGCTAAAAATGGATCGTTTTCTAGCTGTTTTTTTGAATCTTCCAGTAAAGTAAATAAAATTGGATGACGTTCGATCAGGGTTATTTTTGCCCCTAAATGCGCCATCAATAATGCGTCATGTCCTAGACCCGCAGTTGCATCAATTAAGTTTGGTTTTTCTGAAATACTACATGCCCGTGCAATCATTTCAGATTTTAAACTGGCACGTTTTAAACGTGGGATTTCAGCTTTCCAGTCAGGTTGCATTTTCATGCCATTGGCGCACAGGCTTAAACCTTGTTCATCGACACACAAGGCAAGTTCAGGGTTCAGCCTTAAAAACCGTGCATTGAGGTTTTCAATTGTTGCAATGTTTACTATGACACCACGTAAAGAAAGCACAGTTTGGTAGGACTGTGCTTTCTCAAAAAATGTGGATTCAGTAAATAAGCGAATTTCACTTACCATAATTTCCAACCTGTTAATGCAAACAATAAAATCAACAAACCTGAAGCAATACGATACCAAGCAAAGACCATGAAATCACGCTTAGAAACATAAGCCACCAAAATACGGATCAAAATTAAAGCAGAAACAAAAGAAACGATAAGACCCACAAAGAATACAGTCCAATCTTGTGTCGTTTCATAAATATGGTAATTCTTAAAAAGATCTAATAAACCTGCGCCGACAATTACAGGTATGCCAAGGAAAAATGAAAATTCAGTCGCAGCCTTACGGGATACACCCAACATCATGCCACCAATAATGGTTGCACCTGAGCGTGAAGTTCCCGGAATAAGCGCCAATACTTGGATTAAACCAATATAAATGGCTTCTTTAATAGAAATATTATCCACTTCAACTGCATTGACTTTTGGAGGATTTTTTTCAACCCACCAAATGATTAAACCACCGACAATCAAACCAATCGCAACAGAAATATCATTAAACAGCAGCTCTTTTACGATATCCCCAAATGTCAAGCCAACAAGCATAATTGGAATAGAGGCCGCAATAATACTGATCCCAAGATGACGGCCTTTCGGTTCACCTGAAAACAAACCAGTTGCTGCGCCCCAAAGCTTGCTCCAATACTCATAAATCACTGCAGCGATCGCGCCCATTTGAATGGCAACAACAAATAAATCACTCTTTTCTTTGGTCCAGAAATTCATTAGCTCGGATGCAAGAATTAAATGCCCTGTACTTGAAATAGGTAAGAATTCGGTAATACCTTCAACAATACCCATAATGGCTGCTTTGAGTAGCAGTAAAAGATCCATTGTGAAATCCTAAAAATTAAAGCGAAAAACGATTATGGTTTACCTTGTTCTGGAATTTTCTTCCATGCATTATCACGTAAATATACAGGTAAGGCCTGCTCTGCACTGAACCATTGCTTTTGCAGTGCATTTTGACGCGCAATTGTGGCAATATCATCAGCGGAAGCAGCAATTTGTTGAAACGCTATTGCCTCAACATTCACCAAAGCTGAACCTGAACCGATCAAGATATATTTTTGATATTCCGCAGCGTGTTGATAGTCCAATAATTTTTCTTCGTCTACAAGTTGCATAATGTTATTTTGGTCAAGCTTAAAACTTGCCATATAGACTTCCTGCATACGCGCATCTAAAACAGCGGTCACTTCAGTCAATTGGGCCTGACGATAAGAAGCTTGAGCCAGCGCTTGCAAGGTTGAAACTGGAATCACAGGAATATCATTTGCCCATGCCAAAGCTTGAGTCACAGCAGCATTGATACGTACACCACTAAAAGAGCCTGGTCCACGACTAAATGCAATTGCAGTCAAGTCTTTATTGGAAATTTTATTTTGCTCAAAACCTTGCTCAATCATCGGCAAAATGGTTTGAGTTTGTGCTTTTGCTCGCGTATCAAGTTGAAAATAGAGTGTTTGAGTTTCATCAACAATCGAAACGGAACACTGCTCATTGGCAGTTTCCAATGCCAGCAATTTCATGCACAACCTTACCATGTTAAAAATGTTGCCTATGATACTCCACTCATTTCAATAGCGCGAGAGCTTAGAGATAAAGCCTGTCAGATAAAATCCATTAGATCAAAATAATCCATAAAAATGCCAAGACATTGTGCTTGGCATTTAAGTGACAAATTTTAAAACTAGTCATTTATTCAAATTTAAACTCTTCTAAATCAATAAAATTCTTGTAATGGGAGGCATAATGCAAAGCACTCATTTTTAATAAGTTCTCCGCATTCTCATCCAACGTTCTTACGACTTTACCCGGCGAACCCACCACCAAGGAATTATCAGGAATAACTTTACCTTCTGGAATCAAACTATTTGCACCTATGATACAATTTTTACCAATCACAGCATGATTTAAAACTACAGCGTTAATACCAATTAAACTATTATCGCCTATCGTACAACCATGCAACATGGCTTGATGCCCGATGGTCACATAATCGCCAACGATTAATTCAATCCCTGTATCTGTATGTAAAACGGCATTTTCTTGAACATTACTAAAATTCCCAATATGAATTTTAGCGTTGTCCGCACGAATGACTGCACCAAACCATACACTGACTTGTTGCCCGAGTTCCACTTGGCCAATCACTGTAGCATTATCCGCAATCCAACCATCAAAAGGTGCATGCAAAGCTTGTGGTGCAAAACCTTTAAATTTATACATCATGGTATTACATTCCTTTGAGATATTTTGAGACCATTGGCTTTGATCATAACTTTTTAGCATTACTTCTTATTGAATATTTGTGACTTAAAAGATGGAGAGTTCAATAAAAACGGCCAGTTTTTTTGATAATCCAAACCATATTTAAATAATGAAATCAGAATTCGAGCGGTTAAACCCCAAATGATTTCATTTTCAATTCTTAAACTGGGAAAATACACCGATTGATGTGCCAAACGTACTTCATAAGGAATAGGCTGTGATTCCATCATTTTTTTAATCGGGGCATAGAATATACGATCAATTTCACTTGGCTGAGCAATCAACTGAATGTCAGGCGGGATTAATCCCACCACAGGTTTTACCGTTATTCCACTTTTTGCCCGCTCCATGGGTAAATCACCAATCAGCTTGACATCAAATGGATTGAGTGCGGTTTCTTCCCATGCTTCTCGCAAAGCCACAACGATATTACTGGTATCATTTGGATCGCGTTTACCACCAGGAAAGGAAACTTCTCCAGCATGATTTGATAGGTAAGCAGAACGTCTTGTCAGCAAAATTTTAGGATCAGCTTCTTGAGTAATAGCAATGAGCACTGCGGCATTGGCTGGATAGGTTCTTTTGCCAAAACGTAATCTATTTTGCAATACTTGGGTTAGCTCATCATCCTTCATTGATCTCACTCTATCTTTTTTGTTCTTGTTCTATCATATAGGAAATTTTATCGATAAGGCTATAAATGATGCGAAAGTAGAATTTTTCAGTTATGCTGAGTTATCTCACATTTTTAATGAAGCTTATGAGTTTTTGCAGTGCATGTGGTCATACAACCATAGAAAAAATTCCTTTAGGTGATCAAAAAATCCGTAAAGTTTGTACACACTGTGGCACCATTCATTATATTAACCCCAAAGTTATTTGTGGTGCACTGGCGATCTGGGAAAATAAAGTTTTACTCTGTCGGCGTGCTATTGAACCACGTTATGGACTATGGACTTTGCCTGCTGGTTATATGGAACTATTTGAAACCATGGAACAAGGCGCAGCTCGTGAAACACGTGAAGAATCTGAAGCTGAGGTTGAGATTGAACAGCTCTACTGCATGTATAATATTCCACGGATTGGGCAAGTTTATGTTTTATTTAAAACACAAATAAAAGATGGTGTATTTGGTGCTGGTGAAGAAACCATTGAAAGTCGTTTATTTGATGAACATGAAATTCCTTGGAACGATTTAGCTTTTCCAAGTGTAGAACGCACCTTAAGACATTATTTTGAAGACCGGAAAACCAATACATTTCCAATGCATCTTGAAACTTTGGGCACTCGATTAGACCAAACAGGATAATATCGAATAGATATTCCTTTGATCAACTGCCCAGTATTAAAAATATGAGTAAAAAAAGCCTCAATTCTAATCACTTGAATTGAGGCTTTTTAATCGACATAAATTACTTGGTTTTAATGCTATAACACTGCGGTAAACTTACAGTTAATGTCCCCGATAAACGTTTCGCTAACTCTTTTTGCTCAGCTGTAACTTTCTCTTTATTTGCTTCAACATTGTTATAGATTGATTGATAAACTGCCTGTAGATTTACCCATGTTGCAGTAATCGTTTGATCCCCATTCCAACTGGTAATATTTACACCACTGGATGTGTTTTGTTCATTGATTAATCTCTGAAGATTTAAACGTATACCACCAGAAGATACAGATGCTTTGGCTAAATCATCATTAGATGAACCGCTAGTTGGTGTAATCACTAATGTTTCATTTAAACCTGCTAATGCACCATCAAGGCTGCCAAATACAGGATTTGCTAAAATCATACGCATTGTAATCGACTTTTCAACATTCCCATTAATATAGGCTGTACCTGTGGTTCCAATACGATATTGTTGTACCCCTGTTTCTTTGTCAATATAAGTGCTTGGATCTACATCAGCACATGTATCTGAATTTAGAGCACTATTTTTACCTAAATTGGTACGTATATCTCCATTTTCATCAATCACAATACCGAGTGTTTGCGTATTTGGAGAAACTTCTTTGTTATCAAACGTAAATGTAATATTTGCATACAGTGGGAAGTAATATTTTTCACCAGTTTTTACTGTATTTTTAGTCAGGAAAACTTTGCGATCTAAGTAATTAGCAGGATTAGTTTTATAAATATCAATCCCCCCAGAAAGCTGATCACCATTTAAAGTTTGACGCCATTTCCCGTATACTGTTGGATCGGTAGGTGCTGTTGTTGCGCCTGTTGCTCGCTTATACATATACTCTGTGCCAGCAACATTGGTATTATTCAGCAAAGCTCCCTGATAAATTTCAAGTTTATCCGTTGAACTTTGATCTTTTTTAAACACAAGTGGAGATGTAATTTTACGTGTGAGTGGGTTAATCCAACCTTGTTGGGCATTTACATTAAGTTTTTGTGGAACAACTTGATTTAGCAGTAAAAATTTTAACAGTGAGTCAGCAATTGTACTCTCTTCCACTTTTTGAGGTACACCAACCCATTGCATAGCATATCCTGAGGTATAGCCTTGACGGTCAGTAACAACATACATGTTGGCAATAGATTCATCCTTGGTACTTAAATCACTTTTACCTGTAAAGCCTTGAATATCAACGTTCGCACCACTAAATATAAGGAAATTTGTCGAATAAATATTAACCAGTGACTGTTGAACCAAACGTTGCGCAGTCGCAATTGCCGAAGCCTCATTAACAGCTTCTACATTGATCCATGGTTTTAGTTTTGCAACATAACTGCCATTAATAAAATCAGTTACGACAATATTGGCATCAACTGCTTTTAAATTATTTTTAATATTATCTGATAATTCAATTGGTTGTACATCCCCTATTTGATTGGCATCCTGTTCCAATCCTATCGCTTGGAAAACTCGGACCAACCCAACCATCACCTTGAACGTATCATCACTCATGGTCATACTTTCTGGTTGTTTACCTGTCATGGCACTTGCAATATCGATCAAGCCAATAGCAGCAGGTTGACCACGAACTTTCAACGGACGAATTTTTGCAAGATCAACATCACCTAAAATGATTTTTCTTTCCGATTCAGAACCTTGGATAAAGAACTTCGCTTTATCTCCAATTAAACAACCACCAAGTGCTAACCCACCCTCAAGTTTAGTTACATAATGATTTTTCGTATCGGTACTACAATCAAAATTTAAACCATCAACAGGATAGTCAACATAAAAACCTAAACATTTTTCTGTAGTATCAGCATCACAACCATTTGAATACGTTTTAATGCCTTTATAAGGATCTTCATTCACTGTCGAACTTTCACCGCCACAACCTGCGAGTGCTAAGCCTAAACTCGTTAAAACGAAAGGGGCTAATAATCTTTTTTTCATATTTTCATCCTTACTGAATAACACTCAGCTTAATTTGTCCATGATTTGTTAACTGTTTATTTTCCACATCTAATGCTGAGGATAATGGTGTTAAAAATAGATATACTGCCTGATCTGGTTTTCTTAAAACGCCTTCCATCGCTGCGTATTGTAAATTATTGTCGTGAGATTCATCATTTTTAAAACCACTCACACCTTCAAGGACACAACCTTGTCCATCTAAAAATACAACTAATGGCCAATAATAACTTTGGATCTTTGAAGAAGATGCATACGATGTTAATAACACATTTTGCACTTTAGGGTCTAATTTCACCACTTCATAGGCAAAACTTTCTTTAATTGGTGCGACTGGCCAAAGCCCAATTTCTTGATTTTTTATTGATAAATCTTTCGCTTTAACTAATTTTTTTCCAGAGAAACATGATTGTTCTAAATTTTGAACAACCTCATCTTTAGCTAAACGAAAATAGGTAGAAGATAAAACAACGGGCTTCTTTTCTTCAGATTCTGAATTCCCACGAATACGGTTTAAAAGACTCGCACTAAGCCCTTTTTGTCGTTCAATAGTTTCATATCGCCCATGAACTGCGCCAATTTCTGGCGTCATATAAAATCTTTTTTTACCTTCTAAATTGAATTCGCGATCTTCTAAATACTCATTATTTACATATTTTTCACCATCAATGACAGTAAAATGCTGATCTTCTACAGGTTGAGTATTTTTCGGCACAACCTCTTGATTGATCTTTACTTCATCTTGGCGTGGTGTACTCTCTTTCGCTAGTTTTTCGACTTTATTTTTTTGTTGAACAGTACTAATGGGCTTCCGTGAAGACTGTTCGACGACAAGTTGAGGAGTTGTTTTTCGTGATACTGACGATGAAGACTGATCTGTTGCCGGAACAGGATTCATTTGAGCTTTAGCTTTGTTGTTATCCATTAAAGGAGGTTGGCTGGCAGGCTGAGAAGTCGGAACAGTCAATGAAGCACTCTTCGGCTCAATCTCTTTCTGATTATGTTTAACTACAGGTAGGGTTTCTATCCCTTGCACATTTGACTTTGTAACTTTAGTTTCTTGTATTTGTTTAGTTTCTTGTATTTGTTTGTTTTTTTGCTTTACTTCCCCTTTGGGACTAGTTTCAGGCTTCTGAACAATCATTGGATGCCCATCAGGGCCAATAATGGTATAAAAATTGGCAGCATAAGAAACAGATGTGGTTGAGCTAAAACTTAAAGCTAGCCACAAAGAGGTTACGACTGTTTTTTTTTCAAGGTTTAAACGCATTACCATCTCGTTCTGTAGTTAATCCCTAGAATTGTAACTTTTGTATTGGTTTTTACATTCAAACCAGCATAAGGGTTCAGTAGCAAGTTATCTACCCCTGTTTTGTTTGCCAAACTACTTGTGTTTGCAGGAATATTATCTCGACTACGCAGGAAACCCACAGACAAGTCAATATCCGTATCTTCATCAAAACGATAGCCCAAACCTAAACCAAATAATTGCGCATTGTTAATCGGAACCATGGTATTACGCTTATCATCTGGGATTGCACTAGCACGAGGTTCATAACCTGCACGAAGCTTTAAGCGATCATTTGCAGAATACTCAACACCGATACCCCAACTCCATGGAGACTTAAAGCCCAATGGAAAAGCCAATGATGTATCTGTAACTTGATTAGATAATAATTTTGCAATTTTTAATGCTGAAATTTGCCGATCGAATTCGAACTGAAACTTTTCCCATGCTTTAAAATCTGTCCAGCCCACGTCAAAGTTTACCTGTAAATCAGGTAAAACCTTATATTTTATACCCGCTTGGAAGTGAGCTGGATATTCCAAATCCATTGAAATCAAACCAGATTCAGTTGGTGGGATATAACCAGGAAAACCTAAAATCGCAGCAAGAATTTGCCCTGTTGCCGAAGAGTTCAAACCTTTTATCAGCTCTCGTGGTGCATTAGCATTGTCGATAAAGTATTTACCTTTCATACGCATTTTAGCTGAGCTTTGATAAACCATACCAAAACCAAAATTCTCTGTAGGTTCCCACATTAAGCCTAAGTTATAACTTGGACTTAAACTCTGCTCCAGACTAACCTGCATTTTTCCGAATTGGCCAAAAGGATTCATTCCTTCATCGGCATTACAAATACCAAATAGCAGGAGGTCAGTAATCACATTTGAATTATTTCGGAAAGGACCACAAACAGACTCATCAATCATTCGTAAAACGCCGATCATTTCATTCGGAAATCTTAAATCGGTTTTTAATGCCATTGCGTTATATGACATTCCTATTGAAGCACCAATAGACAGTTCATCACTGACTTGGTAGGCAACAGATGGAGATAAGTAGGTTATCCTTTCAATCGCAACTTGTTGCCCCATAAAATTACCAGGATTGCCATCTTCCGAACCAAAGCCTGCAACCATTGGAGCATATGCAGCTGTTGCATAGGTCAATTTTGAGCCAGGGGGATTATAAGAAATACCCCCCGTTGGTGCTAAAACTGGCCAACCGGGCCCCAAATCCACCACTTTCTTTAGAATAGGAATATATAAACTTGCGTATTCCACGTCCCCACGCACTGAATCCTTATAATCTGTACAAAGACTTGAAGGATTATCTGGCGTATCATTACAGATGAGAGGATCATCAGAATACCCAAACACGTTATAACCAGGAGGGGCTGAAAATTCACGCTGTACATCAAAGTTTGCAATAATTCCCTGTACATCAGTTTGCAAACCTTTGAGTTTAGTTAACCCGGCAGGGTTAAAATGAATCGCACTGATCCCCGGTGGGTCTGCAGTTACCGCATTCCCCATTGTTAATGAGCGTATATCTACAGATAGGTTAAGTCCTAAATGTGCAAATACTTGAGTCGAACACCCTGTTAATAAAATCGCTGTAACTAATGGGCGCAAACGTATGTTTTTCATACTTTACACTCCTTTAGTGAGCTTTCTTCTTACCGAAGCCTAAGATGTCCAATGGGAAAGACAAGCCAAGTGAAATATCTGGTGAATCTTCAGTTAAACCAATACCCAATGTTCCATTTACAATCGTATCTGGATTAACACGAACCCCTAAAGCAATTGAAAACATTCCACTAGATTGGTCAGCTGCTTTATATGAATCTGCAAGTCCCTCTGTTGGTTTATATTTAAATGAAGTATTCATATTAAATGATTGTTGGTATGACATAGTCATCGAAACATCATAGTTAAATGAATATGCAAAACCAAAAGAGAAACCACCTGTCATACCAGGATCAAACTCTTCTAAAACGCGTTGATAAGTCTGATCCCCACCTTGCCCATTAGCATTACCTCCACCACGGACTTGATTCAAGCCAGTTTCTTTAAATCCATAATTAGCAGAAACAGATGCAAAGAGTACGACTGGATCGATATATTTACGGGTACTTGCACCGACTCCTACTGAATAATACCCTTTACCTGTTGAAAGGTCTTTTTCAGGGTTTATTTCATATGGACTGTCACCAGTTTTGGTCGATAAGCTACCAAATAAAATTAAAGGTAATCGTCCTGCTTTCAGTGGGAAAGGTTCCCAACGAGCACCTAAATTAATATCCCCCAAACCTGCAGCCGTGGCATCTTTCAAGCTATCTGATTTGGCAATAAAAGGGATAGATGCGGTAAAGGTTAAATTATCCCGTACCCCATACTGCGCAGTAAAAGTATTACTGATGGTATGGCTAGCATCCTCATCAACACGGAGCTGGTAGGCTGTTCCTTCATTAATCCCTAAATTTAACTGTGAATCACGATAGTATGAATAATCTAAATCATAAAAAGTTGAGATTTCACCCTTTTTAATTAAAGAGTATTGACGCTCATTAGATGTAAAAACTTCTTGTAAATTAGTTTCTTGTGAGGCATCGCCTTCTTTTTTCTGTAATGCTTCTGCCGCTTGCGTACCAGGCTTAGGTGCTAAAGATTTTGTTTCATCTTTATTAATTATTACATCTTCTTTAACATCTGTAACAGGAACTGTTTGGCTCGTGTTTTCAGAACTGTTATTGTCTGTGCTTGTAGCCTGATCTACTGCAACCTCAGCACTTGTATCTGTCTCCGCTGCATATAAACTTCCAATTGCAAACTGAATACTCATTGCAAGTAAAGTTCTTTTCATCCATTGATTATTCATATTATTCCTATTCCAAAAATCCAATTCAGTTATGTAATTTTTAATCCATCTTTACTTACGTTTATAATAGAGTCGCATATAGGATGTAATTGGCTGATTGTATGTCGCAGACTTGGTATCTTGGTCAATCACCTTACGCATCGTAGAAGCCTTATCGGCTAATTTATTGGTATAATCGGTTGAATATTGTGCTTCAACTAAAGCATAGCGGTTAATAGTTGCATCATCCACATGGCGCATATCGGCATCCTGTAAGGCCAACATATTCCGTTGTTGATCTTTAGGAGCATTGATCACAAATAATGTGTTGTTTTCCCAAACGTCCTTAAATCGCTCTTGATCAAAACTAATATTCCCCAATGCAGGATCCGCGACATAAACTCGGCCATCTTTATATGCTTTAAATACAACAAAATGTTTAAAACCAGCATAAGAAATCGGAACAATTACGGGTTGATTTTGGTTGATTAAATCGGTGAACTCCCCCTTATAACCACCACTCTCATATCCAATTGCAGCAACAAAACGCTTCATATCCAGCAATGAGAAACTTCGACGCTCAATAATACGATTGTATTCTCCAAAGCGTAATAAACCTTCCATGGTTTGCTGTTCAGTTAAATTTGTCCCAACATAACCATTTAAAAGTGTTGTTAATGCAGCAGAACCACAGCTATAGTCATATGCTTGACGTACAATGCCACGGAATTGATTTTCCAAGGCGGGTTTAACATGTACCATTTCACGATGGTTACGTGTAAACGATTTATCTCTGGAATCCGCAAGCTCAGTATAGTAAATTGCATCCTTTGGCTTGGGTTTCACATCTAGGGCATGGTTGGCAAAATAATACATTAATGCCGAACCTAAAGTAATTTCTAACATAATTTTAACTATCAAGTATCGGCAGTATTTTGCCTAAAGTGCTGATTTTATTTTTAGAGTGAACACTCTACTTCCCTGTGATTAGAAGATAACGTTTTTTGAAAAAAAAAACAGTTTTTTTTTCAACTTTTGTCGCTTTTACTCAGCTTTTTTGTAAAAAAAAGACGCATGCGTTGCATGCGTCTTTCATTTTCTAATAACTAAACTTAGTGACCAGAAATTGTGATCACAGCACCTGGAGTTGTACCAGCACTACCGTTATAAACTTTCAAACCACTAATCGCAATATCACCAATTGAAGCTGCTGACGCACTACCCAGTTGAATTTTTTGAATATAAATATCAGTCGGTTTAGTCATCGCTGTAATTTGAAGACCATCTGCAGTAGCACCGCTCACACCTGTTGCTCGTACAGCAATAGCTGCATCAGTAGATAAGTTATTAGAACCTGTATCTGTCAATTTAATTGATCCAAGAACAATATCACCACCACCACCAGTTGATGCATCATGCAATGAAAGATTACTAATTGTTAAACCACCAGTCATGCTACCAGCCAATTTAATCATCGCACCTTGTGGAGTGTTACCCAATTGGATATTTGCAGCAGTTTTACCCGTAGTCAAAGTTAAACCATTTAAAATAGTTGCAGTACCAGTACCCACTTTATAAGGGCTTGTAGTAGTCGTTGCATCTACATCATTAACTTCAATTTTACCCAAAGAAATATTTAAACCTGAAACCGCAGCACCAATATTTAGGAATGGACTACCCGCATTACCATCAGTATCAATAGTAATATCTGCCAAATTATGGCTTTGTAATAAAGATGCAGTATTTGCAGTTAATACAATATTATTAATTGTTATTGCACCAGCTGTTGCCGTACCACCCGTGATAGCTGTCCCATCGGTAGTACCATTTACACCATCCGCCAATTTAGCTGTTGCAGATAAACCATCACCATCAAACACATGAACTTTATCAATTTCAACTTTTGAAATACCAATTCCAATAGAAATACCATCTTGACCAGTTGTTGCACTGAGTGCTGCATCATCCATTGCTTGCATTGCCATTGCATTTGAACTGATAGCGATAGCTGAAACCAAAGCAAGTTTAGTAAATAATTTCATAACCTGTACTCTCCCAAGAGCATTTTTTTTCATTTTTAACCACTCTCCGTAGTTCCCTGTTGTTTTAGTTGTTTTACAACTTAGAACACCAATCCTTGAGTAGTCCGTTTTGCCCTTTTAAATTAACTGTATGTTACTTTTTGTTCAACTGCTGTTTATCAAAAAGCCAATTAAACCGATAAACGGTAAACACTTTTATAAGTCCTATTTTCAGGTAGAATAATGCTTTACAAACCCTTTTCGCGCTCGAGTTAAACCTCCCTATGTTTCGGAAGTTATTAGATTTTCCATCAAATGGCATTGCAGATTTATTACACCGACTTGATTCATTATTCGGTTGTATCTATTTAAAAAACTCAGGTGAAGACATTATTGCTTTTTCACCTGAACAATATTGCATTTCAATCCAGCAACAACTTTTTAGCTATTCAAGAAATCATTTTACACATTATCAAAAAGACAAAACCAATCCTTCTTTGAATCACTTTTTTAATTTCACAACTCAATCTGCCCCAAAAACACAGCATACTTTTCAGGGGGGATATATGGGTTTTATTGATTACAACTATGCCAGTCGGCAACACATTGACGCTAATACAAAATCTCAACCCAATTTTTATGTGGGGATTTATAAAACCTTTATTAAACAAGAAAAAGGGCAATTATTTTTTTATAGTTTAGAAGCTTGCGCAGAAGCATTTTTTAAATTTATACAACAGTTATTAGCAACACAATCCTTAAATAATCAAAAATTTAAACTTTTATCAAAATGTAGTGCGACTTGGACAAAATCACAATATGATCAAGCATTTGCACAAATTCAAAAATATATTAAAGCTGGTGATTGTTATCAGATTAATTTAACTCAAGAATTCATAGGAAAAGCAAACGGTTCACTGTTAGATACAGCCGAAAATTTTTGGAAACTCACTGATGCCCCTTATTCAGGTTATTTAAAAATTGATGATTTTGAGTTACTCAGTTGTTCACCTGAGTTATTTATTGATTTCGAGACTGATCGTAAAATCACCACCAAACCCATTAAAGGGACAATGCCTCGTTATGACGATCCAATTTTAGATGAGCAGTCAAAAAATACCTTGATTCACTCTGAAAAAGATCAGGCTGAAAATGTCATGATTGTGGACTTATTACGCAATGATTTAAGTGTATATGCTGAAACAGGTTCAGTAAAAACCCCAAAACTGTTTAATATTGAATCTTTTAAGCAGGTACATCATATGGTAAGTGAAGTCACTGCAACCTTAAAATCGGATGTAAATCCATTTGAGGTTTTATTCACCGCACTACCAGGCGGTTCAATTACCGGCGCACCCAAAATTCGCGCGATGCAAATTATTGAAGAACTCGAAAGTGCACCAAGAGGCGCTTATTGCGGCTCACTGGGGTATTTTAATTTTGATGGAACTGGTTCTTGGAATATTTTGATTCGTTCAATTCAAAAATATCAAGATGAAGTTTCATTGTGGGCAGGTGGTGGGATCACCATTGCTTCAGATTGTAATGCAGAATATCAAGAATGTTTTGATAAAGTTTCTGCCATGCTAGATTTACTCAACACATGGCATCAGCCTCAAAATGAATCCTAGACTAAAATCTCATGCTTTAGCGTATCAACAAGGCGTTGATTTTGTTCATCTGTACCAATAGTGATACGTAAGAATTGATCAATCCGTGGCTTATTAAAATATCGAACAATAATGCCATGTTCACGTAATGCTTTTGCCAATTCACCAGCATCTTTTGAGGGTAAACAAGCAAAAATAAAGTTGGCTGAGGATGGTAATACTTTAAATCCTAGCAACTCTAGATCTGCAACAAGTTTGTCACGACTTACAATCACTTTTTGACATTGTGCTGCAAAGTATTCTTGATCTTCAAATGATGCGACAGCTGCTGCAATTGCAAAACGATCAATTGGATAGGAGTTAAAGCTATTTTTTACAGCTTCCAATGCGGCGATCAAATGTGGCTGTGCAATTGCAAAGCCAACTCGTAAACCAGCTAAAGAGCGAGATTTTGAAGTGGTTTGACAAACGACTAAGTTTTCGTATTTTTCCACCAGATTCACGGCTGACTCAGCACCAAAATCTACATACGCTTCATCAATCACAACTACAGAATCTGGATTGGCTTGCAAGACTTGTTCAATTGCAGATATCTCTAATGCAATACTGGTTGGTGCATTGGGATTGGTAATGATAATCCCACCATTCGGCTGTTTATAATCAGCCACATCAATTTCAAAATTCTCATTTAAAGGCAAGATTTTAGTTTGGGTTGAAATTCCAAAAAACTGACTATAAACAGGATAAAAGCTATAGGTAATATCTGGGTATAGAATTGGCTTTTCTTGAACAAAAAATGCTTTAAAAATATGTGCTAAAACTTCATCCGAACCATTACCAACAAAGACATTTTTTACTGCTACATGCTGTTGCTTAGCAATCGCTTGTTTGAGTGCTGATGCATCTGGATCTGGATATAGGCGCAATACATCTGCTGAATCTATAAGTACAGACTGAACTGCTGCAACCACTTTTGGCGATGGTGGATATGGGTTTTCATTGGTATTCAGTTTTAATAAGTTTTGGATTTTAGGCTGCTCACCTGGGACATACGGTTCTAACTCACGTACTTCAGGACTCCAAAAACGCATTTGCTCAGGGCTAATATTTGGCATTTTTATCTCGTATTTTTTCTCACATGACTTACTTTATATAAGCGCTCTCACTCTAGGAGAGGGTTTGGGCATTTCAATAGAATCCCCAAACGTAAGTCAGTTAAATTTTTACGCCCTCATCCTCACCTTATCCCTAAGGGAGAAGGATTTGTACGGATACTGGGCCATTGGTAAATTATTGATAACGATATCTAGCTGATCGGGCATGCGCATCTAAATTTTCTTGTTGAGCAAGAATATCTGCGGCCTTAGCAAGCGATTTAACTCCTTGCTCAGAACACATGATCAAACTTGAACGTTTTTGAAAATCATAAACACCTAAAGGTGATGAAAAACGTGCTGTACCAGAAGTAGGTAGGACATGGTTAGGTCCCGCACAATAATCACCAATCGCTTCTGGTGTATAGCGCCCCATAAAGATTGCACCTGCATGGCGAATACTTTCTGACATCTGCTCAGCATCATCTAAGCACAATTCCAAATGCTCAGGCGCAACTTGATTAATCAAATCAATGGCTTCTTGGCGATCTTTAACCAAGACCAAAGCACCTCGATTTGCAATCGAAGTTCGTGCAATTTCAGCTTTGGGTAATGTAGCCAAATGTTCTTCAAGGGCTTGCTCGACATCATTTAACAGCTGTTCATCAGGCGTAATAAAAATCGCTTGCGCAACCGTATCATGTTCAGCTTGTGACAAAACATCCATCGCCAACCATTTAGCGTCATTATGACCTTCTGCATAAACCAAAATTTCAGAAGGTCCTGCAATCATGTCAATACCAACTTGACCAAAAACAGCACGTTTTGCGGCAGCAACGAAACGGTTACCCGGTCCTGTAATTTTATCTACCGCTGGAATCGTTTCTGTTCCATAAGCAAGTGCGGCAACTGCTTGCGCACCGCCAATCGTAAACACACGACTTACACCCGCTAAATAAGCAGCCGCCAATACCAAAGGATTTAAATCACCATTTGGCGCAGGCACCACCATAATAATTTCTGCTACCCCAGCCACGTGCGCGGGTAGAGCATTCATCAGCACAGAGGATGGATAAGAAGCCAAACCACCTGGAACGTAAATACCCACACGGTCTAAAGGGGTAACTTTTTGACCAAGGGTATTTCCTAATTCATCCACATAGGACCAACCGTCTTGTTTTTGAGCCTGATGGAATGAGCGAACACGATTGGCCGCCATTTCCAAAGCTTCACGTACTTCTGAAGTTAAACCTTCAAATGCAACTTTAAGTTGCTCTTGTGTCAGTTCTAAATCTGAAAATTGATGCGCTGGATGTCGATCGAACTGTTGAGTGAGTTTAAGTACATGTGCATCCCCATGTAGGCGCACATCTGCAATAATTTGGTCTACTGTTTTTAAAAGCTCAGGATCACTCACTGTTTCAAAAGCTAACAAGTCAGCAAAGACTTGTTTAAAGTTCTGCTCTTGAGTCGATAAACGTCGCATCAATTTACCCACAAGGTTGTTTAAGAAAGATTTAGTTTACCTTGTTTTAAGTATCTTGTGGGCAACATCACCGCAACATTTCAATTTACTTTCAGAGGAAAGTTTGATTGCAAATGACTTTTGATATAGCAAATTTTTATTTAGGTACTCACATCAGGATAATCCCAGTCACTATCAGTCTGAATCAGCCAGTTCAAGGCGCCATGCCGTTCCACAACAACAGATGAATTTAAATTTTCAGGTGCATCCTGTTGCTTTAAACGCGCATTTACACATGCCCAATCATAACGATAAATTAAATCAGCCTGATCTAAGATTTCTTCAATATCTCGTAATTGGACTTTTTCCATAAATGCAGCAAATGTATCGCACGATGAAACGGCTTGAATTGCAAAATCACAATCAACGATATCTACCGGATAACTCAAATCATCCACAATACCCAAAGCCCATAACAGCACCCAATATGCTTCATATTTCCACACCATATTGATGACATCTTGTGCGGAAGCATCACGATTTAAAATTGCCTGTTCTTTTTCTGTTAAAGCATCAAAAACTTGCATTTTTTTTAAAACATCAAATATAAATATCTTTGTTTCATCATCATATTGATCATTATTCAGGTCACATGCGACCTGAATCACCCATAAACAAGCAATCGCGCGTTTTGCAATTTGTTCTGCACTGCGTGCTTGAACATCTTCTGCAGATTCAATCACAGGTAACCAGTCAATATAAGGAATTGAATAATTTTTAAGTTTTAAAATAGACTGTTCTTTGCGTTGTTGAGGTGTTTTCATAAGCTCTTTTTTGATTCATGCATGGTTATTTTTTAACATAAATTACATAAAAAACCGCCTAAAATTAGACGGCATCTTTATTGAACAAACATGAATGGATTAATTGTTTTTTTGACGCTCTTCTACTGCTTTTTCAAGCTGAGTAAGAATTGGATTTAATAAAGTTTGCTTACGCTTAAAGCTCGCTTTATTCACAATTAAACGTGAAGAGACTTTACAAATTTCTTCCAAAGGCTCTAGACCATTGGCACGCAAAGTGTTCCCAGTATCCACCACATCAACAATATAATCGCCCAAACCAACCAATGGGGCTAATTCCATTGAGCCGTAAAGTTTAATCACATCAACTTGCTCACCTAAGCTTGCATAATATTGACGAGTTAAATTTACATACTTAGTGGCAATTTTTAAACGCCCTTTAGGACGAACCATGCCTACTTTACCAGCTGTCATTAATTTACAGTTGGCAATCTTTAAATCCAATGGTTCATAGACATTTTGAGCGCCATGTTCCATCAACACATCTTTGCCCGCTACACCTATGTCCGCTGCACCATTTTCCACATAAGTTGGTACATCAGAAGCACGCAAGATTAAAATACGAACGGATTTATGTGTGGTTGGAAAAATCAACTTACGAGATTTATCAGGATCTTCCAATAAGTTAATTCCCGCAGTTTCAAGTAAAGGCAACGTTTCTTTTAAAATACGCCCTTTACTCAATGCCAAAGTTAAACCATGATCAAAATTGCCCATTACGTCAAAGTTTGGATCATCGTTTCTCATATCGCTCATTAACTTACTCGCTCACTCGCTTAATTTGGGCACCTAGACCTTGTAACTTTGCTTCGATATCTTCATAACCACGATCAATATGATAAATACGATCAATGATGGTTTCCCCTTCAGCAGCTAAAGCAGCCAAAACTAAAGAAAACGAAGCACGTAGGTCAGTTGCCATAACAGGCGCAGCAGATAGTTTTTCCACACCTGTTACAACAGCATCATTACCTTCAACCTGAATATTTGCGCCCATACGAGCTAACTCAGGTACATGCATAAAACGATTTTCAAAAATCGTTTCAGAAATTGTTGCAAAACCACGTCCAATGGCATTTACCGCCATGATTTGTGCTTGCATATCCGTTGGGAATTCTGGATGGGGCAAGGTACGGAAGCTAACTGCTTTCGGACGTTTCCCCAGCATATCCAATTCGATCCAGTCTTCACCACGTGTGACTTCTGCACCCATTTCTTCAAATTTATCTAAAACAGATTCAAGAAGATTTGGGTCAGTATGTGTGGTTTTTACCTTACCACCCGTTATGGCTGCGGCGGCTAAATATGAGCCCGTTTCAATACGGTCAGCAACCACAGAATATTCACAACCATGTAGACTTTCCACACCAGTTACTACTAATGTATCTGTATCTAAACCCTCAATTTTTGCACCCATTTTAATGAGCATAAGTGCAAGGTCTGTGATTTCAGGTTCACGGGCTGCATTGCGGATGGTAGTAACACCATCTGCCAATACTGCTGCAGTTAAAATATTTTCAGTCCCACCTACAGTCACCATATCAAAGATGACTTCGCCACCTTTTAAACGGCCATCCACTTTGGCATGTACATAGCCTGCTTCGACCTCAATTTGTGCACCCAAAGCCTCTAAAGCCTTTAAATGCTGATCAACAGGGCGTGAGCCAATCGCACATCCACCAGGAAGTGAAACTTTTGCACTACCATAGCGCGCCAAGAGTGGACCAAGCACCAAAATAGATGCACGCATGGTTTTAACCAGTTCATAGGGAGCAAATTGATTATCCAGTGTAGATGTATCTGCGACAACCGTGTCTCCCTCATAATTCATGGTGATACCTAAACCACCAATCAACTTGACTAAAGTACGAACGTCTTTAAGATCTGGAACATTTTTTAATGTAATCGGGGTATCTGCAAGAATCATTGCAGCCAATAAAGGTAAAGCCGCATTTTTTGCACCAGAAATACGAACTTCACCTTCGAGTTTTACACCACCTTGAATAACAAATTTATCCATTGACGCTTAAGCTCCAAACATACTGGCTTTGCGCCATTCTTCTTTAGTCATTGCACGAATAGTTACCGCATGTACCTCACCACTGGCAATATAAGAGTTAAGTGGCGCATAAACAGCTTGTTGACGAGGAACTGGACGTTTCCCTTCAAACTGATTGTCGACAATACGGAGGTCAAATTTACCTGCTTGTCCACTGACAGCAACTTCAGCATCAGGAAAAGCTGCTTTTAAGATTTCAGTGAGCTGTTCACTATTCATTGCATCGACCTCTTATAGGACTGACAGTGTAAAAACTGGCTATTTTACTATAACTCACCGAAATAATTCATTAACTCGTACAAAAAATATAGATAAAAAAAAGAGGTCTTTGCAACCTCTTTTTAAAAATATCAATTTTACGTCGCTAAAATCTCTACAGGTTGATAATCCAACTGCATTTTACGATGCTTGTGTAATTGCCTTTTTAATTTGTCAGTCAATTTTGTAATCGCATTATACATATCATCTGCTGTGGCTTGAGCAAAAAGCTCTATACCTGGCAAACGAACAATTGCCTCTGCAATATGATTTGCACTGCCTTTTTTTGATCTTTTATCCAATTGATGATCTTTACTGAGTTTGACCTGCATACTGTTCACCTGATCAATATGCTTGGTCATTTGGGTAAATCGATCTCGAATGTTTTCTTCTATTGCGGGTGTAATACTTAAATGATGTCCACGGATTGTAATTTGCATAGCTTTATCCCTCTCCTTATATAGGAATATGAAAGTCATAACCCAAACGATCTCATGACAGCCTTCGCTAAGGAAAACTTTGCTCTATATCATGCAATCATTTAAGTTACTCCAAAAGACAAAAAGCGATTCATTATTTCGTCATAATGAACAATTAGAATAGCCACACTTTAAAATTTAGATCAACACTTTTCGGTCAGATGAAGACGGAATATGTAACGATTCACGATATTTTGCGACTGTCCTTCTTGCCACATCAATTCCCTCTTCTTTTAATAAATTGGCAATTGTATTGTCTGACAATGGCTTACGTGGGTTTTCATCGGCAACAAGTTTTTTGATTTTTGCTCGAATGGCAGTCGACGATGCCTCTCCCCCAGTAGTTGTTCCCACATGGCTAGAAAAGAAATATTTCAGCTCAAATAAGCCACGTGGTGTCAACAAAAACTTATTTGTGGTGACACGAGAAACCGTGGACTCATGTAATTCAACTTCTTCTGCAACATCGCGCAATACCAAGGGTTTCATTCCTTCAGCGCCGATTTCCAAAAACTCACGTTGATGTTGCACAATGCAACTTGCAACTTTTAATAAAGTTTTGTGACGCTCATCGACACTTTTGATAAAGTTTTTAGCTTCAAGCATTTGATTGCGTAAATATTGATTATCATCGCTTTGATCAGCACGTTTAATCATGCCTGAATAAAATGAGTTAATTCGAAGTTTTGGTAAAATATCAGGGTTAAGTTGGACATACCAATGGTCATTTTTCTTAGACACAACCACATCTGGAATTTGATAATCTGATTCTTTTTGGTCGAATTCAGCACCCGGATAAGGTTTAAGTGTTTTCAATAAATCAATTGCTGATTTTAATAACTCAGCATTTAAACCCGTTTGCTTAATCAATTTATTTAAGTCATTACTCACCAAAAGCTCATAATGTTTCAACAACATCAGCGCTTCTTTCCTAAACAATGTAGTTGTAGGTAAAGCCTCAATTTGTACAAAAAGACATTCTGCAAGACTACGAGCACCAATACCAAGAGGTTCTAAGCGTTGGATATGTTTTAAAACCACCAAAACCTCATCCTCTTCAACGTCAATGTCATAATCCATTTGTTGTAGTAGATGTTGTACAGAGCTCACTATTTCTTCAATATCGGCAGCCAAAAATCCTTTTTCATCTAGAGCATCCACAATACAATATGCAATCAATTTATCGACTGGAGAAAAATGCAATAAATTAACTTGCCCTAACATATGCTCTTTTAATGATGCTTCTGAATGACGATTATCTTCACGATCTTCAAACTCAGGGCGCTCCATAGCTGTTGTTTGATGGGTATAGACATCATCCCAATCCGTATCTACAGGCAACTCATCAGGTAAGTGATTGGCATTTAAAGAATCTGAAAGTTCATACTCTTGTTGTTCTTGTTTTACATTTTCAGGGCTTTCATGTGTCTCTTCTTCAACCTTTTCAAGCAAAGGATTACTATCAAGTTGAATTTGAATTTCTTGTTCAAGCTCCAAACTCGATAATTGCAGTAATCGAATGGCTTGTTGCAGTTGTGGCGTAAGCGACAACGAATTTGCAACTTTTAATCCAACCGATAACTTCATACCCATAGTTCCCACACTGTATTATTTCATTTCATCTTATGTGAATAAGCAATGCAAAATTCATGCCTACTCATTTTTTATATCACAGGAAATAGATTAGGACTAGTAAAAAAAATGAATACGTTACATAAAAATGTTTGTTATTTATCAATTAAAGATAAATTATAATTATGTCGTTTTTTTATTCAGTTTTTTTAAAAATCATCAGTTCTAGGTGCGCTGAAATAGTCATCAATTATATAAATAGTGATTTAAAACTTATAAGCAAAAATAAATGGCTTTAGGGCTATTTATTTCAAAATATTTAAATAAAATAGTTTCCACTTTGTGAGAACAGTCACATTTCTAGTTTTTGAAATTTATTATTTTTATCCTTTACTTATTGGAATAGTGAGTATAAAAATAATGATATAAAGAAATATGATGAATCGTAGTTTCAAGGAAAAGGTTTGGCACGATAACTGCTTAATTTTAGAAACGAGCGGCTTAAACTGCCAAAAAAATCATGTAATGGAGAACTCAAAATGACACTATCTACAAAAACACTATCAAAAAAAGTTTTAACCACAGCGCTTGGTGTACTTATGGCTGGCGGTGCTTTTTCACAGGTTCAAGCAGCAGACACATTAGCAAAGATCAAGCAATCAGGAAAAGTGATTATTGGATATCGTGAGTCATCTGATCCAATTTCCTATGTTATTGGTGGTAAACCAATGGGATATGCAGTCGATATTTGTAATAACTTTGCCAATGAGCTGAAAAAAACGCTCAAGATGCCAAATCTTAAAGTTGAATATAAAGCTGTCACTTCTTCTACGCGTATTCCGGAAATGTTAGCAGGTAACATTGATATGGAGTGTGGTACAACGACAAACTCTATTCAACGCCAACAACAAGTAAGCTTCTCTACAAACTATTATGCAACAGAAGTACGCATGGCAGTTAAAGCGAGTGCACCAATTAAAACGATTGCAGATTTAAATGGTAAAGCGGTAGTTACCACACAAGGTACAACATCTGACAAATATATCAAAATGGGTGAGAAAGGCGAAAAAGTTAACGTAAACAATGTTTATGGTAAAGATCACTCAGACTCATTTGCAATGGTGGCTTCTGGGCGTGCTGCTGCATTTGTGATGGATGATAATATTCTTGCAGGGTTAATCGCAAAATCATCAAATCCAAAAGATTTTAAAATTGTAGGTCCAGTACTTTCTTCAGAACCATACGGCATTATGTTACCTAAAGGCGATGCAGCATATAAAGCAATTGCTGATAAAACTGTAACGACGATGTGGAAAAATGGTCAAATGGCGGCGCTATATAAAAAATGGTTCCAATCACCAATTGCACCTAAAAATGTCAATTTAAATATGCCAATGAGCTCATCATATTTAAAACTTAAAGCGAATCCTACGGATGCTGGTATTAACTAAAAACGTAGTTTAAAACAACGGTTTATAGATCAGATTATATTTAAAGTCTGGTCTATAAATTTTTATAAAATTAAAAACACAAGGAGCACACATGTCCGTAGGCTCACTTAACTGGACAGCTTATTGTCTCCCCTCGAATGAATATAGTCTTGATAAAGCTGCATGGGCTGAATCTGTCTGTAAAGCAATTGGTGGTGAAAGTTATTCCCCGGTTGCAGATGCACCAACATGGTTACAACTCCTAGGTTCAGGTGTTTGGACAATGGTCTGGACCGCGATTGCTGCATTTTTCATTGCATTTCTTCTTGGTTCTCTGATCGGGATTTTACGCACATTACCCAATAAACCGCTTTCATTTATTGGTACCTGCTATGTCGAACTTTTCCGAAATATTCCCTTGATCGTACAACTGTTTTTCTGGGCATTCGTATTCCCGCAATTACTACCACTCAGCTTAAGTACGGGTAGTGGTGAGATGGTTCATGGTGGATGGTGGCAAAATATTCTCAATGACAATCCCGCAGTGGTTGGGGTATTTGCACTCGGTCTGTATACCGCTGCACGTATTGCTGAACAAGTACGCTCTGGCATTAATACGGTTTCAAATGGACAAAAAAATGCAGCTTTTGCAATTGGTTTAAATCAAAGCCAAAGTTATCGCTATGTCATTCTCCCTGTCGCTTATCGTATTGTTTGGCCAACGCTCACTTCTGAAGCAATGAATATTTTCAAAAACTCTGCGGTGCTTTATGCGCTCAGTGTTTTGAACTTCTTTGCTTATACTAAAACCATGCGTGAAGAAACATCTCAAGATATTGTTATTCTTATTCTTTCGACACCAGTTTACTTAGTCATTACCTATACCATTAAATTGATCATGGCTTGGGTTGAAAAACGTATGGCTGTTCCTGGCCTAGGCTCGGGGGGTAAATAGTCATGGATTTTAGTATTTTACAAAATCAAGATGTCATTCAAACGCTACTCGCAGGGTTTAAATTTACAGTTACTGTGACGATTCTATCCATTATTGGTGGAATTCTGATTGGCACACCTTTGGCCATGATGCGTTTATCTAACAATAAAGTCGCTAGTAATTTTGCTAAAGTTTATGTCGATTTCTTCCGTGGTGTGCCACTGATTCAAGTCATCTTCATTTTTTATTTTTTATTGCCAAAGATTTTTGAATTTCAGTCGGATACTTATTATGGCCCACTGTTTTCAAGTGTGGTGACCTTTGCAATTTTTGAAGCCGCATTCTTTTCAGAAATCGTCCGGTCAGGCATTCAGTCTGTCTCTAAAGGTCAAGTCAATGCAGGCTATGCACTTGGTTTTACCTATGGTCAAACCATGTCTAATGTGGTGTTACCACAGGCTTTCAGAAACATGCTCCCTGTAATTCTGACTCAATCTATCGTACTTTTCCAAGACGTATCATTAGTTTACGTGATTAGTGCGCCAGACTTCTTGGGTAATGCCAATACCTTAGCAAATACATACGGTGCTGAAACCAAAGCAACTTTCTACCTGATTGTAGCCGTTGTTTACTTCTGTATCTCCTTTGCGCTTTCACGACTTGTGAAGCGTTTACATCAAAAAATAGCAATAATTCGATAATTGGAGAATCAATATGCCAATGATAGAAATACAACATATCTCAAAATGGTATGGAGATTTTCAAGTTCTTACAGATTGCACTACTTCAATTGAAAAGGGTGAAGTTGTGGTGGTGTGTGGGCCTTCAGGTTCGGGTAAATCTACCCTGATTAAAACTGTGAATGCATTAGAACCATTCCAAGAAGGTAATATTGTCGTTGATGGAACTGCGTTAAAAGACTCAAAAACTGATCTGGCTAAATTCCGTTCTCGTGTGGGAATGGTCTTCCAACATTTTGAATTATTCCCTCATATGACTGTTTTGGATAATTTAACCATTGGACAACTTAAGGTATTAAATCGTTCTAAAGCAGAGGCTGAGAAAAAAGCGTTGCAATATTTAGATCGCGTTGGTTTGGCAGCCCACAAAAACAAGTTCCCAGGACAACTGTCTGGTGGTCAGCAACAACGTGTTGCAATTGCTCGCGGTCTGTGTATGGATCCTGTGTGCATGTTATTTGATGAACCTACTTCTGCATTAGACCCTGAAATGGTGGGTGAAGTGCTTGAAGTAATGAGTCAATTGGCAAAAGAAGGCATGACCATGATGTGTGTAACTCATGAGATGGGCTTTGCCCGTAAAGTCTCAAGCCGGGTTATTTTCATGGATCAAGGTAAGATTTTGGAAGACTGTGCAACAGATGACTTTTTTAATAAGCCTGATGAGCGTCACGAAAGAACCAAATTCTTCTTAGACAAGATTTCTATGGTGCACTAATCAGCAATATGCATTAAACATAAAAACCCCAATTTTTAATTGGGGTTTTTATTTAATACCTACAAACAATACCAGTACTTAAGGTTTCGCCGCATTTTGGCTAAAGTTTGGAGATCGTGGTCCATATAACAGACCTTTTTGCTGATTTATACTCGGTGAATATAGTTGCGAACTTACAGTATTGGATAAAGTATAGGCTTTGTCTGACAGATGATTAGATATTTGATCAACTAAAGCACCCACCAATGCGCCAATCAAACCAGCATTACTATTATCATTGGCTTGCTGAAGTCTCTGCTCACCTTGCCAAAGTAATGTGCCAGTTTGCAAATCTATAAGTTTGGCTTCTACTGCAACTGCTGCTACAGATTGAATCACCTGATATTTAGAACCATACTCTTTAACTTTAATATATAACGCAGCATCAGCACCGAAAATTTCTTTTAACTTTTGAGGTGGGATTGCTTGAGCATCAAATCCATTGGTCACCCCATTCTCTTTAAACATTATATCAACAACCGAAATTGGAAATACATAATAACCAGCCTCAGCCACAGGCAATGTTACTGTTGACCAGTATCCATAGGTTGCACGGGTATCAGGAGACTCATTGATTGGAGGAAGTACCAAAATCGACTTAGGGATATGCTCACGATATGCTGCTAAATCACGATTTTGTTTAGGTGACACCGCACAACCTGTAAAAAGCATCATCAGTAAACCAAGGATGAATAATTGTTTCATATTTTTCATTTGGAATTTACCTCAGTCGATTGAGTGGTCATTTTCTTCAATAAACGATCCATCAATACAGTTGACTCAGGATAAATTTGGCGCTCTAACTCAAAATACTGAATTGCACGTGGGCCATTTTGAATATTAAGATTTAATAGCCCCAGATGTGCATATAAACCTGGCGGCACTGCAGCATTTTTTGCTTTTGCTTTCTCAACATCTTTTTCGAGCGCTAAAATTTGTTGCTGAGGCGAAGTTTTTTCAGGAACCGCCAGCATTAAATAAGTCTGCTGTGGATATCCGCCCCAACTATATAAAGAGTGTGTTCCAGATGCACACCCAACTAAAGTTAACGTAGAAAAAAAACTTAAGAATAATAAAACCCGTTTCATTTATTCAAACCTATTGTACGGACCACTTGTTTGTTTGAATATCTGTGACAAGGTGATTAACCGCTTCGCGTACAGCCAGATCTAGAACCTTACCATTTAAAGTTGAGTCATAAGATGCTGTAGAACCAAAACCTAAAATTTCACGTTCACTGAGCGCGTATTCACCTGCACCCTGCACAGAATGGACAACTTCTGCTGTATTTACATCAACAACATTAATATTGACTTTTGCATAGGCAATTTGAGTTTTACCACGCCCTAATAGCCCAAACAATTGATGGTCGCCCACTTCTTTGCGCCCAAATTCAGACACATCCCCAGTAAGCACATAACGTGCGCCCTTAATTGATTGAGATGCTTTACCAAAACCAGCCTCTTGTTGCAGTTCAGATAAGTTGTCTCGATTTAAGACTGAAAAATAACCTGTTTGTTGCAAGTGTGTTTCTAAAATCGTTTTTGCTTGACCGCCTAAACGATCTACATTATCAGAGAAAATTCCACGCATATAACTTGAGCGGTTATCAAACTTACCAATCGAAACTGCTGTTTTCACACCTGAATATTTAACCGCTGAAGTCGCTACAGCCACTTGGGGTGCTTGGATGGTTTTAGAACTTTCAGTGGTAGAACAAGCTGTAAGTACCAAGCCATTTAAGGCAGCAATCAATAATATTTTTTTCAAAATTACATCTCTCTAAAGTTTGAACCATTATAATGAATAAATATATAATAAAAAATAAACATACCATTAATTAATTTTTAACAAATAGAATTTACTGATAAAATGCATAACTATTTTTTTAGTAAAAACAATCATTTCATACCAAAAATTAGCTTTAAACCAAGTAATGTCATAACACCACCCGCGATTCGATCGAAGACTTTTTTAAACTTTAAATAAACACGACGCGGTTTTTCCGCTGAAAGCGCAACAGCAACCAGTGAATACCAGCCTGCATCGATAAAGAAGCACAAGATAGGCAAAACAAAATAAAAATACGTTGGAATTTCTTTGGGTAAAAGCGCAGTAAAAATACTGGCTAAAATAATCGCAATTTTAGGATTACTTAATTGAGTAATTAAACCTAGACGAAACGCTTGTTGATAACTCATCACCGTGGATGAGTCAGATGCTTGTGCCATTGGATCTTTAGCATGTTTAATAATTTTATAGGCCAGCCAAAGTAAATACAGACCACCACAAATTTTTAAAGCTAAATATGCAGAAGGTACAGCCAATAAAATTGCTTGTAACCCCATTACAGCTAAAAAACCAAATAAAGCTGCGCCCGTGCCAGTCCCTAAAGCGGTAAACAGACCATGTTTACGAGAAATCGCAATTGAATTTTTAGCCACATAAACAAATGTAGGACCAGGGCTAATTGCGCCTAGCATTAATGCCAATGCAATTGAACCTAAAATCAATAATGATTCCAAGAGACACCCCAACCCAAACTATTTTTAAGAATAGATATTTTACGCTACAACCGATTTTTGAAGATATAAAAATCTTTATTATTTCGCGACCACGCTTTTATTCAATGCAAATTCATTAAAGTCTCAATCATGAATTTAAATACACTTGTGTATTATTATGCACAGAGCAAATAAATTATTTTAGAGCAAAAACTCAATAAAAATTTTATTTTTCAATATTTTAATTATATCAATAAAATCATCAACGTATATAAAACATCCTAAAAAATTATGAAATCGACCATTTTAATCACAAAAATTAACTTCCATTTTCATGTATTTATAGGCTATAAAAAACCATAATAAAACTATGGTTTTAAATTATCCAAAATCAATATTTATACTTAGGGGTAAAAAATGCACAACAACAAAACGAATCGTTTAGATGCAAACCAAGCACATCTATGGATCATTGGTGGTGGAATTGCAGGAATGGCAGCTGCCGCATTTGCCATACGTGATGCTAAAGTACCCGCTAAAAATATCCACATTCTCGAAGAGTTAGATGTCTCAGGTGGTTCAATGGATGGCGGTCATACACCACATGCTGCGCAAGCATGGGTTACCCGTGGTGGGCGGATGCTAACAGATGAAACATATTTATGCCTTTGGGACTTATTTTCGAGTATTCCATCCTTAGAAAATCCTGAAATTTCTGTTCGTGAAGAATGTCGTGAGTTCAATGAACAAGTCAAAACTCATGCACAAGCCCGTTTAATTGATGCGCAACATGTGATTTCAGACGCCGCTAAACTGGGTTTAAATACACGCCATCGTGCGCAGATGCTACGCTTATTGGCAGCGAAAGAAGAAAAAATTGGCAGTCGTCGTATTGATGAGTTTTTTGATGAGATCTTCTTTGAAACGAACTTTTGGCGTATGTGGCGCACTACATTTGCCTTCCAAAAATGGCACAGTGCTGCAGAACTTCGTCGCTATTTCTTACGTTTTATCCAAGAGTTACCACGCATTCATACCCTAGCTGGAGTAAAAAGAACTAAATACAATCAATATGATTCAATGATTTTGCCGCTACAACGTTGGTTGATTGCACAAGGCGTAGACGTTCGTTTTAGCAATTATGTGACAGATGCAGACTTTCTAACCGATGAAGCAACCCTAGAGCGTCGTGCAACACGCTTGTATGTCAACCTTCCTGAAGGTACAGAGCAAATTGACCTTCAGGAGAATGATCTAGCCATATTTACTTTAGGTTCAATTACAGCAGATTCTCGTTATGCAGGGAATGATGATGTTCCAGCGCTTATTCGTGATCGACTTGATCATGGTTGGACGCTATGGGAAACCCTTGCGAAAAAAGCACCTGACTTTGGTCGACCAATGACCTTTTATGGCAACATTGATGAACATAAATGGGAGTCTTTTACCCTCACCATGAAAGATGATGTTCTGTTAAATCGCATCATTGATTACACAGGCAACCAGCCAGGTACTGGGGCACTGATGACTTGGTTTGAATCGGGCTGGCATTTATCAATTGTAGTACCTGCTCAACCTCATTTTGCAAATTTGCCAAAAGGCACATTTACCCTCTGGGGTTATGGCTTTCAAATTGATCAAACTGGTGACTACATCAAAAAACCAATGTCACAAGCAACAGGTAATGAAATACTTACTGAACTAATTCTACAACTCGGTTTTGATGAAATTCTTGAGCATGTTCTAGCAAATACCATTGTAACAACTGCAATGATGCCTTATGCATCGGCGTTATTTGCCTGTCGTAAGCCTGGTGACCGCCCACAGGTTATTCCACAAGGTGCAAAAAACTTCGCATTCTTGGGCCAATTTGTTGAAATTGAAGATGATGTGGTTTTTACTGTTGAATATTCTGTTCGTGGTGCCATGATTGCAATTTATGAGTTCTTTGGCGTAGAACGTAAAATTCCTGAGATCTATAATGGATTACTTGATCCTAAAGTCGGATTAAAAGCTTTAGAAACTGTTTTTCATTAATTCATTTAAAATCAACTGAGTTAAATAGAATTAAAACCAAACGAGTGCATCCTCTTTTCATGCACTCGTTTTTATATTTTGAATACAAATCAAGGTTGTGAATCCACTGAACGAGCACTGAGACGATAATCTTTTTCATACACAGGCATACCTGCAATATGGATTGAACGAACTTCAGTTTTTGTTGGTGTAGGTGGTTTCTTTTCACACCCAACCAAAAATACTGCAAGTATTACACTCACACTGATGGCTAGCTTTTTCATAGTATCTCCTCCATTTTTTGTTTTATTTATAGTTCGAGCATAACAGTTCTGATTAAAAATACAGCTATTTTTTATTTCAAAAGGTGTCTATCTATAGAAAGTAGCTATACATCACAAGAATGTATCATTAAAACAGCTTGATCTTCACCATTTTTATTTTTGTAACGATAGTGAAAGCCACCATTTCCATCAAACTCCATGTCACTAAAATATTGAAAAGCATCTACACTTACAGACTCAATTTTAGGGTGTTGCTCTGGCTGAAGTTGAATTTTGTTTAAAATTTTCGCGGTAAATGCTTTTTGGAAAATAATCATAGGCGCATCTTTTAATTCAAATCGAGCGATACATCCGGTGTTTTCATCCACAGCAACAACGTTGTCTAAAGCCTGAACAATCCCCACCTTCGAAATGAAAAGACTATGATGAACATTAAAAGTATACCCATAGCTTAAATGCAAGAAATCCTCGGTTTGGTTTTCGACATTTAAACCACGCTCCCAATCCATGACCAAGGGCAATCTATAATCATCACCTTCATAGAGTACAAAATCACAATGATAATTTGCATCTTCATCGCATGTTTGCTGAATGACTGAAAATTGTCCTATCTTCGCCACTGTGCGATGAATCTGCTCAGCATAACTACTGCTTGTATAAGCCATCATGCTTAATAATATCGGAAATATTGTATTGATTATTTTTTTTGGCATCAGACTTCTAATCAAGTTTTACTCAATACCAAATATACAGCCTCACTGGTAAATGTACCATCTTGCTGAATCTGATAATACTGTTGTACTTGATCAGCGGCTTTGGACTGTAAATAGCGAATGGTATTGATCCCCTCTAAGGGTGTTTGCATACGCTCTACCCAACTTTGAAAATTTAACTGTAAACTTTGCTTTTCAATGGTTTCTACCTTAAAGCCCGCTTGTTCAACGATTGTTACCCATTCCGCCAAACTATAATTTCGAACATGGCTTGGATCACGAATGGTTTCTATAGTCTGAATAAAGGTATCTAAAATAGGGTTAGAATTACCAATAATATCAAACAAGATTACTTTACCATCAGCGCGTAATACACGGTAAATTTCATGAATCGCTTGAGTGATACTTTGCCAATGATGCGCAGAATAACGACTGATCACACAATCAAAATGCTCAACAGGAAAGTCCAATTGTTCTGCCGCACCAACCTGCCCTATGACATGATTGAATCCCTTGTTTTGAGATTGCGCAGTCACAAGATTGACCATTTCAGGCGTAATATCATAAGCAATCACTTGCTCAGTCAATGCTGCAATCTGATAAGTCACATGCCCACCGCCACAGCCAAGATCCAAAACTCGCTTTAATTGATGCTGTTGGATTAAATTTTGCATTTTTTCAAACTCAATGCCTTGTGCATGTACTTGGCTATTTAAGTATGCTTCTGATTTATTTTGATATTGTGACTGATTAACTTGCTGTTGAGTGGTCATTATCGTGTCCTTCTTGTTGAATAAAACTACAATAGACAACTCAATTTAAAAATAAAAATAATGAATTTTAATAAAATTAATAACTTTATTTTATTGTTAGCTCATGATCACCCGATAATCAGACTGACACGGGTTTTGAATGATGACATCCTGTACCCCCATCTCGTTTCCGATCTTGATATTATAGTTAAATGAAAAATCACCATTATCCTCAAAATTCGCCGTTGTAGGATAGTTCAGTTTTTTAAATTGCGGCACTTTGTTATTGAGCACTAAACGTACCCGAAAATCAGGAATGCTATAAAATACCAATGAATTTGGCATATTTTTTAAATTCGATTCAAAAGTTGTAAAACAACTTTGCTGCGCATTCATCGCAAGAAAACTGCCATAATCTTTTTGTTGGTTTTTATCGTTAATCACAGTGAGATTATACTCACTTCCTGTTACCCCCAACAAAAAACCCATTAAATTTGGATTAAATTGATAAACGTTTGCGGTTTTACTCCATTTTTCCATTAATACCTGCTTCTTTCCTTTCGCATCATAGAGCACATAGTCACAACTAGAACCATACTGAGTACACGACTCTTTTTGAATTTTCAGTTTTCCTGCACGCCCCAATACTTCGTATTCAGAATCAACTTCGACAGCAGTATCAGCTTGCGCAAAAGCAGAACAGCTACTCAAAAAAGGCAGAGCAAATAAACAACTCTTTATTATTTTCAACATAAATAACGTTCCCGATATCTCAACATTTTTTAATATAGATGCAAGTTCAATTCTTGCTCAAAAAATACAATTTTAACTTTTTACACACGGCGAACTTTTCGATTTAAAGTCCTTACCCCAAGTACGATATCCTTGAGTATCAATATGATAGCGATTATTACCATAAACGCCTAAACCCATTTTATAACTTTTGCCTTCCACTTGCCAAAAATGACACATTTTTTTAAGTAATACTTCGCGATCTTTTTTAATCGTTTCTTTGGGAGATAGCACATGAAAATCAACTGCATAATTACTTAAATGCTTACTTTTTTCAGCCCCACCTATGCATTTATTTAATTCAGGGGCACGATAGATCGCTGAAATCGTATATGTTTTAAAATAGTCATTTCGATTTAATTTTTCTACCAATTGTAAACTACTCACCACATTTTTCCAAAAGGCTTTAGGTGGAATGGCAAAACGTTTTGAGTAACACTGTTCTGGCATATAGTTTCGGCTGGTTGTCAGCTCCATCAGACTAGGCGGGTGTTTTAAATACTGCGACATAAACTGATAATAATCTGCCAATAATTGGGGGTCTTGTTGCGCCTTCCAAAGCTTGAATTGTTGTTCAATCTGTTGATCTGATGATTTTCTTGAAGATGTGGCCTGATCTGCTTTTTTCTCAGATGGCGTACAGGCATTGAAAACTAATACACCGATGCAGCAGATCGAAATAACAATATTTTTAAAAATTTTCACAATTTCAGCACACTTATTGTTTTATTTTAAAGGGTAAATATTTAGAAATCTAAACCTATTTATACGATTTATTAATCATTGCCATAAGTCATTCTAACCAATCTCATTCACTTTAAAGCTGCTATTTACAAAAATCCACAGAGTTAGTAATTTACAACGGACAAAAATGTCCGTTAAATATCATAATAAAATTTAATGCAATTTCCCCTATGCGTATACGTCAAAAACAAGCGGCACAAAATCGCGAAGATTTGCTCAATGCTGCACTGAAAATATTCCGTAAACAAGGGATTCGTGCGCCATTACAGCTTGTGATTGATGAAGCTGGTGTTGGACGAGCAACCTTTTATCGAAATTTTCAAGATCGCCGTGAGTTGGTCATCGCCTTAATGGAACAAGCATTAACTCGTCTAGACGAACGTGCAAAAAGCTTTTCAGAATATCCTGATGGTTTGATTCGGTTAATTCGCAACCATGTCGAGAATCTGCCTTATCTCACCGCATTGATGGAATATTGGCGCGTGATTGATCGTAATGACCCAAGTATGGTGGATATTTACCAACGGCGTGATGCAATTCTTCAACCGCTGATTGATCAAGCCATTAACCATCATATTTGCCGACCAGATCTCACCCCAAAAGACTATGCGCTGATTACGGGTATTCTAAGAGCTTCCTTTCAAGGATTAACCGATGAAGAGCAAGTTCAACTGGCCGCACGGGCAGTCGACTTACTAATTGATGGCATCAAGGCGTAATTGAGGCAGTTATGGATAAATCGCCACGTTTACTTGAACCCGCTCCAGATTGGACACCTGAAGAGCGTCCAACCTTACCAGGTTCGCCTGCGGCTATCGCTCATCCAACACATAAAAAACTGATTTATTTTTTTATTGGTCTGTTTGTTGCCATTTCAGGCAGTTTAAGTAATGGTTTTATTACCGCAAATTTACCACTTATTCAGGGTGAATACTCGCTAACGCCTTCAGAAGCCGCATGGATTCCCGCAGCTTATGTGATGGCAAATATTAGTTCCAACATGATTCTGTTTAAAGCTCGACAACAATATGGATTACGGCTTTTTTCTGAAATTGGTTTAGTGCTTTTTATTTGTGTATTGCTGCTGCATATCTTTGTGCATACCTTTGAAATGGCATTATTTGTCCGTGTGATCAGTGGTTTAGTTGCTGCCCCTCTTAGTTCTTTAGGCATGTATTACATCATGCAGGCCTTTAAACGAGAAAACTTTGGGCGAGGAATTTATCTCGCACTGGGCTTTCAGCAATTGGGTATTCCACTAGCATGGATCATTTCCCCATCTCTGGTCGATGTAAATGACTGGATTGTGCTCTATACCTTTGAGTTAGGTTTAGCGATATGTTGTTTGGCAATGGTGGTTTCTTTAAAACTGCCACGCAGCTTAAGAATCGAAGTCTTTGAAAAACAGGATTTTTTCACTTTTTCCTTACTTGCACCTGGTTTTGCGCTGCTATGTATCGTCTTGACCCAAGGCCCAATCCTTTGGTGGTTTGAAGTCAAATGGTTAGGTTATGCCTTAATTGCTGGATTCAGTCTTATTATTATAGGACTGACTTATGAACATTACCGTGTCAATCCACTTATCATCACTCGTTGGCTAGGCTCAGCCACCACACTTAAGTTTGTGTTTGGTGCATTGGCAATTCGTTTGCTTATGTCTGAGCAAAGTTATGCGGCTGTTAACTTTTTAAAAACTATGGGCATGGGACCTGATCAGTTCGTTACCTTGTATAGCGTAATTTTTCTTGGCATTGTGCTCGGCACGGTTTTTAGCGCCATGACCTTTAAAAGAGAACGCATCTCATGGCACTTGGTCGGTGCTGTGGTCTTGGTTCTTATTGCCTGCGCTCTAGACTATCACCTCACCAGTGATGTACGACCAGAAAATTTTTACCGCAGCCAATTTATCGTTGGCTTTGCCAGTGGTATGTTTATTGGACCATTATTGCTGACAGGGATTATTAATGCCTTACAAAAAGGCCCATCACACATGGTCACTTTTGTGGTGTTGTTCTCTGCAACACAAAGCTTTGGTGGTTTAATTGGAAATTCATTTTTTTCAACCTATCAACAATTACGCACCCAAAATTATCGGGCTGAAATTGTCAGTGACTTGTCACCAACTGATCCATTGGTGGTACAACGACTTGCAGCCTATCAGCAAGCAGCCAATAAATATACTTTAGATGTAGCACTTGAACAGAACCAAGCTTATCGCAATTTAAACCAGATTGTGACACGAGAAGCGCAAGTGCGTGCCTATAATGATGTGATTGCATTAAATGGAATTTTCGCCATTTTACTGTTGATTTGGAGTAGCTTTAATATTGCTTGGACACGCTATCAACTCAAAAAACAGCAACAGCTCCTCAATAGCAGTTAGACAGATCTCAGGCTATTTCTAGATCAGATGATCCATGATGTCACGCTATGTATTAAAAAATATTTGAGAATTCTTATGTCGCAAGATCAAAAACCAACAGAGCAAACAGCAGTAACACCACCACAAGCACCTGCAACAGCAGCAGCGCCACCACCATCCAGTAAGCTTATTCCAACAGCGAAAAGAACATTGCTGTTGATGCTCTTGGTCTTGTTAGTGGGAATTGCTGTGATTATGCGCGCTTGGAAAATTGGTCCTTTTGATAGCACCATAGAATCCACCGACAATAGTTATATCAAAGGCAGAACCACAGTTTTATCTTCTCAAATTAATGGTTATGTCAAAGATGTGTTGGTGACTGATTTTGACCATGTCAAAAAGGGGCAGCCGTTAATGCATATTGATACTACAACCTATGATCAAAAAGTGACTCAGGCTGAAGCTGGAGTTGATCAGGCCAACACCACTTTAGCCAATCAAACCCAAACTATTGAACAACGTAAAGCGGACATTGTGGCTGCACAAGCCAAAGTTGAACAAGCCAAAGCAAGTTATGAACTTTCAACAGCACAGCTCAATCGTTATCAACAATTGGGAAATAGTGGTGCAACCTCCAAAACAGAGCAAGACAAAGCGGCTGCGGATGTAAAAAATAATTTAGCCTTACTCAAACAAGCTGAAGCCAATGTATTGGTTGCTCAAGAAGCATTAAAAACAGCACAAGTGGCTCAATCGGGCTTAAAAGCACAAGTCACCAATGCCAAGGCACAATTTGATCAAGCGGTAACGACAAAGGATTACAGCCTGATTACGGCACCAATGGATGGGCAGTTGGGCGAAGTTAGCCCTCGTGTGGGACAATATGTTGCAGCTGGAACCCAGTTAATGTATCTGATTCCACAACAAACATGGGTGATTGCCAATTTCAAAGAAACACAAATTGCCGATATGCACATCGGACAAAAAGCATCATTTACAGTAGATGCCATGAAACATCAAAAATTTACTGGCCGTATTGAACAGATTTCTCCTGCTGCTGGTGCTGAGTTTAGTGTACTTAAACCTGACAATACCACAGGTAATTTTACCAAGGTCGTGCAGCGTATTTCTGTGCGAATCGCGATTGATCCCAATCAGAAAGGTTTAGAATTTTTACGACCAGGGATGTCTGTAGTGACTTCCGTAGATACCAGCACTCCATGATCCGCCTAATTGAAAAGCTTGAGTTAAAAACCTAGAGATTGAAAAACGCATATAGGGATGAAACTAAATCAAACCTGTCTTGTTTTACAGGTTTGATTAGAATATCTTGAACAGGCTTAATTCAAAGCGATTCATATAACCCCATTCAGTTAAAAATCAGCATGTTTGATCATATTGCCCAAGCTATTCCCTACCAAAATTTAGATGTTGCTGGATCTGTTCAACTTATAGTTAAACGGCTTGATCTAATCCATCCACAAATTTCTGGCAATAAATTTTTTAAACTCAAATATAATTTGATTGAAGCACGTCAGCTTGGCCTAAAACAGATTCTGACTTTCGGTGGTGCTTATTCCAATCATATCGCTGCAACAGCATATGCAGCACAGTTATTTGGATTTAAAAGCATCGGCATAATTAGGGGTGAGGAGTTAGCGCATAAACCGCTCAACCCGACACTGACAACAGCACAACAATTGGGTATGCAGCTAGTTTTTGTTTCACGTGAAAAATATAGGCAAAAAAATAATCATTACTGGATAGATGAATTAACCCAACATTATCCGAACACTTATATTATTCCTGAAGGTGGAACCAATGAGCTTGCTATACAAGGTTGTCAGGAAATTTTAACTATAAAAGATTTAAATCATTATGATGTAATTTGCTGTGCGGTAGGAACAGGTGGCACAATGACCGGTCTGATTAACGCAAGTTCACCGCAGCAGGAAATTTTAGGATTTTCAGCACTTAAAGGTGATTTTTTACAACAAGATATCAGTCAACTCACTCATAAAAAAAATTGGCAAATATTGGATGATTATTGTTTTGGAGGTTATGCCAAAACCAATGATGAATTACTTAGCTTTATAAATAACTTTGAGCAGCAATATCGCATTCCGCTTGAACAGATTTATACTGGAAAAATGTTTTATGGAGTTTTTGATTTGATTTCAAAAGGTTACTTTAAAGAAAATTCAAAAATTTTGATCCTGCATAGTGGTGGTTTGCAAGGACGTAGCTGAATCACATCAGTTTATATTTGTCCTGAAAATTAATTTAAATTTGTCTATAATCCCATGCTCAAAGATTCCATGAGTGTAATATGTCTTCTAACCAATATGATGTGATTGTCCTCGGCGCAGGTGCTTCAGGTTTAATGCTTGCGGCAAAAGCAGCTGCCCGTGGTCGTAAAGTCTTAGTGGTTGAGAAAGCCAATAAAATTGGTAAAAAAATCCTCATGTCAGGTGGTGGTAAATGCAACTTCACCAATCTTTATGTCGAGCCTGAAAATTTTATTTCACATAACCCACATTTTGTCATCTCTGCCCTGACGCGTTATACCAATTGGGACTTTATTGGAATGGTCTGTGAATATGGCATTGACTACGAAGAACGCAAACATGGACAACTGTTTACCTTAAATGGCGCAAAAGAAATCTTAAGCATGCTGCTCAACGAATGTGAAAAAACACATCGTGTTGAGATCAAAACTAGTTGTGAAGTCAAAGCGATAAATACCGTTGACGATCAGACTTTTCAAGTCGCCACCAATTTAGGCTATTTTCAAGCTGAATCTGTTGTTGTTGCCTCAGGTGGCTTATCTATACCAACATTGGGTGGCTCTGGCATCGGCTATGAAATTGCCAAACAATTTGGGCATCATATCTATCCTACACGCGCAGGTTTAGTTCCCTTCACTTTTTCAGATCAATTTAAAGAAGTTACGACTCGTTTAAGCGGGAATGCGGTTGAAGCCACGCTTTCTAACGAGCTAATTGCATTTACTGAAGCGTTGTTGTTTACACATCGTGGCTTAAGCGGACCAAGCTCATTACAACTTTCAAATTATTGGCATGCAGGACAAGCATTCCACATTAACTTTCTACCAAGTCTTGAGCTGTTTGATTTTTTAAAGCGCAAAAAGCAAAGCCAACCGAAGGTGTTAATCAGAACCTTACTGACTGAACATCTACCTAAAAGTGTGGTGATTGAACTCCAAAATCTCATTTGGTCCGAGTGGGCTGAAACGGCGATTGGACAATTAAGTGATGAAAAACTAGAAAATATAGCCAATAAATTACAGAAATTTGAAGTTAAGCCTTCTGGCACTGAAGGTTATCGTACTGCAGAAGTCACTTTAGGTGGTGTCAACACCGCTGAAGTTTCATCAAAAACCATGGAAAGTAAAAAACAAAAAGGTTTATTTTTTATTGGTGAGATATTAGATGTGACAGGTCATTTAGGCGGTTTTAATTTTCAGTGGGCATGGGCTTCAGCACATGCCGCTTCAGAATATGTTTAATCTAAAGTGATCAATAGAAAGCTTATTCTAAATAATCTGTTTTAAATAAAATAAGATGGCTTTGGATTTGCTGCTTCTGCGTCACCCGTTGAATCGCCAAGTCCATCGACTTTAGATCATTGTTTTTTGCAAATAACGACTGATGAATTTTGTTTAAAAAAAAGATTATCTTCATTTCAATTCCTTTGAAAATGATATTTATCAGATATATAAATTTTATATCGCCTACATATTTATCCATCAAATTTAGACAATAAATCATCTGATGTCTATCTATTTTCTTTAAAAAAGCCGATAAAATTCATGCGTTGCAAATACAATCACTCTTGAGATTTGTTTTGAGATTCATGTTGTTGCTTAACGATTTCTGATGGTTGCTTTTTGGGTTTTGCAAATACAAATTTATAAGCACTTGCTAAAAAACCTACAGTGATTCCTGCAATCACAATCGGCGCAATAAAATTATTTGGCTTTTTCTTTGACATCTTTATTTTCCTCTCACTTTTGCCCTAAAAATAAAAAGATCGATCAAGCATCAATCCTGATCGATCTTTAAAAGAATTTAAATGTTAATTCGGGTCATCTTTATCCTGTTTGAGCGAATCAGTAAGTGATTTGTACTCATTTTCAATCGTAGGAGTATCTGCTGTTACTTGCGTAGCATCTGTACTACTTGGCTGTGATGAATAAGTATTTTCTTGCTTTAAAGGATTCGGCTGATTTGCCTCTTTCTTGGCTTTATCAATTAAATCGGTTAAAACGCGTTCTGCAGGTTGACGGCCACCTAGACCAAAAGCCAATGCAAAAGCAACCGCAACAGAACCCAAGGTTAAACCAAATGCAAGGTTAACAATCGAGTCAGCAATTCCCATAGCTTTTAAGCCCATTGCGATAACCAAGCCCATGATCAAAACCCGAACCAAGTTGCCTAACCATCTTGAGCTATTGTACTCACCACGCTGTACCACATTCGCCACGATATTGGCCAACCAAAAACCAATCACCAAAATTACTGCGCCTAACAAAATGTTGGCACCAAAGTAAATAAACATGGAGATCAAATGACTGACTTGTTCAAATCCAAGTCGATTTGCCGCTTCGGAAACTGCAAATAACATGGTAAAGAAAACAATCAGATAACCAATGATACAAGAAACTTTAGTGTCACCCAAAAAGCGTTGCAAATCTAATTTTGCAGGAATCTCATCAACACCTGTTCCAGCAACAACTTCTGAAACCAAACGCCCCACAAAACGAGACACCACATAAGCCACAATTAAAATTAATCCAGCTGCAATAATATGTGGAATCGCATACATGATTTCACCCAGCATAGCGGTTGCCGGCTGTGAAATAGCTTGTATACCAAGTGCTTCAAATGCCACAATTAAAGCAGTAATCATGACAATTGCGAAAACAAAAGAACCTAAAAACTTAGCTAAACCTTGATTTGAGTTTTTAAATAGTCCTACCTTTTCAATTTGGGTTTGTAAATTTAAACTGTTGATTAAACCTTCGACAATCCCTCGTAGGATTTTTGCCAAGATATAGCCTACAAAGACGATTACACCCGCAATGAAAATATTTGGAATATAAGAGACTGCTTCAGTCAACATATTCTGCACTGGAAGCAATAAACCTTGTAAACCTAGAATTGACAAAACAATTGGTAAGAATAGTAATAAAATGAGCCAATAAACAATATCAGCGATATTTTGGCTGATCGGGCTCACTCCCACATCTGCACTTAATTTTTCATCAAGCTGAGTACGATCCAACGCTTTTTTTAAACCAACTTTAACCAGATTTGCTACAATCCAACCAATAAATCCAATAGCTACAGCAGCAAGTAATTGTGGAATAAATAATAAGAATTGCTGAATCATCAAACTGAATGGGCTACTTACGCTGGTAAGATTAAGCACATTTAATGCACCAATCACAGCAATCACCATCACGACCCAAAAAATAATTCGTGAAAGAATATTTTCAATATTTGAACGATGACCTGTTGCGGAAGATAATTTTGTATTTGTACCTAATTTTTCTAGGATTTTTTTAATTCCTGCTGCAACAATAAGTGCAATAATCCATCCAACAATAAGGATGGCTACAGCAGCAAGAATCGGATGGAATTGATCCCAATAATACATGGCATCAAATCGACCCCTTGTTTGTAAAATTTCATTCATTTTTATTCCCTCAAGTTATAGATTTATAGCAATATGAGCGTGCTCAAATGACTTTAAGCAACATTCTTTATTTGAATTGAATACTTGATGAATTACTCTTCTACTTTATCTATTGCTTATATAACGAGCAAATTTAACTGCATAAATACAACAAAAGCATGCAAAAAATAAAAAACTCCAGCTTTAAAGCTAGAGTCTTGTCTTATGAATATTTTATTTATATGTGATAAATAAAAATTAAAGCCAGTCAGCGATCATGTAAACAAGCAAGGAAACGAGAAATAGCCCCACAAGAATTAGCATATAAATGGGTAAGCGATTCTTATGCGTTATATCTTCAGTACTTGTTACATAAGATGGTTTATTGAAATCGTGTTTCATGACGTCCACCTCCATCAATTGATGTATTTTTATACTAACAGGCTATTTGTGATCTGTGTGTAAAAATATTTTAAGCAAAAGTAAATTTTAATTCGGGCAGTTCTTGAAAGATAAATGAGCTATAATATGTACCCCATTTTTTGGCTATTGTAGATATGGCTTATCAACGACAAAGTGTCGAGTTGGACTTGGACACTGATGTCACGCATCAATGCTTCACACATACCTCAAGAGATGATCATCTCATTGGAATTATTGAATTTAATAAGCCAAGTTATATTCTAAAATGGGGCGATTTGGAGTATTTCCGTCGCCGTACAGATGAATTATCAGTTATGCCATTCCCAGAATGTATCAATGCCATGATTATTGATATTCGCAATATTGTGCCATTTCTGGATAACGAAGTTCCAATCGTGCCATGGCGTTTACTTGAAGAAGACTGCCCTATACGACTTGTTGTACCTCAAGATCGTTTAGAACATTATGCAGGGATCTTTGAACCGACGTGGTTAACAACAGACATTGAAATTGCCATTCAAGAATTACGCGAATTTATGGATATGTTCGTACACTAACAGCATATCCATAGCTTAAAAATAAGATTTATTTTTTACTTATTTGTATTAATACAAATTTCATCAATGACTTTGATTTCTCAAAGTAAAGTCAACAATTTAAATAGCTCATTGACCAAACATTTTAGCTGCCATACGCTGCGCTTGCTTTCCATAAAACCAATAGGTAATTAAATATAAAGGGATTGCTAACATCAGCAACATGATCAATGCAGTGAGCAAAAATTGAGTATTTTGCAGATACATCACAAAGGTTTTCCACACTTCTGGATCATTCTGAGAAAAAAACCAAACACCCGCAAATACCCCAAGTAAATTATAGCCCCAAAATATTGCAGTATAACCAAGGGTCAGTTTTTTACGCTCTTGGTCTGTAGGCGCACGGCGTTGTTGTTTGAGAAAACGATATAACACGATAATCATCGCAATCAAATAAGGTATTGCGGTTAACACGCCAGCAATTTCATTGGGCAATAATGCAGCCAATACACCTGCAATCATGGTCAAGACTAAACAAAGCAGCAAAAACCACAAAAAATATTTGTTTAAAGACACCATGAATACAGCCTTGATTGCATAAAGAACAATATTATAATTTTTTTTCAACTTTTTTTCATTTTCTTGTCAACCAATTTGAAACTGTTGTCGTTATATAAGTATAAGGTCTGCAGCAACCAAATTGATTGCACGGCATCCGCAAAAAAATTTGGAGACCTTCTCTCAGAGAAACTAAAAACTTATGCTTCTTAAGATTCAACTTAGCAGCCTGAATCTTTATAACGAAGTATTTTGGCCGACGATTTACTCATCACTCGAATCGTCGGCTTTTGTTTTTCTGGCGTTTATGTTTCTAGCGTTTCTGCTGATAAAACTTACATGTGCTTTGTGTACTCGTTCTAAGACAAAAAATTTTAAAACTTGCAATTAAAATCATGCCTCAATAAAAATGTATAAATCACCTTGTAGTTGATAAAACAATTTTCACTTTTTTGTAGTGTCAATAAGTAAGACAATCTCTGGTTAAACATCTGCTCAATGTGAAGTTTGCTTCATTTTGAACTGTTGAGCCACTTTTAAAATCGCCATAAACCCAGCGACTGTAAAAGCCAACATCAAAATTCCCATATTCAATAAATGATTCCATACGAGAAAATTCAATATAACACCACCCAATAGACCACAAGCAAACTGCATACTGCCCATAATTGCACTTGCAGTTCCTGCTCTTGAGCCTTGTTCAGACATCGCTAATGCCATCGCATTCGGCCCAGTAAAACCAATACCTGAAACCGTAAGGAATAAACCCAACATCACAATCGCCAGTGGCGCAATAGACATGAAACCTGCATAGACAACAATCAGCCCACCTATTACTTGAATCACACCACCAATTTTTAAACGTAGAATCACCGAGAGTCGGTTGGCTAAATGCTTATTGATAGAAGACAGCAAAATAATACCGAAAGCATTAAAACCAAAGGCAATAGCAAACTGTTGCTGAGTTAAATGATAGCCATCCATCAACACTGCTGCTGCGGAACTGATATAACAAAATAATGCTGCTCCGGTAAAACAACCTGCCAACATTGGAAAACGAAAGCTTCGGTCTTTAAAAATAGAAGCATAGAGGATAAAAACTTGTTTAAAATTGAGATGCAACCTGCGTTCTGATTCTAGTGTTTCTTTAAAGTAAAAATGTACACAAAACAAGCAAAATAATCCAATTATAAACAAAGCGATAAATACACTTTGCCAACTAAAGAATTGTAGAATCACTGCACCCAAGGTTGGAGCAAGAATTGGGGCAATCCCCATCACAATCATCATACTGGAAAAAGCTTGCGCCGAACCTTGCACATCTAAACGGTCTCGAATTGCAGCCCGTGCCATCACCACCCCCACACAGCCCCCTAAGGCTTGTAAAACACGTGCGGCAATCAACGACCAATGATCAGGTGCTAAAACACACAACAAGCTAGCAAAAGCAAACAAGGTCATACCAAAATAAAGCGGTTTCTTACGCCCGATACGGTCACTGATTGGTCCATAAATCAATTGACCAACAGCAAGACCAAAAAAATACGCCGGCAAGGTATTGGCGATCTGCTGGGTCGTCACATTAAAATCTTGCGCCATTTGTGGCAATGCTGGCAAATACATATCAATGGATAATGGGCCCAAAGAGGTAAATAAAGCCAAAAGCATAATCCAGCCCGTTGAATACTGCTGACCAACGTTTTTTTCAGACATAGATGGTTTATAATTTGATAAGGAATGTTGCAGACAAGTTTACACTGTCCATTGTATGATTTGTCACAAAGATAAGTGAAAAGCCATATAAGCCAAATCGCATTGCCCAAGTAAATAACACCCTATTGATTTAACAAGGATTTCCTTTGAACACTTGGCTGTTAAAACTCAGAAAAGCAACCTACAACACAAGTTTCATGTATAACTTGAGAATGATCATTGCCTTTACAGGGACTGCATTTGTACCTTATCTGTTGGGGCAGCAGTTAATGACTATTCCTCTTACATTAGGTGTGGTTGCAGCAGGTCTCAGTGATATAGACGATCGCTTCTCTGTACGTATCATGAATTTGATCTATACCTATATTGGATTCTTTATCACCGCTGCCTCAGTGAGCCTGCTCTTTCCTTACCCTATTCTGTTTGCCTTAGGTTTGATTGTTTCTTGTATCGGTTGGATTTTATTGGGTTCTTTGGGACGTCGCTATGCCACCATTTCTTATGGCTGTTTGGTGGTTTCTGTGTATTCCATGCTTGGGGTGCATTTATTTGATCAATGGTATATCCAGCCAAGTCTATTGGTGGTTGGTGCAATTTGGTATGGGCTTATTTCAACCATCAGTTTTTTACTGTTCCCTGTACGGCAAGTTCAAGACAAATTGTCTCAATGTTTTTCATCATTAGGTAATTTTCTATTTTCCAAATCCAATTTGTTTGATGTCGATATGACACCAACCAGCTATCAAGACAGTATGATTAGTTTGTCTATGGAAAATGGGCAGCTCATCAGCATTTTTAATGATATGCGTACTGCCTTGTTGACGCGTTTAAAGGGTGACCGAGGTCAACGAGATACGCGTCGTAGTTTACAATATTACTTTGTTGCACAAGATATTCATGAACGGGCCGATTCAGCACATATTGATTATCAAAAGCTGGCCAAAATGTTTGAACATAGTGATGTGTTATTTCGTTTTCAACGCATTTTAGCGCTGCAAGGCAAAGCCTGCAAGGATCTAAGCGATAGTATCTTACACCGTACCACCTACCAGCATAATGTCCGTTTTGAGCATGCTTTTAAAAACCTCAGATACTCGCTGGATAAACTCAAAAAAGAAGAAAATTATGACTTAATTTGGGTCAATTCACTGTTTGCGCTTTATCAAAACTTAAAGTCGATTGATGCACAATTACAAAATCTCGAAACTGAACGACATATAAAATACGATCAAAGTAAAAATTTTGAAAACCAACTCAAAGATGATGACCTCAAAGGATGGGATGATATTGCCATTCGAATCAAACAAAATTTAACCCCCGAGTCTGTACTTTTTAGACATGCAATTCGCGTTTCGATTGTTTTGTTTATTGGCTACGTTTTTGTGCAACTCACCAATATTGAATACGGTTACTGGATTCTATTAACCGCGCTGTTTGTCAGTCAACCGAACTTTAACGCCACCAAGCGTCGTTTGAGATTACGGATTATTGGAACATTGGGTGGTATTATTTTAGGTTATATGATTTTGTATTTTGTGCCATCTATTGAAGGACAACTCTTATTACTCGTACTCAGTGGTGTATTGTTTTTTGATTTACGCAGTAAACAATATGCTCAAGCCACAGCCTTTATTACCATCATGGCATTGATCAATTTCAACTTGGACGGATTGGGGTATGAAGCCGCTCTGCCCCGTATGATCGACACTGTTATTGGCTGTGCCCTCGCCTGGTTCGGTGTCAGTTTTATTTTCCCTGACTGGAAGTTCCGTCGTTTACCCCGCACCATTCAACGCTCACTGGAAGCTCAATGCAATTATTTGGCAAACGTTGTCGTTCAATATCATCAGGGACGCAACAATAGTTTAGATTATCGAATTGTTCGTCGTGCTGCGCATAATCGCGATGCAGATGTTGCCTCACTGATTTCAACCCTTGCCACTGAACCAGATTTTGACCCAAGTCAAAAAAGCTTAGCTTTTGAGTTCTTATGTCTAAATCATACATTCCTTAGCTATATCGCAGCACTCGGTGCACATCGTGAGCAAGTGAAAGACCAACAGGTACTTAATCTATTGGATCAAGCTTTAGATGATATCTCTGGGGCTTTATTACGGGATGAAATGCCTGATTTAACCGCGCATAATATGTTGAAAGCCATTCGTGCCCGTTTAAGCCAATCTGAGTCAGAAGACTCTAAATCACTCATTATTCTTCAACAATTGTCATTAATGTTCAGTATTTTAAAGCAACTGAGTAGCTTGAAACAAAATTTAAGCCATGAACGAGATGATCAATCTACTGAATTGGCTTCTTTATAAATCTGCATCAAAATTGCATCGTTATTTGGTACAATAGGTGCACTAAATCTTGAGATTTAGTGCTAAACTCTGACTAGATTTACATACATTACTGACACTATGACTGCCAAGAATATTTACGCTTATACCTTACAACCTGTTCCGTACGAAGTTTCGGAAGCCGAACAACGCGGCGCTCAACTTGCAATTTGGCGTAGTACCAATAAAATTGGGATTAAAGCTTGGGCAATCATGGGTGTAGCAGTCACACTCTCATTACTTGGCATCGCTTTAATTAAAAACTATTCAACCATTATTTTTTGGGTGGTTCTTGCTGCAGTTGCCATCTATCTTTTGGTTCGCAAGTTCGGTCTTGAATGGTATGTAAAACGCAAGATGAATGAATTTCCAGTTCAGGAAATCAAAGGTGTAAAATTAGGTGTACAGCCAAGCGGTATTGTGATGCGTCAACAAATGGGTGTACAAGAAGGTGTTGGAACAGTGGCTTGGAAAGACATTTATGAATGGTACAACACCCCTGAATTCTTACTGGTAAACTTTAAAGTAAAAGGCCAACAAGGCGCATATATTCTACCTAAACGTATGGATAGCAAGAATTTCCCCTTTGAAACACTGCGTAAACATTTAAAAGAAGTTGTTGGTGAACCCAAGACACTTTAATTTAAAATTTTAAAAGACCTCCATTTTTGGAGGTTTTTTGTACTTCGCTATTTTAATAAAAATGATAATGAGAATAAATATTATCTGCAAAATTCATTATCTCTCCAATTTATTCAGCTATAATTTGCTATCAAAAATATTCTGCCCTTTGCATTGCCATGTTTAAAAAGACTTTTTTTCAAATTCACTGGTTTCTAGGGATTACAGCTGGTTTAATTCTCTCAATTATGGGAGTGACTGGTGCAATCTATTCTTATGAACAACCTATTCAAAGATGGTTAAACCCAGATAGCTACACGGTAAAAGTTGAAAATCAGGCAAAACTCACGCCTGCTGAAATTTATCAGCATTTCCAAACCCAAAACCCTGAAATGAAGATCAACAGTATTACGGTTGCGAAAGCCGCTGAAGAAGCTTCAAATATTAATATTGTCAAAGAAGGCGCACGTAGAGGTTATACCATGATGGTAAACCCTTACACGGCCGAAGTTCTTCCTGAAGTGAAAGGCAAAGATTTTTTTCAATTTATACAGCAATTACATCGTAACTTAACTGTGGGTGAAGTCGGTAAACAAATTACTGGTGCCAGTACCTTGATGTTAATTTTCTTTGTACTCAGTGGTCTCTATTTACGCTGGCCGAAAAAGCATTCTTTTAAACAATGGTTTGCCATTAAGCCTAAACTCAAAGGTCGTAATTTCCTTTGGGATCTACATGCTGTTGTCGGAACATGGGTGGTGATCTTTTATTTACTTTTAGCATGTACAGGGCTGTATTGGTCGTATGACTGGTGGCGTAATGGTATGTTTAAAGTAATGGGGGTTGAACGACCTCAGCCTGAAATGCAAGCGGTACGCGGTGGAGAAGGTCAAGGACGTCAAGGGGCTTCTGGCAATCCTCAACAACAACATGGCGAAAAGCAAAATCCAACGGCAGGTCATCAAGCACAATCAGGTCGTGAAAATAAGCATGAGAATAAAGAAGGTTTAAAACCAGAACAAATTCAACATGTACTTACTCAAACATGGAATGGGTTTAATGCTCAAATTAAACGTGACTATTCGACACTAACTGTTTCGATTCCTAAAAAGCCAGATGGTAAAGTTGAACTCACCTTTGTTGATGCTATTCCACAACATGAGCGTGCACGAAACAAAGCAACCTATAACTATCAAACTGCACAAATTGAAAAATTAGACTTATACGAAAGTAAACCACTCAATGAAAAAATCATGGGAAGTATGCTCCCTGTGCACCGTGGTAGTTTCTTTGGCCCAGTTTTTCAATTCATCGCAATGCTTGCAGCATTGGCAATGCCATTATTTTTTGTTACTGGATGGATGCTGTATTTAAAACGTCGTAAGCAAAAGCGACTCACCCTTGCTGCAAAACAATCTGGTTCAGCGATTCAAATTGATCCCAACGCAACACCTTGGTTAATTGCTTATGCCTCTCAAACAGGAATGTCTGAGCAATTGGCATGGCGCACCTCAACCAGTCTGCAAGAAGCCCATCAGCCAACAACAGTAAAAGCTGTACAACAAATCTCTGAAGATGACCTCAAGCAAGCCAAACAAATTCTCTTGATTGCAAGTACCTATGGTACAGGTGAAGCACCTGACTTAGCCTCGCACTTTGAGAAAAAGCTTATGGCTACATCATTGGATCTTTCGCATTTGAAATATGCGGTTCTAGCATTGGGTTCACAAGACTATCCTGAGACCTATTGTAGCTTTGGGCATCGCATAGATGCATGGTTAAAACATTCTGGCGCGCAACAATTGTTTGCTACGCTTGAAGTCAACAATGGTAATAATGCAGATATCCAACATTGGAATGATGCTTTAGCAAAAGCCACAAAACTCGATCTACAAACAATGTCTATTGATAAAGTATTTGATCAATGGCGTCTAACAAAACGAGAATTACTCAATCCAAACAGCTTAGGCGCACCCGCATTTAATCTTGAATTACAAACAAGCTATGATACGGATTGGCAAGCTGGCGATATTGCAGAAATTCAAACTGGGAATAGTCCTGAACGTATTCAATTGTTTTTAAATAAATATCAAGTTCATGCAGATACAACCGTGGATTCACTCGAGCAAAGTATTCAAGAAGCACTTTGGGATCGCGATTTAACGGTTGATGTTGAACCTTTTGCCAACATGCAGCATTTACTAGAGCAACTCCCTGCACTACCTACTCGTGAGTATTCGATTGCCAGTATTCCAAGTCAGCAAGTATTGCGTTTAGTAGTTCGCCAGCAACTGAATGCTCAAGGTGAACTTGGTCTAGGCTCTGGTTGGCTGACGGAACATGTTCAATTACGTGATAAAATTGCGTTGAGAATTCGTAATAATGAATCATTCCATTTAATTACGGATAACCGTCCGATTATTTGCATTGGAAATGGTACAGGAATTGCTGGATTAATGAGTTTGATTCATGCCCGTGTCCGTATGGACTATACTGAAAACTGGTTGATTTTTGGTGAACGCCAACAAGCAAACGATTATTTCTTTAAAGATACAATTCAAGCTTGGCAAAATACAGCAATGCTAAAACGTATTGATTTAGCTTTCTCTCGTGATCAAGCTGAAAAAATTTATGTACATCATAAACTGCGTGATCATGCCGAAGAACTGAAAAAATGGATTGCAAATGATGCGGTGATCTATGTCTGTGGCAGTATCAATGGTATGGCGACTGATGTTGATCTCGCTTTAATTGATATCCTTGGAGAAGACACAGTTGAACAATTACGTTTAGATGGTCGTTATCGTCGTGATGTTTATTAGGGTCTATTGAATAAATTTACCCACCAAAACCGAGCTCAATTGCTCGGTTTTTTTTGATTCATATATAATAAATGCACAGATTTCGTTTAGAATTAGACTAATTTTTAATGATTTGTTTTCACCCATGTATAACAATAAACTCTTCTACATTGTCTTTTTTTTGCTGGGATTTGTCTTATTCCTCGATGGATTTATTTTAATTTTATATAAAAAAATCCACTTAGGAACTATACTCCCTTTGCTGATTGGCTTAGTCTTTATCACTACAGCGCTATGGAGTCAACGCATTCAGCAGTATTTAGCACAACACTTAAAGTTAAAGAAAATCTGGCGTTTAGGATGGGTTCTATTTACAATTTGGGTAGTCAGCTTAATCGGCTTCTTTAGCTATATCCACTTGAAATCCCAACAAAACACAACAGAAAATGATCTACAAGCGCTTATTGTTTTAGGCAGTGGCATTACCCAAGGAAAAGCCTCACCGACTCTTGCAAAACGTTTAGATCAAGCGGGTAAAATTGCCAAACAACAGTCACAGGCTTGGATCATTGTCAGTGGTGGTTTAGATTTTGGTGAAGAAAAAACTGAAGCAGAAATTATGTCGCAATATTTACAAGAAAATCTGCAAATCAAAGCCAGTAGAATCTTACAAGAAAATAAAAGCACCAGTACTGACTTAAATCTTAAAAATAGCCAAGCGATTTTAAAAGAACATGATTTGACTTTAAATTCTAAAATTGCAATTGTCACCAGTGATTTTCATACTTTACGTGCCGCAGCAATCGCAAGAAAACAAGGCTATCACAATTTCATTACAGTAGGCGCTGAAACCCCACTCAGGACACGCTATAACGCATGGTTAAGAGAGTATTTTGCCTATATCAGTGGTTGGATTTTAGGCGAATATTAAAATGCACAACGCAATCACGTTGATTATGTATACGACTTTACTAATGTAAGCGAATTTTACGTGGTAAAGGCAAGCGCTTATTGTTTTGAAATAGTTCTGGTTGAGTCGTATACATTCGATATAAATAATTCTTTATATCAAGTAGAAATTTATTTGTTGAAACTAAAATATTTTGCCCTTCTGGGGTTAAATTTATAGAAATCGCAGTATTATTTTGTTTAATAAAAGGAATCATCTGTTCAATAAAAACAATGAGTTCAATTTCTTGAACCGCATAACGGCTCCAGTTATCTTTAATCAAAATTTGTGCCAAATTTCGGCTTTGCCAAACGGCTAAAGACTGTTGCCCGGTAGGTGATGCACATAAAGCCCAACCATCATCATAAAGTACAAAAACCTTAGTTTGTGAAACAATCGTTTCCACAAAATGTTTGTATTGATCTAGAGTTTGTACTGAGTTTTTTTGAGTTGCGGACGCAGCTTTACGTTGATATGGATTTCTCATTGAAAATTTATTCTTAAAATACTTATGCTTATATATTATATAGAAGTTCTAAACAAATAACTAGATCGGAAAACATGGTGGGCGCTGACGGGATCGAACCGCCGACATTCTGCTTGTAAGGCAGACGCTCTACCAACTGAGCTAAGCGCCCTGAGCGAGGATGAACAAAGTTGTTAACTCTGTTTGAACCTATAGAAAATCGATGATTTAATTTTAAGTTCTATCCTAAAGATGGGGATAAGCTATACAAAGCATATAATATTTGATCTTTAAAAATCAAAAACTTTGAATTCTTACAGTTCCAAATATCTTAATCTCAGGAAAAAAGATAAATGGCGCAGCGGACGGGACTCGAACCCGCGACCCTCGGCGTGACAGGCCGATATTCTAACCAACTGAACTACCGCTGCGTTGTATATGGTGGGCGCTGACGGGATCGAACCGCCGACATTCTGCTTGTAAGGCAGACGCTCTACCAACTGAGCTAAGCGCCCTTAGTGAGGATCATCACAATATTACTTTATCAGAAGATAAAAGAAAACAAAATTCTCTTTCAAATTCCTATACTTCCAAATATCTTGATCTCAGGAAAAAAGATAAATGGCGCAGCGGACGGGACTCGAACCCGCGACCCTCGGCGTGACAGGCCGATATTCTAACCAACTGAACTACCGCTGCGTTGTATATGGTGGGCGCTGACGGGATCGAACCGCCGACATTCTGCTTGTAAGGCAGACGCTCTACCAACTGAGCTAAGCGCCCTAAACTAGAAAAAATAAAAAACTATTTAAATTCTAATTAGGTATTACATCTTACTACAAAATCATTGTAAAGTGGCGCAGCGGACGGGACTCGAACCCGCGACCCTCGGCGTGACAGGCCGATATTCTAACCAACTGAACTACCGCTGCACTTTTAACAATAAAATTGCTACACATACGATGATTGAATTTAAGTGGCGCAGCGGACGGGACTCGAACCCGCGACCCTCGGCGTGACAGGCCGATATTCTAACCAACTGAACTACCGCTGCACTAAAAAATTCAACGTTAAAGCTTGGTGGGCGCTGACGGGATCGAACCGCCGACATTCTGCTTGTAAGGCAGACGCTCTACCAACTGAGCTAAGCGCCCTAACGACTTCATCGTTTGTGAGGTGCATTATAGAGAATCTTTACTGAGTGTCAAACGCTTTTCTCGATGTTTTACCTATTTTAGGTTTGAGTGATTAAAAAATAGATCATTTTTGTTTTAATTGGTGTTTTTTGTTTATTATTTATCTATTTATAAAGTTTTAAAACCTGTATTTAAATAAATTTAGCTGATCATTTAATCACTATTTTAATCGTATTATTCATTTCATCTAGACTTAATAAGATTTTCAGTGATTAAAAATACCGAATAAAGGCTATTCGGATTTATCCACTTCATTCAGATTTTTTATAGTAAGTTTTGGTTCAGGACGTAACCAAAGCCAGATAGCCACAATTAACATGGTCACATCGGTAAAAATTTTCACAGCCAATGGCGCATTGGTGAATAACATAATCACCCCACTGATCAACATCATAATACTGGCGATCCACTTTGCTTTACGTGGTACTGTGCCATTTTCACGCCATGCACGAAGCGTTGCACCATATTTGGGATGATTGAGTAACCAAGCATCAACCTGTGGCCAACCTTTTGATGCCGCCCAAGCTGCCAAGATGAGGAAAACTGTCGTTGGCATTCCCGGTAATATTGCCCCGATAAACCCGAGTACAATAAAAACAATCACCAATGTTCGCCAAAACAAAACTTTCATAGATTAACTCAATCTGCCCATTCGACTAGTATACCGCCCAAATGATTTTGCCAGTATATTTTAAATCAATTGAAATCATTGTATTTTAAAATCACGATGTTCATCATTTCCAATACAGTCAAATTGAGCTTGCATGTATATCTACTTATTTGCTTGAATCTCAATACACTAAAAACCTTTTCTTTAAAAATAAACTGAGTGAGTCCTCAGCTTAGGACAGCATACAATGACAGACTACTTTGAGCCTTGGTTAAAGTACAAACACCCTCTTGTTCGTCAATTGGCTTTTTGCATTGCCAGTCCCAATATTATTCAGCATCTGCCTGATGAATTAGAAATTAAAAATCGTTTTGAAGTACACGACACGGGGTTTTGGCAACAACAATATATAGATTTTCAAACGCGCTTAGATCAACTCGATCACGACCCCACCCCACTCATTGAATTTTTGCAACAACTCAAAAGTACACGTTTAGGGTTACGTTTTGAATATTTATTTTGGTTCTGGTTGCAAGATGAAGCCAATCAACATTATCAACTCATTCAGCATAGTATCCAAATCATTGAAGCAAAGAATACATTAGGCGAAATTGATTTCCTTGTTCGTAATCAGGCCACAAAACAGATCGAGCATTGGGAAGTTGCTTTAAAGTACTATTTAGGCGAATCAAACTTACAATTAATGCATTGGTATGGTCTAAACCGTAGTGACACTCTTTTACGAAAACTTAATCATTTCTCAAAAAAACAATTTCAATTTACACAGGCTTTAGATTTTAAAATTGAAAAGAGGCTGGCTATAATGAAAGGACAACTTTATTTGCCAAATCTTGCAGACCTTACTGTACTTCCCTCATGGATCAATACTCAACATCGATTGGGACAGTGGGGTCATCATATTGAAACAGGGTATTATCGGTTACAGCGGCATGAATGGATTTGTCCAGATCTAGAGCAAAGCTCACCTGTTGCACAATGGTGGTGTAATGGCTTATATCACAACACAAGTACCCTACAATTTTATATGTACCGCCAAGCCCCCTCTGGTATTTTCTTTTGACATAAATGCTTAATTATTCACGTTTCTTATACATGGATTAACGAATTCACTCATAAAAGCATAACGATATATTTACGAGATACTCGTATACTAAAATTCTAATTAACGCGTGAAACACGGAGATAGTAATGAAAAAAATTTTAGCAGTTTCAATGTTATTCGCTTTTGTTTTAGCTGGTTGCAACACATTTAAAGGTGTTGGCAAGGATGTCTCTAAAGCGGGGGATGCTGTATCGAATTCTGCAGAAAAAGTTGAAAATAAATTGTAATTCTCAATTTTATTCTACAACATGAGCCTTATCTAATTAGATAAGGCTTTTTAATGCTGATTTAAATAGTTTTCTACTTTCTCTCGTTTTTAGGTTTTCATTCGGTTTTATCTTCCTCTATTATATTATTCAATTTACTTACTTGATCAATGTCCATGAATCATTCGGATACTTTAGAACTGAGTTTACAACTTCTTCGCCAGCCTTCTGTGACACCTATAGATCACACTTGCCAAACCATTATGGCAGATCGTCTATCTGCTATCGGCTTTAATATTGAAAATATGCGTTTTGAGGATGTTGATAATCTTTGGGCAAGACGCGGAACAGCATCTCCAGTTTTCTGTTTTGCAGGTCATACCGATGTGGTACCTACAGGGCATCTAGATGCATGGGAGTCTGATCCATTCTTACCTGAAATTCGAGATGGTAAACTTTATGGTCGTGGTAGTGCTGATATGAAAACAGCATTGGCCGCAATGGTGGTTGCATCAGAACGTTTTGTGAAAAATCATCCCAACCATAAAGGTTCTATTGCTTTTTTAATTACTTCTGATGAAGAAGGCCCTTCTATCAATGGTACGGTTAAAGTAGTTGAAACTTTAGAAGCACGTAATGAAAAAATGACATGGTGTCTGGTAGGTGAGCCTTCAAGTACAGATACGTTGGGGGATATAGTAAAAAATGGTCGTCGTGGCTCATTAAATGCAGTATTAACTGTAAAAGGTAAGCAAGGTCATGTTGCCTATCCACATTTAGCCATTAACCCAATTCATACTGCATCAAAAGCCTTATCTGAATTATGTGATACTGTTTGGGACAATGGCAATGAGTATTTCCCAGCAACTTCTTTTCAGATTTCCAATATTCAAGCAGGTACTGGAGCAACCAATGTTGTACCTGGCAGCATGACAGTAACCTTTAACTTCCGTTATTCTACTGAAGTTACTGCGGATCAGCTTAAACGACGCGTTGTTGAAATTCTAAATCTTCATAATGTTGAACATGATATTGAATGGACTTTATCAGGTTTGCCGTTTTTAACTCCAGTTGGCGAGTTGGTCAATGCTGCACAAACTGCAATTAAGAACGTGACAGGAACAGAGACCAAACTATCAACCAGTGGTGGTACTTCTGATGGACGTTTTATTGCGCCTACAGGTGCTCAAGTGCTAGAGTTAGGTGTTTTGAATGCAACTATTCACCAAATTAATGAACATGTAAACATTGATGAATTAGAGCCATTAGCTGAGATCTACGAACAAATCTTAGTCGAATTACTTGCTTAAGTTTTATAATTTTCAATCAATAAAAAGGACGCAAACGCGTCCTTTTTATTGATATTCTTTGGAGTTATGACAGATTAAGTCTTCTTTATCCCAATCTGTAACTGAATTTGATCTAGATCTGGCACATGATAAGTCTGATCACCAATTTTCACATACTGTAAAATAGTTTTATCTTTAACTGTATCCTCTGCATCGACTACTTCAGAAATACGTAACCGTATCGAACTTGGCATTTCATTGCACATCAAGGCAAAACGCTCATCTGCGTCTTCCCCTTCAATGATCAATGCGACACCCAGTGTCTTTTTAGGATCATTCACACTAAAAGTCGGTAACTTCTTTTCATGCCATTCTACGACATTAACATAGGTCGGACTATTCTGAGCAGAAAGCACCACATTTTGTGGTAACAACATCGGTGCTTTATCATAACAATCAATAATATATGCATCAATAAATCCAGTAGACACCGTAATTAAGTGCTGTAATTCCCGTGTGCTAATTTTATCAATAGAAGATTTTTCGATATTCTTTATCATGAGTGCTCCTATTTAACCGTCAACAAAGCATCAATATTTTCCAATAAATCAGCTTCTTGGAATGGTTTACCCATATAATTTGTCACCCCTAAGCTAAATGCACGTTCACGATGTTTTTCCCCTGTTCGTGACGTAATCATAATAATAGGCAAATCGCGGTGAATTTCATGGTGGCGAACCAAATTTGTGACTTCAAAGCCATCCATTCGAGGCATTTCAATATCCAGCAACATCAAGTCTGGTTTGACATTTTCAAGTTGTTCAATCGCATCCACGCCATCTTTGGCAGTAATCACATCGAAACCTTGACGCTCTAGCAAACGTGAAGTGACCTTACGAACTGTAACTGAGTCATCCACAATCATAATCAAACGGCGTTGATCACGATGACGTTGTTTGTCCTGTTGAAGATGTTCAGCACTACTACGAGTAGATGCCTGAACCTGTCGTGCAATATTTTGCCCATCAAGAATCAAACAAACCTGCCCATCACCAAGAATGGTTGCACCTGCAATCGCATTGATTGTTGCAAACTGCTTACCAATTGGTTTGACCACAATTTGTGAGCGTGAACCAATTAATTGATCGACAAGAATGGCAATGGATTGCCCTAAGCTTCCCTTGATCAGCAATACCGGTAATGAATGTGCAAGCCCGTGTAAACGTGGAGTGACTTGACTCGCTGTGAACTCACCTAAATAACGTAGTTTATAGCTCTGGAAATCGATGTCAAAATAGTCATTTTGAGTTTCAAAATACTCTTCCAAAGCAGCTGGAGAAATTCGAACAATACGATCAATTTGCGATAATGGCACTGCAAATTGCTGATCACCCACTTTCACCATCAAGGCATCACTAACCGCAACTGTTGTGGGTACAGTAATTGTAAAGGTTGAGCCGTAACCTAATTCAGAACTGACACTCACTTGTCCACCAAGTGATTTAATTTCACTTTGCACGACATCCAAGCCAACACCACGACCAGAGATTTGTGTTACTTGCTGTGCTGTACTGAAACCAGGATGGAAAATAAACTGAAGTATTTCCTCAGGCTCTAACTGTTGATCAGTTTTGATCAACCCTTTTTCGATCGCTTTGTCACGAATAACTTTTGGATCAATTCCTTTACCATCATCTTTAAACGATACAAGCACATCTGTACCTTGACGACTAATATTCAAATCAATTCGACCTGTCAACGCTTTGCCAGATTTCTGACGCTGTTCGGCATCTTCTATCCCGTGGTCAATCGCATTACGTAGCATATGTTCTAACGGCGAAACTAACTTTTCCAGAATATTGCGGTCCAATTCCCCTTCAGTATTATTGACTAAAAGCTCAGTGGGCTTATTAACTGTTGAAGAGGTCTGGCGAACCAAGCGCTGTAATCGAGGTAACAATCTTGAGAATGGTACAAGACGAGTACGCATCAAGCTTTCCTGAATTTCAGCTTGAATACGAGATTGCTGCAGCAATAAGCCTTCAGTATCACGAATCTTTTCAGCCAGTGTGGTCTTAAAATCAACCAAGTCAGATGCAGATTCAGCCAGCGATTTTGATAACTGATTTAGAGATGAATATTGATCCATTTCTAAAGGGTCAAAATCGGCATAACGAGAGCTTAAATCACCATGTTTTGCAATGATTTGACTTTCCAACTCGCCTTCCATTCGGCGTAGCTGATCAGCCAAACGTTGGATTGCCAACTCCATATCAGTCAAGGTATTACCTAACTGCCCTAGATCCATCTCAATACGTGAACGGTTAATTGCATTCTCACCAGAAAGATCAATCATTTTTTCGACTAAATCCGCAGAGATACGGATCATCTCATTGTTGGATTCAGTTTTTTGTGAAAGATCCCATTCACCCAACATTGACGGTGGCTCAGTGCCATCCCCCTGAACAAACTCATTAATTGATTGCTCAAAAATTAAATTGGTACGGGATAATTTTTCTGGAAGCTGTGCAGATACATCAACATATTCAATGCTATTTAAACTCGATTTTAAGCTTTCAAAGTTGTCATAATCATGTTTAAAAATAGCTGTATCTAGCCAATGAAAGGTTTTTTCCAGCAAGCCATCATAAACATTTGAGTTAAAATTATGTAAACCAAATTGTTCAAATGCATTTTCCAACTCATAAGCAATATCCGCGACTTCTTCCAATTTCACCATCTTCGCACCACCTTTTAAGCTGTGTGCAATACGTTGTAATTGGAGTAAGAAGCTACGATTACTTCGGTGATCAAACCATTGAGTTAAAATGCTTAGACCTTCATCAATCAGCTCTCGAGCCTCTTCAATAAAAGTTTCTTGAGCAATCATTTCAACAGGATCCAAATTCAGATCTTGATCAATATCTACAAACAAGTGATGATCATTAATTGCTGATTGATGATCTTTATCAGATTGTTCAATTTCAAGCTGTTCCGATATTGGATCGTTCGTTAAAACAATTTCATCTTCAATATATTCAACTTCATGCAAATCTGATAAATCATGGGTAAATTGCGATTCAAGTGCTGTTGAAGCTTGGCTCGTGTCAATCGGACGTTGCTGATCAATATTTTGTAAAACATTGAGAATGTAAGTCGCAGGATAATCGATTGCTTTTTCACGAATCAATTGAATACGATCTGCCACATCATCCTGAATTAAACGAATAGATTGAATAAGATGTGGTTCAGCTTTGAGCTGACCTTTGATCACTCGTTCATAAATCGTTTCTAACTCATGTGCAATCAAACCAATAAAGGTGGCTTGAACCATATTTGCCCCACCTTTTAAGGTATGCAAATAACGCATCAAATTATTTAATGCAGTTGTGTCATCAGGATGGCTTGACCAAGTATTTAAGTCATGATCCATCCCAACCAACAACTCATCCGCTTCTTCAATAAAAATGTCTAAGACATCTGCATCAAATTCACGCTGACTATGCTCTGAGTCAATATTCTGTTTATCAAGATTAATTTGTGTCAGTACATAATTACCCACTGATTCAACAGGATTTACTTCAATGAATACTGTACTTGACTGTTGCTCAATTTCCGGCTCTATACTTGTTTCAATAGTCTGATCATCAATACTTGTGTCTATTTCTTGGTGTAAATAGTCATGTAACTCAGCCAGAATCGCTTGTGTTGAATCATTTAAGCTGACCCGTTGGCCTGAGGCCAAGGTGTCGAATAAATGAATAAATTCTTGATGCGCCTTAGAAAACATTTCAAAAGCATAATCAGTATTTAATAAATCAGGCTTGCGAATAACTTGCTCATAGCCATCTTTTAAAGCCAGACTAAAATCATGGATGCCTTGTGCAGCACGATTATTAGTATGATCAATCAGCATCTGTGCTTGTTGTGTTAGCTGTTGGAAATATGCTGGATATTCAACTTGGGCTCGCTTATCAAACTCAAACTCGGCATCTAACAGTAGATCAATCTCCAGATCAACTAATTGTGTGACTAACCCCGTTTGTGAATGCTGATATTGGTGTTGGAAATCATAACGCTCCCAAGCATCATTAAATTTTTGATATATAGTTTTCAGCTCAATGGCTTGATTACCTTTCAGCTTTAAAACATAGAGATAGTCACTGACAAATTCAGCATAGTAGGTTAGTAAAGCATTTTCATTTTTTGAAGATTCAGTATCTTCTTGAACCAATACTTTAAATAAATGCTCTACTTTACCACTTGCTTCAAAGACCTCATTGACATGCGCCATTGAAGAACTACCACGCAAAGTATGTAAGGCACGAATCAAGCGATTATATTGATCAGGCGTATGTTCTTCTAAGTGCAAAAAGTCTTTAATTGCCGCCAGATGTTCCTCTGACTCTTCGACAAAAATCTCCAAGGTTTCAGATGTTAAACTATCATCTAAAATCGTCGATTCAAGCACTACATCTTCAACAGTATTTAAGGAACCACTTACAACTGGATCAATCACATGCGGAGTTGTCATAGAGATTAGGTCTGCTATTACCGTATCTTCGCCAATCTCCAACCCCGTAATGACATTTTCATTATCTAGTGTATTTGATAATGCCAGTAACTCGCCTAAAGCAGGTTCTAAGCTTTGTTTCTGTTGTAATTGTTGCCCCAAATACACCAAAGGTGCTAAAGCTAAATGATGCGGTTTTCTATTTAAAAACTCTGAATACAGTTTAAACTTATAAATATTAAATACTGCGCGTACATATTGTTGAATCTCAGCAGTAAGTTCCAGATTTTTCGTAATAGTACGATTTAATGTATCTTCAACAGTCCAAGCAAGCTCACCAGAACGTTTAGCCCCCACCATGCGTCCAGACCCTTTAAGAGTATGAAAATAACGGCGAATATTGACCAATTCTGTATCTTTAAACTCTTCGAGTTGCCAGCGATCAAGAGACGTTTGTAACAATTCAAAAATTTCTTCGAGTTCTTCTACAAAAATTTCTAAAATTTCATCATCCTGACCAAGATACTCATCTTCAGGTAAAGTGACATGTTCCACTAAATGTTTTAATATTTCTTTCATAGCTCAGGCTTCTATGTTAGTTCCCGTCTTTGGGACTAAAACCTTTCAAAATACAGTCAATCTGAATGGCTTTAGAAGGCTTTCCATTCAGTGCAATACCCACTTGTTACAGGAGATATTGCACGTATAAAGTATCAATCGTTTTAGTCAGGTAATTTAAAGTCTGAAACTGATTGACGTAATGAATCCGCCATACTTGCCAATTCAGAAACCGAACGGGCTGTATCAAACGTTGCCCCTGTAGTTTGTGAAGTAATTTCTTGTACGACATTCATCGTATTTGCAATATGACCTGCTGAAGCAGACTGCAATTTAGCCGACTCAGAAATACTTTCAATCAAACCAGCCAAATTACTTGATACCGTTTGAATTTCACCCAAAGCAACGCCCGCATCTTTTGCAAGGTTCGCACCACGCACAACTTCCGATGTGGTTTGTTCCATTGAAATTACAGCTTCGTTGGTATCGGTCTGAATGGTTTTAACCAGCGTTTCAATCTGTTTCGTTGCAGATGCTGAACGTTCAGCAAGGCGCTGTACCTCATCCGCAACCACAGCGAAACCACGTCCCGCTTCACCAGCCATAGATGCCTGAATTGCTGCATTCAATGCCAGAATGTTGGTTTGGTCGGCAATATCATTAATTAGCGATACAATGTTACCAATCTCTTGAGAAGATTCACCCAAACGTTTAATACGCTTAGAAGTTTCTTGAATCTGTTCACGAATGGTATCCATACCTTCGATTGAGCGGTTTACCACATCTGCACCATTGGATGCAATTTGTACTGAACGCTGTGCTACTTCTGCTGATTCAGCCGCATTTGCAGATACGTGGTCAATGGACTGTGCAATTTCATTAATCGCTGTTGATGCCCCTGCAATCTCTTGAGCCTGATGCTCAGAGGCTTCAGCCAATTGGTTAGTAATCTGTTGCGTATTCTGAGTATATTGTGCAACTTCTTGAGAAGTATCGTTAATTCGAGATACCAGATCACGTAATTGGTCAATCGCAAAGTTAATCGAATCGGCAATAGCACCCGTAAAGTCTTCCGATACTGTTGCATACGAACTTAAATCACCATCTGCCAAATCGGCAATTTCATCAAGTAAACGTAAAATCGCATTCTGGTTACGGTCATACTCATCTTGTAAGCGTGTTACACGGACTTTATCCGACTCACTACGTAAACCGAGTAGTTTAAATACTGCAAATAAAAATGCGACGAGGGCAAGGATTAAAATCAATGCAGGTAAAATCGTACCCACACCAGTATTCACTGAAAGTCGATCCAAACCTTTTAATAAATTATCCGATTGAGCAAAGATGTCTGACGATGCTTGACGTACTTTAAAAATCTGATCCGAGTTCTTCAATACAGAAGTCGAAGCAAGTTGCACAATTTCATTGTAATCAGCTTTAATACTCTCTAAAGACTCGCGTAGTTCAGGTTTATCAATACGTGTTACACCTAAATCAGCACTACCATCTAATTGAGCATTTAAGTAGGTACCAAAAGTTTCGGTATCCGCATTAAAGTCGTCAGCTGAAGCACGTGTATTATCAGAACCACCTAGTACTGAACCAATAGAACGTAAAATACGTTCCGCAAGAAATACTTGGTTCTTCGCGATGACAACCTGGGTACTTGGCATATTATCACGAGCCATCTGGTCAACCATTGCGTTATATTCAGCCTGCATCCCAGGAATCACATCAGCAACAGCAATGTTGGTATCATATAATTGGTTAATAATTTTCTGATGTGTCGCGATCATGTCGATATCAGCAGAAACTTGTTGCCAAATTTTTTCAACACCCTCTACTTGTTTTGAAGACGCATGAATATCTTTGACGACATCTAAGTTTTCTTTAAATTTCTTTTGTGATGTAACTAAAGCACTAATTGATTCTGCTGAACCAGATGCCGTCGCTTCAGTTGCTTGACGAGATAATGTCTGTGATAAAAGTTTTAATTCACCCAAACTACGAGTTAAGTCGTTATTTCGAGGAACTGTATAGAATAAAACCAAAAGCAAAATAATCGCAACGATGATACTGGCAATGGCCATTTGAATAAATGGCTTAGATTTGTCGCTTTCCCCAAACAACTTTGCAAATTCATCAATTTTTGATTTGGTTTTGGTTACTACACCTGAACTACTTTTTTGAGCAGTATCCCCTGTATTTTTCTTCTTTAGTTTAAAGCCCATTCAGCTTCTCCCGATTCGCTTAACTCTTAATTAGGCGTCAAAGCTAGTTTATAAATTTTTCTGATGCATTCATGTATTGAGGATCATTTAACAAACGACTAAATAAGAATATATTCCAAGCTTGATTATGCTGCTGAAAATATCCCTGACAGTAAGTTTGAAGGTTTTCTTCTAATTCATTGTTTTTAGAAAAAAAACCTTTTTTATTAAAATGTTGAATCCCCAAAACCTGATCTACGATCAGCCCAACATAGTGGTCATTATGACTAATACATAAGACTTTTTGAGTAGGTAGAAATTGGCTTCTATGCCCCGTTAAATAAAAAGCCAAATCAGAAACTGATAATAATCGTCCGCGAATATTTGCTAAACCTTTCACCCAACCTTGAACATTAGGAACAGGTGTATATTTTGGCGGATAAATAACTTCTGAAACCTCACCCAAAGGAGCAACAAAATATTGCCCCATCATTTCAAATGCAATGCCTGACCATCGGTTTACTTCATTTTCATTGTCAGCGTAATTTTTATTTCCTCGCTTAGACAATCGAAGTAATTCGATAAATCCATTTGCTGCCATACACTACCCTGCTTGTAGATGTTGCTTAATCGTATTGATCAGCTGATTCTCATCAATTGGCTTTGTTAAGTAGTCACAAGCCCCTTGACGTTTTCCCCAAACGCGGTCGGTTTCTTGATCTTTAGTACTTACAATCACAATCGGAATATGCTTGGTGACCGCACCGCGCGCGATCTGACGAGTCGCTTGGAAACCATTTACACCTGGCATAACAACATCCATTAAAACAAGATCAGGCAATTCAGCTTGCGCGAGTGTTATACCATCTGCCCCATTGGTCGCTTCAATCACCTCGAATCCATGTTTAGCTAGAATTTCTTTAAATCTAAACATTTCTGTCGGTGAATCATCAACTATTAAAATTTTTGTCATTATTTCCCCCAAATTAACCGTTAAGCAGTTACATGATTGCGAATAGCATTTAATAGTTCATCTTTACTAAATGGTTTTGTTAAATATTCGTCCGAACCGACAACACGACCTTTTGCTTGATCAAACAGGCCATCTTTACTTGATAACATGATGACTGGAATATTTTGATAATTTTGAGAATTTTTAATCAAAGCGCAGGTTTGATAGCCATCAAGACGAGGCATCATGATATCGACAAAAACAATATCTGGATTTGCTTCAGCAATTTTAGATAAAGCTTCAAAACCGTCTACAGCAGTGACAACCTCACAACCTTCTCTTTGTAATAATGTTTCAGCAGTACGACGAATAGTTTTAGAATCATCGATCACCATGACTTTTAAATTTTGAAATTTATCGTCCATTTAATGCCCCTTTCCGTAAGCTTGGAATGAATTGTGCTGTACAGATTTATTTTTACAATTAAGCATGTTTTTTTAACATATATTAACTCACTTTATCAATGAGCATTTCTTGTCGGAAATCTCACTTCAAACAGTAAAACACAGCAAAGCTCACATAAAAAAAAATATTATGCTTTTTTTTAGAAGTTAATTGTTTATTAAAATTTTGTAACCACATAAAATGGCCAAAGATAGTTTCAAAATCATATAACTTACATTGATTTTTTGGGGATGGCAGACTTTAAATGGATAGAATAATCTATTACCAAAATTTAGGTTCAAAAATAAAAAAAATATTCAGTATTTTGCTCTCAGTTTGCTTACTCATTTACACGTTATCGGTCTATGCTGATACACCTCCGGCTAAGGCAGTATGGTATAGGTATTATGATAAAAATGGGGTTGCTAACATCAGCACATCGGTTACACCGGCACACATTAAAAATGGTTATGAAGCACTTGATCGCAATATGCAAGTCATCAAACGCAACCAAGCTTATAATGTCGAAAAAGATTTGCAACAATCGACTTCACGCGCATCTAAAGTACGTAAGTTAGAACAAGATGCACGTTTAAAGCGTGCTTATGGCAACTCATCTGTTGCAATCAACAAAAGAAATGAACTTCTAAACAGTCTAAAACAACAAATAGCACTTCAAAACCAAACACTTAAACAGCTTCAAAGTGCAAGAATTATACTTAAACGACAGGAAATGGAATATTATCGCAAAGGAAATACCGTCCCTGTAACACTTAAAGATCGGATCAAATACAACTCAGAAAATATCGAAAAAACAAAAAATTATATCGAAAACCTACAAAACAACTATCGCTCTACACAAACACACTATGATGATATTATTAACCGCCTCAAAAAGCTTGAATAATCACCTTTTAATTAAAAGTTTTTCAGCTTTATTATTAAAGAAATCTTAACAAAAAATCTAAACTTTGACAACAGCCACCCGCAATGTTGGATGCTTTTAAGTTAAAAGCAAAGTCAGATCACATCGATAGCGTAAGAATATAAAGTTTTCAATTTAAACAATCATTAAAAATGTTCAGCTTATTTTTTTATCGTATTTTTTTATCGTATAATCCTTTTTTAAATCTAAAAATTTTAGGACAGTTTCCATGCGCGCGAGTCGCTTTTTATTTGCAACGTTAAGAGAAACCCCAAATGATGCTGAAGTCATTTCACATCAGCTCATGTTACGTGCTGGGATGATCCGTAAATTGGCTTCAGGTTTATACACTTGGCTGCCAATGGGTGTGCGTGTGCTCAATAAAGTTGAAGCGATTGTTCGTGAGGAAATGAATCGTGCAGGCTCTTTGGAAACATTAATGCCCGTAACACAACCAGCTTCGCTATGGGAGGAATCTGGTCGTTATGTACAATATGGTCCAGAACTGCTGCGTTTTAAAGACCGTCATAGCAATGATTTTGTATTAGGTCCTACACATGAGGAAGTCATCACAGATTTAGCTCGTAATGAATTAAAAAGTTATAAACAACTTCCGATGAATTTTTATCAAATTCAAACTAAATTCCGTGATGAAATTCGTCCACGTTTCGGCGTAATGCGTTCTCGTGAATTTATTATGAAAGATGCTTATTCTTTTCATGTCGATCAAGCCTCATTACAAGAAACTTATGATGTCATGTATGACACATATTGCCGAATTTTCACACGCTTAGGTTTAAATTTTCGCCCTGTTCAAGCTGACACTGGCTCCATTGGTGGTTCAGGTTCACATGAGTTTCATGTACTTGCTTCAAGTGGCGAAGACGATATCGCCTTTTCAACAGTATCGGACTATGCGGCCAATGTTGAAATGGCTGAAGCAGTATTGACTGGTGAGCGTGCTGAACCAACTCAAGATCTAAAAATTGTAGATACACCAAATAAAAAAACAATTGCTGACGTTTCTGTATTTTTAAATACAGATCCAGCTCAATCTGTAAAAGCCTTACTTGTACAAGGTGTTGTTGATGAAAAGGGCCATGTCCCAGTTATCGCGTTATTCTTACGTGGCGACCACGAGCTTAATGAAATTAAAGCTGAAAAGCATCCACTCATTGCTGCACCTTTAACATTTGCAACAGATGCTCAACTGAATGCTCTAGGTTTAACCGCAGGATTCTGTGGTCCACAAGGACTCGTAGATAAAGGTTTAACTGTAATTGTTGACCGTGCAGCCTCAGTACTTTCTGATTTTGTTGCTGGTGCCAATGAAGTTGATAAACATGCAACTGGAATAAATTGGGAGCGTGATGCAAAATTTACAGAAGTTTTTGACTTACGTAATGTGGTTGAAGGTGATCCCTCTCCAGATGGTCAAGGAACAATTTTAATTAAACGAGGTATTGAAGTTGGTCATATTTTCCAATTAGGTACAAAATATTCTGAAGCATTAGGTTGTAAAGTTTTAGGTGATGATGGCAAACCTTTAGTCGTGACGATGGGGTGTTACGGGATTGGTGTAACACGTGTAGTCGCTTCAGCAATAGAACAAAACTTTGATGAGAAAGGTATTATTTGGCCATCTGCGATTGCACCCTTTGAAGTTGCAATTGTTCCAATGAATGCTCAAAAATCTCCACGTACACTTGAGGCTGCTGAAATATTTTATGCTGAATTACAGGCTGCAGGCTACGATGTTTTACTCGATGATCGTAATGAACGTCCAGGCGTTAAATTCTCTGACTTAGAGTTAACGGGTATTCCTCACCGTATTGTCATTGGTGAAAAAGGCTTAGATGCTGGTACTTTCGAATATAAAGGTCGTAGAGATGCAGAATCTATAAATCTAAGTAAAGATGAGTTATTGGCTAAATTAGTAAAATAGTTTTTTCAATAGTATTAAAAAACCCACTGCATGCGGGTTTTTTAATACTTTACTATTTATAAAACATTATTACAGCCCATTAATTTTTACTTTTAAATCTGTAACGGATGTCCCGATTGCCCCAAAGTTCCCCATCGAGCCATTTTGCAAACCATTAAAAGCTCCTGCTGCACTTGCTCCACTTGTTCCCATAATCATCTGATTGATTCCAAGATCAAACTTACTCGATTCACCTGTATTACCAAATACAAAACCTGTTGGTTCAACACCAGCATAGAAACCTTTTAATGAAAAACCATTGGTTTTATCTGTTCCTGTTAACTGGAAATTAAAATTTGCACCAATATCACTATCATCCGATAAAAGTGTAATAGCACAGCCTGTTCCCGTACCACAAATTGATTGAATTGCCCCACCAAATACAATCATACGTCCTTGAGGTGCATTTCCAAGCTGCAAATTAATCGATGGTTTAGCTGCAGTAAAGTTAATATCAAAACCGTTATCCATTTTTAAAAATTTAATGACATCTGACTTTTCACTGGTTCCTGTAAAAATAGATTGAGATCCTGTAGGCCCAGAAGATGAATTCGCCCCAACCAAGTAAAGTGCAAATGGTGAAACTTTAATACCCGAAACATTGCTTGCAAAGCTCATTCCTATATTGGCAAAAGGTTTACCACTTATTCCACTATCTGTGTCCATGACAATATTCATGGTTGGGGTATTTGAAGCCCCAAGAAAAGTAATATTAACGCTTTGGTCAGCAACAGTAGTTGCACTTTTACCCGCAAGAACTAGGGATGCTTTATTGGCATCATTCACAGTCGAACCAAATCCATCACGATCAATGATTGACAGTTGATTCAGTTGAACCTTACTCAGATTTATACCAACATTAATTCCATCTTGCCCTGTTGTTTGGGAAAGACTTTGATCATCCATAGGTTCCATTGCCATCGCAACTGGACTTAGTATCAATAATGATATACATCCTAGCTTTCTATTTTTTTTCATTATCCTAATCCTTAGGAAAATTTATATACTGCCTACCACGTCACAGTCTAATCAGAAATTCTTTATGATAAAAGCATAACCCGACCAATAACGCATTAGTTCCGTGGAATAATGTTGAATTCACTGGTTAAACGACCACCTGTCAACGCCATTTCACCTAAACGCGCACCTGAAACCAAAGCACCATTCATTGAAGGTGGATAAAAGTTTAAATCTCTCGCTCTAAATACACCATCAACCGATTGTGTTGGATTAAATTGTAAACTTGCATTAAATCCAACCTGACCATTCCCAGTGGTTGAGTTTTTGCTGATCACAATCGCATTGTTAAAGCGAATATCGCCTGTCAAATTATCTAAACCAAGTGTAGAACCATTTGCTGGATCACTAATTTGAATTGTATTATTTGTAGTTGCCAATTTTAAATCACCGACCACAGTTAATCGATTTCCTGTTCCATCTGCTTTAATTTCACTATTTGGAATAAGTGACAAATCCATATCACCACCAAAGCGAAGTTTTAGACCAAATAGCACATCATCACTTTTGGCGAAATTATTAGAATCTGAAACACGCTTATTTCCACAAGCTACACTTGCTGTCGCAATACCACCAGCACATGATGCATATGTGGTTCCAGGCAAATAACCTGCTGCCACTTCTGCCGCCATTACCACCAGCATGTTTTTTAAACTTAAATTTAAACTTCCATTCTCAACGCCTATGCTGCCATTCCCTTTCAGCAACATATCAATGTTTCTTAAGCCTAAATAATAGTCCCTAGAAGTACCTGCTATAGGAACACCAGCATCATTTTTCACCTGACCACCATCAATCACCAGAATAGATGTGGTTTTATTGCCAAGCTTAGTTGTCCCATTTTTATCCACACCGTCCGTACTAAGACCTAAAGAAAATCCAAGTCGAGAGGTTTGAGTACCAGCTGTTGCTGCTACACTGTTTTTAGTACCATCAGTTAAGTAGTAATAGGCTTTATCAGCATCAACTGTTGTACCATACATCGCTAAATTAGCATTTAAGTTATAAAATGGTAAAGCCAGCCCCCATCGATTATTTAGACCGTTCTCGGTAAATAAATTCCCCGCTGCAACACCAGCAGTAGTAGTAAATCGTCCTCGTCTGGAGATGGCTTGGAACTCTCCACCACGGATTGAAGCTACCACAGCATAAGGACGATTAGCTGCCGATAGGGTCGTATAAATATCTTGTTTATAATCATTCAAACTAGTTAAAGCTTGACCATTACCAAAACTTGAATTTTGAAAGGTTGCATTTACAGGTATGGTGACTTGCTTAGAATCAGTTAGGTTTAAAAAAATATTTCCCGTATCAAAAGAAGCACGAGTTCCTTTTTGTAAACCTGTTAAATTACCAAACTCGAAGCCATAACTATTTAATCCTGCACCACCAATTTCCAAAGTTGTTGCATCTCCACCGCCAGTCAGCATAGTATCGCCCTCTTTGGTGAAATCCGTCTTCATACGAAAGGCGATACCTGAACTACCAACGATATCTTTTCCTGTATCTGTACCACTCGAATTAACAGCAGAACCAATTAAACTACTGGCATTTTGCACACCACGAAATTGGAGTGAGCCATTCACCATACGCCCACTTGCACCTACGCGAATCAGTCCTTTTGCTCCCGTTGGCGTATTATAATTATCTACATCATAAAGAGAGGTAGGATTTATTCCTTTATTATTCACCATAATTTCAAGGTTTAGTCCGGCATTTGTTGTAGAACTTCCGTTTCCATAACTACCTGTATTAATAAAACCTGCTTTTGATGAAGCTGGATCAACCACTCGTGTTAAATCCACATAGCCATAATTAGTATCGGGTGCCTGACTTGCACCTGCTATATTGCTTCCAGAATTCGTTTGTAATTTAAAACCTTCAGCGGCATCTATAAATGCAAAGCCTTTACCTTTAAAATTAAAATTAAAGTTTTTTAGAATTAGTTGATTTAACTCACTTTTTGCACTACTCTGCCCCAAATAGATGTTGGCATTTTGAAGTCCTAAAGTCAGCTCAACCTGATCTGTTTTACTTAAAAGGCCATTGCTGGTTTTTAATCCAATACTTGTATTTGACGCCGTTTGTACCGCTAAATTGCCCAGTTTTGCACTACAACGTGCTCCACTTGGATCACTATCACAAACACGAAATGAATCGACAGTCATAAGCATAGGAGAGAGGGATAAATCTAAATTCACTCCAGTTTTTCCTGCAACAGTCCCTATATTAAGCTTCATATCGGCTTTTAATGGATCTGTAGAAGTATTGCTCTGTTGTATTTTAACCGTATCTGCTGTTGCAATAAGCGCTTGACTGGTTGCATCTGATTCTGCGCGACCGACCTGATCTGTCCAATATAATGTTTTAATATTGGCTTCTTTTAAGCTTGCCTCAATATGTACACCATCTTGACCATTTACGTTTCTTAAATCACTATCATCTAAAGCTTGCAACGCATAAGCTGGTATATGTATAGCCAACAAGCTCAAAGCTAATGTATTTAAAATAAATCTTTTTCCATGGTCTTGTTTTTTTATGTTCATTCCTAAACCCTCAGATTTACTTTATCTTAGCAACGCTTGTTACTCGTAGAATTACAACTAAACATCATGATTTTACCTTGCAATGCCAAATTTCCATTCATACGCATGCCCATAAAACCGGTTTCGTTACCTTGGTCATAAGTGGAGTTGGCTGCAGTCGTTGCATCATAGATGGTCTTTTTTAAATAGCCGTACTTATCGGCTGTTGCTCCAGAAGAGTTTTCAGTGACTGTTCCATTTGCATTGGTCTGGCTTGTGAACTCATCCTTTTCAATCGATAATGCATTAAAACCAAAGTTTCGAATTTGAATTGGATTTGTTGCATCAAAACCCAGCTGAATCGCAGGTTTAATCCATGGTGTCCCAGCAGCGTCAATACCTCTGTAGACTAAGTCCACACCATCTAATCCAAGTTTCTGAATATTAATCGTACCTTGAATTCCTTTAAATACCACCCACAGTTTATTGCCACTGACACTGTTTGCAGCGCCACCAGCATCTACATATCTATTGTTTACTGAAAGTGCTAAGCGGCAAAACTCTAATTTTGCACACACCCCACCAGTATCACTATCGAACTTATAAGCATTTCCAGTAGCGTAATATGAGTCACTTGCATTAACCTGATTCAACACCAATTTTAAAGATAAATCTGCGCCAGCTTGCCCCTCAACCTGTTGCAAATCGGAATCAGTTAAAGCTTCCATAGCGGCCAAATGAAAACTTACCAAACTGGTTAAAATAAGAAGCACACTTTTTTTCATCATATTTCTCCTTATCTTATAAGCCTTTGGTGGTTATTTTCATATGCTGAATCAGCATTCCATCAATTAAGGCTGAACCTAAATTGTTCAAGGGTGTTGCTGACATAGTCGGTGTTGGCGCTACGTTATTCGACATTGTCGTCCCTGTAATACCATTACCTGATCCTATAAAATTATCCACTGTAGTATTTGAAATTGTCCGCCAAGCGGCTCCATTTAAATTTGAATCGGACCATGTACGATTAGCTGTTGAGCCATACAATGGTGTTGTTCCAGAATTCGGACTAGTACATCCAGTGAGAAATCCTGTTGAACAGGTTGGCGTGTCTGGATATTTTGTTTGTGGATCTTTTATTAACCATGCAGTACCAGTGTAATATTCCCACTGTTTGAGGGATCCCGTTGTAGTTGTACAACTTCCAGTCCATGTACAAGTATAACCCTGTCTCCAATTGTAATCATTAAGCTGACGTTGCGCATACCTAACTTCACGACCCGTTGCAGTAGTAGTTGCAGAACGTGATTGGGCTAAATTCCCAAAAGACACCCCCACAGCATCTGCTCCTGTATACGCTTTTAAAGTTTTTCCACCGTCATCACTATAAACGGTTCCGATACTAATACTACTGTGGGTTGCATTGTTACCTTGATAGCCTGAAATACTAGAAGTACCACATTGGTAAATATTACAAGTTGAACCCAAATAGGATGAATCGGCTCCAGTATAATCCGTATAAATCTTTTTATAGATCGACTCTTTATTTGGAATACGTGCAATTTCCAAACTAAAATTCTTACCATCAGATCCTAAAATTAAAGGCTGGTACAGAGAACCTAAAACCAAGTTGGTATTTAAATTATAAATAAAAATACCTTCGTCTTTTGCAAATGTTGGTGCTTTTGCATTTCCAGAAGTATCTAATGCTGGTGTGTACAGTAAATTAGTATCTGTGGTTTCTTGAGTGCTTAAACGTAATACTCTATTTTGATATTCTGCGGGTAAAGACCAGCTTCGTGTTAAAGTCTTGGAGTCAGTACGTGAGCGATTCTGTACTATATATTGACAACCAGTTCCTGTACCGAAAGCTCCAGTTCCCGCATTTCCACAATCCCCTGTAGAAGACGCACTCAAACCTGAGTTTGCTCCAGCATGAATCGTATTCCACGCTGAAAACGTGCCATTATTTTCAGTTATTACATCCGAAGAGTTTAGCTTCAAATTAGCAGCATCACCACTATTTAAACGGATTACACCCGCTAAACCCAAAGTTTTATTATAAAATGGACTCAAACCACCAGTATTAGTTGCACCATCTAAAGTTTGAAATAACTGAATTTTACTACCATTTAAACTAAAGTTATTCCAAATTGCTTGCAACCGAATCCGATTTTCTCGATTTGTTATTTCGGTTCCATTACCTCGAGTGCCTGTACTTGTTCCATATTGAAACTGGTTTGGATCACCATCTTTTTTGTTTGGATTTCGGACAAAAGCATCTGCCCACATCCCTAGTTTAAGCTTATAAGCATCTGAACCCTCGGCATCCAATGTTCCAGTCTCAAAAGCAGGTGCTTCTAAAGCTAAATAAGTGACTTTGCCTGTGTCCGTATTTTTTGAGCCACCTGCAATATCTGGCGTAAATGTTGGGACTGCATCCATCGTATCTACTTTCAAAATCCAAGGATTAGTTGCAGTTCCCCAGCTTTTGATTGCATTAATTGCTGTTGCAACACCTGAAGTGTTTTTAAGCATTCCCACCCGTTCATTGATATCATTTGGATCTGCATCATTGGCTTTAGAAAGTGCTAAACCGTATAAAAATAAATCCGCTTTTCCTACAGCCAAATCACCAGAATCAATGCTGTTATTTTTATTAGTGTCTGCGGCCGTAAGACTTAATGGTCCAACAGGAATATAGTTAATAGATCCCGTATCTTTAGTTCGATCTAATAATTGTGTAGCTGTTTCATTAACACCAACGCCACGAAAAACCATATAAGCATCTTGAGGAAGTAAGGCAATCCCTTCACCCGTTGTATTACTTAACTTTTCATCTGACATTTCTTCAAGTGCGAAGCAAGATTGACTGATCAATAAGCCAATAAAACTCGCTAAAACGGTTTTATGAAATTTTACCGTATAATTGAGTGTAGTCATCCACGACCTTCCTGTGTTATACGATGCTCCGCACCATATTTTATTTTATTTCTTAAATTTTCACTTCAACTGTATAAAATTATCTTCCCTTGTTCATACAGTTTTGTTATCTATATCACATTTTATATTATGCAATATTTTTTATTATGACAAAGTCTTTTATGTAAAATATACGATTTTCCGATAAACGAATATTCGTAGACAATGAAAAGCAATAGCCTTTAACGCTATTGCTTTATAGATCTTCAAATAGTTGGGTTAACAAAATTTTAAAGAACCATAACAGTTGGTTGAAACTTCTTGGTTCGTTAATTTTAAATTTTGAAGTGTTAATCTTGCTGGATTTGTGGCCGTATATGGACCAATATCAATATTCAGAGTTTTGGTAATTGGCGCACTGACTAATGCTGTAATTGCATCTCCAAGTCCTAAATCAATTGGATTATCTGCTAATTGTTTAGTAATCAGAACTGCTAATTGTGGCAAAACGGGAGAAATGTCAACTTTATCCCCACCTTTTAAATAGCCTAGCTGCACAGGATCAGCAAAAGACATCCACCACCCCTTTTGAGCAACATCAGTTTTTGTCATTTGGTTTAATGTCTTACCAGTAGTATCAGATGAATCCACATAACTTCCTGGCCATAGTAAAGCCATTTGTTGCAAACTTAAATAACCACCTGTTCCTTGTAATGGAATATTATGAAACATACTTAAAGCCTGATTAAAAGTTACATTTAAATTTAAATTACTTAAATTTGAACCTTGACCCATTTTGAAAGTTGCATCACATAACCATAAAATACATGACTCAGCATTATGATTACCCGTATCTCTTAAATTTACTTTTAATTGATCATTTGCCCATTGATTACAATATGTTGCCCCTCCAGTACAATTATCAGGAGTTGCCAAAGGAATTGAAGGAAGTGTTAACAAAATATCTTTTGCTATTGCAGCATTTAGTCGAGAACCATTTACCTGAAATGATGGTAATGTGAAACCTACTCCATTAATTTCAGGAACAGTAATACCTGTTGTACCATTGAGTATATTGTCTTGTGCATTTGGATAACTTTGAATCCATTTATTTATAGCCCCTCCTAATAACTTAATATTTCCACCAATTGATTGATCTTTTACCAAACCAAATTTACCACCTAAAGTATCAACTTCCCCTTGTGTCTGTGCTATACGCATAAAGCCACTAAGTGACTGGATGCCATCTGTTGAAGAAGGAGTGCTTCCATTGGTTAAACCTGCTGTTAAAAGCCCCGTAATTTTCTCAGCACTAAAACGTAAACCAACAATTTCACGAGTTGAAGCGGAGTTTGGATTTTTTACAGCAAACTCCATGAATGGATTGCTTAATTTTGCGCTAGTAGATGCTCGACCCGCACTTCCGAAATCAGGGGAATTACCACTTGAGGAATCGTAATTTGCAGGTAACCCACTCAATGATAAATTTTTAATATCAACATCACATGCACCAGCACCATTTGCACCACCACAACCTAGCTGCAAGTTTTTAATATTTGCATTTAAGTCCATTTCTGCTTCAAGTCCAAGTTTATAAAAACCAACGTTTGAACCACTACTATATTTACTCATTAAATTAGTAGAATCATTTGGTGCAAGATAAGCTAGACTCATCAAAGCTTGGCCTGTGGTTTCAGACAGTTGTTCATCTGACATACTTTTTAAAGTTGTAGGTTCTGCGTATACATTAAATACTGCAAAAGCACTTAAAGAAAAAAGTGTTAAACATAAAGGCTTTATTTTCAGCATGAACATCTCCTTATCCTTAGACTATGTTCAAAATTGTGAATCTCTATTATTTTAATAACGCAGCCAGTTCTTAGATAAATCTCATAAAATTTAGGCTGTTAGCGCTACAAAAATGTATTTTAGTTTTCAATAGAGAAATATATTGTGATTAATCTATCACAATATATTTCTGTTAAGACTAAATTTCCGACAAAATGATTGTAATTTTTATTGAAAAATTATGATGCTATAAAATAAAAAAACTCTAAAACTCATTACAAGGAAAAATCCACGCAAATTCAACTATCAACCCAAAGCTAAGGACGTCTATAAAATCGATGGCTATTCAGAATTGGTTTTTATTTAGAGCAAGATTCAAAACAAATTGGAATAAATTTAAATGGTGTAGATAAAGACTATATTAATAATACAGCACTATAAGAATCAGTTTCCAAATTTTTGGTCTTATAGATAGCTATCTAGTATTATTTAAAGGAACTTATCAGCCAATGGAAACACTTATCTTTGACAGCCACTAACTGACTTTAAAATACTCTTCCAACACCAAAGATATCTGCGGTAATCGTATTTAACATATAAAAACCCACAAAAGTGGGTTTTAAAATATTTATACAGAAAATTAATTCATCAAAATATTAAAGCTTTTTGAAATCGCTATAACGTGATAAAACTAACAGAATTTTAATGAGCCATAGCAGTTCGATACTACATTTTGAGAAGTCAAGATCAGATTTGACAAAGGTATATTTACTCGTTGACCACTTAAATCAATATTTGGCAATGTTTTTGTAATACCACTTCCAAATAATGCATTTATACCATCAGCACTATCAACTGAAACTTTATAAGGTGCAGTAGCAAGATATGTACCTAAAATTGACGCTACTTGGCTATATACTGAAGAAATATCAACTTCTCCTTGCGGGTTTAACTTACCTAAATTAATTGGATCTTGCATAGATAACCACCATCCATTTTGAGCAACCTCTTTAGCTCCGGGCCACTGGATTTGCCCCGCTTGCAATGACAAATAACCTGCACTACTGATTGGTATATTATGGATATAGCCTAACCCTTCACTAAACTGAATATCCCCTTTTAAATTAACTAGATTTGTATTTAGTTTAATAAAAGTATCTTGTTTTGCACATATGCCTAAAATCTTAATACAATCAGCCATATGAACACCTAATTGCCCAGCTGTTTCAGTCAAAGGAATAGCAGGAATATCCGTGACAGCTAGTACATTTGCTGACTTCATACGATTGCCCAGTACTTGTGCATTATTAATAACAAAGTCTGCTTTTAGTGAAGGAATCACAATTCCTTTATTATCACTGTTCACATTACCAGCTGTATACTTTTGATTACTACCACAACCACTAGTACACAACGGAGGTAAAACATTTACATCCGCATAAGATGTAACTTGTTCAGAATTTTTTAAACCAAACGTTGATTGCGCGGTCGTTGCTGTACCATACCCACTAATTTGCATGAAACCAGATAATGTATTGATTCCATTAGGTGTATTATTATTAGTTCCAGCCGACAATAGACCGACTATTTTATCAGCACTTAATCGTAAACCAACTATTTCCCTTGTAGACGCTTTATCCGGGTTCTTTATTGCAAACTCAAGAAATGGATTAGTTAGTACTGCATCTGAAGAGGCTCTTTCTTCGTTAGTCATAGCGACATTCCCGTCACTATTTAATTTTAAGCCGCTCAAACTTAAATTATCAATATCAATGTCACAATCTCCAGCACCATTCATACCACCACAACCAAGTTGTAATTTTTTTATGTTCGCATTTATTGATACTTCTGCTTCTAAGCCTAATTTATAAAAACCAACATTTTTCGCACCATTCACTCGCTGAGATTCAAGATTGCTAGCATCTGTAGGTGCTGTATACGTCAAACTCATCAATGCTTGACCTGTCGTTTCTGATAATTGCTCATCAGTCAGTGCTTGTAATGTTGCAGCATAAGTAGCATTTATCCCTAAACCACTCAATGCTAGCAATACAAAACTTAAATATTTTCTTTGGGACATCTTACGCTTCCATCCTTAGCAAAGCTTGACCTTATTACTTATGCCAAATTATCCTTCGAGATAAGAATAAATAACATGATATAAATTACATTTAGATTTAATGTTTATTTGTATCATAGATCGAAATTCAGACCGAATAAAAATTTGTATTTTCCGATAAAAAACAATAATTTCACATAAATTAAAATTTTATTTAACTAAACTTAACTCTCATTCTATTACAAAATTTTTATTATAAAATAATGTCTAAATCATATTTATTATGTTGGTGAACACATAAAGAAGCAAGTGATATACACTTGCTTCTTTCATCTCATTTTTTAATTTAAGCTTTAGGTAAGGTTACCCCAACCTGACCTTGGTATTTACCACCACGATCTTTATAAGAAGTTTCACAGACTTCATCAGATTCAAAAAACAGCATTTGAGCAACACCTTCACCAGCATAAATACGTGCAGGTAAATTCGTTGTATTTGAAAACTCTAATGTCACATGACCTTCCCACTCGGGTTCAAGAGGTGTGACGTTTACAATGATACCACAACGAGCATAAGTCGATTTACCTAAGCAGATCGTCAAAACATTACGAGGAATACGGAAATATTCAACTGTACGTGCTAATGCAAATGAATTTGGAGGGATGATACAGACATCAGACTCAATATCGATAAAACTACGCTCATCGAAATTTTTAGGGTCTACAATGGCAGAGTGAACATTGGTAAAGACTTTAAACTCACGTGCACAACGTACATCATAACCATAGCTAGATACGCCATAAGAAATTAGCTTTTCACCTTGTTCATCATAACGCACTTGGTTTTCTGCATAAGGTTCAATCATACCGTGCTTTTCGCTCATTTCACGAATCCAACGATCAGACTTAATTGCCATTTATCTCTATCCCAAAACTGTGCTATTTACTGCGCTGTACTTTAACTGAAATTGCTTTTGAAAGGAATGTTTATGACGAAATAGAGCAACCCAAGTCTGTAAGTAAACGTACAAACTTAAGTTTAACTAACATCGATTTTTAAAGGCTTAAAAGTGCTGAATAGCTCAGAGGTACAGTAAAACTCACTAAAACTAAAGATGCAGTTCTTTGCATATTGCGCTGATTGAGCCACGTCACTTTATTACTGCAAATTACAGAACCAATAAATGTCCAAAAAAATGCAATGGGGATGATTAACAATAAAAACACCAACATATGTGAAGTATAAGCAGATGCATTTTGCCAAACGTATGTTGGGAAAATTGCAGAAGCAAAAAGAAGTGCTTTCGGGTTTAAAAGGGTTGCAAAAAATAACTCACGCGCCCGAATTGTCGCATGACTAAAGTTTTCATCTCGATTTGCTGTACGCCATAATTTTAAAGCAAGAAATAAAATATAACCTGCACTAAATAATTTAAGAATAACAGGTACACTTGGAAACTGTTTAGACACAGATCCAATAATTAATCCCCAAATCGAAATGGAGATCAGATAGCCAAGTGCTTCTGCTGGAATTAATGCAAGAGATTTTCTAATTCCAACTTGAATCCCAGAAGATGCTAAAAGTGTATTGGTTGGTCCTGGTGTCAAAAGAATCGTCACCACCAAGCCAATAAAAAACCATGAAATCATCAAATGACCTCATCAATGGATTGACCGCAGATTAAATCTTTTAAATTGAATTGGCAAAAAAATAATTGTAAGAGAACTTATTAAAGAACATTATCCCAGATTAAAATACATTTAATTTTCAATGCATTGATAACTTAAAATCCGATAAAAACTGCAAAGTCACTGGTCGAAGAAATACTGCTTTATGTCCAAATTTAAACTTAAAAATTAATAATAATATCTTTTAAATCAGTATGTTTATTCCAAAATAGAACATTGATTAGCCATAAAATAAGAAGTAGTTCCAATATAGGCAGATCTAGTTACGAATAGAGGGCTTTTTTAAGTAAATTTTCAGTTTTATTGACTATTCTTTATCCATATTTTTCCCTTACTCATTAGGTTTTTGTCAGAAAGGTTGTCGTTTTTATCTACATTGATGCACAATAGTGACCTTTCTTGCATTTTCTACTTTTATGGCAAAGCATTTTTTTCAGTCTTGGCTCCCGAGTCCAGAGCGAGTCAACAATTTGAAATTCATGAAGATTTTTGGCGATAAAGCCTTAAGTCCTCAGCTTTGGTATGTCAATCGAAAATCGATTTCTAAGGCAATGTTTATTGGCACGTTTTGGGGCATCTTGCCTATTCCATTCCACACCTTATTAATTATTTTTTCAGTATTATTCTTTGAAGCAAACCTACCCATTGGTTTAATTTTAGCTTGGATCATGAATCCCTTAACTATTGTCCCGATTTTGATTTTTGCCTTTTGGATTGGTTCCAAAATTTATCATGTACATATGATCAATAAGGAAATGCTACTCGGCGTTTTCCATCAAATCATTCATTGGATCAAAAACTTTGGACACGGACATATTGACTTTAGCCTAGCTAAAATTCTTGCGACGGGTTTGTTTATTGAAGCATTTGTATTTGCATCGCTACTCTTTATTGTGACACGTATTTATTGGCGTTGGAGCGTGATTAAGAAGTGGAATAACCGTAAAAAGCAGCCAAATACTCTCTAAGCAAGCTCCAACTTATTCTGGTAAAACTTTACTTCAAAGTGGCTTGTTTAGCTTTCATGTATTCAACAACGATATCTAAAACATAATGCTGGCATGCTTCTCCAGTACCTGGGTCATATGCGCCCCCGTTGGTAATATTGTTCGATAAAATACGAACACCAAGGAATGGTACTTTATATTGGCTGGCAATCTGTGCTACCGATGCCGCCTCCATTTCCTCTACAGAAGTGCCATAATTTTTATGGAAAAATGCAATTCGATCTAATTCATTGTTCCATACATCAGCTGAACCAATAGTACCTTCAACCACACGACCCTTACTATAATTAGTTTTTGCACGCTGCGCTGCCAATAACAGCTCTTTATCTGCTTCAAATTTACGAATCGCAATCGGTTCAGGATCAGACTCATCCGTAGGAAGCACATCAAAAGCTTCTGTCCATTCAAGAGAATTCGAACCCTCTCCAACAGCTTTTTTAGGTGTTCTAAATGCACCAATATTGGTGGTGTAACGACCTAAAACAATATCATAGACATTAAGATCTGGATCATGGCCACCCGATGTTCCTTGGTTAATAATTGCGATAGGTTTATAACGTTCAATCGCAATTGCTGTTGCAGCAGCAGAGTTGCTCATTCCCATTCTTGTTTTAGAGATAATCACAGGATACCCTTGATAGCTACCCTTCCAAAACGTCCAGCCACCAAAAGTTTCAACTGTAGAATTGCTTAGTTTTGAGGCCATTTGCTCAGACTCTACAGGTAATGCACCTTGAATGACGATGGGTTGTAAAGTTTTCTGGGTCGTTGAATTAGAACTTGTTTTATCTGAATCACTATCGTTACATGCAGCCAAGAACATCGAACTACAGATTCCCAAAGCACATAAAAAATTTTTTAATAGCATGGTCTACTCAATGGTTTAAATTAGAAATTATACCTAAGCAATGAATATACCAGTTGATCAATTTTCTATATTTTTATATCGATATTAAAGAGAAGATGATTTAAATTCTATTATTGAATTAAGAATATTTTTAATCATTTTAGCATAGTACGCTGATTAGCCCTATTTTACCTTACTCCTCATATTTAGCATTAATTATTTGATTTTTAAGGATACTAAAAATGGGCAGTGCGTATAAAATCTTATTATCGAGTAAGTTTAAATATTTCATTGATTCATTCTCAATTTTCCTCTCTTTAATTCGGTCTCTAAAATAAAGAGAGGACGCTTTTGAAGTTGATTCTTAGAAAATTCTATGTGGATCTTTTTCGGCTTTAGGTAAAGCTTGTGCAATTTTTTCAGCAATAGCCATATAGTTTTCTGCAGCAACATCTCCTGCAATTACAGAAGGCTTGCCTGCATCAGCATTTTCACGGATTTGAACATTTAAAGGCAATCGACCCAGCAACGGGATATTATATTGCTCAGACAATTGATCTCCACCACCTGTACCAAAAATTTGTTCTTCATGACCACAGTTTGAGCAAATATGCGTTGACATATTTTCTACAACCCCCATGACAGGAATATGTACTTTATTAAACAGTTCAATACCTTTAACTGCATCCATTAACGCAACATTCTGAGGTGTTGTCACAATCACGGCACCTGTCACAGGAATACGTTGGGCAAGGGTTAATTGGATATCTCCTGTACCAGGTGGCATATCAATGACTAGAACATCTAAATCAGGCCATAGCGCTTGATTAAACAGTTGCATCAATGCACCTGTAGCTTTTGCACCACGCCAAGCAACTGGCGTATTTTCTTTCCCAATTAAATGACCGATCGAAAGTACCGCCATTCCATAAGCTTCTAGTGGAACAAAATTTTCACCTTCAATTTTAGGTGTTTGTCCTGCATTCCCCAACATTGTTGGAATACTTGGACCATAAATATCAGCATCTAAAACCCCGACTTTTAAGCCTAGTTTGTGCAAAGCCAATGCGATATTTACTGTGGTGGTTGATTTACCCACACCACCTTTACCCGATGATATAAGGATGACATTTTGAATTCGAGGATGCTTCGGAATATCTCGTTGTTGTGGTGCTGCTTTTTGAATTGGCGGATTATTAGGATCTACTTGTGTGTTTGCCATTTTAGTAGAAGCATCAACAACAGGAGGAAGATTAGTGTGTTCAGCTTTTGGCTTTGAAGAGCAACTATGTCCTGCTTTTCCATGCTGATCACTAGCACAACTCGAATCATGTTGAATTTTTTGTTGAATCACATGCAGATTCAACTCTTGAATACCGCACTTCTCCAATTCATCTGCAAGATCATCATGAATTTTTTGTAAATGATCTGCTTCTTCAGGATAAGTATTAATTGTCAGTTGTAATACCCGACCTACAACATTGACTTGGGTAATACGTTCTTTTAAAACACTGGAATTTGGCAAAATATAGTTTTGCAAAACAGATTGGACTTCTTCCTCTTTCACCTCCTGTGCAGGAGAAAAAACTGATTTAAGCGAAGAAAGCCACGACATAGATTTGCTCCAAATTTGCAAATACAATAAATACTGAGACAGCTAGTTTAACTGTAAATTGACGTGAGGTTAAGTAAACTTCTATTCAGCTTTTTGAATGTCATTATTAATCCTACTTATTTAGTTGGTTTTAATATCCAAAATAGTCCATTTAATCATTTTATCTGCTTGTTCAGAATGAACTTTTAGTTTTTATCATTTAGATTTCTATGGCAAACTCTGTGTTAATAATTCCCATACAAATACTGGATAAAAAATAGCTATAGTCACATTGGGTCAATAACAACTTTATGTAATTCTTGACAATAATAAGATCCATCTATGGAGTTTCTATTATTTTTATCTTTAATCATTTTAAGTTTAGCTTTTGCTAGAACGTCTACAACTTCCAACTGCGTACGTACATCTTAAGCATTAAGCACAATTGGTTTCTGTAGGTGATAGTTTGACGGAAATGTCATAACGTATTGACCAATCTCCAATTTCAATGAACACTTATGAACGTACAAAAAGAAAACAACAGTGACAGTATCTAACTATACCTATGAGATTGATCATTTAAATGATAGTTTTACTGTGGTGAATAATCAGATTTATGAAATTGAGTGGATTCGTAAAAAATATTAACTACAAGGTATCACTGAACAGCGTGACGCTGTTCAGTGATTGTTCCATTTAATTTTCATCATCTTTTTTGTGCTTCAAATCATTTACAGCTTGCTCACCTTTAAGCAGTGTTTCTTTTGCTTTATGTTTGAGATCATCTGCAACCTTTTCAGCACCTAATTTTGCTTCTTTGGCTTTTAACTTCACGTCATCAATTACTTCAGAAGCTTTGTTTTTTAAATCGTCTAAATTTGTCATGATTTTCTTCCTATTTAATTAAGTCTCACCCTAGTTATAACAACAGAAACTCCATAAAATGTAAAAAGATGCATTTCTTTAACAATTCATACACAGTTTGTATCGATGTGTTTTTTTGTTTCAAAATGAATAAAATAGCTTATTCTGATTGATTGAAAAATCCTTCAATTAAAACAAACACTGAGTCTATTTAATGCAACAAATAATGAAAGAAAAAATTATCCGAGTCTGTAATGATAAAATTGCCAAAAAGGGAGATGATGTTGGTTTATCCTTTTATGCATTCTTTGCCAATAAAAATGATGCTCCTGAAACCTTAATGCAAGTGGCAGAATGGTGGATTAAAACCCATCAACTTGATCATTTTGAAAAGGCAATAAAAATTAAGAAAATGATCGAAAATGAAGACTAAGTATTCATTTTTTTAAACAATTCATCATAATGCTGCATATGGGTAAAAATTCCATCTTGTCTTCTATGTTGATCAATTTTCGGAACTAAATCCTGAAAATGGAAGGATTGAACATGGGCGTCTAAAGCAGCACGATCAATCCATTCCTCAATAAATACAAAATGCCCTCTGTTGCGTAAATCATGATATAAATCATAGGCAATACAGCCTGCTTCTTGTTTGGTTTTCTCAACTAACTCTTTATATAATGGTAAAACTAAATCAATTTTATCCACTTGGATAAAGTCTTCGGCAATCAGTTTAAGCATGGATGATTTCTTATTGATATCAAAGCTTGAACATAACATGAAATGTTAACCTATAGGCAATCATTCAATTAAACCCAATGATGCACTTGTTTTCTAAATATCTTCTGAGTATTAAATTTTTTATTTAAAATTAAGTAAACAGCATTTCCGAAGCTTAAACCTATACAAAACGGGAGCAATAACAGTAAATAAACCAAAATTAAATAACTCAATACCTCGATAAAGCTATATAGAGCACCATCTAAACATAAAACTAAGAATAAAAAACTTAGCATCATGATAAAGATCAAAGTTATAGATTTTATAATTTGTGTTGTTTCGATGATTTTTTGAGGTGCTTTAAATACTTTAAAAATAACTGTGTAGCTAAAACACCCGACCAGCAGAAAACACGGGGTGAGATAAAACACGACTTGAATACCCTGTGTTGGGCTTCGTTCTGAAGCCGAAATAAATAAATCACCTTGATAAAAATATAGAAAAAAACAAAATGGCACAACTAAACTGAGAACAGCCGCCAAACTGGCAATTGCTGAGGCAACAAATACATACCAAGACCGCATGATTTTCTCCTTCTTCGATCTTGGTGTTAGTTTCTAAAATTAAAATGTAGCGTGTTTGATTAGGATGTGAAGTTTAGGTGAAGAATCATCACGATTCGAACTTTATGATCGGACATTTCCCATAAAACTGACTGCCGCAAACAGCCAAATAAACAATACGAAACTGCGCTCCTGATTAAAATGATTCAAATCTGTACCATGTAGAATGTTATGCCGGGTCATGCTTACCGTTGAGCTGCTATCCATCTTATAAGCAGCCAACTCTAAAAAATAATGATTCAATTCATTGGCAATTTTAGCTTTATGCCACAAACTTTTAATCTCATGACCTTTTAACCCAGGAACGATTTTATAGACATCAATAAACTTGGTGTCCTGTTGTTTTAAATAACCATTTTGAACTAAAACAGCTGTTAACAAACCTTCCAATTGGGCATAAAGCAATGGAATACATCCCGCATACAACTCTAATTGATAGAGTTTAAAGCTTTGTTCTAACACAGCTTGATATTGTGGCTTCTGCTCGCCCAACGCTAATTGATCAAAAGCTTTAAACATTTCAGACTGAAAAAACTCACTGTTGATCACATCTAAAAGATTAAACTGAGTAATATCTTTAGCTTCATGTATCAATTGCCAAAAATACAATAGATTAAGAGCGTCATTGGCAATTTTAGTCCCAACAGGCTGATTCAATTGATTGGCTAAAACTTCAAAATAAGCCTCCTCCTGAGCAAACCCATTGAGTGTTTCAATAAGATACTGATGTTCATTTTCTGAAATATCTTCAAAATAGCGTTCAGCTTGTTTCAGAATATTTTTTTCAATTAGATTTTTACTATTTTGATTTTGTGGAATACGGATTACAGGCTGGTCATCATCAAAATATTCATCATCAATCATAGATTTATTGCTCTTAAGAAATACACGAATACACCATTCTATAATAATGAATTGGCAGTTATAAGAATAAGCATAAAAATCTACATTTGAAAAGAATTCACCTATTCTGTTGTGCATCTTCATAGCAATTACGCTAAAATCAATGCCCTTGCATTAACTTTGAGAAAGAGAGTTATATCCGTGCGAAATATTTTAGTCACTAACGCCCTTCCATACGCAAATGGTCCTATTCATATGGGTCACCTACTCGGCTACATCCAAGCAGATATCTGGGTTCGTGCCATGCGTGCAATGGGTCATGAAGTGACTTATGTCTGCGCGGATGATGCGCACGGTACAGCAATCATGCTCCGTGCAGAAGCAAATGGGATTAGTCCAGAAGTACAAATTGCCAATGTGCAAAAAGAGCATATCCGTGATTTTGATGGCTTTGGGGTACATTTCGATCACTATGATTCAACCAATAGCGATGAAAATAAAACACGCTCGGAAGAAATCTATATTAAAAACCGTGAGGCAGGCAATATTGCGATTCGTCCTGTTACTCAGTTGTTTGATCCTGAAAAAAGCATGTTCTTGTCAGACCGTTTCATTAAAGGGACTTGCCCAAAATGTAAATCAGAAGATCAGTATGGCGACTCTTGCGAAGTGTGTGGTACGACCTATAATGCGACAGAGCTATTAAATCCACGCTCAACATTAAGTGGTGCCACACCTGTTGAAAAATCATCAGATCATTATTTCTTTAAACTTCCAAACTTTGCTGAATACTTGCAAAAATGGACGCGTGATGAAGGTCGTTTACCTGTTTCGATCGCCAATAAGTTAGATGAATGGTTTGAAAATGGTCTAAACGATTGGGATATCTCTCGTGATGCACCTTATTTCGGCTTTGAAATTCCAGATGCACCTAATAAATATTTCTATGTTTGGGTTGATGCCCCGATTGGCTATATGTCAAGTTTTGAAAATTACATCAAAACGAAACGCCCAGAATTAAGCTTTGACGACTACTGGAAAAAAGATTCTAAAAATGAGGTGTATCACTTCATTGGTAAAGACATTGTATATTTCCATGCATTGTTCTGGCCTGCGATGTTAGAAGGTGCAAATTACCGCACCCCTACAGGTTTATTTGTAAATGGTTTCTTGACTGTAAATGGTCAAAAAATGTCAAAATCGCGTGGCACATTTATTAAAGCTGAAACCTATTTACAGCACTTAAATCCTGAATATTTACGTTATTACTTTGCATCAAAACTCTCTGATAAAGTTGAAGATTCTGATTTAAATCTTGATGACTTTGTACAAAAAGTAAATTCAGATTTAGTAGGAAAAGTTGTGAATATTGCCAGTCGTTGTGCAAAATTCATTAACAGCAATTTTAACAATCGCTTGTCTGCAACATGTGCTGAACCTGAACTGGTTCAAAGCTTTATTGATGCGGGTGACTCGATTGCTCAATCTTATGAAGCTCGTGAGTTTTCAACCGCTATACGTGAAATCATGGCACTTGCTGATCGTGCAAATCAGTATATTGATGAGAAAAAACCATGGGCTTTGGCGAAACAAGAAGGCCAGGAACAACAAGTTCATGATGTCTGTTCTGTTGGAATCAACCTATTCCGTCAATTGGCTGTTTACTTGGCACCAGTACTTCCAACTTTGGCAACACAAGTTCAAGACTTCTTAAAACTTGAAAGTTTTGATTTTGCTTCAGGAAAAACGGTTTTAGTTGCGCATGAAATTGCTCAATTCCAGCCATTGATGCAACGTGTTGATCCAAAAGCAGTTGCTGCAATGGTTGATGCATCAAAAGAATCTTTAGCTGCGGTAACACCAGCGAAAGCAGAAAAGAAAACTGAAAAAACCAAAGAGAAAAAGTCTGAAGCCAAAGTGGGTGAAGCAGAAATCATTACGATTGATGACTTTATCAAAGTTGACTTGCGTGTTGCTGAAGTCTTAGAAGCAGCAACAGTAGAAGGTTCTGATAAGTTGCTTCAATTGACTCTAAATGTCGGTGAAGCTGAACCACGTAATGTATTCAGTGGGATCCGTGAGTTCTACAAACCTGAAGACTTAACTGGCAAATTGGTGGTTATGGTTGCAAACCTTGCTCCGCGTAAAATGCGTTTTGGTATTTCAAATGGTATGGTGCTTGCTGCTGGAAATGGTGATGGTGTTTGGGTGATTTCACCTGAATCTGGTGCAAAACCAGGTGATAAAGTTTCTTAATTATTGATTGTCTCATCCTAGACGATCATAAATCACTAAAAGGCTTCTTCGGAAGTCTTTTTTTATACTAATGTTTTACTATACTATCATTATAAAAATGAAAAAAGGGCTAGCCTCAATATGGATATGTCAAAAAATAACAAAAGAAAAATATCTGCATTTATCCTCTGTGGTCCATTCATCGGTACATTTATTATCGCAATCACATTTCACAGCGAAATTATTTTTTATAATCCAATGCGGTTTTTAAAAGGACTCATTACACCATCTATTATATTTCCAATGATCGCTGCATTCATCTTGATTACTCCATTTGGTTATCTCCTAGGGTGCATTCCAGCTATCATTACCAATCTCTTATTTAAACACTTTTTTGCAAGTAAATTAGCCTTAGCCTCTTGGCGTTATAGTTTAATCTATGGGTGTCTTTTAGGCTTTATGCTAGCTCCTTTTATTCTTATCATCGCTATAGTTACGCCTTCCCCTTTATTTACTTTTCTTTACCTCCAGTTTGTCCTTATACTACCAACAACGCTGATTTGTACTTTTATTGAATGGATAAGAGCCAGAAATCGTCAGAATATAAACGAATGACCTCCCATAGCTGATTCGATCATTGTGCATATTAATAAAAAATTCGCTTACAAAAGTAGATTTTTTTTCATATATAAAAAGCGCCGTGATGAACCAATCCATGTTAAAAAATAATTCGTTAAATTAATTTTGATCAAATCCAATGAAAAAAACTGCCCTATCATTATCAGTCCTTTTATTCGGCTTATTCCCTCTTACATCACAAGCAGAAGTCACCAAAACATTGCCGATCATTGAACAACAAGCGCAAGTAGCAGGGTTTTACCAACATCAGCTGGGCAATACACAAATTACCGCCTTGCTAGATGGCACCAACTTTATGTCTCCCACACTATTTAAAGATATTTCACAGGACAAGGTTCAAGAAATTTTAAAGAAATATCATGCAGATCAAGCCAAAGGTGTACAAACATCGGTGAATGCATTTTTAGTTAACACAGGTAAATCACTGGTTTTGGTGGATAGTGGTACTGCAGATTGTTTCGGTGCGCATCTAGGCTCTGTATTAAAAAATCTCAAAGCTTCAGGTCATCAACCTGAACAAGTCAATACGATTTTACTGACACATTTACATCCTGATCATTCCTGTGGTGTCAGTAAAAATGGCATAGCAAACTACCCAAATGCCACTATCTATGTCTCTGAAGATGAAGAAAATTATTGGTTGAATCCGAAACAGGCTGAAAAAATAGCACAAGATAAACGTGCCAATTACTTAGCAACTGTAGAAAAGATCAAAGCCGCCCTTACACCCTATCAAGCTAAAAAGCAGTTTAAAACATTTAAACTGGGTGACAACATCAATGGATTTGAAGTGATCAACACAGCAGGTCATACCCCGGGACATTTTAGTTACAAACTAAAAACAACGGGTGAAGATATTGTTTTTATTGGGGATATTGTCCACTCTCATACAGTACAATTCGATAAACCTGAAACAGCAATAGAATATGATATTGACCCGAAAATAGCTGTTCAAACCCGATTAAAGCAGTTTGCTGATTATGCAAAACGTGGACCAACCATCGCAGCACCCCATTTGCCTTTCCCAGGCATTGGACATATTTACTCAGCAGATGGGAAGAGCTATCAATGGATTCCTGTTCATTTTAAAGATTAATGATTTTATTGTTTAAGTAGAATCTTTTTAATGATCTTTAAAAGCTCCTGCTAAGGCTAGAGCTTTTATTTTGCTTCTTAATTTCTTATCTTTTTCTTTCATCTGCGCATAAAAAACACCCCGTTCTCTAACGAGACCGGGGTGTTTTAGATTTAAAAGCTGGCGATGACTTACTCTCACATGGGTAACCCCACACTACCATCAGCGCTAAGAGGTTTCACTTCTGAGTTCGGGAAGGGATCAGGTGGTTCACTCTTGCTATTGTCGCCAGCAAACTGTTATGGACTTGTTCGGGTCTTATTTAAATGCCTTACTTCGTACCAAATGAGTTTAACAGAACATTTGAGTTGAATATTTTAACTAGCTTTACAACTAAATCAAGTATGTTTGATCTTTTATGAATCAAATGATGCTTACTTCTTTCGAAGTTCGTATACAACTGCTTGGGTGTTGTATAGTCAAGCCTCACGAGCAATTAGTATTGGTCAGCTTCATGCGTCACCGCACTTCCACATCCAACCTATCAACGTCGTAGTCTTCAACGGCTCTTTAGAGGACATAAAGTCCTAGGGAAATCTTATCTTGAGGTAGGCTTCCCGCTTAGATGCTTTCAGCGGTTATCCCTTCCGAACATAGCTACCCGGCGATGCGACTGGCGTCACAACCGGTACACCAGAGGTTCGTCCACTCTGGTCCTCTCGTACTAGGAGCAGATCCTCTCAAATTTCCAACGCCCACGGTAGATAGGGACCGAACTGTCTCACGACGTTCTAAACCCAGCTCGCGTACCTCTTTAAATGGCGAACAGCCATACCCTTGGGACCTGCTTCAGCCCCAGGATGAGATGAGCCGACATCGAGGTGCCAAACACCGCCGTCGATATGAACTCTTGGGCGGTATCAGCCTGTTATCCCCAGAGTACCTTTTATCCGTTGAGCGATGGCCCTTCCATACAGAACCACCGGATCACTAAGACCTACTTTCGTACCTGCTCGACTTGTGGGTCTCGCAGTTAAGCGCGCTTTTGCCTTTATACTCTACGCGTGATTTCCGACCACGCTGAGCGCACCTTCGTACTCCTCCGTTACTCTTTAGGAGGAGACCGCCCCAGTCAAACTACCCACCAGACATGGTCCTCGTCCCGGATAACGGGACAGAGTTAGAACCTCAATATTACCAGGGTGGTATTTCAAGGATGGCTCCATAGCAACTGGCGTCACTACTTCAAAGCCTCCCACCTATCCTACACAAGTAAGATCAAAGTTCAATGTCAAGCTGCAGTAAAGGTTCACGGGGTCTTTCCGTCTAGCCGCGGGTACACCGCATCTTCACGGCGAATTCGATTTCACTGAGTCTCTGCTGGAGACAGCGCCCCCATCATTATGCCATTCGTGCAGGTCGGAACTTACCCGACAAGGAATTTCGCTACCTTAGGACCGTTATAGTTACGGCCGCCGTTTACTGGGGCTTCGATCAAGAGCTTCGCTTACGCTAACCCCATCAATTAACCTTCCAGCACCGGGCAGGCATCACACCCTATACGTCCACTTTCGTGTTTGCAGAGTGCTATGTTTTTAATAAACAGTTGCAGGGGCCTGGTTTCTGTGGCTGCCAATAGCTCAAGGAGCAAGTCCTATCACCGTCAGCAGCGTACCTTCTCCCGAAGTTACGGTACCATTTTGCCTAGTTCCTTCAGCAGAGTTCTCTCAAGCGCTTTGGTCTACTCGACCTGACCACCTGTGTCGGTTTCGGGTACGATTCCTGTGTAACTGAAGCTTAGAGACTTTTCCTGGAAGCATAGTATCAGCCACTTCGCTAGTAAACTAGCTTGCTATCAGCTCTCAGCATAGAGCACCCCGGATTTGCCTAAGATGCATGCCTACTGCCTTTCACCTGGACAACCAACGCCAGGCTGACTTAACTTTCTCCGTCCTCTCATCGCATTACACAGAAGTATTGGAATATTAACCAATTTCCCATCGACTACGCCTCTCGGCCTCGCCTTAGGGGTCGACTCACCCAGCCCCGATTAACGTTGGACTGGAACCCTTGGTCTTTCAGCGTGCGAGTTTTTCACTCGCATTGTCGTTACTCACGTCAGCATTCGCACTTCTGATACCTCCAGCATACTTCTCAATACACCTTCATCGGCTTACAGAACGCTCCCCTACCACGTATACTAAGTATACATCCGCAGCTTCGGCATATAGTTTTAGCCCCGTTACATCTTCCGCGCAGGCCGACTCGACTAGTGAGCTATTACGCTTTCTTTAAAGGGTGGCTGCTTCTAAGCCAACCTCCTAGCTGTCTATGCCTTCCCACATCGTTTCCCACTTAACTATAATTTTGGGGCCTTAGCTGGCGGTCTGGATTGTTTTCCTCTTGACTACGGACGTTAGCACCCGCAGTCTGTCTCCCGGATAGTACTCATAGGTATTCGGAGTTTGCATCGGTTTGGTAAGTCGGGATGACCCCCTAGCCGAAACAGTGCTCTACCCCCTATGGTATTCGTCCGAGGCGCTACCTAAATAGCTTTCGGGGAGAACCAGCTATCACCGAGTTTGATTAGCCTTTCACCCCTATCCACAAGTCATCCCCTGGCTTTTCAACGACAGTGGGTTCGGTCCTCCAGTTAGTGTTACCCAACCTTCAACCTGCTCATGGATAGATCACCCGGTTTCGGGTCTATACCCAGCAACTAAACGCCCTATTAAGACTCGATTTCTCTACGGCTCCCCTATACGGTTAACCTTGCTACTGAATATAAGTCGCTGACCCATTATACAAAAGGTACGCAGTCACCGAACAAGTCGGCTCCCACTGCTTGTATGCATGCGGTTTCAGGATCTATTTCACTCCCCTCACAGGGGTTCTTTTCGCCTTTCCCTCACGGTACTGGTTCACTATCGGTCAGTCAGGAGTATTTAGCCTTGGAGGATGGTCCCCCCATATTCAGACAAGGTTTCACGTGCCTCGCCCTACTCGTCATCATTATATGTGCCCTTTCGTGTACGGGACTATCACCCTCTACGGTAGCACTTCCCAGAGCTTTCCGCTAAAACACATATAACTTAATGGGCTGATCCCCGTTCGCTCGCCGCTACTGAGGGAATCTCAATTGATTTCTTTTCCTAAGGGTACTGAGATGTTTCACTTCCCCTCGTTCGCCTCGCATGACTATGTATTCATCATGCGATACCTACCTTATGGTAAGTGGGTTTCCCCATTCAGAAATCTCCGGATCACAGGATATTTGCCGCCTCCCCGAAGCTTATCGCAGGCTATTACGTCTTTCATCGCCTCTGACTGCCAAGGCATCCACCACATGCACTTAATTACTTGACTATACAACCCCAAACAGTCGCTAATCCCTACAAGGAGGATCAACAATATGGATTCAACCACTTCTATTTGTTGCCTGTGAATTTAATCACTATACAGCTTCAATTTAATTCATATACCAAAACGCTTGATTCAGTTTTATCGCTAGTTCTCATTTCATTCAATATTAACAATTGCTTGCTAACATCAACTAAAACGAGTTAAACAATTATTTCAACTCAAATATATTCTGTTAATGATTCACTACCGCCTCGTCAGCGAGTAGTTAACTGTGATAAATCACAGAACTTAATAAGCTATCGGCTTACTAAGTTCTGTAATCACTTAGTCTGTAATTAGTGGTGGAGACTAACGGAGTCGAACCGTTGACCTCCTGCGTGCAAAGCAGGCGCTCTACCAACTAAGCTAAGTCCCCAGCTTAAGATCTTAATATATCTGCTCTTCTGTGTTCAGTAGACTTGGTGGGTCTGACAAGACTTGAACTTGTGACCCCACGCTTATCAAGCGTGTGCTCTAACCAACTGAGCTACAGACCCTCAGATACATCAATGAAGAACAACTTGTTGTGGATTCTTACCAATCGTCAATCTTTCGTTAAGGAGGTGATCCAGCCGCAGGTTCCCCTACGGCTACCTTGTTACGACTTCACCCCAGTCATCGGCCACACCGTGGTAAGCGTCCTCCTTACGGTTAGACTACCTACTTCTGGTGCAACAAACTCCCATGGTGTGACGGGCGGTGTGTACAAGGCCCGGGAACGTATTCACCGCGGCATTCTGATCCGCGATTACTAGCGATTCCGACTTCATGGAGTCGAGTTGCAGACTCCAATCCGGACTACGATCGGCTTTTTGAGATTAGCATCCTATCGCTAGGTAGCAACCCTTTGTACCGACCATTGTAGCACGTGTGTAGCCCTGGTCGTAAGGGCCATGATGACTTGACGTCGTCCCCGCCTTCCTCCAGTTTGTCACTGGCAGTATCCTTAAAGTTCCCACCCGAAGTGCTGGCAAATAAGGAAAAGGGTTGCGCTCGTTGCGGGACTTAACCCAACATCTCACGACACGAGCTGACGACAGCCATGCAGCACCTGTATGTAAGTTCCCGAAGGCACCAATCCATCTCTGGAAAGTTCTTACTATGTCAAGACCAGGTAAGGTTCTTCGCGTTGCATCGAATTAAACCACATGCTCCACCGCTTGTGCGGGCCCCCGTCAATTCATTTGAGTTTTAGTCTTGCGACCGTACTCCCCAGGCGGTCTACTTATCGCGTTAGCTGCGCCACTAAAGCCTCAAAGGCCCCAACGGCTAGTAGACATCGTTTACGGCATGGACTACCAGGGTATCTAATCCTGTTTGCTCCCCATGCTTTCGTACCTCAGCGTCAGTATTAGGCCAGATGGCTGCCTTCGCCATCGGTATTCCTCCAGATCTCTACGCATTTCACCGCTACACCTGGAATTCTACCATCCTCTCCCATACTCTAGCTTCCCAGTATCGAATGCAATTCCCAAGTTAAGCTCGGGGATTTCACATCCGACTTAAAAAGCCGCCTACGCACGCTTTACGCCCAGTAAATCCGATTAACGCTCGCACCCTCTGTATTACCGCGGCTGCTGGCACAGAGTTAGCCGGTGCTTATTCTGCGAGTAACGTCCACTCATCCTAGGTATTAACTAGAAGAGCCTCCTCCTCGCTTAAAGTGCTTTACAACCATAAGGCCTTCTTCACACACGCGGCATGGCTGGATCAGGGTTCCCCCCATTGTCCAATATTCCCCACTGCTGCCTCCCGTAGGAGTCTGGGCCGTGTCTCAGTCCCAGTGTGGCGGATCATCCTCTCAGACCCGCTACAGATCGTCGCCTTGGTAGGCCTTTACCCCACCAACTAGCTAATCCGACTTAGGCTCATCTATTAACGCAAGGTCACAAGTGATCCCCTGCTTTCCCCCGTAGGGCGTATGCGGTATTAGCATCCCTTTCGAGATGTTGTCCCCCATTAATAGGCAGATTCCTAAGTATTACTCACCCGTCCGCCGCTAGGTCAATTACCGAAGCAATCTCCCCCGCTCGACTTGCATGTGTTAAGCCTGCCGCCAGCGTTCAATCTGAGCCATGATCAAACTCTTCAGTTAAAAATCATTAGTGACTTAAGGTCACAATTCTGGCTCATCAATGTACTGACAAATTCTCTCAAATAAACTTCGAGTAATTTAAACCAATCAATCAATGATAATATTTCGATCAATCAATTAGTAAAAATCCACACAAGTTGTTCTTCATATTCTCTTAATGATCTTCTCAATGCTTCGTCAGCATCAAGCTAGGTCGGCTATACTACTCTCTATCTCTAAAAAGTCAATCTATAATGTTAATTATTTTTTCCAACAAACCCAACTTCAATCTCATCTTAAAATCTCAATTCGAAATCTTAACAACTTAATCAAGTGCCTGATTTATCAGAAGTTTTATTTAACATCACCGCCGATGGATGTGCATTCTACAGCATTCCATTCCCAACACAACCCCTTTTTTTAAACTTTTTTATCAGTTGGACATTTTTTCGACCAAAATGGCAAAATAAGTCCTTTTTCCGCTATTTTTTGTCGCTTTTTTCATCATAAGAGCAACCCCTTTCATGTTTTTATTTAAATTTTAAGCTATTTATATTTGTTTTTTTTCTTTAAACTATTTGAAATAATTTTATCATTTAATAAATTAAGTCGAATATGGCCCGTTTTATAAATAGAAGAAGCTTCTGTTTAGGAATTTTGCTCTTATGTTGCAACTATTCCTCAGCCAATTCGTCACATAATATTTTCATGATGACATTGTCTATATTAAGCTATGCCAAATGGAACACTCCTAATCCAGAATTGTGCGTCGTTGATAATGCATCCTATGCAAACCAATTTTCTGCTTATATCAAATCAAATAAGTCTCCTTTTAATATAAATTCAATACATTCCGCTGATCTAAAAAATCGTCATTGTGATGCGGTATTTTTTTCGAATACTTCAGCACAAACCGAACAGGCCCTTATTGGGAAATCATTAAATTCATCTATTTTATCGTTTAGTTCAAGTAATTCTGAATGTGAAATTGGCAGCGTTTTTTGCTTATCCACCAACAAAACAGGAAATACTATTTTTAAAGTGAATTTAGATAGTTTAGCTCAGTCTAAAATACATGTTGATCCACGTGTTTTATTGCTGGCAAAGAATTCGGATTAAAATAATGATGAATAAATTTTTTAAATCGAGTTCCTTACAAACATTGTTTCGTAAATCTCAATTTACGACCTTTGCAATCACTTTATTTATTAGTACGTCTACTTTTGTCACGATTTCAGTATTTACCGTTGAATCTTATGCGAAACAAAACCTATTATTAATCAGTCGAACCGTGTCTGAACGTGTTCAACCTGCGCTAGTCTTCTCTGATAGAATCGCGATTTCACAGATTATCAATGAATATACCTTTCAACATTCAGTACGTCTGATTGAGGTTTATGATAATCAAGGTCATAAAGTTGCTGAAAGCCTAAAAAATGTTGAACACTATTCCTATATTCAAAACTTTTTTGACCATATCTTTTTAAAAGATGCCATCAAGCTAAATGTGCAACATCAAGGAAAGCTTGTCGGCCAAGTTGTGCTCTATGGAAGTTCCAATGAAATTTTAATGTTTATTTTTAAAATTTTTACGGGCTTAGCATTTGGCATGCTATTTATGGTTTTTGCTGTATGGTGGTCAGTAAACTTAACTTATCGCCATATTATGGGGTCATTTTTACCGATTATACAAATTGCACAACTATTAAGGAATCAGAAAGCATACAACTTAAGATTCCCCAAAAGTGATGTAAAAGAATTTCAAGACTTAAACAGTGTGTTCAACCAACTCTTAGATGAAATTCAATCTTGGCACACCCATCTTCAAAACGAGAATAGTGAACTTTCTTATCAAGTTCAACATGATCATTTAACCGAATTACCTAATCGTAATTATTTTTATCAAGTGTTATGTAATCTATATGAAGATACCAATCAACGTGAGAATTTAGCTTTATTATTTATTGATAATAATAATTTTAAAGCCATTAATGATCAATATGGACATTTGGTCGGTGATGAAGTTTTAAAAGAAATGGCTTCACGATTAAGACGCCATATTCGTCAAGATGATTTTGTCGCGCGCCTTGCGGGAGATGAGTTTGCAATTATATTACGTTCCATTTCTAAAATTGAACACCTCATCTCTATTGCGGAAAATCTGATTAAATGTTGTGAAGATCCTTTAATTTATAAAGGACAATCGATTTCTTTTAGCTTTAGTATCGGTATTGCCATCTCTAGTCAGGCATCAAGCCCAGAAGACTTAATTTCTCAAGCAGATCAAGCCATGTACAAAGCAAAATCTTTACAGCATCATTGGTTTATTTACCATTCATAATATTAGGGGGTTTTTATGACTTTAAAAAACGTACAACTTTCTATTCTTGCAATACTCTGCCTAGCACTTACGGGTTGTATGAATCTAGGTGGATTGAGCTATAAACAAGCTCGTGTACTCAAGAAAGAAGGTTTTGTATTAACGGATGAAGGCTGGAGTCTAGGACTACCAGAACGTTTATTGTTTGGTTTTAATGAATCGAATATTAATACCGAGCGACAAACTGAATTGGTTCGTTTAGCCACGCAATTAAACAAATATCATCTCGATAAGCTTAAAATTGTAGGTCATACCGATAATATCGGAAATCCTGAATACAATTTAAAATTATCCAAAGAACGTGCTCAAAATGTTTCAAATATATTTATTGAGCAAAAATTCAATCCACAAAATATCCAAGTGATTGGAAAAGGGGCTGACCAGCCACTTAAAGAAAATGATTCAGAAGAAAATAAAGCTGAAAACCGTCGTGTTGCTGTGATTATTATTCCTTGATAATCTTCTCTTTATTGAAAAAGATCTCTACGGAGATCTTTTTTTAGATCTATAGAATTTGACACTCGTTGACAAGCACAAATTTTAGGCATAAAAAAACCGCATCTAAGCGGATAATTTATACTTAAGCTAATACTTAAATGGTCGGAGCAGTAGGATTCGAACCTACGACCCCCTGGTCCCAAACCAGGTGCACTACCAGGCTGTGCTATGCTCCGAATTTACAACAAACTTAAGGAATTGGGGTGAATGATGGGGCTCGAACCCACGACAACCGGAATCACAATCCGGGGCTCTACCAACTGAGCTACATCCACCGTCACATTAAGTTTTAGGATCTATAGTATCAAGCAACATATGGTGCGCCTGACAGGATTCGAACCTGTGACCATCCGCTTAGAAGGCGGATGCTCTATCCAACTGAGCTACAGGCGCATGACCAATGATACTAATATCACAGATTAACTTGCCTTGAAGAATTGGTCGGAGCAGTAGGATTCGAACCTACGACCCCCTGGTCCCAAACCAGGTGCACTACCAGGCTGTGCTATGCTCCGTTCATCTCAGCTTTTGTGTATCGCACATCGTGCGGTACGGTGTGCATTCTAGGCGTGACGCCACAAGACGTCAACACCTATCTTGAAAAAAAGTTAAAAAAACACGTCAAATGTATATTAATCAAACATTTCAGATGTTTTTTATACAATTTCTATCGTTTTAATTGAGCGCTAAAGTTCAACATACGATCTAAAGGTAATTTAGCACGTTCAGCCAAAGCTGCATCTACGAATATTTCTTGATCAGCCTTTTGCAAAACTGACAAAATGCCATCTAATTCATTCATTGCCATCCACGGGCAATGTGCGCAAGAACGACAAGTTGCACCCTCACCTGCTGTAGGTGCTTCAATCAAGGTCTTATGCGGTACAGCTTGTTGCATTTTATAGAAAATGCCACGGTCTGTAGCCACAATCAAAGTGTCTTGTGGCAATGTTTGAGCTGCTTTGATTAGTTGTGAAGTACTTCCCACCGCATCCGCAATATCAATCACTGATTCTGGTGACTCAGGATGTACCAATACAGCTGCGTTCGGATACAGTGCTTTCATCTTTTCAATACCACGGGCACGAAACTCCTCATGCACGATACAGGCACCATCCCAAAGCAACATATCAGCACCAGTTTTCTTTTGAATATAACGGCCTAAATGTTGGTCTGGTGCCCAAATAATTTTCTCGCCCAAACTGTCTAAGTGTTCAATGATCTCTACAGCACAACTTGAAGTCACCACCCAATCAGCACGTGCTTTAACTGCTGCTGAGGTATTGGCATAGACCACAACAGTATGTTCAGGATGCGCATCACAAAATGCAGTAAATTCATCTACAGGACAACCTAGATCAAGCGAACAGGTTGCTTCCAAAGTTGGCATAAGTACTGTTTTTTCAGGAGAAAGAATTTTTGAGGTTTCTCCCATAAATTTAACCCCAGCGACAACCAGAGTAGTTGCCTCATGATCACGTCCAAAACGTGCCATTTCCAAAGAATCAGAAACACAACCACCCGTCGCTTCCGCAAGTTCTTGTACATCTGGATCACAATAATAATGTGCCACCAAAACAGCATTGTTTTTTTGCAACTCAGCTTTAATTTGCGCAAACTTCTGCTGTTTTACCACTGGACTCAGACTATTGTCCTTAGGTTCACCTAAACGATCTAAATGCGCTTGCACAACCGATTTTGCTTCGTTGGCAATTAAATTATTCGCATCATTCATAAGAGGTCTTCTCTTTCCTTGTCGCTGGCATCATGCTAGCGTTTATACACTTGTGAATTGATTGTACGGTTTAGCGCACATAAATTCACCACGAAAAATGTTTTGTTATAAAAAAGCCTCACGAATGAGGCTCCTTAAAAAATCAGTAGTTAAGAACGATAGTCCGCATTAATTTTCACATAATCATATGATAGGTCACAGGTATATACCGTATCTTTGGCCTGCCCTCGACCAAGGTTTACATGAATGGTCATTTCTGTCTGTGACATTACACGCGCACCAGCTTCTTCGGTATAGTCTTCAGCAGCACCACCATCTTTACAAATTTGCACGTCGTCTAACCAGACTTGAATTTTTTCAACATCCAAATCTTTCACGCCAGCATAACCAATCGCAGCAAGAATACGCCCCCAGTTTGGATCAGACGCAAAAATTGCCGTTTTAACCAATGGTGAATGGGCAATGCTATAAGCAATATCACAGCATTCTTGTGTGTCATTTCCACCATCAACCGTGATAGTAATGAATTTGGTCGCCCCTTCCCCATCACGAATAATCAGTTGCGCCAAACGCTTCATCACACGCGATAAAACATCCAAGATCACAGTATAACGAGCATCATCTTCACTGCTAATTTCTATACCACCAGCCATTCCGGTTGCAGCAAAGATGCATGAATCATTGGTAGAAGTATCACCATCCACAGTAATCCGATTAAATGATTGGTCTGCACTAATTTTTAACATTTTTTGCACAAGATTTCGTGCAATTGGCGCATCGGTTGCAACAAAACTCAACATGGTCGCCATATTGGGGCGAATCATGCCTGCACCTTTAGAAATCCCAGTCATTGTATAGGTTATACCATCAAGCTCGAACTGTTCTGAGGCGCCTTTTGGTGTAGTATCCGTGGTCATGATCCCAGTCGCAGCGTCTGTCCAAGTGGAGTCATTCAAACTATTTAGTGCAGGCTGTAAACCTTGCGTTAAACGCTCAATGGGCAGTTGTTCACCAATAACCCCTGTAGAGAATGGCAATACCTCAAATTCTTCTACCTGCGCTAACTCAGCAAGCTTTAAACAGGTCAATTGTGCATTTTGCATGCCCAATTTGCCTGTACCCGCATTAGCATTCCCAGTATTGATGACCAAATAGCGCGGATTAGCTTGTGCTAAATGCGCTTTCGACACATGAACTGGTGCTGCGCAAAATGCATTTTGGGTAAATACACCCGCAACATTGGTACCTTGTGCAAATTCAAAAATAACTAAATCTCGTCGATTTGGATAACGGACATACGCCTCAGCAGAGCCAATTTTTACACCTTGTACCACATGCATATGCGGCATAGACACGTCACCAACAGCCATTTTCAAATGTCCACATGAATTAAAATGAAAATACAGCTTATTAGAATTCTCCATAAAAATCGAGCTTATTAAAATGCTTATTTATTTTTACTATAAGAAAAGCTTATTCATTTGAATATAAAATAAAAAAGCCAGTAAATATACTGGCTTTACATCAGCAACGTATCACTGTTGAATAGCAGTTGTTGTATCTGCAGCCAACAATGCTTGCTTTACTTTTTCTTGACTAGATACTGACAAGGCTGGATTCGAAGCAACAACACGATTAATCGTGGCCGGTGTTACCGCAGCAATTGCCGCAGTTTTTAAAATAATTGGGCGTCCGCCTGTATTACCTAAAGTATAACGAATACCAGTACGTGGACTGATTACAGTCGTGGTTTCATTTTTTACTTCTGCTTGGGCTGTCACTGCGCCTGTAGCAGCTTGTACTTTTTCCACTGTCGTCGTTTGTGGTGCTGTATCTGCAAATGCCAATGCTGGAACTGCTAAAGTTGCAACAAATAAAGGTTTTAATAATTTTTTCATTATCTTCCCAAAGATCTTTTCCAATTGAGCAACTTAATACCACTTAATCACATTTCCTGCAATAAAAATTAACGCATGGTAATAACTTGTAAAAAAAGCAGAACAATTGTTCTGCTTTTTCGTAACACTTTCAGGGTCTATTCACTAATTAGATTTTGCCGTGACATTGTTTGTATTTCAAACCTGAGCCACAAGGACAAGGTGCATTTCGGCTTTCTGGTGCAACAACCTCATCACTATCAGTGAATTGTGCATCAACAATTTCATTACTGACCGTACCGCTTAAACCATCCACTTCATCATGTGCAAAGTTAAGACGCATAGATTCAGCTTGAGCCTGTTGTTGAGCTTCCATTTCAGCAAGCTCTTCAGGTGTTGGGATATGCACACGAGAAATATCAGTAACCACGTCTGACTTAATCACACCCAACATATTGACGAATAAATTGAAGGCTTCCTTCTTATATTCTTGTTCAGGGTTCTTTTGTGCATAACCACGTAAGTGAATCCCTTGACGCAAATAGTCCATCGCAGCCAAATGGTCTTTCCAATGACGGTCTAATGAACCCAACATGAAGTGACGTTCAAGTGTCGCAGCAGTATCATCCCCCATCTGTTCACGACGATTACGGTAACGTGTAACGATCTCATCAGAAATACGCTCAACCAAGGCTTCTTCATCTAGACGACGATCTTCTTCCAACCATTGATTTACAGGAAGATTAATCCCCAAATCTTCATTCAATGCATTTTCAAGCCCTTGAATATCCCATTGATCATGGATAGATTCAGGTGGAATATAGGTTTCGATTAAACCTTTCACGACTTCACGGTGCATTTCTTCAATATAATCTTGAAGTGAACTTTCCTCTAAGATTTCATCACGCTGCGAATAAATAATTTTACGTTGTTCATTATTTACATCATCGTATTTCAATAAATTTTTACGAATATCAAAGTTACGTGCTTCAACTTTGCGCTGTGCATTTTCAATAGAGCGTGACACCATTTTATGTTCAATGGCTTCATTCTCTTGTAATCCCATCGCACGCATCATTGCCACAACACGATCACCTGCGAAAATACGCATCAAATCATCTTCTAATGACAAGAAGAAACGTGAAACACCGGGGTCACCTTGACGACCAGAACGCCCACGCAACTGATTATCGATCCGACGCGATTCATGGCGCTCAGAACCAATGATGTGTAAACCACCTGAACTCAACACCATTTCGTTGTTTTGTTCCCATTCCGCTTTAAGACGAGCTTCGTCTTCAGCAGTATAGTTTTCAATTTTGGCAAGTTTTGCTTTCCAGTTACCACCAAGCAAAATATCTGTACCACGACCAGCCATATTCGTTGCAATGGTTACTGCACGTGGTGAACCTGCTTGAGCAATAATATCTGCTTCACGCTCATGTTGTTTAGCGTTCAAGACTTCATGGGTAATACCTGCATCTCGCAACTTATCAGATAAAATTTCTGATGCTTCAATGGTTGCAGTACCAATCAAGATAGGTGCAACACCTGCTTCATGAATTTTCTGAATTTCTTCAATAATTGCATTGTATTTACCATTACGATTTAAATAAATTAAATCGTTTTGGTCATTACGAATCATCGGACGATGGGTTGGAATAAGCACCACATCCAAACCATAGATTTCTTTCATTTCCGCAGCTTCAGTATCAGCAGTACCTGTCATACCTGAAAGTTTTTTGTATAAACGGAAATAGTTTTGGAATGTCGTAGTTGCCAAAGTTTGGTTTTCAGGTTGAACGTCTAAGCCCTCTTTGGCTTCAACGGCTTGATGTAAACCTTCAGACCAACGACGACCTGGCATGGTACGACCAGTATTCTCATCAACAATAATTACTTCACCATCATGTACGATGTAATGAACATTACGTTGATAAAGGAAATGTGCACGAATTGCAGCAGACACATGATGAACGAGATTTAGATTTGATGGTGAATATAAGCTTTCGCCTTCAGCCAACAAGCCCATTTTAATCAATTCATCTTCAACAGTTTCATAACCGACTTCAGTCATTTCAACTTGGCGTTGCTTTTCATCAATCCAGAAATGACCGCCATCTGCGACTTTTTCTTCTTTTTGAGCATGCAACTTCGGTGGAATACTATTGATTGCAACATAAAGCTGTGATGAGTCATCACTTTGACCCGAAATAATCAACGGTGTACGTGCTTCATCGATCAAGATCGAATCGACCTCATCGATAATCGCATAAATCAAACCACGTTGCTTTTTCTCAGCCATAGAGAAAACCATGTTATCGCGCAGATAATCGAAACCAAATTCATTATTGGTACCGTAAGTAATATCTGAACGATATGCTTCAGCTTTCTCTATCGGTGATTGCATCGAATAGATTACACCAACGCTTAAACCCAAGAACTCATAAAGCGGACGGTTTAATTCAGCATCACGTTGTGCCAAGTAATCGTTGACCGTGATGACATGAACACCTTGCTCACTAATTGCATTTAAATATACAGCCAAAGTACCCATCAGGGTTTTACCTTCACCTGTACGCATTTCTGCAATTTTTCCTTCATGCAAAGTAATACCACCAATGAGCTGCACATCATAATGACGCATACCCATGACACGTTTTGCTGCTTCACGACACACCGCAAACGCTTCTGGCATTAATTTATCTAGGCTTTCACCTTTCTTATATCTTTGTTTGAATTCTTCAGTTTTTGCAGATAAGTCTGCATCGCTGAGTGCAGATGTCGTCGGCTCGAGCGCATTAATCTTATCGACAATTTTACGCATACGTTTTAGTTCGCGCTCGTTTTTAGTACCGAAGATTCCTCCGATCAGACTTGCCAACATATAAACTCTCTAAATCTTTGTGAAATAAATTTTTCTCAGACGATATTATGGTGGTAGAAATTTGAAGTACAAGGGTTTTGCACAAATCCAATCAAAAAAATCTGACGATTAGTTCTAGCACGTATCAGCTAAGGCGCATTAATGTAGCAAATTTAACCGATATTTGCAGTGAGGTAGAGATCAATTATATGTTTTTTTTCATATGCTTCTTTTATTAATATCTATTTTCTTCATAAAGAAATACAAAAACACTATTTTTAATTATAAAAAAACTGGGTAATAGTAGTTTGGACGAGCCAAATAACAAACAACATTTTTAGATATTGAGGTTTCAAAATGACTTTACGATTAGGTGACATTGCACCAGATTTCACTCAGGAATCTAGTGAAGGTCCAATTAAGTTTTATGATTACTTGGGCGACAGTTGGGGTGTTTTATTCTCACACCCTGCCGATTATACGCCAGTATGTACCACTGAGTTGGGTTATACCGCAAAACTAAAAGATGAGTTTGAACAACGGGGGGTAAAAGCCATTGCCCTTTCAGTGGATGATGTGGAATCGCATAAAGGTTGGATCAACGACATCAATGAAACGCAAAATACCACTGTAAACTTTCCAATCATTGCAGACAAAGATCGTAAGGTGTCGACGCTGTATGATTTCATTCATCCAAATGCCAGTGAAACTCTCACCGTGCGGTCTTTAGTTATTATTGATCCCAATAAGAAAGTTCGCTTAATCATTACCTACCCTGCATCAACTGGACGTAATTTTAAAGAAATTCTACGTGTGATTGATTCATTACAACTGACTGACAATTATAAAGTTGCCACACCTGCAAATTGGCAAGATGGTGAAGATGTGGTCATTATCCCGTCGATCAAAGATGAAGCGGAGCTGAAGCAACGCTTCCCAAAAGGTTATACGGCGGTTAAGCCCTATCTTCGTCTTACTCCACAACCCAATAAATAATATACAATATTGAATTTTTTAGAATAAAGCGATTAACTTCAAAAGATCACATAGCAATTTTATGTGATCTTTTTTTACATCCTTTTGTTATAAAAAAATATTTTCAATACACTTTAAAAAACACTTCAAACAACAATAAAATCATTAAAAAATATAAAAGACACCGAAGTGCCTTTTATGATCAAAGATCAGCGAACAAATATTATGCAGGAATACGTAAAACTTGTCCTGGGAAAATATCATCCGCATTTTTTAACAAAGGGCGGTTCGCTTCAAAAATTTTATTATATTGGTTGGCATCACCATAAAATTCTTTTGAAATTTTAGACAAATTATCACCTGATTTAACCGTATAAAACTTACTTTCAGGTTCAGGTGTTGCAACTGTCATTTGGTCATCAACTTGCGCAACATGATCAATGTTTCCCACAGCAAGAATGATTTTCTCTTTATCTGCCTGAGTTTGTACTTGACCATGAATTGTCGCCAAATCAGAAGCACCGTTATAACTTACGGAAAGTCCTGTTACTGGTAAACCTAACGCTTTAATGTGTCCCAATAACTTATTGGCTATTTCTTGTGCAGATGGTTCTGATGGCGTTGCTGGTGCTGCTTGTGGCTCAGCTGGTGCTGTATTTTTCTTACCAATTCCTTTAATAAAATCAAAAAGACCCATATTTAGTACTCCATATCATTATTGAAAATTGTTTTACTGAGAATGTATTACTGTGAACTGTTATACAAATTTACGAACTCTATTTTTATAGCTAAAAAGTATCAGGATGTGCGTTGTCATTGGTGATAAAAAGGTAACGATATGTAACCAATGTTTTGATTTTAAACTTATTTAGTTGTTATTAATGGTTGAGTCATCGCCAATCAAAGATTCGCTCGAAACCCTAACTTCAGGCATAAAAAAACCACCCAAAGGTGGTCTTTTTACGTATAACAACACCGTGTTATACAATCAACACATTAACCAAGTTTTTTAGTTACATAGTCGATAGCTGATTGAACAGTTGTGATTTCGTTAGAATCTTCATCTGGAATAGTGATGTCGAAGTCATTTTCGAAAGACATAACAAGTTCTACTAGGTCTAGAGAATCAGCACCCAAATCATCCATGAAAGATGCTTCGTTTTTGATTTCTTCAGCTTTGATACCTAATTGTTCTGCAACAGCTTGTTTAATGCGTTGTTCGATATCGCTCACAGGAATTCTCCTCATTGCTTGTGGCGGCTTTTAATTGCCTGATAGTTTAATTGAATATTTACTTTTTTCAAAGTTTATACATCGCATTACGCCATGTATAAACCACCATTTACGTGTAATACTGTGCCTGTAATGTAACTGGCTTTGTCAGAAGCCAAAAAACTTACTGCATTTGCAATATCTTCTGGTTGACCAAATCGATTTAACGCAACTTGATCACTCATTTTTTTGCGAATATCTTCACTCAACTGCTCAGTCATTTCTGTTGCAATAAAACCTGGTGCAATACAGTTGACTGTAATCTGACGGCTTCCCATTTCTTTTGCGAGACTGCGACTGAAAGCTTCAATCCCTGCTTTTGCAGCAGAATAGTTGGCTTGCCCTGGATTAGCAAAATGTGCAACAACAGAACTAATATTGATAATGCGCCCAAAGCGAGCTTTGGTCATACCTTTCAATACACGTTTAGATAAGCGGAATACAGCTTTTAGATGGATATTGAGAATATCGTCCCAATCCTCTTCAGACATACGCAACAATAAATTGTCTTTGGTAATTCCAGCATTATTCACCAGTATCATCACTGAACCATATTTTTGTTCAATGTCTGATACCAATGCATCAATTGCTGCACCATCACGTACATCTAGTAATGCACCAGCACCATTTTCAGCAAAAACTGTTGAAAGTTTTTCTGCACCCGCTGCCGATGTTGCTGTACCTACAACAAAATAACCATCTTGAATTAATTGCTGAGCGATGGCAGCACCAATCCCTCGGCTCGCGCCTGTCACTAATGCGACTTTGCGTTCTTGTGTCATGCAATTTTCCCTTCAGCCACTAAGATAGCATTCAGTGCATCTTCCATACGACTTTGTGTATCGAGTGGAAATGCTTTTTCGATATTTGGTAAACGTTTTGCTAAATTCGCCAATACATTCCCTGGACCACATTCAGCAACATACTGAATGCCTTGGTCTTGAATGAATTGCATGGTTTTAGTCCACTGTACTGACTGATACAACTGTGCTGTTAACGCTAAGCGCAATTGGCTTGTATCTGTCGCGATTCCAGCATTGACATTTTGTATTACAGGAATGCTTGGTAGCTCAATGGCAGTTTGTTCCAAAGCTTCTGCAAACTGTACAGCAGCAGGTTTCATTAGAGAACAATGTGATGGTACAGATACAGGTAATGCAATTGCTTTACCGCCGTTTTCTTTCGCAACGATCATGACAGCTTCGACTAGAGTTTTGTCACCTGCGATAACAACTTGACCTTGCGCATTATAGTTTGCAGCTTCAACAGAACCACGACCTTGCACATTGGCTTGCTCGCACAATTCAAGTACTTTCGCATCATCTAGACCGAGAATGGCGGCCATTGCGCCTTGCCCCTGAGGCACAGCGCTTTGCATCAATTTACCGCGTAAATTTACCAACTTGACTGCATCTGCCAAAGTCATCGACTCTGCAGCAACTAAAGCACTGTATTCGCCTAATGAATGACCTGCGAGGTATTTTGGTACAACACCACCAAGATCTAACCATACACGCCATAAAGCAATACTTGCTGTCAATAAAACAGGTTGGGTATTTTCAGTTTGATCTAAACCTTCACCGCTTTGTGCAATGTGCCATAAATCAAAACCGATGGCATCTGATGCTTCAGTAAAGGTTTCTTGTACACCACTAAACTGTTCTGCAAGTTCAGCAAGCATACCCACTTTTTGTGAACCTTGACCTGGAAACAAAAATGCAGTTTTTGTTGCTTGAGCTGCTTGTTCGAATCGTTTGGCAGACATATAAAAAGTCCCTTATTTAATCTTGATCGTTTCCGATGGCGCAATTTTACATTAAAAAAAAATTAATTTAATTGCGAAATACAACAAAAAAACCAGTCATTCAAAACAAAAAAAGGGAGCTTTCGCTCCCATTTTTTACTAAGCTTGCGCTTAATACTTACCAATTATTCAGCATCAGCTGCTTTAGCGAATAATTGACGACCACGGTAGAAACCATCTTTAGTCACATGGTGACGACGGTGAGTTTCACCAGTAGTTTGGTCTACAGTTAGTGCATTCTCGGTTAAAGCGTCATGTGAACGGCGCATGTCACGGCGAGAGCGACTTTTACGGTTTTGCTGAACGGCCATGATGGCTCCTTACAAATCGAAAAAATGGATCAGAACAAATTCGGTTGTCTTAACTTAACAGTATAACACAAAATTTAGTTAAGTTTACCCTTCAAACCTGCCAAAACTTCAAACGGATTATCCCGTTTTTCTTCAACAGTGTCCTGAACGGCTGGTTGGTGCTTATGTTCACAAGCATCATGCTTAGGAGACAGAGGCATCAACAATAACAATTCATCTTCTAAAAGTGCAAGTAAATCAACAGTTGCAGGAGTATTGGTTAAATAATCCCCTTTAATTGTTGCTTCACTTTCACCTAGTACGATGAAATCAGCATCCTCATCCAAGCGCTCTATCAGTGACTCATCATCTATTAAAGCTAAATGGAAATCAGAAACTAGTGTAATTTCAACAGAATCCAGACAACGCTGACATTCCATTGGAACTTTAGTATCTACATGACCATCTAGCCAAACAATACGATGATACGCATCCATTGATAGCTTACAGTCTATATTGATCAATTGATCATCAATTGATCCAACAGCTTCACGGGAAATACGAACAAAGCGAGACAATGGCAGGGTACCTGACCATGTAAAGCCTTGTTCAGCCCATTTAAACGGCTCTATCTGTGCCGGAAAGGTATTTGCTGACATAATTAAGGCGGCAATTCTACAAATTCATAGGTACTCTGTCAAAGATTAAGATACAATTTTGTACTTATTTAGACAGATCTCTTGAGTAATACAAGCCATGCATCAGTTGCAGCCGCAACCTGAAGTCACTACTTCATTACAATTCAATACGCATTCAACTTCTGAAAACATATTGCAAGCCGCCGATGTGCAACGCTTATCATGGGCTAACTTACAAACAGAAGTACAACACGTTGATTGGCTTATCTTACACTTTAATCACTGGTTTTCCCACCTAAATGTGACGCTTGTTCGTGGTGATTTTGAACCAGAGTATTTCCCTGCTAGCGAACACAGCCCTGCCCGTATTCAGTTTGCACATGGTTTTTTCAACAGTGCTCTGCATGAAATCAGTCATTGGAGCATTGCCGGAGAACAACGCCGTTTATTGCCTGATCTCGGTTACTGGTATGCACCCGATGGTCGTACAGCTGAACAACAAGCCTTATTTGAGCAAGTTGAAATCAAGCCTCAAGCCATTGAATGGTTATTTTCCAAAGCATTTGGACGAAAATTTCGAGTTTCGCTGGATAATCTGACTGGTGAAGGTGGTGACGGCTCGACATTTAAAGACAATGTCTATGTACAAGTGCAGGAATTTTTTTCGGGTAAAGCCAAACTTCCACGCGATGCAAAACATTTAATTCAGTGTATTTGTCTATGTACTCGAGGTGGCAAAACATTACAAAGCACTGAATTTAATCGTAACGATCTTGATTAAACCCGTAATTTTTTTAAAACATTGATTGCAACGATTTACTTTCCCAAGTAATAATTGAATTAACAATAAATCAGGAGAATAAATATGCTGCATTTAAGAGTACATCCTGACAATCCTCAACCACGTTTAATCAGCCAAGCAGTCGAAAGAATTCGAGCAGGTGATGTTGTGGTTTACCCAACTGATGCCGCTTATGCAATCGGCTGTCAAATTGGAAATAAAAGTGCAATGGAGCGTATTGCTCAGATCCGCGGTCTAGGGGCAAAGCATCAGTACGCGATTATCTGTGCAGATTTATCTGATATTGCAACCTATGCCAAAGTAGACAATGCAATGTATCGTCTACTTAAAGCCAATACCCCAGCCGTAACCACATATATTTTACCCGCAACCAGTGAAGTTCCACGACGCTTGATGCATCCCAAGAAAAAAACTATCGGCTTACGTGTTCCAAGTAATCCCGTCTGTCAGATACTATTAAAAGAGTTGGGAGAACCCTTACTGACCAGTACTTTGATTTTACCTGGTCAAGATGCACCAATGGATGATCCCTACGATATTGAACAATTACTGGAAAAACGTATTGATGTGTTTATTGACAGTGGTTTAGGTACCTTAACCACCACTAGTATCGTTGATTTATCAGGAGCGAACCCTGAAATTATTCGTCGTGGTGTAGGCGATGTAAGCGCTTTTGAGTAAGCTCCAAACTGCATTTAATCGCTGATACGTGATTAAAGAATCAAGGCTTGATAGAAGTAAGATGCGATGGATTTATTCACCACGTTATTAAATATTAATAACGTACAAAATGATCAAATTTTATTTGTTGAAAAGCCTTGGACACCTGAATCACAAGTTACTGTGTTACATGTCTCTTTCGCTAAAAAATCCCTTAGCAAAAAAATTTCAGTTCTATCTAGTAGTCAATGAACTAAAACACTTAGTCTTGCAGTTTGAAACTCGAAATGTTTGTTTAATAGAGCTGTGCTATTTAATTATCGAACATGTCCTTGAAAAAAATAAAATTATTCAACATCTTTAAAACTTAGATTAAATATGAAAAAAATTCTTTATGTCTTGGTCATTATTCTTGGATTACTTATCAGTTATCCCTTTATTAAATCACCTAATGTTCGTATTTATCATGAAGAGCATGAAATCATTTTAGAAAACATTTTCTTAGGTGAGTATTATTGAGGTTTCAATAAACTAAAAATTCAATCTATACAAAATCATACCCTTATTTGTGAAATTGAACACCCTCACATTCTTTACCCTGCAGATCGGCAAAAGATTAATACTCATCAAGTAAGCATTCATCAAGCAAATAATAAGCAACAGATCAGACTCAAAAAAGGGATCAATGATGAACTGAGTATTTGGGGAAGCGCATTTCAACACCCCACAGTAAAACCGTGCCTATTAAAAAATGAAACTTATATTGTTTCAATCTGGGGAAACAACGGCTCTGGTTTTTCAACACGTAAACGCTTAAAAATCTTCATTCCATGAGCTGTGATTTGAGCTCTATTAAACACAACAATTGTATTTTTAGATTGGTATTTTTCTCAATTCAGTTTATAAACAAAGCACAATCCTAAAAACAAATGCTTAATTATGATTTATAAGGTACATCATTTACATTGTGGAACCATGTGTCCGATGTGTGCACCACTATACGGACAAAAAGGTTTGTATGGAAAAATGGTGTGTCATTGCCTATTGATTGAAACAGACAAGGGGCTTGTTTTGGTCGATACCGGTTTTGGGATGCAAGACTACCTTCACCCACAAACACGTTTAGGTAAAGCTTTTACTAAAATAAGTGGCATACAAGCTGATTTCAATCTCACAGCCATTTCTCAAATTCAACAATTGGGTTTTAAACCATCCGATGTTCAACATATTTTGGTCAGCCATTTAGACTTAGATCATGCAGGTGGTATTTCAGACTTTCCCAATGCCACGGTTCACATCTTATCCAGTGAGTTTAATGCTGCACAAAAACTTTCAGTCATGAATAAATTGCGCTATCGACCACAACAATTTAAAAATCATCGCTACTGGAATTTTCTTGAACCTATAAATGGCGAAGCATGGTTTAACTTCCAAAAAGTTCAAGGTTTTAATATTTTCAATGATGAAATTTTATTAATTCCTTTAGTCGGTCATACTGTAGGACATTGCGGTATAGCGATCAAACAACAAGAGAGATGGTTATTGTTCTGTGGCGATGCTTATTTTAATCATCTAGAACTCAACCCTAAGAATAAATTACGCGCGCTCGACAAAATTGAATATCTCCTAGCAGAAGATAATACATTGCGCTTAAAAACATTATCACAACTGCAACAGCTTGCACAGAATAAAGCAAAAATTGAAATTATCTGTGCCCACGATCCTGTTGAACTAGACCGATATTTAAAGCATGCTTAAATCTCAATTATTACGTTATACCACTATCTTCGCACTCAGCGTACAGCTTTCAGCATGTATGACAACAGCTGCACTTCCAGATCATGAGCGCCCAAAACAATGGGGAACTATTGTTGCTCCACAGTATAATTTTTATCGAATCAGTGACACCGTTTTTCGTAGTGAACAACCCAGTGCTGAACTTATTCCTGAGTTAAAAACCAATCATATTGATGTCGTTATTAATTTAAGAAGTCGCAATAAAGATAAAACCGTCTTTTCAAAACAAAACTTTCAATTGGTTCATATCCCGATCAATACTTGGGCAATTGATCGTCATGATCTACTCAATGTCATGAAAACAATTCAAATCGCAAAAGCCCAAAACCAGAAGGTTTTAATCCATTGCTATCATGGTTCTGATCGTACTGGGGCAAGTGTTGCAATGTACCGAATTATTTTTGAGAACTGGTCTGTGAAGGATGCTTTAAATGAAATGAAGCATGGCGGTTATGGCTTCCATCCAATCTGGGGCAATATTGAAAAACTTTTTACCCCTGAAAATATAAAATGGATCCGTGAGCAACTCGCGAATCCATCTTTAACCACAAAGACCTAATTCATAGCGTTTAACGTCGGTCTAGAGGTACCCACTCGATTACCCAAGCCGACTTCATGCCTAGACTCGCATCAGAATTGATCTTCTTACGTGCTGAATCAGCAGTCTCTCGATCTTTCGATGGTCCAACCATAATACGAATACCTTTTGAGGTTGGACTCTTAGTCACTTTGTAGCCCTTGGCACGTAGTTTAGCAGCGACAGCATCTGCATTGGCTTCATTGGCGGCAAGCGCAACTTGTACCATCCATTGCTTATCACCATTTTCAAGCAAATCACGTGCTTTTTCAGCTTCCGCTTTTTTCTTTGCTTCTTCTTGTGCTCTATGTTTTTTATCCGCTTCTACTTTCTTGTCTTCCGCTTGCTTTTTCTCAGCAGCAGCTTTCTTTTCAGCATCTAGCTTACGTTTTTCATCTGCTTTTTGTTGTTCTTCTAATTTACGTTTCTTGTCTTCAGCGGCTTTTTTATCTGCTTCTGCGGTAGCTTGACGCTTCTGCTCAGCTAACTTTTTTTCAGCATCGGCTTTTTGCTTTAATTGAGCATTTTGCTGTTCAAGTTTTTTCTGCTCTGCTGCTTTCTGTTGCGCTTTGGCTTTTTCATCCTGTACCAGCTCAGGAGGAATATCAGCCCCTTCCTGTGCTGCCGCAGCAGCTGCACCACGTCTTGCATTTGCAGCGGCATACTCTTCAGCTGCTTTACGTGCAGCATCTGCTTCTGCCTGTTGTTGCGTACGTAAAAAATCAGCTGCTTTTGCTTCTTGTTCAGCAACCGCTTTTTCACGGGCACGCTTCTGCTCTTCTAACAGACGTTTTTCAGTCGCAACGTCGACAGTCAACGGCTGCAATTGTACAGGCTCACCTGCAGGTGTCGCTTTATTTTGCTGAGCTTGGCTTGTCGGCTGTGTCTCTACTTGGCTTTGGTGGATTTCTTCTTTACCTTTTAGAAGCAATGCCGCCAATAGAACACCACCACTTAATAAAACAACACCACCCATCCAGCGTTGTTTGTTATTCATTGACATTCGTCTAAATACTCCCAGACCGCTTCTAAGGTATGGAATGAACCACACACCAAAATCAGCTGATTATTATTGGTTTCTGCAAGCGCTGATTGAAATGCTGCTTGTACACAATCAAACTGTTCAACTGTCTCATACTGTAAAGCAGTTTGTAATTGTTCCAATGATGCCGCACGAGGCACAGTTAATGGTGCAATTTTCCACTTTAATACAGTATTTTTCAACAACTTGACCACAGAATCTACATCTTTGTCGGACAACATTGAAAAAACAGAGACAACTTCTGTGTACTGTTTATTGTATTCTAGGAATTTTCGCAATTGCTTTAACAAAAATTCTACACCATGCGGATTGTGTCCCGCATCAAAAATTACTGTTTTATCGTGTATTTTTCTAATCTCAAAGCGCCCTGACAATTGTGCGTTCAGGATACCTTGCGAAATTGCCTGTTGTGAAACTGTTAAACCACTCACCAAAATTGCAGCGACAGCCGCAGAAATATTTTCCAGTGCCAAGTGTCCCAAAGGAAGTTTTAAAGTCGTTCCTGAGCTTGCAAAATTCCAAGATTGGCCATCTTCTGAGTTATCATAAAAATAATCGTGGTTTAACGTATATAGCGTAGCATTGGTTTCTTGTACTTTATGTTGTATAGCTTGTGGTATGTCTTGTGCACCTGCAAAAATAACGGGGATATTTGCCCGAATAATGCCCGCTTTTTCAAAAGCAATTTTTTCAATCGTATCGCCAAGCCAATCGGTATGGTCTAAGCCAATATTGGTAATCACAGCCACATCTGGATCAATCACATTGACCACATCCAGACGACCACCAAGACCGACTTCAAGTACCCAAACATCACATTGTTTTTGTTTAAAAATAACAAATGCAGCCAAAGTTGTGGCTTCAAAAAAAGATAAAGATAAATCACAAATACGGCGGGCTTGATCAACCGCAACAAAAGCATCAATCAAAGTTTGATCATCAACTTCTTGTCCAGCCAGTTTAACCCGCTCATTAAAACGATAAATATGTGGAGACTGGTATAAACCAACATTCAATCCTTGGGCATTGAGAATCGCAGCGAGTGTAGTTGTGGTTGAACCTTTGCCATTTGTTCCCGCAACGGTAATCACTTTGGCTTTGGGATTGATCACTCCAAGTTGTTCTGCCACAGGAATCACGCGCTCTAAGCCTAAATCAATCCCTGTAACGTGAACATGGCTCCAATAATTGAGCCATGTTTGTAAATCATCAGTATTTAAAGGTGCTGTTTGGTTGTTCAAGGCAAATTCATCAGTTTCGCTACAATACGATATACAGTATCACGTAATGCGTGACGATGAACAATTTGATCGATTACACCATGATCAAGCAAAAATTCCGCACGTTGGAATGGTTCTTCCAGCTTCTCACGTACAGTTTGTTCAATCACACGTTTACCTGCAAAGCCAATCATCGCTTTAGGTTCAGCAATATGTACATCACCTAACATTGCCAATGATGCTGTTACACCACCATACACAGGATGGGTTAATACCACGATATAAGGAAGATGCGCATCTTTCATTTTTTGAATCGCCGCAGAGGTACGCGCCATTTGCATCAAAGACAACATGCCTTCCTGCATACGAGCACCACCTGAAGCAGCAAAACAAATCAGTGGTTGCTTGTCTTTAATCGCTTTTTCAGCAGCTTGTACAAAACGGTCACCGACCACAGTACCCATTGATCCAGCCATAAAGTCGAATTCAAATGCGCATGCAACCATTGCAATATTTTTAACTTGACCTTGCATCACCACAAGGGCTTCAGTTTCACCTGTTTTTTCCTGCGCTTCTTTAATACGCTCTGGATAAGGCTTGCTGTCTACAAAATGCAGAGGATCTTTTGCAGCAAATTCTTGACCAAGTTCAGTGGTCACATTATCAAAAAACCAATTTAAACGATCACGTGCTTTCATTTTCAAATGTTCATCGCATGACGGACAAACATAAGCATTGAAAGACATTGCAGTACGAGTCACGAGTGCATGACATTCAGGGCACTCAATGGTTGGTTCTGTAAACGTCGCTTTGAGTGTTTGTTGTTGGTCAGGCATATGAATGCCTGGAACTGTACGATCTGTCCACGGCGTTGTTGCGCTGAGGATTTTCCCTGATTTCACTTCTTGATTCATACTAACTCATCGAGCGCGGCTCGAAGCTCCTTGACTTTATTCACTGCTGCTTCAACAGCTTGTTCTGGTGCAAGATTTGCAAATGGTTTGACAAAAGCACTTCCGACAATCACTGCATCAGCAACTTGACCTACTGCTTTTGCAGAAGCGGCATCACTAATCCCAAAACCTACCCCAACTGGAATATCGGTAAAGGTTTTGATTTTTTCAATACGTGCTGCAACTTCCGTTGTATCCAATGTTGCTGCACCCGTTACGCCTTTTAAAGACACATAGTAAATAAAGCCACTTGCTTGTTTCACTACATGCTGAATACGTTCATCGGTAGAGGTTGGTGCAAGCAAAAAGATTTGATCCATATTGTACTTTTGCAATACTTCATCTAAATCTTGTGCTTCTTCAGGTGGTAAATCCACAAGAAGTACCCCATCAACACCACAGTCATTCGCATAAGCCACAAACTTTTCATAACCAATCACTTCAACAGGGTTTAAGTACCCCATTAAAACAACCGGCGTTGTCGTGTCTTTTTGGCGAAATTCTTTAACCATATTCAAGGCATCAAAGGTATTTGTACCCGCAGCTAAAGCGCGCTCTGCTGCAAGTGCAATCACTGGACCATCTGCCATAGGATCGGAAAATGGCAATCCAAGTTCAACTACGTCTACGCCTGCTGCAACCATTTGATGTAACAATGGTACGGTTACATGTGGTTGAGGATCACCCGCCATAACATAAGAAACCAAAGCCTTACGCTGTTGAGATTTAAGCTGTGCAAAACGAGTGGCTAAACGTGACATAGGATTGTACATTCCTTGAATTGTTCAAACTTGAGGAGTTTTTAGATCATTAAACGCCAGTAAACAAACTCAAAATAGATTTATTTACGGTTTAATCATCCAAATGTATAAATACAAGACACTGCATTGTAACGCTATTTTTTACTCAAAGGATAGAGTCACATAGTCGCTCTCGCATATCTTGTTTTATATCACAAATAATAAAACAACCCATGGATACATTTAGCGCTATTTTCAAGTTGAGGACAATGATCAAAGCTACCTATTTTTAAGCTTGTGAAAAAATATCAATATAAGTAAAAAATAAAGTTAAATCATAATCCTATAACTAAAAACCTTATCACCCACATTACTTAATTATTTTTCAGAAATTGCAAAAGCTGTTTATACTAGTCAGGATTCTGATTTTTTATCTCCTCTTATGACCACACATTCTCAGGCTAAAGTGCAAGCCAGCGTGCTTGCGCTCTTGCCGCTTATTGTTTTTTTAGCCATTTTTTTAGGCAGTGGTATTTATCACACGATCATTGGTACTGAATTTGCTTTTTATCAAGTGAAAGCCCCTATTGCTGCTCTTCCTGCAATTATTTTAGCCATCCTGCTGTATAGAGGGAAAATCAATGCCGCTATAGAAACATTTTTGCATGGTGCAAGCCATCCCAATTTAATTTTGATGTTTATGGTCTTTATGCTTGCAGGGGCCTTTGCCAGCGTAACCAGTGCAATCGGTAGTGTGGACTCCACTGTTCAATTTGGTTTATCAATTATTCCATCTGAATTTGTCCTTCCGATGCTTTTCATCATTTCAGCATTTATTGCCACAGCAATGGGAACATCGATGGGAACCATTGCAGCATGTGCACCGATTGCTTTTGGTTTTTCTCAAGCAACGGACATTCAACCTATTTATGCAATTGGTGCTGTGGTCAGTGGGGCAATGTTTGGTGATAATTTGTCCATGATTTCAGACACCACCATTGCAGCTACTCGAAGCCTAAATGTAGAACTGCGTGATAAATTTCGGGTAAATATCTGGATTGCACTTCCTGCTGCGATCATCACCATATTAATTTATATTTTGACCAGCCATCATGCACAAACTATTGAATATAAAAGTTATAACCTATGGCTTATTTTGCCTTATGTAATCGTATTCTTTTTAGCATTTACACGTTTGCATGTGCTTGCAGTACTGACCATTGGAATAGTACTTTCTGGTTGTCTTGGCATCATTGAAAATCCTGAATTTACCCTGCTTAAATACAATACCGCTATTTATGATGGTTTTGTTGGTATGTTTGAAGTTGCCTTACTTTCTATGTTCTTAGGTGGTTTATCTGCCATTATGCAAAAAGAAGGGGGGTTAGAATGGTTAATTCAACATATTTATGCCTTAACCCGCCGATTTAAAATCGGTCAGCAACATGCGGGAGAAATTGGAATTAGCTTTCTTGTGGTTTTCTCAAATGTGTTTGTTGCAAATAATACGGTTGCCATCATCTTATCTGGAGACATGGCAAGAGAAGTTGCCAAAGAATATGCTGTTGATCCCAAACGTGCAGCCGCATTTATGGATATTTTCTCTTGTGTGGTTCAGGGTTTGATTCCATACGGCGCTCAACTTTTACTTGCATGCTCAATTGCCAAACTGTCCCCTGTTGAACTAATTGGTTCAATTTATTATTGTTGGGTATTGGCGATATTTGCAGTATTGGCAATCGTATTTAGATTTCCTAAGTTAAAAAGAACTTGAAACCATGTTAAATCAGGGTTTTAAAAACCAATTCAACAATCAGATCAACCAGCGCTTTGTACATAAATTAAAAAAATACAATCATACTAAGCACTTTGATCGCAGTAACGCGATCTAAGGTGCTTGACTTTTGAAGCTAACTTTATTTGCACTGGTTTTTTATGTTGACTTCAACTTTTGTTTTTTCTCTAATAAGGTTTGCCCACTAAAAGCCTTATATGCTCTGGTTAAAGCAGACTGATCTGAATAACCTAAATGCATTGCAATTTCACTGAATGGCATTTGGCTTTCCAATAAAAATTCACAACGTTTCATTCGCTCAATTTCTACAATTTTCTTAAACGATGTCTGTAAGTCACTTAACTGTCGTTGTAAAGTCCGTGTAGATATATGAAGTTCTTGAGTGAGTTCTTCTATTTTTGGTGCTTGTTGTTTTAATTTTAAATATTCCGCCACAATCAAATGTAAGCGTTGAGCAATGGTTTCATAACGCGGTTTAGACGCAATGGCCTCCTCTGCCTGCTTGACCAACAGCTGCATTAAGGATGGATCTGCCTGTTGGATTTTTAAATTTAAACCTGCTGAGGCTAAGACAAAACTGTATTGCGGTTGATGGAAAGAGACTTCACAGTCGTAGAACTTTTGATAATGATACATTGCCATTTGTGGTGCATGAGCAAAACGCACCGCATGTAATGGAAATTGATTTGGCGGTACAATTTTACGTGCGAGATGCATCATTAACGCATTGGTAAATTCATTTATAAGAATGTATTTTTCATGATGAAAGGGCCAAATTAAATGTACATATTCCCCCTTGAGCCGCATTTGCATTGGAATAACTTCATCACCATCAATCACCAAACGGCTAAAACGCATAATATTTTGTAACGCTTCTGCGACAGTTGTACTTCGCGATGCCATATAGCCCAAAACCCCAAAATGTTCAGGTCGAACATATTCTGCCATTTCAAAAACAATCTGAGGACAATCTAGCACTTGTTTGGTTTTTTCAATCAGTTGATGAAAGAAGAAATAGGAAGATTGTGTATCAATCGGCTGCGATAGAATTTCAATTAAATGTTTTTTTTCATCCGCTTGTAAGAAATCAAGGGTCGCAAGATCAATCCCTTGTTCAGACAAATACATCTGCCAGAGATGAAAATAACCATTAGGGATCTGTAATTCATGCATAGTCTTGCACTCTTTTATGATCATTAAAGTAAAAAACTGACATTCCAAATTTTCATTTTGTCGTAAAATGTATAAAAAATGGCAATATCTGTCAAAACAAACTTGCAAATTCCCGACATACTGAATTCATCAACAGCAATGCAAGTAAAATAAAATGAATGCATTAGTTAAATATCAGGTCGATCCTGTGGTTCGAACCAAACTCAACTTTAAACTTGAAGAAGTACCGCGCTTCTGGTTTGGAGGAGATCCATTCCGCACGCGACTATTTGACGCACTAAGTCTTACCTTCCCAGATGGTGAGCGCTATTTCATTGAAAGTGTCCGTCTATTTCGTGACAAAATCACCGATCCAGATTTACAACAACGTGTTGCGGATTTTATTCGTCAAGAAGCACAACATGGCATTGCCCATGACAAAATGAATCAAGTCATGAAAGATCAAGGCATGCCTGTTGATCAATTTATCCAGTTTTTAAGTAAAATTTTTAAATTTGAACTGACTCAGCGCTCGCCTCAATACAATATTGCTATGACAGCAGCAGCAGAACACTTAACTGCTTTGATGGCAGAAACATTTTATCGCCATAAAGTAACGCTATCTGAAGCACATCCTTATGTACGAGCGTTACTGGCATGGCATTCTATTGAAGAAATGGAACATCGTGATGTTGCTTTTGATGTCATGAAACAGGTTGGAGAGGTGCCAGATAACTTACGTCGATTTGCTTTAGCCTTTACCACAATAATGATGTTCAACTTTACCCTATACCGTGCCAATATCATGCTTAAACATGATGGATTCAGCCGTATAGAACGTTTAAAAATGGCAACACAAGGATTACCTTGGTTCTTCGGTAAAAAAGGGATTTTATCTGCAATGAAAGGTGAATATTTGGACTGGTTTAAAAAAGATTTTCATCCTAGTCAACACCCTGTAATTCGACAATATCAAGTTTGGGTCGATACGATGGCTGAAACCAATGATCCTATTCAAGCAGGTGAAGCATTTTGGCAGGCTGGATTATAGCCGTCTTGATATAAACTGATCAGTTCTGTCTTGAATAAGGCTTTGAACTGAATAATGCGAGAAATAAAACAATGAATGCATATGTAAAACACCAAGTTGATCCTGTGGTTCGCAGCAATTTAGACTTTAGATTGAATGAAGTTCCACGCTTTTGGTTTGATAATGACCCTTTTCGTACCCGTATGTTTGATGCCCTGAGTTTGACCTTTCCTGTAGGGGAAAGATATTTCATTCAAAGTGTTCGGGCACTGCGTGACAAAATTACCGATCCAGATTTACAGCAACGTGTCACAGATTTTATTCGACAGGAAGCACAGCATGGTATTGCTCATGACAAAATGAATGAAGAAATGCTGCACCAAGGCATGCCTGTTGACCAGTTTGTAAAATTTATGAGTGCGCATTTCGAACATATACTCAAACATCGTTCCAAACAGTACAACATTGCTATGACTGCCGCAGCAGAGCATCTCACAGCGTTAATGGCAGAAACTTTTTATAGTAAAAGGGAAACTTTAGCCGATGTTCATCCTTTTGTGCGGGCCCTATTTGCTTGGCATGCAATTGAAGAAATGGAACATCGAGATGTTGCTTTTGATGTCATGAAAGAGGTTGGAGAAGTCCCTGAAAACTTACGTAAATTTGCGCTTGCCTTTGTCACTTTACAAATGTTTGGATTTACCTTCTACCGTGCCAATGTCATGCTCAAATATGATGGATTTAGTCGTTTCCAACGCGCTAAATTTGCTATCAAAGGCATTCCATGGTTTTTTGGGAAACAAGGTAAATTATCTGCAATGCGTGAACAATATCTAGACTGGTTTAAGCCTAATTTTCATCCTAGCCAACATCCTGTGATACGACAATATCAGGTTTGGATAGATGTGTTGGCTGAAACCAATGATCCTATTCAAGCCGGTGAAGCTTTTTGGAAAGCAGCTTTATAAAATTAAAAACCTTAGAGTCGGAACAGCTTTACCATTTAGCATAATGCTGTTCCAACAAACCATAGACTTGATTTAATTGAATACACTCACCAATTTCAGATTCTACAGTTCCACTAATACGTGATTGCCATTGACTAAACTGGCTTCCTACCAAACGTAAATTTAGATTTTCAAACCTACGCCAGCCTGTTTCCACTGTCAGATTTAATTTATGATCTAAAGAACGAATTGACCACACGTTTACATCTAACTTTTCAAAAAGCACATCTGCAACTGGGTATAGAATACCATTGACCCAAAGACAATTTTCATTGCCAAAACTCTCATTCACCCCTGAAGCTAGATTTAACCCTATACGATTTCCTTGCGTATCCCAAAAGTTACACGATAGCCAAAACCACGCTGTTTCTGGTCTTAAAAACCCACAAGTATCATCTAGAGATGCCAATGTTTTTTCATTAAAATCTATACGCACTTTATTTTTATTGATAAAGAAACCTTCTACAGCCAATGTTGTTTTTTTTTGCGTATAGGTCCAACCATTAATGCCGTTGGGGCTACATAAGCTTAAAGGTTCTGTTCCTGCACAGAAAATGCGGGCTTTTAACTGCTCTTCTCCACTTCTTGTCGCTCGAATATAACGCACACCATTCGCATGTTGCATTTCAAATTCAAAAGGTGACTTATTAAAGTGGCTTTGGCTGTATAAAGGTTGTTCATCTAAAGCTGTGCCACGCCCTAAGATTGTATTGGCATTCCATTCAAAAACGTCATTATTAGAATGGTCATATATATAAATAAAACCATGCCCAGCCCAACCAATATCTGCAATTGCGATACCAATTGAATAATGTTCATGCTGGATACCACAAAATTTAAATTTTTTATATTTTAAATGCTTACGCCAACCAGTTAATACTTTGCCATACGGTGTTTTGTAGATGTATTGATTGACATTAATCTTACTTGGAATATCTTTAAAACGCCCATAACGGGGTTGACCATTGCTTTGTATTAAATCCATGTGAATTCCCAATCCTTTTATAAGGGAAATATTAGACTTTAGTCGGTTCTTTGATTATTGCTATTTTTTTGAATATAGCAACACTATCTCACACCCAATCAATCCATTTTTATCATGATTAAACCTATCGACCATTTGGTTGATATGTAAAATATTACTTTGTAGCCCGCCACAGTTTTGTCTGAGGCTTGATATCTGAAATTTACAAGTAGATTAATACCAAACACCTAAGGGAATAAAAGGGAATAAAAACGATCAGGTATCACCCACCAACTCTTCACGCATCATGTAAACGACAAGAAAGGACTGATATTCTAGGCACTATAAATGCTATTGAAGAGATAAGATACAATAACGATAGTTTCTTAAAAATGATTGAATAGATAATCACTACAATGATAAGCGCACCAACTGTATCCACATCAAGAACTTTTATTCATTATGGCGAGCGAGTTCAGAAAAGTTGATGTAGTTACTTAGATATTTTAAACCAATCGATTGAATTATATTAATTTTTAGTTCTATTGTGTAATATTGATTTTCTCCGTTTATGTTATATATGTTAATAGAGTTTTTGCACTCAAGCTGTAGTCAATCTTAACGGGTTCTGCCTATTTTTCTCACACATTTATTTAATTAAAAGTTAAATCTAGTCAAAAAAAGAGGCGCTTGGCCTCTTTTTTAAATCATTGTCTAACCTAGAATTGACTCTTCATCTACAACTTTTAAAGCAATATATAAAATCAGATAATCTTTCCATGTGGAATTTGATCAATTAACTTTTGTGGTGCTTTAAAACGCTCGCCATATTTTGCTTCAAGCGTGTTTGCTCGAACTAAAGCTTTCTCTAAACCATATTGATTCAAAAATTGAATCGCACCTCCTGTCCATGGTGCAAAACCAATACCAAAAATTGAACCAATATTGGCATCAATCACAGATTCCAATACATTCTCTTCATAGCAACGTAAAGTATCTAAAGCCTGAACAAATAAGAAACGGTCAATCATTTCTTGTTCTGAAATATCAACATCTTTCTTCCAGTGACTTAAACCATCCCACAGATGCTTTTTGCCACCTTCTGGATACTCGTAAAATCCTGCTCCTGCAGCCTTTCCTTTACGTTCAAATGTATGAATCATGGTTTCAATGACATCATCTGCGCCTGAAAGTGGTAAGTCTTTACCTTCTGCTTGAAGTGCTTTACGAGTTTCTTTAGCAACATGTTCAGAAAGTGTGAGTGCCACTTCATCTTGAATTGCCAATGGACCAACTGGCATTCCTGCTTTAAGTGCAGCCATCTCAATACGCGCAGGATGCACACCCTCATGCAGCAAGCGTAAACCTTCTTGCACAAATGTACCAAACACACGGCTGGTAAAAAATCCACGACTATCATTGACTACAATAGGTGTTTTACCAATTTGTTGCACATAATCATAGGCTTTTGCCAAAGTTTCAGCAGAGGTATTTTTACCTTTGATGATTTCGACCAGTTGCATTTTATCGACAGGGCTAAAGAAATGTAGACCAATAAAATGCGTATCGTCTTTAGAAGCTTTAGCTAAACCTGTGATCGGTAATGTTGATGTATTGGAAGCCATAACACCATCATCTGCAAGAAATTGTTCCGCTTCTTGCGTCACTTTGGCTTTTAATTCTTGGTTTTCAAAAACCGCTTCAATAATCAGATCGCAGCCTTTTAAATCCTCTGCGGATGCAGTTGCTGTAATTAAACTTAAAACTTGATCACGTTTTTCAGCGGTCATACGACCTTGTGAAACACGTTTATCTAATAGTTTTTGGCTATATGCTTTACCCTTTTCAGCATTTTCAGTAGATACATCTTTTAGAACGACTTGAATACCTTTGATTGCTGTCGAATACGCAATACCAGCCCCCATCATGCCAGCACCAAGAACACCGACTTTGGTCGCTTGCCACTTGGCAATATTTTTAGGTCGGCTTACACCTGCTTTGATTGCATTCAAGCCGTGCCAGAATGTTCCAATCATATTCTTTGCAACTTGCCCTGTTGCAAGGTAAGTAAAGTAGCGCCCCTCTATACGGAAAGCTGTATCTACATCAACTTGAGCCCCTTCAACGGCAGCAGCCATGATCGCTTCAGGCGCCGGATAACAGCCCTTGGTTTTATCACGTAGCATTGCAGGAGCAATTGCGAGAACTTGAGCAACTGCAGGGGTTTTTGGGTCTCCACCCGGAATTTTATAACCTTTTACATCATAAGGTTGTTGTGATTTTGGATTGGCTTTGATCCAAGCAATCGCTTTATTCATCATGTCTTGCTCATTATCTGCAAGCTCATTGACTAAGCCTAGAGACTTGGCTTTATCTACTCCAAATTGCTTACCTTCCATGAGGAATGGGAATGCATTTTGCAAACCAAGCAAACGCACCATACGCACGACACCACCGCCGCCAGGAAGTAAGCCCAGTGTTACTTCAGGTAGACCTAATTTGGTTTTAGGATCATTTAAAGCAATACGATAATGACAACTTAAAGCAATTTCCCATCCACCACCTAATGCTGTTCCGTTAATTGCCGCAACCACAGGAACACCTAAAGTATCAATTGTACGAAGATCACCTTTTAGCTTTGCAGTCATATCAAAGAATTCAGTGGCATGTTCTGGCGTGGCCTCGATCAGCTCATCCAGATCACCGCCCGCAAAAAAAGTTTTTTTCGCAGAGCGATAAATCACACCTGTTAGGTCTGTTTCAGATTTAAGTTTAGAAACAATATTTTCTAAAGCCACACGAAAATCAGCATTCATGGTATTTGCAGACTGGTTGGGAGAGTCCATCGTTAAAATAACAATACCATCCGCATTTTTTTCATATTGAATTGCACTCATTATTATTCTCCTTATACCAACTCAATAATGGTCGCAATACCCATGCCACCACCTACACATAATGTTGCTAGACCACGTTTTTTACCTTGACGTTCTAATTCATCGAGTAACGTACCGAGAATCATTGCACCTGTTGCACCCAACGGATGCCCCATTGCAATTGCCCCCCCATTCACATTGACTTTTTCAGCTGGGACTTTAAGTTCAGTCATAAAGCGCATCACTACAGATGCAAATGCTTCATTCACTTCAAAGAGATCAATATCATCTATGCTAAGACCTGCTTTTGCCAACGCCTTACGCGCAGCAGGTGCAGGGCCTGTTAGCATGATGGTTGGATCTGTTCCAACCAATGCCGTTGCCAACACTTTTGCACGTGGCTTTAAACCTTGCTCTTTGACTGCTTTTTCAGAAGCAATCAGCACCACTGCTGCACCATCTACGATACCCGATGAGTTTCCAGCATGATGTACATGGTTAATTTTTTGCGCTTCTGGATATTGTTGTAATGCAATCGCATCAAAGCCCATTCCACCCATCATTTCAAAACTTGGATTGAGTTTTGCCAAGCCTTCAGCAGTTGTAGTTGGTTTAATGAATTCATCTTTGTCAAGAATCGTAACACCAGCTTTATCTTTAACAGCAACCACTGACTGATCAAAGCGACCCGCAGCCTGTGCAGCAGCAGCTTTACGTTGGGAGTTGGCAGCAAACTCATCCACATCTGTACGACTATAACCATCTAGCGTGGCAATTAAGTCCGCTCCAATCCCTTGAGGAACAAAATGTGATTTTAAATTTGTTTCAGGGTCTAACGCCCAAGGTCCACCATCAGAACCCATTGGAATACGTGACATAGACTCTACGCCGCCAGCAACAATAATGTCTTCCCAGCCTGAACGTACTTTTTGTGCAGCCATATTGACGGCTTCAAGACCTGAAGCACAGAAACGGTTGATTTGCACACCGGCAACATCATTGTCCCAACCTGCTGCAATTGCAGCAGTTTTAGCAATATCACCGCCTTGATCGGCAATTGGTGTTACACAACCCAGTACGATATCGTCTACTTTTGAAGTATCAAGCTGATGACGATCTTTCAATTCATTGAGCAATGTGGTTAATAATGTAATTGGTTTCACTTCATACAGTGAACCATCTTTTTTTCCTTTTCCGCGTGGTGTGCGAATAGCATCAATGATGTAAGCCTCGCTCATAGCTGTTCCTTCTTATGACTTCTAGGTTGTTATCTGCTTTGAGTGTACGTTATAAAGTTGAGAGTTCAATGACGAGAACGAAATAGTCAGTTGATATTTTTTGTCAATTGGCTGGTTCGTTCTGAATGGGAAAACGAAAACAAATCGCGTATTTCAATTAAGTGCCAATCTCATTGCACATCTGCTGTTACGAGAAAAACCACATGCAACTTCATACTCAAGTTTATGCTCAAGATAGAGAGGCATCTCAAGCGCATTGATCTTTTCAAAGCCTAATTTTTCATAAAATGGCCGATTCCAAATCACATTATGAAAGGTAGTTAATGTCACAGCATCACAGCCCTCTCCCTGAGCTATAGTAATCGCATATTCAATCAATTGCCGACCAATCCCTTGTTTTTGAAATGCGGCACTCACATCTAGTTCAATGATATATAAATCAAGTGCTTGTCTTTCTGCATATAAAAAGCCTGTAGCTTGATTCTTTTGATTAATCGCGATAAATGCATAAGCAGAAGAAATCAATTGTAAGTGATCTTGTGCTGACAATACGGGGCTTTCGACAAGCCAAGATAACTCGGGAATACTTGAAAATGCTTGTGTAGCAGATTTTTCTATTTCGATCAGTTGCGCTATATCCGAAGGATTAATTTTTCTAATTAAACATGCCATCTATGTATCCAGTATAAAAACATTCAAATCTCACCTAATTACTTAGCTCAAATCTAAAATAAGCAGGTGCGATATTCTCTTTTTTCACAATCATCACTAATATTATTCAATGCGCTATTGAGTGGATAAATCTAAATGATAGAATTGATTAAAATCAGACTCCTGATATTCTGAAAAAGAAGCACCTTTAATAAAGCCAAATTTTTTATACAAGCAAATTGCAGGTTCAAAAGATAAGTGTGTTCCCGTTTCCAAACTCAATTTTTGGTATTTACGTTGTTGAGCAATCATTAAAAGATGTTTCAGCATTTCTGTTGCAGCACCTTTACGTAAATGTTTGGGATGTGTCCGCATGGACTTTAATTCGGCATGTGTAGATGAAAGCTCTTGAATTGCACCACAAGCTAAAAGTTCATTTTGCTCCCAAAGGGTAAAAAAGCTAATTTCTGGTTGTTGTAACGCAGTTAGATCTAATGCAAAACTATGCTCAATCGGTGAGTTTTTATGCATACCATGTAAGTGAATTCTGAGTAAATCTTGTACCTGCATATCATCAAACTCAGCCAGCCTAATCATTTTTTAATACCCTATTTGTTTAAAATTCTTTTGCTTTATCGCTTATATCTTACAAGATATTTTAGCTGAAATGATCAGGCATAAAAAAGCCCAAGTGATACTTGGGCTTAGGATCAACAAAAATACTTTTGAATTCATCTATGTTTGATTAATGATAACCATGCAATTGACGATAAAGCCCTGGGGTAACCCCTGTCCATTTTTTAAATGCGCGATGGAAGGTACTGGTTTCACTAAAGCCCACTTGTTGTGCTACATCCTCCAAGGTTAAATCCGGATTTAACAACAAATGAATCGCTGCATCACGACGCAAGGCATCTTTAACGCCTTGGTAACTCTTACCTTCTGCAGCTAAGCGGCGGCGCAAGGTTTGTGGTGATAAATACAACATTGAAGCCACATCATTTAAGGTTGGCATTTCTTCACCAATTTGACTCTTTAAGACTTCACGAATACGCGAAGTTAAAGAATTGGTATTTTTAAACTTCACCAAAAGCTGAGCAGGCGCAGCTTTTAAAAACTCTTCTAAACTTGCTTCATCCTGACGAATCGGTAAATCCAAATAGTCAGCGGCAAAAGTAATTTCAGTACGTGGCATATCAAATTGCATCACAGGTGCAAAAAACAGCGCATCATACTCATCTGCATGATTTGGACGTGGGTAACCAAAATGTACCCGTTCTAAAGGAATACGACGTTCAATTAACCATGAAGCTAAACCATGCCAAATCATCAGCATACTTTCAGTAATAAAATGATCAGGATCCATGGTTTTTGGAATCAGTGGTACTAAACGCGCTTCATGTTTATCACGTTCAACTGCGACCGACCACTCATCCCCAAATAATTTATAAAATTGTGATGATAACTCTAAAGCATCACCCAAAGTTTTAGCGTGGATAATCAATTGGCACATAATGGCAAAAGACCCCAAACGACGAGGTTGGATATCAAAGCCAACATGTTCATCTTGGGTCACCATCCACAGCATTTTTACAAAACGTGTATATTGCTCTGGTGAAATACGTGCTTTAGGTTGGCGAAGTAACTCTGCTTCTATGCCAACATGTGAAAGTAAGGTGTCAACGTCCATTCCTAGACGCTTCACACCTGTTAAGGCGGCATTCACAAAATGGATACTGATCGTATCACGACTCATGGTAAATCCTTCACTCTCTTTGATGTTCACTAACAATTGACCTAAATGACGCTAAAAAATGTTTTATTGGCGATTTACAACAGTGCAGATCACCTTTTTACATCATAAATTGCCGAAATGATCAAGGTAAATGGCTGAACATGACATTGTTTTGTTAATTTTATATTTCTATTATGGGTCTAAAATCAAGACACTATTGGTAAAAACAATTATGACAACAGCTTTAAAGGGATTGAAAGTACTCGATTTTTCCACTTTATTACCCGGTCCATTTGCAACTTTATACCTTGCAGACTTAGGTGCAGAAGTGATCCACATTGAATCACCAACGCGTCCAGATCTGGTTCGCTTGTTCCCGCCTTATGCCAATGGACAAGCAACTTCACACAGTTATCTCAACAGAAATAAGCAATCCGTCACTTTAGATTTAAAAGACCCTATCAGTATTGAACAAGTCAAACAAAAGATTTCCGAGTTTGATATTGTTGTTGAACAGTTTCGTCCGGGGGTAATGCAACGTTTGGGCTTAGATTATCCAACCTTGGCTGAAATTAACCCGCGTTTAATTTACTGTTCAATTACGGGTTATGGTCAAACAGGCTCATATAAAGACAAAGCTGGACATGATATTAACTATATTGCACTGTCTGGTATCGCTGGACATTGTGGTCGTCAAGACAGTGGGCCACCGCCAATGGGGATTCAAATCGCAGATGTGGCAGGAGGCTCCTTACATGCTGTCATTGGCATTCTTGCTGCTGTAGTGGAACGTCAAAGTAGCGGTCTGGGTCAATATATTGATATTTCCATGACCGATTGTGTGGTGGGACTCAATAATATGGCAGCAGCAGCCAGTTTAGCTGGTGGTCAGCACCAACAACGTGAATCAGAACAGCTCAATGGAGGAACCTTTTATGATTACTATGAAACTGCCGATGCTCGTTATTTATCTATTGGTAGCTTAGAGCCACAATTTATGACAGGACTGGCAAGCGCCTTAGAATTGCCAATCCTTCTACAAAAAGGTGCTTCTTTCGATACTGAAGATCGTCAAATGGTCAAACAAGCGATTCGAGATAAAATTAAAAGTAAAAATCTGGCTGAATGGAATCAACTGTTTGAGCAACTGGACGTTTGCGTAGAACCCGTACTGAGATTAGATGAAGCACTACAGTCCCAAATTTCACAACAACGCAATTGGGTGGTTAATGTTCCATTGAAGCCCAATTCTGATCAAACTGAACCACAGTTAGCCTGTCCAATTAAGTTTTCAAGATCACAAATGCAATATCACTATATTGGCCAGCAATTGGGTGAAGGGAAATGGTAATTACCCAGTTAATACAACACAATTCAAGTTAAATAAAATTACAATTCTGTCATTTTCTTTACAATTTGTATAATTTGTAAGCTCAGCATCCTGTGTAATCTTAATTCTAAATAAGTTACACAGGTGGCCTAATTTTCTCGAATCAATTTTAATCCATCGTTTTTAATTAATTTTTAAATAAAATTTAGTGGTTTAAAAACAATAGATTAAATTAACCAAAAATATTCAAAAAGCCAATATTCATTTATTAAAAAATTATCACCATGAGATAAAATACTCACATTAATTACAATTAAAAGTCAAAAATAATAGATTTTTATACAAATATGAGAGTATTATAAATAATTAGTTACAAAGTGTTATCAAGGTCACCAAATATGAATAAATCTAAAGGTCACTTTTATTGGGCTATCAGCTTATTATCTTTATGTAGTTCTTTTCAAAGTGCTCATGCAGCTGAAGCATTTAATGCAGAAAGCCCATGGATGTTTGGTGATTGGAACGGAAAAAGAACCGAGCTCCAACAAAAAGGTTATGACTTCAGCTTCGGCTACACTGGCGAATTAGCCACCTTATTAGATTCAAAAAACCATTCAAGCCATGGAACTGAGTATGCAGACCAGTTTGCAATTGGTAGTCATGTAGACTTGGAAAAAGTGCTTGGATGGAAAGACACTGAAGCCCAAATCACCATCACTGAACGTAATGGTCGTTCATTGTCTCAAACCTCTGATGCCCTTGCAGGACAACTCAGCTCAACCCAAGAAGTTTGGGGTCGTGGTCAAACTTGGCGCTTAACTGATTTTTGGATCAAGAAAAAATTCTTTGATCAAAAATTAGATATTAAAATGGGTCGTTTTGGCGAAGGTGAGGATTTTAACAGCTTTGACTGTGATTTTCAAAATCTCGCACTTTGTGGCTCTCAAGTGGGTAACTGGGTAGGCGATCAGTGGTATAACTGGCCTGTTAGCCAATGGGCTGCGCGGGTTAAATATAACATCCAATCTGACTTATATGCTCAAGTTGGCGCTTATGAATATAATCCTGAAAACTTAGAACGTGGCAAAGGATTTAACTTAAGTACAGATGGTTCACATGGTGCAATTATTCCTGCGGAAATCGTTTGGCAACCGAAACTCAGTGTTGCAAAATTGCCAGGTGAATACCGTTTGGGCTATTACTACAGTACTGTCGATACACAACGCATTAAAAATCCAAATGAAACAGATCATAAACAAGGTGGATGGCTGGTTGCCAAGCAACAACTTACAGCACATCACGGTGATGCACGTCGTGGCTTAACGGGTTTCATTAATTTAACCCTTCATGACTCAGACACAAACACTGTCGACAATATGCAAAATATTGGATTGGTCTATAAAGGTCCTTTCGATGCGCGTCCTCAAGATGATGTCGCAATTGGTTTTTCTCGTATCAGCATCAACAATGATGTGAATAACACTCAAATTCGTCAACAAGATGAAGAGTACAACACTGAAATTTACTACGGTGTACATGCAACAAATTGGCTGACGATCCGTCCAAATGTGCAATATATTCGTCATGTAGGTGCATATAAAGATGGTGAAAATGCATGGGTTGGCGGTATCAAATTCCAAACTGCATTCTAGTGTTATAGATCATAAATATTTCGATGCCATTTTAACTCTTTCTCTCCCCTCGCATCGAAATATTTAAAATCTAAAAATTTAAACAATGTGCTTCATCACTCCTTAATGGGAAGGTAAAGCGTAGAAAATTAATCAAATAGATAGGTGGTCAATATGCAAACTCCATCTTCAGGACTCAGAACCCTAACAGTTGTGATTGCAATTGTTTTCGGTGTAGTTCTATTAGGCGGCGGAGTATGGCTGGCAGCACTGGGTGGGTCTTGGTACTACATCATTGCCGGTATACTTTTCATTGCAACAGCAATCTTATTACGCAAATTAAATAGTTCTGCTTTATACGTCTATTCAGCATTAGTACTCGGCACAGTTGTCTGGGGACTATGGGAAGTCGGTTCAGACTTCTTCGCGCTTGCACCGCGTTTAGATATTTTAGGTGTGTTTGGCTTATGGCTACTCATTCCAGCAGTGACACGTGGTTTCGATGCCAAAGGTGCTAAAATTGCACTCTCAGGTACATTGGCGATCACCATAGCGGTTATGGCTTATTCTATCTTTAATGATCCACAAGAAATTCGTGGGACATTAACCAGTAAACAGCCAACACCAGCAGCGATTGATGGTATTGCAGATGCAGACTGGCCAGCTTATGGTCGGACTCAATCAGGTTTACGCTATTCGCCTCTGAACCAAATCAACTCAGAGAATGTTAAAGATCTTAAAGTTGCTTGGACCTATCGTACAGGCGAAGTCAAGACGGAAAATGACTCAGGCGAGACGACCAATCAAGTCACACCGATTAAAATCGGTAACAACATGTACCTGTGTACAACACACCAAAAATTGGTTTCTCTTGATCCTTCTACAGGTAAAGAGAAATGGGTATTTGATCCTAAACTCAAAGCCGATAATACTTTCCAACATTTAACTTGTCGTGGTGTTTCTTATTACGATGCAGATAATACCGTTGGGTTCGCTGCAAGTTTACAAGCTAAAAAATCGGCTTCTACAGAATGTCCTCGTAAAGTTATTTTACCAGTCAATGATGGTCGTATTGTTGCTGTAAACGCTGAAACAGGTAAAGCATGTTCTGACTTTGGTCATAACGGTGAAGTTGATTTACAGAAAGACATGCCATTCCCTTATCCAGGTGGTTATATTCCAACATCACCTCCAGTTGTAACAGGCACTACCATTATTATTGGTGGTTCAACAACTGATAACTATTCTACTCAAGAGCCTTCTGGTGTTATCCGTGGTTATGATGTAAATACAGGTGCATTGCTTTGGGTATTTGATACTGGTGCTGAAAATCCGAATCAAATTCCGGGTCCTGGTCAGAAATATGTCCAAAACTCACCGAATGCATGGGCTCCGCTGGCATATGATGCAAAACTCGATATCGTTTATGTACCAACAGGTGTAGGTACACCAGATATTTGGGGTGGTAACCGTACAAAACTGCATGAACGTTATGCAAACTCAATGCTAGCAATCAATGCTACAACAGGTAAATTGATCTGGAACTTCCAAACAACTCACCATGATTTATGGGATATGGATGTACCATCACAACCAACCTTAGCGGATATCAAAGATAAAACTGGGCAAACTGTTCCAGCAATCTATGTATTGACTAAAACAGGAAATGCCTTTGTTTTGGACCGCCGTAATGGTAAAGCAATTGTACCGATTAACGAACGTCCAGTACCACAAAGTGTAAAACGTGGTCCGCAAACTAAAGGTGAGTTTTATTCTCCAACACAACCGTTCTCAGACTTTAACTTAGCTCCTCAAGAAAAATTAACGGATAAACAAATGTGGGGTGCAACCATGTTTGACCAGTTAATTTGTCGTGTGTCATTCCACAAGTTAAATTATGACGGTATTTATACCCCACCTTCAGAAAACGGAACTTTAGTTTTCCCTGGTAACTTGGGTGTATTTGAATGGGGTGGCTTATCACTTAACCCTGATCGTCAAATCGCGGTCATGAATCCAATTGGCCTACCTTTTGTCAGTCGATTGATTCCTGCTGATCCTAACCGTAAACAAACAGCTAAAGGTGCAGGCACAGAAGCGGGTGTTCAACCCATGTACGGTGTTCCTTACGGTGTTGAAATCAGTGCATTCCTTTCACCATTTGGCTTACCATGCAAACAACCTGCATGGGGTTATGTTGCTGGTGTAGATTTGAAAACGCATGATGTTGCTTGGAAACGTCGTATTGGTACAATTCGTGACAGTATGCCAGGTATTCCATTGCCACCATTTAAAATGGGTGTGCCAATGTTAGGTGGTTCGATCTCAACTGCGGGTAATGTGATGTTCATTGGAGCAACTCAAGATGATTACATCCGAGCGATCAATGTCAGCAATGGTGATGAGCTATGGAAAGGTCGTCTACCTGCGGGCGGGCAAGCAACACCAATGACCTATGAAAGCAATGGTAAACAATACGTTGTGATCATGGCGGGTGGTCATGGTTCATTTGGTACCAAAATGGGTGACTCTATCGTTGCTTATGCATTACCAGATAAATAATATTAAATTGAGGTAAATAAAAAACAGGTCTTGATGACCTGTTTTTTATTGCTTTATTTTAACCCATACCATTGTTTGAAAGTGAATCTGCTTTTTGAATGAGACGGATATTCTATCCCCTGTTTGATAGCGATATCCAATCCTTAAAATGCCCTGCTCTTTACCTGACCATCAAAATGAAAACAATCTTCAATACGAATTTTTTGCACAGGTGAAAGTTGGTCAAAATCAAACCATCGATACTCTGAATGCTCATCACTTAAATTGATTGGCTGATCGCTCTGCAATGTACACTTAAACATAAATGCGTGGGAATTTACTGCAGAATGATAATAAACCCCTGATAAATATTCGATCGAAACTTCACAACCTAATTCTTCTTGGCATTCACGAATTAGCGCTTCATGCACTGTTTCACCTTGATCCAATCCACCACCAGGTAAACCCCATGCACAATCAGCATAAGTCGCTTTCAATAATAAGACTTGTCGATTTTCATTAAAAATCACAGCGTGCGAACTCAAACGATAAAAATCATGAAATCCCATTGCTCAGAACCCAATTAATTTATTATCTTGCCAAATAACATTTTGAAAAAATCAAACGTAGCGCATAAACAATTGCCATAGCAAAAACAGCATAACCCACTTGCGTAAATATCATCGGAATACAGAGTACAATGGCTGCTGTAATTGGATAAAACCATTTCTTAATCCCTGAAAGATGGTGAATTTCCTGCAATAACCAAAGGCTCGCAGTATAGACAATCAAAGAGATTGCAACAAAATAGCTAACAATGTCAGCCGAGATTTCAGCTTTATGCGTCACAACATCCACGGCAGCAGCTAAACCTGCGCCAAGAGCTGCAATACTCACGAAAATAAAAAAATGACCATAGCCCCATGAAAATGCACGCTTACGGCTATTGAGTCGTTCAGCAACATCATGATCAAAATAAGCCCACCACATAGTAAACATAATGAGTAGCCCACCAATCATCAAAAAGATTAACTCTTGGCTTAATAACTGATTGTTTAATGCATCAGAAATTGCAGCAAAACTACCAATGATCGATTCACCAAGGACAATAATCGTAAGTAAGGCATAACGCTCGGAAATATGATGTGGATGCCAAGGCGTCATATTATGTGCTTCAGCAAAGATTGGCACAGTCAGTTCAGCGACCACCAAAAGTAGAAACAAATAAAGGGTGAAATTGATCGGCGTAAAATGAAAAAGTAACCAGCCAATCTGTACGATGATAATACCAGTTGCATATCTCAATGCTGTTTGTTTACGCTCAGGATCATTTTTAGCAACACGAAACCATTGTGTAACGAGGCCCAAACGCATGATGACATAACCAATAATGATCACATCAAAATCTTGTTGTTGAAATGCGCTAGGTATCCCTGCTGCAATCACAAGTGAACCAATAATCTGCACAAAGGTCATGATTCGATAAAATACATCATCATTGTCATAGGCAGATGCAAACCAGCTAAAGTTCATCCATGCCCACCACAATGCAAAAAACACCATAAAATAAAGTGTTAAGCCATGGGATAAATGATTTTCGATAATGCTATGGTGTAATTGTTGCCCTGCTGTGGCAATGGCTACGACAAAAATTAAGTCAAATAATAATTCTAATGAGGTTGCTGCGCGATGTGGTTCGTGCGGATTTCGTGGAGCAAGTGGCTTTAACCACCCATATTTTACAAATAATGAATTTGGCATTATTTTCACATTATTGGGATTATTATCATGATTTTTTCAAAACTCTAGCTTTCATTCAAGTAAAAAACTGAGTTCTTTTGACAATTTTGTTAATGATCCAAAATGTATCGGAAAAATTTAAAAATTCATCAATAAAAAGCCCAATCAAAGGGCTTAATAACGAATAAATCTATTGGGCTAAACCACTAATTTCAATTTAGAAATATCCTTGATCACGATGGCTTTACCAGTGCTCATATCAATTGGCATAGAAATATGTTGATGAACCACTAACCATTGGCCTCCTTTCTTTTTAAGGCATAATGTCGTTCGGCACCATGGCATCTGTATCTTTTCTTTAAGCACAGCATTCTCCACTTTTGAATGGCAATGCAATACAGCTAAATCGTTTGATACATAAATTTTCATATTTCGACGTACAATCTGCACATTTTCACTAAAATATGGACTGAACTTCTCCCATTCTTTTTTGTATGCATCAACACCGTCTAATTGTATACTCACATCAAACATATTGACATCATCGGCACATTGATCTAAGAGATGATCAATTTTATTACCAAGAACAGCAGCATCCCATAATTCAATTTGAGATATTATCTCGTCAGCAATTTTCACATTACCATCGATTGCTATTTTCATCATAAAACCTCATTATTCTTGTTTGTGATGAATTTAACACTTAATAAGTATTATGTGAAGTTTTTTGTTTATTTTTTCCAGCATAATCAATTTAAATCAAATATCACAGTTACTTAATTCGATTTAATCAGTTTATAAAACAACAATATTATGCTTAGAGATAAACAAAACCTTTCACAAAAATAAATCACTCAATAATACAAATAGATATATTAAGTTAGTCTTTCATCATCAAAAACTTACCTCTTAATTTGATTAATAATACTTTAAAAACTCATTAATTAAAGTTAATAATAATTTTAATTAATGTTGAATCTTTTATTAAATAATCATTCTCCTTTTATTTAATATTGAAGTTAGCCTAACATATTTAAACTTTTAAAAAGCTTTAAAAAAATCATAAAAGATCATGAAAAAAAATCATATTAACTGTTGAGTATAAGGAGAAATTCAAAGCCAAAAATATAGATAAACTCTCTAAACCGATACCGACCTAAAGCGAATATATTGTGATTAGGGTAATTATTCTATACAACTTAATAATACATTTTTTTATCGTTTGTTTTTGGTTCAAAAAAAAGCACATCATTGCAATGACATGCTTTTAGTGATTGATGTGGGTAATTTATTGCTGATCCTATGCCTGTTCTGTTAAATCTTTTACTTTCTCTGATAGACCATTTTTCTTAACTGACTCAATACCATTATCTCGAGCAGCATCGCCTGAATAGAATTGACTTGTTCCGATAATTTGATGATTTGCTGCTTTTAAGTTGAAATAAGGTTTACCATTTTTCGCTTCTAAACGATCATAACGTGCATCATCAGGGCTATTTTTTTGCACGGATGCAATCCCATTTTGTGCAGAAGCTTTAGCTTTATAAAGCTCGCTGGTGAGAATAATTTCCCCATTTCCGGCTTTTAATACAAAGCGATATTGACCATCTTTAGCTTGACTAATTTCATACCATCCTGACATGCTTCACCTCTTCATTATTTTCGGTTTATTTTATTTCACAGCGCTGATTGAACATAAAGTACGCTACTGATATGAAATATAAATGACTTTGCATGTTTAAAAAAGATTAATTTGTTATAACTTTATTCTTTATGTAATCCTGCATTGCCACAAAACCCAAATTACGAAAATTCATTTTATTATCAAAATCATATAAAATTTTAAAGCCATCAAAAAATGACTTTAAATTTTGATTCCAAGTTTAATGATCAAAAAAACCAGTATTGGTATAACTTGGATAGACTGTTTTCATTAAACGCTCTATTTCAACATCATTGCCACGTAAAAAATTTTCTAAACAATCTCGAAATACAGCAAAAGGAACATCATCATTATCAAAACTTGGCATCGCTTCAGATTTAAATAGCCCAAACAAATGCGATTTTTGTTGCTTTTGGTAGAGCTCAGCATGTGTATTAAAGTTAAATTCATTGCGACTATAAACCACAAATAATCCACCAAACTTACGTCCAGTTTGAATATGCTCAATCTGAAAAAATGGAAAATCACCATTGTGCTCTTCCATGTATCCCCATACAGCTTGCTGCATCCAATCAATCTGATCAAAACTACTCAAGATTTGTGTCGCCGCATTACTTTCAAAATCAAGGTAAGTTATTTCAAGTTCTTTAAATAACTCAATTTGAATTTTAAAACTCATCAGGATTACCTTTTATACACATCGCTTTTTTAAAGCATTCAAATTTTTAAGCAATAAAAACACAGAGAATCAAAATAGTGAATCTTGTGTCTCAGCACTCAATTAAGAAATCAAATTAAGAGATTACTGGAATATCAATCCATGCACTGTTCGGAAAATGTTTCATTAAATGATGCTTTAAAAATTCTGCAGTATCTTTTGAAATGACAGCATCCTGAGATTCATCATTTAAATTATAAGCAAGTGCATAAAGTTCTAACCCACGATTTTTTAAAGCTTCTAAACTCAAAATAGTATGGTTAATGCTACCCAATCGCCCTGAACTGACTAAAATCACAGGAAACTTTTTCTCTGCCACATAATCAATTGAAAGCAAAGTAGTTGTTAGGGGTACCATCAATCCACCCGCACCCTCTAACAAGACAACATCATACTTTTCTGTAAGTTGTTGAGTTGCATCTGCAATTTTTTGAAAATCAACCTCACGTCCGTCAATTTTGCTGGCTAAATGAGGAGATGCGGGATAGCTAAAGATTTCAGGCATAGTCAGCTTGGTTTCATCCTCTGGAAACCACCCCATTCCCATAATCTCACGATGTTGTTCGATATCTTCTGAAATATCGGTATTACCAGTTTGGATTAATTTCTGAGTAATGGTTTTCTGACCCTGCTCATTCCATAATTTGGCTAAATACCCCGTGGTATAGGTTTTGCCAATTCCGGTATCTATTCCACTGATAAAGTAAACCGATCCAGTCATGACATTCTCCGCAAAATACAATAAATAGGATGATAAGTCAGTGAGTAGCGTATATTGCCTGACTGATCAGCCTGTGAAAACTGTTGATAGTGATGATAAAAATCGGAGAGACTCTGCTTTGTCCATCTAAAGCCAGATGCTGTCGCAGTCACTCCTGTGGCTTTTAAATGCTGCAAAATATATTTGGGATGTGGAAAATTGAGATGCTCTATTTGCTCGGAAATATGTAGAATTTCAAAACCATTTCGCTTTAATTGTTGTTGCAGATCGTCAAGAGATAAGTAATTCAGACCTTGCCCCGTTAAGCTTTTAATTTCCAGTAAATTATGCTGTCCAAAAGTTGAAAAACAAAAATACGCATTAGGATTTAAATGATGAAAGGCTTGTTGAAAAATACCATTTAAATCACTCATCCATTGTAAAACCGAACTTGAGCTAATTAAGTCTAAATGTTTTGGAAATTCAAGCTGCTCTATATCGCCAATCCGATATTTAATCGGTTTATCCGCAGGAAAATGCTGCTGAACTTCCGGATATAGATCATTTAAAATCAAATGTTTAATTTGAAAATTTTGCAGTAAAAGCTCAGTTAAATTTCCTGAACCACAACCGATTTCAAACACATTTTCATATTGTGCTGGGCAATATTCACTTATTAAATTAAACAGTTGTTGTGCAATACTCTTTTGCACAACTGCATGCTCGGTATAGCTCTGCCCTGCCTGTGCAAAACGCAAGGCAACCTGTGATTTATCAATTTCTGGGGGGGTCACATTCAACTCACAACAACGGAATCAGCTGATCTAGATCAGCTTGGGTGATTTGAGCAGTTAAGCAAATTCGTAGACGTGAGCTGTGTTGCGGCACAGTCGGAGGACGTACAGGCATAATATAAAAACCCTCATCTTGTAAGGCTTTGGCTTTTTCAACCGTTTTAATCGAATCACCCAGAATAATAGGAACAATATGTGATGTTGAGGGGCACTCAAAACCTTTGTTTTGAACAGCCTGTTGTAGATACTGACTTTTAGATTGTAAATGTTGACGGCGCTGATCTAAGCCTAAAACTTTTTGAAAAATAAAGTTTGTCCATGCCATACACATTGGCGGTTGTGCAGTACTGAAAATCAAAGGGCGCATAGAATTAATCAAATATTCCCGAATTACCGCATGACAAATTAAATAACCGCCAACCGAAGCGATTGCCTTACCAAAAGTCCCCACAAGTAGATCAATATCATCAATCACTGTATATTGTTCAGCACAACCTAAGCCCTGCTCACCACGCACCCCAATTGCATGTGCTTCGTCCACATAGAGCATGACTTTTGAAAATTGTTGCTTAATACTCACCAATGCTGCTAAGTCAGTTTCATCGCCATCCATACTAAAAATCGACTCAGTCACCACAATAATGCGCTCAAAAGCCTCATCTGCATGATATTTTTGTAAAAGCTGAGTCAAATGATTTAAATCATTATGGCGATAACGTACATATTTGGCTGAGGATAAACGAATGCCATCAATCATACTGGCATGAATCAATTTATCTGCCAGAATCAGCGTTTTACTGTCTGCAAGTGCAGGTAAAATACCAATATTCATATGATAACCGCTGTTAAATAACAATGCCGCCCGACCATGGAAAGCCTGACTTAAACTATTTTCAAGTAGTTCATATTCTGGAAAATTTCCCGTCAACAAACGTGAGGATGAAGAACTCATTCGTCGTTGATCATGGGGTGTTTCATCAAAAAACTGTTCACGTAATGTGAGATCAGATGCCAATCCTAGATAATCATTTGAAGCCAAATTGAGCATTTGATGCTGATCAAGGCAGATATAGCGACCTTGCTGAACATTCGAACGAAATTGGCGTAAATTGCCTTGCTGCTTAAGCCCATCAAGCTGCTGTGAAAAATGTTCAAGATGTGTATTGATCAAGCTCATGCGCTTTGCTCCATAGCCTTGACCACCTCAACCAATTGCTCAAGTAAAGTTTGTAATTCTTGTGCTGTGATGATATATGGAGGCATAACATAGACCAATTTACCAAATGGTCGTATCCAGATACCACGACGTACAAACTCCTGCTGTAAGGTTTTCATATCGACATTCACAGTCAATTCAACCACCCCTATCGCACCAAGAACTCGCACGTCATGAACATGATTAAAGGACTGTAAGGGCTGTAAAGCATGTCTAAGCTGAGCTTCAATTCGTTGAATATTGCTCTGCCAATCTTGAGAAATTAATAATTGTGTACTTTTGACAGCAACCGCGCATGCCAAGGGATTTGCCATAAAGGTTGGGCCATGCATAAACACCCCCACTTCACCCTGACTTATCGTTTCAGCAATATGTTTGGTGGTTAATGTCGCAGAAAGCGTCATATAGCCACCGGTTAAACTTTTACCGATACACATAATGTCAGGTTCAACTTGTGCATGCTCCCAAGCAAATAGTTTCCCTGTACGCCCAAAACCCGTAGCGATTTCGTCAAAAATCAGCAGAACATTGTATTTTTCGCAAAGTAGTTTGGCTTGACGCAAATATTCAGGATGGTAAAAACGCATCCCTCCCGCACCTTGCACAATCGGTTCAAGAATTAAACCTGCAATCGTTGCATGTTGTTCAGCCAAGCTTTTCTCAAGTTCAGTAATATCACTTTGATCCCATTGCTCATAGAATCCGACTTGTGGTGCTGGAACAAATAAGCGATTGGGCAAACTTGAACCAAAAATTTGATGCATGCCTGTTACAGGGTCACAGACAGACATCGCATTCCAAGTATCGCCATGATAGCCAGATCGCGGAGTGACAAAATTAGTTTTCTCTGTATAGCCCTGTGAAGACCAAAACTGTACCGCCATCTTTAATGCCACTTCTACAGCGACAGAACCAGAATCGGCAAAGAACACTTTATCTAAATTAGGCGGGGTCAGTTGAACCAGTAATTTTCCAAGCTGAATCGCAGGATCATGGGTAAATCCACCAAACATGATATGTGACATATCCTTTAACTGATCTGTCACCGCTTGATTCAACTCAGGATGGTTATAACCATGAATGGCACACCACCACGAAGACATCCCATCTATCAATTGGCGGCCATCTTCAAGTTCAATAGTTGCAGCATAGGCTTTTTTAACCTTGAAGGTCGGTAACGGATTGGTCATAGAAGTATATGGATGCCAAATATGTTGCCGATCAAAGTCCAGATCATCTAACTTTGATTGTTCAAGATTGACATCATCAAACCCATTGTTTAAATCGGTCATCCGTTCACTCCATGTGCATTACAATTACAGCAAAAAACAGTTTAGCGATGTTAAACCTGCGCGCAATAAAAATAAATTGCGAGATTCACCACTGATCCATAGATTTATTCTATTTTTTGTAAATATTGGCAGATTTTGTCACTTAGACTTAAAAAATCAAAAACTGGAACACCATGTGAACCATTGACCAGCTCAACATCTAAAAACTTTGCTGTGAAATTTTTAAATTTCTCATAGACTTTGTGACTAACTAAGAAATCCTGTTGAGCAAATATATGATACTGTTTGCCTGCATAGTTATTTAAGATAGCCACATTATTTAATTGTTCAAGACAGGCCAAACCCTGTTTCAGTAACTCTAAATTTTGTGGCTGAACCAAACTTTGCAAATGTACAAAATCTTCTCGTGTGGTTGCGGTACCCTGGCAAACCATAAAACCAAATTTCTTTAATGTCGCTATCGCATCATGTTCAAAGGACTGTTTAAAGTTATGAAACATTGCTTGGCTCATTGCGGTTTGCCATTCAGCATTTGCGACGAAACAAGGATTAGAAGCCAGTGTAATCAAGACTTTTTGCTGTTGATATTGCTGTTCAATTTGCTTGACTAACAAAGTCGCCAATTGCCCCCCTAAAGACCACCCACAAATCACATCAAAATCTTTGGCTATTTCCACATGCTGTTGTAAGACACTTTCATCCAATGCATTAAAGATATTGATTAATACAACTTCATGGCCTTGCTGTTGTAGAACCTGTTGTAAAGCATGGAGTAGGTTGGTTCCACCGCCCCAACCGGTGATCAGCAAAATACATTGATTCAATTTAAATCACTATAAAACTGTAAAGATGTTTTATTAGATCATGCTTAAAATTGAAGGACAATCAGACTTACAACTATTTCTGATCTTGTAAATCGACCAATAAGTTAGCTGGAATGACTTTTTGCCAAGTGCGTTTAAATTGCTGATGTACTTGATCGATTGCAAACTGACTTTTTTTCGAAATTTCATGTGCTTTTGCAATATCATCTGCACGAGTATAAGCAATCAAATAATCTAGTCCATCGAGTTCCACATGGAACCATGATTCAATATGCACACCTTCAGCCTGAAGTGTTTCAATCGCTTCATGCTTACGCCTATTCAACTCATTTTGCCATGTAATAACATCGTCCATCATGGCCACTTTTAATTGAATCAATACTGCACCAACGTCCATAATTCTACGTCCTATTTATTTTAAATGTACTTTCATCGTAAATAGCATGTGAACAATTGCAAAACATTTTACATACCGGCAAAACCTTAAAATTTGCTAAGATCAAATCAGGATCAATTTAGGAAAGTGTTTGTCATGAAATTATCACGACTGTTCAGTATTAGCTTACTTTCCGTTTCAGCTTTATGCGTATTGAACACGCCCAGCCATGCGGAAAGCTCTATCCTCTCCAAACTGGATTCCAACCAAAAGCAATGGGTAGGTAAGCCTGCACCAAGTTTTAAACTACAAGATCAAAATTCAAAATGGCATGATCTGAGTCAATATAAAGGTAAATGGGTTGTTTTATATTTTTACCCAAAAGATGATTCACCTGGCTGTACTCAAGAGGCCAATCAGTTTAAATCACTCTACCCACAATTTATAAAAAACAATGCGGTGGTACTCGGTGTAAGTTTGGATGATGTGAAATCTCATCAAAAATTCTCCGAAAAGCTGGGACTAAATTTTCCAATTCTTGCCGATAGTAATCATCAACTCGCAGACCAATTTGGAATTATCCGAAACTTAGGTATCGCCAAAATAGCAAAACGAGAAACTTTTTTGATTGATCCACAAGGAACAATTGTTTATCACTATAGTAGTGTAAATACTCAAACCCATGCTGATCAAGTTTTAGCGGATATTCAGAAGTTTTCAAAAAAATGAAGACTGAAGTATAAAAAAAGCCTTTAGATGAATGTCTAAAGGCTTTTTTAATCTAAAACGTCTCACCTTAAGCAAGAAGCTTAGTGTGTCTTACATTTGAGATTGAATATAATTCTGTAAACCAATTAGCTCAATCAAACCTAATTGTTTTTCAAGCCAGTAAGTATGATCTTCTTCAGTATCGTTCATTTGTTGACGAAGCATATCACGGGTCACGTAATCGCCTTTTTCTTCACATAGCTTTACGCCTTGCGCCAGTTTTTCACGCACATGATATTCCAATGCCAAATCGGCTTTTAAACAAGTTACAACATCTTCACCTGTGACAATATCGTCACGATTCATGTTCGGCGTACCTTCAAGGAAAAGTACGCGGCGAATTAAAGAATCTGCATGTGAAGCTTCTTCTTGCATTTCATGATCAATACGTTCATAAATTTTGCTTAAGCCCCAATCTTCATACATACGTGAATGAATAAGATACTGATCACGAGCAGCCAGTTCGCCACCGATCAACATGTTTAGATAGTCTATGACTTCTGGATTGCCACGCATTTCACTTACTCCACATTCTTTTGCAATAGTATGGACAAATTCCACAAGATTTGCAAAAGACAAAATGTGTAAGTTTATGATTTTTATAAAATTAAAATGATAAGCATACGCATTTGCAATTTGAATAAGCATTTTTCCATATATAAAATAACTGCTTACAATCTTGCACTGATGGTTGATTGGTATTTTTTTCTTTCAAATTCTAAATGATTTATTTTGTAACCATTAAAAATGCTTCTTATTCATCCTCATTATTCTATTTTCTGTTCATTTTCAATGACAGCCCCATCCCTTTATCTTATTGGCTTTTTTTAATACTAATATTTCAAGACAATTTTAACTTTAATATTTATGATATTGAATATTAACAATTAGCAGGAAAAAAATAATGTCTCAGGGAAACACATCAGCACCCATTCTAGTTACAGGTGCAACAGGCTATATCGCCAGTTGGGTGATTAAAAAATTACTTGAGCAAGGTTATACCGTGCATGCGACAGTACGTGATCTGAATAAAAAACAAAGCTTTGCACATTTAGAGAAAATCGCACAAGCAAGCTCTGGTACACTAAAACTATTTAAAGCTAACCTTTTAGAAAATGGTTCTTTTGATGAAGCCATGCAAGGCTGTGAAGTTGTGTTACATATGGCTTCACCATTTGTTGTAACCAATTATAAAGATGCCGTTAAAGATATTATTGAACCGGCAATTTTAGGCACGGAAAATGTCTTAAATAGTGTCAATAAAATAGATTCTGTCAAACGCGTTATTGTGACCTCAAGTATCGCCTCTACTTATGGCGATGCAATTGATATTTTAAAAACACAGCATAATCAGTTTGATGAATCTCACTGGAATACCACCAGTTCAACCACGCACCAACCGTACCCTTATTCGAAAGTTATGGCAGAGCGTAAAGCATGGGAAATGGCGGAAGCACAAAATCGTTGGACGCTGATCTGTGTCAACCCTGCATTGGTACTTGGTCCATCACTGACCGCAAATACACAGTCAGGGAGTGTGGAAGTTTTAGAGCAGTTTGCCAACGGCATGACCTTACTCGGTGTCCCACCGATGTGGAATGGTATTGTAGATGTGCGTGATGTTGCCGATGCACATCTTTTGGCAGCATTCAAGGAAAATGCAGCTGGACGTTACGTTATTAGTGGTGGTTCACTCAGCCTCTTGGAAATGGGTAAAATTTTACGTCAAAATTTTGGACAAAAATTTCCTTTTCCACGCAACCAAGTCCCGAAAAAAGCGTTTAAATTCATTGGACCTGTATTTGGCTATTCACGTGATTTTATTGAAAAGAATATGGGCTACCCTATCTTTTTTAATGCTGATAAAAGCAAACAAGAATTGGGGATGAGTTATCGTAATATTGAAATCAGTTTAGTCGAGCATTTCCAGCAGCTTCTTGATGACGGTGTGGTAAAGAAATATATTTAATAACAGCTCAAATGATTGTTAAATCAAAAAAGCCTTTTTCAATCATGAAAAAGGCTTTTTGGCTTATAGCGCTCAATATCAGCTAAGGCTTAGAAATCAAAAGTTACACCGACTTTATAAGTTCTTGCACCACCGACTAAAGCATAGTTTGAATTAAACACACCTTCCCAATATTTTTTATTGGCGACATTATCAACATTGGCGAGGAAGGTGGTATTTACCCCACCAAGTTTGGTTTTATAGCGGGCGCCTAAGTCAACAATCGTATAGTCAGGTAGCTCTAACGTATTCTCTTCATTCAAATATTGCTCACTCACATAACTCACACGAGTATTAATATGAAGCCCCTCAACATTAGGAATGGCATAATCAAGCCCTAACGAAGCAGTAAAATCGGGTACACCATATACTTTATTACCTTCGAAAGCGACCTTAGCTGATTTCACGTATTCAGCATCGATATAGGCCAAATTCCCCATCACAGATAAAGTATCTGTAACATTGCCAGAGAATGACCATTCTACCCCACGAGAACGCGTTTCAGCATCATCTTTGACTTTATTACTTATGGTGTCCTGATAAGCCTCAGGCTTTTTAATCTGATAAAGTGCCAAAGTATTTAACCACGAACCCAACTGATATTTTACACCTAACTCATATTGCTTGGTTTGATAAGGTGCAAGTGTTTCGCCCCTATTTGTTGCTGTTGGATAGGTCATTTCAGAGACCGTTACCCCCTCAGCTAAACCCTCGACATAGCTTGCATAAAAAGATAAATCCTCACCAAATGGTTTGACGACAACCCCCAAACTTGGTGATAGCTTGTCTGCACTATAAGCTGATTTTTTGACAAGATTCTTAGTATCGATATCTTGATAACGTCCACCTAAAATAAGTTGTAATTTATCATCCAACATTGAAAGCTGATCCGTTAAGGTATAACTCATATACTCATTATCACCATAAGGAACAATTTCTGGGTAAGTTGTTGGCATTGTACCTGTATTTGATGGCTCATATAAATTGGTCGTAAACCCTGAACTAGTTGCGGATCTATGTTGTGAATATTTGCGGGTTAAATAATCAGTGCGCAATCCCAAAGTATGCTTGATCGCCCCTGTATCAAATTTTGCTTCAAAGCCTGCATTAGCAGCAGTGTTATGTTCTTTTGATCCCACTCGATAATATTGTGAGGTTGCATTTCCATTTAAATTATTGACAATCATACGTGTGCCAAAAAGATGACCATCATATGATTTTTCTACATATCCAATGCCTGTAAATGCTTTGATATCAGGGGTAAATTTATATTCACCTGACAAACCTACAAATTGACTGTCGGTATTGCCTTCTAAGTTTGAAAAGTAGTTTAAATCCCCTTTAGGTGCTGCAAGTACATGATTAACACTGCCCTTACCACCCATGGCAACCATTGCAGGTGAACCGCCTTTACGATTTCCTTTGACCGCATAAGCATCTAAATTAATCTTTAGTTTATCCGTGGTGTAATCCGCAGCAATTGCCCCCAAAGCTTGACGATCATTCATTCCATCAATGATATGTTCACCATCTGCATAAGCACCATTCACACGCAGACCAAACTCTTTGTTCTCACCAAAACGACGAGATACATCAAAGCCTGATTGATAATATCCTTCATCTTGAAACGATGCAGAAACTCGAGTGAGTTCTTGATCTGCCCGTTTAGAATGCCCCATCACAATACCGCCTACACTGCCTGTAGGTGCAACACCTGCAACCAATGCATTTGGACCCTTAAGCACAGTCACTGACTCTAAAAATTCCGTAGGCATCCGACCATAAGGTGCAACGCCATAAAAGCCGTTATAATTTAAATCTTCATGATTGACATCGAAACCACGGATTTTAAAGTTTTCATTTAAATGTCCTTGATTGGTTGTGGTGCGAATACTGACATCATTTTTTAACACTTCCCCCGCAGTGCTTGCTTGTTGATTTTCAATCAATTGTGCTGAATAAGACGTGATACTAAACGGCGTGTCTATGATTTTCTTATTTCCCAATGACCCCAAATCTGTATTTTTTTGCAAAGCACCGTTGGCAAATGTTGGTTTTTCTTGTTCCTTTTCAGCAGCGACTTTAATCGTAGGCAAAGCAGTAATTTCATTATTTGCCCAGATTATTTGTGTAAGTCCCCCACCAAAAAGCACGATTGAAATAGAATTGACTAGAAATGTTCGAGAAAAATTTTTCATATAAATAATAAGACACTTTTTAAATGATAATGATTATTATATATACTTTCACAATTGTTAAGAATTGTAATTTCTCATCTAAAGTTAAGTTTAATGGAAAATTCTAATAAATAAGAATTATTATCATATAGCGTGCTAATGATAGATCAAGCAACCTTGCGAAATACAATCGCTAAAATACAGTGCTCAAAGTTTTATTAAAAAATGATGACTTGTTGATTTGCTATCGCATCAATCTCAAATTGATGATTTTAATTTTTGAAAACTGCAAAGATACAACACCTGTATCTTTACAGTAATTTTAGAGTTAGTTTAAACGAATCTATGCCTGTCCATACTCAGCCATTAATGCTAAAAACTCCTGTTCATTCAGTACAGCGACACCCAGTTTCTCTGCTTTTTCAAGCTTAGAACCGGCTTTTTCACCCGCAACCACACATTTAGTTTTACTCGACACACTGCCACTGACACGCGCACCAAGTGCTTGTAGCATTTGAGTCGCATCATCACGCCCCATGGTTGCCAATGTGCCTGTAATCACCCAACTCTCACCATTTAAAGGCTGACGGGTGGGTGCAACTGGTGCATCCCAATGGATCCCAGCTGCAAGTAAACGATCAATCACTTCAAGGTTATGTGGGGCTTGGAAAAAATCAACAATCCACTCAGCGGTAATATCACCAACATCTGGAGTTTTCTTCAATGCTTCAAGATCAGCATGACGAATCGCATCCAGCGTCTGGAAAGTGTTGGCCAGCATACGTGCTGTCGTTTCACCTACACCACGAATACCCAAGGCATAAATAAATGCAGCAAGTGTGGTTTTCTTACTGTTCTCAATCGCATCCAATAAATTTTGGACAGATTTTTCACCCATTTTTTCAATGGTCAGTAACTGTTCACGATGCTCATGTAAATGGTAAATATCGGCGACATCCTTTAATAAATCAAGATGTAATAATGACTCTACCCAGCGATCACCGAGACCTTCAATATCCATTGCTTTACGAGAAACAAAGTGACGAATGGCTTCAATACGTTGTGCAGAACAATATAGACCACCTGAGCAACGTGCTAAAGCCTCGCCTTCTGGCATGACCACTGGAGAAGAACATACTGGACAATTTTCAGGTAAATGTACTTCTGTCACGTCATTTGGCCGGAATTCTAACCATACTTTTTCAACTTTGGGAATCACATCACCACTACGATAGACACTGACCGTATCGCCAATACGAACGTCCAAACGGTGAATTTCACCAATATTGTGCAAAGTCACATTAGAAACGGTTACCCCCCCCACAGCCACGGGATTTAAGCGTGCTACAGGGGTTAAAGTCCCAGTACGTCCGACTTGCCAATCAATATTTTCAACTGTTGTTAATGCTGCAACTGCAGGAAACTTATACGCCGTTGCCCAACGCGGTTCACGACTTAAAAAGCCCAGCTTTTGTTGTTGTTGAAGATCATCAACTTTGATCACCATGCCATCAATTTCAACCGCTAAGTTCGGGCGCTCTTGGTTGATTTGCTGATATTTTTCTTGCACTTCTTGAATACTTTCACAAATAAAATGACGTTCTCCCACAGCAAAGCCAAAGTTAGTCAACCATTCAAGACTCGCTGACATTGACTCAATGCCATGATGCGGTTCACATTGTGCAATACCATAAGCATAAAAAGCCAACGGGCGAGATGCTGCAATACTTGGATCAAGTTGACGTAGACTACCAGCCGCAGCATTTCGAGGATTGGCAAAGGTCTTTTCGCCTTTCGCTTCATTTTCAGCATTGAGTCGCTCAAAGCCAGCTTTTGGCATCAATACTTCACCACGAACTTCCAACAAGCGTGGCACTGCCACTTTATCCGAAGACAAGACTTTCGGTAAATTACGAATGGTTTTTACATTTTGCGTAATTACTTCGCCTGTTTCACCATCACCACGGGTTACACCACGTGTCAAGACTCCATTTTCATACCAGAGCGAAATCGCCAATCCGTCAAATTTTAGCTCAACATCATATTGAATCTTTTGATTGGGCAATCGTTCTTCGATACGGCGAGCAAAGGCAAATAATTCGTCCTGATTAAATACATTGCCCAAGGACAACATCGGTACAGTATGGGTAATGGTTTCAAATTTAGACAGTGGTTTTCCACCCACTTTATTGATTGGGCTATCTGCCTGAACCAATTCTGGGTGTTGTTGCTCTAAGGCTTTGAGTTGGTGAAATAACTGATCATATTCACTGTCTTCAATACTCGGCTGATCCATCACATAATAAGCATGATTATGTTTCGCAATGAGTTGAATCAATTGACGCATTTGCGTTACGACAGGATTATTTTCCATAAATTTTTTTCACCATAAAAAGGCGGAATACTCCGCCCAAAATTCTGAATACCAATTATAAAGTAAATATGACGTTATGCTAAGCGTCATGCCCTGAACGATAATCGATCGCTTTATGGCGCCAATGCTCTTTCAGTTGTGGGGTAAATTCAAGATTGTTCTCATCATAGACCGTACCGTCTATTTCACGAGCAATTAAGCCAGCAATACTGACCATGGTATCAAAGCCTTTTTGCACATCTGAATGAGGGAGTGCCAAGAAAAAAGCCAAACCTTGAACTTGTTCAGTCGATAAGGTTTCTAAATCAAAACCATCTGGACCGTTGTCGGTGACACGTAATACAGAAAACAGTAAATGGCTTTCTTCCTCTGGATTCTCATAACGATGGAAGCAAGAGAGTTCACCAAAACGTAAACCATATTTTAACAACATTTTTAAGGTTTTATCCCCGGACAATGCTTTACGTGGATTCGGATAAACATTCAGTGCAATAATAGTTTCAGCCGTAGACAATACGCTTTCATCATCATATTTTTGTTGCTCGTTTAAATGAACATCTAAAATACTGCTTTCCTCATCAAACTCTTTGATTTCAGCTGTTTCAACATTGGCATTAAACTGAAAAGCTTCCTCTTTGTCCTGACTGATTACGACTTTGGCAGAATCATTAGTTTGAGTCGTCGGTTCTGTTTGCACATTAAGTGCTTTTTCAGATTCTGTTGTGGATTCAGCACTTGCCACTGTATCCGTCTTTTCAGTTTGTTGTGTAATTGCTGCATGCTCAAGCTCAGTTGACTGAACAACATTCGACTCCGCTGCTGCATCCTCAATCTTTTGCTGTTTTTCATCTACAACTTCGACCGAGTCTAAAGCAGTTAAATTCGGTTCAACACGCACTTGCTCTTGAGACTCACGATCTGTTCGCAATTGATCTCGTACATGACGAGGAATCACGGGTTGCTTACAATCTTCATTGATATGCAATTCAGACTCTAAAGAAGGTGCGGCATCATTGGGCTTTCGTAGCACCATCCTTAAACCCACCAGAATGATGATTACTGCAACAACAATTCCAATAATTGTGGTGACTTCCATACTATGACTCCGCGGCTAAACCGTATTCTCTTGCCTCTTCCAAATTCACAGTGACGAGCTTTGATGTGCCTGGTTCAGGCATCGTCACACCCAGCAAATCGGTTGCCATCGTCATTGCAACTTTATTATGTGTAATGTAAATGAATTGGACTTGATCAGAAAGCTCTTTTACTAAATTACAAAAACGACCAACGTTAGCATCGTCTAAAGGCGCATCAACTTCATCCAAAACACAGAAAGGTGCAGGATTCAAGCGGAAAATAGCAAATACCAAAGCCAATGCCGTTAATGCTTTTTCACCACCAGATAACAAAGCCAATGAACTATTTTTCTTACCCGGTGGGCGTGCCATCAGCTTTACGCCAGACTGCCAATCATCCTCAAGGCTTAAACTGGCTTCACCACCATTGAAGACTTTTGGAAATAGTACTTTTAATTCAGCATTAACCTGATCAAAAGTCCCCATAAATAATTTTTTGGTTTCTTGGTCAATGGTCTTCATGGCATCTTTCAATTGCCCAACCGTATTTTCCAAATCTTGCATTTGATGGGTTAGATCTTCAAAGCGCTTAGAAACTTCTTCATATTCTTCTGAAGCTGCTAAATTGACCGCGCCTAATTTCTCAAACTGACGCTGTGCTTTCTCAAATTTTTCTTGATGTGCAGGTAAATCAATCAATACACCTTGCTTAACTTCAGCATTCATCTCTTTGAGTTGATCTGAATAATGCTGGAAATCTGATTTTGCCGCTTGCCAAGCTAAACGTCGCTCTTCCAGTTTTGTACGCAATTGCTCATCATTTTGCTGATGCAAATGGCGCATTTCTGTAAGTTGTTGCTGTTTAGATTGAATATTATTCAATTCAACTTGCCACTCACTCCAAGTTCTTTGCAGTTTTTCAGTTTGTTGTGCCTGCTCAGCATATTGCGATTCTAGACTTGGTAATTCCAATTGAATTGGATCTACAAACTTCTTGGCTTGCTCCATTTGCGCAATAATTTGTTGATATTGCGTTTTAGAGAAAGATAGGTCTTTGTCTAATAATTCAATTTGCTGTTTATTTTGTTCAGCTAGACGACGTGTGGTTTCGGAATCTTGTTGTTTAAGCTGTAATTGCTGTTGTTGTTCTTCAACGTGCTCATTGAGCTCGTCCAATTTGAATTGCAAGGTTTTAAACTCAGGAAGATTTTGTTCAAGCTTGAGGATGACCGAGTGCATATCGATTTCAAGATCATCTTTCTGCATTGCATCTTCTTCAAGTTGCTCATCTAACTGTTGCAATTGACTATTGAGCTGAACTTTCTGCAACTCAAATGCTTGTGAAGCACTTTGCTGCTTAGCAATTTGCACATCAAAAAGTTGTAGCTGTTTTTGCTGATGTTTTAGCGTATCTTGCTCTATTTGAATCTGTTTTTGCAGATCCTGCAATTGCTGATTTAAACTCGGCAATATAGTTTCAGCTTCAATCAACTGTGGTTGTAGCTGCGTAAGTTGTGTTTCAATTTCTTCAAGGCGAATACGATGACTGAGTGCACCCTGTGCAGCCTGACTCGACTCATCAAAGAACAAACCAATCACCCAATCTTGACCGACATGATAACCATCCAGCGTCAATATGCTTTGCCCTACTTTTAACTGTGCTTTTTCCGTTAAAGCTTGAGCAAGGTTTTCAATTACAACAACTTGACTCCACAGTGAATACTGTGGAGATTCAATCCAATCTGCTAGACACGCCACTCCATTCATTTGAATTTTATCTTGTGAGCCTGATGCTTTAAGCTGGCGTGCCATACTTTCAGCAAAATCAGCATTTTGATCAACAATATGGGCTGACAACCATTTGGCTAAAAATTTTTCAACCAGCTGTGCATGTGCTTTGCCATGTTCATTCAGCGTTAATACCTGCATCAATTGCACAGTATCAGCCTTACTATTTACAGCACTCTTCGCCATTAATTGGGTGAGGTTTTTCTGTTCAGATTGCAACACTTGTACATCAGATTTTAAAGCTGAAATCTGAGCTTTTTGCTGATTAATGCGCTCGTGTAGCTGTTCAAACTGCTGCTTTGCTTGATTAATTTTTTGTTCTAATTCAACAATCGCAGCTTGTATTGCTAATTTTTCTTGCTCAAGTTGTTGAACATCTTCAATTTTAAATTGACTTTGAACCTGAACTGCTTGGGTTTTTAAGGTGTCTTTCTGCTGCTCAATACGTGCAACATTTTTTGCAAGTTGTTCAATTTGCGCCTGCATTTGTGCTTTTTGCTGCTGTTGCTTTTCAACTTGAACTTTGACCTGTTCATATTGTTGTTGTGCTTGCAATTGCTGCGCTTTTAAATCGGTAAATGCTTGGCTACGTTGTTGTGTATCAGCCTCAGCATGTTGTAAATGTTCAGTCTGCTGCTCCAATTGACTGTGCAAGGTTTCCAATTGCAATTCCATCAACTGAATTTTTTCTTTGGTTTGAGCTTTTTGCTGTTCAAAACTTCCCAAAGCTTCTGAGTTTTGTTGAAATAAACTTTGTTTCTGTTCCAAAGTCATTTTCAACTCAGAGAGTTTTTTCTCAGCTTGTTGCCACTCATTTTGCAAAGGCGTGGACTGTTGAATCAGACGTTGGAACAACTCATTGGTTGAAGTCAGATCATGTTCCAAGGTACTCATATCAGAGCGCACCAATTTAAAGTGCTCCCCCAATTCGTTCATTTCAACCGTATATTGTTCTTGTAAACGGGAACTACGATCACACTGAAAAGATAGAATTTCTATCTTTAATGTACGAATTTCAGTTTCTAAAGTCTTATATTGAACCGCAGTTTCAGACTGACGTTTTAAGGTTTTAAGCTGTGATTTGAGTTCTGAAGCAATATCTTCGAGACGGTCTAAGTTCTGCGTGGTATGTTCTAAGTGTTGTAGTGTTTCACGACGACGAGCCTGATAACGAGAAACCCCAGCAGCCTCTTCAAGAAAAATACGCATTTCTTCAGGTTTGGCATCAACCAAACGGTTAATCATTCCCTGTTCGATGATTGCGTAGGAACGAGGACCTAAGCCTGTACCCAAGAAAATGTCGGTAATATCACGACGTCGACACTTCGTCCCATTGAGAAAGTATTCAGATTTTCCATCACGATTCACTTGACGGCGAACAGCAAGTTCAGTATACGCGTTATAGGCCCCACCTAATTTGCCATAGGTGTTTTCAAAGCGCAGTTCTACACTTGCCATACCTACAGGTTTACGTTTTGCCGTTCCTGTAAAAATAACATCCTGCATACTGCCACCACGGAGCTGGCGTGCACTGGATTCCCCCATCACCCAACGGATAGCATCAATCACATTGGATTTACCACAACCATTAGGACCAACCACCGCTGTACGGTTATCTTTGAATTGTAGTGTTGTACTATCGGCAAAAGATTTGAAGCCTGAAAGTTTTAAGCTGCTTAAACGCATAATGTCCTAGTAATTACCGACGCGATCTCCGCGCCCAAGCGAGTTCGATTTGTTTCATCCGTGTCAGAGATTCCAACACCAGATTACGTAAGTGTCGACAAAAATCTTCCATAAATAAAGTAGCTTGTTGTGATTTTCGGATTAAAATTGCGTCAATCACCAACTTAAGCAATTCTAAAGCTTCTTGAAGCTCGCGTCTTGAAGTATTTAAGGTTAAAAAATAACTTCTTCGGAGTGAGGGTAACAACTCTTTATAAAATTTCATCAGGTAGGGATTCCCCACCATGTCTTGTTGCCCCGATAAAAATTGAAAAATACCATCATAAAACTTTTCAGTATTGCCTTGCTTCACTTGCTCAACCAAATGATTCATCATCTGCTGGATCGCTTCAGCCTCATGATTACGCCATGTTTCACTCATACGTTGCACGATTTGACCTAATAACAGTGCACTGGTATCAAATAATGCGCGTACTTGTTGAGCTGACATTTCTGAGACAATAGCACCACGGCGAGGATAAATTTCAATCAAGTGGGTTCTTTCTAAAAGCAAAAGGGCTTCTCGTACTGAGCCACGACTGACATCCAGTTCTTTGGCAATACGTAGTTCTTGTATTCTTTCTCCTTCAACCAACTCGCCACTAATAATTTGTTCACTAATATGTTTGGCAATTTGTTCTGAAAGGCTATCCACTTCTTCCGAATGCATATAATTCCTATCTTGGGTTTATTATTCTTTCTCAGACAATGTCAATTGTCATTATTTTAGTTTTACCTGATTTAATTCAATTGAAACCATGACATTGTCCGACAATTTTAATGCATTTTAAGTCAATTTAGTGTTTAGAAAAAGTACCTTTGATCGGAATCTACTTAGTAATTCCTTGATAAATAAAATAAAGACCAACAACTGTAAGTAAACATGCAAAACATTTTTTCAACATGGCTGGAGAAAGCGCATGCGCAACCTTTGCGCCGAATTTGGCGGTGATAAAACTCATCACACTGATCCCAATAAAGGCATAGATATGGACATAACCAATTGAATTTTTAATTTCAATTGGTTCTTGCGCGCCGAAGAACATGAAGCCTAATGCCCCTGCGATTGCAATCGGTAACCCACAAGCTGCTGATGTTGCAACGGCTTTTTGCATCACCACACCATTTTTGTTGAGATATGGAACAGTTAAACTTCCGCCACCAATACCAAAAATTGCCGATGCGACCCCGATTCCCCCACCAGCCAGCATTTGCATAGGTGCAGTCGGCAATTGTTTAGATTCATCGACTTTGACATTGGCCCCTTTAAACATTTTAAATGCCACCCAAATTGCAAATGCCCCAATAATCAATTGTAAATGCTGACCTGATAAAATATCTGCAATGCCAGCACCAATAAATGAGCCAATCACCAAACCTGGAGCTAAGTTTTTAAAAACACTCCAAAGTACTGCACCTTTTTTATGATGCGCTGTTACAGAACTAATTGAAGTTACAATAATAGTTGCAAGTGAAGTTCCCAATGCCATGTGCATAATGACCGAAGGATCATAGCCCATTTTGGTAAAGACCACATAGAGAATTGGTACAATAATTAAGCCACCGCCAACACCAAATAGCCCAGCAGCAAATCCTGCGATTGCACCAATACCTAAATATATGATTAACTCCATAAATGTTCCTTCACTCTTCTCAGATTCAACATGGATTTAGAGACTCGTCATCTTAGACAACTTCTTACACAAGCAAATGAGCTCCCTGAAGTGCTGCTTTTAAAGCAGACTACAGCATCGACCAATGATGATGTGCGTGAAATTGCGCTCAGCGGCGTCAAGACAGTTTTGGTCTGTAGTGAAACTCAGACTCAAGGACGAGGTCAGCACCAACGGGAATGGGTTTCGCCAATTGGTAATATTTATTTAAGCACATTGCTTGAAACACGAACACCCTTAGATGGGCGTTTAGCATTGGAAATTGCTTTAAATATCTTACAAATGCCAACACTTAAGAATTTACCAGAATTACAAATTAAATGGCCCAATGACCTATATAGCCCTCAAGGAAAATGGGGCGGAATTTTGGTTGAGCCCATTTCACCACATCAAGCCATTGTTGGAATCGGGATCAACTTATTTCCGATCCCTAAAGAAAATGTGACTCAACAAGCTACCTCGCTAATGCAATTAGGCCTACAATTTCCAAATCGAATCCAAATCATTGCAGAAATGTATTTGGCAATTCAACAAGCTGGACAATGGTTTGATCATGGTTGCTATAACCTCTCAGCACGATTTAATCACTATGCTGCCTTTATGGATCAGCAGGTTTATTTTGAACAAATTCAAAATTCAATTGAAGGTATTTTCAAAGGGATTTCTGATGATGGTGCACTGAATTTATTGACGGCTCAAGGTTTAGTCAATGTCTATCAGGGGCGTTTACGCTTAGCTGAAGCATAAATAACGAGGTGATCTGTTTTCTAAAATGAGATGGATTGATCAGATGTATCGTGAAAAAGTGATCGGCAATTAGGGGCTGTTGACATTTCATAAATGGCTTGCGTTGTAGGTTAAAATTGAGCAGGCAAGGCATGAAACGGAGAGAATAGCGAGACTATTTTCGAGTTTCATAACGAAGGCTGAGATAATTTTAGCCACAACCCTGAGCAAGAACAAAGCACTGCTTTGTTTGCAGCGCAAGGCGCAGCGGGGGACTAGCGTGTTTTTTGCCGCTACGTTGTTACGAACTACTGATTTAGAATAACTAAATTTCGTATTTCGCGCCTAGTATCGCCTAAAAAACACACGTAGTCGCAAACATAGACGAATTATCAACAGACCCTATTTAAAACAGGGCTTTTTTCGCTATACATTTCGCTATATATTGCGCAGTAATCGTATTGATCCAAAGATCATAGCAAACAGTTACTAACAGTACGGAACAACGTTCAGCAAAATGAACCGCAGGTTATTTGCCCTATTTGATTGATCAGATTGAGAGGCTCTCTAAGTCGTTCAATATTTTCAAATAAAATAATTATGCAGATTGTGTTCAGTTTCAATTAGGCAAAATCATGAAAGCACTTTGGTTAGATATTGGAAATACCCGTCTAAAATATTGGATTACTGAAAATAATCAAATTATCCAACAGGCAGCAGAATTACATCTCCAATCCCCTGCGGATCTGCTACTGGGTTTAATTCAACATTTTCGTGGTTTAGGCTTAGACAAAATTGGAATCTCCTCAGTCCAAGATAAAAAGAACAACGAACGCATTGTCCAGATTTTAAAATTACTCGATATTCCGGTGACTTTTGCCAAAGTGCATGCTGAATATGCAGGATTACGTTGTGGCTATGACCATATAGAACAACTTGGAATCGATCGTTGGTTACAAGTTTTGGCCGTGGCGAAAGCTGATGATGACTTGTGTGTGATTAGCTGTGGTACAGCTTTAACAATTGATTTAACCCAAGGCTTACAACATTTAGGCGGTTATATTCTGCCTAACCTCTATTTACAACGCGATTCTTTAATTCAAAAAACCAAAGGTATTAAAATTCCAGATGCGGCTTTTTCAGAGCTGAGTCCAGGTCGAAATACCATAGATGCAGTACATCATGGCATTTTCTTAGGACTGTTAAGCACCATTGAAAAAGTGCTTGAGCAACAACCACGCAAGCTTATTTTAACAGGCGGTGATGCCAATCTATTTGCACAATTTCTTGAGAAATATCAACCAAGAATTGAATCAGATTTATTACTTAAAGGCTTACAGTTCTATATAGATCGACAAACTGCTTAAACCCAAATACAATTTAATGGAAGATCAGCAATCTTCCATTTTTAATAAATACAACCATAAACACGATAAAAGAGCAATCATTATGAAAACGATACCCTTACTGCTTAGTGCCTGTTTAATGAGCTTCACAATGGTGGGGTGTACCAGTTTACAAACTACGCACTCATCTTCAACAACCATGGCAACAACTGAACCCGTTATTGCTTACTTTGCTCCAGATGCAGGTGAAGAAGCCTGTGACTGCGGTTTAATCATGGATCAGGGTTATTCACTCACACCCGTAGAAAATGGATATTTCAGAAAATTATTAGGTCGTGATAAAGATGGCCGTTTCTTAGTTCAGGACTTCTATCAAAATAGTCGTAAAAAACAATCTGATACCTTTTGGATTAAAGCCCCTCAAGGCTTAAATAGCTTTGATAGTAAATATGTCGATGGTGAAGTTGTGGGCTATTTTGAAAATGGAAAAGTCAGCTTTAAATCGACCAGCCAAGACCAGAGATTAGTTGGAAAAACTGAAACGTACTATTCAAATGGTCAACTTGGGCTACAGGAAGAACATCTTGATGCTCAGCCCATCGTTCAAAAGGTATGGTATGAAGATGGCAAACCTGCAGCAGAACTAAAATTAAGCCCAAGTGAAGATTATTCGATTCTAGACAGTAAAGTTTGGGATCAACAAGGCAATTTGATTCAAGATGAGCAACGCGCTCAGGAGATTCTTGACGAGCTTTATCAAAAACTAAATCAATAAAACAAAAGAAAATCGAGATAAATCTAGTATACGACTTGAGTGCGAGATTGAGATTCAGGTTGTAATAAAACCGCTAACTTTTCCCAAAGTACGTTTAAGCGAGTATATCCCTCAGCTGCCATAAAATGCCCAGCATCTTTCACTTCAATCATTTGTGAATTCAGAGAATAACCCTGTTGAATACTGATCGGTGCTGGAACAAAAGGATCATTGTTGGAGAAAAAGACAAAACGATTGAGAATATTCATTCTTAACAATGCATCGTCAACCTCGGCTTGTTGTAAAAATGAATTAAGTTCAGGTACAACGGATAAATTTTTACTAAATCCTGCTACTAAAAACAAAGCACCTAATTTTCGCCCCAATATTTCACTTGAAAGGAAATCCAGAGTGGCAATACCACCTAAGCCATGTGCCACAATGATGGTATCTTCATTGAGTGACTTAATTTGCTGAGTAATATTATGCTTCCACACCTCATAGCGAGGTTGTTCTGCATGTTCTAGATGAATAATTTCACATGTATGCCCTATAGCCAATACTTGCTGCTTCAACCAAGGATACCAATGCTGTTCAGGGGAGTCTTTATAACTGTGTACGATAAATACTTTTTTCATAAATAGACTACTTATCAATTATTGTTTAAATCATATTCAAATAATGTGCTTAGAATATCTAAACAACCAATAAAAGTATGTTATTTTTATTTAACAAAAAAGCGCCCGAAGGCGCTTTTTATAAAATAAATGAGGCTTATTTTTTATCGTTATTACCAAACAATGGTCCCATACCGCCACCACCGCCAAACTGTTTTTGCATCCCGCCCAATGAGCGCATCATTTTTGCCATACCCGATGGATTGGCAAATTTCTTCATCATTTTCGCCATTTGCGCATGTTGTTTGATCAGTTTATTGACTTCAACCACATCCATACCACAGCCTGCTGCAATACGCTTTTTACGGCTCGGATTCATTAAGTCTGGGTTACGACGTTCTTTAATGGTCATCGATTGAATAATCGCTTCCATCTTTTTCACTTGCTTTTCAGGATTTGCTTGTGCAATCGCATCTTGAATGCCTGAATTGCTCATACCAGGCAACTTATCCAAGAAGCCCATCATACCGCCCATTTTGTTCATCTGTTCAAATTGCATCAGCATGTCTTCAAAGTTGAAGCTCCCGCCCTTTTGCAATTTTTTCGCCATTTTTTCGGCTTTTTCTTTGTCGATTTTACGTTCAACTTCTTCGACTAAAGAAAGTACGTCACCCATACCTAAGATACGTTGTGCAACACGCTCAGGATGGAATGGCTCTAAGGCATCGAGTTTTTCACCCATACCTAAGAATTTAATTGGCTTACCGGTAATCGCACGTACCGAAAGCGCCGCACCACCACGTGCATCACCATCGGTTTTGGTGAGGATAACACCCGTTAATGGTAATGCATCATTGAAAGCTTTAGCGGTATTTGCTGCATCCTGACCTGTCATTGCATCAACGACAAATAGGGTTTCTGTTGGGCCAATTGCAGCGTGTAATGCTTTAATTTCGTCCATCATGTCATCATCGACATGCAAACGACCTGCCGTATCGACAATCAAAACATCGTTAAAGTTAATTTTGGCTTGACCAATTGCACGTTGTGCAATTTTAATCGGATCTTCAGAAGCGTCCGATTCAATAAAATCAACACCCACTTCAGCAGCAACTGTTTGCAGTTGCTTGATCGCAGCAGGACGGTAAACATCGGCAGAAACCATCGCCACTTTTTTCTTTTGACGTTCTTTTAAGAAACGTCCAAGTTTTGCAGCTGTCGTGGTTTTACCAGCACCTTGTAAACCTGCGAGAAGAATCACAACAGGAGGTTTTGCAGCTAAGTCTAGGCTTTCGTTTGCCTCACCCATCATTTTGGTGAGTTCGTCATACACAATTTTAACGAAAGCTTGACCTGGTGAAAGCTGAGTCATGACTTCTTGACCCAATGCTTCTTCCTTAACTTTCGCAATAAACTCACGAGTTACAGGCAAAGCAACATCGGCTTCAAGAAGTGCCATACGCACTTCACGTAAGGTATCTTTAATATTATCTTCGGTTAGCTGCCCAGAGCCAGTAACATTTCTGAGACTCTGCGTGAGTCGTTCTGTTAAGGTATCAAACATTGCAAAATCCGCTTAAAATAGCTAGTAGCAAAAAAATCTTTCTTAAAATAGAAAATTTATGCTCAAGATGCTATAGGATACTGTAGTTCACATGGAATTTATATCTTATAACATGAATATTCATCATCCTGAAAAAGGTTTGACATGATTAGCCTACCCTTGGTTTATACGATTTTAGCATTAATTGCCTATACCTCTTCATTTTGGTATTTGTTCATGCACTTAATGGCTAAACGTTCCGCAAACCCTTGGTTTATTGGCATCATGTCAGGTTTAGGGCTGATATTACATGCAAGTGTACTGCATAACGACATACTTACACCACTAGGGATTAATTACGACGTCTTTAACTTGATGTCTTTTACCTCTGCGTTAATGTTGGTTCTAAGTATGCTTTATAGTACCTATCGTCCTGTTATTTCACTAAATTTGATTGGCATTCCGGTTGCAGCCTTTGGTCTGATTTTAGGATTTTGTTTTAGTAAACCAGATCAATTTATTGAACAGCATTCTATCGGTTTAGACATCCATATCATTCTGTCTTTATCTGCTTATGCCGTTTTACTCATGGCAACCATACAAGCCGTTTTGATTTGGTTTCAAAACCGCGAACTCAAAAAGAAACAAAAAAAACGTATTTGGGTCAACTTCTTACCATCATATCAAGCCATGGAATCCTTACTTTTTGATATGCTCATTACTGGTTTTGTTTTATTAACTGTCGCTTTATCTTTTGGTTTCTTTACCATTGATGACTTCTTTGCACAGCACCTAGCACATAAGACTGTGTTTAGTATTGTGTCTTGGTTTGTTTACGGTGCGTTGTTAATTGGTCACTATAAGTTTGGCTGGCGTGGTCAGAAAGCCATTCGCTTTACCATGATTGGATTCTTTTTATTGGCAGTTGGCTTTATTGGTTCTAAATTTGTTTTGGAAATGATTTTGCATCGTTGATAAACGCAGCACTGAACAAAAATGGGCAGTATTTTGTATTCTTACTATTAAGTATATTAATACAGAAGCAGAAGAAATTGTTTTATATGAGTTAGATCTGGAATATTACTGCCTTAGATCAATTCTGGTGACAGCTTAACTCAGCATCCAATACAAATTTAAACATAGAACAAGCACATTTTCTCTTAGCTGAAAGAAGTTTTTCTGACGTTTTAGACGAAATTATTCCCATTGAAAATGTTAAGTTTTTAAATTTTTGGAATCAATCGATCTCTAAATATTTAAGTGATTGGATGAATTAACGAACAAATTTTACATTGGGCAAAACATTGAAACCGAGATCTTGTGTTTCTACCCTCAAAGGGTGATCGTTAAATAAGGCAAAGGATTTCATAGTTTAGCCAATGAGAAGGATTGTGAATCACATTTAGGTTCTAAAAACATGTATACACAGCAAAAAACTCGACTTTATATAGAGGTTTCGATAATGAAAATTTATGGATCAACTTTTCAATAACACTCCATTTAGCACTGATCTAGAATATATTTGCATCAGTAGACATCTCCTACAAAAATGCGTATAACGCTGTTTTCATCTCATCAGGTAACAATCGTGAAACTTATACTCGCCCCAATGGAAGGCTTAACCGACCCTATCATGCGTGACGTTCTCACACATGTCGGTAGCTTTGACTGGTGCGTGACTGAGTTTATCCGTGTAACGGATTCGGTCTTACCTGACCATGTTTACCATAGCTATTGTCCAGAACTAAACAATCAAGGCAAAACAGCTGCTGGCACACCAGTACATGTTCAGTTTTTAGGAAATAATCCTGTAATGCTCGCAGCCAATGCGGTACGCGCTGCTGAATTAGGTGCTCCTGCAATCGATATGAATTTTGGTTGTCCTGCTAAAACAGTAAACCGTCATAGAGGTGGTTCAGTACTTCTCGATGAGCCTGAGGTTGTACATGAGTTGGTCAAGGCTGTACGTGATGCAGTACCCAAACATATTCCTGTATCTGCAAAAATGCGTTTAGGTTATATGGACCGAAATTTTACCCTTGAAAATGCGCATGCCATTGAAGATGCTGGCGCAGCTTGGGTCACTGTCCATGCTCGGACCAAAGCTGATGGGTACACCCCTCCAGCATTTTGGGATCAGCTACAGCCGATTCGTGAAGCACTCAAGATCAATGTGATTGCCAATGGTGAAATCTGGACCAATGCTGATGCGAAGCAATGCCAACTTGAATCAGGTTGCCAAGATTTGATGATTGGTCGTGGTGCTGTGACTACACCAGATCTCACACAATGTATTCGTAAAAATACAGATGAACCACTTATCACTTGGTCTGAACTATTAAATTTACAAATTCGTTTTTTAAATGGTCCATATAAAAAAGAGCTGAACATGGTCGGCCGTTATAAACAATGGATTGGGATGATGTCTAAGCATTACCCCGAAGCCAAAGCCTTATGGGATGAAATCAAACGGTTGAAAAAAATTGATGAAGTGCTGGAGAAATTGAATCCTGCACATTTTTAAATTGCTTCATCAATCTCTAAAATTGCTTTAATTTCTTCAGGTTGAAATTCTTTTGATAATTCAGAAGTTGGATTCAATACCAATGTTGCCCCTTGAGTCATTTCAAAAAACTGCCGTGTATTTAAAGCGATATATTCAGCATCGACTCCAATATCATTTTGAATGGTTTCTAGCTCTATGAAGAATGGTATTGCTTGATCACCTTCGGGTGTTTCTAGAATACGGAATTGAATTTTTTTATGCTGATCTTGTGTTCCCAAACAATAAATATCCGATGCTAAAAGCAGATCGATAAAATCAGGGATCAATTCGTAGTTTTCTTGGGTGTTGATAAAGAGTTGTTGTAAATTTTGCATGTTGTTGATTGTCTATTTTTGGTGCCATTAATATAGCTTATTCACGGTAGATATGGAATTGATCTGAGTGCTCAATTGGATATCCTTAAGCCTCGAATTTCAAATTATCAAGATTTAAGCTATTGAATTTAAATTATTATAAAAGCTTTAATCTCGTTTAGGAAACTATATTCATAAAGCATCTACTGCTGAGGGGATACGAAATCACCATCACTATTAGTTTTTCTATAATCACCACAGGATGCCGGAAAAGGGACTAAGCAAAAAATCCAAACAAAGAATTTCACAAATTGCATTTTTGAGGAATTCCTTTACTTTGGTAAATATTGAAATAAGTATTATTCTTTGTGAGTTCAGTATTTAATTCTAACCAATAATCCTTAACATTTACTCTCGTCGTCACTAAAAATTCACAATACTCATTCACATTATTTTTTATATTTAAAATATGTTGCTTCATGAGTGAAACATACACCTCTTTTGATTTCCTCTCATCAATCACATTCAGAGCAGAAATAAAACTTGTGGGAACAATCGGATCTGTATTCATTTTTTTAAATCTTTTCCCATTGTATTCAACACTTAACCCTAGACGAATGCTTTTGAGTTGATTAAATTTAGAGTTCGTTGCATAAATCTCAGAAAAGAGATCAGATGTTTGACTGCTATTATTAAAAAAATAAATTTTCTTGGTCGTCAAACCATAGGATAGCACTTCATAGCGTTTACTATGCGAGACTGTATCCCTATTGATATAATCTATTTTTTCAAGGTTCTTTATTATTTCGCCTAAATCTACAGACATTGCTTTTAAATTAAGCTGGTTTACTGGTGCAAATCTTGAGTAATTTATTTCAGAAGATAACGCTGATATTTCTTTATCTTCAAAATTAAAAATTCGATTTTCTACATTCGCTCCAAAACTATAGGATGTCAAAGAAAAACATATCAGGAATACAGTTTTAAATTTAATAATATAATGATTTTTCATAATTTTTATCTGTCATTTTTGTATAGTATACAGTATAAGCAAAACTATTGACTTGACCTTTGCTTACAAACCATTCAGGTTCAGATTCCAAGATAATATGTACACCATTAAAATTCTTTTCAGAAATAACCTTTCTGTACTGATCCCCACCTTGACATCGCCCTTTAGTTAAAAAATTTTCTATGAAGTTATCAAGACTGCTTTTATCTAAAGCTACTGAATTTATTAAAAAAATTTGATCAGAAATTGATTGATCGATATTTTTATGGATATTTTCATCAAATGGAACGAAATTATCACTAGCATAATAATTTGTATTTGGACCTTGTCCTGTAGTTCGTACTTCTAATGTAGACATATGATGATAATTATCTTCAAAATTTTCATTGTGAACTATTCCATTATCAAAACCTTGAGTAGCAGATAATCGATCTATAACTTTTAACTTCAAATAATTTGAATTCATTTCCTTATATTTGCTATATATTTTTTTAAAATTATAGTCCAAATACAAATCATGATTAACAACAAATAAATTAATATCTCTCGATATTTCCTTTACGTCACTTCGAGTATCGCTTTTCTTAGTTTTGTTATTTATCTGGCATAGATGATCTAATGGCTCATTAGGAGCACATGCAAATAGAAAAAAAGAATATATAAAAATAGTTAAAATTTTCCTCATAACTTATTAAGCCTTATCAAAGGTATAAAATTTTTATATGATTTTCAATATCATAGATATAAAACACTAATATATTGATGTCTCATATTTTTTATCCGTTTTCTTTGTAAAATAAATAAAAAAATTCAAACTATTATATTTCCTATTTTTAATTTGTTTTCCATCAGCTTCCAAAACAATGTGCATATCATTTACATTCCATTCTTCTACTTCAGGTTCATTTGAATTACTACATTTTAGTTTTTTTATAAAAGTACTAACTTTACTATTCAAATCTACCCCACCCACTTTATCACCACTTACCACATAAATCTGATCTTTAACCATAGATACAATTTCTTCTTCTAATTGCTCACTATAAGGAACATAGTTATCACTACTAAAAAACATATGATTACCCTTTAAATTACTATTAGCTGAAAGACGAGAAATGTAATCAAAATTCCTCTTCACATTATTATTAACAGTACCATCACTAAAACCTACTTCAGGAGAAAGACTATCTAGAACTTTCAATACTAAATAATGACTATTTAACTCAAAATATCTTTTAACAATTTCATTTTGATCATAATTTAAATAAATTTTATTATTTTCAACAAATGATGATATATCTCTAGCTACTCGAACATCATAGCCATTTTCATTTTTTATATTTTCACTATTTTTTAAACTACAATTATCCTTATTTGAGTCAAATGAGCAAGCAGACAGACTTAAAATTACTACTAATAAAATCAAAAATTTCATAATATCTTTATCCATTGTAATCTAAGCTTCTATCGTTACGCATAAGTAACCATTGATGCCTAAATAAAGCTATTTGATTACCTTTATAAAGCGATTTTTTAGGTGGATCTTCATCAGTATCCTCATAATCCATAAAATTATCGGTAAAACCTTTATGAAAACAATATGGTATATCTTTCCCATTTTGGAATACATGGGATAATCCAAAGCTATGAACTATTTCATGAACTACAGTCTCCAATTCAGTTGCTCCATGATGATAAATAACAACTGAGTTCCCCCATACTTTTTTCCTATTAGATCCTGCTTCAGGTGCAAAAATAGCACTACCTTTTCTATTAAAAATTTGACCATTTTTGGTATATGAACATTGTGTATTTGTAAAAAAAACATATGTAACATCATTAGAATCAGAATTTATTAAACCATTAACTTTTGCATATTTCTGAAATAAAAAGATTAAATCGTGCTTAAATTCATCATCTAAAGTATTGCTAATTATACTATTACCTAAACTATTTTTCGTTTGATTTACATAATATTTATTATAAAATCCTTCCAAGTCCCATGTTTTATTTTTATCTAACATGTCCTTTATATTAAAAATTGTATCTCTTACTATTTTAGGTCGTATAAGTGCTTGATTAAAAGATTCATATTTTAAACTATATTCCAATCCTGTACCTGTAGGCCGTTGAACTTTATTTTGATTAAAACTAACATCAACAAAGCATATTTTAGCTATTGGAACTTTATCATTTGCAAAAACGCTCATTTGCCCAACTTCAAAAATATTATTCCCTTTTATTGCTTTTACACTAATTAGAGCACCTTTAGTTGTTGCTCCTTCACAAGATATTCTAATTGCATTTTTAGTACTGTAACTCCACCTAGACTGATCTACCAAATCTGTTTTTTTCCTATTTTTTATGAAAAAAGAAATTGGTAACTCCAGACGATTACTTTTTTCATTACCAGTTGATGTAGAAATTTTTATACATTTTTCATTAGTTTCAAATATTATTTTTGTACCATCATCTTGTAGAGGTACTTCATCATCCCCGACAACTTGGTGAAGTTCAATAGATAATAGTGCACCATCTACATTAATTTTAGAACTTGCATTTTTATCTTTTACCTTAGTTGCAAAAATTGCTAAATGAGATGGGATGTACTCTATACCCCAAGGGGTTATTTTCCGTGTACCATCTATATATACTTTCTTTAAACCACTAATGTAATTTTTATTAATTAACGCAGGCTGCATTTTTCTATTTATTTCAAAAACAGGGAATATGTACTCATCTCTTAACCAATCAAATCCAAACTCTCCCTTATATTCTTTTGTTCTTTTTTGAAAATTATAGGGTCTCCGAAAATGAACTAAAAATTTTTTCAAACACGTTGCACATGAAGCGCCCGCTGTAGGACTTGCACCACAACATCCATCTTAAACCTCCAAATTAATCAAATTTTTTATAAAAACGTTATGATGAAATTCTTTTCCCAATACATACTCTTTATATGATTGGATATCATTGGAATAATTTTCTTGAAGTGAACCCAATAAATCTTTTTGTTTTAAAAACTCTATTTTTTCTGGATAAATAATTGAAAGATTTTCTTGAAGATTGGAATGACTAAAACTCTGATTTAACTGGTCTATTGCTTTAAAAACAAATTTAAAATTATGTCCTAAAACTACACTTTTATAGCTTTCCAAAAGTGTATAAAAAGCATCTACATAGGACACTTGCTCCGCAATATTGTAATGCTGCATTTCATTTTTGAGCCAAAGATATTGCGGATCATTTGTATAATCTATTCCCAAATAAACATGGCTCTTCACCATATATTTGAGTGTATAAATTTGATTGATACCTTTTTCAACATATAGATTGATCAGGCTTTGGACAGGTTCTAATAGCTGATCAAATTGCCCATTCAGTTTAAGGGCTGGGTTTTCTTTTATAATTTCATAGACAAGGTCATATAAAAATTCTTTATTTTGCTCAACATCTAATTCATATAATTTTTCTTGGCTGAGTATGAGCATTATGCATTCTCCAATACCATTAATTGATTAGAATCTACATCCTGATAATTTCGAATTGAAATGATCCATTTTGTAATACCCTCAAAAAACTCATCTTCTTGTTGATCTGTCAGTATTTTATGAATTTTTTTAACAATTCTTGGATCAAACCATCTAAATAATTTTTGTGTACCATCAGGAAATTCTACTGTGAGATAGCGTTTCATTTTTTTAACAAACTGAGCCAAATCCAATGAACTGAATACCAGATTTAAAGCCTGTTCGTCTTTCCATGTTTGATGAATAAAGCTAAATCCATCTTCTTCGAGCGCCTCTAAATCATTGATTAAGACAAGTACAGGGGCAACTTCAAAAGGTGCATTGCCCTCCGTTGTACCTGAAAATAATGAATAAAACTCTAACCTTGCGTCATTTCGCCATGTATTGATAAAGTGCAAAGTTTGATCTGAAACTTGCGCCGCATCCAAGATTAAATACATGTTCAAATCATGTCGATCATCTTCGATACAACTTTTTATATTTTTAAATGGAACAATTTTTCTTTTCATTTTATTTATCAACAAATGCCATTCCAAACTTTGCTGCATCCAACAAACAAGGCTTACAGATATTTTCATAGAATGATGGAAGTGAATAATCGACTTTTGCTCCACCAATAAAACTATGTTGCCCTGCCTTCACTTCGAACTTAGCAGCCGTGGTCACAAATACACCTGAACCATTAATTTTTAATTGAGAGCCACCAGATGTGATAATAATTTCTTTGAGACTCTTGAGCTCAATCATCTCTTCAGTCGAAATAATTTGAATACCTTTACGTGCAATCAAATCCGCACCATCGCCTTGTGCTTGGATCTCAACCTTACCTTTCCCAGCAAAAAGTCTTGCACCTTCTTGTGCCGCAAAAAGACTGATCTTTGATTGTGCATGTGCAACTAAATTCTTTTGCGTACTCAGGTTGATACTGTCACCTGCGGTATAACTGATTTGTTTATCCGCAGAAAGATGTAAGTCTTCATTACTTGCCAATGCGATTGAATTCGGTGCAGCTAAAATCATCAAAGCTTGTTTAAATGCATCCGCTTTGTCTTTTTCACCTTTTTCGATTTGATCAAGAAATTGCTTGAGATTTTCCAATACATCTAGTGGATCAGTTTGCTGATTCTTGGCAACTTCACTTAGGGCCTTGGAATTATTTAGACTACTTTCTAACTGACTTTTCGCGGCTGTTGCATCAAGATGATTACCTGAAGCTGAGTCTTGAGCATGGGTACTCAGCAATAGACCTTGCCCTGCACGCACTGCACCCCATTGGTCTGTTCTTAGTTCAAAGCCTTCGCCTCGTCCTTCACTCGTATCCGTTTCTTTAGGATGACTCAGATTACCAAGGTTAAGTTGACTCGCACCGTGACTGCTTTGTAGCTGGCTGCTAATTTGGTCTGTGGTATCATCAAATCTAAGCTGGCCATAGCCACTGCCTTTAACTTCTCGACTTTTGATCCCTGCTAGTTTTTTAGTATCAGGCAATTGGCCTTTGTCATCAAATTTCGTTGGGCTTCGTTGCGCTTCATGGATACGCCCCACCACAAATGGTCGGTCAATATTGCCATCAAAGAAATCTATCACGACAATCTCACCAATCCTCGGTAAGAACCGCGCACCATAGTCTTCACCTGCCCACGGGGTCAGTACATCCACCCAAGCGGAATCAGTATCGTTGTCATTGCTCCCTGCACCACCATCATGACTATGATCTTCATTACGGGTAAATAGGAAGCGAACTTTAATACGTCCCCATTCATCGACATGGATTTCTTCTCCACTTGGCCCAACCACTTTGGCTCGTTGTGGATGGGTACTTGGACGATGTTGTAGTGGGTGGTATTCAGGAACAGTGGTGATATTACGGCGTTGTAGTACCAATTGATTGGCTTGGCGTTCTGGGTTGTTTGAGTCTACATTTGAATTGACCCAATCACTTTGTTGGAGCAAGCGATTGATTTGCTCGTTCAGGTCTTTGGGTAAGTTGTTCTGGTTATAGAATGTCTTTGACGTGATCAGAAATTCTTTGTCTGAGCCAATGTGTTGGTCTATTTCTGGGTGTTCGTTTAGCTCAAACCAATACCCCACTTGTGCATCGCGTACAGTGGAATTGGCTATAAATTGTTTGGATTGAGCATCGTAATAATGGCTCAGGTTTTGGTTAATCTTTTCAATCTGATTGTTATTTGAAGCGGTTGCTTGATCTTCACCATTCAGGTCTTGAATCCATGCTGGACTGATATGCCAAGCTTGTTCTAAACCAAGACTGGCATTGTTTTGGTTTTGGCTATGTTGATGTTTACTTTGAACACTGCCTGCACCTTCTTCTTGTTCTAACACATCTGCTTGCCAGCGTTGTACATGGACAGCAGTGGGTTGTAAGCTGCGTTGCCCGATAAAGCTGGTGATGCTGTCTTGTTGCTCTGCGGCACTGCTAAGATGGAAACGAATTTTTCTTCGTTCTAGCGCTTTGTATTCGCTGTTGTCATCCACTAAACGCAGTTTTTGTGGTTGAATTTGAGTCGCAGAACTAGGCACAATCAATTGCGCCTCATCAATCAGCCAGTTGATCCCTTCACTGCGCATCAAGCGGGTTAAAAATGCATAGTCACTTTCGTTACTCTGCATAATGAATGGGCGGATATCGTAATCTTTTTTCAGTCCACTTTTATCAAGGCTTAGACTCGATGCAAAGAGGGGGCTTTTGTCTTGCCATTCTTTAAACAGCGTTTCTATCACTTGCACAACCGACTTGTTCATAAACACTCGGCTATTACGGCGTTTATGCCACAGTGAAGTGCCATCTTCGAGTTTGAGTTTATATAGCGTCAGCGCACCATCACTTTGCCCTTGTGCTGCTTCGGTAATCACCCCTGTGCTACGAAACAGTTGTCCATGATCTGTGACTTGATCAATCGCCACTTGGCTACCGATAAATTGTTTAAGTGGAATCACAGCCGAAGTGGCAAGGCAAATCAGTTCAATAGACACGCCTTGGTTTAGACCATGTTGTCCATCGATGCGTTGTAAGAAGACTTGGTTGTTTAAGTCTGTATTGCTAAATTGGATATGCAAAGCTCGTTTTTGTGCGTTTAGTCCAAGCTGATCCAATATTTTATAAATGCTATTTACTAAGCTGTTCATTTTAATAATTTATTCATTTTAATTGCCTCTATTATAAATTAATTCTAAAATTTTTCTATTTAAAAAAACAATTTCTTTACTAAAAATACTTAAATTCAAATAGATTTTTTGATTAATTGTTGAAAAATTAAATAAATAATCTTACTAAAATTGCAGTTTAAATATTCACATATTTCTAATAAATCAACATTATTTATTTCCACAAACACCTAAAATCAAGCTCAAAATAATCTTTTTTATATGCTTGATTTCAATTTTAATCTCAGCCTGCTTGTTATGTCTGATATGTATTCAATACTGATCAATTCATGTTGGGTTTATATACATAAGCCTCATTTAATTTATGTCTTTTATAGCAATGCCAACTTTACTACTGCTTTATGTTATAAAATAGCTACACATTTCATTCTTTTAGGAATTTTCCTATGAACGATGTTAACTCTCCCAAAAAACCGTTGTGGAAATCTAAAGCAGTAATTTTCGCAACAATCTTTAGCTGTTTATTCCTTGTATTCTTCTATATGGCTGTAACCAATGAACCAGATTATATGCCGAGTCAGCAAAATAAGCAGATAGCGACGCCTCAGACTGAGCATACCGGTACAGCACCTCCACATGACACGCAGCAAATGTCGAATGATGAAATGAAAAACATGCCACACAACTCAGCTCAGCCAGAACATGCAAACTAAACAATCTATGATCAATGATTCACGTAATGCGCTTGTCGTAGAAGGTGGTGGTATGCGTGGGGCTTTTACCTGCGGTGTACTTGATGCTTTCCTACAACAAAATTTTAACCCTTTTGATCTTTTTGTTGGGGTGTCTTCTGGTTCAACAAACCTCGCCAATTACCTTGCTCGACAACAAGGTCGCAATATCGAACTCTATTTAGACCACTCACTTCGACCTGAATTTATTCGTTATGCTCGCTTTTTTAAAGGTGGGGATTTACTGGATATGCAGTGGATGTGGAATATTGTCGAGAAAGAGAATCCTCTAGATCAACAGGCATTATTTAGTCAAAATCCTGACTTTTATATGGTTTTGACTCATGCTCGTACAGGTTATCCTGAATATTTACGTGCTGGGAAAGACAATATTATTGATGGCTTACGTGCTTCTAGTTCTATTCCCTATCTAACACGACAGGCTGTAGAAATCTTTGGAGAGCCTTATTTTGATGGTGGTGTCGCAGATGCCCTCCCTGTTCAATGGGCAGCGCAACAAGCAAATATTCAAAATCTCTTGGTGATTCGTACGCGTACACAAAATTACTTTAAAGCGAGCAGTAAAGCAGATCAATTCTTTGCAAAATATTTGCTTAATCAACATACTGGCTTTGCAGATAGTCTGAAAAACCGTTGTACTCGTTATAACCAAACAGTCGATTTTATCCGCCAAAATACTCAACAAAGAATTTTGGAAATCTGCCCACCTGACAATAAAAAGTTAGCAGGCCGTTTATGTAAAGATAAACGCAAATTGCAATATACCTATGAAGTTGGCTTAGAAAGCGGACAAAAAGCTATAGAAGACTGGAGCAACACACACAAAGGCTAAAAGCGAAGTTCCCCACAAATTAGTTTTTTAGCTTGTATTGCGTGACATATCTTTCTTGTGGAAAAGCATCCTGAGTGATGCTTTCTACTTGTACAACTTGCCCTTTGACTAAACTGATCAAAGGTGGCTGTTCAATCGTAATCCGCATGCGTTGATTGACCAGTGATTGACATCCACTGTCAGCTCTTCCATTCTTTTCAGCTTTTAATATTTTAATATACATCGTCAATTTACTTTTTTCAAACTCACCTTGTGGCCCATTGATTGCCATCGTCATGGTTGAGGTTTCTTCTAAGACTTTAACCGTTAAGAGACATTTATTGAGATAAGATGCCCAGGTCAAATTGGGCACAATAAGACCCATCATCAAAAAAATACCGAGTATTGCACTTTTCATTTACTGATCCTTTTTCCAAAACTTCCATGACTTTTCAGGGCAAGTATAAAGTTTGTCAGAAATAGGGATTTGATCATTGGTTTTGAGATCAAATACTTGAAATTGGCATTGGTTATTTTGATATTTACCTAAAATTTCATAATCGTGTCCAGCCTGTGGTCTGAACGAAGCAACAGCATCCACACATTGATCAAAAACTTGTGCTTTTGTCCGAGATGAATCAGTCGCTCCAAATACAAAACCATATAAATTCACAGGTTGGTCTGCATTTAAAATAAACTCTTTATAAGAAATCAGTTGGTAAGTTCGCATAGCATTGCTTTCAGCTTCTTTCTGAATCGCACTACGAGGCATCCCTTCTTCGATATTAAAGGTGATTCTGGCATACGCTTTTAGCGCAGATAATGCACCATTTCCACTTAAGTAATCCCGTATCCCAGCTTTTCTTCCTGCACAATCAAATGAATGTTGAATTAAAGTTTTTGTCGCACCCTTTCGATAGACCCGAATCCGTGACTGTGTCGCTGGATCATAAGTTTTTGGCTTTGTTTCTACCTGCAACTCATAGGCTAACGGTTGTTGTTTATCTGTTTCGGCTTGTGCAAATACACTGAATTGAGATACAACTCCAAATAAAAATAAAACCTGAAACTTTACCATGCCGTGCTTATATAATCTTTTCATTTTATTTTTAAAATACTAAGTATGTCTTGAAAAGACTTTACACGATGATCGGCCTGTGTCGATGTTTCTTTTTGTTGAGGATCAAATAAGATCGTTTTCATACCCAACGCTTTTGCACCGCGAATGTCTGCTATCTCATGATCGCCAACAAAAACGCAGTGCTGAGGAATAACACCGAGCTGCTGACATGCCAATTGGAAAATTTCTGGATGAGGCTTTCGCAGTCCAACAGCTTCTGACACAATCACACTCGAAAAATACTCACTTAAACCTAAGGCTTTGAAATTATCTTCCTGAAAAGGTGTCTTTCCATTAGAAATTAATCCAAGAGAAAAATTTGCCTTAAATAAGCTATAAATAACCAGATCAACATCGCTAAAGCTTCGACAAAATTTATTAAAGTCTAGAATATAATTCTCTAATAGCGCTTGTGTTGAATAGTTAGATATTTGAAACTCTTGAATAAGTTGAGCATACACCTGATCTTTCCATACAGAACCATTGTTATCCAGCTCCATAAAGCGCCGAATAAATTGTGGTTTCTGTTGTATCTCAACCAGCTCAAAGAAATTTACCTGCCAATTTAAAAAAGCCTTTAGGGAGGAGGTGCGATCAAGTAAGGTTTGATCTAAATCAAAAAGTATAACTTGAATCATCTCACCATCCTCTAAATCGAAAAGACTTGCTAAAGGATCAATAGATTATAATCATTGATTATCTATTCAATCCGATCTATCCATTGAATGCTTGTAGTGTTTCTAGGGTAATCCCTGCGCCACCACATACAATCACCAAGACCTGATCAGCGGGTTTAAATTGAATCGTCTGATCATAAAGCACTGATAACGTTGCACCACATGCCGGCTCAACCAAAATACGATGATCATCCACAAATTTTAAACAAGCATCTACAGTGTCTTGATCTGAAACTACCAAACTACGAACTTCAAGTTCTTGGCCCACTTCAAATGCATTTTGACAAACTTTTTTTGCTGCAAGTGTTGTTGCTATACCACTCACTTGATCCAATTCAACATGTTGCTTAGCGACAATCGAAGCATGTAAGGATGCTGTACCTTGGGTTTCAACCGCATAAATTGGAATATGGGCTAAACCATGTTTCTTTAATCCTGCTGCAACACCTGAAAGTAAACTTCCGCCACCCACAGATAAGACCACTGCATCTGGAGTAACCCCTTCTGCAATGACTTCATCAATCATCGGGATAATGCCTTCCCATAACAGTGGATGATCAAAAGGATGAATAAATACATCATGCTGTGTTAATAAGGACTGCGCTAAAGCATTGGCTTCAGTCCATGAAGCGCCATGTACAATAACCTCTGCCCCTTGCTGGGCAATTAATTCTCTCGCACGTTGTGCTGTGGTTTCAGGAACAACGACGGTCACTGGAACACCCAGTTGTCGACCTGTATAAGCAACAGCTAAGCCTGCATTGCCACCCGATGAACTGATAAAACGCTGGGCACCTTGTTCAAAATATTTCTGACAGGCATGGCTAATACTTCGTTGTTTAAATGATGCCGACGGTTGTAAGGCTTCCATTTTTAACCACACCTGACATTGATTCAGTTGGCTTAAAACTAAAGATTGTATTAACGGGGTTTTTATACTGAGCATGGGCAAATCGATTCTCTTGGTTTATTTCAATCTTGGCTTATTTCAATGTTGGTTTATTACAATTCATTCATTTTTTAAACTTAACCCCATATCGATATGTGGAATCTCACAATCTAAATATTCTTCACCTTGTACCTGAAAGCCTAAGTTTTCATAAAAGCGTATTGCATAGACTTGAGCAGATAATTGAAGAAATGCTCTATTTTGCTGTTTTGCAACTTGAATAATATGTTGCATGAGCAGTTTACCAATCCCCTCACCTCGATATTGTTGCAACACAGCAACTCGACCAATACTGTTATTTTCCAATAACCGCGCTGTAGCAATGGCTTGATCTTGCGCATATACAACAAAATGCAATGAAATGGCATCCTGCTCATCCCATTCATCTGCTTCACTGATGTTTTGTTCTTCGATAAAAACCATGCTTCGAATCAATTTCGCATCATGTTGAAGCTGGCTCCACGGCCCAGATTGAATGACAAATTGACTCATTATTTAAATCCTAATGGTTGAGAAATTGATCCTTCATTCTTGCAATTATGTTAATGTAATGCACAGTGACAATACGCTCACTTCCACCAACTTAACTAAACTTGTAGAATAATTATGTTTCTAAATCATAAATTTAAAGTATTTATTTATAGCGCAATTTTACTGACGACTCAAAGTATTTATGCAAAAACATCCGAGCTAGATCGTGTGAACATTATCTCAAAAAGCATGATTGGCTTATTTTCTCAAGACCCAAATCAAGATCAGCTTAATTTAAAAATGAGTGCCGCAATTGCAGGTATCTCAGAGGCTGAAGCTAAAAAAAACCGCGATGAAAGTGGCGAAAAACAAGCCACTGCATCTGAAAAGATGAAGGAAATACTCAAAGAACAATTTAATGCCAACGATTTTAAAATTGTCGCGCCAGCATTTGAACGCCAAATGAAAGCTCAAAGTGTTGCATATCAAAGCTGTAAACAGGATGGTAAAATTATTGAAAATAGTCAAAGTTTTCAAGTACCGTTAACCTGTAAAGTCCCTGTGCTTAATTTAGACAATGTCCAAATGCCTGAACGTGCTAGCAAAGAAAGTGATGCGCAATTTGCAGCTAAAGCAACAGACTTTCTGACAGAACTACTGGTTAAAGCCCCAACAGAAACATTAAAAACCAATATCTTGATTCATAAAATGGGTGAACAATTGATTCCAGAAATGGATGATCCGCAATATTTTCCAGATACTATTTCTCAAAAAACCACGGGCTCAAGCGAAGCTGAGCTTGATGAAATGAATCAGCAATAAAATAATTTATCTAAATAGTACCAAGAGAGAAAGCAGTTAAACCTGCTTTCTCTCCTCACAACGCGCTAGCACTTAGCGCCAATGTCTTGCTGGTCCCACTGATCATTCAATAATAATTCTAAGGATTGCTTTTGAATCCCATACATCTCTTTTAAAGCACGAATTTGATCTAAGACTGTTTGATCAGGTGCAGTGAAATCTTTACGCTTGGTTGCCAAAATCATTTTGTTTTTACTGGTATGTTCTAATGCCACAAATTCAAAGACTTTGGTTTCATAACCATACGCTTTCAGCAACAGAGCTCGCATGGTATCTGTCAGCATTTCAGCTTGTTGTCCTGCATGAATACCGAATTGCAACATTGGTTGTAGCACTTGCGGACTGTTCAATTGTGGGCGTAATTCTTTATGGCAACATGGTGCACACATAATCATTTGAGCGTTTAAACGGATACCTGTATGTATCGCAAAATCTGTTGCAACATCACACGCATGTAAGGCGATCATAATATCCAAATGAGATGGATGATACGTTCTCACATCACCTTGGAAAAAATCCAATTGATTAAAATCGGACTTTTGCGCAACCTCTTGGCAAAATTTCACCATTTTGTCATTCAGCTCAACACCCGTTACAAATGGGGTTTGATGTTGTTTTGCCAAATAATCATATAAAGCAAACGTTAAATAGCCTTTTCCTGAACCAAAATCGACAATTTTTAAAGCCTGCTCTTTGGTTTTTCCATCATGCACTAAAGTCTCTGACTGTTGAATATGCACTAAAGCACCTGAAAAGATTTCAACAAATTTGTTAATCTGCTTCCACTTACGTGCCATGCTTGGAATAATTTGTGCATTGGCATCGGTAATGCCGAGCGGTTGGAGAAAATAGCTTTCTTGGTCGACAAAACGATGTTTTGTACGATCATGCCCTTGTTGTTGGTTTTTAGCGGTTTTATCCAGCTTATTTTTACTGATGGTCAGCAAGGCTTTCTTTTTATTTTTCTTCAGCTGCGTTTCAGCCTCATCGGTAAATAAATTGGCTTGTTTACAATCCTCAGCCAGCCCCTGAATTGTCGTTAACGCATGGGGAAGTGGATAGTTTTTAGTAATATCATTGGTTTTATAACGATATAGACAGCTTAGAACCGTTTCATTCTGTAGCTGAATGACGCGAAAGGTCATTTTCTCTAAATCAACCAATTCTCCTTTATACTGACTTAAAATCAAACGATCTAAGCTTTGATTATCAATAGCTTGCTGTACGCTATCAAAAAATTGTTGTTCCTGAACAGATAAGCTTGCCACATTGGACATAATCAAAACTCGTATTAATTAAGTTACCTATTTTAAGACGTCTTACTTTAAAGGTAAAACTCCATTACTATACAATTGTATTTTTAGGATAATAAGGTCCAATGTCGACAGATAAATTGATTCACATCTATGCACCACAAGAAGAACGTATTAATGCATTGAGTCATGCATTTGGTGCGATTTTGGCTGCGATAGCGACTGTTTTGATGCTGATTAAAGGCAACTATCTACATGGATGGCAATTTTTTGGATTGCTTGTCTATGGTCTAAGTATGATTCTACTGTTTTCCAGTTCAGCGATTTATCATTTTTCTGTCGATGAAAAAAAACGCCAGTGGTATAAAAAGCTGGATCATACCGCGATTTATTATTTAATTGCGGGAACCTATACGCCCTTTTTGGCAATTGCCATCCCAACAGCAAAAGCACATTATTTATTGATTGCACTTTGGGTCATCGCGGCCATTGGAACACTATTCAAGTTAATATTCATTCATCGTTTTGAAAAAATTTCACTGATTGCTTATTTGGTCATGGGTTGGCTTGCCGTGCTTGTAATGGATGATATGCAACAGTATTTAAAACCAGAAGCATTAAAATTATTGGTCATTGGTGGTTTAGCATATACAATAGGCGCATTGTTTTATGCCTTAAAAAGAGTAAGATACACTCATGCTATTTGGCATATATTTGTTTTGGTCGGTGCAGGATCACATTTCCTTGCAATCTATCTTTACGTCATTTAATTCATAGACACTCAAAATTCAGTGACCCTGATGGAGTGAATTTGGGTTGATCTCGTTGTTTTTTTAAGAAATTACGCCTTTTTTAAAAAGATTACGCTTTAAAGACTCGTTTTACTTTTAAAAGTGTAAGGTTCACCATGGCGTCATTATCTACTGCTACTCCAGAAATTCAAACAAATTCAAAGACTCGTGTGCTTTTCGCAAGTCTTGTGGGTACAACAATCGAATTCTTCGATTTTTATATCTATGCAACTGCTGCAGTCCTCATTTTTCCGCATCTGTTCTTCCCTGCAAGTACAGATCCGATGACGGCAACAATTCAATCACTCGCAACATTTGCCATCGCATTTATTGCCCGCCCTATTGGCGCAGCAATCTTTGGTCACTTAGGTGATCGTATTGGTCGTAAAGCAACCCTCGTCGCGGCTTTATTGACCATGGGTGTTTCAACAGTGTGTATTGGTCTACTTCCAACCTATGCACAGATTGGTATCGTTGCACCGCTATTACTTGCACTTTGTCGTTTAGGTCAAGGCTTAGGTCTTGGTGGTGAATGGTCTGGCGCAGTCCTGCTTGCAACCGAAAATGCACCTGAAGGCAAACGTGCTTGGTATGGGATGTTCCCACAACTGGGCGCACCGATCGGTTTTATCTTGGCAACGGGTTCATTCCTTGGTCTTGGCGCATTGATGTCTGAAGCAGACTTTATGCAATGGGGCTGGCGTATTCCATTCCTTGCAAGTGCTGCATTGGTGATTGTGGGTTTATATATTCGCTTAAAATTGCATGAAACCCCAGCGTTCCAAAAAGTATTAGACAAACAAAAAGAAGTTAATGTTCCATTTAAAGAAGTTGTGACCAAACATTATAAAATGCTCTTCCTCGGCACAATTGCTGCTGTGTGTACATTCGTGGTGTTCTATCTCACAACAGTATTTGCACTCAACTGGGGAACCAAACAACTGGGTTACTCACGTGCAGAATTCTTAGAGATGCAACTGGTCGCAACACTGTGTTTTGCTGCGTTTATTCCACTTTCTGCTGTATTTGCTGAGAAGTTTGGGCGTAAAGCAACCTCTATTGGGGTATGTATTGCCTCTGCACTTTTTGGTTTAGTATTTGCTAGCATGCTTGAGTCTGGCAGTACCGTGATTGTATTCTTGTTCTTATGTGTAGGTTTAGCATTGATGGGAATGACATACGGTCCAATTGGTACAGTCTTGTCTGAGATTTTCCCAATTTCTGTACGTTATACAGGCTCTGCATTAACCTTTAACTTGGCAGGTATTTTAGGCGCATCTTTTGCACCTCTGATCGCAACTGAACTTGCAACCAAATATGGCTTACAAGCGGTGGGTTACTACTTGACAGCAGCATCCATTCTTTCACTGTTAGCATTCTTGGCCATTCGTGAAACAAAACATGATGATGTTAACAACCAAGTTTAATCACCCTCTCAATGATCAAAGCCTGCAATTTTGCAGGCTTTTTTGATTTAGCGAAATGCTAAAACTCAGGCTCAGATACAATCTCAACCAGTAGATTATTAAAAGGCTGCATAAAAGACAAATAGCTTGCATGTAATGCCATACGCGCTAAATCGGTGTTAAACGGCGTAGGATGGTAAAGCTTATCGCGCATAATCGGATGCCCAATATGTTGCATATGCACCCGTAATTGATGAGAACGTCCTGTAATCGGTGTAAGTAGCACTCGACTTACATCCTTTTCAGCATCATAGCTTACAGATTCAAATAAAGTTTGAGCGGGTTTGCCTAACTCAAAATGCACGATCTGGCGTGGACGATTTTCCCAATCGGTAATCAAAGGCACATCCACACGACCATTGCTATTGATTTGCCCTTGCACCAAAGCAATATAATTTTTTTTAACAGTTCTCGCTTGAAACATTTTACTTGCTGCAACTTCCGCATCACGATGTTTGGCGAACAACAGAATACCCGAGGTTGCCATATCCAAACGATGGGTAATCTTGGCATTTGGATATATTGCTAATACTCGAAAATAAGCGCTGTCGTGATGTTCAGGCAAACGCCCCGGAACTGAAAGTAACCCTGCGGGTTTATTGATGGCAACAAAGTCATTATCTTCAAAAATAATGTCAAGTGGATCTAAAGGAGGCTGATAAACAAAGCCATCATCAATCGGCATGTGGATCGCATATTGAGAAGAATTGCCGAAAAATAACAATAGACTAAAAAGCTGTCAAGCATGTACATGCTTTATTATTTTCAGCAATCAAAAAAACTCCAATACACAAGGATATTGAAGTTTTTAAGTCACTATACAATGCGCTTGATCTGATCAATCAAGCCTGAATATTCAATACCAACTGACGTTTCTTTACCTGTTGTCCAACTTGCCCAATAATCTCATTCACGACCCCATCAACATCAGACTTAATCTGTTGCTGAATCTTCATCGCTTCTAAAATCAACAAAGTTTGACCTTTAGTCACGGCATCACCCGCATTTACCAAGATATTGATAATTGCACCATCCATTGGTGCACGAATGTGACCATCGCCTGCGACATCGGAAGTTTCAGGTGCTGCATAGGTGATATTTTCAATGCTGATATTGCCATTTACCGCATCTAAATACAGCTGATTTCCATCTAAGACATAGTCAATCGAACGGCGTACACCATCCACCTCATAAATGAATTTTTCTGCTTGCTGTTCAATAATGCTGATCCCAAGTGTCTGCCCACAAATTTCAACGCTCACTTGGTTTTGATCACGTTTCACTAAAAGCTGTAATAACTGATCATCATGTTTGAGTTTTAAAGGTAAAGATAACGCAATTCCGGTATTCCAACTGCTTTGACTGGAAGCATTGGTCAACAGTGCCGCAGCAACAGCTAGGTGTTCTAAGCCCAAAGCCTGTTTATGTAAGCTGCCATCTGTTTGGAAATGTTCTTGAATAAAGGCAGTATTGGTGTCTCCTTTAACAATAATAGGGTGTCTTAATAAATTCACTAAAAACTGCTTATTACTATTCACCCCCAACAATACACAATCATCTACAGCACGCGCCAAGAGCCGAATGGCATCCTGACGGGTTTGACCATATGCAATGACTTTTGCCACCATTGGGTCGTAAAACGGACTAATTTCATCCTGTTGCAACAAACCATGATCAATTCGAACATTGGGTAAATCAGCAGCTTGCCAGCGCTGTATTTGACCAGTCTGTGGCAAGAAGTCTTGGCGTGGGTCTTCTGCATATAAGCGAACTTCTATCGCATGCCCTGACAAGGTCAATTCAGATTGTTGTAAGGGCAAGGTTTCACCATTGGCCACACGCAGTTGCCATTCCACCAGATCTAAACCCGTGATCAGCTCTGTTACTGGATGCTCAACTTGCAAACGTGTATTCATTTCGAGGAAATAAAACTCACCTGATTGATCCAATAGAAACTCAACCGTTCCTGCACCGACATAATCACATGATTTCGCTGCTGCAACAGCAGCCTCACCCATTTGTTGGCGTAAGTTTTCAGTCATCACTGGGCATGGAGCTTCCTCAACCACTTTTTGATGACGACGCTGTATCGAACAATCACGCTCAAATAAATACACATAATTGCCGTGGGTATCGCCAAATACCTGTATCTCAACATGGCGTGGAGCAATCACAGCTTTTTCAAGAATCAGCTCACCTGAACCAAAGGCATTTTCTGCTTCAGAGCGCGCTGTTTTTAAGGCTTCAACAATATCAGCAGATTGCTGTACCAGACGCATACCGCGCCCACCACCGCCTGCTGAAGCTTTGACCATCAGTGGATAACCAATTTTATTGGCTTGTTGTTCTAAATACTCTATATCTTGCTGATCACCTTCATAGCCTGGTACACATGGTACACCCGCCTGAATCATGGCAATTTTTGACAGGCGTTTACTGCCCATCAATTCAATTGCAGGTGCAGGTGGGCCAATAAAGGTAATTCCATTTTTCGCACAAGCTGCTGCAAAATCGGTATTTTCAGAAAGGAAGCCATAACCGGGATGAACAGCATCAGCTCCCGTTTTTTTACATGCATCGATAATATTCTGAATAGATAAATAAGACGCTGAAACTTTTGAAGCACCAATATATACAGCCTCATCTGCAAGCTGTACATGACGTGCATAACGATCTGCATCTGAATAGACAGCCACAGTCTGATAGCCCATTGCTTTTGCTGTTTTCATCACGCGAACAGCAATTTCACCACGATTCGCCACCAATATTTTTGAAAATGCCATTCTCGTTTTCCCTATTTTTGGTTTTATATTCACTTGATTATCTTGGTTGAATCACACCGATCTCAATCAAGATCAGTGATCCGCATTGTTAGACTTATGCATCAAACCAATTTGGATGACGCTTTTGGATAAAGGCCATTGTGCCTTCTATGCCTTCTTCACCACCCACAGCATTGGCAAATTGTTGTGCGGCATCATCCAATAAAGGCGTCAAAGCTTCATTTAAAGTACGGTGCAATAAAGCTTTGGTCACACGAGATGCTTGTGGGGCAGTACGTTTAATCTGCTGAATGGTTTCGATCAATAAAACTTCCAGTGCTTTTTCATTCTCAACCACTTCATGTACAACACCAACTTTCAATGCAGTATGCCCCTCAAAACGTGCGCCAAGTAAAGCCAAACGGCGCGCTTGAGTTAAGCCAATTCGCTTTACCACAAATGGGGCAATCTGGGCGGGAATAACCCCTAATCCTGTTTCAGGTAAACCAAATTTGGCATCGGCAAGACTAATTGCAATATCTGAAACACAGGCCAAGCCAAAACCACCACCCAACACCGCACCTTCTAAAACCGCAACAACGGTTTGTGGTGCTTGATCCACTTGCTCCAGCATATATCCAAATTGACGATTGAAATCAACATAAGGCTGATTAGAACCAACACTGGTAGCCTCACCACGCAGTTGTGCCATATCTTTAATGTCACCGCCTGCGCAAAAATGTCCATCTTTACCACGTAAAATGACTGCACGAATGGAGATGTCATCTTGAATCGTTTTAAACACCTGTTGAATCGCTTTGACCATATTCAAACTCATGGCATTGCGACTCTCAGGTCGATTGAGCCATAGGGTTAAAATGCTGCCCTCTTGCTCAAGCTCAATACTGCGATCAAATTGTTGTATTGTTAGAGATTGCGAAAGTGCCATATTTATTCTCCTTGTTATTGACGTTTAGATGGAAGAATATCCATCAACTTACAAATAATTCCAAGCATAATTTCATCTGCACCGCCACCAATCGAACCTAAACGGCCATCACGGTACAGCTGAGAAGCGGGGTTATCCCACATAAAACCATTTCCACCCCAGAACTGTAAGCAACTGTCTGCAACTTCTCGCGTCAAACGACCTGCTTTAAGTTTTGCCATAGAGGCAATTTCTGTTGCATTCCCGCCGTCAATGTGGATTTCACAAGCACGATAGGTTAAGGCACGTAAAGCTTCCACTTCGGTCATCAACTCCGCAAAACGAAAATGTACATATTGGTTGTTAATCAATGGTTGTCCAAAGGTGCTTCGTTCTTTGGTATATTGAATGGTTTGTTGAATCACATTTTCCAAACCACCAATTGCATTGGCAGCCGCCCACATTCGTTCTTCTTGGAACTGCATCATTTGCATCATAAAGCCCATACCTTCTGCACCCACCAAGTAGCGTTGTGGTACACGAACATTGTCAAAATAGACTTCTGCTGTCGTGGTTGAACGCATTCCCAATTTATTAAGCGGTTCAGAGAAAGAGATGCCAGCGGATTTTGCAGGAACAATAATCATGGACTTATTGACATGCGGTTTATCATCAGAGGTATTGGCCAATAAGCAAAAAAAGTCAGCTTGAAGTGAATTGGTAATCCACATTTTGCTGCCATTAATCACATAATCATCACCCTGTTTTTTTGCGGTTGTTTTGATGGCTGCGACATCTGATCCTGCATGTACTTCCGATACAGCAATCGAAGCAACATATTCACCCGCAATTGCAGGTGTTAAAAATTCATCTCGTAATTCTTGACTACCAAAGCGGGCCAAAGCTGGTGTTGCCATATCCGTTTGCACACCAATCGCCAAAGGTACTCCACCACAGGCGGCCCGTCCTAACTCTTCTGCAACCACAAGGTTATAAGAATAATCTAAGCCTAATCCGCCATTTTCTTCAGGCTTACAAATCCCCAGCAAACCTAAATCCGACAGTTTTTTAAACACATCATGAATAGGAAATCGCCCTTCAGCTTCCCATGTCGGAATATAAGGATTGAGTTCAGTCTCAACAAACTGACGTGTAGTACGGCGTAGTGCTTCATGCTCTGTGGTAAATTTCATTGTTTTTTTCCTTAAATTTAATCTTCTCTCACTCGCTTTAATAAAGCGGAGAACACCTCACTTTTAAAAGATGAGGAATAATGAGTTTCGCAAGGGTGAGTACTTTTAAAGCCTCGATACACCAAATCGTATTGGATTTAGTTTGCGATGTTCTGCTTCATAAATTGTTTCTAATAAGAAGATCAGGACTTTGCGTGTATCACGCGGGTCGATAATTCCATCATCATGCAACATGGCCGTATTAAATAAGGCGGTTGACTGCTGTTCTAATTTTGCTGCTGTACTTTGCTCTAAGAAATCCAGCATCTGCTCGTTAGGCTCCATCCCTGAAGCTTTTTGCTTTCCTTCCGCTACGATACGTAATACCTTGCCTGCCTGAGCTGAACCCATCACCGCCACATGCGAGTTTGGCCATGCAAAAATAAATTGCGGTGACAATGGACGTCCACACATCGCGTAATTGCCCGCACCATAGGAACCTGCCACAACGATAGAAATTTTCGGCACAGTGGTATTGGCAACGGCCTGAATCAATTTCGAACCATGCTTAATAATGCCGTTCTGTTCAGCATCAGTTCCGACCATAAAGCCTGTGGTGTTATGTAAAAAAAGTAATGGGCGTTTGGTCTGTTCACAGAGGTGAATGAACTGTGTAGCTTTGGTGGCGCCTTGTGGGGTAATCGGTCCGTTGTTGGTGATAATTCCGATATGTAATCCACCAATTTTTGCCCAGCCACACACGGTCAATGCATCATATTCTTGTTTTACTTCAAAGAATTCAGAGTCATCAACAATTCGTGCAATCACATCTTTCATGTCAAAAGGCTGCTTCGGACTTGCAGGAATGATCCCTAACAGCTCCTCGGCAGGATAACGTGGCTCTTTATAGCTTAAGTTTAACTTTTGAGTTTGCTCTTTCCAGTTAAGATGCTCAAAAACCTCACGGGCAATACGAATCCCATCAGCATCATTCTCGGCTAAGAATTCGGCTGTTCCAGCAACCTGTGCATGCATCTCTGCACCACCGAGTTCCTCTGCTGTTGCCACTTCTCCGGTTGCCGCCAAAAGTAAAGGTGGCCCTGCGAGTAACATCTCAGTTTGCTTACGAACTGCAATCACATAATCAGATAGACCCGGTTGATACGCTCCACCCGCTGTTGCATTGCCATGTACCACAGAGACTTGGGGTAAACCTGCGGCAGACAGTCGTGCCTGATTGGCAAAGGTCATTCCACCATAAGTAAATACTTCAGCTGCGTAATTTAAGTTGGCACCCCCACTTTCAGTGAGAGTCAACATCGGTAATTTTTGTTCAAAAGCAATCGCCTGCAAACGTAAGGTTTTTTGTACCCCCATCGGTGACATTGTTCCGCCTTTGATTGCACTGTTACTTGCTGAAATCAGACAACGAACACCGCTGACAAAACCGATCCCTGAAATAATCCCACCACCTGCATCTGACCCATCTTTGTCATCATGCATGGCATAACCCACCAAGCCACACAGTTCAACAAATGGCGAATCAGCATCAAGGGCTAAACGGACACGTTCATGCGGTAAAATTTTACCTTTCTTGTCAAACTTAGGTTTGGCTGCATAAGATTTTTCAATATTCTTATTTTGTACTGCACGCACTTCGGCAATTTGAGCAAGTAATGCCTGCTTGTTCTGTTCAAATTGCTCACTACCAACTGTAATTTCGGATTGGAGAACAGTCATGAGTTTTCCCCTGTCTGTTGGTTATTGGTTTGATCACTCAATTGTTGTTTTAATACATCTGGAATAAAGGCACGATGGAAGCCATTAAACGACTCACTATTTGAAGCATCTGCCAATGGGTACATTCGAGTACCTAAGGATGCAGCACCATCAATACGAATCGTCATGCCAGAAATAAAACCTGCGGCTTCTGAAAGTAAATAACAAATGGCAGAAGAAATTTCAGATTCCGTGCCCATCCGTTTCAATGGCACATTTCCCGCCAAACTTGGGATAATAAATTTGGCAAAATCACCGGTATAATTATCCATTCCTGAAGAAACAACCCAGCCAGGTGCAACACAATTAACACGTACGCCAGAACGTCCCCACTCCACCGCTGCTGTTTTGGTTAAATTATCTACCCCAGCACGGGCTGCACCAGAGTGTCCCATCCCCGGCATGCCACCCCACATATCAGCTGCCATATTGACAATACTGCCACCATGTTTTGCCATCCATTGGTTATAGGCTTCTTTCATTAAATAGAAGGTCGCATGCAGGTTGTTCCGCACCACTGCATCAAAACCATTGGCAGAAATCCCTTCTAAATTTGAGGGAAACTGACCGCCAGCATTATTGACAAGGCCATCGAGTCTGCCAAATTTTTCAATCACTTCAGCAATCATCTCTTTCACGTTTTGTTCTTCGCGATTATCACAAACGATAAAATGAACTTTGCCACCATCTTCGATGATTTCTTTGCTGACATTTTCCAGCTTTTCAATTTTCCGCCCTGTAATCACCACTTGAGCCCCTAAAGCAGCCAGTTCATGAGCAGTACAGCGTCCTATACCCGAACCACCACCGGTCACAATGATGACTTGGCCCTGAAAAGCATCCGATCTAAATATTGAGTGATAATGCATTTTTATATCCAAATTGTTGTCGTTTAACTTGCTTAAATACCACTCCAAGCTCCCTTTTAAAAAGCGACGAATTCCCCCTACTTTCTTAAAGAAGGATTAGAGGGACTTTAAACTCGCTGGAATTTTGACTGACATATCTAAAAGCTGCTGTGCAAAAGCTTTACCTTGTGGATCAATACGTAAACTGGCAATTCCTCCACCACCTAATGCGTTTTCCAGCATAAAATTTAAGGCATTAAATCCCGTGATTTCATAACGAATCACTTTAGACTTTTCAGGGTCTAAAACATGCTGCATATATTCTTTGACCTTTTCTTCAGTCAAATTGGCGCGAATCCAGGGTAGATATTCAGGCTGACGTGCGATCACTCCAATATTACTGTGATTGCCTTTATCACCGCTCCGAGCATGGGCAATTTCAACTAAAGGAACTTCAATCTCCTGCCCCGTAAATTGAGCAACCTCACCTACTGCAACAGCATCAAAAGATTGATCTGAGCAACCTGATGGAATCTGTATATTTTGACGCTGACCATTAATATCAATCGCAACACTTAGTTTTGATTTATCCACTAAAAATGAGAACAACTTAATCACAGGGGAAGCTTTGGGACGCCCCCCAACAATTCCAGCCAATGCAGGTGCCATTCCGGTAGATGCTTGGGCAATTTCAGAAGCAAAGAACATACATGCTTCTTTAAACATGTGCTTTACAGCGATTTTGACAACTACTTCTCGACTATTAATCTGCTGCGCATTTGCGCCATAGGTACTTTCAATACCCAATATTTCAACTGATTTTTCTGAGAATGGCGGAACTGAACGTAATGCTAAAACACGCTCACACTTATTTAATATCGCATCTGCAATAACTTGGGCTTTTTCAGGGGCTTCGCGTCCTGCAATCAGGAAGCTCACCAAAACACGATAACCATCGGGATAGGTTGCACTGACTTTATATTGTTGTGTCGGTGCTCTACCTTTTGCACCAGTCACTAAAACTCGATCCTCACCCACTTGTTCTAATTTCACTTGGCTGAAGTCAGCAGTAACATCGGGCAGTAAATACGCTTGCGGATTGCCAATTTCATAGACAACTTGTTCAGCAACAGTTGCAACCGAAACCAGTCCACCGGTTCCTTTGGGTTTAGTTACAATAAATGATGCATCTGCTTTCACCTCAACAATTGGAAACCCCATATTGTCAAAGCCTTGTACTAAGCGCCAATCCGTGAAATTGCCACCGGTACATTGTGCACCACACTCAATGATATGCCCTGCTAAAGAACCTTGGGATAGCTTGTCATAATCCTCTAAGGACCATTGATATTCATGCAACAAAGGTGCAAGCACCACAGCTGAATCCACCACTCGCCCAGTGATGACAATATCTGCACCTTGATCAAGTGCGTCTCGAATTGGAACAGCTCCTAAGTAAGCGTTACAACTGGCTAATTGGCTGGGTAAATCTTCGCCACTAAACATTTCTTTAATATTTTGTGTTTTTAATTCGGCTTGTTGTGGCAATAGGTCATCTCCTAATACCACTGCAATTTTTAAATCCAATCCTTGTGCTGCAAGCACTTTCTGTAAGGCATCACGACATGCCAATGGATTGACACCACCAGCATTGCTAATCACTTTTATTTTTTTATCACTGATTTTTTTAAGCAGCGGTGTCATCACCCGACTGACAAAATCCAAAGCATAACCATGTTCTGGATTGGTCATCATCGCTTTTGCCATGATAGACATGGTAATTTCTGAAAGGTAATCAAAAACCAAATAATTGATGTCAGATAAATGTACCAACTGAAATGCTGCAGTATTGGTGTCCCCCCAGAAACCTGAAGCACATCCAATTTTTACAATACGCTGATCTTCCATTTTCACACCTATCTTGTTTTCATTGTTCTGAATAAAATTTATACTCCAATCTACCAAGCAAGCGCTTGGTTTGTAAAGAGCAAAATGTTATCCTGAATTGGCAAATGTGTTAAAACGCGTTTCTAACAATGAATAATTTGCTTAACTTTATGGAAAAAATGATCCGATGATTGCTCACTCAATCGATGATATCCAACCAATCGCATGTTTTGATGACAGCCCTAAAGGTCGTTTATTACTTGGTGCTGCCTATTTATTTCATAAGCAAGGTTATGCCAAAACCACAGTTCGTGAGTTAGCAAATTTTATTGGAATTCAATCAGGTAGTTTGTTTCATCATTTTAAAAGCAAGGATGATATTCTTGCCCATGTCATGCATGAAACCATTATTTACAATCATGCCCGTATGCTTGATGCGATCCAAAAATCGGATGATGCTGAACAACAGTTAAAACACTTAATCAAAGCTGAGTTAATTTCGATTACGGGAGATACGGGTTCAGCCATGGCTGTTTTAGTTTATGAATGGTTTGCATTGTCAAAACAACGGCAAGAAGAACTCCTTAAACTGCGAAATGATTATGAGGATATCTGGTTCGCTGTGATTGAAAAATTACGTGACCTCGGTAAAGTTCAGCATGATGCTTTTATTTGGCGCCGTTTGCTGGGCGGTGCGATTGCTTGGACCGTCACTTGGTATAATCCCAATGGTAAAATGAGCTTAGATGAACTGACTGAAATCGTTTTGGAAATGGCTTTGAAATGAGCACAGTTTATCTTCGCAAGCCCAACATTTCAGATCTTGAAGAAATCGAAAAGGCCTATAAAAAAAGCCAAATACTTCATCATCCTTGGACATATCCTCCTAATGATTTTCAACATTACCTACAACAAGAAGGCAGATATTTCCTTTGTCTGACTGAAACCCATCAAATTATAGGTACCTTTAACATTTCCAATATCATTCGCGGTTATTTTCATTCTGCTTATTTAGGTTATGAGGTTTTTGAGCCTTTTCAAGGACATGGCTACATGCGTTTAGGCATCAATTTATTGTTGAATGAAGCATTCCATGTTTTAAATTTGCATCGTTTAGAGGCAAATATACAACCTGAGAATACTGCTTCCATTCGCCTTGTTGCGGGTGCTGGCTTTATTCAGGAAGGCTTTTCTCGACAATATTTGCGGATTGGTGGTCAGCAATGGATGGATCATCAACGTTGGGCGATAATTAATGAGGATTGGGCCGAAGATTGACAAGCAATGGTTAATTTCTCAGCTTCACTTGTTCTAAGTTCTATAGAACCAAAATAACTTAACATTTGCTTGCATGATAAAACAGACAGAAATAATTTATAAAATATACCCTCAACGGTACATTATAGCTTCGGCAATTAACGCATTAGCTCAACGTTTCAATTTACCCACTGATCCTTATATGCAAGATTGGCAATACGAAGTTGCAGATCCCAGTCGTATTGATGAATTTATGCATGCTTATCTTTCAAATGAACTTAACGATGACGAAAAATTTGCACTTATGGAAACACTTTTACAATCGTTTGAGGAATCATCGAAAATACTAGGCTCAGATCGACAATGGATGACGATTCTTCAAATTTTACAAGACAATCTAGACATTCATGCAACGACCATTTGTTATTGGGCATGTGGAAATTCAGCTTACAATCTTTGTTGGAGAATAACGCCATATCTACGTAAAATTAAACTTCGGAATCATCTAAAAATCACACAATAAGAGCAGCATTAGATTTAGGCATTGAGTTGTTCTAAAAGTGAAAACTTTTGAGAAGTTACAACAATTTTTCTCAACTTTAAGTACCTTGATCTTCCCGCTCAAGCAAAAAACTATCTTCAAACTCAAACACAGCCTCTTGCATAATTTTCCAAGGATTATTTAAAGGTAATAGCAAAACACCATTACCAAAGTGTTTAACCACAACTGCTTTGCCTTTAAAATGAAATGCCGTAGGTAAAAGAACGGCCTGACTCTGTCCTGATTGAAAAGTCTTTGTTACTTTCATAAGAACTCCTTAAGTTGATAATAACCAATAGGTCTATAGCGCACCTATGGTTATTTTTTACAGAAAGCAGCATTGTAAGCTTTTATCACTTAAAAATGCCTCATTAAAACCCCAACTGCTTACTAATCAAATCTTTCATGATTTCCTCAGCACCACCACCAATCATATTTACTTTGACTTCACGATAAATACGCTCAGATTTAGTCCCTCGCATAAAGCCCATCCCCCCCAAGGTTTGCACTGCAGCATCTGCACAGAACTGCATAGTTTGGGTTGCGACATTTTTTGACATACAAATTTGGGCAATTAAATCACTGCCCTGTAGTTCAACTTGCCCCATACGATAAGCAGTATCTTCCAATAATGCGCGTGTTGAGGTTAAACGCGTCGCCATATCAACTAACTTATGACGTACTACTTGATGATCAACTAAGCGTTTTCCAAAAGTCTTACGCGCTTTAGACCATTCTAAAGCCTCTTGATAACAGACCAAGGCATAACCATAGGCCATAGAAGCCAACCAAAAGCGTTCCATATTGAAGTTTTTCATAATGACCTTAAACCCAGCATTTTCTTCACCAAGAAGATTTTCGACAGGAACTTTGACTTGGTCAAAATGCAAATGAGCAGTATCCGATGCCCACCAGCCCATTTTTTTTAAAGGTGATTTAGTAATGCCAGAACTGTGTGCATCAACCAATAACATCGAAATACCATTTGCACCTTTATTTTCAGGATCGGTTCTCACTGCAACCGTATAATAATCTGCGCGCATACCTGAAGTAATAAAGGTTTTTTCACCACTCACCAAATAAAAATCACCTTCGCGGATTGCTTTGGTTTGTAGTGCAGCAACATCAGAACCGCCGCTTGGTTCGGTAATCGCAAGTGCAGAAATTTTTTCACCTGAAATAATTTGTGGCATCACCTTGTCACGAATATGTGGCTGGGCAAAATGATGAATGGGAGGTGTACCTATGGTATGAATCATCAAAGAAATATGTACACCACCAGAGCCAGCTTTGGCTGTTTCAACTGCTGCTAAGAACACATGAAATGCATCTGCATCTGAGATTCCCCCATGCTCATCATCAAAGCCTAAGCCCAATAGACCAATTGCAGCAGCCTTTTGATAAAGCGCACGAGGAAAAGTTTCAGCCTCATCCCATTCATTCACAAAAGGAGAAATCTCTTTTTCAACAAATTTCTTCACACTCTCTGCAAATACACGATGCTCAGCGGTGTAGTAAATCGGGTTATTTAAATGATCCATATCTTGTTGTTCCCTGCTTATTTTTATTGCGATTTATTGTGTACAGTTCTAGTTTAATCCATTCTCGATATTCTAATAGCCCAATTGACGACTCGCGAGGTCTTTCATAATTTCTTCTGCCCCACCACCAATCATATTGACTTTAACATCACGGTAAATCCGTTCAGACTTGGTACCTCGCATAAAGCCCATGCCCCCTAAAGTTTGTACAGCTGCATCTGCACAAAACTGCATGGTTTGAGTGGCCACATTTTTAAGCATACAGATTTGTGCAATTAACTCATTGCCCTGCATTTCAGGCTTCCCTAAGCGATAAGCAGTATCCTCCAACAAAGCAAGTGTTGTGGTTAAGCGAGTCGCCATATCAACTAATTTATGCCGAACCACTTGATGATCAACTAAACGTTTACCAAAGGTTTTTCGTTCTCGTGCCCATTCCAATGCTTCTTCATAACAGGTTAATGCAAAACCATAACTACTGGCAGCAAGGAAAAAACGCTCCATATTGAAGTTATTCATAATCACAAGGAAACCCATATTTTCTGCCCCCAACAAATTGCTTGCAGGAACACGAACCTGATCAAAATGGAGATGAGCCGTATCCGAAGCCCACCATCCCATTTTATCGAGTTTTGATTTGCTTATGCCGTCACTATGAGCATCAATCAATAACATCGAGATACCATTCGGGCCTTTAGCATCAGGATCTGTACGTACCGCAACGGTATAATAATCCGCACGAATGCCCGATGTAATAAAGGTTTTTTCACCACTAACAATATAGTCTTGACCATCCCTTACAGCTTTGGTTTTAAGTGCTGCCACATCAGAACCACCCGTAGGTTCAGTAATCGCCAACGCTGAAACTTTTTCACCTGCCAAGATTTGAGTCAGTACAGTTTGTTTAATCTCATCTGAAGCAAAATGGTTGATTGGAGGTGCGCCAATCGAATGTGACAATAAGGAAGCACATAGACCACCTGAACCTGTTTTGGCTAACTCAATCGAAGACAACAACACATGAAAAGCATCGGTTTCTGGAATTCCCCCATAGTTTTCGTCAAAACCTATCCCCAATAAGCCAATATCTGCGGCTTTTTTATAAAGTTCTTTTGGAAAGGTTTCTGCCTCTTCCCATTGATTGATATGTGGCATTAATTCTTTTTGAACAAACTTTCGAATGGAATCTGCAAATGCAAAATGCTGATCTGTATAGTAAATTGGATTATGCTTCATCTTGATTTGCTTCCCAGCATTATTTTGAAAAACTTATACTGACAGATTTTATTTAATTTAAAGTTGCAGAAACGATCAATTTGTATTTAAAAACATGTCATTTTTGATCAAAACTCTTATATTAATTTCAGATTCATGCTCAAAAATCCGTTACACTGTTAGTAATTTCCTTTTAATTTTTAGCTCTATAAATAATGGCGACATTGAATCAATTTTTATCACGTTTTAACCCTGCAACCATTCAAAGAAGCTTGAGTTATGTCAAAAAAATTGATCTAAAATCCTTAGAGGTCTACCCTGATCGGGATAATTTAGTCATCGAAGCTCAAATTCAGGGAACGGATTATTATGAAACGGCTGTTATCTATAATCCTTTAACAAATAAAATTGTGGATACTGACTGTAGTTGCCCTGTTGGTTACGATTGTAAGCATTCGGCTGCACTTGCACGTTATTTTTATGATCAACAACTTTCCAACCCAGCTGCTCGTCAAAAACTAAACCCATTAGACCAAGCTCAAACCACAACAAATAGCTCTACCCACACCACGGCAAAAGCTTGGCTCGCTCAATTTAAACAACAATTGGCACAAGTTCAACGTACTGAAACGCCAGTACAGCACCAACTTATTTATATTTTCCAACCAAAAAATAACACCGCCAAATTACAACTGAGTGTTTTTAAAGTTCGGCGTAACAAAGATGGAAAAATTAGAGATACTGCACTCTACACCAGCTATGACAATGTATTAAATGAACGTCTTAAAGTGAGTAAAGAAGAAAAGAAAATCTTTAGTCATTTGTACTTTTTCGCTAAGCTAAATTTTAGCGATGTTCATTTTTATCCAGCGTCATGGGATATTTCAGGAATCTATCAAGAACATCTAAGAACGGCTATTCAAAGTAGCGCTTGTTTTGCACTAGATGTACAAAGATTACCTTTAACATGGTCTGATCAATCTTATAAAATTGAATTCAACTGGCAAACGCGTACAGAACAGCAAACAGAAAAACTCAAGGCACAATTTTTTGATGAAAATCATCTAGAAATTTCACCTGACCATGCTGAACAAATTTATATTATTCATTCTCATCCATTAAGTTATCTCGATACCCTTAAAAACCAAGTCGGTGTACTTGAGTCGTTATATTCTAGTGAAATGATCGAAGAATTGCTGAATATGCCACAAATGCCTGTGGAATTAATGGCTGAATTTGAGCAAGTGATTCAACCCTATGCATTTTTTGAAGATTTACCTCAAGCGCCATTTACACAAAGTATAGAAATATTAAAAGGCAAACCCACACCTATTTTACGTTTTGGAACACATCCGCAATATGATCGTCTTGGTCATATGCATCATTATGCAATTGCTGAAATTGAATTTGAATACTCAGCTGGACGAATTAAAGCGGGTTTCCCTGATGACAGCTTCATTATCAATATTGATGAAAAAGCAGTTCGCCAACAACGCGACTTAGTTGCTGAAAAGAAACATATTGATGAATTAATTCATTCAGTTAAATCCATGCAACGGATTAGCAAGCTACCAAAGAGCAAACGCCCTGCTTTTGATGACATCACTGAAAACTCAATTGTGTATGCAGATCCCATGGCTTGGGTTGAGCAACTGGTTCCTGAAAATAAAATCGAAGGTCTTGGCTGGAAAGTTGAACATACCCTAGATAGTCAGTTCAATTTAAGTGCAACACAAAACCTGCAACTCTCATTAAATGAATCTGAAAAAAAACAAGACTGGTTTAATGTCGGTGCGACGATTCAGGATATGAATGGCAACACCTATAACCTGATTGATCTTCTTGGCTATGCGATACAGCATAATCCACATCTTTTAGAAGATGACTATATTGAAAAAATGGACAGTGACAGCTTCTTAATTGTTCATTTAAGAGAAGCTCAAACACAACTGGCACTTAGAAATCAAGAAATTAAGCCCATCCTGATCTATTTAAAAGAAATTTTACGACATCCTGAATCTGCAACATTAGATCAATACGATGCCGCTCAATTCTTAGACTTACAGCATCATTTGGGCATGCCTTGGCGCACCAACGAACGCCTGAAAATATTTGCTGAAAAGCTTCAAAATAGTTATCAAGATCAAATCTGTACACCACAAGGTTTCCAAGGCGAACTACGCCCATATCAACAACAAGGTTTAGCATGGCTACAGTTTTTACGTGAAACTGAACATGGTGGTATCCTTGCAGATGATATGGGACTCGGTAAAACCGCACAAACACTTGCACATATTCTATTAGAAAAGCAAGCAGGCAGATTAAATCAACGACCTGCCTTGATTATTGCACCAACATCTTTAATGCATAACTGGCGTAAAGAAGCTGAGAAGTTCACTCCTGAATTAAAAGTTTTGGTCTTACAAGGGCATGATCGAGTTGAGCATTTTCAAGAGATTAAAAATGTAGATATTGTGCTCAGTACCTACCCACTTTTGGGCCGTGATGAAGAGTTTTTACTGCCTTATCAATATCATTTATTGATTTTGGATGAAGCACAAAACATTAAAAATCCACGTGCCAAAGCCTCTCAAGTTGTACGACAAATCAAAGCAAAACATCGTCTATGCTTAACTGGTACGCCGATGGAAAACCATTTGGGTGAGTTATGGTCATTGTTCCATTTCTTAATGCCTGGTTTTTTATATAGTCAGGAATTGTTTAATAAAAAATATCGCAATCCTATCGAGAAATATGCAGATCTTCAGGTTAAAACCAAACTCATTTCTCGTATTAAACCGTTTATGTTGCGTCGTTTAAAAACAGAGGTGGCGAAAGAGCTTCCTGAAAAAACCACGATTGAAGTCAATATTGATATGAATGAACAGCAATCTAAGCTCTACGAAGCTGTTCGTGCAACAATGCAAAAGAATATTCGTGAGTTGATTGCAGCTAAAGGCTTCCATCGTAGTCAGATTCAAATTTTAAGTGCATTACTTAAACTTCGACAAGTTTGCTGCCATCCAAGCCTTTTACAACTGGATCAAATCAAAAATCAAAATGTTGAATCAGCAAAATTAGATCATTTATTAGAAATGGTTCAAGATATGGTTGAGGAAGGACGTAAGATTTTAATCTTCTCTCAATTCACCACGATGCTACAACTCATTGAAGAGCATTTAAAAACCTTAAATATCCGAAATGTAAAACTTACTGGACAAACCAAGAAGCGTGATGAAGTCATCACCGCATTCCAAGCAGGCGATATTCCTGTTTTCCTCATCAGTTTAAAGGCAGGCGGTGTCGGGCTTAATCTCACTGCTGCTGATACTGTGATTCATTATGATCCTTGGTGGAACCCAGCTGCTGAAGATCAAGCGTCTGATCGTGCATGGCGCATTGGTCAAGATAAACCTGTATTCGTTTATAAGTTAATTACTAACCAAAGTATTGAAGAAAAGATTTTAGCCTTACAGAAAAATAAAGCTGATCTTGCTAAATCTATTCTAAGTATCGATCATGAAAATGAAGTGAAATTATCTGAAGATGATGTCATGAGTTTGTTGGATTGAAACTTTAAAGATAAGGTGTGAAATTTAACAAAAGCTAGATCTAATGCATCAATATGAAGCCCCCGTCATCGTGATGGGGTTTTCTTTTTTATACCTACATTGTTTTAAAATCTATAGACTGTTGAATACCGTTGCTTCACTTCACTGCATCGTTAGCTTTCCCAACTTAAATGATCCAAATTACCGTAATGATCTGTTTTAACGACGATTAACTGATCAGTTAACTCTCTATTTGTAGTGTAATCAAAGACAGCAAAATACGATGTATCATACTTTCCATCTGGATAAAGCCCAACTCTTGTTAAATATAATTTGGTTAAAAACTGCTGTGCTTTGTCTATTGGATTAGCAATCCCAATTTTTTCTAAGAAATCATCGCCTAATTCTTCAATATGAAAATCCACATATTCTTTAACAGTCCCTTCCTTTTCATTTTCAAGATCTTGCTGAATATAATCTTGGTTTTTTTGATCAAATTTTTCTATATTTTCAATAAAAGACTTAATTCGTTGAAAAGTTTCTACGTCCAAAGTGTTCGCTTCAAAATTTAAATCAACTTGAATGGCTTTGCCATTAAGCTCAATATCCACTTGATAATATTCTTCTAGGGATTCTAATTTCAGTGTTCCAAAATGCGGCAAGGTGTATTCTGACATTTTTTATATTCCTATATTTTTTTCATGTTAGGTAAAGCAATTAATTTATCATTTAATGATAAAAAATTCTTGGTCTAGATTTTATATTTATGTCTTTAAAAATAATAAAACACTTAAAAATAATACGCATAAAAAACACCCCGTTCTCGCTAGAGACCGGGGTGTTTTAGATTTAAAAGCTGGCGATGACTTACTCTCACATGGGTAACCCCACACTACCATCAGCGCTAAGAGGTTTCACTTCTGAGTTCGGGAAGGGATCAGGTGGTTCACTCTTGCTATTGTCGCCAGCAAACTGTTATGGACTTGTTCGGGTCTTATTTAAATGCCTTACTTCGTACCAAATGAGTTTAACAGAACATTTGAGTTGAATATTTTAACTAGCTTTACAACTAAATCAAGTATGTTTGATCTTTTATGAATCAAATGATGCTTACTTCTTTCGAAGTTCGTATACAACTGCTTGGGTGTTGTATAGTCAAGCCTCACGAGCAATTAGTATTGGTCAGCTTCATGCGTCACCGCACTTCCACATCCAACCTATCAACGTCGTAGTCTTCAACGGCTCTTTAGAGGACATAAAGTCCTAGGGAAATCTTATCTTGAGGTAGGCTTCCCGCTTAGATGCTTTCAGCGGTTATCCCTTCCGAACATAGCTACCCGGCGATGCGACTGGCGTCACAACCGGTACACCAGAGGTTCGTCCACTCTGGTCCTCTCGTACTAGGAGCAGATCCTCTCAAATTTCCAACGCCCACGGTAGATAGGGACCGAACTGTCTCACGACGTTCTAAACCCAGCTCGCGTACCTCTTTAAATGGCGAACAGCCATACCCTTGGGACCTGCTTCAGCCCCAGGATGAGATGAGCCGACATCGAGGTGCCAAACACCGCCGTCGATATGAACTCTTGGGCGGTATCAGCCTGTTATCCCCAGAGTACCTTTTATCCGTTGAGCGATGGCCCTTCCATACAGAACCACCGGATCACTAAGACCTACTTTCGTACCTGCTCGACTTGTGGGTCTCGCAGTTAAGCGCGCTTTTGCCTTTATACTCTACGCGTGATTTCCGACCACGCTGAGCGCACCTTCGTACTCCTCCGTTACTCTTTAGGAGGAGACCGCCCCAGTCAAACTACCCACCAGACATGGTCCTCGTCCCGGATAACGGGACAGAGTTAGAACCTCAATATTACCAGGGTGGTATTTCAAGGATGGCTCCATAGCAACTGGCGTCACTACTTCAAAGCCTCCCACCTATCCTACACAAGTAAGATCAAAGTTCAATGTCAAGCTGCAGTAAAGGTTCACGGGGTCTTTCCGTCTAGCCGCGGGTACACCGCATCTTCACGGCGAATTCGATTTCACTGAGTCTCTGCTGGAGACAGCGCCCCCATCATTATGCCATTCGTGCAGGTCGGAACTTACCCGACAAGGAATTTCGCTACCTTAGGACCGTTATAGTTACGGCCGCCGTTTACTGGGGCTTCGATCAAGAGCTTCGCTTACGCTAACCCCATCAATTAACCTTCCAGCACCGGGCAGGCATCACACCCTATACGTCCACTTTCGTGTTTGCAGAGTGCTATGTTTTTAATAAACAGTTGCAGGGGCCTGGTTTCTGTGGCTGCCAATAGCTCAAGGAGCAAGTCCTATCACCGTCAGCAGCGTACCTTCTCCCGAAGTTACGGTACCATTTTGCCTAGTTCCTTCAGCAGAGTTCTCTCAAGCGCTTTGGTCTACTCGACCTGACCACCTGTGTCGGTTTCGGGTACGATTCCTGTGTAACTGAAGCTTAGAGACTTTTCCTGGAAGCATAGTATCAGCCACTTCGCTAGTAAACTAGCTTGCTATCAGCTCTCAGCATAGAGCACCCCGGATTTGCCTAAGATGCATGCCTACTGCCTTTCACCTGGACAACCAACGCCAGGCTGACTTAACTTTCTCCGTCCTCTCATCGCATTACACAGAAGTATTGGAATATTAACCAATTTCCCATCGACTACGCCTCTCGGCCTCGCCTTAGGGGTCGACTCACCCAGCCCCGATTAACGTTGGACTGGAACCCTTGGTCTTTCAGCGTGCGAGTTTTTCACTCGCATTGTCGTTACTCACGTCAGCATTCGCACTTCTGATACCTCCAGCATACTTCTCAATACACCTTCATCGGCTTACAGAACGCTCCCCTACCACGTATACTAAGTATACATCCGCAGCTTCGGCATATAGTTTTAGCCCCGTTACATCTTCCGCGCAGGCCGACTCGACTAGTGAGCTATTACGCTTTCTTTAAAGGGTGGCTGCTTCTAAGCCAACCTCCTAGCTGTCTATGCCTTCCCACATCGTTTCCCACTTAACTATAATTTTGGGGCCTTAGCTGGCGGTCTGGATTGTTTTCCTCTTGACTACGGACGTTAGCACCCGCAGTCTGTCTCCCGGATAGTACTCATAGGTATTCGGAGTTTGCATCGGTTTGGTAAGTCGGGATGACCCCCTAGCCGAAACAGTGCTCTACCCCCTATGGTATTCGTCCGAGGCGCTACCTAAATAGCTTTCGGGGAGAACCAGCTATCACCGAGTTTGATTAGCCTTTCACCCCTATCCACAAGTCATCCCCTGGCTTTTCAACGACAGTGGGTTCGGTCCTCCAGTTAGTGTTACCCAACCTTCAACCTGCTCATGGATAGATCACCCGGTTTCGGGTCTATACCCAGCAACTAAACGCCCTATTAAGACTCGATTTCTCTACGGCTCCCCTATACGGTTAACCTTGCTACTGAATATAAGTCGCTGACCCATTATACAAAAGGTACGCAGTCACCGAACAAGTCGGCTCCCACTGCTTGTATGCATGCGGTTTCAGGATCTATTTCACTCCCCTCACAGGGGTTCTTTTCGCCTTTCCCTCACGGTACTGGTTCACTATCGGTCAGTCAGGAGTATTTAGCCTTGGAGGATGGTCCCCCCATATTCAGACAAGGTTTCACGTGCCTCGCCCTACTCGTCATCATTATATGTGCCCTTTCGTGTACGGGACTATCACCCTCTACGGTAGCACTTCCCAGAGCTTTCCGCTAAAACACATATAACTTAATGGGCTGATCCCCGTTCGCTCGCCGCTACTGAGGGAATCTCAATTGATTTCTTTTCCTAAGGGTACTGAGATGTTTCACTTCCCCTCGTTCGCCTCGCATGACTATGTATTCATCATGCGATACCTACCTTATGGTAAGTGGGTTTCCCCATTCAGAAATCTCCGGATCACAGGATATTTGCCGCCTCCCCGAAGCTTATCGCAGGCTATTACGTCTTTCATCGCCTCTGACTGCCAAGGCATCCACCACATGCACTTAATTACTTGACTATACAACCCCAAACAGTCGCTAATCCCTACAAGGAGGATCAACAATATGGATTCAACCACTTCTATTTGTTGCCTGTGAATTTAATCACTATACAGCTTCAATTTAATTCATATACCAAAACGCTTGATTCAGTTTTATCGCTAGTTCTCATTTCATTCAATATTAACAATTGCTTGCTAACATCAACTAAAACGAGTTAAACAATTATTTCAACTCAAATATATTCTGTTAATGATTCACTACCGCCTCGTCAGCGAGTAGTTAACTGTGATAAATCACAGAACTTAATAAGCTATCGGCTTACTAAGTTCTGTAATCACTTAGTCTGTAATTAGTGGTGGAGACTAACGGAGTCGAACCGTTGACCTCCTGCGTGCAAAGCAGGCGCTCTACCAACTAAGCTAAGTCCCCAGCTTAAGATCTTAATATATCTGCTCTTCTGTGTTCAGTAGACTTGGTGGGTCTGACAAGACTTGAACTTGTGACCCCACGCTTATCAAGCGTGTGCTCTAACCAACTGAGCTACAGACCCTCAGATACATCAATGAAGAACAACTTGTTGTGGATTCTTACCAATCGTCAATCTTTCGTTAAGGAGGTGATCCAGCCGCAGGTTCCCCTACGGCTACCTTGTTACGACTTCACCCCAGTCATCGGCCACACCGTGGTAAGCGTCCTCCTTACGGTTAGACTACCTACTTCTGGTGCAACAAACTCCCATGGTGTGACGGGCGGTGTGTACAAGGCCCGGGAACGTATTCACCGCGGCATTCTGATCCGCGATTACTAGCGATTCCGACTTCATGGAGTCGAGTTGCAGACTCCAATCCGGACTACGATCGGCTTTTTGAGATTAGCATCCTATCGCTAGGTAGCAACCCTTTGTACCGACCATTGTAGCACGTGTGTAGCCCTGGTCGTAAGGGCCATGATGACTTGACGTCGTCCCCGCCTTCCTCCAGTTTGTCACTGGCAGTATCCTTAAAGTTCCCACCCGAAGTGCTGGCAAATAAGGAAAAGGGTTGCGCTCGTTGCGGGACTTAACCCAACATCTCACGACACGAGCTGACGACAGCCATGCAGCACCTGTATGTAAGTTCCCGAAGGCACCAATCCATCTCTGGAAAGTTCTTACTATGTCAAGACCAGGTAAGGTTCTTCGCGTTGCATCGAATTAAACCACATGCTCCACCGCTTGTGCGGGCCCCCGTCAATTCATTTGAGTTTTAGTCTTGCGACCGTACTCCCCAGGCGGTCTACTTATCGCGTTAGCTGCGCCACTAAAGCCTCAAAGGCCCCAACGGCTAGTAGACATCGTTTACGGCATGGACTACCAGGGTATCTAATCCTGTTTGCTCCCCATGCTTTCGTACCTCAGCGTCAGTATTAGGCCAGATGGCTGCCTTCGCCATCGGTATTCCTCCAGATCTCTACGCATTTCACCGCTACACCTGGAATTCTACCATCCTCTCCCATACTCTAGCTTCCCAGTATCGAATGCAATTCCCAAGTTAAGCTCGGGGATTTCACATCCGACTTAAAAAGCCGCCTACGCACGCTTTACGCCCAGTAAATCCGATTAACGCTCGCACCCTCTGTATTACCGCGGCTGCTGGCACAGAGTTAGCCGGTGCTTATTCTGCGAGTAACGTCCACTCATCCTAGGTATTAACTAGAAGAGCCTCCTCCTCGCTTAAAGTGCTTTACAACCATAAGGCCTTCTTCACACACGCGGCATGGCTGGATCAGGGTTCCCCCCATTGTCCAATATTCCCCACTGCTGCCTCCCGTAGGAGTCTGGGCCGTGTCTCAGTCCCAGTGTGGCGGATCATCCTCTCAGACCCGCTACAGATCGTCGCCTTGGTAGGCCTTTACCCCACCAACTAGCTAATCCGACTTAGGCTCATCTATTAACGCAAGGTCACAAGTGATCCCCTGCTTTCCCCCGTAGGGCGTATGCGGTATTAGCATCCCTTTCGAGATGTTGTCCCCCATTAATAGGCAGATTCCTAAGTATTACTCACCCGTCCGCCGCTAGGTCAATTACCGAAGTAATCTCCCCCGCTCGACTTGCATGTGTTAAGCCTGCCGCCAGCGTTCAATCTGAGCCATGATCAAACTCTTCAGTTAAAAATCATTAGTGACTTAAGGTCACAATTCTGGCTCATCAATGTACTGACAAATTCTCTCAAATAAACTTCGAGTAATTTAAACCAATCAATCAATGATAATATTTCGATCAATCAATTAGTAAAAATCCACACAAGTTGTTCTTCATATTCTCTTAATGATCTTCTCAATGCTTCGTCAGCATCAAGCTAGGTCGGCTATACTACTCTCTATCTCTAAAAAGTCAATCCATAATGTTAATTATTTTTTCTAACAAACCCAACTCTAACCTTATCTTAAAATCTCAATTCGAAATCTTAACAACTTAATCAAGTGCCTGATTTATCAGAAGTTTTATTTAACATCACCGCCGATGGATGTGCATTCTACAGCATTAACAACTCAACACAACCCCTTTTTTTAATTATTTTAATTGTTCGAACAAATAATGTTCGTTTATCATATTTATTCACACTTTTTAATCAAATTTGCTTTAATACATATGCAATAACTACTGTTAGAATACGATTATGAAGTCTTTAATATAGCTATATCATTATCGACTACTTTTACTTTAAGAATATTTCAAGGAATTCTATGCGTCCTTATCATGTACTTTGGGCTTGTTTACTTAGCATTGGTCTGACTAGCCATGTATTTGCTCAAGACGAATTATCTGCTCAAGAGAATTCGGACAATGCTGTTTCTACAAACTCTGATTCAGATGATAAGTCGTCTCAAGAGAATTCTTCGGTACTAGAAAACGAAGCAGCTTCTAAACACCCAAGAATTGAAGCCCTTAGAGAGCTTAAAAACATCACAAAAAATGACTTAAAAGTGAATGCCAATGCAGCTCAACCAGATGCTGTAAAAGATCCACTACAACCATTGAACCGTGAAATTTATGCGTTTAATGACATGATCGACCGTAATGTTGCTCGACCTATTGCTGTTCAGTACAAAGCAAAAGTGCCTGGTGATGTACGTTCTTCATATAGTTTATTTCGTAAAAACTTAAGTGAACCATGGAATGCAGTCAACCAACTTGCTCAAGGGCGTTTTAGTCGTGCAGCCAAGTCTCTAGGTCGTTTTACCATTAACACCGTCAGCTCTTTAGGTTTAGCTGATCCTGCAACTCGCTTAGGTTTAGCAACTGAAGAAGAAAGCTTAGGTACCACATTAGGTTACTACGGTATTCCAAGTGGTCCTTATGTCATGCTGCCTATCTTAGGGCCAAGCACACTTCGTCACTCAGTTGATTATGTTGCTGAAGGTTATGCCAATCCGCTTACCTATCCAATGGATAACAACCATCAAACGGGTTTAATCTGGGGTAACCGTGCATTAGGTGGGATTAATACTCGTTCTAAACTTCTAGATGTGGAAAGTGTATTGCAAGGTGATCGTTACTCAGCAATTCGCGATATCTATTTACAACGTTTAGCATTCCAAATCGCTGAGAAAAAAGGCCGTGGACAGGAAGCTGTGGCGTTTGTAGATGATGACGAGGATGATAGCAATAGTCCTGCTGATACAAACGCAGACAAATAACCACAATATTTTGTTAAACTTATTTGCTAGTAATTCATATGGTTTTACTAGCATTGTGGTGTCATCTATAGTAAATCTACTGGATAATGCTTTTATACCGATTAAGGATCATTCATTTCTTCTATGTATTTCATTCAACCCAGTCGCCAAATTTCAAGCTTAGAACAAGTATTAGATACGCTTCCTAGCTTGCAGATGATTACCATTGAAGACATTCATCGTTATGATCCAACAATTATTGCAATTGCAGACGTCCACGATTTTTTACAGTACCAATGGGCTTTGCCTACCATTGTGATTGCGCAAGAAAATGAAGGAAGCGAACTTTCCCAAGCATGGGAGCTTGGCGCCCTTGCGGGTTGGATCTGGACCAAGCTTCCCGCCAATCTTGAAGATTCTTTATTAAAAATTGATGCGCAATATAAACGTAATCAAGATAGCCGTGATTTACCTTCTGCCGCAGAACTACAAAAAAAACTTCTTCCAAATCCAATTGAACTACAAAACTATAAAGTTGAGACGCTTTTCCAGCCTTCTGCGTATTTGTCTGGTGACTGGTATGATTACTGGAAAATCAGTGATAAAGAAATCATGTTCTATTTGGCCGATGTATCGGGTCATGGGGTAACCAGCTCTTTACTGACATCTTGGATGGCTGCCTTTCATGGTCGCTCGAAAACACCAAGAGAATTGATTAAAAAACTCAATGGTATGCTGGTTCAAGAAAATATTGAAAAACATATCACAATGTTGGCTGGAATTCTAAATCTAGAAACACATGCTTTAAAATGGTCAAGTGCAGGGCATTACCCTCCCCCCATTATTTTTGAACCCAACCAAGCCCCTCGTGTTTTGAATACCAGCAGTTTTCCTTTAGGACTCACCGAAGACTTAGAGGTTGAAGAGTTTCAATGTACCTTAACTAAGCATGCGCGGTTTATTATTTGTTCTGATGGTGCCCTTGAACCATTCTCGGGTGGTTTGAATGAACAGTTCTCACAATTGGTCTATCATTTGCAAAATCAATCATTCCGTGCACCAGAACATGTAGCAGATGACATAGCAATCCTCAGTCTCCGCAGAATGAATTAACAATATAATCAAACATATATAACAAATTAGACTAATAACCTATACGCAAACGCTTGAGTATAGACTTGCGCTATGTGATAATTTTCCTATCCTTCTCTGCAAATGGCATTTATATGTCAACAGGTCATGTTGAATATGCAAGCTTGAATGGAACGCATATTTTCAAACTTATTGGTGAAGTGCGAGCCCAATCTTGTATTAGTTTAGACAAACTTTTGGCAAGGATTGAACAACAAAAAAACGTCATTGGCGCAATTGTTGATTTAACCCAAACCACATTTATTGATAGTACAGTTCTTGGAATACTTGCCAAGCTTGGCTTAAAGTTGAAACAAGTACACCACATCCAAGCGGTGATGCTGTCCACAAATCCAGATATTACCACTCTAGCCAATAGCATGGGCTTAGGGCAGGTTTTTGTCATTTTAAATTACTGTGGTGACCCTCAAGTGTGCACCAATGCTTTGATTGACGATAATGTTAATCACAGCACAATGCTGTGTACCGTTCTCGATGCACATAAAACTTTAATGAAGCTCAATGAAAACAACCAAAATATGTTCGAGCCATTAGTTAAACAACTTGAAAAGCAGCAAGATACTATGGAATGTGTATCTTCAAACCAGCAAAACGCTTAATCATCTCAAGATTGCTTTATCAGGGATAGCCCATGACTTTACTTTCCGTTGTTCAAATGAACTCTCAAAATGACATCGAAGCAAACTTCAGTGTGATTGAGTCATTGATACAACAAAGTAAAGCTGATGGCGCTTCTTTGATTGTGTTTCCTGAAAATTTTGTCTGCTTTGCCGCAGGTAAACAACGGGAAACTGCTGCACGTTTTGAAGAAATTCAAAAGCGTTTAGAAAACTTAGCACATCATTATCAAATATGGATTGTTGCAGGGACTTTACCTTGCCCTTTCCGTCCAGATGGTTCAATTATTGCTGATGGTCGAGTTCGTACTGTCAGCCTATGTATCAGTCCAGAAGGCACTGAAGCACGTTATGACAAAATTCACTTGTTTGATGTACACGTGGGTGACGCTGTTGGCGGGTATCAAGAATCTCAGTTTTTTGAACCAGGCAGTGATGTTGTTGTCGCGAAAACACCTTTTGGACAAATCGGTTTGATGGTTTGCTACGACTTACGCTTTCCAGAACTTGCACTCACCTTGAGAGCGCAAGGTGCAAATATTTTGACTGCACCAGCTGCATTTACCTATACCACAGGCCAAATGCATTGGCAGTTATTACTTCAAGCACGTGCGATGGACAGTCAATGTCATGTTTTAGGTGCAGCACAACAAGGTTGGCATGGTGAAAAACGTCAAACCTGGGGACATGCTGGCGCAACTAATAGTCGTGGACAAATTTTAGCGATCACAGATGCAGAAGGTGCGCAATTGATGACAGTTCCTTTTAATTTGAATGAGCAGCGCTCAATTCGTGAATCAATGCCTTTAATGCAACATCGCAAATTGATGTCATTCTAAGTCCGTATTGCCATTAATGACTTTTATTTCCTGAACAAGACAAAACAACGTTATACTTGTGAGGCGTAATATCTTCACGAGACAAGCATGCAACAAGACTATTCAAACTTAAATCTTGATCATCAACTCTGCTTTCTTGTTTACTCTACAAACTTAGCATTAAATCAACTTTATCGTAAATTACTCACACCACTAGGACTGACCTATCCACAGTATTTAGTTATGTTAGTGCTTTGGGAAAAAGATGGTCTAACTGTGTCTGAAATCGGTGAAAAACTCTTTTTAGAATCATCTACGCTTACCCCCTTACTCAAAAAATTACAAAGTAATGGTATTGTTAACCGCGAACGTTCTACGAAAGATGAACGTCAAGTGATTATCAGCCTCACTGCTGAAGGTCATGCACTAAAATTAAAAGCAGTGGATATTCCATTACAAGTTGCTCAAGCCAGTGCTTGTGATTTAGACAGCATTACTCAATTGAAAGATCTTCTTTCAAATTTACGCGAAAATATTTCAAACTAAAGTTATCAAATTTTACACAAACGCTACTTGTTTAAATATTTATATCGTATACGATATAATTGAACACAATCAAAAATGGAAGATTTCCGATGTCTTTAGAAAAAGTGGTTTATACAGCACATGCAAAAGCAACTGGCGGTCGTGATGGTCGTGCAACATCATCAGACGGAATTTTAGATGTTAAATTAGCAGTGCCTAAAGAAATGGGCGGGGCTGGTGGTGGTACCAATCCTGAACAACTTTTTGCAGCAGGTTATTCTGCTTGCTTCCTTGGTGCGATGAAGTTCGTTGCAAATCGTGATCATTTAAAAATTACCCCAGATGTTTATATCGAAGGTGATGTTGGTATTGGTCCAATTACTACTGGTTTTGGTATTCAAGTGACTTTAAATATTCATTTAGAAGGTTTAGAGCAAGAAGAAGCACAGAAATTAGTAGATGCTGCACATATCGTTTGTCCATATTCAAATGCGACTCGTGGCAATATTGATGTGACATTGAATGTGATTGTTTAATGCTATGATAAAACCTACCTAGAAGTATAAATTTATTTTTAGGTAGGGGTAATGCTTACTTTTATTTTTCTGGTTGGTTTTTTATGGACTGGGTAGAACTAAAAGATAAAATATATTATTGCGATGATACTCTAAGAGACCTTTATATATTCGATACTAATATTAAAGACCTGAAAAATGGACTGCCTTTGTAAATGAAAATTATACAATCAAATGGCTTAACCAGCAGACACAAAAGAATGAGAGCCAAATTAATTTTGAAGTCCTTCAAGAATGTTTAAATGACGCTCATAATCTATGTTGACATGCTAATCTCTATTTAGACAAAACTCAGATAAATAATCATTTTTTCTTAGTCGACAAAATTGAAAATGATATTAATCCAAATGATATTAATTCACTACAAGACCATGAAAAAATCATCAACTACATGATTTGTATTTCGAATTTAATAAATAAGCAGATTATTTTAACACCTGAGAACGAACCAGAAACTATACTTATAAAAGTAACTAAAGGCTCTGTAGAATTTATAGCTAAATTATAAAGCCTAAAGCATACTCTGAGAAAATTTTAAAAAGATAGATAAATAATTTTCAATTATTCAGCCGCTTCATTGGTAACACGTAAAACCTCTTCCATTGTGGTTTTACCCGCTAATACTTTACGTAAACCATCATCTCGAATTGAACCTGCATCTTTACGTGCATATTCTTCAAGCTCATATTCTGCTGCATTACCATGAATCAAACGGCGCATCTGCTCATCAATCGGCACAATTTCATAAATCGCAGTACGTCCTGTAAAGCCCGTATGGGAACAAAAATCACAACCATTCGGTACAGGTAGTTTTAAATTCGATTCTAAACTCACAGGTTTAAACACATCTTTTTCAAAGTCATCTGCTTCACGCCATGTATGACAATGAGAACACAATGTCCGAACTAAACGCTGGGCAATCACCCCAATCAATGAACTGGATAATAAGAAGGGTTCAATGCCCATATCTTTTAAACGGGTCACAGCACCAATTGCAGTATTGGTATGTAGCGTAGACAAAACTAAGTGACCTGTTAAAGAGGCTTGAACTGCGATTTCAGCCGTTTCCAAATCACGGATCTCCCCCACCATCACCACATCTGGATCTTGACGAAGCATGGCTTTTAACGCACGGGCAAAGGTCATATCCACTTTGGTATTCACTTGAGTCTGCCCAATCCCTTCAAGTTGATACTCAATCGGATCTTCAGCAGTGAGGATATTTTTAGAACCATCATTCAAATCAGAAAGCGCGGCATACAAAGTCGTCGTTTTACCCGACCCTGTAGGGCCAGTGACTAGAATAATGCCATGTGGACGATGAACCAATTGGGTTAAACGCTCATAGTCAGGCTTCATTAAACCCAAATGGGTCATGTTGAGTCGACCCGCTTGTTTATCCAACAAACGCATAACGACACGTTCACCATGCGACGATGGCAAGGTCGAAACACGGACATCCACCTCACGTCCTGCAAGGCGTAAAGAAATACGACCATCTTGTGGAATACGTTTTTCTGCAATATCGAGTTTTGCCATAACTTTAATACGCGATACCAACAATGGCGCAAGTTCACGACGAGGCTGTACGATTTCACGCAATTGCCCATCTACCCTTAAGCGAACAGATAATTTCTTTTCAAAGGCTTCAATATGAATATCTGAAGCCCCGACTCGAATCGCTTCAGACAATAAAGCATTAATGAGTCGCACAATTGGTGCATCATCTTCCTGATCCATCAAATCTTCAGTTTCAGGAATCTGATCGGCCAGACTCAATAGATCAGGGTGATCTTCAAGACCAGCGGCAACCTGTTGTGATTCGCCCGTTTCACCTGCATAGCTTGAACTGAGCATGTGATTAAACTCAGTTTCATTACATAATTGATGTTGTGCTGTACGACCGAGATAGCGGCGGGCTTCCTGAATCGCAATTTGTGCGGTATCCTGACGGCGAACAATAAAAACTTGATCACCTTCATAACGCAACAGCACTCCATGCCGTTTTGCAAAACTATATGGTATTTGTAATTGTTTGAGAACTTGCATTACAACTTATATTAATGATTTAAATTGCTTTGAGTGTACTCTATGCTCATGACAGCGTGAAGTCTGTTTGTTAAAGATTTGATGATGATTTTATGAATGGGATAAACACTTTTGTCTAAGAAGAAAGAACATCTGGAACCAGAACTCCCTGATTTAAAGTGGTGGGGAGAACAACTGTTTGAATTGAACCAATCCAAAGCATGGCAATTTGGTTCTATGATGATGCGCATTACTCGTGGTCTGCAAGAATGGCGCTTGGAATATTATCGTCCAAAATTCCAATATGACTATGAACAGCAATGGCATAAAATCCATGATGTAAATTTTGGTTTTCCTGAACCTGTACATGTTGAACGCTATATGTTTCGCGAGACCCATAAAGCGTTTCAACTCATGCCCCGTTTAGCTGATCGCTCTGTAGTGATTCGTCCTGTCGATCCAATTTATATTCCAGCAGGCCAACGCGGTACACTCTACATCAGTACACCCCTGTGGATTTCAGGTTTTGTACAAGCTCAAAAAGAACCCTTATTTGATATTCCTGTAATTTTACCTAAGGATACATGGTTTGGCCCTGATCACCGCACAGGTGAAATGTGTTATGCCACCTCAGTCGATGGTCGTACCGAATTAAATTTATTACGTCCACGTGCCTTTCGTGCAGTGACACCGATTGATTTCCACAATGTCAGTAGTCATCAGCTTCGATTTGACCGTATGAATGTGCCTGTTCCTGCGCTACCTTTATTTTATAGTGAAAGCACAGGACGTTTATGGACATCACAAATCAAGGTCGTGTATGAAGGCAATGACCGCCCTGCCCGTGTAAGAATTGAAAATCGTACACCACCTTTGGCCGGCGAAGTGATTTATGTACATCCGCCACGCTCACCAGGTGGCGCTTTGTTCAATATGTTTGATTCATTTTTCTAAGGGATGAGGTAAAAATGGCTGAATCCAATATTCCCAAAGACATTGCCAATAGCCTAAAAGGCATCTTTACCAATGTAAATGTCGACCGCTTAAGTGAAATTGCTGTTGCTCTGATCCTCTGCTTTGTTGGTTTTGTACTGGCACGTGTTATTTCCAATACCTTTATCCGCACCATAGGTGCACGCTTTAATGCACATCAACGTTTGGTTTGGCGTAGAGGTATTTTTTATTTTATTTTCTTACTGTTTGTGATCGCCAGCTTAAAAGAAGCGGGCTTTAAACTCAGCGTATTTTTAGGCGCAGCAGGGATTTTAACTGTTGCATTGGGTTTTGCCTCACAAACTTCAGCATCGAATTTAATCAGTGGTTTATTTTTAATTGGCGAAGGTTCATTTGAAGTTGGCGATACAATTCAAATCACCCTGATTCGTGGACATACCATTGAAGGTGAAGTGATTTCCATTGACTTACTTTCCGTGAAGCTTTTGACCATGGATAATGTCTATGTGCGCCTCCCCAATGAGCAATTGATTCGCGCCCCTGTACATAATCTATCAAAATTCCCGATACGGCGATTGTCGATTACGGTTGCAATTAACTTTAATGAGAACATCAATAAAGTTCGTGAAGTTTTAATTGATGTTGCCAACGATTACCCGTTGGTTTTAGCAGATCCAAAACCACGTGTGACTGTTTCTGCCTTTGGAGAATCCTCCATTGAAATTTTATTTGCACTGTGGTGTATGCAAGCAAACTATCTACAAGTCAAAGATGAAATTCATGAGTTAATCCGTAATCGTTTTGTGGAAAATCAGATTGAAATCCCTGTACCAAAAATTGGCTTTGTAGATCGTCCAAATCCAAATGAAGTTCTTCAAAATGAAGATATTGACGGTTATGCCAATAAACAGGAATTAAAATTAGAGCAACAACAAGATAAACAACTTTAAGCAGACAAAAGCGATAATCTAGAAAATAAGAGTCCCTCATTTATGATTGAGGGATTCTTATTTTCAATTACAAAATATTCATCAAGTTTTAAACCATGAGCTGATAAATTAATCACTTCAAAACAACAAAATGGACAATCACAATGCAACTCAATCACTATTTAAACTTTGAAGGCCAGACTGAAGCCGCTTTTAATTTTTATAAATCTGTTTTTGGTGGTGAATTTTCATTTTTAAAACGTTATTCCGAACTACCCGATGTCCAAGTGCCAGACCAAGAAAAAAACTATATTTTACATGTTTCTTTACCGATTAATGAGTTTACCGTGTTGATGGGTTCAGACACCAGCAAACAGTTTTGCGCGCCTAATACTGCGGCTTTCAGCAAAGGCACCAACCATTATATTTCGATCAACTTAGAAGCTCATGAAGCGGATGAAGCACAGCGATTATTTACAGCACTCTCTGCCAATGGGCATATTGAAATGGCACTAGAACCTACATTTTGGGGTGCTTTATATGGTGCTTTCACCGATCAGTTTGGTATTCGCTGGATGGTAAACTGTCAACTGAGTGAAGGATAATGAACTGAATATTGCGATAGCCTATTGATTGACAATGATATAGGTTATATTGCTGTTACGATAACAACGTCATTTATAACAATATGATCACTGGTCTTACCCATACCCTTCTGATTATTTTAATCACACTTGCGATTTCTTTTATTGCTTGGCAACAACGCAATGTAATGAATCGTTTGATTTTCAATGTTTCAGCGATTAAGCATGGTCAATATGATCGCTTTTTAACCCATGGTTTTATCCATAAAGATGGTATGCATTTATTTTTCAATATGTTTACCTTGTACTTCTTTGGACGAAATGTTGAATGGTTTTTCCGTGATTACTTAAGTGGTATGGGCTTTGTCTTATTTTATTGCAGCGCCATCATCATTGCTGCGATTCCCAGCTATTTACATAATCGAACCCTAAATTCCTACCGAAGTTTAGGGGCTTCGGGTGCCGTTAATGCAGTATTATTTAGTGCGATTCTGTTTAACCCTTGGGGCATGCTTTATATCTATATTTTACCTGTGCCCGCGATTATTTTTGGGACGATTTATTTATGCTATAGCCTGTATGCAATCCGTTCAGGACATTCGCCATTAATCGATCACCGCGCGCATATTACCGGTGCAATCTATGGTTTCTTATTTCCTTTACTATTAGAGCCATCATTAGCTACAGCATTTTTCTATAAATTTATTAATTCACCATTATTCTAGATAAGGTCTTAATAGAACTATAATGTTTTGATCGTCAAAGATATCTGGATATAACTGTGTAAAATCAGGTAATCGACTACGCATTTCAATTTTTTGTGATTCTGTCCACTGTACGCCATATATTGCATATTTCAAATTTTGTAAATTTTGGCGAACATAAGAACCTAACAGCTGTTGGTCTTCGATTGTTTCAATATAGTCATGTTGTTTAACATACCAATATAGTTGATCCGCAAAATTACTGCCGTTAACCAATTCCAGCCGTTGATGGAAACTGATTCCATCATCGATGAATGACGAATAGTGAATAAGCTCATCTAGACTAGGTTTTTCACTCAAGTATTTTTTTGCTTTTGACAAGTGATAGAAATGTAATTTCCGCCCCATTTTTCGACAAAAACTAAAATATTGATCTATTTCAATATACTTTTGTTTTAATGCTAAAGATAAGATTGAATCTACAATTAAGGGTTGATTGACTTGCTCAATAATCGTATAAAATTCAGTTAGATCACCTTTTAATAACATCCATTGATGTGCACGAATCCTTACCTCAAATGTAGATAACTGCTCAACTGGGTGTGCCTTAAAATACATTTCAAAATTAAAGTTTTTTGATCTTAAAGCAAAATAGGCATAATCCATAATCGTAAGAAATTTACTATGCCAAAATAAGATTAAATCATCTGTAGTGAGTACATCTTTCTGGTATAAAAAATCAAATAAACGATATTGCACATCTCTATTGGAACTCTGCTTCAATTGATACAGAACTTCTTCATCAGTTTTGTGTTGAATCAACTGCTTGAACCAAAAAGCTCGGATATGTTGATCTTTGGCTAATCCACAGAATTGAAGTAACTCGTATTCTTCTATCCATTGATATTGAAGAATAAATTTTAATAAAATACGAGGAAGTTTACCTTGTTTATTTATTAAAGTTTCTGAGAGGTAAACTCTATTGCTCGCTACTTCCGATAGCAATAACTTTAACGAATCACTATCTGTTCGATCTCGATTTTGCAACATTGAAATTTCAAAAAAATAATCACTACAAAGCTGAGAAAATTCAGGTCGTTGACTCCAACGCACAATATGTTCTGCAGCCAAATGACGATTTACTTCAACATAATCACTAAGGCGATACAATAAATGTGGAAAAAGCTCTGGTTCAAAACATTGTTGAAGCTTTTTCAACATTTTCTGTCTTGTGTAACCATCATAACTTTTTAGTTTTAATAATGAATTTTCAAAGTCTGTAAGCTCTTTTCCATTAAACCTATATGTATAATCATCTATATCTGGACTGCTTTGAGTATTTTGAACAACAGACTGAGTTATCGTATTTACAATAACTTTCTGCTGATTTTCTTCAATTTTTACAGGAGGCAAAGATTGAGACTGTTTAAAAAAATTTTTGAAAAATTGCCACATAAATAATGTATTAAATAATAATTTAAGTTAGTAATAACACAGATTTAAGTACAAATTCCACATAACGCTTTAATATTCAAAAATTAAGTAGTCATCTTAAAAGAATTCTATCTTGAGAGAATAAATATGACTAACTCAATTTCACCAATACTATAAAAGCTGAATCCTTAGACCCAACTTTTATATTCTTAACATTTGAAATTAATGTTGATCAAGTCGAAATGAGGTCATGGTTAATGAACCAGCGACGGCTTGATCATTAAAAATATGTAACTCATCTTTCTCTTCCTGTAAGCCTAAGGCATATAACATCGGATAATAGTGATCAGGTGTGGGGATCGACAATAAAAACTCAGCACCTTGCTTTTGCCAGTCAATTAAAGCTTGATGGTTATGCGTGGCTAAGAAATTTTTCATCTTTGCATCAGCTTCTAAAGCCCAATCATAACCATAATGATCATCAAATTTATCAAAGGCAATTTTGCTTAGGTTATGTACGAGATTACCACTGGCAACAATCAATACCCCTTTACGACGTAACTGCGCTAATTGTTTAGCCAAGTCATAATGATATTGGGCACCTTGACTATAGTCGACACTCAATTGAACAACAGGAATATTGGCTTGTGGAAATACATGACATAACACCCCCCATGTTCCGTGATCTAATCCCCAACTATGATCATGATGAACTTCTATACTGTGAATTGCTTCAGTTGTTGTCTCAACCAAAGCTTTATTTCCAGTTGCAGGATATTGCACATCAAACAAAGCTTGAGGAAAACGACCAAAATCATGAATGGTTTTCGGTTGTTGCATTGCAGTGACGGCTGTACCACCTTGGGTAAGCCAATGTGCAGAAATACATAAAATTGCTGTGGGCTGTACGTCCATTTCTGCACCAATGCTGTTCCAAGTACGGGTAAAATCATTGGTTTGAATCGCATTCATGGGTGAACCATGTCCCAAAAATAGTACAGGCATGACTTCAGTATTGGGTAAAGTTGCGTTCCAGCCTTTGAGTAGCGATAAGTCACCCATTGTTTGATTTAACATTTCATCCACCATGAATCATCTTTGTTTAATTATCTGCTGTTCATTGTTGTAGATATATAGACTTTTCCAGCCTACAACATTGCAAAAATGCAACGATGAAATTTTTATCAATAGTTTTAATCAGAGAAAGGTTTTACTAACAGATGATCTTATGTTGAATCAATATTGATTTGGGTACGATACAGATAAAGCCGAATACCAATTTATATCGTTCATATCATATTCATAATAAGCAATGGCTACACCAGCTTTAACTTGAGAACAATAAAAAGCCGAACTTTCGTTCGGCTTTCATTTCAAAATCAGTACTTAATACAATCAAGCACCTGTTTGATAATGCGCTTTTGGTACAGCTGTAGATGCTTGGTAAGGTTGAGTAAAATCACCTAAACCTGCTGCTGCCTCATGGATATCTTTACCTTCTTTCACAACAAAAGTATCGAAACCAGAACGCTTCATATAGTTCAAAACATCTTTAAACACATCGCCTGTTGCACGAAGATCGCCTGTATAGCCTTGGCGACGTAACAACGCAGCAAATGAATAACCACGACCATCATTAAAACCGGCGAAATCAATAAAGATCGCATCTAACTGATCTAATGGAAACGTATTGGTTTCAGGTGAAGCATCTACGGTAAGAAATAGTGCTTTTTTCCCCGTCACATTCGCAAGCTGATCCAGCTGCTCAACGGTCAACAACACATCACCTTGTGGCAATACTCCATCTTCAGCAATGATTTGATAGGTATTGTCTGCAACAGTGCCATCTTTAGAGAGGACTTGAAGTGCGGTATTAAGCATATGCGCGCTCCTTAAAAGGTTGAATACCCACTCGACGATAAGTTTCAATAAACTCTTCACCTTCGTTACGAAGATCAAGATAAGTATTTAAAATTTCATCAATAATGTCAGGTACAGATTCTGCTGCAAATGATGGTCCTAAAATATCACCAATTGAAGCATCATGGTCTGCATTTCCACCCAAGGTAATTTGATAGAATTCAGCGCCTTTTTTATCCACACCCAAAATCCCAATATTGCCGACATGGTGATGACCACAAGCATTCATACAACCTGAAATGTTTAAGTCGATATGACCTAAGTTATAGACTGTATCTAAGTCATCAAAACGACGTGTAATGGCTTCAGAAATTGGAATAGATTTCGCATTTGCCAATGAACAGAAGTCACCGCCTGGGCAACAAATGATATCGGTAATAAAACCAATATGTGCACGAGCAAGATTATTCTTTTCAAGCGTTTGCCACAATTCAAATAAATCTTTCTGAGGTACATCGACCAAGGAAATATTTTGTTCGTGTGTGGTCCGTAATTCACCAAATGTATATTTGTCTGCAAGATCTGCAATCAAATTCATTTCTTCAACAGTCATATCACCTGGTGCAATACCTGCACGTTTCAGTGAAATAGTGACAATACGATAGCCTGCAACTTTGTGTGCATTAGTATTGATATTGAACCACTGTTTAAACTTTGGATATTCAGCAAATAAGCCACTGAAATCTTCATCTGCATAATTTTGATAATCAAACGGCATAAACTCTTCGTCTAATTTTTGCAAAATTTCAGGTTGAACTTTCAAGGTTTTAATTGTTTCAGCAAATTCAGCTTCAACTTTTTCAGCAAAAACTTGTGGTGTTAGTGCTTTAACCAAAATTTTAATACGGGCTTTATATTTATTGTCACGGCGACCATGCAAGTTATAAACACGAAGAACTGCTTCTAAATAAGCAATTAAATCTTCACGTGGCAACCACTCACGAATCATAGAACCTATGATAGGTGTACGACCTAGACCACCACCTACTTTGATTTTATAACCCAACTCACCCGCTTCATTACGAGTTAAATACACCCCAATGTCATGGAATGAAGTTGCTGCACGATCAATTTCTTCAAGTGCAGAAACTGCAATTTTGAACTTACGCGGTAAAAATGCAAACTCAGGATGGAATGTAGACCACTGACGAATCAATTCACACGTCGGACGTGGATCTGCAATTTCCCCAGCAACAACACCAGCATATTGGTCAGTTGTGGTATTACGGATACAGTTTCCTGAAGTTTGAATCGCATGCATCTGAACAGAAGCTAAACCTTCAAGCATATCAGGCACATTTTCTAGCGCAGGCCAGTTAAACTGAATGTTCTGACGTGTCGAAACGTGTGCATAACCACGGTCATATTCTTTGGCAAGCTCTGAAACTTTACGTAATTGTTTAGAGTTCATTAAACCGTAAGGTACAGCAATACGTAGCATTGGCGCATAACGCTGTACGTATAAACCATTTTGTAATCGTAATGGACGATACTCATCTTCAGTGAGTTTTCCAGCTAAATAACGTTCCGTTTGATCACGGAATTGTGCAACACGTTCATTGATCAGTTGCTGATCGAAATCAGTATATAAATACATGGCGTACAGCTAGTAGTTTCATTATAACGATGCACAATATAACGAGTATTGATCTATCAAAGAAATGCTTTTTTTCCATATTTTATAGCGATTTTATTGATAAGCATTGTGCAAAGATCGAATTGGCAATGCTTTACGGGCAAAGCATATTTTTATTACGTTATGGATGTTTTTCTTCATTGCTTATCTTTATTTCAGATAATAAAAAGAGCATATCGAATATGCCCTCTCTTTAATCACAGCTGTCATCCCAATACTGAACTTGTTCAACCCTGTAGTTTATTGATCTTATACAGGATTGATTAAGATCAATGCCCAAAGCTGAGTTTAGCGATTTTGAATTAATCCTCTGGTTTCTGCTGCTCATCACTATTTTCTAATTTATCTTCGGCAATTTTTGCGACTTCATAACCTGCAAATGCGCCAGCTGCTTTTTCTAGCAAGCCAGCATCAGGATCTAACTTATCGACACTTTGCTCAGCAATCACTGCACCTGCAATTTTACCTAACTCATCTAATAAACCACTCATTGATCATACTCCGCAGTGTTTTGTTTGAGTTTCAAGTCTATGCATACTTGCTGAAAACATTGCGAAGATTCTGTTGTTACACTGACTAGATTATGAGAGAGCAATGCAATGATTGATGTCAATTTTTTAAAATTAAGATCCGCTTAATCTTTTAAGGCTGCAATACAACGCCCTTTTAAGCAGATCAAACGATGACAATTCAGATGGTCAAATAGGTATTCTCCCAAACACTTTGGTCAAGCTCTGCATGAAAATCAGCATTCAAATCTACTTCAACCAATTGCACATAACGGCCATATACCTGATCTATCGCCAGACAATCATCTATCTCTAAAACTCGATCGGTATGTGGCTTTTGCCAATGCCCTGCAAAATACTGTTTACCCTTGGCTTTCGCTTCAATCGCATCTTGAGCAACAATCAGGATATAGCGGTGTAACTCACCAAACTCATTTGCATCATAGCCGCCTAAATTAATCAGCCAAAGCTTCTGATCTGATACATTCGGTTGCGCATCAGTAAAATGTATTTGATATTTTTTATTTTCAAACACTAAAGCCTGTAATTTTTGCCATGCGTCGATGTGTAAACCCTGTTGCTCACCAAACCACGCATTTTTTAATTGAGGATAAACCTCTTCAAGCGAATCGCCTACGGCAAGAACCACATCATGAACTTCAACATTGGCACGTGCATGACGGCCACCCAACATAACGATAAATAAACTAGACATATTCAGTCACTAAGTTAATGTTTGAACAAGTTTTAATAATAAAATCCCACCCACAGATAATATGGCATTATTCAAAAAATGAATGAGTAATACATGCCAAATATTGCGTGTCCACAAATAGATCAGATTTAAAAATAAACCTGCACTCATAAAGCTGATTGTCGAGATTAAATTTCCATCAAAATTATAATAATGGATCAGACCAAATAATATAGAGTTCAATATAATCAGTACAATGCGCCATAACCACGCTTGGATAAATAACTTTTGCAATAAAGTATAGCGAAACACAATATCTTCTAAAAGCGCAGTAAATAGTGGACCCAAGCTAATGATCAACAGACTGAGAAAAGGAATATATTCAGGGTCAATCAGGTCTTTTTCTTGTGTACTCGACCCAAGGGGTAAAAGCTGACGTGTCAATGTGATTACTACTTGTAACACGATTGCACCAACCACCACCAAGACACTTGAGCGCCAAAAGGCCTGTTTATACTTTTGCCAATGTGTAAGCAACATATCCTTATATAAGTAGCACACTAAAATAAATAGCACGCCTCTTAAAATGGTATCACCCAGACTAACAGCTATCGAGATTCCAAAGATTTTTTCTAAAATAAAGCCATTTAAAATAATTAAAGGGATGATACAAATCGCAAATGTGTCTTTCCATCCCCAGACAATTTTTTCAGGAAAAGGTTCAGCTCGAACCCGTTGTAAAAAACGCATATAAAAAATTAACCGATTATTTTCATTAAATTTTGGGTAATTTAGCTCATGATTTCCATGTGCTTTTTGTAGAGTTTCCCCATGATCCTGTCTAGTCCAGAAATAAAAAAGCCTCTATAAAAGAGGCTTTTAAATTGATCGAGTAAGATGAATTACATCTCGACCATTTCAACACCATCAATACGTGCAACAGTCATTAAGTCTTTGTCACCACGACCCGATACCGTCGCAATAATAATTTGATCCTTCGACATTGTTGGCGCGAGTTTAGTCACATAAGCCATTGCATGTGAACTTTCCAATGCAGGAATAATCCCTTCAATATGAGTCAAATCACGGAAGCCTTGAAGAGCCTCTGTATCATTAATTGGCACATAATTCACACGATGCATGTCTTTTAAGAAACTATGTTCAGGACCCACACCAGGATAATCCAAGCCTGCTGAGATTGAATGTGTTTCAATAATCTGACCTTGCTCATCTGACATTAAATAAGTACGGTTGCCATGTAAAACACCAACATGGCCTGCATTTAATGGTGCTGAATGTTTACCTGTTTCAATGCCTAAACCTGCGGCTTCAACACCGTACATTTTGACGTCTTGATCATTTAAGAATGGATAGAACAAGCCCATTGCATTTGAACCACCGCCGACACATGCAACCAAAGCATCTGGTAAACGACCTGCTTGCTCTTGAATTTGTTTACGTGCTTCACGACCAATGATCGATTGGAAATCACGTACCAATTGCGGATATGGATGTGGACCTGCAACCGTACCAATCACATAGTAAGTCGAATCTACATTGGTTACCCAATCACGCATTGCTTCGTTCATGGCATCTTTTAATGTTTTAGAACCACTTTCTACAGGTACAACTGTTGCACCAAGTAAACGCATACGGTAGACATTCATGGCCTGACGTTTTACGTCTTCAGCCCCCATGAATACCACACACTCAAGACCTAAACGCGCGGCAATTGTTGCAGTCGCCACACCATGTTGACCTGCACCCGTTTCCGCAATAATACGTTTTTTGCCAGAAAGCTTCGCAAGTAGCGCCTGACCAATGGTGTTATTGACCTTATGTGAGCCTGTATGATTTAAGTCTTCACGTTTAAGATAAATTTGCGCACCACCCAACTCTTTCGACCATCGCTCAGCATAGTAAAGCGGACTAGGACGTCCGACATAATAAGCGAGATCACGGTCGAATTCTGCCAGAAACTGCGCATCATCTTTCATACGGAAATAGAGTTTCTCTAAATCCTCTAAAGCTGCCATTAAAGTTTCTGACACAAAACGTCCGCCATGGATACCGAAATGCCCGTTTTGATCTGGGAATTGGGTATAGTCAATCACACTATTTTGTTGATTACTTTGCTGATCCACGTTGGACTCCTTGCATAAATCGTTCTACGAGTTGTTGGTCTTTGATACCTTTTGCGGATTCTACGCCTCCGCTGACATCGACTGCATACGCTTGAGTCGTTTGTATAGCGTCTTCAATATTTTCAGGTTTTAAACCACCTGCCAAAATTAAAGCAATATCGAGTTTAGGGAATTGAGACCAGTCAAAACTGTGTCCAGTCCCTCCTTTCAGTTCAGGATGCCATGCATCTAAAAGCATAGCACTTGCGCCAGCCTGTTGGTATTGCTGAATTGTCGTAATAATATCTGAATTTTTTGCATCGGGTTTAATCTGAATCGCTTTATACCAACGACGCTTATTATACTGTGCGATCTGCTGACATTGTTGTGCGGTTTCATCACCATGAAACTGAATGATATCCAAAGGCACCTGCTCTAATACTTGTGCAATGTTTTGTGCACTGGCATTGACAAATAATCCAACAATGTTGATATACGGTGGGATCAGTTGTGCCAATTGCTGAGCCAATTCAATCGTGACATAACGTGGACTAGGTTCATAAAACACAAAACCAATCGCATCTACACCTGCTTGTACAGCAGCTTGGATATCTTGGGGTCGTGTAATCCCACAAATTTTGGCACGGGTACGCATAGCTTTGAACTCGAATTTGTTCAGATCAAACTGATTTTTTCAGTATTTTAAGCAAATCATTGTAAAGCAAATTTATTCACTTGCGTTAAAGTTCAATAGGATTATCTGTTTTACATTGTTTATACACTAAACAAACTTTATACTGCACACAAATGCAACAAGTCTAGCTTAAGGCTTTGGGAAGTTGGTGAAAATCCAACACTGCCCCCGCAACGGTAAAATGAAAATATTATTCTTTATAAGTCAAAAGGCTTACACCACTGCAATGTTTTGTGGGAAGGTGGAATAATCTGAATCACGTTAGGTTCTATATTTAAGTCCGGATACCAACTTGTTGTGCCCTTAAACTCAATCATTCACGGGGAGTGAATGTATGGAGCATATCATGTCTGTTATTTTTAAACCTACTGCACTTGTAGGTGCTGTCGCTATTGCGATGGGGTTATCTTCTACTGCTTTTGCAGATACTTCTTCAAATTCAGAAGCAAATTCGAAACTCGATACAATCGTTGTCACAGCATCTCGTACTGAGCAAAAAATCAGTGAAGTTCCTGCTCGAATCAATATTATTGAGCCGAAGATTCTTGAACAATCACCAATAGCATCTTTACCGCAACTGTTACAGAACGATGCTTCTATCAATATGGTACAAAGCGGTGGCTATGGACAAACAGCTGCTATTTTCTTACGTGGTACAAACTCTAACCATACTTTACTTTTAAGAGATGGCGTTCGCTTAAACTCAAATACTGCTGGTGCAGCATCTTTACCTTTTATTGATACGACAGATATTAAACAAATTGAAGTATTAAAAGGACCTGCTTCAGTTTTATATGGTGCCGATGCGATTGGTGGTGTAGTTCAGCTGATTTCCAAAACACCTGAAAAAACAGGCGCTTTTGTTACTGGTGAAATGGGTGAAAATAACACCTATAAGGCAGTGATTGGGGCTGATCTTGCTCAAGATGGTTTCTATGCCCAAGTTCGCGGACAACGCCTAGAAACTGATGGTACTCCTGTAACAGATGCAAAAAACAACAAGAAAGCAAGTTTTGATCAAAAGGGTTATAGTGCCAAAATAGGTGTTGAAAAAGAGCGCTATGCAGCCTCAGTCGATTATAGTGAAAATCAAGGCTATAGCGATTATGACAATTACGGTAATCTTGTTTCTCAAGATTTTAAAAACGAAATCATTAATGTAAAAGGTCGAGTCGATATTTTAGATAATGTCGCACTTCATGCCCGACTTTCGCAATTTAAAGACAATATTGAGCAAAATAGTTCTCCAGATTATGTACATAGTACAACCAAAGAAGCTGAGCTCTATACAAAATGGCAAATGACACCTGCTCAAAACATTTTATTCGGCTCAACCTTTAAAGATATTAAAGGTGATGTTTATTCGAAAAATCTGTTTGGCGGACAAGATGTTAAATACAAAGAATCTGTAGATACTATTGGCTATTTTGCACAGCATCAATATCAACACAATGGTCTAGAAACTCAAGTCGGTATTCGTGTAGAAGACAACGATAAGTTTGGTACACACACAGTGGGTCAAGGTGCTGTCCGTTATCAAGTTTTACCACTTACAAGCATCTATGCAAATGTGGGATCAGCTTTTCGTGCACCAACAACCAATGATTTATATGCAATTTCTTGGGGAGCAAATCCTGATTTAAAACCAGAAGAAAGCTTTTCTTATGAAATCGGTGTCGATCAAAAACTCAATCATAATATTGATTTAGGTTTATCTATCTATCGCAATAAAGTAGACAACCTGATTAGTTATCAGGCGGGTAAATTAGTTAACGTAAATAAAGCAAACTTTACTGGTGGTGAAGCTTCATTTAAATGGCAACAAGATAAACTCTTTTTAACTACAACTTATGCTTATGTTCAAGCAAAAGATGATGAAACTAAAAAAGATTTGACTCGCCGACCACGCCAAAGTTTAACTCTAACTACAGGTTGGGATGATGGCGTATATGGTATTTCTGCATCTGTCGTCGCAAAATCTAATTCAAAAGATTTTGCAGATTACCCATCGACCACACCAACCACAACGCCTGGTTATGTTAGTACTAATGTCAATGCTTACTGGCAAGCGACTCCAATGATTAAACTCTTTACCAATATTGAAAACATTGGTGATGTTAATTATAAGACAGCATATAACGGTAGTGGTGTTTACTATATCAACGGTGGTCGACTTGCATCTGCTGGGGTAACTTTCCGCTACTAAAAGCTACACCCAAAAAAATATCTAAAACAGCGCAGTTTATGGATAATGTTTTGACCGACATTATCCTTTTTTATTGTTTATCTTTTCATTTTTATCTAGGACAAAATTATGGGACATCGTTTAAGTAAAATTTATACCCGTACAGGCGATTCAGGCACCACAGGATTAGGAGACGGTTCTCGCGTAGCGAAAGATGACTTACGTATTACCGCTCTCGGTGATGTAGATGAACTAAATTCTATTGTTGGTGTATTACGTTCACAAATTTCAATGAGTAACATCGTTGATAAAGCCCATTGGGATAAATCACTGAGCTTGATTCAACACTGGCTATTTGATTTGGGTGGTGAAGTCTGTATTCCCAACTACAACTTACTCCAACCTGTTTGTGTTGAATTCCTTGAAAAGGAAATCGACAAAATGAATGAAGACTTACCAATGCTCAAAGACTTTATTCTACCCTCTGGAACTTTAGCATGTAGTTATGCACATCAAGCACGTGCTGTATGTCGTCGAGCAGAACGCAGCTTAATGACTGTACACAGTCGTGATCAAAATATTCAAGCAACTGCTCTACAATTAATTAACAGATTATCCGACTGGTTTTTTGTAGCTTCACGCACCTTACAACGCGCAGAAGGCGGTAGTGAAGTGCTTTGGCAAAAGAACATCAATGACACGATTTAACGATAAATCACTGTCTAAAAGTAAATTTTTAACAGTATGATAAAGTCAAGTTATTGCTAAAAGTAAGACTTAAACGATTACCAGACAGATGAAAATGAGTATGTGAGTTCATTATGAGAATTATCGGACATCGTGGCGCGCGTGGTGAAGCACCTGAAAATACCCTAGCTGGATTTCAATATATTCACGATTTAGGTATCCGTGCAGTTGAATTCGATGTTCGACAATTAAAAGATGATGAACTCATTATCATGCATGATGATAATTTTTTAAGAACAACTGGAATAGATCAAGCACTGTATGATTTAAACAGCGCTGAATTAGCGGCCTATAACCAAGCCAATATCTGGATGGATTGGGAAAAACAAATTACCCCAACCTTAAGCCAAAGCCTAAAGATTATGCAGGACTTTGAGCATATTGAAGTTGAAGTGAAAGCTGTAGAAACATTGCAACACGCTGAAAAACTCATCATCGAATTACAAAAACAACTGCAAGGTTTTGAAAATGTTGCGGCGATTACCAGTTTTGATTTAAAAATACATCAAGCCTTACAACAGCAAAACTCAAGTTTTAAACGTGGTCTACTGATTGAAGATGACATCCAACAACGTGCAATCGAACAAGCATTACAACTGGGATGCTGCCAGATTGGATGGATGAATCAATTGGCAACAGATGAGCTCATTCAAGCAACCCAGCGTGCAGGTTTGGACATCAGTGTTTGGACCGTCAATGATATTGAGCGCGCTAAGCATTTAAGAGATTTGGGGATCAATGGATTAATTACAGATTTCCCCAAAATGATGCAGCTTGCCTTAGCACAAATTCAATAACTCAAATCCATTTAATAACACAATAAAGTAGAATTTTATTTTGAACTTTAGAGGGTTTCAAAAATTAAAATTTAACTTGAGAATCAAGCGTCTAAACCCTTAAAAATCAAATTGGATAAGACAGAAAAATTCTTACACTATTTTGACATTTAAATACGACGTTTTAACCATTCATTTTTTTCGATCAAACCGCTAGAATTCATGTTTTATTCTGTTACTGTTTTATACAATACAGATGTACACTAATACTAGTGAACACATGTTCGCCCATGATAATATCTGTGAAAGTATAGCCTAGAAAAATGCTGAAGCTATGCGTTTAACTTTACCTGATTAAGGTTCTTAGGAGTGCTGTTGGAGATGAATGCTCCCCTACCCAAAGCCCCAATAAATTGGATCGGTGTTTTTGCCTTGGTGTTTTTACCCCTTGTGGCAGTAATTGCGATCCCTTTATATGCCTACCACCATGATTTTAGTGCGGCAGCTTGGATTAGTTTATTCGTTTTACTCGGTCTCAGTAGTTTAGGTATTACTGCAGGTTATCATCGCTTGTGGGCACATCGTGCATACGAAGCGACTTTACCACTTAAAATCATTTTGATGATCATGGGAACTTTTGCTGTTCAAAACAGTATTTTGTTCTGGGCTTCTGGTCACCGTACACATCACCGCCATGTGGATGATGTAGATCAAGATCCGTATTCGATTAACAATGGTTTTTGGTACGCTCATATTGGCTGGATGTTACGTAACTATCCCGCTTCTGAATCAAATTATAAAAATGCACCTGATTTGTTGAATGACAAAGTGGTTATGTTCCAAGACAAGTATTATGTCCCACTTGTTATTGCCGTACATGCTGCGATTTTAGTTCCTCTGGGGTGGGCTGTAGGTGACATGTGGGGTGTACTACTCTTAGGTGGTTTACTCCGCTTAATTATTAGCCACCATGTAACATTCTTTATCAACTCACTCTGTCATATGTGGGGCAAACGTCCTTATACTGACGAAAATACTGCACGAGATAACTTTGTTCTTGCCATTGCAACATGGGGCGAGGGTTATCATAACTATCACCATATTTTCCAATACGATTATCGTAATGGTGTGAAATGGTGGCAATATGATCCAACAAAATGGTTGATTTGGTCCTGCTCTAAAATCGGTTTAGCCAAGAACCTACGTCGTATCCCAAGCTTTAATATCAAAAAAGCGGAATTGGCGATGAGATTTAAATATGCTGAACAGGATTTAGCGATTTATGGTCATAACGTCAATGCAGATATTATCGCGATGAAACAAAAAGTATCGCAAGAATATGAAGCATTCACCAATACATTAAATGATTGGGCTGCGTTAAAAGAACAAGAGCTACAAGCGAAAAAAGCATCTGTTGCTGAGAAAATTCACCAAATGGATGTCAAACTCAAAGTTGATTTCCAATTGGTCGAACAGAAACTTGCTTTCCATCGTGAACGTTTAGAAACATTGATGCGTGGAATCAAAAAGAACGTTGTTTCTTAACTCTCAATACACATCAAAAGCAAAGCTCCGAAAGGGGCTTTTCTTTTATCCAGTTTTACAGACATTCCTACTGATAATATTGAGAGAAAATAATATGCAAATTAATAACATCCCCTTTGGCATTACCAACTGGTCAGAAGTTCCAACAACGCGTCATGAGGGTGAGCAAGGTTTTGCGCTTTGGCGCACACAACAATTTGATAATATTCGAGTGCGAATGGTCGAATATTCTGTAGATTATTTGGCTGACCACTGGTGTCTTAAAGGTCATATCCTGTTTTGCTTAGAAGGTGAATTGGACACTGAACTTGATGATGGACGTACCTTTACCTTAAAAGCAGGGATGAGTTATCAAGTTGCAGACCAAGCTGAAGCGCATCGTTCTTCCACCACATTTGGTGCAAAGCTATTTATTGTCGACTAAAACAGTCGACATTATCTCAACAGCTTAAAACTTTGCTATATTGAGAGGACAAGTGAAACCATTGTGACCGATCGCTATGCAATTTGCCCCACGTTACCCATTTCTCGATTCAAAGCTCTATCATGAGCAAATGCCTAGCCCACTGAAAGGTGCAAAGGCTGGGCATTTTAATGCTGCACTTGCGGATGAATTACAATGGTCTGAAGATGAAAAGACCCAATGGGTCAAGATTTGTAGCGGGCAAAAAACCTTTCCTGAATTTCATCCCCTTGCCATGGTTTATGCAGGGCATCAATTTGGACAATGGGCAGGTCAATTGGGGGATGGGCGTGGCCTATTGATAGCGCAAATTTTAAATCAACAAGGTCAAACCATTGACCTCCATTTAAAAGGCGCAGGCTCAACTCCCTACTCTCGTATGGGAGACGGACGTGCTGTATTACGTTCTGTGATTCGTGAATATCTAGCAGGTCATGCACTCAATGCACTGGGGGTTCCTTCAAGCAATTCCGTAGGCTTTACCTCCTCAACCCAAGGCGTACAACGAGAAAAACTTGAACTTGGTGCAATGATGTTACGCACTTCGGATTGCCACATCCGTTTAGGGCATTTTGAATGGATCAATCAATATCAGCCTGAGTTACTCACTGAATTTACCCAAAAATGTATTGAATGGCACTATCCACAATGTTTGAGTACTGAACAACAAAAGTTTGAAGACACTGTTTTAGCATTTGCAACGCAAGTGATTCAAAACACTGCGATCATGATCGCCAAATGGCAATTGGTGGGTTTTGCTCATGGTGTTATGAATACGGATAATCTCAATATTACAGGTTCTACCCTTGATTTTGGCCCTTATGGTTTTATGGAGCGTTTCCGTCCCAATTGGATCAACAATCATAGTGATTACAATGGCCGTTATACCTACCAAAACCAACCGAGTATTGCACATTGGAATTTATGGAATTGGTTAAACAATTTAATTCCACTAGCACAAGCAGAAAATAAAGAACAATTTAAGCAAGACCTCGTCAAATGTTTAGAGCATTTTGAACCGACCTTTCTAGAACATTATACCCATGGGCTATGCCAAAAACTTGGACTACCTGCCTTCCATAAAGATAGTTTTGATTGCGGTATGGCATTTTTAAGAATTCTACAAAGTGAGCAACTCGACTATACCAACAGTTTTCTTCGCTTACAGAATAAAGAATATGAAGCTATTAAAGATGATTGCCTAGATCGCTTTCAATTTGAAAGCTTCTTGACGCAATATCACAGTATTCGTGAGCAGCAAGATATTGATGTACTTGATGCGGAAATGAAAAAGGCTAATCCAGTCTATATTTTAAGAAATCATATGCTACAAACAGCCATTGAACAGGCTGAACGTGATGATTTTTCTGAGGTTGATCGCCTATTTAAATTGCTTGGTCAGCCCTTTACCAAACAAAAGGATTTAGAAACAGCCAAAGACTTAGCACCTTTACCAAGTGATGTTCCTGAAGTAATGGTGAGTTGTTCGTCTTGATCAAATAAATTGCCGAATCGCTTTCTTTGATCTGACTCATCATAGTTACCCACAATTTCTGTGGATAAACTTGTGTTTATCCACAGGATAAATCCACAATCACAAATTAACTACAGCTTTTGTCTTTAGAGTGAATAAAATTTAGGCAATACAGGGTTTTACAACATTAGTATTCTAAAATGAATAAAAAATACCTCATTCCATGCTTGATTCTTTTGGCTATAGCTAGTGTCTGGACTTATCAAAAATATAATCAATTTATTCCAACGGCAAATGCTGCCATACACGTGCAGAATTTATCTGAGCAAGACATTCAACGTCTCCGTCAAGACACGCCAATCACCGAAGTTAAAGTTTATAAATCAGATCGTATTGTTAAACTCATGCATCATGATCAAGACATACGAACATATCCAATGCGCTTAGGTTTTGATCCTATTGGACATAAGGTTAAAGAAGGTGATGGAAAAACCCCTGAAGGTCGTTATATTTTAGATTGGCGTAATTCTAATAGTGCATTTTATAAATCGCTGCATGTGTCCTATCCAAACCAACAGGATAAATCTAAAGCCAACCAACTCGGCGTTTCTCCTGGTGGCGACATTATGATTCATGGTTCAGCAACACGCTCACAAATGGAAAAACTCCCTAGTTTAATGACGTACTTACCTAGAAATGACTGGACATGGGGGTGTATTGCCGTTAGAAATATAGATATGGATGAAATTTGGAAGCTGGTCGATGATGGAACAGTGATTAGCATTTATTCATAAAGAATATTTTAAAAAGAGACAGTGATGACAGGTGAAGAAATCCGAACTTTAGCATTTAAGATTGCATCAGATTTGCCTAAAGCCGAACTTAGCTACCCTTTTGGTGAGGATGTTCCTGTTTTTAAGGTGGTGGGAAAAATGTTTATGTTAGGCTCTGAACTGCATGGCAAAAAACTAATTAATTTAAAAGTTGAACCTGATCATGGCGAAATGTTAAAAGATCTCTACCCCTCGATTCAGATGGGCTATCATATGAATAAACGTCATTGGATTTCAGTCTATGAAGGTGAACAGATCAGTGCTGATTTGATTCAAGACTTAGTTGAAGGCTCTTATGAGCTAGTGGCCAAGAGTCTAACCAAAGCTCAAAAGCAGATATTGGCGGTTTATCAACAGATTAAATAATTAGCGGTCTTTTGATAACTGCATTTGATAGTAGCTTTGAATTACAGGTTTAGATCAACAGACCTGTCTATACCTGATTCAGTCAAGTCAGCATCTATCGATAACCATAAGTTATATGCTTATTTTTCAAACATAAATTTTTACATTTATAAACATTTACCCACAATATCTGTGGATAAACCTGTGTTTATCCACAATGGTGAACTTAAAATGTTGAAAACTTAATCTTCTGGATATTCAAAACGGTAGCCTACGCCATAAACAGCTTGTACCCATTCATGACGATTTCCAGTTTCAGCAGCTTCAGATATTTTACGACGTAAGTTCTTGATATGACTATCAATAACACGGTCAGCAACATCAAAACTATCTGGGTTGATATGGTCTAAAAGTTGCGCTCTAGAATAGACTTGTCCCAAATGTTCGAGGAAAAGCTCTAAAAGGCGGAATTCAGTTGGCGTTAAATTCAACGATTTTTGTTGATACCAGATACGTTGTTGTGCTTTATCAATACGAAATAAGTCATTGGCTTCAGGTTCAGCTTTACGTTCTAAACGGCGTAATACCGCTTGTACACGTGCCACCAACTCTTTTGGGCTAAAAGGTTTACAGACATAGTCATCTGCTCCCATATTTAAACCCAAGACACGATCGATTTCTTCTGTTCGTGCAGTCACCATGATAATCGGTAAGTCGGTTTGCTCACGCACTTTACGGCAAATGGTCAAACCATCCATACGCGGGACCATCAAATCCAATACCATTAAACTCGGCTTACGTTGCAGGAAGCTGTCATAAGCTTCTTGACCATCATGAAACATACTGACTTCAAAGCCCGCTGCTTCTAGATAATCCCGCACCAATTGCGCAAGTTCAACTTCATCCTCTACCAGCATGATATGCTTCATGTTGTACTATTCCTTTTAAAATTTAGTATGTTTTGAAAATGTCAGTTTGCAACGCAAACCGCCTAATGGCGAATGATCAAAAGTAAGCTGACCACCGAGTGTTTGTGCAATTTTACCTGATAAAGCCAAGCCCAATCCTGTACCACCTGTACTACGTGTACGTGAATTATCCACACGATAGAAGCGTTCTCCCAAGCGTGCAATCTGTTCATCACTCAGACCCAATGGGCTATCATCTACGATCACACTCCATGAATCTGCATCTTGCTCTGTATGGACTTGAACTTCACCGCCTGCTTCAGTATAACGAATACTATTTCCAAGTAAGTTGACCATAATTTGCTTAAAACGATCTATATCTAATTGTAATTTTGCCCCCTCACCTCTGGCTGAAATTGTTAAATCAGCCTGTTCAAATTTAGGTTTAAAATTCTCTATTTCCTGTAAAATGACGGACCAAGGATCAACTTCTGCAAAGTAGCATTTCAATTGTTGTGCTTCAGCTTGGGCTAAATCCGCTAGATCCTGTGTCAATTTTTTCAAGCTTGTGACTTGACGTAACATCGCTTCAAAATGTTCTGGTGTGGGCTTTCGAATCCCATCTTGCATGGCTTCAATTTGTGCCTGCAATACTGCCAATGGTGTTTTTAACTCATGTGAAGTATCTGCAACCCATTGACGGCGTGATGTTTCATGCTGGTCGAGAATGACAGCCAACTGATTTAACTCAGTAGACAAGTCTCCTAATTCATCATTGCGGTTAATCACCACTTGATGCTGGTAGTTACCTTTGGTTAATTCACGAGTTGCGTTCAATAAACGTTGAATCGGTGTTTTAAAATAAGTCGCCAATAACAAGGCTGCAACCAAGCTTGATAAGAATGTGAAGATATAGATCAGTACTAAATAACGTTTTTGATTACTAAAAAAGTTAATACTCAATGCATCATCCTGATCTAAAACTGGTTTTAAACCTAGATACCCTACCACCTGATCATTGACCAAAATCGGACGATAAGAAACCTGATCATCAGAAGGTTCACCCAAAATAAACTGTTGTTTTGCATCATATAATGAAAGGCGTGAACTGAGTCCTAAGCGGTCAGGCAATGATACAAATATCTTTTTGCCATTCTGTGGATTTACAGTCCGCATTGAATCTCTCGTTAACGTTTCTTTAGGTGCTGAAGCTGCTTCTTCACGACCCGCTGAAAGATGTCCTTTGTCTATAGATGATTTTTTTCCTTTACGATCAGAGGGTCTAAATAAATTTTGATTTGAGCTCAGTGGAAACTTCAAACCTTCAAATGGCTGATAAGCTGAGGGTAAATTCTCTTCAAGAATTTTTAGTTCTTCTTGATCCAGCTGAGACTTATGAACTGCACCATCTGTTTGTCCCAAAGTCGCTACTATCGTATGTTCTTTAAAATAGCGCTGTTGTAAAGCAATATCATATTGACGACGTAGCCACCAGCGTGACAACTTATCATAATCATCAGGAGCAGCATCGCCTTCAATTTGTAAAATCTGTGCTTGAACCGCATTACCCCAGTCTTGATAGACCCCATATACATCTGCCAAATTTTCTATCAGATGATCAAGTTTTTGCATTTCGACATCTGCGACATATTTGGCAAAATTCTTTTGCATGGTCCAGTGCAAAACACTTAAGCTCACCGTTGTAATGACTAATGTCGTCAATAAAACGGTGAGAAATAAGCGCAGTGCAATGGGGACTCGACGTATTTTCAAAACTGATCTCACGTTTTTCTTCTCATTTCAACATTGTACCCAACAGTTGTTCAAAATTCTCTCCATTGTTTCTACATCATTATTATTTAATCTTTACGGTATCAACAGAACACAACACAAAATATTCATTGGAGTAGTAACAATGAAAGCTATGACAAAAATCGCACTGGTATCGGCAAGTATTTTAACTGTAGGGGCTTTGACTGCCTGTCAATCTAATCCAGGTCCAAAAGAGGGCCACCCGATGATGCATGGTGGGCATCATAAAATGTCACCTGAACAACGTGAAGAAATGAAACAGAAACGTGCTCAACATAAAGCGTTACGCCAACAAATGCAAAAAGCCTGTGATGGCAAAGCAATTGGTCAAACGGTTCAGGTGACAGCAGGTCAGCAAAATATTAATGGTACATGTAATATCGTATTCAAGCCTGATCACAAGGCGATGAAAGAGATGAATCAGGATTTCCGTCGTGATGGAGAACAACGTGGTCATATGATGCGTCATGACGGACCCCGTATGAAAGACATGACCGAAGAACAACGTGCTCAAATTAAGCAAGAATTTGCCCAAAAACGTGCAGAACGTAAAGCGAAGTGGGATGCGATTCAAAAATCATGTGCAGGCCAGACTGATGGTAAGGCAATCCAAGTAAAACTGGATGATAAAATCATCGATGGTAAATGTGTTGTTAAATTCCAGCCAGAGTTTAAATCAGGCGATAACATTCCCATGATACCATCAAAAGTTTAATTCATATCTTGGCTAAATATAAAAAACGACCCTGTTGGGTCGTTTTTTATTTGTCACAATAATTTACTTGGAATTATCCGAAATCAAAGCCACTTGTTGGGCATAATTTAATAACTTAAGTTTAGAAGCCGCTAATTCTTCAGCGGTGGCTTGACGGGTGATATCCCGATGAATACGCAATACATGCTGACGTAAAGAATGACTTTCAGCAGCATTATAAGATTTACAGAATTCTTTAATTGCAGGGTCACGCTGCTCAATCATTCGATCCACCCAACGATCCAATTGCGCCAACTTTTTAATCCCTTGCTTAGGGGTTAAATAAGACAAAATGATGGCTTCATCTTCATTACGCAAAAGCTTACCAATCCGTTGAAATTGACGGCGACGTGCTTCAAAAGATGTGATCAATTGCACATCAAGCAAAGCCTCTATCAACCGATCTTCAACAGGTAAAGATTCAATTTGTTTCTTCGACAACTCTGCGAGTTGTTCACCTAAAGCAGCCATACGTTGTACAGCTTTTTTCTGTTCGGTTTTACTTGCACGCCCTTCTAAAGATTCAAAATCATCTTCAGTAAAACGTTGCGGACGACGTGCCACGATTATTCTGCCTCGTAAAATTTATCTGCGAACAGTGCTTGAACTTCAGACAAAGCTTTTTCTTCATCTGCACCATCAATCACTAGACGCAAGGTGGTTCCTTTACCAGCTCCGAGCATAAGTAAAGAAAGGATATTCTTGGCATCGACTAACTTGTCACCCTTACCAATTTGAATAGAGCATTTAAATTTAGTCGTGACTTCGATTAGTTTTCCAGATGCACGCGCATGTAATCCTAATTTATTAATTACGTCAACAGTTGTGTCAATCATGACCAGTGCTTCATTTCTCTATGTAATACTTGAATAGTCCATTTTGACTCAAGAGCCTTTTTCAACCTATCCACAATATAAACTGAACGATGTTGTCCCCCCGTACAGCCAATTGACACTGTAATATAGTGACGATGACCTTCCGAAAAAGCAGGCAACCACTTATTTAAAAACTGATAGATGTCTTGATACATCTCATTTGCTTGCTCACTGGCTTCTAAAAATTTACGTACTGGTTCATCTAAACCCGAATATTTACGTAACTCTAAATCCCAATGTGGATTTGGCAAATGCCTGACATCAAAAACAAAATCTGCATCTAATGGAATACCATGTTTATAACCAAAAGATTGCAAAATTAAAATGAGTTTATCGGACTGTCCAAGTTTGGACAATAAGGTATCTTTTAAATCGTGTACACTTTTATCCGTTGTATCGATATGTACTGTTGCTCGCAGTTGAATTGGGAGCAATAAATTTTTTTCTTCTTGAATACATTCATTCAAACTTTGGAAGCGGTTTGACAAAGGATGTGGACGTCGCGATGCGCTAAAACGTGAAATCAACTCCTGATCACGCGTCGTTAAATAAATAACGTCTACGCTGCCATGTTTCTGTAACTGTTGAAAAACCTGATCAAAACCTTGTAAATCTTCTTTGGCGCTTCGAACATCGACACCCAGTGCCAATAATTCTAAATTGTTTTCTCTATCCAGCTTTTCAACGATTTCAGGAAGCAATGCCAAAGGCAAATTATCGATACAGTAATAACCCAAATCTTCAAGCACCTGCAAAGCAGATGATTTACCTGAACCAGACTGTCCTGTTACGATAAGTATGCGCTTCATGGCATCGCGATCCTAAAAGCAAAGTTTATGTAAAATGTTTTACTTGTAAATTGTCAATCAGACGAGTCTTGCCTAATTTCGCTGCAACAAACAATACAACATCTTGGTCGAATTGTTCAACTTTTTGCAACGCTAGACTACGTGCTTCGACATAATCCACAATTAACCCTGCATCATTTAAACTTTCACGAATTTGAGCCAAGACATCTGCAAGTGTTTTGCCTGCATGTAAATCTTGTTCAGCAGTCGTTAAGGTCTTAAAAATAACAGGAGCTGTTTGACGCTCTTGTTCAGATAAGTAACCATTACGCGAACTTAAGGCCAAACCATCTTCAGCACGTGCAATTGGTACACCAATCACTTCAATTGGCATATTCAAATCACGAACAACCTGCTTAATCACAGCCAATTGTTGATAATCTTTCTGTCCAAAAAATGCAAAGTTCGGCTGTACAATATTAAACAATTTGGTGACAACAACAGCAACACCATCAAAGTGACCTGGACGTTGTAAGCCACACAAATCATTGGTAATTTCACCCACAGTAATATTTGTTAAACGTGGGAATTTACCATACATTTGCTCAACAGACGGTGCAAAAACAATGTCACACCCCACTTCAGCAAGTAAATTACTGTCTTGCTCAAGTGTACGTGGATAGTTATCAAAATCTTCATTGGGTCCAAACTGAATTGGATTCACGAAAATACTAACCACCACCACATCACATAATTTACGCGCTTCACGAACAAGGTTTAAATGGCCCTGATGTAGATTTCCCATCGTTGGTACAAAACCGATGATTTTACGTGCCGATCGAGCAGGATTAAGTGATGCTGTTAGTCCTTGAATGGTCGTTTCTGTTTTCATGTCTACAGCTCTACTTGAAAAGTATGTTCTTTTGCAGGAAACGATTTCTCTTGCACAGCAACATGATATGCCTTGAATGCATCTACAATTGCAGATTCACCTGCTTGTTCTTTCATAAAATTGCGTACAAAGCGAGCCACTTTACCAAAAGTCAAACCAAGCATATCTTGCACAACAAGAACTTGACCATCAGTATCTGCCCCAGCTCCAATACCGATCACAGGAACGTGTGGGAATAATTCAGTAATTTCTTTACCCATTTGAGCAGGAACACATTCGAGCAATAACACAGCTGCACCAGCGTCTACCACAGCTTTACAGTCAGCAATTAATTGATCTGCCGCTTCACGCGTTTTCGCTTGTAATTTATAGCCACCAAAGACATGTACCGACTGTGGTGTTAAGCCCAAATGTACACAAACAGGTACACCATTTCGTGTCAAAACTCGTATAGTTTCAGCCAGCCATTCACCACCCTCAATTTTCACCATCTGAGCACCCGCTTGTATCACGGTTTTTGAATTAAGCAACGCATCATTAAGCGTTGCGTAACTCAGAAAAGGTAAATCACACATGATAAATGCGTGTTGATTCGCACGACGTACAGCTGCAGTATGATACGCCATATCTGCAACAGTAACAGGCAATGTAGAATCATGCCCTTGGATTGTCATCCCTAAAGAGTCACCAATTAAAATGGTGTCAATCTCAGCAACTTCCATACCTTTTGCCATACTCGCATCATAGCAAGTTAAGCATGAAAATTTACGTCCCTGAGTTTTGAATTGTCTTAAATCACTTAGGCTAATCATGACGATATTCCTCTATCAATGAGAGTTCCTCTGCCCATTCAATCCTTTAATCAGCCCATGACTGATCTGCTAAAACGCTAAGGGTTGAATGTTGCACGAAATCTAACTTTTGCAATGATTGTCCATTGACTTGAAGCTCAGGATCGAGATCCAACAATGGAATCACTACAAAATCACGCTCTAAAATACCAATATGCGGTACTGTGAGCCGCTCATTTATAATGTTTTTTTCAGCATAAAGCAAAAGATCTAGATCTAAAGTACGCTCACCCCAATGACGTGAACGTACTCGACCTGATTCATTTTCAATGCGTTGCAACTCATCCAGCAAGGCCAATGGCGCTAAATCTGTGTGCAATTCTACAACCGCATTATGATAATTTGGTTGATCTTGAGGCCCCATTGGGGGACTTTGGTACAACTTTGAAACCGTAACACCACCAAATTTTCTAAGCTTTTCTACAGCTGCTCGTAGAATTTGCTCAGAATCTCCTAGATTACTTCCTAAACCAATGTAGGTTTTAATCATGGCTGGGTGGGTCCAAAAATCACACTGTTCAAATCACGTTGTACTCGTCTACGCTTGGTAATTGGATGATCAGCAGTGATTTCACCTTTGTTTACAGCTGTTCGAGCATCATTTCGTGTTCTAAAATCATGAGATGATGTTGAATTTGGCTTATTCCGTGAACGACGACTACGAGATTCTTGTTCTTTGACCAATGGCTCAATTTGCGTTGAAACTGCAGCTTTTGCATCTTCAATTGGTGCGACTTCAGCAATTTTTTTACGGCTCTTAGCACGCTGTCGATTATAGCTACCAATTGCACGCTCTTTCTCGTCAGTCGACATATCTTGGTAAGCTTCCCACCATGCTCCCATACCGTTGGTAGAAGTATCACCAGACTTCTCTCTCAACAACAGGAAATCGAATCCTGCACGGAAACGTGCATGACCAGAAAGTGCTTCAATCTGTTGAGGTTTTGGATTTAACAAACGGCTTTGCATTTCCCAAACTTCACGAATAAAGGTTTCCGCAAAACGGGGAATAATGGTTCGAGTCGCTTGACGTTTCAACACATCCAAACCTGCTTGAGCTCGTGCTTCTGCAGCAACAACCCCTTTAGCATGGTAAAAATCACAACGCGCTAAGAAATTATTCCATAGCAATACCGCATAGAAAAAAGCAGGATTAATGGTTTTACCCATTTGAATCCGTTGATCGGTATTTTTCGCAGCACGTTCAATAAACTGAGTAATTTCAGGACTAATATCAGCAAATAATTGCTTCCAAATACCAAATTCAATCAACATAGGCATAACACGATGTAAATGTCCCATCGTGAATAATTTTTGCGACTCATCATATAAACGGTGCGGAGAAACATCACGCAGCAGCTGTGTCATCTCTTGGGTAAAAACGTCTAAAATTTTAGGATCAATACTAAAATTTAACTTCGCAGCAAAACGTAAAGTACGCAACATTCGTACGGGATCTTCTTCAAAACGAAGTCCTGGATCACCCAATAACCTTAAAGTTTTGGTTTTTATATCATCAATAGCATTACAAAAATCGAGCACTTCCCCTTTTCTTGGTTGGTAGTACATGGCATTGATGGAAAAATCACGTCGAGCAAAATCTTGCTCTATAGTTCCCCAATTGTTGTCACGTAAAATCATTCCTTGTGCAGAGGTAATTGCTTTTTTCGGTGGGGCACGGAATGTCGCCACCTCAATCAATTCACGACCTGAATACACATGTGCCAATTCAAAACGTCGCCCAATAATTCGGCAACGACGACCAAATACCTCTTTCACCTGAGAAGGCGTTGCATTGGTCACTGCATCATAGTCTTTCGGATTTAAGCCAAGCATTAAATCACGTACACCACCACCGACTATATAAGCTTCATAGCCAGCTTTAGTTAAAGAATCAATAACATCTAAAATGGAGGAAGGTAATTGAGCGGTGGATAACCCACACTTTGACGCACGCAAAGTTTGCAAAAGACACTGTCTCCTACGTCAGGACGTAAAAATCATAATTGTGCTAATGATATCGCTTACACAGCTAAAGGGCAATTTGAATCTCGCAAACTTCACTTGAATTTAATATATGTTGATAATTCATCGATCCATACAGCATTAAACACGTCACAAACTAAGTCTTGCTTGATTCTGCTCGAAAAATTTCGCCCCAATCCCCTTTACCTTTTTTAAATCATCAATACTTTTAAACTTCCCGTTCTGATTGCGATAATCAATAATCGCCTGTGCTTTCTTTGTTCCGACACCTTTTAACTGTTGTAATTGTTCAATATTTGCAGAATTTAAACTAATTCTCATACCTGAGCTATTTGAATTTTGAACACGTGACAATGTGTTATTGTTACCACTATTCTTAGGTTGTGATGTCTGGTTATTCGGTGTCGAAAGATAATAGTGACCATCAATCTTGTTTATTTTTTCATCATGTGCTTGTTGTTCTGCTTTCCATTTTAAATAAGCTTGATCAAATTGTTGCGCATATAAGCTGAAAGAGCAGCTTAAAAGCACCAATAAAAAAGACAATTTAATTAGCTTTACTACACGATTACAATAAAAATTATGATTACTCATGGATAACCTATGGTTTTAATTGTTGCTTTGCCTGATCCCAAAGAAGATCCATTTCTTCTAAAGATATATCTTCTAATCTTTTATTTTTAAAATTGATTTGATTTTCAATATAAGCAAAGCGAGATTTAAATTTATAAATGGTTCCTAAAAGAGCCATCTCACTTGAAATGCCTAGTTTACGCCCAACATTAATTAAAGAAAATAAACAATCACCAAATTCATCCATAATTTCATCAGGTTTTTCCGATTGCATGGCTTCTTCAAACTCGGCCAGTTCCTCTTTGACTTTATCGTAGGCCTGCGCCACATCAGTAAAATCAAATCCTACTTTTGCAACATTTTTTTGCAGGTTTTCCGCCTGAGACAAAGCAGGACCATGCTTTAACTCATCTAACCGAAATTGAGGTTTGCCCTGTTTTTCTTGTTGTTTAATCTCCTGCCACAAAAGTGACACTTGTTCAGGAGTTAAATTCTCAAACTGCTCTTTTTGGAAAACATGCGGATGACGACGTATCAATTTTTGACAAATAGCTTCTACAACATCATTAAAATCAAAAGCACCCTGCTCACTGTACATCTGTGATTGAAAAACCACTTGTAACAATAAATCCCCTAATTCATTTTTAATTTCATCAACATCGCCAGAGCGTACAGCTTCTTCCACCTCGTACGCCTCTTCGATCGCATAGCGCGTTAAACTTTCAGGGGTCTGTTCACGATCCCAAGGGCACTCTGCACGTAATTGTTTCATAATGGCGAATAACTGTTGCATTTAATGTCCTTTAAGATCAATAAGAAATGACTGCACAACACTTGTTGTTATGCATATTTTATGTTCAACTCACTGCAATCAAAATAAACTAAAAAGGATACTGCAATGCGTCAGAGCATATTCATAAGCGGTGCTGCACAAGGCATTGGGGCAGCGATCGCACGTCTATTCTACCAACAAGGTTATCAAGTTGGTATTTATGATATCAATGAAGCTCAGGCTCAAATTTTAGCAGATCAATTAGGTCACAATGCCAAAGCTGGCAAATTAGATGTGAGCGATTATGCACAATGGCAAATAGCGCTTAAAGAGTTTTCTCAATGGGCAAATGGTCTTAACATTTTAGTGAATAATGCTGGCATCCTTTATTCTGGAGATTTTGAGAAAACTGAAATTAGTGCACACCACCGAACAATCAATATCAATGTAAATGGTGTTTTAAATGGCTGTCACGCCGCACTTCCCTATCTAAAAGAAGCAAAATTTGCGCGTATTATCAATATTTCTTCAGCATCAGCCATTTATGGACAAGCAGATTTAGTCTCATATTCTGCCAGTAAATTTGCGGTACGCGGTATTACCGAAGGATTAGATATCGAATGGCAAAAATATGGCATTCGTGTACTGGATGTTATGCCGCTGTTTGTCCAAACGACTATGGTAACAAACATGGATGCAGGCGCGATTCAAAATATCGGTGTTAGCCTCACACCCCAAGATGTTGCTGAGCAAGTGCTTGCACAAGTTAAAGCCAAAGACTCACTTTTCACTGCTACACATCGTCCAGTTGGTTTAAAAACTAAAGTAATGTTTACACTTTCTACCATTAGCCCTCAATTTATCAATCGCTTGAGTAATTTAATACTGACGAGAAAATCTAAGCATTAATATTATAAAAACTCATTCAACAGATATCAGCTTTCTTTTTATAAATCAAATTCATAGTTTAATTTATTATACTGAATAATAAAAAACTCGCATTTCGCGAGTTTTGTTATTGTTCAAATCATAAAATCTGATCAAGGCAATATAGCTTAATTACCTTGAACCAAACGTCGAGCACTGATAATGCCAGGCTGTTGTTCCAATCTTGCTAAAAGGCGAGACAATTGCGCCAAACCTTTCACTTCAATCAACAATTTCATATTGGCAATACCATCTGCTTCAGAAATCGTATTTACCTGACGAATATTGATCTGATCTGAAAAAATCACTTGGGTCAAATCTTTTAACAAACCACGACGATCATAAGCTTCCACCACAATTTGCACACTTTGCCCACGTGTCGGTTGCATTTCCCAATCGGCTTCAACAGCACGATCAGGTTCTAACTTGATCATGCGCATGTAATCGGGACACGCAACCTTATGAATACTCACACCACGATTCAAGGTGATATATCCAGCAATCGATTCACCATGAACAGGCTGACAACATTGTGCAATGTGTAATTCAACATTATCCAAACCATCAATTAAAATTCCATGTGCAGATAAGGTATGACTTGCACGTGGATTTAACGTCGGTTTTAGAACAAGTTCTGGTTCATCTTGATCTAAGTGCATGTGGCGATTAACTTGATTAATCAAGGCATGCAGGCTAATTTCCCCACTTACCAATGAAACAAGGATGTCATCACCAGTTTTTACATTGAAATGATTACAATAATCACTTAAATCAATACTTTTTGGATGAATCGCTAGACGTGAAAGCTCTTTATTGAGTAGTTCACGCCCAACTTCCAGATTTTTACTGCGATCTTGTTGTCTAAACCAGTGGCGCAACTTGTCACGGGCACGTGCAGTTTTGATATAACCCAATGAGTTAACTAACCAATCACGATTGGGTTCACGATCTTTCTTGGTTAAAATCTCAACCTGTTCCCCTGTTTTCAGAGTATAGGTTAATGGCACATAGCGTTGATTAACCCTTGATGCATAGCACTTATTCCCGACCTCGGTATGCACATGATAAGCAAAATCAAGCACCGTCGATCCACGTGGTAATTCTTTAATATCCCCATCACGACTAAAAACATAGATTTTTTCGAACCCTTCAAAATCTTGAATTTGTTCAAAATCTTCTGTTTCATCTTCATTGGGATGTGCACTGGTTTCAGTACGTTCTTGATAATGTTCAAGGACTGCACGTAATGAATGCAAACGATGATTAAATGAATAATCAGTGGTTTTCGAGCCTTCTTTATAGTTGAAATGCGAACATACACCCAACTCTGCTTCTTCATGCATTTCTTTGGTACGGATTTGGATTTCCAAAGATTTATTTTCTGCAATCACCGCAGTATGTAAAGAGCGATAACCATTGGCTTTTGGATTGGTAATATAATCATCAAACTGATGAGGAATATGGCGCCAAATTTGATGCACAATGCCCAAAGCGTGATAACACTCTGCTACAGATTTAACCAAAACTCTTAACGCACGAATATCATATAGCTGATCAAAACTCAGATTTTTACTCTTCATTTTACGGTAGATCGAATAAATATGTTTTACTCGACCTGAAATCTCTGCCTCAATATCATGCTCACCAAGCTCACCTTTCAGTTTATCAACCACAAACTGAATATATTGCTCACGTTCCAGCCGCTTTTCATTGAGTAATGAAGCAATCTCTTTATAGCGTTCAGGAGCCAAATAACGGAAAGCAAGATCTTCGAGCTCCCATTTTAATTGAGCTATCCCTAAACGATGCGCCAAAGGAGAATAGATGGTCAAGATTTCTCGTGCAACACGCTCTTGACGCTCTTTTGAAGAGTGTGCCAATTCACGTAAAGCAAATGTCCGTTCAGCCAATTTGATCAATACCACACGAACATCTTCTGTCACAGAAATCAACATCTTATAGATGCCTGTCAGGTGTTCGCGCTGATTATTGTTAAAGTGATCTTCTAACCGTTTATTCTTTTCAATCAGTTCAGAAAGTTTACCCATAGCCAAAGTGCCTTTGACAAGGTTATAAACTTGCTCACCGCATTGCTGCTGTATCTCCTCTAAGGTGGTGAGATCCTCACGCACGCTACGATAAAGTACAGCTGCTGCTAGTGTATCTTCATCGACATGTAAATGCGCGAGGATGTCAGCCATTCCAATACCTGTTGCAAAGGTATTGGTTCTGGAATTTACTGTGGTCGCCAATTCTTTTTGTAATACTAATTGCGCGACTTCTTCTAACTGCTTAAGTTCAGCACCGTCTAAAATTCCACGCACTCGATCTAGCCAAGTTGCTAGAGCGTGTTGCGCTTCATCGGCATGCTCTACAGTCGCTTCCTCTGATAGCTCATTGAGCTCATCAGGAAGTTGCTCACGTACTGTGACCATACCCTACTCCTCTAACTCTATATTTCATTATAAATCGTTTATCTCTAATTTCTTTTCAAACAAAGCAATAGATTCAACATGCCCAGTGTGAGTAAACATGTCCATTACACCTGCTTTAGTGAGCTGATAACCGTGTTGTACCAAAATCCCAGCATCCCTAGCCAAAGTTGCAGGATTACACGACACATAAACGATTCTTTGCGCACCAAATTTGGGCAAATAATGCATAACTTGTTCTGCTCCCGCACGAGGAGGGTCAATCAATAATGCATCAAATCCTTGATTTGCCCAAGAATAATGCGAAAAGTCTTTTGTTAAATCTTGTGAATAGAATTTAACATTGCTGAGGTGATTGTTCAGTGCATTTTCTGTACCACGCTTCACCATTGCTTCACTACCTTCTACAGCAATGACTTTTCCTGTAGCACCCACACGTTTAGCAAGCGGGAGTGAAAAATTTCCCAATCCACAAAATAAATCTAAAACAGTCTCACCTGCTTTCAACTCAAGCAAATCACATGCCAGATTAACCATCTGCGGATTTACAGTAGGATTCACTTGGGTAAAATCTGTTGGATTAAATGCAAACTCAATATCAAAATCTTTTAAACGGTAATGCAAATGCATGTCTGCTTGAGCATGATCTACTCGATGTACACTTTCCACACCCGCAGGTTGCAAATACAACTGCCACTGTTTCTGTAACGCATATTGTTGCAATAGGTTGACATCATGGGCTTTTAATTTTTCAGTATGGCGAACCAATAATGAAATTTCGCTATCGCCTTTGGCTAATTCTATATGACCAATGCTACTTTTGCCTTTTAGACTTTCGAGTAATGCCTTTATTTCAGGTAAGGCCTGATCCAATTCAATATCTAAAATTTTACAGGTTTGGATTTCAGTTAAATGGTTACTCTGTGCTTCACGAAACCCCATAAGCAATTTATTTTGTTTGGGCAAATGACGCACACCTATTCTGGCTTTATGTCGATAATCGGAACGAGTTGAACGCAATGGGTCTAACCATTGTTCAGGCGCTAATCCCGCAAAGTGACTGAGATGCGATTTTAAAACATCTTGTTTTAAACGAATTTGTTCATCTGGATGGATATGTTGCATACTACATCCACCACAAATGCCAAAATGTGGACAGATCGGCTGAATACGATGTGGATTGGCCTCACTGAGTAATTCAATACTGTCCGCTTCTTCAAGTTTAGATACCTGACGAGTCACTTGAGCTTTTACAATTTCACCAGGTAGTGCATAACGAATAAAAACTTTTTTACCCTGCTTTTCATTTGGATGATTGAGCTCTGTTCCATAATGCGCAATCCCTCGCCCTTCATGTGACAATCTTTCAACTTTAAAAATATATTGTGGAAGCTGAGATGGTCGAGGTTTTGCTCTATGTTTCAAAGGGATACCTAATCGGGTGTGGAGGAAAAATCTGCTTGAGTAAATTCAGTTCGTTGTGACGTTTCACGCCAAACATTTAAAAACTCATGTTGTTGAGGTTGTCCTTGCAAATAATGAATAGAGGCTTGAATCCATAACTGGTGATCTTGCAAAGAAATTTGACCTTTTAACAAAGCCCATCTTAAGAAGATTAACCACGTATTTAAAACATCACCTTCGCAATAGCTGGTTAATTTCAGCCATTGCTTTGTATTCACATATTCGGGAACAAAATAACCTGAAATACCACGTTTACCGGGATAACCCAATAAATGAGCAACATCATCCAATTTCTGAAAATGACGCCCGTTAAACATCGCCATAACATCCATTAAGTCGACATGACGGTTGTGATATCTGTTCTGATAGTTATTATACCTTTTTTGTGTGTCAATCTCACCTTGATCAAACAAACTTGGCGCAGATAGTCCGTGATACATTGCACGGAACAAAATCACTGGTAAATCAAACTGTGAACCATTCCAACTCACGAGGGTTGGGTGTCTTTTATCAAAGATAGATAAAAATTTTTGTAAAATTTCAGTTTCAGTATAGTGCTCACGACTAAATGAAAATAGTTTCATCACACCATTTTCATCAATCCACAAACCCGAAATACAGACAATTTCATGTAAAGATAATCGCTGAAAATCCATCCCTGATTCTTGACGACGTAATTTTGCCAACGCCTGTTCTAAATCGTCCTGTGGTAAATCCAAACCATATAAATGCGCTCCAGATTTAAGATCTGTCAGGGTTTCGATATCAAAAACTAAAACTGGAAGGCGCATAAAAACTTTACTCAATAATCAACTTTACCATCATGAGGCAATTTATGACCTTGAAGCAACTATTCTTCATCCTCAACAGAGAACAAACCTGTAGAAAGATAACGATCACCTCGGTCGCATACAATGCACACAATCACTGCATCTGGGTTTTCTTCAGCAATTTTAACAGATGCCCATACAGCCCCTCCTGAGGAGGTTCCTGCACTAATGCCTTCTTGACGCGCTAAACTGCGTGCCGTTTTTTCAGCTTCAATTTGCGGAATATCCATGATCTGGTCGACACGCTTTGGATCAAAAATTGTCGGCAAGTATTCTTGTGGCCAACGGCGTATACCCGCTATATTTGAACCTTCTGAAGGCTGTAATCCTATAATTTGAATATCTGGATTTTGTTCTTTTAAATATTTAGAAATTCCCATGATCGTGCCAGTTGTGCCCATAGAGCTGACGAAATGAGTAATTTTCCCCGCTGTCTGTTGCCAAATTTCAGGGCCTGTGGTCAGGTAGTGTGCTTCCACATTGTCTGGATTCCCAAACTGATTCAACACCAGACCTTGGCCTTCACTTTGCATTTGCAAAGCCATATCACGCGCAACTTCCATATTGGTTGCTTCGATCAATTCAGCACCATAGGCACGCATCGCATCTTTACGCTCTTGGCTTGAGTTACCTGGCATGATTAATTTCATTTTATAACCACGCATTGCGGCGACCATCGCCAACGCAATTCCCGTATTTCCACTCGTCGCCTCAATCAACGTATCACCTGGCTTAATTTGACCACGCTGTTCAGCTTTCATGATCATATTATATGCAGGACGATCTTTTACAGAACCAGCGGGATTATTCCCTTCCAGCTTTGCCAATACTGTTGCTTGAGTATGACTTGCCAACCGTTGTAAACGCACTAAAGGAGTTTTTCCTACATAGTGATCTAACAAAAATTCGTTGGCTAAGAAATCAGGTTGTGTGTGACTCATCTGTTGCACCTATATCGAGGTGGGCATATTGTATGAAAAAAAGAAACATACTGCACATCTTTCCGCTTTATTTTACTTGGAATGATCAAACTAAATTCATATATATCAACAAGCCTAAGTGGGATCATGATTTTGTTTATTGAATAAAATTAAATACATATAAAAAAATAAACTTTACTTAGAATTAGAAATGATAAAGTTATCTATAAAACAGCATAACTTATTTCCAATTCTCAAGATTTTTAGTCATATTGTCATGCAGGATGATTAAAGCATGTTAATATCTTTGCCATGGGCAATGAGTTGCTGGAACAATGTCGAATTTCAATAAAAAACTCTTTAAACGCTTAAAACTCAATCACGCTTATGGTCAACTTATTGCGTTAATTTTCGTGCCAATTATGATTTTGGCAGGTGTTGGAACAGCACTTGTTCTTTCTGAAACGTCAGCTGCTGCCAAGTCTAAACAGCGTTTCCAAGCCATCGCGATATTGAGTCGTTACCAATATACTGCTGAGCAACTCACCGCAGTAATGGAACAAAATCCAACACAACACGCAAAAGCTGAAAGCATTTTACAAAAAATGTTTAACGAAAAGCATTTATTGAGTGCAGCAATCATAGATGAAAATAATGTCAATCATTTAAGCGTTGGCTACCAAAATCAGCGTGCTTGGCCAAAAATTCCAAAATCAGGCACATTCTTTGGGCCTGTTCAAAATAAGTACAATAATATTTATGGGATTAAACTTAACCCCATCAACTCTGATCAAAATATGTGGTTGGTGATTGAACTTGATAATCAACCTTTAGAAATTGCACATTATCGTGTCATGATCGTTTTGATTACGACTGCTTTGCTAACCCTTTTGCTACTTTTATTGTGTCTAAACTTCTATTCAAGACGGTGGATTGCACCGATGTACGAAATTCGGATGCAACTGCAACGTTTAAATGCAGATACGCTTGATCAACATATGGTGATCAACAGTACCGGTGAACTACGCTTATTACAGCGTGATATTGCCAATGTGGTGAAACGGCTACATTTCAGCTTCCTTGAACTAAAAGAACATACTGAACAAACAGAAGATGATTTACGTCGTACATTAGACACCTTAGAAGTTCAAAACATTACCTATAAACAAGCCCGTGATCAGGCGATTTCATCCAATCAGGCAAAGTCAGTATTCCTTGCCAATATCAGTCATGAATTGCGGACCCCGTTAAACAGTATTGATGGCTTTATCCATTTGATGTTGCGCCAAGACAATTTAAGCAATGATCAAAGTTTATATTTACAGACCATTCGCAAGTCTTCTGCACATTTATTAGCCCTGATTAACGATGTACTCGATTTCTCAAAAATTGATGCTGGTAAATTAGAACTTGAGACGGCGCCCTTTGATCTAGAAGAAGCAATTTTCGATGTCATGGATATGCTCTCGCCATTGGCAGCGCAAAAACATATCGAGATGGCATTCTATTTTGCAGACAATGTGCCTAAACATGTCATTGGTGATGCCTTACGCTTTAAACAAGTACTGACCAATCTAATTTCCAATGCGATTAAATTCACACCCGATGGTGAAATTATTGTTCGTGCGCGTATGGAACATGATGATATTGGGCAATGTTTACTGCATTTTAGTGTGCAAGACAGTGGAATAGGTTTAAGTGGTACAGATCGTAAACGACTATTTGAATCATTCTCTCAAGGTGATGCTTCTGTCACTCGCCAATTTGGTGGTACAGGACTCGGTTTGGCCATTTCTAAGCAACTAGTACATTTGATGCATGGTCAAATTGGCTTTGAAGATAACCAAGAACGTGCACCTACTGAAAAAGGTTCAACCTTTTGGTTTACTGCCCTGTTAACGGTGAATGAAGATGAAGAAATTGTTCACCCATCATTTAAAAACTTAAATGTGGTGTCTTTCTTGGCCCATCCTGCAACAGCCAATGTATTACGTCATTATTTAGAAGACTATCAAGTTAGACATGCCGAAGCACAATCGATTTTAGATCTGTTTAGCAGACTAAACAGCCTAGAAAAAAATACTGAAAATACATGGTTGATCGTTGATCATAGTGGAGATACTGAAGCCTTACTGAAAGAAATTCGTGGTCGTTATCAAGGTCATTTAGCGGTATATGGTTATCAAATGTCACTTGATCCAAATATGTTGACTGAATATAAAGCGCGTCCTTTATATCAACCACTGAGCCGTAGTTCAGTGATTCAACTGCTCAGCAATCAACCTGTCTTTGAACAAGAGCATCACAAAGACTTTAAAGGGCAAGATTTACATGTTTTAGCTGTAGATGATCATTTACCGAATTTGATCGTGCTTGAAGCATTGTTAGGCGAATTGAATGTAAAAACCACTAAGGCACTCAGTGGTCAAGAAGCTTTAACCATTATTCAGCAAGGGGTTGAACAAGGTGCGAAGCCTTTTGATCTCATCTTTATGGATATTCAAATGCCAGTCATGTCAGGGATTGATACCACGCGGGCGATCCGCTCTTTGGAATCAACCTTAGATGGTATGCGTATGCCGATTATTGCGTTAACAGCACACGCATTGGCCGATGAAAAACAAAAATTACTCAAGGTCGGTATGGATGATTATGTAACCAAGCCGATCCAAATTGAACAAATCATTCAAATCCTCACCAATTGGACAAGCGATAAATTTATTCAACATCAGCAACCTATCGAAAATACAGTATATATCGAAGCGCTGGATGCTTATATTCTAGATTGGAAACAAAGTCTTGCTTTAGCAGCCAATAAAGAAGATCTCGCACAAGATTTGTTAAAAATGTTAGTCGACAGCTTCCCAACAGAGCTAGCTGAAATTGAGCAACTCATTGAGCTGGAAGACTTCCCTCAATTAGAGCATGTCTTACATCGCTTATATGGTGCAACCCGTTATGTCGGCACACCAAAATTGCAACGCATTACAGGCGATTTCGAACAATTTATTTCGATGCTACGCAAAGAACGTCGTAAAGCAGATGAAGCCTTTATCCAAGATGTGATGAAACGCTTTGATGAACTTCAATTGGCGATTCATGAAGTTGAAACAGCTGCACAGCAGATTTTACCCATTTCATAAATACAGCGCTGTTCTATCCGATTCAGCTCTATAAATGCTTTTCTTAAGGCGTTTTGAGCTGTTTTAAATCGTCTGTATAAAACCCAAGTTTACTGTGGGTTTTATCTTACATACGGTTTTATTGTTTCTTTAAATCACCATGAATTAGAATGATCTTTTCATTGCAATCATCTTTTTAGAAATCCAATAAAATTATACAAGCCGCTGTTTCAACCCTGTTTTGGCTTTACCATCCAATTGGCACACCAACACAGTTTCGGTGACTCTACTGTCATGTAACTATTCAATTCACATGCTATGCTGATGACCAAGGAAAAAATGAGTCAAGATCATGGCACTACTACACATAGAAAAAAACAATGGTATCGCAACAGTTTCATTAAATCGTCCAGATAAACGCAACGCCATGAGTTTTGCTTTACTCCGAGAACTGGTAAGCGTCGCACAACAGATTAAAAAAGACCGCAGTATTCGTGTGGTGATTCTGAGGGGTGAAGCCAATGTATTTAGTGCAGGTATTGACCTTGCTGACTTAAATAGTCCAAAAAATACAGCCTTTGCTGCATGGGAACTGATTAAGCCCGGTCAAAGTCTATTCCAAAAAGCATTTTTGATCTGGCAAGAACTGCCTGTCCCTGTCATTGCAGCAATTGAAGGTTTCTGCTTTGGCGCAGGGATGCAACTTGCATTGGCTGCAGATATTCGTATTGCACACCCAGAGACTAAAATGTCAATCATGGAAAGCCGTTGGGGGCTTGTGCCTGACATGGGCTTAACCCGCTCAATCAAGGGCGTGATTGGTATTGATTTAGCCAAAGAGCTTACTCTCACTGCACGTATTTTTGATGGCAATTATGCCAAAGACATTGGTTTGGTGACGCATGTAGACGACTCACCGTTGGCAAAAGCTCAAGCCATTGCAGAAGAGATGCTGCAACGCTCGCCAGATGCGCTGATGGCTGCTAAACGTGTTTTAGATGCTATGGAACATCAACCTCAGAAATCTTTACGTTTAGAGAAGATTTGGCAGTTAAAATTACTCTTGGGTAAAAACAGTCAAATTGCACGTAAAAAGGATAAAAATCCTGAATTAAAATTTTTACCGCGCCAATACAAATAATCCAAAATTATTATTGAAAGCTTTTTGAGTTATAAAATGAATTTTGATCGTAACAGTAAAATTGCATTTTTAGGGATGGGATTAATGGGTAGCCGTATGGCAACCCGATTAATCCAAGCAGGCTTGCATGTCGCTGTCTGGAACAGAACAGCATCTGCTTGTGACGCCCTTATTGATCTAGGTGCTCACCCATTACAACTTGAGAATATTGCAGAATATCCGATTATTCTCAGCTGCCTTGCCGATGATAAAGCTGTACAGTTGGTCTATGAGCACATTGAGCCCTATTTACAAGCCAAGCAAGTGATTGTGGATTTCTCCAGTTTATCTGTAGATAAAACCAAGCAACTGGCGGAAAGCGCAACAACAAAACAGGTGATTTGGATTGACTCACCTGTTTCAGGTGGAACCGCAGGTGCTGAAAATGGCACGCTGGTCATTTTCGCTGGGGGAAATGCTGAGGTGATCCAAGCATTGAGCCTCATTTACAATATCCTGTCACAGCGTGTCACCCGTATGGGTGAAACAGGTACTGGACAAGCCACTAAAATCTGCAACCAACTGATCGTTGCTGCCAATAGCACCTTGATCGCGGAAGCTGTTGCGCTTGCCAGTAAAGCAGGTGTAGATACAACCCTATTGGCGCCGGCTTTGGCTGGTGGTTTTGCTGACTCAAAACCTTTCCAAATTTTAGCCCCACGCATGGCGACACATACTTTTGAGCCCGTACAATGGAAAGTACAAACGCTTTCTAAAGACTTAAATAATGCCATTCAACTTGCACAAAAATTTGATTTAGAAATCCCTGTGGCTCAACGTGCACTGGGACAATTACAAAGCCATCAAAACAACGGATTTGCTGAGTCTGATTTAGCCACAGTCATTCATCAAGTGGAAAATAAATCGGGTTAAAATACACGGAACTACACATAAATAAGTTGAAAAATAATCTATTGCCTACTACATTGAAGATGAGAGTCCAAATATAGCAAGGAGCGTTCTTATGACTAAACTCGCAGTAAACCTATCCTTGATTTTTACTGAAGTGCCGCTCATTGAACGCTTTGCTTTGGCACATCTTCATGGCTTCCACAATGTCGAAATTCAATTTCCGTATGAATTAAGCATTGAAGAGATTCAAGCACAGCTTGAACAATATGACCTCAGCCTTTGCCTGATCAACGTTCCCACCGGTGACTTGATGCAAGGTGGAAACGGTCTTGCTGGTGTGCCTGGTCGAGAACTAGCATTTCATCAAGCCTTAGAACTTGCAATTGAATATGCAGAAGCGCTCAATGTTCCAAACGTCAATATTTTAGCAGGTAAACAACCACAAGATGCCGACTTACTCCCCTGTTTAAATACATTGGCAAACAATTTAAAACTGGCTTGTCATCTGCTCTCTAATCGTGATATTCAGCCTGTATTTGAAATGATTAATGGTACAGACATGCCACGGTTCTTAGTTCAAAATATTGCACAAGGTCAAGAAATGTTAGAAGCAGTACAGCATCCTGCATTAAAAATGCAATTTGACTGTTATCACATGGCGATGATGGGCGAAGATGTACTGGCAGCCTTACAAGAAAATATTGATTGGATTGGGCACATCCAATTTGCTGACTGCCCTGGTCGTCACGAACCAGATACTGCACAAATTGATTATTCTGCAATTTTTTCATGGTTAAAACAAAGCGCCTACACAGGCTTTATTGCAGCAGAATACAAACCACAATCTCATTCAAATCAGTCACTTGCATGGAAAGAAAAATATTTTTCAAACAACCATAGCTATTAAATCAGTGTGTACTTAGGCAAACGATTGCATTGTATAATTTGTATTTTTTAGACAAAAGCGCTATATTAGAAGGTGAGATATTTTCTGGAAAATATACCTTATATGAATTTAGAACCATCGCCCAGCGCTTCTAATTCTCACGAACTTGCAATGAACACTCAAAATGAAGATGTACAGACTTGTTTAAAAGTCGTACAAGAAGCTCTACTTGATGTAAAAGCCAAAGATATTATTCAACTTGATGTCAGCGCTATTAGCAACGTTTCAGATGCAATTGTCATCGCGAGCGGGACATCAACACGCCATGTTAAAGCACTTGCTGACAATGTTGCTGAAGAAGCACGTAAAGCAGGCTTTCGCCCAATTGGTGTTGAAGGTGAACGAGACGCTGAATGGATCCTTATCGATTTAGGATTTGTAGTCGTACATGTGATGCTACCAACAGCACGTAAATTTTATGATCTGGAAAGTTTATGGCGTGCGACACCTGAAAGTGTTGCCTAACTTTTAATACAGAACTTAAATATAAAAAAAGCGACTTTATGTCGCTTTTTTTAGTGCTTGGCTTTTTTCAAAGCTTTATTTTTGAATCCTTAATTTAGTATGTATTACGCAATTTACAAATCAGTTTAAATAATAAGAATGCAACGCCAAAACTCCACACAAAATTTACCACAATCCCAATACTTTGATCGATAACACTGGCCTTGTTGGCTAAATTAATCACGGGGTTATCTGTCAAAGAAACAGCCAGTGTCCCCCATGCTCCACAAACACCATGTACCACAACAACTTCACGAATATGTTTAGAATCAATCCAATAAGCCAAAAAACGAGGTAAATATATGGTCAATAAGCCTGAGACTAAGCCAATAATCAATGCTGAAGATAAATTCACCAAGCCACAGCTTGCCGTTATCGCAACTAAACCACCTAAAGCACCTTTAATCATTTCAACCCATGAAATAATTTTATTATTCAATACCAAAGAAAAAACTAAGGATGCAACCATTGCCCCAAAGAGTGCAGCAAAAGCATTGACAACAATTAACCCAATATCCGCATAAAATGCCGAGATATAAACCACATTTAAACCTGACCACGCCAGCCAAAGAATAAAACCAGCCAATGCCAAAGATAAAATCTTATAATCCTCAAAGATTAAATCTTTTTTTAAGATTTCTTGTCGGTCGTGAGGTTTTAAGGTTAAATATCCCGCCAAAACGATCCAAGCCGCAGTGGAATGCACCACAGTTGATCCTGCAAAATCAATAAAGCCTAATTCTTTTAACCAGCCCTTGCCAAATAAGATATTGCCCCAGGTCCAGCTACTAAAGAACGGAAAGATCACACCTGCGATCATTAAACCGGTTATCCAGTTTACAAATAAAGGAACTTTACTCGGAATCACTCGTCCAACTACAGTGGTTATTGTCGTGGCCATCAAAGTATAAAAAAACAATAAATTCCAATGCCAGCCATGTAGCATGCCATTCATATATTTTTCGGAGTAGGCATCACCTGCAAGGAGAATTTTTGCGCAGAAGAAACCAAAAATAAGCGTTCCTAAAATTGCTGAAATATAATTAACCAATAATGCGGAAATTGACTTATAGGTATTTTCATATCCGCCTTCAACTACAGCAAAACCAGCTTGCATCAGAATGACAAATATTCCACCAAAGAATAAAAGCTCGTAGTTGGTAATGAGATTAAAAGCAGCAAGATCACTTTCTAAGCTTGAAGCAAAACTAAAATTTGGATAAAAAAATATGATGCAAATTAAGCTGATGAAGTATTTAAATCGCACTATATAATTAATCCTAACCTATCGCTTTTTCATCGCTTTAAATTCACAATAATTAGTATTTTCGCTACTTAATTATCATTTAATTTATCAAGTATAGAGAATTTCATGGAGAAATAAACTAATTTTTATGTAAAAAATATAGCTTACAAAGTACACACGACTAGCAAGATTGTTTGTTCGTGATCGAGTGCTATTTATTTTTATTTAAAGATAAGCAGCTTACATTTAACTGGATTCATTAAATAATGCCGATTTGCAATACAGGTGGCTTAAGGTTGAAAATTTCAACACTTAGACGTATAGATGCCACACTCCAATATGGAATAACGTTGTTGCAATTTATATGTTATGCAGAATGAAAACGTCTATACGGTCTTTAATTAGCCATGTTGAATGACTTGAATCTGTGGAAATGCAAAACCCTTACAGGATAATTCAGAACGCCATGCCACCGTAAGCATGACTCGGCTCAGCTGGAGATTTTGATAGGCAAAGCTGCCCAATAACGGATGCGTAGAGATCCCACCATCATTCATCACATGCACTCCAGTATTTAGCTCATTTAGACTCAAACGAATCCCTAGGCCCGATGCTTTTAAAATCGCCTCTTTTGTGGTCCACACCTTAAACCAAAAAGTAGGATCAAAGTCTAACGCTTGCCAAGCCTGATATTCTTGGGGATGAAAAGCATGTTTAGCTAAAGCCTCAAAGCGCACCTTTCGATCTAAGTCCTCAACATCTACACCCAAATCTTGGATCTGCTGGCTACTCGCCAAAGCATAATGGTGCTGGCTATGTGAATGATTCACGTGAAACTTTGGATAATCAATTAAATAGGGTTTACCAAAATCTGTTTTTTCAAAAGAGTGGTTACTGATTTCAACTGAAAAAATATCGGACAATAATTGGTTTCTATATTGATAGATCGCCTGTTTCAGTTCTTGGATCTGCCCCTTTCGATCGATCGAATGGTAAGTCGGAAGAATATTTTGAATAGAATTAACATCCAATTGAATAATACGATTCACAATCCATTCCCAAACATTTTTCATTATCTTAAATCAAAAAAACCCAAAGATCACTTTGGGTTTTAATGTGTTCAACGCTAAATTTAGCTTCTAAATTTCTTTTCAGCCTTTTTAAATTTCTGTACATAACGACGACGACGTGCTGCAACACGCTCATCAATTTGAGATTTACGGCCTTCAAATGGATTTTCAGCTGTTTTAAAGTCAACGCGAACCGGTGTACCTTCAAGGTTATACACTTTACGGAAGACATTTTCTAAATAACGACGATAATCCGCAGGGGTCTTATCAACCTTATTACCATGAATCACAATCGTTGGTGGATTTTGTCCACCCATGTGGGCATAACGCATTTTAATACGTTTACCACTGATCATTGGCGGTTGATGTGCTTCAGTTGCATCATTCAAAATCTGGGTTAATTTTGCAGGTGAAACTTTTAAGTGGGATGAATCATAAGCACGGTGAATAGTTGGATACATCTCCCCCACACCTGTTCCATGTAAAGCAGAAATCAAATGCACTTTTGCCCAAGGAATAAAGTCAAAACGACGATCAACATCTAATTTACATTGTTTGCGATCATACTCTGTCATGTTGTCCCATTTGTTAATGGCGATCACCATGGCACGACCAGCTTCGAGTGCATAACCGATCAAATGTAGATCTTGTTCAACCACACCTTCACGTGCATCTAAAACCACTACAATGACATGCGCATCTTTAATCGCTTGTAGAGTTTTTACGATTGAGAATTTCTCAATCATCTCATCAACTTTACCTTTACGACGTACACCAGCAGTGTCGATCAAGGTATATTGACGACCATCACGCTCAAACGGAATATAAATCGAGTCACGAGTTGTGCCTGGTTGGTCAAAAGCGACAACACGATCTTCACCTAACAAACGGTTAACCAAAGTAGATTTTCCGACATTTGGGCGACCAATAATTGCTAAACGTAGACCTGTTGCCTTATCGTGTTCTTCTGGGTTTTCATCTTCAGGGACATCCACCAAGATATCCTCAAGCATTTGTTGAACACCACGGCCATGACTTGCCGCAACTTGTAAGGGTTCACCCATACCAAGTTTATAAAATTCAACTAATGCAGCTTCAGCGTGCACACCATCGACTTTGTTGGCAACCAAGTAAACCTTTTTACCAAGTGTACGCAATTCACGGGCAATCTGCTCATCAGAAGCCAGTAGCCCAGCCCGTGCATCGACAACAAAAACAATAATATCAGCTTCATTAATCGCAGTTTTGGACTGCTCTGCCATATATGAGTCGATACCACCTTCATTTTCACCGATACCCCCAGTATCAACGACAATGAAAGATTTATTTTCATAAGTTGCATCACCATATTTACGATCTCGGGTAAGACCAGCAAAATCAGCAACGAGTGCATCACGGCTCTTGGTAATCTGGTTGAATAACGTTGATTTGCCGACGTTTGGACGACCAATGAGCGCAATTACGGGTTTCATAAAATAACCTTTATTCAAGATCAGCCAGTATGACTGGTCTGAACATCAGAAATGTATAGGAAGAAGAATAGGAAAAACCTAAAATAAAAACACGGGGTATTGATTTTCAATCACCCCGTGTATGGAATTCATACGGATTGCTCTATTTTAACACAAGACTAAAAAAATAGAGAATCCTAATCGTGTCTGTTGATTAACTGTTAACGACTTTGCCAGATACTCATAGCACCTTTGCGTGTCGAAACATAAACCTGATTGTCAATCACTCTCAAAGTACGGACTTCACCACTGGTTTTAGCACGCCCTAAAGTTGTTCCAGTATTTGGATCAATTTGATGTAAATAACCATCTAAATCACCCACAACAAGATTTGAACCGAGCAATACAGGGTTGCTTAAGTTACGATTGAGCAGTTGCTCATTTTTCCAAAGTTGCTGACCTGTAATCAAGTCATAAGCAATAATCTGACCATCAGTTTGCGATACGATGACTTTACCATCAGTCACTTCTGGACGGTTGATACTGCTTGAGTTTTCACTCCACAAAACGCGTTGTGAAGCCAAATCTAGAACAGTGACTTGACCTTGGAAACTTGTCGTAACCACATACTGTCCTGAAACAACAGGCTCACTGTCCACATCAATCAAACGCTGAATATCAGAACGCCCTTCAGATACCGCAACACGACGTTGTAAACGCGGTACACCCGCAAGGCTATCTATTGCAAAAATATAGCCAGTAGAGGTACCGATAAGCACTGTACGTGGATCTAGACTAACTGGAGTGGCTTGGCCTCTTAAGCTAAATGAAGCGCTTGGTAATTTATAAGTCCACGCTTGCTGACCTGTCGCAACATCTAAGGCATAAACTGTACCATCATTTGCAACCACAATCACACGACCAGATTGAATCAAAGCAGAACTGATAATTGCTCCCGACAATTGCGCAGACCATTTGGTCCCACCTGTCGCTTGATCTAATGCAAAAACATGCCCTTTTTGGTTACCCACAATAACCACGCCATCTGCCGCTTCAACACCAGAACTTAAGCCGTCTTTGGTCACTTTAGCATTCCATAGACGCTGTTTACCTTTATAGGCAGCCACTTCGCCTTTTGGATCTAAAGCAAACACAACACCATTGTCTGTATCTAAACGTAGACGTAATGCATCTTCACTGCTGGTCGAAGATACACTGGTCGAAAATACTTGAACCAAGCTCGAGGCTTGTGCAACTTTAGGCAGTGGATTAGGCTTAATCTTCACTTCTTTCGTCTTATTACTTGAACAGCCGATTAAAGCGATTGATAAGATTGCTAAAGCAAAAGGTATTTTAAAATTTCTATCCATTAAGACTCATCCACTTGTGTTGCTAAAATTGGGCGTTCAAGATCAGGATCTTCTACTAATACGCCAACACTTTCGAGTTTAATTTGTAAAATTTGACGTTCTTGTTTACGTTCAACGACCGCATTCCATGCTGCTTGATACGATTTTTTTGCATTTTCGGTGTCATTTTTTGCCACATAAATATCACCTTTCAACTCGTCAGCACTGGCCTGAAAAGCAGGATCATTCACAGCTGACAAGGTTTTCAAAGCTTCATCAAACTTCTTTTGCGCCAATTGTGCATCGGCAAGTTTTATTTTTACAACTTGTAACAAACCAGCATCTTTAATTTTAGAATTTTCAACTTTTTTGAGTTCACGCTCAGCCAATGCATAATCATTTTTATCGTAAGCAACTTTTGCCATGACAATTTGTGCTTGGATCGCTTGAACTGAATCAGGATTATCTTTCACAATTTTATCTGCTGATGCGACTAAAGCTGCAGTAACTTTAGCATCCCCATTAGCTGCTCTCGCCTCATCCATCAATTGCTGAACTTTGGCTGTCTCATTTTGATTTTCAGCCAGAGTTTTCTTTTGCCAATATTCCCAACCGAAAAAGGCAATCAATGCAATGAGGACACCTGTCACCATAGCTGAGCCATATTTCTTAAAAAATGACTTCACACTATCCAGTTGCTCATCATCAGTCATTGCACTCATTTGACTCCCCTTTTCCTTATGATTATCGGCTTATTTTGACGAAAATTTTTCTATGAAGAAAGGCACAATTTCAGTGACCTTAATTTCATATTGTTCTGCTGTCGCAAGTTCTTTGACTAAAACTTGTAGTGCTTCAGCCTCACGCTCTCCAAAGATCAAAGCATAGATAGCACCAGATTGGTCTGCTTTCTTCATTTGACTCTTCATTGAACCCTGTGAACCTGTTTTCAAACGAATTGTACTATTTAGAGCTTCAAGTTGATCACGAATTTTTTCAGCCAATACCAAAGCCTGACCTTGTGTTGCTGGATCTGATACCAAGAATAACTCGCATTCACGCACTGGCGTATTATCTTCAACTTGTTCAAGAAGCAATAATAAACGCTCCATACCCATGGCAAAACCAACTGCGGGCACAGATTGATCCGGCTTACCTTTAAGCTGTCCAACCAAACCATCATAACGACCTCCCGCACATACTGTTCCTTGAGAACCTAAATGTGTGGTTGTCCATTCAAAAACAGTTTTGTTGTAATAGTCTAAACCGCGCACTAATTTTTGATTGATGACAAACTCAATACCCGCATTAGTTAAATACTGTTGCAATTGAGCAAAATGATTCAAACTTTCTTCTTTTAAGAAATCATGCAATTTTGGTGCATTTTCAAGAATTTGCTGAGTTCGAATATCTTTTGAATCTAAAATTCGTAATGGATTGGTGGTTAAACGACGTTGTGAATCTTCATCCAAATCAGCGTGATGTGCTGTAAGGAACTCAACCAACGCCGCACGATACTCTGCACGTTCATCCGACTCCCCCAACGTATTCAATTCAAGTTGAACTTTATCCGCAACACCCATGCGTTTCCATAAACGCGCAGTCATAAGAATCAGTTCAGCATCTTGATCAGGTGTCGCCACACCAAAAGTTTCCACACCAAATTGGTGAAACTGACGATAACGACCTTTTTGCGGTTTTTCATAACGGAACATCGGTCCAACATACCACACACGCGGATTTGCACCACGGAGTAAGTTATGTTCCAACATCGCACGTACACAACCCGCTGTGCCTTCTGGACGCAAAGTTAAAGATTCAGGTGGATTACCCTTATCGAAGAAAGTGTACATTTCTTTCTCAACGATATCAGTGGCATCACCAATTGAACGCTTAAATAAGTTGGTATATTCAACCACTGGCAAACGGATTTGCTGATAACCGTATGCATCCATAAGCGATGCTAAGTGCTGCTCAAGACGTCTCCACGCAGGTGTTTGCGATGGAAGAAAGTCATTAAAACCTTTAATTGCGACAATTGAACTCATGATGAACTACGAATAATCTCTTTAGCTTTAGCTTTTTCAAGCTCTTGAACACGTTGACGAACCATGCTTTCGATTTCATCAACCAACTGATTTGTATCTATTAAGTGACTCTTTTCGCCATTACGATACACGAGTGAGCGCGGGCTTGCACCGACTATACCAATATCAGCTTCTTTTGCTTCACCCGGACCGTTGACTTTACAACCAATGACAGACACATCCATTGGGGTACGAATATCTTCTAACCGTTCCTCTAAAGCCTGCATCACTTTAATCACGTTAAACTCTTGACGTGAACAGCTTGGACAAGCAATAAAGTTAATCCCATTTGACCGAAGGCTCAGAGATTTTAAAATATCAAAACCAATTTTTACTTCTTCTTCAGGCTCAGCTGCCAATGATATACGCATGGTGTCACCAATGCCATCCAACAGCAAACCACCTAAAGCAATCGCAGATTTCACTGAACCGGTACGATAAATCCCAGCTTCAGTTACACCTAAATGTAATGGATTATCAATTTGAGCAGATAATAAGCGATAAGCATCCATTGTTAAAAATACATTTGATGCTTTTACTGAAATTTTAAACTCATGGAAATTTAAACGATCCAATATATCGATATGACGCATTGCAGATTCAAGTAAAGCCTGACCTGTTGGTTCACCATATTTCTTTTGGATATCTTTTTCTAAAGACCCTGCATTGACACCAATACGCATGGAAATATCATGATGACGTGCAGCTGCAACAACTTCACGAATCTTAGCTTCAGAACCAATATTACCCGGATTGATTCGTAAACAATCCGCACCCATATCGGCAACTTTCAAAGCGATCTTATAATCGAAATGAATATCTGCAACCAATGGTACAGTGACACGTTTACGAATTTCACCAAAAGCTTCAGCAGCCTCCATAGTCGGTACAGAAACACGCATGATGTCCGCACCCACATCCGCACAGCGTTGAATCTGTGCAACTGTTGCATCTACATCACACGTTTCAGTATTGGTCATACTTTGAATACTGATAGGTGCATCACCACCGACATACACCGAACCTACACGTATTTTACGAGTGGGACGGCGCTTGATTGGATTCTCAATCATGATCTTATCTACTCTTGCCCATTAACGTGACAAACGGAATTCTGCTTTTCCGTTCACTGTATATGGAGACAATGAAATCTGTTCATTATTAAGGCTTAATGACACAGCAGTTGCATCATCAAGGCGAATTTGGAATGGTGATTGGCCATTGACAGTTAAAGCAGCCGACTGACGACCAGTCGCCAAAACTTTTCCTGTACTATCTACGATATGTACAGAAGTAGGATGACTGAAATTCAACACCATTTGATCACCTGAAGTTGCTGTAGCATTGTTTAAATTCAACACTTCTACTTCTGATTCTTGTGGTTTGCTATCTACATCAGTACTTTTACCCGATGTTATTTTTTGAATTCCAGCAATCACAGCCCAAATCACAGCAATCGCAACAATGGCAATTAAAATTCGCTTTAGCCACTTTTTATTACGATCACTGTTTGAGCCAGGCAGTTTCCCCATAATTTTGATTGGGGAATTGTTCAATGCATGATTTGGTAAAAGCCCTGTATCATTTTGATAAATTTCATCAAAACGCTGAATGACTACTGTTGCATCAACACCTAAAAACTTGGCATATGAACGATAATAACCTTTAATAAAGGTTGCTTCTGGCAAAGACTTATACTCATCTTGTTCCAATGCTTGTAAGGTTTTTACAGGCATTTTTAGTTCGTTTGCAACATCTTTAATGTCTAGGTTCTTGGAGACTCGAATTTGACGCAAGTACTCACCTGGACGTTGAACATTTCCTAAGCCATTAGATGCTACGTTTGAACCTGTAGGTTGCTGTGAATTAGGATTTACTTCCATACGGCCTCAGTACTGTACTGTAATTGCAGATAACGTTGATATTCTTTACTGTCCGGGAATAATGCACGTAGTTGGTTCACCAACACTTGCATTCCCATCTGATCATTATTGGCACGTGCAATACGTAAACCAATCCAAAGTGCTCTAGCACCTTGTTTGTCCTGACCTACTAAACGAACATATTGCTCATAGAGTTGACTTGCTTGTACACTTTTTTGTTGCAAATAGAAAATCTCTGATAACTCTACCAGAGAAATAATCGAATCGCGATTGACTTGTAAAGCTTGTTTGAATGCTTTTTCAGCATTTGCCACATCACCTACTTTTAAATAAACTCGACCTAGATTTTCTAAAGCCTTGTAACGTTGGTCATAACCAAGCGTAGTACCAGCTATACTCAACTGTTCTATCGCATCATTATAGCGCTCAGTAACAAATAAATATGTTCCATAATTATTACGAGCTTGTGCATTTTTTGAGTCACTGGAAATCGCACGCTTAAAATAGCCATCCGCTTTTTCCAGACTAATCTTACTTCCTTCTTGTTGCAGTAAGACACCCATCATCATATTTGCCGCTGAATCACGTGAATCAGTTTCTAAAGCTTGATCTAATGCACGTTTTGCAGCATCTAAATCACCTGTACGGATATATTCAGCAGCAAGCTGAGTACGTACTTTAACGGCTTTTTCAGGATCTTTTTTTATTATTGTGTCTGAATTTGTCGTTTGACAACCCTGTACGACCAATGCAGATAAACCAATTGCCAATATTACAACTGCTTTTTGATACATCGATTTTCTCAAAGTCAGCCCCTGCTTATTTGTTGATATAAATGTATGCCTACAAATCTTTAAGCTTATGAACGGATAATCTCACCACGTTCAGCAACTTTCTTTTTCCACTGCTCTGCACGACGGGTACGATCTGCCACTTGCCCGACCAACTGCCCACACGCCGCATCAATATCATCACCACGTGTCTGACGAATCGTACACACAAAACCTGCATCAGACAAAGTTTTTTGGAAAGAAATAATACGATTTCGACTTGAACGGCCATATGGCGCATGCGGAAACGGATTGAATGGAATTAAATTAATTTTACTTGGTAAGTTTTTCAGTAACTTAATCATTTGTTGTGCATGTTCAGGATGATCATTCACACCCTCCAACATTACATATTCAATGGTGACATGTTTACGAGAACTTTCATTACCATCTTTGGCAATATAGCGCTGACATGCAGCAATTAATTGTGCTAATGGATATTTTTTATTAATCGGCACCAATTCATTACGTAATTCATCATTTGGCGCATGTAAAGAAATCGCCAGAGCCACATCTATATCTTGTGCCAATTGGTCAATTTTGGGTACAACACCTGAGGTTGATAATGTAACTCGACGTTTAGACATTCCGTAAGCGAAATCATCTAACATGATATTCATTGAGCTCAATACAGCGTCATAATTGAGTAATGGCTCACCCATTCCCATCATCACCACATTGGTTACCGAGCGCTCACGTTCAGCAACAGGTACTTCTTCCATATAAGAATAGTTGGCCACCCATAACTGTCCAATGATCTCGTCAGGGGTTAAATCACGCTGAAAACCTTGTTTTCCAGTTGAACAAAATGAGCAATCTAAAGCACAGCCCACTTGTGATGAAATACACAGTGTTTTACGTAAACCTGTTTTATCTTCTGCCGGAATCAATACCGTTTCAACCAAAGAGCCCGCACCATCACCAACACGGAATACCCACTTACGGGTTCCATCTTTCGAATAGTTACGATGCACTACTTCCGGCGCTTTGATTTCACAAATTCTTTCTAGTTTTTCACGCAACTTTCCTGAAATATTGGTCATTTCAGCAAAATCAGTGATAAAAAATTGATGCATCCATTTCATTACCTGCCCAGCACGGAATTTTTTCTCGCCGATTTCTTCGAAGAATTTTTCCAATTGCGGACGTGACATGCCAAGTAAATTCACTTTCTGCACATTTGCAGTCTGAATACGATCAGCCTGTGCAGATTTTGATGATGCAGGCTGCTGTTCATCTAGATTTAACGATGAAGCGACAACTTCAGAATTCATGGGGATTACCTAAATCATGCCGTAGTAATAAAACATATTGACCAATATTTAGCCAAATAAAGCAACAAAAATAAAAAAACCAGACAAGTAGTATATCACCTATCTGGTTTCGGGTCTGTTATCAATTCATAAATCGGAGATTTATTCGTGTAGAAAAAAAGACCCTAGATACGTCGAATTAACGAGTACGTGGGCAAACTTCAGTTTGAGCGAAGAAGTAATTTACTTCACGGTCAGCAGATGCAACTGAGTCAGAACCATGCGCAGCATTTTCATCGATGCTTACAGCGAAATCTGCACGGATTGTACCAGGAGCAGCTTCTTTAGGGTTTGTAGCACCAAGAATTTCACGATGAGCAAGAACTGCGTTTTCACCTTCAAGAACAGATACTACAACAGGACCAGAAGTCATGAATGCAACAAGGTCACCAAAGAAACCACGTTCTTTATGCTCAGCATAGAAACCTTCAGCTTCTGCTTTAGAAAGGTGTTTCATTTTAGTCGCAACGATTTTAAGACCAGCTTTTTCGAAACGAGCAAAGATGTCACCAATGTGGTTTTTAGCAACTGCATCTGGTTTTACGATAGATAAAGTACGTTCAATAGCCATGAGTGGCTCCTTTAGTCAAATTGACACGAAAATTTGGGCGCATTATACCGAATAATGAACAATTTTCTGCTTTTAATCTGTAAAAAATTTGGATTTTTCGATGCGCTGTGACGTTTAGCATCATTCAGCAACATCTCAAGCCATTAATTCGCTTCATCAATCCATGCCATTTGAATGGCTTCTAGCAGACCTTCAGTCGATTTGGTTGGATCATCACTAAATTCTGGCAATGCACAAATCCATGCATGCATATCGGTAAAACGCACCCATTGTGGATCCACATCTGGATGCGCTTCACTGAGTTCAATTGCGATATCAATTGTATCTGTCCAACGTAAGCCCATATCAGGTCTTCCTTTGCTCAATTTAATTCTGCTACTGTATCAAATCTCAATTCATTCAGAAATAAATCATTCTAGACATTTACAAGATTCACCACGGATTCAAGCGTTTAATTTACAAGACGGATTGAATTGAGTCAGTTATTCAAAGTTAAAACCTTGATGATCAAAATCATCAGATTCTTTAAAAATAAAATTACAGACCAGCAGTAAGTAAACCATCATAACATCACTCCTAAATATGGTGCGCTTAACACAATCAAACTCGCGACACTTGCACCAATCAGTGCGCCAACAATGACATCGCTTGGATAATGCAGACCTAAAACCATCCGCGATAACGCCACAAGAATGGTAAAAGGCATCATAATAAACAACATCACTGGCTGAATATAACCAAACACAATTGTGACCATGACCGCATGTAACGTATGACCTGACGGAAAGCTAAAATGATCCAATGGTCGTTCACCCAGAATAATGACTTGATGAACTTGATAAGGTCGTGGTCGCACTGTTTTATGCTTTAAGAACTTATAAATTCCTGTTCCTAAAAGTCCCATAACAACGACATAAAGAAGTTGCAGACCATAGATCCAGCTTTTTTGTAGCCAAATCAGAACCAACATTGCGCACCAGAAAGGACCATCTCCCAAACGGCTCACAGTTTTAAAGAACGTCGCAATACTTTGGGTATGCGATAAATTATTGAGATATAAACAACCTCTAAGGTCGAGATCGAGCATTTTTATTTTGGTATTTTTAAAATTCATTTTCCACTCTCCTCTCATTATTTGAGATGAACTAGGTCAGTCGTTTTGCATACTGCGTTACCTGGTATAGTGCTTCTTCGAATTGTTGTACGGGATGTTGCCATCCGATGCTTTGCACATCATGCATCGCTTGTTGCCCGAAACGTTTGAGTGTGCTGTTATCTGGAATATCTAATACATGTTGAGTGAATTGCTTGATGTCTCCAATTGGACATAACCAGCCATTCTGTGCATGTCTGCCATGAAGTTGAGCACAGGCATAGTCATAAGCAATAATCGGTAAACCACTCGCCATCGCTTCGATAACGACATTCCCAAAGGTTTCTACTTGACTTGCAAAAACAAAAACATTTGCACTCGCATAGGCTTCAGCAAGTTGTGTGCCAGTTAGACTGCCCATAAAAATCACATGTTCAGCACCGGGCATTTTTTCTAAACGACCACGATCTGGACCATGCCCTACCAGCACCAACTTTACTTTTCGTTGTGCTTGTTGTCGCAGTTCAGAATAGGCATCAATCACCACATTGACTTCTTTTTCAGAAGACAAACGCCCAATATAGATCAAGACTGTGGTGTCTTCATCTGCACCCCACTGTTGTCTCAACTGTTCGGAGTAGCGTTGTGATGAAAACCGTTCAGTATCAATTCCTCGCCCGACCACAACCAATGGACAGGTCACACCAAACTCACGTAATGCTTGTTCTGTATCACGGCTTGGCACACAGGTCAGTTGCGTTGCGTTATGGAACCACCTCAAATAACTTTGAATTGGTTTGACCAAGAATGCTAAATCAAAGAAACGGCTAAATTCTTGGAATTGTGAATGAAAACCACTTGATACCGGAATTCGTCGTGTCTTTGCCGCATGCAGCGCAGTAAAGCCTAAAGGCCCTTCAGTCACGATATGCACCACATCAGGTGAAAATGCTGAAATCGCTTGAGAGACTTTTAGAAATTGGGGCCAGCCAAACTTCATGTCTGGATATTTCGGAATTGATTGCCCAGTCACCAAACACTCTTTATTTGGGCTAAAGTCTTGACATTGGGTCTTTTGTGCAGGGCGAATTAGTAATATTTTATGGCCTTGGTTTTGTAAGCCTTTACACAGTTGCATTAAAGACAAAGCAACACCATTGATTTCTGGTGGCCATGTTTCAGTCACGATTGCAATTTTTAGTCGAGGTCGGGATAAGTCACGAATAAGCTGGTCTTTATTCGTATCGATTTTTTTCTTGTTTGGATTAAAATAAAATTTAAAGTTATCGGGAAAATCTTGTTGTTTAAATTGCAAGGTGTTCGCGTACGGTTTATTCATACGATACCTAATCTCTTCATTTTTGAATAGATTAGGCTAAGTTTTTGACATTTTAATGATTATTTCGTGACGTTTCTTTTACAATATGACATGTACTCAGCTTACTCCTTAGAATATTACACACTTAAAAAGTAAAACTCATGAAAATTTATGTATATACAGCAATGCTTTCCAGCATTTTATTGACTACAAATTGCTTTGCAAAAGAAGACTGTTCGATCAGCACTTTACAACTTAAGCAAGAGTCTTCCATAACACAACACTTCTTTACAGGGACGTGCCATTATAGAAATCAAGAATTTTCCTTAGCCGCCACCCAATGGGCGAAAACAATTCAAATTAGACCCGTAAATGCAAAATTTAATCAGCTCCAAATTGACAGCATGAATAATCTAGGCTTTTTATTATTTTATGGATTTGGTGTAACCCAAAATCGTCAAAGAGCACTAACACTTTGGCATACAGCATCGGACTTAGGACAAACTGAATCTACTTTCCATCTATGCCATGCCTACGCTGAACCAGAAGATCGAGTTTATAATTATCAAAAAGCGCAACAATATTGCCCACAGGCCTTAAAGCACTATGCAACTAAAAAAGGAGGAGAATCAGAAAAACAAATGATTGTGAAATATATCCAACAACTCAACAACGCGACAAAATTGAATTAAAAACTTAGTTCAAATATTTATTCAAATCCAATAACAAATATGGATTTCACTAAGCCTCGCTTTAAAACTTAGCCTTGTAAAATCCATCATTGTGCTTGTAACAACAAAATCAGTTTTGTATAGCAATACGATTTAACAAACCATTCTGAACTTGATAAAGCTGTCCATTACCAAAATCAATTTGTTGTTTTTCACCATGTAAACTTGGGAAACCAACAATTTTTTCCAGTTGCGGAGAACGTTGAAATTGCTGTGTTTTCGGATTGTACATCCAGTAAATATAGCGTTTATCATCAACTGTGCGACCTTGTGACAAGTCCGACACAATGACATCATAATAACCATCAAAATTAATATCCATATAGCCAATACTGTTTGGATAACCGCTAAAACCTGACAAGCTCTGTACCACTGTATTGTTGGTTTTATTTAATACATCAACACGTTTTAAGGTTTTTCCATAAGGACTATTAGCATCATCCTGACCATAAAATTTAAAGATAAAAACAGGTTTATTGCTGACTTTAAAAGCAGGCTCAAACTGTATCGACTGCCAAGCAGTATTTGGTTTCTTTAACAATGCTGCTTTAAACACGCCTGTATTTGCATTCAATAAACCAGTTAATTGATCACTACCATTTGCAGAAGAATCTGAATCAGCAGTGATCGACTTTAAATCCAACTGATCAGCTTTTTGTGTCCCTTTAAAATCTGTTGTTGTACCATCCATTAAATCGGTCAACACACCATGCGGATGAGCAACCCCCGCATAAAGGTTCATAAAGTATCGACCTTCACTCGACTTGAGCATACGTTGCATCGATACGCGTACGCCACTCAACGGTTTTAGCGCAGTGTTGGTCGAAGTGGACTGCGTTTCAGCAAAACTAAAGCATGAAATAGACAAAGTCGTCATTGCGATGAGAAGTTTAGATTTCATGCTTGAATACCACGTTTAACCATAATCAATAATGTGTAATTTATCACAAAATAAATTTTTGTTAGTTAAAAATTGCTACTCTAAAGATGACTTTAAAAAGCGCGATTTAGACGCGACCAATTGGCTGCTTGGCAACATGACCTTTTTTATTTAACTCCTCAGTGTACTTTAATTCATTACATGCTTTTGCGTTCGAGGGATCAAGCTTTAAGACTTTATAAAATATTGAGTAGCTTCATCCTGTTGATTTAATTCAATCAAACTCAACCCTAAACTGCATCTTACCCTCTGTTGAATCGCCAATCTTTTTTCTTCAGGCTCAAGCAAATACAGATGCTGTTCAGCAACTTTAAAACTTTCCAATGACGCTTGCCACAGCTTTTGTGCTTGCTGAATAAAGCCTGCCTCTTTTAAATACTCCCTATTGAAAGGTGATAGCGTTAAAGCACGTTTTAACTTAACTTGAGCATTTTTTAGATCATTCATTTCAATAAACGCATAAGCGACTTGAAAATATAAATCAGCCCAACAAGCTGAAAAACTCGAATATTTTTTGCTTTCCCATATCAAATGTTAGGTATTGCAAGGTTTCAGCTGTTCCATTGGCAGCCTAGAGAGTGTCTTGGCTACTGTTTTGGTATTTTTCAAAATACTGAATTGCAGTCTGTAATGCTGCGATGACCTGTTGTGGATGAGCCGCATTTAAAGACTGTTTGGCTTTTTCTAAAGTATTGTGCGCAATCTTTTCATCGAGTAATTTATTTTGTGTATTTTGAAGCTGATTATGATTCTGCCTAGGCTTTTGCATAGAATCATCAACACTCACGTTCTGTGCATATACTGGATATATAGCACAACAGCCAAGCATACTGATGCTGACTAAATACATATTTAATGTCATGTTTTATTTTCTTTTTTTATTATTAATTTTAGCTAAAGTAAAACATAAAAAAAACCCACTCAAAAGAGTGGGCTTCGATAAAAACTAAAAATTAGTTCTTTTCTTTGTCTACGATTTTGTTGGCTTGAATCCAAGGCATCATCGCGCGTAATTTACCGCCAGTCACTTCAATACCGTGAGCTGCGTTTTGACGGCGACGAGCTGTCATAGATGGATAGTTCAATGCACCTTCTTGGATGAACATCTTCGCATATTCACCTGATTGGATACGTTTAAGTGCATTACGCATCGCTTCACGTGATTGCTCGTTGATAACTTCAACGCCAGTCACATATTCACCATATTCAGCATTGTTAGATACTGAATAGTTCATGTCTGCAATACCGCCTTCAAACATTAAATCAACGATTAATTTAAGTTCGTGCAAGCACTCGAAATAAGCCATTTCAGGTGCATAACCCGCTTCAACAAGCGTTTCATAACCCATTTTAACCAATTCAACAGCACCACCACAAAGTACTGCTTGCTCACCAAATAAGTCAGTTTCAGTTTCTTCACGGAATGAAGTTTCGATGATACCTGTACGACCACCACCTACACCTGAAGCGTAAGAAAGTGCAACGTTACGTGCATTACCAGAAGCATCTTGATGAATCGCGATAAGATCAGGTACACCTGAACCACGTTGGAATTCTGAACGTACAGTATGACCTGGTGCTTTTGGTGCAACCATGATCACGTCTAAATCTTTACGTGGAACAACTTGGTTATAAAGTACAGCGAAACCATGTGCAAATGCTAAAGTCGCACCTTCTTTGATGTTTGGTTCGATCACATCACGATAAAGCTGTGATTGAAACTCATCTGGTGTCAAGATCATCACTAAATCAGCTTGAGCAACAGCAGCTGGAACTTCAGCAACTTTAAGGCCTGCATTTTCAGCTTTTTTCCAAGAAGTAGAACCAGCACGTAAACCAACAGTAACGTCTACACCTGAGTCTTGAAGGTTTTGCGCGTGAGCATGACCTTGTGAACCATAACCAATGATCGCTACTTTTTTACCTTGGATGATAGATAAGTCGCAGTCTTTATCATAAAAAATTTGCATTGCTGTCTCCGCTAAAATGCTGTGTTTCCTCTTCCTATCCTGAAGATTATTGTTTTGAATCTTCTAGTCTAAGTCCCTCTCCTATTGCGAGGAGAGGTTATACATGAGGGAATAAAAAATCAAATAATTAATTACTGGTTGGGGTGCAACTAAAGTGAAAGAACTTTTTCACCACGAGCAATACCTGATACACCAGAACGAACAACTTCTAAAATTGTGTTTTCTGCAAGTGCATCAATAAAGCCATCAATTTTTTCAGTTGTACCCGCAATCTGAATGGTATAAGTCGTTGGTGTAACATCAACCACTTGAGCACGAAAGATATCCGCTGTGCGTTTAATTTCAGCACGTGCAGAACCCAAGGCTTTGACTTTAATTAGCATCAGCTCACGCTCAATGTGCGCGCCTTCTGATAAATCAACTACTTTAACCACTTCAACCAATTTATTCAGCTGTTTGGTGATTTGCTCAATTTTATGGTCATCACCATAAGTGGTTAATGTCAAACGTGACATGGTTGGATCTTCAGTTGGTGCGACATTTAAAGTTTCAATGTTATAACCACGTTGAGAGAACAACCCCACTAAACGAGAAAGCGCACCAGCTTCGTTTTCAACGAGTACAGAAATAATATGTCTCATTCAGTACGCTCCCCTTTAGACAACCACATATCTTGCATAGATTGACCTGCGATAAGCATTGGATATACATGCTCGGTACGATCAACCATCACGTTAATGAATACACATTTATCGTTAATCGCCATTGCTTCTCTAAGCTTAGATTCAAGCTCATCCGCATGGTCAATCTGGATACCTACATGACCGTAGGCTTCCATCAATTTTGGAAAATCTGGTAATGACTCAACATAAGAACTTGAATGACGTCCTTCATAGTTCATATCTTGCCATTGTTTCACCATACCCAAAGCACGGTTATTCAAGCAGAGAATTTTCACATTTAAGCCATATTGCTTACATGTAGAAAGTTCTTGGATACACATCTGAATCGATGCTTCACCAGTGATACACACCACTTGTTGATCTGGAAATGCAAGTTTCGCAGCCATGGCATAAGGTAAACCCACACCCATTGTGCCTAGACCACCTGAGTTGATCCATTGACGTGGACGTTTGTATTTGTAATACATCGCACCAAACATTTGATGCTGACCAACATCAGAAGTAATGATCGCTTCACCATTGGTTACTTTGTCTAATACTTCAACCACTTGTTGTGGTTTCATCACGCCATTTTCACCTGGCGCATAACGCAAACCATGTACTTTGCGCCATTCATTGATTTGTGACCACCATGCCGAGATTTCTTCAGGGTTTGGTTTAGAAACATTCATTTGTTTCAATTGAACCAACATCTCTTGAAGTACTGGCTCTACCGCACCCACGATTGGGATATGCGCCATAATGGTTTTTGAAATCGTCGCTGGGTCGATATCAATATGAATCACTTTTGCGTTGGTACAAAACTTCGCTGGATTATTGGTTACACGGTCATCAAAACGTGCACCGATCGCCAAGATAACATCAGCATTATGCATACTCATATTAGCTTCATATGTACCATGCATACCCAACATACCCAAGAATTGCTCATCATCGCCAGGGAATGCACCCAAACCCATCAGCGTATTGGTCACTGGGTAATTCAACAAATGCGCCAATTCAGTCAGTAATGCAGAAGCATTGCCCTGAACAACACCACCACCCGTATAAATCACAGGGCGTTTGGCATTAATAAGCTCATCAATAGCTTTACGAATTTGACCAGAATGACCTCGGTGAGGTGGCTGATAAGAGCGCATCTTCACTTTTTCAGGATATTCATAAGCAAATTTGTCGACAGGATTAGTAACATCCTTCGGAATATCAACCACAACAGGACCCGGACGACCTGAAGCAGCAATATAAAATGCTTTTTTAATAACGGCAGGAATTTCACTTGCATGACGCACTTGGAAACTATGTTTTACAATCGGACGAGAAATACCGACCATATCTGTTTCTTGGAATGCATCTTCACCAATAAGATGGCTGGCAACCTGTCCAGACAAAATCACCATTGGGATTGAGTCCATATAAGCTGTAGCGATTGGTGTTACAGTGTTGGTTGCGCCAGGTCCAGAAGTGACCAGTACTACACCTGTTTTACCAGTCACACGTGAGTAAGCATCTGCCATATGACCAGCAGCTTGCTCATGACGTACGAGGTAATGATTGATTTTATCTTGTTTAAATAGCGCATCATAAATATGTAATACTGCGCCGCCTGGATATCCAAAAACATGTTCAACGCCTTCGTCCGCCAATGCACGAACGAGCATTTCACCACCAGATAAAAGTTCCAACGTATTCACCCTAATCTTTATTCCACAGCGCTATGGGAGACACAGACTGTGTTTCATTCATTGATTGTGCGCTCTGTTATAGCACACATATTTACTAGTTTTTGCAGCAATAAAAAAATAAATCGTCACGCAGCTGTTTGAGCTGTATGAATCACTGAAATATGTTGGGATAAACATGCTTCGGTAGAGTCATTTTCTCGGCTTAGAGAAAATGTTATTGCTTGCTTTGATATTTTTACTCGAAGGGTGATCGAAAAAAACATCTGAAACTAAAGCAAGCATTTTTGTAGTTTTAGCGAACAAAGTCAAGGTTTCTATCAGGCTTTTTATTGTTTATTTACCAAGCGTTTATTTTTAAAACTATTCCTTTTTTTTGGTTGTCTTATAAATAAAATTTTCAAAGACTTATAAACCAATAAAATTGCAAAAGAATTATTTAAAATTTTATTTTTCTGTATAAAATAAATACGATTTCTAAAATACCCAGATCAAGCGAAAACAATCCGATGTATATTAGATAGCAGAATGATTTTTCGTTTTTATCTGAATAAAAAATGACTCAAAGGTTTTATAAAATGAAACAACGTCAACGCTTTGCACACACAGCTTTTGTATCGACAATTTTTGTCTTATTCTCTGTGATTGGGGTCAGCGCCAGTCATGCAAAACAGTATTATAAATGGGTAGACAGCAAAGGCTCTACCCATTACACCACCACACCGCCGCCGAAGAATGCGCGTAGTCAAAGCAAGGTGAATACTTATGGCTATCACGGAGATTCGACACCCACCAACCCAACGCCAACAACTCAGCCGCATACACCCCAAAATCAGCCACAAAATGGGCAACCACAAGGTACACAACCTGTAACTCCTGCACCAGTGGTTAACCCACCGAATATACAACAGCCCAATGTCGCACCACAAAATGGGCAAAATACACCTATTAGTGTTGCCCCAGTCAATAATTAAATTAAAAGTAAAATCACAAGTTTTTCAGATTTAAAAGCGCGCAAAATTCACTTTTTGATGGATTTTGCGCTATGCTGTGTGCACAGTTTTTTAACCATTATTCTCAAATACATTTATGACTACTCATATTGACCCTGAATATCAAGCAAATGCGATTGAGCCTCAAGTCCAAAAAGACTGGGAAGATCGCAAATCGTTTAAAGTTGCCGACACTGTAGAAGGTCCACGTCGTTATATCCTCTCGATGTTCCCTTACCCAAGCGGCAAACTGCATATGGGTCATGTGCGTAATTATACTATTGGTGATGTGATCAGCCGTTTTCACCGTCTCAAAGGTGAAACTGTGCTACAACCGATGGGTTGGGATGCTTTCGGCTTACCTGCTGAAAATGCAGCGATTGCCCATCAAGTTGCGCCAGCAAAGTGGACCTTTGAAAACATTGCATATATGCGCGATCAATTGAAGAAACTTGGTCTATCTGTCGACTGGGATCGCGAATTTGCCACCTGTACACCAGAGTATTACCACTGGGAACAATGGTTATTTGTACAGCTCTATAAAAAAGGCTTGATTTATCGAAAGCTGTCTACAGTAAACTGGGATCCTGTAGACCAAACTGTTCTTGCAAATGAACAAGTTGAAAATGGACGTGGTTGGCGTTCAGGTGCATTGGTAGAAAAACGTGATATTCCAATGTATTACTTCCGTATTACCGATTATGCACAAGAATTATTAGACGATTTAGATACATTAAAAGACGGTTGGCCACAACAAGTTTTAACCATGCAACGCAATTGGATTGGTCGTTCAACGGGTATGGACATAACCTTCCCGTCGGCAAATCCTGAAGTTTATGCAGATGGTTTAACGGTTTATACCACACGTGCCGATACCTTGATGGGGGTAACATATGTTGCGGTTGCAGCTGAACATCCTCTAGCGCTCAAAGCTGCTGCGATTCAATCTGAGGCAGGCAAGCCAGAACTTGCTGCCTTTATTGAAGAATGCCGTATGGGTTCTGTTGCAGAAGCGGATCTTGCGACTGCTGAGAAAAAAGGCATGGCAACAGGTTTATCAGTTAAACACCCTGTTACAGGTCAAGATATCCCTGTTTGGATCGCAAACTATGTATTGATGTCATATGGTTCAGGCGCGGTAATGGCTGTTCCTGCACATGATGAACGTGATTTTGAGTTTGCCAATAAATTCAACTTACCAATCAAACAAGTCATTGATGCTAAAGGCTCAGATGATGCCGAATATTCTGCCTCTGAATGGCAAGAATGGTACGGTTCTAAAGAAGGTAAATTGGTCAATTCAGCTGAATTTGACGGCTTAGACTTCCAAGCTGCTTTTGATGCATTTTTGAGCAAATTAGAACCACAAGGTCTTGCCAGCGCTAAAGTTCAATTCCGTTTACGTGACTGGGGTGTTTCTCGTCAACGTTACTGGGGTTGTCCAATTCCGATGATCAACTGTGACAAGTGTGGTCAAGTCACTGTTCCAGAAGATCAACTGCCTGTTGTTCTTCCAACAGATGTGGTTCCAGATGGTTCAGGCAACCCTTTAAATAAAATGCCTGAATTCTATCAAACAAAATGCCCAAGCTGTGGTGGTGATGCACGTCGTGAAACCGATACTTTGGATACCTTTGTAGAATCATCTTGGTATTATGCGCGTTATGCTTCTCCTGATTTCACAGGTGGTTTAGTTAAACCTGAAGCTGCAAAATCTTGGTTGCCTGTAAACCAATATATTGGTGGTGTAGAGCATGCCATCTTACATTTACTTTATGCTCGTTTCTTCCATAAACTTATGCGTGATGAGGGTGTGGTACAAGGCAATGAACCATTTACCAACTTACTGACTCAAGGTATGGTTTTAGCGGATACCTTCTATCGTGAAGCGGAAAGTGGCAAAAAAACTTGGTTTAATCCTGCGGATATTGAGTTAGAAAAAGACGAGAAAGGTCGTGTACTTTCTGCTAAATATTCAGGTGATGGTCAAGACGTTGTGGTTGGTGGCCAAGAGAAAATGTCGAAATCGAAAAATAACGGTATCGACCCACAAGCGATTATTGACCAATACGGCGCAGATACTGCACGTGTATTTATGATGTTTGCTGCACCACCAGATCAATCTTTAGAATGGTCTGATGCGGGTGTCGAAGGTGCAAACCGTTTCTTAAAACGTGTATGGCGTTTAGTTGCAGGCTTCCTTGAAAAAGGCAACCATGCAACAGCAATTGATGCTTCGACACTTTCCACTGAAGCACAAGACCTACGTCGTAAAACTCATGAAACGATTCAAAAAGTGGGTGATGACATCGAACGTCGTCATGCGTTCAATACTGCGATTGCAGCTTTGATGGAACTACTCAATGCCAGCAATAAGTTTGAAGCAAAAGATGACAACGATGTTGCTGTAGCACGTGAAGCGATTACCACTTTATTAACTTTACTTGCACCATTTGCACCACACTTAAGTCAGACCTTATTGACTGAGTTCGATATCGATTTAACTTCGGTACTGTTCCCTACGGTTGATGAGTCTGCATTAACACGTAATACACAAACGATCGTAGTTCAAGTCAATGGTAAGCTTCGTGGCAAGTTAGAAGTCTCTGTCGATGCATCGAAAGATGAATTATTGGCATTGGCTAAAGCATTACCTGAGGTTCAACAATTCTTAACGGGTCCAACCAAGAAAGAAATTGTGGTTCCAAATAAACTTGTGAATTTGGTGGTTTAATTTCCTGCTTAAATCCCCTCTCCTTCTAGGAGTGGGTTAGGGAGAGGTCATTCCCCTCATCCTAACCTTCTCCCTAAGGGAGAAGGGACTTTAGTAGAATAAACAAAACCCAAACAAAGCCCGTTGTCATTCAACGGGCTTTGATTCTAAAATGGCGTGAATTTATAAAGATTAAATATTCCATATCCAATGGAATTTCATGAGGACAAAGCATGCATTTAGTTCAACGTGTTGCTGCAGTTGTATTAACTTTGGGTCTAAGTGCGGGCTTAGTAGGTTGTGGCTTTCATTTAAAGGGCACCAATGCCCAAGCAACACCTTTGGTTTACACCAAATTACAACTAGTATTGCCTGCAAATACTGAAGATCTTGAGAAGAAACTCAGTGTTTATTTAACTGCAACAGGTGTCCAACTGAGTAATTCAAGTGACGCTTATATATTACGAGTATTAGACTACAAGCCTGTTCGTCATGAGTTAAATGGTAAATTGGTGGAAACACTACTCCGTCTAAGTGTTACTTTCCAGATTGAAGATAAACAAGGGAATCCGATTACTGAACCTCGGACCTTAAATGCATCTCGTAGTTATCAATATGATGTTGCAACGGTCAACACAGATGATCAACAATATAAATATCTCAGCCAAATTTTGATTGATGACATTGCACAACAAATGTCGCGTCAAATTGCAGCCAATCGCTTACCTAAAGCACGTACTCTTTCGACCCAACCTGTAGCGCAATAACTCTATGAAACTTGACTATTTACAAGCCCTTAAACGTGTTGATGAAGCGCGAGGTGTCTGGGTTTTACATGGTCAAGAACCACTTTTAGAACAAAACCTACTGGATGCTTTAAGAAAAAGCTGGGCAAAACATGAAGTAGAAAGACAACGCTATGATCTCAATAGCGTTTCCGACTGGAAAAATGTCTTTAATGCTTTGAATAGCTTATCTTTATTTTCTCAAAATCTTGCACTTGAAGTCCATGGCAATATCAAACCTGATGCCAATGGACTCAAACAACTTAAACACTATATTCAGCATAATGAACACAACCTACTTGTGATCATTATGCCTAAACAAGACTCGAGCAACCTAAAGTCAAGCTTCTTTCAAACAGTTGAGGCCAATGGTGTTGTGGTTGCTTTAACCGCTAATTACCCACAAGACCGCCAACGAATATTGTCAATCGAAGCAGATCAACTTGGTGTCCAGTTAAATCAAGATGCCTGGATTTGGCTTGAACAGCACCATGAACACAATCTATTGGCTGCAAAAAATAGTCTGATGCGTGTTGCAGATACCTTCCCTGATCAAAAGCAGATTGAAATTGAACATTTACAAGAATGTCTACAGGATCAATCACGCTATAGTACATTTGATTTAAGTGATGCGTTGATTGCTGGAAACTTGGCGCTGTCAATTAAAATTTTCCAATATCTTGTGGAGTCAGGCGAACCCAACAGTTTAATTTTATGGACAATTAGTAAAGAAATGCGTCTTTTGATGCAGTTGTATGAACAACCACAAAATGCCTTACAGCTCGGTATTTGGAAAACCAAGATTTCTTTGTATCAACAAGCACTTAGACGCTTAAATCCACATTCATTTTTAACTTGGCCACAACTGTTATTGCGTGTAGATGCTGCAATCAAAGGACTCAGCAAAGAAAGTCCAGAACATATCATTCAACAATGTATTGCTGAACTATGTGGAAAAACTTTATTTATCAATGCTTAGGCAAATATTATACAGAATAATTCTCATTTCGATTTATTTTAAAAAATTCACGCTTTATCCTTATTTCCTCATTATAATTTGATCAATTTTTCTCTCAGCCCAAATTATCGCTATGCCAAAAATAAAACCAGCCAAAGCCATTCTTATAGCGGTCTGTCTTGCCATCATTGCAGCGATCGCATGGTACGTGTTAAAGCCTAAAAATACACAACCTCAGTATATAACCTCAGAAGTTACACGTGGTGATATTGAAGATGCGGTTCTTGCAACAGGTGATTTAGAAGCAACCAAGATGGTGAGCGTTGGTGCCCAGGTTTCAGGTCAAGTCAAAAAAATGTACGTCAAGCTGGGTGATCAAGTTAAACAAGGTCAATTAATTGCACAAATTGATTCAGTGCGTCAAAGCAATGACTTAAAAACGGCTGAAGCAAATATTAAAAATCAACAGGCCCAACTGACAACCAAACAAGCGACTTTAGCCAAAGCTGAGGCAGAATATAACCGCCAAAAAAATATGTATGCACAAGATGCAACGTCTAAAGCAGATTATGACAGTGCCTTAGCGGCATTTAAAACAGCACAAGCTGATATTGCTTCGATGGATGCACAAATTGAACAATCCAAACTTACACTTGCAACATCACAAGAAAACTTAGGTTATACCCGTATTGTTGCACCTATGGATGGCACAGTGGTAGCCATTGTGACCGAGGAAGGTCAAACGGTAAACGCCAACCAAAGTGCACCGACGATTGTGAAACTTGCAAAATTGGACACCATGACCATCAAAGCACAAGTGTCTGAAGCAGATGTCATGAAAGTTCAAGAAGGTCAAAAAGTTTATTTCACCACACTGGGGGATAGTGAGAAAAAACGCTATGCAACACTGCGTCAAGTAGAGCCAGCACCAGAATCAATTAACACTGAAACATCAAGCAATTCATCTTCATCATCAACAAGTACAGCAATTTATTATAATGCCCTATTCGATGTGCCAAACGATGACGGTAAACTCCGAATTGATATGACCGCACAGGTGTATATCATTCTTGCTGAAGCCAAAAATGCACTGACTGTTCCTGCTGCGGCATTACAGTCTTCAAACCGTCCACAACGTGCCAATAAATCCGCAAAAGGTGCATCTGGTGCAAATTCAACTCGTTCAGCATCTGCGCCTCAAGGTCAAGCAAATAAAAATGGACAAAATGCTGCTGATCGCCCAGAACGCCTTGAACTCACAGCAGATGAAAAGACTTTGATTAAAGAAGGTAAAGCTTCGGTTTCGATTGTTCGCGTTTTACAGGCGGATGGTAGTGCTCAACGTAAACAAGTTTTAATTGGTTTAAATAACCGTGTAACCGCCCAAGTACTACGTGGCCTCAATGAAGGTGATCAAGTTGTACTAGCAGATGGTTCAGATACATCTAATGACTCTGCAAAACGAAGCAATAAAAACAGTGGCCCAATGAGACTCTAAGCATGGATCAGAACAATCATCAGATCAAACCTCTACTTGAGGTCAGTAATCTGATTCGTGAGTTCCCTGCGGGTGAATCCACTATTCAGATTTTAAAGAGTATTAACCTTAAAATTTACCCTGGTGAACTGGTTGCTATTGTTGGGCAATCTGGTTCGGGTAAATCGACATTGATGAATATCTTGGGCTGTCTGGATCAACCCACATCAGGTAGTTATCAAGTCAATGGTCGTGAAACAGGTCAACTTGAACCTGACGAACTCGCGCAATTACGCCGTGAATATTTTGGCTTTATTTTCCAGCGCTATCACTTATTGGGTGATTTAAATGCCGCAGGAAACGTTGAAGTTCCAGCGATTTATGCTGGTATGGACCCGAGTGTGCGTCAAAAGCGTTCACATGAAATCTTGACTGACTTAGGACTCGGTGAAAAAACTGAAAACCGTCCAAATCAGCTTTCGGGTGGACAACAACAGCGTGTTTCAATTGCACGTGCTTTGATGAATGGTGGTGATGTCATCCTTGCGGATGAACCAACTGGTGCACTAGATAAGCACAGTGGTGTTGAGGTTATGCGTATTTTGCGTGAGCTCAATGCCAAAGGTCATACCATTATTCTGGTTACCCATGATATGAATGTGGCAAAAAATGCGACACGTATCATTGAAATCAGTGATGGTAACATCATCGCGGATAAGCCAAATGTTCCCGAACATGATGATGAGATTGATGTTGTTGTCGACCAAGAACCTAAGTCAAATCGTAAAAAATCATCCAAATGGCGCTCTGCATTAGATCGTTTTGCAGAAGCCTTTCGTATGGCATTGCTGGCAATGAATGCCCACCGTATGCGTACCTTTTTAACCATGCTGGGTATTATTATCGGGATTGCATCTGTGGTCTCGGTGGTGGCTTTGGGCAATGGCTCACAAAAGCAGATTCTTGATAACATCAGCAGTTTAGGCACCAATACCATTACCGTCTTTCAGGGACGTGGCTTTGGTGATAACTCGAAAACAGCACAGTTTAAAACCTTGGTTCCAGCAGATGCTGAAGCACTCTCAGAGCAACCTTATGTCGAAGCAGTCAGTCCAACAGTCAATAGTAGCGTAACAGCGCGTTTTAAAGACACCGAAGCTTCTGCAACCGTCAATGGTGTCAGTGCTGATTTCTTCTATGTACGTGGTATGACCTTTAAATCTGGGCAAGCTTTTGATAAAAACAGTATCACTGGGCGAGCGCAGGATGTGGTGATTGATGCCAATACTGAAAAGACTTTCTTTGCAGATGGCACTAACCCTGTAGGGCAAGTGCTGTTATTGGGTAGTGTTCCAAGCCGAATCATTGGTGTGATTGATGCACAGCAAGGTTTTATGGGCAACTCAGACAGTCTCAATGTTTATCTGCCTTATTCAACCGTCATGAGCCGAATGTTAGGCCAATCCAATGTCCGTAGCATCATCGTGCGTATTAAAGATGAATATCCAACTGCAGTTGCTGAAAATGCCATTTTAAGCTTGTTGGAACAACGCCATGGCGCACAGGATGTCTTTACTCAAAACTCTGACAGTATTCGTCAAACCATTGAACAGACCACTCAAACCATGACTTTACTGGTTTCAGCCATTGCGGTGATTTCCTTGGTTGTCGGTGGTATTGGGGTAATGAACATCATGTTGGTGTCGGTGACCGAGCGTACCCAAGAAATCGGTGTGCGTATGGCTGTAGGTGCTCGGCAAAGTGACATTCTGCAACAGTTCCTGATCGAAGCTGTTTTGGTGTGTATTTTGGGCGGTATCTTAGGGGTTCTGCTCTCTTTAGGCATTGGACAGTTAATTGGACATATTGCCAAAGGCAGTTTTCAAATGGCGTATTCAAGCACCTCTATCATTGCGGCATTTGTATGTTCAACCTTGATTGGTGTGGTATTTGGATTTATCCCAGCTCGCAATGCAGCACAGCTCAATCCTGTTGATGCACTTTCGCGTGAATAACCGAAGAATAAGGAAATTATTAATGCAAATGAATTTAAGCAAACTTGCAAGCGCCTTGATTCTTGGGAGTTCATTGGTCGGTTGTGCGGCTGTGGTTAAAACCCCATACGAGGCCCCTGCTGTGCAAATTCCAAATGGTTTTGTTTATGACAATGCAAAATCTAAACACGTTCAGGCAGATTTATATGCAGATCAGTGGTGGACCTTATTTGGTGATGCTCAGTTAAATCAACTGGTCAATCAAGTGATTCAACGTAATGCTGATTTGGCTGTCGCAGGGATTAACCTACAAACAGCCCGTTTAAGAGCTGGCTTAGCGCGTGACCAACAAGGTCCTCGTGTTAATTCTGGAGTATCTACAGGCCATAGCTTTGACCTTCATTCAGGTGATGATGCTGCCAAAGGTCTATCTCTCAGTGCGGGTGTCAGTTATGAAGTGGATCTGTTTGGAAAATTAGCACGTCAAACTGAAGCATCGAAGTGGGAATCTTTAGCCACTGAACAAGACTTACAAGCGACTGGGCAGACCTTAATTGCCACAACCGCAAATTTATATTGGCAATTGGGTTATTTAAATGAACGCTATAGCTCTGCCCAACAAAGCCTAGCTGCTACTCAAAAAACCTTTGAATTGGTGCGTACTCAATATCGCGCTGGCGCAGTTTCAGGACTAGATTTGACCCAAGCTGAGCAATCGGTGCAAAGCCAAAAAGCCAGTTTAAGTCAAATTGAACAGCAACGTGTTGAAACTCGTACCGCTTTGGCAGTGTTATTACAAATACCTGTGCAACAGTTAAATATTCAAGAACCACAGCAATTACCGCAGATCAGTCTACCCAATATCTCAGCGGGTTTACCGGCAGATATTTTATCGCGCCGTCCTGATTTAAAAGCAGCCGAATTGCGTTTACGTGAATCTTTGGCGACCAAAGATGCCACCAAAGCCAGCTATTATCCTTCAATCAGTTTGACGGGGAGTTTAGGTTCAACCAGCACATCATTGACAAATTTATTGAAAAATCCTGCACTGACTTTAGGCGCAAGCTTAAGCCTGCCGTTTTTGCAATATAATGATATGCAAAAGAATTTAAAAATCAGTGAACTGGACTATGAAAAAGCCATTGTTCAATATCGCAATACCTTGTACCAAGCTTTTGCAGATACTGAAAATGCATTGTCGAATCGTACTGAGCTAGATAAACAAGTCGCCTTTCAACAAAAGAACTTGGAACTTGCGGAAAAAACAGAACGTTTGACCAATGTACGCTATCGTAATGGTGCAATTGCTTTAAAAAATGTTTTGGATGCCCAAGAAACCACGCGTAGTGCTCGTTTGTCTTTAGTCCAAGCCAAGCAAAGCCAATACAATGCTTATGTCACTTTGATGCAAGCTTTGGGTGGTAGTCCGATTAAGCAATTACCTTAAGAATGTGTTGAGATAAGAAAGCCCTGAGGGGCTTTTTTTAAAATTACCATTTGAATAACACAAACGCTCTTTCCGAAAGATTCAATTTACCTTATGATTGATTTATATTTAGTCAACTCCATAATTTAAAACAATATAATGAAACATAATATAATCGCTATTTTACTCTCGAGCTTAGCCTTATCTGCTTGTGCAAAAACAACCAATGAGACACATACCAATTCAACAGCTCAAAAGTCCAATGAAAAAAATGATGTCGAGTTACAACAAAGAATTAAAACACTGGTAGACAAAACCAAAAAGAATATGATTTTTGTACAAGGTGGAACGTTTATGATGGGGGACTTCGGTGAACTCGTCAATAAAGGAAAATTACCCTTTGATGGCGATGGACATAGTAAACCTTTACACAAAGTCACTTTAGATAGTTATAGCCTAAATGCTTATAAGTCCAGTTATGAAGACTTAGACACTTATAGTGCAGCAACAGGGCAACCCAAAGTTATGAATGATCCTGATTTACAAGGTAAAAGATATAAAGATGCAGCTGCAGGGCTTAATTGGTATCAAGCACGCGACTATTGTCAATGGTTAGGTCAACAATTAAATGTGCCAATGGACTTACCAACTGAAGCACAATGGGAATATGCTGCTCGTAACCGTGGACAACAAGTGGTCTATCCCACCGATAATGGTAAAGTAGAATATGGTAAAAACTTTAATAGTTATGAACAACAACAAGCATTCACAGAAACTGTTGCAGAGAATTCGATAATACTCATCACTCAACTCGGTGCCCATCAGCCTACTCCATTAGGTTTTTACGATTTAATCAATGAAAACTTAGAATGGGTCGCTGACTGGTATGCACCTGACTATTATTCAAAATCGCCTGAAAAAAACCCCAAAGGGCCTGAGACAGGTACTGCAAAAGTACTTAGAAGTACCAATATTAATGATGAATATATGATTCGGACTTCTTTTGGCTTTACTTTTTCAAGAATGTTCATGGAACCTAAAAAGCCAAATGATGAATTATCCTACTATACTACCTCTGTTAGATGTGCGGCCAATAGCCCTAAACCTTTATCCTAAATTGTCTTTGTTATAAAACTCAAAGCTCGTTTGACCTTTATATTTTTTAACAGAATCAACCTTTATATCGTGCAAATTAGCAGTTAAGATAAAAACTAAAATACTGATAGTCTTATTTAAAAAATGATGAAACACAATATAATCGCTATTTTACTCTCGAGCTTAGCCTTATCTGCTTGTGCAAAAACAACCAACGAGACACATACCAATTCAACAGCTCAAAAGTCCAATGAAAAAAATGATCTTGAGTTACAACAAAGAATTAAAACACTGGTAGACAAAACCAAAAAGAACATGATTTTTGTACAGGGTGGAACGTTTATGATGGGTGACTTTGGTGAACTCGTGAATAAAGGGAAATTACCCTTTGATGGCGATGGACATAGTAAACCTTTACACAAGGTCACTTTAGATAGTTATAGCCTAAATGCATATAAGTCCAGTTATGAAGACCTAGACATCTATAGTTCAGCAACAGGACAACCCAAAGTTATGAACGATCCTGATATCATTGACAAGAGATATAAAGATGCTGCAGCTGGACTCAATTGGCAACAAGCACGTGATTATTGCCAATGGTTAGGTCAACAATTAAATGTACCTATGGACTTACCAACCGAAGCGCAGTGGGAATATGCTGCTCGTAACCGCGGTCAACAAGTGGTCTACCCCACCGATAATGGTAAAGTAGAATATGGTAAAAACTTTAATAGTTATCAACAACAAAAAGATTTCTCTCGTAAAGTTTCAGGGGATGCCATCATTTTAGTTTCTCAATTAGGTGCATACCAACCCACTCCATTAGGTTTTTATGATTTAATCAATGAAAATTTAGAATGGGTCGCTGACTGGTATGCGCCCGATTATTATTCTAAATCACCTGAAAAAAACCCCAAAGGACCTGAAACAGGTACAGCAAAAGTACTAAGAAGCACCAATACCAGAGATGAATATATGATTCGAACTGCTTTTGGCTTTACATTTTCAAGAACGTTTAAAGAACCTAATTTGCAAGGTCATGACTTTGAAGATTACTATAGAACTTCAGTGAGATGTGCAGCAAATAGTCTCAGCCCAATACAAAAATAAGATTAAATCTAGGTCCATTGATCTAAGCCTTTAGCATATCTTTCTTACCTAGAGAAAATGCTAAATTTAATTTTTAAATAATTAAAAAAGGCGCTTAGTAAATAAAATGTATAAATTACTTGTTATTCATTAAGCACCTTTATTTGCCTAAGTTAAATATGTGTCATTATCGGGTTCCGAAAATAATGGTCTATCATTGACACTCGCTAAATATAAAATTTCATTATTTTCTTCATATCCTTGCATAATTTTGACTTGTTTAAAAATACTATCATCCTGATTATAAGCAATTTGTGGTAAAGGCCACGTTTTAATACCTTCCAAACTCGTTCTTGCTTCTATAAAGTCTTTAACCCATTTATTGGTAGGTCCGGTATATTTTGTATTGCTATTTAAAGCCAAAACAATATTATCTATTTGAAACCGCACCAAGTTTAAACCGCTGGCTAAAAAATTGATAATATGTCTTTCTAAATTTTTCTGACCACCAGTTATTTTTTCACCCTCTGCATTTATTCGTTCTATAATATTTTTCCATTCATTTACATGCAATGTTGATTTAAAAATATTAACAATTGCTGTTTTTCTTTGATCCAAATAATGAATACCGTCCCAATCTACAGCTGGAAAATCATCATAATGCGCCCAACGAGTATTCCAATGGCATAGTGAATATATCAAAATCCCTTTGGAATTGGGTGTTAAACCAATCAATGACTGTAAATTATTATTAATATTTTGAGCACAGGCCAATTTTGCCTCTTCAGATTTAATTGTAGCTGTCCATTTCCTAAAATCACTAGATACAGCTTCAAAAAAGCGAGATGTATTTTTTAGCTGGATTGAATATTTTTTTAAAATTGTATAATCATTATTTGCTGCAAGCATCGCAAAAAGTTGTGACAATTGTTCAAATAAGTCAGTAGCAATATAGGCCAAATGCATAAAACCCATTTTCAGTAAATTCTTTTTGATAAACAGCATTAAAGATACTAAATCTTTAGGATTAACTTCTAAATCAACCGCACCTTTTGCCCCAACCCCATAACATAAATGAGCAGCCAATTTAATTCTTATCGAACCATTTGTGTGAATATACATATAAAAATTAAATTCTGCTCCTGCACCCCCACTGACTCCAGCGGTAAATGCTGCTTTTGCTAATGTTTCAAACTTAGGGTCTCCACTTGATTCACGAGGATTGCCATTTGCATTAAACCACTGCAATTCAACTTTTGGAGTGAGTGCTAACTGAGCGCCAGCAAAAGCCTTGACTTCCACTTGAGCTTTATTTAGCACATCAGGAGGTATATCTTCATTGCTTTTAACTTCTACTTTTAAGCCTTTTACTGCATCTACTGCATCTTTCATCGATTTTTTAGGATCATGTGAAATTGCTTGTAGTTTTTGATAGCCTGCAACGTTACCAATCGCGACACTCATTTGACCTGCAATTGCTAGATTTGCACCTGCAAATCCTTGTAATGCTGCACCTGCAACAACTCTAATTGTCGCAATGGGATCTCCATCATCAAAAACAATACTCCAACCGTATTTAGATGGCCAAAAAAAGTCCCAATTTGCTCGTCCCTCAAATAATACAAATTTTGCAGCCGCCTTCGCCTCAGCCTTACCATGTAAATGCTCTTTAGACAGATTAAGAGTAGCTTCTGTGCCATTTGTACCGACGAACCTCATCCACTGAGCATCAACAGTGAGTTCATCATTTTCACTCATCATATTATATTGATTAGAGTACTCTCCACCAACACGTCCCAACACAGGTAAATACAAGTCTCGGATACTTTTTTCATCTGCTGACTTTGATTTGTAATTTGCTAATTCAATGCCAACACCATTGATAAACTTTTTTAAGCTATTACTAAACTCTTGGGGATTAGATGTGCTTATCTCATCTGTTCCTTCTCTGGAATTTGCCCCTGTATCACTGGTAATTTTTATTTTAGTTGTGCTTTTATTTATCCTTTGAGTTCTTAACTCTTCAATTCTACGCCTGTTGGCATATCTTCTTAAGATATTCGGATTCCCATTTGAATTTCCACTTGCCTCTATTACAAGAACCTCTTGAATTTCTGCACTATTTTTAAATTCTCCATTAATTTTATCTAGTGCTTCTTTTTTCGCAATACCCAGTCTTTCTTCTATTTTCTTAATGTCAGATGGGCTTCTAGACTCAAGCTGTAATTCTAAATCCTTTTTATTCTTATAGATTGAAGATATAGATTTCTCAAAATCTTTAGTCAATTTATCAAATGGCTTAAAAACATCCATCGGTAAAATATAAATTTCATTAGATTCTGGAACAATGATTATTGGTAACGTTGTTTTAGCGCCTAAGCTCGCTGTATAAGTTTCTTTAGGATTTGTAGTGGTACTACTCAATTTAATTTCAAAAGCATGAAAATTCCCTTTGGTTGAAGCAACCAAAGGTGCCATTAATTGGGATTTAAATTTATGTCCATTCAGATCAAATTCGATATAGGTTTTATTATCAGTATACAAAAGATTGGATATCGATTTTTCATTCAATACACTTGGTTTAATTTGTTTTGATGAAGCATCCAACCTTTCATTCTTTTCATTAAATATTCTATAACCGCCTTTGGGGAAATACTTTATCTTTCCACCCAACCTCATAAAAACCTGATATAAAACAAAAGCCTTTTGCAATACCTCAATTTTTTTCTCTACAGTAACTGTTTCTTTTTTTATAGGCTTTAAATCTAGCTTTTGATTAAATACTGACCTCGTATCAATATAGCTATAACTTTCAGCATTTATTCTATAAATTCCATTTTTCCCGTCTCTTGTCTCAGGCTTCTTACCATTAACCCAAATAGTCACTTCTGCATTTAAATAAGCATCAAAATATATTGCTCTTGTCTCTCCTTTACTATTCGTTGAAAAAGAGTCTTGAGCTAATGTACCTCCACCTAGTGAGCTTAAATCTTTTACGATGAGCTTATAATTTACTCCTGCAAGTGAGTTTCCCACATTATCTTTAACAACCAAAATAAGTTTATTATTTTTTGGTTGTAGATTAGCTTTAAAAATGTCTTTATTTTGATTATTTTTTAATGGAAAGCCTCCCATAATTTATTCCTCTACTTTCAAATTGTAGCTATTAATATTTTCATCTTCTATATAAATAGAAATATTTTCTGGTGACCCTGTTGTTACTTTTTTAGTTTTTCCTTGGCTATCTGTAATACCCTGTATAACCTCACCATTTTGTAAAATCATTAAGTACTTTTTGTTCGCTAATGGATTTCCAAATAAATCTTTTGCTTCATAAGTTAAATAACAAGGTGTTTCTTTGAATTCATGAGATTTCATCTCAACCTTCGCACCACTGGTAAATTTCTGTTGTCCCGACTTCACCTCAAACAAACCACCTGTAGTTGAAAATACCCCTGAACCATTGATCTTTAACTCAGAACCATCCCCTATCAGTCTGATCTCTTTCGGGCTGGTAATATAAACTGCTTCTTCAGTAGAGATAATTTGAATACCTTTACGTGCAATCAAATCCGCACCATCGCCTTGTGCTTGGATTTCAACTTTACCTTTTCCAGCAAATAACCTTGCCCCTTCCTGTGCCGCAAAAAGACTGATCTTAGCACTGGCATGCCCAATCAAAGCCTTTTGTGTGCTTAGGTTGATACTGTCGCCTGCGGTATGACTGATTTGCCCATCTGCTGAAAGATGAATATCTTCGTTACTGGCAAGCGCAATCGAATTAGGTGAAGCCAACATCATCACCGCAGACTTAAATGCATTTGCTTTTTCCGGATCTTGTTGGTCTAGTGTATTGATAAATCCTTTTATTCTTTCCAACACTTCCAAAGGATCAGTTTGCTGATTCTTGGCAACTTCACTTAAGGCCTTAGAATTATTTAGGCTGCTTTCTAACTGACTTTTCGCGGCTGTTGCATCAAGGTGATTGCCTGAAGCTGAATCTTGAGCATAGGTACTGAGTAGTAGGCCTTGCCCTGCACGTACTGCACCCCATTGGTCTGTTCTCAGTTCAAAGCCTTCACCTCGTCCTTCACTGGTATCAGTTTCTTTAGGATGACTCAGATTACCGAGGTTAAGTTGACTCGCACCGTGACTACTTTGTAGCTGACTGCTGATTTGGTCTGTGGTATCATCAAATCTAAGCTGGCCATAGCCACTGCCTTTAACTTCTCGACTTTTGATCCCTGCCAGTTTTTTAGTATCAGGCAATTGCCCTTTGTCATCAAATTTCGTTGGGCTTCGTTGCGCTTCATGAATACGCCCCACCACAAATGGTCGGTCAATATTGCCATCAAAGAAATCTATCACAACAATCTCACCAATCCTCGGTAAGAACCGTGCACCATAGCCTTCACCTGCCCACGGGGTCAGTACATCCACCCAAGCGGAATCGGTGTCGTTGTCATTGCTCCCTGCACCACCATCATGACTGTGATCTTCATTGCGGGTAAATAGGAAGCGAACTTTAATACGCCCCCATTCATCGACATGAATTTCTTCTCCACTTGGCCCTACCACTTTGGCACGTTGTGGATGAGTACTTGGACAGTGTTGTAGTGGGTGGTATTCAGGAACAGTGGTGATATTACGGCGTTGTAGTACCAATTGATTGGCTTGGCGCTCTGGGTTATTTGAGTCTACATTTGAATTGACCCAATTACTTTGTTTGAGCAAGCGATTGATTTGCTCGCTCAGGTCTTTGGGTAAGTTGTTCTGGTTATAGAATGTCTTTGACGTGATCAGAAACTCTTTGTCTGAGCCAATGTGTTGGTCTATTTCTGGGTGTTCGTTTAACTCAAACCAATACCCCACTTGTGCATCACGTACTGTAGATATTGCGGTAAATTGTTTGGCTTGTGAATCATAGTAATTGCTTAGGTTTTGGTTAATCTTTTCAATCTGATTGTTATTTGAGGCAGTTGCTTGATCTTCACCGTTCAGGTCTTGAATCCATGCTGGGCTAATATGCCAAGCCTGTTCTAAACCAAGACTGGCATTGTTTTGATTTTGACTATGTTGGTGTTTGCTTTGGACACTACCTGCGCCCTCTTCTTGTTCTAACACATCTGCTTGCCAGCGTTGTACGTGAACAGCGGTGGGTTGTAAGCTACGTTGCCCGATAAAGCTGGTGATGCTGTCTTGTTGTTCTGTGGCACTGCTACGATGGAAACGAATTTTTCTTCGTTCTAGCACTTTGTATTCGCTGTTGTCATCCACTAAACGCAGTTTTTGTGGCTGAATTTGGGTCGCAGCGCTTGCTACAATCAATTGCGCTTCATCAATCAGCCAGTTGATCCCTTCACTGCGCATCAGGCGGGTTAAAAATGCATAATCGCTTTCGTTACTCTGCATGATGAATGGTCGAATATCGTAATCTTTTTTAAGACCACTTTTATCGAGGCTTAGACTGGAGGCAAAGAGTGGGCTTTTGTCTTGCCATTCTTTAAACAGCGTTTCTATGACTTGCACAACCGACTTATTCATAAACACTCGGCTATTACGGCGTTTATGCCACAGTGAAGTGGCATCTTCGAGTTTGAGTTTATATAGTGTCAGTGCGCCATCACTCTGCCCTTGTGCGGCCTCAGTAATCACCCCTGTGCTACGAAATAGTTGTCCATGATCTGTGACTTGATCAATGGCCACTTGGCTACCGATAAATTGTTTAAGTGGAATCACAGCCGAAGTGGCAAGGCAAATCAGTTCAATAGACACACCTTGGTTTAGACCATGTTGCCCATCGATGCGTTGTAAGAAGACTTGAGCAGTCAAATCAGGATTGCTAAATTGGATATGCAAGGCTCGTTTTTGCGCAGTCAATCCAAGGTGTTGCAGAGCCGAAAATATATTGGCAAAATTCATTTTCTTATCAAACTTAAAATAATATTAATATTTATGAACATTTAATCAAAAAAAACGATTGAATCCTAGTTTATTGATCGGTTAATTTTTTAAAATTTGTAAAAAAACCTCAATATTCACGTTTTAATATTGAGGTTTATGTCTTTAATTCAATCAGTTAAATAAACTTAACTTTATTCGCTATCCATCATCGACTGGCTCATACCGACCGTATTAAAACCAGCATCGACATACAGAATTTCACCAGTGATCCCATTTGCCCAAGGTGAGCATAGGAATAAGGCTGCATTACCAACGTCTTCAATCGTCACATTACGTTTTAACGGTGCAATTTTTTCATTAGCATCTAACATTTTACGGAAAGATTTAATCCCAGATGCCGCTAAAGTACGGATTGGACCTGCTGAAATTGCATTTACACGGATACCCTCAGCACCTAAGCTTGATGCTAAATAACGTACCCCTGCTTCCAAAGATGCTTTCGCCATACCCATAACATTATAGTTTGGCATAACAGACTCTGAACCTTGGTAAGTTAAAGTCAATAAACAGCCTTGGCGAGCCAACAATAAAGGTTTTGCTGCACGTGCCATAGCAACAAAACTATAAGCACTGATGTCATGAGCAATTTTAAAACCTTCACGATCTGTGACGTCCGTGAAATCACCATCAAGTGTATGCGCAGGTGCAAAGCCGATTGAATGTACAACACCATCCAAACCATCCCAATGCTTTGCTAATTCAGCAAATGCATGGTCAATCTCAGCATCCACAGCAACATCACAAGGAAAAACTAAAGTAGAACCGAATTGTTCTGCAAAATCATCTACACGTTTTTTTAGTTTATCGTTTGGATAAGTAAATGCGAGTTCTGCACCTTCACGATGTAATGCCTGAGCAATACCAAATGCAATGGATAATTTACTTGCAATACCCGCGATTAAAAAGCGTTTACCTGCCAATAGTCCTTGTGCCATGAAATTCTCACCTGATCAATTTTGTAAGCATAATGCCAAGTCTTGACCCATAACTAAATTGCATAATGCATCTTTTTTTTAAAGTTTACTAAAAACATAAAAAAAGGCGCACTGAATCGAGTGCGCCTTTTTAAATCTATCAATCTATATAAAGGGAATAATTAATCATCACCTTGCAACAAGCTCAATAAACGTAAGAATGAATAGTACATCCATACCAATGTTGCCAATAAAGCGATACCACATAACCATTCATAGGCTTTCGGTGCACGTTGTGCAGCAGCAGATTCAATCAAATCAAAATCAAGAATCAAGTTCAATGATGCGATCACCGCAACAAATGCAGCAAAACCAATACCTAAAATGCTACTTTCAAATAAGAATGGAATGCTTGAACCAAAAGCCAAACGCATAATGAACTGCACCACAAAAACCAATGCAATTGCGATAGATGCTGAAATTACAATAGATTTGAATTTTTCAGTCGCACGAATAATTTGGAATTTATATAAACCAAACATCACTAAAGTTGTGATAAATGTAGCTAAAAGTGCTTGTAATGGTACGCCCGGAAACTTCAGTTGGAAGATCACTGAAACACCACCCAAAAATGCACCTTCAAAGAATGCATAAGGAATAGCTAAAACACGTGCGGTATTCGGTTTAAATGTAGCAACCAATCCAAGAATCAAACCACCAATTGCACCGACCATTGCGGCAGCATAGGCAATTCCAACATTCATTGTGGTAAAGCTATAGAAAAAAATTCCAACACCGAGTATGGCCGCAATAACAGTCAATAAAACTGATTTTTGAATTGCGCCTTGTACAGTCATTGGCTGTTCATAATCTGCATACGTTTCCGCACGCGTTAAAATTGGGTTATTACTTTGCATAGTCAATCTCTTTGTAATAATTCAAATATATATAAGGATATTAAAACGTTTTTTATGCAAACAATTTGAACTGCTTGCTATTTTTTGTAACGAGTTGTCAGAGGACATCAGCTTTAGTATAGCTTAAAAAACCAAAATGCATAGCAAAAAAAGAGGCTAAAAAGCCTCTTGTTTCAATCTGATATGTAATGAGATTTAACCACTCAGATGATTAATCTTGATTGGCGATAAAGAAATACTGACGATAATATTTAAGTTCAGCAATCGAATCGCGGATATCATCCATTGCCAAATGTGAAGCATTTTTCTTTAAACCGCTCATAATTTCAGGTCTCCAGCGTTTTGCTAACTCTTTCACTGAAGACACGTCCAAATTACGATAATGGAAGAATTGTTCAAGCTCAGGCATTAAACGGTGCATAAAACGGCGATCTTGGCAAATTGAATTACCACACATTGGCGAAGTTTTAGGATTAATCCATTTCTTCAAAAATTCTAAGGTTTGCTGCTCTGCATCTTGCGCTGTGAGTTTACTACGACGTACTCGTTCAATCAGCCCTGACTGACCATGTTGTTTGGTGTTCCACTCATCCATTGCATTGAGGATAACATCTGATTGATGCACTGCGAGTACAGGCCCTTCCGCCAAAATGTTCAAATGATCATCTGTTACAATTGTCGCAATTTCAATGATCTTGTCATTATCTGTATCTAAACCTGTCATCTCTAGGTCGATCCAAATTAAGCGGGTATCCGGAGTGCTGCTCATATAGTGCAATCTTATTAGGCCAATAAAAAATGAATAGTAGCAAATTTCTTACATCTTCGCTGTAATTCATTCGCCTGTCATGGTATTTTTGCCTTCTCATTTTTAAGGTTTTTAGGATATGAATGGCTTTAATTCGTAAACGTCGTTTAACTGAACAGCAGCAACGCCGCATTCAGAAACAACATAAAACACGTCAAGAAGAAATCGACACTTCCAATGACCTTGAAGGTCTTGTTGTTCAGCATTATGGACGACAACTCGAAGTACAAGCCCTTTCTGTTCCTACTCAACATCCGCAAAAACCGATCGTCAATGAAGGTGATCCAGAGCCCTTTTGGAAACCGATTGAATTAGGCAGTGTTTGGCGCTGTCATACACGAACCAATTTAGAGCTGTTAGTGACGGGCGACAAAGTTCAATGGCAAGCAGATCCCAATACAGGTTTAGGCATCATCACCGCCATTCATCCAAGGACTTCATTGTTAACACGTCCCGATCGTTATCATAAAGTTAAACCTGTCGCAGCCAATATCAGTTTAATTGTCATCGTCTTTGCAACTCTGCCTGAGCCAGCACCCACGCTGATTGATCGCTATTTAGTGGCATGTGCGGATGCTGATATTCCAGTCCTTTTGGTATTAAACAAATCAGATTTACTCAAAGAAAATGACCCTATTTTAGATCTGATTAAAGAATATCAAGACTTAGGCTATGAAGTACTGATTACTCAGTCTGAAGGTGATATTAGCGAATTAAAGCAACGACTCGACAACGAAACTGTTGCTTTCGTTGGGCAATCAGGTGTCGGCAAAAGTACCTTGATTAATGTCATCGTTCCTGATGCAGAGCAGAAGACCAATATTATTTCTGAAAACTCGGCGCTCGGACAACATACAACGACCTCTACCCGTTTGATTCGTTTTGGTGAAAATGGCGCCTTGATCGACTCGCCCGGCATCCGTGAATTTGGGCTTTGGCATTTGAGCCTAGAAAAGATTGATGCAGGCTTTCCTGAAATTTCGAACTTGATTGGGCATTGCCAATATCGTAATTGCACGCACACGCATGAGAAACAGTGCGCCATTAAAAAAGCGGTAGAAAATGGTGAAATTCTAGCCAGACGACATGAAAGTTATTTACGCTTAATTGAAGAAATCACTGATGCGCAACAAAAAAATTAAATTTCTTCTTTGAGAACCTTGAAGCGGTGATTTTGATCACCATATATATACGCTATACTCGACGCAATTTTTGATTGTAATTAGGTGACTTGTGGAACGTTGGTTTGAGTTTATGGGGAATCACCCCTTCTTATTTGGTATTTTAGGGGTACTGGCGATCTTGTTCTTTATTTTTGAAGGACAACGCAGTGGTCGTAAGATTTCACCACAATCACTTGGTATTTTAGTAAAAGCTAAAAATGCGATGTTGATTGATTTACGCGATGCTAAAGATTTCCGTGAAGGTCATGTGAGTGGCAGCCGCAACATTCCATACAGTCAAATTGCCAGTCACATTGAAGAGTTAAAAACTGCTGACCGTCCTTTAGTATTTATCTGTAACTTAGGTCAAGTTGCAGGAAGTGCTTTGCAACAAGTCGGCCATGCAGACAGCTATCGTCTTGATGGTGGTATCAGTAACTGGAAAGCCCAAGGCTTGCCATTAGTTAAAGCTAAAAAATAAGCTTAAGGAGCTCAACATGACTGCTGAAGTAAAAGTATATTCAACAACTTTTTGCCCATACTGTGTACGTGCGAAATCTCTACTTGAGCGTAAAGGTGTTGCTTTTACCGAAATCAATCTCGATGAAGAAGCACCTGAAGTTAAGACTGAGCTGATCCAGAAAACTCGACACCGTACAGTGCCACAAATTTTTATTAATAATGAATTTATCGGTGGTTTTGACCAGCTTTATGCTTTAGAAAAAGCCGGCAAACTCGATGAGTTACTTGGTTAATCCACAACTTAATTAATGAATCACTTCTTAAAATTTAAGGAATAAAGAATGAGTGAAGAACAACAAGCTCAACCACAACTTGCTTTAGAACGTATTTATACAAAAGACATTTCTTTTGAAGTACCTGGGGCTCAAGTTTTTACCAAAGAATGGCAACCTGAATTAAACATCAACTTGTCTTCTGCTGCTGAAAAAGTGGATGCAACCCACTTTGAAGTGTCTTTAAAAGTTGTTGTTCAAGCGAACAATGCTGGCGATACAGCATTTATCGTCGATGTAACGCAATCAGGTATTTTCTTGATTGATGGTATTGAAGAAGACCGCCTTCCATACATCTTAGGCGCTTACTGCCCGAACATTTTGTTCCCATTCTTGCGTGAAGCAGTTAATGATCTTGTAACGAAAGGTAGCTTCCCTCAATTACTTCTTACGCCAATCAATTTTGATGCAGAGTTTGAAGCAAATATGGAACGTGCCCAAGGCGCTGCTGCTGAAGGCCAAGCTTAATTTCTCAGTAATTAAGTTTAAAAGACCGCGCTATGCGGTCTTTTTTATGTTTGATCAGATAAAATCACTCAAACTTCACAAACGTGGGTGATGCAATTTTTTATAATTTAAACATCACAATAAGCATGAAAAATAACAATGCCATTTACCCCCTTACATTTGGGCTTAGGCGCAAGTTGTAAAGCCATTGCAAATAAAAAATTTAGCTTGTTAATCTTCTTCGGTGTCCAGGTTTTGATGGATATCGAACCTCTAGTTGGTATTATTCAAGGCTGGACCACACTCCATTTATATACTCATAATTTACTTGGTGCTTTGTTGATTGCTTTGCTTGCAGTCCCCATAGGTAAAGTGATGAGTGAGTTTTGCTTACGCAACTTATTTAAACAAGCAAACTGGCAGATCACATGGCAAGTGGCGACAGTCAGTGCCTTGGTCGGTAGTTTTAGCCATGTTTTTTTAGATGCTTTGATGCATGCAGATATGTATCCCTTTTATCCGCTGAGTTATTCTCAAGTTTTACTCAACATGATTCCCTACAATTTTATTTTTTATGGGAGTTTAATCAATTTTATTTTTGCCACAATTGTTTGGCTTATCCGTGAGGAAAAATCATGATTCATCGATTGTTCTAAAGGTTAGATTAATCCGAGCCGTATGCACTTTCTTTGTTGGGGCTAAGCGGTGTAACCAATATGTTTGAGTGGTGTCTTTCATGACCAGCAAACTGCCATTTTCGAGAAAAATCTCAATCTTTTCTTGGCTATTTTTATGTTTAAAGGCAAATTTTCGAACCGCACCTAGGCTTAAAGATGCAATTGCGCCATTCTTTTTTAGATCTGTTTCACCATCACTGTGCCATGCCATACCCTCTTCACCCGTATGGTAAAGATTCAGTAAACAAGAATTAAATGTTTCACCCGTAATTAATTCAATCTGTTTTTTCAGTTCGAGTAATTCTTCAGTCCATGGCAAGGCATATTTGGAACTATTTGAATACGTGTATTCAAAAGCGCGATCTCCATACCAAGCCACTTTCCGTTTGGTGATGATCTTTTTGCCAAAAATAATCGCTTGGTCATTTTGCCATTCAATATGTGCGAGCAATTTCTCAAAATAATCATTGGCGATGGCTTCATCCATAATTTTTCCGAAATAATTCACTATTCCATCTTGTGTAAGCAAATTCTCATGGGGATCGGTTAGAAACTCAAGTTGTTGCATTTTTCCATTTCACATAGGCTGATTTCATACAGTGTCCACACGGGCGATATTGCAATGCCAAGGCTTCAGCTTCACTACTAAAGAATACCCGATTGGTTTTTAACATCCGCTTGCCCGAACCACAGTTTAAACGTCCATAAATTTTTAGCTTTTGATTGCCTGCAAATAAAATTTCAGCATTCCTGATTTTTCGATATAACGCCAAGCGCTCAATATCATCATGCTTAATCATCATTTAACTCACAGCATCATGAAAAATAATCCCCAATGTATAACGCTCCCCTGTATGCACCTGACTGACAGCATGCTTCATATTAACTCGATAATAACCATAAGTGCTTTTCTTGGGTCTAAACTGTGTGGTAAAAATTAACACATCCCCTTGATCAGGTTGTAAAACAATGGCTTTCGACTGTGCTCGTGGTACTTGCTCAGTCAACACCAACTCACCACCGGTAAAATCGGTATTGACTTGACTCAGTACAAATACCATTTGGATCGGAAAATAGACCTCGCCATATAGATCTTGATGTAAGGTATTAAAACCATCTTGCTGATAGTGCAAAATCAAAACAGTGGCTTTATTTTGACCCGCTTGTTGGCATTGTTGTAAAAATTCAAGATATGAATCTGGATAGTGTCGCTCCAACTTTAAAGCATCAGACCAAGCATTGGCGATAGGAACTAGATAGGGATAAAACTGAGTTCGAAGCTGTTGAAGCAAGTTTGGTAATGGATAATTAAAATATTTATACTCGCCATATCCAAAACGATGTTGCTGCATATTGACGGTTTTTCGATACAGTTGTTGATGGTTGTAATGACTTTTAATCAACTCACACAATTCATCAGATAAAAAGTCTTTAAGGATTGAGTAGCCTTGCGTATGCATCTGAGCACGGATTGTCTCCCAATCTAAACCCTCAATTTTATTGAGCAACGCTGTTGCTTGTTGTGGATTAAACGCTGGCATGTACTTGCACACCTTCCCAGCCAATCATAGCGGCTTTACGTGTTTTACCCCAATGATATTCACCTAAAACACCTGTTGCTTGAATCACACGATGACATGGAATTAAAAAAGCCACTGGATTATTGCCAATCGCAGTACCGACTGCACGGGAAGCTTTTGGATTTCCAATCTGTTCTGCAAGGTCTGCATAGGTCGCCAATTGTCCCATCGGGATTTTAAGCAAACTTTCCCAAACTTTAAGCTGAAAATCAGTACCTTTTAGATGCAGCTTAATTTGGCTCCATGGTTTTTGTTCAGATGAGAAAATGGCCAAAGCATGTTCATGCAAGGCATCTGCTTGCTGATAAAATCTTGCTTTAGGAAATTTTTCAACGAGTGCGCTATAGGCATCTTGCGCATGCTCCACAAAAGACATAAAGCAAATCCCTTTGGCTGTTGAAGCCACTAAAACCATTCCAAAGCGTGTTTCAGCATACTGGTAGTGGATGGTTAAGTTTTCCCCACCACTTTTGTATTCAGCAGGTGTCATCCCTTCAATTTGTATAAATAGATCATGCAAACGACTGGTGCTCGATAGTCCTGTGTCATACGTTGCATCAAATACCGAATGCTCTTGTTTTAACAAGTTTTTTGCATGTTCTATGCTGATATATTGCAAGAACTTCTTCGGACTGGTTCCAGCCCATTCTGTAAATAAACGTTGAAAATGTGCAGGGCTTAAATGAATATGCGCAGCCACCTCATCTAAATTCGGTTGTGCTTTAAAATTGTGTTTAATGTATTCAATGGCTTTTGCAATACGTTCAAACTGATTGTGCTGTTGCATCACATTTCTCCTCACTTTTCTACATCTAACTTAACAGGTGTTATGCGATGAGCAAATCCGAATCATGCTGAGTTTTTTGATTCAATATCTTTTAAAAATCTCCTCACAATAAAAAACCGTTAGTCATTAAAACTAACGGTTTTGTGCTTTCAAATGAATCGATTACTGATAGATCTTATGCCCTTGATCACGTATTTCAGCAATTTTCTTGCCTTCCATTTTTGCATGATCTAAATGACCACCTTTGACTAGCGCTTGAGTCTTATCAATTTGCGCAATCAATTGATCATATAACTGAGTCGAAGTTGGTGCACTAGCATCACCACGACCTTTAAGTTTGACTTTTTTAGCGTCCGTTGCAGCAGCACGCATATTATCTAAAGCTTTATTTGCTTCAGCGGCATTATTGGTTTGATTAAATGCTTTATAGTTTTTACCTAATGCCTGCATATTTTGTTGTAGCGTTGCAGCAAAAGTCATTGAGCTGAAACCTAAAGCAGAAATCATCATGACGGTGGCTAAAGTTTTTTTGATCATTATGATCTTCCTTAAAACTGTGGCTATTGTTGGGGGTAAAAAAGCCCATTGTGGCTATTGTCCATTTCCAAGATTAAACATAGTTTAAAAGCACAAAAAATAGCAAATAAAAATGCAACGAATTCGTTGCATTTTTATATTCAAACATAACCTGAAAAACTCTTAAATTGGTTCAATCTCATGGTGTAAAGCATCGTGGATCGCTTCAACCAACTGTTGTGCAATTTCTTGTTTCGAAGCTTTCTCTAAATCACGCTTTTCCATCTGGTACTGTTCTGCAAAAAACACGGTCATCGCATTTTGATCAGAAGCAAAACCAATATCAGCCCGCGAGACATCATTGCAGGCAATCATATCGAGTTTTTTTGCAACGAGTTTTCCTGCTGCATATTCCTCTACATTACGAGTTTCAGCCGCAAAACCCACCATAAATGGGCGCTTTGACTGTTGCGCAATGGTCGCCACAATATCAGGGTTTTTCACCAACGAAACATTCAGCTCATCACCAGCTTTCTTGATCTTATGTTCCGAAACTTCTGCCACACGATAGTCAGCGACAGCCGCGGTTGCAATAAACACGTCACAACCATCCTCAAGCTGTTGCATGCTTTCATCAAGCATTTGTATCGCAGAAGAAACATTGATACGACGCACACCATTCGGGGTATCCAAACTGACTGGACCCGCCAGCAACGTCACTTTTGCCCCTGCTGAGTAACAGGCTGCTGCAATAGCAAAGCCCATTTTCCCTGTACTGTGATTGGAAATATAACGTACAGGATCAATCGCTTCACGTGTTGGCCCTGCAGTAATCACCACACGCTTTCCAGCAAGCAAGCCAAACTTTTCAGCAATCGCACGTTGTGCTTGATGGAAGTAATTTTTAACTTGTTCTGCTAAATCTTCAGGTTCAGGCATACGCCCTAAACCGACATCCCCACACGCTTGCGAACCCGCTTCAGGCATAATCACATGTACGCCATCTTCAACTAAAGTATTCAGATTCCGTTGTGTCGGCTTAGCTGCCCACATTTGTTGATTCATTGCAGGTGCAACCCAAACTGGTGCTTTGGTTGCCAAATACAAGGTACTCAGTAAATCATCAGCTAAACCTGCAGCAAATTTCGCAATGCTGTCGCAACTTGCAGGTGCAACTAAAATTAAATCAGCCCAACGTGCCAATTCAATATGCCCCATTCCCGCTTCTGCTTCAGGATCTAATAATTCAGTATGAACTGGATTTCCCGATAGCGCCTGAAAAGTTAAAGGGGCAATAAATGCCTGTGCACCTTTAGTCATTACCACGCGTACATTAAAGCCATAATCCTTTAAACGACGTACCAGGATTGCACTTTTATAGGCGGCTATACCACCTGTTACAGCGAGGATAATATTTTTATTAGAAAATACGCTGAGATCAAAACTCACTATCAAGCTACCTTTCAGTTGCAGTGGCGCTCACAATATCATTAAATAGTCTATCTCCCAAGTTATTCAAGGGAGAAAAACCAGAACTAAAATAAGTTTAAAATGTGAAAAATAATGAATCAGTCAATCAAACAATGGCCTAAACAAGAACGTCCACGTGAAAGATTACTCTTACAAGGGGCGCACAGTTTATCTGATGCAGAACTACTCGCAATCTTTCTCCGCTCAGGCTCAAAACAACACTCTGCTGTTGAATTAGCACGCTTGCTCATTCAACATTTTGGTCATTTAAATGCTGTATTTGATTCGTCTTTAGATGATTTAAAACAATTTCATGGCATTGGCGAAAGCAAGTATTCACAACTGATGGCAGTGAAAGAACTGGGACGGCGTTACTTGAAACATCAACTGAACCAAGGTTTAGACTTGAGTCGTTCTGATTTAATCCGAGATTATTTACGTTATGAATTGATTGGAGAATTTCAAGAAGTCTTTGCTGTACTCTGCTTAGATAGCCAGTTACGTAAATTGAGTTTTAAAAAACTATTTTATGGATCAGTCAATTACTGCAATATTTCCATCAATCAATTATTACGATATGTCATACAAAAACATGCGACTTTTATCGTTGTTGCCCATAATCACCCTAAAGGTTTTGCCAAGCCTTCACGCGAAGATTACGATTTAACTCAAGAAATATTAAAAGCCTGTCAACTACTTGAAATAGAATTATTGGATCATATGATCATTGCTGCTGAGCAAAGCTACTCCTTTGCTGAACACGGACTCATCAAATCCCAAACTTTCCCTACAAATGTGATTGACAAGCACCTTTGAAGCGGTGAAGATCACTAAAAAATATAGATTTAAAAAGTATGATTGTCCGCGATCAAAACGATACCCTTAAAATATTACTCTCTTGGCGTGGTACGATTTTACCTAAAGTGCTACCACCGCTTGGTTTTGTGATGCTCATTTCTGCAATTGTCGGTGGCATTGAGTATACCAATTTATATCGTTTTCCAGAATTACCCTTGGTTGGCTTTACCCTGATTGGTGTGGTGCTCTCTATTTTTCTCGGCTTTAAAAATACTGCCTGTTATGACCGTTGGTGGGAAGCCCGTAAACTTTGGGGGATGCTGATCGCCAACGCACGACACTTTGACCGTGATTGCCGTATTTTTCCTCAAGGGCGCCGTGAACGGATCATCCAACATGTAATTGTATTTGCAAACTTATTAAGAGATCGCCTAAGACATCAAACTGCAAATCCAGATGCGTTGGTAGAAACCAGTGGTATGAGTCAACAGGCACTGACACAATTGTATCAACAAACAAATGCGCCTCAATACACGCTGAGTTTGATCCAATGGGAATTGATGCAAGCGCTCAAAGAAGGCGAAATTTCTGACATTATCTATACCCAATTAAATGAACATGTGAATGAGTTAAGTTTGGTACAAACCGGTTGTGACCGTATTGCAACCACACCTTTACCTTTTGCTTATTCAGTTTTATTGAATCGTACGGTCTATTTTTTCTGCTTTATGTTGCCCTTTAGCTTAGGATCATTACTGGGCTTAGCAACACCTTTGTTGGTGGGTATTTTAGCTTATACTTTTCTAGGGCTAGATGCTTTAAGTACCGAGATAGAAGAACCCTTTGGTACGCAAAGTAATGATTTACCTTTAGATTCGATGGTGCGAATGATTGAAATTGAATTATTGGGAACTCTAGGAAAACCAACTCCCCCACCAATTCAAGCCCATGATCACAATTTGCTTTAACGCATCAGTTTCTGATTTTTATTTTTTATAGAGACATTAACGGCCGAACACTGAAAATGAAATACGTGGTTATCTTTAAGGCACAGATCAATACGCTTGATCAACGGTATTTTCAAACTGCACAACTTTTACGAGAGAAAGCATTAAGCCAGTTTAACTGTCAAAAATTTGAGTCTCTTTGTGAAAATGACTTTGAAGTTGCGCTTTCTTATTGGAATACTCTTGAAGATATCCATGCTTGGCATAAAGATGCAGAACATCAAGCTGCCCAACGAATTGGCAAACAACAATGGTATAAAAAATTTAGTGTTGAAATTTGTGAAATCACAAGATCATATTAAAGAAAACGACTAAAATTAATCCGCCAAATATAATTATAAAAGGGATTTTGGTATGTCAGAATTATTCCAACTTATTTTGCATGGTGAATGTAAGGCGTTACTAGAAAAAATCACCCCTGATAACATCAATCAACAGCTTAATGGCTCATCTTTACTGATGTACGCCTTGCAACACCAACAAGATGATATCGCACTCAAACTGATTGAACTTGGAATTGATGTCAACTTACAAAATAGCAAAGGACAGACAGCTCTACACTTCATCGCTGTCTATAAAAATAATATTCATATCGCCCAAGCAATCATTGACCACGGTGCAGATTTAGCATTGCAAGACAGTTCAGGAAATATTTCACTGTGGACTGCGATTTATAACGCACAACATCATTATGAATTGGTTAAATTATTACTTGAACATGGTGCAAATTTAAACAGTAAAAATCGGACAGCAAAAAGTCCTTATGATTTAGCATTGTTAATGAAGTTTCCTGAAGGCATTGCTTTGGTTGAGCAATATCAAACCCATCATCACTAACCAATATAAAGATCAGTTTTTATTGTTTTTAAAATGAGTCTTTCTAAAAAAATAAGCACAACCATTCATTTCTACACCATTCAATCAGTGGACTTCAAATTCAGATTCAGCTGGGTCAAAACGCCAAGTACGCACAATCCTCAGTTCAGAGATATCTTTCATTTTTGAGTCAAAACGTCCAAAAGGCGCACCTTTACGCACTGAGTTTTTGGCCGCTTCATCGAGGATTGAATGACCTGAGCTTTCAATCAATCGTATAGCACGAATCCCACCTTCATTATTGAGAATGACCATTAAACGGACTTCCCCCGAAAGACGCTGCTGTTTGGCAAGATCTGGGTAATATCGGTTTCCATACATTTCAACTTTTTCACGAAATTTATCTAAATATCCAGCAGATGCATCTTGCTTGGCTTGAATACCATCTAAGGTTTTAATTTTTTGTTGTTTACTAAAATTTTGTTGTTTCTGTAAATATTGAGCTTCTAGACTCGCCACCATTGCCGTTTTAGCTTGCATCTGGCTCTGCAACTCTTCCATGGCCTTTTTGCGATCATTCTGTTCCGCTTGCTTTTGCCAGCTAAGAACCGTCATTAATACTTTTTCTTCGAATTTCAATTCTCTTTTTTGCTGAATTTGTTCTAAAGCTTCGAGTTGCTGATCACCCGAACTCTTATCTTCTGCTTGCGCTGGCATATCACTTGAAATACGATGCTCTTTACGGAATGTTCCTGAACCCTGCTGATTTGATTGCGCTAAAAAGTCTGCATCTTTAACTTCGTCTTCACTTGGACGAATACTGATTGCGATTTCTTTTGTGCTGGTATTATTTTCTTGGGGCATTCCAAATTGAACAGATAAAAAAAGTACATGTGCAATGACAGCTGCAGAAACAGCTCCAACAAATAATGAGTCTTGCCACCAATACTCAGAATGCTCTGTATTGGCAAATAATTTTTTTATCATGACATTAATCCGACAAAATTCCCCAATCGCCAAATTTAAAATTTATTAAAATAAGTTTGACTTTACATTATTCACAAACTTTGTGACTTATTTAGTAAAAGTAAAAACGTAATTTTAAAACACTCAAAATGGTGCAATGTTTTTTGTTAAACTGCAATCGTTAGACTTGTATTTTTTTAATAATCGACAAGTTTATCGCCTTAAAAAATGATGAAGATTTGGGACAATACTTATGCCGACGCTACTTTCTAACATTGTTAAACGTATTCGACAAGTATACCAAAAAGCAGAAGGTTTTATAGAAGAAGAACGCGAGTTTCCGGTATCACAAGTATTTTTAAATGCAACGTTTAAACGTTTTGTCACAGACAATGTCAAAATTTTAGAAGATTTACATGCTGACCTGCATGATGACTGGCTAAAGCTTTATGCCACACTCAATGTTAATGGTATGCATTTGGTTCTTTCAGTGGATCTTAAATTAGTTCAAATGGAACTCAACAAAGATATGCAGTTGATTGTTTTTGAACAAATCAGTAACACACAAGTGATCGAAGCCAGTTATCCCAATGTTTGGTACAAAATGGGCGTAAACGCTGCTTTATTCTTTTACCAAAAAGTATTGAAAAAAGATCCTTTAGGCATGATCTTAGAAAAATTTGAAGTCATTACAGTAAAAGATGAATTACTTCACTTAGATCTCAATCGCTGGTTAGGGAAAAATCGTTCGATTATGGATACACTAAATAAAGTCCATGTGAATCATGCTGAACTACGTGAGACCGAGTTGGTTGTAATTGGCAATGTGAATCTAACAGCTTTATTTAGTAAATTTAGAGAAGATAAAGACCCAGACTGGGACGAAGATGATGATCTAGAAACAGAAGTAACCCCGATTGAGCAAAAGAATTAAATCTCTAATTGGTAAGATAGATTTCAAGTCACAGCAATCAAAATGTATACATAAATTCACAGGATTAGAAATAAAGTGAATATTTTATCTTTAATTACACCGCATAATAGGTGTCATATCCAAAAATACTTTTAAATGTATAGGACATTTAATGATGGCAAAAACGTTATTTAAAACATTAAGTATAGCAACTGGTATTTCAACTGCAGTGTTATTGGTTGGATTTTCTAGCAATGCGCTTGCCATGAGTCCGTTCCAAGCAAGTTACCAGTTTGCCTATAATGGTAAAAACTTAGGTACTGCGACTCGTACACTGAGTCAAAATGGCAATAACTGGACTTATGTATTTGCTGCAAAAGCAGCGGCAATTGCATCTGCAAGCGAAACAAGCCGTTTTACCTTTAGTAATGGTCAAATTAATTCAAGTAGTTTTAGTCGCACCAGTAAAGTGTTGGTACATAATGACACCATGACCATTAACTTTAATCCAAACAACAAAACCATTAATACCAAGAAAAAAGATCAGGCACGTTCTTTCCCATGGAAAGCAGGTGCTTTAGATGAATTAAATGCTGAGTTACAAGTACGTGAAGATTTAAAAGGTGCTGGTCTAAAATCAAGTTATTTGATTGCAGATGCAAAAGGTTTAGATGCGCGTCGCTTTGTTAAACAAGGGACTGAGTCAATTAAAACTCCTGCGGGGACCTATAACACGGTCAAAGTTGTACTCACCCATGACAATGGTGAAAAAAGTTCAATTTTCTGGTTAGCACCTCAATTAGACTATTTACCCGTGAAAATGTCACATGTTGATGGTAAAACGTCTTATAACCTAACCTTGACCAGTTACAAAAAGTAAGACATTTTTCACCTTTTGATCAATTTCAGCTTGCATTTTTTTTAGTGCTTTTTAAAATACGCCTTTGCTTTAAAAAGCACCTTGCCTCTAGAGGATTCTCCCTGTGCACGCACTAGAACAGAAAATCTTAGCTGAAGGTATCGTTCTATCTGATCAAGTTCTGAAAGTCGATTCTTTCTTAAATCACCAAATTGACCCTGTGATGATGCAGCTCATCGGTCAAGAGTTTGCTCGTCTTTTTAAAGATGCAGGCATTACCAAAATCATCACAATTGAAGCATCAGGCATTGCGCCTGCTGTGATGGCTGGTTTGGAACTTGGTGTACCCGTTATTTTTGCACGTAAATATCAGTCTTTAACCCTTAAAGATGATTTATATCGTTCAAAAGTATTCTCTTTTACCAAGCAAATTGAAAGCACCATTGCGATTTCTAAGAAACATATTAGCAAAGACGATAAAGCTTTGGTTATTGATGATTTCTTAGCGAATGGTCAAGCCGCTTTAGGTCTTGCTGACTTGATTCATCAAGCAGACGCAGAAGTTGTGGGTATTGGGATTGTGATTGAAAAATCTTTCCAACCAGGCCGTCAATTGTTATTAGATAAAGGCTACCGTGTTGAATCTTTGGCACGTGTTGAATCTTTGGCAAACGGTACGGTAAGCTTTGTAGAAGAATAAGCTGGTCTTACTTCAAAATTTTTCATTAAAAAAGAGTGCTTTAAGCGCTCTTTTTTATGCTTTTTGATCAGTAGCGTCTTTGTTTTGCCTTTTATTTTGATCAAACCCTCAGCTATATTGTGCAAATAAAGATATCACTCAGGTAAATAATAAATGAGATCAATCACTCAAAAATTAGTTGATCTACTCGACGTACAACAATTGGATGATGGTCTATTTCAAGGGCAAAACACACGATTATTTGGATCACACCTTGTGGGTGGGCAATTGGTGGCACAAGCATTAATTGCCGCATCAAAAACCACCAATCGCCCTGCACATTCATTACATGCTTATTTTATTCGCAGTGGTCGCACAGATATTCCAATTTTGTTTAAAGTTGAAAATTTAAGGGATGGCAAAAGTTTTGCCACTCGCCAAGTCTATGCTTGGCAAAATGGCCATATTATATTTTCAGCCATGGTTTCATTTGCCAATATTGAAGCAGGTTTAGAAAATCAGATTGAACCGCCTCACTACCCTTCGCCAGATGAACTGATCCCAGAACAACAACTGAAACAAATGATTTATGAGGATGTTCCTGAACCTGCACGCGCAATATTTATGCGTCAATTTTTTATCAATATCCATCCAGTGCAGCCATTCAACCCATTTAAACCGATAAAATTAGACACAAATTATGCTGAATATTTTCAAACCTTTGAAACTATTCCTACTCAACAAGATACACTCATGATGCACCAAGCCATTGCTGCATATTATTCTGACTATAACCTGCTGACGGTTTCACTTAGACCACATGGTGTCAGTTATGCTAACGGCAATGTACGTAGTGCAAGTTTAGACCATAGCATTTATTTTCATACAGATTTTAGAGTAGATGAGTGGCTACTTTATGATATGAATGCAACACTATCTAGCCAAGCTAGAGGGCTTAATTTCGGGCGGATGTGGCAAGATGGTAGATTGGTGTGTAGCGTTAATCAGGAAAGCTTAATGCGGCTGAAGCAATAACAAGATTTTCTGATAAGCTTGTATCAATCATTCTACCTATTACATTCACACAAAATATAAAGACTGATCACGGTATTCAGTTACAATCAAAATCATGTCATATCCCTGACATGATTGTAACGATAGCGATAAGCATGACAAAAATGCCAGTAGTGAACGTGAATATAAAGCTTAACCATAACTTAATGAAGACAAATGGACTTTGTTGAGTGAGTAAAAATCAATGACTGATGAACAAACAGTAAAGTGCCCAAAGTGTGGCTCTACAGACTTAGAACGCCGTGACCATGAACAACTTTTAGGCAAAGCAGGCAGTGTATTATTGACTTCTGCGGGTGCAGCAGCAGGAACTGTAGGCGGCGCTGCCTCTGGTGCGTCAATTGGTGCAGCTATTGGAACTGTTGCAGGTCCATTAGGTGTTATTGTCGGTGGAACTGTAGGAACCTTCGTAGGTGCAATCAGTGTTGGAATTACTGGTGGATTTCTAGGAAATCGCTTCGGTAAACGAGCAGGTGTGATTGTTGACCAAAATATCTTTTTTGATTACCAATGTAAAAAATGTAACCATCGCTTTAATTTAAAATAATAAAATTCAAAATATCACTCGCCAAAGAACTTCTCTTCTAATCCGTTAAAAGCGTGATAAAAGAGAAGTCTTTCAATTTTTATGCAGCTACCCACAAAATATCAAAAATTATGGGTTTAACTTTTTAACCGTTTCACCTAGACGTTTGCCCTGTTCTGCACATAAAGCTTTTTCATCGGAACTTAAGTTTTGGTCATGACGTGGTCCACTGACATGACTGACCCCATACGGCGTACCGCCTGATTTGGTATTGGATAAGGCTGGATTGGCATTGGTCAAACCCATGATCATCATGCCATGATGAAACAATGGCGGTAGCATCGTTAACAAGGTACTTTCCTGCCCACCATGCATTGAACCTGACGCGGTAAATACACAAGCGGGTTTATCGTGTAATGCACCATTTAACCAAAGACTTGTGGTTTGATCCCAAAAGTATTTCATTTCAGATGCCATATTGCCAAAACGTGTTGGTGAACCTAAAGCTAATCCTGAACAATTTTGTAAATCATCCAATGTACAATAAATATCGCCATGTTCTGGAATGCTGGCTTCTGCTTCTTTTACAACAGTGGAAAGGTTAGGCACCGTCCGAATTTTTACTGCCACACCCGCCGCTTCTACACCGTTGGCAATCAAGTGTGCCATCTCTTTGGTAGATCCATATTTACTGTAATAGAGTACGAGAACATAAGCTTGCATAGAGATTTCTTGATTTCAACATAAGAAAATAAAACTATACGGTATTTTTCTGCTTTTTTGGGTAAGCTAGACAATGAAAATGTAAGACATACCGAAAAATAATTGAGATCAAAGATATATATGCTTGAATTACTTAAAAAACTACCCTTCTATGAAAAAACTTGGTTTCAATTCATTCTTTTTGTAATTGGTCGTTTTGAAGCAGATCGTTGTCGTGAACAGGCGGGTTCACTCACTTATACGACATTATTTGCTGTTGTTCCAATGTTGACTGTTTTCTTGGTTATTATCTCATCAATCAAAGCCTTAGAGCCTGCTAGACAACAACTCCAGCAGATGATTTACAGTAATTTCTTACCGAAAACCAGCATTGCTTTCGATAAGGCTTTTAATGTCTTTACTGAGAATTCAAGTAATTTAACTGTTATTGGTGTGTTGTTTTTATTCATTACCACAGTACTGATGCTTACCAGTATCGAAACGGTTTTTAATCGGATTTGGCGTGTTCAAGAAACGCGTAATGGCATCATTGGCTTTATGCGTTATTGGACCATTATTTCTTTAGGTCCGATTTTATTGGGAAGTGCCTTTGTCATTTCATCAACATTGGCCTCTATGAATGTCTTAAGTAATAACTTTGCTGGTTATGAAGTTGATGGTACAGCGTTACTCGGGGTCATTTCGTTTGCACTAACTACTTTAGGCTTTTTCATTCTATATTGGACCATTCCAAATCGCAGTATTCCTGTTCGAGCGGCTGCGATTGCAGGTCTTTTCGGTGCGATTGCATTTGAGCTACTTAAAAACCTATTTGGTTTTGTTATGGCAAATTTCACCAGCTATACCCTTGTCTATGGTGCTTTTGCTGCTGTACCAATTTTCCTATTATGGATCTTTTTATCGTGGAATATCGTCTTATTGGGTGTGGAAATCAGCTATGCCCTTACTGCATTTCATACAGGTAAAATCCAGACCCGCCATCCTGTGTTGATGATGCTCGATATTCTAGAATTATTTTATAAAAAACAAAAAACGGGCGAAGTGGTAACTGATGCAGAAGCACTCAATATTTTAGGTCGCGGTGAAATTGGACGCTGGCCAGTTTATATCCAACTTCTAGAAAAACAGAATTTGGTTAAATGTACTGACAATAATGAATATGTGCTGGTCAGAAATTTAGATGAAATTGATTTCTGGTCATTCTATACATCATTACCTTATACCCTCCCTCGTCGTCATGATGTTGAACATGTACATGATGATGATGTTTGGATGAAACATATCGGTCCAACCTTAATCGAATCCGATGAATATTTGGCAGCCAAATTATCGATTCCGCTTTCAACCATTTTGGATGATAAGTAATTTTAATCAAGATAGATAAACAACTTCCCTTTCCAAGCAATGCCCATTGGAAATGGGAAGTTATATAACTTTTTGATGAATCATTATAATTTCGCAATAGCCAAATCCACTGCATAAAGCGGATAAAAGACACCACAATGGTATGAACCTGTCTTTTTTATAGGATATAATTCAAAGTGGACAACAGATCTTTTTTATTCAGGCAATCTTTGCATGACAATAACAAAAACAAGCGAGAAAAATATACTGACTCAACTCAGTACCAATGATGAGATTATTGCACCATTATGGCTTATTTTTCGACATGATCCCGCACTGTCTGTTTATCCTAAACATGGGCATGCTTGGGGCGAATTTATTTATGCCTTTAATGGGGTAATGGAAGTCAATATTGGTCAAATTAATTATATTACCCCCCCTCCATATGGAGTTTGGTTACCACCAAATACGCAACACAGTGGTTTAAATCGGACTCCTGTTTCCCATGCAACTTTGTATGTTCATCAGTCCTTATGTAGAGCCTTACCCCAACAAGCAGGAATTCTTTTAACCTCACCCTTGGTTTCAGCAATTTTACAGCACATCAAACAGCACCCAATGCAAGCATCTGAGCCTGAATATTTGCGGCTATTACAGGTATTACTTGATCAATTACAACATGCTGAGTTAATCGGTAGTTATTTACCCCATACCAATCATGCTGCCTTAAAACAAGTTTTGGATTTTTTACATGCCCACCCTGCTGATCACAGTACGCTAGAGGCTTTAGCCCAACGGATTAATATGACTGAACGTACCTTGGCAAGACTGAGTCAAAAAGAGTTGGCAATGTCACTCAATGAATGGCGACAACGCCTTAAAGTCATGAAAGCGATGTCTATGCTCAATGAGGGAAAAACGGTTGAAAGCATTGCACTGGATTTAGGTTATGCCAATGCTTCTGCTTTTATCAATATGTTTAAACGTTGGATGATGCGTACCCCAGATCAGTTTAGAAAATTATTACATCGCTAAATCAACTTTTTAAATTTTGAGTAGATGAAGTGGAGTGATCTAAATACAGATAATCAATAATCTTCCCGACCAATCTATACGCCGATCTAAAAATGCATGGGCTGCCTTTAACTTTGGGTTATGTAGTAATTTACCAAAGTCATCCATGGGTAATTTTATTATGATGAGCCAATTGGCGATTTTAATACTATTCAAACAACAGCTAAAAAATAGCAGTGGTATAAATTTCAACTGATAAATAAAGCGAGATATATCCTAATAGTTAGCGATGAATTGTTGTTTTATAAGCTCTAGAAAATAAAAACCCAATGCGTATTGATTATAAATAAACACTGGGTTGCTTGAATTTTAAGTGATTATTTTACAAAAGTTTTCCAAACAAAATCTTGGCTTTGACCATGTAAAGTCATACTCAACTGATCACCAGAAGCCAATGCTGCAACACCTGCAGGTGTCCCTGTCATCACCACATCCCCTGGTTCTAAAGAGAATACTTGGCAGATGTCTGCGAGTAAGTAAGCAATATCAAAAATCAATAAAGCCGTATCGCCTTTTTGTCGAACTTCATCATTGACTGCAAATTCAAATGTAACAGCCGACCAATCTTTAATTTCATCCACACTGACCCAATCTGCCAGTACACATGAGCCATCAAAAGCTTTTGAACGCTCCCAAGGCTGGCCTTTGCCCTTTAAGTCATCTTGGAGATCACGTAAAGTTAAATCTAAGCCTAAAGTCACCGCACCAATCGCATCCAATACTTTATCTAAATTGGTTTCACCCTTAAGTGGCTTATCGATACGTAACGTCAGTTCACACTCATGGTGGCAATTCCCCCACGCCTCATTCCAAGAGATACCGTCTTGCAATGAAATCAAACTACTGGGCGGCTTGATAAATAAGACTGGACGATCTGGAATTGCGTTACCTAATTCTGCTGCATGCGCTGCATAACTACGACCGACACATACAATTTTAGATGGACGTGTACTCATATTGTTCCCTTCTTATTGCTCAGCGTTAAAAACTTTATAATTCCAAATTACTTTTTAAAAGTATTGATAAAAATCGTTTGATCTGCGAGTGTAGCAAATGCTCGTTTAGGCACAATCACCACAGTACGATTTTTTAATTCGATCATATAGGTAAGCTTGCCTTCGGCAAATTTATCTACATCTGAATAATGATGAACTTGTTTTGGACGGCCACTACTGAATAATTCCATATAGTCTTGAAATAATTCAATACCTTGTTCGCTTTTACCAAATTGATATTTAACGAATTGGCGTTTAAACATCATCGGTAAAAACCAATACCGCATCAGCATTTGCAGAATTAAGAAAAAAGCACCTAAGCAAACATAATATTTACCCACACCCTCTAAACCGAGGTAAATCCCCCAAACCATGATTCCGATGCTGACCAAAGGCGTGAGAAATTGGCTAATTTGCTTTTTACCAAAAGTTGCCAGTTTAAAACCATCTTGAGATTCTTCTAAATTAAGATAATAACGTGCAGATAATGCAGGCTGGGTGTCTGACATAGTTGCTTCAATACAAATGTTTTACGATACCAAGATATTACACTAGATTTTTCCAGCGAGATGCGGATTTTCATCTTGTTTTACAGAACACCTCTATTTTTTAAAAGTGAATCCTTTTAGGGTCTTTCATACAAATGGTTTTTATAAAAACAAAAGATTGCCGCTTATCAAGGTACAAAAGGAATTGAGATGAAAGCTTTTTATTTAAATATCGGTCTCGTGCTCTTAATCGGTATCAGTCAAATCAGTTTCGCGAAATTGGTCACTTGGACCGATAATATTCCCAGCGCGTTAAAGCCATTTGACAATAATGCTCAGCAAATCGCAGCAATTGCACAAGACAATATTTTAATTTATGCCCATCCAGCGACCAAGACGTCGCTACCGACATTCAGCAAACAGCCTCAATCTATCGCTAAATTTTCAACAGCAGCCATTGTTGTGCCTGTAAGTAGCCAAGAAGTGGCTAAAACCTTAAGCCATTACACCCAATATGTTGGGTTATTCCTTACTTTAAAATCAGTAAAAGTCATCGAAACGGCAGGAGCGATCAGTCAATTAAAATATCGTATATCCATCCCGACACCGATACCTGTGTTAAATTTTAATGAAGATGTGGTGATGCAACACCAAATTGGACAAAATAGTATTTCAACCATGGTGATTGATGGTCCAATTCCTTATGCATTAGGGAAATTTGAATGGTTCAATTTAACTAACAACAAAACTTTAGTGACCCTGACACAATGGGGCGATTTAAACCAACCGCAAGGTTTCCTGTTTAAGAAAATTTTAAATGCATTTCCTGAAGTAAAACTGGCAATTCCAAATGGTTCGAGTGCCTTTGTTTTAGAAGCACTCAAAAATAAATATACGGCTAAAAAAGTGACTGGATTAACTGAAGGGCAACTGCCTAGCCCACAATTAAATACAGCTCAAATCAATAAAATTGTACAGGTCAGTGCCAACGCGCAACAGCCCGTCAGTATTGTACTTAATCCTGTCACTGTACCTTATACCCATGGTCGAGAGGTTTTACGCTTTACCACAAGCTATCAATACTTAAATGCCACCCCGCAACAATTACAACGTTGGACACAACCCTTATCCTATAAAGAAATTTTTCCAAAACAAATCAAAAGCATTAAAACCACAGCGATCAACACACAAGGACAAGATGCAGACTTTAAAGTCAGTGTCGGATTGGGGGTTATTAGTATTCCTTTTGATTTTAAAATGCATTTTAGCTATCCCAAAGCCACCGAAAATAATTTCTATGCCAATGGCGGTGATCTACGTTATCTCAAAGGTCAAATTCAATTTTTACCCCAAGGCAATAACACCTTACTCAAAATGACCACCACCATCAAAATTGATGAAAAAGCACCATTCCTACTCAAAGCAGCACGCAGTTTACCCTACCATGAAATGTTACCGGCACTGGGTGCAAATGCAATTTTTGCTCAAAAAGTAAAGTAGTGCTGATTGAACTTTTAAAACTCAATTAATCAGCCAGATGTTTAATTGTTGTACCAATATTAAATAGGAAATATAACGGGATTGCGACCAGATCACCGACTAAAGTGACTGGGGTTAAGGCGATTTTCTGCAACAATGTTTTAGAATGTAGTGAGTATTTGGTTTTTCCTTGTGTATACATTTCAATCGTATAATTTTGACTAAAGTTTTGAAATTTCATATTTTTAATTTCAGCGTTTAAGCCCGCAACACGCCCAACCAATCCAATTTTTCTTTGATAAAATTCAGAGTTTTCCTGACCATACTCGTACTGACTCAGTCCAAGTCGAGATAACTTATTTTCTTCCTGTCCAGTTAAATTCTTTTTTGCATAATACAGTTCAATATCACTGCTAAATTGAGCTGCTTGTGGATTTTTTTGATCATCGCTTTCCGGCATTAAAGACAAGCTAAAATAATTGTCACTCGGACGGACTGGTTTGATTCGCCAATACTTGGCGTCTAAATCAGATCGAATGGTTTCTAAAATTTCCTTATTTCCAATATCAATCATATACGCATATTTTTGCCCAACCACGATTAAGGAGATATCTACATTGTTTATATCATGGCTATTTTTTGAGGAAGCATTTTCTTTTAAATAGGCAAAACCGACAATTTGATCCTGATCTACAATTACTCGATTTGCATGGGTTGAAACCACTTTACCCGTCGCCAACCTACCAGAATCACTGTTATTCCACAGAATGGCGGTACATCCAATCATTTGACTGATGACCAACACGATAAAGAATGAGAGATATTTATGCATGAATGATTGGCCTTATTTTTATTATCTTGCTCATTGTGCCATCATTTAGGCACAAAAAAACCGCAATAAAGCGGTTTTTTTAATATTTTATCAAGTTGGTGCGCTCAGAGAGATTCGAACTCCCGACCCCTTAGTTCGTAGCCAAGTGCTCTATCCAGCTGAGCTATGAGCGCGACGTCTTGATGGGACGCATTATACGCCTTTTCATTTTTTTGTTAAGGATTATTTCAATACTTAAGCACCAAGTGTTTAGTATTTGGGCTATTTATCTTTAAATCGACAAAAACCTAGAATCTACGTATTTATACACTGCTTGCATGCTGTTTCATTTGAAATTGAATTAAATATTTTTCAGTAAACAACCAAAATAAATAGCCAACTATACTCAATAGGATTCCAGCAGCACACACGGCATACCATCCCCAATGACCATAGAGTGTTGTTGCCAGTAATGAGCCCACTGCACTACCCAATGCATAAAATAACATATAAGCACCCACCAATCGCCCATGTAGTCGAATATCCGCTTGGAAGATCAGACTTTGATTAATCACATGGATTGATTGAATAGCTACATCTAATAAAATAATCGCTAAAATAAAAATCCAAATTGAAAAATATAAGCAGTTTAAAATGACCCAAGCTCCGATCAGTAGTAGAAACGCATATTGTGTAACACGCTGAGCATAGCCTCGATCAACCAACACACCAACACGGATTGCCATAACTGCACCGATGGCACCAATGATGCCTAAAAAACCAATCAAGCTATGTGAATATTCAAAAGGCTGAACAGATAAAGGAAACACCAGTGCATTCCAAAACAGATTTAAATTGACGAAAATGATGAAAGCAAGTACACCTCTAATCTGTAACACTCTATTTTTAAACAATTGTTCAAACAATGAAAAGATTATCTGGGAATAAGTGAATTGCTGAGTAGGATCTTTTTCGATGCGGATAACAGCTAAGTATTTCCATAAAAACACACTGATCATACTCATACATAATACTGAGAATATATATACCCCTTGCCATCCAAACCAATCGGCTAAACTACCAGACAGTACCCGAGATAAAAGTATACCAATCAACACACCTGCTTGGACTGTACCCACGATTTTGCCGCGTTCATCAGCAGCCGCCAAAACTGATGCATAAACAATTAAGCCTTGGGTCATCGCTGTGCCCAACATGCCCACAATCAGCATACTCAATAACAACGTGAAAATATGATCTGAAAAAACCAACGAGATTAAAGCTAGGCATAAAATGATGGACTGAAACAACATCAAAGATTTTCGTGGTATTAAATCGCCTAAAGGCACAATAAAAATTAATGCAATGATTGATCCCACTTGAGTCAATGAAACAACTAACCCCACCCACGAATAATCTAATTTAAAATCTTGAGCAATAAGATCCAGCAATGGCTGTGCATAATAAACATTTGCAACACTCAATCCAGCAGCACACGCCAACAACATGACCAAGATTGGAGAAAGATGGGATTGTTGTTGCTCTCTTGTTTTATTGCGCTGATGATGATCTGTTTTGTTCATTTTGCACCAATCTAGTTTTAATTTGCAACCAGATTAAATTACGCAATCTTGTTTTAAATTGCAACTAGATTTATAGTCTATTTTTAAGATGAAATATGGACAACTGATGAATCAAGATAAATATGAAGCTTGCCCAGTTGCGCGGTCAGTACAATTGATTGGAGATCGTTGGGCTTTATTGATCATTCGCGAAGCTTTTGATGGGGTAAAACGATTTAGTGATTTTCAAAAAAATTTAAATGTCGCCAAAAATATTTTATCTGATCGTTTGGCTAAACTTGTTGATGCTCAAATTCTAAAGAACCAACCAGCATCTAATGGTTCAGCCTATTTGGAATATGTGCTCACTGCACAAGGTTATGCACTGTTTCCAATCATCGTGGCATTACGTCAATGGGGTGAGCAATTTTTATTTGCTGAGGATCAACCACATTCTATTTTGCTTGAGAAAAATACAGGTGATGAATTGGCACTTATGCAGCCAATGACAAAAAAAGGAAAACATCTACTTGCACAAGAGACCTTTGTGAAAAAGATCAATTAAATGCAAATCATGTTTTCCCAGTTAAAGTGGATACTCGTTTTAAAGAGCAAACTTAAGTTTTAATGGTTTTACTCAACCAATAAATCTTTTGGATTAATGCTATCACCGTAGACAGGTTTTAACGTCTTTTCATATGCTTGCTGGATAACCCCTGCTTTAGATAATTTTTCTAAGTCTTGATTCAACCAATCCAATAATTCTTTATCACCCTTTTTGACTGCAGGTGCAATCAAATCATGCTGACCCAAGCTGGTAATACCCACTGTATAATTTGGGTTCTCTTTTGCCCAAGCAAGTACCAATAAATTATCATGTGCCAAAGCCACACCACGTCCATCTTTCAAAGCATCAAAGGTCTCTGTATTCTGCTCGTACTTTTGTAATTTAATTTCAGGATGTGATTTGCTAAAGAATGAGTCTGCTGTCGTGCCTTTATTGACCAATAAAGTCTGGTCTTTAAGTTGTGCAATATCTGTAATTGGCTTGGCTTTAGGCGATACAACACCCAAAGAAACTTTTAAATAAGGCTGAGCAAAATCTACAACTTCCTTGCGTTCAGGTGTCACGGTGAAATTAGCAAAAATAATATCGACCTTATTGGCTTTAAGGTACTCCACACGATTGGCAGCCTCCGTTAAAACAAATTGAACTTTGTTTTCATCTCCTAATAGGTCTTTGGCAACATGCTTAGCAATTTCCACATCAAATCCTTGGTTTTTACCTTGTGAATCCAAGTAACCAAAAGGCGGCTTATCACTAAACACCCCGATACGAACCACACCATTTTTCTTAATTTGTTCAATACTTGAGCTGGTTTTTTCAGTTTCAGCAGTTTTTTCAGTTGTTGAAGCATTTTTATTACACGCCGCCAACCCTAAGCTAAGCACAGAGGCTGCAAGTAGATGAGTCAGCTGTTTTATTGATATGTTCATTTAATTTTCCTCTAATCTATTTTCATACTTAAACGATGATTTCTTTTCGTATTTAAACGCTTTGATGCAATTTTTATTTCGGTTTCACATCCAAAAAGACTTGAGCGTCCACAGTTCCACCGTAAACTGGCTTTAAGGTCTGATCATAAATCTTCTGAATTTCACCTGTTCTTTGTAAGCTTGAAATTTCAGTATTGAGCCAATTTAGAAGTTGGGTATTGCCCTTTTTCACTGCAGGTGCAATAAAGTCTTGATTACCAATTTGCTGAATTCCCGCCGTAAATGTTGGATTCTCAGCTGCCCATGCCAAGGCATAAGTACTGTCTTGAGAAATTGCATCACCACGACCATCTTTCAGTGCATTAAAAGCATCAGTATTTTGTTCAAACTTTAATAAATTAATTTTTGGGTAATTCTTAGTGAAATAAATATCTGATGTCGAGCCTTTATTGACGATCAAGGTTTTGCCTTCGAGCTGCTGAATATTGGTAATCGTCTTGGCTTTAGGCGATACAATGCCTAAAGCAGCCTTTAAATACGGTTGGGCAAAATCAACCACTTGTTTACGTTCAGGAGTGACTGAAAAACTGGCAAATACCGCATCTGCTTTACCCGATTTTAAAAACTCCACACGGTTAGCAGCCTCAGTCACCACAAATTCAACTTTATTTTCATCCCCAAGCAAATCTTTGGTCACTCTTTTTGCTAAAGCGATATCAAAACCTTGTGGTTTACCTGCACTGTCCACATAACCAAATGGTGGATTATCTGCAAAAACAGCCACACGAAACACGCCCTGCTTTTTAATCTGATCTAATGATTGATCATTCTGGGTATTTTGCTCCGCTGATGCAATTGGTTCAGTTGGCTGACTACATGCGCTCAACATTCCCATACATAAGGCCACACTCAATGTTCGAACAACGTTGGAAATATTAAAAAAATTCGATGGTTGAGTTAAATAAGATAAAGCCATACATCCTCATTTTTATAGATCATTATGTGTTGCTATTAGGGTGAATATTGATGTCTAAATTACTGTTAATAATTCAACATATTTAAAAAGGCTTTTGCCCGTTCAGTCTGTGGATGCTCAAAAAATTGTTCAGGTGTGGCTTGCTCAATAATTTTGCCTTTATCCATAAAAATAATTCGGTCGGCGACTTTTCTGGCAAAAGACATTTCATGAGTCACGATCAACATGGTCATTCCTTCATGTGCAAGTTTTAAAACCACATCTAATACTTCACGGACCATTTCAGGGTCTAAAGCAGCGGTGATTTCATCTAGCAGAATCACTTGAGGCTGCATCACCAATGAACGCACAATTGCGATACGTTGCTTTTGCCCACCCGATAACTGTCGCGGATAATCTCGCTTACGATCGTATAAACCGACACGTTTCAATAATTCGTCTGCAACTTTCTCAGCTTCAGCTCTTGTTCGTTTTTGAACTTTTAAAGGGCCTAATAAAATGTTATCAATCACATTCATATGCCCAAAAAGTTCATAGTTTTGAAACACCATGCCAATTTTTTGACGTACATCCACCCACGCTAAATCTTTGCCCAATACACCTGAGCCAGCTAAATTGATTGTGCCCCCCTGTATTTTTTCCAAGCCATTGATACAACGCAACAATGTGCTTTTTCCACACCCAGATGGACCAAGGATCACCACGACTTCACCCTGTTTTACGTCCAAATCTATGCCTTGTAAAATATGACTTTCTGCAAATGATTTCTGTAAATGTTGTATAGATAACAAAGTCATGATTACTCCCAAACTTTTTCTAAATGCGTCGCTACACGGGATAAGGGATAGCAAATGATAAAATATAAAATAAAGATCAAACCATAAATCCAAAGAGATGCATTCGGAACAATTAACAGCGAATTTTCAATAATTTGCTGTCCAACTTTAATTACTTCGACCACGCCAATCAGCACTGCCAAAGAGCTGGTTTTAATCATACGCGTGAATAAATTGATTGCGCCTGGTGTGACTCTTTTTAAACTCTGTGGGAAAATCACATAGCTCAAAGTTTGCATAGGACTCAGGCCAAGTGCATGTGCAGAATCGTGTTGATGTTGATCTATCGATGTGATGGCAGCACGAACTAGATCGCCCATTTCAGCTGTGCCCCATAATACAAAGACCACAATACATACCAGTACCGCTGAGAGCTGCCAGTTAAACCATGTTGCAAAGCCAAAATAGAAAACAAACAATAAAACCAGAATTGGAATAATCCGAATCGCTTCTAAATACAATCGACACAAACTTTTAATCAGTAAATTTTTTGACGTCATAATGACACCGAAAATCGTGCCAAAAATTGCTGAAAAAAATACTGATATAAAGGCAATTTTTGCAGTAACCCACAGCCCTTCCAGTAAACGTGCAAGATGACTGGGTTGAAACAGATAATCAAATTCCATGGCTCACCTTCCGACTGCGGTATTCCAGATAACTGGTGAGAATAGACACAGGCAATAAAATAATCAGATAAGACATGATCAAGAGAAATAATGCTTCTGTGGTTTTATAATCCATACCAATTAAGTCTTTGGTGACAAACAATAGTTCCACCACTGCAATGGCACTCACCACAGAACTTTCTTTAATCAGAAATAAACAATTTGCACCAATTGCAGGAATTGAAATTGCTAGAGCTTGAGGGAAGATCACATATTGAAAAACTTGCAGTGGATTCAGTCCTATACTTTCACCTGAATCAATTTGCCCTTTGGCCACAGCTTGTAGACCTGCACGAAAGGCTTCAGCCATATAGCTTCCACCTAGAAAAGTTAGACCAATGACCCCACAGGTAAATCCATCAATTTTAATCCCCAGTTTTGGTAAACCGTAATAGAGAAAAAATAACTGAATCAATAAGGGCGTATTGCGTGATAATTCAATGTAAATTTTGACAATTTTGTCAAAGACCCGTACCCGATAGGTAATGAGAATACTGCAAATTAAACCAACCAATATTGCGAGAATAATACTGATGATTGAGATTTGGAGTGTGGTCACCATTGCTGAAGCAAACTGTGGCATCACACTGTAGATATATTGCCAATTCAAAGAAATCGTCCAAAATAATTATTTTATTGTTACGCTCTAAAGCAGAAAAAATGATTTGGAACCATCTTACAGTGAGAATTTTTTCTAAATAAATATGATTATCAGATAAGCTTTTCTATAAAAATAATGCTGGATAATACTTACTTTTTTGTGAGAAAAAATCAGCGAAGTTAAAATTGAATATTCATCAACCCCAAGCAATTATTCGACATTCACTACGTCTAACAATTCCATACATTCAGCACAGAATATGACAGATTCATTCTCTAAACTTTGGATTTGCAGTTCATAAACAAACCCTGTCAACGTGCGATTACAGCCATCACACTGTTGCAGGTTGAAATGACAAATAAAATCAACATGCTGGTAAATATAATATCCATCTGTATATTTCTTCATGTTCTTCTTTCTAAAGCTTCGGTTATTTTAATTATTTTAATGTTTTTAGCCCTAGAATAGATGTTCTAATCCTTGCTCTGCGACAAGAATAGACGTGTAAAAAAGGATAAAACTCATTTTATTTAAATTCCAACTCAATCAATCGTGTACTATTATTTCATCAATATTTCTATAAAAATTCAGATAATAAAAGGAAAAAAATGGGACATTACTCAACACTTTTGATTTCATCCGATCTCGATAGAACTATTGGGCAAATGGATGAAAATGAAACCTATCAAGAAGTTAAATACTCTATTCCGTTATTTTGGTTGGCCTTATTTAAAGTTGAAGACATTACCGCTATTCAAGATGAAGATGACTTAACCTATTACGTCTTTCGTGCAACGATCTTAAAAAGCTGTGAAACGTTTAAATCCAGACTCAACATATGGTCAGCACTCTATAATGATGAAAAAGTAGCAATTTTAGCTCAATCATTTTTACAATATTTACAACGTACTCCAACATTTTCAGTCGAGTTAAACATTACTGATATTATGGGAATGATGATTGATCCATTTAGCATAGAAACTAGAAATGAAATGGTGGATATGATCCATTTCATCGAACAAAAACATCGAGATCCCAAAAGTCCATCACCTTCAAAATATTGGCTGCCAAAATCTTTCGAACTTAATACACCCCAAAATCGATATTTAGATATCGATGGTTTTGGAGAGTCTTTACTCCCCTGTTTTGAGGTCGATAAATGGTTAAGTAACAATGAAAAGACACAACAGCCTGTTAAAAACAAACTCAATGCGTCTTTTGATGAGGTCCATTTTTATCGAATGCTGCTATCCAAAGCTGAAATCTCACCAAACAGTTCATTCGGTTTTAAACATCGGTTTTTAATTCTGACGCGAATTAAAAATAAGGAATTACGCAAAAGGCTCTTTCAAATATTTTTCTTTAATGAAATCCTATTTTTCTGTTTATTATGGCTTAGTCTAAGTTTAATTAGCATCTTTTTTCTTTTTAAAATTAGCACTTTTTCCTATTTAGAGATAACTGGCATTATTATTGGGCTTATTACATTTAGCTATTTTATTTTTCGTAAAATAGCCAAGAGAATCAATATATTCAACCAACTAAAATCATCAATCTAAATTTCAGGTACAAAAAAACCGCAACGTATGCGGTTAATTCTTCAAGTTGGTGCGCTCAGAGAGATTCGAACTCCCGACCCCTTAGTTCGTAGCCAAGTGCTCTATCCAGCTGAGCTATGAGCGCAATACTTGTGTTGCCAAAAGGCATTCGTTACATCATGATTAACTTATTGGTGCGCTCAGAGAGATTCGAACTCCCGACCCCTTAGTTCGTAGCCAAGTGCTCTATCCAGCTGAGCTATGAGCGCGTCATAAGTAATCGTTGGCGGTGAGAGAGGGATTCGAACCCTCGATACAGTTACCCGTATGCATCCTTAGCAGGGATGTGGTTTCAGCCACTCACCCATCTCACCGTAACGAGCCGCCATAATACAAACTAAAACCCGATTCGGCAAGTGATGACATTAAAAAAAATAGAGAAATTTACTCAATTAAATACTTTTTAAGCGATTTTCATCATTTTGTTGTTTTTTTATGCTGCAAAACAATCACAATCTACAAATACAAAGAAAATTTCTCTAAAAATTAAATTAAAAACACAATATTGCAATCAATTACGTGCAGTATTCCACTGTATGTCTTATGCTAATCCTATCTTCTGACTAGAAACCAAATACATCATGAAAAATTGGGTCGATCCTGAAGCCAAAGCTGAAGCTGAGCGTTACGACAATCCCATTCCAAGTCGTACCCTTATCCTAGAAATCATTGAACGAAAACAAGAAGCATTGTCACATGCAGATCTTGTTGAACTGCTTGAAATTGTCGATCAAAAAAGTATAGATGCGCTCAGCCATCGTTTAAGTGCAATGGTCCGTGATGGTCAGTTGATGAAAGATGGTTTTAAATATCAGCTGATGGCCGATCAACCTACCCTAGATGCTACTGTTTATGTCAACGCTAAAGGTTTAGGTGTTGCAAGCTTAGATGGTAAGAAAGATGAATTCCTTCTCCCTGAGCGTGAATTACGTCAAGTCTTCCATGGTGACCGCGTTAAAGTCCAACAAACTTCTGTAGACCGTAAAGGTAAAGCTTGGGGCTATATTACTGAAGTGACTCAACGTCGAGTTAAACAACTGATTGGGAAAGTTGCAGAGTTTGAAGGTGAATACTTTATTCAACCCGCACCTCCCAATGCACATCAACCCATAACTTTAGAAAAAGAACTGATTGAACATGCCAAAGCCAAAGTCGGCGATGCATTACGTGTTGAAATTGATGACTATCCAACACGAGATGAATTTGCGACAGGTCATGTGATTCAATCAATGGCGGATAAAGCCGATACTGAAATCATTATCCCGCAAACCATTTTAGAATATGGTTTACCTTATGAATTCCCAGAAGAAGTCATCAAAGAAGCCGAAGCGTTTAAAGAACCCTCTGCAAAAGATCGTCAAGGTCGTATAGATTTACGAGCTTTACCTTTAGTCACCATTGATGGTGAAGACGCACGTGACTTCGATGATGCAGTCTATGCGGAAAAACGTCCTGGTGGTGGCTATCGTGTCGTTGTCGCGATTGCAGATGTCAGTCATTATGTCCGTGTTGGTAAACCTTTAGATGATGAAGCGCAAGAACGTGGTACATCGGTGTATTTCCCACACTATGTATTACCAATGTTGCCTGAAGCACTTTCAAATGGCTTATGTTCTTTAAATCCACATGTTGACCGTTTATGTATGGTGTGTGATTTAAATTTAAGTCGTGCCGGTAAAGTGACTAAATTTGAATTTTATCCATCAGTGATGCATTCAAAAGCACGTTTAACCTATACCCAAGTTGCACAATATTTAGATGGCGACAGCAATGCGATTCCTGAAGACCGTGATGTCCGTAAGTCAGTTAATACGCTCTACCAATTGTATGAAACCTTAAAAGGTTTACGTGCACAACGTCATGCAATGGAATTTGAAACCGTTGAAACCTACATGACTTTTGATGAATTGGGTGGAATTAAAGAAATTTTACCGCGTTCACGTAATGTTGCACATAAGCTTATTGAAGAATGCATGTTGCTTGCTAACGTTGCAGCAGCGGAATATTGCTTAAAAAATGAAGTTCCAATGTTGTACCGTGTGCATGAAGCACCAGAGTTTTCACGCATTCAAAAAGTAAAAGACTTTGTGAAATTATTGGGCTTTAAATTCCCTGACCAACCAACACAAGCCGATTATCAAACGGTGATTGAAGCAACCAAAGATCGTATTGATGCACCAAGTATTCATGCAGTGTTATTACGTTCAATGATGCAAGCCTACTATGGTCCAAAAAATGTGGGGCACTATGGCTTGGCTTATGAAGCATATACCCATTTCACTTCACCAATTCGTCGCTACCCTGACCTGCTATTACATCGTGCGATTAAAGCCAGTTTAACCAACAAAAAGTATCCTCTTTCAGGTGCGGCTTTAGAAGATGCGGGTGAACATTTCTCTGCAACTGAACGTCGTGCAGATGAAGCCTCGCGTTCGGTTACTTCATGGCTGAAATGTCACTATATGCAGCAGCATTTAGGCGAAGAATTTGTTGGTGTGATCAGTGCAACCGCTGAATTTGGTTTATTTGTAACCCTAAAAGACTTATATGTGGATGGTATGATTCACGTGAGTCAATTGGGCGATGACTACTTTGTTTATGATCAAGTTAGTCAAAATTTAGTCGGTCAAAATCGTGGTCAAGCATTTGGTTTGGGTGACGAAGTCAAGATTAAAGTTGCTGGGGTTAACCTAGAAGAACGTAAGATTGATTTTGAATTGTTACAACAACTGTCGCATGCGGGCCGTGTAATCCGTAGTCGTGCACCACGTGTTGCAAAACCCGTTGCCAAAGAAGAAGTTTTTTCTGAACGTCCTGTCAAAGTTAAATCTGAATCTGACAGTGGGAACGCCAGCGAAGATGGGGAACGTCCCATTCGAAAGAAAAAGCCCAAAGGAAAACCCAGCTCTTACAATAAAAAACCTGGAAAAAGTACTGCAACTCAGCCTGAAACAAAGGCTAAAGATAAAGTGAAGAAAAAGGCTAAAGCAAAAAAGAAGAAGTCGAACGCAAAAGCAAAGACTGAGTAATTTTGACTTACCGCAAAATCAGAGAGTTTCGGCTCTCTTTTTTATCATTAAAATTTTAAATTTGAATATTTAAAATGGCATCCTCTTTGAGTAGCTCAACCAAATAATTTAAATCATCAAGGCAATTAAAATTCAGCTCGGAACTTTTAAAATTCTTCCAAGTAATATTTAATGGCCTACAAATGGGTCTTAAATTTTCTTCTGTTAAACAATTGCTTAAAGCTGAGGTGTTATATCCCATATAACCCAAAATGCCACAAACTTGTTCCCCAATATAACAGTAAAGATCACTTTCCGAATGTATGTAGTTTCCATCTAAAATAATATGGCTAACTTTTGAGATACTTTCATTTATGTGTTGATTGAAATTAACCTTATAAGCAACATTTAACCAACATTCCTTTTCAAACTCATTTAACTCAAACCATTGTTTTAGAGAAATTTTATTTTCAGAATATTTTTTTAAAAATTGATTTTGTTTTAAGAAAAATGTAGTTTTTTCACTTAATGATGGCTCCTGGTATTCTTCATCTCCATCATAAGTAAAGTCATAAACGATCAGATCAGCATTCTTATAATTAAACTCATAAGAAAAATCTAAATCGTTAGAAAATTCTTTGTCCCCCACCCTCAATTCATACGTCAAAACAAAGTAGAGATGGTCTATTTTTCTACGTCTTTTCAGTAAATGCAGCTTATCCATTTCATCTAAAATTTTAGAATTTATGCAATTTTTAAAATTAATTTGATTTGCCGTTACTTCAAAGTCATAAACCTCTATCAAATAAATATGTTGCTCTTCTGGTTCTTGTTCAGGATCAAAACTTACTACTTTTAATAAATACTTTTCTTGTACCCTCATAGAGTCTTCCTTGTTTTATAATGCATGCATAGCGACTCAAATAACTCTAGAAATAACAGCATGAAAATTAAAAATATACCATCACTCTTAATCCTGTTACTCAGCTGTGTAGCTTCTGCTGAAACCATCACTTTTAAAACCCAAACTATTCCCCCTAAATACACAAACTTTTCAGGAAATATTCCCTTTATCCAAGGCAAAGGTTTTGAAAAAATCAACCAACAAATCACACACGAACTTTTGGCAGATGATGCTACACGTATCGACTTTAGTTCAGGAAAGATCTATCAGGATCAAAACTATTTAAGTGTTTATACCCATTTAGAAATTGAAGGCGGACAAAGCTATTATCGTGAAAAGTATTATGTGATCGATTTAGAGAATAGACAGTTCGTAACATTGCCACAAATACTGCAAAAATATCAATTGTCCGCAGCGCAAATCTCAAATGAAATTGCTCAGCAACTTGACCCATGTATTGAAAATAAAACCGCAACGCTTTCTAAAACGGCTAATGACTGCGATAGCGCAGATCTGCAATACCTATACCGATACTATGCTGAAGATCGAAATTTTATTGCGCTAAAAAATGCAAATGGCTTTTATCTTAAAAAAGATATTTTAGGCATCAGTTTTGATGCGGGCGCATACTCTATCCCATTTGAATACAATTTGAAAACCAAACAAGTCCATTAACATCTGTGTTAATTTTATTGTCACACCTTGATTTCCCCTGCCAGAAGCCCTACATCTATCTATAACTTAAGAAATGATTTGGCATTAAGCTCATGACACTAGAACAGGCAACGTTGCCAGTACCGCAATTTGATCAAATTAGTTTAGATCAACTCAAACAAAATATTGAAAAAGCCATCCAAGACGGTCAAAACTTTTTAAATGACTTGGTACAAGTCCCTGAAAGCATTCAACAACAACTTGCAGTGATCGAAAATGTAGATTCACTTGAAAATAACATGAGTGAATCTTGGGGAATTTTGTCACACCTCAACGCAGTGATGAATAACACTGAAACGCGTGAAGTCTATCAAGACTTATTACCAAGTTTAAGTGAATACTACACTCAGATCGGTCAACACGTTGCTTTGTTCCAAACTTATCAAAATGTTTATGATCATGCGATTTTTAGCGACTTGCCAACGGCGCAACAAAGTGCAATTAAACTGGCTTTACGTGATTTTAAACTTTCAGGTGTTGCCCTTGAAGGTGAAGCTAAAAAACGCTATGCAGAAATTTCAGCACGATTATCACAACTGTCTTCTGATTTTTCTAATCATGTTTTGGATTCAACCCAAGCCTATAGCAAAACTTTAACCACGGATCAGCTTAAAGGTCTACCGCAAGGCAGTATTGAATTACTCAAACAATACGGTCAACAACGCGAACTAGATCAGCCAGTTGCTACCTTAGATATTCCATCTTATTTGGCCATCATGACCTATGCAGAAGATCGTGCGCTCCGTGAAGAAATCTATCACGCTTATGTTACACGCGCCTCAGATCAAGCCAGCGATACGCAATTTGACAATGCACCCGTAATGGTTGAAATCCTCAGCTTACGTCAGGAAATGGCCAAGCTTTTAGGTTTTGACAATTTTGCTGAATATTCGCTTGCTTCAAAAATGGCACCCGATGTGGCCACTGTTGATCAATTTCTGGTTGATTTAGCAGAACATGCACGTACACCTGCATTAAATGAAATCGAAGAACTCAAAACTATTGCCAAACAAGATGGCATAGATGAGCTAAAACCTTGGGACAGCAGTTATTATTCTGAAAAACTAAAAGTTCAACAGTTCAACCTTTCTCAGGAAGATTTAAAACCATACTTCCCTGCGCCTAAAGTGATTCAAGGCTTATTTAATGTGGTCAATCGTTTATATGGAATTCAAGTTATTGAACGCCAAGCACCACTTTGGCATACAGATGCCCATTATTATGAACTAGAAGATCAAGGTACTGTGATTGGTGGCTTTTACTTTGATCTCTATGCGCGTAACGGTAAACGTGGTGGTGCATGGATGAGTGGTTTCCGCTCGCGTATGCAAACCGAAACGGGGTTACAAAAACCAATCTGTTATATGGTTGGGAACTTTACCCCACCTGTCGGTGATCAGCCTGCCCTATTAACGCATGATGAAGTGAATACCTTATTCCATGAGTTTGGTCATGGCTTACACCATATGTTGACAGAAGTGGACAATATTGCAGTTGCTGGAACACATGGTGTTGCATGGGATGCAGTAGAGTTACCTAGCCAGTTTATGGAATTTTGGACATGGGATACTGAAAGCTTGGCTTTAATCAGTGAACATATTGAATCTAAAAACACACTTCCTGAGCATCTTTTAAAAGCATTACTCGATGCTCGTTTCTTCCAGTCAGGTATGCAAACTTTACGACAAATTGAATTTGCACTGTTCGATTTAACCATTCATAAACTTACACCTGCCCTAAATGCTGAACAAATCCAAGCAACTTTAGATGATATTCGCCAGAAGTATGCGGTTTTAGCAACAGCACCTTATAACCGCTTCCAGAATGGCTTTAGCCATATTTTTGCGGGCGGTTATGCTGCCGGTTATTATTCTTATAAATGGGCAGAAGTTTTAGCAAGCGATGCTTTTGACCGCTTTGAACATGAGGGTGTGTTTAATACCCAAACTGGACAAGAGTTCCGTAAGGCAATCCTTGCAGTTGGCGGAAAAGATACAGCACTTGATGCATTTATCAATTTCCGTGGTCGTGAACCTAAAATAGATGCATTATTACGTCATCAAGGTTGGACGAATAGCTAAAAAAACGCTTAAACTAACGGCCAAAATTGTTTAAAGTGTGGTGGGTGTATGAATATTAGACGTCGTTTCATTGCTGGTGCAAAATGTCCAAAATGTGAAGCGATAGATCGTATTGTTATGCTCACCCAAGACGATGCGGAATGGATTGAATGCATCGAGTGTGGATATTCTGAAAATCGCCCTACTCATGTAGATGCGCCTGAAGAACCTGCTATACCTGATGAAATTGGGGTCATTCAATTCAAGCCTCGCTCTTCAAAATAGATCGGAACGAATAAAATGCATATAGAACAAAGAAACAATTCAAAATTAATGTGGATTATTGCTGGTGGTTTGGGGGCAGTTATCGTTTTAATTGCTATTTTTTTCTGGTTAAATAACACCTCTGAAAGCACCCAAATCAATGAGCAATTGAATCAACCAACACCTACTACGAAGAAAGTGGAAGCAACGGCTCCGCCTGTGGCAACGCCTGTTGAACAAAGTGCTGCTTCAGAGACTGCCAATGTAGAATTGGTCAAAGAATCCATTTTAAAAGATAAAATCCCTGAAAATACCAGTTTAGCTAAAGAAGAAGTGGCTAAACTAGAAGATATCCAAAAACAACTCGATGATCAGCAACAAAACCTCAAGTCTCAACATGCCGATGCAGATCAATTGATTAAACTTAAGGAAGAGCAAATCAAGCTACTTCAACAACAAATAGCTGCACAAAATCAATAATTTTCGCCCATACGCAAAAATGACGATCTGATACCAGAAAAGCCTTAACCTATTTATAAGTTAAGGCTTTTTTCAATTTCAACTATAGATCCTCCAATATTTTAAAGTGAGTCCAATGATTGCTGTGTTGATTTTTTCCATTGGATTGGCTTTTGGATAATTTGCGCCAATAAAATTCCACAGAGTGTTAAACCACCACCAACCAAATGAAAAACTTGTAAATGTTCACCCAATAGCACTACGGCAATTAAAGCTGTAAACACTGGCAATAAATTCATAAAAATACTATTTTTATTGGGTCCCAAATGTCTTACACCTTCAATCCATAAATAAGACAATAAAATCGATGAGAAAATACTGGCATACAAAATCAAAGGAACGGTCTGTTGATTCAGTTGCATTTGTGATGCGGGTAAAAAGATAAAAAACGGCAAAACATATAAGATGGCAAAGGTCGACATGACAAAATTCGATTGCCATGCTGGGATCGGCATTTTCCAACGTTTTAACAGCACACCATATAAAGCGTAGCCGATTGCGGCAAGCAACATCAAGCCATCTCCAAGATGCATACCTTGGCTAAAAACTTGGGCAATATGCCCATGACTCAATAAATACAAAATGCCATAGAATGATAAGAAGCCTCCGATTACTAAGCCGTAGCTAATCTGATCTTTTAAAATCCATGTACTTAAAATAATCGTCAATAATGGAATCAATGCCGTCACAATCGCCATATTGGTTGCTGTCGTGGTTGTCGCTGCTTGATAAGACAAAAATTGGAATAAGGATACAGAAAGAAATCCACCTAAAGCCAAATGTTTCCAATACTGGCGAATAATATGGCGATTTTTCCAACTGGGAATCAATACAAAAGTACTCATCACCGCAAGCGCAAAAACCAAACGATAAAATGTAATCGCTATAGGTGAAATTGCATGGCTTGCCATTTTAGATACAATTACATTTCCAGCCCAAAATAAAATGGCGAACAATGGGTAGAAATAAGCTTTTTGAAACATGCTGCTCTGCCTATACAGAAAGATTTAACCATGTTAAAAAATAATCATTTTGAACTTGTACGATAAAATGACAATAACTATCGCATAAAGGACATTATGATTGAGAACTAAGTAATTCCACGAAGGTGTGATTGGCAGTGCCATATTGATTGAGGACTAAATCATGGGAAATAATTATGATCATGGATTTTTAGATTATCCAATTTATGCTTTTACTGAAAATTATTCCCATGGACATATCGAAGATTGGCATAGCCATGAACGTATCCAACTGATTCATACGCTTTCTGGTGTTCTCCGTATTCAAACGGCAGAAGGAACATGGGTCACGCCACCGGGACGCGGTGTATGGATTCCAGCATATAAGGCCCATGCTCTTCTGATCAGTGGTGATGTACAAGCTTATGGTGTATTTATTCAGCCAGACGCACGTTCAAAATTAGTCAATGAGTGCCGTGTCGTCACGATCTCTCCCCTTTTAAAAGAACTTATCCGCTCAGCAATGCAGATACAATCGACGATTCACCCACAAAGCCGTGAAGCACGATTGCTTGAATTGATTTTAGATGAGATGGAACTTCTTCCTGTTCTACCATTTAGCTTACCTGAGCCACAAAATATTAAATTGCAAAGGCTCTGTGCTGAAATTAAATATGATCTCAGTCAAACATGGACACTCGAACATGCCGCCCAATTTTTACATGTTAGCTCTAAAACGCTCAGTCGGCATTTTCAGAAAGAAACCAATATGCATTTTAGTCATTGGGTACGGCAGGCAAGGCTAATGCAGGCCATGACTGATTTGGCAATGAATAAATCTATTTTCAATGTTGCACTTGATTTGGGCTATGACAGTGCCAGTGCATTTAGTGCCATGTTTAAACGTGAAACCAGTTTAACGCCGAGTGAGTACATTCAGCAGTTTCAATTTAAAGATCACTAAATCTATTCAAAGCCACAGACAGAAAAAAAGCGCCCGAAGGCGCTTTTTAGACATTCAATTATTTACTGGCATACCAGTCAAACAAGTTAAACATGTACGGCGCATAGGTCACAATCACCAATGCGGAGAACAGCACCACGATTGGCAAGATCCAACGCTCATAACGATAGTAGAAGCTTGTATATTTGGCTTTTGCCTCAGCATCGGCGGCGGCAACTTCTGCATCACCGACCGAGAGCCTGGTCAGTAAATGGTTGAGCGCAACTGGTGGCGTAACATAACCAAACTCAAATGCAACCAGTACAATCATCCAGAAGTGAATCGGATGGATACCATTTTCAAATGCAACTGGCGCAATCGTCGCAGCAACAAGAATCACCGCACCAAATGGATCTGTTGTCATACCAATTAATGCAAGTAACAATGCCATAAAGCCAAGTGTCACCAAGATACTACCCAAATGCGTTGGCACCATGGTCACGATCTCACTGCGTTCAATCAGACCACCAACACTTGCAGACAATGCCATTAGAATAATTAACGCACCAATATGACCAACACTTTCAGATGTTGCAAAACGAATTGCGCTACGGAAGCCACGTTTCGTTTCAGCGGTATCACCATGCTCACGTAAGTATTCAGAATTTTTTTCATGCTCTAGAGCAAGTGCTTTATTTGGGTTTTCTGGTATCGGTAATTTATTACCAAATAACTTATCAAATAAAATAAATGCCAATAACATGATTGGAAGAATTACAGGTGCGGTAAATTCATCCATTTTCGTGTCCAGACCAAACTGATAGAAGCCAATTACGACAGCAACAATCAAGATATATGGAAGCACAGGAACGAAAGCACGCAACATACCAGGGACAGCAGTTTTCGGTGAGTTAATACGGAACTTATTCTCAGCAAGGAATAACGACACCCCTAAGAAAATAAATGCGGTTAACCAGAATACATAAATACCATGATCAAATAGCTCATCTGAAGTTACATGACGGCTATCCAACATGGAAATTAAGATCACCAATAGACACGGACGTAATACAACACCCAGTGAACCTGACATTGCCGAAACAGCAAGTGCATATTGACGACGAGCACCTGAATTCCACACTTCTTTGTAGATAATTGCACCAGCAGCAACAACGAAGATTCCCGAAGCGCCTGTATATGCTGTTGGAATTGCAGCACCGATCAAAATGATCCACGTCAATGTTTCAGGCGCTAAGTTCCAAGGACGAAGAATCGCCAAGAAAAGATCCATCACACGTGTTTGGGTCAATAACATACCCGCCCAAATAAACAGTGCTAAATTAAGGAAGATATTTGAAAATTCAGTCAACAAGCCAAGGTAAATACCTTGCCCCATTGGGTAGTCCATAAAGAAAGTAAATGCAATACCTGTCACAATTGCCATAAAGGCATATAAAGGTATGCTCAGCAGCGCAAGGCCAAATTTACCGCCTTCTTCAGCATTTTCTGGGGTACGGAATAATTTAAACAGGCTGATGACTGTCAAGACAACGAACAGGATCATCCATAACCAATAGACCCCTATCGTTTCAAGGGTAGATTCAACACCAGAATTGAGTACTGAACGATATTGGCTAATGACCGAGAAGCTCAGTAAGGCATTCCCCAGTACCATCGCAATATTATAAACTTTAAAATCAAGCTTAGTACGCGCTGGACGTAGCCCAATATGATGCATCTTCAATGATGCTGTAATTGCAGCAATCACCACCATCAAAATCAGAATGAGTACACGATGTTCAGAGCCCCATTTTAATATCCAGAAGAAACCCGTTTCCATCGAACGATATGAACGAAGGGATGGATGATCTTCCATATGTTTGATCGATTTATCATAGAACGCATATTTCTGTTCACAATCCGTTTGAGCTGAAACGAATGAAGCGCGAACATCTGCTTCTGGCGTTAAACCAAAAAATGCCGCATCAGGATCACTGGCTTCCTGTTGCATTTTTTCTTTGACAAGCTTATCGATATCTACATTGCGGTCACATGAAGGTTTGTTGGGCTCAGCACGTAAAAAGGAATATTGCATTCCTATTTTTTCGTCTCCATATAGGCGTTCACCTAAACGAAGCATTTGCCCATGAATCATATCCCCTGTCCCAATGATCAAGGTCAGGAGAAGCAGAATAAGGATGGAAAAGGTTGAGAACCACTCATTCCAGAGATAACTGAGTAGACCTAATCCCGATCTATTATTTACAGGTTCTTGCATTGTTATTCCAGTTTTTATAACCAGTGTACAATCGCTTGCACAGCTTATCTTTTATTATTAGGTGAGAGGTAAAATCCTTTACCAATACCCATTCCTATCATCACCACTCAAATTTGCCCTAATTTTCCTAAGAAAAACATGACAAAGATTAATTTTTTTGGCGAGCTTTTTGTCAACTCATCTATAGTCTTATCATTAAATGTGAAAAAACAACTAAGCACTTATATTTTTTACAACTAAAATTGATGTAACATTCACATAATTAACCACAAATGAGAATCAGCATTCATTCATTACAAAGCATTCATTCAAATTTTTTTTAAATATATTTACGCTTCTATGTGCTTAACCTCATCAAAATAATAAAATTTTATAAAATAATACTTCATGCAAATAATATTCTTGATTCATTTTCTATTTCATAACATTAAGTCGAAAAATTAAGCTCAAGATGGCACAAATACTTCCAAAAATCACCCCAAGCAAATGCGCTTGTATTAAAACAGGATGACCAATCAATTGTTCAGTTTGTAGTGCACCAAAAAAAAGTTCCCATGCGATTTTGCCTAAGATGCATAACAATACGATGAAGGCAAAATTTCGTTCTGGCTTTTCTTTTAAACTGACGATTGCACAAAATACAAACAGACCATGAAGAATGCCAGACAAACCTGCATAAGCAAAAATATGAGGATAAATCAGATAAAAACAGAGACTGAGTAAAGGCGGTAAAATAAGCAATAAAGCAATAAAAACTTTCTTTTTAATGTTTGGAAATAAAAAGGGTAAACAAGCCAAAGCCAAAACATTTAAAACATAATGAATCCATCCCACATGAACCCAATGCCCTGTCCACCAGCGCCAAGGCTGGCTTAAAAAAACATCGTGCTGATAAATGAAATGAGTTTGAAAAAGCTGAAGAATTGCAAAGAAAATGATACTGGTTGCAATAAACAATATATTTTTATCTAACTTGTGTTGTTCCATGCTACACCATAAAAAAAGAAGAGCTGTCGCTCTTCCTCAATTCTAACCAATTCATGCAATTGAATACTATGGATTTGCTGCAGGTTCGTCAGCTGAAGCACTTGGCTCTTCAGTCGGTGCAGGTAAATCATTAAATAATTCATCATCACCCGTAGATGCTTGTTCATCCCAGAATGTGGTCATTCCATCATCTGCTGCACGAACACCGGTATGTTCAGTCCAATAACGATCTGCAATGCCTTGAACCATTTGACCCGCCATACCATCTAACAATCTAAATTCAGGGTTTACTGGCTTATCATCTGCTCGCGATGCGGCATAAGCTTTTAACGCCGCTCTTAATTTAGCATCATCACCACTAGCTTGTGCTGCAACAGCATTCATTGCAAATGCTAAACGAACACCTTTCTGTTCTGCGATTTGCATTGATTGTTGTAAGGTCTGTGTTGGATCAGGCTTACCATCTCCTGCACCTGGTAACAATATCCAAATCACTGCACGGGTCGCCATTGGGGCACCCCAGAATTTGTTATTGTCTAAACATGTCATACCACGTTCAACAATCGCAGCAATATCTTTCGGTACATTGACTGCACCACCAGAGTTAATGTCATTGGTCATCGATTGCAAACCACTGAGCATACCGATTAAATAGATGGTTTGATCCAAGTCCTTACGCATGGTTGGACAAGAATCACCTAAAGTATATTTATATTTTGCCTGCCAACGTTCTGCAAATAGTTGATAGCCCGTGTATTGACGTTCTGCGGCAAGAGCTGCCCAACGTTTTTGTTCTATACGAGCATCTTGAGCTTCAGTCACTTTACCGTCTTTTGAAGCCCGTAAATATCTGAGTTCTGCATCCAAAGCACGATTTTCTGCACACATTCCCGCAGCTGAATATAATAATACTGCCATACGGGTTGGGTCAGCCCCCATATCTTTTGTTGCCATAATTGCTGGTGTTAAGGCGTTGCCTGAGTTGCACGCCATATCTGTATCATTACCTGCCAAAATGGGTGGGACGATATGTTTCTCACTAAATCCAAGCGCAACATTGGCACCTGATTTTACAACATATGAACAACCTGATAACACAGATGAGGCAACGACAGCGGTCAGCATCAATTGACCAAGCTTGTGGACCTTAGACATACTTCCTGTCCTCTATATAATTGTGTTTATATCCCTTTTAAAATAACAATATCAGATGCAATCTCTGAATAACAGAGTAATAGCTCTAATTTCATCTGAAGAATTTGCCACAATATAGAAAGTATTCAATTGACCTGATCTGGTTTTTATACAAATTTTAAGCAAAAAAAAGTAGCATTGCGACGGTTCAGCACATGCTACTTGTTAAAAGGTAAACTCTTTAAGAGAGTTTATTCGTTTTAAGTCTTTTAAATTTGCTACCGTTAACACTGTTAGCGTTAGCTTTCTCGATCTGTTCCCTCAGCATAGTTCCTAGTCTTCCAAATATAATTGCAAAAACAATTGCAACCACTAAGAACCAAAACGTATGAATTTCACCCATTTGGAAATTCCTCCTCGCTGTTGGTGATTTTAATTTACATGCAAAATCAGATTTTCACAGATAGAATTGTCGGACAATCTCATAATTGCGCTATTTTCTATATATTTGGTCTAACAATGAATATTCAATAAGAAAAAATACAAATAAACTACTGTTTTATTTAAATTAAATTAAAATTATATTTTTTATATTTGTCAGACAATTAACTTAGCGTGACCCGAGATTTCAAAGATTTCCACTGTATTGTGCTTAGTTGATCTTGCCAAATAATTAGACTTTTATTGCTTTCCTCACAAAAATACACCGCAATATAAAATTGATGATCAATCATTTTCTGAATTTGTATATGATGAATTTGATTGGAATCCTCATATTGTAAGCTCCAATGCTCTAAATCAAAATGTTCCAAACTTCGGACTTCTGGACGCATTCTAAATATTTTTAGACTAAAGCATGCCAGCAACAGCAATAATACACTTGTCCATACAGTTATAATGGAGCACAGCACAATAAAAATAACTGTTAAACACAAAAGCTGAAAACCCAGTGCAATACGACTGGGTTTGAATTGATATCGTTGGTGAGTTTTTACCTCATCCGTGGACATAATCTTTAAGTTTATTAATCAAACCTCTAAGTTCAGGTCGAGGCGGTTCTGAAACTTCCATAAACCAATCCAATAAATCTGGGTCTTCCTGATCAACTAACTCTTTAAACAAGGCTTTTTCTTGCGCACTTGCTTCTAAGTAATATTGTTTTACATATGGGTCAAAATATACATCAATTTCTTTTAAACCGCGACGAGCACGATAAATCACTTTACGTTCTTCTAAAGTAAGTTCTTCTGACATCATTTTCCCCCAATGGTTAATTCTGACTTAGTTTACCTGATTCCCGATCAATTTCTCGCTAAATTCTTTTAAATGACCAAATTCATCATTTAAAAGTGAGTTTTGAGCATTCATCTCATTGCGACAAATAAGCAATTCACATAATTTCAACTCACTAAAACTCATATGGATATTATAAAAATGCAATCAGGTGCTATCCGACCTTTAACCAATATGTTGCCTCGTAAATTGTTTGATTCCGATCACGAAGCTTTTCGTGAAACAGTACGTAAATTTTATGAAAAAGAAGTTGTCCCAAATATTGCTAAATATGAAGAACAACAACATGTAGATCGAGATTTATGGAACAAAGCAGGTGAAATGGGTCTGCTCTGTGCAACCATGCCTGAAGAATATGGTGGTTATGGGGTAGATCGCCTCTACAGTATGATTCTGATTGAAGAGCAAGCTTATGCAATGGATTCTTCTACAGGTTTTTCTTTGCACTCGGATATTGTTGCCAACTACATCAACAACTTTGGTAATGAAGAACAGAAAAAACATTGGATTCCTAAAATGGCTTCTGGAGAAACAGTCACAGCCATCGCGATGACAGAACCAGGAACAGGCTCAGACCTACAAGGCGTTCGCACTACTGCTGTTTTAGACGGGGATGAATATGTAATCAATGGTTCTAAAATTTTTATTACCAATGGTTATCTGTGCGATATGGCAATTGTCGTATGTAAAACAGGCAGTTCAGAGAAAGGTTCTGCCAACCTATCTTTGATTATCGTTGAAGCTGACCGTGCTGGCTTTAGCAAAGGAAAACCACTCAATAAAATTGGTATGAAAGGACAAGATACTTGCGAATTGTTCTTTGAAGATGTTCGTGTACCAAAAGAAAATTTATTAGGAATTGAAGGCATGGGGTTTATCATGCTGATGAAAGAGTTGGCGTGGGAACGTATGCTGGTTGCGATTATCTGCCAAGCAGGCGCAGAAGCAGCGCTAGCACATACGGTTCAATATACCAAAGACCGTAAAGCGTTTGGTAAACCAATCAGTGCTTTTCAAAATACACGCTTTAAGCTTGCTGAAATGCGCACAGAAATTGATTTCTGTCGTGCTTATCTCGATCGTTGTATGGAATTACAACTTGAAGGCACTTTAGGTGTTGATGCCGCAGCTGCCGCAAAATACAAAATTTCAGAAGTATTCTCCAATGTCGTTGATGAATGCCTCCAATTACATGGCGGGTATGGTTATATGCTGGAATATCCAATTGCGCGCGCTTATATTGATAATCGGGCAAATCGTATTTATGCAGGTACAAACGAGATTATGAAAGAACTGATTTCCCGTTCTTTATAATTTATTTGAACACGGTTAAAGGAGCTTTGGCTCCTTTTTCTATCACTAACCATTCTTTTAAATCAATTACCATGTCGCAATAAAATAAGGAGCTTTCGCTCCTTATTTATTTCATAGTTTCTTTATTTTGCTATTGCTTAGTTTAGTGATTTCTAGGCTTGATTAAGAAACCAGTTTAGGCTTTTTTTCAAGTTGTGCTTCACGCTTATGAAATTTTAAAACTCCATCTTCAAACTTAGCATTTTTGAGTTCTTTGCGATCTGCTAAATAGTTATTCGACACTTTCCAAGGTGCATGCTTACCTTGTTTAGGCATCACATCTGCCGCACGGGCAATATAACCTGAGCTTAAACTGCCCATCACCGTATCTTCCATCAATTCAGTTGCATCACCTTGAGGAATAACTTCATCATAGCCTTTCTTGTCCATATAGTTTACAAGACGGCAAATATACTCACCTGCGATATCAACTTTTAATGTCCATGATGCGTTGATATAACCAATGATCATTGCCATATTTGGCACATCGCTAACCATCACACCTTGATACAACATATGCTGTGAAGTATTCATTGGCTTATTATCAATTGTAGCTTTGATACCACCCAAGATTTGGATTTCTAACCCTGTTGCTGAAACGATGATATCCGCATCTAAATGTTTACCAGATTTTAATTGAATACCCGTGGCAGTAATTTTCTCAATTTGATCTGTTTCAACACTGGCTTTACCAGAACGTAAAATTTTAAATAAGTCACCATCTGGCACAACACATAAACGCTGATCCCACGGATTATATGTTGGGGTAAAGTGTTTCATATCCACTTTACCTTTTAATTGCATTTCAATCGATTTGAGTAAGAACTTACGTAGTAACTTCGGTTGTTTTTGTGCAAGCGCATAAATCCCGCGTTGCATGCCAATATTACGTGCGCGGGTTAACTTATATGCCACATCTTCAGGTAAAACCTTACGCATTTTGTCATAAACAAAATCAATAGATGGAATTGAAGCAATATATGTTGGTGAACGTTGCAACATGGTCACATGCCCTGCCCCACCTTTTGACATAGCAGGAACCAAGGTAATAGCTGTTGCACCACTACCAATAATCACCACTTTTTTACCCGAATAATCTAAGTTTTCAGGCCAAAATTGTGGATTAATAAATTCGCCTTTAAAATCATTTTTACCAGGGTAGTCAGGCTGATAACCTTGATCATAATTATAATAACCAGTACATCCAATGACAAAATTTGCAACCCACGTATTGAGTTTTTTATTTTCATCTTCAATTTGTACCACCCATTTTTTAATTGAAGAATCATAATTTGCAGTACGTACACGCTGATTAAAATGAATTTTATTTTTTAATTTAAATTCGTCGACAACTTCAGCAACGTAGCCTTTGATTGAAGCACCATCTGCTAATACATTGGCTTTTTGCCATGGTTTAAAATTAAACCCAAAAGTAGACATATCTGAATCGGAACGAATACCCGGATATTTAAATAGATCCCAAGTACCACCAAAGCTCTCGCGACGCTCAATAATTTCAAATGAACGTTGTGGTGAGTGTTTTGAAAGATGTGCAGCTACACCAATACCAGAGATACCTGCGCCAACGATAAGAATATCAACTTGCTTTTCCATGTTGTTTTTATAACCTTTTTAAGAGTACTTTTTTATTAAAGCACAAATCTGACAATACGCAATGTCAAGTTTGCATTTTTCTGACGAAATTTAAGTCAATTTGGGACAAAACCATAAATTGTCCAACAAAAAGGCACAAAAAAAGGCCGGTGAAACACCGACCTTTTTCGAACAACCGATTGTTCTGTGACGTGAGTAATTAGTTTACTTCACGATCCACAAGTTCTACATAAGCCATCGGTGCAGCATCACCTGCACGGAAACCAGCTTTAAGAACACGTAGATAACCGCCGTTACGTTCTTTGTAACGAGGGCCAAGAACGGTAAATAATTTACCAACTGTTGCTGCTGAACGAGTACGAGCAAACGCCAAACGACGGTTTGCTACAGTATCGTTTTTAGCTAAAGTGATTAAAGGCTCAGCTACACGACGTAACTCTTTTGCTTTAGGCACAGTTGTTTTAATTAACTCATGCTCAAACAAAGAATTAGCCATGTTTTGGAACATCGCTTTACGATGGCTGCTGGTACGGCCTAATTTCACACCACTATTACGATGACGCATGGTGATAGTCCTACTTAATTAACGGCTACGATAGGCGAAACGATCGTCCATACGGAGACTAGCTGGTGGCCAGTTCTCTAAACGCATGCCGAGCTGTAAGCCCTTAGAAGCCAGAACATCTTTGATCTCAGTAAGCGATTTTTTACCAAGGTTAGGAGTTTTAAGTAACTCAACCTCAGTACGCTGTACTAGATCACCAATGTAGTAAATATTTTCTGCTTTCAAACAGTTAGCAGAACGAACAGTAAGCTCTAGATCATCAACTGGACGAAGCAAGATTGGATCAACTTCTTCACGTGGCTCTTGAGCAACTGGAGCTTGATCTTTCTGAAGATCAACAAAAATTGCAATTTGTTGTTGCAAGATTGTTGCCGCTTTACGGATAGCTTCTTCAGGATCTACAGTTCCATTCGTTTCAAGATCAATGACGAGCTTATCAAGGTCAGTACGTTGTTCTACACGAGCATTTTCAACTGTGTAAGAAACACGTTTAATCGGGCTATAAGAAGCATCTAACTGTAGACGACCTACAGGACGCGTTTCGCCTTCAGGGAAACGTGAGTCAGAAGTTTCATAACCACGACCTTGAGAAACTTTCAAGCGCATTTTTAATGAGCCTGAAGCACTTAAAGTACCAATCAAATGTTCAGGGTTAACCACTTCAACATTATGTGGTAAACGAAGGTCAGCAGCAGTAATATCGCCAGGACCTTGTTTTTCCAATGTCAAATATGCTTCGTTTTGATCGAACAGCTTAATAGACAATCCTTTTAGGTTCAGCAAGAGCTCGACGATGTCCTGCTGCAAGCCTTCTAAAGTACTGTACTCGTGCTCGACACCCTCTATCTCTACTTCAACCACGGCTGCGCCAGGCAAAGAAGATAATAGGATGCGACGTAAAGCATTACCAAGAGTATGACCAAAGCCACGCTCTAATGGTTCAAGAATCACTTTTGCCGAGGTCCCGCTTGCCGCTTCGACTTTGATCGCTTGCGGGGTTAGAAACTCGTTTGCAGTACGCGTCATTATTGCTACCTCAAGGATTATTTAGAATACAATTCTACAATCAAGCTTTCGTTGATTTCAGCAGGTAAATCAGAACGATCTGGTGCAGCTTTAAATGTACCTTCAAGTTTTGAATGATCTACTTCAATCCAAGCAGCTGTGCCACGTTGAGCAGCTAATTCAATCGCGTTTTTGATACGTAATTGTTGTTTAGCGCTTTCGTGAACTGCAATCACGTCGCCCGCTTTAACTTGGATAGACGCGATGTTAACACGACGACCATTTAAAGTGATTGAACGATGAGATACTAGCTGACGAGCTTCTGCACGTGTAGAACCAAAACCCATGCGATAAACAACGTTATCGAGGCGGCTTTCAAGCAATTTCAACAAGTTTTCACCTGTTGCGCCTTTAACACGAGCAGCTTCTTTGTAGTAATTACTAAATTGACGCTCTAAAACACCGTACATACGACGTACTTTTTGTTTTTCACGTAATTGTAGTGAATACTCTGATTGTTTAGCACGGCTTTGGCCATGTTGACCAGGAGCTTTAGCAGATTTTTTTGTTTTGACGTCAAATGGTTTAACGCCAGATTTTAATTGCAGGTCTGTCCCTTCGCGGCGAGAGAGTTTGCATTTTGGACCAATATAACGAGCCATGAATGTTTCTCCTTACACGCGACGTTTTTTAGGTGGACGGCAACCGTTGTGAGGGATCGGTGTCACGTCGGTAATGCTGTTAATTTTATAACCCACTGCACCTAATGCACGAACCGCAGATTCACGACCTGGACCAGGACCTTTAACAAGGACGTCCAAGTTTTTCAAACCGTAATCTAAAGCAGCTTTACCAGCAACTTCAGCAGCTACCTGAGCAGCAAACGGAGTTGATTTACGTGATCCACGGAAGCCTTGTCCACCTGAAGTAGCCCAAGCCAATGCATTACCTTGACGATCAGTAATCGTAACAATGGTGTTATTAAAAGAAGCGTGAATGTGTGCAACACCTTCAGAGACGGTACGAGTGACCTTCTTGCGTGCGCGAGTATCTTTAGCCATCTTTTAGCTTCCAGAAATCTTATTTCTTAATAGGTTTGCGCGGACCTTTACGGGTACGTGCGTTAGTTTTGGTGCGTTGTCCGCGAACAGGCAAGCTGCGACGATGACGAAGACCGCGGTAGCAGCCTAAATCCATTAAACGTTTAATGTTCATGGAAATTTCGCGACGTAAATCACCTTCGGTCGGAACCTTAGCAATTTCTGCACGAATCGCATCAAGCTGAGCATCATCTAATTCACGAATTTTCGTAGTAGTCGTAATACCTGCAGCAGCTAAAATGTTCTTAGCTGTGTGGCGACCAATACCAAAAATATACGTAAGAGAGATAACAGCATGCTTGTTATCCGGAATGTTTACACCGGCAATACGAGCCATTCAAATTTCTCCAAAAAGGCAGTAGAGATAATCAACCGCCCCACAAAAATCTTGAGGGGCGGATAATAACCTAATTAGCCTACTGAAATCAACAGGTCTTAATTAAATTAACCTTGACGCTGCTTATGACGAGGTTCTGCGCTGCAAATTACGCGAATAACCCCATTACGACGGATAACTTTACAGCTACCACAAATTTTCTTTACAGAAGCTTGTACTTTCATGATGAAACCTTCTAAGTGCGCTTATCCCTTAGGATGAGCAGTCGTTTTTCTCATTAACGATTGATCGTCATATTGATGTGATGTTAAGTGGGCTTGAAGCTGAGCCATAAAGTCCATAACAACTACAACTACGATGAGTAATGATGTACCACCCAAATGGAATGGAATACCAAAAGAACTCTGTAAAATCATCGGCATTAAACAGATGACGGTAATGTAGATTGCACCAATAAACGTCAAACGATTAAGAATATGATCTAAGTAACGAGCAGTTTGCTCACCTGGGCGAATACCAGGTACATAAGCTCCACTGCGTTTCAAGTTCTCTGATACTTCTTTCGGGCTAAAAACTAGCGCCGTATAGAAATAACAGAAAAAGATAATTAACGCACCGAAGAGCACTAAATATAACGGTTGTCCAGGCGATAATACCAATGCCAAATCTTGTAGGCTACGTTTTACAATTCCTGCATTTGGATCAGCACTGCCTAACCATTGACCTAAACTTGCAGGGAACAACAATAACGAACTAGCGAAAATTGCTGGAATAACCCCTGCCATGTTGATTTTCAATGGCAAATGCGTTTGCTGTGCAGTGAATACACGACGACCTTGCTGTTTTTGAGCATAGTTCACAGGTATACGACGTTGAGCTTTTTCAATAAACACAATTGCTGCTAAAACAGCAACTGATAGCAATCCAAAGATAGCCAAACCAATTAAACTTGATTGACCATTATCTACCGAAGTAAATGCCTGAATCACTAAATTTGGTAAACCAGCAACAATACCTGCAAAGATAATCATTGAGATACCATTACCAACACCACGTTCAGTAATTTGCTCGCCTAACCACATTAAGAACATGGTACCTGCAACTAACGATGTTAGCGCAGGAATGTAAAAAGCTAATCCTGAAGTCAAAGTAATACCTTGACTGATTAGACCAGCACACATTCCAATACCTTGGACTAATGCAAGTAATAGGGTGCCATAACGCGTATATTGATTAATCTTACGCTTACCTTGCTCGCCTTCTTTCTTCAATGCTTCTAACGAAGGAACCACTGTCGACATCAACTGCACAATAATTGATGCAGAAATATACGGCATGATCCCTAACGCAAGAATGGACATTCGTTCTAATGCTCCACCCGAGAACATATTAAACAAACCTAAAAAAGTACCTTCATTAGCTTTGAAAAAACGTTCTAGAGCAACATTATCAATACCCGGCAGCGGAATATGCGCTCCTAGTCGAAAGACTACCAATGCACCAATCAAGAACATTAATCGGCGAATAATTTCACGATATTTCACGTGAAATGGTTGACCTTTCATCATGTTGACATGACCTGAAGAACTAGGAGACATAGTCACTCGCGATTACTCCTCGACTTTACCGCCAGCAGCTTCAAGAGCAGCTTTAGCGCCTTTAGTCAATGCAACACCTTGAACAGTGAATGCACGAGTGATTTCACCAGAAAGAACAACACGAGCACGCAACATATCTTTACGTACAACATTCGCAGCTTTCAAAGTTTCAAGTGAAACAATATCACCTTCAACTTTAGCAAGTTCAGACAAACGTACTTCAGCAGTTTTCAAAGCCAATTGGCTTGTGAAACCGAATTTAGGTAAACGACGATATAACGCAGTTTGACCACCTTCAAAGCCTGGACGAACGCCACCACTTTTACGTGATTTTTGACCTTTGACACCACGGCCACCAGTCTTACCAACGCCAGAACCGATACCACGGCCTAAACGACGGTTGTCACGTTTTGCACCTTCAGCAGGTGCAAGCTCATTTAAACGCAGAGTCATGGCTTATTCCTCTACACTAACCATATAGTAGACTTTGTTGATCATACCACGGTTAGAAGGTGTATCTATTACTTCTACTGTATGACCAATACGACGCAGACCTAAACCTTGTAGGCAAAGTTTGTGATTTTTCAAACGATGCGAAGAAGATTTAGTCTGGGTAACTTTAATCGTTTTCATGATTGATTACCCTAAAATTTGTTCTACTGAAAGACCACGTTTAGCAGCAACTTTCTCAGGAGACGTCATATCACGTAAACCGTTAAAAGTTGCATTTACAACGTTAGCCGCGTTAGTAGAACCATAACATTTCGTCAATACGTTACGTACACCCGCAGCTTCTAAAACTGCGCGCATAGAACCACCAGCGATTACGCCAGTACCTTCTGATGCAGGTTGCATGTAAACACGGCTAGCGCCATGACGAGCATGAATAGGATGTTGTACAGTACCATCAACAAGATCAACAGTGATCATGTTGCGGCGTGCAGCTTCAAGTGCTTTAGAAATAGCAGCTGGAACTTCACGCGCTTTACCGCGACCAAAACCTACACGACCATTACCATCACCCACAACAGTCAATGCTGTGAAAGAGAAGATACGACCACCCTTAACAACTTTGGCTACACGATCAACGGCAACCAGCTTTTCAACAAGACCTTCGTTTTGTTCAACTTTAGCCATGATTAGAACTCCAAGCCGTTTTCACGAGCAGCATCAGCCAAGGCTTTGATACGACCATGATATTTAAAACCAGAACGGTCAAATGCAACTTTAGTTACACCAGCAGCCTTTGCACGTTCTGCGATTAAAGCACCTACTTTAGTTGCTGAATCTACATTACCTGTAGTTCCGCTACGTAAAGATGCATCCAAAGTAGAAGCTTGCGCTAATACTTTGCCACCATCTGCAGAAATAACTTGAGCATAGATGTGACGCGGCGTGCGGTTTACACACAAGCGAGTCGCACCCAATGCACGAATGTGCAAGCGTGTGCTTTTCGCACGACGCAAACGGGATTGTTTCTTTTCGTTCATAAGAACCTCGCGCCTTATTTCTTCTTAGCTTCTTTACGAAGTACAACTTCGTCAGAATAGCGAACACCTTTACCTTTATACGGCTCTGGTGGACGATAACCACGGATTTCTGCAGCAACTTGACCTAACAATTGCTTGTTAGCTGATTTCAAAATGATTTCAGTAGCAGTCGGAGTTTCAGCAGTTACACCTTCAGGAAGAGCGTAATCAATCGGATGAGAATAACCAAGGTTAAGGTTCACAACTGTACCTTTAACCGCAGCTTTATAACCAACACCGATAAGTTGTAACTTACGTTCGAAGCCTTCATTAACACCTTTTACAAGGTTATTAAGAACAGCGCGAGCAGTACCAGCTTGCATCCAAGAATCGCGAGATTCTTTAACTGGAGCAATATGAAGTTGACCTTCTTCCTGTTTAAGCTCGACCAGCGCATGCAGGTTGAAAGACAACGTACCTTTGCTGCCTTTCACTTCGACCTGCCGGCCGTTCTGAGTAACTGCTACACCGTTAGGTACAGTTACTGGGGCTTTAGCCACACGAGACATGAGGAATCACCTATTAAGAAACAAAAGCAATAACTTCACCACCAACGCCTGCAGCACGTGCAGCGCGATCAGTCATGATGCCTTTGCTTGTAGAAACAATTGCAATACCTAAACCTTGCTTAACGCTTGGAAGTGCATCTTTACCGCGATACTGACGTAGACCTGGGCGGCTTACGCGTTTCACAGTTTCGATAACTGGTTTGCCTTCAAAATATTTTAAAGTAATTGTCAAAGTAGCTTTGCCTTCAAGATCAGCAACTTCTACATTTGAAATGTAACCTTCTTGTTGAAGTACGTTTGCAATTGCAACTTTCAACTTAGAATTAGGCATAGAAACAGTTTGTTTCTTTGCCATTTGTGCGTTACGAACACGTGTTAGCATGTCGGCAACGGTATCTTGCATACTCATTTATAGTCGCTCCTTACCAGCTTGCCTTAACAACGCCCGGTACATCACCCTGCATTACTGTGTCACGTAATTTGTTACGGCTTAAGCCGAACTTACGGAAGTAACCATGAGGACGACCAGTTAAACCACAACGGTTACGAAGACGTACTGGAGACGCATTACGTGGTAATGCTTGTAACTTCATCATCGCTTCGAAACGTTCTTCATCAGATGCATTTACGTTTGCAATCGTAGCTTTTAATTCAGCACGTTTTGCAGCGTATTTAGCAACTGTAGTTTCGCGTTTCAATTCGCGATTAATCATACTTTTCTTAGCCATATCGACCTCTTATTTGAACGGGAAGCCGAATGCACGGATTAGCGCACGGCCTTCGTCATCAGTACGAGCAGTCGTAGTGATAGTAATATCCATACCACGAATACGATCGATCTTATCAAAATCGATTTCAGGGAACATAATTTGTTCCTTGAGACCCATTGAATAATTACCACGACCATCGAATGATTTCGCAGAAAAACCGCGGAAGTCACGAATACGAGGAATCGCAATAGAGATCAAACGGTCTAAGAATTCGTACATTTGTTCGCCGCGTAAAGTTACTTTACAACCAATCGGCCAACCATCACGGATTTTAAAACCAGCGATTGATTTACGCGCTAATGTAAGAACTGGTTTTTGACCAGCAATAGCTTGCATATCCGCCAAAGCGCCATCTAACAATTTCTTGTCAGCTGAAGCTGCACCAACACCCATGTTGATGGTGATTTTAGTAACGCGAGGAATTTCCATCACGTTGCCCAAACCAAGTTCTTCTTTCAACTTAGCTCGGATTTCGTCGTTATAACGTGTTTTAAGTCTGGCCATAGCCTAGTTCAACCTATTACTTCGCTACCGCCACTGATTCACCATTTGATTTATAAACACGAGTTTTCGTGCCTTCAATCACTTGGTAACCAACACGGTCAGCCTTTTGGGTTGCAGCATTAAAAACTGCCACGTTTGAAATATGAAGCGAAGCTTCTTGTGTAACGATAGCGCCTTCAGCACCTGTTGCACGGTTCGGCTTTTGATGCTTCTTAACTAAATTAAGGCCTTCAACCTTAACTTGGTCATTTGAAACAGACAAAACAGTACCCTGTTTGCCTTTTTCTTTACCTGCGATCACAATTACTTGATCGCCTTTTCTAATCTTAGCCATGATTGCCTCTATTATAGAACTTCAGGAGCCAATGAAATGATTTTCATGAACTGTTCAGTACGAAGTTCACGAGTCACTGGTCCGAAAATACGAGTGGCAATCGGAGCCTTGTTGTTGTTCAAGATAACTGCAGCATTATCATCAAAACGGATCACAGAACCGTCTGGACGACGAATACCGAATTTAGTACGAACTACAACTGCATTCATCACGTCACCCTTTTTAACACGGCCACGTGGAATTGCTTCTTTTACAGTAACTTTAATAATGTCGCCAACAGAAGCATAACGACGATGTGAACCACCTAGTACTTTAATACATTGTACGCGGCGAGCACCACTGTTGTCTGCTACGTCTAGCATACTTTCGGTCTGAATCATTGCCCTACTCCAAAACCGAGCATCACCGGTCGCAATTTCGAAAGGCTCAAAGAGTACTCGAAATTGACCGATGATGCAACAAGAACGTCTAATTACTCAGCAGCTGCTTCAATAACTTCCACTAAAGTCCAAGCTTTAGTTTTTGAAATTGGGCGGCTTTCTTTAATGGTTACAACATCGCCAGTTTTAGCAGTGTTATTCTCATCATGAGCGTGTAATTTTGTTGAACGGCGGATTGATTTGCCATACAACGGGTGTTGAACGCGGCGTTCAATAAGTACAACAATAGACTTGTCCATTTTGTCACTTACTACTTTGCCTGTTAACGTGCGAACTGTTTGCTCACTCATTGTGCGTTCCCCTGTTTTTCGGTAAGGAGGGTCTTGATACGAGCAATAGTCTTACGAGTTAACGCAACTTCATGCGACTTACCCAATTGACCAGTTGCTTTCGCCATACGAAGACGGAATTGGTTAAGCTGTTGCTCATCTAGCAAAGCTGCCAACTCTTCTACCGATTTTTCACGTAGATCTTTAGTTTTCATTACATCACCGTCTTAGTAACGATAGTGGTTTTAAATGGAAGCTTAGCAGCTGCAAGCGTAAACGCTTCGCGTGCCAATTCTTCACTAACACCATCCATTTCGTACAAGATCTTACCTGGTTTGATTTGGCAAACCCAGTATTCCACAGAACCTTTACCTTTACCCATACGAACTTCTAATGGCTTTTCAGTAATTGGTTTGTCTGGGAAAACACGGATAAAGATCTTACCACCACGTTTAACACGACGGCTAATTGTACGACGCGCAGCTTCGATTTGACGAGCAGTCATTTGACCACGCTCAACAGATTTAAGTGCGATTGTACCGAAAGATACTGTGCTACCACGATGCGCTAGACCAGTGTTACGGCCCTTTTGCACCTTACGGAATTTAGTACGTTTAGGTTGCAACATGGATTATTCTCCTTTTTCAGCAGAACGATCATTGCGACGACCACGACGCTCTTGACCTTCACCACGACCGCGACCGCGTTTAGCTGGACGTTCTTCAGCAGGAGCAGGGTTCATGACTTGTTTCATGCCACCTAAGATCTCACCACGGAAAATCCAAACTTTAACACCAATCGTACCGTAAGTAGTTTCAGCACGCATAGTTGCATAGTCGATGTCAGCACGAAGTGTATGTAAAGGTACACGACCTTCACGATACCATTCAGTACGTGCAATTTCTGCACCACCTAAACGACCAGAAACCTCAACTTTGATACCTTTAGCACCAGCACGCATAGTGTTTTGAACCGCACGCTTCATAGCACGACGGAACATTACACGCTTCTCTAATTGTGAAGCAATTGCTTCAGCAACTAAACGAGCGTCTAAATCTGGGCGATCGATTTCGTTGATGCTTACTTGCGCTGGAACACCCATAATCTTGGTGAGTTCACGCTGTAATTTCTCAATGTCTTCGCCTTTTTTACCGATAACGATACCTGGACGAGCAGTGCTAATAGTTACTTTAGCAGCGCCTGTAGGACGTTCGATAAGAATTTTGCTGATCATCGCGCTTTTAAGTTTTTTAGTTAAAAACTCACGAACTTGAAGATCTTTAAGCAAATATTCAGCGTATTGTTTCGGACTCGCATACCAGTTGGCGTTATGACGTTTTACAACACCAAGGCGGATACCGATTGGATGAACCTTCTGACCCATATCAAACCCCTACCTTAACGGTAATGTGACAAGTACGCTTAGTAATACGATCTGCACGGCCTTTAGCACGTGGCATAATACGTTTAAGGCTCGTGCCTTCATCAACGTAAATCGTAGTAACCTTAAGGTCGTCTACATCTAAACTGTTATTATGTTCAGCGTTTGCAATTGCAGATTCCAATGCTTTTTTTACTATAACTGCAGCTTTCTTGTTGCTGAAGTTTAAGATATTAAGCGCGTGAGCAATAGATTTGCCACGGATTAGATCTGCAACCAAACGAGTTTTTTGTGCCGAGATAGCGGCACCGCGTAATTTAGCAGTAACTTCCATCATAGCACCTTAACGTTTAGACTTCTTGTCAACACCGTGACCACGATAGGTACGAGTTGGCGCGAATTCACCGAGTTTGTGACCAACCATATGTTCAGATACGATCACTGGAACATGGTTACGACCATTATGTACAGAAATTGTTAAACCAACAAAATCCGGGAGGATCATCGAACGACGCGACCAAGTTTTGATCGGCTTACGGTTATTAGCCGCGATAGCCGCTTCAACCTTAGCGAACAAGTGCGCATCGACGAATGGGCCTTTTTTCAGAGAACGAGGCATTGTCAGATTCCTTTACTTGTTACTTAACGCGACGGTCGCGAATGATCATCTTAGTCGTACGCTTATTGGTACGTGTTTTGTACCCTTTAGCTTTTTGACCCCATGGGCTTACAGGTTGAATACCTTTGTTACGCCCTTCACCACCACCATGTGGATGGTCAACTGGGTTCATCGCCATACCACGAACGGTAGGACGAACACCACGCCAGCGTGCAGCACCTGCTTTACCAAGTGAACGAAGGTTGCTTTCTGAGTTAGATACTTCACCTAACACAGCGCGACATTCAACGTGTACTTTACGCATTTCGCCTGAACGAAGACGAATAATTGCGTAAGAACCGTCACGACCCAACAATTGAGCAGAAGTACCAGCAGAACGCACTAACTGTGCACCTTTACCGATTTTAAGCTCAATGTTATGTAATGTAGAACCGATAGGCATATTACGAAGCGGCAAGCAGTTACCTGGACGAATTGGAGCATCGTTACCAGATTGTACTTTATCACCAGCACGTAAGCCTTTAGCGGCAATAATATAACGACGTTCACCGTCAGCATATTTCAATAAAGCAATATGAGATGTACGGTTAGGATCGTATTCAATACGCTCAACTACAGCTGGGATGCCGTCTTTGTTACGTTTGAAGTCAACAATACGGTAGTTTTGTTTATGACCACCACCAACATGACGAGTGGTAATGTGACCATTATTATTACGACCACCAGTACGTTTCTTAGCTTCAACCAACGGTGCATAAGGCGCGCCTTTGTGAAGATGATTATGAACCACCTTCTCTACAAAGCGACGTCCTGGAGACGTTGGCTTACATTTTTGAATTGGCATAATTTTCGTCCTTATTCCGCTGTGCTTTCAGCGGTATCGCCCAAGTCAGCCATTTCAACATCTTGGCCAGCTTTCAGGGTGACGTATGCTTTTTTAACATCAGAACGACGTCCCAATGTTTTACCAAAGCGCTTAGTCTTACCTTTAGTGATAGTCGTGTTAACTTTAACAACTTCTACACCAAACAATTGCTCTACTGCTTTTTTGATTTCAAGTTTGTTTGCATCAATAGCAACCTTAAAAACTTGAACACCAGCAGTTTCGCCTAGAACTTGTGCTTTTTCTGAAAAAACAGGCCCTTTTAGGACTTGATAGATACGTTCGTTGTTCATCCGAGTTCTACCTCAATCTTCTTAGCAGCCGCAACAGACATAACAACTTTATCAAACGCGATCAAGCCAACAGGATCGATCCCAGCAGCATCAACCACATCAACGTGTGGAAGGTTACGAGCAGCTAAATATAGATTTTCATCTACAGCTTCAGTAACGATTAATGCGCGAGTAGCGTTCAAGCCGTTAAGTTTAGCAAGCAATTCTTTAGTTTTAGGTGCTTCAACAGCAAACTCTTCAACTAGAACAAGACGATCTTGGCGAACAAGTTCAGCTAAGATACATTGCATTGCACCGCGGTACATTTTACGGTTAACTTTTTGAGACCAATCTTGTGGACGAGCAGCAAAAGTTTTACCACCACCAACCCAGATTGGGCTACGAATAGAACCCGCACGAGCTCGGCCAGTACCTTTTTGACGGAATGGTTTCTTACCACCGCCAGAAACGTCTGCACGTGATTTCTGAGCTTTAGAACCTTGACGACCACCAGCTAAATAAGCTGTAACAACTTGGTGTACAAGAGCTTCATTAAAATCACGACCGAAAGCTACTTCTGATAATTCAACAGCAGAGCCGGAAACAGTTTTTAAATTCACGTTATTTCCCCTCAGGCCTTGATCGTAGGACGAACGATAACGTCGCCACCAGTAGCACCAGGAATCGCACCTTTAACAACAAGAACTGAACGTTCTGCGTCGATAGATACAATTTCAAGACCTTGAACTGTTACGCGTTCAGCACCTAAATGGCCAGCCATTTTTTTGCCTTTAAATACGCGACCAGGGGTCTGGTTTTGACCTGTAGAACCCAAAACACGATGCGACAAAGAGTTACCATGTGTAGCATCTTGCGTACGGAAGTTCCAACGCTTAACACCACCTTGGAAGCCTTTACCTTTTGATTGACCAGTTACGTCAACAACTTGACCTACTGCGAACAAATCAACACCGATAGTTCCACCAACTTCACGACCTTCAAGATCAGCTTCTGTAGCACGGAATTCGCTAACTAAACGACCAGCAGCCACACCAGCTTTCGCAAAGTGACCTTTCTGAGCATTTGTTACGCGAGATTCGCGACGTTCACCAGTAGTGATTTGAATCGCTTGATAACCATCAGTTTCAAGCGTTTTGATTTGAGTGATACGGTTAGGATCAACCTCAATCACTGTTACAGGCACAGAAACACCAGCATCTGTAAAGATACGTGTCATACCGCACTTGCGACCGACTAAACCAATAGCCATGTGCATAAACCTCTAAAAAAGCGGCCTAATTAACTTATAAAGCGTTAATTAACCGAAAGCCTTAACCCAATGCGATCTGAACATCAACACCAGCTGCAAGATCCAACTTCATCAACGCATCTACAGTTTTGTCTGTAGGTTGAACGATGTCGATCAAACGTTTATATGTGCGGATTTCATATTGGTCACGCGCATCTTTGTTCACGTGTGGTGACGTTAAAACGTTAAAACGTTCGATGCGAGTAGGCATCGGAATTGGACCACATACTTGTGCGCCAGTACGTTTTGCTGTTTCTACGATCTCTTGAGAAGATTGATCAATTAAACGATGATCAAAAGACTTAAGACGGATACGAATTCTCTGGTTAGACATACCAGTTAACTCCAAGCCAAATATATAAAGAATCACCCTTGACGCATCTCACCCCACTAAAGTAGGCAAGTGTCAAAGGCAGTGAAAATCACTAAGGTCGTGATCGATGCCACGACTGTAACGATCTGAATGACTTTCTTCGCCATTCACCCCACCATATTGGAGGGTCGCTCATTATAACGATTGTTTAACACTTAAGCAAACTTATTTGGACATTTTTACCTTTTTTTGAGTAATTAATTATAAATAAAGCGCTTATTATTTAAACACCAACTTAAACCCTCAAAACGTAGTCAATCGCATGATTGAGTAACTGATTACCAATCACATAGTCCATTTGTTGTGATTTTTTTAAATCCAATAATGATTGACTGTGTAGCCCACTAAACACCATATCCTCTTCTTCATGTTCAATGAAAATTTTTAAGCTATGCGGGGTGATTTCTGGATGAAACTGAAATCCCAACACATTCTTGCCTATTTGATAAAGTTGGTTGGGACATGCTGGATTCTCCGCCAAACGAATTGCACCTTTAGGAATATCAAAGGTCTCACTATGCCATTGCATGACATTGACCCGCTCAGGCAATTGGAAATAATCTTCTGGCACATGGTTGCTTTTATTGACCAAGGTCCAACCGATTTCCCGTACAGTATTACGTCGAACATTAGCACCTAGAGCATTGGCTATCAGCTGCCCACCCAAACACAAACCGATTGCAGGCTTTTCCGATGCTAAATAGCGGCGAATCCATCGTTTTTCAACCTTTAACCAAGGATAGTTAGCTTCATCATTTACACTCATTTCCCCACCCATAATGATGAGTAAATCCACATCATTGACATGCGGTAAAGCTTCTATTTCTAACTGAGAATCTATAGGTAAAGCAAAAAATTCTGTTGCAGTAATTTCTGCGCCCATTGCTTTCAAATACTCATAACAGCTTCCAAAGCCTTCACCTGCAATATGCTGAAAATAATGCACTTTAAGTTTTTTCATGTTATCACCTATTCTTGTTGTATCAATTACGCTACAAATCACAAAACATAGTCTGATAAATGCAAAAATGAAGCCAATATCAATTTTATTTATTATTTTTCACAATTTATTGCTTTTCGTCACTGAGCGATTATGTTTTGCTTACTTTAGTCCAGCTATTAACAAAAATTGAGTATTCCTGTGAAACAAGAACCAGTTACTGCTTTAATTCATTCTTCTCGTAAAGCACCACAATATATAAATACAATACAGCCTCCCCTATTTCGTGCGTCAACAATTATATTTGAAAATACCGATGCACTATTTAATCGCCATTGGACAGATCGTTACGATTATAGTTATGGAACACATGGCACACCAACAACATTTACCTTAGGCGATCACATTGCTCAAATTGAAGGGGGTGAATATTGTTTACTTGCACCTAGTGGTTTATCTGCGATTAACATAGTCAATTCATGTTTTTTAAGTCATGGAGATGAAGTTTGGGTCGCAGACAATATCTATGGTCCCAACATGGAACACCTACGTCACCTTGAAAAAAGTTATGGCATTATTGTTCAAGTTTACAATCCTATTGATGCAGACTCATTCCAACCCAATGAAAATGCCAAACTGATTTGGTTAGAAGCCGCAGGTTCAGTCACACTTGAATTTCCGGATCTTGTTAATTTAGTCAAAAAAGCCAAAGCAAAGAAAATCCTGACGGCCTTGGACAATACTTGGGGAGCTGGTATAGCTTTTAATGCCTTTGATTTTAGTCATGAACATTTAAACGTAGATATCAGTGTACATGCCTTGACCAAATACCCGAGTGGTGGAGGTGATATTTTAATGGGATCTGTGGTCACTCAAGATAAAGCTTTACATCATAAGCTGTTCCGTATGCATGCCATTCAAGGTATCGCGATTTCAGGTGATGATGCCGCACAAGTGCAACGTAGTTTGGCCTCAATGCAAATTCGTTATGAGCATCAGTCTCAAAGTGCTTTAAAGATTTTAAATTGGCTAAAAAATCAAAATGCGTTTGCTCAAATTTTACACCCTGCGGATTCTGACAATATAAGTCACACCTATTGGAACCAGACCTGTCAAACAGGACAAAGTGCTGGTCTTGTTAGTGTTATTTTTAAACCTGAGTTTGATATCAACAAAATCCGAAAGTTTTGTGATCATTTATCTTTATTTAAACTCGGTTTTAGTTGGGGTGGTCCTGTCAGCTTAGTCATGATTTATAATCTGAGTGACATGCGTCATTTAGAACGCGCACATCTAGAGCAAGGTCTATTGGTTCGTTTCTGTATTGGTTTAGAGCATCCAGACGATTTAATCCAAGATATTCAACACGCGCTTCAAGCAATTCAGGCTTAATACATAATATATGGGTCTTTGCTATATCAAATGATGGCAAGGGCTCTATACTCACCTCTAAACACGATTAAGCGCAGAGTTCATTCAGCAAAAAGTACATTTAGTTTTTACTTATTCCCTCTGCATTTCAGGAAACAATTCGCACCACCCTACATTCATATTCAACAATAAAAACAGATTTACAACATCATCATTTAATGCAATTTTGTATAACAACAATGATATAAATATTGAGTCAGATAAAAAACATCCAAACTCAAATTAAAGCTATAGGAATAACAATGGGTACACCAATCGTCATCGCAAAAAAAACTTCGGATACAACACAAGATATTGTATTACATTCACAATTTGCTAACCGTCACGGCTTAATTGCAGGAGCCACAGGGACAGGCAAAACCATTACCCTTAAAGTGCTTGCTGAAAGTTTTTCACGGATTGGTGTACCCGTATTTCTGGCTGATGCAAAAGGGGACGTTTCAAGTATAGCCAAAGCAGGTTCAACCAATCCTAAATTTGAAGAACGCATTAAAAGCTTAGGGATAGACAGTATCCCTTTTGCTGCATCACCGACTATTTTTTGGGATTTATTTGGTGAGCAAGGACATCCGATTCGTACCACAATCTCTGAAATCGGCCCACTGTTACTTTCGCAAATGCTGAATTTAAATGACACTCAAGAAGGTGTGCTTTCAGCGGTGTTCCGTGTTGCAGATGATCAAGGCTTACTGTTAATTGATTTTAAAGATTTAAAAACCATGCTGACCTATGTCAGTGAAAATGCTGCGGCTTTAAAAGCAGAATACGGCAATCTCTCACCAGCAAGTTTAGGTGCTATTCAACGTAATCTATTGGCCTTAGGTGATCAGGGCGGTCAACGTTTCTTTGGTGAGCCAAGCCTTGATATTATGGATTTTATCCAAACTGATGCCAATGGACATGGTTATATCAATCTATTGGCTGCGGATAAGCTGATGAACACACCAAAGCTCTATGCAACCTTTCTACTTTGGATGCTTTCAGAGTTATTTGAAAAGCTACCTGAAGTCGGTGACTTAGATAAGCCAAAATTGGTGTTCTTTTTTGATGAAGCGCATTTGCTCTTTGATAATGCCAGCCCAGCATTACAAGAAAAAATTCAACAAGTGGTCCGTCTAATTCGCTCTAAAGGTGTCGGAATTTATTTTATCTCACAAAGTCCATTAGATATCCCAGAAAATGTTTTAGGGCAGCTCGGTAACCGCGTGCAACATGCATTACGTGCCTTTACCCCTAAAGATCAAAAAGCAGTAAAAACTGCTGCCGATACCTTCCGTGCCAATCCAGAGTTTAAAGTAGATCAAACAATTACAGAGCTAGCTGTCGGTGAAGCGCTTATTAGTTGCCTAGATGAACAAGGTACGCCTCAAGTGGTTGAACGAGCGATGGTGATGCCACCCTACTCATCATTTAGCCCAATTACTTTAGATGAACGAAAAGCATTGATGGCGCAAAGTATTGTCGCAGGTGTTTATGACAATGAAGTGGATCGTGATAGCGCTTATGAAATGCTACAACGTAAAGTTTCTGATAGCTCACAACAGCAGGTGGCTTTTGATGCTGTAGCTCAACAAGCCAAGCAATTAGAAGAGCTCACAAAGCAACAACAGACTCTCGATAAGCAACAAGCCAAAGAGCAAGAACGCTTAGAAAAAGAAGAAGCAAAAGCTGCAGCTGCGCGTGCCAAACTGACTCAAGATGTGATCGGAACTTTTGCTAAAAGTGCTGCACGAACTTTAGGCGGCCCTACAGGACAAAAACTGGTCCGCGGTTTGTTAGGTTCATTATTTGGTGGCCGTTAATTCGCTTAAACACAAATGTGAGGAGCGTTAGCGCTCCTTTTTTATTCTCTATTTTATAGCGCATGTTCTTGCTTATCTTTTCATTCGCTTATCTCGCTTAATCAAGCCATCTAAACATATCTAAAAAATCATTTAAAAAAATTTAAAAATAAGTCCAATGATTTCAATCAATAGGGCTTAAATTTAAAATAAACCATAATTATTTTATGTGTTTTTATTAAAGGTGTATTGCAAATACACTTTATAAGATGTATTTTAAATACATCTTATAAATGACAGCCAAGAGAGATCAACAATGACTCCGCAGCAAATTGACCTTGTAAAAGCAACAGTTCCTGTTCTTCGCGAAAATGGTGTAGCACTTACTGGTTATTTTTATAACCGCATGCTCGGCAATAATCCTGAATTAAAAGAAACCTTTAACATGGGGCATCAACGTAGTGGTGCACAGGCTCAAGCCTTGGCTGGTGCTGTTTTAGCATATGCTGAAAATATTGAAGACCCTTCAGTACTTTTGCCTGTGGTTGAACTGATTGCCCACAAACATGTCAGTCTGAATATTCAAGCACCTGATTACAACATTGTCGGTGAAAACCTATTACATTCAATTAGTGAAGTATTAAGTATTTCGATGGAAGATCCATTGATTGATGCATGGGCTGCAGCTTATGGACAATTGGCCGATCTATTTATCAGTACTGAAAAAGCGATTTATGAGCAGCACCAACAAACTCAAGGTAGCTGGTTAGGTTGGCGTAAATTTAAAATCGTTAAAAAAGCGAATGAAAGCGAAGAAATTACCTCTTTCTATCTTGCTCCAGTCGATGGCGGCACATTACCTAAATATGAAGCAGGTCAATATATTTCAGTGCGAGTATTTGTTGAAGCGTTAGGCTTAAAACAACCACGTCAATACACACTATCAACAAGTCCACAAATAGACTATTTACGTATTTCAGTTAAACGTGAAGATGAAAAAGGTGATTTGGCAAGTGGTTGGGTATCAAATACTTTACATGGCTTAGCTGAAGATTCAGAAATTGAAGTGTCTGCTCCAACAGGTAACTTCTACCTGATTGATAGTAGCAAACGTAATGTCTTCATTAGTGCAGGTGTAGGTTTAACCCCAATGATTGCAATGCTTAATCAATTGGTGACTTTAGACATGCCTCAACCAGCTAGCTTTATCCATGCATGTCGCAGTAGCCAAGTACATGCAATGAAACAACATATCCAAGAGCAAAAAACTAAATTCCCACGTCTCAGTACATTTACAGCTTATGAGTTCCCACATAGCGGTGATGTTATTGGCGAAGATTACGATGTGGCTGGTCGTTTAGACTTGGCAACACTTGATACCGCATTACTCCCACCCCATGCTGATTATTATCTTTGTGGCCCAATACCATTTATGCAACAACAACACCAAGCATTGGTGGCTCGTGGTATTAAACCTGAACAAATTCATAGTGAAGCGTTTGGTACGGGTGGTGCAGGTATCTAAATCTCCATCCGTTCTTTATAAGGCTGGTCTATGATAGACTGGCCTTATTTATTTCAGGATGAGATACATCTTTACCCATAGATGAGCAGCCTACATGCAACTAAATAAATTTACCGACTATGCCCTGCGCATCTTAATGTACATCGCGCCTCCAAAAGATATGCCTTATACAATTGCTGAAATTGCAGAAGATTTGCATGTTTCAGAAAATCACTTGGTCAAAATTGTGCATTTTATGGGAAAACAAGGTTGGTTAATTACCACACGAGGTAAAGGCGGTGGTTTGCGCTTAAACCCAGATATCTTAGAATTTCGCTTAGGGCATATTGTACGAATTCTCCAACGTGATGCACAAATTGTAGAGTGCAATACGCCACCTTGTGTGCTACGTCCACGTTGCGGTTTAAAGGGTATTTTAGATCAGGCCGTTGAACAGTTTTATCAAAGTCTAGATCACTATACTGTTGCCGATGTTCTCAATGCGCCACCACAACATCCAAAGATCGTAAACTCACCCATTCCCAATCTCAATGTTTAAGTCACAAAGGCTCATCGTCCAGCATCCCAATAGCCAATATTTCAGTTAACACGATCAAAATTCGCTTGAATCTCCGACTTCCTTTATAATGCACTTTGTTTATCCGTTTATTGAAGTTGAAATATGCATCGCAGCAGTGGAAAGTCTAAAAATAGTAAGACCTCAAGCGCCCCTAAACAAAAAATCAGTTATGAAAAAAAGGCTGATCCTGCGATTTCAGAATACTCAACTTCATCTTTGAATTGGTTGCGTAAAGCTGAATTTCTGATGAGTGCGCCTAAACTGAATCTTTGTGTAGAAGATACTGGTTATGAAGTTGCCTTTGCAGGCCGTTCAAATGCCGGAAAATCAAGTGCTATCAATGCATTGACCAATCAAAAGCAATTGGCACGCGCGTCGAAAAGACCTGGCCGTACGCAAATGATTAACTTTTTTAGCTTAGGTAATCCAGATCAACGCCTTGTCGATTTACCAGGTTATGGTTATGCAGCTGTACCTGAAGCAATGAAAATTGTCTGGCAAAAAGAACTTGAGAATTATTTGATTCATCGAAAAAGTTTACAAGGTCTGGTTCTACTCATGGATATTCGCCACCCTTTACAACACTTCGATGTGATGATGTTGGAATGGGCATATTCACGTCACTTGTTTGTACATGTACTGTTGACTAAATCAGACAAACTCAACCGTGGTCCTGCCAGTAAAGTGTTGTTAGATGTACAACAACAGTTGAAGAAAATGAAGTTGAATTTTTCTATACAACTGTTTTCATCACTCAATAAGCAAGGTCTAGAAGAACTTGCGTCAATTATGGCGGGTCGCTTAAATTACACCTTAGACAAAACTTTAGATTTTGATATTGATGCAATTCCTGAAGCCACTGAAGATGATCTGGATGATGAGTTCATTGATCAGGATCAAGAATCCGAATTCAATAGTGAAAATATTGATGGAAATGTAGATGAAAATCCACAAGCATAAATAAAAAAGTCTTGTCTAACAAAATTCATCACATATTGATACTGGAATGTCCTAAATTGCTAATAACTATTTAGGACATTTTTTTATACTTGAATAATAAAGTGTGAAATCACCAAAGAAAAATTAGGACACTGTGATGAAGTTACTCGCTAAATTAAAGAACAGTCGGATTGGATCATCTATTCAGTACCACATCAAACCACGTAAAGTGAAATTTGAATGGCAAGATACCCCTGTCGATTGGATTCCAAATCAGCCATTTGTCAGCTACTTTATCAATGAAATTAACAATATTCTCCCAGCAGGTGAATTTTGGTTCTGCCGTTTATACAATCGTGTTTTACCCAAAATCACAGATGAAAAATTAGCTGAAGATGTTCGTGCTTTTATCCGCCAAGAAGCCATGCATGCTCAAGCACATGCTTCGGCAAATAAAGAATACTTAACTGTGCGTAATATTGATATTCAACGTAATCTTGAGATTATGGATTTCTTGTTTGGCAAATTACTTGCAGATCAACCACTCGGCTTTAAAGTACCCAAAGTCCTCGATCATCAATGGGATTTGTTCCGCTTAGGTATCGTCGCCACTGTTGAACATATGACTTGTGTCTTGGGTAAATATGCACTTTATAATAAAAAATGGGCGGAATTGGGTGCAGATCCAAATATGCTTGATTTAGTCAAATGGCATGGTGCCGAAGAGATTGAACACCGTACAGTGGCTTTTGATCTATATCGCCATTTAGGTGGTGGTTATATTTCTCGTTATTATCAAAGCGTTATCGTGATTGCCGCTGTATTGGGCTTATGGGTTGATGGTGCTGCACATATCATGGGGCAAGACCCACGTTATGCAGATAAAAAGCCTGCATTCTATAAGCCTTGGATTTGGCGTGAATGGGCGAGTATCGCACAATCAGATAATCGCTTAATGCCGCATCCATTATGGCTAGTTTCACAGCAATTGGGCTATTTAATGCCTTGGTATGATCCCGTACATGAAGCTAAAACAGAAGATGCGATTGCTTATTTGGATCAATCTCCTGCGGCAAAACGTGCATTGCCTAGAGTTGCAGCATAATAACTATTGAATAGTGATACTGAAATCAAATAAAAAAAGCAGGATTTAGATCCTGCTTTTTTGGGTCAATCTTTTAGAACAAGATCCTAACCATACACTAGGTTGGACTTTCCATATCTTGGGTATTTCGGTCAACAACCACACTAATCATCATATCCCCTTGTACATTCACTACAGTACGTACAGTATCGAGAATACGGTCAATTGGCAGAAGAATCGCAATTGCTTCCGCTGGTAATCCCACAGATTGTAGCACCATAATCATAGTGACCATGCCCGCACTTGGAATACCCGGCGCACCCAATGAAGCAATCATCGCAGTCAGACAGACAATCACTTGTTGGGTAATTGATAACTCTAAACCCATTAAATTGGCAATAAAAAGCGCTGCTGCTGCTTCATAAAGTGCTGTTCCATCCATGTTTAACTGAGAACCGAAAGGAATCACAAAGCCTGCAATTTGTGGGCGCACGCCTAAATTTTCTTGAGTACACTTTAAACTCAAAGGCATGGTTGCAGAACTTGAACTGGTTGCAAATGCTGTAATTAATGCTGCACGCGTTCCTTTAAAAAAGGTAATCGGATCCATTTTTCCAAAGATCCATAACAACAATGGCAGAACTACGACACCATGAAATATAGTGGTTCCCGTAACAACAATAGCAAACTCAGCAAGACGGCTTAAAATAGAGATGTCTTCTGTTGCAATCAGCTTTGCCATCAAAGCAAAAATACCAATCGGCGCAACTTTCATCACCCAACCAACTAACATCATCATAATGTCAAAAAACTGACGTGCCAGTTGTTTGATTGAATTAAACCGCTCTCCGCCATGTACCAATGCCAAGCCCAATAACAAAGCAAACAGCACGACTGCCAAAACATTACCATCACTAAATGCTTTAAATGGATTGATGAGGGTATTTTGAATAAAATTGGTTAAAAACGAACTGGGGGTCAATGAATCTGGGCTTTTATGTTGATTCATTGCATCTTGAAACATTGCAATATCCACACCTTGTCCAACATTGAATAGATGTGTCGACGCTAAACCAAGAATAAGTGCCAATGTCGTTGTGGTCACACAACAAGCCAAGGTTATTTTCCAAACTCGACTGAGTTGACTACCCGCTTCTAAGTTTGAAACACCCACCAAGATTGAACTAAAAATAAGTGGAACCAAAAGCATTTTCAATAAACCAATAAAAATACTACTGGCGATGCTCAAACCATAAATACTGGCATCTAAAAATTGAGTATTGGGGAATTGGTTTAATAAAAATCCAAATGCCACACCAAGAATGGCTGCAATAAAAATTTGGGTGTTTAAACTCATCTTCGCTGACTATTATAAATATTTACACGTTGAACTATGCCATTGAAGTTATTTAGAATCGAGCATTTTTTTGTCACAAGCTCTGCTAAAAAATAGAAAAGCCATCACAGATGATGGCTTAATTTAGAATTAGAATCACAGCACAAACTATATTATTGATTTTCGATTTCACGTACTCGCATCAAACCTTCTTGCACCGTACTACAAACCAATTCGCCATTTTGCCACATACGACCAAAATTCAGACCGCGTGAATTTGCACTGACGGTTGCATCCATATCGTAGAGCATCCAATCATCTGCTTTTACTGGTTTATGGAAATAGATCGTATGATCAATACTGGCACATTGCAAACTTGGCGAGAGGTAATTGAGACCATGTGGGCGCAAAGCAGTCATCATCAAGGTATAGTCCGAATAAAACGCAACAATTGCCTGATTTAACGAGATATCATCCGCCTGTTCTGTAGTTAATGGCTCGTGCGTACGCAAGTAATGTGCATAAGACGGCGCTTCAGGTTGTGGTTGAAATGGGTTGGTCACATTGAGCGGACGAATTTCTACCTGACGTGGACGCATAAACGCAGCGCGAATATTTTCTGGGATAAAACTGATTAAATTTTCTTTAAGCTCTTGCTCAGCTTTTAATTCATCAGGTGCTGGATATTCTGGCTCAGCAATTTGATAATTCAAGCCTTCTTCAGGTGTTGCAAATGACACCATTGCAGAAAAAATGGTACGTCCATGCTGAATTGCACGGACTTGGCGGCTTAAGAAGCTTTTGCCATCACGTAAGCGATCCACCTCATAAATGATTGGGGCATTGATATCCCCACCATATAGAAAGTATGCATGTAAAGAATGTACCGGGCGATCAGCAGTATATGATGCTGCTCGCAGTGCTTGCCCTAAAACTTGCCCACCAAAAACACGCTTACCAACTAAATTTCGACTTTGACCACGAAAAATATGTTCTTCAAGTTTTTCAAGGGTTAAGAGCTCTACAAGCTCTTGGGTTAAAGCATTCATAAGTGACCTTTCTATATACTGACTTTATTCCAACGGCTAGGACAAAGTATTCATATTTTAGAGATTTAACTCTATTTTGCCACAAATCCAGAGTGAAACATTAAATTTTCATAAACCGTATTGTCACTTCTCTTGTGCTGATGGATTGTTTAAAATACGTTTTTTAAAGATAAAATCTGACAAGCTACATGCAGTTTGTCAGAAAATGACATACTGTTCTGTGCTTTAATTACAGAAAATATTTTTTATCCGCTTTATTGCGTGATTCACCATTGGCTAGGAGTATTTATGTCCAAGAGTGGCTTTGGTCAAATGTATCGTCGACTTTCGAGTAAAATACTTGACCTTGTGGTAACACCACATGTTCTTGGAGAGGTTCCTACAGAAGCTCAACCTTTAGACCCTTCAACTGAAAATTCTGAGCTCATTCAGCCCACAACTCAAAAAGTTGTCTGCTATGTTCTACAGAATTACTCACGAAGTAACGCTTTAGTTGTTGATGGTGAAACACGTCGTTTGCAGCTTCCTCCTGCACTTGACCCATTAATGATTGGCAATAGTCGCGAAAAAGCAGCGATTTTATTTTTACAACACCAAGATGAAAACAATTATTTTAATCCGCCTACGCATGCTTATCCGCCGCGTTTAGTTCGACTGATTGAATCACTTGATCAAAATGCTGAATTAGATATTGAATTAATCCCTGTCACAGTACTGTGGGGACGTTCACCAGATAAAGAAGACTCTTGGTTTAAACTGTTATTTACCGACACTTGGGCAACGCCAAGTAAAGTTAAACAGTTGATGAACATTGGTTTACATGGTCGACAGTCATTCCTTGAATTCCATGAAGCGCAATCACTTAGAGCTTTAGTGGATCATGCGAAAATTGCTCATCCCAATATTTCACCAGCCACTTATATTGTCAATCAATTAAATGACTACTTAGATCGTCAGCGTGAGGTCATTCTCGGTCCAGATTTATCTGATCGCCGTAATGTCATGCAATCACTGATTAAAGCCCCTGATGTACAAGATGCGATTCGTAAAGAAAGTATTCGCTCAAAAATCAGCATGATAGATGCTGAACATAAAGCGATTGGTTTTGTAAACGAAATTGCATCCGACTATTCTGCATCTGCTGTACGCTTTGCAGATATGGCCTTGACTCGTCTGTGGACACAACTTTATGACGGCGTTGAAGTACATAACTTCAATACTGTGCGTGAGTTAGTCAAAGACTATGAAGTGATTTATACACCTTGTCACCGTAGCCATATCGATTACTTGTTATTGTCTTATGTGATTTATAAACGTGGCTTGATGGTGCCGTATATTGCCGCTGGCGATAATCTTAACATGCCATTTGTCGGTCAATTACTGCGTGGAGGCGGTGCATTCTTTATCCGTCGCTCATTCCGTGGCAATGCACTTTATACATCGGTATTTAAAGAATATTTATTTAGCATCCTATCTAGAAACACACCTCTTGAATACTTTATCGAAGGTGGTCGTTCACGAACTGGACGTTTGTTACCCCCGAAAACTGGCATGCTCGCAATGACGGTACATGGTCATTTGCGCGGCCGTGCCAAACCAATTGTCTTTATCCCAACCTATGTCGGTTATGAGCGCTTGATGGAAGGCGCAACTTATGTCGGCGAAATGAATGGTAAGCCAAAAGAAGCTGAATCCATTTGGGGAATCTTGCAAACCCTGAAAAAAATTGAGCGTATTTTTGGTAAAGTGCATGTCAATTTTGGTGAGCCTGTTTTCTTAGATGACTTACTCAAAGCACATGGCGCTGATCAAATCACCATTGAACATAATGATGATCCAATCCCACAAGAAGTCTCAGATGCAGTAACCAGCTCGGCAAATGCTATTCTGGAAAATATCAACCGTGCTGTGGTGATCAACCCTGTTTCGTTATTGTCACTGATTTTATTGGCAACACCAAAACACACACTTGATGAAGAAATCTGCATTAAACAGCTTGATACATATCGCAAGTTATTAACCGCAAATCCTTATGATAGCCGCACTCAGGTCACGCCATTATCAGGTAAAGAAATCATTGCCTATGGTATGAAGTTAAAATTGATTAAACGTGTTCAGCACGTCCTTGGCGATATTATTGCCATTGAAGATAATCAAGCCATTTTACTGACTTACTTCCGCAATAACATTTTGCACGCTTTTGTTTTACCGTCGTTGGTCGCAGCATTGGTGGAACATAATGGTAAGATCAGTAAGTCTGATTTACTCAATGTGATTCGCACCCTTTATCCATTCTTAAAAGCAGAGTTGTTCTTAAAATGGAAAGATAGTGAAATCAAGGCTCAAGTGACTGAATATGTCGATGCTTTGGCTCAAGCGAATTTAATTTTTGTCGATGATGAAGATTTTATTTTCAGCCCTGCGCCAAACTCAGAAGACCATAATCAATTGGCTGTTTTGGCTGCTCCAGTACGTCAAAGTCTTGAACGTTATTACATGACGCTGGCTTTAATTACTCAACGTGGCTCTGGGAATATCTCTATTCGCCAAGTTGAAGAATTAAGTCACTTGGTTGGACAACGTTTATCTGTATTGTATGAGTTCAACTCACCTGAGTTCTTTGATAAAGCGTTATTCCAAAGTTTTATGAAAGTCTTAACTGAACAAGGCTATATCAAAACCAATGAAGACCATGCCATTGTTTTTGATGAGCAGTTTAGAAATGTTGCACAATATGCCAATTTGGTGCTTGATGATGTAACTTTGCAAATGCTCCACCATATCACCTCATTTACAGATGAGGAGTTAAAAGAAGCTTTAGATGCTTTAGCCGCTCAACAAGCCAAGAAGCGTTTAAAACGGAAGAAAAAATAAAAGCTTTAAAGTGCTTTTTTTCTTTGGGAGAAGGTTGGGATGATTACCTCTCCCTAACCCTCTCCTGCAAGGAGAGGGAACTTCTCAAGACCTCAATGATTGAATAATCCTAAGACTCTACGAACTAATTTATAATTTTCAGATTCTAGTGTGGTATATCTAGCTACGAAAAAATAACTGTTTCATCAATTAAATTTATTATTTCTATTTTTAGGCTCTAGCCTCACCAACAACTTATCTGCTGACTAAATTTTACAGTAGCTTCCGAAACGTCAGACTCATTCTAGCCTGTTCAATATTTGATTTTGGAATACAATGTTGCCATTCCTCCTGAATCTGCTGACTCATATAAATTAAGCTGCCAGATGACAACAAATACTCAGAAGTTACCTCATAAGCATTTATTTTTCTAAATTTTAAAATCCGCTCACCACCTAAAGAAATAATCACAACACCAGTTCCCGAAACAAGGACATCTGTTTGATCCGAATGCCATCCCATACGCGCTTGACCATTCATATAATAATTAACAAGACAATTATTTGGTTCAAAACTCAAAGTCTCTTTAATTAAATCAATAATCGGTCTTATTTCACCCAAAAAAGGAGCTTCAGGATATGACATTTGAGAATAATTATAAGATTTACCAAAACTCGCAGTTTTACGTGCTGTCATACGCTCATCCCATATTATTTTTCTATTTAAAAGAGCAAATAATTTATGGTTATCTTTTAAAAAATCTTTAATATAAATAATATCTTCCACTTAAGTCTCGCTAATTTAATTTAGTATTCTGACAATAATTTTTGCTCATAATCAATATAACAATTTTGATGTACCCACTTAAATCCTGTTGCAACCATCCTCTCCGCAAAAATTTTTTTACCTGTTTCCTTTTCGCTTTCCAAAACCAACTCTGGCAAATTCAACTCGCGCTGAAGATTTAAAATTTTCTCATGCAAAGGTTTTGGTTGATTATTTGTACAAATATATGATTTTTCTGGATGTTCCACGTGAAGCAAATGCGCTAAGAAATGTGCAAGGTCATCTATATGGATTCGATTTGACCAATGAATATTGGGATAACTTCGTGTGGTTTCTGCAAGTTTAACCATACGAGCAACGGATGTGCCATAAATTCCAGTTGGACGCACAATCACACATTTAGATGGATAAGCCTGTTGCCATCGCTGTTCCATTGCCAATAACAATTGACCCTGTTGATCACTTGGAATAGGCGTTGACTCATCATCAATACGCTCACCACAGTTTTCTCCATAAACACGTGTCGATGAAACCACAATAATTCTTTTGAGCGGATGGCCTTTTAAAGCCCTCACAATTGGCTGCACCGAATCTACATAGGTTTGTTGATAATTTTCTATATCACTTAGCGGAGAATTTCGAGTTGGTGCGAGCAATACATACATCACATCGAGAGGCTGAATTTGCGCTAAATCGAGTTGTTGAATGTCTTGAATCAAATGTTGTGCGAAATCATCATCTTTCGCACTGCGGCTAACTGTGGTAATTTGGTGATCTTGCTGAAATAATTGTTTGGCAACACGTTGCGATGTTTTACCATAACCAATAAATAGAATATGCATTACACGACCTATTCTTCGAAACCGATTTTCAAAATCAATCAAACTTAAGTTGAGGGGACATGGCTGCCGTCCATCAATTGCAAGGGGTTGGCAATGCCGCCGCTGCTTTACTTGAAAAACTAAATATTTTCACCACTGATGATTTGCTGTTTCATTTGCCACGTGATTATGAAGATCGTAGCACGATCATTCCGATGAACCAATTACAAGTCGGTCGTAGTTATCTCATGGAAGGCGTGGTCAGATCAATCGATATGCCACCTGGTAAACGCAAATCGATGGCGATTTTATTGCAGGATGATTTTGGCAAGGTTACTTTACGCTTCTATCATATCTATAAAGCACTCACAGATCGTGCTAAAGCGGGTAATCGTTTAAGAATTTTTGGGGAAGTCCGTGTTGGCGCTCGTGGCCTTGAACTTTACCATCCTGAGATCCAGTTAATTACTGAACATACAGCACTCCCTAAAACCCAACTGACAGCAATTTACCCTGCTACCGAAGGCCTAACTCAACCCAAATTACGTGAATACGTTAAGCAAGCTTTAAACCAACACGCTGATGCTTTACCTGAGTTATTACCTGAAAAATTCACCAATGGTTATGCGCTTAAACAGGCGCTGGAGTATATTCATCACCCTCCTGTAAATGCCAATATGCTACAACTTTCACAAGGTTCTCACCCTGCTCAACAACGTTTAATTTTTGAAGAATTGGTTGCACATCAAATCAGCCTATTAACCCGACGTGCTTATATTCAAAAAATTGCAGCGCCAGCATTTTCAACCAGTAAAAAATTTGCAAAAGCCTTATTGGCAAGCTTACCTTTCGAAATGACCAATGCACAAAAACGTGTATCAAATGAAATTGCCAAAGATTTAAAACAAAACAAACCCATGTTACGACTGGTTCAGGGCGATGTAGGTGCAGGTAAAACATTGGTTGCAGGTGTTGCGGCTTGTCATATTTTGGAAGAAGGCTGGCAAGTCGCACTGATGGCACCGACTGAAATTTTAGCTGAACAACACTATATCAATTTTAAGAAATGGTTCGAGCCACTCGGTTTAAATGTGTCATGGCTTTCAGGCAAACAAAAAGGCAAAGCACGCGCTGCGGCTGAACAAACCATTAAGGATGGAACTGCCAATATTGTGGTGGGTACCCATGCTCTATTTCAGGACAATGTTACATTTTCCAAACTTGGTCTCGTGATTATTGATGAACAACATCGTTTCGGGGTAGATCAACGTCTAGCTTTACGTAATAAAGGCGTGGATAACACCACACCACACCAATTGGTCATGACAGCAACACCAATCCCTCGCACACTGGCAATGTCTGCCTATGGCGACCTAGATACTTCAGTGATTGATGAATTGCCTCCTGGACGTACTCCCATTCAAACAGTCACGATTCCTCTTGATAGACGTGAAGAAGTCTTGAATCGTATAACCATGAACTGTGCTGAAGGTAAACAGGCATATTGGGTCTGTACACTGGTCGAACAATCAGAAACTCTCGATGCTCAAGCCGCAGAAGCCACCTATCAAGAGATTAAAGATCGCTTTCCGCATATTAATATCGGCTTAGTTCATGGGAAAATGAAAGCCGATGAGAAGCAATTGGTCATGCAACAATTCAAAGACAATGAATTACAACTGCTGATTGCAACAACAGTCATTGAAGTCGGTGTTGATGTCCCAAACGCTTCCATTATGGTGATTGAAAACGCTGAGCGCTTAGGGCTTTCTCAGTTGCACCAGTTACGTGGCCGTGTCGGTCGTGGTGCAACCGCAAGTTTTTGCGCCCTGCTCTATAAGCATCCCTTATCACAAAATGGCCAAGAGCGTTTACGTATCATGCGCGAAACCAATGATGGTTTTATCATTGCAGAAAAAGATTTGGAAATTCGAGGACCGGGTGAATTACTGGGGACCAAGCAAACAGGAGATTTGGGTTTCCGTGTTGCCAAGTTAGAACGAGATGATCATTTACTTAATCAAGCGCATTATGTTGCCAGCCAAGTCCTGAAAGATGCTCCAGAAAATGCTGAAGCTTTATTAAAACGGTGGTTACCTGAAGCGCCAAGATATGCCTATGTATAAAGATCTATATAAACATCCATGCATAAGTGTCTTAGCTCGGATGTTTGATTAATTCCGCCTAATGATATGAAGGTTGCAATCCTATGAATATATCAAGTTTAAGTGTTATCAAGCTTAAAAAATCTTGGGTTGATCTATTTAGCTCACTATGAGAAATTAATAACAAATAAGAATAGAACAGGCCATGCTCCAATTTATCAATCAACTTCTCCATAAAAGCATTCAAAGCATTTCCCCTTGCTTACTTTGCGGGATAGATCAACAAAAAAAGCATTCTCTCTGTAATGATTGTTGGGCACAGCTTCCGTGGTATAAGCAATATATTGAACGGCATCAACAAAAAATTCTTTGTGCTCATCGTTATGACTTCCCAATAGATCGCATTATCCAAGTCTATAAATATGAACAACAACTGCATTATCAAAATCTATTAGCACAAAGTTTATTAAATTTAAGCTTACCTAAAATTCAGGCCATTGTTCCTATGCCCATTTCTAATGATCGCTTAAAAGAACGTGGCTACAATCAAATGCTAATTATCGCTAAAATCATGGCAAGACAATTAAACATCCCCGTATGGCAACCTGTAATTCGAGAAGCACAACATTCACAAAAAGGGCTAAGCAGAATTGAGCGCTTAGAAAATATTGAATATCAATTTAAAATAATTAAAACAGAAAAACGAAAATTTAAAAAAATACTGATTATTGATGATGTCGTGACCACAGGTAGTTCAATTCATGCTTTAACCCATGCTTTAGAAAACTTAGGATGCCAGAAAATTTATATTGCTTGTATTGCTGCAGCTCTATAAATTTCCATTATCGCTTAGCGATACAAACATAGAGAAGCAAACATCGTAAAAATTATGAATGGATTAAATTTGCTTTACACCATGGGATCACGATCTCTTTGGTCAATGGCGCTAAAAGCGTTTGCGCATCATCCAAATCAATCCATTTCATTTCAGCAATTTCTGCATTAATTTTTGGTGTTTGCTCTACGTCAACTTGATAGAGATAACTCACTAATTGAAAGTCTGCTTCATTGGCTGCTTTTGTTTCAAAACGCCCAATAAACTGAGTAATCTCTGCTTGAACACTAATTTCTTCTAAAATCTCACGCAACATGGTCTGCTCAGGTGGTTCATTGGGCTCAAGCTTTCCACCAACCTGCATAAAAAATTGTGTATTTTGCTTTCTCACCAAGAGCAATTGATTTTTATCATTCAAAATCACAGCTGCCGCGACAGTAATTACATTCATAAGTTTTAAAAATAGAAAAAACACAATATATTGTGACAGTAATAAATTTAAAAACAATATATTGTGTTTTAGTTTTTAACCAAATCTACGATCTGCTTGATCTAATTTCACCAATTCTTCACGTTCTTTCACACCCCATTTTGGTTCTGGCGCTTGATAGTGATTAAAGTGAGTCAAAATTTCTTCGATCGAAGCAGAATCAATCAACTGATCTGTAAAACGTGCTTTAGAAAAGCCTTTGTCTGTCGTAAGTTGAATAAATTTCAATAAATCATCATAAAAACCTTCAACATTTAAAAATGCACAAGGTTTTAAATGAATTCCCAATTGCGCCCACGTCCATTGCTCAAAAATTTCCTCAATGGTTCCTGCTCCACCAGGCAATGCAATAAAGCCATCAGAAAGCTCAGACATTTTTGTTTTACGTTCATGCATATTTTTAACAATATACAGCTCGGTCAAATCTGGATGTGCCAATTCACGATCCACCAATCCCTGAGGGATCACACCAATCACTTTGCCTCCTGCTGCCAAAGCGCTGTCAGCAACAATACCCATTAACCCTGAACGGCCACCACCATAGACCAAAGTTTTCCCTTGCTTGGCGATTGTTTCACCAGTCAGCTCCGCAACATCAGCGAAAATTTGATCCGTACCTAATGATGAACCACAAAAAATAGCAATAGAATTCATAAATTTAACCTAACTTTAATTTTGTCATGCTAAAAATGCAGACGGCCAATCAAGATTTTTTTTACAAAACAGCAATGTAATGAGTGTTTTTCCTAAAATCCTTGTCTAAAATACACACATCAAATTGACACCACACTGCGCAAGGGAGAAAAGACATAATGCTTGAAGCCTTTTACGCCACTGAGCGCGGTAGCTTAGAAGATGCAACAATTAATGGTGGATTCGACCTACACCCTGAATTGGTATGGGTTGACCTCATTGCACCTTCACAAGAAGAACAAGAATGGGTTTTAGATGCTTACCAGCAAAATCTACCAACTCTTAAATCTTTAGAAGACATTTCATCCTCTGCACGATTCTACCGTGATGATGATGGGATTCTACATATCAGTACTTATTTTTTAACAAAAAATAAAAATTACCAAGTTGAAGGCGATCCCGAAGATACTTCAAACATGCTTGCCAATGTGCAAACGGTTGCGTTCATTTTGCATAAAGACCGCTTATTTACCTTACGTGGTGAAAAGTTGGTTGCCTTTCGTGCCTTTCGCGCACGCGCACGCCGTAATGACTATGAAATTGAATACAAAGATCCGACATGGATTCTTTTAGGCTTATTGGAAGCAAAGCTAGATGAGCTTGCGGATATCTTAGAAGATATCCACAAAGACTTAGAGTTATATTCCACAGAAGTCCTCAACGTACGTCATCGTGAAATGATTTTAGACTTAGATGACATGATTACCCGCTTAGCACAAAAGGAAGATATGCTTGGAAAAGCGCAACTTTGTCTGATTGACTTACGTCGTGTCTTGACCTTTCTGTCCCGTCCTCGTGCCTTGGGGAGTCATATCTATGATGCAGATATTCGAGAGTTGAGTGAGGATGTCCGCTCACTTGTCGAACATGATGCGTTCTTGTTCCAAAAAGTACGATTCTTGCTTGATACCACCTCTGGATTTATTAACACTGAACAGAACGATACCATTCGTCGCTTCTCCATCTTACCCAGTATGCTTGCGCCACCGATGTTGATTGCCAGTATTTATGGGATGAACACTGAAATTCTGCCATTTGCCCATGGCCACTGGAGCTTTTATGTGGTGATTACCATCTTAATTGCTTTCTTTGTAGGGCCTTTGGCTTACTTTAGATGGAAGAAATGGATTTAAATACGCCACTCCTTCTGTTGGATTGTGTTGAGATTTACAATCGTTCAAAATCCATTAGTCAATAAAAAAGCACCCTTAGGTGCTTTTTTACATCAATCTTGCATATGCTAAATTAATTTCAAGTCATCTTGCAAATGGCAAGCTTGAATAATTTTCATCATCTTTTCAGGCACTGCTTTAAACTGCAGCCCCTGAAGATTTGATGTTTGACGTAACCACTGCACAAACACAGATAAAGCAAGGGTACTGCCATGTTCAAGCTGTGATAGATTCACAGTTATTGGAAAATTTTTCTCATTTTGAATCGCTCTCAAACCATTTAAATAATAGCTTTCAGCATTCTCGTAAGCAATTTTACCGCTAACATATAATTCCTGATTTTTAAATTCAATCACTCGCTTGCACCTATCTATGTTATGAGCTTACTTCTTAACAGCAGCGTCTGCATCAGGCTTGAATGTTGCAATTGCTTTATCAATATTGCCACCGTTGCGTTGCACGTTCGCAGCAAATTGGTTACGGAATTGCAAACCTAGATCGATACCAGACACATTCAAATTACGTACTTTCCATTGGCTACCTGCATCAGACAATTGGAAAGATACAGGGATCTTTTCGCCATTGTTATTGAAGTCTAAAGTAACGACAGGAAACTTGCTGTTGGTTGCCTTATACGGACGCATTGAATACGATTGATTTGAATACTTTGCAAATGCGCTACCATAATTCTCAATCAAAGTATTACGGAAGTTTTGTTCAAATTGCGCACGTTGAGCAGGAGTACTGCTATTTGCATAAGTTCCCATCACAATACGTGTAAACGCTTGACCATCGACATAAGGATCAAGGTTTTGGCGAACAATCGCTTTAACAGTAGCAGGGTTTTGCAATTTACCTTGATCTGCTTTTAAGCGTGAAATCAGGCCATCAGCAACACGTTTAACAAATGCTGGTGGTGCTTCTGCTGGAGCAGCTTGAGCGGCAGTCGCCACCATAGTTGCTAAAATAGTTGCAGTAAAAGTTTGTTTTAACAGCATGTTCATTTTCAATAACTCCTCTAATGCCTATTCAACAAATGAAGTTTGAGCATCAGTTGTTTCAGTGGATGCAGATGCATCTTTAGCTTCCGATGCGCCAGTTGATGATTTTCCTGCACCACCCGTAATAAATTTAGTAATCAAATCCTCTAGATCCATCGTACCTTGGGTGTTTTCAATGCTTTCACCACGTTTAATGTAGTTAATGCCGCCACCTGGTACGATTTTCAAATATTTTTCGCCTAAAAGACCATTGGTTGCGACCATTATGTAAGCATCTTCATCAATATTTGTGATGGATTTCATGTTACCTAACAGTTGCGTTTCCATTTCTTTTTGTTTCTCAGGTGTCGCAGCCTGATAGTCAGCACTGTAATGTAAATCACCTAGCGCATTTTCTTTTACTTTTTTCAACTGTTCTGCATTGAATGTTGTCAATGAACCATCTAAATCGAATTTAACCGTTGCATGACGTGTCACAGGATCAAGTGTAATTGCGTCAACTTGTCCAATTTTAACACCACTCATGGTCACTTTGGCACGCGGTTTTAAACCATTCACATTGTCGAATGTTGCAGTCATTTCATAACTATCTTTTAAGTTTGTACCCACCAAGCCACTCACTTTCATAGCTAAAAAGAACAGAGCGAGACCAAAAATGATGACAAAAATACCGACGGTCAGCTCACTAGCACGTGATTTCATTAAACACCTCCGAACATGACCGCAGTCAACACGAAATCAAAACCTAAAACACATAACGATGAATACACAACAGTACGTGTCGTAGATGTTGCGATACCTTCAGATGTTGGTTCACAAGCATAACCTTGATACACCGCAATCCAAGTACAAATTAAAGCGAATACTAAACTTTTTATGATGGTCCCGTTAAACACATCTTTCATAAACTGAGTACTACTCAGAATACCACTCCAGTACGAGCCTTCGTCTGCGCCGAGAAAATCAACTCCAACCATTTTGCCGCCCATAATACCAATCGCAGCAAAGATCACAGATAGCATCGGTAAACTGACAATACCCGCCCATAAACGTGGAGAAATCACGCGCTTTAACGGATCAACACCGATCATTTCCATACTGGATAATTGTTCAGTCGCCTTCATTAAGCCAATTTCTGCGGTCAAAGCAGAACCTGCACGACCAGCAAAAAGTAAGGCAGCCACAACAGGCGCAAGTTCACGCAACAAGGTTAAAGCCACAGCCGCACCCAACATTGCTTCACTACCAAAAGTGACCAAGATGTTATACATCTGCAAACCGAGTACTGCACCGATGAACAGACCAGATACAGCAATGATCAATAAAGACAGTACGCCTACTCGATACATCTGATAAATGAAAAGTTTTACACCAAGTATTGTTGGCAAAGAGAATAAAATGCGCAACAACATGAGCATTGCAACACCAATGCCCTGAACACGTTCTAGAACGCGTCTACCCAATAAGGCAATAGCATTCATGAACTAACCTCATTACTTAAATAGGCTTGATGACTAAATTGATAATCAACAGGACCTTCAACTGAACCTGTTAAAAATTGCTGTACAAATGGAGAAGCGTGTTGTTGCAATTGCTCAGGTGTCCCCTCGCCTTGCACCTTACCTTCAGCCACAACATAAATATAGTCAGCAATTGATAATGTTTCATCAACATCATGTGAAACAATAATTGTTGTTAGATCTAAAGCATCACGTAATGATCGAATTAATCGGGTCAAAACCCCCATCACAATCGGATCTTGCCCAGCAAAGGGTTCGTCATACATAATCAAGTCTGGGTCAAGCGCAATCGCACGAGCAAGCGCCACGCGTCGATTCATCCCGCCAGAAAGTTCTGCGGGCATTAACTTTTCAGCACCACGCAAACCAACCGACTCTAATTTTAGTGCCACCAACTCAGCAATTAAATTTTCTGGTAATTTTGTATGTGCGCGAATTGGAAAAGCAACATTTTCATAGACGGTCATGTCGGTAAATAACGCACCACTCTGAAATAACATCCCCATACGCGCACGTGCAGCAAAAAGCTCATTACGTGACATCGAAGCAATGTTTTTCCCATCAAGTCGTACTTCACCAGCATCTGGGCTAAGCTGACCACCAATGAGCCGTAACAGGGTTGTTTTACCCGTTCCAGATGGTCCCATGATTGCGGTAATTTGCCCACGACGAATCTGCAAACTCACATTATCGTAGATAACGCGTTCACCTCGGTTAAAACTTAAATTTTTGACTTCAATTAAAGCTTCAGCTTCGGAATGACTGTGTTTATTCATAGCTGAACTTTTTCCTGCATTTATCAGCCCACATACTATACTCTTAAATATCTATATGTTTTGTAATTAAAAGATAATAAAAAATCATAAAGAATATTCATCTTTATAAATAAGGTTACTTGGTCTATTTTTAGTTTTTTACTTTTAAATTTTATTTAATGAGCAAATAGATTATCTAAAAAGCAGGCTATAAAAAAAGTACCCAACATTTGAGATCAATAAAAGTGAGAACATGTATAACATAATTACCTCAAAGAAATCACCAACTTTATTAGATTCAATTTTTCATAAGTTAAGTCTAACTGTTTTATTAAATAAATTGAACTATGTCACACTTTATTTTACCAAATACTTTTCAACTTGCAATAAAAAACCAGCCTTTAGGCTGGTTTTTTATTAAAAATATCTAATTAATCGTTGAATTTGCGACGCGGACGGTCTGCATTGAATTCACGCTTTGGACGATCTTCACCACCAAATTCACGTTTAGGACGATCTTCACCGCCAAACGCACGTTTAGGGCGATCTGAATTAAATTCACGCTTCGGACGATCTTCACCACCGAATGTACGCTTAGGACGATCATCACCGAAAGAACGTTGTGGACGGTCACCGAAACCACCTTCACGGCGTGGTGGACGATCACCAAAATCACGCTTAGGACGATCAGCAAAACTACCTTCACGACGTGGTTTGTAATCTACGCTGTTGCCACGGTTGTCATCATTCGAGTTAAAACGAGGTTTATCGTTAAAACCGCCTTCACGACGTGGACGATCAGAGTTGAAATCACGCTTAGGACGATCTTCACCACCGAATGAACGTTGTGGGCGGTCACCGAAACCACCTTCACGACGTGGTGGACGATCACCAAAATCACGCTTAGGACGATCTTCACCACCGAATGAACGTTGTGGACGATCACCGAAACCACCTTCACGGCGTGGTGGACGATCACCAAAATCACGCTTAGGACGGTCATCACCATAAGATGGACGATCACCACGTGGTTTGTCATCGAAGCTACGGCGTGGGCGATCATCACCACCTTCACGACGTTTGAAGTTTGATTCACCTTCAAAACGACGACCACCGCCGAAACCGCCACGACCGCCTTCACGACGGCCACCACCGTTACTACGACCACGACCGCCACCATCACGACTACCGCGAGCTGGAGGTGGAGATGGTTCTAAACCTTCGATTTCAGAAACACTTAAACGCGCTTCTAAATAATCTTCTAAAGCACGGATTTTACCGCGTTCACGGTAAGTTGCTAAAGTGATTGCTTTACCGGTACGACCCGCACGACCTGTACGACCAATACGATGCACATAATCTTCATTCTTCATTGGAAGACCGAAGTTAATTACGTGAGAGATTGTTGGTACGTCAAGACCACGAGCAGCTACGTCTGTAGCAACAAGAATTTTTGCACGACCTTCACGGATACTGCGTAAACGACGGTTACGTACAGTTTGTGGCATAGCACCATGAAGCGCAACAACTGAAAGACCTGCTTCTGCAAGCTCTTCAGCAAGCATATCTGTATCTTCTTGAGTTGAAGCAAATACTACTGCTTGATCTACGTCTTCTTCATTTAACCAATGCGTAAGCAATTTTTTCTTATGCTCAAAGCCATCAGTCCAATGTAAAGTTTGGGTAATATCAGTATTTGTAGAATGACCTGTTTCAATTGCAATACGTTCAGGTTCGTTCATCATGCGTTCAGCAAGATTAATGATACGTGGTGCAAATGTTGCAGAGAACATTAATGTTTGTTTACGATTTAAAGCTAAATCGCTGATTGCTTCGAGGTCTTCAGAGAAACCTAAGTCAAGCATACGGTCAGCTTCATCGACGATTAAAGCATCAACTAAATCAAGTTTAATTTGACGACGGTTTACAAGATCAAGTAAACGACCTGGAGTCGCAACAACAACTTGTGCACCTTTTAATTGTTGGATTTGCTTACCAAAAGGCATACCACCCATAATTGCTGCAACACGTACACCTTTCATATGACGTACAAATGCAATCGCATCTTGACATACTTGTTGTGCAAGTTCACGAGTAGGTGAAATCACCAAGATATTTGGTTGAGTTACTGCTTTCATACGATCTTTAAATGGTACAAAAGTATCTTGACCAGCTAAAGCGTTTAACGTAGGGAGTAAGAATGCAGCAGTTTTACCAGAACCAGTTTGGCTTGATACTAGAAGGTCTTTTCCCTCTAAAGCCGCTGGAATAGATAGTTCTTGAACAGGAGTCGGCGTAGTAAAACCAAGACTCTCGAGTGCTTTCTGTAGCGACTCGTCTAATGAAAATTCAGCAAAAGTTTTGCTCATAGAGATATTCACCCTAATGTGGGTGCTCCATTAATATATGGTCTGATGGACATCGGCAAAAAGCGGCACAGCAATAATCGCTGAAAATATAGAATCAGCGGCGATCCGAGAACGACGATGCGTATAACGCACATTTGATAACAGCCGCAACCTGAAGGAATCGCTTAAGCGATTGGGTGGGGCGCGAAATATTGTCCTCTCTTTGGACCGGACGCGCATACACAATATAGAAGAGAAATGTTCAGGTAATGAACGAAATTTAGTGCGTGCGCAGAGTATAGCAGAATTTATAATAATGTCACGAAGTTTTATTGTTTTTTCCTGTATTGTATTAAATCATTCATAATATTCAGGAATTAAATAAAAAACTTGATCTACAACTAGACTCTCATCCTCAATAATATCTGCTACAGCGACCGCTAAACACTTAATGGTAAACTCACTTAGAATAATCATATTGGATTGCCAATGATATGTGCCTAAAGCGCACTCTCCTGTTTGTTTATTTTTCTGCATTAAATATTGAATATTTTCAGTTGTGCTTGCACTGCCCAAAAATGTTTGTCCATCTATAATGACCCAAAAGTCTATGTTTTGCAGCGCAACATCTTCATGAGGAATTGTATGATGGGTTTTTAGACTAAATTTTTCATTTTGATAAATAGTTTTCAATTGATGTATTCCGAGTTAGTTTTTGGATTTCATCTAAGTGCCACCATTAATTCGATAAATTCTATACCGTGCCTGTTCTGCAAGCTCTTCTTTATCTGAATGCGTATATTCTTCTATTAAATTGATAGCTTCTACTGTACCTATTTCTTGTAATAACCAAAGACATCTTTTGAAATAGGTAGAATCCTCTTCACTAGCTAAATATGCCAAGTGAGGTTTTAAAAAAATTGCTCGCTTTATATAAGGAATAGCATAAGGATCTTTTCTCATTTGAAGATCGCAAATAATTTCTATATGAGCCAGATGCTCTAATAGCAATAATCTTTCGCATTACTCTGAGTTGTTTTAGATTCATCTATTTTAAGATATGGATTTCCCAGTTCCATTTTTTGGCTCATAGATTTAAAACCAAATAACTTTTTTACTTTATCCAGTAAATTCCTCCCCCTTAACTCTCCCCAATAAGTTGTATTATTTTTATATAAGTACTATTCGCCAGATCTTGCAATCACCAATGTTTAAACGACGACATTCAGTATTGGTAGTATCGCATTAAATCGCAACGCATAAAAAAGCCTTCATAAAAATGAAGGCTTTTTAAAACTCAATCTACACAAGTATAAATTACTTCGCAGCTTCACCCCAAGCAGGAACAACAGCTTGCATCAATGGTTTCAACATTTTCATAGAACACGCAATTACTTGACCATTTTCCATAGAATCTGAACCACCACGAGCATCAACGACTGTACCACCCGCTTCTTTCACCATAAGCTCGCCTGCTGCGATATCCCAAGGTTTTAAACCGAGCTCAAAATAACCATCTAAACGACCAGCTGCGACATAAGCCAAGTCTAATGCAGCAGAACCTGCACGACGATATTGTGCACCAGCTTCAGTTACATTTAATAATGATTCAAAATGGTTTTTCGCATAAGAAACAATCTCACCATTACGTTTAGCGCGGTAAGCATGACCTACACCCATAAAGGTATTTTCAAGACTGTCTTTAACATTCACACGAATACGACGTTGATTCAACATTGCGCCACGACCACGGCTTGCAGAGAATAGCTCATCTTTCACAGGGTCATAAATAACACCGTGTTGAGTTACACCTTTATGTTGAACTGCAATAGATACACAGAAATGTGGGAAAGCATTGATAAAGTTTAAAGTACCATCAAGAGGATCAATCACCCAACACCAATCGGCATCATGACCTTTACCTTCTTGTAGCCCAAACTCTTCACCAAGGAAGCTGTGATTTTTATAACTTTTACGAAGCGTATCAATAGTCAACTGCTCGATATAACGATCTACACGAGTCACTGGACCATCAATTCCTTTTTCTTCGACTTGTAGATCGAGTTTATGACGATTTTGATGCGCTTTTAAAAGCTCTTGACCAACTAACTGAGCCGCACGCGCAGCCATCACCACCATAGGTTCCATTGAACACCCACTACAAATTTGAAGATACTGATAAAGAATAATGCATAAAAGCGCCGACATTTTAGCAAATATCGGCGCTTTTTGGGAAATTTTGTTTCTAAAATTTTACAACTTCAATTTTTACATAAGCTTAAACGTGTTGTACTAGCTTTAACCATGCCTGTTCAATCGAGTTTTGAATACCTTTTTCATCTAAACCACAGTCTTGAAGCATTTCAGAGTGGCTTGCTTGTGCAAGAAATTCATCAGGTAAACCTAAGTTTAAAATTGGCTTCAGAATTTGTGCCTGTGCCAAGAACTCATTTACGGCACTACCCGCACCTGCCATCACCGCATGTTCTTCAACAGTAACAAATAAGTGCGTTTTATCTGCCAAATCACGAATAATTTGTTCATCCAGTGGTTTCACAAAACGCATATTGATCACACGAATTGCGATATCCAATGTTGGTGCGAGTTGTTTTGCTGATTCAAGCGCAGGTTGAACACGACTGCCAAAAGCCAAAATCGTGATACCGTCTTCGTGTTCAGTATTGAGTTCTAACAATATTTCAGCTTTACCAATTTCCAGCTCAATCAACTGTTGTTGAATTTCTACACCTAAACCATTACCGCGAGGATAACGTACTGCAGTTGGCCCTTTGTATAGATATGCTGTATGCAACATTTGGCGACATTCGTTTTCGTCTTTTGGCGCCATGATCACCATATTGGGAACAGTACGCATATAAGCATAGTCATAAGCACCAGCATGCGTAGGACCATCTTCACCGACTAAGCCTGCACGATCAATACCAAAGGTCACATCAAGATTTTGTAAAGCAACATCATGAATCAGCTGGTCATAACCGCGTTGCAAGAAGGTTGAATAAATCGCCACAACTGGCTTTAGTCCTTCACAAGCCATACCGGCGGCTAATGTCACAGCATGCTGTTCTGCAATAGCAACATCGAAGTAGCGCTCTGGAAATTGCTTAGCAAACTGTACCATGCCTGAGCCTTCACACATAGCAGGGGTAATCGCGAGTAATTTGTCATCTTGTGCAGCTTCATCGCAAAGCCATTGCCCAAATACATCTGAATATTTTGGTGCTAAATTTTTAGTAGCTGAAGCATTAATTTTGCCAATCGCATGATATTTAATTTGATCCGCTTCAGCAGGCGCAAAACCCTTACCTTTCACAGTATAGACATGGATCAGGCGTGGCCCTTTACGTTTTTTAAGCGCATTAAAGACTTGGACCAGTTGCTCAACATTATGGCCATCAAATGGGCCAAAATAATCAAAACCAATCGCTTTAAATAGATTATCCGCGGCATCAGTCGCAGATTGATGTAAGCGAGAGTTGTAGTTCCATTCAGGACAATCCTGTACAAAAGCTTGCCCTTCTTCATCAATATTGATGAATTGCCCTTGTTCCCAAATTGCAGCCAAATGCTTAGCAAAACCACCAGTGCTACATGAAATCGACATATCATTGTCGTTGAGTACCACCAACAAATCAGCATTATGTGCCACTGCATCATTCATGGCTTCAAATGCCATTCCAGCAGTCATCGCACCATCACCAACGATGGCAACAACTTCACAAGGATCTTTTTGATAACGACGTGCCAAGGCCATGCCCAAGCCAGCAGAAATTGCAGTCGATGAATGTCCTACACCAAAAGTATCGAATTCGGATTCATCACGTGCTGGAAAAGCTGCCAATCCATCTTTAGAACGGATGGTCATCAATTGCTCACGGCGTCCTGTAAGAACTTTATGTGGATACGCCTGATGGCCTACATCCCAAACTAAACGATCTCTTGGGGTTTCAAAACAATAGTGTAAGGCGACTGTTAACTCTATAACGCCAAGGTTTGCACCAAAATGCCCGCCACTTTGTCCAGCAGCATACAAAATAAATTGACGCAATTCGTCTGCGACCTGCGGCAATTGGCTTTGCTCAAACTGACGTAATTGTTGAGGATGATTAATTTCATTCAACAAAGGCGTAACAGGACGATGACTAGGTATTTCGGTATACAACATATGTGGCAAAGCCTTCTAAAGCCTGGCAAATCTAGCTAGGTAAACGGGTTAGCATGATTGTGAGAACAAATCATATCACATTCGATCAGCCACATTTATAATGATGCGTCATTGGAACTTCCAAGTCAGCTAGTGTGCTATTGGTGTCAATTATCATGAATAATCTATCTATATATCAACTATTATCGTGTGCTTTATACAAAAAAGAAATTTTTATAGCAATGTTATCTATAAAAACATGCTTTACAAACCTACCAATGTCCAAGCATTACGCTATACTTTAGCCAATTTCTAAACAAATAGATGGAAGATTCTGTGTCAATAGAGTTTGTTGCCACTTCAAAATTACCCACTGCTTATGGTGATTTTAAAATTTCTGTATTTCAAGATCCACAAACAGGTGAAGAGCATGTTGCTCTTTCTAAGGGTTTAGAAATCGCGCCTACAAACCCCGTTTTAGTTCGTATTCATTCAGAATGTTTAACTGGCGATGCCTTTGGCTCATTAAAATGTGACTGTGGTCCTCAATTGCACAACACCATGAAAATGATGAATGAAGCAGGTCAGGGTGTGATTTTATATTTGCGCCAAGAAGGTCGTGGTATTGGTTTGACCAATAAAATCCGTGCTTATGCGCTGCAAGATCAAGGGCACGATACTGTTGATGCAAATTTATTGTTAAACCTACCTGCTGATGCACGTAAATATGATATGTGTAGCATCATGCTTGATCATTTACAGGTCAAACAAGTTAAACTCATTACCAACAATCCATTAAAATTAAAAGCCTTAACAGATTTAGGTATTGATGTATTAGATCGTGTACCGTTGACAGTGGGCTTAAATAAGTTCAATGAAGATTATTTAAAAACCAAACATGACCGTATGTCTCATATGTATGAGAAAGATGATTTTTAAATAATCACTAAGTTAAATAATAGGAGACTGAACTAATGAAATTAAGCTCAATCTTATTTGCAATCATTCTCCTTTTATTCAACGCATATGATTCAAAAGCCTAATCTGCAATCATTCAATAATTAAAACAGCTCCAACAACAAGGTCACTTTTTGCCCGACATTTTTTATATTCTGAGATACAAAATCCTTAATTAAAGCAAAAACTCGATTAGCTATGAAAAATTTTTAGATATTATTGGCCTAGAAAGCTCAGATATTATTTTAAATACTTGGGTATATGTTGAAGTCATTAATAAGTTAATTGAACAAAAGAATCAGTAAAACCATAACATCTCTAATAATTCACTAATTTTTATAAATAAAACATCAAGAAAGATTTTGCTCTCTCGGATGGCGACAGGGATGTCACCGTTGGGCAAGGATGACAGGAGTCCCCTTTGCCCAACTAAGGATTTTTGTTTCTTTCATCCCTGAAAAGAAAGGAATCATCTACACTTCTTCATCTAAATGTTTAAATACAATATTTTGTAAAATAGAATCATATCGTCATCGAGAAAATTTGCGTTTCAGGTTTTCTACGTTTTAAATGCAAATCAAACGCCATACAGATATTACGGACAAAAGGTTTCCCTTGCTCCGTGATCACAATCCGATCCACTTCAATATTCAATAAACCATCGTGCTGCATTTCAACAAGCTGTTGAATCACATCACCACGTTCGGCAAAATCCATCATGTGATCTGACCAAGAGGTTTGAAAGGTACACATCAAATTCAAAATATGTTGACGAATCTTTAAATCTTCTACACTTAACACATGCCCTTTCACCACAGGAATTTCATCATTTTCAAGACAACTGTAATAAGCTTCTAAATTTTTTTCATTCTGTGCAAAGCTATACCAACTATCACCAATTGAAGATAGACCCAATCCGATCATGACTTGTGTTTTTGATGAGGTATAGCCCATAAAATTACGATGCAAAGTACCTGCATGAAATGCTTGATACATCTCATCCCGATCTAAAGCAAAATGATCCATCCCAATCTCATGATAACCATGGGCTAAAAGTTGCTTTTTCCCTTCTTCATATAGCGTTCGTTTCATTCCATCTTTGGGCACATCATGATCTTTAAACCCACGCTGTCCATTGCCCTTAATCCAAGGCACATGGGCATAACTATAAAAAGCCAAGCGATCTGGCATTAAAGTATTAGTCAAATCAATGGTATGCAATACATCTGCTAATTTTTGAAATGGCAAACCAAAAACCAGATCATGTGAAATGGATGTATAGCCAATGTCACGTGCCCATTGCGTGACTCTTTCTACATTTTCAAAGGGCTGGACACGATGAATGGCTTTCTGAACATTCTCATTATAGTCTTGCACACCATAGCTGACACGGCGAAAACCAAGCTCATATAAGGCCTGTAACTGTTCTCGTGTGGTATTATTGGGATGCCCTTCAAAACTAAATTCATAACGATCCGCAATATTGGCTTTGGCTAAAATACCCTGAATTAATTGTTGTAAATGCTCAACTGAAAAAAATGTTGGTGTCCCACCCCCCAAATGGATTTCTTTAATGATGGGTCTGTCTTCTAGCAACTGACAATATAAATCCCATTCTTTTAAAACTGCTTGAATATAGGGTAGTTCAACATCATGCCGTTTAGTGACTTTTTTATGGCATCCGCAAAAAGTACATAGACTTTCACAGAACGGTAAATGAATATAAAGACTGATGCCTTCAGCGAGATTAGACTCATCAAAAGAGCGCTTTAGCGTTTGTTTCCATTGTTGCAGCGAAAATGAAGCCTCATCCCAATATGGAACCGTTGGATAACTAGTATAACGGGGTCCAGCAACATTGTATTTTTGAATCAAGGAACAACTCATATTCACTGCTCGATACGCAATTAACATTCAAAATGAAATAAACCCAAAATTGAATTTATCCTCAATACATTGTGCTGAGCTTAAGGATAGATTTCAACCTAGCGAATTGCTCGGGATTGCGAAGCTTATGCCAACGATAACCAAAGATTTTCACTCACGTTCAATTAATTCACGGCACGTTCAAAAAATGTCTTCATGATGACTTCGTTTTGTTTTTTTTGAATTTTTATGTTTTGATGTAGAAAATTTTTCAATTCTCCTTTGAGGATGATCATGCAAAACCCGACTTCTGCAGATATTCAACGTGTTCGTGATTTCCTGACAGATTTACAAGCTCGAATCTGCTCTGCCCTAGAGCAACAAGAAAAATTAGGCCATGGCACTGCAACATTTGAAATTGATGACTGGCAACGCCCTGAAGGGGGCGGTGGCCGTTCATGTGTTTTACAAAATGGTACTGTGATCGAAAAAGGCGGGGTGATGTTTTCTCACATCAACATTTCCAAACTACCAGCTTCAGCAACAGAACGCCATCCAGCAATTGCTGGAGCCAAAGCACAAGCCTTGGGTGTTTCTTTGGTCATTCATCCAACAAACCCCAATGTTCCAACATCTCACGCCAATGTACGGCTATTTGTTGCAGAACCTGAAGGACAGGCACCAATTTGGTGGTTTGGTGGTGGTTTTGACCTCACGCCTTTTTACCCGAATGATGAAGATGTTTTATCTTGGCACCAAACAGCATTTGATCTATGTGCACCGTTTGGTAAAGAAATTTATATGGAACATAAGCAATGGTGCGATGATTATTTCTATTTAAAACATCGTGATGAACAACGGGGTATTGGTGGATTGTTTTTTGATGATTTAAACCAATGGGATTTTGAAAAATGCTTTGAATATATACAAGCGGTCGCTCATGGTTATTTAAATGCTATTTTGCCTATTTTCCAAAGAAATCAGGATAAACCATTTACACAAGCCCAACGAGACTTCCAACTGTATCGTCGTGGTCGCTACGTTGAATATAATTTGGTTTATGATCGTGGAACTTTATTTGGCTTACAAACTGGTGGGCGAATTGAATCTATTCTGGTCAGCATGCCACCACTTGCTGCATGGTCTTATCGCCCAGAATGGGATGAAAATAGCCCAGAAAAACGCCTCACTGATCATTATTTAAAGCCTAAAGACTGGTTGTCCATATTAAAGTAATCATCAGCAATTTAAGCTTCATCGTTAAAAAGCTATCTTTCATTTAAGATAGCTTTTTAACTTAAACCGTTGAATACTTCTGAGAAAATAAGTCTTGAAAGATTTACTCACAATTAAAATGAGAATAATTCACGATTAGGACACTTTTTTAATTTAATATATCTTCGAACTTGGCTAAGATACCAACCTTAAAATTTCCTTAATTTTTTTGAAAAAAGTCTTAGCATTAAAGATTATTATAGCGGTAGAAACCAGAGGTAGGTATGAGGAATTTATTAGAAAATCACAAGGTTACACTTTCATTCAGTATTTTATTTTTATTAGCATGCTCTATTTCAACCACTATTATCTCTAACAACCATCTCTCTGACAGCATCTCGATTACCTCTAGTGTTGTATTATCTGCTGGATTTCTTGTTGTTTTTGCTATGATTTTTCTTGACTTCTTAGAGTCAGTTTGCAACCCATAAGCATCTTTTTTAAAGCACAACATTTCCCAAAAAACCTTCCTCTTAAAAACCAGCTTTAGCGCGATTAAAAAAGAGCTCTAAATCATCAATTTATTCAAATTTTAGCATAAGCTAAACTGCATATAGTTTGGTTGTATCATCCATTTTCAAGTATATTGTCGAGATTCTCTAAAAATCAATACAATCAATACTTGGACATTTGGCATGAGTAAACTATTCGCAGTCATTGGAAATCCGATTGAACACTCTCGTTCACCTGAACTACACCATGCCTTTGCAGAAAAGACTGGTATTGATCTCAACTATGTAAAACGTCTTGCCCCACTCGATGGCTTTACTGCAAGTGTTAATGAATTTTTTGCACACAATGGCATAGGTATGAATGTTACTGTGCCATTTAAAGAACAAGCTTTTGCCTTATGCCAACAACTGACAGAACGTGCAAAAATCGCTAAGGCAGTCAATACGCTTTGGATGGAAAACGGCATTTTGCATGGTGACAATACAGATGGACAAGGTTTAGTCGATGCGATTAAAGCATTGGACTGGACTTTAGAAAACACAGATATTTTGATTATTGGTGCAGGCGGTGCAACTCGCGGTGTGGTTTACCCTTTGGTAAAAGCGGGGGCTAAAATGATTGTGATTGCCAACCGTACCCGTTCACGTGCGGAACAATTGGTGGCAGATTTACAAAGCGCTGTTCCTGAAGCAGAACTTTCCGCTTGTAGCCTAGATGAATTAGATGGGCAATTTGATCTTGTTATCAATGCGACTTCGGCAAGCTTAACGGGTGATGCACTGATTCTTCCTGAAACCTTAACCTTTCACCATGCTTATGAAATGGCATATGGCAAACCTTCAAGTTTTATCGATCAAGCCAAAGCGCGCCAGATTCCAAGCTCAGAAGGCTTCGGTATGTTGGTTGGACAAGCCATCGAAGCATTTTATATTTGGAATGGGGTTCGTCCAAATTTAAAAGATTTTCTTTAATCATGGATGTATCTTTGTTTTAAAAAATCAATAAAAAAGAACCTCAATTGAGGTTCTTTTTAACCAAACCAAGATCAATTACTTTAACTTGGCATCACTCAAGATCTGATAGGTTTGCTTAAATAAATCATAATCAATAAATTCAGTCGCGTCTTGATCCAAGCCAGCCACTACCTGATCGTTAAATTTATTACGTTTAAATGCAGTATAAGACTTGGCTAAAATCTTCGCTGTTTTGATAAAGTCAGCACGTTGCCCTTTTTCAATCTCATTTTCTGCTTCAAACTTCTGCATATAATATTGCACAAAAACAGCTTCAGTGGTTTTGTATTTCTTAACTAAATTCTGAATTTCTAAAACACTTTGCTTATCTTTCCAGACTTTAGCCACGATCTCATCAACAGCATTTCCAAGTCCATCATCATATTGGTGGTCATCTTCCAAATGATGTTTTTTCTGTAAAGCTTGGATCTGCTTTAAAGTCTGGCCTTTTGGATTGTAAATCCCTTCATCAGAATAAGAATAAGCGTAGACTGCCGCAATTTCCTGTAAATCTTGAGCAGAGTATTGTTTGATTAGCTCAGGTTTTTCTGCAGTCAGTTTGGCAATAAATACCGCTTTATAGGTTTTTTCATAGGAACCCGTTTGTGCAAACACCTGTTCAGCCAACTGTGCTAAACGCTCATCTAAAGTTAAGTATTTTTGTTCTGAACGGCTGCCTGTATCACCTGAAACACCCGCAATACCACCTACAGCTTGCTCCATAATGCTGCCTTTAAAGATGTCTTTAAATGGTTTGGCTTGCTGTAAAACACTCTGGTCGATCTTGCTGGCATTTCCATAATTAAGGAATTGCATATCCATCTTAACATTCAGCTTACGATTTAATTTATCAAAATCCACACCCAAATCATAATCTACTTTTACCGCCCGGCCTTTGTTATCTAAAGACAGATCAACGATTAAAGGATTACGTTTGTTTTTAGCCGGCAAACTGGCTTCAACTTCAGTATGATGTTGATTCCACAATTGTTTAAATTGTTGAGCATCAACCAACTGGTCTTTCGCATAGCCTGTAAAGGTTTTGACAAGCGCTGCATTACTTTGCTGCTGTAAAGTTTTGCTGGCTGAAGATGCATCATCCTTTTGTTCAGTACTTAAAACATCAATTTCATAATGATACTGGCAATATTCCACATCACCAAAACGTGGATGAGCTTTTGCTTTTGTTAAATCTTCACACTGTTGTTCAGTTAAAATTTTCTGACGCGCTGCTGATACGTCTTCAGACTCAGCTTCAACATTGTCATCTTCCTGCTCAGCAGCATCAGAAGCTTGGCTAGTGGCATAGTCTTCGTCATCTTCAACTGCTTTTTTAGCCGCGTCTTGTGCATCTGCATAAACTGCATCCACCTCTTCTTCAGACGCGTCATGAGATTGACGATTGACTGCACTATAAAGTTGATACATGGCGCTAGCGGCATCAGCCACTCCCGCATCATCAGTATTGATCCCCGCTGAGGCTTCTTCTACTGCTTTCATTGCAGCTTGTGCCGCTTCGTTAGCATCATCGCTAGATTGGCTTTCTCCTGTAGTATCTAATAGTTTTGCAATATTAGTAGCGCTCAATCCAAGCACTGAATTCATGAAATATTGACGATTTACTGTAGAATACAATTGACCTTGCAAAAACATTTCTTCAATAGTGGTATTCAAGCGGATTTTTTCAACCACACCTGTTTGCTTCTCAGCTGAACTCACCGCAAGATTTTCAATTTGATTCGGGGAAGCAATTAAATAAGAGGTTGCGCCTGATTGTTTAAGCAACTCAACCAAGGCTTTTCCATTTACCTTGGCAATATCATCTTTATATTTAGAAAAATCATAATAGGCATATTTATTCTGATCTTGTGAATTAGCCAAATAAGGCATCAAAGAAAAGATATGCGTATAGAATTTATAATTATTTAAATCCAAAACTGTAGGAATACGCATTTCCACAGAGAGGTTGGGTTTTTTATACAGGGTCTCTAAGTTAAACGATGCCATTTTCTGACGATAATTTACCGTTCCATCATAACGAATCTGCAAATCATTCACGATATTTTGTACAACATCTGCGCCCATACCAGTAAAACGACTAAAATACTTTGAGTCCTGTTTAGCAATTGCTTGATAAAGATCTTTTTTTTGCACATCGGTTAACTTGATTTTTTGATCTTTCAGGTATTGATTGACCTTTTTTTCAATTGTAGGATCTAATTGTTTTGTATCAGCTGTGTTGGCTTTCTGAACGCTATCAAGTCGAACCTTAACTTGTCCACTGTAATCAAAATTTGGATATTCATATAAGGCATTAAACCCTTGAATTGCACGTTGCGGAGCGTCTTGATCTGCATTTAAAGCATTGCTTTTAATCACATGTGTAGAACATGCTGATAAACTCAAACCCAATAAACACAATGTTAATTTTTTTAAATGCATGATAGATCTACCCACTTGAATATTATAATGACAATAAAAATAACAATGAAACAATAAAAAACAAAGTGTACAAGACTATCAAAAAATCAACAAATTCACATGTGCTTTTTCTACCAAATTCGCATTTCTGACAATTTTTTTAGAGAGTCTTATCAATGTAATTCCCATATGATTATGAATAATGAAGCTATAGATTGAAAATCCAAAACTATTTTTAAATTAGGATTAAACACATGCCAGCATATAAAGCGCCGCTCCGTGACATACGTTTTTTAATGAATGAAGTTTTTGACTATTCTGCACATTATAAAACACTATCAATTGGCGAAAATGCCGATGCTGATACTGTCGATATGATTTTAGAAGGTGCTGCAGATTTTTGTGAAAATGTACTTTCTCCGCTGAATCAATCTGGTGACGAAGAAGGTTGTCATTTTAAAGATGGTGAAGTCACGACACCAAAAGGTTTTAAAGAAGCTTATAACCAATTTATTCAAGGCGGCTGGCAAGGCCTGTCTTATCCTGAAGAGTTTGGTGGCCAAGGTTTACCGATGTCATTAAACCTAATCAAATCTGAAATGATGGGGACTGCAAACTGGTCATTCACCATGTACCCAGGTTTGAGCATGGGATGTATGAATACCATCCTGCAATTTGGTACAGACGAACAAAAAAATACCTATATGCCACACCTGACTGCGGGTACATGGTCAGGAACAATGTGTCTGACTGAACCACAATGTGGTACAGACTTAGGTCAAGTAAAAACTAAGGCTGAACCTAATGTTGATGGTACTTACGCGATTACAGGGACAAAAATCTTCATCTCTGCGGGTGAACATGATTTAACTGAAAATATTATCCATATCGTTCTTGCGCGTCTTCCAGATGCACCAGCAGGGACTAAAGGTATTTCATTGTTTATTGTGCCTAAATTCATCCCTACAGCTGAAGGTACAGTGGGTGAACGTAATCCTGTGACTTGTGGTTCTATTGAACACAAAATGGGAATTCGTGCATCTGCTACAGCAGTATTAAACTTTGATGGCGCAACAGGCTATCTGATTGGTGAAGTGAATAAAGGCTTACATGCAATGTTCACCTTCATGAACACGGCGCGTATTGGTACTGCTGTACAAGGCCTTGCTCACGCGGAATTATCATTCCAAGGTGCTTTACCATACGCAAAAGACCGTATGTCTATGCGTGCTCTATCTGGTAAAAAAGATCCAGACAAAGTGGCTGATGCAATCATTCACCATGCAGATGTACGTCGTATGCTTTTGACTCAAAAAGCATTTGCAGAAGGCGGTCGTGCAATGATTTATCATGCCGCTCAACTTGCAGATAAAATGACTGATGCAATGTTACAAGGTGATCAAGCAAAATTTGAAGAATATGATGATAAGCTTGGTTTCTATACCCCAATTCTCAAAGGTTTCTTAACAGAAATGGGGCTTGAATCTGCGAATTTGGGTATGCAAGTGTTTGGTGGTCATGGCTATATCAAAGAGCATGGCATGGAACAAATTGCACGTGATGCACGTATCGCGACTTTGTACGAAGGTACGACAGGTATCCAAGCACTTGATTTAATTGGTCGTAAAGTGCTGCTTTCATCTAAAGGTAAAGTGGTTCGTGAATATACCGCTGAAATCTTGAAATTCTGTGGTCAACATGCACGTAACAAATATATGCGTCGTTTTGCTTGGGATTTAACCAAGATCTGTGCGCAATGGAACGCTTTGACTGTACGTATTATGCTTGCAGCACGTAAAGACCGCGAAATCGTATCATCTGCTTCTGTGGATTTCTTGATGTTCTCTGGTTATGCAATGATGGCTTACTACTGGGCTCAACAAGCAGCAGTCGCTTCTGAAAAACTAGCGTCTGGTAATGGTGCCGAAGTTCCTGAGTTCTATAAAGCAAAAATCAAACTTGCAGATTTCTACTTTGAACAATTATTACCACGTTCACAAGGTCATGCTGAGTCTATGGTAAATCCATCTCGTACCATGATGGCACTTGATGCAGAACATTTTAGTTTTGATTACTAAAATTTAAGATTTCTGAAAAAACAAAGAGCGCTACGGCGCTCTTTGTTTTTTTAAATATAACAGTGCAAGCTGCACTACAGTGATATTCATTTACTTGTAGCAGAAGCCCATCCTTGAAAGCCTGAACTTAAAAATGCCCTTAAGCGCTTGCTTTAATGCTTTTAAAAATTGACCTGTTTAAAAGCCAACAGATAATTCTGTCATCCCCTACTATTGAGTTTTAGAAGCGGGTTGAGTAATGGTTTTAATCAACTTAAATCGATTTTTTTCGAGCACATAAAAACGTGTAGTCACTTGATCCACTTCATAGTTTTGATTCATATGCTCTTCTTGTGTGACCAAGAGACGGCTGTTTGGACGTGTTGCAACCACATCTTCAGTCCGTTCCTCCCCACCAAAGCCATCCGCTAAAAGCTGACCCGTACGTTTATTGACAAAAGAATAGACTCTACATCCCCCGCCACAGCCCCACATGGTGGTGACATATTCACCGGCAAAATCTGGTTTTTGTGTTAATGCTTCTCTTAGTCGAGTGCGGAACATATTGGCACTTGGATCTGAAAGATCAAGTTTCGCGGTCTTGCCTGTATACACAGCCTTCACAGGATAGTCGCTAAATTGAGGAACATCGTTTTTTGCATATGCCAGTGATAGGCTTGCCACAGCAAATAACATGCTGATTAGGAACTTATTCATTGTGATGACCTTAACTTTTAATAGATTATTGTTTTAAGTCAGATCATAACAAAAGCTAAATTTTTATGCTGTAGATTTATAGAAACTCTTCCAGCACAGAATTTAAAAATACATGACCTTGCGCTGTACATGCCAACTGTGCGTCATCATTCAACATCAATTTACGCTGTTTTAATGAACCAATTACCCGATCTAAATCAGACAAATTCAACCCTGTACGTTCAGGATAAATGTGGGCATGAACACCCTCATTTAAACGTAAAGCATTCATCATAAATTCAAAAGGCATGTCTTGTTTTTCAATACGTTTAAATTGCAAATGTTCAGCAGGCACTTTGGCTAAGTAGTCTTTAGGCAAACGGGTTTTTTGAAAACGGTATACACCATCAGCTTGGGTAATTTTGCCATGTGCCCCTGCCCCAATCGCTAAATAATCGCCAAATTGCCAATAATTTAAATTATGTGATGACGGTTTTTCTTTACGCCATGCAGACACTTCATAATTGATAAAGCCATTGGCCTGTAAATATTGTTCTCCCTGTTCTTGAATGGTTTCCAGAACATCATCTACAGGCAAAATAGGTTGAGTGCGGAAAAAAACGGTATTCGGTTCAATGGTCAATTGATACCATGAAATATGGGTTGCCCCATTTTCGACTGCAAGTTTTAAGTCATACAAGGCTTGTTCTAAAGTCTGTTCTGGTAAACCATGCATCAAATCTACGTTGACGCGTTGAAAACCCGCTTGTTTGGCATGTTGAATGGCGGAAACAGCATCATCATTGGAATGGATACGCCCCAGCTTTGTTAGATGATCAGGATTAAAACTTTGCACCCCAAGCGATAAACGATTAATCCCAACATCTAAATAGTCTGCAAAAGGATCATGTTCAACTGTCCCAGGATTGGCTTCCAAAGTAATTTCACAATCCTGCTCAAACGGTATTAAAGCTTTTAACTGGGAAAAAAGCCACTGATAACCTTGTGCAGAAATCAATGACGGGGTTCCACCACCAATAAACACACTATGAATTTTACGTCCCTGAGCAAAATCCACTTGGGTTTTAAAGTCTTCAACCAATGCTAGCAAATATTCTTGCTCTAAATCTAAAGACAGCTTCCCATCAGGTACAGCATGTGAGTTAAAGTCACAATACGGACACTTACGGACACACCACGGCATATGGATATAAAGCGACAAAGGTATATTTTGAGGTGTTAAATCAGTCAAAGAAAGCTCAGAACAAGTTTAGAGAGTAATTATTTTAACATGACTTCTACCATCCGATTAGAACAAGTCATCAATTTGCTTTAGACTAAACATTAACAATAAAAGTAGATGAAGAAGAATGCTGAAAATATCGAGTCAATTATTGTTCCTTTTACCACTCACCATGGGTATTGGCATTGCCATGACCTTTCAAACAGCTCTTAACACTCAACTACGTGAATATCTTCATTCCCCATTACAAGCTGCCCTTTTATCCTTTTTAGTTGGTACACTATTGCTCGCTATTTTGGTGATTGTACAAGCTGAACAAAGACCAACCCTTTCCAGTTTAGCGGTGATACCTTGGTATCTTTGGCTGGGTGGCTGTTTAGGTGTTTATGCAATCAGTATGAGCATTTATACTGCACCGAAATTGGGTTTTTTAACCCTGTCAGGCTTAATTATTTTTGGACAAATTGCAATGTCGATGATCGTTGACCAATTTGGACTACTGGGTACAGATAAAACGCCAGTCAACTGGCAACGTCTTTTAGGTGGCGTGGTGATTTTTATAGGTGTGCTTCTCACTCTACAACGCTAACCAATCTATTTTCTAAGCACATTTAAAACGAGTATTTACTGTGTCTGCATCGATAAAAGCCACAACTACCCGCTTTGAATTAAAGCAACTTTTTAACTTAATGCTCCCAATATTAATCACTCAGTTTGCTGCGGCAGGCTTTGGATTGATTGATACCATTATGGCTGGGCATATGTCTCCCGAAGATCTCGCTGCAATTGCTGTTGGTGTAGGTTTATGGATTCCTGTCATGCTGCTGTTTAGTGGCATCATGATCGCAACTACGCCTTTAGTAGCAGAAGCCAATGGCGCACGCACTCCAGAAAACATCCCTTCGATTGTTCGTCAGTCTTTATGGGTTGCCTTATTGCTGGGTATTATTGGTATGCTCATTTTACAGATTATTCCTTTATTGTTACCTTTGGTTGGTGTGCCTGAATCTTTATTGCCTAAAGCCAGTTTGTTTTTACATGCAATTGCTTTTGGTATGCCTGCTTTTACCATGTATTCAACATTGCGCGGCTATTCAGAAGCTTTAGGCTATCCTCGTCCAGTTACAGTGATTAGCCTTGTAGCACTTGTGGTACAAATTCCGCTCAATTTTATTTTTATGTATGGGCTTGGTCCGATTCCACACTTGGGAAGTGCGGGCTGTGGTTTTGCAACAGCCCTGTTGCAGTGGATCATGTTCATCACGATTAGCATCTATATTTTAAAAGCCAAACGCTATCAAGCTACACAACCCTTAAATATGTTTGAGAAAATAGACCGCGTACTGATTAAACGCATTCTCAAACTGGGATTGCCGATTGGTTTGGCGATTTTCTTTGAGGTCAGTATTTTCAGTACAGGTGCAATTGTACTTAGTCCGCTTGGTGAAGTTACCGTTGCAGCACATCAAATTGCCTTATCCATCACATCGCAATTGTTTATGATTCCGATGTCATTGGCTTTAGCCCTGACCATTCGTACGGGCACTTATTATGGTGAAAAGAATTGGTATGCGATGCGTAAAGTGCAGAAAGTTGGATTAATGACCAGTACCTTATTCGCCTGTATTACCATGCTACTCCTGTTGATTCTTCGTCCACAGATTGTGTCTGTTTATACCAGTGACTATGATGTTTCCCAAGCAGCAATATATTTAATTTTATTTGCGATTGGTTACCAACTTATGGATGCATGGCAAGTCAGTGCTGCAGGTTGCTTACGTGGAATGCAGGATACCAAAGGCCCAATGTGGATCACCATGCTGGCCTACTGGGTCATCGCTTTCCCTGTTGGGATTTATTTGGCACGTTATACCGATATGGGTGCAGCTGGGGTCTGGACAGGACTGATTATCGGACTCACGATTGCCTGTGTTTTATTACTGACACGCTTATATACCAATAATAAAAGGTTAAGTCAGGCTTAATTTAGATTTATTTGGTTTAAAGCGTTTAGCTAAAAAATAATGCTGTTTAAATACAGCATTATTTTTTATAAGTGTACTTTATTTTACTCAGATTGAAGCTGATAGGCTTGCTGAAACTTTTCAGACATCTCAGATTCATTGCCAACCTCTTTTACAATGGCTTGCCCGACAATGACATCAGTTCCATTAAACGTCATCGTTGGAGAACCATATAACTCATAGCCGCCATTTAAAGCTTTACTGACCCGTGCACAGAAATTCACATCATCCTTACCCGTTAAATAACGATAAACTTTCATAATCCAACAACGATTAAAATATTGAAGAATATTTTAATCCAAAACCACTGAGAAGAGACCGATAGCATGCTGGATATTTTAAGATTAAAAATAGCCAAGTAGAAACAAACGCTTAACAAATTAGAGTAGGCAGTTTAACAATAGTCGCCTATGATCAAAATGAATTAAACGTTTAATCCCAATTAAAGGATAGTTACGAATGTCGAAAAGTACCAGTACCCCAGGTCGCCGCTTTATGAAACTTGCGAGTATGACTGCAAGTATCGCGACGAAAACGGTATCAAATTCAATTCGTAACTTTAATGCGGATGAAGAACAAAAAAATGAAGCCCGCAGTAAGCTGTTCCAAGATATTGGTGTTCAAATTGCAGATACCTTAGGAGAAATGAAAGGTGCTGTGATGAAAGTTGGTCAAATCGCCTCGCAATATAAAGATATCTTTCCACCTGAAGTCGCACGAGCAATCGCTAAATTGCAACGTCAAGCGCCTGCAATGCCATATGCCGAAATTAAACAACAAGTAGAACGCGAGCTAGGCAAACCGATTGATCAAACATTTCTGCATTTTGAGGAACAACCCTTCGCAGCAGCGTCTATTGGCCAAGTTCATAAAGCCATGTTAAAAAATGGCACTGAAGTTGTGGTCAAAGTACAATATCCTGGGGTAGATGAAGCATGTGAAAGTGACTTAAAACAGGTTCGTTTGGCATTACGCTTAATGGGTGTTTTAAAAGTAGATAAAAAATTACAAGATCGCTTATTTAAAGAAATTCAAGACAGCTTACATGAAGAACTCAATTACGAAATTGAGGCACAAAACTTACAAGTTTTTAGAACATTCCATCAAGCTTTGGACACAAAAATTATTATTCCCAAAGTGTTTACAGACTATTCGAGTCGTCGCATCTTAACCCTAAGCCTTGAAAAAGGTGAAAGTATTGAGACTGCAAGTACTTGGGATTTATCTGTGCGCAATGAAATTGGTCGACGCTTAATATTGGCATTGGGTCAACAGATTTTCTTCTTAAAACGTTTCCATTGCGACCCTCATCCTGGCAACTTTGCTTTCCGTGAAGACGGCAGTGTGATCATTTACGATTTTGGTGGTGTAAAAACCTTATCCAATGAAATCATTACTCATTTTAAAGCCTTGGTCAGAGCTGCACGAAAACAAGATATTGTGACGATTGAAGAGCATTTAACCGTTTTAGATGCGTTAGCTGAAAAAGGTAAATTTCCAGTAGAGTTATATGAGGCATGGCTTGAAATTTTATTACGACCATTGACCACACATTATGATTTTGCTGAAAATTCAGCACATCATGATGGCATCAAACTGGTGAAAAAATCGTTAAAATATTGGGATGTATTCAAACCATCACCAGATACTTTAATGGTAAATCGGACAATTTCAGGCCAATACTGGAATCTGATTCAACTTAAAGTCAATGATAATTTAAAAGACCTCTTTGAAGAGCTGGTGCCTTTACAAGACTAAGTTTTTTATTGAAATCGACTGCATCCAATTTATTTAAAAGTGACAGGATCAACACATTTATTTTAAAAATTTCGTTATGCGCTTCATCTAATTTTAAGAATAGAGCTTTACATTAAACTTATATTTGAAGTCTAAGCCAGATCCTCCTGCTTAGGCTTCTTTTTTTTATCTCACTTTTTTCAAATCCGCTAGACAACACGAATACCCATCAAATGAAGTACTTTACAAACCAAATGCAATATTATAACATTGCACTATATTTAAATAATTAGAGGTTAAAACCATGCGCCAAGGTATCCACCCAGAATATCGTCAAGTGTTATTTCATGACACCAATGCCAATGCATACTTTGTTATTGGTAGTACGATCAAGACAACAAACACCAAAGAATATGAAGGCACACAATATCCTTATGTCACACTCGATATATCCAGTGCTTCACATCCTTTCTATACAGGTGAAATTCGTCAGGCAAGCAATGAAGGTCGTATTGCCAACTTCAATAAACGCTTTGCCCGTTTTAAACGTTAATTGAACTGTATGTTGTGTCTAAGCCTAAGCTTCCCTCAGCTTAGGCTTTTTCATTTTGAATATTGCACATTATTTTGTGGATAAAAGCATTTGAAAAATATAAAAGCCTATCGCTAAACAGATCACACCAACAATCACACTAGAAACAGTATAAGCCAAAGCAATTGGAAACTGTCCCTGCCGAATCAGCTGGAATGTTTCCAGACCAAAACTGGAAAAAGTTGTAAAACCTCCGAGGATTCCAACCATTAAAAATAATCGAGTTTCATTCTGTAAAATAGGATAGCGTTGGGTAAAAGCAAAAAAAATCCCAGCCAAGAAACAGCCCAAGATATTGATCGACCATGTTGTCCAAGGGAATAGGCTATGTGGTTTAGAAATAATAAACCCTGCACCATAACGTAAACTTGCACCAATTGCCCCACCGCATGCGACCAATAGCCAATTCATGTTTAGATATCCTTAAAACTTTTTAAAAAACGCATTTACCCACCATCCGATTTTTTACAGCTCAGCTTGTTTATAAGCAGCTTGTGTATAAGCGGATAGTTATCCACAGATTAACATGGAGAAGCTTAACGATCTAATTTAAGTGGCAACTCATTTCTGACATAAAAGTCCAAAGTTGGCACAACAAAGGCAAATACATCTTGTTCACGAACACCCCATTGTTGTAGCAAGGGGCAAGCAATATTAAGCACTTGCGCAGGCAGAACCTGACTAAAATCAAAAGGCATTTCAATATCCCCTTGTGATAGTTTTTCAGGTTGATCGACCCATTCTACCCATGCATGGTCTTGTTCAGCCAGATATTGAATGGCCTCATCCCATGAAGAGAATAAATTTTGCCACGCCTCAGGTAAGCGCGGATCTGTATTGATTTGAACCGTGCTGGATAATTGATAAACTGGATCAAGTTCAAGCTCTGTTTGAATCAGCTGTTCAGAGACTTGGTGAACAAATTTCTTTGCATATTGTGCTGGCATCGCATCACTTGCCAAACGCCCACTCAAAACATAAAGCTGCTGGTCAATCACAACTTGCTCGAAAATCACCGTTTTATCCTGTTGTATAGGGGCAATATAAAAGCGCCAATTGCTTTGTTTCGGTGATGGCATCAATTTACGTAATGGACCTAAAAAAGAAAAACCAAAATGTTCATGCTGATATATCAGTATGGTAAAAATCGTTTTCCCTTGCTTTTCCCATAACTGAATAGGCTGTGGATAGCGTGAACGAACTTGATCTATATCCACCAACCACGACAAATACACAAGATTCTTGACCTGACTTTGTAGCTGTAGAAAAGGAATAAAACCCATCAAGATACGGCGTAGTTTTAATAATAATGGGCGTTCAGCAAAAAGAACGATCAGGCTCAAAATAAAGTTTGAATCTTTATTTTTAATATTATGACGATTCATACCGACCTATTTTTATGGATTTCGATGCTGTTATTTTAGCAAATATGGTTAAAGAATGGCCCATCTCAAAATATTAAATAGCATTACTGAATTATTTAACCATAGGCTATGATATTGGCACAATTTAACACGGAATTTTCACATCATGGCTCAAGAATTATTGAAACAACTTCAAGCAGGCGATGCAAAATTTGCAGATGTCATCAGTCATATTGAAGCTCGTTATACCCACACACCGACTGCATTTCAAAATGGTCAACAGCATAATGCTGCCACAGAGAACCAAGGCAGTGCTAAAGTTTTTTCTTTTGCACAATTAAATGATTTAGATCAACAACAAACACTGAATCTATTTGCAGAGCATTATGCTGCTGTTTTAGCAACGCCTGATGCAACAGACCATCAGAACATTCGCCAATTTATGCAAAATGGCTGGAATGGCATCAAATTTGAAGGCAATGCTTTAACTGCAAAATAACAACAATACAATTAAGTCAGGGATCTATTCGATCCCTTTCTACACGGTTATGGACGCTCATCATATTGAGGTAAACCGTCGCAAATGGTATCCCACTCTGCTTTATAAGCAGTAAAAATATGCATTGTTGGCTTCTGTTCTAAAGCTGTATCTAAAGTTCCAATTCTTAAACGATAGGTATCTGGTGTTTCTGCTTTAATACTGATGATTGGTGAGCCACATTCTTGGCAGAAACAACGTGTTGTTGTTGCTGTCGATGCAAATTTTTTCAATAATTCCTCACCTTTGGTAATCTTAAAATCTGCTTTTTGAATTGGTGCATTGGTCGCAAATGCTGTACCATTGGCTTTACGACAACGTTGGCAATGACACTCAATCACCGCTCCAATTTCACCATGAATCTCATAGTGAATACCGTCACACAAACAACTTCCTGTATATATTTTTTCAGCAGACATTGAGAAAATCTCCCTATTTCAAAGGCTATTGGCAATAGCATCAAACTAGCATAAAAGTCGCATTTTTAATCAAAACACCATCATTTTTTTTGCCTAATCTCATGTATTGAGATATTGATGTACACCCTCACCCGCAGCACGCCCTGTCGCAAAACACGCAGTTAACAAATATCCTCCTGTCGGAGCATCCCAGTCCAGCATTTCACCACAGCAAAATACAGAGGGATTGGATTTAAGTTGTAAATGCTGAGTTAATACGGCTTGCTTTATACCCCCTGCACAACTGATTGCTTCTTCAATGGGGCGAAATCCTTCTAACTCAATTTTTAAATGCTTAATCTGTTGTGCTAATTTTTCTGGGTTGTTCCAAACCGATTTATCCACCAATTCACGAATCAGATTCGCTTTAACTGTATCTAAACCTGCTTTGCGCCAGATATTGGTACTGGATTGCTTTTTGGACGGCTGCAATTTCTGAGTAAGTTGTTGAACAGTTTGATCAGGTAACAAGTCTAAATAAATCGACAGGGGTTGATTGTGCTGTACCAACTGACGTAATAATCGCCCCTGCTTATAGATTAAGCCACTTTCTAGTCCATAATGGGTAATCACAATATCACCTTGTGTCTTTGCAGAATTATCTACCCAAGCGTCTACGCGTTTAAGAGGCTGACCAAATAAAGGCTGCATATAGTTTGACCATGCCCGAACCACACCGGCATTACTCGCTTGAAACGCTTCAATTTCAGAAGCAGGCAACCACTTTTGCCATGCGCCATCACTGCCCAAACGTGACCATGACACAGCACCGCACGCCAGAATAATCGCATCAAAATCTAACTGCTGTGCTTGATTGTTCCTGAGATCAAGAATTTCGAGTTGTTGCTGCTTTAAATCGGTTATTTGATGACGATAATGAAATTGAACGTACTGCACTGCCAATTGCTTTAACCAAGCACGTAACAAAGGAGCGGCCTTCATTTCTACAGGAAAAATTCGTCCTGAACTTCCCACATAGGATTCAATTCCTAAGCGATGCATCCAATTTTGAATCCAAGTTGCATCCCACTTTTCAACCCAAGGTCTTAACCATTCCCCATGATCATAACGTTGAATAAATTGTTCAAATGCTTCTGCATGGGAAATATTCAGCCCCGTCTTTCCAGCCATCAAAAATTTACGTGCAGCAGAAGGTTTCTGTTCAAAAACATGAACTTCATAATCCTCAGTATATTGACTAAGAACATCTGCAGCCATCAAGCCTGCCGGGCCTGCCCCAATGATAGCTATTTTCTTAATTGGCATCAGATGGCTCTGATTCTGATAGGGTTTCAACAGTTTTACCTTGGCGTGGCTGAACAATATCGAAACGTGTTTGATAATGCTCAGGTTTAGCAATAATCAATTGCTGACACAATTCACCTCGTTCTAAATATTTAATTTCAAAATGCGTACGTGCTGAATCTGACGCAATCGCTTGCTTTTCATAAGGTAGCTTCCAAACATTTTTTAATTGCTGTTCCGCTTCAGCAATATATTCAGGAATATTACTAGCTAAAGTGATGCTGCCATTTGCCGATAATCTGGAAATCAGAAATTCAAAAAAAGGCATATTTAACCAGCGTTGCGCAGGATTATGCGGTTCTGGATTTGGATAGAGAATAAAAAACTGTTGTACCTGATAGGGATAAAGTGCATGCACCACCCACGGTAATGCATCAGCATGAATAGGAGTTAAATTTGTTTGACCTTCCAGCTGATGCTGTTTTTGCATGGCAATAAATTTTTCACGGGTTCTTTCTATCGCAATCAATTTCAGTTCAGGGTGCTGTTCAGAAAAGAGCAAAGCATGTTTGCCCTTTCCTGCCCCAATTTCTACACAAATTGGGTTATTTTCAATACATTGAAAATCACGAGGAGCATGCATACGCTGTGCTTGAAATTGACGAATCGACATAATCAGATCAAACTAACAAGAAATCGTTCACAAGTTTAACAACTCTTTGCGACTTTTGCTTTTTTAAATGAGGATTTCCATATGTCTAAAACTTTTCCTTGCCCTCGATGCGGCGAACCGTCTACTTGGGCGGGTAATGAATCTCGTCCATTTTGCTCTGAACGTTGCAAACTCATTGATTTAGGTGCTTGGGCCAATGGAGACTATACATTACCTACAGAAGATGCACCTCAAGCAGAGGATTCTGAAGCTTTCTGAAAAGCTTCAGCAAACTACACTTACTTTAATTACCTATACTTTATTCTTGTTTAGAAAATTTTAAAAAAACTTACAATTACACTTTACAATAAGCATTTATTTTTGAATATATCGCGATATCATACAGCTTGTTTTCACACTTGTATAAAGTCTAATCAGTTTCAACTCATCATGAAAGGTGGAGTAGTCAAGGTGTCAATAGGCTTAAAATTTTTTGTCGCTCTCTTAGCAATTTTATGTGTATTTTTTACTTTTATTGGAGTATATATTCTTGATTTTTCTCTTCTAGCAATCGGGATTTTATTTGCAACTATAATCTTATTACTCAAATTGGAAATGATAAAATAAAAATGATTTAAAATAATTAAGTAACTTAATTTCAATGAATACAACTATTCTTGAATATTATCATGCAAATAGTCCCTCTTATTTCAATGATAGATTAAGTAATGTCTAAAAGCTTTATTGTGAAATAAGAAATATAAACACTGTTCTTTAATCGATTTATCTAAGCATAATTTACATGACTATTTAAGTGGCTTATCGTGCATTTAATCATATATAAAATATTGAATTAGAAAAACAATGATGAATAAATCATCTACGACTTCACAATTTTATTATTAATTATTTTTTATAATGAAGTCAGACAATGAATACTTAACCTGCTTTGCTTGCCACAAAAGGGTTATGCTGCTTTTCAAAACCAATGGTACTCATCGGACCATGCCCTGAAATAAATTGAGTTTCATCTGGCAGGGTAAAACATTCACGCTGGATCGAATCTAAGAGCTGTTGATGGTTACCTCTTGGAAAGTCAGTACGGCCTATTGAACCTTTAAACAGCACATCTCCTGTCCAAAGCACGCCATTTTTGGCATTGTAAAAAATGACGTGGCCAGGCGTATGTCCAGGTGCAAAACGCACTTCAAACTCTTCATCGCCTAGCATTAACTTTTCACCACCCTCTAACCATTGATTGACATGAACAGGCTCAGGCACTGGAAAACCATAACGGGCAGATACTTCTTGAATCATTTCTAACCAAAACAGGTCTTCTTTATGCGGACCAATCACAGGCACATTCCATTCTTTGACCAATGCACCTACCGCACCAGCATGATCCAAATGACCATGTGTTAACCACAATGCTTTGACTGTCAGTCCTAATGCTTCAACTTCTTGTTTTAATTTCTCAGGCTCACCACCAGCATCAATCAATACCGCTTCTTTGGTTTCCGAATCCCAAACAATAGAACAATTTTGGGCGAATGCAGTAACGGGTACAATCTTGACTTGTAACATGATAATTTTCCTAAAAAACCCTATACCTGTAAATGAAACTTGAGTGTATTCAATTGAGTCTGTAAAAGTTGCTCAAATAAGTCAATATGATCCGCACGGCTATTTAATGCAGGAATGTAAGCATAGTGTTTGCCCCCTGCTTTTAAAAATAATTCAGCATTTTGAATCGCCAGCTCTTCCAAGGTTTCTAAACAATCTGCCGAAAATGCAGGGCTTAACACTTGAACAGATTCAACACCTTGCACTGCCCACTCTTGTAAGAGCTGGTCGGTATAAGGTTTTACCCATTCTTGTTTGCCAAAACGGGATTGGAAACTGATCGCCCATTGGTCGTCTCTTAAATTCAACAGCTGTGCCACCTTAAGTGCAGTGATACGACAACGCTCTGCATAAGGATCACCTTTATCTGCATAAGGCTGTGGGATCCCGTGAAAAGACATCAACAGTTTAGTGGCTGGTCCATATTGCTGCTGATAATCACGCACACTGTTGGCTAGCGCCTGAATATAAAGTGGGTGTTGATAATAATCTCGAATAAAACTTAAACCCGGGATATTGCGTTGCTTTAACAACCATTGTGCAACGGCATCATATAAAGGGGCGGTTGATGTTGCCGAATACTGTGGAAATAACGGAAAAAGAATAATATGGTCATACTGCTTGTTTTTCGCATCATTCAATACAGCATCAATACCTGGTCGCCCATAGGTCATTGCTGGCACAATCTCTAAATCTAAATCAGCATTGGTACTTATTAATTTTTTTTGTAGCGATTCAACTTGTTCAAATAGAATTTCACGCATAGGTGAATCATTTGACCAGACTTGTGCATAAGCTTCAGCAACACGCGTTGGTCGAAAAGGCAGAACAAATGCATTTAAAATAATTGCCCATAAAATTTTGGGAATTTCGATGACACGCTGATCTGATAAAAACTGCTTTAAAAAAGCCCGAACAGCTGGAGCTGTAGGCGCATCTGGTGTCCCTAAATTGGCAATAATAATCAGAACTTTAGGTTTAGATAAAGACATTTTCACCCGATTTACACAATAGTTTATCTCGTATGATCAGCTTAACAGAGTCTTTATCTAAACAAAATTTTTTATCTTGACTCACTCAATTTATTTAACTTAAAAAATTGAAGAGCGACTGCTAATACGTTGTGAATTTTCAAGTAATTTTACGCATTTATCTGTCATCTGCCATAGCATACGCTGACGATCATCACGCCCCACAGGAATGATCCATTCATTTTGACGGACTTGCTGCTTAATCGTATGCAATGAACGCACATTAATCTGCGCTCTAGACACAGCATGGGCACGTGGCATCACCACTTGTGCGTCGGTTAAACCCGTATTATTCAAATATTCGTTTAAGACTTTAGAGAAAAAATCCTCAGACGTCGGTTGTCTAAATTCAACTGATAAGATTTTTAACAGCTCAGCCCAAGTCATCTCACGCGCTGGCGATAACTCTTTAAAATTACCATCTTGATAGGCATGCATTCGATAATCAAAATTAAACACTTCATGTAATGAAACTTTGGGTAAAGTTAAAAATGGATCTGCTTCTTTTTTCCCTTGCTCTACGGAAATATGCGCCAACTTCGCTTTTAAACGATCAATCTCATCTTGTAGGACTTGAATATTCTGAGGTCTTACCCATCCTACAACAGGATAGCGCTCTAGCATTTGTGGCATATATGAACGTACCGCAAGTTCTAAATCTCGTAAAGTTCGATAAGTAACGACTTGCTCAACTTCTTTTTGTAGTTGATGTCTAAATTCATTAAACTTTTCTTTTAGCAGCGTACTTTCTTCTTTTAAATGCGGTTCGCGAAATTCAGGACTCTCATGCATAAATACAATAATTGGTTTCTGTTTGGTCACCGCATAAATATATTCAAGATGTAAATAACTCACCCCTGAAACAGATTGTTCACCGTACTGACTCCCTAACAACAATAAAACGTAATCACAGTCATCTATCTGACGACGTGCAAATGCGGTACTTAATGGTGTCCGTTGTTCTAATCCCCAAGAAAAAAAACCCATCCCTATAAGGGTTTGTGACACGACCATCCGTTCTGGCTGCATTTCTTTGCCAGATGTTGTAATAAAAACTTGATACCGTTTATCGAGCATAGGTTAACCCATTCTTGTCACACCCTACTTAAATCCATCCATGAGCTTTAAGTTGGATATGCCCTACACTTATGAAAATATATTAAATCTGTTCAATATTGAAAGAATTAGCCGAGTTTTTCAACAATATTTTCTACAGACCATGTAATTTTTGGTTGTATGAGATGTTTGATGACATTTTCTAATTGTTTTGCATTTTCCCCACTCACAAAACATTGTAAACGCACCCCTTTTTCTTGCAAGCTACTTGATATTAACTCATTTTTTAACAATATACGCGCCGTTTGTCGTGCAACCGCTAATCCAGAATCAATTAAGTTAAGCTGAGGGCCGTATAATTCTTGAATACTTTGTTTTAAGTAAGGGTAATGGGTGCAACCCAACACCAAATAATCTGAACCTTTGGCAATGACTGGATCTAAAACCTTTTGCAGGCTATGTTTGCATTCCAAACTGTTATAACGTCCAGATTCAATCAAGGGAACCAGTTCAAGATTGGTAATCGTCAGTACTTCAACATTGGCAGGTTCTGCAAAACGCTGCATCACATCTTTGATCAATTTTCCACGAAAAGTGGCAGGTGTAGCCAAAACTGAAACCACTTTAGACTGGGTTTGTAGCACTGCTGGCTTTAAAGCAGGCACCAGCCCAACAATAGGAAAGTTTTCACCATAATGATCACGTAAATAATCCAGACTAAATGCTGAAGCGGTATTACATGCCACAACTGCGATTTTACAACCTTGACGATATAACCACTCGATTGCTTGCGCAGTTAATTCACGAATATTTTGATCCGTCCGTGGGCCATAAGGGACATGTGCAGTATCGGCATAATAAACAATACGTTCATTTGGCAAATAATTGGCAATTTCCTGTGCAATAGAAAGCCCACCGATACCTGAATCAAAAATACCAATCGGGGCATCTGCCAAGGCTTTTGGCATTGGATTTTCTAGAGGAGAGAGAGGAAGAATCGCGCTCATTTGATCCACTATTGGCATACGGTAAAAATAATTAACAAGATTAAACCTCAAGTCCCTAATTGCAAGTGAAAATCACCACTTTCTAAAGATAAAATGGTATCTCCTTGTTCATTTTCAAGCAATTTCCCATATTCAATCAGATGAAAAAAAGCAGAACGTTGAATCAAGGCATTTATCCCGAAACGAATATGTACATAAGGTCTTAACTCACCTTGATATTCACGCATAAATATAGGGTGTTCTGGATCAATCAGTGTAATGTCTTGATTGGTGGTGGTCACTTGTAGATAGACCTGCCCATCGAGATTCACCTGATCAACTTGATTGACCAATAAAGGTTCATCCTCAACTTGAATTTCAATCTGTTCAACTGGGGTTTTTAAATAGAACTTTCCATCTTCTTTCCAAAGTACTTTTGTAAACAGGTCTAAAAGCGCTTGGCGTTTGATCAATTGACCTTCGTGCCACCATTCTCCATTGGCTTTTACTATCAAATCCATTTTGCCACAATGCTTTGGCTGCCACTGCTCTAAAGGGGGTATTGACCTTTTGTGACCCGCCTGTACATCTTTTAAGTATTGTGCAATGCTCATTAAGTTTTTATCATCAGAATCTGGCTGATTTTGAGCCGCTGATGTTGAATTATTTTGATTTACCATGGTTTATGCCTTGCTGACTTAAAAATAATACGACTCAGCCAATTGGCTAGATTAGGGTTTCTAACTATACTAGCGCAAAATATATTATTGGTACGAGCGTTAATTCGTATCACGGAATTTTTAGAACACTCATGGCAGCACCGATTTATTAATTCCCAATAAATGCTCACGGTTGCCACCCTTAGAAATATGAGGAGTCCTACATGGAACACATCGAACGCGAATCGATGGAGTTTGACGTAGTGATCGTAGGCGCAGGCCCTGCGGGTCTTTCTGCTGCGATTAAAATTCGTCAATTAGCTCTTGAAAACAATCTTCCAGACCTTTCCGTCTGTGTGGTTGAAAAAGGCTCTGAAGTTGGTGCGCATATCCTTTCTGGTGCTGTACTTGAACCTCGTGCAATCAATGAACTTTTCCCTGACTGGAAAGAACAAGGTGCACCTTTAAATGTACCTGTGACTGAGGACAAAACTTATTTCCTCATGTCTGCCGAAAAGTCACAAGAAGCACCACACTGGATGGTTCCTAAAACTATGCACAATGATGGTAACTATGTTATTTCATTGGGTAATGTAGTGCGTTGGTTAGGTCAAAAAGCGGAAGAGTTAGAAGTTTCTATCTTCCCGGGCTTTGCTGCTTCAGACATCCTTTATCATGAAGATGGTTCTGTAAAAGGCATCCAAACTGGTGATATGGGTATTGGTAAAGATGGTGAACCGACGCACAACTTTACTCCTGGCTACGAGCTTCATGCAAAATACACAATTTTTGCAGAAGGTTGTCGTGGACACCTCGGTAAACGTCTGATTGCAAAATACAACTTAGATCAAGATGCTGATCCGCAACATTACGGTATCGGGATCAAAGAACTTTGGGAAATCGACCCTGCTAAACATAAACCTGGTTTAGTAATGCATGGTTCAGGCTGGCCTTTGGCAGAAACAGGTTCTTCAGGCGGCTGGTGGTTATATCACGCTGAAAACAACCAAGTGACCTTGGGTATGATTGTCGATTTATCTTATGAAAATCCACACATGTATCCTTTTGCTGAAATGCAACGTTGGAAAACACATCCACTGATCAAGCAATATCTTGAAGGTGGTAAACGTATTTCTTATGGCGCACGTGCAGTTGTTAAAGGTGGTCTAAACTCTCTACCTAAACTAACCTTCCCAGGCGGTTGCTTAATTGGTGATGATGCAGGTTTCTTAAACTTTGCTAAAATCAAAGGCTCTCATACTGCGATGAAATCGGGTATGTTGTGCGGTGAAGCTGTATTTGAAGCAATCCAAGCGGGTCATGAGAAAGGTGGCGATTTAGCGGTTGCGCGTGTCACTGAAGGCGAGGATTTCTTTGCCAAAGAGTTAACTGCATATACGGACAAATTCAACAACAGTTGGTTAAAAGAAGAGTTACATCGTTCACGTAACTTTGGTCCAGCAATGCATAAATTCGGTTTATGGATGGGTGGTGCATTTAACTTTATCGATCAAAATATCTTTAAAGTGCCATTTACCTTACATGACCTTGCACCTGACTTTAGTGCATTAAAAACTGTAGATGCTGCGACATTTAAACCGACCTATCCAAAGCCAGACGGTAAATTAACCTTTGACCGTTTATCTTCTGTATTTGTATCGAATACTGTCCATGAAGAGAATCAGCCAGCTCACTTAAAGCTGACGGATGCTTCTATTCCAGTCAATGTCAATTTACCAAAATGGGATGAGCCAGCTCAACGCTACTGCCCTGCTGGTGTTTATGAAATTATGGAAAATGATGACGGTTCTAAGCGCTTCCAGATTAATGCTGCGAACTGTGTTCACTGTAAGACCTGTGATATCAAAGATCCATCTCAAAACATCACTTGGGTAACACCGGAAGGTGGCGGTGGTCCAAACTACCCGAATATGTAAATCAATAAACCCGCTTCGGCGGGTTTATTGTCATTAATTAAATTTCGTTTTTAACGAAAAATTTATACTACTTATCTCCACCACCAAATAGAACAACCAGCCTAACATAGTTTATTTGACTTTCAATTTCATTTTTTGATGAATAAAATTCATATATTATAGAATTATTTTTTTGATTACCAAATATATGTTTATATAATGTATTTGGGCTGTACGGACTAGAGTAAATCGCTGATTCTTTTTCAACCAGCTCCGAATATTTAAAGAAAATATTATTTTCTTTTAACAACTTTACAACAGCCTTTATCGGTTTTTTAAACACAGGTTGATTTGATGGGGAAAAAACAAATTTATATTTTTTCTCTTTATCATTTAAGTTTAAGACTTTGATTGTGGCTGGATAACCAAATTTATTTTTAGATAAAACGTATACGCCTCTATCAGTTAAAGTTCCATCTTTTAGCACATGCACTTTCAAAGCTCCCTCAAAGAAGAGACTACTATTCCACTTTTCTGTTTCACCCACTCTTGTGATTTCATTTATCAACATAATAGTATTATCAATCATCTTGTCATCCATTGTTTTGGAATTTACAGTTGAATTAAATATTAAAAACAATAATAAACTTATCAACTTAAAATAATACATTATCTAACCATTAAAATATGAGTATATTTTGAGAGGATCTTCATCACCCTCACTTAAAAACCAGTCTGTAGTATTCTCATCATCAAACTCAGGAACCATAACACCATAATTCATATTATTAGCTGAATCTGTTCTTAAAAAGTAAGTATATTTCAAATCTTCCTCCTCATTATTTATTTTAAATTTAAATGCAGCTAATAGCTCTTTTGCTTTTCCTACATTTGGATACTCTGGGTAACTATAATGTTTTAAATTAGAATTAAATAAATGTTCATTCCATGCAAATGGACATATAGCCTTTTTCGATATCCCATACATTTTTACATAGCCATAGGCATTAGGAATTTTTTTATCTAAAATATCTGAAAGAATTCTATAAGCTTCTTTTGCACAAGTTTCATTGGTAATTGCTCTATATTTTTTATCATTTGATTTCTTTTGCTCCCATTCATTTGTTTCATGATTATAAAAATGATTATTTGATTTCTCATACATTTTACTTACTTCATTTTTTATTTTTTTTGCGTCATCTTCACTAATATTTAGAACATATAATTGAGCTACCTCACCAATCGGATATTGACATGTTGAAGCATTTCCAATTACTTTATTTTCACCAAGCTTCTTTCCAGCGCTAGGGCCAAAACTAAAAAAACTAAAAACATCATCATTTTCTACAACATAAAAAAAAGCATGTCCCCAGTCTAAATTAGGGCCTGTTAAATATTGATGTTTAGCCGATTTCGAGGAGAATGTTATCTTTGCATTTTGATATGCATATGAAGCATTAGCCTCTGTACCAATAACTAAATAATACTCATTAACTTCAATTTCTGTTATAGGCTGATTAATCTCAGTAATATATTTTTTCTCATTCATTATTATAGTTCCACATCCAAGCTAAATTTTTCTTGCTCAGCTGTATAAATCCTATTTGTTTTACCCTCTTTGTCTGTTTTACCTTTAAATTTTTTCCCATTTGCTCCATTTAAAACATAACTAGTATTCGGCATGATTTCACCTTGCTTATTCTTTAAGATAAACTGATGAGAGTATATATTCTTACTTGGTAGAAAAGGAATTTCAAAGTTAACTCTTTCCCCACCCAAAAACTTATGCTGCCCCGCCTTACTCTCAAACTTACCTGCAGTGGTCGGTAAGACACCTGCACTACTAATTTCAACTTGAGAACCATCTGCAATCAAAATAATTTTCTTATCCGCTTTAATCTCGATCTTGTCTTCGGTCGAAATAATTTGAATACCTTTACGTGCAATCAAATCCGCACCATCGCCTTGTGCTTGGATCTCAACTTTACCTTTCCCTGCAAATAATCTTGCCCCTTCTTGTGCCGCAAAAAGACTGATCTTAGCACTGGCATGCCCAATCAAAGCCTTTTGTGTGCTTAGGTTGATACTATCACCCGCAGTTTCATAGATTTGTCGATCGGCAGAAAGATGTAGATCTTCATTAGTAGCAAGCGCAACCGAATTGGGTGAAGCCAATAACATCAGGGCTTGCTTAAAGATATCTGCTTGATTTTTTGCTTCACGGGATTCACCTTTTTCCAAAGATGAAATAAAAGATTTCAAATGATCTAAATTTTCTAAAGGATCAGTTTGCTGATTCTTGGCAACTTCACTTAAGGCCTTAGAATTATTTAGGCTGCTTTCTAACTGACTTTTCGCCGCAGTTGCATCAAGATGATTACCTGAAGCTGAGTCTTGAGCATAGGTACTCAGTAGTAGGCCTTGCCCAGCTCGTAACGCTCCCCATTGGTCTGTTCTTAGTTCAAAGCCTTCGCCTCGTCCTTCACTGGTATCAGTTTCTTTAGGATGGCTCAGATTACCGAGATTGAGTTGACTCGCACCGTGACTGCTTTGTAGCTGGCTGCTGATTTGCTCTGTGGTATCATCAAATCTAAGTTGCCCATAGCCACTGCCTTTAACTTCTCGACTTTTGATCCCTGCCAGTTTTTTAGTATCAGGCAATTGCCCTTTGTCATCAAATTTCGTTGGGCTTCGTTGCGCTTCATGGATACGCCCCACCACAAATGGTCGGTCAATATTGCCATCAAAGAAATCTATCACGACAATCTCACCAATCCTCGGTAAGAACCGCGCACCATAGCCTTCACCTGCCCACGGGGTCAGTACATCCACCCAAGCGGAATCAGTATCGTTGTCATTGCTCCCTGCACCACCATCATGACTATGATCTTCATTACGGGTAAATAGGAAGCGAACTTTAATGCGCCCCCATTCATCGACATGAATTTCTTCTCCACTTGGCCCAACCACTTTGGCTCGTTGTGGATGGGTACTAGGACGATGTTGTAGTGGGTGGTATTCAGGAACAGTGGTGATATTACGGCGTTGTAGTACCAATTGATTGGCTTGGCGTTCTGGGTTGTTTGAGTCTACATTTGAATTGACCCAATCACTTTGTTGGAGCAAGCGATTGATTTGTTCGCTCAGGTCTTTGGGTAAGTTGTTCTGGTTATAGAATGTCTTTGACGTGATCAGAAATTCTTTATCTGAGCCACTGTGTTGGTCTATTTCTGGGTGTTCGTTCAACTCAAACCAATACCCCACTTGTGCATCGCGTACAGTGGAATTGGCTATAAATTGTTTGGATTGAGCATCGTAATAATGACTGAGGTTTTGGTTAATCTTTTCAATCTGATTGTTATTTGAAGCGGTTGCTTGATCTTCACCATTCAGGTCTTGAATCCATGCTGGACTGATATGCCAAGCTTGTTCTAAACCAAGACTGGCATTGTTTTGGTTTTGGCTATGTTGATGTTTACTTTGAACACTGCCTGCACCCTCTTCTTGCTCTAACACATCTGCTTGCCAGCGTTGTACATGGACAGCAGTGGGTTGTAAGCTGCGTTGTCCAATAAAGCTGGTGATGCTGTCTTGTTGTTCTGTGGCACTGCTACGTTGGAAACGAATTTTTCTTCGTTCTAGCGCTTTGTATTCGTTATTATCATCCACCAAACGCAGTTTTTGTGGTTGAATTTGAGTCGCAGAACTAGGCACAATCAACTGTGCTTCATCAATCAGCCAGTTGATCCCCTCACTGCGCATCAAGCGGGTTAAAAATGCATAGTCACTTTCATTGCTCTGCATAATGAATGGTCGGATATCGTAGTCTTTTTTAAGACCACTTTTATCGAGGCTTAGACTGGAGGCAAAGAGTGGGCTTTTGTCTTGCCATTCTTTAAACAGCGCTTCTATGACTTGAACAACCGACTTATTCATAAACACTCGGCTGTTACGGCGTTTATGCCACAGTGAAGTGGCATCTTCGAGTTTGAGTTTATATAGCGTCAGTGCACCATCACTCTGCCCTTGTGCTGCTTCGGTAATCACCCCTGTACTACGAAACAGTTGTCCATGATCTGTGACTTGATCGATGGCCACTTGGCTACCAATGAATTGTTTAAGCGGAATCACAGCCGAAGTGGCAAGGCAAATCAATTCAATAGACACGCCTTGGTTCAGACCATGTTGTCCATCGATGCGTTGTAAGAAGACTTGAGCAGTCAAATTAGGATTGCTAAATTGGATATGCAAAGCTCGTTTTTGTGCGTTTAGTCCAAGCTGATCCAATATTTTATAAATGCTATTTAGTAAGCTGTTCATTTGAATGAGTTAATTATTATTAAAAAATATGTTTAGATTATAATCATAAGTCAAAATTCTGTCATTTTTAATTTTGTAAAACTCTTTGATTAGGGTGTTGAATCAATTAACTCTAATAACTCCGCATCAAGCAATGACTGAGTAAAAATATTCCAAAAATCTTCAAATTTCTCGGGAATATCATCTAAATTTGCAAACTGAATCTCAGATCTTTCATTCTGCCAATTTTGTGCCAGCTTCATACAAGCATCAGCCAAAATAGGTTGATTCAAATACAAAAACTTAGTCAAAACCAAACCATCTCTTTGACATTCACTTTTCAATATTTCTATGGCATAAAGTTTTGCAAAAATATCCGAAAATGATGGATGCTTGAGTAAATAGGTCAAATCAAATATATCTTTATAGCGTGGGTTCACAATACATTGGTGTAACTTCCATGCAATTTGCGTAGCTAAAGATGGGGTTTGTGCCAATCGGAAGTCCTTACCAACAAAAGGATGATAAATAAGTCTGTTGTGAATATCTTGAATTTCAAGATTAAATGAAACATCAATATCTATTTCAGTTTTTTGCCCATTCACCCATGCGATAATATTTGTACTGACTGTTGGAAAGTCTTCTGCCATTACATACTCCAACTCCCACCAATAATTATCTTTCGAAAATGGTTCATAACGAATACCATCATTAAAATCTACAGTTGTTAAGTAGCACATCCATTCATTCAAATGATCCTGAACAAAATGTCGATCGATTAATGGTTTTAAACAAATCCAATCTAAATCTTGTGGTTTACGTTCAATATGCGCAGGAAAATATTGCCGAGTTAAGAAACTTCCTTTTAGCATAAAAGGAAAGTACTGGTGGCTTTCTGCAAAACGTCGAATCAGGCCCTCACAAGCCTTTTGCTTTATTTCATTCATTTACATTCTTCTTTATCTATGTCTATTTAAGATAACCATCCATGATCTAACATGATATTGGTATCATAAATACAAATCTCAAATCTTTCTTTAGCAATCACTCTATGTTGGTTTAATAATGCTATGCGCAACAACTCTAAGCGTTTCAAGAAAAAATCTGCTGTTCCTATTTCGCGTAATGTTAAAAATCGAAAGTTCTCACGGCGTTTTAAAGCATTTTGAGACAAGTGTGCTTGATGATGCTCACATAGTTGTTTAAGTTCAAAAGCATCTCTACATTCAATCAAAGCATGCCATTCATAATAATAAATAGACTGTTGATCTGTTTGAGAATCTTGAAATGGAAGTTCAATCTTGGTTCGGATAATTTGAATATTCTGTTGTTCAAACGCCTTGATCCAAGGCACAATATCCTCAAGGACAGTACTTAAATCCGCTGAGTAAACACATTTAGAGAGCATAATCTGTTTAGAATACATACCACGGGCAAGTATAATTTCAAGAGGCTTAGCATCTAACTGTTTACACATCGTTTTAAACTGATGGTACATCACTGGACTTTTAATATCCGCTGTCAGATGCACTTCAAATTCTTGTTTTTGCATCTATAATTACTTACCCGTTTTCTTTTAACCTTTCTTCACTAAATAGTGAAATTCCTTATTTCCAGCATCATCTAGCACTTCTTCTTGTAAAATCAACTCGTGACCGAGATGCATACAAAATTTAGGAATGTCCCAAGAGGTTGAATTATCAGTTGCAAATACTTCAACCACATCACCTGATTTAGATTTACGAATTGCTTGATGCAACATCATTACAGGCTCAGGACAACGTAGTCCACGCGTGTTTAATTGAATGCTTGCTTTAGGCATCGGTTCAGACATTATCTATTCTCAAAAAGAAGCGAAATCACTCAATAATTTTAACACAAACTCAAATAATGAATAAGGCTTGCAATATATCTATAATATGACACATACATTCATCTATTTACCTTAGTTAATAGATAGACATCTGTGTTTTCTTCGGTATGATAAAAAAACATTTACTAGATATTAAACGTCTTTAGGAAAGATCATGCACGAGGAATCAGGCCCATCGTGGGGAATGCGTGGCTTACGCAAATGGTTAGGAACAGCGCCAGAAACCCGAGATGAACTGCTAAAATTAGTACAAGATTCACGTCGTTTTTTAGAACCCGATACTGTTGCAATGTTAGAAGGCGTATTAGACCTTCCTGCAACAAAAATCCGTGAAGTCATGACTCCGCGCACAGCGATGGTCAGCTTACAAGAAGATGATCAACTTCTTGATATTTTAGACATTCTTATTGAGTCTGCACATTCACGTTTCCCTGTTTTTTCTTCTGATCAGCCTGAAAACGTGGTGGGTATTTTACTTGCTAAAGATCTTTTACCCTTTTTAACTGATCGTTCATCTGTTGTAGATGTGCATGCGTTAATGCGTCAGCCATTATTTGTCCCAGAAAGTGCACGTTCCGACCAAGTTTTGAGGATGTTAAAAAACACTCAAACCCATATTGCCATTGTAATTGATGAATATGGTTCAACAGCAGGTCTGGTCACTTTAGAAGATATTCTAGAAGAGATTGTCGGCGAAATTGAAGATGAGCATGATAACGTTGACGAAGAAGCACAATTTATCATTCCAGATACAACACATACCACAGCCAATACATGGATTGTGCAGGCACTTACACCAATAGAACATTTTAACAATGTTTTAGATGCTGAATTTCCTGACGATGAAGTAGAGACTATGGGCGGATTACTGCTTCAAGAAATTGGTCTAGTGAGTGATCTTCAAGGCCAAGTGGTTGAGCTTGAGGATTGGGAATTTACAATTATTGAAGCAGATGCGCGCACTATTCATCTGATTCGAGCTGTACATAAATGAGAGCATACTTTGATAAGCTGTTAAATTCATCCCAACAACAAAAACAGCTGCCCTTCATTTTCCCATTATTGATTTCGTTAATATCAGGCGCAGTGTTCAGTTTAGCACTGGCGCCTTATTACTGGTGGTGGTTGGCAATTTTATCGCCTGCCCTGCTATATGCTTGCTTAAAAGGCCGTACACCACGCCAAGCATTTGCGATTGGCTTAAGCTATGGCTTTGGTCTATGGTTTGTTGGCGCATTCTGGCTCTATACCTCGATTCATGTGTATGGGGATACCAATGCTGTATTGAGTGTCTTGATGATCGCCATCATGGCCATTGTCATGGGGCTTTTTACCGCAATTCAGACTTGGGTATATCGTAGATTCTTCCCTGAAACACCATTAACTTTCGCTCCTTTGTGGGTTATTTTTGAATGGTCCAAGACTTGGGTCTTTACAGGTTTTCCTTGGTTATTTGCAGGTTACGCATTTACTGAACGACTCTTAGATGGCTATGCTCCACTCTTTGGTGTGTTTGCAGTATCTTTTGTTGTGATTATCCTTGCCTGTGCATTGGTTGAAATTTTAAATAGAAAAGTCTTTTGGATCTTTCCTGCAATCATTTTAATCCTTGGCGCATGGGCTGCATCATTTATCACTTTCGTACAACCGAAAGCAGAAAAGCCGCTCTCCGTTTCTTTGATTCAAGGCAATATTCCGCAAGATTTAAAATGGTTGACTGAATATCAGGTTAAAACCTTAGAAATTTATGTAAATTTAAGCCGTACTGAATGGGGGCGTGATCTGATTGTTTGGCCAGAATCATCGATTCCACTGTTCCAAACAGATATTCAACAATTCTTGGATATGATGGATCAACAAGCCAAAAGTTCAGGCACAGCATGGGTAACGGGTATTCCTTATTGGGACTTAAAAGAATCACAAAAAAATGGCTATCCGATGTACTACAACAGTATGATGGCTTCTGGCGCAGATTCTTCAGGCTTATATAAAAAACAACGTCTAGTGCCTTTTGGTGAATATATTCCACTTTCAGGATTGTTGGCTTGGGTGTTACCTGCGCTACAAAATGATCCATCCATGAGTGGATTTTCCCAAGGTGCATCCAATCAAAAGCCTTTTAATATTAAAGGACATGATTTGGCTGCAGCCATTTGTTATGAAGTGGCCTATCCGAATCTCACTCGACGTAATGCGATTAATAGTGACTTTTTAGTGACTGTTTCTAATGATGCATGGTTCACGGGTACAGCAGGGCCATTACAACATCTTCAAATGGTGCAAATGCGTGCCAAAGAAAATGGACGCTGGTTTATTCGTGCTACCAATACAGGCGTAACAGCATTTATTGACCACAATGGGCATATTGTAAAACAAGCCCCTGTAGATCAAAAAGCTGTGCTTCGTGGTGACTTACCTGCCATGCAAGGCGAAACTTGGTACACCCGCTTTAGTGATTATCCTATTTTGTTGCTCTCCCTATTATTATTAATTTTGGGCTGGATCTATCGCCCTAAAGCAGTCGATATTAGCTTTAAATCTAGACGTTAATATTTGAATCCCTCATCTCTGGTTTAAGGAGATGAGGTAAACTTCAACAAAAAGCTTGATTCGATTGTTAAAGTAACTTTGTTCCCAATGGTACATTTGCATCAGGCACACACAACGTCACATGCCCATCTTGATTATGAAAACCCGCCACTAAACACTCTGATTGAATCGGTCCAATTTGTTTTTTGGGAAAATTCACAACAGCAACCACCAGCTTCCCAATTAAATCTTCAGGTTGATATAGGTTGGTAATTTGCGCACTCGATTTCTTTACACCAAGCGCTTCGCCAAAATCAACATGCAAAATATAAGCAGGCTTACGCGCTTTCTCAAATACTTCGGCTTGAATAATTTTTCCGACCCTTAACTCTACTTTAAGAAAGTCATTCCATTCTATTTGTTGCATTGCTGAGTCCTCGTATTTTTATCAGTTCATCTCGAGAGATAAAATCATTTTAGATAAATTTAAAGCAATCAACCTTATATAAAACAGACAAATGATCCTGTTAAAAAGACAATCATGTTCAACCTAGCCCCAACCCAAGTCTTATCAAAACGAAATTGAAAATATTTTCGGTGCATTTTTATTATATTTTTTTCAAGTTTATGCTAAATTATTTTCGCTGATCATAAAGCCGTAAACGTTTACGTCAATCAACGTGCCAACATATCTCCAACAAGGCTTGGGGCTATTTTTAATCAAAATTTTAATATTTTGGTGCGGCACTGGCGTTTGTTGGTTTACGGAGTAAAAAATGCAAAATTCTAAATCGTCTTATTTTAATTTTAAAAAGATTCCACATCGCTATGCAGCGATTGTTTTACCTCTGTTACTATCTATTATCATGACATTTATTGTTTCATGTATCAGTACATTCAGAAGCATGGGTTTTGAGAATTTTTCGCTATACACATGGCTTTCAGCTTGGGGGATTTCTTGGCTGATTGCCTTTCCAGTGTTACTTTTTATCTTACCTATTGTGCGCAAAATCACCATGAGCCTTGTTCAGCCGACTTAGTTGAAACTTGAATTACTAAATCATCGTGCAAAAAAAACCGAGGATTATACCCTCGGTTTTCCATGATATTTCAACTAAAGTTGAGTCACCAAATAAGACATCATTGCAGCTAAAAATAACATTGGCACATAACAATATGAACGTACTAAATATTGTTCTAATAATGATGAGAATTCAGTTTTCAACTGAAATACTGTCAAATTTAAGGCATTATAAAAACTAATAATAGATAATGCACTAAATACGCTAATCGCCATAAAACCAATCATGATCTGGCTATTGGCATCGGCAACTTGCCAAATATTGAGAAAAAACTGGCTAATCGGTAATAGGCTCAAAATTAAAAGAACAGATTTGAGCATAGTCCAATGAAATTGGCTGATTTCATCTGGTAATAATAATGCTTTCATCTCATCCTCCTCAGCAATTCAGATTGCCCTGAGAACTATTATGCAAGCTTTTAATTAAATAAAAAGTCTATTTTTATACACAATTTAACTTTCTTGTAACTATTAAATATGGGAATAATTCTTATTATAACTCTCAAACATCGTTATTTTAAATAGCTGTTATATTTCAATAAATTAAGTACATTTTAGCAAACAAGAAAGATTATCACTTCACTCAATATTTATTAACTCGATTCAATGAAGTGATTAACTCAATAAACTATAACTTAAATATTCTTTAATTAAGGTTGGTAATAAATATCAGCATCATTTCCTTCACCACCTTGTTTACCATCGGCACCAAAAGAATATAAATCAAACTTACGACCTTCAGAACCAGGGATCACATATTGAATATCATTTTCCCAACTGTCTTTCGGATAACCACCTTTAACATAACCACCAGGTAACCAGTTTTTAGCCGTTGCGGGTTGATTGACAAGCGCATCTAAACCACCATCTTGGCTTGTCGGATAACGCCCATTGTCCAATTTATATTGATCTAAAGCACCCGCTACACCTTTTAATGCAATTTTAGTGGTGTCAACTTTGGCTTTTTCACCACGTCCCATCACATTGGGTACGATCAATGCTGCAAGTACGCCTAAAATAACAATCACAACCATCACTTCAATTAAGGTAAAACCTGACTGACGAGTCCTATTCATCTTTCGTTGCATCTGCTTACTCTCTATATATTCTTTATAAAAATAATTGGCTTAAATCATATTGTTCATATTGACGATTGGCAACATAACTGCAATCACAATAACCAAAACAATACCCGCCATAAACACCAACATTAATGGCTCCAATAAAGCCAATAGTGTTGAAATAAATGAAGATACTTCTCGATCCTGCATATCTGATGCACGGCTCAACATTCGGTCTAACTCTCCCGAAGCTTCACCACTTTTAATCATTTGTACCATCATCGGTGGGAAATAACCACAACGCTCCAATTGCGTAGCAAGATTTCCACCCTCAGTGACTTTCTCTGCTGCAATATTGACAGCATCTCGTATTACCCAATTACTACTCACAGCGGCCCCAATTTTCAAAGCATCTACGAGCGGTACACCTGATTGAGTCAGAATAGATAAGGTACTGGCAAAACGTGCCGCATTTATACCACGAGATAATTTACCAAATAATGGCAATCTGAGTGTTAAACGATCAAAAGCATAGTGCCCTGCAGAAGTTCGCAAAAAACGAATTAATAAGAAAAATCCAACCACACTAAAAACCAGCATAAAGGGCCATGCCTGTCGAATAATCTCACTGGCTTTCATCAGTGCTACAGTGATCCATGGTAAGGCTTGCTTACTTTGGTCAAAGGTTTTAACAATGTCTGGAACAACATATGTCATCAACCCCATCACAATCGCAAAAGACATAAACATCAAGATGATTGGATAGATCATCGCACCTTGAATTTTCTTTTGCATGGCAAAGCGGTTTTCGGTGTAATCAGATAATTGATCTAAAATTAAATCTAAATGCCCTGAACGTTCACCCGCAGCAACGGTCGCAATATACAAATCTGGAAAGCGTCCTGTTTGTTGCATCGCTTGAGCCAAAGAGTGCCCTTCAAGCACTTTTGAACGTGCCGAAAGTAAAAGATTTTGTACATGCACTTTTTCACTTTGTTTGGCAACTGCTCGTAATGCTTCCTCTAAAGGAATCGCAGCAGCGACCAAAACAGAAAGTTGACGTGTCATTAAGGCCAGATCATAAGCCGAGAATTTACGTTGAAAAAATCCTGAACTTTTATTTTTATCTTTTTGTTCAACAGCATCCACCGTGACAGGAATCAATTCCTTGTCCCGTAGTTGTTGTCGAATCTGGCGTGCGGAATCTCCTTCTAACACGCCTTTTTGCTGCTTTCCTGAAGCATCAATTGCAGTAAATTGATATGCTGGCATTATTATGCTCTAGTTTTCCAAAATTTTTTGATTACGCTGTTGCGTCATACCCTATAAATCATTCATATTCATGTTTATAGATGACTGTTACACTCTAACACAAGCCGAATCTGCACATGAAACAATTTCATCACAGCCTCACTAAATTAATGAGTCACTAAATTAAAAATGTCGAATACCCTTGCTACGCCACAGACGATTTATCGTATTCAAGTTGCTGTTCCAGTCTATTTGAATGACTGCTTTGATTACCAAGTCACCGCTGAACAATATGCGCAAGCTGAAGTCGGTGCGCGTGTTGCAGTGTCTTTTGGCAGACAGAATCTGATTGGTGTTATTGTCAAGAAAGTACCGATTGATGAACCTGTGGATTCCCATTTTAAACTCAAAGCCATTACTGAACTGTTAGATGAACAGGCCATTCTAGACAGTAAAGTTTTAAGTTTATTGACATGGTCATCACAATATTATCAATTTCCTATCGGTGAAGTGATTCAAACGGCGTTACCTACCTTATTACGCCAAGGGAAACCTTATAATTTATTGGCACGTATCTGGAAACTTTTAGACTTACATGCCGAAGACAAAGTTAAGCGTTCTGAAAAACAACAAGAAGCCTATAAAATTTTAAAGCTACACCCGAAAGGGACACAGGAAAATATTCTTAATCTAAGTGGTGTTGAAACAGCCACACTCAAAGTCCTTGAGAAAAAAGACATTGTTCGTTGTGATTTAGAACCACAAAATGTCACGCCAGAACCGGTGCAATTGGCACAGATGCCCCTCACGCCAAATGACGATCAGAAGAAAGCCATTCAAGCGATTTTAAAAGCGCAGAAAAAATATCAAGCGTTTCTACTGGATGGTTTAACTGGGAGTGGTAAAACCGAAGTTTATTTGCAAGTGATGCATGAAGTACTTAAACAAGGCAAACAAGTCTTGGTTTTAGTGCCTGAAATCGGCTTAACCCCACAAACCATCAGCCGTTTTCAATCACGTTTTCATTGCAATATTGCCTTACTGCACTCAGGCTTAAATGACACTAAACGTTTACAAGCATGGCAGCATGCGCAAACGGGCAAAGCCTCTATTATTTTAGGCACACGTTCTGCAATTTATACACCTTTGCCACAGTTGGGTTTGATTATTTTAGATGAAGAGCATGATCTTTCGTTTAAACAACAAGAAGGCTTTCGCTATCATGCTCGCGATGTGGCCATGTATCGTGCACATTTAGAAAATTGCCCGATTATCTTAGGTTCGGCCACGCCTAGTATTGACAGTTATTATCTTGCTCGCCAAGAAAAGCTGACACGGATTGAATTAAATCAACGTGCTGGTGCCGCAATCATGCCGAAAATGCATTTGATTGATTTAAAAGTGGCAAAAAAACAGCATGGCTTAAGTGATGTTTTGATTGCTGAAATCAAAAAACGTTTAGAGAAAAAAGAACAAGTTCTGATTTTTTTAAATCGCCGCGGTTATGCCCCTGTGCTTATCTGTGAAAGCTGTGGTTGGCAGGCCAATTGCCCCAACTGCGATGCTCACTTTACCCTGCATTTAAAGCCTTATCAGCATTTGCACTGTCACCATTGTGGCACGATTAATCGTATGCCTGATGCTTGCCCTCAATGCAATCAACAACAATTAAAGCCAATTGGCATGGGAACTGCCAAAGTTGAAGAAACCTTGAATGAGCTGTTCCCTCACTTCCCCGTCTTGCGCGTAGATCGTGACTCAACTAGTCGGGTTGGTAGTTGGCAAAAGATTTATGATCAAATCCAAAAAAGTGAACCGACTATTTTACTTGGCACGCAGATGCTGGCAAAAGGACATCACTTTCCTTATGTCACCTTAGTGGCAATTTTGGATATCGATGCAGGTTTGTTGAGTGTAGATTTCCGTGCTACAGAACGTACTGCGCAATTAATTATTCAAGTTGCAGGTCGTGCGGGTCGTGGTGAAATGAAGGGTGAAGTCTATTTACAAACCCTAAGACCTGATCATCCTTTATTAAACACCTTGATTCATAATGACTATCGGACCTTTGCTAAACAAACTTTAAAAGATCGCCAAGCCGCACAGCTTCCACCCTTTCGTTATACAGCTTTGATTCGCTGTGATTCAAAGCATCAGGAAGAAAATTTAAAGTTTCTGACTGAAATGACGCAGCTCCTTAGACAAACTGCCGAAGATAATTTAATTGATATTTGGGGACCGATTCCAGCGCCAATGGAGCGTAAAGCAGGACGTTACCAAGCTCATGTGGTTTTGCTTTCTCAAGATCGGGCAAAAATGCATTTTTATATTCGTCAATGGTGGCAACAGCTGTTACATAGCAAACCCTCTACGATGAAAATAACCATAGATGTTGATCCGCAAGAATTGAGTTAAATTTTTGATTTAGTTTATTGCTATACAAATTGAGGTAATGAACCGAGTCTCAATTAAACCACTGCTGCATTTTGTATTGTTTAAATACGCACAATATATCTATTTATATGACGATAGACTTGCCACCCTTAGGTGAGGGTACAAAGGCTATCCCCCTCATAGTGCTAATCACTGTTAAATTTTTATTAGGTAAATAGACAATTTCTGAATAAAAATCTCCAAGCCCATCACAAAATCACGCTACAATTTCTAAATAAAGAAAAAACTTAAGGCAAGTGAATGTCACTGTTACTCCAAATCACTATATTCCTTGGCGCGGCATTAATCCTTGTTCCATTAGGGAAAAAACTCGGTATTGCTACCGTGCTAGGTTACTTATTTACAGGAATACTTCTGGGTCCAAGCGCGTTTAACATCGCCAACGATCCAGAGGAAATCATGCACCTTGCAGAATTTGGGGTGATTTTACTGATGTTCCTGATCGGTTTAGAACTTCGCCCACAACGTTTATGGGAAATGCGCCAATCCATTTTTGTGATGGGAAGTTTACAGGTAGGGATTACGGGATTGGTTCTGATGGGAACGATCTATTTAATCTTTCAACAATCACTCCCCGCAAGTTTTGTCATTGGTTTTGCCTTAGCACTTTCTTCAACCGCCTTTGTTTTACAGCTTTTGGAAGAAAAACAACAACTCAATACTACCCATGGTCAGCAATCCTTTTCAATTTTACTTTTTCAGGATATTGCTGCTATTCCCCTACTCGCCATTATCCCCCTCTTAGCAGGTAGCGAATCAAGTCATCATGGTATTGCTTACTTTGCCGCGATTGTTGCCACGTTTACAGGTTTATTTTTGTTTAGCCGTTATGTGATGCGACCTTTTTTTCGCTTTGTGGCAAAAAGTGGAGCAACTGAACTGATCACAGCCGTTGGCTTATTTATCGTGCTGGGTGTGGTGTTATTGATGGATACACTCGGAATTAGCACAACCTTAGGCGCTTTTTTAACGGGTGTGCTTCTAGCTGACTCTGAATTCCGTCATGAACTTGAAGCCAGTATTGCCCCCTTTAAAGGTTTATTGCTCGGTTTATTCTTTATGACGGTGGGAATGACCACACAAATCTCGCTAATTGCAGATATGCCATCATTGATTATTGGTGGCGCAGTCAGTTTAATTATGATCAAAATGATCGTGATGGCAGCCATTGCACGTTATAAAAAAATGAGTTGGACCAACAGTTTAATGGTCGCAACCTGTTTAGCCCAAGGGGGTGAATTTGCCTTTGTGGTATTAAACGTGGCAAAAAGCGAGAAAGTCCTAGCTGAAGCAATCATGGAACCCATTACCTTAATTGTGACCTTATCAATGGTACTCACCCCGATCTTCTTTTGGTTAGTGAGCACGCAAGTATTGCCATTAATCAATAAAGACAGTGCACCCAAATACGATGAGATTCCCAACGAACACCCAGCTCTTATTGTTGCTGGTTTTGGTCGTGTAGGGCAAATTGTTGCTCGTTTAGCACGTATCCGTCATTTTACCTTTACTGCCATTGATAATAATTTACAAAAAATTGATTTTGTTCGACGCTATGGTGGTACTTTGTATTATGGCGATGTGACTCAACCCGATTTACTACGTGCGGCTGGAATTGAACAGGCTAAAGTTTTTGTATTAGCAATTGATAATGTTGAAGACTCAATGAATGTTGCTCGACATATTTTACTCAATTATCCAAACCTTACCTTATTAGTTCGAGCACGAGATCGCTATCACATGCACCTCCTACGTGATGTCGGGGTCAAACATATTTGGCGTGAAACCTATTTGACTTCATTGGGTATGGGATATCGAGCATTGTGTGAACTAGGAATGAGTAAACAAGAGGCTTATGATAGTGTTGAGCTATTTAGAAATTACGATGAAGAACTGTTAACGCGTCAACAACGCATTTATACCGATGAGCAAAAGCTTTTTGAAAGCTATCGGGACTTTATTTCGGAGCTTGAGCACCTGTTTGAAAGTGATGCGCAAGTTGAAAACCATAATCCTGATCAATATAAAGATGTCCCAGATTTGGATGAATCCGGTTTAGAAAGACCCACAACAAAAGCTCAAATGCTACATACCAAACACGATCGTATTAATATTATACGTGATGACGAAAATTAACTTTAAGATGCACAGTTTTTCAGGTGAAATAAACTTGTGATTTATAATATCGCCACCATCTAAACAGGGATTTGGAGAATTTTATGTCTGATTTACGTCAACGTTTTTATATTGAAGATAGCCCTGTACGTGGTGAAATTGTACATTTAGATACAGCACTACAAACAATTCTATCGCAGCGTAATTATGCGCCCGCTGTGCGTATTTTATTGGGTGAAATGTTGAGTGCAACAGCATTACTTGCCAGCACATTAAAAATTAAAGGACGTATTAGCTTACAAATTCAAGCACAAGGTACATTCAAATGGGCAATGGCTGAATGTAACCATTTAGGTGATGTCCGCGCACTTGCAGATTATGAAGAAGACCCACATTTTATGTTGAGTGAAGACAGTAGTACTGTGCTTAGCACCTTGCTACAACCTGTTCTATTTATCAATATTGAACCTGAGTTTGGTGAGCGTTATCAAGGGATTGTGCCACTAGATCAACCTACTCTTGCCGCTTGTTTAATGCAGTATTACGATCTTTCCGCACAAATTCCAACACGTATTGTCTTGGCAAGCACGCATCACAATGCGGGCGGTTTACTAATTCAGTTATTACCACGTAATAATGAAGAAGAACAACAACGTGTCGATGAAGACTTATGGCCACGTTTGATTATGCTGACTCAAACGTTAAAACCTGAAGAGTTGACAGATTTAACTGCACAAGAAATTCTTTATCGTTTATATAACGAGGAAGAGGTTCGTCTGCCAGACGTTGAACAACTTCAATTCAACTGTACCTGTTCACGCGATAAATGCAAAAATGCGTTGATCCAAATTGGTCTGGATGCGGTCAAAGAAACCCTAGAAATTCAAAATCCAATTGAAATGGATTGTCAATTTTGCAATAAAAAATATCAGTTCACCGCAAAAGAAGCTTTGAATCTGTTTGGTGAGCATTTAAGTTAATCTATTGAGATCTGAATGGTTTAAATTTGCAAAAATTTAACTATCGATTTTTACTAAGAAGAGCAAATTCAGTTTGCTCTTTTTTTTCAATTAAAATTCAAAGCATAATCAGCAAGTTTTATAAGTTAAAATGTTAAATAGCTATTTGGAATCGTCATTTACTTAACCAAAGCACCAACCCGAACACACAAAGCCCATAGAACATGAAACACCACCTTTATCAGGAATAAGCGGGATTTTGTTCTAGATAAGTTTTGAAACAATAACCACACTAAGTTGCTCTTCCATCTGTAGCCAAAAAGGCATAAAACTAGAATAAAGTTAAACAAAATAATGACCTTAAGTATGGCAAAAAATTATTATGAAGATTTGGGTGTTTCTAGAAATGCGACACCAGACGAAATTAAAAAAGCTTATCGAAAACTCGCACGTAAATATCATCCTGACGTGAGTAAAGAAACTGATGCTGAAGCAAAAATGCAAGCCATCAATGTCGCATATGACACCTTAAGTAATGAAGAAAAGAAAAAACAATACGATTTTGAACTCGACAACCCCTATGCCAATACAGGTGGGTTTGGAGGGCAATCTACAGGTCAAAGTGGTTTTGACGGTAGCCAATTCCGTCGCTCATACAGTAGCAGTGGTGGACAAGATTTTAGTGGTTTTGAAGATCTATTTGGACGTTTCGGTGGCGGTTTTGGTGGCGGACATCAACAAGATTTTGGACAACGCGGCTCTCAGCAACAGCGCAGCTATAAGGGTGAAGATCAACATGCCAGTATTGAAATTCCTGTAAGCATTGGTTATGAAGGCGCAACCCAGAGTATCACCTTACAAATCCCCACCTATAATGCCTATGGTGAACCCGAGGTACAACGGAAAACCCTCCAAGTTAAAATTCCGAAAGGCATGAAAGAAGGTCAGCAAATTCGCCTTGCAAAACAAGGACAAGCTGGAATTAACGGTGGTGAAAATGGCGATCTTTATATTGAGATCCAATACCAAGACACTGACCGTATTCGTGTTGAAGGTACTGATGTCTATTACACAGTTGATGTTACACCTTGGGAAGCAGCACTTGGTCAAAGTATTGAAATTGATACCCCAGCAGGTAAAGTAAAAGTTACTGTGCCACAAAATGCCAAACCCAATCAGCAACTCCGTTTAAAAGATAAAGGGATACCGCATAAAACCCCAGGTCATCTTTATTTGGTGATTAATATTGTTTATCCCAAAGCAACCACCGAAACACAGCAAAAAGCCTATCAACAATTTGCTGATGCTTTTAATGACTTTAATCCCCGTTCATAATTTTATAGATACCAACATAGCCTTGCTAAAGGAGAGCAATCATGACAACTATTCAATATCGTGAAATTGTCTATGACGGTTTCCATGATGCAGAAATCGTGGATGAAAACCTAAATCTAGATCTCAAGCATTTTGCTGAGGCATGCGGTCAAAGTCCGGATTGGATTTTGCAATTGCTTGAATATGAAATTTTACCCGCACGTCCTGAGGATCGTATTCATCAATTTTTTGGAGAAGACATCTCACGGGCACGCCGCGCCTATCGTTTACAACGCGACTTTGAAGCCAGTTTATCTGCCGTTGCAATGATGATGGATTTACTTGATGAAGTTCAACAATTACGAAAACAAGTCAAACATCTTCACCTTCATACTCATTAATTCATTTCAAAATGTTAATGCCTAGTGACAGGTTAATATTTAACCTGTCATGATGGAGAACTTGTCTCTCCATTTTTGTTTTATCGTTTAGAATTTTATGACAAAGAGGTTAATGAGCTCTGATGAATTCGAAAGTAATGAATAAAAAGTTGAAACACATGTTCCCAGAACACCGTGATCTCATGTGTAGTTTAAAACAAGAAGATCCGCATTTTGCTAAACTTTTGATTGACCACGATGAACTTGATCGTGAAATCAGTCACCTTGAGCTTGATCCGCTCAATCATATTCATGAAAATATTGAGCAGCTCAAGCGGAAAAAATTAAGATTAAAAGATCAACTCTACTTAATTTTACAAAAGACAGCTCAAATAAATCCTCAACCAGAATAATGCTTAATTATTTCAGTTTTGTGATTTTTTCGACTTCTTTCATGGTTTGTTTGATCGGTTCATAATCTAAAAACCAGAGTAAATTGACGTGCTGATTTTTATGTTGTTGTGCCAACATATCAATCACACTTCGTTCACCACGTCCTACCAAATGACGACGGTAAAAATAGACTAACAGCCCAATCGTACAACCTAACATCACACCCAACATCACCCAGAAACCTATCGGACTACGTAGACCTGGAATGAATTCAAAATTCATTCCATATACCCCTGTTAATAGAGTTAATGGCGCAAACACGGCAGTAATAATCGCAAGAATTCGCATATTCTCATTGGTTTGATTGGCGATTGCAGAAAAATGTAAATCAATCGCAGTTTGAATTGCCGTACTTAAGCGTACTGTATATTTTTGAATACGCTCAACATGGCTAACGAGATCATCCACGCGAACCAGCATAATGTCCTGCTTCTCAGTGCGTTTTTTACCTTTTAAATGGGCATAATTTTCAACAATTTCATCTCGAAGTTCTTGTAAGGAATCTATTTGTTCTTCGCACAAATTTTCGATTTGTTGAAAAACCAGATTCTCCTGAAACAGTTGATGCCACTTAGTAAAGCGGCGATTACCTTGCAAAAGTTCTTGTTGCCAAAATTCAACGCGACGAGACAAAGGATTACGTAAATCCAAATAGCCATCAATCATACTATTTAACAAGCGCAGTGCTAAATCTAAAGGCGTAGTGGGTAATTTACGTGGTTTATTCTGTTCTTCTAAACTCTTATTCATGATATTGAAAATACGTGCAAGATAACTTTCAAAGGCATGGTTGCCTTTTTCATGAATGGTGATTAAAGCTTGTGAAGTAATAATAAAACTGACTGGCGAAGACGCTAAGCCAAAAACATGATCATGCTGTTCAAGTGCATCTTCACCACTATCGATCTGATCATCTGGGGTTATTAATTTACGAAAAATCAATAAATCATAATCTTCCATTGCATCAAATGCGCATGGATGTTCGATATTTAAAATATCTCGAATATGATATTCATTGAGGTGAATCTCGGTCGCATTATAGACTTCTTTTTGCCATAGCTCAGCACGATTGACCACATCTTCACGGGTACAGTCCACCCAAACAAATTGTTGCTCTGCATTAAAAACAGGCTCTTTTTGTATACAAGTATAAGGTTCATCTGTGTGTTGAAAAAAATAAAAGCTTTGCATATCCACGATATTTTTAGTCTTTCTTGTTATGCATCATGCCATAAAAAAAGCCCTGAGCAAGCCAAAGTTGTAACTTTGGCAAAGCACAAGGCAGTCTTTTCTTTATTAAATTTTAATCAAACTGTAAAAGATTTAAACCTTGCAAATATTATGCTTGGTCTACATCTTTCATAGTTAATTTAATACGACCACGGTTATCTACGTCAGCAACTTGAACTTTAACGTCTTGACCTTCAGCCAAGATATCAGTCACGTTTGCAACGCGTTCGTTTGAAATTTGCGAGATGTGAAGTAAACCATCTGTACCTGGCATGATATTTACAAACGCACCAAATTCAACGATACGAATCACGCGACCTGCATAGATTTTACCTGGTTCAACTTCAGCAGTAAGCGCTTGGATTTTTGCAATCGCTGCTTGAGCAGCCGCTTTCGTTTCACCAAATACACGTACAGTACCGTTATCTTCGATATCAATCGCTGCTTTTGTTTCTTCTGTGATTTGACGGATTGTCGCACCACCTTTACCAATCACATCACGGATCTTATCTGGATTGATGTTGATCACTTGGAATGTTGGTGCATGCATAGAAATTTCAGGACGTGCACGTGAAATCACTTGGTTCATTGCATTAAGAATATGCATACGACCTGCATAGGCTTGATTCAACGCAACTTCCATAATTTCTTCTGTGATACCTTCGATTTTGATATCCATTTGAAGCGCAGTAATACCGTTTGCAGAACCTGCAACTTTAAAGTCCATATCACCTAAGTGATCTTCATCACCTAAGATGTCAGAAAGAACAGCAAAACGCTCGCCTTCTTTTACTAGACCCATTGCGATACCCGCAACTGGCGCTTTAAGAGGAACACCTGCATCCATAAGTGATAATGAAGCACCACATACAGAAGCCATTGAAGATGAACCATTTGATTCAGTAATGTCAGATACAATACGAATCACATACGGGAAGCGATCAGCTGGTGGAAGAACAGCTTGTACACCACGACGTGCTAAACGACCATGACCAATTTCACGACGCTTAGGACCAGATTCACGACCTGTTTCGCCTACAGAATATGCAGGGAAGTTGTAATGCAACATGAAGTTGTCAGTTTTTGTACCAGACAAGGTATCCACCATCAACGCATCACGTGTATTACCCAAAGTCGTTGTAACCAACGCCTGAGTTTCACCACGTGTAAATAATGATGAACCATGAGCACGATCTAACACGCCCACTTGTACATCTAATCCACGAACAGTTTTAGTATCACGACCATCGATACGTGGTTTTCCTGAAAGGATGTTGTCACGTACAGTACGGTATTTAAGATCTTCGAATAATTCGTTTAAGTCATCTGCAATGCCAGATTCGTCATTTTCAGGAACGAATTGAGCAGTTGCTTCAGCTTGAAGGGCATCTAAGGCAGCATAACGGTCATGCTTAACAGCAATGGTATACGCTTCAGAGATTTTAGCTTCAAATGCGTCTTTTAATTTTGCACGAAGATCTTCGTTTTTAACTGGAGCAGTCCAAGTTGATTCTGTTGCACCAGCGGCAGCAGCAAACTCTTTAATCGCTTGGATTGCAATTTGCATTTCGTCATGACCGAAAAGCACAGCGCCTAACATTTGGTCTTCTGAAAGTTCTTTTGCTTCAGACTCAACCATCAATACAGCAGATTCTGTACCTGCAACTACAAGGTCAAGGTCAGATTGAGCAAGTTGTTCTAAATTTGGGTTAAGGACATATTCGCCATTGATCAAACCAACGCGCGCACCACCGATTGGACCACGGAAAGGTGTACCAGCGATTGCAAGTGCAGCAGAAGTACCTAACATTGCAGCAATGTCAGCATCCATGGTTTTGTCTGAAGACACAACTGTTGCAGTAACTTGGATCTCGTTGAAATAACCTTCTGGGAACAACGGACGAATTGGACGGTCAATTAAACGAGAAATTAAAGTTTCTGCTTCTGAAGCACGGCCTTCACGCTTACCATAACCACCTGGGATACGACCCGCAGCATATTGTTTTTCTTGATAGTTAACTGTAAGTGGGAAGAAATCTTGACCCGCTTTAGCAGTAGGTTGTGCAACAACAGCAACCAGTACTGTTACGCCGCCCATTGTAATAAAAACCGTGTTTGCTTGACGAGCAACACGACCTGTTTCTAGCACAACTTGATGTTGACCATATTGAAATTCTTTACGAATAACATTAAACATTGACATGTATTTTTGTTTCCTAATTTTATTCTAGTGGAGACCCCTAAGGTTTGGCATTCACATCAACCGCATAAATGACAAAGCTTAGAAGCCGACCTCACTAGACAATAAATCTTTAGTTAGACTAATTTTAAACACGAAGAAGGAGCGAATATTCGCCCCTTCCCTTTTATCCAGTAAATACTGGATAGACTTTAGTTTTCATCAGTACAGCATTCAGCATGCAATAATCCGAAAATAAAAGTTTAAATCGAATTAACGACGTAAACCTAAAGCAGCAATCAAATCGCTGTAACGAGTAGCATCTTTACCTTTAAGATAGTCAAGAAGCTTACGACGTTGGTTAACCATACGGATCAAACCACGACGGCTATGATGATCGTGTTTGTGTTCTTTAAAGTGACCTTGCAAATCATTGATTTGAGCAGTCAATAAAGCAACTTGTACTTCAGGTGAACCAGTGTCATTTTCAGCACGAGCGAATTTTGCAACGATCTCTGCGCGATCTGCGTTTGTTAAAGCCATTCGATTTCTCCGAGATGCTTAATTTAAATATTTGATACAAATCAAATTGACTCTTCAAAATCAATTTAACTGCCGTGCATCACTACAGCAGTCGCCTATTTTAAAGGAACTGGGGTGAGATTGCAAAAATATCGTACAACCATATTCCATAAGGCTTAACTACAAGACTATTGCAATTTTTTTACAGATAGCATGGCAATTGGGACACTGACATCATGCTCAACTCAGTTCACACTGCCGTGGAATAAAAATAATCATGGAAAAAGATTGTGAAATTGTTTTCAACCAATACCTGCTATGTACCTAAGGACTTAAGCAGTATCACTCAGCGCAAAAATGAAGTGTCTCCAGAACTGGGAGGGATGAACCAACAACAAGTTGAAAAGATTTGGCAAAGTATTGAAAATCTGTATCAAACAGGCAATCATCCCCTGATCACCATGTGCCTAAGACGCAAAGGCAAGATTATTCTCAATCGTAGTCTGGGTTATGCGTCAGGTAATTCTGCCGATGGTCTCGCTTCAAATGCAGTACTTGCCAATCCAGACACCCCGATTTGTCTATTTTCAGCATCAAAAATAATTACAGCAATGCTGATTCACATGTTAGATGAAACAGGTGCAATCAATCTATTAGATCCGATCAGTTATTACATTCCTGAATATGCACAAAATGGGAAGCGCCGTGCAACAATTTTCCATTTGTTGTCCCATCGTGGTGGAATTCCACGGATAGAAATGGAAGTCACCCCTGAACTGCTTTTTGATAAAGATCGTATTTTGCAACACCTTTACGCTGCGCAGCCCATTTCACCAGCTGGTACGCATTTGGCTTATCACGCTGTTACTGCGGGGTATATCTTAGGTGAATTGGTTGAAAGGGTAACAGGACAAGATATTCGTCAGTTTTTACATGAGCACATTGAAAAACCGATGGATATGCAGTTTTTTAACTATGGCTTAGAACCAGAATATAGAGATCAAGTTGCTTTAAATTATCCGACTGGTGTACACCCTAAACTCGGTACAGACTTATATTTAAACCATGTGCTCGGTGGCGGCTTACAGCTTGCTGTCGATGTGACTAATGATCCACGTTTTATGGATACGGTATGCCCTGCTGGCAATATTTACACTAGTGCTGAACAAGCCAATCGCTTCTTTGAGATGTTATTGAATGGTGGTCAATATAACGGCAAGCAAATCATGAGTCCTGAAACTGTATTTCGTGCAACTTTGCCCACTTCAACCACCAACATAGACCGAACCTTGCTTGCACCGATGCGCTATGCTTTAGGGCCTATGCTCGGCAGTAACCCAGTAGGTATATTTGGACCAATGACGGGGCAAGCTTTTGGGCATTTAGGCTTTTCCAACATTCTCTGCTGGGCCGATCCAGAACGTGATATTAGCGTCAGTATTTTAAATACAGGAAAAGCTGTGGTTGGAACACATATTCCTGCTCTGGCACAAACGCTTTATCAAATTTCTAGCCAGTGTCCTAAAATTCCTAAAACACAACGTAGAGCATTATTTGGCACAGATCGAACAGAAACCGAATTGGTTTAAATAACAGCTTTAAACGCGACAGATAAAACATGAAAAAGCCCTAAGATCACTCTTAGGGCTTTCCCTTTGCGCTGTAGTTTCTTGTTTAGTTATTGTGCTTATCTTATTTATAGTATTTGCTTGTACCCTAAGCAGTTTTTGTTTTTGTACATGACACTTATTTCACAACCATGTGACTAATTATGTCCTTATGTGACTTATTATGCCTGTGACAGACATTGAACAGAAGTCGCATTTACCGCAAGATTATGTGAGAAATAACGTACATAGAGGCAATGGCTGTAACCTTTTAAAAAAACCTTGTAAATTTTAACCATTTGCAAAATCACTTTATATTTATAGGTAACCTGTCAAAAAATTCAGACTCAAGAATATAATTATCATCAATTAAATCAAATACAGGAATAAGTAAATTATTTAATTATAAAAAGTTTGCAGTAATACACCTTATATTCAAAGTTTAAATACCTTTGCGTTAGCGATGCCCCACTTTTCGTAAGGGTTGCCAAACCTTGCGCTACAAACAAAGCACTGCTTTTTTTTGCTCATGGGCGAGGGGGTGTCCTGTAGCTCCACCCAACATGGAGACATCCATGTCGCCACACGATAGGATCACCATCTAGGGTTCAATAGTACAAAAATTGAATTGATAACTAACAGATTCTAAAAGTTCATACAAAAATAGAAGTTTTATTTCTGACTAATGATTTGATAGAAACCACTTGTATGATTAATAAGGTGGTTTGACTAGACCCAAATTTAAAACTTAATTTAAAAAATAGATTGATTCTCTTTGAGGTAAAATTCAGCATTTAATTTTAATAAAAAAGCCCTGTAGTCTCTCCCAAAACTACAAGGCTTAGCGGCTGTAAGTTTCCTCTTATCACTTACTTTCCTGTAAGTTCGCAGTCTCACGACTTTAAATTATTATTATTTTGCGATTTTACTCAACGATCCTTGCTGAGTTCTTTATGTCTTCATCATCTCAAAAAGTAACAAGAAGCTCTATGCGCAAATCTCTCGAATTCATGTAAGCAATTTCGTACATAGAGGCAAATTATCAACAAAAACTACAAAATAACTATGCCGTGTTAATCATGCTAACCAATCCACTCATTCTAGTTGTGGTGGTGTCTAAAGCGTGGATAAATGCTTGTTGATCAACCAGTAAACTCACCACTGATTTAGCCCGTGTAATAGCAGTATAAATCAACTCTTGGCTCAATAAGCGTGTTGCTGTAACATCCAAAACTACTGCAGTATGGGTGAATTCTGAACCCTGAGATTTATGAATGGTTAAAACAAAAGCGGTTTGCATCGATTTAGGCAAACGTGTTGCAGCAATCCATTTGTCTAAACTGGGGAAATAGACTTCAAATTGATCAACATGCTGGCGATGTTTTAGACAAATTCCGATATCTCCATTGGAAAGACCAAGTTGATAATCGTTATAGCTCATCATCACAGGACGCCCAACATACCAGTCACCATAACGAGCCAATGTTGGAAGATATTCAAATAATGCTTTTTCCATTTCATGGTTTAAGCTATTCAATCCCAATGCACCGTGCCGAACAGCCGTTAAAATACGATATAGGTCAAATGCTTGTGTCACCGCTTCAATCTGATGATGAGAGTCGTCGGCGATCAGATAGTTGTTTAAACTTTGAAAATAAGCTTGAAAACCTAAACTGAGTTTTTGGTAATACTGCATTAGATCTGCTGGAAAAATCTTTTCAGGCAGATATTCAAGCTGAATCACATCTTGCATATTTGCTTTGAGTTCAACTGGTTTAAGCGCACTAGCCGCAACAATCTCTTGCTCAAAATTCGCCAATAATTCTGCACGGGCTATACTTTGATTTTTCTGTGATTGAATAAACTGTGCCATTTTTCCAATTAAGGCACCCTCTTTAAAGCGTTGACTGGTCTGTAGATTGACCCGATTGTACTGTAATGATTGTACATTCTGTAAATCTGCCAATACCGAACCGACATCCACAGAAGCCAATTGATTGGCATCGCCCAAAAGAATTAAACGGCAATGCTCAGGAATCGCCTCAAACAACATCGTGGCTAAATTTAAATCCAACATCGATGCTTCATCGACTATGACCACATCATAAGGTAATCGCTGTCTCAGATTAAAACGTGGAATATGCTGATTTCCCAAACCCAATAACCGATGTAAAGTCATGGGGTTGAATTGATTTTGATTCAATCCAAAGCTTTGTAATTTTGGGTCACTTAAAGATTTTTGTAGTGCTTCGCCCATTCTTTGTGCGGCTTTACCTGTGGGCGCAGCCATTGCAATACGAATATCAGGAATGGTTTGCTGTAATACTGCAATTATTCTTGCCAAAGTATAAGTTTTCCCCGTTCCTGGCCCGCCTGTAATGATATTGAAAGCGTTACCCGCCACCATCTTCAAAGCAGCGCTTTGATGCGGATCATTAAGAAGATGATCAAACCCTACAATATCAATTTGTTGAATTTCAGACTGTTTTAACCTTTCGACTTGTACAGATAAACGTCGCTCAAGTTGCCAATAGCGGTACAGATAAATCAACCCATGCTGTTGAACAAATGGTGCAATCGTTGTTTCAGCCACATCATGGTCAACAATTATTGGCTTTAATAGGACTATATTTTGATCCTCTGCTGAGATGCAGCTATCCCCTTGAGTCGTTGCCAACAAAATCTCTTGCACTAATTCAACTGCATATTCGTCTAATTCTAAAGCTGTGGAATACTGTGATAAAACATATTTACTCCATACCTCAATCCATTGCGGGACTTGGCTTTCTAAATCCTGTTTATTTTCCACACGGTTATCCTCAGAGTTATCTACAAGGTTTTCAACAGAGTTATCCACAGAATAACTTATTGTTTGCAAAGATGTTCAAGCAACTATTCACACGATTCAACTGGATTTATCCTCAGTAAAATAGCCCAATATGGCATCAAGTCTTAAAATAAATTCCGTAGTGGGTCGCCAGAAGTAGTAACCTTGTCCGCTTTGACCATTCATACCACGTAAATACAAATAGGTTGCGCCTCCCAGATCACGATCAATTTGATAATCTTCGAGCTGGATTTTCAAATAACGATGCAATGCCACCAAATACAAAGATGCCTGTAGCCAATAACTGGCATGCGACATGCTGTCCTGAACAGCTTCAAATGAATAACTTTGCTGATCTACACCCAAAAAATTACTTTTATAATCGGCAATATGATATTGCTGACCATCAAAAAACACCAAATCAATTGACCCATTTAAATAACGTGCTGAATTGGCATCTTTAAACTCAGGCATTGCAATGGCATGCTCATCAAACAATTGATGTATACGTTTAATTGCCAAAACTCGATCTGAAAGGGCCAGATAAAATGGAAACTCAGCTAAATGTTCGTGTGGTTCAAGTTGCTCCATTTTAAAATGACTGAGAATCGGAGTCGATAAAACATCCTGTAACCACTCAGCCATCCAGTCAATCAGCTTCTCTTCTACAGCGTGTTCTGTTTGAGAAACGCCCTCACTCAAATTGTCGTTGAGAAAAGCCTGCTGATATTTTTCCAGTAACTCCGTCCATAAACTTGAATAATCATTTTTAAAGCGACGGCGTATTTCCAAACGCCAGTAATGCGTATCTTTGAAATCAATATGTTCAAAAATTTCATGCAAAAAATTGCCTGCAACCGTCCCCATTGGAAAATTGGCTTTGATCCAAGCAATAGGCTGAGTTGAAATTTCATCTGGTGTGGTTTCAGCAATAGGCTGTTGAATTTCATCTTCTGCTGGTTCTAACTTTTGTTCAGAAACCGCTAACGCATCTTGAATTTGTTGCCGAGTTAAATGCTGGGCCAAAGCACTAAAACTGGTTTTGCCACGAGGATAAAAACGTTGAGTAGGAAAGGCTTGTGCAAGTAAAGGCAATTGAACGTCGCTCTTGGCCTTTTCTAAATGCGATGGGCATTCAGTCAACAACGCCTCCATAGCACTTCCAGCATGTTGAAAAGTGTTTGTACCCTGACCTCGCCAAAATGCCAATCCAGTTGTTGATTTTTCCTTTACATCACTCAGCATCGCATAAACGCGATAACTGGCACGTGTCAGTGCCACATACCACAAACGGTGATGCTCTGCTAATGCACGCTCATTGTGCTGCTCAATATCTTTTTTATCGAGAAGATTGGCATCATTGATAGCGACTACACGTTGTTGTTCATTCTGTCCTGTTCGTACATTCAGTTGTTCAACGGTCGAGAAATTCAGCGTTTTATTGATCTCTTTAAACTCTTTATCGGCTCCCAATAAAAACACAAACTTAAATTCGAGCCCTTTGGATTGGTGAATGGTCATCAACTGAACCCCTGCCTCATTGGACAGTTTCCTTTCCATCTCCCACTCTCGTTCCATTGGCGAAGTGAGTTGTTTTAAATACCAATGATAAAGATTTTGTGCACCTTGATAATCTTCACTGTGCTGACTCAATAACTCAGTTAAATGACGTAAATTCACCACCACACGTTCATTGTCACGACTGTGTTTTTCCACCAATTTTGTCCAGGCAGAAAATTGATTGAGCAGATATTGCCAAGCTGTTAAAAACCCTTGATTGAGCCACATCTCACGAATCTGATCGAACAGTTCAATATAGACACTCAGACCATCGGCATGCTGTTCCAAGGCAATCAACGCTTTTAGATCAAAGCCGATCAAACGACTTAACAAAGCGCGTTTTACTTTGGCTTCATGATAAGGATGCAAAATTGCAGCTAGCACAGCCCCAACATCTCGTGCAACCTGACATTCAAAGACACTTTTTTTCGATGGTCGACTGGTTCGAATCCCTAAAAACTCCAACGTGGATTGTGCTTTATCTAAGCCATCATGGTTTTTCGAGAGGATGGCGATATCGTTTTCATCTACTGCACGATGCACTGATTTTTCAATAAAATATAAACTGCCTTGAATCCCTTGATTCAGTAGCTCACGAATTTTCCATGCTACTTGTTCAGCTTCTTGGTTTTTATCTTCGAGCTTTATCCACCTTAAAGGCAGTGGATTAACATGGGTTTGATCAATCAAATCTGGATGCGGACGAGAACCAGCTTGCACTGGTGTATATATCACCTGTTCACCAAAATCCATTTGCTGTTGAAATAAAGCATCAACAACTTCAACCAAAGGCTTTACCGAACGGTGATTATAAATCAGATTATATTCATGCCCTTCTTTACCAAACACGTCCTGATGTGCTTTTAAAAAGGTCAACATATCCCCGCCACGAAAACCATAAATTGCCTGCTTACGGTCACCAACCATAATCATACACCCCTGTTTGACACGACTTGGATGACGCCAAATTTGTGCCAACATATCATCTTGATCTTGGTTGGTATCCTGAAATTCATCAACCAAAATCAGGGGATAACGAGCATGGACAAAGGTCGCAAAACGCTGACCTTGTTCACCTTGCAAAGCATCTGCAAGGGTCCGAATTTGTTGTGCAAAGGTGGTTTCGCCTTTTTGTTGCAACACTTGAGGCAAACGTGTTTTAACTTCTTTTGCTAAGTAATATTTTAAGAATGTATTCGTACCAAGCAATTGATTTTCAAATGTTTCAATCTGCGCATAAATAGTGAGTAATTGTTGAATAAGGGGATGATGATAAAAATCGGATTGTACGTTTTCAGGTGCAGCTTTTTTAAAAATTTGCTGCTCGCGAATCACCTTAATCAAGGTTGCAAAGTCGGACTTTTCAACACTCAGCTTTGAACTTAAATAATGCTTATAGTCATGCTGTTGTAGAGTTTGAATAATTCGTGGCAAGCTCTTGGCAAAAATACGATTCAATCGATCATTTCTAAATTTTGTCCCATTCACAAATTTATAAAACTCACCATCCAATAAATAATAATTTTGCAAAGTCTGTAATTGAGCAAGTTGAATCTGAGCAAGCTGTTCAGTGGCTTGTTGGAATACCAGAGCATCTGCATTGGAGAATTTGGGTTCAATAAAATTTGCTGAGGCAAAATTTAAACTTTGTTCAACTGTTGCAACATAATAATCTACACTATATAACTCCCCAGCAAACATCAAACTGTCCACAATATCTTGGGGTTGTTTTTGAATCCATGCGCGAAGTACATCGTGAATCAATTGCTGACTATAACTTTTCGCATCATCAGTAATTTCAGCTCGCTCAATTTTGCCACTTTCAAAAGCGAACTCACGCAGTAATTTCTGACTAAAACTATCCAAAGTCCCGACAAAAAGTTCATCCAGCTGATCAATCACCAATTTCAACCGTTCACAGGCATAAGCAACCCGTGAAGCAAACATTTTTAATACTTTAGAAAATAATGGATCTGACTCTTGGATTGCTTTGGTCAAGACTTGCGCTTCGGTTAATTCACGACACGAGTCAAAATAGCGGTATGTTTCTTGTAATCGTAAGCGAATACGTGTTTTCAATTCCGCTGCAGCTTTACGGGTAAATGTGGTCGCAATGACTTGACTAGGTAAGTATTTTTCTAAAAATATTCGCACCATCAAGCTTGAAAGCGTATAGGTTTTACCTGTGCCTGCTGAAGCTTCGATCCAGTGCAATCCAGCAAATTGCATATCCTCAATCGGATGAATCGAAACTCTTTTGGCTGTGTGATTTTGTGCTGTCGGCAACTGTGAATTTACGGAAGTCATGTTTATTCCTCCGCAACAAATTGATGCTGATAAATCGGCTGATACAACGCATAGGCGAAGTGATCACAGGCATGTTTTAACAATGCGGTTGCATCTTGTTCTTGCAAAATAAATTGCCAGTCCCGATGTTTTTTACTCCATTCCATTTCAGTCAAATCATAAGGTAAAAACGCATCACTTTTATCCCATTCAGTTAAAAGATCTGCAAAGTTATTGATTAACATGCTTTCCACATGATGTTGTGTATCCGCATTTAAACCATGTCCAGCTAAGCCACCTTCAACAGTCCCGAGTGACCATTCCAACTGCTTATTATTTTCAGCGGGTTTTAATAACAAACCCGCAGGCAGAACTAGAGGTTCCGATTGGGCATAAGCAAATGCTTTAAACCACGGCAATAAATATACTTTTGCCTGTTCTGAACTTAAACCTGTACTGATGATCGTGACATCACTAAATACCGCAATACGTTGTAGCGTTTTGGACTTTTCAGCATCTACATTTAAATAGCTTAACCAGAGTAAATATTCTAACCAAACTTTGGCACGACGTTTAGCACGACCACTTGACGCATCCAAACTTACCCAATGCTGTCCTGCTTGCTGAGGTACTGTAATATTCATAATCAAACCAGCGTCAATTCGCCATTGGCGTTGCGTTGTCAACGTCACATCAGTAGCATAACGCTGTAAACGCTCTTTTAAACTGTCTTGTTCCGCCAAACTGATTTGCCATGCGCTGTGCTGAACCTTGCCAATGGGTAATTGATTTTGCAGTAATCCAATCTCTTGAGACCAAGAATCTTCAGCGGAATGAGCTGATTGTTTCTGTAAGAAATCTCGAATCTGATAACGTGCCAAACCATCCAAAATTAAGGGTTCATTCATTGCAGGGATATCTTCTGCGCGTAGATTCTCTACACCTAAAGTTTTTAAATATAATTGTGCTGGGAAAGTGACATCTTGAATCCATTGTCGCGCATCCAAAACAGTGAGCTCTTCTTGAACAACAGGGTATTGTGTATTTGCCCAAGCCCCACGTTTAGCAAGCATTTCCGCTTGACGGATTTGTTGTGCAACATTGAACCATTGGTCTTGAAAACGAAGCGGTGTTGTTGATTCAAAACCAGTTGGATCAAAAGGCTGTAAGCTGTGAATTTGAAATAAACACTGCAAATGTTCAGGGACCTGAATCCCGTTAAGTTCAATCATATGATCAACAGGACTGATATCTTTATTGTCCGTAGATAATGCTGTTTCAGATTGGGCAATCAGGGCAATATGATTGACCAATTCCTGTAAAACGCTAGATGGCTCACGAACTTCACCATCACTCACATCAAAGCCATTATAAAATAACCATAGATTTTCCTGCGCCAATAACAAAGCATCTAAGAAAGCCCCTTGATCATCATCAAGACGTGAACGATCCCCCAATTGTGGCTTGAGAATTTTCATTAAATCAAAGGGTAAATGCACATTTCGATCTGGAAACTTACCCCCATCCAAATTTAACAGGACGATCAACTTATAAGGCAAAGGACGAATCTGACCAATTTGGCTAAAGGTAATCTGACCTGTCGGTAAAGCCTGATCAATTTGACCTTCTAATAAATTTTGAATTTCATTCAATAGATAAGGTAAAGGTAAATAAATATTTTTAAGAATAGGTTGTGCGTGTTCATCATAAAAACTGGCTAATGTCAGCATCCGCTCTTGTTTTTTGACAATTTCACGTACGACTTTTAACGACTCAACACCGGCTTGTTCAAACTCAACAATGTCTTGCATCAGTAGTTTTAACCATGCCTCAACATTGCATTTTAAAGCAGTATTTTTTCCCAACTCATGCGCAATCATCCAGTCACGGCGAGCATCAAAATCTTGATAAATCTGAATCAGTTTAGCCACTAACTCAAAATCACTTTGCAAAATTTGTGCATAACTAAGGGTATTTTCAAAAATCGTATGTTCTGGAATCGCAATACCTAAAGCCAAACGATCAAGGGCAAATTTAAAACTAAAACGGAAATCTTCATCATCCTGACTTAACGATCGTCGTAAATGTTGTGCATCTAGACCACGTTTAAACCCTGCATTGATCAATAACTCAATCATTCTTTCTGTATTTGAAATATCCAAACCGTAACGTAATTGCGTAGCATTTAAACTTAACCAATCTGCAAAATTCTCAACACTAAAACGACCTTCCACCAGTTGAATACGGCCTAAAACAGCACGCCAAGCATTATTGGCATCCAGTTGCGTTACTCCAGCAATCTTCGCGGGTAGATAAATACTGTCTTGGTTTGGTGTATGCGGAAATACACTGCGAATAAGCGGTTCAATTTGTTTTAAATCTGGTACTAAAACCAAAACATCACTTGGTCGATGTGGCCGTTCAGCAGTATTTTTCATCAACCAAGCAATCAATTGGTCTTTTAACACTTCAAGCTGTCGTAAAGACGAATGACACACATGGATTTGAATCGAGTCATCCGTTTTAGCAATTGGGTAAGCATGTGGTTCAGGCTCAACCAAATACAGAATATCTGATTGTAATTTGCTTAATAAATGAGTCGGTTCTTCATCCACAAACGCATCCACCCATTGTCCTTCTTCACCTGAAGATAAATTGGACAAGATCGAAAAATGGTCACGAGCTTGCTTACCAAAACGGGTTAATAATGGATGCCGTGATTCACGAATTTCCGCATTAAAATTTAAAGTAAATTCATCAAAAAAGTTTTGAATATCTGCATCGGTCGCTTTAGGATATTTGCTGACAAAACGCGCCTTTACCCGCAAATCATATTGTTTTTTCCAGTTTGGATCGACACTGTCGGCCCAATATTCTTGTGATGGGTTGTAATGTAAAATTACCACATCCAAATATTGTCCCAATCGTCTTAAAAACTGTAATTGACTCGGTGGCAAGTCCAATAAAGTAAATATAATCAGCTGGCTAGGTAATTTCTTTAAAGCTTGAGGACGTTGAAGATCATCATCCATGATTTGCCAAAAATCATGATCAATACTTTGCATTTCAATAAAATCATCATGAAATGTATGTTGCCACAGCCAACGTTGCCAAGTTTCCAACTCTTGTGCTTGATTTAAAGTAAATGCTGAAACTTGTTGATTGGTTTTAAAAAATTGCTGTTCTAGGTTAAGTGCTTGACCATGTCCCCACTGCCCTAACCAATTGCTTGGGCAGCTACATGACTGTCCATTGTTCAGTTGGCAACCGCGTTGACAGTCCCCACGATACAACATGTAATGACTGAACAATTTTGACACTTGTTCAGAGACCCAATACAACATACTTTGTTTTTTGAGTTGCTTCTCTAAACCTTGCTCTAGTTGCGAGGCTGCATCATAAATACGTTGGATAATGCCATGCAAAGGATGATCTTGGGCTAAGCTATTTTCATCCTGCTCTATAAAACTTTTCAACGTTTGATAAATTCGCCACTTCATAATCAAACGCGGAATATTGGCTTTTCGGACTTTATCTTTGTCATCTAAAACTTGCTGATAAGCAAACCACTGAAAACCACGAATCCGCTGATGAAATTGGCTATTCGCACTAATGCCTTGTTGTTCAGCAATACGTTGGCTCAACCATTCCTGTACAGCAGGACTTGGGACAATAAAATGTTGCGTTTGCAAGACAGCAAAAGGTTTTTTGGATGGCTTAATGGTATTTTGCAAAAGTCCTTGCACCAAGACATCAATGCGTTGGCTTTGAATCACATGAATTGCCATATATCCTCAACTGTCAATATTTAACTGTCTACGTTTATGCACAAAACATAAACATTCGCCACTATACAACACCATCATACTATGGCATTTTTAAAACATTATTTGGAAATAACTTCACAATTTCAAGCTTAAACATGCGTTTTCAAAAATATGAGAAAAAGCTTGAAACAAAGGTAATTGTTTTATGAAAATTGATAAACTTCCAGACTCAATCGATCCAAGCTTAAATTTAGAACAGATTCGTGATGAATGTTTGGAGCAAGTTAAAAAGCGCTCTTACGTATCTGCTGGAGTCGCCGTGATTCCTGTTCCGTTTTTAGATGTTGTGATTGATGTGGGTATGCTGTCTCTTCTCATCCCTGAAATCAATGCCCGTTTTGGTTTAGCGCCAGATCAAATCAGTGTTTATGACCCTGCAACCAAGAAAATTCATTGGAATGAACTGCGCAAACGTGGTTTTGAATTTTCAGGTTTGGTGGTTGCACGTACTGCAGTAAAAGCATCATTGAATAATATGGCCGCTAAAATCATTACTAAACAGGTGACTAAGTTTATTCCGCTAGGTGGTTCAATCATTGCTGCAAGTCTAGGCTATATCGTAATGAAGAAAGTTGCGGAAGCACATGTAGAGGAATGCTATAAATTAGCGAAAGATATTCAAAACAAACAAACTCAAAAGTTAGTGAGCTAAATATTCCTAATTTGAATATGTATAAAGCGGATTCTTAATCCGCTTTATTTTTTATATGTAACAGAAAAAATAATCAATTAAATTAAAAAACGATTTCTGATCCATGTTTCTATTTTCTTACGATTAATACCCTTAGTGACAGTTATATACGCAATTTTCTCTAAATTAAATTGAACATTGAGCAATTGCTCAATATTTGTCAAAAACAGGTTTAAATATAATAAATCAACTTCTGGTAATTTATCCGGCTCAATATCGATAGTGAATATATGGCTTTCCCTCATCTTTATCCGCTTTCTTTCTGATGAAGAATCGTTATAAATATCGATTAAATATGTATCATTCAATGCTTCAGGCGAATTTAATCTAATTTCTAGTATATAACGACGGTTCTTTTCTTCATCAGTGAGTTCTCTTGGAGTCAACCATTCACCATCGGTTGTTAAAGTAAATGAAATTGACCAATTGAATGGATCAACTGGATGAATATCTAATCGCTTCAATAATTGATAAGCAGGCAACTCAGGTAAGCGTTGATCATAATACTGTTGAATCTGCTCAACAGAAGGATGTAACTCTTCCAAGAAATTAAAAACTTCAAAAAGATTTGCTAAATACACAGGCTGATGACGAATATTTTCTAAAATAAAATCATCAAAATATTGAATAACTTCAGGATTTTTAGAGAAACTTAATACAGACCAGACTGCTCTTAAACTTCCTATATCATGATTGCTTAAATCATAAAGCTCATTTCTCAGTTGATATTTAGCTAAACAATTGAGCAAAAACTTATCTACTTCGCTGGTAGAAAGCATATGTAATTTATGAACATTTTTACGATCAGGTAAATATGAATCATTGTCTAGTTTTCGAATCAACTGATTAACTAACTTTTCACTCGGCTGAGTTAAGTACTGTTTATGATCGAGCAAAATCTTTTGTAATGATCTCATAGGAACCAACGCTTAAAACATTTAATCCGCTTTTAACTGCTTTAAAATCGTTTTGAGGATTTGAATACGTGCCGTGTACTTATCATTGGTCGCAACCACATGCCACGGCGCAGACTCGGTATCAGTTCGCTCAAACATATCCGCAGCAGCATTTAAATAATCATCCCAATGTCCACGATTTCGCCAGTCATCAGGGGTGATTTTAAAGCGTTTATGCGGTGTTTGTTCGCGTGCTTTAAAACGTGCTTCTTGTTCATCTTTGCTGATTGCCAACCAGAATTTAACCAACACCGTTTGATTATCCGTTAAATCTTTTTCAAAGCGATTAATTTCATCATAGGCACGTTGCCATTCCGCAGGCTTGGCAAAGCCTTCAATACGTTCAACCAATACTCGGCCATACCAAGTACGATCAAAAATGCTGATTTTTTCCTCGGGTTGAATCTTGGTCCAAAAACGCCATAAATAGGGTCGACGCAATTCATACTGTTCTGGTGCAGCAATGGTATAAATCTCGTATTCACGCGGATCAAGATTTTTCACAATACGCTTGATTGCCCCACCTTTACCAGCTGCATCCATGCCTTCAAAGGTAATAATGACATTGCGTGAATCATTCCGTAGCGCTTCCGATACTTTTTTTGTTAATTTCTTTAATTCAGTTTTGTATCGGTCTTTATCCAGTTCTTCTGTGGCGGGTTGCAATAAACACTCAGGTACAGTTGCCTGTTTCCACTTGGTTCTTACCGTTGTTTTATGTCGAGGCAACTGCTTTAATGCTTGCAGAATATACTGAGCAAATTGTTGGTCTCGGGCAACACAATCTTCACAGTCAATCACATACCAATCATCAGTAAAACGCTGACGTAATTTTTGCACAATATCATATTGTTTTTTATTCCGCCAATCCAAGCCCATTAGCTTATGCCAATGCTGTTCTGATGCATCCATCGCATCTAAACGCTTTTGTAAGCTTTTCCAGGGTAAATCAAACCAAATTTTGATCACATCGACATGATTATTTTTTAGGTCTTGTTCATAAGCGCGCATATTTTCGATATAGGTATCGAACAAAGTTTCATCTAATGGTTTAGAAACATGCATGGCTGTTGACAATAAATCACTGTACCAATTACCAAAGAACAGCTGGATTTGCCCTTCTGATGGAATGTGCCGTGCATAAGGCTGCCAAAAACTTTGTTTATTGCTAAATAAACTTGGTGGGTCTGCTTTAACACGTAAATAACGAGGATCAACCCATTCTCGTAATTGTTTAACCGCTTCCCCTTTCCCCGCAAGCTCGATACCACTGACTAAAATGACCAGGCTTTTGGCATTATTTTTATCTTTAGAATTCTTTAAGGCATATTGTGCCTCAATCAGATCAACGGATAACTCTTCTTCATCACGCAACGCAAACGCTAATTGTTCTTCAATCATCTGCTTCTCTATGGTCTGAAACTTCAATTGAGTATACCTATTCCCAAAAACAGAGTTATATTATTTTCTGTATAAAATCTTTGATATTGTCTATTTAAAAATCCACTGACTATATTTCTCTATTGTTTTTTTACTTTTGTCATAGTGATACCTAGCAACTGCCTTTATGCTGTTGCTAAACGAAATCCAGAGTTTCTGTATGTCAAAACTTGCTGCACTAGATCAGCTTTTAGAACAATATCAACAATTGAGTTATCACAGTGACCCAATTCTAGAAAAACGCCTGCATGAAGCGCAGGACTGGTTAAAAATGCGTATTGAAAAGACCCATCATGCGCTATTCAATCAAAAAGAAAATCAATTGATGGCAAAATATTTCATCAACCGTTTATATGGTGGTCCTGAATTTGATGATTTGGCAATACAGATTGAACGTTTGCTAAAATATGCGCACAAAGCAGAAAAAATTCTTCCTGAAAATGCCATTAAGACTGGCTTAAAATCCGTTGGATTGGCGGTACTGGCCATGCAACTTGATGAGCAAGTCGCTGCACAATTACTTAAGGATTACCCTGTTGATCAAGTGATTGATGATGAAATGATGCGACTGACCTTACTAAAATTAGATCAAGCAGAAGCCCGTCAACAACAGCTAGCTTTATTGGATGATTTGGGTGGAGCACTAGACAAATACATGCGTTCATTCATTATGCATACTGCATTTAAAATGTGTAAAGGTACTGCAACAAAATATAAATTTGAATTGATGTATGACTTTATTGGAGAGGGTTTTATTGCGATGAAGCCAATGAAATCTGCAGCTGATTTTATCCATGCATTTACCCTAAAAGAACGTGATATTGTCGAAAAAGTGCATGCTGGAGATCCCAATCCATTTCAAGATTAATTTAATTTTTGGCTGTATCAAACCGATCTCTAAGATCGGTTTTTGTATATTATTCATAACAATTTCATGATGAGGACTGCAAAATTATGCAGAATCTGTCATTATGCAGAGCAATATAAAATTTCCCATTTTTGTGTTCAGGAGTGACTCAAATGTCGAATGAAAACCAAAAGCCTACAGCCCCTGCTGAAACGGCAACGAATACAGACAAAGTGAGTCCATTTCTAACAGAACCATTACCACAAGGTACTCCACAAGGTCAGCAACAGTCCTTACAGCAACAACAGGTTGATACGCCAGTTTCTGGGACTGTGCCAAAATACAACCTCCCACGTGGTGCCAATACAGGTAATGTCGGCGCAACCACGCATTTCGGCTACAAAACTGTTAATAGTGAAGAAAAAGCGCAAAAAGTCGCTGAAGTCTTCCATTCTGTAGCAAGCAAATACGACATTATGAATGATTTAATGTCATTCGGTATTCACCGCCTCTGGAAACGCTTTGCGATCAATATGTCAGGTGTACGTCGTGGTCAGCACGTGCTTGATATTGCAGGCGGTACAGGTGACTTAGCCAAAGTTTTCAGCCGTGAAGTTGGTCCAACAGGTCATGTGGTTTTATCCGATATTAACGAGTCCATGTTGAATGTTGGTCGTGATCGTTTGATTGATGCTGGCTGTACCAATGTTGATTTTGTATTGGCCAATGCTGAAACCTTAGAGCCATTTGCAGACAATAGTTTTGACTTGCTCACCATCAGTTTTGGTCTACGTAATGTGACTGATAAAGATGCTGCACTCCAAGCGATGTATCGTGTATTAAAGCCAGGTGGTCGTTTACTGATTCTTGAGTTCTCAAAACCAGTATTTGAACCATTTTCAAAGCTCTATGATTTCTATTCATTCACGGCTTTACCATTTATGGGTAAAGTTGTTGCCAATGATGCGGAAAGTTATAAGTATTTGGCTGAATCTATTCGTATGCATCCAGACCAACGTACCTTAAAAGGTATGATGGAAAGTGCCGGTTTCCAAAACTGTGATTACCACAATTTAACCGGTGGTATTGTGGCGGTACACCGTGGCTTTAAACTGTAATTTCCCCAAGATATAACAAGCAAGGTTGAATTATGTGGTCAATTCTGGCACTCGGTGCAGTTGAACGATTAATCAATCAGTTTATTAATTTGGATGCAATTACCCGCATCCAATTTAATCAGTTACAAGGCAAACTGTTACGTGTCGTGATGGATACGCCACAGCTTTCTGTCGATGTTTACTTTGATCAAAATAAAATCCGTCTTGAACCGACTGTGACTGGTAAAAGCAAAACACCTTCAATTTTTGAACAACGTCCTTTTGACAAAAATGTTGCGATTGCAGAAGCGACAGCAACATTACATGTAAAGAATGTTGTTGAATTGGCTAAATTATTTGTTGCGGATGATATTGGCAATATTCCCCTACAAGGTGATTATCACCTGTTACAGGATATTCAAAATATTATCCAACAGCTTGAGCCTGATTTGGCGGCCCAGCTTAGCCCGTGGATTGGTCCTGCACTCGCACATGAAATTGGCAAAATCCAACTGGCGCCAAAGCATCTCAAACGCTCACTGCAAAGTCATTTATTTTTTGTAGAAGACTTTTTAAAAGAAGATACTGGTGTATTGGCTCCGCGTTGGCAAATGGATGACCTGCAACAAGATACCCGTCAACTTAACCAAAATATTGACCGACTTGAAGCAAAAATTCAGCAACTTCAATCTCACTTTACTCAAAATCAAAATCAGGTAATTTAATATATGATTCCGCATATTGCCCGTTTATTCGAACTTTGGCGCATCGCCGCGCACTATAGACTCGACACACTGGTCCCTGCGGAAGAATTACCTGAGAAAGCTCGGCATGCTTTAGCTTTAATTCGGCTACACCCTGCGGCATGGTCAAGTAAAGAACGTAAAAACCCGCTCAAGCTTAAAGAAGCCTTAGAGGAAATGGGGCCTTTGGCAATTAAGCTGGGCCAATTACTTTCCACGCGTCGTGACTTAATTCCACCTGAAATTTTACAGCAATTGGTTTTATTACAAGATCGGGTTAAACCCTTCGATGTCAATATTGCAAAAGAGCGTATTGAGCAATCTCTGAAAGCCAAAATTTCTACAATTTTTGCTCGTTTTGATGAACAACCTTTGGCTGCTGCATCTATTGCACAAGTCCATACTGCTGCGCTACATGATGGTCGTGAAGTGGTGGTTAAAGTCACTCGTCCAGATATTCGCAGTCAGATTCTACAGGATTTTGAAATTCTGCAGTGGCTAGGATCAAGTTTAGAAAAACGGCTTGAAGCAGCTCGTGCAGTGCATTTGTCTGAAATCATCCAGAATTATCGTCAAGTCATCTTAAATGAACTGGATCTTACGCTAGAAGCAGACAATACCCGTCGTATGCGCCATTACTTCACAGGTTCAAGCATGATGTATGTGCCTGAAGTCTATATGGATAGTAAGGATGTCATGGTTGCTGAACGGATCACAGGGGTTCCAATTTCGGATATTGAAACCTTTGAAAAACTTGGTATGGATCGAAAAGACCTTGCTGAAAAAGGTTTGACTATTTTCTTTACCCAAGTATTTCGTGACAATTTCTTCCATGCAGATATGCATCCTGGAAACGTTTTTGTTGAAACATTGAATCCAAGCCACCCTCGTTATATTGCCCTTGACTGTGCAATTATGGGTGAGCTATCTAAACAAGATCAGATGACCGTTGCACGTATGTTGCTTGCGGTCATGAACAGTGATTTCTTGCAACTGATTCAAATTGTGCATCAGGCAGGCTGGATTCCACCGGGCACCGATCAAGATGCGTTATCCCGTGAAATGCGCCGTACCGTTGGACCAATGGTGTCTAAACCGATGCATGAATTGGACTTTGCGGGTATTTTGATTCAAGTCATGGACATTGCACGTCGTTTCCATTTAGAAATTCCACCACAATTGATGTTATTACTCAAAACGTTGGTACATGTGGAAGGTTTAGGTACTGATTTATATCCTGAACTTGACATTTGGAAGCTGGCAAAACCGATTCTCACTGAATGGGTAAAAGCGCAAATGAATCCTCAGAAAAACTTAAAAGAGTTAGGACAAAAAATTCCTGATTTACTTTTAGGTGCACAGGATTTTCCAACTTTAATGGTTGATAGTTTAAATGGTTTAAAAAATCAATCTGCATGGCATGCTAAACAATTACATGAATTGCAAATGATGCGTTTGGAAGTGGAACAACAACAAAAACGTAGCTGGATTTTCGGAAGTATCATGGCGATTTTACTTTCTATTGCGATCATTGCACCGTGGTATATTTCAATTGTTTTGATTATCTTGTCCACTGTTTTAGCAGTTTGGCGGATTGCCAAATAACGCAATTCAGCCTATTCAATGAATAGGCTTTTTTGTCTATGACTGCTAAGTCACTGAGTGACATCTCTCGCCATTGTTCAATATATCACTCACTCTACAATAAAAATATCCGTTTGAGTGAGTGAAATCATGACCCAAATTCTACAAAAACGCCCTGCAGGAATTGTCTTACGTGCAGGCTCACTTGCCAAACAACGCATACAACAAGAAGGATTATCTGCACATCAAGTAGATATGATTCCTGGTGCAGCTGGCGGCCCCAAAGGTATTGGTTTAATGGGGCTAGATCAAGCAATTTTCGGGGATTTTCTCCAACGGGCAAAACAAAGACGCTTTTTAATCGGTTCATCCGTCGGTGCATGGCGCTTTGCTGGAATTTTAGCGCAAGGTGAACAAGTCGGTCCTGAGCGTTTGGCAGAGTTATATATTAACTTACCCTTTCATAAAAAGATGAACATTGCAGAGATTGAGAAAATATCTCGCGACATGTTGTCCAACATTTTAGACCAACACAGCCAAAAACTGGTCGAACATCCCGAGTATCACCTCACAATTATCGCTGCAAAAGCAGAACATTTATTTCAAAGTGACCAAAAGCTTGCACTGTATAGCTCCTTACTCGGCATTATCGGCAGTAATGCAATTTCAAGAAACCATCTGAATAAATTTATGCAACGGGTCATCTGTCAGCCAGCCCAGTTCCCTCAATTTAAAATTCAAGATGACGCTTTTAAAACCCATTATTTAAATTTTAATCAGCACAATGTTGCGGATTGGCTGATGGCCTCAGGTTCGATTCCAGCAATTACACCTGCGGTAAGAAATATTTCCGATGCGCCACAAGGCGCGTATCGAGATGGTGGTTTGATCGACTATCACATCGATTTGCCTTTTGAGAGTAAAGGGATTGTTTTATATCCACATTTTTCCGACAGCATCATTCCAGGTTGGTTTGACAAAATGTTTAAATCTCGCACTGCCAATCCTGAAAACCAAGCACGGACTTTACTGATCTCGCCTTCTCAAGACTATTTAAAATCTTTACCTTTAGGACGTTTACCAGATCGTAAAGATTTTGTGATGAAAGGTCTGGATGATCAGAAGCGAAAACAATTGTGGAAGCAGTCTGTAGCAGAAAGTCAGCGGCTGGGTGATGAATTTTTAGAAATGCTGGAGAAACAAAATTTTACTGAAGTGATGCTAGATTTATAATTATTACACTGCATTGGTCACCTCATCCAGCATTCAATTAATATGATTTTCAATAATTTAAATTTACCAAAACAGCATTCTTGATGATTTGGGATAAATGACGTGAGATATAAGTCTGAGACATGAGCCAGTCATAGCTCAAGCTTTACATCATGTATTTTTCACTGAATTTAATCAGTGTCTGGCCTCGTCTATATGCGTTGATTTTTGGCTAAGCCCAATCAAGGAATAAAGAGCTTGATTCAAATTATCCCTTGTTAATTTCTTGCTTTTTGTTAAATTTAAATTATTCAAAGCACTTACTCTAATAATGAATCAAACTAAAATTCCAAAATTTGCCATCGTCGGTGCAGGAACAGCAGGGCTTGCTGCAGCAATTTTACTCGCACAACAAAATATTCAGGTCACCATTTTTGAGAAAGTATCTGAGCTTAAACCTGTCGGTGCGGGCTTATTACTTCAACCGTCTGGACTTGCAGTTTTTGAGCACTTAGATGTGCTTGATGATGCGGTTAAACTCGGTGCAATGGTCACAGGCTTAGAGGGACAACTCGCCAATGGTTTTAAATTGGTAGATAGTCATTATGCTCAAGCCGATCCTGATTTTTATGGTTTAGGTATCCATCGAGCCAGCTTATGCCATGTCTTGGCAAAGAAATGTCATGAATACCCTGATCTGATCACTTGGCAAATGAATGCCGATATTCAAAAGCTTGAAGAATCTATTTATGAAATTAGAGTTTTGGGTACGGTCAATGCTGAGTCTTTTGATGAGGTCTTTGATAGCGTTATTATTGCCAACGGCGCGCGAAGCCAACTGAGACCAAACGCATGGGTTAAAGTCGATCAAGCCTATCCTTGGGGCGCCAAATGGACCATTGTTCCCGAATGCTTACAGCTCAACACTCAAATTCTGCATCAATTTTATGACCGCTCCAAGATCATGATGGGAATATTACCGACAGGTGCGATTCCATCCCAATCAGATCAACGACTTTCCAGTATCTTCTGGAGTCTTCCAACAGATCAGCTTGGAAATTTTTTACCTCATCAACACGCCCGCTTAGAATGGTTAAAAGAAGTATCTAAACGCTGGAAGCCCGCTGCAGAATGGTTAGAGCAAGTCATTGTCAATCCTGAACAAAAACAGCAATGGTTTTCTGCCCATTATCGTGATGTGGTTTTATCTAAGTTTGGTGAAAGACGTATAGGCATTATTGGAGATGCTGCACATGCTATGAGCCCACAGCTTGGGCAAGGTGCAAATATGGCACTTTTAGATGCATGGGCTTTAGGACAAGCAGTCCATGTGGCACGGAACAATGAAACGATCGATTATTCGAAGCTGTGGCAAAACTATCATCAACATCGCAAAAGCTCATCCGCATTTTATCAATTTTTAAGCCGTTTACTGACGCCTTTATATCAATCTGATCTTTGGTGGGCAGGTGGTTTACGAGATCTAAGCTTCTCGTGGATGTATCGTATCCCTTATTTTCGTAAAGAAATGGCAATCACCGTGTCGGGATTAAAATCGGGTATATTTAGTCAAATGAAGTATGAGGATATTGCTCGATCGTCTTTGGTAAGAGGAAAATAATGTGCACTCAAGTTGCCAATTCTGTAATTTTAAAGCGTGAACAAGCGTTTTTATCTCGACTCAATCCATAATCAATATTTTCCTAAAATGCTAGAAATAACGTACACTATACAACCGCTAGCATGTCAACGTAGCACTCTTTCTTTTTATAACTTGGTGAAATCCTATGAACAATCTGCAATGGCTCGATGAAGTAAAATTTAACGAACAAGGACTTATTCCTGCTATTGCACAACATCATCAAACTGGACGTATTTTGATGGTGGCATGGATGAACCGTGAGGCATTACAACTGACTGCTGAAAAAATGCAGGGCGTTTATTTTTCTCGTTCACGAAATAAGTTATGGTTCAAAGGCGAAGAGTCTGGCCATTTTCAAACCGTTTATGAAATCCGTTTAGACTGTGATGCCGATGTCATCGTCTTACAAATTGAACAGCATGGTGGAATCGCCTGCCATACAGGTCGAGAGTCTTGCTTCTATCGTAAGCTCACTGCAACTGGTTGGGAAACTGTCGATGCACAATTAAAAGATCCAAATGCAATATACGGTGAAAAACTTTCATCAAATCCACATAGCATTGCCATGAATAGCTCCAATGCGCAGGCTGAACAGGTAGAAGTCTTGGGTTATTTAGGCAAAATGATGGCTGAACGTAAAGCAGCTGATCCAGATTCTTCTTATGTGGCAAAGCTTTACCACAAAGGTTTAAATAAAATCTTAGAGAAAATTGGTGAAGAAAGTATCGAAACCATCATTGCTGCAAAAGATTTTAAATCTGAAGCGTGTGAAGATCATAAAAATGATCTGATCTATGAAGTTGCAGATCTATGGTTCCATACCATTGTGATGCTTGGTTATTTTGAGTTGGATGTGCAATTGGTACTCAACGAACTTGCACGCCGTCAAGGGCTTTCTGGGCTAGTTGAAAAAGCCAATCGAGATCATTAATTGGGTATTTATAAAAAAGCAGCGAAATATCGCTGCTTTTTTATTTAAAACTAAAATTAAGAAGATTTTTTCTCAACCGAAGGTGCAACTGGGTCTGCTGTTAAATAACCCACTGCTGCTGCAAAACGATCTTTATAATTCGCTCGAATCAAAGGATCTAAAGTTGCTTGAACCTTACTATGTAAAGAACCCCAATCCCCTGCATGCTGGAAGTTACTCATAATATAAGTCCAACCATTGATTGAATCGACTGCATGTAAACCTGTAGATTCAGCACCTGCTGGGCAAGAAAGAATACGATCTAATTTCTTGGTATCTACATTATACGCCCATAAGTAGTTATTCACATGGTTACCACTGTCTTCACCAATGAATAAGGTACGGAATGTTTCAGAGAACTTTAAGTTATCCGCACTTGCAATCGTGTTTGGATCAGAAGTGTTACCAATACCTAGTGGATCAGCAGCTGCATCAATATCCTTCCCGATTAACAGCATATGCGATTGATAAGGTACCCACTCACTGACGATTGGACTACCTGATTTATCACTCTTAGACCCTGCTAGATCATGTGCAACAATTCCACCTGCTGAAATTTTCTTAGCGAATGACACGTTATGCGTATCGACCCAAGCCGCATTGCCTTTGATCATTGAATCTTGAATATTGGCTAAAGCAGAATAAGCAACTTTGTCTTTGGCATTGACTGTTGTGCCTTCCATTTTTGTAAATGCCATACTACCGCCCATAAAAGCAGCGTAACGATGGGTTTCTAAGAATGCTGCTGCTTTTTCCATTCCAGGTTTAACTTTCACCCAAATGGTTTTCTTTTGCAGAATAATTTTAGTATAGCTTACATCTTGTGGATCTTTGTCCAAGCTTTCCATGATCTCTGTTGGTTGAATATTTCTAACATTCACCAAATCTTCAATTTCTTGGCTAGTTGCATGACCCAACTTAATCCATTGAATTTGTGCTGTTGAGGTTTCATTTAACTCATTCAAATACTTCGCCACATACAATGTTCCCGCAGATAAGTCTTTTTCTTTATCTGCAACAAACATAAACAAGCCACCATTGGTATAGTCATCACCCATTAACGCAGTACGATTATCTGGCATAACTTGGATTAGTTCATGTGAGATACGACCTAAACAATAATGTTTTTTTGCAGTACCTGTACCATCTTTGTTCACTGTAATTTCAGGCAAATGTCCATAGTTATAAGGTTTTGCAGAGGTTTCATCACCATAGACGTTTTTACTATAGGCTTTCATTGTTGCCATATCCGTGCCTAAGCCCTGACCAAATGCATCTGGCTCGTATTCTTCACTTGAAAGGTGTGTTCCCCAAGGTGATAAACTCGCACCACACGTAATCCATAAACCATGTGCTTTAGACATATCGACATTATGATATTTAACTAAAGTTAAATGACCTGTTTTCGGATCTTGATCCAGTGAAATTACCCCAATCGGTGATGGCAATTTACCATACATATCATTGCCAGCTAAATCACGAGTCGTATATTCAAATTGCACCACCGCAAATACAGGGTTGCCTTTTACACCATCAACCTTGGCATCTTTGACTGTCAATAATGAAGTACCATCTGGGCAATCTGAAAAGAATTGACGTTCTTTGCCTGCTACAGATTTATCCATAATTGGTTGGTTTTTGATATCATAATAACCACCAGCCAAGATCTTCCCACCTTTTCCATCATTGATCATATCGCCTGTTTGGAAGAAGGTTTTATAGGCAAGTTTGTAGTCAGTCTTGGTATTGTCATCCCAAGTTACAGCCAAGCCTGAAGCAACTGTTGTTGTTGCCATTGCTGCTGCATTTGCCAATGTTGGTGCATCCATCGGCGTAAATGTTGCAGATTTTAATTTAGCTGGATTGATCGGCGGTTTAACTGCAGTATTTTTATCATCATCGTTACATCCTGCTAGTGTGGCTGAAGTTGCCATTGCCCCAAGTGGAAGAAATGGAATGCTGGCTAACCAAGTAAGCACTTCACGGCGTGTATGTCGGCTGGCTGAATTTGTCATAACTTTATCCGAATATGTTTTAGAATTTTCCCCTGCTCAGTTTAGAAAGCAGTTATGACAATCTAGTTTCACTTTTAAGTCATTTTAAAGACAAAAGCCCCAATACCTCATATTATGATAAAAATGATCAGGATACGCTCCGCAGATTATTAGCGCAGTCGTTTAAATAACATCTTGTTAGATTTCACCCTAGTGCTGAGCAATTTTTGCTATACTCTGTCCCATATTGAATTTTCAAGCTAATAAGATTTTATAAATACTGTGCCTTATTCTTTTACACCCACATCTGAGCAAAGCTTTGCAATCGCAGAAGCGAAAAAAGGACAATCATTTAAAGTGATTGCCTATGCTGGCACAGGTAAAACCACGACTTTGCAGTTAATCAGTGATGCGATGACGGAGCGCCGTGGGATGTATTTGGCCTTTAATAAGGCAATTGCCACAGAAGCACAGAATAAATTTCATCAAAATGTAGATTGCCGAACCTTCCACTCTTTGGCGTTTCGTAGTGTATCGCGGGGAGTCACCGATAAATTACGCCTGCCGCGTTTAAGTCCCAGTTTTATTGCCAAAGAATATCGCCTCGAACCCATCACACTTAGACGTTTAATGGGCGGGCGTTATGAAAAATATGTGCTAATGCCCAGTCGTTTAGCGAGTTTAGTGGCCAATGCTGTAAGTTATTTCTGCTCGACCAGCTCACAATATCCAGCACCACGTCATATCCAAGCACCAAGTTGGCTGCATGCAGATGATATCGAGTCTTTACAAAAACACCTTTACCCTGCTGTAGAAAGACGTTGGTTAGAGTCGATTGATACCAATCATCAAGCAGGCATAGGTCATGATATTTATTTAAAACTCTGGGCATTATCAGACCCATTTATTCCAGCAGATTATGTACTCTTTGATGAAGCACAAGATGCCGATCCATTAATGCTTGGTATTTTATTGCGCCAGCGTAATACTCAAGTGATTTATGTGGGTGATGCACATCAACAAATTTACGCATGGCGTGGTGCGGTCAATGCCATGCAACAAATGCCACTTCCTGAATCTCGTTTAACCACTTCATTCCGTTTTGGTGATGCGATTGCAGATGTGGCCAATCATTTGCTCGGTGCATTGGATGAAACTGTGCCTTTATTGGGCAACCCTGAAATGAAATCGAGTGTGGTCAATAAACCACATACCAAAATGCGTGATGCGATTTTATGTCGTACCAATGCACGCGCAATGGAGTTACTACTTTCTGGTCTCGTGCAAGGCGATAAGGTTGGATTACAAGCCGATCATGCAAAACTCAACCGTTTTGTTGATGCGGCAAGTTTGCTTAAACAAGGCAAACGTGTTGTTGATGTGCCTGAACTGGCTTGGTTTAACTCTTGGCATGATGTACATGAATACTGTGAAACCAACGATGGCAGTGATATCAAACCCTTAGTCAAATTGGTTGACGATCACGGTACGGAACCGCTCAAAAAAGCACTTGCTAAAATAACCCCAATAGAGCAAGCTGATTATGTGATTTCAACTGCACATAAGGCCAAAGGGCTAGAATGGAATCGTGTACATATCGAAGATGATTACCAATTTAAAATAAACGGTTTAGAACATAAAATCAGCGATGAAGAATTAAGGCTGTTATATGTCGCCTGTACACGGGCAAAGGTCAGCTTAAATATTCATCACATCTATGATCTCGTGCAACAATTGAAAGTAAAAGCGCCATTTAAAAATAAAGCAACAGCATAAGGTTTTTGACTCACTCATCTGTATCAGCGAAAAAAATCGCAAGGTGAAAATATCAACAGCTTTTTATGCTGTCAGTCAATTTTCAGGTATCCTATGAAACTAGCAGCAATTCATTTTCGCCACACATACCATTTTGCTGATTTAAAAATAGACTTTAATTATAAAAACAAACCAATCAGTTTAATTGTTGGCGAACAAGCCAGTGGTAAAACGGCAATTATTAAAAATATTTACCAAGCTTTGACTTGGTTTCCTGCACGTCTAAAAGATTTGCGCACCCCTGGTGTGGTAATGCTCGACCAAGACATTATGCAAGATCGAGTACAATCCAAAATAGATGTTAAAATCAAATTCCCAATAGAGTTTGGTCAACTTGCAGAAAGCACTGCAACAGCAGAACAAGATCCGCAAACTTGTCATTGGCAACTATATAAAACCTTAAATAGTTCTGGTGTTGGTCTGAGTAAAGTTGACTTAGCACAACTCGAACAGCTGGTAGAACGTTATAATCTAGTACTCAAAAAAGATCCTGTTCAAGGCTTACCTTTAATTGCCTACTACCCTGCTGAACGATTTGTAAATGAAGTGAATATTCTCAATAAAAATAATCCTATTATTTTACAAGCGCACTATGCCTATGAATTAGTACCGATTCCATATACCACCTTTGCACGATTTTTCGAATGGTTTCGCGAAATCAGTGATATCGAAAATGCACAAATCGCGCAACTTTTTCAAATTGTTTTGGCGCAAAAAGAATCATCAAATCAAGTTGATGAGGATTTTCAAAGTATTTTATTTCAAGCTCGTTCTCAATTACATGCCCCTAGCTTAAAAGCCTTAAAGCAAAGCTTGAGTATCGTCCTTCCTGAAGTCACAGATCTCTATTTAGAGTATCAACCTAAATTGCAGTTGATGGTCACTTATAGAAATCAAACTTTGACTTACTCACAACTTTCTAACACAGTCAAAAATTGGTTGGCCTTAGTCGGTGATTTAGTGCGTCGCATGTGCTTACTCAATCCTTTAAGTCTTTATCCTTGTGAAGAAGGTGAAGGCATCTTACTGATTGATCAAATTGATGTTGATTTAGACCAATTTGGCCTACAGCTAATTCTCGATCGTTTAAATCAGGCCTTTCCTCGTTTACAGATCATTGCCACAGCCAGTCATGAAGAGCTTCTCGAGCAAGCCGACGAATATCAATGTTTTAAATTGGATAATAAAGAGCTTTATGAAATTCAGAACAATAAAGTATGGCAAGAATACCAAGATATTTATGAAAACTTGCTCAAAGAAATCCCAGAAACCTCTGAACAAGATTTACTTGAACCCGAACCCAATCTGCCAGTCAATGTTCAACAACTTTTTGAGCAGTTTAAACACCTTACTGAAGAACAAAAAACCGAATTAAAACGTTTAATCCAATCTGGTGATGACCAAGCTTCACATAAGTTCTTATCATAAGAAATAACTCAGCCTAAAGACGTCAATATCAGACAATGAATGATCATTAATCGCATGACACTGTCTTTTATACTCCTTTCTCAAATCATGAATATATTCACGTTCATATTCATTGTTGTATAAAATTCAATACAACATAGATTGATTGTTACAGCATGATTTTCAAGCAGCAAAAAGTCATATGAAGCGTATAATTACAAATGTTTGCGTAAAAAACGACAAAATAAATTGATGTTATTCTACTCATGTAATAAGATGAAAAAATCAATTTAAATTAGATTTTTCAATGCAAATTGATTTTCTAATCGCTTTCTCAAGTTGCGCAACACAACTCATTTTTTAATTACTAATTTAATTCGGCTTTCAAGATTTAAGTTATTGGACTGTTCCTTGCATTCCTCAAATCCTTGAAAGATAAGATTCACATAGGTTTCACGACCTATTCACGACAATGGATACGCGTGTGCTTCCGATTATTATTCTTTTACCATTAATACTTGGCACTATCGTTGTTCTGTGGCTGAAGCAATTCTCTCGCGGGGTAACAGCTTTAGGGGCAATCGGGGTCAGTTTAAGCAGTTTTATCCTGCTACTGACTCAAGCGAAAACAGTATTAAGTGGACAAGCCGTTTTAGAACAGTGGCAATGGCTACCTCAAATTGGTATTGATTTTAGTTTCCGATTAGATGCTTTAAGTTTAATTTTTTCATTGCTGATCACGGGGATCGGTACACTGATTTATATCTATGCCTATTATTATCTAAACCCGAAAAATTCTCTGAGTAAGCTCTATGCATTGTTGATGCTGTTTATGGCCGCAATGTTGGGCATTTCTTTGTCGAATAATTTAATTATTTTATTGGTTTTTTGGGAATTGACCAGTATTTCATCGTTCTTGCTGGTGGGCTATTGGAGTAACTACGACGCTGCGCAACGTGGTGCACGGATGGCGCTGACCATCACTGGTATGGGTGGCTTAGCCATGCTGGGTGGATTTATTCTGATTGGTCAAATCGCAGGAACCTATCAAATTGACCAACTCACCATGATGGCGAGTACAATTCAAAATAGTGGTTTATTTGTTCCCGCTTTATTGTTGATTTTATTGGGTGCGTTTACTAAAAGTGCGCAATTTCCCTTCCATTTCTGGCTCCCCAATGCCATGGCAGCACCAACCCCTGTATCCGCCTATCTGCATTCAGCAACTATGGTAAAAGCAGGGATTTTTCTGGTTGCACGCTTATTGCCAATCTTTGTTGGCTCGGCATTGTTCCATAATCTTGTCACCACAATTGGTCTGCTGACCTTATGTATGGCGGCATTTTTTGCCATCTTTAAAGAAGATTTAAAAGGCTTACTGGCTTATTCAACCATCAGTCATTTAGGCTTGATCATGTGCCTTTTGGGTATAGGTTCACCTTTAGCCGTGGCTGCTGCAGTTTTCCATATCATCAATCATGCAACCTTTAAAGCGGCATTATTTATGCTGGCGGGGATCATTGACCATGAGTCTGGTACACGTGATTTAAGAAAGTTAAGTGGACTATGGCAATTTCTTCCATTTACAGCAACATTAACCATGATTACCGCTGCAAGTATGGCCGGTGTACCTTTGACCAATGGCTTTATCTCGAAAGAAATGTTCTTTACTGAGCTATTGGCAAACTTATCTGGTGGCTATGTTGTGTTGGCAGCGATTATCGCTACATTGGCAGGTTTATTTGCGGTTGCTTATTCAGTTCGTTTGGTACATGGTGTGTTTTTTGATGGTGATGTGGGGCGTGATGTTCCCAATAAAAATGCCCATGAGCCGCCAATCGGTATGCGAATTCCAGCAATCATATTGGCAACTTTATGTATTTTAGTGGGGATCATTCCTGCGCTGTTGGTTGAAAACATTGTCAATGCCGGAACACGCGCATCAACACAAATTGCAAGTTTTGAAGGGGTTCATTTAGCCATCTGGCATGGCTTTAATTTACCGTTACTGATGAGCGCAATTGCCTTAATTGGTGGCGTAATTTTCTATTTCGCCATGGCCAAAGGCGGGCGAATTCGTGAAATTGATCTTGATCCACGCTTAGGTCGTTTCCAAGGCAAATTATTATTTGAAGATTTCCTTAAAAATCTCCTGCTGATTTCACGCAAAATTAAGAAAAAAACTGAAACTGGCTCATTACAGAACTATTTATTGTGGATTTTGGCCTTAAGTATTGCCGTGGTTGCCACACCATTGATCAACCAAAATTTAACGACAGGAACACGTGAACTCACACATGCACCCTTTACTGCAATCGTGCTGTGGTTGTTATTGTTCTCTGCCTGCTGGATGATGCTGTGGTTTCACCATGAACGTATCAAAGCGGTTCTGATTAGTGGTGCAATTGGTTTGGTCGTGACAATGATTTTCATCACTCTCTCTGCGCCAGACTTAGCACTGACACAAATTACCGTGGATGTTGTCACAACAGTTCTGCTATTGATGAGTTTATCACTACTTCCTCAATTAACCCCTTATGAGTCCAGCCAAACACGTCGTTGGCGTGACGCAATCATTGCAATTGGTGGTGGTATTGGTATCGGTTGGATTACATGGTTGATCATGACACGTGATCATAATTCGATTTCATGGTTCTTTGTTCAGCAGTCCATTCCTTTAGGTGGCGGCTCAAACATCGTCAATGTCATTTTGGTTGATTTCCGTGGTTTTGATACATTTGGTGAAATTGCTGTATTGGGCATCGCAGCCATTGGTGCACTATGTATGATGGATGGAATGCGGGCACATGGCACCACCATCACTCAAGGTCTGAGCTATCGCTTCAATCCATCTCCGTTGATGTTCCGTATGACGGCTTCATGGGTACTACCGGTTGCACTTGTGGTAAGTCTGTATATCTTCCTACGAGGACATAATTATCCTGGTGGTGGTTTCATTGCAGGCTTGATTACCTCTATGGCATTGGTCATTCAATATATTGCGATGGGACAAGATCATGCTGAAAAAATGCTACGTGCTCAATCGGGTCGTTTATATGAAATCTGGATTGGTTTAGGGCTGATCATTGCTGGAATTTCAGGCCTTGCATCTTGGTTCTGGGCACGTCCATTTCTCACCAGTGCACATGTTTATGTGGAATCAGGACTGTTTGGCAAATTCCATTTTGCCTCTGCTGCTGGTTTTGATCTTGGCGTATACGTCACGGTTGTTGGTGCAGCAATGCTTCTCATTTCTGTTTTAGGCGACTCCAGACATTCAAGTATGTCTGGTCCAGTACCCAAGGAGTAATGCATGATCAGTTTAGAATTTTTAATTGCATCTGCGATTGGATTATTGGTTGCCTCAGGAATTTATCTCATTCTTCGTGCCCGTACCTTTCCTGTTGTTCTTGGATTGGCAATGATTGGCTATGCAGTCAATATTTTCCTGTTTGCAATGGGAAGAATACAAATCAGTTCACCTGCAATTTTAACTCAAGCGACCAAAGTCACTGACCCTTTGCCCCAAGCCTTGGTATTAACTGCAATTGTTATTGGCTTTGCGACAACTGCTTTTATTGTTCAGTTAGCATTACGCAGTCGTTATGAGTCAGGAACAGACCATGTCGATACCAAAGAGGAACCGAGTAATTTTGACCCACGTGAGGATGAGCCATAATGACCAGCTTTTTAGATTTTTGGTATGCTCACTCTCCAATCCTGAGTATTTTGATTCCTGCATTTACAGGCTTTTTGCTGATTTTATTAGGCAATCCTGGTTCTGGTGCTTTAAAACATGATTGGCGCCAACCTTGGCGTCGTGGCATTAGCTTAATTTCGGTTATCCTTGGACTTGCCACTGCTATTGCTTATCTTATTCAAGCCAATACAGGGAAAATCTTTGTTTATCAACTCGCTGAGTGGTCGGCACCTTTTGGGATTGTCTTGGTACTGGATCGCTTATCCGCGTTAATGTTGGTGCTCACCTACACTCTTGCAGCGCCTGTATTATGGTTTGCCAGCAAAGAATGGGACGAACGTGGTCGTTATTTTCATGCCATGTTTCATCTTCTGTTAATGGGGTTGAGTGGTGCATTCTTAACAGGTGACTTATTTAACCTCTTTGTATTTTTTGAAATATTACTAATGGCATCTTATGTCTTACTGTTACATGGTCAAGGTAAAGCCCGTTTTCAATTAGGTATTCACTACGTCACCATCAACTTACTGGCTTCTGCCCTATTCCTCATCAGTTTAGGCATGATTTATGGCAGTGTGGGCAGTTTGAATATGGCGGATGTCGGCCGTTTATTACCAACCTTGGAACATGATCAACATCGTCTTGCTATAGCAGGTGGTTTGCTTCTATTTGTTGTATTTGGCATCAAAGCAGCGATGTTACCTGTGGGTTTCTGGTTACCAAAAACCTATGCTGTTGCCGCGACACCCGTTGCTGCTATTTTCACTATTATGACCAAAGTAGGTGTGTATGCAATTTTACGGGTCAATGGCACTGTCTTTAATGATGAACTTGGTCAAACGATCTTTAGCAATTACTTATTACCAATTGGTTTAGTAACTTCATTATATGGTGTGATTGGTGCGCTTGCAGCTGAACGCTTACGCCGCTTTGTTGGCTTTATGGTGTTATCCTCAGTCGGAACGATTTTAGTTGCCATTGCCATGTTTAACATAAAAGCATGGACGGCTGGGTTATATTACCTCGTTCACAGTACCATCATTGCGGCCTCATTCTATTTGCTTTGTGGTTGGATTACCTCACAGCGTGGCGCATTCAAAGATCATCTCAAAGTGGCGCCGAAGATGAAGCAAGATAAAGTCATTGCCATAACGTTCTTCCTCATCGCTTTGATAATGGCAGGTTTACCACCATTTAGCGGTTTTTTAGGTAAAGTATTAATCTTACAGGCAACTGCAAATTTGGCTGCGCAAGGTTGGATTATTGCAATTATCTTGATTGTGAGTTTTTTAAGTATTGTTGCATTTACGCGCGTCGGATTTATCTTATTTTGGCGAGCAACAACACCTGAAGACAATCCGAAAGAAGATGCTTATAAAGCCTATCAAGCTTTACCCGAGCAAGCCCCTGTACGTAACGACAAAAGCGTTTACCTATTACTGGCAGGACTGATTGCCTATGTGGTTTGTGCAGCTCCGATTTTAAATTATATTGAAAAAACAGCGTTGCAAATTTCTGATACATCTATTTATCAACACAGTATTTTAAAAATGGATGGGCATGGGGAAACCATTAGTGTACAGCCCTTCGATCCAAACTATGTCCCTGAAACAAAATACAACGGTGAAATGATTGATCAAAATGCACACTATATTCCGTATATTATTAGCCCTGAAACCTTAAAAGGTGAACATATTTCTGAATTTAAACAACGTCAAATTCAGGGACAAGAACAGCAACAACATGTTGAAAATACTCAACTTAAGCCAATGGAGCAATAAATGCAAAATAAATCATTATTCGCTCGTATTTTGCCCCATCCTTTTGTGTCGGTAATTGTGGCAATGAGTTGGCTCATGTTGAATCATAGCGCTGAAAGTTTTGATATTGTTGTAGCGATTAGCTTGGGATTACTCATCCCTAAACTGATTCAACCTTTTATCATTCATACGCCCAATATTCATTGGAAAAGCGCCATTCAATTATTTTTTGTGGTGCTATGGGACATCGTCATCAGTAATATCAAAGTTGCTAAACAAGTCTTAGGTCCAACCAAAAATCTCACCCCGAAATGGTTTCGAGTTCCTTTGGAAACCGACCATGAACATGTCAATACTTTATTGGCGATGATCATTACCACGACCCCAGGTACAGTCAGTGCTGGGATTGATCAAGAACGTGGTGATATTTTGGTTCATGCACTAAGTTGTGATGATGTAGACGCAGAAATTCAAGCGATTAAAGCCCGCTATGAAGTTCCTTTAATCGAAATCTTTGACCTGCAACGAGGAGCACGTTCATGAGTATTTTACCTTATGCACTTGGTATTTGCCTGCTCGCAGTGACCATCTCCATGTTGTTATGTTTGGTTCGTTTGGTGATGGGCCCTTCTATCGTAGATCGATTACTGGCATTGGATACATTGTTTTTAAATGCAACCTGCTTAGTTGTCATTCTTGGCATTTATTGGGCAAGTACCTCAATGTTTGAAAGCGCATTATTGGTTGCAATGCTGGGCTTTGTTTCAACTGCTGCACTGGCTCGTTATTTTACAACGGGTCATGTGGTTGATTAAGGAGAAAGTACATGGAAAATAATATGCAAATTGTCATGGAAATCATCGTTTCATTGTTCTTGATTGTTGGTGCGTTTTTTACTTTGGTGGGTGGCATAGGTATGGTCAAATTACCAGACTTATTTATGCGTCTACATGCACCGACCAAATCCAGTACCTTGGGTTTAGGGAGTTTTTTAATCGCGGGAATGATTTACGCAGCATTTAACAGTCGTTTAGGTTTTGCAGAGTTATTGATCACACTGCTTGCCTTTATTACAGCTCCCGTATCGGCAAATTTGATTGCGCAGGCGGCAATTCATTTACGTCTACGTTCAACCTCTGGTGATGTACCTGAAGCGATTAATCGTCCTTTACCATGGCAACGTCAAAAAATCATAAAACAGTTTAAAGATAAGATTTAATTCATTTTCTGACTGATTGTTGATTGGTTGGTTGGCTAAATTAAATTGGACTGAGTCTAGGTACATACTGACTTAGTCCAATTTAAGCCACAATCAAGCTTAGATCGTCTGAAATACATTATCATCAAACTATATAAACTTTTCACTATAAAATAAGTCTTTGCAATCCTTACTGCTATATTCATTCTCTTTTAAAAAGTCATCTAAGTATGATGTTAGGCTCTTCTATACAACATAAATCTAAAATTCAGCCCTAGTCCTCTTCAATGAAATCTGTACAATAAAAATCAGCTAAATAAAAGAGATCAGCGATGTATACAGGTATCGTTCAAGGCTTAGAAAAAGTTGTAAACATCCAACAAGGTGATAATTTTACAACCCTTTATATTTCCAATGAAAATGGCTTTTTAAATGATGTTTTTATTGGCGCCAGTGTCGCAATCGATGGTACATGCCTAACCGCAACAAGTTTTGATGCTGTTGCAAATATAGCCTCATTCGATGTTTCAGCATTGACCACGTCTCTCACCACATTACAATTTTTAAAAATTGGTGATGAATTCAATATCGAAAGATCTATCAAAGCTGGCATGGAAAACGGTGGGCACAATATTTTTGGGCATATCGAAGGTATGGCAACCATTAAAGATGTGGTTCATACCGGTGAAACACTACACATTGATATCGTTATTCCAGATGACAATATCAAATACTTCTTTAAAAAAGGCTTTATTGGACTGCAAGGTTGTAGTTTAACAGTCAATCGTGTGGATCGGAAAACCAATGAAATTTCAGTGGATTTAATTCCAGAAACCTTACGTTTGACGACATTTAAACATGTCCAAATTGGTGGCAAACTCAATTATGAAATTGACCAAATGACCCGCACTATGGTCGATACTTTAGAAAGTATCCATCAACGTCAGCAAGAAAACTAAAAGAGCCAATCATATAAATTAGCCCTTTGATCTAAAGCATTGTCTTAACTATATAACGGCAGGTGCACTTCTTCTTGGAAACTTTCCATTCCATAATCATCTGCCAGCTTTTCTTTCCAATACGCCACAATCTTCGAATAATCAATTTCATCCGGATGAAAGTCAGATTTGTAATAAGATAAATATTCAGGAATCAATGAAATCAACATTTTAGAAATCATATATACTCCAAAGATATTTTGCGGCACTTTTGGTAGACTTTTTCTCCAGTCTTGCATAAACAAACGGGTAGCCGAATAAAACGTTAAACTTGCAAAACCCGTAGTCACATTACGCATTACTGTACGACGAGTACGATCATCTTTATAAATCGCCTGATATACATCAAATGCCACTGCACGATGCTCAATTTCTTCGATTGCATGCCATACCTAAAGCTTAACGGCATCATCATCTAGAGTGCTTAAAACTTCAGGGTGACGAAGAATATAGCCGCCCAATAATGCAGTAAAATGTTCAAAAGCTGCGGTAACAGCAAGTTGTAATTTCGGATGTACACTTTTAATCAGTGTATCTCGACGCGCCAACCATGCTTGGAAACTGTCTAAGTTATAATCATCACGGCGCCATGCATCATTGAATTCCGTATGGGCTTTGGAGTGCATGGCCTCTTGACCAATAAATGCTGCAATTTGCGCTTGCAATTTTTCATCCGTGATTTTGTCACGTACATTACGCACACTATGTACAAAGAACTGCTCACCAATCGGAAATGTTGAAGAAAGCGCAGTCAATAAATGTGACATCACAGGAGAATTGGCAAAAAAATGTCTGCGAATTGCTTTTGGGTTAAAGCTTGGTTTACGGACTTTGATACCAATAGCTTTAGGACGATTTAAATATGATTTTTCTGCCGTCGCTTGAACTGTTGACATAAGGACAATCCTACATTTGTCTGAATTTAAGCTATATTGGCACAATCTCTATATTTGTATATTGCAGAATCATCCACACAGTTGTCCTAAAATATCATTTTCAAGAAAACACATGGCTCAATTAAAAATCCAAAAAAATTAAAAATATAAGATATTGATAAAATTATATTTATTAAAAATAAATATATTTATTATCTTCACAAAAAGTGCTTTATCGTTTACACAAAGCCTAAAATCGAGATTTATAAGCATGCTTTTATTGACTTAAATGACATTTTTCAATCAGATTGAGTTATGTTTTAATTTTTAAAACAATCACATAGGATCCATTCAAAATTAGAACTCAATTTATAAATATTTATGCTTGCAACGTCATATAAACATTCAACAAAAAAGCATGTGTTTTATAGAACCCAAACAAACAGGATTCGTCTAGGAACTTTTTTGTATTAAAAAGAGAAACTATTGCTTTAGTGTGATTGGCAAATTTTATTGCTAAATTGCACTTTTCGTCGCTTTTCCATAGCCGATTTAAGCCTCAAAACTGCTTCTTTCAACGCCATCACTTTGAATTAGATTTGCGCTGAAAAATCATGTGCCCAAGCAGATAAAGCGTCTAATACAGGAATAAATGTTTGACCAAATGCAGTTAATTCATACACCACTTTGACTGGAGGCTTGTCACCAAATACGGTTCTGGAAATAAAACCATTCTTTTCCAATTGCTTGAGTTGCAAACTTAAGGTCATTTCTGTGATATCTGGCATATCACGCTTAAGTTGATTAAAGCGTTTTGACTCCTCCTTTAGGTAATAAAGAATCACGGTTTTCCATTTCCCACCGATTAAATCCATCACCATACTAATCGGGCAATGATAGGTCTTATCGTGAAAGGTCACTTCACATGTATTTTGCTCAGTATTCATTTTTTCATCCAGCTATCAAAATGGATAGTTATTGTACATAAAAACTATAATATTTATATTCACTATAATTTTTATAGTTGGAAAAACCAAGATGGCATTACTGATTTTAGCACATCCCAGTTTTACTGAATCTGTCGCAAATAAAACCATTGTCGATGAATTATCAAGAACTCAAACTAATTTAGAAATTCGCCATATCCATGATTTATATCCAGATTATCAAATTGATATTGCTACTGAACAAAGTGCACTCTTAAGACATGAGCTGATTATTTTACAATGTCCTATGTACTGGTTCAGTATACCTGCCATTTTAAAAATTTGGTTTGATCAGGTATTTACCTATCAATTCGCCTATGGTTCCAAAGGAAACAAGCTTAAAAATAAAAAGCTTTTGCTGAGTATGACCATTGGCCAACCTGAGCAGAATTTTAGTACGGAACAACAGCATTCATTATTGGAGAACTTTTTATCTCCAATTCAAAAATCAGCACTTTATACCGGAATGGAATATTTAGAACCTGTCTTCTTATACGATATTTCAACTGTTTTAGGGCATACACATGCTGAAATCATAACTCGAGCAAAACAACATAGCTTAAAGTTAAATCATTATCTGCAAATGATTGACTCAGATTAATTTTTTGAGTTTGCTGCATTAAAAAGCCCGCATGACTGCGGGCTCTTAAATAGCTGTTATTTAGTATCTAAAAATTAAACATCAAGATAATCCAAAATTCCTTCAGCAGCTTCACGACCTTCCCAGATTGCAGTCACCACCAAATCAGAACCACGTACCATATCTCCGCCCGCAAAGATTTTTGGGTTAGAGGTCTGGAATTTAAATTGTTGTTTTTCAGCTGCAATGACTCGGCCAGAACCATCTAACCCAATATTTGCACCTGCAAACCATTCTGCTGGGCTGGTACGGAAACCAAAAGCCAGCAATACCGCATCTGCGGGTAAAACTTCTTCAGAGCCTGGAATCGGTTCAGGGCTACGACGACCACGGCTATCTGGGTCACCCAGCTGGGTAGTCACAACTTTTACACCCGTCACTTTACCGTTTTCACCGACGATTTCGATCGGCTGGCGGTTGAACTGGAAGTCCACCCCTTCTTCACGCGCATTCTTCACTTCTCGACGTGAGCCTGGCATATTTTCTTCATCACGACGGTAAGCACAGGTTACTGATTCTGCGCCCTGACGGATTGAAGTACGGTTACAGTCCATTGCCGTATCACCACCGCCTAGAACGATGACTTTTTTGCCCTGAACACTGATGTATTCAGACGGGTCTTTTTCCCATCCTTGTGTGCGGTTAACATTTGCAATTAAGAAATCAAGTGCATCATAAACACCATCAAAATCTTCACCTGCAAAACCCCCTTTCATATAGGTATAAGTTCCCATACCCATGAATACAGCATCATAGTCTGCAAGCAGTTGGTCAATCGTAATATCTGTACCAATTTCAGTATTTAAGCGGAATTCAACCCCCATACCTGTGAAAATTTCACGGCGGCGTTTCATCACGTCTTTTTCCATTTTAAATTCTGGAATACCAAAAGTAAGCAATCCACCAATTTCAGGACGCTTGTCAAATACAACAGGTTTTACCCCATTACGGACTAAAATATCTGCACACCCTAAGCCTGCTGGACCTGCACCGATAATGGCAACTTTTTTGTTGGTCCATTTTACCGATGACATATCTGGACGCCAGCCCAAAGCAAAGGCGGTATCGTTAATATATTTTTCGGCATTACCAATGGTCACAGCACCAAAACCATCATTCAGGGTACAAGCACCCTCACATAAACGGTCTTGTGGACATACCCGACCACATACTTCAGGCAAAGTGTTGGTTTGATGGCAAAGCTCAGCTGCTTGGAAAATACGTCCTTCTGCAATCAGTTTTAACCAGTTTGGAATATAATTATGTACAGGACATTTCCATTCACAATATGGGTTACCACAGCCTAAACAACGGTGGGTCTGGTTTGCTGCAACTTCCGCTGTAAAAGGTTTATAAATTTCCACAAACTCTGCTTTGCGGACATTAATATCTTTTTTCTCTGGATCTTGGCGTGCTACATCCAGAAATTGAAAGTCATTATTCAGGCGTTCAGCCATGTCTCTCTCCGTGGGTGAGCGTGGATAACTTCATTCGCTTGTGTATATCTGCGAAGTTATCCACACCTACCTAAAATTTGAGTAGTGGAATTATTGTGGATCTGCTTGAGTTGTTTTCAAAAGCGTTTGTAAATTAGCCGCTTTTGGTTTCACAAGCCAGAATTTACGGCTATAGAAATCAAACTCGTTGCGAATCTTGTACGCCCAAGCACTACCTGTTTCAGCAATGTGTTCATCTAAGATACGAAGTAAGAATTCTTGATGTTCTTCCATCGCTTCTGTAGAAATACGGTTTAATTCAATCAATTCGTGGTTGTAGTAATCAACAAAGTCGTTATCCAAGTCAAGTACATAAGCAAAACCACCGGTCATACCTGCACCAAAATTGTGTCCAACTTTACCCAGTACAGTCACGATACCGCCTGTCATATATTCACAGCAATGGTCGCCTGCACCTTCAATGACCGCAAACGCGCCAGAGTTACGTACAGCAAAACGCTCGCCCGCTGTACCCGCAGCAAATAATTTACCGCCTGTTGCACCATACAAACAGGTATTGCCGATAATTGCCGTTTCTTGAGTTTGGAATGGTGAACCTTTTGGTGGGAAGATCGATACTCGACCACCTGCCATACCTTTGCCCACATAGTCGTTTGCATCACCTTCAAGGCTGATATGCAAACCACCCGCATTCCATACACCCAATGACTGACCCGCAGTTCCTTTTAAATTCACTTTAACAGGATGTGCTTCCATACTGAGGTTGCCATAACGTTTGGCAATTTCACCTGAGAGACGCGCACCAATTGAACGGTCACAGTTACCCACGGTAAAATGGAACTCACCACCAGTACTTGCTTCAATCGCTGGTAGCATTTCTGCCACCATTTTTTCGGCAAGAATACCCTTATCAAATGGTTCATTGCCTTGTACTTGGCAATATTGCGCTTTGCCTTCCGCAGATGGGTGTGATTCTAACAATGCACTTAAATCTAAATGCGCATGTTTATCCGTTTCACCCGGCAACATCTCAAGTAGATCAGTACGACCGATCAAATCTTTCAATGATGCAACACCTAAAGCCGCCAACCATTCACGTGTTTCTTCCGCAATAAAGTGGAAGAAATTAATCAGCATTTCTGGCTCGCCAATATAATGTTCTTGACGTAAATGATCTTGCTGAGTTGCCACACCTGTTGCACAGTTATTTAAGTGACAAATACGCAGATATTTACATCCAAGCGCGATCATTGGGGTAGAACCAAAACCAAAGCTCTCCGCACCCAGAATCGCAGCTTTTACTACATCTAAACCGGTTTTCAAGCCACCATCCGTTTGTACACGTACTTTACCGCGCAGGTCATTGACACGAAGTGCTTGATGCGCTTCTGAAAGACCCAATTCCCATGGTGAACCAGCATGGTGAATTGACGATAAAGGTGAAGCAGCTGTACCACCGTCATATCCAGAAATGGTAATGAAGTCTGCATAGGCTTTTGCAACACCTGCTGCAATTGTCCCCACTCCTGGCTCCGATACTAGTTTTACAGATACCATGGCTTGTGGATTGACTTGCTTTAAGTCAAAGATCAGCTGCGATAAATCTTCAATAGAATAAATATCATGGTGCGGTGGTGGTGAAATCAAAGTCACCCCTGGAACCGAGTAGCGTAAACGTGCAATTAATCCATTCACTTTACCGCCAGGTAACTGACCGCCTTCACCAGGTTTTGCACCTTGCGCTACTTTGATCTGTAACACTTCAGCAGAGGTTAAATATGCTGGTGTTACACCAAAACGACCTGAAGCAATTTGCTTAATTTTAGAGTTACGGATGGTACCATAACGTGCAGGATCTTCACCGCCCTCACCTGAGTTCGAACGACCACCGATCGTATTCATTGCGATCGCAATGGCTTCATGTGCCTCTGGTGACAATGCACCTAAAGACATACCAGCAGAGTCAAAACGTGGCAGGATTTCTTCAACTGATTCAACTGCTTCTAAAGGAATAGAATGATCAGTTTTTAGTTTCAATAAGTCACGAATCGTCGCAATTGGACGTGTATTCACCAATTCTGCGTATTCTTTAAAGTCAGCATAATTACCTGAACGTACAGATTTATGCAACGCATTGATCACATCAGGATTAAATGCATGGTATTCCTTATCAAACACAAACTTGAGCAAACCACCTTGTTCAATTGGCTTACGTGCTTTCCAAGCAATGTCTGCTAGTTTTTTCAAGTCATTTTCAAGGTCAATAAATGTTGCACCTTTAATACGGCTTGGCACCCCTGTAAAGCACTTACTAACAACTTCTTCAGATAAACCTACTGCTTCAAATAACTGCCCACCACGATATGATGCGACTGTTGAAATCCCCATTTTTGAAAGGACTTTAAGTAAACCTTTATCAATACCTTTACGGAAGTTCGCTTGGGCATGAATTGGATCACCTAATAATTCACCTTTAGCAATCAAATCATTGATCACATCGTAAGCCAAATATGGATAAATCGCAGTTGCACCAAAACCTAAGATTACGGCAAACTGATGCGCATCACGGGCAAGTGCTGTTTCAACAATGATGTTTGCATCGGTACGTAAACCAGCATTAATCAAGAAGTGATGAATTGCACCAGTCACCATTGCAGCATTTGCGGGTAAAAAGCCTTCACGGATTTTACGATCTGAAATGACCAATAAGGTTTTGCCATCGCGAATCGCCTGTGCTGCTTCTTCACAAATACGTGAGATTGCGGCTTCAAGACCTTCAGCCACAGGGTAATTCAAATCGATATCTGCAATTTCGTAACCTTTACGGCCAAGGGTACGAATCTGATGCATTTTAGAATTTGAAAGGACTGGGCTCGATACAATTAAACGATCTGCGTGCTCTGGGCCTTGTTCAAATACATTTTGCTCACGCCCAAAACATGTTTCCAATGACATGACTATTGATTCACGTAATGGGTCAATCGGTGGATTAGTCACTTGCGCAAATTGCTGACGGAAATAATCTGTCACATGACGTACTTGACGAGACAATACCGCCATTGGTGTATCATCACCCATTGAACCAACCGCTTCCTGTCCACTTTCAGCGATTGGACGAAGCAGTTGATCACGCTCTTCAAATGTGACCATGAACATTTTTTGAGCTGCTTTTAGGTCATCGCCTTTTAAGCCTTGATCACATAAATATTCTTCAAGCTCTGGACTACCTTGCAAGCGAACTGAGTTTTCACGTAACCATTCACGGTAAGGACGCATTTTTTTCAGATGATTGCTCACATCTTTGGTATCCAGCAATTTTCCAGTCAACGTATCAATTACAAGAATTTGACCAGGGCCTACACGGCCTTTAGAGATCACATCTTCAGGTTCATAACCCCACACACCAATTTCTGATGCCAAAGTGATATAACCATTTTTAGTAATCACCCAACGTGCAGGGCGTAAGCCATTACGGTCTAGCATACAAATTGCATGACGACCATCTTGGATCACCAGACCTGCTGGACCATCCCAAGCTTCCATATGCTTAGAGTTAAATTCATAAAATGCACGTAAATCCGCATCTAATGTTTCAACGTTTTGCCACGCTGGTGGAACAAGCATACGTAATGCACGGAATAGATCCATGCCACCACCCACAAGTAGCTCAAGCATATTGTCCATACTTGATGAATCTGAACCAGTACGATTTACAATCGGATTCAACTCAGTAATGCCTGGTAATAATGGGTTTTCAAATTTTGGTGTACGTGCTACTGCCCAGTTACGGTTTGCAGTAATGGTATTAATTTCACCATTATGTGCCAAATAACGGAAAGGCTGCGCCAATGGCCAACGTGGTAAAGTATTGGTCGAGAAACGCTGATGGAATACCACAATGTGTGAATCTAAACGTTCATCGGCAAGATCTGTATAGAATTCTGCAATATATGCAGGCATCATTAAGCCTTTATATGTAATCACTGTAGAGCACAGTGTTGTCACATAAAAATATGGATCTGTTGTTAATTGTTGTTCTGCACGACGACGTGCCATAAGCAACTTACGGTTAAATTCAACCTCAGTCACACCCATTGGGCAATTTACAAAAATTTGTTCAAATGCAGGTAAAGACTGCATTGCAATTGAACCCAATGCATCATTATTGGTAGGAACTACACGCCAACCAATGACTCGACAACCTTCTTCTTCAATTTCATGGGTTAGAATTTGCTTTGCATGGGCCGCAAGTGCTGGATCTAAATTTAAAAATATAGTCCCTACTGCAAAAATTTCACTCAGTGTAATGTCACTGATTTTTTTTGCTTCTTCACGGAAAAATGCTTTAGGCATAGCCAAGAGCAAACCACAACCATCACCGGTCTTACCATCTGCGGCAATACCACCACGGTGCGTCATACAGCTTAGACTATGAATTGCGGTCTTGACTAAGTCATGACTCGCATCACCCTGCATATGGGCAATCAAGCCGAAACCACAGTTATCTTTAAACTCATCCGGTTGGTATAAACCTTGAGCGGGAGCTACAGTGTTAGGCGATGGCATGTGCATAGCGTACCCTTCTTTCTACATAGGCCCATGGGAGGGCGAAAAACATTCGAACACTAAATTACGATTTTTAAGTATTTTCTTATCCCAAGTAAACCACTTAGACAGAATCGAATACCAGTCTGTTTTTACTTTAATTGCAAGATTGTTTTACAACTTCCGCACTGAAATAAAGCACTCAACCAGACTTAAATCGCACACCAACTGAATCATTTCGCTCCAAAACAGGGACAATCAACTCAATTAGCGCAACAATAAAGCAAAAAATATGCCAAATTTTATTTTTGTTCACCAAATCACTAAAAGATAGTGAAATAAAGATATTCTTTAAAATTCTAAGCTTCTTATAAAGGCATATATAGCACCATTTTTGTGCAAATATAAAATTAGATAATTAATTTCGCTTCATTTTAGAGCTTATTTTAATTAAAAGGGTCACTTACCTCATGCTCAGTTGGCTTTTTATCAGAAGAATTGCCTGCTGGCTCTTTTGTATTGCCTGAAGTCTGTGCATGAGATTGCGACTTTTGTACATCCACTACATTGCCAGATGCATCACGACGAGTGATTGTAGTTTTGGTGGTCTGGTTCGTAGGAGTTGAACCTGTTAAAGATGACAATGCCGATTTTGCTTGCGCCAGTAGTGTTTCATCAACAACAGGCAAAGGTGCAGACTTTAACTTCACTTGATAGAGTTTATTTGTACCTGCCATTTCATCTGAGCCTAGATCATTGACTAAAGGAATGTATTTTTCAAACTGAATGGCCTGCGGATGTATTGATGCTGGTAATTTTAAATTTAACTGTCGTAACTGATTTTTCGCCTGCTCATCACTTTTAAATACGCCATAGGCTAAAACATATTGCTCTGTTTGATCTTCACCACTTAAACGAAAATAAATAAAATTTTTACGATCCGCTTGTTTTTGTAAAAACCCAAGAATGACATCTTCATCTGAGGTTTTAAATAGTTCTATCATCCAAGCTTTCTTATTTTCTTGAAAAAATTTTGTACCACGAAACTCTACATCATGGTTACCTGCAGTCACGATACGTGTGGTCATTTCAAGTGGGCGCACCTCATCCATCAAAGCACCTAAGTGCGATGTCGCAGCAACTTTTTCAGGCTGAATTTGAACTTGTGCCTCTTCGATAGGATTGACGACAGTGACTAGATCTTTCGTGTCAGTCACTACCCAAAAAATCAGTGCTACCAAAAGACAGATTAATCCACCAACCAACCAAATATATTGTCGAATATTTTGCCAATTTGTACGAATTGCTGCCATTTGGAACTAACCTTTTCTATATCTGATTCGCTAGAATCGCTTGTTTCATCAACTCGACATCAAAATCTTTGGTTATGATGGCTTGTCCGAGTTGTTTTATCAATATTAAACGAAGTTGACCATTTAATACTTTTTTATCATGTGACATATATGCCAAAAATTCATCAAGCGGAATTTTAGGACATGCTACAGGTAATTGGGCACGTTGTATGATTTTTTTTGTACGTTCCAGATCATCGTGTGAAATCCACCCCATACGATAAGATAAATCAGCAGCCATCACCATACCCGTTGCAATCGCTTCTCCATGCAACCAAACTCCATAGCCTAGATACGATTCAATAGCATGCCCAAAAGTATGACCTAAATTCAATAAAGCGCGTTCGCCTTGTTCTTTCTCATCATTAGCCACAATTCTTGCTTTATGTGCACAAGAACGATAAACCGCTTCAGCCAAGAATTCTGGATCTTGGGCAATCAGCCCATCCATATGATCTTCTAACCATGTTAAAAATTCTAAATCACCCAATAGCGCATATTTAATCACCTCTGCCAAACCAGCTGAAAGCTCACGTTCAGGCAGTGTTCTGAGTTGTGCCATATCAGCCAAAACCACTTGAGGTTGCTGAAATGCACCAATCATATTCTTACCTAATGGGTGATTAATTCCTGTTTTTCCACCAACACTCGAATCAACTTGAGATAATAATGTGGTCGGAACTTGAATAAAATATACGCCTCGCTGGAAACAAGCTGATGCAAAACCTGCCATGTCACCAATCACTCCACCACCTAGAGCTAAAACCGTACAATCACGATTAAAACCAGCTTGAAGCAAAGCATCAAAAATCAAATTGAGGTGCTGAATATCTTTATATTTTTCACCATCAGGCAAAACACATGTTGTAACCTGCTTACCCAGTTGTTGAATTGCATCAACATAGTGCGATAAATATAAGGGCTGAACTGTGGTATTTGTAACAATCATAACTTGATGTCCCTTAATATAAGGTTCAAGCAATTCTTGCGGATTCAAATGACTACCAATAAAAATTGGATAACGACGTTCACCCAGTTCAACATGTAAAGTTTGCATGATTCTGCCAAATAACAATGAATGATAATTTACTGACTAAATAATTTCTTTTGAAACGATTAACTGCAATATTCTCAGCGCTAAATCTCGCGCAGCTCCCTGATTCGTTTCAATAATATAATGCGCGACATCTCTATACAGTGGATCTCGTGCTTTAAGTAGATCCTTTAACTTTTGCTCAGGATTCTCAACTTGTAATAAGGGGCGATTTTTATCTCGATGCGTACGTAATAATTGGATTTCTACAGGCGTATATAAATAAATCACAATACCTCTATGTTTGAGATATTCCCGATTCATGGCTTGAGTCACTGCACCGCCACCTGTTGCAACCACTAAGTTTTTTTTTGATGTGAGTTCATCAATCACGATAGTTTCTCTTGTACGGAAACCTTGTTCGCCTTCTTTTTCAAAAATCCAAGGAATAGATGCCCCTGTTTTTCTTTCTATTTCATGATCGCTGTCTAAAAACTCACGACTTAACAGTTCCGCTAGATGCCGACCAACTGTTGTTTTTCCTGCTCCCATGGGCCCTACCAAATAAATATTCGGTAGGGTTTCCAACTCTTTGCTTGGCAAGGAGTCACCTATTGAATTGCTTTCATTGAAAGTATATTAATGATTTCTCGTACGACTGTCATTAACAATTCTTGGTGTCACAAAGATTAGTAATTCTCGTTTATTATCAGACTTAACATCTTTTCTAAATAATCGACCAAGATATGGAATATCTCCTAAAAATGGAACTTTGGTTTGGCTATTTTTAGTTTCTTGTTCAAAAATCCCCCCTAGCACCACTGTTTCGCCATTATCAACCAATACATTGGTATTAATTTCATTTTTATTAATTGCAACATTTCCATTTACTACTTGACCTGCTGAATCGCTTGTGACGTTGAGCTGCATTTGGATTTTTCCATCCGGGGTAATACTCGGTGTCACATCTAGACTTAACAAAGCATCTTTAAATTCAGTCGTTGCAACTGCACTCCCCCCTGCTGTTTGAGTTGATTGATACGGAATTTGTTGACCAGATGCCACTTTGGCCTTTTGTTTATCCGCAGTCATTACTTTTGGCGTTGAAATCACTTCACCATAACCATCAGCCTGTAATGCTGATAACTCTAGATCCAACATAAAATCAGAAAGACTAATTAGACCAAATGCAATTTTACTTGCACCGGGAGTCGTCACGCCAAGATCTACATTTAAATTATCAGGGCGTGTAATAGTATATTTGCCATTACTATCTGGGGTTTTTAAATCCCAAAGTGTTTGATCACTTCCCCCAACAAGTAAGTCATTATTCTTGGTAACCCCTTGAGATAAAATCCCCCACTTTACCCCCATTTCTTTAGTAAAATCTGTTGTTGCCCGAACAATTCGCGCTTCAACCATGACTTGTTTTACGGAAATATCTAGTAAATCAACCATTTTACGGATTTGGTCAATTTTTACGGCTGTATCTGTAATAATCAGTGTATTTGTCCTAGCATCTACAGTAACCGTACCTCGAGGACTTAATAAACTTCCTACATTATTTCCATATGGATCTAAATTATTTAAATCCAAACTATTAGAACTATTTGTATTTGAATTATTTGTATTTTTAGAATTTTTACCTTCTGTGATTAATTTCTCGATATCCGTAGCTTTAGCATAATTCAACTGAATATATTCAGTTTGGATTGGTGCTAATTTAACACTTTGAGCTAAAGCCTTTGCTTCATCTTCTTCTGCCTTAATTAGCTCAGTTACAGGTGCAATCCAAATTACGCTGCCATTGCGACGCTTATCCAAGTTTTTTGTTTTCAAAATGATATCTAAGGCCTGATCCCAAGGTACGTCTTTTAGACGCAAAGTAATATTACCTTGAACTGAATCTGCTGCCACCATATTGATACTAGTAAAATCAGCAAGTAGCTGTAGAACACGTCGTACTTCTATATCTTGAAAATCAAGCGAGATTTTCTTACCCGTATAAGACTGACTTGAATTTGGACGATTTGTTTTGCTTTCTGCGGGACGCTTTAAACTCACTGTCAATTTGTTTTCAGCTTGGAAAGCCATATATTCATAGCTACCACTTGATTGAATGGTAATGACGCCATTTGAACCGTCATTATAAGCATCTACAGAAGAAACTGGCGTTGCAAAATCATTCACATTTAAACGACGGATTAAATGCGCTGGGATTTTATTTCCCAAAGTTCGAATAACAACTTTACTGCCTTGTTGTTGTACATCTACAGGCGTATTTGCACCTGAGAGATTCACAATAACCTGTCCTTCTCCAGAAGCCCCACGCTGAAAACCGATATCTGCAATGCCTTGATTTTGCTTATTCAGCGAAGATGCAGCATAAGTGGGTAATGCAGTCGCATGATTAGCATTATTAATCTTTAAAATAAAAGTATTCCCTTCAACACGCGTTGTAAAAGAACCACTATTTTTTAAATTTACGGTTAAGCGTGAACGTTGATCATCAGCCGCAACATCCACCGTAGACGCTTCTTCACTTGCCACAGCAATGGATGATTGATTGATCGTTTGCTTCGCCTGATCAAAGTCCAAAATCAGTCGAGATGGATTGTCCAATTGATAGGCTTGAGGCTGTGGAGGTAAGCCATTAAACATGACACGAATTTCTGTACCTTGCCCTGGTATTTTCATTGGTACAATATTGGTCATAGTTGTTTGCGCTATTGCAACCTGCATAATCGCAATTGACACTGCCGCCATAGTAAATTGACGAAGTTGACTATTCATAAACTTACCATCCCCGTTAAAGATATTTTTCAAACTCTTTTTCATTTTTATTCCTTTATTCCGTTTTTAATCTATTGGACCGATTAGAACTAGACTCCGTGGTCTTTCTATATAACCGTCTCGACCATCTGGAACAATTTCCAATAAATCAATACGGGTAGGCGTAATTTCAATAATTCGCCCCTGATTCATCCCCATGTAATTCCCACGTTGTACCCGCTCAACCTCGCCATCAGGTGTTTTAATCAAACCCACTGTCTGCCCAACTGTTCCTTTCATACTTCCTTTTAGTGTTAATGACTCTAAAGGATAACTTTCAAGTGGTTGTGGCTGTCTTGAAAAATTAGGGTAGACTTGCTTACCTGACATAACTTTCAACTCATTTGCCAATGAGTTCGGTAAAAATGGGCTACGTAATTGTTGAGCTGAATAATTAAAACTTGGTACCGGATTAAATACTGGCGCAGGCTCAATCGGTAATGGTTGCTGATTTCGAATATTTGCCATCTCTTGATTTACGGCATCAATTCGAGAATCACACCCCACCAACAGCACCGCACATGAGATTCCACAAACTATTTTAATGAGCTGCTTCATTGTGGCTTCCCTCCTTGCTGAGGTGTCGTTGTCTTCTGTGCAACAGCATTCGAAGATTTATTTGTTTTCTGCTCATCGGCTCCAATATAACGATACGTTTTTGCTTTAATGGTATAGTCAATCACCGGCACATCAGATTTATTATCTTGACTTGGTGTTCCTGTAATTGTGAAATCATGCAAAGTCACAATACGAGGTAATGCCGCCAGACTACTTACAAAACTGCCAAATGAATGATAATCCCCTGTTGCATCAATCGAAATCGGCTGCTCAATAAAGAACTCCTGCTTCACTTCTGGTTCTAATTTGATATTTTTAAATTTCAAACCAGAACTCACCCCTGTCACGTTAATATCTTCAACCAGACTTGGAATTTCAGTTTCTTTGGGAAGCTGTTCTAATTGCTGATTGAAGTTCGCTTCCATTTGTTGTAATTGCGCTTGATATTGCTGCAAATTTCGTAATTTGGAATCTTTTTCTTTAAACTCATTTAATAAGTTTTGTTCAACTGTACGTGCTTGGTCAATTGCCTCTAATTTAGGTCTAATTGCTAAAAAATAACCAATTGCACAAACCAAGAAAAATAAGAAGACCCAACATGTTACTTTAACGGATAAGGGCCAAGTGCCATAGTTATTCATATCCAAAGTATTGAATTGTTGTAAAAATTTCTCAAAAGTCATCTTGTTCTTTTTTGGAGCATCATTTACAGATGAATCTAATTGCTCAAAATCTTCTCGACTCATTTTGCCCCCCCAGCAGCTGGAACTTGTTCAGCTTTAGTTGTATCTGCATCTGTAGTTGCAGCTATTTCACCGATATCTACAGTCACAACAAAACTTCCATATGATTCTTCCACACGAGGAATAACCGAAGTTTGCCCTTTATTTTTATTTTCATCTGCGGCTAAGAAAGAGTTCATAAACGCATTTCGATACCATTCAGAAGCTTCTAAGCCACGTAGCAATTCAGCAACTGTGTTTGGGCTCTCTGCTTTTCCTTCAATCGTAAACTTATCACCTACACGACTAAATTTTGTGATGTACATTTGTGCAGGAACAATACGGACTAATTCATCAACTAAGCGAACAATCACAGGACGCTGACCCTGTAAGCCTTGAATAAGTTTCATACGTTCAATAATTGCATTACGGCGCTCTTGCAAACCATCTAAAGTTTTGAGTTGCGTATCTAAATTTTGATTGGTACTGGTCACCAATTGATTAGCCTGCTCTTGATCTTGTAACTTATGATCAAAATAGAACCATGCCAATAACACGGAAACTAAACCAATCAGTGCAACCCCAACACATATCGCAACAAATTGCTTTTTCTTCTGTTCTCTTAGCTCATCACGCCAAGGGAGTAAGTTAATCTTTGCCATTAATCAAAACTCCTTAACGCCAAACCACAGGCAACCATTAGAGAAGGTGCATCATTTTCTATTTTTCTTAAGTCAATTTGTGGTGAAAATCCCATCTGCAAGAAAGGATTTGCAATCGTGACGCGATAGCCTAATTTTTGTTGTAATAATTTTGCCAAACCAGGAATATTAGCATTCCCACCAGCCAGTAAAATATGATCAATCTCGTTAAACTGAGAAGATGAAAAGAAAAACTGTAATGAACGAGCAGCTTGTTGTACAACTGCTTCTAAAAACGGCATTAAAACTTCTGTTTCAAAATCATCAGGTAAAGTCCGATCTTTTTTGGCACGACCAGCTTCGTCATAAGACAAACCATAACGGTTCTGTACATCTTGAGTCAGCTGCTTGCCACCAAAAACTTGTTCTCGGGTATAAATGATCTTGCCATTTTGCATCACAGACAAAGTCGTCATGGTATGACCAATATCTAGAATACCCACAAGATTTACACCAATTGGCAAGGTATCAGAAAAGACATCAAAAGCACGCTCAATTGCATAGCTTTCTACATCGGCGATTTTGGGTGACAAGCCTGCGATTTCTAAAACTTCAACACGAGAATCGATATTTTCTGCACGTGTTGCAACGAGTAATACATTGACTCGATTTGGATTTGCTAGCTTATCTTTTAAAACTTCAAAATCTAAACTGACTTCATCTAATGGAAAAGGAATATATTGTTCAGCATCCATTCGGATCTGAACTTCTCTCTCCTCATCCGACATATCTGCATCCATTTCAATGATTTTGTGAATCACCATAGAAGTAGGTACAGCAACCGCGACATTTTGTGATTGAGGGTTGGCAATATTGACTGCCCTTTCCAACGCATCAGCCACTGCTTCAGGATTAAGAATGTTTTTTTCAACAACACTCCCATCCAGCAGAGGGCTTAACCCATAACTTTCAACCCAGTAACGACCGTTCTTAACAGAGAGCTCTAAAATCTTTACAGTAGTAGAACTAATATCTACTCCTATTAACCCCTTATTTGGCTTACGATATAGTCTAAGCACGATTGAATTCCTATTATTTTTTTATCCCCAATAAATAACACAAACTGACTGCATTTGGTCTTAATTTTTTACAGATACAATATCCCATCTAACAATCCGTCACATGAGAAGCTATACTGAACGCAATTAGTTTGCCATTAGCTATTATTAAAACTTACTTGTTATGAAAAAGCTATCTTGTTCAGGTTATATTCATCCCTTTTTTTTGCTGATTATCATTATTTTAGTCGCAATTCCGATGGGCTTTTATGGAATGTATCTATATATCGCGCCATCACTACCAGAAATGAGCTCTTTAAAAAAGGCGCCATTGCTTAAACCTTTGCAAGTTTATTCAGCAGATAATCAGCTGATCGCTGAATATGGTGGCAAGCTTTCGGTCCCTGTTGAGTACAATCAGATCCCTCCTCATTTTATTCACGCCTTTCTTGCTGCCGAAGACTCTTCTTTCTTCGAACATAGCGGGATTAGCTTTAAAGGCTTAGGTCGAGCAGTGAGTGAAAGTGTAACTGGGTCAAATGTACAAACAGGTGGCTCAACAATTACCATGCAGGTTGCTAAAAATTATTATTTATCACCTGAACGGACGCTAAAACGCAAACTTACAGAAGTATTTTTGGCACGTAAAATAGAACAAAATCTATCGAAAGAAGAAATTTTGTCTTTATATGTCAATAAAATCTTTTTAGGTAAAAATGCGTATGGTATTGCTGCTGCTGCAAAAATTTACTATGACAAAAGTTTAGATCAACTCAGTGTTGCTCAAATGGCCATGATTGCAGGTCTACCTAAAGCACCGTCAAAATATAATCCTGTGGTCAATCCTGAACGTGCATTAGAACGTCGTAACTGGATTCTAGGTCGTATGTTACAACTCGGCTATCTCAAACAAGTAGAATATGAAAAAGCCGTAGCTGAACCAATTAATTTGAGTATGCCTGATCGAGGCCTAAGTAATCGATTTCCCTATGTAGGAGAAATGGTTCGGTCAGAACTGGTAGAAAAATTTGGCGATCAAGCAATTGATTCAGGTTATAAAGTTTATACAACTGTAAACAGCCAACGCCAACAATATGCGGAAGATGCTGTACAAAAAGGCTTGGAAGATTATGATCGGCGTCATGGATGGCGCGGTGCTGAAGCTCATGACAAACCGTTAAAAGAATTTATTCCTTATGCCAATACCTACCCTGCTGAAGTCATCAAAGTTGGCAGCAATAGTTTTGATGCCAAAATGCAAGATGGTTCAACAGTGACAGTACCTTGGTCTGGTATGTCTTGGGCAAGAAAATATATCAATGCCAATGCAGTGGGTGGAGCACCAAGCCGTGCTTCACAGATTGTAAACGTCAAAGATATTATTCGTTTACGTCCCAATGATAATAAAACAGCGTGGTCATTGGTTCAAACGCCGAAAGCACAGGGTCAACTCATCGCTATCAACCCGAACGATGGTTCAATTGAAGCTGTGGTGGGTGGATACAACTTTTACCAATCTAAATTTAACCGCGCAATACAAGGCTGGCGTCAACCTGGTTCAACCATTAAGCCATTCGTATATGCCCTTGCACTTGAACGCGGGATGACCCCTTATACCATGGTGAACGATAGCCCAATTACGATTGGTCGTTGGTCACCGAGAAACTCAGATGGTCGTTATTTGGGTATGATTCCTTTACGACGTGCGTTGTACTTATCTCGTAATACAGTATCTGTACGTTTATTACAAAGCGTCGGTGTAGAACGTGCTCGTCAATTATTGATGGATTTTGGCCTACAAGAAGATCAAATTCCACGAAACTTCACCATCGCTCTTGGTACTCCGCAAGTACTTCCTGTTCAAATGGCTACAGGATATGCCGCAATTGCCAATGGTGGATATCGGATTCAACCACATTTCATCAGTCGTATTGAAGATGCTTATGGAAAAACCATTTACGAAGCAGCGCCTGAATATGCGTGTATTCCATGTATCAATCAAAAAGAAACTGTTGCAGATGCAGAAGCAATCACTCCTGATGATGAAGTTATTAAAGGTGCAAACCTTACAGTAGATGAGACTCAACCCCCACTAAGTAAGGAAGAGCAAAGTAAATATCGCCAAGCGCAACGGATTTTAAAATCACAATCTGCTTTTGATATGGCAAATATTCTTCGTGATGTCATTGTGCATGGTACAGGTCGTGCAGCGCTTAAAATTGGTCGCGATGACATTGGCGGTAAAACGGGTACAACCAATGATGCTAAAGATGCTTGGTTTGCTGGCTTCAACGGCAAATTAGTCGCGATTGCTTGGGTCGGTTTTGACCAACCTTCAACACTTGGTCGTCGTGAGTTCGGTGGGATCGCAGCACTTCCAGTCTGGACTGGCTTTATGGGTAAAGCCTTAAAAGACACGCCATCTGCTTGGGTACATTTTGATAAAAATGCCAAAGCACCAATTTCTCGTGAAGAACGCAACCAAACACAAGTTGAAGGCGCTACTCAAAACGAAGGCTATGGTTCATCACCACCTTTAGCCCGTCCAATCTTCAAACCTGCACCTGTTACACCATCACGTAATTCATCAAATGACTTTGAAGACCTACCTGATGAGGGTTCAGATCAACCGCTAAAACCGAACAAAGTAGCCCCTCCTGCAATGAATCAAGGGAGTGCGAAACGAGAAAGCGATTCTCTTGAAAACTTGATTAATGAAGTTCAATAATTAGCTTTTCAAATAAAAAATGCCATCAATTGATGGCATTTTTTATGGCTAAGATTTCTGTTATTTTTTTTGAAAAATATAAATTTGGAATGCAGCTTTTAATGTGGTTTTAATGTGTGCCTCTAAAGCCAAACGCTTTTCAGGTTTTGCTTTATAAGCATAGGGGGTCATCGCAATCAAGTTTTTTAATTGTGCTTGATCCAACTCAAACGTTGTTTCAACAATAGGCTGCTCAATTAACTCAAAAGAGGATTGTAATTGCTCTACAAATTTTTGTGGTTCATGCGCTTTAACTTCATCAAACAAACCCTCACGCATTGCATATAAATGCTCAGGAGCAGGTGTCACCACCATCAAATAAGCCTTAGGCTTAAGAACTCTGAGTATTTCTTCTTCAGGGATCGGACTAAATAAGCTGGTACACAAATCAATAGAATGATCCAATACAGGTAAGGTTGCACCTGTACCCACAATCCATGTCACGTCTTTATTGAGTTTTGCAGCAACTTGAACCGCATTTTTTGCAATATCAACACCAATACATTGCATCACTTCTTGCTGCATAGCATCGGTATAGTAGCCCTCACCACAACCGATATCCAGTAGGTTTTCAACACGCAACCCACGAATTTTCTCAACAACGGCTTGTTGTAAAGGTGCATAAAATCCACCACTTAAAAATCCACGTCGTGCTTGTACAGATTCAGGCGTATCTCCAGGATTTTTACTATGCTTATGTTGTACTACATGTAAATTTACATAGCCTTGTTTTGCTACATCATAACTATGATTGTTTACACAGCGCCAAGTCCGATCCGATAGGCTCAATACCTCACGACATACGGGGCACATCAACAAATTCATTGCATTCTCCAAAAAGATATTTTTTGGCCATAAAAAAGCCGGCAAATGCCGACTTTTTCAAATCACTCTGGCTTAACGTAATTTTAATGTCATTAGACCCAAAACTACCAGCATAATTGTGATAATCCAAAAACGAATCACCACTTGAGTCTCACGCCAACCTTTTTTCTCATAATGATGATGTAACGGCGCCATAAGAAATACACGCTTATTCCGCATACGCAACGATCCGATTTGCAAGAATACGGAGATTGCTTCTACAACAAATACACCACCCATAATAGCAAAGACGATTTCTTGACGAACCATTACCGCGATTGTACCTAACATTGCCCCCAATGATAACGCCCCTACATCCCCCATAAAGACTTGGGCAGGATGCGCGTTGTACCAAAGAAATGCTAAACCAGCCCCAATCATTGCAGCACAAATAATCACCAGCTCAGACGTATATTTTACATAAGGAATATGTAAATAATTGGCAAAGCGGATATCACCTGCCAAATATGCAAAAACACCTAAACCTGCAGCAACCAAGACAATCGGCATAATCGCTAAGCCATCTAAGCCATCTGTCAAATTTACTGCATTTGATCCACCATTAATCACCAGATAGGTAAAAATAATAAATCCAATACCCAACGGAATGGACGACAATGGAATGCTCAGATTTTTAAAAAATGGAATCAATAAATCCAACATATTCGCAGTATGTACAGGGCTGTCTTGCTGAGTGGCGATTATATACAAAGCAATACCCGCACCTAAGGAACCAACTGAAGTCCAAAAGAACTTCTTCTTAGCAGGTAAGCCCGCATTGTCTTTATAGCGTACTTTAATCCAATCATCCGCCCATCCTACAGCACCAAAGATCACCATAACAGCCAAGACAATCCATACATAAGGATTGGATAAATCTGCCCACAGTAAAGTACTAATCCCAATTGAAAGCAGAATTAAGATCCCACCCATAGTGGGCGTACCCATTTTTTTGGCATGATTTTCAGGTGCATATGAACTAACCGCCTGACCATATTTGAGCGCTTGTAATTTACGGATCATTACTGGTCCCAAGGCCCAACCAATCGCAAGTGCAGTGAGTACACTGAGCAATGCTCGTAACGATAAGTATCGAACAACTTGGAACGCGTTTTCATAACCCGCCAAGTGTTGAAATAACCAATACAGCATTAAACTTTCTCCATCAAATCAGCCATCAACGTTTCCATATGGGTATAGCGAGAACCTTTAAACAAGAAACTCATGGACTGTGGTTGATGTGTTGCAATTAAACTTAACAATAAAGGTAAAGCTTGTTCTTGGTTAAGAAAAGCTTGTAATTTTTTACCATATTGAGTACTTCGCGCACCTTCTTGTGTGGCAGGCGCAAACTCCCCTACCGCGACAACAAAGTCGATCCCATCCACTGAAACCAGATCACGACCCAACATATAGTGTTGCTGAGCAGCAGTATCGCCCAGTTCGCCAATATCGCCAATCACCATCACTTTGATCCCTTGCTGTTGCGCAAGTACTTCAGCTGCTGCACGCATTGAAGTCGGATTGGCATTATAGGTATCATCAATAAATAAGTGCTTGCGCTTATGAATAAAATTCAAACGCCCTTTTGCACCTTGTGCCGACTCCAAGCCAATCACAATATCGTCTAACTCAACACCAATCGCCAAAGCAAATACTGTCGCTGCTTCTGCATTATGAACATTATGTTCGCCTGCAAAAGGCAGATTGACCGTTCTTACACCTTGAGGCGTATTAAGTGTAAAGATTGTAGACTGTGCGTGTAACTGAACATCCGTCGCAAAGACTTCGCCACCCTGACCAAAACTTAACACTTGCTCAGTATGTACCACTTGGCGAATCGCATTCGTAAAATCATCCTGAGCAGGAACAATTGCTATTCCAGCTGGATCAATATGACGGTAAATTTCAGATTTAGCACGGCAAATTCCATCACGTCCACCAAATTCGCCTAAATGTGCAGTTCCAATATTTAGAATACCAGCAACATGTGGCTGTACAAGATTTGAGGTGTAATCAATTTCACCTTGATGGCTTGCACCAAGTTCCATCACCGCATATTGATGCTCTGAACGTAGCTCCAATAACATCATTGGCACACCAAGATCATTATTTAAATTGCCACGTGTAATCAAGGTCGGGGCTAAACGTGAAAGAATACTCCCCAACATCTCTTTGGTGGTGGTCTTACCACTACTACCTGTAAGTGCAATCACTTTTAATTGTGGATGTTGAGCCCGACGATACGCGCCTAAATGCCCCAATGCCAAACGAGTATCCGCCACGACAAGTTGGCAGATATTTGCTTCAATTGGATGGCTAACAATGGCAATTTGGCAGCCATTCGCAGCCACTTGGGCAACAAAATCATGTGCATCAAAACGCTCACCTTTGAGCGCCAAAAAAGCATCACCTAATTCAGCATGACGTGAATCAGTCAAAATACGTTTAATTTCACCTTGTGGTGCTTGATCTAAATACCAATAACCTTGAGTTGCTTCAGCAAGTTGTGCTGCTGACCATGGCTCCAAAGGCACAGTACTGGTGGTAGAGGTGTGCATCTCTTAGTCCTAATGAGCTGGATAAGCTGAATTGGGTTTATTGTGTTGTGTATCTATTGCCGATTGCACTTCAACGATATCGTCAAACCAATGACGGACACCATCAATTTCTTGATAATTTTCATGCCCTTTTCCGGCAATCACAACAATATCACCTGATTGTGCATGCTTTACTGCATATTTGATTGCTTCACGGCGATCACGGATTTCGTGAACCTCATGCTGGCTAAAATCAATTTCATGCTTCATATCGGCAAAAATTTGCTCAGGATTTTCTGTACGCGGATTATCTGATGTGATGATCACAGGATTGGCTTGTTCCAAAGCTGCTTTGGTCATCAATGGGCGTTTACCGCGATCTCGATCGCCACCACAACCAAAGACAGCCCAAAGCTGATTTTCAACATGACGTTTTAAGGTTTTTAAAACCTGAGTTAAAGCGTCTGGTGTATGTGCATAATCCACCACAAACAGACGATCTTGATCACGAATCACTTGCATACGTCCAGGTGCACCTTTTAAGTTAGGTACAACTGCGATAAGTTGCTTTAAATCAAAACCTGCTTGCTCAGCAACAATTAAACTGGCCACCAAATTTTCAATATTAAAATGCCCAAGTAATGGGCTATTCACAGTAAATTCAGCTTTGGCTGTTTTTAGATGGAATGTTGCTCCATCTAGGCCATATTTAATCCCAAATACTTGGTAATCAGCCGCTTTAGAGGTTGAATAGGTCAATACTTTTGGATGTGACAGATTGCTACTTGCCGCATTCATCATTAGATCTGCATGCGCATCGTCTATATTAATTACCGCAACTTTTAGCGTAGCAAATTTAAACAGTAACGCTTTTGCTTCAGCATAGGCTTCAAGCGTCCCGTGATAATCCAAGTGATCTCGACTCAGATTACTATATGCAGCAATCTCAATATCACAACCATTTAAACGACCTTGTGCCAAACCATGTGAACTTGCCTCAATAGAAGCGAATTCAGCACCTTGCATAGAAAATTCATGCAAAAGACTTTGTAAATGTAAAGCATCTAAAGTGGTATGTGAAGACGCTTCTAGGTTTGGCAAAATCCCATTACCTGTGGTTCCCATTACTGCACATTTTTTATTTTGCAATGCCAGTAATTCAGCAACGAGGCGTGAAATCGTAGTTTTACCATTGGTTCCTGTGACTGCAAGAATTCGCGCAGCTTTTACAGGGGATGTTGCTTGTAAATATTGTTTTTGCCATTGACCCATTAACTGACGAACATCTGGGCAGATCAATGCAGATTCAAAACCTAAATCTGTTTCACTAATAATCGCCAATGCGCCTTTGTCTAAAGCAATTTGAGCGAATTGTGCTGTTTTTTCTGGTTCCGAATAACTGGTTAAAGCAATAAAAATTTGTCCTTGTTGTACATAACGACTATCTAGAGAAAAGCCATTAAATGACTCAGACATCCACGTCTTTGTATTATCAACTTTATAAATATCTTGAAAATTAATCATTATGGTTTACCTATGGCTTGGCCTTAGCCGTTTCAAGAGGTTTATCTAAAGGCACATTCATTAAACGTAAAGATTCTTGCATAATTCGAGCAAATACTGGGGCTGCAACCAAACCACCATAATATTGTCCCCGCGGATTTTCGACTACAACAATAACTGCTAAACGAGGATCGCTAATCGGTGCCACACCAGCAAATAAAGCACGGTATTCAGTATTCGAATAGCCTCTGTGGTCAGGACGCAACTTATGTGCTGTACCTGTTTTACCACCGACGCGATAACCAGGAATATTGGCTTGTTTTGCAGTACCACCGGGCATCGTGACTTGCTCTAACATCAACAAAACTTCATCAGCAATTTTAGGAGCTAAAACCTGTTTACCTTTGGGCTGATCATTTAATTTATAGAGACTTAAAGGATATTCCACACCATGATTGGCCAACATTGCATAGCCTTGCGCCAACTGTAAAATAGTAGCATTTAAACCATAACCATAGGCCATTGTGCCAATTTGTGAAGAATTTAACTTTTCAGGTGGAAGTACTAAACCTCCACTCTCACCTGGGAATTTAACTGCAGAACGCTGACCAAAACCCACTTTTCTAAAGAAACTTGGTAAAGTTTCTTTTGGTAAAGACAAGGCAATCTTTGCCGATCCCACGTTCGAAGATTTGATAATCACACCAGTGACGGTCAACGAACCATAATTATGCGTATCACGAATAGTATGGGAGCCTAAACGCATCGAACCAGGACTAGTACTAACCACAGAGTTAGGCGTATATTTGCCACTTTCTAAGCCTGCGGCAATAGTAAAAGGTTTCATGGTTGAACCAGGTTCAAACATGTCAATTGCACCACGGTTCCGCATAGCATCTTTATTACTTAAGCCATTTTTATCATTGGGATTATAAGAAGGCCAACTCGCCATAGCCAGAATTTCGCCCGTTTTTACATCCACAGCAATTGCAGAAGCGGAACGTGCATTATTGGCAACACCCACCGCAGTCAACTCACGATACATAATATATTGCAAACGTGAATCGATACTTAAGGTGATGTTCTCCCCTGCTTTAACTTCTTTCACCACTTCAGGCGTGGTAATACGGTTACCATGTTTATCACGAGAAATCTTTTGCTCACCATCTTCACCCGCCAGACGTGTGTTCAATTGCATCTCTAAACCCTCAATCCCCGTTCCTTCACTATTGGTGAGACCAATAATTTGCGCATTGGGTTGTGGCTGAGGATAGTAACGTTTGTAGGTTTTCTCTGCATAAACACCAGCAAATTTATGCTGTGTAATAAAATCAGCCTGAGGTGGTGGAACTTCTTTTTTGAGTACCAAATAACGAGAACGAGGACGTTCACTTAATCGCTTTTTTAAATCTGCGCGATCAAGACCAACTGCATCTGCTAACTCATCTAGATTTAAATTTTCATCAGGCAGTTGACGTTTAAGCTTGCGACTATTGGGTGTTTTTTGTAATTCAGCCGTAATAGTATCAAACTGTTTTTTAGTCTCAAAATACTCCCGTGGATCAATCACTACTTTCATGATTGGGGAACTGATTGCCAGAGGCACGCCATGACGATCACTAATCACACCACGCATGGCTTTTAATGTTTCAGAACGTAGGATATTGGCATTGGCTTTATTTTGTAAAAAGTCTTTGTTAATCACTTGCACATAAAATGCGCGACCGACCAAACCCACAAAACATAAAAGAACCACGCCCCACATTAAATAGAAACGCCACATATCTATCGATACAGTACTTTTCTGGGTAATTGAAGGCTGCTTTTTACGCGGCTGCCGGGTTGGTTTAGTTTGCTTATCTGCCATACAGATGCCTTACTTCTTCTGCTCTGATTCAGTTGGTAATGAAATGACAACTGTTTGCGCAGCTGGCGGTGAATACATTCTCAATTGTGTCACTGCACGCGTTCCAATTTGTGCAGTTGCACCAAATGTTTGTTGTTCAATGAGCAAACGTCCCCATTCTGCATTGATATCTTCACGTTCACGCATGTAGCTATTTAGATCACGGAAATCATGACGATAGGCAAAGACTTGCAACACCACCATAAAGGCACTGATCAACACAGCAGCAACCAATACACCATAAACAATGGTTTTTTTAATGGCCAGCTTATGACTTGATTCTTCTATAATTTCTTGTTTCATTCTGCGCCTTTTTGTTCTAAGCGTTCTGCAACTCGAAGCCATGCACTACGTGAACGAGGATTGGCTTTGACTTCTTCCTCGCTGGCACGAATTCTGTCTACTTTTTTCAGTCGACGAGTATCTTGTACTTTTTGAGGTAATCCCCAACCATTATCTTCTGGCAACGTTGATTCTTTTTGAATAAATTGTTTAATAATCCGGTCTTCAAGTGAGTGGAAACTAATGACAGCCAAACGTGCATTTGATTTTAACAAATCTACGGCTTGAGGTAAAAAGGTATGTACGTCATCGAGTTCTTTATTAATTTCAATACGAATAGCTTGGAACGTCCGTGTCGCAGCATGTTTATTCTTTTCCCACTTTGGATGCGCAACTTTAACAATTTCCGCTAATTTTCCAGTGGTTTCGATATAACCTGCTTGCTTAATCGCACGTGCAATACGACGACTATAACGTTCCTCACCATATTGAAAAATCACATTGGCCAAATGTTCTTCATCGACATCCAGTAGCCAATCTGCGGCTGTTTGTCCTTGAGAATTATCCATACGCATATCAAGTGGTCCATCTTTCATAAAACTAAAACCACGATCTGCTTGATCTAGCTGTGGTGATGACACCCCTAAATCTGCCATAACCCCATCGACTTGATAAATATCCAATTGATTTAATTCTTGTTGTAAATCTGCAAAACTGGCATGAATAATTTTAAAACGAGGATCTTCTTTTTCTAACTGATATGCTACTTCTAACGCTTGTGGATCTTTATCAAAAGCATAAACTTTTGAATGTTCATCTAATTTAGATAACAATAAACGCGTGTGTCCACCACGTCCAAATGTCCCATCCACGTAAATTCCTGTATTGCGATCTGCAAGTAAAGCATCGACAGTTTCATGTAGTAATACAGAAATATGAGACATAATTATGGTTTCAGTTTAAGCAAAAAAAGTAACTGCACATTATTACCTTGTTTTGCCAAAGCTCCAAACGACTTTTTGTAGGGAAATATTACTTTTTATAGAGAAAACCGTTTTAAAGTGCATTTTATAAAAGTTCAGTACAAAAAATGGCTCATTCATTCTGCTACAAAGCGTTATTGTGTCTTGACCATTTTCACATCACCCTTGTCAAAATACTCTGAAACACGCCAATCCTGTCGGAGATAAAATTCAAAAGTACGACTTTTTTGATCAGTTTCTAAGCAAATTTCGTGAAAAGATTCAAATAATAAATCTTCTGATTTTTTCAAAAGCGCAGTTTCGACACCTTTGGCTTCAAAATCGGGCTGGACAAACATGGCAAATACACTGCTCTCAGTTAAATCTGCAATCGAAAAACCACACGCTTGATGCTGTAGCTCTGTAAGTTAGACAGTCGAAGTATTTTGAATCAAATCTAATATTACCAACTCAGTGATACCAAGTTCAGTCAGTTGTTGTTTTGACAAATGGTTGTCTTTGACTGACGTTCGTATATCAAAAATAATCTCAATATCATCTTCAGTTGCGAGCCTTAGTACAATATCCATAGTTAAATTGATTACTCAGTTTAATATTAGTCTAAATGATTCATAACAGAATGAAAAAACCTCCTAAAAAGGAGGTTGATTCAATCAAAATAGTTGATGTTTAGCGCTTGCTATTATAAATCTGATCAAAAACACCGCCATTGGCAAAGTGAGTTTGTTGCGCTTTTGCCCAACCACCAAAGACTTCATCAATCGTAAAAGTTTTCAGTTCAGGGAATTGATTGGAATATTTAGCTAAGATTTTTGCATTGCGCGGGCGATAGAAATGGCGTGCTGCCATATCTTGACCTATTGGAGAATACAAATAGTTAATATAACCCGTTGCTAACCATTTATTGCCATTCTTCTCTACTGTTTTATCAACAATTGCCACTGATGGTTCAGTCAAAATTGACATCGAGGGGTAGACAATATCAAACTTATTGCCAGATGCTTTCTTACTCACCATGGCTTCATTTTCCCACGTCAGTAAAACATCACCAATCCCACGTTCAGCAAATGTGGTCATCGATGCACGTGCAGCTGGATCCATAACTTTTACGTTATGGTACATCTTAGAAACAAAATCACGTGCTTTAGCATCATTACCACCTGGTTGTTTAAGTGCATAGCCCCAAGCTGAGAGATAGATCCAGCGAGGTAAACCACCTGTTTTAGGGTTAGGCGTAATGATTTGTACCCCAGATCTGGTCAAATCTGTCCAATCCTTGATGCCTTTGGGATTACCTTTGCGTACCAAAAACACAACGGTAGACGTATACGGTGCTGAGTTATTTGGAAATTCTTTTTCCCATCCTGGGTTAATTTGACCTGATTTCACAATTTCGTTGATATCATTGGCCAAAGCTAAGGTCACCACATCACCTTTTAAGCCATCAACCACGGCACGCGCTTGTTTTCCCGAACCACCATGCGATTGTTTAAAATCAACAGTCTTACCTGTACGAGATTTCCAGTAAGCACCAAATGATTTATTAAACTCATCATAAAACTCACGCGTTGCATCATAAGACACATTTAAAAATTCACGGTCAGCAGCATAACTTGCTGTCGTTGCAACAGTTAATCCCGTCACCATAACCACAGCACTCATCAGTGCTTTAAAATTAGTTTTCATATTATGAGTGCTAACATCGCTAAAATTATTCTAAATATATGAAATAAGCGAATAAACTTCAATCAAAAAGCGAAATACCCGCAAACTTAGAACAGATTAAAAATCCATCTATGGTTTTAATTGATGAAAGCGCTCAACATCACTGTGGCTTATATTTTGTCTGTTTTATTTGTTTTATCACAAATATTTCAAGCTAAAAAAGCCCCCCTTTGATCAAAGAGGACTTGTTTGTATTTGATTCAAATTACTTTTCAGCCGTAAATTGATCGTAAATCCCCCCATTGGCAAAATGGTTTTTTTGCGCTTTTGCCCAGCCGCCAAAAACTTGATCTATGGTAAAGAGTTTAATTTTTGGAAATTTTGCCGAATATTTGCCCGCAGCTTTGGCATTACGCGGACGGAAATTATATTTTGCTGCCAAGTCCTGCCCTACTGGTGAATAAAGATAATTTAAATAGCCTTTTGCTAAATTACGATTGCCATCTTTATCAACCACTTTATCGACGATTGCGACTGAAGGCTCGGCTAGAATTGAAATCGATGGATAAATAATTTGATATTTATCTTTATCTGGACCAGACGTCGCCAAAATTGCTTCATTTTCCCAAGACAACAAAACATCGCCAATACCACGATCCGCAAATGTTGTGAGCGAGCCACGAGCGCCTGAATCTAACACTTTGACATTTTTATATATTTGTTTGACTAATTCACGCGCTTTTGCATCATTACCACCCGGTTGTTTTAGTGCGTAACCCCATGCTGATAAATAAATCCAGCGTGGCGCACCGCCTGTTTTAGGGTTTGGTGTAATAATTTCAACTCCTGGTTTTACCAGATCATTCCAATCCTTTATTGCTTTCGGATTGCCCTTACGCACTAAAAAAACAACAGTAGATGTGTAGGGTGCAGAATTATTCGGAAATTCTTTTTGCCAGCCTTTTTCAATCAAACCTGCATTGACAATTTCATCAATATCATTAGCCAAAGCCAGTGTCACCACATCTGCTTGCAAACCATCTACTACTGAACGTGCTTGCTTGCCAGAACCACCATGAGACTGTTTAAATTCAATATCTTGGCCTGTTTTTGATTTCCAAAATTGACCAAAACTTTTGTTATATTCTTGATAAAATTCTCGGGTAGGATCGTAGGATACATTTAAAAATTCTTTCGCTGCATAAGTATTCCCTGTGACGATTAAACTGATCGTACTTAAAAGCAGTAGTTTTTTCATTTCTTTCTCAGTTTCTAATGATTTAGAAGCACTATATTTTTATTATTTTGATTTAACAATCAATTACTTATAAATATTTGAACTAACTTATTCATAATTTAATATATCTAAAAATGTGTATTACTCATGTAAATTATTTAGTATGTTTTTTACACAAATTAACCTAAACTTGAATTCTTCACGATTCATCCACATTTATATGTTATCAATTAAAATATTACATTTCGTTTCAATGATTGTTTTTTAAACATTTTTTGTGTAGTATTATTAAAAAATGTGACGTAGTTATGCTTTTTGTAAGTTGTTTTGCTACAATAAACATGTTCAAGAACAAAAATTTGACCATCAAGGGGAGCCGATGGAATGAATGATTCTTATTTAAAGATCTTGGGCTTAAGTCTAGGACTCGCAGTGATGGCACAGACAGGCCATACTGCTGCAATTAAAGATACAACCAAGCCAATACAATCATTAATTGTTGTGATAGACAAACAATCACCGATTGAAAAAGCGCTTAATCAGCAAAAGCGTGGCGAGAATAAATTGATCTCAGATAAAGATCAGCTTAAAGTTTTAACCTCAATTAAAACCACAGCTTCACAAAACTTTTTAGCTGAACAACATCAGAAATTCTCCTGTTTTGTACAAGCTTTATTCCAACCACATACTTTGTAAAAATTTGATTTAGAAAAATAAATTCTACGCTCCTCAAAAGAATTTAGAAGCCCAATCGTTTATTGGTGAATTAACCCTTAAGCAGTTGGGCTTTTTCGTTATAATAGTTTCAATTTACATTCTGAATAATATTTAGTTATGAAAGTCCGTACTCGTATCGCACCCTCTCCAACTGGTTTTCCACATGTGGGCACTGCCTATATTGCCTTGTTTAACTTATGTTTTGCACAACAACATGGTGGCGAATTTATTCTTCGTATTGAAGATACCGACCAACTCCGTTCAACACCTGAATCTGAAAAAATGATTTTAGATTCACTGCGTTGGTTAGGTTTAAACTGGTCAGAAGGGCCTGATATCGGCGGACCTCATGCTCCTTATCGCCAATCTGAGCGAATGGGAATCTATAAACAATATGCTTTAGAACTTGTTGAAAAAGGGCATGCCTTTTACTGTTTCGCAACAGCGGAAGAGCTTGATCAAATGCGTGCTGAACAACAAGCCCGTGGTGAAACCCCTGGTTATGATGGTCGTGGCTTAAAGCTTTCTCCAGAAGAGGTACAAAAGCGTTTGGCTGCGGGTGAAGCCCATGTGATCCGTATGAAAGTCCCTGAAGAAGGCGTTTGCCAATTCAATGACTTACTTCGTGGTGAAGTGGAGATTCCTTGGGCGCAAGTCGACATGCAAATTCTACTCAAAACAGATGGTTTGCCAACTTATCATTTAGCCAATGTAGTCGATGACCATTTAATGGAAATCACCCATGTGATTCGTGGTGAAGAATGGATTCCATCTGCACCAAAACACCAGTTGCTCTACCAATATTTTGGTTGGGACATGCCAACATTGTGCCATATGCCATTGTTGCGTAACCCAGACAAGTCAAAATTGTCTAAACGTAAAAATCCAACCTCAATCAACTACTACAAAGACATCGGTGTGCTACCTGAAGCCTTACTGAACTATTTAGGCCGTATGGGTTGGTCAATGCCAGATGAAAGAGAGAAATTCTCTTTGGCTGAAATGATTGAACACTTTGATATCCAGCGTGTGTCTTTGGGTGGTCCAATTTTTGATGTTGAAAAATTAAACTGGCTAAATGGACAATGGATTAAGGCACTCAGCCCTGCTGAACTGTTAAATACACTTCTGGCTTGGAAATCTGATCGCCAAACGCTAGAAGATATTGCTGCTGCCATTCAGCCACGTATTAACTTACTGTCTGAAGCGGTAAATTGGGCTGGTTTTTACTTCAACCAATTCCCAACATTGACCAAAGAACAATTTGACAGCAAAAAGCTGACTGAAGAACAAGTTCGTCAAAGCTTACAATTTGCAATTTGGCGTTTAGAAAGCTTATTTACATGGAACAACGATACTGTGAGCCAAACCTTGATGGATTTGGCGAATCAAATGGAAATCAAACTCCGTGATTTCATGCCAGCATTCTTTATCGCAATTGCAGGTTCAACATCATCTACTCCTGTGATGCAATCGATGGTCACCATTGGCCCTGATTTAACCTTTGCCCGTTTACGTCATGCACTTGAAATCGTGGGCGGTCCGAGCAAAAAAGAAGCAAAAGTTTGGGAAAAACTGAACGAAAGCATCAAATTGCCGAAAAATGATGCAGTTGATGAAGCTTAATTAAATTTTCTGTTGACGTGTGAGTGCAATATCCCTAATATTGCGCTCACACAGACTGGGGGTTATAGCTCAGTTGGTAGAGCGCTACAATGGCATTGTAGAGGTCAGGAGTTCGATCCTCCTTGACTCCACCAAAAGTTTTACCTGTGTTGCCTCACTTGTCCCTATCGTCTAGAGGCCTAGGACATCGCCCTTTCACGGCGGTAACCGGGGTTCGAATCCCCGTAGGGACGCCATATTCAAGATGGCGACATCTTTGTAAAAAACCCAAGCATAGTGACTTGGGTTTTTTATTGTCTAAATTTTGATTTAAGCTGCAATTCAGTCTTTTTTGCATTCTAAAATAGAACGATTAGAATATGCTTAGATTATAAATGTGGAGCCACCATGCAATACCAATGCCCAAAGTGCCAAAGTCGAAAAATCTTGCCTGTTACCCATGGGAATACACCTGCTGTACGTCCTGTTGTTCCAAAAAGCTTGGTATTTTTGATTCCGTTACTTTTTATTTTGTTGTTATTGGTTGTCATTAGTATTGTGATGTGGATTTTCAGCAACGGCGCAGGTCAAACATTGCAAATTGCAACCGTCGTGATCTTCATTGCAGCTGTGATTGCAGGGGTAATGTTTTGGCGTGATCTGCCCGATTTTAAAATATCAATGCAATCATTTATGCAAGCCAATAAAAGCTGGAAGTGCCGTGACTGCAATCATGAGTGGCAAATCTAATCCTTCAGCTTTGCCTCATGTTCAAATTAAACCATTCACCTTAATGTGAATGGTTTTTTGCTTCATCTGTATGTGTTTCATCAGCGTTACTGTAATCATTCCCATCTGATTCATCATGCGAGTGTACCATACACTCATTATCTTCAATTTGTAGCGTCATCTCAGTAATCCCATGTTGATGGCTAAGCATTTCCATAACCTGTTGATACAGTTGATTTCGATCCGCTTCTGGTGCAAATAAATGTACTGTCAGATGCACATTTTTAGATGTAATGGCCCAAACCTTAAGTTGATGAATACTTTCTACACCTTTAACGGATAAAAGATCATTACGTAATTTTTCAATATCAATTTCCTCAGGCACACCTTCCAGTAAAATATTGATACTTTGTTTTAGCAAAATCCATGTTCTTGGTAAGACCCAAAAGCCGATGAGTACAGCAATAATCGTATCCACCCACATCCAGCCAGTGAAATAAATAATTGCGCCCCCGATGATCACCCCCACAGAACCCAGTGCATCACTCAATACTTCCAGATAAGCACCTTTTATATTAAGGCTTTGCTTTGAACTGGAGAATAAAATCTTCATTGAAATAAGGTTAATCACCAACCCAACAACCGCCACAATCATCATACCGACACTCTGAATTTCAGGGGGTTGGCTAAAGCGCCGATACGCCTCGTAGAGAATATAAATTGCAACGACAAACAGCATCATGGCATTAAACAGTGCTGCTAAAATTTCAAAACGCTGATAGCCAAAAGTCCGTTTATCATCTGCGGGTAATTTACCAATTTTGATGGCAACCAATGCAATTGCCAATGCTGCTGCATCAGTAAACATATGTGCTGCATCGGACAACAAAGCCAAGCTTTGTGTTATGAAACCGGCAATCACTTCAACAATTAAAAAGGTACTGGTTAATGCCAATGCAAAAGTTAGTTTTTTTACATTTCCTTCTGTGACGACAGCATGACTATGATCATGCCCTTGTTGTTCACTCATGTTCATACCTCTGATTTTGTTTTATCAAAATATTGAATATTCTTTCTATTTACTATTGATAATAATAATTATTATCAATAGTAAAATTCTTCTATATAATGGCGACTCTATTTTCCACAGTTAAAATACCCCTGTTAATGGAATATCGACAATGAAAAAATACCTCTACCTTTCTGTACTTCTTTGCTCTTATAGTTATGCGCATGAACCCTATGTTGCACCTCTGGGCTATAACACCACAAATACACAAATCCCAGTGATTGCATCCTATGCTGAAGAAGCACTGAATGCAGAACATGCCATGAAACAAACCGCTCTCAACGTAATTCAACCAGATCAGAGCAAGTTACAAGTTGAAGCTGCAAGCACATTAAAATCGGCGACGGTGTTTGACTTAGCCTTACCACAAGCTGGGACCTATCTCATCTTCAGTAAAGCGTCTTTCCCACTCAAATATGTCCAACATAATAAAGAATGGAAAATGCTTTTTGATGTACCTGCTGAAAAAGCAGGGAAGATCGCTGAACGCGAATATGTGATTCCTGCTGACTTTAAGAAACCGCCTGTACCGATCACCATTAACCGAGAATGGTCAATCCAAAGCTATATTTCTAAAGAAAGAACTTCACCAGCCCAAAACAACACTGATGCAGCAATACAAGTTGAATTTAAAACGCATCCCAACAGCATTACTGCGCAGCAACCTGTGCAAATCTTGATTAAAAAATCAGGACAAGCGCTCAAAAATGCTGAACTACTTATCCGGGCTCAAGGGCAAACCGATAAACAAGCACAAAAAGTTCCAGTTGCTCAAGATGGTTCAGCGACAGTCACTTTTCCTTATTCAGGGCAATATCTGGTTGAAGTCAGTGAAGCATTTAACAAAACCATTCAACCTGTGAATCAAAATTACACCATCATCAGTCTAGGTGTATTGCCTACCAGTTAGTAATAAACTGCAAATAGAGTTTCAATACCTCACCGTTCTAAGCGAAGAACGGTGAGGTTATTTTTAAATTAACGATCAAGCATCAGTTTGTGCTTTAACTTTACGTTCATTCATCCAGCGATAAATCACCGGTAAAATCACCAAAGTCAATAAGGTGGATGACATGATGCCGCCAATCACGACAGTTGCCAGTGGGCGCTGAACTTCAGCGCCTGTCCCCGTAGCCAGTGCCATCGGCACAAAACCTAACGATGCTACACAAGCAGTCATCAATACAGGTCTTAATCGTAAAATTGCACCTTGCCATGTGGCCTGATAAATATCGAGTTGTTGACGTAATTCCTTGATAAAGGTCAACATCACCAAACCATTTAATACCGCTACACCCGAGAGCGCGATAAAGCCAACACCTGCAGACATCGACAATGGTATACCCCGAAGCCACAGTGCAATCAAACCACCACACAACGCAAATGGCACACCTGTAAACACCAACAAACTTTCCTTAAAGTTATGGAAAACGGCCATTAACAGCACAAAAATAGTCATCAGTGCCAGTGGAACGACCAGTTGCATACGGGCTTTCGCAGAGGTTAGGTTTTCAAACTGTCCACCATAGCTCAACCAATAACCCGCTGGCATTTGCTCTTTTGCCAGAGTCGATTGTAATTCGGTGACAAATGAGCCCAAATCACGCCCTTCAACATTGGCTGTCACGACTACACGACGTTTACCATTTTCACGACTGACCTGATTAATACCCAAGATATTTTCAACTTTAGCCACATCCTGAAGTTGGATTAGACCACCGTTTGGTGTTTGAATAGGTAAAACGGCCAAATGCTCAGGTGTACGTTGAGCATCATCCAGACGAATCACAAAGTCGAAACGGCGGTCACCTTGTAGTATTTGCCCAACATTCTGACCACCAACGCTAGTCGCCACCAAGTCTTGAATCGCCCTCACTGACAAACCATACTGCGCTGCCGCAGCTTTGTTCACTTCAACATTTAAAAGCGGTAGGCCTGAAGTCTGTTCCACATTGACGGCGGTTGCGCCAATAATACCTTTGATTTGTTGTGCAATTTTAGTGGCTTGTTGATTCAACACCTCCATATCATCGCCAAAAATCTTGATTCCCACATCGCTTCGTACACCAGAAATCAATTCGTTGAAACGAAGCTCAATCGGTTGAGAAAATTCACTATTATTTCCAGGTAATGTACCAAGAAATACAATCATACGTTGACGTAGCTCATCAATTGTTTGCTTTGGATTCTTCCATTCATCACGTGGCTTTAACAGCACCACAGCATCGGAAATATTAGGCGGCATGACATCTGTTGCCACCTCTGCCGTCCCTGTACGGGCAAATATAGCTTTGATTTCTGGAAACGCTTTGAGCAATAACTTTTCAGTATTCTCCTGCATACGTAAAGACTGCTCTAGGCCAGTACTTGGCGAACGCATTTGTTGCACTGCAAAATCGCCCTCACTCAAGGTGGGTGCAAACTCACTACCAATTTGTGTGGCAAGCACGCCCGTTAAAAACAGAATACTCACCGCAAGGGTGACGACTAACATTCGGAAGTTATAGGCTAAATTGAGTAGCTTTTCATATTTTTGCTTTAACCACAGCATCCAGCGACTTTCTGTTTCTTTAACTTCACCATTAACAAATAAAGCCACTGCAGCAGGAACAAAAGTAACTGAAAGAATGATTGCACCCACCAGTGCCAATACCACTGTCATAGCCATCGGGTGAAAAAGCTTTGCTTCAACACCAGACAAGGCGAAAATAGGTAAGTACACCACCAAAATAATTAATTGACCAAAGATTAAAGGGCGACGTGCCTGTTTAGCCGCAAGAAAAACTTCTTTAAAACGCTCTGCCCGTGAAAGTAATCTGCCTTTTGCATGTTGTGCCTCTGCCAGTCGCCGAATACAGTTTTCAACAATAACGACCGCACCATCTACAATGATCCCGAAATCCAGTGCGCCTAAGCTCATTAGATTGGCACTAATTTTCTGCTCAGCCATACCCGCCAAAGTAAATAGCATCGATAATGGAATCACACATGCAGTAATCAACGCTGCACGGAAATTACCAAGAAATAGGAACAGAATAACAATAACCAGAATCGCCCCTTCTACAAGGTTCTTCTGTACTGTACTAATCGCACGCTCAACCAAAGCTGTCCGGTCATATACGGTTTGAATCACAATACCTTTCGGTAAAGATTGCTGAACTTCCTTGATTTTGGCATCCACTGATTTCGCCACAGTACGGCTATTTTCACCCATCATCATCATGGCGATACCAAGTACAGTTTCCTCGCCATTGTAAGTTGCACCACCTGTACGTAAATCATGTCCAATCGATACAGTCGCTACATCTGCAACTCGGATCGGAAAACCATTTTTATTGCCTATACTTACATTTTGAATATCTTCAATATTGTTCAAAGTTCCTGGAACACGTACTGTCAATTGCTGCCCATTGGTTTCAATAAAACCAGCACCACGGTTTTCATTGTTTCCAGTTAAAGCATTTTGTAGGTCACTGACAGGGATTTGTAATTGTTGCAAACGATTTAAATCAGGCGTGACCACATAAGTTTTATTAAAGCCACCAATCGAGTTGACCTCTGCAACACCAGGAACACGTTGTAACTGCGGTCGTACAATCCAGTCCTGAATTTCACGTAAATCCATCGCGGTATAGGGCGTACCATCAGGTTTTTTTGCATTCGGCTCTGCCTTGATCACCCACTGATAAATCTCACCCAATCCTGTCGATACAGGAGACATTGTCGGTGCAATATCATCTGGCAGTTCGGTTTGGGCTTCTTGTAAGCGTTGATTAATCTGTTGTCGTGCCCAATAAATATCCGTCCCATCTTTAAAAATAATGGTCACTTGGGATAAACCATAACGGGAAATGGAACGAGTCAACTCTAGCTTGGGTAAACCTGCCATCGCAGTTTCAATAGGATAGGTAATCCTTTGCTCAACTTCTAATGCGGTAAAACCAGCAGCTTGTGTGTTCACTTGTACTTGGGTATTGGTGATATCGGGTACAGCATCAATTGGTAATTTTTGATAGCCGTAAATCCCCACGCCAATCCACGCCACAATAAACAGCATAACCCAAATGGCATTTTTAATCGAAAATTGAATCAGTCGATCAAACACCCCTTCAGGTTGAGGTAATGCTGAATCCGCATCTCTGTCTAACTTAGAATCAGAAGAATCATTAATGCCCATGGCTCGCCTCTCCTTTTTCCAATTCAGATTTCAGCAAGAAGCTACCCTGACCAGCATATTGCTGGCCTTGGGTCAGACCAGTTTTCACTTCAACCCACAGACCATCTCCTGACACCTGACCCAACACAACAGGCTGCGCAGTAAACTCGATTTTCTTATCATGTTCGCTGGAAATAAACACTACGTCTTTTCCTTCAACTTTCTGTATAGCACTTTTGAGTACACGCAATGCTTGAGAAGTGCCTTGCTGTTGTAGTTGAACGTTGACCATCAAATTCGGACGCAATTCAGCCGCATTCGACAACACTTTGGCACGGACTTGTAAACGTCCTGTCTGCACATCAGCTTCACTGTTTAAACTTTGAATCTGTGCTTTAAACATATTCCCCGTCTGCAGTGACTTAAATTCAAGCTGTTGATTTGGAGCAATCGCTGAAAACTCTGAACTTGGTACAATAAATTCAAGCCATAGCTGATCCAGTTGATCAATGATAAATAGCTGGCTAGCAAGCTGCACATTTTCACCCATAACCAAGTCTTTTTTACTGATAATGCCTGCAATTGGTGCTGTGATAACATAACGACCATTACTGCTTGATGAGGCACCAAAAGCAGATAAACGTGATCTGGTGGCTTGCACCTGAATCTGTGCTTGTTTGTAGGCATTATAAGCCCGTTGATAATCCTGCTTGGCAGAAATACCTTGTGACCATAACTGGCGCTCTCGTTCATAGTCCTGACGTGCCAGCTCTAGACTTGTCTGTGCAACCTGTAAGTTTGCCTGCTGATCGACCAAATCAGGCACTACTATAGTGGCCAGCGCTTGCCCTTTTTGCACACGCTGTCCCAATTCAACATTCACGGCAACTACCTGCCCACTAAATGCAGGTGATACATGTGCTTGACGATCTGTATTGACTGTGACTTTTGCAGGATAAGAAGCTGATTTGGTAACAGTACCCATCTCTACTTTAGCTAGTTTAATCCCTTGTTCTGTGATCTGCTGAGCAGTCAAACTAATGGCTTCAGCATTCTCTTTCTCGCCACCCTCTTCTTCACTGTGCTTCGCTTCTTCGGAACCATCTTTGGTGGTTCCCTTAGCATTTTCATCATGTGAATGTCCTTCTTCAGCATGCTCTGCTTCTTTCTCGCCACCTTCTTTGCTCGTGCCTTTTTTGGTTGAAAAGAACAATCCCATGGCAATAAGAGCAGTCATTACAAGCGTAATGATGATCAGTAGGCGTTGAGAAATTTTGCCTTTCTGAAGTTTAAAAGATTTAAATTGATTCAGCATATTAATTTCCCCCGCCCACAATTGGTAAAGCTTGTGTGTCCTGCCATAAACTCTGATTGATCTGCGCTAAAGCATCTTTTGCCATGATTTGACTTGGTTCAATACCGAGGCTCAAACTTTCCGCTTCAATGGCACGTTGCCAGCCATCTTTCAATAATTGCACTTTTCTCAAACGCACTTCTTGCAACTGTAATGTTGCGAGTTGCACATCGTTAACGGCAAATTTACCGACAGTAAACCCCTGCAAAGTTTTACGTTGAACCTGAGCTGCAAGCGGAATCTGAGACTCATCGACTGCTTTAAACTGTACTTCCAGTCCTTGCAATTCAGTCAATAATGTTCCCACCTGCAAAGCATTTTGGCGGAGATAAAACTCCTGTTGTCTACTGAGTAAATCCTGCTTTGCTTGCGCAATTTGCACACCGTATTGCTGGCGGTTGAAAATATTCAATGGGATAGAGACCCCCACAACTAAAGCATTGTCAGTCGAGGTTTCAGGTGATCGAGTACGATTCACGCCTAAATTCACAGTCGGATTAGGCCGTGCCGAAGCTTTTAATTGCGCCACTGTCGCTTTTGCTTGCAACACCTGTAACTGACGTGATTTTTCAAAAAGATTGTCCGCGAGATATTCTTGTACCTGTTGGTGTGTCGAAGACGGCCATAAAGATTGAGGATTTAAACCGATACGAATCGATTTATCAGCATCGCCCCAAAGGTTGGACAATTGCTGCTTGGCAACTTGCACCTGCAAATCGGCTTGACGATATAAGCGAGCATTTTCTGCATGACTCAGTCTGGCACGATCTACATCAACCTGCGCGACACTCCCCGCTTGATAGCGCTTCTGAATCGCATTCAGATTTTCTTCACTGACGTTGAGCTGCTCTTGGACCACGTTGCGTTCTAATTCAAAAATCGCCAGCTGTGACCATTGGTATTTCACAGCCAATTCAAGTTGAGCCTGATAAATTCGCTGATTTAAGTCACTTTGATCTTTTGAAAGTTGTGCCAACCTCTGTGCTGACTTACGTTCACCAAAAATATCCAATCGTTGAGAAACACCAATTGAAAGCTCTTGATCTTGATTGGAACCAAAACCCGTTTGCGATACGGATAACTCTGGATTTGTCCACAGTTTTGCTTGTTTAATGTTCGCTGTTGCAATTTGCTGCTGCGTTTGCCAGACCTTCTGCGTCTGCTGATATTGCTCAGTTTTTGCAATTGCCTGTTGTAACGTTAATGCTTGAGATGTGTTGTCTGCCCAAGTAACAGATGACATCACACTGAACATCAGTGCACCGAGCAAAGACGGCCTAAAACCGAATGCAGTTTTTTGTACTAAATTACGTATTACTTTTGACATGAAAATGCCCCACTAAATTAAACCATTAGCGGTGGGCAAGATTTTCGGCTACCCCACCTTATAGCGGGGATGAAAGAGGGGGAGGATTGGGCAAATATAGATCAGGGGACTGATACAAATTATTCCAGCCAATAAAGATAGATTCAGGATAGCCTACAAATTTAGGCTGTGCTGTGTGTTGCTGATTATCAACCACAATGAAATGCGCAAAAGAAGGCAAATGATCACGATGATCATCATTTATATGATTGAGGAAATCATTGGAACGCACATCTTGGTGTGCTGGTAATTGTTTTGATACTGACTGATCAGAAATCGGTTTATCTATCCCATATATATCTAACAGCTGCGGATGTTGCTGTTGATCCTGGGTACAATCAGGCGCATTATGGTGTCCAAAATGCTGACTAATTATACGTTGTGATGGAAGCTTAGTGCTTTCATGATCACAAAAAGCCGCCGCTACATTCCAAAGACTTTGGAACATAAACAAACTAAGCAAGACTGTGATGAAAACACTTGAGCGTTTCACAGATTCTATCCGAAATCCAAAACAACCTAAATATAGCAAGTTTTCTTCATGTAATAAAATTACAGTGAGTAATTTTATGCTTTAAATAGAATTGATAATTTGTTAAATAATGTGTTTTTTAACAAATATGTAAAAATCGCAATTGACAAATTACATTTAACTATTTGCAAACTCTAAAAAATCAGCTAGATTAATTATATCTAATCATTTTTTTGTGATTAGCAGTCTCTTTTACTTTGTTAATGGATTAGCAAGGAGGTTGTATATGTTGGTACATATTTTTAACCGTTTTTTAGGAGATTCAACATCTCGTCGGGCATTCGAACAGAATGCTTCTGAAGCTGCTCTCGAAAAGGCTCAAGCACATGATTTTGAAGACAAAAATCTAAGCTTAGATGAAATCGCAAATCGTAATGCAATGTGGTGCTATTTAAGGGCTGCTTTACGTGGAGATCAAGAAGCTCAGTATAAAATGGGTCTCAGCTACTTGAATGGACAACTTGGTTTAGACCGAAGTTATAGCCATGCAGAAAAATGGCTTGAACAAGCTGCTCACCAAGGTCATACCCCAGCCAAAGAACAATTAAAAAAAGCATATGATGAACTTGCTTTTTCTTAAAGTAGGTTAAATATATTGTATATATCCTCCTTATAAACAGAGTTGTAAAGCAGCTCTGTTTACTTAAAAATATATTTAATTTTCAAGTAAATTCACTTGATTATATTTTATGCAATAGATTTGTTTTTTTGCTTTCAAAACTCAGTTATATATGGTAAAAATCACGAAATAAGTAAAAATATAATAGAGTATTTACTCTAAAAATATTTTATAAATTCAGCCACTTAATGCTAGTATTTTTATTTTTTTTGTATATTATTGCCTTCCAACAAAAGTGATCATCTTTTAAACAAAGATCCAATCACCCGAAACAAAAAAATACAGCATCTGTTCATGTCGGTAGGCTCAGGAAAATAGCTATGAATCAAAAATTAGAGCAACTTTTTCAAAAAAAGGTTCAAGGTAAAATTGCACTCATCACAGGTGCCTCTAGTGGCATTGGTTTAACAGTTGCAAAAAAGCTTGCAGCAGCAGGTGCGCATGTACTTTTAGTCTCTCGTACTGAAGAAACACTGAAAGAGGTTCAAGCTGAAATTCAAGCTGAAGGTGGTCGAGCTGATATTTTCCCTTGTGATTTAAATGACATGAACGCAATTGATGAAGTATCTAAACAGATCGTTGCTTCTGTTGATCATATTGATATTTTGATTAATAACGCTGGCCGTTCGATTCGGCGCGCTGTGCATGAGTCTGTTGATCGTTTCCATGATTTTGAACGTACTATGCAACTCAATTACTTTGGTGCAGTTCGTTTAGTATTGAATATTTTGCCAGAAATGATGGTTCGTAAAGACGGCCACATCATTAATATCAGTTCAATTGGTGTATTGGCAAATGCAACTCGCTTCTCCGCTTATGTTGCATCAAAAGCCGCATTGGATGCATTTAGCCGCTGCTTATCAGCGGAAGTACATTCACATAAAATTGCCATTACTTCAGTCTATATGCCTTTAGTACGCACCCCGATGATTGCACCAACTAAGATCTATAAATATGTACCAACACTCTCGCCAGAACAAGCCGCTGATTTAGTTGCATATGCAATTGTAAAACGTCCTAAGAAAGTTGCTACAAATTTAGGTCGTTTAGCCTCTATTACTTACTCAATTGCACCTGGAATCAATAACAAATTAATGTCAATTGGCTTCAATCTGTTCCCAAGCTCAACTGCATCTGTCGGTGAGCAACAAAAATTGAACCTTGTTCAAAGAGCATATGCTCGTTTGTTCCCAGGTGAGCATTGGTAAGTTTAAGAGCTAATAGAAAGTTTACGTTTGAGTAGACTTTCTAGCCAATCAATAAAGAATTGAAAATATACTGGTCGATATTTCCTTTCTAAAAAAAGAAAATTGATTGGTATTTTTAAGCATGATTCTTGCTCAAATATTTTAGTTAATCTTTTGCTTTCTATAAAAGGAATTGCATCAAATGCTGGAATCTGAATAACCCCCAATCCTTGCAACCCCGCATGTAAATAACTTTCTGTATCCTCAACTAAAAGTTGGTAAGGAAGTTTTATCTGAGTATCTTCAAATACTAGACTTGCAAAATCTGAATCCATATTTTTCATTTGATAACCAATCATAATATGGTGATTTGAATGCCCTATTTCTAAATTGCTAGTCAATTTACGCAAATATTCTGGAGAGGCAAGTGTATATAAATCAACTTTTGTAATTGGTCTCACAATTAAATTTTCATTCGTCACATTTCCAACACGAACCACACAATCTAGTCGCTGTTCGATTAAATCTGAATAATGATCGTGACTATGAATTGAAATTTTAATATTTGGATACTTCTCATAAAATTCATGCAAATAAGGGATCAGATATCCTGTGGCTATTCTTAACGGTAATCCAATTTTGATTTGACCCGTATACTCACGGTTTTTTAATTTGAATTTATCCAACCCTTCAGCCTGAAGAATCAGTTGTTTAACCTCTTGAAAAAATTGAGCCCCTTCATTGGTTAAATTGACCTTTCGTGTTGTTCGATTAAATAACAATACTTGATATTCTGTTTCTAAGCCTTTTATTGCATAGGTAATTGTTGAACGTGGTAAATCCAGCGCTTTAGCAACCTGAGCAAATGAATGCTTTTCCGCAACTAAGCAAAAAATTTTGAGACGTTCAATTTTATCCATCTATTATTCAATTTTTTCAAACAATCTATTCGATTCTAATCACTATCTAGAATAAAAAATAGCATTTAACATTCCATCATCACTTATCAAGATGGGAAAATAAAAATGAAACAGCATAGTTTAAAAGATAAAACCGTCATTATTACAGGTGGAGCAAAAAATTTAGGTGGTCTGATCGCACGTAAGTTTGCAGAACAAGGTGCAAATCTTGTCATTCACTATAACAGCTTAGAAACCCAAAAAGATGCAGAAGAAACACTCAAAGCCATTGAACAATTAGGTGTTAATGCAACTTTGATACAAGCAGACCTCTCCAATATTCAAAATATCGAAACATTGTTCATCAAAGCCAAAGAAATCTTCGGTGGCGTCGATATTGCGATTAATACCGTAGGGCGAGTACTTAAAAAACCGTTGATTGAAACAACTGAACAAGAGTTTGATTCAATGAATGACATTAACAATAAAATTGCCTATTTCTTCATCCAATCTGCGGGTAAACATCTTAATAATGGTGGAAAAATTTGTTCTATCGTGACCAGTCTTTTAGCAGCCTACACAGGATTGTATTCAACCTATGAAGGCTTAAAAGCGCCTGTTGAGCACTATACCCGTGCAGCATCGAAAGAGTATGGCGATCGTGGTATTTCCGTCACGGCTGTTGCACCGGGTCCAATGGATACGCCATTTTTTTATGGTCAAGAAGCGCCTGAAGCAGTGGCCTATCATAAATCTGCATCTGCACTAGGTGGTTTAACCAAGATTGAAGATATTGAGCCTTTAGTGCGCTTTTTGGTAACAGAGGGTTGGTGGATTACTGGTCAGACTATTTTTGCCAATGGCGGTTATACAACACGATAATATTGAATGCCCATTTATTGAAATGGGCATTTTTATCGCTAGATCTAATGATTCTGGCTCACCCATTTAGCAGTCAACTCAATGGTCTGCTTAAGATTGGTTTCTGGTATTTTCCATTTTTGATTTAATGTTAAAAACTGATCTATATTTAATTGCTCAGTTCGGATGAAATCCAACATCTCAGCAGATAGATCTAGCTTTTGAGCAAGCCACTTCCATTTTAAAATCAATTTTAAAATGTTCAGCGAGACGAAGTATTGCGGTGCTTTTAGATTTAATCTGTGAGCCGCATTGTGAATAAGAGTTTGTAAAGAAATCTGAGTAGGATTGGCAATCAATATATCTTGATAAATTGTAAGTTGATCCTGTGATGCGTTGCATATCGCATTGACCAACATTGTCACAGAAACCAAAGGTAAATAATGCTGAGGAGTTGCAGGAATAGCGGTCAACTTCCCCTGTTTAAGCTGGGTAATCAGATGAGCAATCGGTTGATTTTCAGCAATCTCACCAGAGTCTTCATCCCCTAACACTGTTGCAGGGTGGATCACTGTCCAGTCAATTTTCAACTGTTGAGCATATTTCACCCAAGTAAAATGAGCTTCAATTTTAGAAGCCTCGTAAGCACCCAGTTGTTGGTACACCCGTTTCCAATTTGTTTTCTCAATATTTTCCAAACAGACTCCAACATCTTGTAAGTGCTGAGTGAGTGTTAACATATAGCCAGAAAGATGAATTGCACGTTTCAATTGGCAATGTTCGTTTACGCATTCAAGCAAATTGATTAATCCCTTAACATTGACTTCTCTTGCCTGTTGAGTCGAAAGATTCCATGCAAATAAGGCACTGGTATTAAATAAATAATTCACCTTAGCAAGCCCTTGCCAATCTTCAGCTGAAATACCTAATGCAGGTAAAGTAACATCACCTTGTATACAGAATAATTTTTGATGACTTATTTCTTGTTTTTCTAGCCAATTTCTCAAATTTGACTCTTGCTGATCAAGGTTACGACACAAGGCAAAAACTTGATCATTGCTTTGAAGTAATCGTGCAACAAGAAATTTACCAATAAACCCTGTTGCACCAACCACCAAGGCAATTTTTTCTACGCTTTGATTCTTTTGCATCACTTTATACACCCTTTATATGTTCACACTTAAGCTAAAGGATGGAGTACACTCCACAGTCAAGTATTTCTTGCAAATACATAAAATTTGGAGCAAGTGATGTTAATCGGTGAATTATCAGAGCAATTAAATCTCAGTCGGGATACGATTCGTTTTTATGAAAAGCTTGATCTTATCCGCCCCTTGACACGAAATAATGGTTATAAGGATTATTCAAAACAAGACTTACAGCAATTACAACTGATTCAGGTCGCTAAAAATTTAGGCTTTACTTTGGCTGAAATTAAACAGATTTTAGACTTGGTCAACGTCAATGAAATTCCAGCAGAACAATTTCATATGATTTTAAAAGACAAACTCAATGTCATTCGTGAAAAAATTATCCAATTACAGAATATTCAGAACCTACTTGAAAATCTTGTGGTTGGGGAAGCATGTCCATTTAAAAAAGATTGTGATCTTTCCGCAATTGTCTAATCCATAAAAAAACCGCCTAACGGCGGTTTCTTTATTGAGAAATTATAGCTTATTTAGACCCTTTAATCCCTGCTTGTAATAACAATGCACCTAAACCACCAATTTTGTTCTCTTGAGGTTTAGTTGCTTGTGGTTTCTTATCATGACGTGGTGCTTTGTCTTTATTATCATGGTTTGGACGACCTTGCTGTGGACGTTTACCCTGAGGCTTACGCTCACCACGTTGGTCATTGTTATTGAACTCACGCTTTTGACGTGGTGCTTTAGCTGGTGCTTCTGAACCTTCTGGGCGCATCGATAAATTCACACGATTTCGCTCAGCATCTACAGTCAACACACGTACTTGTACGATTTGCCCTGGTTTCACAACTTTATGTGGGTCAGAAACAAATTCATTGGCAAGCTCTGAAATATGTATTAGACCATCTTGATGCACACCAACATCGACGAATGCACCGAAGTTAGTCACATTGGTAATCACGCCCTCAAGCTGCATCCCTTCAGTCAATTGACTGACTTCAGTGATATCTTCACGGAATTTTGCTGTACGGAATTCTGGACGAGGGTCACGACCCGGTTTTTCCAACTCGCTTAACACATCTTGAATCGTCGGTAGACCAAATTTGTCGTCGGCAAAATCTTCTGCTTTCACTTGACGAATAATTTCAGTATTACCAATGATATCTTTCACTGTAGTCGCTTTTGCTTCAACAATCTTGTTGACCAAACCATACGATTCAGGGTGAACAGAGGAAGCATCTAGAGGTTCTGAGCCATCTTGAATACGTAAGAAACCCGCAGCTTGCTCAAACGTGCGCTCACCTAAACGTGGTACATTTTTCAATGCTTGACGATTATCAAAACGACCATTTTCTTTCCGGTAATCTACAATTTGCTGTGCAATGGCTTTATTTAAACCTGCGATATAGCCCAAGATTGCTGGAGAGGCCGTATTTACATCTACACCTACCGCATTCACACAATCTTCAACAACAGCATCCAGTGTTTTTGCCAAATTGGTTTGATTCACATCATGCTGATATTGACCTACACCGATAGATTTAGGGTCAATTTTAACCAGTTCAGCCAATGGATCTTGTAAACGGCGGGCAATTGAAACAGCACCACGAATCGCAACATCAAGCTCAGGCAGTTCAGCAGAAGCCAATTCTGATGCTGAATAAACAGATGCGCCCGCTTCACTTACTGAAACACGCGTTAATGTAAGATCCGCATTTGCAGCCATCATTTCTGCAACAACAGCTTCAGTTTCACGACTCGCAGTACCATTGCCAATCGCAATTAAATCGACATTAAATTCACGACAAAGACGTGCAAGTTCAGCAATCGAGCCAGCTTTATCTTCTTTTGGTGCAAATGGGTAAATCGTGCTATGTGCAAGCACATCACCTGAATCAGAAACAACCGCCAGTTTTACCCCTGTACGAATACCAGGGTCAACACCTAAAGTTGTACGTGAACCAGCAGGAGCAGAGAGCAATAAATGACGTAAGTTTTCTGCAAACACGTCCATTGCTTCTGATTCAGCTACAAGGCGTTTTTCAGTCAACAAAGAATGTTCAATCGTTGGGCGAATTTTACCTAACCAAAACAGTTTTGCGATTTGCTTTAAGAAATCTTGACGTGCTCGTGGTTGAACACTTTCAAGCGCGTATTCAGTTTCAATACGTGCAAGTGGTGCATGATCATCACCATCAACTTTAAGACCCAATACATTTTCTTGGCGGCCGCGTAGCATTGCCAATAAACGGTGTGAAGGAACTTTATTTAAATTTTCAGAGAAATCAAAGTAATCACGGAATTTCTTACCGACTTCTTTTTTCTCATCAGATGCCACCAAACTTTTTAACACTGCTGTTTTGGCAAATGTTGATTTAAGTTCTGTGGTTAATGAAATATTTTGTGCCCAGTCATCAATGATGATGTGTTGAATCGCGTCTAATTGACTTTCAACATCTGGGTATTCTTCATGGCTAAAACCAGCCAAAGCTTCAGTCGGATCAATTTGCTCTGCAATAATTTTCTCAGCAAACTCCCCTAATCCCGCTTCTTTAGCTTTAAATGATTTACTGGTACGTTTTGGACGATACGGTGCGTAAAGTTCTTCTAATGCATTTTTTGTTTCAGCGGCATTTACCCGAGCAAGTAAGTCATCAGAGAGCTTATTTTGTTCTTTTAATGATTCGATTACTTTTTCACGGCGTTCAAATAAATCACGTAGATAAACAAGGCGTGTATCAAGTTGGCGTAATTGGATGTCGTCTAAGCCTTGCGTTACTTCTTTACGGTAACGTGCAATAAATGGAACACTAGAGCCTTCATCTATCAGTTTAATGGCAGCTTCTACTTGGTTTGGACGTACGGCAAGTTCACTTGCCAACTGCTGAACTAAGTCAGTCATCGTGTTTAATTCCACAAGGATAAGGACTAAAAGTTAGTGATTATAAAGACCAAGACCATAAAATCCACAATTGTTTTGCAAATTAGCAGTGAAAAAAGTGATAAAAGATCATTTTTCTTGAGTTTTTACAGTGCAATCGTGTATTTCATCCTGCTTAGCTGTATTTAAATTGCTTTGTAAAATAATTTTTCCAACGTCCCACTGCGCACCTTTACGTTGCCCACCGCCATGTGAATTGAAATATTTTAAATAGCATTGCTGATAGCCCTGTTTATTGAGTCGTTCTTGCACCCATATCGGTGGCGCTTCCATATACATGATTTCTTTCAGTAAAAATGCAGAATAGCGCCGTTCTTTGAGTCGAAAGTTGCCTTGCATATCCGTTTGGGCTTCACCGACCTGGACTAGAGCAATTGGTTGGTCAAATTCGTCAATCACTTGTCCTAAGATTTCAGGTCTGGAAAGTCGGCTAATACATGCACTTAAAATAAAACATATTGCCAAAATACATAAAACTTTCATTTGCATATGGTATATCTTTTTATTTATAAACATAGAATCATCTCAATTCGTTATAGATGTTGTTTTTTGGTTTCAAAACAGCCTGAAAATTGTATTTTTGAGCAATTTGATACATAGTCTTAACAAGAGCTTAGGCAGTATACTGAGATTGACGAATATTTATAATTTACAACATTAAGGGAGTACATCATGAGTTTGGTTGTACCTGCTGAAAATACAGATATCGTACAAAACGAAACTGACCGTGTCGAACGCATTTTAGTGGTCGATGATGATGTGCGTTTACGTACCCTTTTACAGCGTTTCCTTGAAGATAAAGGCTTTGTGGTAAAAACGGCCCACGACGCAACGCAGATGGATCGCCTATTACAACGTGAGTTATTCTCACTCATCGTTTTAGACTTTATGCTTCCTGTAGAAGATGGTTTAAGTATTTGTAGACGTTTACGCTCATCAAATATAGATACACCTGTCATCATGCTCACTGCACGAGGCAGTGACTCTGACCGTATTGCTGGTTTAGAAGCTGGTGCGGATGATTATTTGCCAAAACCATTTAATCCAAATGAGTTATTAGCACGTATTCGTGCTGTACTGCGTCGTCAGGTTCGTGAAGTGCCAGGTGCGCCAAGTCAAAATGTAGAAGTTGTATCTTTCGGGCCTTGGTCTCTAGATTTATCAACACGCACCCTGACACGTGAAGGGCAAGTGGTCACATTAACCACAGGTGAGTTTGCAGTCTTAAAAGCATTAGTCCAGCATCCACGTGAACCATTGACACGTGACAAGTTAATGAACCTAGCACGAGGTCGTGAATGGGGTGCTATGGAGCGTTCAATCGATGTTCAAGTGTCTCGCTTACGTCGTTTGATTGAAGAAAACCCTGCACGTGCACGTTATATTCAAACAGTTTGGGGCGTAGGTTATGTGTTCGTTCCAGATGGTGCAGAATAATAGATTTTGATTCGATAGAATGAATCTAGCTTGAAAAATACTGGTCACATGCTCGGTTTTAAATGTGCCAGTATTTTTTTATCCATTTTTATAGAATTACAGCCGTGATAGCTTTTCCATAGACCTGAGCTTTACTTATGACTTGGCTACTGTTGTTTTATTGTTTGGATATCCTGCAAAAAGATATGTGATCTCAACATAGTAATAATCCTTATCGTATTAAGTATAAATATCAAATATTTATATTGACTAACAAGTTAAACCAAGACAGCCTAACACTTATAATATTGCTATAAATCTACCATCCTTTAAACTGAAATCAATAGATTAAGAATATCGCACAGATTGGAATGCTCCTGTGAAATTAGAACCCATAGATCCACAAGAATTTACCGACTTTGTTACCTACAAAGAACGGAAACGTACACATTGGGAACGCTTCCTCGATAAAGTCAAACCTCGCTCGGCAGCCATGCGGACCACCGTATTGGTCGTATTTGTAGTGTTCTTTAGCCTGTTTATGTCATTATGGTTTTTCTGGAAAACGCTTTATTTACCTGAAATTCAGCAACATGCACGTTTTTTAGCAGTTGAACTTGAAATGGTTAACAATCCACGTTTACAGATTTATCATGACGAAATACAACTTGATATTGACGAGTGGTTAAAGCAACGGGTAGGTGTAGAATATGTTACTGATCCCAAAGAATATCCAAATGTAAAAGATAAAATTATTGCCGATTTTTTTACCAATCGTATTGAGAACCAGCTTGCAGAAGAATTAAAAATCAAAGACGTGACGGTTTATTTCCAGTTTAAACCCAGTCCACGTATTTGGGTTCAAACACCTGAAATGAATGGCAATTGGGTGCGTGAACCTCTGAATACTTATGCCAACTATAGCCCTGAACTGATTTTAGGTTGGTTACTCGGTATTCCACTGATTGCCGCAGTGATCATCTTGACATTGGTAAGGCAGCTCAATCGTCCATTGCGTCGTTTACAACATGCAGCAAATAACTACAGTAAAACAGGAAAAGCGCCTTATTTAGAAACCAATCATGGTCCTCAAGAAATTCGTGAGGTGAACCAAGCCTTTAACCATATGGTCTATACACTGGAACAAACTGAACGTGATCGTCAAATCATGTTGGCAGGTATCTCTCATGATTTAAGAACACCGCTGACACGGATCCGTTTAAGCGCAGAAATGATGTCTGATGATGACTTTTTAAAAGAAGGTTTGATTTATGATGTCGATGATATGGATGCCATTTTAAGCCAGTTTATTTCATATATGCGTGATGGCTCAGATGAAGAGCTTCAAGACACCAATATCAATGCTTTGCTACAAGAACTGATCATTCAGTTTAAACCTTTAGATATTCAGTTCACGCCGCAAGAACTACCTGTCATTACTGCTCGCTCACTGTCGTTAAAACGTTTGATTGGTAATCTCATCAACAATTCAAAACGCTATGGTGCAGAACCAATTGAACTCAGTGCTTTTGTAGAAGATGAGCATATTAAAATCTGTGTAGCAGACAATGGGGAAGGAATTCCCGAAGACCAAATTGAAGGGCTTATGCAACCTTTTGTGCGTGGTGATGCTGCACGTACGGTGCAAGGGAGTGGTTTAGGTTTGGCCATTGTCAAACGAATTGTCGATATTCATCAAGGTGAACTGTTGATTTCCAACCGTCCTGAAGGCGGGCTACAAGCCATCATTTCACTACCAACGTCAATAAAAGTTGAGGAAGAACCGACACCTACAAATCCAATTCAAAAAATCAAACAAAGTTTGAGTGATCACTTTTAGTGATTGCTCAATAAACCAACACTTAACTTTGTTTATTTAACAAACAGCTATCATTATTTTATTAATAAATAATAACTTAAAAACCATCACCAAAATTTATACCTGCATTTATTGAAAAAATTAGACCTTAGCATTAGAGGCATGCACAATTCAGTTTGAGGGCGGTACAATCCGTCTAGTTTTGAACAAGAATTGAGCGTAAACCATGTCTTTAGATCGTATTCGTTTAGCATCTCTCCATGACAAAGTCATGAGCGCAGAACAAGCTGCAACTTTTATCCAAGATGGGATGACTGTGGGGATGAGTGGATTTACTCGTGCAGGTGAAGCAAAAGCTGTACCTTTAGCGCTGGTAAAACAAGCCAAAGTGAATCCGTTGAAGATTACTTTAATCACAGGTGCAAGTTTAGGTAATGACCTAGACAAACAATTAACTGAAGCTGGTGTCCTTGCGCGTCGTTTACCATTCCAAGTCGATAACACTTTACGTAAAGCCATCAATAATGGTGAAGTGATGTTCATTGATCAACATTTGTCTGAAACTGTTGAGCAAATGCGTAACCTTCAGTTGAAAAAACCTGATGTTGCGGTGATTGAAGCGATTGCGATTACTGAAGATGGTGGCATCATTCCAACAACATCTGTGGGTAATTCTGCAAGCTTTGCAATTTTCGCTGAAAAAGTGATTGTTGAAATCAACACCAACTTAAGCCCTGCTTTTGAAGGCTTACATGATATTTACATCCCAACCTATCGCCCAACACGTCAAGCTATTCCATTGACGCATGTTGAGCAACGTATTGGTACACCTGCAATCAATATTGATCCTGCAAAAATCGTGGGTATCGTGATTAATAGCGAATATCATGACTCTCCATCAACTGTAACACTACCAGATGACGAAACTCAGGGTATTGCGAACCACTTAATCGCATTCTTCGAAAAAGAAGTTGAAGAAGGCCGCTTACCTTCGAATCTTGGTCCTTTACAAGCAGGCATCGGTTCAATCGCCAATGCTGTATTGACAGGTCTTAAAGATTCTAACTTTGAAGATTTAGTGATGTATTCAGAAGTACTTCAAGACTGTACTTTCGAGTTGATTGATGCGGGTAAAATGAAGTTTGCTTCAGGTTCTTCAATTACTCTTTCTGCTAAATATGGTGAAAAAGTATTTAACAACCTTGAACAGTACAAAGACAAATTGGTTCTCCGTCCACAAGAAATTTCAAACCATCCTGAATTGGTTCGTCGCTTAGGCATCATTGGTATCAATACCGCGCTTGAGTTCGATATTTATGGCAACGTAAATTCGACACATGTTTGCGGTACCAAGATGATGAATGGTATTGGGGGTTCTGGTGATTTCGCACGTAATGCACATTTAGCAATCTTCGTGACCAAATCGATTGCAAAAGGTGGCGACATCTCTTCTGTTGTCCCATTTGCTTCACATATCGACCATGCTGAGCATGATGTAGATATTCTTGTGACTGAGCAAGGTCTTGCTGACTTACGTGGATTAGCACCCCGTGAACGTGCTCGTGCAGTCATCAACAACTGTGCTCACCCAATGTATCGTGATGCATTGAATGATTACTTTGATCGTGCATGTGAAAAGGGTGGTCAAACACCTCATATTCTTCGTGAAGCACTTTCTTGGCACTATAACTTTGAAGAAACAGGCCATATGCTTGCTTCTGTAGATCAAGCTAAAAAATCTGCATAAGATTTTAAACCTGATGTAAAAATAAAAACGCCCTGAATGAGGGGCGTTTTTTATTGAGCTATTTTTGCTTGAATGCTCATTTCCCCATTTTTAAATTCACGCTATATCTACTGTTCTATAAAAAGTATCTTTAAGTTGATTTGAAATTTCAATAATGAGTTCTCTTCATTTTTAAATATCTAAAGACTTAAATTGCGACACGCACTTTGTCTTTCTTTTGAATAAACGCCACACTGGCTTGATCCTGATTAATCATCTCAACCGCTTTCTCTGCAATCATAATTGCAGGGGCATTGGTATTGCCATTCACCACTTTTGGCATGATTGACGCATCGACCACACGCAAGTTTTGAATACCATAAACTCGCAAACGTGGATCAACCACAGCCATCTCATCCACTCCCATTTTACAACTTCCTACAGGGTGATAAACGGTATCTGAGCGATCTCTTAAAACTTGTCGAATCTCCTCATCTGTTTTTACAGTGGCTGTAAATAAATCTTCTTTAATCATGCTTTTAAAAGCATCAGATTGCATTAATTTCTGAGTGAGTTTAAAGCCTTTGACCATTTCCTCTAAATCAGACTCTTCCCCATAGAAATTAGGGTCAATCAATAAAGGATCATCGATACTTGGTCCACTCATCTTAATGGAACCACGACTGACTGGATTGAGCAGGCAGACATGACAGGAAATACCATGTCCTGTATGCATTGTTCGTGCATGATTATCCACGAGCGCAATGACGAAATGTAACTGTAAATTCGGTAGGCTTTGTTCGTTTGAACTTTTAATAAATCCGCCACATTCAGCAAAATTCGTAGTCATCAAACCACGGCGTTCTTTACGGTAACGCCCAATTTGTTTAAATAGATCAATCGAACCTGGCAAGGATAATCCAAATGTCCCTTGAATTTCACTGACTTTATAACCAAAAATAAAATCGGGATGATCATGAAAATTTTTACCCACACCAGGTAAATGCTGTTTCACTGCAATTCCATGTTCAGCAAGTTCTTGTTGGTCACCAATACCTGAGAGCATCAGAATCTGTGGCGACTGCATCGCTCCCGCACTCAATAACACTTCTCGACGTGCAAAAATTTGTTTGAGCTGCCCACTCTGCTTATATTCCACCCCCACAGCCACCCCATTTTCAATCAAAATCCGCTGAGTCTGTGCATGGGTTTCGACCGTTAAATTTTTACGATCTCGATGTGGAAACAAATAAGCCCGCGCGGAGCTGCACCGCTCCCCATTGATATGGGTCACTTGATAAACCCCTAAACCTTCCTGCTCTTCACCATTGAAGTCATCCAGAATTCGATAACCTTGTTCTTTAGCGGCTGCGATATATTTTTGCTGTAATGGGTTATCACTGCGTAAATCAATAACTGAAAGTGGGCCAGCATTACCATGATATTTGTTTTTAATTCTTTGGTTATTTTCAGATTTAATAAAATAAGGCAAGACCTCATCATATGACCAACCAGTATTGCCTAAGGCTGCCCAATCGTCATAATCTTGTCGATGTCCACGGATATACACCATGGCATTAATTGCCGATGAGCCACCCAAGCATTTTCCACGAGGCTGGTAGCCTTTACGACCATTTAAGCCCTTTTGCAGTACAGTTTCAAAGGCCCAGTTATTGATCTTGGTTGGAATACTAATCACCGCTGCACAAGGAACTTCTACTTTCCAGCCCTCTCCAGCCCCTCCTGCTTCAAGTAGACAAACAGAAACTTGCGGGTTTTCTGATAAACGCCCAGCCAACACACAGCCCGAGCTTCCGCCACCGATAATAATATAATCAAATTCCTGTTTATTCACGTGAAGTTCCTTTTTTGTTTTAAATTATGCCTCCATTATTATGCACACTTTCAATCAATAAAAAATCACTATTCTCAGCCTATAACGTTTTTATAAGTTAACAAACTCAGCAAAAAGTATTTACGCATTGTCTAAAAAATAAACTTATCAACTGCGGTTTTTTATATTAATCTGCTGTAAAGATTGTTTTAAAAAACAAGAGATAAAAATTCTATGTTTATTATCAGACAGTTTCAGGAAACCGATTTAGACGAAGTCATCGCACTGTGGGAAGTCTGCGATTTAACCCGTCCTTGGAACAACCCAGAAATTGATATCTTCCGTAAAGTCGCACAAAAAGACGGATTGTTTCTATTGGCGGTCAAAGATGAACAATTGATCGCTACGGTTATGGGGGGGTATGATGGGCATCGGGGCTGGGTCAACTATCTTGCCGTGCACCCTCATGATCAACGTAATGGTGTTGCGACCGCACTGATACAACAACTTGAAAAGCGCTTAGTTGCATTAGGCTGCCCAAAACTGCAACTCCTGATCCGCAAAGATAACATTGATGTACAAAGCTTTTATGAGCAACTTGGCTATGAAGAAATTGAAGTCGTGTGTTTAGGTAAACGCCTTATCCCAGATTAAAATAAGCCCAATAGAATTAATCTCATAGTTATTTACAAAAAATTTTAGAATTTATAGCCATATGATAGACCTAGAATATCCTGACTCATTTTGAGTTTCGCTTCACCACTACCAAACGCAGGGGAAATTTTTCCTTTTACCTCATCTTCTAAAGCACGTGTATAGGCAATATTGATTTCTTGATGTTGATCGAAATTCCAAGTTGCACCTACGCTGAGGTGGTCTTGAATCACCCCTGGAGCAAGAATATTTAAAAAGACTTCACTGTCTGGAATCGGTTGATCATTATGACTATAACCGGCTCTTAGTGTGAGCTTTGGATGTGCTTGATAAGACACACCCAGTTTATAGATATTGATATCGTTCCAGCCAAATCCAGGCCCTTGTAGTGTACCAAAAGCATGACCTTGTTGTAATTGTGCAAGATCAAAAGGATTTCCTACCGATTTCACATCCGAATAGTTAATCCGTTGCACATCCGCAGCTACTGTTAATAAAGGTGTGATTTTGACAGCTACACCAACACCATAACTTTCAGGAACATCAAAGTCACCTCGTTCAGCAAATAACCCACGATATCGATCAAAGCGATCTGCATTAATTTTTGAAGAATAATTTGCACCAAAAGTTAAGCGTTGATCAAAGAATTTTCCAGCCCAACCAATACGTGCACCAAAGCCAGTCGCAGAATCCTTACCACGATTGCTTAAATTTAAACTATCGGCTGAAAATGCGCTAAACCCACCAATTCCCTGCGCTTCAAAACGTTGATAGAGAATATTGGTTGCAATTCCAATAGATTGATTTTCTGAATATTTCCAAGCAACTGCTGGAGTAATGAAAACCTGTGTTAAATCCACTCCTGCTGTTCCAGTGTTGCCAAATGCTGCAAATGGATTATTTTTATACCCCCGTATTCATTCCGCCATTCCCATATATTGCTAAACCTAAAGCTACTTGGTGACTAATTTGGTGATTGAAGGCAAGCTCTGGTAGTACAAAATATTTGCGTCCATTGCCGTCGTATGTACCATTGGCATTAGGATAATCTTGTGGTATTTGATTAGCCACAAACTCAGCTGAACGATCAGGTGAAAACACAGTTGCACCAACATCAATACGATCACCAACCCAGCTTAACCCTGCTGGGTTATTAGCAATCGTTAATGCATCTTGAAATTGAGCAATGGAAGTTCCTGCATTGCCTTGGGCCTTTACCCCATAGCCATGCATAAAATAACCTGTCGTTGCAAAAGATGTAGAGCTGAATACCGATACCCATACAGTAAGGGATAATATTTTAACAGGAGTTTTCATCAATTATCTTACTTTTAAATAATATATAAGTAAGTATATTGTTGGCAATATTTGTTGTAATCAAAGATAAAATGCGATCCTTATTTTATTTGTGCATAAAGCATTTTTTCTTTGATTTTTTAATTTTGCCCACTCTTAAAAAAACCGGGAATGTGATGGTCAAATCTGCAAGCTCGTTGGTTAATGCTTCAGCTAAATCAAGTAATGGATGATCCTGATTTCTTTCGCAATAGTGTTTAATTGCAGACCAAGTGGATAAGTACTTTAATAATTGCGCAGACGACCACTGGTACTGCATCTTAAACTCAGCAACATTTATTTCTTCAAAAGGAAATGGAATGGTTTTATATTCTTCATCGATATAACGGCGCTCTGTATCCCAATAGCCTTCTAGTTTTTCAGTATATAAGTTTTGAATCATTGTATTGATGGCTGAATTTTCGACATGAATTAAGCCGTAACCGATCACCGCAAGAATACCTTGGGGTTTTAGTGTGCGTTCAACTTCTTTATAAAATTCTACAAAATCAAACCAATGAATGGCCTGAGCAACAGAAATCAAATCAAAACTCTGTGCTATAAATGAGGTTTTTTCGGCAGATTGGACTTGATAGCTCACATTATCAAAATAAGGTGCAAGACTTAATTGTTTTTCGCTCATATCTGTTGCAACAATATGATCGAAATAAGGGCTGAGCAGTTGAGTAAATTGGCCTGAACCTGCACCACAATCCCAAGCAAAACCACGTTCTGGAACATGATTTAAAATTTCCTGAACCACTTCAGGAGGATAACTCGGTCGGGCTTGCTGATAAAGCTGGCTACCTGATGAAAATAAATCTTTCATTGTTCTTATAACAATCTATTTCACTTACCTAAGATTTATCTTACGACATTTATAAGTCATGACAAGATATTTTGTAAGACAATGGCTTCAATTTACAACTTCTCAGTGACATTTTTTAATGATGAGAATCAATTTTTGAATTCCCAAAAAGTAAACAGACAATAAAAAACCTCAAACAAGGTTTGAGGTTTTTCAAATATGGTGGCGAGACCCAGGATCGAACTGGGGACACACGGATTTTCAATCCGTTGCTCTACCTACTGAGCTATCACGCCGATGCGGTGTATTAAGCCGTATCTCAGTTCAATAGTCAATAAAAATCATGACTTTTTTATTCAACCGAATATTTTTCATCCAAAAAAAATCCCTGATGGGATCAGGGATTGAAATCTCAAAGATTTTTAAATATGGTGGCGAGACCCAGGATCGAACTGGGGACACACGGATTTTCAATCCGTTGCTCTACCTACTGAGCTATCACGCCGATGGGGCGTATTAAACAATTTAATGGTTTAGCCGTCAAGCATTGAAATCACAAAAATCATTCAATAGTTTATTTTTACAACAAAAACCACTCATTCACGCTGAATAAGGTTGTTTTCCATACACTTTTAAGTGATGGGGTGCCAATTTCTGCATTTTCTATTTAGAGACCAAGGTATTCATCCAAAATTTAATTTGTCTAAAGTGTTTCTCTGAAAACTAGAATATTCTGCTTCAAGATTAGCCCAAACTTATTTTTCCTAAAATATCCAAATAAAAAAAGCAACCTAATCAGGTTGCTTCAATTGATTAAAGACTCTTGATCATCTTAGATTTTGCCTAAGTGAGCTAAACAACGGTGGATTGCTCCACAGCCCGGTTCAAAATTTTTAACGCCCTTTTCTTCCTCGATCCGACAAACTTCTTCGACTAAACGTTCTGCAACGCCTCGTCCTCGGTTAGCAGGATGCACCACAATATTTTCTAGAGTCCGACTTTCACCTTGCCCTGTACACCATAATGCACCAATAATCTTTGTATTAAATTCTGCGACATAAAGTAAGGTATAATGAGCCAAGTTTTGCTCAAGTTGTTCTATGGCATCATGACCATCCCCAAATTCAGGACTGGTGTCATATAATCGCTCAAGCTGATCGCGAACTTCTTCATTTTCGAGTGAAGTTTTAGCATGTACGGTAATAGGCATTGATTAACCCTCCTGAGCAATCTAATATGCTGTGACTTTCGTCACAGCGAAATATCTTTACATCAAACTTTTAATTTTTGACGTTTTTTGAGGAACGTGTCTATGGCGCAACGTATCAGTGAAGTGGTAAGAAACACCAACGAAACTAAAATTCGAGTTCGTGTGAATCTTGATGGTACTGGTCAAGGCACGCTCAATACAGGTGTTCCCTTTTTAGACCATATGGTTGATCAAATCAAGCGTCATGGTTTATTTGACATCGATATTCATTGTGATGGTGACTTAGAAATCGATGATCACCATACTGTAGAAGACTGTGGAATCACACTAGGCCAAGCATTTGCGCAAGCACTAGGTGATAAAAAAGGCTTAAAACGTTATGGTCACTTCTATGCGCCGCTTGATGAAGCTTTAAGCCGTGTCGTAGTGGATTTATCAGGTCGTCCGGGCTTATGGATGGATATCCCTTTTACACGTGCTCGTATCGGCAGCTTTGATGTGGATTTATTTTCCGAGTTTTTTCAGGGCTTTGTAAATCACGCTTTAATGACTTTGCATATTGACAATTTAAAAGGCAAAAATAGCCATCATCAAATTGAAAGTGTGTTCAAAGCATTTGCACGTGCACTTCGTATGGCATGTGAAGTTGATCCTCGTGCAGAAAATACTGTTGCATCGACCAAAGGAACCTTGTAATGACCCGTATTGCCCTTCTTGACTATGGCATGGGAAATCTTCATTCAGCAGCCAAAGCACTCGAACATGTTGGCGCAACTGTAGATGTCACAAATGATCCAAAATTAATCGCTCAAGCAGATAAAATCGTATTTCCTGGTGTAGGTGCAATGCGTGATTGTATGCAGGGTATGCATGAAGCTGGTATTGATGAAGTTGTACGCCATGCGGCGTTTAATAAACCTGTACTTGCGATTTGTGTCGGTATGCAAGCTTTGCTTGAATCATCAGAGGAAAATGCAGGTACTCCAGCACTGGGGATTTTTGATGGAGTTGTAAAACATTTCCCAGATATGAAAGACTTAAAAGTCCCACATATGGGATGGAACCAAGTTCATCAAATAGATCCGAATCATCCTATGTGGAAAGATATTAATCAAGATACCCGTTTCTACTTTGTACATAGCTATTATGTCGAACCACAAGAGCAGTCTCTTGTTGCTGCAACATGTGATTATGGTTTGCAGTTCTGCACAGCCATTCATAAAGAAAATTTGTTTGCGACACAATTCCATCCAGAAAAGAGCCATACAGCAGGTTTGCAGTTACTGAAAAACTTTGTGGAATGGAAAATCTAATTCATTCGTCAGTTTCATCCTGATTTATATCTCTAAAAATCAAGCCAATTGCAGTTGGCTTGATTTTTTATTCTATTAAGACTTTATTTTTTATCCTCTGTTTATTATGATTCATTCAAATTGAATAAAAATCCAACAATTCATTTTAAAAACTGATTTAAACCTTAATTCATTCTAGGAAAACAAAAATGCCCTCTAATTTTCAAACCCATGATTCAGCTCTAAGCGCCGGTGGCCGTTTCGGCAGATTATCCTATTTAGGATGGAATATGCTATTGGGCCTATCTATGTGCGTAGTGGGTATTATCGCTGCATTATTCATCCCTGCTTTAAGTAATTCACCTTCTATGGCACTCTTATTTATATTAGGTGCAGTTGCGATTATTATCTACATTGCTCTGATTTACTTCAGTTTTATTTTTATAATCCGCCGCTTACATGACAAAAATCAAAGTGGATGGCTATCTCTTCTCATGTTTATACCTTTGGTTAACTTATTCTTTTTTATTTATTTAAGTTGTGCAAAAGGAGATACAGGGGCAAATAACTATGGCGCACCTCGTATTACTCAGGGTTGGGAAAAAGTACTCGGCTGGATTTATATTGTAATATTACCAATCAGTATTCTAATTCTTGCAATTACAGCAATTCCAGCATATCAAAGTTATATAGAGCAAGCACAACAACTACAACAATATCAACAGCAAATTAATCAATCTGAATAAAGCATCTGGAATAACCACCCTATGTTTATAAGGTGGTTATTTTACTCTTTGGTGACAAAACCACCTTCCAACGGTTCAACACTAATTTTAATATCCGCCTTTAAATTTAAAGCTGCGTACCGGTCTTTAATTTCATTGATCAATTGTTCCATTGTGACATGACTTAAATCCAATTCAGACTCAGCATAAGCTTTAGTTACAAGATCAGCTTTATCTTGGTGTTTAGACTCCATATTCCAACGTTCAGTCATTCCGACTAAACGGGCCAATTCAATTAGACTTTGCGCACTCGAGGGTGTGGAGTTCTGCAACCATTTGGTCATGGTCCCTTTAGAAGTTTCGAGTACGTTAACAATATCACTGGCTTTTATATTTTTATCCTGAATCAATTGTTTTAAACGCTTTGCACCTTCGATAAAAAGATCATCATCTTTTTCAACCATACACTTTATTCCTGTGTTTTCGACCCATAAAACTATCATCTTTTATTCAAAGTTTGTTATAACACAATATGATTAATATTTTTAATGCTTAAACCGGTCGACTAAAATTTGTGAGCTTAAATTTGTGAATATTCAAACTCAGCAACTTCCAAGTAAAGAGCAAATTCAGAGCTTTCCCCGTTTTCAAAATTTACTTTTGAATAAAATTATGGTGATCAATGACTTGCAACAATGCCACGCGATTGCAGAAGAATTAAAAACGGCGCGCCTTTTTGGTTTCGATACCGAGTCTAAACCTACATTTAATAAAGGTGAAATACAAACAGGTCCACATCTTATTCAACTCGCGACTTTTGAAAAAGCCTATTTATTTCAAGTTTCACCTGATGTTCTTCATTTTTTAACCCCTTTTTTTGAAAATCCTGATCAAATTAAAGTCGGTTTTGGCTTAAAAAATGATGCACATCTATTTCGTAAAAAAGGCATACAACTCAACAGTGTTATCGAACTTTCAAAATGCTTTTCGAGTTTTGGTTTCAACAATCCTTTGGGGATTAAAAATGCGATGGCATTGTTATTCAAGGTCAACTTCCCTAAAAGTAAATCAATTAGCACTTCAAATTGGTCACGTAAAATCCTCACAACACCTCAAATTGAATATGCGGCAGCCGATGCTTATGCTGCTATATTAATTTTCAAAGCCTTACTGGATTTAGGCTTAATACCTGACACGATCGCGCATACTCAGCTTAAATTGAGCATTCAGCCCAATAAAAGCCTAAACTGACACTTAGAAATTGATCAAGTTTTTGCTAATATGAAGATCAATAAATTCTTAATTGAGATTAAGCAAGGAGCGAAAGCATGCTGATCATCCCGGCAATTGATCTGAAAGATGGTAAATGTGTTCGTTTAAAACAAGGTCGTATGGAAGACGATACCGTATTTTCTGATGATCCTGTCGCAACAGCACAGCATTGGGTGAATGAAGGCGCTCGTCGTTTACATTTGGTTGATTTGAATGGGGCTTTTGCGGGAACACCAATTCATAAACCAGTAGTTGAGGCAATTGCTAGAGCACAACCTGAACTTCCTATTCAAATTGGTGGTGGTATTCGCTCTTTGGAAACAATTGAACATTACCTAGATGCAGGTGTTTCTTTTGTAATCATTGGAACTAAAGCAGTTCAAAATCCTGAATTTGTTGAAGAAGCATGCAATAAGTTTGCAGGACACATAATCGTTGGTATTGATGCAATAAATGGTATGGTTGCAACAGATGGTTGGGCAAATGTCACAGATGTAAAAGCCACTGATCTTGCAAAACGTTTTGCAGATGCTGGGGTTTCGAGCATTGTTTATACCGATATCGCGCGTGATGGTATGATGCAAGGCGTAAATGTTGAACAGACTGTAAATCTTGCGCAATACTCAGGTCTTCCAGTGATCGCGTCAGGCGGTGTAACCAATCTAGACGATGTACGTAATTTAAAAGGGAAACCAGGTATTTTAGGTGCGATCACAGGTCGTGCAATTTACGAAGGCACACTCAACCTACGTGAAGCTCAATTGTTATTGGATGAACAAGGGTTTTAATGTCCAAATCAAGATCTGATTAAAAAAGAGAACCTAAGAGGTTCTCTTTTTTTATATGTGAAAAATAGTGTTTGAATTGCTATATTTTTATTTAAACCAATGTATTTTCAAAATGTTGCATTTCAATTTTACTGGCTAAAAAGGGTTTCATTGACATAAACCACTGTTTGAATTCATCCGTTTTCATAAAAATATCTGTATGGGTTTGAAGGTCAATCCAATGAATTTGTAGAATATATTTTTGATTGTCTTCTATACATCGGATCAATTTAAATTTTTCACAACCTTGAGCACTTCTAAAGGTATCCGATAGTTCATAAAATTTCTTTTCAAAAGCCATTTGTTGACCATCAACAATATGAAATAAAGCCTGTTCGATCACCATGATTTATTTCTCTTTATCAAAATTTTGATTCAATAGGCTATCACTATTGCATGACAATTGAATGATTTAAATACCCGATTACTCAGCTTAACATCTGCACAATCCTGTGCTTTCACGTAAAATAGCCCTGCTCTTCCACATTACTCTATTTTATGTCTTCCTCTCCCCTCGCTTTATTTTTAAAGTCCAGAACACCTCAAATTGCGTTGATACTTATGACCATGATTTGGGGTGGTACATTTGTCATTGTACATTGTGCCCTAAACTATAGTTCCCCTATGTTTTTTGTCGGTTGTCGTTTTGCTGCGGCCACCATTGCTGTTGGATTATTATCTTATAAATATCTAAAAGGTATAAATCTAAAAGAGCTAATCGCAGGTGCGCTCATTGGTGGCATGATTGCTGCAGGTTATGGCTCACAAACGGTAGGTATGCAAACTATTAGTAGCAGTGAGTCTGCATTTTTAACTGCTTTATATGTGCCACTTGTTCCGATTCTTATCTGGGTGATTTTTCGTAAAAGACCACATATCATGATCTGGCTTGGTATTTTTTTAGCATTTATCGGTTTAATTTTTCTGACAGGAAATGGTTTTGATCAAATTGATTTAAATACAGGGCAAATCGTCACATTAGTTGGCTCATTTGCAATTGCTATGGAGATCATTCTCATCGGGTACTTTGCTGGAAGCGTCAATATTCAGCGTGTAACGGTGATTCAGCTTGCCTTTGCTTCATTGATTTCATTTGCCAGTATGCCTTTTGTGGACGAGTTGCATATTCCACCCTTCTCGTGGCAATTGGTGATGCTTTCAGTTGGGCTAGGCTTAACCAGTGCTCTATTACAATTGACAATGAATTGGGCACAACGTTCTGTCGATCCTTCTCAAGCTGCCTTGATTTATGCTGGCGAACCAGTTTGGGCAGCTTTATTTGGGAGAATTGCAGGTGAGCGCTTACCATTGCTGGCTCTTTTTGGCGGTTTACTTGTAGTATTGGGGGTTATCATCAGTGAATGGAAACCCAAATTTTTATACAAACGACAGCTTGAAGAAAATTCGGCTGAGATAGAAAAACAGCGTTCTTAATCAGAACGCTGTTTTTACTAAAATTACTGTTTGATCAAGCTGTATTGCTCAAGAACAAGACTTACCAAACATTGTTCATTCAGTTATATCGGTAAGGCTTGATCATCATTCAGCGCAATAATGCCTCGAATGGCCCGATAGACAATCCATATCCAAGAAATAAATAAAGTGGCAGCACAAAAGATCGTAGCACCCACCGCAACACCAGCAAAGGCATTGACATTATCCATGGTAAAAAATAGAAAAATAAACGGAATAAATGCAATTACCGTCCAGACTAAATACCACCAAAAAGTGCGGATTTGCCATCTAAAATGACTTTCGAAAATCGTACCACGGACCGAATTCAATTTTACATAATTGATAATCAATGCAATGATTGCAAGAATTCCCGCAGAAAAAATTGCAACAATATAAAGGATATATAAAATTAAAGTCAGAGATTTACTATTATTTGGATCAACATAATTATTCATTGTAAGCCCTTTTAAATTTGCTAACGCCCGTTTAAATCTTAAACATATTCAAAGGCGAAATTAACCATAAAATCAATAAAATATTAAAGAATATGGTACACAAATAAATCTTTTTAAAGGGTTGTTTTTGTGTTTTATGTCGTAAGCGTTGCTGGGCTAGCCAAGCTGCGGGCCAACCGCCTAAAAAAGCTAAAATATGCAGGGTATTTTCAGGAACACGACGCTGATTGCTCTGCGCAGCTTCTTTATCTTGTGCATAAAACCAATAGGTCATCACATTGATGATACTGACAAAAAGAATAAACATGCCATTTAGCAAACCACTTATGCTCAAGATTGCCAAAACAATAATATAAACAGCGCAAAGAATTTGCATCGGCTGTAATTTAGCCTGCTTTGTTGCATGTAAATGTTTGGCTTTAGCCGCTTGCGGGCTTGTCACTTTCGCCATTTGTGTAGCTTTTAAATACGTGACTTGTTTTGCTTTATAACGCCCTTGACCATCTAATTGCACCACATATTCAAGTGCACAGCCAACGATTGGGCGTGGCCCTTTTTGTGCAAAATCTTTGATGTGTAAAAATACGCGATCTTTTACACCATCATTTGGTTGAATAAAGCCATAGCCTTTATCATCAAACCATTCAACTAAACGACCTTGATCACGCATTTTATTTCCTAAAAAACTATTAAGCAGTAACAAACTTTAATCTTTCGATCAACATATTACGCATTTCTTGCGGATTTTTCTGCAAAATATCATCACTTGTACGTGCTTCAGCAGCATTCATCTGAGCAATTTGTAAACGCATCATCCAAAAGCGACCTGCGGCCATAGCCAAATATAACTCTAAACAAGCTCTTTCATCTTCAGTCAAAGGACGAATCGAGGTATATGCATTTAAGAAAGCCATTGCTTTGGCTTCATTCAAAGTAACACTCGGATATTCTGTACAAAAATCATTTAACGTAATCGCAATATCAAAAAGCAATTCATCTTGATTCATTTCATAAAAATCAAGAATGCCTTTTAACTCATCGCCTTCAAACAAAGTATTGTCACAGAACAAATCCGAATGAATAAAACCTTTAGGTCGATTTGGATACATCATTGTCAGTGCTTCATACAAACCTAAAAGATTATTCAGCAAAGCACTATCAGCTACATCTAAAGTCGGTTTAATTTGTTGAGCAACGTTGTACCAATAAGCATGATCACGCACCACTTGACGCTGTAATGGGAAGTCTTGTAACGCCACATGCATTTTGGCCTGTGCCACAGCAATTTGCTCAACTTGAGCGATTGTAGAGGGCATCGGATGTTTACCTGACATCCGTGGCGCAATTTGTGCAGGTTTATCTTTTAAACTATGAATCGACTGACCGCTATGTTTTAACGGAACAGGAACTGGCAAAGCTTGTTGACCCAAGTGTTCTAAAACAGGAATTAATTCCCCTGCTGCTTGCGCATCCATATTTTCAAATAATGTTAATACGAACTGTGTTCCATCAGCACAAATGATAAAATAGTTGGTATTTTGCACACCGCCTTGAATTGGTTTAAGTTCAACCACCTCTAATCCATAAGGTGCTGCAAAGTGTTGAACTTCTTTTAAACTCAAAGTGGTATAAACCGACATAGAAAACCTGCGAAAAAACTTACATAAGTTTGATAGAATAACCGCTTCGACTATCGAGGTGTAGCACCTAAGTCACGAACTTTCATAATCGCCTGTTATTTTTGGAAAAAATTATGCTCGCTAAACGTATTATTCCTTGCCTGGACGTAGATAATGGTCGTGTGGTGAAAGGTGTCCAGTTTTTAGATATCCGTGACGCAGGAGATCCTGTAGAAGTTGCCCGTCGTTATAATGAGCAAGGTGCAGATGAAATCACCTTTTTAGACATTACCGCAACATCGAATGGCCGTGATACCACTTATCGTACTGTTGAACGTATGGCTGAAAGTGTGTTTGTCCCCCTTACAGTTGGTGGTGGTGTTCGTAAAGTTGAAGATATCCGTTTGTTATTAAATGCAGGTGCAGATAAAGTCAGCATCAACTCTGCTGCAGTATTTAATCCTGAATTCGTTCAAGAAGCTTCTCAGCGCTTTGGTGCACAATGTATTGTTGTAGCAATCGATGCAAAAAGAACTGGTGAAAATAAATGGGAAATTTTCACCCATGGCGGCCGCAAACCGACAGGCATAGATGCGATTGAATGGGCTGTGAAAATGGCACAATTCGGTGCAGGTGAGTTATTGGTTACCTCTATGGATGCAGATGGGACTAAAGCGGGTTATGACATTGGTTTAATGCGTCAAATTAATGATCGTGTCACCATTCCGACCATTGCGTCAGGTGGTGTGGGTAATTTACAACATTTAGCAGATGGTATTTTAAAAGGTGGTGCCGATGCAGTATTGGCAGCCTCTATATTCCATTTTGGTCAATACTCTATCCCTGAGGCGAAAAAATATCTTGCTGAGCAAGGAATTGAAATGCGTCTTTAATTGATAATGAGTACATATATAGAAGAATGTTATTTTGCATTCTTTTATATATTATTTATTAAGCCCTATTAAAACACCTAGATAGAATACATAAATAATAGGTATTATTTTAAATAACGACTAACAACTCATTTTATATAAATTATCAATTATTAAAATCACTGATATCAAACTGAATAAGAATTAAAACTGAATAAATTATTTATTTATCTTGAATCACTTTTTAAATACTTTTATATGGAAAAATCCTGATCATTGGGTATTTCTTATTCTATTTATTTCCTTTAATCTTATGATGGGAACTTTATAAAAAATAAGCGTGAGTCATTATGGATTTAATAAAAACAATACGAAAATTAAAGGAAATCTTCAGTTATAAATACCATTATTCCAACCCATATCAATCATTTAATATCTCTGAATCAATGCACATTTACCATCGCGCAACCAGTTATGAACATTTAGCGCTGAATCAGCAGTATAAACTTGATATTGATTACCATCACAATGAAAAAATATATAAATATCAACGTAATGCGATTTGGTATTTTTTACATTCAGCACTCAAAGGGTATAGCTCAGCACAATATAAATTAGGCATGATTTACTTACAGGGGCAACTTGGATTATCTCCAGATAAAGTCAATGCATACAAATGGTTATTACTTGCTGCAAATCAGGGTCATCTCGAAGCACGAGACCAACTATGTCATTTCTATCAGCAATAAAAAACCAGCTCGAAAGCTGGTTTTTTATCAACAAAATGAGGAGTTAACCCCCAATTTTTTTGTATTTGGTCCGTTTTTGCACAGCAGCATCACCCAAACGAGCTAAGCGATATGCTTCATATTCAGCATAGTTACCTTCGTAAAATTCAGGCTGTTCATTTTCAAATGACAAGATATGTGTCGCAATACGGTCGAGGAACCAACGGTCATGCGATACCACCATAACAGTACCAGGGAATACAAGAATTGCATCCTCTAGTGCACGTAATGTTTCAATATCCAAATCATTCGACGGTTCATCGAGCAAAATCACGTTTGCGCCCATCTGAAGAATCTTTGCAAGTTGTAAACGGTTACGTTCACCACCAGACAATTCACCTACACGCTTTTGCTGATCTTGACCTTTGAAGTTAAAACGACCGATATAGGCACGAGATGCGATCTCATATTCGCCAATTCTTAAGATATCTAAACCGCCAGAAACTTCTTCCCAAACGGTTTTATTGTTATCTAAAGTGTCACGAATCTGACCAACATAAGCAACTTTTACAGATTCACCTAATACAACGCTACCCGTATCCGGTTGCTGTTCGCCTGTCATCATACGGAATAATGTAGTTTTACCCGCACCGTTTGGACCAACAATACCAACAATTGCCGTTGGTGGCACCGTGAAAGATAGGTTTTCATAAAGTAGACGACCATCAAACGATTTACTGATGCCCTCAACTTCTACAACCTTATTCCCTAGGCGTGGACCAGGTGGAATATAGATTTCAGACGTTTCATTACGTTGTTGGAACTCACGTGAGTTAAGCTCTTCAAAGCGCTCCATACGTGCTTTGTTTTTCTTTTGCTGACCTTTAGCATTTGAACGAACCCATTCCAATTCTTTTTTCAATGCTTTAGCAAAAGATTCTTCTTGTTTATTTTCCTGCTCTAAACGAGCATTCTTTTGTTCCAACCAAGAAGAATAGTTACCTTGATAAGGAATACCATGTCCACGGTCAAGCTCAAGAATCCACTCCGCAACGTTATCCAAGAAATAACGGTCATGGGTAATTGCAACAATTGTACCGGCAAAGTCTTTCAAGAAGCGTTCTAACCAAGATACAGATTCTGCATCCAAATGGTTCGTCGGTTCGTCAAGCAGTAGCATGTCTGGTTTAGACAATAACAAACGACATAATGCAACACGACGACGTTCACCACCTGAAAGTAAGCTTACGTCAGAATCCCATGCTGGGAGATTCAATGCTGCCGCAGCCTGATCCATTTGGTTACTTAGGTTATGCGCATCCCAAGCATGGATAATTGCTTCTAATTTCTCTTGCTCTTTTGCAAGCGCATCAAAGTCAGCATCTTCAGCTGCATATTCAGCAAAAACTTCATCTAAACGTGCCAATGCATCCAATGGTTCCCGTAAACCATCTTCAACGTTACCACGAACATCTTTATTTGGATCTAATGGTGGTTCTTGCTCAAGATAACCGATTTTAATACCTGGTTGCGCACGAGCTTCACCTGAGAAATCTTTATCTACGCCAGCCATAATACGGAGTAGGGTAGATTTACCTGCACCGTTTAAACCAAGTACACCAATTTTTGCACCTGGGAAAAATGATAAAGAGATGTCTTTTAAGATTTCGCGTTTAGGCGGAACCATCTTCGACACACGGTTCATCGTGTAAATATATTGGGCCACGTAGGACTCCTCTATAATGAATAGAAATTCGCAAAATGCGAATAAATAAATACCGTCAATTATACGCTGAATTTATCTATTTTTGTTCAGATTTGTCCAATTGATTGAGATATTTTAAAAGCATCAAGAAAACATTTTCAACACCAATAATCTCAATCAAATTGCAATCTCAAACATTATCACCAACAAAAATTCGACTGATAATGATATACAAATTGTGTCTTGGTCTGAGTTGAACTTGGTGCATTGTAGTTTGACAATGATTACACAAGCGTCAGCACCAAACGCCAATGTTATATTTTTGGTTAAGGTCATCTGTGTTGTTGAATTTTGTTCATCATCAGAACATGCGGTCAAACCCAGTAAACTACAGCGTACTAAAGTTAAAGTTAAAGTTAAAGTTAAAGTTAAAGTTAAAGTTAAAGTTAAAGTTAAAGTTAAAGTTAAGTTATTTTATGGCGAGTTAGTTTATTTATTACTGCTTATTTATTGTGTTTTTTAATAACAGAATTTATAGAAGTGTCTATGCTAGTTTGAGCAAATGACAGCTTAATAAACTCAGCGATATTCGGTCTCTATTTACTCGTTCAAACTGAATTCAACACGGGCTACAATGTTGGCTTTATCTATTTTTATGATTTTAAAATATATAAACCCTTGTTTACTTCATATATTTATTTGTTACACTCTATTGAAATTTAATAAAAAGTTGACGGAAGAACATGACATATAAAGATGAAACTCTTGCGATACATGCAGGCTATGAACCAGAAGCAACGACTAAAGCCGTAGCCGTTCCCATTTATCAAACGACCTCTTATGCCTTTGATAATACGCAGCACGGCGCAGATCTATTTGATCTTAAAGTTCAAGGGAATATTTATACACGTATCATGAACCCAACCACAGCTGTGCTTGAGCAACGCCTGAGCGCACTTGAGGGCGGTATCGGTGCTTTAGCATTGGCTTCTGGTATGTCTGCGATTACTTACTCAATCCAGACTATTGCAGAAGCAGGTGACAATATTGCATCGGTTTCAACGCTGTATGGCGGCACCTATAATTTATTTGCCCATACGTTACCTAAACAAGGCATTGAAGTACGTTTCTTTGATTACCAAGATCCTGAAGCATTGCGCGGCTTGATTGATGAAAAAACCAAATTGGTTTTCGTTGAGTCGATTGGCAATCCGTTGGGTAATATTATTGACCTAGATGCCATTGCTAAAATCGCACATGAATATGGTGTACCCGTCATTGTGGATAATACTGTTGCAACACCTGCCCTACTGAAACCTTTTGAACATGGTGCAGATATCGTGGTGCATTCATTGACTAAATATATTGGAGGTCATGGCAACTCGATTGGTGGTGCGATTGTCGATAGTGGTAAATTTCCTTGGGGCAAATATCCCGAGCGCTTCAAAGTCTTAAATACCCCCGATCCAAGTTATCATGGGGTGAACTATGTAGAAGCTTTGGGTGCTGCAGCATATATTGCCCGTGCACGTGTTGTCCCATTAAGAAATACAGGCGCAGCGATTAGCCCACTCAGCGTATTCTTAATTTTACAAGGTTTAGAAACACTAAATTTGCGTATGGAACGCCATACTGAAAATGCACAAAAAGTCGCTGAATATTTACAGGCGCATCCAAAAGTGCAATGGGTTAACTATGCAGGTTTAAAAGATCATCCACAGCATGCTTTGGCACAAAAGTATGTTAAAGGTAAACCCTCTGCAATTCTGTCTTTTGGGGTAAAAGATGGACGTGAAGGTGGTACCCGTTTTATCGACGCACTACAGCTGTTTACTCGCCTAGTGAATATTGGTGATGCAAAAAGTTTAGCCTGTCATCCAGCAACCACCACTCATCGTCAACTCAATGAAACAGAGCTAAAAGCAGCTGGTGTGAGTATTGATATGGTGCGTTTATCTGTGGGTATTGAACATATCGAGGATTTGATTGCGGACTTAGAACAAGCACTAGCTCAGGTGTAATTTTATTTTTGTAATCTTAAATATTGCAAATAAAAAGACCTGAATGATTCAGGTCTTTTTATTGATCATAAATTCAATTACTTGCCTTGTACTTTTTGCTCAATTTCTTCAACGCTGGTATGACGAACATCAAAACCTTTTGCAATATAAATGACTTGTTCTGAGATATTACGTGCATGATCACCAATCCGCTCAAGTGAACGCAATACCCACATCACATTGATTACACGGCTAATATGACGTGGATCTTCGATCATGTAGGTCATTAGTGTGCGCGTCGCAGATTGGTATTCACGGTCAATATCTGCATCTGCCAACAAAACTTTTAAAGCCTGTTCTGCATCTACACGCGCAAAAGCATCTAAAGCATCATGAATCATTACACGCACTTGATTACCAATATGCCGTGTTTCCATATAACCACGCGGCGATTCACCCTCTTCACATAAAGTCTGTGCTATACGGGCAATTTTTGCAGCTTCATCACCAATACGCTCTAAATCGGTATTGGCTTTACTCATGGCAATTACCATGCGTAAGTCGATTGCAGCTGGATGACGACGCGCCAAAATCAAAGTCAGTGCTTCATCAATTTCTCGTTCATAACGATTGACTGTATTGTCTTGAAATTGAACATCAATCGCCATATTGGCATTGGTATCCAATAAAGCGTGCACTGCATTTGCGACTTGTTGTTCTACCAAACCACCCATGGTCATAAATTTGGTATTCACATCCTGTAAGTCCTCATTAAATTGAGAAGATATGTGATGGTTTAATACAGGATTACTTGGGCTCAAGGTTAGATGCTCCACACGCAACAAAACTATTTTTATGGATTAATATTAAAGCACATTCATCATGAATATTTTATGACAAGTATTTTTCTTTCAAATAAATTTCTCAATATAGCTCATTTTGCTTCCAATCAAAGTGATTAGAGTAAATATACTACTACAATCTACTGAATTTAAATATGTAACTTTGCTATGAAAATCCATATAAACCCAATTCTTGATTATTTATCGAATGCTAATTTTTACCAACCTTAAGTTAGACACACGCCTCAGTTTCTTGCAAAAATTAACGTTTTATTATCACAAAACTACAAAATATTTCATTTATTTAGCCTCGATTCAGCGACAATGGCACCGAACAAAATTGAGCTTCTTTTAAATGCTGGTCGAATGAAATTTCCTCGCAATATCCTTCATTTTCTCATTTCAGGCATACTCGTTATATTGAGTTGCATGATGGTTATCGCATGCCAAAAACCAACGACTGACATTGTTAAAGAGTCTAAAGAGACTCCACCAAAAGAAAATCCAATACCTGATTTAACTCAAATTTGTCAAAATCTCAAAAATGAAATGCTTGCAATCAACGAAAAAAGAACCACACTTGCAATAGAGCAAGTCAATCAAGATATTCGTATGTGTTTGCCATTGATGAAACCTGCGGAACAAATGGTATTGATGCATCAGTCAAAACGTATGTATCAACAATTTTTACAGATCGAACGTACTTCAGAACAACAGCAAGCATTTGAAAATTATGCTTTAGATCAAGCTGCATACCCCACCATTCAACAAAGTAAATTTGAACAACTTAATCTTCGTGATCAATATTTATTACGTCACAAAGGGCAAGCTTATATTGAGCTGACCGAACAAACAGATGATAAAATTGTCTATCGTAGAAGCCCGCAATATCTAGCAAAAGTTTTCGCGCCGTATCTAACTGCGCCTGAACAAGTTTTTATCGAAAATCTTGCAGAACAAAATACTCACCCACTTTTTAAAAATCATAAACTCGATATTGATGCTGAAGAAACTGCCAAAAGAGCTAAATTTTGGCAAGATTACCTGCAAACCTACCCCAATAGCCCTTTTTTAAATGATGCGCAGTTCCTAAAAAATGCATATAGCAGTCTATTATTTTTAGGTACTGAAGAAGCGCCTATTTCGATAAGTTTTGAAAATCAAACCGATATAGATGCCTTAAGTTGGTTGGTGATTGAACGATTGGCAAAATCTAATGATGGTGAGCTTTCAGCACAGGCGAAAAAGTTTGTTCATTTTTTAAATATGAGCAAAGAGCAAAGACAGCAAAAAATTCAAATTAGTGAAAAAGAACGCACTAAACTAGAAAATATTCCTCAATTATTGGCACTTTCCCAACTCAATCAATATCTAAATCTAAGCCCAATCGACTTTAAGCGTGTTAAAAAAGATTGCTTTAGCGATGCGATTTGTTCTGACAGTTAGATGTTATTTCAGTTCAATTTTTATTATTCTTGTGGCATTCAATAACTCACAACAACAGTCATTCTATGAAAGTTTTAAAACAACATTTGTCACTCACAACACTTTTCATTTGTGTCCTATTCAGCGCTTGCCAAAAACATGAGAATAATCAAAAAAATGAAACAACCGAAGCAGCTGCTTCTGAAGTGGCTCAGACCCGTACAATTGAAATTCCAGCTGTTCCACAAGACTGTAACGAGATAGATACAAGCATCAAAAAATTAGAAAAAAAGGTTATCGTTGAAGATTTAAATGACCTCAATCAATTATTTAAAAAATGTCTCGCATCTACTCCATTAAAAACACGCTATCAATGGCAAGCAAAAATTGAAAACATTTATCAAAAACTCATCGCAGATGCCTCGCCTGAAGTATTTCAATATATGACCGACACACTTGCAGACGGTCAGTCGATGACAGCTCAACAAAAACAAGAATTGTATAAAAAGTTAAAACCACGTGAAAAATATTTAGTTGATCACGCAAAAGACTTATATTTAGCAAAATTTTATATCGGCGAAGGTGAGTACACCTTTGTACAGCATCCACAATATGATCTGGATACTTTTGCACCCTATTTAGAAAAATCAGATCAGGTCTACTTTAAACAGATCCGTAAAGAGTATACAGGTGCCAACTATATTATGGACGCAGGGTTAGCAATTAGTTTTGATGAAGTGGCCAATCGACTGTTATATTGGGAAAAATTCAATAAAGACTACCCCAACAACCATTTTAAACATCAAGTCGTAGAGAACATTGAACAATACCGTAGTGCACTTTTTCAAGGCGAGGACAACACTCGCACGCTCTGGTTCGATGACGATAAAATTGCAGATGAACAAGCAATCAAAGCGATTGAAAAAATTGCAGGAAGTAAAACTGCAAGTAGCCCAACTGCACAGAAATTTGTGAATTTAATCAATGCAAGTGAAACGCTTTGGCAACAAATGCCAAAACCATCTAGCCAGTATCCTGAAGATAATTCAGCTGAACAGCAAGACATCCGAGCACAACGTGAAGCATTTGAACAAAAAATTAGAAAATCTGTCGAGGTAATTCTGGCTCAAGAAAATAATTGAAATTGATATCTGTATGCCAGCATATTTTCAATAAGAACATGCTAAGATTTGAACATCGCTTGACGGAGCGCGAGTAATACCTCGCTGAGATTTAGTCAGTTTTGCATCTCCTTGCCAAAACTTAAACTAAAGTACCGTTGAACCTGATCAGGTTAAGACCTGCGTAGGAATCAAGCATCTAAAAACTGACAGCCCATAGTTTATCTATTTTTGTCGCAATAGCGCTTTATTCTGATGATGAATTTAGCAGATAAAATAGACTAGATTTGCCACCGTTTTTGGTCGTGCTTGATTCGTTGATGTCATTCATAAGGATCATTGTAATGAACCAATTAACGAATCTATCCCCTGCTGATCAATTGGCTCAACACGAGCAAGAAGCCAAAGATCTGACTCGAATTTTACCCGCATCTAAAAAAGTTTATATTCAAGGTTCACGCCCAGATATTCAAGTACCGATGCGTGAAATTGAACTCACGGATACCCCAACAGGCCTTGGTGGTGAAAAAAATCCACCAATTATGGTCTACGACACTTCAGGTGTTTATACCGATCCCAACGTACACATTGATTTGAATAAAGGCTTACCCAATGTACGTGAATCTTGGATTGAAGAACGTGCGGATACTGAGCATTTAGCCAGCTTAACCTCTAAATTTGGTCAAGAACGTCTGAAAGATATTCGTACTGCTGAAATACGTTTTGCCCATATTCAAAAACCACGTCGTGCAAAAACAGGCAATAATGTCACTCAAATGCATTATGCCAAGCAAGGTATTATTACGCCTGAAATGGAATACATTGCCATTCGTGAAAATCAACGCCAGCATGAGGGTGTAGATATGCGCCAACATGCAGGACAAAATTTTGGCGCCCACAATCTTATGCAAATCACCCCTGAATTTGTGCGTAAGGAAGTCGCTGAAGGGCGTGCCATCATTCCAGCCAATATTAACCATCCTGAATGCGAACCCATGATTATTGGACGTAATTTCTTGGTGAAAATTAATGCCAATATCGGAAACTCAGCTTTGGGTTCATCAATAGATGAAGAAGTGTCGAAAATGACATGGGCAACCCGTTGGGGTGCAGACACCATCATGGACTTATCGACAGGTAAAAATATCCACGAAACTCGTGAATGGATTATCCGTAACTCGCCTGTTCCAATTGGTACAGTTCCTATTTATCAAGCACTTGAAAAAGTCGATGGTGTTGCAGAAAACCTCACATGGGAAATTTTTAAAGATACTTTAATTGAACAAGCTGAACAAGGTGTCGATTATTTCACCATTCATGCTGGGGTCTTATTGCGATATGTGCCAATGACAGCCAATCGTTTGACTGGGATCGTATCACGTGGCGGTTCGATCATGGCGCAATGGTGTTTGGCACATCATGAAGAAAATTTCCTCTATACACATTTTGATGAAATCTGCGAAATCATGAAAGCCTATGATGTGTCTTTCAGCTTAGGTGATGGTTTACGCCCAGGTTGTATTCAAGATGCCAATGATGAAGCGCAATTTTCAGAATTACGCACTTTAGGTGAACTGACCCATCGAGCATGGAAACATGATGTTCAAGTCATGATCGAAGGGCCAGGCCATGTTCCAATGCATATGGTGAAAGAAAATATGGACCTGCAACTTGAAGTCTGTCAAGAAGCACCGTTCTATACCCTTGGGCCACTCACCACAGATATTGCTCCAGGCTATGACCACATTACTTCTGCGATTGGCGCAGCAATGATTGGTTGGTATGGCACGGCCATGCTGTGTTATGTGACCCCAAAAGAGCATTTGGGCCTGCCCAATAAGAAAGATGTTAAAGACGGGATTATCACCTATAAAATCGCAGCACATGCTGCTGATTTAGCTAAAGGACATCCGGGTGCACAAGTCCGTGACAATGCTTTATCTAAGGCACGCTTTGAATTCCGTTGGGAAGATCAGTTCAATCTCAGCCTCGATCCAGATACAGCAAGATCGATGCATGATGAGACTATGCCTAAAGAGGCACATAAGTCCGCACACTTCTGTTCAATGTGCGGACCTAAGTTCTGCTCGATGAAAATCACTCAAAACGTGCGAGATTATGCACAAAATCAACAAAATGCAGCACACTCTGTAAATAACAAAACGGTTATAGAAGATGGTCTCAAAACCATGAAATCCGTTTATCAGGAACAAGGGCAAAAGTTGTACCATAAAGTGTAAAGTTTAAAAAAAACTTTTGTCTTTCACTATTTCTCAGTTAGGATGAAATGAATATGTTTCATCCTAACTGTGCACATGAACATCATTCAGCAAGCAACCTACACACATAATGATGTAGAAATACAATCTCGTGAATATGCCTTTAAAGGTTTTGTTCAAGTCGAAAAAGTGAGCTTGCGACACCGATTATTTAATCAAACTGAATATACCACAACCATCCAACGTGAATTGATTCGCCGTAAAGAGGCTGCTGGCGTACTGATTTATAATGATCAGCAACAGAAATTTGCATTGATTGAACAGTTTCGTGTGGGGGCGATTGATGATGTTGTTTCACCTTGGCAACTTGAAATCATCGCAGGTGTACTCGATGGAGATGAATCTCCAGAAAGTTGCATTCGGCGAGAAAGCGTTGAAGAATCTGGATGTGAATTAAATCAAATCAGACACTTGTTTAGCTTCTATCCATCTGCTGGTGCATGTGATGAAATCTTCCATCTCTATGTTGCTCAAGCAGCGTTACCCGCTGAAGGTGGGGTGTTTGGTATGCCTGATGAAAGTGAAAATATCAAACTTCATATCATTGATTATTCAGATCTGTGCATCTTATTACAAAGTAATCGTTTAAAAAATGCGCCTGTGATTATGGCTTTGCAATGGCTACAACAGCACTTGCATACATTTGAAAATGTCTAGGGGAAAGGCATGCAATCAGAGATATTGCCGCAAACTGATAAAGATAGAGTAATTATCCAAATCACAGATACACATCTGATGGATAGACCTGAGGCTGAATTTGTCGGGATTAATCCTGAAGAAAGCTTTCATGCCGTTATGAATGATATTCAGCAACGCTATAAAAATATCGATTTAATTTTACATACAGGTGATTTGGCTCAAGCTGCGTTTCCAGAAACCTATGCGCGCTATTTAGATTATATGCAGCGTTTTGGTATCAATTTTTATCAAATTCCAGGAAATCACGACAATCTGAACTTGTTTCCCTTCCATGCGCCAGAACCGATTCCCGCAGTTATTGAGTTAGATCAATGGCGTATCATTTTGCTGAATAGTGCTGTGAGCGGGCGTACTGATGGAAACATTCAAACAGAACAATTGGCACATCTAAAACTGTTATTGGAAAAAATGAGCGACAAATTCATACTCATCGCTTGTCATCATAATCCTTTTGATATGCATTCGAAATGGCTCGATCAGCACAAGTTAAAAAATGCAGATGAATTAAAAGCTGTACTTGAACCATTTGATAACATCAAAGCTGTTTTACATGGTCATGTTCATCAAGAGTCCTATAATATATGGAATGGAATACATTTTATTTCTACGCCTGCGACTTGTGTGCAATTTAAACCACTCAGCCAAGAGTTTTCATTTGATCCAATTGCACCTGGTTACCGTTGCTTACATTTAAAAGCCAATGGTGAATTTGAGACCTTTGTACACCGCTTGGATCACTTCAAAGTTACAATTAATGAAGAAATTTCAGGTTACTAGCTTTTCATTTTTGTTTTTTTCTATTAAGTTATTCGTCCAACGAGATATGCAGAAAGTCTAATTCAGGGTTAGGTGACTTTCATCTTGGTAAAAAAATCTATATGATGACGCCCCCGATAGATTCATTCTGTTGGTAGTGATAAAAAATACTTGCATATCACCATATTTTTTGCGTATAGATAATACGTATATGATGAGGAATGCCCTTTATGGCGAATGACAACCAAAATCAAGTCTTGGAAGAACAAACAGCAGCAGATGATAAGTCTGTAAAGCGAGTGCGTAAAACCAAGCCGAAGACCAATGAAAACGGTACTACAGCAAGTCTATTCGGTATCGAGCCTTATCAGCCAAAGAAAAATGAAGAATACATGTCTGAGGGGCAGCTCGAACATTTTCGTAAAATTTTGCTGGCATGGAAAGCTGAATTGATGTCGGAAGTGGATCGCACCCTAAATACAATGCAAGATGAATCTTCTTCTTTACCTGATGTAAATGACCGTGCTACGCAAGAAGAAGAGTTTGCCATTGAGTTACGTACCCGTGACCGTGAACGTAAACTTATTCGCAAAATAGAGCAATCTATTGAAGCGATTAAAAATGACGACTATGGTTTCTGTGAAACGTGTGGTATCGAAATTGGTTTACGCCGTTTAGAAGCACGACCAACCGCAACTTTATGTATCGATTGCAAAACCCTTGCTGAGATCAAAGAGAAGCAAAATAACGGTTAACGCTGTGTCAAATTCCTCCCCACCCCTCTCTTTTCCAAAGGGAGGGAGGAAGAATACTGTATACAAAGGACGGTTTGCACCTTCACCCACAGGGCCGTTACATTTTGGCTCCTTGGTGACTGCTGTTGCGAGTTATTGCGATGCTAAAGCTCATCATGGGCAATGGATCGTCCGAATAGAAGATACGGATATTCCACGTATTTATCCAGATAGTGAACAGCACATTTTAAAGTGTCTAGACGCTTTTGGTTTCCAATCTGATGTTGAAATCGTTTATCAAAGACATCGCTTAGACATTTACCAGTCAGTAATCGAACAACTCAAACAAAACAATTTAGTTTATGCTTGTGAATGTACCCGAAAAATATTAGGGTCAAATCATATCTACGCTGGAACTTGCCGAGACAAACAGCTCGACTTCGAAAACCAAGCCATTCGTTTAAAAGTGTCTGATCAAAATATTTGTTTCAATGATCGATTACAAGGGCAACATTGCGCTAATTTACACCACGATTTAGGTGATTTTGTTCTCACACGTCGTGACGGCATTATCAACTATCAATTGGCAGTCGTTGTCGATGATTATTTACAAGAGATCAGCCATGTGGTACGTGGTGCGGATTTATTGGATAATACTGAACGTCAAATTTGGCTAGGGCAGCTTTTAGGCTATCCCGCTCTTGAATATATGCACTTGCCGCTTGCAATGAATCATCTAGGGCAAAAACTCTCTAAACAGAACCATGCTCAAGCCCTTGATGTCAAACATGCGTCTGAATTGCTTTTAGAGGCGATTATAGCGCTTGGACAAGCGCCAGTGGACTTAGATCAGCCAGATAAAATGTTGGTTCAAGCCATCACTCAGTGGGATATTACAAGTATTCCCAAAGGAACAGAGATAAAAGCCATTTACCAATAAAAAAGCCACTTTTGATCAAATGGCTTTTTTATTCAAATTAAATAAATTGCTAAAAACTGGACTCTTCTCGCGCTGGATTAGCATCTTTGGTGGTTGCATCAATTTTAAGAATTAAACTGATCATCACCGCACACATAATTAAAGATGAACCACCATAACTAATAAATGGAAGCGTCAGCCCCTTGGTCGGTAACATTCCCATATTCATGCCTGCATTCACTAAGATCTGTAATAAGAAAATAATGCTAATCCCATAAGCCAAATAACCTGCTCGCAAATATTGATGATTGAGCGCACGTTGACCAATACGAATACAGCAAATCAACATCACAAACGAGAGCAACAAAACAGTCGAAATACCAAAGAAACCGAATTCTTCACCTAAAATTGCCAACATAAAGTCGGTATGTGCTTCTGGTAGATAAGACATTTTTTGAATACTATGTCCTAAGCCTACCCCAAACCATTCACCACGACCAAACGCCATCAATGCATTCGACAATTGATAACCTGAGCCTAAAGGATCAGCCCAAGGGTTTGAGAATGACATTAAGCGCTCATAACGATAAGGTTCAAACACGATCAATGATACAAATGCCACCAGAATCGCACCAAATGCAAAGCCAAACTGGATCATAGGCGCACCAGCCAAGAAGAATACACCCAGCATCGAAACTGCAATAACCACAGTTGCACCTAAATCAGGTTCTGCAATAATCAGTCCGACCGTCAGCAACATCACCACACCAAGACGTACCAAGCCCTTAATATTATTACGGACTTCTTCAGCACGGCGGACCACATAGTCCGCCGTGAATATCGCCATCATCACCTTGGCGACTTCGGTTGCCTGCAAGGTAAATCCCCCAACACGAATCCATCGTGTTGAGCCATTAACCTCAGTACCCACAACTAAAACGGCGAGCAATAAAGCAATGGTGATCAACCACAATGGAAAGGTATTTTTAAACCAAAGGTTGAGTGAAACTCGATAGGTAATTGCGGCCGCAACAAAAGCCACCACAATCGAAATTGCATGGCGAATCACATAGTGAAATTCGTTTTCATGCATTCTTTCTGCGTAAGGCATTGAAGCCGAAGCCACCATCACCGTTCCAATACATAACAATGATATGACGCAAAATATCAGTACATTACGTGGTGTAATCTCTGCCGGCAATTTTGGCATCCAACGATCATACACTTGGTTAATCTTACTTATAGTCGTCTGAGCTAACCCAGCCATACTTTATTTCCTTATGATTCTTTTTAGTTTAGAGCATTTACATATTCAACAAAGCGATGACCACGCTCAGGATAGCCTGTAAACATATCAAAGCTTGCACATGCAGGTGATAATAGCACTACATCTTGCGCATGCGTATGTTGTTGACAAAGTTCTACAGCTTGTTGCAAAGATGCTGCATGTAGAAGTTCTGTTGTCCCTGTAATGGCGTTTTCAATAATTGAGCTGTCTTCACCAATCAGTACTGCAACTTTGGCATATTTTTGCAGAGACTCACGTAGTGCAGTAAAATCCTGTCCTTTGCCCTGACCACCCAGAATAATCGCAACCTGACCATCTTGTGCTTCAATTGCAGCACCTAAGCCATCCAATGCAGCCAAAGTTGCACCGATATTGGTGCCTTTAGAATCATTATAATAACGCACACCATCGACTTCTTTAACGAATTCGCAACGATGCTCTAAACCTTTAAATGTTTTTAAGGTTTCAAGCATTTTGTCTATAGGCAAACCAATCGCTTCACCCAAAGCTAAACATGCCAAAGCATTGGCAACATTGTGTGTCCCTTGGATATACATGTCTGAACTTTTGAGTAAACGTTCACGACCACGCGCCAACCAAATCGTACCATTATCTTCTCTCAGGATACCGTATTGTTTTAAATCAGGCGCATTCAGTCCAAAGCTTTGCATCGGCGTGACATCTGGCACCAATGGACGAGTCAATGAGTCATCGCGGTTATATACGACTTTTTTTACACCTTGGAAAATCCGATGTTTTGCCGCATGATAACCCGCCATATCTCCATGACGGTCTAAGTGATCTTCACTCATGTTCAAGACCACAGCCACTTCAGCATTTAAACTTGATGTCGTCTCAAGTTGAAAGCTGGAAAGCTCAAGGATATAAACATCTGGATCATCATGGGTTAAATCTAAAGCAGGACGACCCAAGTTCCCCCCTACCGCAACCTTTACTCCTGCTTCTTGCGCCATTAGGCCAATCAAAGTGGTCACGGTACTTTTTGCATTTGAGCCAGTAATCGCCACAATCGGTTTATCTGTAGCACGGCGGAGAATTTGAATTTCACTGATGACTGGAATGCCTTTTGCAATCGCAGCTTGAATTGCTGGTAACTGAGGATCTAACCCGGGACTAATGACAATTTCTTCAGCTTGCAAAAGTAAATCTTGATCGAGTTGACCAAAGCTGGTTTGAACTGCTGCTGGAATTTGCTCATGTCCTGGTGGAACTTCACGAGAATCTGTGACTGCAACACGGTAGCCATTTTCATGAAGAAAATTTACTGCTGAAACGCCTGAAATTCCAAGCCCAGCCACAACTTTTAACCCACCACGTTGTATTAACATTTTTGCTCACCAGCATTAAGATTTTAAAACTTGCAAAATGTTAGCACTTTGGCGAATTGAAAGCTTTTTCTGTTTGCACTTTCTAGATATTTTTTTGTGTCAGTGCGTAAAAATAGCAGCAAATTATTTTGATAAATACATCTGATTTTTTAAATAAAACCCCTCGTGATTTTATTCTATTCTCAACATGAATAAGCCGAATGTTGAGGATCCATATTCGGCTTATTCATCGGGGCAGTTTACGGCTGTCTAAATCTGATTAAAATGAATCGAGCAGTAAAGATAATAAGTTACCCGCGCCATAACCCGCACCAAGCAATAGCGCAATCCAAATCCATCCGCCTAAAATGTTATACAACATGAATACAGGCATTTTCATATGCCCTGCACCTGCTGCAAAAGGAGCAAAAGAACGAACAAAAGGCACAAAACGGGCAACGAGAATGGTTTTCCCGCCATGCTTTTCAAAATAATGATTGGTCTTTTTAATATATTCAGGCTTAAACCAACGTGAATGCGCATGGAAAAACTTAAAACCTAGCGCACGCCCAGTATAATAGTTAACCATATAACCCAAAATTGAAGCAATAATCAGCAACACACCCATATAGTGCAAATGCACAGATTCAGCGGTAGAACATAAAGCACCGACAGCAATCAATAAACTATCGCCAGGGAGAAAAAACATAAAGACTGAGCCAGTTTCTGCAAAAATGATTAGAAACAAAATGGCATAAATCCACAACCCGTAATTCTCTAAAAAAGTGGGCAATAATTGTTCTAAATGCAATAAAAATTCAAGCAATACTCAACTCTCTTACAGAAGAATTCACGATATATTAGCCTAATTTAATCATGTATATATTAAAAGGCCTAAATAAATTAGGCTTTTTTAATCGGGTTTTGTTTTTATTTATTTTAAAAAACCATTGGCTGCCAGAAATTCCATACTGAGTTTAGACTCTGCTTTTGGCTCAGCAGCTTTATCACCAAGTAACAATCTTTCTATATAACGTGCCAATACATCCACTTCTAAATTCACTTGAGAACCCACTTTCCACGTTCCAATATTGGTCCGTTCAGCAGTATGTGGAATTAAATTTAAACTTAATATATTTCCACGTAAATGGTTGATAGTAAGGCTAATTCCATCTACAGTCACAGAACCTTTTTCAGCCAAATATTTAGCAATTTCAACAGGTGCAGTGACTTCGAAATACAGTGAGCGAGCATCTGAACGTACTACGGTGATTTCACCCACAGCATCGACATGCCCACTGACGATATGTCCACCGAAGCGTGTTGTTGGCAACATTGCTTTTTCTACATTGACCGCCTGCCCCGCTTTCCAACTTGCTAAAGTCGAACGATTTAAACTTTCACGGGATACATCAGCAGCATACCAGTTGTTACCCCAGTCGATCACAGTTAAGCAGATCCCATTGGTCGCAATAGAGTCGCCCAAATGCACATCTGACATATCCAAGTCAGTCTGAATACGTAAGCGCACATCACCACCTACATTTTGTAAACTTTCGACTTTACCCAAACTTTCAATGATACCTGTGAACATAATTCTACCTACTGCTGCAGTGAGAGAAACTGATGAAGTTCAATCTTGTTTATTTTGCACTTGCTACATATTTTAAAGGCAAAGGCGAGTTGTTACCATAAGGCCAATTGCGTACTGACACCTGATGTATCCACACCACCCAATTCTGCAAAATGATAGAGTTGACCCAACAGCTGACGCAATGGTGGTCCGGACTTGGCATGGGTATCGGTGATCACAATAAACTCAAGAACACGTGCGCGCTCAGACTGACGTTGTTTACTGACACGATAGCGAGGCACATCCTGAGTCAATAAGGTGACTTTGCCACGTTTCAGATTAGCTGCCAATAAGTCTTTGGCTTCAATATTGCCATCAGTGGAGTAACTGGTGAGAATATAACGCGCATTAATGGTTTCCAGTAAATTCTCATAGGCTTCTTGTGCATACTTAGAGGAATTATAAGGACTTGGACGTTCTTTACGCCATGCACGGTCAATCCCGCTTTTAAAACCTTTTGTATCCGGTGTAGGTAAATCAGTTTGATCCCAAAGTGTTAGCGAGTTGAGCACATGATAATTGCTACTATAGGCATGTTGGTTATAAGGTGGATCTAGATAAGCCACATCAACTTCAAAACCACTCATCTGATTCGCCAAATGCTGTGCATCCACACACCACACTTCTGCCATAGGGGTTTTCTGTTGATTATGTCCTACTTCACTAAAGCGGCTGGGTGTAAGCCATAATAAAGATTCAATACGTTCTAACGCAGTTTGGGTTTTTCCACCCCAACCATGATGGAAGCTTTTAAATACACCGCTGGTATTGCTGACAAAACTTGCCGAATAGAGCAAAGGTGCCAATAACGCACTCATTTCTACATCGTCAATTGCACCCTGTGCTTGCCAAGTAGCAATTTGCTGGCGAATTGCATCTATGCGCATCCCATTGCGGCGTTTAAAAAATAAACGGTCTCGTGCAGGGTCATAAATTTCATCATTGCGCGGACAAAGGTTATGGGTAACCCATCCTTTCACTTCAGGCAAGCGGTTTAAATAATCGATGGCTTTCTGATACCCACCCAATTCTTTAAATGCAGGTGCATCTGTGCATGCCAAAATGGCATGATTTAATGCATGACTATAAGGTTCCCAGTCATTGGCAATCACCCTATAGCCATTTTGACGAGCTAAGCGCGAAACCACACCACTGCCAGCAAAAAAATCGGCAAAAATTGGGGCGCGTTTACCCTTAGGATTCAAAGTTCCTGTGATTTCAAGCGCTTCAAGAATCAGATGCAACAAACGGCGTTTGTTTCCTAAATAGGGAACTAACTGATGAAAAAGATATTCATCTGTTGTACGCGCAGCATGACGACGTTTATGGTAAACCGATGATGTTGACTCTGGATTCATACTGACTCTTGTGAAGGGATAAGTCTTAAGCGAATGTCATCACCAAACTGATGAACATCTTGTAACTTAAAACGTAATTGTTGTGCCATCGTTTCAAATTCGGCATTGAACATGGCACGTGCTGATTGTCCTAAAAAGGTCGGGGCAACATAACTGATTAATTCATCCACCAGATTTCCCTGCAAAAATGCAGTGGATAATGTCGCACCAGCTTCAACCAACACATCGTAAATTTGGAAATCTTTTAAAGTAGCAAGCAAATCTTTTAAAGATTGAACTTCTAATTGTACCACGCCCAGCTTAGCAAGTTCTTGACGAAATGGCCCCATGACCACCACTGTTTCAGGTGTGTTAAGAATTTGAGCATTGAGTGGCAAGCGACCTTGTCGGTCTAAAATCACACGCTTAGGCTGTACAATCTTTGCAATATCAATATCGCCCAATGAACGTACATTTAATTGTGGGTCATCTGCCAAAATAGTATCAATCCCAGTAATCACTGCACCTGAAATGGCCCGCCAATGCTGAACATCTTGACGTGATTCGGCCCCAGTAATCCATTTAGACTCACCAGATGCCATTGCAGTACGACCATCTAAACTGGAAGCAACTTTTAAACGAACATAAGGCAACCCTGTTGCCATTGCCTTTAAAAAGCCTTTATTGAGTTGTGCCGCTTGTTGCTCACAGATCCCTGTTTCAACCTTAATCCCTGCCTGACGTAAGATATCAACACCTTTACCAGCCACCAAAGGATTTGGATCAGCACATGCAACAACAACCTTACTTACACCCGCTTCAACCAGCCCTTTGGCACAAGGTGGTGTACGGCCATAATGCGCACAAGGTTCCAATGTAACATAAGCAGTTGCACCTTTCGCAGACTCGCCTGCTTGACGCATTGCAAAAACTTCTGCGTGTGGTTGCCCAGCTCGAGGATGAAAACCCTCTCCCACCCATTGTCCATCTTTTACAATGACACAACCGACGTTCGGGTTTGGTCGTGTGGAATATTGTCCAAGCTTCGCAAGCTCAATTGCTTTCTGCATCCAAACCTGATCTATGTTTAAACAATCTTCGGGTTTAGAGTTTGAATCAAACTCAGACATAAAATTCCTAATCAATAACATTCAAAAAATAAAATTAGTGGTCTTGCCCACGATCTTGCATTTGTTCAATTTGATGACGAAAAGCATCGATATCTTGGAAATCCTGATACACCGATGCAAAACGCACATAAGCCACATGATCCAATGCAAACAAAGATTTCATGACGATTTCACCAATGGTGCGTGAACGTACATCACGTTCACCCAAACGGCGAATTTGTAATTGAATATCACTAATGACGGTTTCAATCTGTTCTTGAGTCACAGGTCTTTTTTGTAAGGCGTGCATTAAAGAACGTCGTAATTTTGCTTCATCAAATGGTTCATTTTTACCATCTGACTTGGTCACACGTGGCATCACCACCTCATAACTCTCAAATGTCGTAAAACGTTCGCCACAGCTGATACATTCACGACGTCGACGAATCTGGCTACCTTCAGCAGCCAAACGAGAGTCGATTACTTTACTATCTGCAGCATTGCAAAATGGACAGTGCATAGTGGTTTTATTGAACAAAATTCATGATTTCAGCTAGTGTAGCAAAAAAACCTGATTTTGTTGAGCCTTTCGCAAGATATGGAAAAAAAACAGCCCTTACGGACTGTTTTATACTATATATAGTTATTATTCAGATCTTATTAATTATTCGATACGTTCGCCATGTTGGCTTAAATCGAGCCCCATACGTTCATCATCAGATTCAACACGGATCCCAATCACAACATCGATGATTTTAAGCAAGATAAAAGTCACAATTGCTGAGTATGCGATGGTTGCTAACACACCTTCAACTTGCACCCATAATTGATGCATTACATCCGTTGGTGCTTTATCACCCATAATGAATGAGCTTGCAAATACAGCTGTTAAAATCGCACCAACAATACCGCCTACACCGTGTAAACCAAACGCATCCAATGAGTCGTCTGCTTTAAGGATACGTTTAAGACCAGAGATCCCCCAGAAGCATACTACACCACCGATTAAGCCCATGATCAACGCACCACTTACAGTCACAAAACCTGCCGCTGGCGTAATCACAACCAGACCAGCAACTGCACCCGATGCCGCACCCAATACTGAACCTTTACCACGAACAATTTTTTCAACCACTAACCAAGCAATTGCTGCAGCTGCTGCTGCAATTTGAGTCGTTACTAAAGCATACGCTGCTGAACCATTTGCACCCAAAGCAGAACCACCATTGAAACCAAACCAACCGACCCATACCAAGCTTGCACCCAATACAGTTAAGGTTAAGTTGTGTGGCGCCATAGATTCTTTGCCCAAGCCCATACGTTTACCCAGCAAATACGCAGCAACTAAACCTGCAACACCAGAGTTAATATGAACAACAGTACCACCCGCGAAATCAAGCGCACCATCATTCATTAACCAGCCACCGCCCCATACCCAGTGAGCAATTGGTGCATAAACAATAATGACCCAAATTGTAATGAACGTGATCCAAGCACTAAATTTCATACGATCAGCCACAGAACCACTGATGATGGCAACGGTAATGATCGCAAAAGTCATTTGGAAAATAACGAAAAGAATTTCTGGAATTGTGCCACTCAGCGCATCTGTTGTAATCCCAGATAACATGATTTTATCGAAACCACCAATAAAAGCATTACCAGAACCAAATGCAAGTGAATAACCAATGACCACCCATACGATGCTGACCACTGCTGCAGCAGTAAAGCTTTGCGCCATAGTAGCAAGCACATTTTTCTTACGCACCATACCGCCGTAGAATAATGCTAAACCGGGAATTGTCATCAGCAATACAAGTGCTGTAGATACAAGAATCCACGCTGTATCACCTGTATTTAAAGTTGGTTTTTCTACTTCTGCTGCTGGCGCAGCTGTGGCAGTCACCGTTTCAGGCGCAACGGTTGCCGATGTATCGGCGACTGTTGCAGTCACATCACTTGCCGTTGCAACAGCTGTAGATGCAGGCTCAGCTACGTTTTCTTCTGCCCACGCAACTGATCCGCCAAGAAGTGCGCCAGACAGGCTGAGCGCTAATAGCATTTTTTTCATTCGTATCCCCCAACCTAATTTTGTGAGTTATGTCTTGATATACATAACCAGCAATCTTCGTGCCAAATTAAACAGCGTCTGGACCTGTTTCACCTGTACGAATACGAATTACTTGCTCTAAATTAGTCACGAAAATTTTTCCATCACCAATTTTGCCAGTGCTAGCAACGCGTGTAATAGATTCAATCACTGAATCTACCATGTCATCACTGATTGCGATTTCGATTTTCACTTTAGGCAGAAAATCAACAACATACTCAGCGCCACGATAAAGTTCAGTATGCCCCTTTTGACGACCAAAACCTTTAACTTCAGTTACGGTAATCCCTTGAACGCCTATATCAGACAGTGCTTCACGCACGTCATCTAATTTAAACGGTTTTACAATTGCAGTTACGAGCTTCATATTGTTTTCCTTCGGCTTATTTCACCAGTAAGGTTTTATGTTCAATTTTCATGCCAATCTTATTAATGGTTGGGGTGATTAATTCAATCAACATGCATTGCCTTTATAACCTATTGTATATACTTAGGTGAAGTTGCAACTTTAAAAAACACATAATATTGCGTGTTTTTTTAGATTTCATTGCTAAATTATAGGAGACATTATGCTTTAAGCAGCGGATAAAAAATTACTTAAATAAAATGAATACGCGATGTTACACTAGGCGAAGAGCATTACTAATTTGGATTCCTCATGATTGAAACATTATTACAAGCAATTTTAGAACAGGTCGATCAGCCTAAAAAAGATATAGAACATAATTTGCGCGCTTTGCTAAACGAAGCCATTTCTAAAATGGATATCGTTTCAAAAGACGAAATTGAACGCCAAAAGACTGCACTAAATAATGCCAATTTACGATTGACCGATTTACAAGAACAGGTCAAAGCACTTGAGGTGCTGATCCAGGATAAAAAATAAACTAAATTTGCACTTTGTTGGTGCAAAAAATATAATAATGATTAAAAATAAAGCACCAGTGGAAAACAACAATGTCTTTAGCCAAAATTTATACCCGAGGCTTGCTCGGGCTGCATGCACCTTTAATTGAAGTTGAGGTCCATGTTAGTGCAGGGCTTCCTTCTTTAACAATTGTTGGCTTAGCTGAAGCAGCAGTTCGTGAAAGTAAGGATCGCGTTCGATCAGCCATCATTAACAGTGGCTATCAATTCCCAACCAAGCGCTTGACCATCAATCTCGCACCTGCGGATCTTCCCAAAGATGGCTCTCGTCTAGATCTACCCATTGCACTTGGTATCTTAATTGCCACGGGACAACTTCCTGAAAATGTCACAGATAATTTTGAGTTTATTGGTGAATTAGCACTAGATGGACACTTAAGACCAATCACAGGGACCTTAACCATTGCAATGGCATGTCAGATGGCCAAACATCAATTGATGCTGCCACAGGAAAATGCCGCTGAAGCAGCGCAATTGCCTGAATTTCAAGTTTTTGCTGCTCAGCACTTAAAACAGGTATGTGAGCATTTCTTAAATCTACACAAAATTGAGGTCACTGCTACACAAAAAATACAGCAGAATAATGCCTACAAATTTGATTTATCGGATGTTAAAGGGCAATTACGCCCACGGCGTGCTTTAGAAATCTCAGCCGCAGGTGGACATTCTATTTTATTTAAAGGCCCGCCAGGTACTGGTAAAACCCTTTTAGCTTCTCGCTTACCGAGTATTTTGCCAGCCTTAAATCCACAAGAAAATCTTGAGGTTGCCAGTATTTATTCAATTGCAAAGGCAAAACATCATTTTGGACAACGTCCATTTCGCGCCCCTCACCATACTGCATCAGCGATCGCCCTCGTCGGTGGTGGTTCAAATCCAAAACCAGGAGAGATTACCCTGGCGCATTTAGGTGTGCTATTTTTAGATGAGTTGCCTGAGTTTGATAAAAAAGTACTCGAAGTTTTAAGACAACCACTTGAATCTAAAGAAATCGTTATTTCTAGAGCATCACGCCAAATTACATTTCCTGCAAACTTTCAATTGATTGCAGCAATGAATCCCTGTCCTTGTGGTTATGCTTTTAATCAGGACAGTCGATGCCAGTGTTCTGCTGAAGCAATTAAACGCTATCAAAATAGAATCTCAGGTCCATTATTAGATCGTATTGATTTACATATCGATGTGCCACCATTAAAGGCACAAGAGCTACAGGATCAAACACCTGTCGAAGATTCAGCAACAGTACGGGAACGGGTGATTGATGCTTTTGACTTCCAAATCAAAAGACAAGGCCATTTAAATCACAGCTTATCGCCAAAAGACTTAGAAAAATATGTGGTTTTAGATGAAACATCTAAGCAAATGCTCGAAATGGCACAACAACGTTTAAATTTATCTGCGCGGGCGTATCATCGTATTTTACGTGTCTCAAGAACTATTGCAGATTTGTCTCAAAGTGAGCAAATCCAAAGTGCGCATTTAACTGAAGCCTTGTCATATCGTGGAACTCAATCTTAGAATCTAACCTATGACATATAGAAAATACATAGCATGCTAAATTTAAGCCTACGCAACGAACATGCAGACGACATTGAAAATATTTTTAATCTCACTCAACTGGCTTTTCTAAATGCAACGCATACCGACCATACTGAACACTTGATCGTCAATGCACTCAGGGATGCAAATCAATTAACTATTTCAGTTGTTGCTGAATTGGATCGACAGATTATTGGGCATGTGGCGATTTCACCTGTTGAAATTTCTTCTGGCGCACAACATTGGTATGGCTTAGGCCCAATTTCAGTTGCACCAGAATATCAACAACAAGGTGTTGGTAAAGCTTTAATCCAACACGCATTACAGCAGTTACAACAACTCAATGCAGCAGGATGTGTTGTGCTTGGAGATCCTGCCTATTATTCCAAATTTGGCTTTCAGCCACACGCCAGTTTGATTCTTGACGATGTGCCTGCTGAATATTTTCAAGTCCTTGCTTTTAACCAAAGCATTCCACATGGAACGGTAAAATATCATCCAGCATTTGAAGTGAAAGCCTAACTGATTTCAAAATCGCAAAAAATAAAGGTGACTCATGGTCACCTTTATTTATTTTAATTTGCTCTTAGAAAGCTTTAGTTAAAGTAAACACGGCACCTGTTTCAACACCACGTTTCACAGAATTAGTGAATCCATCAGTATCAATATTGGTTCCGACTGCAGCAAGTTCCGCAGTTACCCCAGGAATAGATTTAACCGCATAATTCACCCCAACTTTCCAGTCGACATAATTGTCTTTACCATCAGGTAATGCTTTTTCATCCATTGTAGTATAGCCAACATTAGCAAGCCCACCGAAACCAGTATCACCAAATGGAGCTGAATAGCCAACGTTAAAATTCCAACTGTTGCCACCGACTGCTGCCCAGTCATTGGTATAGTTCACATTGGTCAATAGACTACTGCCTTTAATCAAGACGTCTGCAAATATTAATTTTGCATAAAACTCAGTCCAGTTAAAATCACTGCTTGCACTTGGATAATTATATTCAACAACACCAACATCCAAAGTTGGTTTAAAGGTTGGAGATAGCGCCAAGGCTGTTGTATAACCAATAGAAGGATCTAATTCTAAATGTGGATCAGATGAACCAAAATTCACATTTGAACCCCAAAGACCCGCATATAAACCAGAACTATGCGATAAGGTAAAACCCGCTTGTACTGCTGGGTCGCTTAATGTTTGAGTCATACCGCGGAAACGATAGTCACTCGTTACGGCAGCACTACCTGCAAAGCTTAAACCTAATTTTGACAGTGCGTTGTCTTCCGCCATTGCCATTGTTGCTGTAGACGATAGAACTGCCAATGTTAGTGCTTTAGTTGAGAATTTCATCTTGAGTGCTCCCCCATCATACGATGTTTATTTGTTATGCTAAAATTTGATGAACTCCCTAAGCAATTAGCAATTGCCATGCCAAAATGAAACTCAAGCTTTTTATAAAATTCAGAAATACATATTAATATTTTTATAATCAATGTTTTAGAATTAAAATATTGTGGATAATTTTTTTTATTCTTCAGCTGTTGAACATATGCTATTTCAAGCATCACTTGATGGAGCTGATTCATATTGACCTACTTTAAGCATGGTTTTAATGCAAAATAGTATGAAAAATCTGAGCGTAAATTTTCTATAAGGTGCTTTATTGTTGTCATAAAAAACGTATAAATATTACTTTATGCTTTTCATATCAGTTTATTGTAATGGTGCATATTGTTCTTTTGCTCAAAAAAAGCACACAGTTTTAAAAACGCCTAAAAAAAGTGCATTCCTTATCTTCGGTCATACACTTTGATAAAATAAGGAAGGCTAATTCTCAGGCATATTCTTCTTATTAAAAACTATAAGTTAATCTTAAAAACTATAAGCCAAACCAAATAACATATTGTCCTTATAACCTTCACCCAAACGATCTTTACCACCGATCACATAGTCTAATGAAGCAGTAACACCTGTATTGGCAATGGTTTTACTAAGCCCCAAGCGCATTTCGCTCAATGTGAAATCCTGTTCTGTCTGCACAATACTGTCATCACGATGACTGTTATAAAGAGATGCACCAATAGAAGTGTTAAAAATAAAATCTTGAGCCAAAGCATGACGATACGCAATGCTTAGATAAATATCACCAGCATTGGCAGAGGATGCATCAGCTAACATCACTGAAGCACCTGCGGTTAAATTTTTATAACTCAGTTCAGCAGATAGATCTGTATATGTAGTTTTACGATGATCTGCTTGATCTGCATAAATAGTACCGCCTTTATGATAAACATATGCGGTGGTTCTTAAGTTATAGCTCCAATTTTGCGCAACTTCCTGAGCATAAGCCAAATAAAAATTATTTTCAAAACCATGATCTTGCATAACATCTGTAGGATTATAGCTCAGTGTAGAACCCCAATAGCCAAACGTGATGCCACTTTTATGTGCATAACTTAAACCACCTTGAACAGCGACATCATCATTTTCAATTCCTCCTCGATAGATATACTTAGATACCAATCCCACATTTCCAGAAATCATGCCATTTTTAACCAAAACATTTGCTTGTTGAGCAAATGCTGGGCACGACGCTATACAGATAGGGATTGCCCATAATAGTTTAGAAATAAGTGAATTCATGATAACAAATGGGTGGGAGTATAAAAATAAAAGCGAATTTTACTGTGTTTTTAAATTTTTGGTAAAAAACATGGAGATAAATTCAGCATATTTTCCAATTTATTTCATATTTCACACAAAATTAGTATTTTAATAACTCTTTAGAAATTTTTTTCATAAGAAAAGAAATTAATATTGTGTAAAAGATTACAGAAATGTAATATTTTTAAGCAAAAGAGATTCCCTTTTTATAGATTAAATATACAATTCATCCACAATCTGTTCTGAATTCGATCAGTCAGTGCAATCTATTCTCGTTCACGAGGCAATTCATGTTGAATGCTCCAAAACTTACTTTAGCTGTATTAATTAACGCGGTTCTAATATCCCCTACATTTGCTAGCGAACAAAGTGATGCAAAAGGGTTCGTTGAAGATGCCAAAGGTTCTGTATTGTTTCGTACAGGCTATATCCTTCGTGATAAAAAACATGGTATTGACGATCAAAGCTCATTTGCACAAACTGCAATTGTCGACTTAGATTCAGGCTTCACTCAAGGTATCGTCGGTTTCGGTGTTGGTGTGGTTGGCGATGGTTCTTTTAAAATCGGTCCGAACAACCATGCTGGCAATAACATGATTGCACTCAAAAATAATGGTGCAAGAGATGCAAATGGACGAGTTGATCCATATGATCATTGGGCACGTGGTGGAGCAAATGTAAAAGCTCGTTTCTCAAATACGACTGTACGTTATGGTACTCAAGTTTTAGACCTCCCTGTACTTGCAAGTAATACAACACGTCTTGTCCCTGAATATTTCACAGGGACATTATTAACCAGCCATGAAATTAAAAATTTAGAACTAGTTGCGGGTAAATTCACCAAAGACCAAATGTCTGATCAGATCAAAACAGATGGTAATAAATTGGATGATGCGATTGTTTGGGGTGCCAAATACAAATTTGATGACCAGCTTACTGCATCTTATTATGGTTTAGACTCTAAAAATGCCTTAGAACGTCATTATATTAATGCCAATTATAAATACCCATTAGCAAATCAAAGTTCTTTAACTTTTGATTTCAGTGGTTATCACACCAAGTTTGATAAAAATGCCAACACCTATTCTGCAACTGGTCCTGTCGATGTTGATTACTCAAGCACAGGTAAAGCAGGCGTAGAAAAAACCAATAATATTTGGGCATTGTCTTCTACTTATAACCAAGGTCCACATACTGTTATGTTGGCTTATCAACAAAATACAGGTGATGTCGGTTATGACTATGGTCAAAATGCTGATGGTTTCCAAAGTATTTATCTACCAAACTCTTATATGTCTGATTTTATTGGTAATCATGAAAAATCAGCTCAAGTTCAATACAACCTAGATTTTAGCAATTATGGTGTTCCTGGCTTAAATTGGACCACAGCATTTGTGTATGGTTGGGATATTAAAGTCCGCAATGTCACTGATGATGCACAAGAACGTGAATTCTTTAATCAGGTGAAATACACCATGCAAAGTGGTTTTGCAAAAGATGCGAGCTTACGTCTACGTCACTCTTACTACCGTGCAAGTGAAGCGTATAATCCTGTCTACATTGGTGATACCAATGAATGGCGTATTTTCTTAGATATTCCTGTGAAATTTTTCTAATTTAGAATAAATCCAAAGAAACAAAAAACCTGCATTTAATAATGCAGGTTTTTTATGAGTTTAAAGATTATTTTATCTTTAAACTTCGCTTAAATCAGGATTATTTCGCAGCTTCAATTGCTTTCAATACTTCAGCTTTTGCAACTTCTGAACCTTCCCAACCTGTCAATTTAACCCATTTACCAGGCTCTAAATCTTTATAATGTGCAAAGAAATGCTCAATTTGGTTAATTAACAAAGCTGGAAGATCTGAATATTCTTTCACATCTTTATAAAGTGGAGTCAATTTGTCATGTGGAACTGCGATAAGCTTCGCATCAATACCACCATCATCTTCCATATTTAATTTACCAACAGGACGACAACGAATCACTGAACCATGTACCAATGGGTGTGGAGTTACAACCAATACGTCTAATGGGTCACCATCTTCAGACAAAGTATTTGGTACATAACCATAGTTCGCAGGGTAGAACATCGCTGTACCCATGAAACGATCTACAAATAAAGCGTCTGAATCTTTATCTACTTCATATTTAATCGGTGCAGCATTTGCTGGGATTTCGATAATTACATAGATGTCATTTGGTGCATCTTTACCAGCAGGAATATTGCTATAGCTCATAGGATACTCTTTCAAGTGAGGTCTTATTTAAAATCTTGTCGATTATAACGCTAAATTGCGCAAACAGATGCGGATTATACATTTTGCATCATCAAAATGAATGAATTTTATCGAAAACTACTTAGACCATTCGAATAACCAATAACAATAAAATAATTGGGCAAGCTACGGACAAAGCCCAAATGATGGTCCGTAGTGCTGAAATATTAGCAAGATAGCAAATCCCATAAATAATGCGTAAAACAATATAGGCGATCCCTAACATCATAATCAAATGTTGTGAGACCACCATGTATTCAGCCATCAGAATCGCAGCAATAAATAAAGGTAGGCTCTCAAAACTATTCTGCTGTACTGCATTGGCACGTGCAGCTAAACCCGTGGTTTTTGCTAAAAATTCACGCGGATTCTGATTATCAGCAGCTTTAAAGCCACCAGATGCTTTCGCAATAATGGTAAAAACATAAGGAAGTAAACAGGCAATTAGAATTAAATATATGATGCCATCTATCCCAGACATGATTTTTTCTCATGAAGTGTTAATGCGAGTTATCATAGCATGGCATGAACAGAATATTTTTTGTTAAATGCAGAGTTTTGCAAAATTGTGTAGTGAGGACAATAACGTGCAACCAGATCAAAATGAATTGTTTGAGGTTTTAGAAAAGCAGCGCCATCAACAAGCTGAGATTGATCGTATTCTTAAAATTGTATTGCCAATTTTGGCTTTTCTATTATGCGTGATTTGTGCAAATTATAATTGGCAATCTACCTTGGGAACGCTCGTCGTTCTGGTGGCGGCCTTTTTTGCCGTCGGCATAAAGCGTATGAATCTATATTTTTGGTTAGCCATTATTATCGTGTACTGTTTAATTGATATCTATTTTAGCTATGGCAGTATTAACCCCTCAGCACTAGGTCGTCAAATGGGAACCATGCTCACATTTACAGGGATTGTTGGCTTAAGCCGCCCCTATATCGATGGTTGGTATATTCGTTCTCATAAAAATTAGATTTTGAATTGAACAAATATACCTAGCTATTATTTTCGATAGAACATAAAAAAGCACCACGATTGGCGCTTTTTTATGTTTAATTTTTCAATTACTTACGTAAATCTTTACGGAGAATTTTACCTACATTAGATTTTGGTAAATCATCCATAAACTCAACATAACGCGGGCGTTTATACCCTGTTAAGTTTTCTTTTGCATATTCGAGCACTTCTTCTGTGGTTAAAGATGGATCTTTTTTCACCACAAATAATTTTGGCACTTCACCAGATTTTTCATCAGGTACACCAATTGCTGCCACTTCAAGAACTTTCGGATGTTGAGCTATCACTTCTTCAATTTCAGAAGGATAAACGTTAAAGCCAGATACTAAAATCATATCTTTCTTACGATCTACAATTTTAAAATAACCACGTGTGTCCATGAAACCAATATCACCTGTACGGAAATAACCGTCAGCTGTCATAACTTTTTCAGTTTCATCTGGACGATTCCAATAACCTTTCATCACTTGAGGACCACGAATCGAAATTTCACCCTGCTCACCTTGTGACAAATGATTGCCATCATCATCTAAAATTGCGACATCAGTCAATGGTAACGGAATACCAATTGTGCCACTAAACTCAGTCGTTGCAGGCGGGTTGGCAGTTGCGACTGGAGAAGTTTCAGATAACCCATAACCTTCAATAATGATGGTTCCAGTAACTTTTTTCCATTCTTCAGCAGTTGACGGTAACACGGCCATACCGCCGCCCATCGCCATTTTTAACTTACTGAAGTCAAGCTGTCTAAATTCTTCATTATGTACCAGTGCATTGAACAAGGTATTTACCGCAGGGAAGAAACCCGGTTGGTATTTACGTAATTCTTTAATCACCGCTGGTAAATCACGTGGATTTGGAATCAGAATATTTGCCTGACCTTTATACATACCATACATCGCACACACCATGAATGCGAAGATGTGATAAAGCGGTAAAGCACAGAAGATACGATCGTCTTTCGCACCATCACCTTGACCAAATTTACTTTGGAAAATACCATCACATTGCAACAAGTTTGCAACTAAGTTACGGTGCGTCAGCTCCGCCCCTTTGGAAACACCCGTAGTACCACCTGTGTATTGAAGTACAGCAGTATCACTGAGGGTCATGGTTGGACGTTTATAATTGCTTGGGCTTACTTTTGCCAATGCTGCATTAAACTTAATATGTCCTGGAATATTCCAGTCTGGAATTTGTTTACGCACTTTACGTAAAACAAAATTCACCAAAGTACCTTTTAAAGTACCCAACATATCGCCAACGGATGCAACAACAACATGTTTTACAGGTGTTTTGCCAATAATCGCTTGATAAACAGTCGCAAAGTTTTCAACAATGACCAATGCTTCAGCACCTGAATCATTAAGTTGGTGTTCTAATTCTCGTGCTGTATAAAGTGGATTCACATTCACAAGTACCAAACCTGCACGGAATACACCTAAAGCGACAACTGGATACTGAAGGACGTTAGGCATCATCACAGCAACACGTGAACCTTTTGCCAAACCTAAGCTTTGCAGATACGTTGCAAATTTACGGCTTGCCAATTCAAGGTCACTGAATGACATCACTTTATCCATGAAGATAAAGGCATCACGTGAACCAAACTTTTGGAAATTACGCTCAAAAATATCAATAAGAGAGCTATTTTCCTGTGGCAATTCTACTGTTTCTGGAATTCCAGTCTTTTGATATTCAGTGAACCAAATTTTTTCCATAATGCCATAATCTCCAATCAGTAATCCTTAGTTTTAAACTGTTTTTCTCAATATTGAACATAATTTTTTGGCTTCTTTGTGCTCAATATTGCATCCATTTTCACGAACACTTTGCATATATAACGTATTTCAATCCCAGGATGCTAGTTTTATCTTTGAATCAACAGTTTATTTGCTTTTTGATATCCACGCGGTAACAATTGACCTTTTGAGGCGCGTTTACCGATATATTTTTGCAAATCATCCCCTTTTAATTTTAATTGTTGCTGCCCTGCAAGCACTTGTATTACCTCATCTAAATTCAAAGTTAACATAAACTGAATAGACTCTTTGGTTTCAAGTTGTATCAACTTATTTCCTTTACCTTTATTGAGCGTTGGCAACTCTGATAACTCAATTAAAAGTAGGCGTCCTGCTGAACTGAGTATAGCCAAATGAGTATGATTTTCAATGACTTCGATTGGCATTACTGTCGCATTTTCAGCAACGGTCAGGAATGTTTTACCCGCTTTAGCGTTTGTATCCAATTGTTTAGCGTGTGATTTAAAGCCATAACCCTTTGAACTTACAGCAACTATTTCCTTTTCTTCATTTTCAATGAGAACTTGCATAAAGCCCACACCATTGGCAGGAGAAAGTTTTGAACTCAACGGTTCTCCTAAACCACGAGCCGATGGCAAACTATTAATGGCCAAAGCGTAACTTCGTCCTTTTTCATCTAAAATATATACTTTCTGGTTAGACTTACCTTGTGCTGAACTTAGGTACCGGTCACCAGCCCGGAAGCTTAATTTTTCAATATCAATATCATGACCTTTTGCTGCACGAACCCAACCCGCTTCAGAAAGGATCACTGTTACCGCTTCAGCAGGCATTAAATCTTGTTCACTAATTGCTTGTGATTCCTCACGCTGTACAATTGGTGAACGGCGATCATCACCAAACTTTTTCGCATCATCTTTGAGCTCTTCGATAATCAAAGATTTTAATGACTCAGGATTTGCAAGTTGTTCACGAATCACAGCTGCTCTCGCCTCAAGTTCTTCTTGTTCACGGCGCATTTCCATTTCTTCAAGTTTTGCCAAATGGCGTAACTTGAGCTCTAAAATTGCTTCTGCTTGAACTTCATCAATATTAAAACGCAGCATCAACACCGGTTTAGGCTGATCTTCTTCACGAATAATCTTGATCACTTCATCAATGTTCAAATAAGCAATGATCAAACCACCGAGAATATGTAGCCGCTTTTCAATTTTATTCAAATGATATTGCAGACGACGTGTGACAGTACTCTTACGAATTTCAATCCATTCTAATAAAATTCTACGAATTGATTTGACTTGTGGGCGACCATCTGCACCAATCATGTTCATATTGACACGATAACTCGATTCTAAATCGGTTGTCGCGAACAAATGACTCATTACTGCATCGGCATCAATGCGGTTTGAACGTAATACAATTACCAAACGGGTTGGATTTTTATGGTCTGACTCATCGCGTAAATCACTGACCAATGGCAGTTTTTTAGCTTGCATCTGATCAGCAATTTGGGTGATGACTTTCGAGCCAGAAACTTGATATGGTAGCTCAGTGATAATAATTTCATTTTTTTCAATAGTATATACTGCACGGGTTCGATAACTACCGCGTCCAGTCATTTGAATTTTTAATAATTCATCACGTGGTGTAATAATTTCTGCTTTGGTCGGTAAGTCAGGTGCAGGAATATATTCTGCAATTTTTTCATCTGTTAAGTTTGGATTACGGATTAAAGCAATCGTACCTTTAATCACTTCACGTAAATTGTGTGGCGGAATATCCGTTGCCATTCCCACTGCAATACCAGTGGTACCATTGAGTAAAATATTTGGTACACGCGCTGGTAAATTGACTGGCTCTTTCATTGAACCATCAAAGTTATCTTGCCAATCACAGGTCCCTTGACCTAATTCAGAAAGTAACAAATCACTATAAGGAGAAAGTTTAGCTTCGGTATAACGCATGGCTGCGAATGATTTAGGATCATCAGGCGAACCCCAGTTCCCTTGCCCTTCAATAAATGGGTAACGGTAACTAAATGGCTGTGCCATCAAGACCATGGCCTCATAACAGGCTGAGTCACCATGCGGATGGTATTTACCCAATACATCACCGACTGTACGTGCAGACTTTTTCGGCTTACCGCTTGGTTTTAATCCCAATTCGCTCATCGCATAAACGATACGGCGTTGTACAGGTTTTAAACCATCACTAATGTGTGGCAATGCACGATCCATAATCACGTACATGGCATAGTTGAGGTAAGCTTGTTCAGTAAATTCTGCTACGGAACGATTTTCTGTCGCATGATGCGCAAGGCTTGTCATAACAACCTTTTATCCTAAATAAGTGCGTTCTAAATAAATGTTTTGTATCTACGTTCTTATGCTAAGTCGCAGGGTCTGACTACACAAGTGCAAGTGTACCCTACAACGACAAATTGCGTCTTAAGATCTTTCTAATGAGGTAAAATTATCCATTTTTTAAGAAATGAGCAACTTTTATTTAAACTGCTATTTTTAAATTGGGGTATGCGCTTTATTTCAAATGAAATTTATAAATGCTGAAACTTATTGAAGTGACCCATTTCGCGTTTTTATAGAATGGGTGCTCGAACTCAACAACCACCCGATCCCATATAGAAGCAGCAAAGTAACAGGAACTACAAAACTGTACGCTTGCGTCCAAGACAGCCGATCGAATAAAGGGCCTAAGCCAATTGCATTAAGTGCTGACACTTGAAAACCTATGGGTAATTGTAAGAAAACAAAGTTTCCTTTGTTATCCGTCATTGGATCTAACGCGATATAAAGACAAAATGCGGTAAGTAAAAGATAAACAATACAAAAGCTTAATCCTATTTTACTTTTCATTATTCCGCCCTCAATACTGGTCTGATCTATTTGATAATATCTCTATAAATGATTGGTTTTTTTAATTTTAACGTTAGAGAAATTAAAATGGCTGAGAGGTAAGATTAACCCTATATCAGCCATTGTATACTTTTTCTTTGTTATCATTTTTTTAGCGCTATGTTTTTATATATTTCAATAAACAACTATAACCCAATCTCTTCTAAGGTCTTACCTTTGGTTTCTTCACCCAAGATCAAAACCACAGCGGCAACAGCGAAAAGTACAATCGTAAACATCATAAAGACTGAACTAAACCCATCACTTGCCACCATCATATGGGTCACCACCAACGGTGCGACAATCCCCCCCATACGACCGATTGCAGATGCCCAGCCTGAGCCAAAAGCACGAATATTGGTTGGATATTGTTCAGGCGTATAAGTATATAAAACCCCCCATGCACCCAAATTAAAGAACGACATTAAGCATCCCCACAACATAATCATATTGACTGAGGTCGCTTGGCCAAAGAAGTAAGCAGAAAGCGCACACAGACCAATAAAACCAGCGAGGGTTGCTTTACGTCCAAGCTTTTCCACCAACCAAGCCGCAGCCACATAACCGGGTAATTGCGCCAAAATCATCCCGAGTACATATTCAAAAGACTGCACAATGGTATAACCCTGCTTGACCAGCAGACTTGGTAACCAAGTAAAAATGCCATAATAAGAATAGACGATGCCAAACCAAATCAACCACAGCATCAGAGTACGACGGGCAAACGCTCCTGACCAAAGCTGTGAAAATGTAATTGTTTGTTTTGCTGAAACAGATTTGACTTCAATGGTTTCAATCACTTCCACACCACATTGCCGTTCCAGTTTCTGTACCAATGCATGAGCTTCTTCAATTCGTCCACGATTAATCAGATAGGGAACAGACTCTGGCACTTTTTTGAGAATCATGAAAACATAAATGGCAGGTAAACCACCAATCAAAAATGCAATATGCCAACCATACTCAGGAATCACAAAATAAGAAATAAGTGCAGCAACAAGCCAGCCAAGTCCCCAGAAACTTTCTAAAAGTACAATAAATCGACCACGTACTTGAGCGGGGATATATTCACTGACCAAAGTCACAGCCACAGGAAGTTGGCCACCCAGCCCTAATCCGACAATAAAACGGAATACTAATAACCAAGTCAGATTCGGCGCAAAAGCACATAATGCGGTTGCAATGCTATAGGTCACTAAGGTAATCGCAAAGACTGTTCTACGACCAATTCGATCGGCCAACCCACCTGAAAATACAGCACCAATTGCCATACCCACAAAGCCAATGGAGACCACCCAACCTTTTTCAGTAGGTGTCATTTGCCATTCTTCTGCCATTTTGGTGAGAATAAAGGAGATCAGTCCTGTATCCATGGCATCAAACATCCAGCCCAGTCCAATTACCCAGAGTAAGGTATAGTGAAATTTCCCTATGGGTAAGCGTTGTACACGTGATACTAAATCCATAATGCACTCAACAAATATGTAAAAGCAGAAATAACTTTGGCACGCTGTTTAACTTTAAAGACTGAACAGGAGAATTTCTCCTGCTAGTCCGTCAAAATCTTTAAATTCTTTAGAATGGAAACCATTATTTATCAATATTTTTCTTGAAGGTATATTTTCAGGATCAATAATAGCCATGAGATGTGTTAAATGGGGTTGTTTTTTTGCATGGTCAATTAAAAATGCTACAACCTGACTGGCAATGCCTTTCCCCCAGTATTCGGGTAAAAGCATATAGCCCAATTCCGCTGTTCGTGCTATTGGTTGATCCAATTCAATTTTGGCTAAACCCATAAATTCATGTGTTTGAGCATCAAGAATTTTATAATTTCCCAATGCCACATCATAGGCATTCTTAGATAAAATCTTACTAAATTCTGAATGTGCTTCCTCAAGCGTTAATGCTCTTTCGGTAATCATTTGCATGACTTTAATATTTTTGACCAATTCAAAATACACAGCAAAATCTATGTCTGTAAATTTTTCAAGTTTAATATTTTGATGAATCCGATATGACATACCAAGCTCAAAGTTAAATGCAGGAATTCACAATCAATAGTTGCTCTTCAAGCATTCATCCTTAGGACTCATCTTTAGAAGATGCCGATTGTTCATCATCATCTTTATAGATAAATTTCGGCATTTCCAAACCAAAATAAATCGCCACACAACGTAATGCAAAACCAAAAACTAAAGTAGAAACCACAGTAATTTCAAGCGATAAACCAAAATCAATACAGAACCAATAGAAAATCACTGCAACAAAGGAAATCGACGCATACAATTCACGACGGAATACCAATGGAACATCATTACACAGAATATCTCGTAGAATACCACCAGATACCCCTGTTAATACTCCAGCAACGGCGGAAACCACAAAACCATGGCCCATTTGCAAGGCAATTTGACAGCCAATAATGGTAAAACCAATTAAGCCTAAAGCATCCAATAATAAGAAAATGGAATGTAAGTGCTTCATCCATTTGGCAATAATAATGGTGACAAAGGCAGCACAGCACGTCAGGACAAGATATTCAGGATGTTTGACCCAAGTCAGTGGATAATGTCCGAGTAAAACATCTCGCACAGAACCGCCACCGAGTGCAGTGACACAGGCAATCAGTATCACCCCAAACCAGTCCATACTACGTCGTCCTGCGGACAACGCTCCAGTCATGGCTTCTGCTGTAATGGCTATAATATAAATAATCGTCAGTAACATTGCCCTTCATCCACTGATGGGAAAAGATGCGCGCTATTTTAAGTCAAAAACGAACTAAAAGTTATAAAAATTGTGCGCAACATTGCTTAAATTTTTTGGCGGATCCACAAATACATGGCTGTTTCATGGTGATTGGCTGATCTGTGGTTGGATCTAAGAAATACCATACATCATCATGCTGGACAAAGTGTGAAACTTCATGGTGTATTTGAGCCTGCTGACCATCATGAAAATGTGCTTTAAATTCAACTTGAGCATGATTTTTATCCAGCTTTTCTTGGGCTTGTACCACTTCGAGACTGAGCCATTGATTGGCTTTGCTCCAATCTGAAATCGCTTTAACATCCAAAGCTTGTTGCTGCCCAAGCGCAGTGGTCTGAACAATATAATCAATCTCATGTTTGGCAAAAGCGCTATAACGCGAACGCATCAATTGTGCTGCTGTCTTGGCTTTGTTCTGTCCCAAGTGTAGCGGCTGACAACATTCAGCATAAAGCGCTGAACCACATGGGCAGGATAGATTGGACATGAAAATACTCAAAATCTGAATAGGCTCAATGATAATCCAACCCAGCTGGAAATCGAAAGCTATTCTTTCAATATGAATAATGCCATTCAGCCATCATTTTAACGATATGTTTTAAATCATTATTCGCAATGATAAAATAGCAAGAAGCCAGTCTTTCGACTGGCTTGTTTAGAAGGTATCCATTAGGGTTCAGCATCTTTAGATTTGGTTAATGCTACAATATGCACCTTCTCAATCTTATGCCCATCCATCGTTACCACTTCAAACTCATAACCATCAACTTGAAGTTTCTGACCATTTTCAGGCAAACGTCCGAGATGGAACAAGATGTAACCAGAAAGGGTTGAGTATTGTTCCGACTCATCGACTAAATCACGACCTAACAGCAAAGAAACATGACGAATATCAGTTGAACCTTCAAGGATCAACGAACCGTCTTCAAGACTTTCCGCAGCAGCTTCTAGTTCATCTTCATCGGGGAACTCCCCAGCGATTGCTTCAAGTACATCAATCGGTGTTGCAATCCCTTCAATTGACCCATATTCATTTAATACAATCGCCATTTGTAAAGGTGCCTGACGAAGTTGTTCCATCACCATCAACACTTGCGCATTTTCATGCACAATCACAGGCTCGCGTAAGTGTTTTTCAAAATTTAAAACACCCGTTTCGATATAATCATTTAAAACTTTATGGGTTAAAACAATACCCGCAATATTATCCAATTCACCATGGGCCAAAATTAAACGAGAATGTGACATTGCCATCAAATTTTCTTTAATGCTGGCTTCGTCTTCATCCAAATCTAACCATTCTAATTCAGGGCGCGGTGTCATGACCGATTTTACTGGACGTTCTGATAGTCCCAAGACCCCTTGAACCATAACACTATGGTAAGCACCATTTTCATCATCAAAAATTTCATCTGCCAATGCTTGTGTTGCGATCACATCATCCGCTTTACCATTTTGACTATCGGCACTTTTTCCGCCTAACATTTTCAATACTGCTGAAGCTGTACGGAAACGCAAGTCGGTCGTTGTCACCATTTTCTCTTGGTTTTTACGCATGGTTTGGTTCATAAACTCGATCAGCACAGAAAAACCAATCGCTGCATATAAGTAACCTTTTGGAATGTGATAACCAAAACCTTCAACGATCAATGAGAAACCAATCATCATCAAAAAGCCAAGACATAGAATCACTACTGTCGGGTGCTTATTGACAAAGTCCATCAAGGCTTTTGATGCCCACAGCATAATAGCTACAGCAATCACCACAGCAATCATCATCACTGAAAGTTCTTTCACCATTCCCACAGCGGTGATCACACTATCGAGGGAGAATACTGCATCTAAAACAACAATTTGGACAATGACCATCCAAAATACAGCATGAACAGGATTTTCTTCTTTAAGATCCTGACCACCTTCAAGGCGTTCATGTAGTTCCATTGTGCCTTTGAACAATAAGAACACACCACCAAACAGCAAGATCAAATCACGCCCAGAAAAAGCATGCTCAAAGAGATGGAATAATGGTTCGGTTAATGTCACCACCCATGCAATGGATGCCAGTAACACCATTCGCATACAGAGGGCAAGTAAAAGCCCAATAATCCTTGCTTTATCACGTTGTTCAGGCGGAAGTTTTTCTGCCAAAATTGCAATAAACACAAGGTTATCAATACCCAAAACGATTTCTAAAACAACTAAAGTTGCAAGACCAATCCATGCAGAAGGATCAGACATCCACTCAAGTATCATTGATCTTGCTCCATTGAAAATGTGCAATAGCTATTTTCAGCATGTGAGAACTGTAAATTTTGGAATTGATAAGAAAACTTTAGTGTATTTTGAACTATTATTTTGTCTAAAGATTGTGCATTTTCGGAGCGACTACAACCACTACCCATGATGATTCATTTGTTGATAAATAAGCGTTAATTATAGGCAATCCAGATAGGAATTTCATCTCATTTATCAGGATTTTTACTGATTTATCTAAAATTAAATACAAAATCAAAGTGATACAAATCATTGCAAAAGCGCCGATAATACAACATGTTTTTGTCACATTTCTTACTTAAAGTAGTAGAAATGTATAAGAACATGATAAGTTAAGGTGAAAAAATAAATTATGAATAGTGTATTGCCTGTAATGATGAATAAACCTTTCGAATTAGATCAACAACAACATAAAGCCACACAATGTTTAATCGCACTCTATTGTGGTTCCCGACCCGGAAATAACCCCACCTATCGAGAAAAAGCCATCCAACTTGCCCAAGGTATCGCAGAACAAGGTTTTGGGATCGTCTATGGCGGTGCAAGTATTGGCTTAATGGGCCAAGTTGCAGATACGGTCACGGAACATGGTGGTGATGTTGTGGGCGTTATTCCCGAATTTATGCTGGATTATGAAATTGCCCATAACCAATTAACAGAATTACATATTGTACAAAACATGCATGAACGTAAGGCTATGATGGCTGAACGCGCGAGTGCTTTTGTCGCTCTACCAGGTGGCTTTGGTACCTTTGAAGAAATTCTAGAAGTCGCGACATGGGGACAATTGAATCAACATCAAAAACCGATGATGTTATATAACGTCAATGGTTTCTATGACCATTTGATTGCGCAATTAGACCATGCTGTTATTGAAGGCTTTTTACCGCCTCAACATCGGGCAAAACTGATTGTGTGTAATCATGCAGATGAAATTTACAATGCCATTAAGAACCTAGAAAGCCCAAAACAGTTTATTGTTTAAATATCTCATTATTAAAATTCATCCCTAAAAAATGAGCCTTGATCAAAGGCTCATGAACTTTACAATCAACTCAAAAGTATTCATTGCAACTCTTTTTATTGATTCAATAAATCATAAAACCGATCCATTCTGAAATAATTGCCATGCATAAATCAACACAGCAGCAGCTACAATCCAGCATAACGTTGCAATCCCTAAACAAGACCACATCGAAAGCTTAGTTGCCAGTAAATAAACCATGAACAAATAAATGAAATACGGTATCAACGACCACAGTCCGAATAAGGCTGTTTGCTTTAAGGCTTCAGCACCTTTTTCCTGCGCCACAATCACATGTGCGATCAATGCAAATGTTGGAAAAAGTGGAACTAAACCTGCAATATAAAATGCCTTACTTTTTGAAAGAATTGAAATCAACAAAACCACTGCTGCACCCAGAATACATTTCAAAAATAAAGACAACATCTAAAATTACTCGAACACATGATCAGTGCCAGAGTTTACGCCAAGCATGTAAATTTGAAATCTAAAATATTAGAAATTTAATGCGCTAGTAAGTTAAAACTTTAAAAAGCGCGTTTTAATTTGCCTCGGTTAATAAACGCAACCAAACCCATGACAATCGCCATCACAATAAAAAAGATAAATTTTAGCTCACTTCTACTCAAGTGCATCTCAGATTTATTCACTTCAGCTTGAGTAAAATCGGCTGGTACTGGAGGCAAAGGTGAGGCATAAGTAGCTTGAATATTTTTAAAATTTAATTCACTGAGTTCAGCAGGCTTTTCACCTTTGCCCACCAAAACATAAGCCGCAACAATATCAAAATCCAAAGGATTTTGAATGCCAAATTTCACTTTGGTGGGTTCATAAGTGTTGTATTCAGGGATCCAGTCATTCACTTGACTATAAATACGAATGCTATCATTTTTTTCCAATATCGGATCTGTAATCAGCTGTTCTGAAGTATCTTCAATGAATGTGTTTAAGCCTTTGAATTGCTTGAGTGAATATTGATTGGTTTGCGTCAAATTTTCTGCGATCAGTGTTTGATATACAGCATGCTCACTGGGATTGGCTTTATTTAACAGGCCATGATTGTCCATAACAAACTCAACTTTTGCAGTAAGTCCTGGATAATTTTGTCGTCCAACCAAATAAACCGCTGTCCAAATCTGATCCCCCGCTTGTACATCTTCTAATTCTAATTCGTACAATTGATTGGGTTTTAAATTGAACGCTTGATCAAATAAAACTTGTGAAGTCTCGCCAGCCAAGACATTGCAAGAAAATGCAAAACAAACAACTGATATAATTTTTCGTATATTCATTTTCAAGCCCTCCACAAGTGCGATATCTATCACACATTTTACAATAAAAACAATAGTTAATCACAGAACGTTTGTCTAACAATTCTCTTTTTTAGATAAGTGGTTCTTGATTACATCACATGACCAATCTTAAAGCTGATCTGGTTTATTCGTTCTAACTTATGCAATATCGAAATAAGTATTCAGAAATCAGCACAGCATCAAAAAACTGACTGCATATCTCATTTTTCTTCAATGACTTATTTTAAATAAATTATAGCTTTGATTTTAAATTAGCTGAATGCGATCCTATAAATTATTGAAAACTATCATAAACATATGAATATTATTATTTTATTCAAAAACTCAAACTCCATCACAGTTTTAAATGGTCAGTTACATGACACAATTTGTCGTTTAAAAACTATTTTTTACAGCTTGAACAAAATTAAATCGCTATCATATACCCCTTTAATTCGCATAATTTCGAGAAAGCTTTTATGAGTCAAAGTCATATCCGTATTCGAGGCGCACGTACCCATAATTTAAAAAATGTGTCACTCGATATTCCACGTGACAAGTTTGTGGTCATCACAGGACTCTCAGGCTCAGGGAAATCATCTCTGGCTTTCGATACCTTATATGCTGAGGGTCAGCGCCGTTATGTCGAATCTTTATCTGCGTATGCACGTCAGTTTCTTTCACAAATGGAAAAGCCTGAAGTTGATTCAATTGAAGGTTTAAGCCCTGCGATTGCGATTGAACAGAAATCTACCAGCCATAACCCCCGTTCAACCGTAGGAACCATTACTGAAATCTACGACTATTTACGTTTACTGTATGCGCGTGTTGGCACACCCTACTGCCCAGAGCATGACTTGCCGATGGTTGCACAGACTGTTTCTGAAATGGTCGATGCCGTGAAAGGACTGGAGGAAGGCACAGCATTGATGCTCCTTGCTCCAGTTGTTCGTGAGCGTAAAGGTGAATACAGCAACCTGTTTGAGCAATTACAGAGCCAAGGTTTTGTCCGCGCGCGCGTGGATGGTGAAGTGATTGATATCGATACACCACCAGAACTTGATAAAAAGAAAAAGCACACCATTGAAGTTGTGGTTGACCGTTTTAAAGTCCGTGATGATTTAGGTAACCGAATTGCCGAAAGCTTTGAAACAGCATTACGTTTAGGCAGTGATCTGGCGATTTTATCGTGGATGGGTGGTGAACATCCTGACCGTGTATTTTCAGCAAAACATTCCTGCCCTGAATGCGACCGTGCTGTTGCTGAACTAGAGCCACGTCTGTTCTCGTTCAATAACCCATTTGGTGCATGCCCTGTCTGTGACGGTTTAGGTACCCGTAGTCATTTCAGTGCTGAAAAACTGATTCCAAGCCCAGATGTTTCTATTAGCCAAGGTGCAATCCGTGGCTGGGACAGACAACGTCCATACTATTACAGCATGATTCAGAAAGTTGCAGATCATTTTGGGTTTTCTTTAGACACCCCTTGGAATGAACTCGATGCTGATACGAAAAAGAAATTTCTCTATGGTACAGGCAAAGAAAAAATTGATCTTAGTTATATCGATGAGCGTGGTCGTAAACATAATCGGGTACAACCTTTTGAAGGAATTTTGCCTCATTTAGAACGTCGTTATCGTGAAACTGAATCTAATTATGTCCGTGATGATCTGGCGCAGTATTTATCTAATGCCGCTTGTGATGCTTGTGGCGGTTCACGTTTAAATGAAATTTCACGTCATGTCCGTGTTAAAGATAAAACCATTGCCCAAATTACCAAAATGTCGATTGGGGATGCTGAAAGCTACTATCAAGATTTAAATCTTGAAGGTGCCAAAGGTGAAATTGCCGATAAAATTTTTAAAGAAATTCGCGAGCGTTTGCACTTCCTTGTATCAGTCGGTTTGAACTATTTAAGTCTGTCTCGCTCTGCTGAAACACTTTCAGGTGGGGAAGCACAACGTATCCGCCTAGCCTCACAAATTGGTGCTGGTCTAATGGGGGTAATGTACGTTTTAGATGAGCCATCCATTGGTTTACATCAACGTGATAATGATCGTTTATTGGAAACACTAGTTCGTTTGCGTGATCTTGGTAATACGGTTTTAGTGGTTGAACATGATGAAGATGCAATCCGTGCAGCTGACCATATTATTGATATCGGTCCAGGCGCTGGTGTACATGGCGGTCATATCATTGCCGAAGGCACCTATGATGAACTCGCAGCCAATGAGAACTCACTAACAGGAAAATACCTATCTGGTAAGTTAAAAATTGCTGTACCCAAAGAGCGTGTTAAACCACCGAAACCTGAAGAACAAATTAAACTGATGGGTGCATCTGGGCATAACTTACAAAATGTTGATTTGACGATTCCTTTAGGTGTGATGACTTGTGTGACTGGTGTTTCAGGTTCAGGTAAATCCACCTTAATTAACCGTACCCTATTACCACTTGCAGCGACGCAATTAAATGGTGCAACCACCTTAACTGCTGAAAAGTTTGATTCGATTGATGGCTTACAGTTCCTTGATAAAGTGGTAGACATTGACCAAAGTCCGATTGGACGTACTCCACGTTCCAACCCAGCGACGTATACCGGTTTGTTTACCCCGATTCGTGAATTGTTTGCACAAACCCCTGAAGCCAAAGCCCGTGGTTATGCTGCAGGTCGTTTCTCGTTTAACGTTAAAGGTGGACGCTGTGAGGTGTGTGAGGGGGATGGTATGATCAAAGTTGCCATGCACTTCTTACCCGATATGTATGTGCCTTGTGACAACTGTCATGGTCAGCGTTATAACCGCGAAACCTTGGAAGTTGGTTATAAAGGCAAGAATATTTCTGACGTATTGGAAATGACAGTCGAAGATGCGATGCATTTCTTTGATGCAATCCCAGTGATTCACCGTCGTTTGGAAACATTAAACCAAGTCGGGCTAGGTTATATCCGCTTAGGTCAGTCTGCAACAACGCTATCGGGTGGTGAAGCGCAACGGGTCAAACTGGCACGTGAGCTGGCAAAACGTGATACAGGTAAAACCTTGTATGTACTGGATGAACCAACCACTGGTTTGCATTTCCACGATATTGCCAAACTGCTCGATATTCTTCATGAACTACGCAATAAAGGAAATACCATTGTGGTGATTGAGCATAATCTCGATGTGATTAAGACGGCGGACTGGGTGATTGATTTAGGCCCTGAAGGTGGCGCAGGTGGTGGTCAGATTATTGCGGAAGGCACCCCAGAACAAGTAGTGAAATCTAAAGTTTCACATACAGCGAAGTTCTTAAAACCGCTGTTGAAGTAATTCACTACATCTTCCACACCCTCCTTTAAATAAGGAGGGTGTTTCCCTCTTTCTCTCACAGGACTTAGGGAGAGATTAATCATCTGAGCTCCAAATTAAATAGCTCATATAATTTTTATAAAACTCAGATTCTCAGCCTTTTTCTTCATATATTTCAATAATCATCTGCGTAATTTGGGGATTTTCTAAAGCAAATTTTGCATTTCTCATTCAAACAAGGCAAGATCAATGCATAGCACAGGATATTTTCCTTATGAAGCTTCTTTACTCATGCCTTTTAGTCCCAAATATCTGTTTGCTCAGCAGTTGTAGCATAAACATTGCAGGTGGTAATGGCAGACCCGACAATCCTTATTTTATAACTACCCAGCCCTTACTGATTAAAAAAATACAGCTTCCTGTGGGCTCTACTTTAACCTACGAAAAACAGGGCTTTAAAACTGGCAGACAAAGTCAGTTAATGAATGAAAGTAAACTACAAGGCATCTCAATGCCGAGTGGACAAACCATTACTTGGGGCGGCGTACCCATCAGTACGATCAACAAATTCACCAACTCAGAAATGCGCGGCTTTAGCCTTAAAGCAGAATTTAAGCAGCTTGCTCCCAATCAAAACTCTGGCTTCTCCAAACAATGGCAACGCTGTGGCGATAATCTGGGGATTAGTATTAAAAATACCAATGATTGGTCATTTAATCTAAATAATATTGTCGATGTAGAAAGCTGTAGTGTGCTGTATCAACGTCACTTTCAAGAGAATACAGAACAGCAAAAATTTTTAAATCAATTGTATGCAGAGTTGCTTAAAGTCGGTTCAAAATAATTTAGCGTTTTCACCATTGAATGATGATGTTAAATCAATACGTCCAAACTGCTTAATCGTCATCACGAGCCATATGCTCTTGTTCAATACCCACTTCATTTAATCTTTATTTTCAAAGCCTTTCTTAGATGCTTTTATTTTATATTTATATCACTATAGACTGTAAAATCAGCCAATCAGCCCACAACTTTGTTTCGACCTTGTGCTTTGGCCTTAAATAATGATGCATCTGCTCGTGTAAACAATGCTTCCCAACTTTCAGCCCCTGTCGCAACGCCAATACTGACAGAAACATTCAACTGCTCTGTAGACATAGAACTATTAAAACTTAACCTGGATACATCAGCCAAAATACTTTCAGAAATTTGTAATGCCCAATCCCATTGGATGCGATCAATCAAAATTAAAAACTCATCACCACCAAAACGTACAATTAAATCAGATTGCGCAATATTTGCTTTTAAACACCGAGCAATCTCAACAATAACCGAATCACCTAAAATATGTCCAAAGCGATCATTCACATATTTAAAATTATCAATATCCACCATGATCAAGGTCAACTCTTGAAATCGCTCCGTTTGTGTCGCAATATTTTTTAAATAAACGTCTAAAGCCAATCGATTTGAAACACCCGTTAAGCTATCGGTGTTGGCACTATTTTGTAATTGAAATTCAAAAGCATCGCGTTGTTTGAGCATTTCTTTTAATTTATCAAGCGCATCGGTTAAGGTATGCACCTCTTTGGTTTGTATCGAAGCATCCCCTAAATAATCACGTTCTTGAACTTGTGATAGTTCCAAAATCATATTTCTTGCATATATCAAAGGTTCAAATAACTTTTTACGTGTATATAACATCGTAAAAACTGCTACCGACAATGACAAAAGAGAAATAAATAGCGTGATAAAAAATTGACGTTGCTCCGATTCCATTCGATGGCGCGCACTTAAGGCATGCGTTTCAAGTAGATATTTTTGTAAATTTACCACCGTGGTAAACTTATCCACGATTGCATCTGTGAGTTGGTTTGCCGTTAAAAAATACGGCTGCTGATTTCTACTCTCTTGCACCAAACGATTTACGATGGGTAAACCTTGGTCAATAAATTGAGTTTTCACCTGACCATATAAATAAAGATACTCAGGGGTTTTTAAAGACTCTATTTGCATGGTATCCATCAAACGCCATAAATATTTAACCTGTTCTTGCGTTTGTAACGAGCGTGCTTTGTTATATTCAGGTAGGGGTTCGGAAAAGCTCAGGGGTGCCATGATGTTAGACGCGACCCGTCCAGATTGATCACGCAAATCAGCCAATATCAGCACAATTGAAGCATAGTCAGTCACATCGCTATTATTCTTTTTTGAATGATTGATTAATTGCTGCAACATGACTCTACAACTGTCCCACGCCCGAAACATTCCCTGAATCACTTGATCCATTTGCACTGAATTACGTTCTTTTAACGGTAAGGCTAAATATGCATCAACTTGTTTACGGGCGATGTTCAAATCATATCTTAACTGAACATTAACTTGATCCGCCAAACTAGTAAACCCTGCTTTGTTTAAGGTCTCGACGGTTAAATTAATCTGCTGATCTACATCCTTACGAAAGTCCTGCAATTCTTTTATTCTGTCTGGAAAATTTGCTGTCGAGCTCGACATTGCTTTATTTGTTGGCGCTCTTTCCCGTGAAATTTTATTGGATGTTTCAGCAAAAACTTGCAAGGCTTGAATATTGACTAAAGCTCGATTTGCTCGGCTATACTCTCGATAATTACTGATGATTTGTGGAACAGCAATTAATAAAACAGACAAAATGATGACTGACATGAGGATAAGCAAACGGGTGCTTATTTGTTCTGATCTGAGTTCATGCACCATCACCATGGTCCTGTGGGAAATTATATCGTAATAAAGCTAAAGAAATTTTGTTTATATTATAGAATATATACACATAAACTACTCCACATAATCAAGTTTAATCTACAGCGTTCAGCTCCTTTATATTATCGTTTTAATAGATGAGTAATATTCAAAATTCACATTTTACATATCAATAGAATTTGCATAAAATCAGACTTAGATAGAAATTCTCACGATTTGAAAATATATCTTTTTTATTGCCCAGTTTCCCCCAATAAACTGGGCATTTTTTTATCTACTGCGGTTATCTCAAATAAAAGAATAAACCTAATTTATCCAAGATACTTAATGTCATTTGCTTGCGTTCAGCAGGGTCATCCCCTGTCTGCATATGCATATTTAAAGCAAAAGCGGTGATCTGACCATTCGGCTGCTCCACCCATCCTGTGTACCAACCTACTTGTGGCTCAACATCCATTCCCCAACCACTTTTAGCATAAAGCTTGGAATCACCACGTCTTTCGACATAAAGCATATCTTTGACTTGCTGTTGTACAGCATCATCAAAAGGCAATGTTTTCTTTGCCAATTGATAAGCAAATTTAGCTTCTTGTTCTGGGGTGATTTTCAATGGTCCAACCAACCAGAAATTATCGACCTGTTGACCAATTTGTGTATTGCCAAAACCAACACGCTTGACTTCTTGACTCATCAAGTCCAAACCAATACGTCGCGCTAGCTCCTGATATACAGGTACAGCTGAAACCTGCATTGCTTCTGCCAAGGTCATATCTTTTTCCCATGTAGGAAAAGATCTTTTTTCCCCGTTCCATTTAAATATTTCAGTATTTGTGGCTTTACCATGTTGCAAGCCAATCAAAGCATTCAACATTTTAAAAGTAGAAGCTGGGATATACGAGGTCTTAGCTCGATTTAAATCATTTCCATAGCGTTTAAGGTGAGTTCCGTCATAGGTCACAAAGACAGCTTGAGTTTGAGCATAATTAAACAATAAAGGGATTTCATTTTTTCTTTGTGATGAAACTGAATCACGCAATTTAAGATCGGAGGCACACCCTGAAAATGCCACGCTAATCAGGAGAATCCATAGACTGGTTTTTGTTTTGACTTTAAATATGTGATTACTCATAAAATTTACTTAGGTATCGATTACATCTGAAATAGTGTAGATGAGCCTATAAATTATTTTTTAAATTGAATGTAAGAAAATATTTACAGATGCAATGTATTGGTGCATAATGCACCTCATTAGGGCAATTTATTAATATTCCTCAGCAGAATTTATTGATTTGCTCCAGATTTTGGCGAAAAATCCCAGTTTTCTTTGAAAATTGGGATTTTTTTTGGCAAGAATCATGCCAAGCTAATTTATATTTTGCATAATTATGCTCTATATTGGTGCAATATTTTATTCTCTGTTTAATGCATTTTGTTTTGAATCTAAAATAAAAAAAAGCCCAACTTTGGGGAAAGCTGGGCATATAAACTCAAAATTTCAAAAAAATTCATTTAAATAAATGAACTTTATTGACTCATTATCCAAAATATCTTTTACTTTGTAAAACCAATTAAATTGATCGGATATAAATTATTTATCGTTTTTACAAATAAATGAGAATAAAAATACAATTTAAATATAAAATGATTATAAAGTCACAAATTAATTCTAAAAATAAGCAGAATTTAATGACATTTTCTTGACATTGATCGTAAAACAACCATCGGTAATATCGATTAAAATATAAAAATAAACAATAAAACAAATGCATTAATTTAACAATTTGATCTCAGTTTTATATGAAATAAAACTTTTGTCTGAATTTAGTTTGTTGTTCTGATTCAGTTTTTTTCTAGGTTGACGCAAAGCCACTCAGATGTGCGTTTTTTGAACAATGTAAATTTCATGTATCTACTTTGTAAACATTGGCCTTAAACATCATTGACTTAATATCTTGTTACAATACAATGCCGTCTGTTTCACCAATTTCTCCTATTGGAAAAGATTATGAAAAAACTCGGTTTAGCCACTGCTTTATTATTAGCCATGACCGGCGCTCAAGCATACCAATTCGAAATTCAAGGTCAATCAGAGTATATCGATACGACTGAAAATGACAAAGATTTCACTGGTGGTTTGCAAGGTACTTACTACTTCAAAAATGTTGACTCTTCAAAAGGTCCATTGGCTGAAGCGGCGTTCTTAAACCAAGCATCAAATGTTTCTTTAGCATATAACTATGGCGAATTAGACGCTGATGTAGTTGTACATAACTACGGCGCTAAAGCTGAACTTTATGTTCCTACTCCATATGTACCTGCATACGCGAGTGCTTCTTATAGCCACACAATCCTTGACGGTAAAAATGGCTTGTCAAACGATCAAGGCGATCGTTTTGCATTAGAAGTGGGTGCTCTTCCTACTCAAAACTTCTTAGTCGCTGTTGGTTATACTAACGTTGCTGACCAAGTTGCTTTGGATGCATTCAATGTTATGGGTAACGGCGTTGCTAAAGCGACTGCTGAAGCTGCAACAATTGGTGAAGACCAAGACGCAATTACTGCACGTGCTAAATACGTTGGCGGTATTGACGGTACAAATATGTCTTTAGCGTTTGAATCAGGCATTATCTATGGTGATGCAACTGCATACCAGTTCAAAACTGATTTCTATTTGAACCCACAATTAAGCGTTGGTGCTTCTTACGCAGCGTCTAGCTACGAAGGTACGCCTGATTCAGCTTGGGGTGCAAACGTAAACTACTTCATCACTCCTGCTATTGCAGTTGGTGCTAGCTACGTAAATGCAAACTACGAAGCGAATAAAGGTCAAGCAATTTCGTATGTTGGTGATACGCAAACTGTTGGCTTAAACGCTAAATTCCGTTTCTAATTTGCTTAGAAATTGAATCAAAAAAAGGACTCATACGAGTCCTTTTTTATTGCCTTTGCTTTTAAATAAATAACTTAGTTTCTCAATACATTTAAGAAATGTAGATGACGTTCATATTGGTCAATGATGTCTTGAATCAAGTCTTCTTGCGTCCACTCCATCACATCATAATTTTGACCACCTTCTCTTAAAAATATTTCTGCTTGATAAAAATCATCTGTTTCCTGATGTTCTTCATTCATCATAAAGCTTGGCGCAACCATTTTGCGTGCAATCACTTTATAGATAAAATTGAACTCATCATGATGATCCACACTGAGTTGAATACCGTCTTCAGTTTCTTTAATCACCACATTTAAATCACGGCGTTTAAACTCAAAACGAATACTTTCAAAAGCCTTAATCACATCAACCTGAATATAATGTTGTACTTCGGCCAACGTATGCGGATAGTGCATGATTAAGCCTAAACGTTGCTGCCAACTACGTGGATTTTGTACAGCTCTTGGCGTGATTCTTGCCACTTGTAAAGCCTGCATTTTGGTGACATCTAAGCGTAATGCTTTGACTAAGCCCCAACACAACAGCAGCATGATAAAGGTGAACGGTAAGGCACTCATCATGGTAGCCGATTGTAATGCGCCTAACCCACCGACCATTAATAAAATGATCGACAACACCGCCATTAAAACAGTCCAGAACAAGCGTTGCCATATCGGCGAATTTTCTGTTTTCGCAGTGAGATAATCGGTCACCAATGCACCAGAATCCGCAGAGGTAACAAAGAACAAGACCACCAGCAGTGTCGCAATAAGACTAAATACACCTGAAAAAGGCAAATGGGTTAAAAATTCAAACAATGCAACTGATGAATCTTTTTGTACCGCAGAAATTAGCCCAACCTGCCCTTGTTCCATAATACTGAACAAGGCAGCATTGCCAATAAAACCCATCCAGATCAAGGTAAAGCCTGTCGGAATAAGCAGTACACCAACAATAAACTCTCGAATAGTTCGACCTTTTGAAACACGCGCAATAAACATACCAACAAATGGTGACCAAGATATCCACCATGCCCAATACATGATGGTCCAACCACCAATCCAGCCATTCGATTGATAAGCATATAAATTAAAGGTCATGCTAAACAAATTCGAAATATACTGTCCAGCGTTTTGAATGGTTGCTTGTAGGATATAAATACTGGAACTGGCGAGGAATACAAAACCTAGCAATACCAAGGCTAAAATCAGATTCAGTTCAGAGAGACGTTTAATTCCTTTGTCTAATCCTAAGAAAACTGACAATGAAGCCAGCGTACTCACCACAATAATCAAAAAGATTTGGGTGCTAATATTACTTTCCCAGCCAAATAAATAATTTAAGCCAGAGTTAATTTGTGTTACCCCAAACCCTAACGTGGTAGCCACACCAAATACCGTACCAATGGTGGCAAAAGTATCTACCGCATCTCCGATTGGACCATGAATTCGTTGACCAATAATCGGAAATAAACCCGAACGAACTTTGAGTGGCAAGTTATAGCGAAAAGCAAAATAAGCCAGCGTTAAGCCCACAACCGCATAGATAGCCCAAGCATGTAAGCCCCAATGAAAAAAGGTAATTCTCATTGCTTCTTGGGCAGATTCAATAGTTTGTGGATCACCTGTAGGTGGATTGACATAATGCATGACAGGCTCTGCAACACTAAAAAACATCAACCCGATGCCCATACCCGCAGTAAATAGCATGGCAAACCATGACCCATTACTATACTCAGGCTGGCTATGATCTGGTCCAAGCTTGATTTTACCCATGTCAGAAAAGGCAATAAAAATCAGTACAATTAAAAATATTGCGACAGATAAAACATAGAACCAACTAAATGAATCAGTAATCCATCCATTCATCCTTTGGGTAATCAGCTCAAAGGCATTTGGTGCAAAGACAACAACGGCTAAAAAAAGCGCAATAATTCCAACAGTGCTCAAGAAAACATTTGGATTGACATTGTCAAACCAAGTGATTTTTTTGGAAGGCATATTTCCCCCAGGTTTTTATACTCAATGGACAGACTTTTTAAATTCAAAAAAAGGCATTCACAGGTGTGAAAAAAGACGAATCCTGTAGAACAGCGATTGGATTCAGGTCACATTATAATTTAAATTAACATTTTCAACAATTTACTAAATGTAACAAGATCATTAACTCATGATTTTGGTTTGTTTTCAATATATTGCAGGGCAATCATCCGTGAGACGATCAGGGCAAAATACATCACGCCACAGAACATTTGCAACATTGAAATCACCCGCGCAGCAGGTGCAACAGGAATCAAATCAGACAATCCTGTGGCCGATTGCAGACTAAAACTAATGAATAGTAAATCCAGCCAAGATTGGTAGTCTGCAACATGATTTGGGTTTTGAAAGCTCTGTGGAACCATCAATTGGCAGATACTGTATAAAAAGGCAAATCCCCATGCGATCAGGGTAAATACCGCACCCGCAGCAAACAACTCATCTTTGGTTAAATAACGATCTGCAAACATATAGCGGATTAGGCCATATGCTGCACAAAAATAAGCGGCTGCTTCAAATGAATGTGCAAAGATTTGCAAAGTAACAGAATGAAAACCGATCAGCATCAGAAAGGACAGTACAAATGCCCCTGTGACAAAGGTTAAGCCCAACAGTGTAAATGTCGGTGTTTGTCGAATCACTTTGGCAATAATCAATAATGCAGAGACACCCAGTAACCAAGTTAAAATTTGATAACTTCTACTGGCATTGGTATAGACAGATAAAACTAAAATAAGCAGCTGGACCAACAATAACCATGCTGACGGTAATTGTTTAAAACCTTTCCAAAATTCGAGCATTGAACGCATATTTTCTGATTCTGATTGTTCTTTTAAACATTCAAATTAACATATTCATTGGGTTTCTTAAATCCTTTCAATTTTTCGTGATCATTCAACTGATCAATCAGCATAAAACCAAGCTTAATATGGCTTAAAGGCTGAACCTAGGATGATTGAACTCTGGCTTTGCATCCTCCATAAAAAAACACCTTCGAGAAGGTGTTTTTTAGGCTGATCTCCAATCACTTAGTGATCTGAAGCACCAGAGATACCAATACCTGTTTGTGAACGTACAAACTGTGCATCAAATGCTTTGCGCTCTGCCTCTGCACGTGCAGATTTGTCTGTCACAGAGAACAACCAACAGCAGATGAATGCTAATGGCATTGCAAAGATTGCAGGACCATTGAATGAGTTGATCGGAGTATCAGAGATTTTTAATGTGTCTACCCAAACTGCTTTAGACAAGATAATTAAAGTCACCGCTGTCACTAGACCGACAACACCACCAACAACAGCACCACGTGTAGTCAAGCCTTTCCAGAACATTGAAAGAACCAATACTGGGAAGTTTGCACACGCCGCAACAGAGAATGCTAAACCTACCATGAAGGCAACGTTTTGTTTCTCGAACAAAATACCTAAAATCATCGCAAAGATCGCAAGACCAAGTGTTGCAATCTTCGACATACGTAATTCAGATTCAGGAGTTGTTTGACCCTTTTTCAGTACGTTTGCGTATAAGTCATGTGAAATTGCTGAAGCACCTGACAGTGTCAAACCTGCAACTACCGCAAGAATCGTTGCGAAAGCAACTGCTGAAATAAAGCCCATGAACAGATCGCCACCTACTGCATCTGCAAGGTGTACCGCTGCCATGTTGTTACCGCCAACTAATTCTAGTTTGCCAGTTACAGCCATTTTTGCAACATCAATAAATTGTGGATTGTTTGATACGAAAAGGATCGCACCGAAACCGATAATGAAAGTTAATAAGTAGAAGTAACCAATGAAGCCTGTTGCAACAACTACAGATTTACGCGCTTCTTTGGCATCTTTAACTGTAAAGAAACGCATAAGAATGTGTGGTAAACCTGCTGTACCAAACATGAGTGCTAAACCAAGTGACAAAGCATCGAGTGGGTTTTTCGCCAAACTGCCTGGCCCCATAATTTTGGTTGCATCATCAAGACTGACATCATGTACTTTTGCAAATACATCAATAGACTGTCTGAACATTTCAGAGAAGCTATAACCGACAGAATGCATCACCATGAACGCCATGAATGTTGCACCTGAAAGTAACATCACTGCTTTAATGATCTGTACCCAAGTTGTTGCCAACATGCCACCGAAGATCACATAAGCCATCATCAGAAGGCCAACAATCACAACTGCGATGTTATAGTTCAAACCAAATAACAGTTTGATCAGCTGCCCTGCACCCACCATTTGAGCAATCAAATAGAAAGCCACAACAACAAGCGAACTGATTGCTGCAAGTGTACGTACTGGTTTTTCTTCTAAACGGAAAGAAACCACGTCAGACAGGTTATATTTACCTAAGTTACGTAGGCGCTCAGCAACCAAGAACAATACGATTGGCCAGCCAACCATGAAACCCAGTGAATAAAGCAAGCCATCAAAGCCTGAGCTAAACACCAATGCAGAAATACCTAAGAACGATGCAGCAGACATATAGTCGCCTGCAATCGCTAAGCCATTTTGGAAACCTGAGATACCACCACCAGCGGTATAGAAATCTGCGGTATTTGTGGTTTGTTTTGCAGCCCATTTGGTAATGAACAAAGTTAAACCAACAAAAATTGCAAACATAATGATTGCATGCCAGTTGGTTGCTTGCTGTTGAGCTTCACCTAAATCTGGGCCTGCTTGTACAACAGTAGAAAGCAGTGCAGTAGATGCAAGAGCTGCTTTAGTCTTTAAAGAGTTCCATTTCATCTTAGTGCAGTCCTTTTTCGTGGGTGATTGCTTCTACTTCTTTCATTGCATCTGCATTCAGTTGATCCAATTTATTGTTGGCAATATATGAATACACACCACACAAAACGAAAGATAAAACAATAATTCCCAGACCTAAAGGAATCCCCCAAGTAGTTATACCACCACTAAATGAACTCATTAAAAATTCTTTGTTATAGCCTACTAAAAGCATAAAGCCAACATAAACGAACAACATAATTGCAGTTAATGTCCAGCTCAATTTACTTTTTTTAGCAACCATTTCCTTGAATTTTGGATTTTGTAGAATCGCCTCTACCTGTCTCTCATCCATAACCATGCTCCTTGATAAGCGACCAGAACACTGGTTGCTTTTTTTAATATTTTTTTACATGGTCAAAATTAACAATATTGTGGGGTTCTCGTAACTTAGACTTTGGTCGTTAAATTTTGAGCAAAATAAACGAGACAGTTCATGGATGCGTTATTATAGGCGCAGATTTTTATACTGCAGTCCTTATGAACAGTTGGTTAATTATAGGGGTTCTGGCCCTTTACATCCTCATTCTATTCGTTTGTGCTTTCTTTGGTGAGAGGCATGCGAGTCGATTAAGTACGCGCGGCAGGATGCTTCTCTTTAGTCTAACATTGGGCGTGTATTGCTCATCTTGGACGTTTTACGGGGCAACAGGTGCTGCAGTACGTGAAGGGATTATTTTCCTGCCGATTTATTTAGGACCTTTATTATTTGTCTGGCTGGGTTATGACATCTGGCGTCGCTTAGGTCGTGTGCGTCAACATCATGCGATTTCTTCGATTGCCGACTTTGTGGCAGCACGTTATGGTAAAAGTGGAACATTAGCATCCTTAGTCACAATCTTGGCTGTAATCGCCATCATTCCTTACTTAGCACTGCAATTACGCGCCATTGCGCTTAGCGCTTCCGTCATGCTCGATCACAATACCCAAGTAGTTTCCACCACCACCAATGGGGTGCTTGGTCTTACTGCTGTATTAGCGATTTTAGCGATGATGTTTGGAACAAGACAAATCGCCAATACGGAACAACATGGCGGTTTAATGCTTGCTGTCGCTTTTGAATCATTTGTAAAACTATTTGCCCTGCTTTGTGTGGCATTTTTCTTTATTTTTGATCATCCACAAAATATTGTACAAATCTCACAGGATGTGCAAAAGACTTTTCATGAAGTACAACTGTTTGGTGTGCCAGACACCTTCTGGGTTCAAACGTTATTAGCTTCATTGGCAATTATCTGTTTACCCCGTCAGTTTCATGTTGCAGTGGTTGAATTACGCGATGAAAAACATATTCGTGGTGCAAGACGTTGGTTTGCTGCCTATTTGATTCTAACCATTATTGCTATTATTCCAATCGCCAGTTGGGCTCTTCATGCAGCACCCAAATATCTAACTATTCCTGATGTTGCAGTACTCTCATTGCCGATTAGTTATAATCAAGACTGGTTATCGTTACTGGCATTTTTAGGCGGCTTTTCAGCGTCAACTGGTATGCTTTTAGTATCCTCTGTGGCACTGTCCATCATGCTCAGTAATGACTTGATTATGCCTTCTCTATGGAAGTTTGGCATTCTTTCCCGTCATGACAAACGCTTACCACAAGTACTTAAATTTACTCGTCGTGTTTGTATTTTAGCGGTGATGCTACTCGGTTTTTTATTCTTCCACTTCTTTAATGATATTGACCAACTATCCACCTTTGGGCTATTGGCATTTAGTGCGGTTGCTCAATTTTCGCCTGCGCTCATTGGCGGTTTATACTGGCGTGGGGGAAGTCGCCAAGGGGTTTATGCAGGTTTAGTCGTTGGCTTCATACTTTGGTCATATACATTATTATTACCCACGATTTTACGTAGCCTACCTGTTGAATATAGCCAATTTGCACATCAATTTTTGATGTTTGGACCTATAAATATTGAATGGTTAAGACCAGAAGCCTTATTTGGCTTTGAATCTTTTGCCCCGCTTACACATGGTGTCATCTGGGCACTTGGCTTAAATATTACCTTATATATTTGGGTCTCTCGTATTTATCGCCCAAGTATTGCTGAACAAATTCAGGCAGAGAGCTTTTTCTACTATGAAACTAAGCCCTTACCTACACAAAACACCTCTACTGATATTAATTACTTACACCATGATGTCGCTAAACTTAAAGTCGGTGATCTGATTGCACTTGCTAAGCGTATTACAGGCGAAGGCCCAGCAACCCACGCATTTCAACAGTTTTGTACTATGAATAATGTGGTGCTCAATGAGAATAGTAGTGCCAATGGGATGTGGTGGCGGTTTACTGAGCAATACCTTGCAGGAACAATCGGTGCAGCCTCAGCACGAACACTACTCACCACAGCCATGGTCAATAATGGCTTGGCTTTAGGTCAAGTGGCAAATATTCTCGACCAAGCTTCACAATGGCAACGTTTTAACCAAAATCTCATCATGACCATGATTGACCACATGACCCAAGGGGTGAGTGTGGTTGATGAAAACATGTGTTTGGTCGCATGGAACAACCAATATTTAAAACTGTTTGATTATCCAAAAGATTTAGTCTATGTCGGTTGTCCCATTGCCGATTTGATTCGTTACAACGCTGAACGTGGCGAATGTGGTCCAGGCTCGGTAGAAGAGCATGTACGTAAACGAATACATTGGATGAAAGTCGGTAGCGCTCATGAATTTGAACGGATTCGTAAAGATGGCCGTGTGATTCAAATGCGTGGTAACCCCATTGAAGGGGGTGGTTTTGTCACAACCTTTGCCGATATTACCGCATTCCGTGAAAATGAAGCGGTACTAGAAGCACGCGTGTCTGATCGTACCCAACAGCTTGCAAATGCCTTATCTGAACAACAACTGGCACGTGAGCAAGCCGACAAAGCTAATATGTCAAAAAGTCGCTTTATTGCAGCAGCTAGTCACGATTTGCTTCAACCAATGCATGCAGCACGCTTATTCAGTACTGCTTTAGAACAAAGCGTACAATCAGATGAAGACCGTAAAACCTTACAGCAGCTTGATCGTGCCTTACATGGTGCCGAGAGCATGTTATCTGCCCTTTTGGATATTGCTCGATTGGAAGGTGGTTCAATCCAACCGAAACGCCAAGCTTATCCGTTGCATGATTTATTGAGTGATTTAGAACTACAATTTAAATCAATCGCCGCACAACGCAATATCCAATTGCATGTCCATGATGCCCAATTCTGGATTGATACCGACCCACAATGGATCCGTCGTATCATCCAAAATTTTGTCAGTAATGCCTTACGTTATACTGCTCGTGGACGTGTGATTGTTGGTGTATTGCGCGCGTCTAATCGTCCAAATCATATCCGTATCGGTGTATGGGATACAGGTCCAGGGATTGCAGAAGAGCAACGCATTAAGTTGTTTCAAGAATTTGAGCGTTGTGGACATACCTCGCCATGGGGTGAACAAGGGCTTGGACTTGGGCTAGCAATCGTGCAACGTATGACCAGTTTGCTTGATTATCCTGTACATGTTTACTCTGAGCTTGGCAAAGGCTCATGCTTTATGATTGATGTGCCAATGGTAGCAGCACCTAAAGTCGTTTCAACACCTATACAAGCGGTACCATTAAAAGCCAAAGCTTATAAAATCTTATGTTTAGACAATGACGATACAATCTTAGAAGGTATGGCAACGCTACTGACCAAATGGGGTTATCAAGTGTTTAAAGCCACTGAACCTGAACAAGCTTTGGAAATTATTCAAAAAGAAAACATTCAAGTCTGGTTGGTTGATCAGCATTTAAATCATGGTAAAATTGGCTTAGATTTTATTGTCGAAAACCGTCAGGAAAATGTTCCGTCAGCACTGATTACTGCAGATTCTGATCCTGAATTACCTGAGCGTGTTAAAGACCTCAACGTGGTGTTGTTGAAGAAACCATTGAAACCTGCTTCTCTACGTGCATGGTTATCTGGCTTGAAGATTTCTAAATAATCTTCCACTACTTTCAACCTATTTCAATTTATTGATCACGTTCTTCTTTAATGTTTTGAAACATTTACAACCTCTTGATCGTTACATTCTAGAGGTTTTGTAACGCAATTTTTTAAGTGGAATAGCAATTTTTTTTAAGCTTTGTGCAAAAGCATTCAAAAAAAAGCAAAACTCGAACCCATTTATTGACTAAAAACTTCAAAGCCTTCTTTTCTATGGCAAATAACATCAAAATAGTAAATATACACTTGTATAGTTAGTTACAATTTTTTATTTATATGATTTTAAAAAATAAAAAAACCTTTTCCTCTTCATCTACAACTTTAGTCGTATTCCTATTGCATCTCAGATAAATCAAAAATTACTTCAAGACAAAATCACGCTCATGTTTAGGAAAACAAACACAGCGCTTGAATTCAATTTTAAATAGGATTTTTAACCATGAATATTTCAGAAACTGTTCCACATGGGCTACACCAAGCTCAACAATTTCATCGTCAATATGGTGCAAATGCAATCTTGCCTGAAATTGACTGGCAAGATCTTTTTAAACATAGCAAACTCCACGACACACAAATCCAAGCACTCAACACGATTTATCAAGCTGCTGTGCCTTTAGCACTTCAAGTATTTGAGGAATTAAAATTTGATGTGTTTACCCCTGTTGCTTACCATCCTCAAGGCTTAGGTCTATTTGATAAATTAGCGCAACAAGAAGAAAAGCTGGTTCAACGTCTCGAAGATGAATGCGAATGCTTAAATGATGAAGTTCGCCATCAAGTGTGGAGCATGTTACTGCGTGGCGGTGCGGTACTGGTCTTTAAAGCATGGTTAGGTAAAGTAAAAACTGGGGAAAATATCTTAGATATGACCCAATTTGATGAATTATCAGATTTGCTTTTTATCAAAACCTCTCCAACAACATTAGCAGCTCGTTTAAAAATCGATGCACATGCAGATTACGACCATGTTTTCCTGATGTATGGCAATGATGTGTTTCTAGACCGTTTTAATAGCTTAGAAGCAGCTGCGTTATTTGTAGATTTAGGTGTTTATGATGCAGCATTCTTAAGTCTACGTGATGACCGAGTTGCAGATTACCTAAAATCTAAAGGCTATGTCACCCATGAACAAATTGAAGATTTAAAATGTGCTTTAAATCCATTGGGTTGCCCTGATCAAGTTTCGAAACAAGACTGTTTAGCTTAATCCCTCATACTTGAATGATGTAGAAAGAAAGCCAGTCAATTGACTGGCTTTGTTAGAGTGAAGCACCAATATATTTTATCGCTTATTAATACAACGCTTTAGGCAATTTAATCTGAATAATTTCATTATCATCCGCACGCTTTGCATTTCGTCCTGATGAACCGGGGAAGTTATTGTCATTTAAAACAGTTAAAGTGTTTTTATTTTCAATAATCACATCTTCAATGGTTTCAAATGGAAAAGCAAAAGTTGTTGCTGTACCAATATCCCCATCTCGCGCTGTACCATATAAATTATTCGGGTTGGCAATATTCATAAGATCAACTAAGTCAGAACGTTTTACTGCTTTACCAGAATCCCCTAATTCAATTTGAATCAGCTTCTTATAACCATCTAACTTGTTTTGACTCGCATCACGCTCAATGATAATGCCAGACTTATCATCAAACATTTGGAAGTCACCAATATTGGTCGCCTTGGCATTCAAGGTAAAATAATAATATCGACCAGTATACGCTTTCTTCTTCACATCAAATTGTGAGATAAGCAACTGTTGTGTTGTCTCGCCTTTTAACGGTTTTTCTAACAAAGGATATAAATATTGACCATCCTTAGACAATGCCATTCCTTCAAAGCCACCACTTTGCAGAACCAAAGGCTCTACATAGTTTAGGTTGGCTTTATTCAATTGATTTTGCGGAGAACGTAATTCCACACCAGCTTTCAATGGATGAGGTAATGCTATCGGTGCATCAAGCAGTATTCCATCTTTATCAAAATGCAGTAAATATGGTCCAAATTCATCACCAATCCAATAGGTACCGTCCGCAGTACGTTGAATCGATTCAGGATCAAAATCTGCCCCAGTAAGCAAACGATCAGTGCTGTTTTGATTAATGATTGTAAATGGAATTAATTTATTGGGATCACGAAGCTGAACAAAGCTCATCACTTGAACTTTTGCTGATCCTGCCGATTTCGTCCGAAAATCAGGTTTTACTTGATAAATACGTAGTAGAAAGTCAGATGAATTGTCTTGTGTACCAAAGCCATTATCTGCCATGACCATATAAGTGCCATCACCGTTCTTTACAGCACCCGAGAAACCTTGAACTGGCTGACCTTTAAAAGGCGGGAATATGCCATTGGCGCCCTTTACAAAGGTACCTGAGTTTGGGCCAGCTGCATAAGTTTCGACATCAAGTTTGGCAAATGAAACCAAGGTCGGTACGGAGACAGATGATTCAAATGAGAAATCCTTGTCATCATCATTACATGCGGTTAAAGCCAATATGCCTAACGCTAAAACAGAGTAAGCAATTTTTTTCATAAAGGTCTTTTTTATTGATTTAAATGAGCTTTATTAGAAACCAATAGCATGACATTTTGAGGTCATTTCAATGACAATACTGCGTCAGTTTTATAATACGTAGACATGCTTCACTCATCATATAAGCATTAGTAGGCTGAATAATTCCTTAATTTAAATTAATTTTTTACTTAGGCAACAATCTTAATAGCCCCGCACTTTTCCCATCTTCCAAAACCCAAATCGAACCATTATGCGCGGGATGAATATCTCGAATGCGTTGCTGCATGTTCAAACGCTGTACCTCACGAACAGGCTTTGATTCAGTATCAACCACAATAATCGCCTCTGAAGATAACCCACCAATCAAGGCTTTATGATTCCATTTCGGAAATAATTCCTCTTGATAAAAGACCAAACTGGAGGGTGATATCACTGGTGTCCAACTGATTTCTGGCGCTTTAAATTCAGGACGTGTCGCATGATCGGGAATGGATTTTCCTGAATAATGATCACCATTGGAAACAATAGGATAACCATAATTTTCGCCCTTCTTAATCAGATTTAACTCATCTCCTCCTTTAGGCCCCATTTCAACCACCCACAATTGATCCTTCGCATCAAAAGCCATACCTAATGGATTACGATGACCCAACGACCATACTTGTTTTGCAATCTCACCTTGTTGAGTAAATGGATGATCTGCAACAACAGTACCATCATCATTCAGTCTTAAAACTTTGCCTAAGTTTGAATTCATATCTTGAGCAGGATCAAATTTCTGGCGTTCACCAGAACTAATCCAGAGCTTGCCATCCTTTGCAAAAATCATTCGATGTGCATAATGCCCTTGCCCTGAAACTTTAGGAACTTGTTTCCAAATTTTTTTGATATTGATTATTCGGGGATTTTTCTCTTGAAGATTTAATTCACCACGAATCACAACCGCACCATATCCCCCTTTTCCTGTTTCGGCATAACTTAAATAAATTTGATGATTGTTTGCAAAATCAGGATGTAGAACAATATCGCCTAAGCCCCCTTGCCCACCATAAGCCACTTCGGGAAGCCCTAAAATTTCTATACTTTTCAATGTAGAAGGATCAAACAGTTTTAACTTTCCTCTCCTTTCGGTAATCAGTAAACGACCATCAGCCAACTCAGCCATTGCCCAAGGTTCATCAAATGTCGCGACTCTTTTGATCTGATAGCTCTGGTTAATTAAAGAGTTATCCTTAGTGGTTTGATTATTTTGAGCATTACATGCACTCAACAAGCTACAGCTGAGCAATAGGGGCAAATAGATTAAGCACTGTCGAAAAGCCTTCATTTTAAATTCCCTCAATATTGTTATGACTTATCGATTTATTTTAAACAAAAGTATCCATCTCACCATTTCATATTGGTAACTGAGCGAATTGGGTCTTAATTTTTAATTGGATCATCTTGTAAGCTTTAACCTACAACAATCGCAGTGATTAGCGAATATACTGACCTAGACATTGCGCTTATCATACAAAGCATAAAGAGACAGGAAGTCTCATTGAGAATAAGAAAACACACAGGACGTGAGATTCGACAGGAGTCAAATCTAACACACCAATACGAAGAAAACCCCATCATCCTGATGGGGTTTTCTTTTTGCATTTACAAAAATGTATTAATTTTCAGTTATTTATGCACTTTAATTCTTGTGCGTATTTCTATTTACTTAATATGACTAGATCTCTTTCATTCCGACCGATAATAAGCACTGCGCATAAAAAAACACCCCGTTCTCGCTAGAGACCGGGGTGTTTTAGATTTAAAAGCTGGCGATGACTTACTCTCACATGGGTAACCCCACACTACCATCAGCGCTAAGAGGTTTCACTTCTGAGTTCGGGAAGGGATCAGGTGGTTCACTCTTGCTATTGTCGCCAGCAAACTGTTATGGACTTGTTCGGGTCTTATTTAAATGCCTTACTTCGTACCAAATGAGTTTAACAGAACATTTGAGTTGAATATTTTAACTAGCTTTACAACTAAATCAAGTATGTTTGATCTTTTATGAATCAAATGATGCTTACTTCTTTCGAAGTTCGTATACAACTGCTTGGGTGTTGTATAGTCAAGCCTCACGAGCAATTAGTATTGGTCAGCTTCATGCGTCACCGCACTTCCACATCCAACCTATCAACGTCGTAGTCTTCAACGGCTCTTTAGAGGACATAAAGTCCTAGGGAAATCTTATCTTGAGGTAGGCTTCCCGCTTAGATGCTTTCAGCGGTTATCCCTTCCGAACATAGCTACCCGGCGATGCGACTGGCGTCACAACCGGTACACCAGAGGTTCGTCCACTCTGGTCCTCTCGTACTAGGAGCAGATCCTCTCAAATTTCCAACGCCCACGGTAGATAGGGACCGAACTGTCTCACGACGTTCTAAACCCAGCTCGCGTACCTCTTTAAATGGCGAACAGCCATACCCTTGGGACCTGCTTCAGCCCCAGGATGAGATGAGCCGACATCGAGGTGCCAAACACCGCCGTCGATATGAACTCTTGGGCGGTATCAGCCTGTTATCCCCAGAGTACCTTTTATCCGTTGAGCGATGGCCCTTCCATACAGAACCACCGGATCACTAAGACCTACTTTCGTACCTGCTCGACTTGTGGGTCTCGCAGTTAAGCGCGCTTTTGCCTTTATACTCTACGCGTGATTTCCGACCACGCTGAGCGCACCTTCGTACTCCTCCGTTACTCTTTAGGAGGAGACCGCCCCAGTCAAACTACCCACCAGACATGGTCCTCGTCCCGGATAACGGGACAGAGTTAGAACCTCAATATTACCAGGGTGGTATTTCAAGGATGGCTCCATAGCAACTGGCGTCACTACTTCAAAGCCTCCCACCTATCCTACACAAGTAAGATCAAAGTTCAATGTCAAGCTGCAGTAAAGGTTCACGGGGTCTTTCCGTCTAGCCGCGGGTACACCGCATCTTCACGGCGAATTCGATTTCACTGAGTCTCTGCTGGAGACAGCGCCCCCATCATTATGCCATTCGTGCAGGTCGGAACTTACCCGACAAGGAATTTCGCTACCTTAGGACCGTTATAGTTACGGCCGCCGTTTACTGGGGCTTCGATCAAGAGCTTCGCTTACGCTAACCCCATCAATTAACCTTCCAGCACCGGGCAGGCATCACACCCTATACGTCCACTTTCGTGTTTGCAGAGTGCTATGTTTTTAATAAACAGTTGCAGGGGCCTGGTTTCTGTGGCTGCCAATAGCTCAAGGAGCAAGTCCTATCACCGTCAGCAGCGTACCTTCTCCCGAAGTTACGGTACCATTTTGCCTAGTTCCTTCAGCAGAGTTCTCTCAAGCGCTTTGGTCTACTCGACCTGACCACCTGTGTCGGTTTCGGGTACGATTCCTGTGTAACTGAAGCTTAGAGACTTTTCCTGGAAGCATAGTATCAGCCACTTCGCTAGTAAACTAGCTTGCTATCAGCTCTCAGCATAGAGCACCCCGGATTTGCCTAAGATGCATGCCTACTGCCTTTCACCTGGACAACCAACGCCAGGCTGACTTAACTTTCTCCGTCCTCTCATCGCATTACACAGAAGTATTGGAATATTAACCAATTTCCCATCGACTACGCCTCTCGGCCTCGCCTTAGGGGTCGACTCACCCAGCCCCGATTAACGTTGGACTGGAACCCTTGGTCTTTCAGCGTGCGAGTTTTTCACTCGCATTGTCGTTACTCACGTCAGCATTCGCACTTCTGATACCTCCAGCATACTTCTCAATACACCTTCATCGGCTTACAGAACGCTCCCCTACCACGTATACTAAGTATACATCCGCAGCTTCGGCATATAGTTTTAGCCCCGTTACATCTTCCGCGCAGGCCGACTCGACTAGTGAGCTATTACGCTTTCTTTAAAGGGTGGCTGCTTCTAAGCCAACCTCCTAGCTGTCTATGCCTTCCCACATCGTTTCCCACTTAACTATAATTTTGGGGCCTTAGCTGGCGGTCTGGATTGTTTTCCTCTTGACTACGGACGTTAGCACCCGCAGTCTGTCTCCCGGATAGTACTCATAGGTATTCGGAGTTTGCATCGGTTTGGTAAGTCGGGATGACCCCCTAGCCGAAACAGTGCTCTACCCCCTATGGTATTCGTCCGAGGCGCTACCTAAATAGCTTTCGGGGAGAACCAGCTATCACCGAGTTTGATTAGCCTTTCACCCCTATCCACAAGTCATCCCCTGGCTTTTCAACGACAGTGGGTTCGGTCCTCCAGTTAGTGTTACCCAACCTTCAACCTGCTCATGGATAGATCACCCGGTTTCGGGTCTATACCCAGCAACTAAACGCCCTATTAAGACTCGATTTCTCTACGGCTCCCCTATACGGTTAACCTTGCTACTGAATATAAGTCGCTGACCCATTATACAAAAGGTACGCAGTCACCGAACAAGTCGGCTCCCACTGCTTGTATGCATGCGGTTTCAGGATCTATTTCACTCCCCTCACAGGGGTTCTTTTCGCCTTTCCCTCACGGTACTGGTTCACTATCGGTCAGTCAGGAGTATTTAGCCTTGGAGGATGGTCCCCCCATATTCAGACAAGGTTTCACGTGCCTCGCCCTACTCGTCATCATTATATGTGCCCTTTCGTGTACGGGACTATCACCCTCTACGGTAGCACTTCCCAGAGCTTTCCGCTAAAACACATATAACTTAATGGGCTGATCCCCGTTCGCTCGCCGCTACTGAGGGAATCTCAATTGATTTCTTTTCCTAAGGGTACTGAGATGTTTCACTTCCCCTCGTTCGCCTCGCATGACTATGTATTCATCATGCGATACCTACCTTATGGTAAGTGGGTTTCCCCATTCAGAAATCTCCGGATCACAGGATATTTGCCGCCTCCCCGAAGCTTATCGCAGGCTATTACGTCTTTCATCGCCTCTGACTGCCAAGGCATCCACCACATGCACTTAATTACTTGACTATACAACCCCAAACAGTCGCTAATCCCTACAAGGAGGATCAACAATATGGATTCAACCACTTCTATTTGTTGCCTGTGAATTTAATCACTATACAGCTTCAATTTAATTCATATACCAAAACGCTTGATTCAGTTTTATCGCTAGTTCTCATTTCATTCAATATTAACAATTGCTTGCTAACATCAACTAAAACGAGTTAAACAATTATTTCAACTCAAATATATTCTGTTAATGATTCACTACCGCCTCGTCAGCGAGTAGTTAACTGTGATAAATCACAGAACTTAATAAGCTATCGGCTTACTAAGTTCTGTAATCACTTAGTCTGTAATTAGTGGTGGAGACTAACGGAGTCGAACCGTTGACCTCCTGCGTGCAAAGCAGGCGCTCTACCAACTAAGCTAAGTCCCCAGCTTAAGATCTTAATATATCTGCTCTTCTGTGTTCAGTAGACTTGGTGGGTCTGACAAGACTTGAACTTGTGACCCCACGCTTATCAAGCGTGTGCTCTAACCAACTGAGCTACAGACCCTCAGATACATCAATGAAGAACAACTTGTTGTGGATTCTTACCAATCGTCAATCTTTCGTTAAGGAGGTGATCCAGCCGCAGGTTCCCCTACGGCTACCTTGTTACGACTTCACCCCAGTCATCGGCCACACCGTGGTAAGCGTCCTCCTTACGGTTAGACTACCTACTTCTGGTGCAACAAACTCCCATGGTGTGACGGGCGGTGTGTACAAGGCCCGGGAACGTATTCACCGCGGCATTCTGATCCGCGATTACTAGCGATTCCGACTTCATGGAGTCGAGTTGCAGACTCCAATCCGGACTACGATCGGCTTTTTGAGATTAGCATCCTATCGCTAGGTAGCAACCCTTTGTACCGACCATTGTAGCACGTGTGTAGCCCTGGTCGTAAGGGCCATGATGACTTGACGTCGTCCCCGCCTTCCTCCAGTTTGTCACTGGCAGTATCCTTAAAGTTCCCACCCGAAGTGCTGGCAAATAAGGAAAAGGGTTGCGCTCGTTGCGGGACTTAACCCAACATCTCACGACACGAGCTGACGACAGCCATGCAGCACCTGTATGTAAGTTCCCGAAGGCACCAATCCATCTCTGGAAAGTTCTTACTATGTCAAGACCAGGTAAGGTTCTTCGCGTTGCATCGAATTAAACCACATGCTCCACCGCTTGTGCGGGCCCCCGTCAATTCATTTGAGTTTTAGTCTTGCGACCGTACTCCCCAGGCGGTCTACTTATCGCGTTAGCTGCGCCACTAAAGCCTCAAAGGCCCCAACGGCTAGTAGACATCGTTTACGGCATGGACTACCAGGGTATCTAATCCTGTTTGCTCCCCATGCTTTCGTACCTCAGCGTCAGTATTAGGCCAGATGGCTGCCTTCGCCATCGGTATTCCTCCAGATCTCTACGCATTTCACCGCTACACCTGGAATTCTACCATCCTCTCCCATACTCTAGCTTCCCAGTATCGAATGCAATTCCCAAGTTAAGCTCGGGGATTTCACATCCGACTTAAAAAGCCGCCTACGCACGCTTTACGCCCAGTAAATCCGATTAACGCTCGCACCCTCTGTATTACCGCGGCTGCTGGCACAGAGTTAGCCGGTGCTTATTCTGCGAGTAACGTCCACTCATCCTAGGTATTAACTAGAAGAGCCTCCTCCTCGCTTAAAGTGCTTTACAACCATAAGGCCTTCTTCACACACGCGGCATGGCTGGATCAGGGTTCCCCCCATTGTCCAATATTCCCCACTGCTGCCTCCCGTAGGAGTCTGGGCCGTGTCTCAGTCCCAGTGTGGCGGATCATCCTCTCAGACCCGCTACAGATCGTCGCCTTGGTAGGCCTTTACCCCACCAACTAGCTAATCCGACTTAGGCTCATCTATTAACGCAAGGTCACAAGTGATCCCCTGCTTTCCCCCGTAGGGCGTATGCGGTATTAGCATCCCTTTCGAGATGTTGTCCCCCATTAATAGGCAGATTCCTAAGTATTACTCACCCGTCCGCCGCTAGGTCAATTACCGAAGCAATCTCCCCCGCTCGACTTGCATGTGTTAAGCCTGCCGCCAGCGTTCAATCTGAGCCATGATCAAACTCTTCAGTTAAAAATCATTAGTGACTTAAGGTCACAATTCTGGCTCATCAATGTACTGACAAATTCTCTCAAATAAACTTCGAGTAATTTAAACCAATCAATCAATGATAATATTTCGATCAATCAATCAGTAAAAATCCACACAAGTTGTTCTTCATATTCTCTTAATGATCTTCTCAATACTTCGTCAGCATCAAGCTAGGTCGGCTATACTACTCTCTATCTCTAAAAAGTCAATCTATAATGTTAATTATTTTTTCCAACAAACCCAACTCCAATCTCATCTTAAAATCTCAATTCGAAATCTTAACAACTTAATCAAGTGCCTGATTTATCAGAAGTTTTATTTAACATCACCGCCGATGGATGTGCATTCTACAGCATTAACAAACCAACACAACCCCTTTTTTTAATTATTTTTCATTTTTTCTATCACTTGCTTATTTATTCCTCTAAAACAGCACTTTTTCTTTAAAAATCTGCTTTTTTGCATAAAAACACAGCAATAAAAAAACCAATACCCCCATCATATATTCGCTAAAACAAGTAAAACGGCCTCTTGTATGCCCCTAGCATTGTTATAAATACAATTTAATAGAGATACGGCGATTAAAATCTATATAAGGAGATAGATCAGTTTTATTATTAAATAGAAGCATCCAACAATTCCCGATAAATAGATCAATGTTCTGCCCCAACTCAAACAATTAGACTCGCTAAAACCAACACTATAAAACTCACTCTATAAAACCAACTCTATAAAATGGGTTCTATAAAACCAAGCTTTAGTTGTATTTGGATGTATGTCTATATAGATCAAGTACAATCTATGGATCCTTACCACCATTAAAGACTATCTTAAAGCGGATTAGGGCTGGCGCCTTGCTCTAAATAAGCCAGAATCATCAAAGTTAATTCTTTTTTGAGCTGCTGTTCTGAAATTAGAAAATTATTATGACTGACATAACGCATCATTGTAAAAAGCGTACTATTGATAATCACAAAGGATTTATTTTTAAGTACTTCAAAACTCCAATGATTAAAAAAACGGCTAAATACATACAATCCCACTTCATAGAAATGCTTTTCTAGCACTTTTGCTGCTTCTGAATTGTTATAACCATGCCAATGTTTCAACACTTCAATAAAAAAACCACCATCAGCTTTCATCATGTCAAAACCGAATTGAATACTAAGTGGAATAATTTCTTCTAAGCTCAATCCTTCTTGGCTAATCGCAATGTGTTTCAGTGCAAGCCCCAACTGCTCACTTTTACGACTTAAAAGCTCCTGAATAATTTCTTCTTTGTTGCCAAAATACTGATAGATAGAACCAACACTGACACCTGATTTTTCTGAAATTTTGGGTGTGGTGACATTGATTAAGCCATATTCAGCAACACATAATTGAGTTGCTTCCAAGATACTATCTACGACATTTCGAGCACGTTGTTGTTGTGGTTGTTTTCTCATCTTGCGGTTTACTCCAAAATGCGAATTGAATGCGAATAATTATTCATATTAGAGTTTGACTAAACAATAATCAGGTCATGCTCAAAATGCAAACATTAATTAAGCCACAACGCCTTGCCTCATTTGAGACCATGGCACAAACAAATATGAAGTCTAAGCTTTTTTATTATTTTACAGACCAGCAGCTACAACCCAGTTATGACGAATATCTTTCACTCAATCGTGCCTTACAGACTGGTGATATCGCGATGGATAAAGTTATGGATTGGGTAATGACTAATCCAAGACAAAATAGAAAACTTTTTGAAACAGCCCTGTATCAAGGTTTGGATAAACTTCCCAATGATATCCCTGAATTAACTGATTTTTTTAAAATGGTTGAACAAGCGCCGACTTGGCTTGATCCAGCTAAAATTGAAACGGCAATCAAATTTACTCATCGCTTAGGGACAAATGGCACTTTTATTTTACGCGATGTGGCTTTAATGACGGGTTATCAATACCCAGGTTTTAATCAACCGTTAATTATGACGGGTGCTTTACATAAATATGCGGGGAAACGCTTAGCTGAAACCCACAAATGGTGGCTTGATGTCAATCAACAAGATAGTTTCTCTCGTTTTAATAATGGTTTTACTTCAACCATTTATGTGCGTTTTATTCATTCGCTGGTACGGCATCAACTCAATAAATCCAAAGACTGGGATAACGATATTTGGGGAGCGCCGATCAATCAATATGATCAAGCCATGACCAATATCGCATTTAGTGCGGTGTTACTTCTCGGTGTCAGAGCCATTGGTATTTTTCCAAGCAAAATCGAATCAGAAGCCATCATGCATTTTTGGAAATATACAGGCTGGTTAATGGGAGTAGATGAAAAATGGCTAGTCAGCAAAGAGTCTGACGCATGGAAACTACTGCAATGGATGAATTATGCCCACCCCAAGGCCGATGAAAGTAGCAAAGCTTTAGCCATCAGCTTATCCAAAGAGCCTTTTGAACGACACTACAAACACTTCAATTCCTTTTTGCAAAAAAAGGCCTATCAAAATCATTTGGATATTACTCAGTTTTTTATTGGGCAACGTAAAATGAAAAACCTAGGACTCAAGCCACGTACTTTGGCTTGGTATCCGCTTTATTTAATTGCAAAAAACACCCTGCTCTACCGTGGTGCTAAACATATCGACAAACTGGATCAATATTTGCAACAGAATGGTCGTGCAGAACAAGAATATGCACTCAAACTTTATCAAAATGCGGGGAAACAGTTAGCGAGTATGCATCAGTAAGATCTATCCAGCAAACGCACTTTATCATCAAATAGAAACACTCGAAAAAACAAGGGGAAGCCAATTGGCCTCCCCTTGTTTCACATTACATGACTTCGCGTCACATTACCCATTCATCAATGAGAATGTGTTGCTTCAGAAGCCGAATGTTCCATGTTTGGCATACTTTCATGACTCATCTTAGACATATCATGTTGCTGAGCTGCATTCTGTTTTTGGCTTGGCATATAGTCAGGCTCGTTGGTAATCGCCAAATAGAAGATTCCCATAAAAATACAGCTTAAAATAATTGCGATTATCAGCAATTTCCATCCCCAAAACGATTTTTCAGGTGACAACTTATTACTGTCATTACTCATAGAACATCCTCATATTTCTGTAAAAATTCAGTTTTAAATCAATTAAAATTTCATGCTAATACGAGCCCAATAATTACGCCCTGTATTATTAAATTGTTGAGTACCGACTTGACCATCCGCACCTACACCCAATTTGTTTAAATGCTCGGTATAGGTTTTATCTAAGATATTGTCGACACCAACAGCAAGATTTAGATCTTTTTGAATGTTATATGACGCATTCAATGCCAAGGTGGTAAAGCTTTTACTTTCACCAGTGTCGTAACCGACAATATTACCTTGATTTAAGCTAATACGATCTTGTTTCGCCACTGCACGCCATAATAAACCTAAAGAATATTTATCTTGAACATAACGTAAATTCAAACGACCTTCTAAAGGCGCAATTTGTGGCAATGGTTTATGTGTATCAGTATTTTCGCCCCATGCATACATTGCACTTAAATCCGCTTGAATCGCATCAGTAAATTGATAACCGATCCCCGCTTCAGCACCCGCGATAGTTGCATCGACATTTTTTGCCCCAGCACTGAATGAAGAACCGTGATCATGCCCACCCATTCCAGCTTTTGGATGATTATGATAACTCAATAAAATAAAGTCATTAATCAGCCCTGCATATGCTGATGTCCATACACTCAATGCATCATGTTGGTATTGATAACCGAGATCCAACTGTAAAGTTTTTTCAGTATTTAGATCATTAAACGTCGGTTTAGACATACCAGTATTACCATGTGCAGTACTGAATAGCTCCCAATAATCTGGAACCCGTTCCACATAACCTAAACCAATATAAGATTTGGCATTATGTTCAGGATATTGATTTTCTAAACGAATAAATGCACTTGGCAAAGTTTCTTTACGTTGATCATTCAGTTTTAATGCATCAATTTTAACTTGATCAATTCGTGCACCTGTCACCAATTTATAAGCATCATTGAATCGATAGGTCATTTCTCCGAAAGCACCATAAGATTGGAAGCGCATATCCTCTCTAAATGCAATATTCATGGATGGCATGGTGGGTGATGACATACTGCCACCATGTTTGTTCAGCTGAGAATCCACCCCAGTAATTAAACTGAGCTTATCCCATTCACTGGTCATGGCTAAACGACTATTTAAAGTACGGCGTGTCACCTGCATTGCCATTGGATTCGACACCATTTGATGTGTATTCATATCATGTATCATTGGTGGAGTACGTAAACTAAAGTTATCCATAATATGGTCGTTATAACTATAGTCCACTTGCCCTTCGAGTTTTTTAATCACAGGGCTTAAATTCTTCTTTTCAACACGTAAGCCTAAGCTTTCACGTGCAAATTGAGAACCATCCATGGTTCGGCCTGCGTATTCAGCCTCACCATCGGCTTTACCACCTGTCAGTTCAACCCATGTATCTTCATCGGGTGTCCAGCCTAAGGCTAAATCAGTATTCCAGCGTTCCCAAGAAGAAGGTACTTTGTTGCCATCACCATCCTCATAGCTGTTTGACTCAGAACGATTGGCATTGATACGCATATACTTTTTACTGTCACCTACAACAGCTTCAATATTGTGATCCAAACGTCCAAAAGAACCGGCTAAAACACTGGCTTGACCTTGATAATTTTTATCATCTGTTAAGGTTGGTTTTTGACGTTCAAAAATCACCGTGGCTGCTGAACCTGTATTGGCATATTGGACTGTCTGAGGCCCTTTTACCACCGAAATACGGTCAAAACTTTCAGGTTGAATATACGATGTAGGTGCATCCATGCGTGCAGGACATGCGCCTAGATTTTCGGTACCATCTGTTAAAATTTTAATCCGTGAACCAAACATGCCGCGGAATGTGACATCTCCATTGGTTCCACCGCTTTTAATCGAATTAAAGCCTGCAATACTTTGCAAATAATCAGCACCATCTGTGGCAGGTACAGGTTGAATCGGCTGTTTTGGATCAGCATGAATAATCAAACCATTGGCATCATTATTTAACTGTGCTGTAACCACGATTGGAGCAAGTTGAGCTGCATGTTCCTGATCGTGTGCAAACGTCGCTGTAGAATAACAAGCAACACAAACCGCAGCCGCTAAAGGCTGTAAAAAGAATTGAGGTTGAGCCATTTTCTTTCTCTTACATCATAAATTAAACAAGGCTGGAGTCAATGAAGACCCTAAAAATTAAGTTTTTGATTTATGCGAAAAGTGGCGGGGCTCGCCCTTGAGGAAGTAAAAATAAACGTTGCAATACAAAATAGACATGTCGAAATGCTTTTTGAAATGCAACCAGTCGCACTTGAATACGATCTAATATTTCTTTGACTTCAAGTTCAGGAGGTAAAACCAGATTGCCATAGACTGTACAGTATTGGCACTGGTGACCCGCATCATGGTGATGTGAACTTGGTTGCTCTGGCACTGCATGCTCAGCATGGGCCAACAGATGGTCATGACTGGCAGCTTCATGTGCAGAAGATACAGATTGATGTTGATGATGAGTGCTATGTTGATGCTTTTCGTAGAAATGACTTTGTACTAAAGCTTGAGTAATAGTTTCACAGACCGGCGCAATTTGATATTGCTTCGGTAGCAAAGGCTGTAAAAATACAGCAATCTGTAAAAAAACTGCGGTAAAACCGAGCAGTAAACCTATTCTCAACAAAACGTTCGTCTCAACATTTTTCGAGCCAGAGTATAACAAAGCCCAAACAAAATTGGGCTTTGTATTGCAGGAAAATTTTAAAAGTTTTTAAAATTCAACTGACTCAGATCAACGTTTTGCTGGAACTTTTTGCTTTTCACGCTGACGAACCACTTTTTCCACTTTTTCACGCGCACGTTGACGCTTTAAAGGGGATAAGTAATCCACAAATAATTTACCGTTTAAGTGATCCATTTCATGTTGAATACATACCGCCAATAGATCATCCGCTTCGACTTCAAAAGCTTGACCTTCAAGGTTAATTGCTTCAATTTTAACTCGTGACGGACGCTCAACTTTATCGTATATTTGAGGAACAGAAAGACAGCCTTCCTCATAAGATAAGGTTTCTTCTGTAAGCGGTGTTATTTTGGGGTTAATGAACACCATAGGTTGGTCTTTGTCTTCAGACAGATCCATTACGATAAGCTGAATATGCTGATCGACCTGTGTAGCAGCCAGACCAATACCTGGCGCTTCATACATGGTTTCAAACATGTCTGCTGCTAACTGGCGAATTTCATCAGTTACCACATCGACAGGTTTTGCAATGGTGCGTAAACGGGGATCAGGAAAACTTAAAATAGGTAATAAGGCCATACTGTACCCTCTGTTGCTATGCCATTGATCTTAAAACTAAATGAAGAATATGCTTCATTAAAAAAATGTGTGTAATATGCGTATTATAACGCATATAGAGACATAATTTTAGGAATTATGATAATGAAAAAGGTTTTAACTGGCATAACGAACTTTCATGCCAAGGGGTTCAAGAAACAATTACTTGCTGTGACACTATGTTTAAGTGCAGGATTCACTTACATGGAAATCACACACGCAAGTCCAAACACCAATCCACCTGCACTGAAATCCAGCGCACCCAATGTCTATGTGGTGAAACGTGGTGATACGTTATGGGATATTGCGGGGAAATTTTTAAGCAAGCCTTGGCGCTGGCCTGAAATCTGGGCAAGCAATAAGCATGTTAAAAATCCACATTGGATTTATCCTGGCGATAAATTATTGTTGTGTACTCTAGATGGTCGCCCACTGATTGGTGTAGATGAAGGTGATGGTTGTGATGGAATTATCCGTCGTCATCAAGGTGGGACATCTTTACGCCCTCAAATACGCGTTGAATCCTTAAATAATGCGATTTCAGTGATTCCATTATCAGATATTCAACCGTGGTTAGAACACAGTATTGTAGTCAATCCTGAATCTTTACAGAACATTCCTTATACCATCGGTGCTGCTGATAATCGTGTTATTACGGGTGCAGGACAAACCGTTTATGCGCGTGGAAATGGCTTAGTCGTGGGTCAACGTTATGGGATCTATCGTGAAGGCAAACCTTATACTTTCCTCAATGCTGAAGGCAAAAAGTTTAATGCGGGCATGGAATTAACTGAGGTTGCTTCTGCAACTGCGGCGGCTGGTGAAAATGATGTAACCACTCTTGAGTTAACCAAAAGTTATAATGCTGAAGTGCGTAAGGGCGATTATGTCCTGCCAAGCTATGATGCCGAATTACCAAGTTTGTTCTATCCAACCACCACCAATGAAGTCACCAGTGGCGGTAAAGTGGTTCGTGTACAAGGTTCAATTGGTACAGCAGCGCAATATAGTGTAGTCACCATTGACCGTGGGAGCTTACAAGGTGCTAAACCTGGACAGGTCTTTAGTATTTACCAACAAGGTGAAACAGTCCGTGACCCAAAAACCAAAGAGTCGGTGAAGCTACCAAGTCAAAAAATTGGTACACTGATGATCTTTAAGAGTTTTGATCACCTCAGCTATGCCTATATTTTGGAAAGTAATTTACCTATTAAAATGGGTGCTGAAATTAAACCGCCTGCAATTGCAGACAATTAAGTTTTTCATGATGTGATTTAAATATGTTGAAGCAAATATCCAATGACCAATATGATGCCATCAGACTTTGGTATTTGGTTCAACATTCGCTCAGCGCTTTTCGTAAATTAGAAACACATTTTGGTTCCATCGTAAAAGCACTGCAACCTGAAAATTTAAACCGCTGGTCTGAAGCTAAAATTCATAAAAACCATCTTGAAAGAGCCAAGGAATTTCTCACTGCGCTTGGGCAATCCAAATTTCAAGTTTGCTTCGATAAAATTCAACAGCATACTGATTTTATTCTTTTAGATACTGATCCTCATTACCCTCAACAACTTTTGCCTTATCATGATCATCCCCCTATTCTGTTTGGTAAAGGTTCATTCCAAAATCTAAGTCAACCACAAATCGCCATAGTAGGTAGTCGAAAGGCCAGTCCTCATGGAAAACAAGTGGCTTATGATTTTGCTTACTATCTGAGTGAAAAAGGCTTTTTTATTACCAGTGGTTTAGCGTTGGGAATAGATGAAGCTGCACACATGGGTGGACTAAAACATCATCGAACTATTGCTGTGATCGGTACAGGCTTAGATCTGGTTTATCCGAGCCAAAATAGACAGTTACAAGAGCAAATTTTGCAACATGCAGGAACAATCCTAACTGAATACTTACCAGAAACTCAGCCTATTCAACGAAACTTTCCTTATCGTAATCGAATCGTGAGTGGTTTAAGCTTAGGTGTTGTTGTCGCAGAAGCCCAACTCGGCAGTGGTTCACTGATTACGGCGCAAGCCGCCGCCGAACAAGGCAAAGTGATTTTTGCAATTCCTGGGCATATTTATGGAGAACATCATCAAGGATGTCATCAACTCATTCGTGAAGGTGCTATTCTGGTCGACCATCCAGAACAGATTGTTGAAGATCTAGCACTTCCAACCCAATGGCACTGCGCACAACAACCTGAATCCCAATCCCCAATGCCACAAATTCCTGAGCATTTATTTAACCTATATCAGTTGCTGGATTGGATTGGACAAGATTTAGATACCCTCGCTCAAAGTTCAAATTTAAAAATAGCACAACTCACAAGCGATCTCATGGAATTAGAACTTCTGGGTCACTGTATTCAACAATCTGGGCTGTACTTACGTTGCCGAGTCAGTTATTAAGGTTCACAATAGTAGTTTATTCTACGAAATGGCAAGGTAAACATAGATGATTACAACCTCAGTTGCTGAAGCTGCACAAATTCTTCAACAAGGTAAAGTCTTGGCTTATCCAACAGAGGCAGTATGGGGGTTAGGCTGTGATCCTTTCAATGAACAGGCTTTTTTAGAAATTTTAAGGCTTAAACAACGCCCTATAGAGAAAGGTGTCATTTTATTGGCAGGACAACTCTCACAAGTTGAGCATCTATTGACAGAAATTGACCCTATTATTCGTGAACAAATCATTCAATCATGGACACAACGCTCTAGAGCAGAACGTGCAACAACTTGGCTACTTCCAGCTGATGATAAAATTCCACAATGGATTAAAGGCAAGCATGCTCAGGTCGCAGTTCGTGTAACCAATCATCCTTTGTGTATTGCCTTATGTAATGCCTTTAATGGTTTTATTGTGTCGACCAGTGCAAATTCGGCAGGTTTGGAACCTGCAAGGTCTTTACAACAAGCCAGTCAATATTTTGGTTCTGAATTGAATTATTTAAATGGTGATCTTGGTTTAAGTGGCGAGCCAAGTAAAATAATCGATGCATGCACTGCACAAGTGATTCGCGCTTAAACACTTTAAAATATCACTCCAACATGAGTTTAAATATTGCCAATAAAAAAGCAAAAAAAAACTCAGCCACATATAGGGTTGGCTGAGTATAAAAAAGGATGCGTTAAACACATCCAGAGGGTATGAAAAATTCAGTGTAGAACAATTTAATTAAGAAATTCTTAATTCGCTACGATGAAAATATTATCCTATAATTTTTTTTTGAATACAAATATATTCTTCTGAGCAATATCTGTTCATTTTAGTGAATTGCAAATAACGTCAATTTCAATAATAAAACTAAGTGTTTAAATTTGTTTTATTATTTGCATTTTCAATAGATAAATCACTAATTAAAAAACAAATTTTGCTCAGATTTAATACTTAAAAAGCGTAAAAAATAAGTTTTTAAATGAACATTTTTCACTCAAAATACTTTGAATTTTAACTCAATAATGTACTTTTTTTGACACTAAGTGACTTTTTTTGTGCCAATGCTATTCCTACTAAAATAACAATACCACCAATCGTATGCGACATCGTCCAAGCCTCATGCAACCAAAAGTAGGCAATGATTGCAGTAAATACTGGCATTAAATTCATAAAAATGCTGGTTCGATTTGGACCTAGATATTGTACAGCCATCATCCACAATAAAGGTGCAACAAGAGAAGGTAATATACCTGCATATAAAACGCTGGCAACATTACCTTGGTTAATCGCATCAATCCCATAATAAACTACAAACGGTAAATGGTAGACTAAGGTCAATGCAATTTGCACATAGAGACTCAGCAGTAATGGGACTTTCAATTGCCATTTTTTTAGAAAGACTCCATAAAAAGCATAAAAGAACACGGCCAAGACCATGATCAAATCACCAGAGTGCCCTGCCAATTGAGTCAAGTTGCTAAAATCCCCTCGGCCAATCACATATAACAAACCGAGAAAGGACAAGATACTGCCGACTACAGCAAAGCGATTGGGAATTTCACGTAAAATAAGAATCGAAACAAAAATGGTAAATACCGGAATAAAGGCGTTGATAATGCCCATATTGGTTGCTGTGGTGTAATGCGCTGCACTATATGCTAAACCTTGATACAAAAACATACCAAAAGCACTCAGCACCACAAATTGCATAAAATGTTGTTTAACCAAATGACGTTGCTTCCACACTTGGGGCAACATAAATGGAGTCAAAATAATAAATGCCACTAACCAGCGATAAAAGCTAATACTGACAGGCGAAATATAATCCGAAACATAACGTGTCACTGCAATATTCATTGACCAAATCAATACTGCAATAATCGGTAAACTGATTGCCCACCACATGGGTTTTGAATTGCTATACATAATCTTGACTATCGAATAGGATCTGGAAATAATTATCGATGAAGTCGGAATAAATTTAAATATGGCATTTCAGACATCTATAGGGCTTTTCAGACAAATGCTATTTTATTCGTTTTAAACTTAGAATAATTCCCAAGTTTTGATTGCCAAAATCACTACACTTTGTAACTGTTCAGTACTCACCCCATCACGGGCTTGCATGGTTAAACCTTGAATCACCGTTGAATAATAATCTGTCATCGCCTGAATATTGGCGTGGGGATTTAAATCACCTTCTTTGACACCCTGTTGCAAACGTTGATAAATATTTTCTTTGACTTGTTGTCTTTTCAGCAAGAGATCATGCTGAATGGGTGCATGTTCTTGTGAACAATTCATGGTTGCGGTAACCAACATACAACCCGTCGGTTTATTCTGTTGAACCAGTTTTTTAAGGTTTTCATACAAATAAATTTCAATGGCGATTTTTGCCGTTTTGGCTTGTTGAAAAATCACCTCCAAAGGGCATGCCTCATGCTTTAAGTAGTATTCTAAACAGGCATGAAACAACTGTGATTTATCACCAAAACTACTATAGATACTGGGCGCAGTAAGATTTAAGGCTTTGGTTAAGTCGCTCATCGATGTGGATTCATAGCCATATTCCCAGAACAACAACATAGCTTTTTGTAGCGCTTGTTGTTCATCAAAACATTTAGGACGACCACGCCCACGCTTAGGTGCTTGTTTTTCAGCGACTAAAGCATGTTTTTCAGAATCAGCCATAACTTTCACATATATTTTTATAACGAACACTATTAAATTAATTGACAACACAAAATTAATCAAATATTTTATTTTTATAACGATCGTTAATGAATTAAAAAACACCTCCATATACTTTCGCTTTACAGCAGGAATATATTTTCATGAATATGATGCAATCAGAAGTTTCAGAACCACAGTCGTCTGAGATTCCCCCCAGTAGCCAAGGGAGCTGGTTGGCGCTATTAACCGTAGCAATTACCGCTTTTGCTTTGGTCACCAGCGAGTTTCTCCCGATTGGGGTACTCAACAATATTTCCAGTGATTTACAAGTATCTGTTGGTACAGCAGGTTTGATGATCACCCTCCCAGGAATTATGGCCGCCGTAGCAGCACCACTACTTCCCGTTCTAGTCAAAAATTTAGATCGGCGTTACTTACTTCTAGCACTGTCTGCAACGATGGTGTTTGCCAATGCCATCACTGCAATTGCATCAACTTTTGAGATTTTACTGCTGAGCCGTTTTATTCTTGGATTTGCGATTGGTGGATTCTGGGCGACTGCAATTGCCTTAAGTGGTCGTTTAGCACCAACCCATTTACCTATTGCTAAAGCAACAGCAACAGTCATGGCTGGTGTGACTTTAGCTACTGTTCTTGGTGTACCGATTGGGACATGGTTAAGTGACGCATATGGCTGGCGAACATCATTTGGAATTACCTCCGCCATCGGCTTCGTTGTTTTACTGTTGGGAATTAAATTTATCCCGAGCTTAAAACCTGAATCCGCCATTCATTTTAAAGACTTACCCGCATTGCTAAGAATCAGTAAAGCCAGACAAGGTTTGATTATTATTTTGTTGATTGGTTTAGCTCATTTTTCATCATATAGCTATCTAACCCCATTCTTTAAAAATTCAGCAGGCTTTGACAGCGCTACCATCAGTTCTCTACTGTTATTATTTGGTATCGCAGGTATCTTTGGTAATGCTTTTGCTGGCTATAGCGGTAATTTGAATGTGCGTTATACCTTTGCATTCGTTGCCATCTGTTTTGCGGTTGTATTCTTTGGCTTTCCTTTATTTGCCATACATACATCAGGCGCATTTGTTCTTACAGCGCTTTGGGGTTTTGCATTTGGCGCATTTCCAACCACTGCCAATATTTGGATGTTTTTACATGCCCCACAAGCTGTAGAAAAAGGCATGCCGTTATTTGTCGGTTTCTTCCAAGTCATGATTGCAACAGGTGCATTAATCGGTGGCTATGTTGTTGACCATTTTAATGCCAACATTTTATTGTATAGTGTATTGAGTTTTATTCTTTTGGCCTTTATTTCAATCTTCACGCTGAGTCGTGGATTAAATAATCCCAAAGCTGAAAACAATGCCATCCAATGTGAGAGTTAAGTCTTTTCAACTATGTATTCAGCGCTGATTTCTGTAGAAGAATTTTTCTACCAAAAGCATGATGTGGTTACACCCCATTCAAATTTGTGGGGTGATTTTAATTTGAGTCTAAATGGGACTCTAGAACTCAACGTCGCAGAACAAACCTATCTATCTCCTCCAAGTTATGGTTTATGGATTCCACCGCAAACCGAACATTGTTGTACTGCTGTGGATGATCAACTGACGCATTATATCTGTATCCGTATTCATCCCCGGCTTTGTCAAAGTTTGTCCCAAAGTACGAAGACTTTAAGTATTCGCCCTTTTTTACGCCATACTATTGAAGAGGTTTTAGAACAGCAGAAACAAGGGATTCCATCCTCTCCCTATTATCAACACTTATTAGAACTGTTGGTGGATCAAATCCAAAATAGTGTGTGTTATGAGCATTATTTACCGCAGACCAACCATCCAACACTCAAGCCCATTCTTGAGCATTTGTCAGATACAACACGCTTTCCCCAAAGCCTTCAGGAAATTCTCGATACTTTCCAAATTACTGAACGGCACGCTCTTAGACTTAGCCAAGAGCACCTTAAACTTTCGCTGTCTGAATGGCGTAATCGCGCCAAGATTATTTATGCAATTTCATTGATCCAACAAGGCATCTCAATTAAAAAAATTAGCTTAGATCTCGGCTATCAACACACGTCCAGCTTCATTGAGTTTTTTAAACGTTATACCCATCAAACCCCAGCACAAATGCGAAATCTTTAAGATTAGGACATTTTTCAAACAATCCATTTCCACTTTATTGATAAGTTTATATACAAAAATACTATGGAAAATTGCCTTAAAATTGTGCATTTTGCATCTTATGCTCTAGATTAAGCATATAACTTTTTGAATTTGTATATATTACCGTCAAATTCATAAGAATTTTAAATAATGAAGGGTTCGAATAAATGAAAAAATTACTACTAGCTACACTATGTGCTTCAGCGTTTGCTTTAACTGCATGTGATAAAAAACCAGCTGATTCAGCTTCAGGAACTGAGAGCAAACCTGCTGCAGCTGCGGTTTCCTTAAGTACCAACAATACTGCTGATATCAAAAGCGATTTAACTGCACTTCAAACAATGTCTACAGCGAAAGCTAAAGAAGCTTTGAACTTCCAAACAGAAGTGATGCAAGCTGCACAAAAGGGTGATAAAGATGCACTGAAAGGTGTTGTCGATAAAATGAAAACTTATGTGGACGGTTTCAACAAAGATCTTGATGGTTTAGCACTAAAAAGTACTGAAGTTGCATCTGTACGTGACAAAATGAAAGAGTCAAATAACCTAGGCGTTGAAATGTCTGAAGCTGGTTTAGCGACTTCACCAGATCCACAAAAAATCATGGAACTACAAAAGAAAGGTACTGAGTTACAACAAAGCCTGTTAACTGAAATGCAAGCACTTCAAGCCAAAGCAAACGCTGCACCATAATCGATTAAATTTGATACAGTTTTTAAAAGCAGATCGTATGATCTGCTTTTTTATTACACTTATATACAAATGTAACTTGCTGAAATCTTGGAATATCGCTAAAACATTAGACATATTTCTAATCACTGTCTTTTGATTTTTAAGGATACCCCTATGAGCAATTCCGTTTATGACATCCCAGTCAATACCATCAAAGGTGAAGCGACGACCTTGAATCAATATCAAGGTAAAGTTCTTTTAATCGTTAACGTTGCATCTAAATGTGGCCTTACTCCACAATATGAAGGTTTAGAAAAACTATATACTGAAAAGAAAGATCAAGGTTTAGAAATCCTCGGCTTTCCTGCAAATAACTTTCTTGCACAAGAGCCAGGAACAAATGATGAAATCGAGCAATTTTGCTCTTTAACGTACAATGTCGACTTCCCACTTTTTGCTAAAATTTCAGTTGCAGGTGATGATAAGCATCCACTTTATGACAGCTTAATTCATGCAATCCCTGAGCGTATTGGTGAAGGCCCTTGGTGGAAAGACTTAGTCGATTATGGCCTAACACCAAACCCAAAACCTGAAGTCCTTTGGAACTTTGAAAAATTCTTAATCGGTAAAAATGGCGAAATCGTGGCACGTTTTGCACCAGATATCACTGCTGATGATCCACGAATTACATCTGCGATTGAAGCTGAATTAGCAAAATAGATCGAGCATTAAAAGCACTATGCTTTAAATAAATTTATATGTTTTGCAGTTTTGATCGAAAATTTTATATTTTCGATCAAAACTGCCTCTAGCTTTATTCACAATTTTTAAATTTCAACAACCTTCAATGGCGTGCTAAAAATGCACTCTTTTTTTGCTTTTGTTTGAGTAAAAATGAATCTCTAAAGTTACAGACTGTATGCCCTTTGCAACAATCCTCAATCTCTACACTTTTGCAAATTATAGTCAATTCTTAACAGATTAAATTACTTTTGGACAACGATGAAAAAGCTTTTACAAGGTGCGGCTTTGCCTTTTATTATTTTTATTTCAGGCATGTTACTGCTAGGCTGCAATCAAGCAGCTGAACAATCACGGCAACAAGATGACGCTCAAGCGATTGAATCTGCGCAAATAAGTGAAAATACATCCGACTCAAACAATAATAATCAATCAATAGCAAAAACTACTGAAGATTTAAAACAAGGCAATATGTTTTATATCGCACGTGATGTTGCCAACGTACAGCTGAAAACTGGTGACTATGTTGAAAAATTACAGCAAAGCCAAGCTAACTTACAACAAGCGATACAATCGCAAAATCAAGCTGAGCTGCAACAATCTGTCAAAACATTGACTCGTGAACTACAAGGCTTTAACACAGCATTGATTTCATTAGATTTAAAAAGCCAAGAGATTGATGGTATCCGCCAACAAGTGCTACAGGCCAATAAGCAAGTGCTTAACTCAGCACTGTTAAACGGTGATTTAGACATTTCAAAAGTTGATTTTAAGAAAATCGAACAACAAATGAATACCATCCAATTAGATATGCTTAAACTGGCAGGTATGATAATCCCTAGATCAAATACAGAACAAGCCTCTGAGCAGAGCTAATTAGATTTGAACAGACTAGTCTTAGCTTGGCTTTGCGACATTACATGATGGGTCTAGTCCTAGCGCGCGTTTAGCATCTAACTTAAAACGAGCTTGAGCAGACTTATAACTTGTGGGCAAAAATAGCGTTAAACGGGTTTTATTCTTTCCAATCGATTCCACCAAGGTCTTTGATAAATACGCCCCACCCTCTGTACGGGTAAACAAGGTTCCCATTTCTAAATCTCTTTCTAGTCGATTATCCGTAAATACAAAATCTTTTTCGCCAGTAAACGCAACACATTGCCCATAGGCCATTTTCAAATTTTTAAATGCCACAACATAATCGATATCTAATTCGGTTTCTAAACCATTTCCCACTGAATTTGCCACCAAACTTGCTTCAGTGGGTGCATTAGGTTTAGTGACAAATTGACTTTGACATGCTGAAACAGCACTCAGTAGAAGTACAGAAAATAAATACTGACATTGAACTAATTTTTTCATTTTAAGTTTATTGGTTTTCTACAACAATGAATGGATTGTAGCAAAGTTCATGAACATGATTTAATAGCCGATTAACCGTATTTTTGTAGTGTTTCATGCAACTGATTTTATTCACAGGCGTACAAGCTTCGGGTAAATCTACTTTTTATCAACAGTATTTTTACCATACACATCTACGTATCAATCTCGATATGCTAAAAACACGCCATCGCGAAAAGATACTGTTTGAAGCAGCTATAGCCTCTAAAACCAAAATCTTGATAGATAACACTAACATAAGCAAAGCCGATCGAGCCCGTTATATTCAACTTGCCAAAACTGCTGGCTTCGAGGTCATTTCATATTATTTTGAAACGGATTTAGACAGTACTTTACAGCGTAATGCACAACGTGAGGGAAAAGCCAATATTGCTGAAAAAGGCGTTAAAGCCACCTTTTATAAATTAGAAGTCCCGAATCGTTCAGAAGGGTTTGATGCGCTGTTTAAAGTAAACATAATAGAAAATAATGGCTTTTCAATTACTGTCATAACTGAATAAAAAATTTAATCTTGAGCCAACCGCCATGTCTTAAATGCGGTTTGCATCTGTTGTTGTATTTCTCTAGGTACTTTCCGAGCTGCTAAATTGGAAAAATCTCCACGATAGGTTTCAGCCACAATTGAATTTGCCAAGTCTTCGATCACAATTCGACCTTTGTTGTGATACGCCAGAATTTCTACTTCGATTAAATAAATATCCCAACATGAAACAACAGAACTCATATCTACAGCAATACTGAGATAGTAGTCATCTTGCGTTTGATAAAGTTCCCAAAAGTGCGCTTGTTGTTCGATGAGGTGCATTGTCTTCTATATCTCCTTTTTTATTGTTTAGATTATGCTAAAACTAGTCAGTGATGAAATATAACTTTAGCATGAGAATAACGAAGAAGTTTAACCATGAGATTTGATGATCTAGATACACGATTACGTGTTTATGAAACAGCTTATGATTTCTGTGTACCGCCAGAACAATATATCGTTGTGCGTTTGGATGGACGTGGCTTTACCAAACTCACCAAAGATATTTGGAAATTTGAAGCGCCCTTTGACCTCCGTTTTAGGGACTTGATGGTCGAAACAACAGCTCACTTAATGCAATGTGGCTTTAATATTATTTATGGCTATACACAAAGCGATGAAATCTCCTTACTGTTTCATTTAAAAGATGATAGCTTTAATCGTAAAACACGAAAAATCATTTCTATTTTAGCCGCAGAAGCCAGTGCAAAGTTCAGTGTGTTACATGATGAGATGGCAACTTTTGATGCTCGAATTTGTATACTGCCCAATGCAAAAGCTGTTGAAGATTATTTTCGTTGGCGTCATGAAGATGCTCATCGCAACGCACTCAATGCACATTGCTATTGGATGTTGCGCAAGGAAGGAGAAAATATAAAAAATGCAACCGACCAAGTAAAAGGATTATCTCGCCAAGAGAAGCATGATTTACTCTTTAGCCGTGACATTAACTTCAATGAATTGCCATCATGGCAAAAGCGTGGCACAGGTTTATATTGGACAGAAATTGAAAAAAGTGGTTTTAATCCGAAAACTAAACAGTCGACAGTATCAACTCGTCGACACATTTTTAAAAACTATGAATTAACTTTAGGTGAAGATTATAGTCAATTTATACAAACACAATTTTTATTGGAAAAAAACTATTCATTTTAAAATCACATATAAAAGACAAGGTATTATATTTCCTGTAAAATAATATATCATTTAGATAGGAATATCTTATTCAGCTTTAATTTAACTTGCTTACTTAATTTCCATTGCTTTTTTAGTGTTCTGAGTCTGTATAATTTTTATAATTCTAACTAAGCTATCTTTTAAAATTTGTTACGTGGATCCTACGTACATAATTACTCCCTTATTAATCATAATACTTTATCTTAAAAAACAACTATCTACAAATATAAAATGCGATAATACTACCTATACAAACTAGTAAAAATATTATTAATTTTCTTTGTAAAGTTTCCTAAAGATAAGCTTCTATTAAAAAATTTCCGGGGCTGTACTAGATAATATTTAAATTCCAGTCCAAAATCGCAAAATTTTCAATTGTTGTTTTGGGCTTTCATAGTTAAATCTAAACTCGCATTCTTTCAAAAAATGAGGGAAATTATTTCTTCGGAATACCATTGTATTTTCGCTTGATTCCAAAAATTTTCGATTCTATTAATATGATTTTCCCATTTTCAAAGTGAGTAGAATGATTAATTCTATGATAGCAGAACCCGTAACATTTAGAGCATTGTAACTACACCATTGATCAGCATAGACGATGCTATCAGGTGTTATTTTATTTGCAATTACAGGCATTAAAATACTGGATTTAGTGTCTGAAACAACAACGGTCTAGATCTTTCTATTACGCTTTAATAATCTAGAAACTATCATTTTATCTGTAGCAACACGACCAGGCTTACATTTACGAGTTCTGCCAAATAGCTTTCATCTAACTCAATCTCACTATCAAATACTCCGAGAGCTTCTATTTCTAAATAACAAGCAATAATTTTACGAACTTTCGTACGAAAAGAGCAGCCGAATTATGATGAATTTCTAATAAATCAGCAGCTTCTCTTGCAGTTACACCGAGCACGAAAAACTTTAACAATTTTAATTGAGTTTTCTTATTTAATTTACAATTAGTTAGCTTTATTTTCATAGATTAGCACATTGCTAATCTAGTACAGCCCCAAATTTCCTTACGATAAAAAGTAAAATACTAGGTAATATATAAATAGTAATAAGCTGATTCAGTACTTTTAAGCTTAATTTTTTCTGTCCCTATTTGCCCACATTCAATACATACAAAATTTTGCCAAGAATCGTTTCGAACATCATGTAAACGAATAGATTTATCTACCCATGGATTCCAAATCACAGTACTCATAGCATTTGTTTTGATTCGGATACATTCTAATCCATTTTGTAATAATTCTAATTGTCCTACTCCTTTTGAATAGATTCTATCTTCTTCCTGTGCAAATACAATTTTTTGATTTTTCTGAATCTTAAGTTTATTGCCATCCAATTGATCTATATATTCCATTTTTACCAAACCCTGAACTTGTGCAATTTTCGTATTTGCAGAGAAATAACTATGCCATACAAAATCACATTCGATCTCAACCTTGTCCCGATTGACTAATTTCAATTCAAGTTGTAATTGTTGTCCGCAATGAATCGTCATCTGTAAACTAAAAGCAAAATTCCAGTATTTACGGGTATCATGATTATCATTGAGCTCGAAAACAACATGATGACCTCTTTCATCGACTGATACTTCAAGCAAACGCCAAACTAAATTACGGGCAAACCCATGAGATGGAAAATCTTTATTCTCAGTAGAGGCACCAAACCATGGAAAACATACTGGTATCCCTCCACGAATGGCTTTTCCACTCGAATATAAATTTAAATCTGATACCCATAATAATGGTTTACCCTTGACTTTAGAGAAAAACTCTAAAATTTGTGCGCCTTGAAAACTGATTATAGCGTCACAAAATGAATTAGAAATTTTGAGGCAATCCAACTCACTCTTTGGAAGTTTTGAAAAAGTCACACCTGAAACATTATTCATCATTATTGAATTAAATCTAATCTAAACTACTTTATTTATAGCATAAAAAAACCACCCTCGCGGGTGGTTTTTCAATCTTAAACTGCGTCTTATAGCGCGCGGTTTTTGATTTTGCGGATGGTTTCCAACTGAGCAGCAGTTTCTGCAAGAGCAGCCAAAGCAGCAGCAGAGTCCAAATCGCTTTTTTGATTTGCAAGCAATTGTTCAGCATTTTTACGTGCTTCAAGAATTGCAGCTTCATCTAAGTTGTCAGCACGAACTGCAGTATCTGCAAGCACAGTAACAACATGCGGTTGAACTTCTAGAACACCACCAGATACATAGATTAACTCTTCTGTACCGTTTTCAAGCAGAACGCGAATTGCGCCCGGCTTGAGTAAGGTGACTAACGGAGCGTGACCAGGCATGATACCCAATTCACCGCCAGCACCTTTTGCGATAAGCATTGTCACAGTGCCTGAGTACAAGGACTCATTAACACTTACAACATCACATTGCATAGTCGACATGTGAATCTCCTAAATTAGAGTTGCTAATTAAAGCTTCTCGGCTTTAGCGATCACTTCGTCAATACCACCAACCATATAGAACGCTTGTTCTGGGATGTGATCGTATTCACCAGCTAGAAGACCTTTAAAGCCACGAATTGTTTCTTTAAGTGGTACAAGTTTACCAGGAGCACCAGTAAACACTTCAGCTACGTGGAACGGTTGAGAGAAGAAACGTTGGATTTTACGCGCACGGTAAACAATCAACTTATCTTCTTCTGCTAACTCGTCCATACCCAAGATTGCGATGATGTCTTTAAGCTCTTTATAACGTTGCAATACGTTCTGTACAGAACGTGCAATTTCATAATGCTCAGCACCAACAACAAGTGGATCTAACTGACGTGAAGTAGAGTCAAGTGGATCGATCGCTGGGTAAATACCAGAAGATGCGATGTCACGGCTCAATACTACAGTTGCATCTAAGTGAGCAAATGTAGTTGCAGGCGATGGATCTGTTAAGTCATCGGCAGGTACATATACCGCTTGGATAGATGTAATCGAACCAGACTTAGTCGATGTAATACGTTCTTGAAGAACACCCATCTCTTCTGCAAGCGTCGGTTGGTAACCTACTGCAGATGGCATACGACCTAAAAGAGCAGATACTTCAGTACCAGCCAATGTGTAACGGTAAATGTTGTCAACGAACAACAATACGTCACGGCCTTTACCGTTTTCATCTTTCTCATCACGGAAGTATTCAGCCATGGTCAAACCAGTTAACGCTACGCGTAAACGGTTACCTGGTGGCTCATTCATCTGACCGTAGACCATTGCTACTTTGTCAAGAACGTTAGAATCTTTCATCTCGTGGTAAAAGTCATTACCTTCACGAGTACGCTCACCAACACCAGCAAACACAGATAAACCTGAGTGAGCTTTCGCGATGTTGTTGATCAATTCCATCATGTTTACAGTTTTACCAACACCGGCACCACCGAATAAACCAACTTTACCACCTTTAGCAAACGGGCAAAGTAAGTCAATGACTTTAATACCAGTTTCTAAAAGGTCAGTAGAAGCAGCTTGTTCAGCATAAGAAGGTGCTTGACGGTGAATCGGCAAACGCGCTTCAGTCGCAACTGGACCAGCTTCGTCGATTGGGCGACCAAGAACGTCCATGATACGACCTAAACATGCAGTACCTACAGGTACAGAAATAGGTGCACCAGTATTAGATACGTTTAGACCACGTTTAAGACCTTCTGTAGATCCCATTGCGATGGTACGAACTACACCATCACCAAGTTGTTGCTGAACTTCTAAAGTAGTTTCAGTACCGTCAACTTGGAGAGCGTCATAGATCTTAGGAACGCTATTGCGTTCAAACTCGACGTCGATAACCGCGCCGATGATCTGAATGATACGACCGCTACTCATTGCTGTCTCCTCAATTCAAAATAATGTTAAACGGCAGCGGCACCACCAACGATCTCAGAAATTTCCTGAGTAATCGCGGCTTGACGCAGCTTGTTATAAATGAGTTGTAGGCTCTTGATAAGATCACCTGCGTTGTCAGTTGCAGCTTTCATTGCAACCATACGAGCAGACTGCTCACATGCGATGTTTTCAATCACACCTTGATAAACCATAGACTCAATGTAACGAACCAATAAACCATTTAAAAGCTCTTCAGCTTCTGGTTCATATAGATAATCCCAACCATATTGGCGGTTAAGATCCTCGTCCGTATCAGCCGCAGCTAAAGGAACAAGTTGTTCGATTTTTTGGTTTTGAGTCATGGCATTGACAAAGCCGTTTGACACAAGATAAATACGATCTAACTCGCCTTTATCAAATGCATCTAACATCACCTGTACAGAACCAGTTAACTGTTCAAGACTTGGAGCATCACCTACTTGCGTAGTTGCGCCAAGTACTTTACCGCCGTAGTTTTTAAAAAACGAAACCGCTTTTTGACCAATTAAAGCAAATTGAACTTCAATTGACTGCTCTTGTTGCTGTTGTACGTGTTTTACCACTTTTTTGAACAAGTTAATGTTCAAACCACCAGCAAGACCACGATCTGAAGAAACAATGATATAGCCAACGCGTTTTACAGGGCGTTCAACCATATAGCGATGTTTGTATTCAGGATTCGCTTGGACCAAATGAGCAATTACACGGTGCATATTTTCGGCATACGGACGGCCCTGAGCCATGCGCTCTTGCGCACGACGCATCTTAGAAGCTGCTACCATTTGCATCGCGCGAGTAATCTTTTGCGTGCTCTTGATACTAGCTACTTTGGCGCGAATTTCTTTTAAATTTGCCATACGCTTAACCTAGTATTCGAAAGCCCTTTCGAGCTTCCGAAGGTTGATCCGTGAACCAAACCATAACTAACAACAACATACATTGAAATTAGTAAGTTTGAGTCGCTTTAAAGCTTTCAATACCTGCTTTGATTGCAGCTTCGATGTCTTTGTCGTAGTTACCAGTTTCATCGATGTTTTGCATTAACGCAGCATGTTCTGAACGGAAGTAAGAAATTAACGCAGTATCAAAGTCTACGATTTTCTTCACTTCAACGTCAGCCATGTAGCCTTCGTTAGATGCATAAATTGAAACAGCTTGGTCAGCAATTGAATATGGAGCATATTGTTTTTGCTTCATTAATTCAGTTACACGTTGACCATGCTCAAGTTGCTTACGAGTTGCTTCATCAAGGTCAGAAGCGAACTGAGCAAATGCTGCCAATTCACGGTATTGCGCCAAAGCAGTACGGATACCACCAGACAATTTTTTGATGATCTTCGTTTGAGCAGAACCACCAACACGCGATACAGAGATACCCGCGTTCACAGCAGGACGAATACCTGCGTTGAATAATGATGTTTCTAAGAAGATCTGACCATCAGTAATCGAAATTACGTTTGTCGGTACGAATGCAGATACGTCACCCGCTTGAGTTTCAATAATTGGCAATGCAGTTAATGAGCCAGTTTGGCCTTTAACTTCACCATTAGTGAATTTCTCAACATAGTCAGCAGATACACGAGAAGCACGTTCAAGTAGACGTGAATGAAGATAGAACACATCACCTGGATAAGCTTCACGACCTGGTGGACGACGAAGAAGCAATGAAATTTGACGGTAAGCAACAGCTTGTTTAGACAAGTCATCATAAATGATAAGTGCGTCTTCACCGCGGTCACGGAAGTACTCGCCCATTGTACAACCAGCATATGGAGCAAGATACTGCATTGCTGCAGGATCAGCTGCAGCAGCTGCTACAACAGTTGTGTACGCCATAGCGCCAGTTTCTTCAAGCTTACGTACTACGTTTGCAATTGTTGATTGTTTTTGACCAATCGCAACGTATACACACTTAATGCCTGATTGTTTTTGAGCAATGATCGCATCGATCGCCATCGCTGTTTTGCCAGTTTGACGGTCACCAATGATCAACTCACGCTGACCACGACCAACAGGGATCATTGTATCTACTGATTTATAACCAGTTTGTACAGGTTGATCCACTGATTGACGCCAAATTACACCTGGTGCTACTTTTTCAACAGCATCAGTAAGTTTTGCATCAATAGGGCCTTTACCATCAATCGGGTTACCCAAAGCATCTACTACACGGCCTAAAAGTTCTGGACCAACCGGAACTTCTAATACACGACCTGTGCAACGAGCTTTTTGACCTTCTTGAAGGCTTAAGTAGTTACCTAAGACAACGGCACCCACTGAATCCTGTTCTAGGTTCAGTGCCATACCAAATAAGCCGCCGTCGAATTCGATCATTTCACCGTACATTGCATCAGCAAGGCCGTGAATACGCACAATACCGTCGGAAACCATAACAATGGTCCCTTCGTTCTTAGCGGTCGCGCTGGTGTCCAGATCGCCGATACGCTGTTTAATGAGCGCACTGATCTCGGATGGATTCAGTTGTTGCATTGCGCTATACCTCAATCTTTTTAAAGTTCAGTCTTCTTTAGACGTAGTTATTTTTAACAATTACGCTAGAAGACGAGTCCGCATTTTTTCAAGCTTGCTAAGCGCAGAATCATCTATCACTTGGTCGCCTGCACGAATAACAACACCAGCAATCAATGCTGGATTTACTTCAACTGTAACTTTCACAGCGCTGTTCAAGCGTTTTTCTAACGCATGAGCCAACTTCTGTTCTTGTACTGAATCCAATGGAAAAGCGGATTCAATCACAACATCTACAGTGTTGTTATTTTGCGATTTGAGTTGCTCAAATTCTGTGTCAATTTCAGGTAACAATGCCAAACGGCCATTGTCTGCAAGAAGTGTCAAAAAGTTTGACACAGCCGCAGTTTGTTCATTACCTAAAACTTTCGCAAAAAGATCAACCTGCTCAGCAGGTGTCAACTCAGGGCGATTTAAATAAGCGGAGAATGCTTCATCTTGCACCGCAGCACTGAGCAGTTGTAATGCATTTGACCAAGCGTCAGTTGCATTTTGCTCAGATGCATAAGCAAATGCTGCTTTAGCGTATGGGCGTGCCAACGTCAAGAATTCAGCCATATTCGCCTCTCTTAAAGTTTAGCAGCCAGCTGATTCAGCATGGCATTATGAGCTTCTGCGTCAACTTGTTGGTTCAGAATTTTCTCTGCACCAGCAACTGCAAGAGCAGCAACTTGTTGACGTAATTCTTCACGAGCAGAATTGATGTCTTGGTCAACAGCATCTTTCGCTTGTTGACGAATACGCTCACCTTCAGCAGATGCTTGAGTACGCGCTTCTTCGACCAATTGTGCCGCACGACGGTTCGCTTGTTCGATCAATTGAGCCGCTTGTGCTTTCGCCGCATCAATTTCTTGCTTAACTTGTGCTTGTGCATCAGCAAGATCAGCTTTCGCTTTCTCTGCAGCATTTAAGCCATCAGCGATTTTACGCTGACGCTCACTAATCGCATTGATTAGTGGTGGCCATACAAACTTCATGCAGAATGCGACAAATATCGCAAATGCAATCGCTTGGCCAAACAATGTGAGGTTGATATTCATTGCAAATTCCTCAAATAGTGAATTTCGGAATTAAGCTGATTAACCTACAAATGGATTAGCGAAGATGAAGAACAAGCCAATACCAACACCGATCATAGGCACAGCATCAAGAAGACCTGCGATTAAGAACATACGAGTTTGAAGTTGTGGAGCCAATTCTGGTTGACGAGCAACAGCTTCAAGGAAACGGCCGCCTAAAAGACCAAAACCAATCGCAGTACCTAAAGCACCAAAAGCGATCAAGATAGCAGATGCAATTGCAACTAGACCTAAAGTGAGTTCCATGATAATTCCTCAGAGGTTAGGTTTATACCAAATTAAAGTAAAAAAATTATACCTAACCACCGGATGACAGTTAGGCAATACCATTAATGTTTTTCGCTTGCCATGCTCAAGTATACGATTGTTAGCATCATGAAAATGAAGGCTTGCAATGTAATAACAAGAATGTGGAAGATAGCCCAAGGCACAGACAACGCCCACTGGATCCAGAAAGGTAACAACGCGATAAGAATGAAGATTAACTCACCCGCATACATGTTACCGAATAGTCGGAGCGCCAATGAAATTGGACGTGCAAGGAATGTTACTAATTCTAGAATTAAGTTCACTGGAATCAATAACGCTTTTGCAACTGGGTTACTTGGATTAAATGGGTTAAGTGCCAATTCACCAACGAAACCGCCGATGCCTTTTTCACGAATACTATAGAACAAGATCAGTGCAAATACAGACAAAGACATACCAAGGGTAATGTTAGGGTCTGTAGATGGAACAATCTTAAAGTAAACGTGGTGAGGATCCATACCAAATACGTTTGAACCAATAATTCCTGCAAGATGCGGAATGAAATCTACTGGAAGTAAATCCATCGCATTCATCAAGAAAATCCACACAAAAATTGTGAGGGCTAAAGGTGCAATTAAACGTGATTTACCATGAAACGTATCACGAACACTTGAGTCAACAAACTCGATAATCATTTCGATTGCAGACTGGAACTTGGTAGGAACACCAGAGTTTGCAGCTTTCGCTACACACCAGAATATCAAACAGAAAATCACACCAAGGCCAATTGACCAACCCATTGAATCCAAGTGAATAGCAGTGAACCCCATCTGTTGAGCTTCTGCACCACTTTCAGCCAATTTCCAAGTACCATCTGGCATTTTGCCATAGGTCATATTGGTCAAGTGATGCTTGATATACTCGGTCGAAGTCAGGGCATGTTCTTCAGCAGCCATAAATCACACCTGGTCAATGTCAAATAATAAATAGAGTTAACGAATATCGCGTGCTGCATGATATCTCGTTAATCCCCAAAAAAATTTTCAATTTCTGCTGCGCTTATACTCGTTTTTGTTGTCGTGCTACCCAAAAAGGAGCAATCCACGACATCGCTTGAACGAGAATAAAACCACAAAACAATGCCACCGGAGATAACGGTTTGACATTGCATAAAATTAAAATGAAACCAACGATCACAATTGCAAATTTGCCCATTAAGCCTCTATACATGTTCGAAAGAACTTGTTTTGAAGCACGTGCCCCTGCTGCTCGAAACGACTGCCAAGAAAAATAACAACTGGCAAGCCAACATATCAGTGCACCTAACGCTGCACTCAGAGCCGCAGTTGAGTCTTTCAAGACCCACGCTACCAAGGCTGAAACAGGAATCATAAACGCTTGCAAATAGACCAAAGCTTTTGCTAATCGTCGGTCAATCAAGCGACTAGTTTGGCTCATTTTTTATCCACTCACAGCATAAATGCTTGACAAGTTTAGCTGATGATCGTTTTTAATCGCAGGCATTATAGAGTTACACCCCTGAACATGCAATCTTTTCCCGACCTTAGTCGTGTTTTTTTCGATATACAGGTTGCTTTGCATATGAACAATTGTTGATTATTTTTTGCATCATTTCCGTGCATTAAGTACGCAAGCTTGTGTTTGTTGAGCCAAAGTCTGCCATGCAACCACAAAATCTTGTTGTTTAGCCAAAGTTTCGTCTACCGCTTGAAATGAAATTTCACCCAATTTTCGGTACTGACTCGGGCTTGCACTGCCTTCTGCAAGTAAACACATTTTTTTGTAAGGTCGCGTGTCATTTAAAAACTTAATTTGGGTTACAGTTGGTGCAACATGTGGATCATCTGTCATCGCCCCTGCAAATTTCAAGTTTAATGAACGCTCTAAATATTGGTAAGCATCATGATAAGCCCAATATGGACGTGCTGTACCCGCACTGATACTTTTCTGTGAGACTCGCAGCATTTCACTGGCAAACTTCTTAGCGTTATTCCAGTATGCTACTTTGTTTTCAGGATGTTGTTGTGAACGTAAGGCTGCAATAAAGAATCCAATACGTACGGCATTGTTAGGGTCTAACCAGACATGTGTATCAATGGTATCTTTAAGTGCAATACCTTTTGGACTTCTTAATGGAAGCGCTTGGATAATGCCTGAATTGAGTATTGAAATGGCCTTAGCATTTTCTCCCAACACCTTTTCCAAAGGCGCTTCATGTTCTTTTCCCAGCCAAATCACCAATGAAGCATCCATAATCGTTTTACGATTATCTGGTGTAAGTTGCACATCATGCCCTGTTTGATTTCTCAAAAGTAAAACTGGCTCTTCCACGCCTTCTGTTATTTCTTTTGCAATCAAATAAATAGGGTGAGTTGATACCACTAAAGGCGCTTGAGCCCAAGTAACACTAGTTAATAATGCACATAAGCAAAAGGCAATAATGCGATTCATGGGAGTGTATTACCAAAAAAAATTTATGTTATAGTATAACAGAAGTTAAAAAATACCTACGCTATTCGTAAGTTGATAGAGCTTCATGTTAATATTTGCGATTCTCTTCCATTCAAATAACAAGTTTTGAGGTCTGATATGAGCGTATGTTCACACGAACAGCATGATACTTTGCATGGTGTACACGATCATCTCAATGTAGAAGCTCGTTTATCAGAAGCAGAAAACCTTTGTGCAACCTCAGGTGCCCGCCTTACCCCCTTACGTAAAGAAGTACTTGAATTAATTTTGAATGCCTCAGGTCCTGTAGGTGCTTATGATCTGCTAGCCAAGATGAAAGGTGCTGCAGAACGTCCAGCTGCGCCACCTACTGTGTATAGAACCTTAGATTTTCTTTTAGAAAAAGGTTTTATTCACCGTTTAACTTCTATTAATGCTTATATCCCTTGTTGTCACCCACGTGAAGGACATCAAGCCGCATTTTTAATTTGCACTGAATGTCATACAGTGAAAGAAGCTTCAGCAAAAGGTTTGATTCAAGAATTAGATCATTTAGCAAAGTCAGATCACTTCAATGCACATCACAGTATTATTGAGATTTCAGGAATATGTCAGCAGTGCTCGAACAAAGCCTAAACTCCCCTCTCGTTCAACTGCAACAGATTAATGTCCGAATTGATGATCGTGACATTCTAAAAAATATAGATTTTTCATTACAAGAAAAAGAAATTGTCACGCTTATTGGTCCCAATGGCGCAGGCAAATCAACCCTGATCAAAGTATTATTGGGTATTTTAAAACCCAATACGGGCAAAATTATCAGCCAAAAAAAAATTAAACTGGCGTATGTACCACAAAAATTTAATCCCTCTCATAGCTTACCTTTAAGAGTTAAAGATCTACTTGATCTTGAGAAATGTGATAAGGCCATTAAAGCTGAAATCATACGAGATACTGGTATTGCCAAATTAGAGTATGCCAAAGTACAACAACTTTCAGGTGGTGAACGTCAGCGGGTTTTATTGGCCCGTGCTTTATTACGCCAACCCGATATTTTGGTTTTAGATGAACCTATGCAAGGTTTAGATATCCAGTCTGAAGCTGAACTGTATGAATATGTGCGTAGCCTGCCACAACGTTATGGTTGTGCCATTTTAATCGTGTCTCATGATTTACAGTGGGTCATGCAAGGCACTCAGCGAGTTGTCTGTTTAAATAAACACATTTGCTGTAGTGGTTTACCTGACAGTATTCAACAACATCCAGAGTATCAAGCTTTGTTTGGCGATACTTTTGGAAAATACCATGCTTTTTACCAACACCATCATGATCATTGTGCGCATGGTGACTCGGCCAAAACTTGTGAACATGGCCCACATCCACACATTCACCCAGAACCGGAAGCTTAAACCATGATGGAATGGTTAGAATTACTGTTACCTGCATGGATTATGGGAACACTTTTAGTGTTTCTAACCGCTCCGCTAGGTTGTTTAATGCTATGGCGCAGAATGTCTTTTTTTGCTGACACCATGGCACATGGTACCCTGCTGGGTGTCGCTTTAGCTGCTGTTTTGAGTTTACCTCTTTGGGTCGGTGTTAGCTTTACCGCAATTCTCTTGGTGGCTGTACTTTGGGTTTTACATGACCCTCGTTTACCCAATGACGCCTTACTTGCATTATGTGCCGCGACCTTACTCTGTTCAGGTCTATTGTTAATTCAACATTTACCCGCATTACGTCCTGAATTATTAAGTTATTTATTTGGCGATTTGTTAACAATTGAGTGGTCAGATCTACCCATTTTTGCAACTGTGATTATTGTTGCTTTAGCTGTCCTCTACCGTTACTGGCAAGCACAAATTCAAATTGCGATTGATCCTGATATTGCAGTAAGTGAAGGCGTAAACGCCAAATGGCAGCGCTTAATTTTTATGTTGTTATTGGCTTTATTCACCGTACTCGCTTTACGTGCCGTTGGTTCATTATTGATGGGGGCGTTATTGGTCATCCCCGCACTGGCTTCACGTCTTATTTCGCATTCACCGAAACAAATGGTGATAGGGGCATTTGTGATTGCTCAAATTGGTGTGACTGTGGGGTTATGGTCAAGTGCTGCGTTGAACATCTCTACAGGGCTAAGCATCGTATTAACCATGTCTTTGCTATTTGCGGTGATTTTCTGTGTAATGAAAGTAAGAAAGATCCCTTGATGGATCAATTCCATCTTTAGGCCCCAATCAATATTTAAACCATGCTTTTTAACGAAACATATAACCCATATACAGCAATGACAATCAGAATTAATCCACAAAGCCCTAATATTTTTGGATAAATTTGACTTTTAGAAAGTTTATTAAACGACAGATAGACCAAAGATAACGTGAGAAAATCTAAAATAATCCATGTCACGACTAAGATAACCAGACTGGTATTTATATCAGCATGAATATGAATAAACTGCGGAAAAAATGATGAAAAGAAAATGATATCTTTAGGATTTGAGATACCCACTAAAAAACCTTTGCTAAGACCACCATCTACAGGCGACAACATTGTATTGAGTTGATGCTCCTGCTGAGATAATACCTCTTTTAGAATTCCATAACCTAGATAGGCAATATAAAGACATCCTAAAACTTTAATGATCAAGAAAAGCGCTTCATTGACACTAAACATGCCCTTTAAAATTAAAATAGAAGCTGTGATCAATACCAAAGAGGCCAAATTTGTCCCAATAATGGTCAGTAAAGACTGTCGGTAGCCACCTTTTAAACCTGCACTTGCAACCAAGATCATGACTGGACCAGGCGTTGCAATCATGATAATCACACTAATGGCATACAGATAAAATTCTAAATAATTCAAAGCATCCTCGAAACAATGGCTTATTTATATGATCAAATCTCTAACATATCAAGCAGTTAATCGCCTATATTTTTATTGGTGAACCAAACTCAATAAGCCAGCGGCACAACTAAACAATACGGCAAAAGTACGGTTCATATATTTTTGTTGTTTGGGTGATTTTAATAGTCTTAACACTTTGGCTGCCAATCCCGTATAACCAGCCATGACTATCAAATCAATCGTGATCATGGTCACTGCCATAATCACATATTGAATCCATTGTGGTTTAGACAAGTCTAGAAATTGTGGCAAAACAGCAAGTAAAAAGACGATGGCTTTTGGATTACTGATATTGACAATAAAGCCATATAAGATCAGCTTGGGAATAGATTTTGTCGGTTGCTCAGTCGGGATATCTATCGACTGTGTTTTCGTTGTCCATTGTATGTAAGCTAAATACAATAAATATAAAACCCCAAACCATTTCACCACGAAAAATGCCAATGGTGTGGTTGCAAATAATACCCCAACACCTGCTGCGACAATCGCAATTTGAACCAACAATGCCAGTTGTAAACCGATTGCATTCCAATAACCACGGCGAAAACCATAATTAAGACCGCTCGACATAGACGCGATCGCACCCGCACCAGGTGAAATACTGATCACCCAGCACGCCAACATATAGGCAAACCAGACTTGATACGACATAACAAAAGAATAGAAAACTTTGAACACGCTATTATAGCGGTTTTAAAACGATACATTTCGATTAATTTAATTGGTAAAAAGTATAAGACTTTACTATTCAGCTGTTACTTGATCATGCACAATAAGAGGATTGATAAATAAAAATTGAGGAGCCATCACCATATGACAGCCCAATCTGTAATTCTACCTTTACCTTCTAACCATGCTCGTTTCATTGTTTTAAATTTAAAAAATCTGTCTATTGATGGTTTAAAAGAACAACTCAATGCGTTGTTAAGTACACGTGATCGCTTGATCACTCAACACCCCGAAGCTGAGATTAAAACCTCAATCGCTTTTGGTCCTGAACTTTGGGCAAAACTTTATCACACAACTCCTGAAGGGTTTAAACAGTTAGAACCGATTCAAGGTGCATTTCAAATGCCCGTTGTTCCTGCTGATGTTCTGATTCATATTGCTTCTGCACGCACGGACATTTGTTTTGCACTGAGCCAATCCTTTTTTGATGGTATCCAAGATCAAGTTGAGGTTTTAGACGAACGTGTATGTTTCCGTTATCTCGATGGTCGTGACCTGACTGGTTTTATTGATGGTACAGAAAACCCTCAATTTCCTGATGATCGTGCGGAGACTGCGTTATTAGGTGAAGATTCAGGTATTTTTGAAGATGGTTCTTTTATTTTTGCACAACGTTATGTACATGAACTTGAAAAGTGGAAACGTTTAAAAGTTGATGCACAGGAAAATGTGATTGGTCGTTCTAAATTAGAAAGTATAGAGATGGACGATGAACACAAACCTGAAAATGCCCATATTGCTCGTGTTGTCATTGAAGATAATGAAGGTGAAGAATTAGAAATTCTGCGTCACTCTCTTCCTTATGGTGATGGTCAAGGTGAGCAAGGTCTATTTTTTATTGCCTATACCAAAGACTTAACCCGTATTGATCGTATGTTAGTCAATATGTTTGGTACTCAAGGCGATGGGATTCATGACCGTTTGCTGCACTTTGTAACACCTATCGATGGTGCTTATTTCTTTGCACCGAATGAAGAAGTGTTGGAAGAGATTTTGGAAGATTGATAGAAATCCATTAAATAAGCAGCTTTATAAAGCTGCTTATTAATTTAAAAAATAATCTCAACATTCTGAAAATTATATTATTTTTCATTAATCAAGGTGTTCATTTTCTATTAAGAACAGCCGACTATCAAAAATAAAATAAAGAAAAAAGGTTTTTCCCTAAACTAAATATCATCAATAGACTTCTTTCATAAGTGCTTTTTAAAACCATAAATCAACATAAAAGCACCCTCATCGTAACCTTCTCCCATAGGGAGAAGGAACTTTCAATACCAATATAATTCACTCCACATGATCTTTTTTTTATTTATGAAAGATCTTTAATATAGGCTTCCTATAAATGTAAATAGCATTGAATAACTGGGCTCCTAATTTACATTAAAGCCCAGAACTTTTATAATTTTTCTTTTATCGTTTTTCCATTTTTGATATAAATTAAATTATAGTTTTTATCTATAATAAACTTTGTTTTTTCAGATAAACTTTTTTCTGTGACAACTCCAAATTTATCAACAATATTTATATTTAAAAGTGTTTCGCTTTCATCTGAAAAAGGCGAAATAACTATCAACTTCCCATCACTACTTTCAGGTAGAACAACCCCACGCCCATACTGAGAATTTATAAAATTATAAGCATGAGTAAGTTTACTAGAAGAAATTAAATTTACTGATTGGCAATTATCTTTAGAGTTATTTTCCAAACATTTCAAATGATCTTGAGAGTTATAAGGTAAATGCGTTATCTCTAAACCATCACTATTTTTATCTTTTTGCTTAATATTATCCGCACCAGCATAAGTGCTAAAACTTAAGAAAATAATAATAAATATCTTTTGGTAAATACTTTTAAACAAGTTGAATTCCTTCGAAATATTTAGGATCTGTTGACATTTAGGGTTCATAATTTAACCTACAAGTGGAGCCATAAAAATATGCAAGCTAATGCAACAGAAATTTCATAGTTCCGTTTTAATTTGTCATATCAAGTGGCTATTTCTCAAAACTACTTTAATCTACAAAACATATTTTCTACTAAATGCCTGACTTTATATAAATAACAATCTATATGCTATATGGTCATTGTTTGATTAGCTATTGGATTTTTTCTTTTTACCATTATACAACTTAATTTTTTTGTTTAGGACGTTCTATCTCAGATTCTGTTACCTCAACAATAACAAAGTCATGATCTGTAATGTATTGATTTCTTTTAGGTAATAAAAATACTCTAGACTGTATAAGCCAGTTCTCAATTTTTTGGATGGTTCGATTAACGTTGCTTTCAGCTATTGCAAACTCAGCAGACAATTCAAGCTGAATACTATAAGATCATAAGTACTTCAATGTTAATAACAATTGATCTTCAATTGCTAAGTTGTGAGGACGGCCAAATTTTTTTCTTAAAACGCTCAGCCTCTTGTAAAACGAGATCCATTTTACAAAATAAAGGACATGTCACTCCGACTAAACGTTTGAACTCAATATCATCGAACTTTGTTAAATTTTCATATCTCATAAAGCTATTATAAACAATTTATACTTTCGCAAGAAGTCTAATATAATTTTTGTACTCATAGCAAAAGCATCAACATATGATGCTTTTTCCTTATGGCTATTCATTGAAATTATTAATTAAATTTCATTTTAAAAAAAGTAATATCTAGTATTTTAGACAACTAATTGAAAGGACTTTTACTTTTCATAATAATGCCATCATCAGAAATTTTATAATAGTTTATTTTAGCTAACTTACCATCATAGCTTTTAACCTTAATATTATATTTTTTATCAATCCAGAATTCTGATCCCGTTCCAAAATTCACAGAATGTCCCTTACCATCTTTAAATACATTAAGACTATAATTTTCCACCTCTCCTTCATCAGTAAAATAAGCAATAAAAACCGTTTTATTACAAATATCTGGTAATCTTATCGCTCCTCCAAATGGCACAAAATCACCATGATTTTCTGAAAGTTTTTGTAAAAAACTATTAGAAAATTGAGAGAAGGAAATTGTATTTTCTCTTTTTAATTTACTCTTTGATGAAATAGGCAACATCACAGGGAATGTCTTTTTAAAATTATTTGCTACTATGTTATTTGTATTACATGATTCCTCACTATCATTTGGCTTAGCTAGCGAATTAGTCATATAAATCGAATTCAAAACAACAAGAAATATAATAAATATTTTTTTCATTTTATACTCCAAAATTAATATTAAAGTCCAGTTACCAAAACCCTTAAAAAGATATAACAGTCATAAATAAAAAGGCAAAAGACATCTAACCTCTTTGGTTTATACGTCTTATAAAATTCATTTATTGAGCTAAATAAACTTTATTTAATCGTTTAAGTTCGTCTAGTCTTGCTTTATCAATATCGAGCAAACATGATTCAATTATTATGGTTGCACCATCGCCTTGAGCATTGGTTGCTTCTTCACCCATAAAATCTTTACAGTATGCATTTTTATAAGCTAACCACTTCAATTGAGATATTTGAAATTTTTGCAGATTATCAGTCGATTCCTCAATATTAAGGATCACTTTTTTCATTTCATTAGTGACAGCCTTTGAACTACTTCTAATACATATGAGGCTTTCATCATCATTTTTACAGGAAGTGTTAGGTTGAGCAAATGCAAGACCACCCATACTGAATAACAGCAAGGATATTAAGATTAATTTTTTCATAGACACCCATTATAGCAATTAAAGATAGAAAGCCTTCAGTTTAAATTTTATATGATCGAAATCGAAAGTTTCTCTATATTTTAAATGAAAAAGCAACTTTATGAAGCTGCTTTTCATCCAGAAATTAACTATAAATATTATAGATTAATTTAATTTTATATTTTTATTATTCCCCGCAGAATCTTTATAGCTTAAGTTATATTTACCATCAATAGCATAGCTTTCTTAAAGATTATAAACTTCTATCTTTGGCTTTATTTTAATCAAATAGAATAAAGTCGTCGATCCATTATCTGTGTCATGATATTTTTCACCAATCACAAATTGTGAATCTCCTATATCTGGTATAAATTTAACTCCATCTAAATTTAAATTATTAATTTTATTCTGGCTTAAGATCGTATGAATTTCTGGCGACATATTTTTCACATCGTTCAAACTATATACATGATTTTCCAAATCACTTAGCTTCTCACATTTACTTTCAGAGTTGCTTTTTAAACACTTCAAGAAGTAATTTGAAGCATTAGGAATTAATATCTTTTTTAAATTGCTTTCTTTAGTACTTTTGGGTAAATTTTCAGAAATATTTATTTTTACAAAACTTCCATTTATCACCTTAAAACACAACTTTGAATGACTGTAATCATCTCTATATGCATAAAAATCGCCTGTAACACACAAGCTATCATTATTCACCGAATAATCAAATTTAGACTTATAACCTATTTGATAATTTAAAGGGTAGACCTTTAAATCCTTCTGATTAAGTGCAACTAGTCGATAATATTTTCCATCATTTATTTTAATTATCGTATAATTTTTATTAAAATCCACTTTATTTCCAACACTCTTCTTATATAAGTCTAATTTATCTGCTTTGCAATAGTAATTCTCTATATCATAATCGAAACCACAACGTTCAACTTTTAATTTTAATACCGCATCCTTTTCAACTGATTTTGCACTACAACCTGTAATAACAAATAAACTTAAAAATATTAATACACTAAACTGTTTTTCCATTTTCTATCTCACTTTTTTCTATTGATAATTTTTATAAAATTTTTCCTAGAATCTGGATTTTCATGATTAGCAGTAATCTCATAATCTAATTTAAATCACCTGAAACATAATAACCATATTATTAAGTATCTCATTTTTTACAAAAATTAATATCAAAATAATTTATTATTTTCCATTGAAAATTATGACAAAAAATTTATAAAAATATTAAAAAAAAGAGTATTCTTAATACTCTTTTTAATGCTAGAATCATATTCTCTCTTTGACTCAATCCTTCTGTTTCAATTTTTCTTCCAAGTTAGATCCATCTGGATAAATAATATTTGAAATCAAACACTTCCCATCACAATCTAATAAAATTATTAATTTACTTTTATTATCAAATAAAACATTTACAGTTTTATCATTTTGCTTTGTGACATTTGACAATACGATTTTATCTTGACTATTATAAAATGGGTCCATATCCAAGTTACAGACATAACCTTCTTGCGTACATTTAATATCCTCTAAAATCAATAATTTCAATTTTTTTGTTAAAAATTCATCACCATGCTTTGATATAAAATCACTCAATTTATTTTCGTTATTTCCACCCAAATCAAAAGGAGAATATATTTTATAAAAGTTTAAAATAAAAGATACTATATCAACTTCATTATGGTTTATACTTTCTTTACTTATAGAATCCAATTTTTCTTTAGACTCATGTGCAGCATGTTTTGAATCACAACCAAAACAAAAAAAAGTTAAAAAAATTACATATAGCAGTTTTTTAAAATCAGTAAGCATATTTATCCTCTAATCATAATACCGAAAAACTCTGTAGCTAATGGCAGGTCGCCCTCTATAGATATTTATTCCATTTTGTCTAAAGTCCGATATCCATTGAGATCCATCATAACCAGAAATATGTCCATGCACGTGTGATCCAAATCTATCAATAATATATATATCACCTATTTGTGGTGTATATCCTTCTTTATCTACTTCTCTAAATTCATTTTCCTGCATAACTCTTACATATTGATAAGCAGAACCAGGTCTAGGATTAACTTTTCCGCCAGCTGCTTCAAAAGCTAATCGTACATACATTGCACATAATCCACGACTTTTTGCTGTAGAGTTTGCTCTTAAAGTTTGGGCAAAAATTGCTTTATTAAATTTACCTTTAGATTTTGTTATATAAATCTTAATAGGAGACATATTTTCAATTACAGTATACTTCTCAATTAATATTTTATTGCCACTTTTATACTTTATACTTATTTCCTGATTTATCTCACATTTATGTAATTTACGCCCATTACTTCCACTGATATGAACACGGGATTGCCCTTTATAAACTATTTCATAACTTAAATTAGATGCTAGCGCTTTTGTAGTGTCTAAATAAGTTTCAACTTCAAATGTACCTTCTTTACTGACTAATTTAATAGGATGTCCGTTATTTCCACGCACATCATTTTGTGATATTGGGGCAGTTTTATTTTTTGAAACAACAATATCTCCATCTGTTTTTAATGGTGGAGTTGTTGTTGGTTTAGTCAAAATAGGTTTTTCATATTTTTCAAACAAAGCTCGCTTATAAAATAAAACTTTATTATCAAAATATGTTTCTGGCAATACAATCTGACCTGAAGGTATAGTTAATTTCACTCCAAATCCAGCTAAGCCTTTTAAAATGATTGTACCGTCATTTCTTGTGTATTTATTTTTCTTTGAACCTCTATATTCTGAAATAATATGATAATTTTCCATTGCCTTTGTTGAAGAGTGGTCCATTACCAATACTTTTATTTCTCTAATAGGAATTTTAATGACTTTTAATACATTTTCTTGAACATTAAATTCTTCAATTTTTTGATTTAATTTTCCAAAAGAATCTTTAACGTAAATCACTATTTTTTCACCAGATTCTGCACGAATCTGTTCTTCACCGTTACTATCAGCAACATGTTCTTTCATTTTATTTTTGTAAAAAATTCCATATGAAAAGTTTTCAATACTTTTATTAGTATCATTTTCTACAAATTTTATTTTAAAAGAAGTCAGTCCCTTATCAGCACTTGATGTTGGTGTAGAAGTTTGCGTTTGCCTTGAAGTTTCTACAGCATTTTCTCTCCTAGAAGGACTACCATTATGTTGGTCTAATTTATCAGCTATAGGAGTTGATGCTTTGGTAATTTTAATATTTATTGGAGCTTTAGCTGAAGGAATTTTAGCTGGAACAATAATATTATCTTTCTTAAAGCTAATAGTTCCATTTGGCTTTACAACTATACCTTTAATAATCGCATTACTATCCGTGATTTTCGTTACCCTGATATTTCCATCTATAACAATTTCAACTTCTTTATTTGCTTCTTTGCTATTATCATCATCCAAGAATACAGCATTCACAATAGTGCATTGTCCGTTAGATTCACCTCTGGCTATCGCCCTTCTCATTGAAGGTCCTCTAAACACTTCTATTAATTTATCTGCATATACTAATTCAAAATTCCCCGTAGCTTTATTTTTTTCTTTATGTGTAGCATATCCTGCATCTTCTAATGCTTGGGCTTCCCTTTCAAATATACCTCTTACACCATTACTGAAAAATTTATGATATCTTTGATTTTCTTCTAAAAATTTAACTCTATCTTCAATTGCTTCATCAAAATCTTTATAATTTCTAAAATCATGGTATTCCTGCACACGCTTTCCATTAGGTTTATCTTCCCAGACTAAATGTTTACTTTTAGGACCCTTCCAACTCCTATCTGCTTTTATATTAAATATATTATTAGTACCTACTAATATATTTTCTCCCCATCCAGTTTCTTGGGCTGCTTGAGCTAATATAGTCTCCCAACTCACATTTTTTTTGAATGCTATCCTCCTCACAGAACAATAGATTGAGGAAATAAAGTTTAGTTTATCTTCGTATGTATAAGCCATTTATTTTACCTCAGTCGCATATTTATTATATTTCAAATTTTCTGACTTATCTGCACAACTATAAAGGACTTCTAATTTATTGTTTTTTTTATAAAAACCATCATCAATCTCACAAGTCCATTTTTTATTTATAAATTTATGTTCATTTAAGCTTCCAAATTTATCAAAAATACTTACAACCAAGATTGATTGAGCTAATGTATTTGCAGGATGAGTAATTGAACTAGATAAAATATAATATTTATTATTTTTAAAAGCGCAATCCTGTATAGTAGTTTCAAAATAATCAGGCTTAACTTCAAATTTCGTGTAGCCTTTAGCTTTCCCTAATTTTATGAAGGAGACATTTGCAGGAATCGTATCATCAAACTGAACTTTATAATCACACTTTTCAGCTGCTAAAGCAGAACTAGCTATAAACAATAATAAAATCGATACTACCTTATTCATTACTCACCCCCATTATTTTCATCAATATCGTCTTCACTGCCAACTTCATTTAGGCAACTGAATAACTCATCATCCGGATCTAATAAACTTATAAACATTGTTCCATTTTCTCCATTTTCGCTATCAATAAATCTAAATTCTATATGATCGGAAGTGTCTGAAAATAAACGATTTGTCCTAAATTCATCTAATTCACCAATATATTCTACTTTTTTCGTTTGATTAATAATTTTATAGTTTAATTCTGTATTCAAGAGATTTTCTGGTACAAGATTTTTTAAATCAATGCGTTTACTATACATCCCACTCTCAGGCATTTTCGGCAATTGCGCATTCACCGTTGCTCCACTGGTAAACAACTGTTGTCCAGATTTCACCTCAAACTTTCCACCAGTTTTAATAAAGACACCACTACCATTAACCACCAGCTGAGTACCACCCGCTTTTAGATCAATCTCTTTAGAGCTGGTGAGCTCAATCTTATCTTCAGTTGCAATCAGCTTAATGACTTTCTTCGCAATGATTTCAATCAAATCATCCTGAGCCTGTACTTTTATCGGTCCTTTTGCAGCAAAAGCACTTAAACCTTTCTGTGCTGCAAACAAACTAATTTTATCCTGCGCATGACCCACAATATTCTTTTGAGCGCTCATGTTAATCGAACCATTTGCACTTTCAGCTATATCTTGGGAAGCTTGAAGAATAATATCTTCTGGTGTGGTTAATGCAATCCCATTTGGCGAAGCCAATAGCATCAATGCTTGACGGAAAATTTTACCTTGTTCTTGTTTGGCGTTGTCGCTGCTATCTTCCAGACCTTGTGTATAACCCTCCATAAAGCCCTGCAAACTACTCAAAGCCTCCAACGGTTTAATTTCAAGTTTGTTCCCCTTATTGAATGTTCCACAAGTACTCATGATGTCAAAATCTTTGATTTCGACATTGGATAAAACCTTACCCACATTACTAATGGATTCAAAAGGATTAGATTTAATATTATCTTTTAAGCTTGCCAGCTTGCCTTTAATAATATCTGTACCGTGTTCTTCTACATTTTCAATAAACGCTTTTAAGTTTTCAACCGCTTCTTTTGCATCAGAAAAATATTCATTAAATTCATCTACAATGCCTTTTGCATTGCCACCTAAAGCACCAATGTCTTTAATAAATCCACCACAATCTTTTAAAGCATTCAAAGGATCACTACTCACCCCTTCTTTAAATAGATTCAAAGTTGTGTTGAGCGCCTGCCCTGCACTTTTTAACTCAAGTGATTGAATGAACTTAGGCAAACGATTGATGACATTCAATGCATCGGTTTGTTGCTTTACAGCAATCTCACTTAGCACTTTCATACTTTCAGCCCCTTGATTCAACAAAGACTGTGCTTGGGCTGCTTCTAAATGATCTGCAATTGCATTTTCTTGGGCATAGGTTGTGATAAGCATGCCTTTTCCTGCACGCACCGCACCATAAGCATCGGTTCTTAACTCAAAACCTTCACCACGCCCATTGCTGGTTTCCTTATCTTTCGGATGGCTTAAGTTCCCAAGGTTAAGTTGTGTTGCTGCATGACTACTTTGTAGCTGCGTACTGATTTGGCCTGTTGTATCATCAAAGCGGAGTTGGTTAAAACCTGATCCACCCACTTCCGATGAACGAATACCGCTTAGTTTTTTGGTATCAGGCAACTGGCCTTTGATATCAAACATGGTTTGATGACGTTCTGCTTCATGTAAACGTCCCATCACAAATGGACGGTCGACATTGCCATCAAAGAAATCAATAACTACGATTTCACCAATTCGTGGGTGGAATCTTGTGCCATAACCTTCTCCCGCCCAAGAGGTCAATACATCAACCCATGCTGAGTCGGTATCATTGTCATTGGAACCTGCACCACCATCATGACTATTGTCATCGGTACGGGTGAAGAGGAAACGAACTTTGATTCGCCCCCATTGATCGACATAAATCGTTTCGCCTTGCGGGCCAACCACTTTGGCACGTTGTGGAAATGCAGAAGGTCTATGTGCTAAAGGGTTATACTCAGGAACGATCGGAATTCTACGGCGTACCAAGGACAACTCATTGGCTTGACGCTGGTCTTTAATTAAATGGTTCCAATAATTTAAATTAAGCAGCTTGGATAACTGATCTTGTAACTCTTTAGGTAAGTTATTTTGATTGTAAAAAGTCTTACCTAAGATTAAGAACTCACGATCCGAACCATCATGTTGATCAATTTCAGGGTGTTCTCTTAATTCAAACCAATAGCCAACTTGCGCATCGCGCACTGAACTGGTTGCGGTAAAGTATTTGGACTGTAATTCTTGGTATTGTGTTAGTTGGGTATTTAATTTATCAACTTGAGCTGAACTTGAAACTGTGGTTTGGTCTTCACCATTGAGATCACTGGTCCACGCTGGGCTAATTGTCCAAGCCTGCTCTAAACTTAAAGTTTCATTATCTTGTTGATCACTATGTTGGTGATTACTTAACTGGCTATCGCCCTGATCTTGTAAAAGGCTATCCGCTTGCCAACGTTGTACTTGTATTGCTGTTGATTGAATTGAGCGCTGGGCAATGAGGCTGGTGATCGTGTCAAAGCGTTCTGTTGCATGACTGCGATGGAAACGAATACTTCGTCTAGGCATTGCCTCATATTGGGTATTGTCATCAATCAGACGTAATTTCTGTGCCTGAATCTGCGTTGCCGAAATAGGCACAATTCGTACAGACTCATCAACTAACCAGTTAATACCTTCACTGCGCCACAAGCGAGTTAAAAACTCATAATCCGTTTCATTGGCTTGCATTACAAAAGGACGGATATCGTATTGTTTTTTTAAACCACTACTATCCAGACTTAGACTAGCAGAAAATAAGGCGCTTTTCGCTTGCCACTCTTTAAATAAGATTTCCGATATTTCCAGAACACTTTTGTTCATAAAAACACGGCTATTACGACGCTTATGCCAAAGACTAGTTGCATCTTCAAGCGTTAATTTATAAACGCTTAATGCCCCATCACTCTGCCCTTGGCTTGCCCCTGTCACAATTCCAGTGGTTCGGTACAATTCACCAAAATCGGTGACTTGATCAACTGCAACCTGACACCCGATAAATTGTTTTAAAGCAATATGCGCATTGGTTGAAAGGCAGAGTAATTCTGCCTTTAAGCCTTGATTAATCTGTTGTTGCCCCTGTATGCATTGCAAGAATACACTGCTGTTTAAGGCTTGATTTGAGAATTGAACGTGGATCGCTCGTGTTTGTAGTCCCAGGCCAAAACTTTCAAGTAAGGCATTAATATTTCTAAGCATTTTATTTTTTAAATGTTAAATTTTGTATAATACTATTATAACTAATGTTCAAAAATATAAATATACCTAAATTACTTTTTATAAAAAAATTACAAATTACCAAATAAACAACATAATAAATTAGATTAATAAAAAAGGGCGTATAGCCCTTTCTTTACAACATCCAAAAAACTCTAGAACGGAACGCGTTTATAGTCACGATATTCTGGTTTCCAGAAGTTCTGTTCAATACTTTCTAGCAATTGCTCATCACTGATCATCGGTGCTACACCATCTTGAATAGCCGCTTTAGCAACTTTAAACGCGATAATTTTAGATACTTGCTGCAATTCATTTAAATCAGGCAACAAATCTGCGTGGATATCTTGCAACTTCGGTGAACAATCGGCCAAAGCTGAACTTGAAGCCATTAACATATTGTCTGTAACACGGGTTGCTTGAACTGCTACCACACCCAAACCAATGCCAGGGAAGATATAGGAGTTATTGCACTGCGAAATCTGGTAGGTTTCACCATGATAATTTACAGGTGTAAATGGGCTGCCTGTCGCAATCAATGCTTTACCATCTGTCCATTGAATAATATCAGCCGGTACGGCTTCAACTCGTGAAGTTGGGTTGGATAAAGGCAATACAATCGGATATTCACAGTTTTCAGCCAGCGTTTTAATGATTTCTTCTGTAAATAAACCTGGTTGACCGGATACCCCGATCAATACGGTTGGTTTGGCATTTTTCACAACATCAAGCAGTGAAATGATTTCCTCAGCATTGCCCCAATGTGCAACATCTTCAGGTTTCTGCGCAAGTTTACGTTGGAAATCTAATAAGTTTGGCTGATTTTCAGTGATTAAGCCAAAACGATCCACCATAAATACTTTGGCACGTGCCTCAGCATCCGTCAGCCCTTCAGCAACCATCTGTGCAATAATTTGTTCTGCAATACCACAACCTGCGGAACCAGCCCCTAAGAAGGTAATTTTCTGGTCTTTGAGCTGTTTACCTGCGGCTCTACTCGCTGCAATTAAAGTGCCGACGCAAACTGCGGCTGTTCCTTGAATATCGTCATTAAAGCAACAAATCTTATCACGGTATTTTTCAAGTAAAGGCATGGCATTTTTTTGCGCAAAATCTTCGAATTGGATCAGTGCTTTTGGCCAACGACGTTTAACCGCAGCAATCACTTCATCGACAAATTCATAGTATTCATCCCCGCTGATACGAGGTTGCGACCATCCCATATAAATCGGGTCATTCAATAACTGTTGATTATTGGTTCCCACATCAATGGTAATCGGCAATGTGTAAGCAGGACTAATGCCACCACATGCGGTGTAAAGAGATAGTTTTCCAATTGGAATGCCCATACCACCAATACCTTGGTCACCTAAACCAAGAATACGCTCACCATCTGTGATCACAATCACTTTGACATTTTTACGGTTTACGTTGTGAATGATTTCATCAATGTATTTACGGTCAGGATAGGAAAGAAATACTCCACGATGACGGCGATAAATATCGGAGAAACGTTGACATGCTTCACCCACTGTCGGTGTATAGATAATTGGCATCATCTCACTTAAGTGGTTTTCAATCAGGTGGTAAAACAGCGTTTCATTGGTGTCTTGAATATTTCGTAAATAAATATGCTTATTGATCGCTTCACTGAAAGAACAGAACTGTTGGTATGAACGTTGACTTTGTTCCTCGATACTTTCGATCACATGAGGAATTAAACCGTGTAAGTTAAATTGAGTTCGTTCTTCTTCTGTGAAGGCTGAACCTTTATTTAATAAAGGCAGCTCTAATAAGGCATTACCTGCATAATGAATATATAGAGGATATTTTTTCAGGGTTTCCGTTGGCATTTCCATTCTCATTGAAGCAGACTGCCTGCTTCTATCTTTTGCTAAGCTACGACTTTGGTCTGATACAAGCTTAAGCCTATTTTAGACCAAATGGGTATTTAGATACGTGATAATGATATTCAAAGTATTTTACAGAATGATAAATTATTCTCAGTTTTACGGATCAAATTCTCATTTTTATGCAATCTAATATTTTGCCCAAAAATAATAAGCCATGATCCCGCCATTAAAACTGCATATTTGTGCGCAATTTTGATCAATCATTGATTTTTTTTCTGTTTAGATTTATTTTGTTTAAAATACGATGAAGCTAAACCAATAACAATGAACACAAAGATCTCTCTACTCCTTCTTAGCACAGTCATTGCATGTACTGGCTGCCAAACTGCAAAAAAAGTATCTTCTGGTGTTTCTAAAACCACTGAAAAAGTCAAAAGTATGGTGGGCTTAGGCGAAGCCAAAGTTCCAGAAGTTGATCAACAAGGTGTGGTTGATGTCAGTAAAGCCACCCTCGAAAAACTAGAACAAATGAAAATCAATATGCCCACTGGACAATGGGTCTATATTGAAAATGATCTTCAAGGTATTTACACCTTACAAAACAAATCCAGTGATGGAAACGTCCTATATTTGCGTTTGAATTGTAAGATTCCTTCGCAGAAGTCTGGTTTTACAATTGAAGATAAAGACGGCAAAGAGCTACTCAAAGCACATGATGCGCAAATGGGTCAAGTTCAATTCTTAATCGACAATAAAAACTATGGCAATCCATTTGACTTAGTCAATGCGAAAAAAATGCCAACATTTAAAACAGCACTGAGCAAAGCCAAAGTGATTAAAATCTTTAACAATTCCAAACTTTACACTTTTACAAATGACCATGCTGAATTACTCAGTAAACCTGTCACATGTAAAGAGTAGATCCATTATTTAGGCATATCCACAAATACGGCGGTTAAACGTCGTACTAAGGGTAAAACAATCAGAACCACAGGATATGCCACAGCCCATGATACCAGCCATACAGCAAGCCATTTGGCCCAAAATCCGTTAATCAAACCCACATTGATCAACATATTAATCAATGACACCATGCCACTCATTAAACAAGATAAGAACAACGGCATAATCCATGCTGCAAATTTTGCAGGGAGTTTTGGGATATTGCCAATAATTGTGGGGGGAGTATTTGACATATATCGCTCTAAATTTACCAACAGGACACATTTTATTCTTTTAATGGGCCTGAAACAATTAATCCCTCCACATAACATCGGCCACATTTTGCCATTTAATTTGATTAGACAAATTTAAAGGCTGATCATAGAGCTCAGATATGACATTGATTGCTTCATTGAGTGAAATAATTGAATTTAAAGGGAGCCACGTCTCATCACCAACATCAAATAATGCTAAGTTCAGATCTTCATTGCAAGACAACCACGACTCACCTTGTTGGACAGTAGGGATATTCTTATCGTAACGTAAAATCAAATGAGTCGTATCTACCCACCAAAACAATAAAATGATCTGACCTTGTTTTGGCATATTTAGCATAAGATAACCTGAATTTGAATATTCAAAGTCTGTGGCCTGAATCTCCAGAAACAACTGTATAACTTGGTCTTTTTCTATATTCTCATGATCAATTTGATCTAAAAAATTCACAAACATATTTTTTTATCCGGTGATTAAAGCAGTGTAATCCGTCAAGTCCATTTGAAATCTAAACACCAATACACAGTGAAATCGAGCATACTGCCATTTTTCTTATCGAATAAGTTTTATTCTATACAAATGCATTCACCTAAAAGGCGCAAAATTTGCTATATTTAGCGTTTTTCTGCGACATTTATTTCTCTATAGATTATGAATACGGCCATACAAGCAGCTCTTGATCATGCAGTGCAATCCCTACAAGCTGAAGGGACTCTTCCATCTGACTGGAAAAACACGAGTGTTTTAACGCGAACTAAAGACCGAAGCCACGGTGATTTCGCATCAAACATTGCCATGATGGGCGCTAAAGTTGCTGGTATGAAACCACGTGATCTTGCAGAGAAAATTTTGGCAAATTTACCTGAAGTGGTCGATATTGCCAAAGCTGAAATTGCGGGTCCGGGTTTTATCAACTTCTTTTTAAATGCCGATCAGCGCTTTACCGTGCTGGATCAGATCCAAGCACAAAAGGAACAATTTGGTAAAACCCAAGCAAATGCAGCCAAGAAAATTCAGGTTGAATTCGTTTCTGCAAACCCAACCTCTAGCCTGCATGTAGGTCATGGTCGTGGTGCTGCATATGGTATGACTGTTGCAAACTTACTTGAAGCAACAGGTGCCAAAGTTGAACGTGAATATTATGTCAATGATGCTGGCCGTCAAATGGACATCCTCGCTACATCAACTTATTTACGTTATTTAGAATTAAGAGGACAAACTTTAGTTTTCCCTAAAAATGCTTATCAAGGCGACTACGTTAAAGAAATCGCCCAAGGTATCATCGACAAACACGCTGATGCTTATGTGCGTAGTGTGGCTGATGTTTACAAAGATGTTCCTGAAGATGTGCAATATGCTGAAGAGCTTGATGCTGATGGCAATAAAGTGGTTATTTCAGGCGATAAAGAAAAACACATTGACTGCTTAATTCACAACTCACAAGCTTTAGTGGGTGAAGGTTATCGTGTATTCCATCAAGCAGCATTACATGCCATTTTAGATGATATTAAAGATGACCTTGGTGAGTTTGGCGTAACCTTTAATCACTGGTTTAGTGAAGCATCATTGGCTGAAAAAATTGATGAAGCCTTACAAACCTTAGATCAACGTGGTTTTCTTTATGAAAAAGATGGCAACATTTGGTTTAAATCAACTGAATTTGGCGATGAAAAAGACCGTGTAGTCAAACGTCGTAATGGACAAACCACGTACTTTGCCTCTGACATTGCCTATCATTTAAATAAATTACAACGTGGCTTTACTGACCTTGTTGATATTTGGGGTTCAGACCATCATGGCTATATTGCACGTGTTAAAGCTGCAATTGATGCGATGGGCTATGACTCATCTAAATTGACTGTACTTTTAGTGCAGTTCGTCAGCTTATGGCGTGGTGGTGAGATGGTACAAATGTCATCTCGCTCAGGTCAATTCGTGACATTACGCGACCTTCGTAAAGAAGTTGGCAATGATGCAGCACGTTTTTATTATGTAATGCGTAAATCTGAACAGCACATTGATTTCGATTTAGATTTAGCGGTATCTCAAAGCAAAGACAATGCCGTGTATTATATTCAATATGCGCATGCTCGTATTTGCCGTATGTTAGAAAAAGCAGCAACAACAAATATTCAATTTGATACTGAAAATGCACGTCAATTTGCTGCAAAATTAGAACTTGATGCTGAAACTGAAATTTTAGCGAAACTCGCGGCTTATCCTGAAGTCCTTATTCGCGCTGCAAATAATTATGAACCTCATCAAGTCGGTAATTATTTGAAAGAACTTGCTGCTTTATTCCATGGTTGGTACAACGAGAATAAAGTATTAAGTGATGATGCCGAATTAACTCAAGCGCGTTTATTGCTTTCAGCAAATATAAAACAAGTCTTACATAATGGTCTTGAATTATTGGGTGTATCTGCACCTGAAAGTATGTAAGTCAAGAGTTGCTTTACATTTTCCCAAGACCCAGGTCTGGCTCAAAGTAAGCATTGAAGTGTGTAATAAATCATTACTTTACATCGTGTTCATGCAAAACTATGCTTGAACACGATCAAAGCAATACATAATAAGAGGGTTCCACGTGTTTGGAAAAACGCAACGCGGTGTTTCAGAAAGGCCAACCAAACCTAAACAACCATTGATTCCTAAATGGTTAGGGATGCTTGTCGTCATTTTAATCGTGTTAAGTTTTGGTGTCGCACTGATGCTCTGGAAACCGTGGGCGCCCGTCCAACCCAAAAATGAAATCACGTCTGAGCATTATCAAGAAGATACCAACAAAGACTATCGTTTTTATGATCTGTTACCACAACAACAAGTTACCCCTATTCCTGAACAAGCTGTTCCTGAAAGCAGAAATCAACAACAACCTGTAATTGTTGAAGCACCTTCTCAGTCTGAAAATGTCAATGTTGGGGTAAACGCTGAAAGCACAACGCCTGTTCAACCTGAATATATTCTACAGGTTCGTAGTTATGATGATCCTGATGCTGCTGATGCACGTCGTGCTGAAATTATCTTAAATGGCTTATCTGCTGATGTGATGCAAAGTACAGAAGGTGGAAAAACTTGGTATCGTGTGATTTCAGGCCCTTATGAATCACAAAATGCAGCAGTGATTGCACAACAAACCTTACAACATAGCGGTATTGACTCTATTGTAGTTAAACGCTAATCCTTTTTTATGGCATTGCCTGATCTATAAATCACAAAAAAGGATGCTTCGGTATCCTTTTTTATTCTTCAAAGTCTTTTTCACCTTGCCTATATATCAGAATAAATTGAGTGTTTTTTACCCAAAAGAAACATGTTTTGATGAAATACTTACCCAAATTGATCAAAATTAGAGTAATCTATTTTCCGCAATACATTACCCATGTTGTTGCCGAGATATCAAAAGTCACCAATACTTTTGATTTGCTGTCCTGTGATTGGCGTGACGATCAAATCCGAAGATTACAGGGCGCTCAGAAATTCACATGGGTAAAAAAGCCCACATCCATAGGCATTCAGCTAATTTCAAACAATAAAACAGTTCATCTAAACTTCACTGAAAATTCATTCGCCTAATTATTTCAATTTGAGTACACTCCTATTGAGATTATGAGCTTTTAAATGCAATGAATAATAAAAAACAGATTTTATGTGTAGAAGATGATGCTGCTATTCTTATGCCGTTACGTTACGCACTTGAACGAGAAGACTGGCAAGTCACTTGGGCCAACTCAAGCCTGCAAGCTATTGATTTTATTAAAAACAAACCATTTGATTTTATTATTTTAGATGTTGGATTACCTGATTTAAATGGTTTTGATCTCTGCAAAAAAATTCGTCTCTTTAATCATACACCACTACTATTTTTAACCGCACGAGATGACGAAATAGATCGTATTGTGGGTTTAGAAATTGGTGCAGATGATTACTGTAGCAAGCCATTTAGTTCACGTGAAATTGTGTCTCGAATTAAAGCCATTTGGCGCAGAATGGAAATGCAAAATCAGTTACAGCAAAGCTCACAGCCAAACACACACATTTCTACAACCCCGTCTAAAGTTTGGCAATGTAATGATGAAGCTTTGCAAATCCATTATTTAGGCACACTACTGCACTTGACCCGCTATGAATATCGCTTACTTAAATTATTGATTCAACGCCCTGAACAGGTGTTTAGCCGTCAACAATTGATGGATCATGTATGGGAACACCCTGAGCATAGTTTAGAAAGAACAGTCGATACACATATCAAAAGTATTCGCAATAAACTCAAGCAGATCTCTCCCGAGCAAGATCCAATCGAAACCCATCGAGGCTTTGGCTATAGTTTAAAAAGGCAAGGATAAACCATGTCCATTTTTATTCGTATTTGGTTCTTCTTTGGATTGATCATCTTGCTGGGTTTATGGTTTATGTCATATACCTTCAATCAACAAGTAAAACCCAATGTTCGACAGGTCGTAGAAGATACCCTTGCGGAAAATGCCAATATTATCGCGATGTTAGTAGCTGAAGATGTCTATGAAAATAAAGTCAGTACTGTTCAGTTTGATGAAAAAATTCAAAATGCGCTGAATCGAAAACTCAATGCCACCATCTGGAAACATAATAAAAATGAGATCAATCAGCAAATCTATATTACTGACAACAACGGTATCGTCATTTATGACTCACAAGGTATCGCCACAGGACAAGACTACTCACGATGGAATGATGTTTACCTGACCTTAAAGGGAAAATACGGCGTTCGCTCTACACGCAGTTATGAAAAGGACAGCAATAGCAGCACCATGTTTATTGCAGCGCCAATCTATTATCAAGTTGGTCAACAACAGCAATTGATTGGCGTTGTCAGCATTGGAAAACCCAATATTTCAGTACAACCTTATATTCAGCGTGCTGAAAATCAGCTGATCCAACAAGCCGCTTGGATTACATTACTCAGTCTGTTTCTTGCCAGTTTGGTGGCCTATTGGCTAAAACACAGTATTGACCGTGTCCGTAAATACGCACAAGCACTTGCACCTGTCAATCAAACCCCTTATTTTCGTTCGGCAAAAGAACTCAATCAAGTTGCTCAAGCAGTTGAAAATATGAGAGAAAAACTTGAAGATCGTGCTTATGTAGAACACTATATCAATACACTGACCCATGAACTCAAAAGCCCGCTTACCGCCATTCAAGCCAGTGCAGAACTACTCCAAGAAGATTTACCACTAAATGATCAACAACAATTTGCCACACATATTCATGAACAAAGCCAGCGCTTACGTAGCCTGATTGACCGGATGCTCTTATTGACCCGTCTGGAAAAATCTAAACATCAAATTGAAATGCAAGATTTCAATTTATCTGAACTGATTCAACAGACTTTAGACCAGCATGCCAGTCAAATTCAGGCCAAAAAAATTCAGTGTTTACTGGATATTGAAGCCAATTGTATGCTTCGGGCAGATCGATTTTGGATTCAACAAACCCTTACCAATATTTTAGATAATGCCCTAGATTTTTCCGCAGATTCAGCAAAAATCCTGATTCGGCTTCATCATCAAACACACCAGCAGGTAGAATTACAGGTTTTTAATGAGGGCGAATGGATTCCAGATTATGCACTCACGCAAGTGTTTGATACTTATTTTTCCTTGCCTCGCCCGATTAGCCAGCAACGCAGTTCTGGTATTGGACTGAGTATTGTTAAACAAGTTATTGAACAACACCATGGACAGATTCACATTGGTAATATTCAAGGAAATGAAATCACCATCTTACAACCCCACCAAAAGGGTGTATTGGTAAAAATTCAATTGCCTTAGCACAGCCAAACTTCACTTAAAATTCATATAAAAAACCTATACGCCTCAAACAAAGCACATTGCTGTTTCGCACACTAACACTGACAAAAAACAACGGCGAAGGAAAACAGTGATGCGCTCTAACTTTCTGACATTCAAAATTATTGCAATCGCAATTTTAGTTGCCTTATTTTGGATAGGCTTACTCTTTATTACCAGTCTGGTCTCAGAACGACAAGATTACCAACGGGCATTTCTGAAAGAAATTGCACAAAATAATATTAGTCCTCAAACCGTGATTTCACCGTATATCCGCGTGCCCTACAATGAGCAAAAAAACTGCCTCGATGAAAAGAAAGTGGCCTATTTGTGTACTGAGGAACAGTGGATGTATATCAGTGCTGACAGCACGCAATGGTCATCCAACTTTAATGTTTCTGACAACACTTATAAACGCACCATCTATCGAGCAATTAGCTACACAGCCAATCTCATGGCCAAAGGTGTATTCCAAAAACCAACACTTGAAAAGAAAGATTACCAATGGGAACGAGCTGAAATTATCTTCCCTGTACATGATCCTCGCGGCTTAGATACACAACCGAGCTTAAACATGCTCAATAAAACCTATGTCTTTGAAATGAGTGCGCAAGGGAGCAACAGTTCTGGTTTTGACTTTATGTATGTTTCTGCAAAAACATATCCTGAATTAATCAATGCCATACAAAATGGTTTTACTTTTGATTTGACAGCCAATATTACTGGTCTGGGGAAATTCACGCTAATTCCAACCAGTCGTAGTGTCACTTATCAGGCCAAAGGCAATTGGGCTGATACCAAATATTCAGGACAAAACTTACCCTTTGCAAAAACCAGCACACAACAACAATTCACCGCACAATGGAAAAATATTGCTCTAGGTCATCAAAACATCAGCAAATTGATTGATTGCGACAACAATGATTGTATTCGCCAGTTTAGTAATGGTTATTTTTCACAAGAACCAGGTTATATGGGTGAACCTAGTCAAAGTATTGGTTTATCAACAGAATTCTTAGAGTCAGTCAATGTATATACACAAACGGATCGTGCGATTAAATACGGTATTGTGATTATTATCATCACCTTTGCTTGTTTCTTTCTCTTCGAAGTACTCAAAAGCTTACGGATTCACCCCATTCAATATTCTTTGGTGGCGATGGCTCAAGTGGTGTTCTTTGTCCTACTCCTTTCGATCAGTGAATACTATGCCTTTGCATGGGCTTATTGCGTTGCTGGAATTGCCTGTGTCGGGCTCATGAGCTGGTACTTATACTATGTGATGAAAGGTTTTAAAGCCGCTGGCCTATTCAGCCTCATCCTAAGTTCACTTTATGCCGTGATGTACATGCTGTTGCAATCTTCAGGCAAAACCTTTCTGATCGGCTCTATCATTTCATTTGTTTTACTTGCTGTAGTGATGTTTATTACACGGCATATCGACTGGTATCAAATCAGCAATAAACCTGAGCAAAAACTCAAATCCTATACGCCTCCGCAAAATTGATAACGACACAGTGAATAGCTCAAAGCTATTCACTGGCTTAAAAATATATTCTAAATAATAGGTATTGCAATGAATATTTCCATCCTTCAGGAGCAACAGCACTTTAAGCGATTGCAACAACTTTTTCCTCTGCACTGTTCAATTGCGTTTTGTTTAAATCAGTTACGTGGCGCGCAGATTCAATTTTTAAATTTAGGCAATCTCATTATTTGCCCAGAATATAACTGTTTGATTATTTTTAAGTATAAAATTCTCATTCGTATAGATACATTCACCAACCAGCAACAAAGTTGATTTGCAGATTGCAAATCATGACGTAAAATTTAAAGCATAAACAAACTTTGAGAATGATCATGACTGTACAACGTTTGCATGTAGAAAAACGCTTTTCTGAAATCGCAATTTCGGGAAATTTAGTTCACTTGGCAGGTCAATTGGCTACGGATTTAAGTTTGGATATCAAAGGGCAAACTCAACAGACCTTAGATATCATTGATCGTTTTCTTGCAGATGCGGGCACAGATAAAAAACACATTATGTCTGTGATGATTTTTTTAAAAGATATTGAAAATGATTATGTAGGAATGAATGAAATCTGGGATGCATGGTGTTCAGATATGCAGGCTCTGCCGAGAACCTGTGTTGAAGCAAAACTTTATCGACCTGATGTTTTAGTTGAAATGACGGTGGTTGCGGTAAAACCAGAATAAGCTCAATACTCAAATTTTTTGAATAAACTAAAAAATGCATGTTTAAACATGCATTTTTTGCTTAGCTATATGCGCGATTTGAGTACAGATCAAACTTCCCCAGTACATGTTCTTCCAGCATTTGCGAATGGCTCATTTCAGAAAATTCTGTTAAAAAATCTTCTCGCAAATCTTGGTACTCTGGAATTCCCATATAACGAATCACGCGATAACCTGCGGATCTTAATAAAGCATCTTCATAAGTATTTTGATTCGAGCGCTTAATCGCATTGATATCATCTAAAGCCATCACCGCTAAAACTTTATAATCTTTGTCCAGCACAACAAAATTTGCAAACATTTGCTGATACTTACGGCGTGTATGTAAATATTTTGTCGTTAATAAGGCATCAAAAGAAACATGAGCCAAGATATTGGCTTCAGGTAAAATTTCTTTTAACCGCGTAAACGTAATTTGTTCATGTGAGTTAAATACTGCTCTTCTTCGTAAAGCACTATCTGCTTGTTGCTTATTTTTCAATCCTTTATAACTAGCACCAATCACGACAGCAAGTAATATCAAACTCGCAACGATTATCATATCCATTTTTCATTTCCTAATTCTTTATTATAATTTGGTCTAAGACCAGTTCATGTGTACCAAAGATACTATTTTTAATCAGTTCAATTTTGTAATATACAAGACGGATTTAAATATTTACTTTTTCAAAATAATCAAATAAATCACATTTTTGACTTATTTCTTGAACTATTATTTGTATTATTCATTGAGTATTTCAACCAAATGAATTGATTTAACCACATTTATACCGTGTATTTTTTACGAATACAACTGAATTTAATGAACTTTGAATACTATTGTAGGACAATCACATTTGAAAATTGTGTGTTTTTAGTACACTAAAGTTTTCAACAGTTTACAGAGAGTTATCCACAGTAGCGTATTTTTATTATTCAATTGCTGATTTAAGAAAGGATGCTTAGGCATCCTCTCTTATTACTATTTCAAACAGCACCTAAGCTCTACTTTTTGACGTAGACTTTGCTTTGCCATTTCCACCAAATGGTTTTTTATCACCCGTTTCACGCGGCGGCAAACCTGTATGTTGCGTCAATATTTGACCACGTTCAGGACGCTTTTTGGTATTGGAAGGACGCGATTGCGTTTTCGCCTGCGAATTACGACTATCCCCAGTACGCTTTTGCGAATCACCATCAACAGTCGAGTTTTTCTTACGCGCAGATTGATATTGCCCTTCTGTTCCTTGCGGTTGATAAGTTGGAATCAGATGATGTTTAGAATTACCAATCAAATCTACCCGGCCCATTTCACGTAATGCATCACGTAGTAACGGCCAGTTGTTTGGATCATGGTAACGTAAGAAGGCTTTGTGTAAACGGCGACGCTTTTCACCTTTTACAATATCCACACTTTCGGTATAACGAGCCACTTTGGCCAACGGATTTTTCCCGGTGTGATACATCGTGGTCGCAGTCGCCATTGGTGACGGATAAAAGGTTTGCACCTGATCGGCACGGAAACCATTTTTCTTAAGCCAAATCGCAAGATTCATCATGTCATAATCCGTTGTTCCCGGATGCGCAGCGATAAAGTACGGGATTAAATACTGTTCTTTACCCGCTTCCTTACTAAAACGATCAAACATCTGTTTAAAGCGATCATAGGTCCCGATTCCTGGTTTCATCATCTTCGACAATGGACCTTTCTCGGTATGTTCTGGTGCAATTTTTAAATAACCGCCAACATGATGTTGAACCAGTTCTTTGACATACTCAGGGTTCAATACCGCAAGGTCATAACGTAAGCCTGAACCAATCAAAATCTTTTTGATGCCTTTTAATGAACGTGCTTTGCGATAAAGTTGAGTAAGTGGCGCATGGTCAGTATGTAAATTTTGACATACACCTGGGTACACACAAGAAGGTTTACGGCAGTTCTTTTCAATCTCAGGATCTTTACACTGCAAACGGTACATGTTTGCAGTTGGACCACCTAAATCTGAAATGATGCCTGTAAAACCTGGGGCTGTATCACGAATTTTTTCAACTTCACGTAAAATTGATTCTTCTGAACGGTTTTGAATAATACGACCTTCATGTTCGGTAATCGAACAGAATGTACAACCACCAAAACAACCACGCATGATGTTTACAGAGAATTTGATCATATCAAATGCAGGGAAACGCGCTTCACCATAAGCTGGATGTGGTAGACGCGCATAAGGCAAGTCAAACACATAATCCATTTCTTCAGTAGTCAATGGAATCGGTGGTGCATTTAACCATACATCACGTTCACCATGCTTTTGTACCAATGCACGAGCGTTCCCAGGATTGGTTTCAAGATGCAAAATGCGGTTAGTATGTGCATAAAGTACTGGATCAGTTGCTACTTCTTCAAAGGCAGGCAAACGAATCACTGCCAATTCACGAGGTGGTAATTTATGTTTAATCGCTTTAGAAGCCGGCAGTAAACGTACAATCTGGGTATTCTCATCCAGTTGATCGCCTTCACGAACGACTGGATTCGCTACCAATTCTTTTTGGAAATTTTGGTATTGGGTTAAAGAATTTCCTTTACCCTGTTCTATTTCGCAACCATCTAAATCTTCAGTCATCACATAAGGATTGATGATTGGATCAACACGACCAATCGCATCGACATCATTCGATGCAATTTCAACAAACTTAGCTTTAGACACACGATTAATTTTATTGACGATGAATGCAGTACCACGAACATCGGTGATTTCATGAATTTTTTCGCCTTTGGCAAGACGATGCATGACTTCAACAACAGAACGCTCACCATTTCCATACATCAATAAATCCGCTTTTGAATCCATCAGTACTGAACGACGAACTTTGTCTGACCAGTAATCATAATGCGCAATACGGCGTAATGATGCTTCGATACCACCTAATAATACAGGTACATCAGGAAATGCTTCACGGCAACGCTGACAATATACAGTTGCAGCACGGTCAGGGCGTTTATTGGGTAAATTATCCGGTGAATAAGCATCATCAGAACGGATTTTACGGTCAGCCGTATAGCGGTTGATCATAGAATCCATGTTACCAGCGGTCACACCCCATGCAATATTCGGTTTGCCTAGCACCTTAAACGCTTCCGCAGAAGTCCAATCGGGTTGTGCAATAATCCCGACACGGAAACCCTGTGCTTCAAGCGTTCGACCAATAATTCCTGAACAGAATGATGGATGATCGATATAGGCATCACCACATACTAGGATAAAGTCACAACTATCCCAACCGAGTTGATCCATCTCCTCGCGTGACATTGGCAAAAATGGTGCTGGTTCAAAGCACGATGCCCAATATTTGTCATAATCAAACAACGCAGTAGGCGCTGTCTGAGCAGTATAAGCGGTCGACATGGTGAGTTTCTCGATTGGCAGTTGGCGATCGGGAGAGATCTAAAATGAAAGTTGATCATTTTACCATGAATTTTACTCATGTTGTTTGATTAAAAAGTAAACATTGTCTCTTGGTCTTCTATTTGGTCTGTTATTGATAGCTTTTTAAGATGTTCAAGGTATTCGTCATAAGTTAAAGAAAAATTTACCCGTCATGATGTATTGTTTACAAGCACGGAGAAATTGAAAAGAAAAGGTTATTTAAATAAACACTATTTAGCCGCAGTCTCTCATACTTTTGCCTGATCATCATTCTGTGTTTGATTTAGTTTTAAAGCCACCAATAGCCCGATACAAAGTACACAAGTAATCGTAACCGTTAGGCCAAACCATCCATATTTTTCCCAGACTAAACCACTACTGCTACCCAAGAAACTTGAACCAAGATAATAACAAAATAGATAAAGTGAAGAGCCAACTGCGCGATACTGTAAGGATTGTACTGATACCCAACTGCTTGATGTGGAATGGGCGGCAAAAAATGAGAAAGTGAAAATCAATAGGCCAATCAAAATCACCCAAAGTGATGGAATCAGCATAATCCATAACCCCAGAATCATGCTTGAGAACATCACAATCAGCACTTTACCTCGTCCAAATTGACGACTCCAACTGGCAGCGCGAGGTGAACTATAAATGCCTGATAAATAGGCTATCGAAATTAAACCAATCCACGTTTGCGACAGTTCAAAAGGTTTTTCTAACAGATGATAACTCATGTAATTAAACACGGTCACAAAGCATCCCATTAGAATAAAACCTTCTACAAACAATAATCTGAGTTTTGGGTCAGAAAGATTTTTCTTAAAGGATTCGATAAAACGTGTGAATTGAATGGGATAAGATTTAAAATGTTTAGAGGTGGGTAAGGCAATATAAAATGTAATCGCGATCAATAAATTGAGTAGACCAATAATCATCGTCGCAGTTTGCCAAGAGATATAATCCAGCAATACTCCTGCAATCAAACGCCCGCCCATTCCCCCTATTGCTGTCCCTGAAATATACAGTCCCATGGCAAAGCCAACATCTTTTTGCGCAATTTCTTCACCAATATAGGTCATTGCAACAGAAGCGACACCACTAACAGCCAAGCCAATCATCATGCGTGTTGCAAGAAATATTTCCCAATAAGGTAAAAACGAACTCAGCAATAACAAGCTTGCTGTGGAAAATAAAGAAATAGCCATGATCTGCTTACGACCATAACGATCTGAAATCAACCCTGCAAAAAGAAGCCCTAAGGCTAAGGCAATGGTGGAAAATGAAAGCGGAAAACTACTATGGGTTGGCGTAACATGAAAAAAACTTGCCAAAAATGGCATCATCGGCTGAACACAGTACAATGATGAGAATACAGCAAAGCCAGCTAAAAACAATGAAAGTAAAATTGCGATAAAAGGCCGAGTGCCATACTCAATATAAGCTGTAGATTCAGGTGCTTCAGACATAATTATTCCTCATGTCCGTTCAGTATACGCCTATTTTTAACTCTTGATAAAAGCTAAAGTTTTATTACAGACAATGCTTTGATGATTCAAGTCAGGTATAGATTTTAAATTTTTGATTTAGACTAAAATTACACTAGAAAATGCAGAAATCAGAAAATAAAAAAGAGCATATTTTTTAATACACTCTTCTGTTAATTTTTCAATATATTGAGGTTAAATTTAACCATTAAAATCTTAAACTTTTCGTTCTTCAATATTTAGTGCATTGATTGCGAGTACCGCTTGAGTACGGTTCTGTACACCTAATTTACGGAAAATTGCCGTCACATGCGCTTTAATGGTTGCTTCCGAAACATCAAGTTCATAAGCAATTTGCTTATTCAATAAACCTTCTGCAACCATCATCAATACACGGAACTGTTGTGGTGTTAACGATTGAATACGTTCAGCTAAAGCTGTTTCATCTGCGGCACGCGGGTCAAAATTCATATTCGCTGCGGGTAAGTTTGGCGGTAACCAAATATCACCATCCAGCACTTGGCGAATTGCTTCCCCAATATGGCTTGGATGTGCAGATTTAGGAATATAGCCCATTGCGCCATGTGCAATTGCACGTTGAATAATGGATGCATCTTCGTGAGCAGAAACCACAATAATAGGAAGTGCAGGATACTGTGCACGAACATGTACCAATGCAGAGAAACCCGATGCGCCTGGCAGATTTAAATCCAACAAGACGAGATCTGGTTCTGGACCATTTTCCAAACGCTCATAAAATTCATTAACAGCCGCAGTTTCACTAATTTGAGCCTGTGGCAAACTATAACGAACCGCCTGAATTAACGCATGGCGAAACAGTGGATGATCATCAACGATTAAAATATTCATAAGCGAAGCGAGAGATCTCTAGCGCAGTTATTTCATTCTAACCGCACTATTGCTATTTAGGATACGTAAATATTAACGAATTTTTGAATAATTTGTCGGCTTTAATTAAAATTCCCTAAAATCTTTAAGTCATTTATCGAAATTAAGATTTGAATATCACTTTTAAATATAAAATAAACAGTTAAAAATGAATTACTTATTCATTTTAAGAATATTATTTAACTTCAAATACTTAAAAGAGGAAATCGTGCATTACTCAAAGGCTTTCTGGTTTATCTTAAAAACAGATAACCAATCTGTTTTTCATTATTTTACAGCGCTTCGTCAAATATAGATTAATGAATGGCATTCCGAGATTCAATTTATTAGGTTGCCAACATGTCTATTTATACTCAACAAAAACCATTAAATATTGTTGCTGTTTCAGGGGGATTAAATAACCCTTCAAAAACCGAAAGTTTAGTGCAAGCGATTTTAGATGAGCTTGGTCAGGCAACACCGATTCATGTTCATTTTATTAAATTCAGTGAAATAGGCCATTTATTAGGGGGCGCAATTTATCGCAACCAACTGCCACAACGTGTTCAAGATGACTTAGCTGCCGTAGAAGCAGCAGATGCGCTCATCGTGGGAACTCCTGTTTATCGTGCATCATTCACTGGTTTATTTAAACATTTCTTTGATTTTGTTGAACAAACAGCGTTAGTCGATGTTCCTGTATTGCTTGCTGCATCGGGTGGTAGTGACCGTCATGCTTTAGTTCTAGAGCATCAGTTACGTCCATTATTTAGCTTCTTTCAAGCGCAAACTCTGCCTATTGGTGTCTATGCAACAGATCGTGACTTTACACCTGAGTACACCATTAAAAGTGAACACATCCAAGACCGTATTACTTTAGCTGTCGCACGTGCATTGCCAATTTTAGAATGGGCGCCTGCAAAAGGTCAGCGAGCAGAAGTGGTGAAAGCCAAAACAGAACAAGCCAATCAAAATTTAGGCATTAACAAACAGATTGAGCAAGATGATGTGCTTCCTTCCGCGGCGATACCAGACTTGGATGCTGCAGAGTCTCGTCTACATGCAAAATCCAAAACACCACAATCACAGGTTGCTTAAACGTAACCTTATTATGAATAAATCATAAAAAATTGAGGGTTATGATATGTCACAGTTTTCATCGAATAATGGTCAAGCAATTCGATTTGCCTATTGGGTTCCCAATGTCAGTGGCGGCTTAGTGGTCAGTAATATTGAACAACGTACAGACTGGAGCTATGACTACAATGTACGTTTGGCACAAGCTGCCGAAAAAAGTGGTTTTGAATATGCCCTCACCCAAATTCGTTTTACCGCAGGGTATGGCGCTGAAAATCAACATGAATCTGTGAGTTTTAGTCATGCACTTTTAGCCAAAACTGAAAAATTAAAAGTAATTGCAGCAATTCTTCCAGGACCTTGGAAACCGGTTTTAGCCGCAAAACAGTTGGCGACCATTGATTATCTGACCAATGGACGTATTGCGATTAATGTAGTAAGTGGCTGGTTCCGTGGCGAGTTTGATGCCATTGGTGAGCCATGGCCTGAACATGATGAACGCTATGTTCGTTCAGAAGAATTTATTCGTACGTTAAAAGGTATTTGGACAACAGATAACTATAGTTTTGATGGTAAATATTATCAGTTTAAAGACTACACTTTAAAACCAAAACCTTTGCAGAAACCCCATATTGAAGTATTCCAAGGTGGAAGTTCACGTGCTGCACGTGACATGGCTTCGCGTGTTTCGGATTGGTACTTTACCAATGGCAATACACCTGAGGAACTCAAAAAACAAATCGATGATATTCGTGAAAAAGCCAAGCTAAATAATCACTCAGTCAAAATTGGGGTCAATGCGTTTATCATTGCTCGTGACACTGAAGAAGAAGCTAAAGCAGTGCTACAAGAGATTATTGACCAAGCCAATGTTGAAGCGGTCAATGCCTTTGGCGATGCAACCCGTGAAGCGGGCGCGGCATCTAAAGAAGGTGAAGGTAACTGGGCAAAATCAACATTTGAAGACTTGGTGCAATATAACGATGGCTTTAAAACTAATCTGATTGGCACACCGCAACAGATTGCAGAACGTATTGTTGCACTCAAAAATGTAGGTGTAGATTTAGTGTTATCTGGCTTTTTACATTTCATTGAGGAAGTTGAATATTTCGGTGAAAAGGTCTTGCCTTTGGTTCGTCAAATTGAAGAAGCACAAAAAGATCAAATTACTGCAAAATCAGCTTAAGGTTTATCTCTTCATCGATGGTGCTGTGAAAACAACAATAAATAACTAAAACAGCTTTGCAGCTTTCCCTCTTGACTCGGCTTGAGGGATTTTTTTTTAGAATAAATAAAAAGTATTTATAAAAAATAGAATCGTATAAATCAGTACAATTATCCTTATATAAATTAGCAAACTTTTGCTTTTTGTTTTATTGAATCATCGAGTGTATTTGTTCTATACATATACTCAACAACCGCAATCTTGGAAAAAATTTCTTTCAACCTTAAAATACGCCCTTTTTGTAGCATAGATGGAAAAAGTGGGTATGGTAGTTTTAAATAAAACAAAAACGATATTTTGCGTCCTCATCGGCAGCATGAGCTTGACGACCTATGTAAACGCCAACGAGATACCTGCAACGTCTATAAAGGTTGAAACTGCGATGAATACTGCATTTCAGCCATTAATGAAAACTTATGCAGTGCCCGGTATGGCAATAGGTATTTTGTATAACGGAAAAAGTTATGAAAAATACTACGGCGTACAATCACTTGCGAATGCGAAAGCCGTAAATAAAAATACTCTTTTTGAACTAGGTTCAGTCAGTAAGATTTTTACTGCAACAGCAGGTACTTATGCACAAAATTTAGGCAAAATTTCTCTTCAAGACCATCCTGGTAAATATATACCCGCATTAAAAAACTCAGACATTAATCAAGTCACACTCTTAGAATTGGCCACCTATACCAGTGGTAATCTTCCATTGCAATTTCCTGATCAAATAAAAACAGATGCGCAAACACTTAAATATTTTCAAGATTGGAAAGTCAAAAACCCGATTGGTCAATTTCGACAATATTCTAATCCAAGCATAGGGTTATTCGGTGAAGCGACCGCTAAAGCCATGAACATGCCTTTTAGCGCTTTATTAGAACAAATGATCTTCCCCAAACTAGAACTCCAACATACTTATGTCCAAGTTCCTAAAGCACAACAAGGCAACTATGCCTTTGGTTATGATCAAAATAATCAACCGCTTCGGGTAACTGCTGGCGCTTTTGATGCGCAGGCCTATGGTGTAAAATCTAGCCTACCGGACATGCTACATTTTTTAAATTTAAACTTAAATCCAGATCAAGCCAAAGCAGCGATTAAACCCGCAATTCTAGCGACACATACCGGTTACTTTAAAATGGGTGGTATGACCCAAGCCCTTGGCTGGGAATCGTTCAGCTACCCAGCAACATTAAACACACTATTAGAAAGCAACTCTGATCGGGTTGTGATGCAATCCAACCCTGTTGAAAAAACCCTCGTGAAGACTGGTTCAAGAGTCTTTCATAAAACTGGCTCCACCAATGGTTTTGGGACATATGTGATTTATATTCCACAAGAGAACTTTGGCTTGGTGATGTTGATGAATAAAAAAATTCCCAATGCTGAGCGAATTAAGGCAGCGTATGAAGTGCTCAATAGCTTAAAGCAAAAATCCAATCCTTGATGCTGAAATATGTCAGATCTGGCTAGGCTTTTGCTTTGTACATTGTTAAATCATTCATACTGTATCTATTGCATGGCAACATAATTGTCGCTGTTGGTAGGGGTATAACCTACCCCTACCAACACAGATTTTTCAATCTAAGATAAGGCAATACCAATGCTAAAGCGCTAAGAATGAACTTCTATAAAATGTCATCGGTCGGCTAAGGTTCAAGCGTAAAAACTTGGATCGGGCACTTTTCCAGTCAATACCCATTCCCCCACTTCCTGATACTTATAATCAATCGGATCATGCAAGGTCTGAGTACGGACATTTCGCCAAAAACGATCTAAATTCAATTTGGCTGTTGTCGCTCTGGCACCCATCACTTGAAAAATATTCTGCGTTATAAACAGTGAGCTATTGGTTGCAGCAATTTTTGCAGTCGCAATGGCAATTGAGACTTCACCACGTTGTTCTGCTGTTAATTGCTCACCAATATTCCAAGCCGTTTGCAATGCTGCAATGGCTTTATCGGCAAGTAAACGTACACTTTCAAGCTGTACATAAAACTCAGCAAAATGCTTCTGGTTAAACGGATCATTCACCGCATTTTCAGCCAAAGACGTTGACCATGCTTTCTGACTTTTTATTGTTTGTCGCGCAAGGTCAAAGGCACCTTCAGCAACGCCTAAAAACAGATGCACAAAAATCAATTGTGCAATCAAAGGTCTTAAACTGGAGTAAGGTGTACTTAATGGTCCTGGATTTAACAGTAACTCATCTTTGTGAATTTTGACCTGTTCAAAATGACTGGTACCGCTGTCTGTTTGACGCTGCCCCATATTATTCCAATCACCTAAAAAACTTACCCCTTCTCGACATGTTGGGATCACAGCTATCAGTAATTTTCCAGCATCATTAAAGCCCGAACAAAGCAGTATGTCTGAATCTATTGATCCTGAGCAAAAGCTTTTATCACCATGAAAAATAAAGTCGTTCTCAGTGAGTTGTTGTACCTTCGTGCGCTGATCTAAAGGGTTTAAAGTATTACCCCAAAACAAGTTATTGCGGGCGGTGTGTTCAAACCATGACGAATATTGTTCAGGCTGAGCAAATAACTGCACAGTGGCGATTAGTAAATGATGAAAGCCATATACATGTGCTAAGGAACTATCGACTTGTGCAATACTTTGAATGGTCTGGAAAATTGTTTTCCAGTTTGCTCCTTGCCCGCCATATTGTTGTGGAATAGACAGTCCCAATAAACCACTTTGACGAATCAAATCCCGTTCCAGCTTCGGATTACCACCTGCTTTATCACGCTCAGCAGCAGTCTGCGCAAATTGTTCTGCCAATTGCTTTGCCGTTGTTAAAGCAGAAAGGTTTAACGCCTGTTGAGGTGCATTCATCATATTTACTCTTATTCCCAGTGCCTTGAGCTTATCAAATCAAGTAAGATTTCCTTATCTCAATGCCTGCATTACTTATTCTGTGATTTGAAAATCAATAACAAAAAATACCGCTAGAATTTCTCTAACGGTATTCAACTTTTGGCTAGCAAAATCAAGAGACTTCAAACATTAAGAATTGGCCTTAACCTCCGTAATTAACTGATCTACCACACCTGGATCAGCCAAAGTAGAAGTATCGCCTAAACTATCTAGCTCATTGGCAGCAATTTTTCTTAAAATGCGTCGCATGATTTTTCCAGAACGGGTTTTTGGCAAAGCAGGTGCCCAATAAATTGCATCAGGTGTTGCCACAGGTCCCAGCACTTTACGTACCCAACTGACCAATTCTTTACGTAATTCTTCAGTTTCAGCTTCACCCGCCTGCAAGGTCACATAGGCCGCTATCCCTTGCCCTTTAATCTCATGTGGCATACCAACAACTGCTGATTCAGCAACTTTTGCATGCGCAACCAATGCACTTTCAATTTCAGCAGTGCCCAACCGGTGACCTGAAACATTCAGAACATCATCTACACGACCCGTAATCCAGTAATAACCATCTTTATCACGACGCGCACCGTCACCAGTAAAATAACTTCCCGGATAAGTTGAGAAATACGCTTCAATAAATCGCTCAGGATCACCCCAAATGGTCCGCATTTGCCCCGGCCAAGAATTCTTAATAATCAAATTGCCTTCTGCTTCACCTTCGAGTTCTTGACCCTCAGCATCAACCAATGCAGGTTGTACACCAAATAACGGACGAGTTGCCGAACCTGGTTTAAGTGGAGTTGCACCAGGTAGTGGGGAAATTAAAATACCACCTGTTTCAGTTTGCCACCATGTATCCACAATTGGACAACGGCTTTCACCCACAACGGTATAGTACCAATTCCATGCTTCTGGATTAATCGGCTCACCCACGGTACCCAATAGACGCAAACTGCTACGGTCACTTTCACGCACAAAAGCATCACCCTCACGCATCATGGCGCGGATCGCTGTTGGTGCAGTATAGAGAATGGTAATGTTATGCTTATCTACAATATGACCTGTACGTGCCCATGTTGGATATTGTGGGATACCTTCGGACATGACGGTGGTTGTACCATTGGATAATGGTCCATAAAGCACATAAGAATGCCCCGTAATCCAACCCACATCTGCGGTACACCAGAACACATCATCTTGTTTAATATCAAAAACTTCACGGAAAGTTGAATTTACATAAGTTAAATAACCACCCGTAGTATGTAACACCCCTTTAGGCTTTCCTGTTGATCCAGACGTATATAAAATAAATAAAGGATCTTCGGCATCCATCGGTTCTGGCGGACAGATATCTGTGACCGTCATAATTTCCATGTGATACCACAGGTCACGCCCCTCCTGCATTGTTATTGGATGACCTGTTCGATGCACCACAATCATTTTTTCAACGGAAGTGGTTCCATCCAACGCCAATGCTGCATCTACATTCTCTTTTAAAGGAATCGTTTTACCACCACGCATACCTTGGTCGGCTGTAATCACCAATTTAGCTTGACTGTCATCTATTCGACTTGCCAATGAGTCTGGAGAGAACCCACCAAATACCACACAATGCACTGCCCCTATTCGAGTACAGGCCAACATGGCGATCGCCGCTTCAGGGATCATCGGCATATACAAAATGACTCGATCACCTTTCCCGATTCCATTTTTCTTTAAGACATTGGCAAAACGACACACTTCATCATGTAGCTCTTCAAAAGAAATGATTTTATGGCGAGATGGATGATCCCCCTCCCAAATAATTGCTGGTTTCAGTGGGTGTTCTTTTAAATGACGATCTAAACAGTTGGCACTGACATTCAGTTGCCCATCTGCAAACCATTCAATTTTAAAATTATCTTTGTCGTAGCTGGTATTTTTTACTTGGGTGAAAGGCTTAATCCAGTCTAACTTCTTTGCAGCTTCTGCCCAAAACTCATCTGGATGGTCTACTGACTGTTGATAACGATCAAAGTATTCTTGTTCATTGGTCCTTGCTGTTTTTACAAATTGTTCTGGAACTGGATAGATTTCATTCATATTCTGCTTCCTTGATGTATCACCTCATCACGAGATGTATGCCTACTTTCTTGATTTTATTTGCTGCATGTCTTCAGTATTACGATAGCGCATTTCGGTTAACAATTGTGCTTTGGTCGTAGACACGGGGGTCACTTTAACCATCGGAAAATCTTAAGTCATTTGCCAAAATATTCGAATTTTCAATATCTATGGAGTTTTTTTGATCTTATAATTTGTATTCAGAAGTGCATATGGTTTTTTTCAGAAAAAAACATTTCCTTACCGAACTCATTCAACTGGACACGATCGTCATGCAAATACAAGAATCGTCGACATTTTTTTCAAAGCATCAAGTATCACCGGTAGATTATCCTCTTTCAACTCAAGGTCGTTTTAACCGCTTAAGTTATATTGCTTGGTTTGGATTCTTGCATCTCATTTTTACTGTTGCATTGCTTGCCCTCGGTCTAGTCTTTGGCATTGTGAATTTAAATTCACTGCAATTCAGTCAACATGCAATAAATTCGATTTCAGGATTAGGACAGTTCACTTACCTCTTACTCAGCTGTCTTTATTTTTATGCAATGATAGTTGTAATTATTCGCAGGCTGCATGATCGTAATAAATCTGGTTGGTTTATTCTGTTATTGCTGATTCCAATTGTGCAATTCTTGACTCTACTGTATTTACTCTTTGCGCGTGGTTGTAATCGTGCCAACCGTTTTGGCCACCCACGCCCATCGACTTTTATTGAAAAATTAATGGCTTGGCTCATGATAATAGGCTTTATCATCAGCTTATTGACCTCTCTAAGCGTAGTGTCATTTATGATGGGGACTGGAGAAATTGAAAATCCAACAACAATCATTGAAAAAGGAACTAAATATTTTTAAGGATAATTGGGGTCTGTTGACAATTCGTCTATGTTTGCGACTACGTGTGTTTTTTAGGCGATACTAGGCGCGAAATACGAAATTTAGTCATTCTAAATGATGAGAAACGTCGTTTCGCAAGGTAACGACGTAGCGGCAAAAAACACGCTAGTCCCCCGCTGCGCCTTGCGCTGCAAACAAAGCAGTGCTTTGTTCTTGCTCAGGGTTGTGGCTAAAATTATCTCAGCCTACGTTATGAAACTCGAAAATAGTCTCGCTATTCTCTTCGTTTCATGCCTTGCCTGCTCAATTTCAACCTACAACGCAAGCCATTTATGAAATGCCTACAGACCCCATTCCTTGATGATCCACTAACATGGGTTGAATACTGATTCACAAATATTATTTTTAATAGTCCGTCATAAGAAAAACTGTAATCAAAGCTTAACTTCTTTGAAATTTCAGGCAAAATATGCCAATTATTTTATTGGACATGATTGTGGCTGAAGAAGCAAATGCATTGAGTACCGTTGCGCAAGACACGACTCAATTGATCCATTCTGCAGGCGAAAAAACTGCACAAACAGTGATTCAACATACTGAAAAATATAAAGATGCATACTCAACCATCGACAAGTTTGTCGATGGTTTTTGGGAACGTATGCCATATTTATGTATTGCGCTGATCGTCATCACTATTTTCTGGTTGTTGTCTAAGCTTTTTAAATTCTTTGTCCGTAGAACACTCGAAAACCGTACTTATACTCGCCAAAATTTAGTTCTGGTACTGAATCGTGTCGGCAGTACCGCAATTATCTTTTTTGGTTTCTTAATTGCCATGGTCATTGCAATTCCAGGCTTTACTCCTGCTCAACTGATGAGTGCTTTGGGGATTGGTTCGGTCGCGATTGGTTTTGCATTTAAAGATATTTTCCAAAATCTACTTTCTGGAATTTTGATTCTTTTGGGCGAACCGTTCAAGATTGGTGATGACATCATTGTCAACAATATGGAAGGTACTGTTGAAGATATTCAAATTCGTGCAACTTTTTTACGTTCCCCTGATGGACGACGTATTGTGATTCCAAACGCAACTGTGTATACCAGCGCCGTGACGGTAAATACCGCTTACCAACGCCGTCGTTGTGAGTTTGTGGTTGGGATTGGTTATGAAGATGATGTACAGAAAGCCAAAGATATTATTCTTAAATTGCTTGATAAAGATCAACGTATTTTAAGCCAGCCGGGCTTTACTGTGAATGTTTCTGCTTTGGCGGATTTCTCTGTCAATTTAACCGTTCGTTGGTGGGTAGATACCACGCAAGTGGTTACAGCGGCTTCGATCAGTGAAATTCAAGAACGTGTGCTAGAAGCCTTTGCGGATAATAATATTTCGATTCCTTATCCTGTTCAGGAAGTCAAAGTCTACCGCGGTGATCCATCAGCGGATGACATCGAATCAGCTCGTGCTAAATAAGCACCCCAATACATAAGGGATCGCGGTTTCAGTACGCAAAATACGGTTGCCTAAGCTCACTGCTTGGCAGCCGTTTTTTATCAGTAAATCTACCTCATAAGGTATAAAACCCCCTTCAGGTCCAATGATCACAGTACATGAATGATCGATAGCAAATGGCATTTTCTGTTCAGTATACGGATGTGCCACATAAGCAGGATTTTGTGGTGTAATGAAGCTAGGTAAGACATCTTCAACAAAGGGTTTAAAGCGTTTGTATAGCTCAATTTGGGGCGCGATGGTATCTCCCGCCTGTTCTAATCCCAAGATGATGTAATGATCAATTTGCTGTAAAAAAGGACTTTGCCAATAACTTTTGTCAACCCGATAACTATGAATTAAAATTAATTTTTCTACCCCCAGTGTCACCGCATCCATGATTAAACGGCGTAAAACTTTGGGCCGTGGTAATGCCACTATTAAAGTCACTGGTAATTTTGCTGGAACAGGCTCTTCTTGAATCGGTCGAATTAAAATCCTATGTTCCGAGGTATCAACAATTTCAGTTAAATAACGACTGGCGCCTCGAACGCCAACTTTAAGCATATCTCCGACTTTCGCAGCAAGATGTGTGTGCAAATGTTCAACTTGCCTTTTTGAACTGATTGTCCAAGTTTCAGCTTGTGTTTGATGAGGATCAAGAAGGACGATATTCATAAAATTCTGGTTCGTTTTACTTTTAGCTAATGGTGTTTATTCATCAGCAATGTATAAATTATAAATATTGATCAATCACTGCAATATGTTTGTATAAAGAACCCTGATTACGCTTTAAAACATCAATCGCATGTTGGCTTAACTGCTGGGCAAAAGCTTGATCTTCCAAACAACGCACCAATAACTGAACCACCTCATCGACTGTTTTCCCTACTTTTAAGGCATCTGCCTGTAAGAACTCATCCACAATCGCTTGAAAATTAAAATAATGTGGTCCAATTACGGTGGGTACATCTAAAACCATAGCCTCTAAAATATTATGCCCACCACCGGGTTCATTTAACGATCCACCAACAAAACAAGCTTGGCTCAATGCATACCACAGCCACATTTCGCCCATACTGTCTGCCAAATAAACTTGGGTATTCGACTCGATCGCTTGCTCTAAGCTACGACGCTGTGTGGTTAAATTTAAACTTTGTGCAGCAGCAAAAACCTCATCAAAACGTTCAGGATGGCGAGGAACAACAATCAACAACCAATCTGGATATTGTTCTAAATAGGTTTTAAATGCGAGAAATAATTTTTCTTCTTCAGGTGCATGTGTACTGGCGATGGTGATGATTTTTCGATTTGCTAAATTCCAGTCCTGCTGCAATTGTTGTGCTTTATGAATAAATTGTTCAGGTGCAGAAATATCAAATTTAATACTTCCAAGTACTTGTGTTTTATCCTGTGGCATACCTAAATCTATAAATCGTTGTTGCGTAGCAGTATCTTGCGCCAATAACTGATCTAATTTCTGTAGCATTGGACGGGTTAGGCTTGGAACTTTGGCATAGCCTTTGGCAGATTTTTCTGAAAGCCGTGCATTCACTAAAATACAAGGCACTTTAAACTGTTGAGCTTGGTCAATAAGATTTGGCCATAGTTCAGTTTCAACCAAAATCAGCAATTTGGGTTGGTATTTCTGATAAAAATCAGCAACTAAATAGCGCTGATCGGCAGGCAAATATACCGCTTGAAATAATGCTTGATAAGGTGCTTTTAAGAATAACGATTTGGCACGTGCTTGACCTGTTTTTGTCGTATTGGTGACTAAAACCCTATGACCTGCTTTTAAATAATGTTCTATTAAAGGCTGAGCAGCATTGGTTTCTCCGACTGAAACACAATGAAACCAAATGGCATGCTGATTCTTTACATCTTGAAAGGGGCCAAATCTCTCAACACATTCTTGTTGGTATTCTGCGCTATCTTTCGCACGCTTTTTGATACGCCATTGATATAAAGGCTTAACGATTTTAAGTGCTGTGTTATACCAAAAAGGAGTAGCCAAGCAGAATGTCTCAATATAGATGAATCGGCAAATATAACAGAGCCATATTCAGTTGTTAATGAATAATATTTAACGATTTGTTGTCAGCATGGTACTAGACCTTATGCTAGAGCAAATCTGATCTATCAACCAGCAATAACGCTGGAAAAACTTGGCTTTGCAGGGATGAAAAACGGTTTTTGGTTAAGAACTATGTTGTACGCCTTAACCAATGGCGATATCCATATCGCCATCCACTGGATCAGCGCTGTAGTGGTCAAATATTCAAAGACTAAGCCTTTGAATATACGATGTGGAATGTATTCCATGCATACTAACAGAGCATATAGTCTCAATATTATACTAAAGCAGGATAATCAATATAGCCTTCTGCAGTTTGTGAACCAATCATATTTTCGAACACCAATTCATTTAAAGGTGCATCTTGAATCAAACGCTCATACAAATCAGGATTGGCAATATAAGCCTTGCCGAAAGACACAGCATCTGCTTGACCTGATGCCAAGAGTTTGATGGCATCCTCACGGCTTAAACGCATATTGGCAATATATGGCACACCGTTTGAACGTTGTTTCATATATTCACTGATACTGTCATCGGCTAAATATTCACGTGTAAAGAAGAACGCAACTTTACGCTTACCCAATTGTTCCAAGACATAACCAAAGGTTTCACGTGGATCAGCATCACCCATATCATGCTCATCACCACGAGGCGCTAAATGTATGCCCACACGGCCTGCGCCCCATACTTCAATTAAAGCATCCATCACTTCAAGTAAAAGACGTGCACGGTTTTCAACAGAACCACCATATTCATCTTCACGATGATTGGTTGAGCTTTGTAAGAATTGATCAATCAGGTAGCCATTGGCTGCATGTAATTCAACGCCATCAAAACCAGCCGCTTTGGCTTTAATTGCAGCCTGTTTAAACTGTTCAGTGATGGTTTGAATTTCGGAGATTTCCAAAGGGCGTGGCACGACATATTCACGTTTTGGACGTAGTAAGCTGACTTGTCCTGCTTGTTGTATTGCACTTGCAGATACAGGCGTTTCACCATCGAGTAGATCTGGATGTGAGACACGTCCCACATGCCATAACTGCGCCACAATCAAGCCACCTTGATCATGAACTGCTTGGGTTACAGACTTCCAACCTTCAACCTGTGCATCGGTAAATAGCCCTGGTGTATTTAAATAGCCATTGGCTTGTTCAGAAATCACTGTTGCTTCAGAAATGATTAAACCCGCACTGGCACGCTGTGCATAGTGTTCAGCCATGATTGCTGTGGGTACCCGATCAGCGGTAGCACGGCTACGGGTTAAAGGCGCCATCACGACACGATTTTTTAAATGTAAATCGCCAAGTACAAGGGGAGAGTTAAGTTCAGCCATATTTGCCTCATCACTCGCTTTCTGATTGAGATCAGGCGTTAAAGCGAGTTTTGTAGATAATCAATATATTGCTGAATGAGAGCTTCATTACGCGAGAAATATGACCATTGCCCATACTTTTCGGCCTGAATTAATCCTGACTGTTGCAAAACAGACAAATGATTTGACATCGTAGATTGAGAGACATTACCGAGCTTCTCGATATTCCCTGCACAGACACCCCGACCAAAGCCACCGCACTGCTCTTCCGACAAATATTGTTGTGGCTTCTTGAGCCATTCCAAAATTTGTCGGCGAGTCGGATTCGCTAATGCTTTAGAAATTAAATCAATATCCATCTTAGACACATTCAATTCAGAGCAAAGCTCCATTCAGCATCTTTGCATCTAATATATCGTATTTTTTCGATTTTAATATCGATTTTTTTAGATATATTACAAAAATATGAATAAAGCTTTGCTTTTGTTAAAAATTTAAATTAAAGACCTTGTTTTAAGCTGGCTTCAATAAATTTATCTAGATCGCCATCCAATACTGCACCCGTGTTCGAGTTCTCAACACCAGTACGCAAATCTTTAATACGAGAGTCATCCAGTACATATGAACGAATCTGACTGCCCCAGCCGATATCCGACTTTGAATCTTCAAGTGCTTGAGCAGCTTCATTACGTTTACTCATTTCCAGTTCGTACAATTTTGCACGTAACTGTTTCCAAGCATGATCACGGTTTGCATGTTGTGAACGCTGATTCTGGCATGCCACCACAATCCCAGTTGGTGCGTGAGTCAAACGTACTGCTGAGTCAGTTTTGTTAATATGCTGACCGCCTGCACCAGATGCACGATATGTATCTGTACGTACGTCAGCAGGATTAATATCAATCTCAATATTATCGTCCACTTCAGGCGATACAAATACTGCCGAGAATGAGGTATGACGGCGATTACCTGAGTCAAATGGTGACTTACGTACTAAACGATGTACGCCAGATTCGGTACGTAACCAACCATAAGCATACTCGCCTTCAACACGGATTGTTGCAGATTTAATCCCTGCAACATCACCATCTGATTCTTCCATTAATTCTGCTTTAAAGCCATGACGTTCGATCCAACGCATATACATACGTAACAGCATTGAAGCCCAATCTTGTGCTTCTGTACCGCCGGAACCCGCTTGAATTTCCACATAACATGGATTTGGGTCCATTGGATTACTAAACATACGACGGAATTCAAGTTTTGCTAACTCTTCTTCCGCTGCAGTCAATTCCGACTGAACATCTGCCAATAAGCTTTCATCATCTGCTTCAACAGCAAGATCAAGCATCGCTTGTGCATCATCAAGCTGTGTCGCCAAGCCTTCTAAAACGTTGATCACGTTTTCAAGCTCGCCTTTTTCTTTTGCCATCGCCTGTGCACGGCTTTGATCATTCCAGATCGCTGGATCTTCTAACTCGCGGAGAACCTCTTCTAAACGCTCTTTCTTTAGATCGTAGTCAAAGATACCCCCGTAGTGTTAGACCACGGTCATTTAAGTCTTTTAGCTGAACTAGATAAGGATTAATTTCCACGAGTTTTAATCTCACATTTGACGTCTTTTAATTCGCAGGCATTCTACCACAGAGTGGAAAAAGTTGAGATATGGGATTTTATAGATCCATCTATAGCTCAATAACGCTATAACAAGAGAAGTGAAATGCATTGATTTTTTTGCAATCAGAAAAATCGTCATATCGTAGTCAAAGCTTGTGTTGATAAACTCTACAATTGATCATTTACTTAAAAGTATTTTAATTTCCGAATACTTTTTTATTACTAATTATGTCCAAGCCTTACTCAAAGCGTACCAATATCCACACTATCTACACAATTTTAATAAAACAAAACATAAGTTTTATACATTTATTTTCAATAAGTTAAATAAATTTTGTTACACAAACTCACCAATATTACATTTCAGTTACTATAGCGTGATTGACGATTTTTATATTTGCCCTAGACTCGAAATTGTAACCAAACATGTATAAATCAATCAATTCTTCATAGGGGCGAATTCCATGAAAAAATTAGCAATCGCATCTGCAATCTTTTCCGTAGCCGCTTTAACTGGCACTGCACATGCTTACCAAGCCGAAGTTGGTGGTTCATATACATATAATGATCCAGATAATTTTGATGCAACTCATAGCTTTGGTGTAGATGGTACTTATTATTTTAAACCAGTACAAACTCGTAATTCACCGCTTAATGAGGCTGCATTCTTAGATCGCGCAAGTAATGTAAAAGCCAATGTAAATTATGCTAAAAATGATGGTGTAAAAGACAGCCAATACGGTGCAGGTCTTGAATACTACGTACCTAACTCAGACTTCTATGTAAGTGGTCGTGTAGGTCGTGATGAACTTGAAGTTGATAACACCAACATCGACAATAAAGTAACAACTTATGGCGCTGAAGTGGGTTATTTACCAGCTCCTGGTTTATTACTTGCACTTGGTGTGACAGGTTATGATGTTAAAGATGGTGATGACGGCGCAGACCCAACTGTACGTGCTAAATATGTAACTAAAGTAGGTCAATATGACGCTAACTTTGAAGCTTTTGGTGCATTCGGTGACTTGGATGAGTACAAAGTACGTGGTGACTTGTATTTAGATAAGACCTTAAGTGTAGGTGCTGACTACTACAACAATGATTTAACTGATCGTGATGAATGGGGTATTTCTGCGAAGAAATTCTTTAATCAAAATGTTAGCTTAGAAGGTCGAGTAGGTTTTGGTGATGACTACAACACTTACGGCGTTCGTGCTGGATACCGTTTCTAAGTTTAAATCTATTTAGCAATCGCTCTTTTGGAGCAACAAAAGCCAGTCAATTGACTGGCTTTTTTATAGGTGTATAAATCATTAATTCAATACGTTTTAGTAAATTTGTAGTAAATGTCAGAATATTAAAATTCTTTTAAACACTTCTAAAAATTGTCTTCATCAAACCGATCTTGATCTATCTTATAAATATTAAAGCTTCTTTCAACCTGAACTCCTAAACCAAATTCAATCATTAAAGAAGTCAATTTATCTCCATCAATTAAAACAATTCCCGATTTTTTTGCAGATTCAACAGCCTCTTTACTAAAATTTGAGGTTGTAATGAATACCCCTTTTTTAGCAACTTGATCTGCTAAAGCGCCTTTAAATTGTTGAATATCCGGTCTTCCAACAGTATTTTCCCAACGCTTGGCTTGAATATAAATTTTATCTAGACCTAAACGGTCTTCACTAATAATTCCATCAATCCCACCATCACTTGTTTTACCAATAGCTTGGGCCGCATCTTGATGCGAGCCGCCATAGCCCATAGCAACCAATAAATCGACAACTAATATTTCAAAAAATTGAGGTGAGTTACTTTTAATTAAATTAAGTAGATCTATCTTTAAATCATTTTTTAATAAATTAGATTGTTGAGTGATTATTTCTGGCGGAGTCAGCTCATCTGAGCTTAAATTTATTTCCAGAATATCCTCTTTCTTTTGCTCTTTTTCAACTTTGGGATTTATTTTTCTAAACTCATTAAATGAATCAAATTGAGAGAGATACTTTCGATCCAGCTTTTTGAGATTTTTGAGATTTATATTTCTACCAAGATCAGATAACTTAAAATGTGCTTTTTGAGGATATTCAATAAACTCAGCTTTTTTTAAATAGGTTTTCGCCCACTGTAACCGATAAAAAATAACATTTCGACCATCTTCCATCGTTTCATTTATTTCTTCGTCAGAACAATTTAATTCAAGAATCAGGGCTTCATACGCCTCTTTTAAACTATAAGTCACATCATTTGACTGCATAATTTTAAGTAGTGGCAACATCAAATCATAGTGGGTATACATAATTACTCTAATAGGTCTTTCATTTTTCAATTATATAAAAAAAAGAGCACCTAAGTGCTCTTTTTAAAAGTAATTTATCAAATTCTACCAAGAATAAAGCCCTTGGCGTAATTCAGGCAAGAAGCTTCGCTTCTTGAAATCCTGCTGCCGCGAGCATAGCTCTTGGCGTAAAATCAGCAAAATGCGTTGCATTTTGAAACCCTGATTTTACTCCCATTCAATTGTTGCTGGTGGTTTAGAAGAAACGTCATACACCACACGAGAAACATCTTTAATTTCATTCATGATACGTGTCGAGATTTTATCAACCAACTCATATGGAAGATGCGCAAAACGAGCTGTCATAAAGTCAACAGTTTCCACGGCACGAAGTGCAATGACCCATGCATAACGACGGCCATCACCTACAACACCTACCGATTTCACAGGTTGGAATACTGCAAATGCTTGAGCAGTTTTGTCATACCAACCACTTGCACGAAGCTCTTGCATAAAGATGTCATCAGCAAGACGAAGAATATCAGCATATTCTTTTTTCACTTCACCCAAGATACGCACGCCCAAACCTGGACCAGGGAATGGATGACGATAAAGCATTTCATGTGGTAAACCTAAAGTTGTACCTAAACGACGTACTTCATCTTTAAATAGGTCACGAATTGGCTCAACCAATTCAAATGCTAAATCTTCAGGTAAACCACCCACATTATGATGTGACTTAATCACATGCGCTTTACCATTTTTAGTTGCCGCAGATTCAATCACGTCAGGGTAAATCGTACCTTGCGCAAGGAAGTTTACGCCATCAAGCTTACGCGCTTCTTCAGCAAAAACTTCGATGAATTCACGACCAATAATTTTACGTTTTTTCTCAGGATCAACTTCACCAGCAAGTGCAGATAAGAAACGCTCTTCTGCATCCGCACGAATCACACGGATCCCCATGTTTTTCGCAAACATGTCCATCACTTGCTCGCCTTCATTTAAACGAAGTAAGCCATTGTCTACGAATACACAGGTCAGTTGATCACCGATTGCTTTATGCAACAATGCTGCAACCACAGATGAGTCAACACCACCTGAAAGACCTAAAAGAACTTTTTGATCACCAATTTGTTCACGTAATTGTTCAACACGTAAATCAATAATGTTTTCAGAATTCCAAAGATTACGGCAACCACAAATGCTGTGAACGAAGTTAGACAGTAATTCTGCGCCTTTGGCAGTATGTGTCACTTCTGGGTGGAATTGCACCCCGTAGAAACGGCGCGTTTCATCACTCACTGCAGCAAATGGGCAGCTTGGTGTGCTTGCAGTCACTTTAAAGCCTGCTGGAATCGCAGAAACTTTGTCACCGTGGCTCATCCAAACATTGAGTTTGTCATCACCATCATTTAAATCACCAAGCAATTGATCACGTACTAAAACGTCAACCGCAGCATAACCAAATTCATGTACTGTACCTGGCTCTACTTTACCGCCAAGTTGTTCTGACATGGTTTGCAGACCATAGCAGATCCCCAATACAGGTACACCCAAGTTGAACACAACTTCTGGCGCACGTGGACTACCTTCCTCATGCACACTTTCAGGACCACCAGACAAGATGATACCGTTCGGATTAAACGCGCGAATGTCTTCTTCAGACATATCAAAAGCATACATTTCAGAATATACACCAGCTTCACGTACACGGCGTGCAATAAGCTGGCTATATTGAGAACCGAAATCCAAGATAAGGATACGATCTTCAGTAATTTGAGTATTGGTAGTCATGAGTCAACAACTATGCAGGCAAACGAATATAAGCGCCATATTCTATCATTTTTATAAGCCGTACGCACTCCATTCAATCAAGTTACTTTGCTTTCTAAAAAATCATTTTAAATAATCAGCTTATAGATTCATTTTGGCTTTAATGATGCCAATCAGTTCACTGGGAGTCATTGTTAAAAATGAATTGAATATTTTTAAATAGCATACACCAAGTGAACCATTTGAATGACGCTAAATAAACACACACAAAAGCCAGATAGAGATCTGACTTTTCAAAACTGTATTTATGTTTAAATTATTTTTCTATTACATGATCGACACTCAATTTCCCTGCACCATGCAACATCAAGAAAAACAAACCGCCTGCCATTGCAAAGTTTTTCATAAAATTAATTGCATCTGCTTCACCACCATGAAATAACAACGCAGTAATCAAACTAAATATACCTAAACCAAATGCTGCAAAACGTGCCTGAAAACCAAATAGCAATGCCAAACCACCACCAAACTCAACCAGAATGGTCAAAGGTAACATGGCACCTGGTACACCCATTGATTCCATATAACCGACAGTTGCGCTGTAAGCCGTGATTTTGCCCCAGCCTGCAACAATAAAAATATATGCCATAAGAATACGCGCAATCAATGCAATGATCGCATTCGCGGTGGGTTGATTCACAATATTTTTAACAACGATATTTGGATTAAACATGCTGTGACCTAATTTGTATTTCGTTCTGAAGATGTATACATATTAATCACTAAACATTTCAAGTTAAATACTTAAAAACTAAACTCATCGTTGCAAATTAAGAACAATAATAAGTTTTAAAAAATTACTTTTTAATACTGACTTTCATAACTCACACTGCTAGGATTTGTGCACCAATTCGCATAGTTTCTTCCTTATGGATCTGATTGACTTTATTTTGCACGTAGATGAACACCTATTTGAATTTATTAGAAATTATGGTATCTGGGTGTATGGAATTTTATTCCTGATTATTTTTGTTGAAACAGGTCTCGTGGTAATGCCATTCCTGCCTGGGGATAGCTTACTTTTTGCTGCCGGCGCTTTAGCTGCTTCGACGGGTGCAATGGATCCTATGGTTTTAATTCTTCTGCTATTTATTGCGGCAGTTCTTGGTGATACCCTCAATTATCATATTGGGAAATATGTTGGACCTCGTGTTTTTGAAATTGATTCTAAATTTATCAACAAACAACACTTGTTGAAAACATCACAATTTTTTGAAAAACATGGTGGAAAAACCATTATTTTTGCCCGCTTTATCCCTTTTGCCCGTACTTTTGCACCCTTTGTCGCGGGTGCAGGAAGCATGAATTATAAGTATTTCCTAACTTATAATGCAGTCGGTGCAATTTGCTGGGTTGGCTCGTTTATTACTTTGGGTTATTTATTCGGTAATATGCCGATTGTGAAAGATAATTTTACCCATTTGGTTTTCGGTATCATTATTTTGAGTGTCTTGCCTGGTATTATTGGCTATATACGTCATAAATTTTTTAATAAAAATAAAATGCCCAACAATTAATAAACACTATGTTAAAAGTGATAAAAAGCCGATTTCTAAAATCGGCTTTTTATATAACATCAAAACAGTTATTTTTTGACATCCTGACGCTTAGGGACATAAGGACAATTTTTAAATTGAGCTGCCTGTGAAAGGGCATCTTGTTCACCATACAATCGGGAAAGCTCAGTATTTTTGGTATTTGAAGATTGCCCTAAATTTACAGAAATACTTGGACCAATGCCCCAACCCCAGCCACCGCTGCCCCAACCACCACCGACGCCTAATCCAACACCCACGCCTGTACGTTTCGCAGGTTGTACACCATTATTAATGTATTGTTGGATACGGTTAAATTCTGTATTCAATTGCATACAGTTCATTGCCTGATATTGCGTAGGCGATACATATGTAGGTTTAACCGTCGTCGTACAAGCAGATACGACCATTGTCGTTAAAGCAACGACTGATAATTTAACAGAAGTCATTTTCAATGATTTCATCACGATCTCGAAATTATTTTTTATCAATCTCATTGAACAATGATTGATAGGCTTGAGTCAATTTATGATCTGTAGCCAAATGAATTAATGGTAGATTTTTATGATGCGATTCTTTCATTAATACTGAAGGTGGCAACATATTTTCTAAAACAGGTAAACCTTCATCTTTAAGCTGTTGTACCACTTCACGTGGCAATTTAGCCTGAGCTTGATATTGATTGACCACAATCCCTTCAATTTCAAGTCGATCATTATGGTCATCTTGAGTTTCGATAACATTTTCAATGAGGGTCTGTAATGCACGTTTTGAAAATACATCACAATCAAACGGAATCAGGACACGTTCCGCTGAGATCAGTGCTGATAAGGTAAAAAAGTTAAATGCTGGCGGTGTATCAATATAAATACGATCATATTGGCTGGTTAAAGTCTGAATCGCATCACGTAACTTATAAATTTTATGCTTTGATTCTAAAGCATGCTCTAACTCACCTAAAGTGGGACTAGCGGGTAATACATCCAAATCTTTAAACGGTGAACGATGAATATATTGCTCGAAACCTTTATTTTTTGTTTTTAAAAGACTACCAATGGCATTACCAATCAATCCTTTTTGTTGATGATTCCCCAGCACATCATTAAAAAAATTTTCAATATTGGGTTCTAATGCGGTTTTTTCAGCCGAATAGGTGGCGTCATCACCCAAAAGATATTGGCTTGAATTTGCTTGAGGATCTAAATCAATTACCAGAGTTTTAAAACCCTGATATGCACTAATCGCAGCAAGATTCACTGTAATACTTGATTTTCCCACACCGCCTTTTTGGTTAAATACCACACGAGTTAGCATACAAGTTCCCTAAGCTATCATTATTTTTAAACTTGTATCTAGTTTAACCTAGACGCTATACAAGTGTGAAATTCATGTCTAACAATCAACTAAAAACTGGTTTAAGCACCACCAAAACTAAAGTTGCAAACAAAGCAATTCCGCCAATCACTAAACCCGCTCTGCGTTGTGTTAAAAGAACGGTATCATCCTTTTTATAGGCTTTTATTTGTGAGGAAAGGAAAACCATAAACAAAATAATTTTCGCATAGAACCAAGGCTGCACTTTAAACTCATTCATGATCAATAAAGTTAGCCCTGTAAATATAACCACCGTGAGGGAAAGATGTTGCAAGGCAACAAAAGCCACCCGCCCTTTAGGATTCGGCTGCTGGTTGTGTGTTCTAATAAATAATGTTGAAGCGCGTAAAACAAAAACCAGTATCAATAATGCAACACTGGTCATGTGAATGATTTTGATCAGCAAATGTATATCCATTTTAAATTACTCTGCACTTTATACTTTAGGTGCGTGAGCGCATTCTGGGCTTGCTGGTGCTTGACCTTGCCACTCACTTGGAAGATAAGCATGGATCGCTAAGGCATGAATTTTTCCAGGACTGAGTAAGTCTTTGGCTTCTGCGTACACTTTTTGGTGGCGTTGTACCAAACGTAACCCTGCAAATTGTTCACTGACAATGATCACCTTAAAATGCGACTCTTTTCCAGGAAAATACCCACCATGACCAGCAGACTCATTGATCACTTCTAAATGTGATGGCTCAAGTTGATTTAAACTTTCAATCAATTGTTGTTCTAAACTCATGCTGATTCCTTAGAGATCGATCAATGGATGAATGACATAGTATAGCGGATTCTTTGAGCATCGCTGAGTGTTCAACAAAGCTTTTGCTGTTCGATTTGATTTTTTTAAATTAAATTTTGATTTTTTTTCATAAAAATGTCTTTATTTTATGCAATTAGTGTTTTCCTTTGCAGAAAAATCTTGACCCTACCATCTGTTGATGTATTATACACCGCATGCGGGAATAGCTCAGTTGGTAGAGCATAACCTTGCCAAGGTTGGGGTCGGGAGTTCGAGTCTCCTTTCCCGCTCAAATTTTTTTATTCAGTTTTTTATTTAAAAAATTGGACAGACTCCGCGGGAATAGCTCAGTTGGTAGAGCATAACCTTGCCAAGGTTGGGGTCGGGAGTTCGAGTCTCCTTTCCCGCTCCAAAATTTTTTTATTCAGTTTTTTATTTAAAAAATTGGACAGACTCCGCGGGAATAGCTCAGTTGGTAGAGCATAACCTTGCCAAGGTTGGGGTCGGGAGTTCGAGTCTCCTTTCCCGCTCCAAATTTAAAAAGCCCTGATCGAAAGATTGGGGCTTTTTTTGCATTATTAATTTATAAATCATCAAAATACACTTACACACTTTATGCTGATTCATTCAATCAGTGTGTTGATCACAAAACGGTAAAAGCACAAAAAAACCAATCCGAAGATTGGTTTTTTAAAATAATCACCACATGATGCAATTATCTTTCTCTTAAAGCCTCTTTGGCTTTGTTAAATGGTTTCAACAAATATTCAATAATTGTTTTTTGACCAGTACGAATATCTACCGTTGCCACCATACCTGGCGTTATTGAAAAGGATTTACCCGCTTTATTGGTCAACTTATCTTTATCTGTACGAATATAGACTCGATAGTAAAACTGATCTTGTTTAACTTCATCACGGATGGTATCAGGAGAAATCACTGTCACTTTCCCTTCCAAGCCACCATAAATTGAATAATCATATGCTGTGATTTTTACCAATGCAGGTTGACCAGGGTGAATAAACGCAATATCTCGTGGCGAAATCCGCGCTTCAATTAATAACTGCTCATCAATCGGTACAATAGTCATCAATTTGCCATTTTGTGGAATAACCCCACCAATGGTTGTCACCGCAATTTCTTTAACCACACCACGTACTGGTGCTTTAAAAGTAGAGCGTGTCACTGAATCATTACGACCAGCAACAACTTGCTGTAATGACTGAATATCAGCGTTGGCTTTTGCCAATTCTTCACGTGACTTTACATAGTAGTCATTACGCTTATCATTGATTTGATTTTCAAAATTATTGATATCTCGTTTTAAGCGTAGCACTTCAACTTCAGAAGCAGCACCTTTTGCCACCAAAGGTTGTGTCATTTGCAATTCATTTTGAACCAAAGATAATGCGTGTTTTAAACCAGTAATTGATTCGTCTAAATTTGCACGACGCGAACTATACAGTGCACTTTCTTCTCTCACTAACGCAGGAACGGCCAAAACCTGTTTTGGAAACTTAATTGCGGTACCATTCACCTCAGCTTCTAAACGTGCTGCCGTAGCCAGTGTGGCAAGTAATTTCATTTGGCTTTCACCGACTTGGGACTCAAATCGAGTAGGGTCAATTTGCGCAAGCGTCTGCCCCTTTTGAATAATGTCTCCCTCTTTGACATCTAAGCTGGTCAACACACCACCATCTAAAGATTGAATCGTCTGTTCTTTTGATGACGGAACAACCTTACCCGTTCCTGTAGAAACTTCTTCCAATTTAAATGCACAAGCCCAAATTAAGAAAGCCAACAAGCCAATTGCAACGATCCAAATAATAAATGTGGATTTCGGTAAAGGCGGTTCTGAAAACTTTAATGCAGAGGGATTAGTTGGCCGTTGTAACACATTGGAGACATGATCAACTTGAGCAGGTTCAGCATCTTGAGCTGTGATATTTTGGTCATTTTTTTCTTGGCTCATGTTGAAGTCCCTCCTGCATTTGCCTGCTGGGCAGGATTCAAAATGGCATCACGTGGCCCATCTTTGATAATCTTACCTTCATGTACAACGATAATACGATCAACAAGTTGCAAAACCGCAGGACGATGCGTCGCAACCACTAAAGTCCGATGACCTAACCATTCTTTTAAATGCTGGATCAACACTTTTTCAGAAACATCATCAATCGAAGCAGTCGGTTCATCCAATAACACAATATTTGGATTTCGGAGCAATAATCGTGTGAGTAACAGTGCTTGTTTCTGTCCTCCAGAGAACCCCACACCACCCTCAAGAATAAGATGATCTAGGCCTTCCTTTTTTTGTTCCACGATTTCTAAAGCATTGGTGATTTTTAAGGCTTGGATAATTTCATCATTGCTTGCTAATGGTGCACCCAGAGTTAAATTTTCACGAATGGTACCAAAGAACAAATGCGCGTTTTGATTTAGTAATGCCATATCACGGCGAATATCATCGGGATCAAGTAAAGATTGATCGACACCATCCAAACTGATCTTGCCCTGTACTGGCAATTGCATTCCTGAAAGTAACTGTAATAAGCTAGATTTCCCTGCCCCATTACGTCCAAGAATTGCAACTTTTTCACCTGCCTGAATTTTTAACTGTGGAATGACTAAAGTTGGGCGTGGATCATCTTCAGTATATTTAAATATCACACCTTTAAAATCATAATCACCTGAGAGGACTTTACGCTGAATCAATTGTGCTCGATCAGGACGGTCTACTGGCTTTTGCATCAGCTCATCTAAACCATTTTTAGCCACTTTGGCTTGTTGCCAACGACCTAATACACCTGTGATTTGTGAAATTGGCGCAAGCATACGTGAAGATAAAATCGAACACGCCACCAATGCCCCAGTGGTCATATCCCCTTTCATCACCGCAAAACACCCCACTAAAACCACAATCGCATAGGTCAGTCCTTGAATTTTTTGTGTCCAAGCATTTAACCAACCCACGATTTTACGTTGACGCATACTGACATCTGCAGACACTTCATTCATGTGATTCCATTGATTTTGAAATCTGGCTTCAGCACGTAATAACTTGATGTCCTCAATACCTTGAACCGCCTCGACCAAAATTGCGTTGCGAATTGCAGATTCACGCATCCCTTCAGTGGCTAAATGAGCTAACTTTTTCTGCACCAAGAACCCAGGAATAATCATCAGTGGTACAACCAGTAACATCACCCAAAAGATGTTGCCGCCAATAATCCAGAAAATCGCTAAAAATAGGAAGAAAAATGGTAAATCTGCAATTGCACTGATTGTTGTTGAGGTCACCAACTCACGAACACCTTCGAGTTCACGAATCTGTGATATGAACGAACCCGTTGAGCGGGCACGATCTTTATTTCGAATACGTAGTGCATGACCAAAGACGCGGTCTGAAATCTTGAGATCTGCGCGTTTACCAATAATGTCTGATAAATAAACCCGTGCGATGCGCAACACAAACTCAAAAACAGCTGCAATCAACACCCCACCAGCGAGCACCCACAAGGTTGGAATAGATTGAGAAGGCACCACTCGGTCATAGACTTGCATAGAGAAAATAATGGTCGCCAATGCCAAAATATTGGCAATCATCGAAGCAACCATGATGTCTGTATAACGTTTCCAATCTTTTAAAACGATGTCCCAGAACCAGCTTTTTTTATAAGGTTTGATATATTCATCAACACGTGCATCGGGAATCGATGTTTCTGGTCGAAAAATATAAACACGACTGGCATTGGCTTGAAGTTCATGCAAGTTAAAAGTTTGTGAAAGGCCTTGATCACCACTTAACTGTAAGCTTGCATTACCCTCATTGTCGACTTTCTCGATAACCGCAACTTGACCATTGTTAAACTCTACAACAACCGGCAACCTCCATGGATTTAGTACATCCGTGGTGAAGTCTGCTTTGCGAACATTCAAACCCACTTGACGGGTAATAATGGACAACATGTCATCAATATTTGTGTATTTATTCCAATCCAGTTGCAGTCGAATTTGTTCTTCAGCAGGTTGCATCCGATAATGCTGAGCAACCGTAATGATCGCTTGTAACCAGGGTTGATAATTTAATGTTTTTGTATTCATGGTTGAACTTCAAACCCCTGAATTTGAATGTTATTTAAATGATAAGCATTTCTACTTTTACCGGTTACCTTGATATACAAAGCGATCGTGTCATAGATATCAAAGCGTGCCGCTTCCCTTTCTATTCTTGAACTTTGATAAGATTGCTCTGAACTTAATAAATCTAAGATTGAACGCTTACCTAATTTATATTGTTCTTCATATAGCTCACGAGTTTTTGCTGTTGAACGTTCCCGATCCAATAAAACCCAGATCTGCTTATCTGTGTTTTCAATGCTTTCTCGCGCAATTTGTGTTTGATCCATAATATCTAGGTAAGTTGCATTCAACTTTGCACGTGCCGCTTGTTCAGCAAAATTTGCAGCCTTAACTTGAGATCCCAGTGCACCACCTTGATAAAAATTACTGGACATCTGCACGCCGACAGAACCATCAGTATCATTTTCTAAACCAGTATTTGGATTTTGACCATTCAATGCTTTACTGACTGATCCCACCAATGAAATTGTGGGATAAGCACTCAATTGGGTTTGTTTTTTCTGACTCTGCGCAACATCAATCTCTGCTTTTGCTGCGATCATCGTGGGTATGGTATTCATTTCAGGGTCATCATAAAGACCGGATTGTTTTACAAACTCATCAGGAATATTAAAATCCATTTGACTCACATCAAAACCCAATAATGTGCGTAATTTTTGTTCTTGTTGTTTTAAAAAGTTTTGCTGAGTAATTAAGTAGGAACGTGCGTATTCAACATAACTTTGTGCTTGTACTGGATCGGCATTGCTACTGATTCCTGCGTCTGCTCTTAAGCGTGCAATCTCATGTAAACGACTGACCCCATTAAATTGATCTTGCGCTATTTTGATAATATTGCGATAGCGCAGTAAGGATAAAATATCTCGCGCTGTTTGGGTCGATATATCATCAATACTGATTAATACATTGGCTTGCTCAACTGCCAATTTATTTTGTTGCGTGGTGACACTGGATTTTACTTTGCCAAAGTCATAAAGCAATTGGTTGGCTTCAACTGAATACAATTGGCGACCTTTGTCATTGGATGTAAAATCACCCGTATTCATACCCGCTTTTAACTGTGGGTAATATTGTGCTTTTGCCACATCAATATTGGCATTTTGTCCTGCCAATGTTGAAATCGTTTGAGCGATATTGGGGTTTCTTTTTACTGCAATCTGAATCGCATCTTCAAGACTTAAGATTTTTGCTTGGCTTGAATACGCCTTGCTTGTTTGCGCTTGTTCTAAATATAAATTATTGAGTGATGCCTTTTGTCCAGTATATGGCTTTACTATAGGCAGTTGATTCTGATTGCCTATATGTGTATCAGGTTGATATTTAAAATCGGTCAAATCCTTGAGCTGTACGGTTCTAAATGACTGATCATCTTTAGGTTTTATAAAACCTGTCACACCTTCTTTGATATTTTTTAAGTAGCTTGTTTCTTGTGTATAACCATTGTTCTGCAATAGAACCAATAAACTGACAGCACTCAAACTTTTTAACAATATAGTGGGCTTTTTTGCTATTAACATTCGCGAATGGCACCTAGAAAAGCTTTTAATTATCGGTATTGAATTATTTTGAATTATTTCCCTACCTCATTTCTATTCTACACATTATAAAATCTAATCAAATGCTTATTTTTACTTTTTAAAGTTAATTTTCTTTAATAAAATATTTTAAATTCAAAGAGTAATGATGATAAAACGTGACTCTCATCACATGAATTATAAGATTCCACATAGATCATCTCAAAAGCTATAAATTGGCAATGTGCAAACATCACGGATGATCAAACATGATATTAAGAGTTCGGCCTGATGCAATAGACACTTATTTAATTTCACAATTCAACTAAATTTACATCTTCCAATATAATTTCTTATACACTTTAAGGTTAAAATGATGTTTCACTAACAGCCAACCTTACACAATATAAAGATGAACATGAATAAACTGACTTGTTTCAAAGCCTATGACATTCGAGGCAAACTGGGCACAGAGCTAAATGAAGAAATCGCTTATAAAGTAGGACGTGCTTATGGTCAAATCTATCAACCGAAAACTATTGTTATCGGTTGTGATATCCGTTTAACCAGTGAAGCATTAAAACAAGCAACGATTCGGGGCTTAAATGATGCTGGGGTAGATGTTCTTGATCTTGGGATGACGGGGACAGAAGAAGTTTACTTTGGTGCTTTTCATCTCGATGTTCAGGGTGGTATTGAAATCACAGCAAGCCATAACCCGATGGATTATAATGGCATGAAATTGGTTCGTGAAAATGCCCGACCAATCAGTGCAGATACAGGACTAAAAGATATCCAATCATTGGCTGAATCTGAACAATTCATTGAAGTCGAGAAAAAAGGCTCAGTCCAAAAATATAATATCCTGCCTGAATTTATTGAACACTTACTTACTTATATTGATCCGAGCAAAATTCGCCCGCTTAAACTAGTGATGAATGCAGGCAATGGCGCGGCGGGTCATGTCGTTGATGCAATCGAAGAAAAGTTCAAAGCGCTCAATATCCCAGTAGAGTTTATTAAAATCCATAATCATCCAGATGGTACTTTCCCAAATGGTATTCCCAATCCAATCTTGGTGGAAAATCGAGATAGCACTCGAAATGCGGTTTTAATACATCATGCGGATATGGGAATTGCGTGGGATGGTGACTTTGACCGTTGTTTCTTATTCGATGAAAAAGGTCAATTTATTGAAGGCTATTATATTGTTGGATTATTAGCCCAAGCTTTCTTGTTAAAAAAAACGGGAGAGAAAATCGTACACGATCCCCGCTTAGTCTGGAACACGCAGGATATTGTTAATCAATATCAAGGTATTACCATTCAATCAAAGTGTGGCCATGCATTTATTAAAGATGTGATGCGTGAACACAATGCGGCTTATGGGGGAGAAATGAGTGCACATCACTATTTCCGCGATTTTGCTTACTGTGATAGCGGGATGATCCCTTGGTTATTGGCAGTTTTAGTGGTATCAGAAAAGCAACAATCTTTATCAAGCCTAGTCGAAGGGATGATTGAACGTTTTCCGTGTAGTGGTGAAATCAACTTTAAAGTCGAAGATACGCAAAAAACCATTCAAAAAATCTTCGATCATTTTGCTGATTTAAACCCTGCAATTGATCAAACAGATGGTGTTAGCCTTGATTTTGGAGCTTGGCGTTTAAATGTCCGTGCATCCAATACTGAGCCATTATTACGTTTAAATATTGAAAGCCGTGCAGATAAAAATCCAAAACCAATACAAGACTATGTGGATGAGTTAACTCAATTGATTCAGGGTTAGTTTTAAATCGCGATAAAAAATAGGCGTCCAAGGCGCCTATTTTTTACTATTCATATTTATCCAAGCAGTATTTTGATTAAACCTTGTGTTGAACCATCCAATTGAGAAATATTTTTTTCTTTACCGCTAAGTATAGGTAGCAGCTGATTGGCAATTTCTTTGCCTTTTTCCACACCCCATTGATCAAATGGATTAATATTCCAAATGACAGATTGGACAAACACTTTATGTTCATACAATGCGATCAGCATCCCTAAGCTATAAGGGCTTAGTTCTTGCAACAATAGCGTCGAGCTTGGTTGATTGCCTTCATACTGTTTATATACAGGTAAGCCTGATAATTCATTGGCATTTAATGCTGTGTTACCAAAAGCCAATAATCGCGACTGCGCCAAGCAATTAGATAAAGCCAAATGATGTTGCTCAATTAAGGATTCCGCACTTTCAGCATAGGTAAATTGATTCGAATTATAACGCTGTACTGGCGCAATAAAATCACAACTGACTGCATGGGTTCCTTGATGCAAGAGCTGATAAAAAGCATGTTGCGCATTTGGCCCCACTTCGCCCCAGACGATTGGACAGGTATTTAAATCGACTTTTTCATTATTTCTTTGAATCGATTTACCATTGGATTCCATTTCAAGTTGCTGTAAATAAGAAGCAAAATATTTTAGACGGCCATCATAAGGCAATACTGCATGAGTCTGAATATTTAAAAAATTATTATTCCAGACCCCAAGCAAACCCATCAAAACTGGAATATTTTGTTCAAATGACGCTTTTTGGAAATGTTGATCAATTGCATAAGCGCCTGCGAGCAATTGCTTAAATCCATCAACACCAATCTGCAATGCAATCGGTAAACCAATACATGACCACAATGAGTAACGACCACCGACCCAATCCCAAAGTAAGAACTGGTTTTCTGCTGCGATTCCCCATTCTGTCATTTTCTCAGGCTTGGTTGAAACCCCAATAAAATGATGTTGGATCACACTGTTTTGTGTACCCAAATCTTTTTCTAACCACTGACGAACTGTTTGAGCATTGGATAAAGTATCAATGGTACCAAAAGACTTGGATGAAATAATAAATAAGGTGGTTTCTGGGCGTAATTGATGTAATAAATCAGAAAGCTGACTACCATCCATAGTTGAAACAAAATGTACTTTTAATGGTTTAGCAGTACTGACTTTATAATCTGATAAGGCATGGCTCACCATCAATGGTCCCAAGTCAGAACCACCCACACCAATATTGACCACATCCTGAATCACTTCACCTGTGGAACCACGACATTGTCCCGCATGGACTTTATCAACAAGCTGGTACATGCGATCTAATTGTTCATGTACCAACTCAGCCAGCTCAGGGTAATCTTGATCATGTTTCGGTAAGCGCAATGCCCAATGCATTGCTGCTCGGTCTTCCGTATAATTGATCGATTCTTCGGTAAATAAACGTTTGATCCATTGCGTTAATTGTTTTGAATCTGCAAATTTAAACAAGGCATCACATGCATTTTGGTCAATACGATGTTTACTATAGTCAAAACTCAGTTTATTAAAATGTACCGAGAACTTGTCAAAACGCTGTGGATCTTGTTCAAATAAATCGATTAAGCACAATTGCTGTTGTTCTGTAGCAAGATTTTGTAATCCTGCTAAATGCTGATTTCTTTGATCAATATTTAATATAGAATTTGTCATACTCGCCCTACACCCTGATAAGCAAAACCTTGTGCTTTGACGAAATCTGGATCTAACATATTACGACCATCAAGGATCAAAGGATGGGCCATTTTCTGTAAAAGTTGCGAATAATCAGGACTCCAATATTGCTTCCAAGCCGTCAATAAACACAATGCGTGTGAATTTTCTACTGCTTGGTATTGATCATGACATAAAATCAAATCAGCACGTTCACCATAGAAATTGGCTACCCGCTCTAAAGCTTGTGGATCGTGTAACTGTACAATCGCTCCTTGTGCCCAAAGTGCTGCAAGCATGGCATGAATCGGTGAATTATCAATACTCGATGTATTTTCTTTAAAAGAGGCTCCCCAAATCGCCACAACTTTACCTATTAACTGTCCTTGATAGTAATTCCACAGTTTTCTAAATAAAATTTCTTTTTGTTGTTCATTGATATTCCAAACCTGGTCCAGCAACTGGCTTTTGATCCCGGAGCCCGCCACTGTACCAGTTAAGGTTAAAATATCATGGGAGAAATTTTCTCCACCAAAACCAACACCTGCAGATAAATATGATGCGCCAATTCGACTATCAGATGCTAATCCTTGCTTAACGTTATGAATATCAATATTTAATTTTTCAGCGACTTGCGCCATATCATTCATATAACTGATTCGTGTTGCCAACATACCTGAAATGCTGAGCTTGGTAAATTCAGCATCTAAAAATGGCATAAACAAATATTGATATTTTAACTGAAAAAAAGGTCTTAATAACTCTTTGATAATCTCTTGTGTCGTGGAGTAATCCACACCAACAATCACTTGCTTCAGGTCGAGAAAACTTTGAATTGCATTACCTTCTTGAATCGTGTCAGGCAAATATGCCCAATGATCAGTCACTAAAATTTGTTTAAGTTCTTCAGTGCCCTGTAAACCGAAAGTAGAACCATTGATCATCAGTCTTGGATGAATAATAGGAAGTCTTTTTAATTCTTCAGCCAAGCGCTTAGCTTGGTCAAATTCAGAAGGATTAAAACTAAATAAAAAAACTTCACTTTGCAATTGAAGCTGTTTTAACCCAACCAATTGAATTGCATTATTTTTAATCTTTTTTTGAATGAGGTGATTTAAATCTTGATCTTGATAATGTACTGAGTATTGATGATCAACGCCTACTTGAGGACACCAATATACGTGGTGCCCATATTCAGCAAACAAGCCAGCGAGTACGCCAGCTTGAAGTGTTGTGCCAAATACACAAATATTCATATCATATCCAATTATAATAAATTCAATTCTTTGATAAGCAGCTTAAATTCTTCACCCAACTTAGGATGTTCAATACCATAGTGTAATACTGCTTTTAAATAACCAATTTTACTACCACAGTCGAAAGTTTGACCTTTCATACGATACGCTTCGACATTTTCTAATTTTTGTAATGCAGCAATGGCATCCGTCAATTGAATTTCATTGCCCGCACCTTTAGGTGTCTGTTCTAATAATTGCATAATTTTAGCAGGCAACACATAACGTCCCACCACAGATAAATTTGAAGGTGCTGTACCTACAGCAGGCTTTTCAACAATCCCTTTCATCATGATACTTTCACCCTCAACAGGTGAAGATGCAACATCCACAATACCATATTGATCCACTAGATGATCAGGCACAGCCTCTACCATAATTTGCGATGCTTTAGATGTATTAAAACGATGAATCATTCGCGCTAAATCATTGTCTGTACTATTTCCTTTCACCAAAACATCTGGCAATAGCACAGCAAAGTCATCATCACCAATCACTGATTTCGCACATAACACAGCATGCCCTAAACCCAATGGTTGAGCTTGGCGTACACAAACTACACTTATATGTTTAGGTAAAATTTCAGTAATTTCTTTAAGTAGATCAATTTTTTTCTTATTTTCTAATGTGGTTTCCAATTCAAAATTACGATCAAAATAATTTTCTATTGATGCTTTTGAAGAGTGTGTCACTAAAATAATTTGCTCGATTCCAGCAGCTACTGCTTCTTTAACAACATACTCAATTGCAGGACGATCTACAACAGTCACCATTTCTTTAGGGATTGATTTGCTTGCAGGTAAAAAACGTGTCCCTAAACCGGCAACGGGGAGAATGGCTTTTTTGATCATGATTTACTTTAACACTATTAATGATTGGACGATTTGGTATCAGTTGTATCTGAACCTGAAAAACGGCTTGCTCCAACCGCTTGATCTGGTGAATCTATACCTTCTTTTTTAAACATCACTTCAACGGTTTTAAACATAATTTTAAAATCAAGAAGCGTTGATTGTTTTTCAACATACTGTACATCTAAATCAAATTTTTCTTCCCAAGAAAGATTATTACGTCCGCTCACTTGAGCCAGACCCGTCATACCTGGTTTAACATTATGTCGACGCAATTGATGAGCAGTATAATGTTCCACAAATTCAGAAAGTTGCGGACGTGGTCCTACGATACTCATATCACCTTTAAGAACATTGATTAACTGCGGCATTTCATCCAAACTGGTTGATCGTAACTTTTTCCCAAAAGGCGTAATCCGTTGATCATCGGGTAAAGGTTGCCCATCTTTATCAAAAGCATCTTTCATAGAGCGAAATTTAATCATTCTAAAATGTTTACAGTCTTTTCCTGGCCGCTCTTGATAAAAAAAGATAGGAGAACCTAAATTCCTTCTAACTTTATAAGCCACAAGAAGAAAAACAGGAGTAAGTAAAATAATTGAAAATAAAGAAATTACTATATCAATTAACCTTTTCATTTTATCTAACCTTATAGTTTTTTCTTAGTTTTCCAAGTTTCTTGGATCTAAGATATCAAACTAAATACTGCCAAATAGTTTAATATTAAGCTATTTTACTTCTTAATAAGTTCTAATATTTTCCATACTCCGCGCAATCTAATTATAAGACTACTATATTCCACATTGTTCATATCCAAAGCCTTCATAATTTCTTTTGTAACTTGATTATAAGACTTCAATCCAGATGAACTTAACCCACCAATCAACATTCTATGAGTAGAAATATCAAAATATTCCCAACTAATAGCATTTTTTAAAAAATATCGCGTTACTAATTCAAAATCAGCACCGATGGCAAAGTTTAGCTTGTACCCACCTAATTTTTGATAAATTGCTCTTTTAATAAAAATAGAAGGATGAGGAGGCATAAATCCAATTTTAAGTTTTGATGGCAACCATTTTTTAGAGTTATACTTACGAATTATCTTACCATCATCTCGATATTGAACAACATTTCCTATAATAGCATCAAGGTGATTTTTACAAAAAAAATCAGCAACTTTACTAATTACATCGACATCAAAGAAAATATCGTCAGCATTTATAATACCTATATATTCACCTGTAGATATTTTAATCCCTTTATTCATTGCATCATACAAACCTTTATCTGGTTCAGAAACCCACTTATCAATCATATGTTGATTATTTTTAATCAAATCTACAGTTCCATCAGTGGAACCACCATCTATCACGATATATTCAATATCATGATATGTTTGCTGCTCTACAGACTTAAATGTCTCTTCTATTGTAGAAGAGCTATTATAACAAACTGTAATTATTGATATTTTCATAAAAAATGAATTTCCAATGCTATAAATCGAATTCGATTTAATTAATTCCGCCCATATAAGTCTTCAAACCTAACAATATCATCTTCCCCTAGATATGAACCCGACTGAACCTCAATCAATTCTAATGCTAACTTTCCAGGATTTTCTAAAGCATGAATTTCCCCAACAGGAATATATGTTGATTGATTTTCAGTTAGTAAAAAACTCTCTGTTCCTTTATGAATTTTTGCAGTTCCACTAACAACTATCCAATGTTCAGATCTATGGTGATGCATCTGTACAGATAATTTTTCACCAGGTTTCACTGTGATTCTCTTAACTTGATAGCGCCGACTATAATCTATGCTATCATATTTACCCCAAGGCCTATAAACTTCTCTATGGGCAAAGTGCTCGTTTCGATTTTGATCTTTCAATTTTTCCACAAGTTTTTTAATATCTTGTACACGATTTTTAGCAGCAACTAACACAGCATCCTTGGTATCAACTATGATAATATCTTGCAACCCCAATGTTGCTATTAATTTATTTTCACTTTGAATAAAACAATCAGAAGATTCTATATTTAACACATCACCTTTCAATACATTTCCATTGTTATCTTTTTTAAGAACATCCCAAAGCGTACTCCAAGAGCCAACATCGCTCCATCCAGCATCTAATTCAACCACTACAGAATCATTTGTATTTTCCATAACAGCATAATCAATTGACTCTGAACGACAGTTTAAAAACTCTTTTTTACTTATTCTGATAAAATCTAAATCAGTCGTTATTTCACCTACTGCATTTGAACATGCTTTATATATATCGTCAGCAAATTTTTCCAATTCCGTTAAATAGCATGTTACTTTAAACATGAACATTCCGCTATTCCAAAAATATTGATTGCTATTTACATATTCAATAGCAGTTTGAGCATCAGGTTTTTCTACAAATTTATCAATAATGTTTCCAGTTAAAAAATCAGACCCTTTTTTAATATACCCATAACCTGTTTCAGGATGTGTAGGTGTAATTCCAAATGTAACTAGCTTATTATTTTCAGCCAATACTGTAGCCTTGCGGACACTATCAATAAAACCATTAACATTATTTATTACATGATCCGCAGCCAACACCAACAAAATAGAATCATTATTTTTATTTTTTTCAATTATTGCAGCTAAAGCAATCGCAGGCGCTGTATTTTTACCAATTGGCTCCAATATAATTGTAGCACTTACACCAACCTCTCTTAATTGTTCAGCTACTAAAAATCTATGTTCTTCATTACACAATACTATTACATCATCACATTCTAAACTTTCTAATCTTTTCAATGTTTCTTGAAACATTGTTAGCTCATTTGAAGTTAGTTTCAAAAACTGCTTCGGATATTGTGTGCGAGACAATGGCCACAACCTAGTGCCACTGCCTCCAGCCATTATAACGGGTACAATTTTAGACATAATATTACTCACAAACCTATCAAAAATTAATTATAGAAATATGCTTTTGTATAAGGGTGCACTTTTTGATCATTTATCAAAGTATTGGTGTTTACCCATCGAAAAGCTTCATGCTGAATTAAAGGCAGCTGATCAATATCCACTTCAACATTTAGCTCATAGCTTAATACTAAATAGTGGGTTGAAAAAATATTTCCAAACACGCTGTCAGAATAAAAATGTTCAAATACACCTAAAAATCTTGCATTTTTTAGACTTAAATTGACTTCATTACCTAGCTCTTCAACTAGTATTCGCTGAAAAGCATCTTGCAATGTCTCATTTTTAAAAATTCGCCCACCAGGTACAAACCAATAATCCTTAGCTGGCTTATTTATTCGCCGCCCTATTAAAATCTCACCTTCAATATTCTTAACAACCAAATCAATTGAAATTAATGGTGTATTTTGAACAACGGTTTTAAATGTATCTGAGGAAAGTCTCATACTTTATTCTCTTATTGTTTTCAAACTATCCAAGAACCAACTATAAGTATTTTTTAACCCCTCTTCTAAAGAGATTGAAGACTCCCAACCGAACTCTTTTAGTTTTGAAACATCCATTAACTTTCTAGGTGTCCCATCTGGCTTAGTTGAATCAAAAAGTAGTTGCCCATTATATCCAACAATATCTGCTATAAGCTTTGCTAGTTCTGCAATTGTACAATCCGTTCCAGTTCCCACATTTATATGTGATAGCATTGGATCTGTATTCATTTGATATCTATTAGTATCTAATTCCATCACATATACACTTGCTGAAGCCATATCATCGACATGTAAAAACTCCCTCATAGGGGTGCCTGACCCCCAAATCACAACTTCTTTTGCATTAGTAGTAAGAGCTTCATGAAAACGGCGAATTAAAGACGGAATTACATGACTATTTTCTGGATGGAAATTATCATTAATTCCATATAAGTTTGTAGGCATAATAGATCTATAATCGCGACCATATTGTCTATTATAACTTTCACACAACTTAATTCCTGCAATTTTTGCAATTGCGTATGGCTCATTTGTTGATTCCAAATAACCTTTCAGTAAAGCGTTTTCACTTATTGGCTGTTCAGCGAACTTTGGATAAATACATGAACTACCTAAGAACAATAATTTTTGTATATCAAAAACGTGAGAGGCATGAATTATATTCGCCTCTATCATTAAGTTTTCATAAATAAAATCTGCAGGATAACTATTATTTGCAACAATCCCTCCTACTTTTGCAGCAGCAAGATATACTTGATCAATTTTATTAAGTTTAAAAAAATCGATGACCTCACTTTGATTAACTAAATCTACCTGATTTCGATCAGCTGTAATTATATTTTGATATCCTACAGACTTTAACTTACGAATTATTGCAGAGCCGACCATGCCTTTGTGGCCTGCAACAAAGATAGTATTACTCAAATTCCTTTCCACATTAATTCTCCAAAGCAACAGGTAAACTATAACCATTCGCTTTTAAGAATGCATGACGCTGTGAAATTTTATAATCTTCCTCGACCATTTCTACGCACATTTCTTGAACAGTAATTTCTGGTACCCAACCCAATTTATCCTTAGCTTTTGACGGGTCACCAAGAAGTGTTTCTACTTCAGCGGGTCTAAAATATCTTGGATCTACTCTTACAATAATATCACCAACTTTTAATGCAGGCGCCTTAGATCCAGAAATACTTTCCACAATACCAATTTCATCAACACCAATTCCAGTAAATTTAATTGAAACACCTAACTGTTCAGCTGACCACTCAATAAACTTACGCACAGAATATTGGACACCTGTTGCAATAACAAAATCTTCAGGTACTTCTTGCTGTAACATCATCCATTGCATACGAACATAATCTTTCGCATGTCCCCAATCACGTAGGGAGTCCATATTGCCCATATATAGACATTCCTCCAAACCTAAAGCTATATTCGAAATTCCACGAGTTATTTTTCTAGTAACGAAAGTTTCACCGCGTCGAGGAGACTCGTGATTAAAGAGAACACCATTACAAGCATAAATACCATAAGCTTCCCGATAATTTACAGTGATCCAATAAGCATAAAGTTTAGCAACTGCGTAAGGCGATCTTGGGTAGAATGGTGTAGTTTCTCTTTGAGGCGTTTCTTGCACTAAGCCATATAATTCTGAAGTCGAGGCTTGATAAAATTTGGTCTTCTTCTCCAGTCCTAGAAACCGAATGGCTTCTAATAATCTTAATGCTCCCAAAGCATCAACATCTGCAGTATATTCAGGTGATTCAAAAGATACAGCTACATGTGATTGAGCACCTAAGTTATAAACTTCGTCAGGTTGAATTTCGGCTAAAATACGTGTAAGATTCGAAGAGTCAGTCAAATCGCCATAATGTAAAATAAAATTTTTATTTTCGATTGTATGAGGGTCTTGATATATATGGTCAACTCTTTGGGTATTAAAAGAAGAAGCTCTTCGCTTAATACCATGCACTTCATAACCTTTTTCCAGTAAAAATTCAGCTAAATATGAACCATCTTGACCAGTTATACCTGTAATTAAGGCTTTCTTTTTCGACATGTTTAATATCTTCCATCATAAAAATTTTTTGTATACATTTACTGTTTCAGTATAACATTGATCCCAAGAAAATTTCTTTGCTTGTACATAACCACTACGTACAAGGTCAGGTCTAATATTTTCAAGAGAAAGTAATGCCTCATGAATTAAATTCGCTTCCGCTGAGTCAAGTAGAATACCAGCACTACCAACAACCTCTGGTAATGATGAATTATTAATTGCAATTACAGGGCATCCTGCACTCATAGCTTCAATTGCAGGAATACCAAACCCTTCATAACTTGAGGGATAGAGCAAAGCATAGGCTCTATTATATTCAACATTTAGTTCAATGTTTGTTAATTTTCCCAAATAAGTATATCTCTTTGGTAACTTAGCTTCCAAAATTTGGATTTCCTTTTTGCCTAAAGGAGAACCTACAATATTTAATCTAAATTTATTAGATAATGCTAAAGCATTAATCGCAACATCAAAATTTTTATACCCTATTCTACTGCCTACAAATAAAACACTATCCGTATGTTCTAAATTCAAAGGCACGTACTCTGAGGCAACACCGTTATGAATAACACTTATTTTATCACTACTAACATTACAATAATATTGTAAATCCATTGCAGTATTGTGCGATACACATATTATATGATTACTATTATTGATTGCTCTGTATTTTTGCCAAGTATGTACAGCTTTAGGTAATCCTTTAACAAATTTCTCATATGTAAAATCATGTACGGTAGTTATTACATTTGTTTTGAAAGTTGGTAACCTGTAATATGTAGAATGAAATATATCACCTTCATCAACTTTAAACTGAAAGTCTCTATAACGCTCTAAACATCGATTATCAACACTAACAGCATTTACTTGAGAATTCAAAACATTTGAGTTATCAATATACTTAAAATATTTAACTTTACTAATATCGCTTCTAGCTAACAATTGTTGAAAAAGAACTGTTATGCCACCCATAGTTTGAAGTTTTTCAATAATTCCATCATATATAATCACCACCAACCCTCCTTTGAATGTCTAAATATCGAAGCATAAATAAATTAAGTACAAGCATCATAGGGGACCAGAATAAAGGCGTAGTTGCACAAAAAACTAAAACCAAAAAATAAAAAAATTTCACGCTCCTAGATAGCTTATGTAATGAAATTAAAAAAAACATATAAACTGTTAGATTAAAAATACCAGAATACAAAACAACTTCAAATAAAAAATTATTAAATTTCCCATCAAACCCCAAGTAACGCTCACTATTATACCCAGCACCTATTAATAAGGATATTGGATCTCGATCAAAAACCATTATGCCGTTTGTTATTCCATACAAACGCTCTTCTAATGAACCTATTTTATTCATATATGGATTATCAGAAAAAATAATATATGACAATATAAAAATACAAATAACAGAAAACCCTATATTTAAAATTTTACTTCTAAATATAAAAAGAGATAATAAAATTGATAGCACAATGCCAGTAGCTGAAAAAGTAGTTAACATTGTTAAAAACAAAAAAACAAACATAAAATTATATTGTTTTTTGGTAAAAAATTGTCTAAGGCTAGTCAACAATACCATGGTAACAAAAACATAAAATGCAAAAGCACCTGGCTCTTGAAAATAAGATTGATTTCTAATAACCTCCCCCCAACCCAAAGGTATTGAAACAGTATAAACCCCCCAGATAGACATTACATTATAATAGTATGTTGAAATTTCAACAATTTGTGAAACCTGAACAAGGCCAATTAAGAAAAACAACCAACCGATTAATGAATGTAAGCATAAAAAAAAGAATATCACTATAAGTGATTTAATTATCTTAATAAATTCAAAAATATCAAATGACATTAAAAATAAATATATTAAAAAAAACTTAGCAAGTATGCCAAGAGAAAAATACAATCCCTCTTGGTTATCATAACGAATAAAATTAAATATAGAAAATATAAATAAAATAATATAAAATAAAAATAAAAATAATGAATTTATATTAATTTTAATTGATTTAAAAAAATAAAAAAATAAAAAAATAAAAATAAAACTAACAATTCCCCAAATATACTTAAAGAAAGGGAAGAACTGCATCAAGTAATTTGGGGATAACAACAAGATCAAGAATGAAAATAAATAAAAATTTAACCTATATAAAGAATTTTTACTATAGCTAAGCTGAAGTTCATCAAATTTCATACTTTGAAATCTCAAGATCAATAGCATTTTTTGAGTAATTCTGAGTTAAATCAGCGTGGATATTTTTTGCAATTCTACGCCTCTTCTCCTCACTACTTAATAATTCTTTTACTTTCAAAACATCTTTCTGAATATTTCCAGTTAAAAAAAACCCGTTTTCACTATCTTTAATAATATAACTGTTACTATTAACATCGTTGGTAAAAATAATATTCAATTTTTTCATAGAATTCAAAACGCTACCACTTGTAGGGCAAATAAATCTATAATCTTTTGTAGGTAAAAAAACTACATTGTCTTCTTTCATAAGTTGATCTAGCTCTTCATCATTAACATAACCTAAATACTCCACATTATTTATATATTTCTTTTTCAGTGTATCTAAATAGTTATTCGACTTCTGATCTATACCAATCCCAATAACTTTCATTGAAAAAATATTGTCATCATGTAAATTAATTTTCTCATGAAGTTCTAACGCATATTCTAGCCCTTTATTTTTTCCAATAAAACCAAAATATAAAATTTGAGGTTTTGAATAATTCTTTTCCTCAGGAATTCCAATATCTGTCAATATATGTTTAATTGAATAAATATTCCTCAAACCAAACCTTTTTTCTAAAAGTCTTTTCCCTTTAGGATTCAACGTAAAAATATATTTAGTAAATTCTAAATATTTATAAAAAAAATGATCAAATGGCTTTCTTAAAAAAACTATTTGGATCAATTTATAAAAAATATTTATAAAATAGTATTTTGATCTTAAGATAGGATATTCTAAAAATGGAGAATCATGTATGGTGACAACAAGGTTAGTATTACCTTTTTTTACTAATTTTTTAAAAAAACTCAATTCTAAACTTGAAGCTAAACCTATTTCGAACCAAACCAGATCATCATTCTGAATTTCTTTCAATAGATAATCTATATTATCATCTTTACTTAAAGGCAAATATATATAGCCTCTATATAACAAAATACTATTATAGAATGAAGAACCATATTTAGAAATGCCACAATTATCATCAAAATCACGACATATATAATATTTTTTCATTGGAATCTTGGTCTCCATAACGGACTATATGATAAATCAGTAGATCTTTTTCCAATAATTTTAGCCGGATTTCCTCCAACTATCACAAATTCAGGTACATCTTTTGTTATTACAGCTCCTGAAGCCACCACACACCCCTTTCCCAAAGTCACTCCTGGCAAGATTATAGCAGAAGAACAAATCCATACAAAATCATTGATAATAACAGGCTTCAAAATCAATCGAAAATCAGGATTATTAACAACATGGCTGGCTGTAATAACTTTTACAGATGGAGAAATACTTACATTTGAACCAATTTTTAGCCCACCTCTTCCATCTAAATACACATTTTTATTAATTGTAGTATATTCTTTAATCTCTATTCCACCAATACACGTAATTTCAACTTGCCTCAAAATTGAAACGCAACTAGATATATTGTTTTTAAGAAGATACTTAAAATAAAATCTTCTTAGAAAATTATTGGGAATCACACTAAAAATGATTTCCCAGAGGTAAATTATTAATGCTTTCACTTAACTACCTGCATCATTTTATGTAATCTATAAAAAAGCATACTCTCAAAATATCCTTTCCACGCCTTTAATTTGCTCCCACTAAATTTACTATAAATAACCCTATACTCTTTTCTACCTTGTTTAAAGCTACTATCGCTTATACCTCCAACCCTCATAACCACACAATCATTAATGTAACAAAAAACGTTAACTTTACTTATCATTTTTAATAAAAAATCACAATCAGATGCAATTTTATAGTTAAGATCAAAACCACCAAGTTCATTAAAGATTGTCCTTTTTATAACTACAGAAGGATGCATAAATGGAATTTGTAAATAAAGCTTATACTTTTCTTTATATTCAATTCTTTTAAAAAGTTTTTCTTCTTTCTCACTTTTTATTAAAGTATTTGTAATCACCACATCAGGATTATAATATATCTGTTCCAAGCATGATCTAATTAATCCATCATTATAATAATCATCACTATTTAGAAAAACCACATATTCACCAGAGGCATGTCTTACCCCCTTATTCATTGCATCATAAATTCCTTGGTCAGACTCAGACACTATTATATCAATTTGATCTTGATATCTATTAACAATTTTCATTGTTTCATCTGTAGATAACCCATCCACAATTATATATTCTATTTCACTAGTTTTTTGATGCAATACGCTCTTAATTGCACTTTCAATATATTTCTCACCATTGTATACAACAGTGATTATACTTAACTTCTTACTCACTAAGACACTCCTTCTTTTCTAATTTGCTTATTAAATTGCCAAGGTAAAAATACAACTACTGTAAGTAAAAAAGACATAATTAAACCAATTAAAATACCATAAATACCCCAAAAATCTGCCAAATACCATTGCAATGTCAAGTTCACAAAAACCTGAACTGGGACAATAACAAATAATGGCTTCATATAACTCATAGTCTGTAGCAATAGTGCATATATGTCACACCAAACCCTAACAATAAAATATAGAATTAATAATAAAAACAAATCAAAATCAACATGATTTATACTTTTTAGATTTAACATTTCAAAAATGTTTTTTTGAAATAAATAAACAAAAAAACCTAATACTGCAATCGAAAAACCACCAAGCATCACTATAAATAAAATATTCGCCTTTAACCTTTTCCATTTTTTTTTAATTCTTAATTCCGTACAAACAGGCCACCAGGCCTGCAATACCGAACTATATACAAAATATATAACACTAAATATTTTCATTAAAACTGCATATAATATTATATCATTAGCATTAATTTTTTGAGATAAAACAATATAATCTGTTTGGAGAACAATCACACCCATAATTGAAAACAAAAAAAATGCTTTAGCCTTATATAGTAATATTTTTATAATTTTTAAGTTCTTACTTATGCTAAGATTTATACTACCAAATGTATACATCTTCCAAATCAATAAACATAGAGAAACTATTGCAGCAGGAGCAAAAAAAACTACAAAAACCTCTAATACACTGTGAATATTGTATATTTCATTTTTTGAAATATAATAGACGCCTAAAAGTCCAATAACCGAAGCTATTGCAGGGTAAATGTTCGAAAGCCAACCACTTTGCTCTGCGTACCAAATTTTATATACAACTCCACCAAAAGTAGTCAAACAAAATATTATAGTTGCCACAAAAAAAGTCTTTTCTTTATTTGAAACAATTGAGCTATCAAAAGCTTGCAAATATATATCAGATAGAATATCTGATGCAAAATACAAAAAAAAGGTTATTAAAATAAAAAAAGCTAATAAAATTATAAAGCAACTAAACACTAAATGACTGTATTTTTTATTTTTAGCTTTTTTTTCAGAAATGGATGCCAAAACAGCATTACCCAAACCAAAATCACTTAAGTTACTCCAAGCAATTAACCCACTTAAAAGAATAAATGCTGCATATTTATCTTGCCCCAATATCTCTATTAAGTATCGGACACTTAATATTTGAACAAATGCAGAAATACCTCTTGAAATCCACGAAGAAGCTGCAACTATTAAATACTTTGGGATAGCATTAAATATTTTCACAATCAATAACCATTATTTAACACCTGAAATATTAAAAATCAAAAATACACTTTATATTAGTAGCAACATATGTATTTACATCAACAAATTATATTTTCATTATTCCTCCCAAATCACTTCATCTTTGACAAATCTGCAAGGAGCGCCTAAATATAAAGAATTCTCATATACCATTTTCTTTGATAGTATTGACCCTGCTCCAATTATTGAATTCTTTGGGATGTATGAACCTTTCAAGATAACTGATCTACATCCTATCCATACATGATCTTCAACTATTATTGAACTATTATGGTTTAAAATTTCACCTTTTAAATTTTTTATTAGATGAAAATCAGTATCCATCATCAGTATATCCCATGACATCAGACAATTATGACCAATTTTTATATTTTTTGTGCATACAATCGAACTTTCTGCTGTAATTTTAAAATTATTACCGAGTGTCAATATTGCCTCTTTCGCAACAGAAATTTTCGAACCATGTCCAATACTACATTTACCTTCAAATACTACTGTTCCTGAAACCTGCCAAATTGCTCTTGATCTTTTTTCATCAAAAATTCCAACACCATAACTTCCAACAATGATACGTCCAATTTTTTTAATATCTTGTTTTATAAAGACTTTACCTTTAACTTCTTTTAAATAAACATTTCGTGAAATTAATACTGGGAGCTTTATTGCTTGAAAAAATGAAAAGTATTTAAAGTTAAAATACAATGTTTTCAATATTGAGTATTTTAAAATTTTTCCAATAATTTTCATACATTTAATTTCCAAATTAATGTTATTTCATAACTTTAAGTTATATTAAACTAATATACTATTCAACCTGAACTTTGTACAAAAAAACTATCAATCTGTGTATACATTTTTTTGTACAATTTAACAAAACAAAGATATAGGTTAATATTTATTTTTAGCTTACAATCTTCTATTAAGTTTGGATTGATTAGCTTCAATACGATATAAAATAAGGGTTTTGAATGTGAAGTATCCGTACACCTCTCTGTTTACAATTTTAGCGATTTCAATTTTATTTTCTGGTTGTGCGATCACTTCGGGGCTTCAGACGTATGATTTACCAGAACAAGGACAGTATAAAACGGATCAAGGTGCTGAACTATCAGTCGTACAATTGACCCAAATGATCATTCCAAGCTTGGATATTGTGAATCAAACTCAAGCAAAAAATATTGCTTCTTTGTTTCATCATCAACAGAGTACATATCGTTTAAGTTCAGGTGATGTGCTTTCAATTCAACTTTGGGCATACCCTGAAATTACTCCACCGATTCAAGATGCAACTAATATTAAAGCTGTAGGTTACCCTATTGATCCAAATGGTAATGTTCAATTACCTTTGGTTGGTTCAGTACGTATTGCGGGTAAAACTTTAGCTGAAACCAATCGTTTTTTACATCAGCAATTTGCTAAATATTTAAAACATCCCGATGTTGTTGTCCGTGTATTGTCTTATGAAGGTCGCCGTTATTTTGTCAACGGACAAGTTATGCGCAGTGGTCAATATACTTTAAATGATCAACCGATTAGTATCTATACTGCATTGGGTCAGGCGGGTGGTGTAGATACCAAAACTGGTGATACCACCAACATCCAACTGATCAGAAATGGACAGACTTATAGTCTCAATACCATTCAGCTCGAAAAACAAGGATTGTCTCTGCATCAATTATTAATCCAACCGAATGACACGATTTTTGTGAATACTAAACAAGATCAAAAACTCTATGTCATGGGTGAATCAAGTCGCAGTCAAGCCCTCACATTACGAGATCAAGGCATGACCCTGAGTGATGTACTTGGTGAAAGTGAAGGCATCAGTCCTTATTCTGCCAGTGCTGCACGTATTTATGTAATGCGTACTGACCTTAGCACCAAGCAGTCTACAATTTATCATCTGAATTTAAGCAGTTTAGGTAATTTGGCCTTAGCCAATCAATTTGCCATGAAAAAAAATGATATTGTTTATATTGATGCTACAGGTTTAACCCGTTGGCAACGTATTATGAATCAAGTGATTCCATTCTCAAGCGCTCTATACAGCTTTGATCAATTGGGTAAATAGAATGCAGATTCAAAACATCTTGGTGGTTTGTGTTGGAAATATTTGCCGTAGCCCAATGGCAGAGTTTTTTTTAAAGCAAAGCCATCCTGATCTACAAATAGAGTCGGCGGGGCTTTCTGCCATGGTCGGCCATTCTGCAGACGATAAAGCGATAGCCTGTATGGATGCTTTAAATATTGATATGCGCGCTCATATTGCGCGCCAAATAAATGCTGAATTGATCAAAAAAGCAGACCTTATCCTGGTAATGAGTAAAAATCAATCACAACATATTGAACAGAAGTGGCCTTTTGCCAAAGGCAAGGTTTTCCGTTTAGGGCATTGGCAAGGTCAAAATGTGCCTGATCCATACCAACATGATCAAGCTTTTTTTGATGAAACATGTAAAAATATCCAAGCTTATGCCAATGACTGGCAATCACATCTATAAATTTTAATTAGTTGTTTACCTATGAACCAAAATTCAAAAACTAATGATGATACGATTGACTTAAAAGAGTTATTTTTCTCTTTAATCGCTCAATGGAAAGTGATTGTCCTCTGTGTCATTTTAACTTTAATCTGTGCCCTACTTTATTTACGGGTAACATCGCCTGTTTATTCTACTGATGCAATGGTTCAGGTAGAAGATGGTAAAAGTGCTGCATCTGCTGCTCTCATGGGTGAACTCAAAGATGTTGCTGGTGGCTTGGGACAAAAATCCCCAGCTGATGCTGAAATAGAAATCTTAAATTCTCGGCTTGTACTTGGTAAAGTGATTAAGAATTTGAATTTAAATATTCAAATTCAGGATAATGCAGATACTTTTTTACATAAATTAGTGTCCAAAGACAAAACCAAGCTCAGTTATAGTTCTAAAGCAGTTGATTTTCAAAAAAATCAATTTAGTTTTTCTATTTTAAAGTTAGATATCCCAGAATATTATTATGATAAAAAACTCACTTTACAATTTATAGATAAAAAGCAGTTTAGTTTAAGTTATCAAGATCAAGTCCTATTTAAAGGTGTACTCAACCAGCTCAACCAAACTCAAGACAATAAAGGATTATGGTCAGTTCAAATTAATAGCCTAAACCCTTTTCAGCAAGACTTTACCATCACTAAATTTGCTCTTCCTTCAGCTGTTAAACTGATACAAGAAAATTATTCAGTTGCTGAAAAAGGCAAAATGACAGGTGTGATTGGTATTAGCTATAGTGGAAATGACCAGCAACATATTACTCAAGTTCTCAATAATATTTTGAGTGTTTATCATGAACAGAATATTGAACGTAAAAGCTTAGAGTCTAAGCAAACCTTAAGCTTTCTGGATCAGCAACTACCAGAGTTGAAACAGCAACTTGAAGAATCTGAGATTAAATTTAATAAATTCCGCGAACAATACAATACCGTTGATGTCACTCAAGAATCAGAGTTGATGCTAAAGCAAAATGTTGAATTGGAGAAAATGCGGATAGAGTTAAAGCAAAAACAAGCTGAATATTCTGCGAAGTATACTCCTGATCATCCATTGATGACTGAAATTAATGCACAGCTTGCTGCGATTGATAAAAAATCAACTGAGCTTAACCAAGCCATTAAACGTTTACCTGAAACCCAACGCTTATATTTACAACTGTATCGCGATGTTAAAGTCAATACCGAACTTTACACCTCATTATTAAATAGTTACCAACAATTAAAAATTGTGAAAGCGGGTGAAATCGGTAATGTTCGTATCATTGATACTGCAGTAGAACCTGTTAAACCAATTAAACCAAGAAAATTGATTGTGTTAATTCTTTCCATTTTTGTTGGTGGCTTTATTGGAGTAATGATTGCATTACTACGTAATATGCTTTCATCGGGTATTAAAGATTCAAGTCGTATTGAAAATGAACTTGATCTCCCTGTGTATGCCACTGTACCCCGCTCTCCGATTCAAGAAAGCCGAGTACAATTGCTGAAAAAGAAAAAGTCGATTCCTATTCTTGCGGCTAAAAATAGTGAAGACATTGCCATTGAAAGCTTGCGTAGCATTCGAACTACGATTCACTTTGCTTTAAATAAAGCAAAAAATAATATTATTGCCATTTCAGGACCCGCTCCAGAAATTGGTAAATCATTTATTTCGACTAACCTCGCTGCGATTTTTGCACAGGGCAATAAGAAAGTCTTATTGATTGATGCCGATATACGCAGAGGCTATTTACATAAATATTTCAGTCATGACACTTCACCAGGTTTGACTGAGTACTTAGCAGGTCAAAACACTATTGAACAATGTATTGTTCATTCAAACACTGTAAACAATTTAGATTTTCTGCCACGTGGTAAAAATCATAGTCATGCTGCTGAAATGCTCGGTTCCAATGGTCTTAGCGAATTATTGGAACAGCTTTCTCAGCAATATGATCATATTATTATCGATACACCGCCTATCTTGGCAGTAACGGATGGCATCATTATTTCTCAATTTGCGGGTGTAAACCTTGTTGTTGCACGTTATGCAAAAACTCAGATGAAAGAACTTGAATTAACCATCAATCGCTTTGAACAAGCAGGAAGCAAAGTGAATGGTGTTATTCTCAATGATGTTCGAGCAACCGCTGGAGGTAATTATGGCTATAATTATGCTTATGCCTACACCGCTTCTAAAGATGATTGATATCTAATAAGTATCAAAAAAGCCAGATTGAATCTGGCTTTTTTGTGCCGAGTTTTTAAACAATATAACTGTATATTTTTAGTTGTCATCATCAGATAACTATATCGTTTACGATGAAGAAGTTATATGCTTGAGCAGATTATGCTAATGATCAAATTAGCCTCTTAAAAGATTAAAATTTGGAAATTTTTATGAGTAAAGCCTTACCCATCGCAATTGCTGTAATCTTAGGTGGTGCTGCACTTGTACCTGTTTATTATGCATCTCAACATCCTGCTGATGTAAACAGTCATTCAATGTCAAAAAATGCTAAACCTGTAGAAAAAATTAGTTATGCACTTGGTTATGAAGTTGCGAGCCAAACCCCACCGGAAGTCGATGTGAATACATTTATCAGTGGTATTCGTGATGGTCATGCTAAAAAGCAACGTGCCTATACAGATGAAGAATTACAAGCTGCGTATGTTGACTTCCAAAAAGAAATGCAACAAAAGCAATTACAACAAAGCAAACAAACAGCTTCATCAAATGACTCATTCTTAGCTGAAAATGCGAAAAAAGAAGGTGTTAAAACAACAGCCTCAGGATTGCAATATAAAATCACCAAAGAAGGTACAGGTAAACAGCCTGCTGCTACTTCACAAGTCACAGTACATTACAAAGGTCAGTTGTTAGACGGCAAAGTATTTGACAGTTCGTATGATCGTGGTCAACCCGTTGAGTTCCCTTTAAATCAAGTGATTCCTGGTTGGACTGAAGGTTTACAACTGATGAAAGAAGGTGGAAAAGCAACCTTATATATCCCTGCAAAATTGGCTTATGGTGAACAAGGTGTTCCGGGCACGATTCCTCCAAACAGCACTTTAATTTTTGATGTTGAACTTGTTAAAGTGAAATAACATTTAAGAAAAGGAGAGATTTACTCTCCTTTTTTGGATTTAAATTATGAAAAAAACACTTATTATGCTTAGTCTTAGCATGCTGAGTACAGCAGCTTTCTCAGCACCGATTAACAATAAAAGCTCCCAACAAGATCAACTGGGTTATAGCTATGGTTATGTCATGGGCCGTACCAATGCTGACACCTTAAAACAAATTAATTTAAATGCCTTTATCCAAGGGATTAAAGAAGGTTCTACGGGTCAGAAAGCAAGCTTAACTGATGAAGAAATGGCAAAAGCACTTGCACAATATAAACAGCAAACTGAAGCAAAACAAATGCTTGAGTTTAAGCAAGCTGCAGATGTAAATGCCAAACAAGGTGAAGCTTTTCTTGTAGAAAATGCAAAGAAAGCAGGTGTGATTACTCGCCCGAGTGGTTTGCAGTATAGTGTTTTACAACAAGGCACTGGAAAATCGCCCTCTGCAAAATCTAAAGTCTCTGTAAACTATGAAGGTCGTTTATTGGATGGGACTGTATTCGACAGTTCTTTTGCACGGAATGAAGCTGTTGAGTTTCAAGTTAGCCAAGTAATTCAAGGATGGACTGAAGGTTTACAACTGATGAAAGAAGGCGCGAAATATCGTTTCTTTATTCCAGCAAAACTTGCCTACGGCGAGATTGGTGCGGGTGATGCGATTGGCCCAAACAGCACATTAATTTTTGATGTAGAACTATTAAAAGTTTTACCTTAGTTTCAATGCTAAATAGTTTTAAAAATAAAAAGCATCGCTCAATTGCGATGTTTTTTATGCTCTACTAAAAAATCTTATCGCATTTCATAGACGTAAATTCATCCCTTGGTCAAACTTACAGTACTGTATCTTATATTCATAGTCAAACCACCTAATTATTCACACAAGTGATTTCTATCAAATTACTGATTATAAACTAAGCTTATGTTTTTATATAAACTTTTAGAAACTGTTGGTTATCAATTCATTTTTTTACTTTTGAATCATAGATGATTACCCTACCGTGGGGCGACATGGATGTCGCCGTTGGGCGGGGGTACAGGAAGTACCCCTCGCCTAACATGAGCAAAAACAAAGCACTGCTTTGTTTGCAGCGCAAGGTTTGGCATCCTCTCTGAAAAGTGAGGCATCGCCTACGCAAAGCTATTTAAACTTTCAATGTAAGGTGTGGCATTGCAAGATTTTTTATAATTAAATAATTTATTTTTCCATTTATTTGATTTAATTGAAAATATTAATTAAAAGAAATTATGTTCTTGTGTCTGAGTTTTTTGACAGATTAACTATAGAATTTAAATTCTATCCCACACACGATGGTGACATCCTTGTCACCATGCACTAGATACATCACTTATGCTTGAATGATGCTCAAAATAAAAGCTGTCTCATTTATATTCTGTTGATTGGTCTTAATTTTAGTGTTTTAAATGTCTTGGTCTAAAACCTGCTGCGAGCAGAGCAATACCATAAGCTACAATACCCACCACACATAACCCGACAACTTCAAGAATTCGAAGCCATTGCGAAGCTGTACCATCATACCAATTTAAAGCAAACCATAGCACACCAATCATCACGATATTAGCTATGGCAAATTGAAGGAATAATTTTTTCCAGTGCGCGCCAAAACGGAAAATATTTTTCTTATGTAAATAAAAATATAACATCCCAGCATTGACCAAAGCTGAACCTGAAGAAGCAATCGCTAAGGCCATATGCTCGGCTTGCCAATCAATCAATTTAAAAATACCAATAAAGATAATATTTAAAATCGCATTGGCTGCAACAGCCATTAAGCCGACACGTACAGGGGTTTTGGTGTCCTGAATGGCATAAAAGCCTGGTGCAAAAACTTTAATCAACATAAATGCCAGTACACCACCACTCATACATTGCAGTGCCATAGCGGTCATTTGCGTATCACGTGCATCAAAAGCACCATGCTGGAAAAGTGCTTGAATAATTGGCGTAGATAACATGAACAAAGCAATACTGGCTGGCACACCCACCAAGACAATCACACGAGCTGCCCAGTCTAACATTCTACGGAACTTGGCCTGATCTTGTTCTGCTTTACTCACAGAAAGAGACGGAAGAATCACAGTACCAATAGCAACACCAATCAATCCAAGTGGCAACTCGGTCATGCGTTCAGCACTATATAACCATGACACCGAACCATCTTGCATGAATGATGCCCAGATTGTATTTAACAATAAGTTAATCTGAGTGACTGATACACCAAACAAAGCGGGCAACATCAGTTTTAGAATCCGATCTACACCTTCATGTTTAAAATCAACTTTAGGTGGAATCAGTAATTTTTTATTCCATAATTCAGGGATTTGAATGGCAAGTTGTAAAACCCCTGCTGCAACCACAGCCCAGCCTAAAGCCATGATCGGTTGAGCCATATGCGGGGCTAACCACCAAGCACCAGCAATCATTGCCACGTTGAGTAATACAGGCGAAAACGCTGGAGAAGCAAAAGACCCATAACTATTTAAAATACTGCTGGCAAATGCAGTCAATGACATAAACATCAGATAGGGAATCGTTAAACGAAACATATCTACAGCCAGATCAAATTTTGCAGGATCATTATGAAAACCGGGTGCATAGACATACAAGATCACAGGCGCAATAATCATACTGATTAAAGTTAACAACGACATCACCATTAACAAACAGCCAAACACACGACTAATGAGAATCTGTACTTCTGCATGCAGTTTTGTGGTTTTATATTCGGTGAGTACAGGAATAAAGGCTTGTGAAAAAGCCCCTTCTGCAAATAAACGCCTGAAAAAATTGGGAATACGAAAAGCAACCACAAAGGTGTCAAAATCCTTACCTGCCCCAAACACATTGAGCAAAACCATATCTCTGACTAAGCCCAAGACTCGTGACAACATGGTCATTGCACTGACAATAAAGGTGGATCGCCACAGCGCCATCGTATTCACCTAGTTAAAATAAAGTCGCTATTGTAATTAAATATTCTTAAAATTGCGTTGTTAAATCATAACCAGACGCTTATTTACTTCACTTGTTCTATCTTAATTTTTTCTGGTTCAAACTTTCTCTAAACTGCTGCCATTGAAAATGTGGTCCAGGATCAGTTTTTCGTCCTGAAGCAATATCAGAGTGCCCTGTTAAATGATGATCAGTTTTCGGATAAGCGTGTTGCAAAGTGGCAACCACATCAACCAGTTGTTGATATTGGATAGCTTCAAAATCGCGATCATCACTTCCTTCAAGTTCAATGCCAATTGAATAGTCATTACACTCAACTTTACCCAGATAAGCTGAACGTCCTGCATGCCAAGCCCGATCATTAAAATTAACAAACTGGATAATTTCACCAGTTCGTAGAATCAATAAATGTGCAGAAACCTGCATACCCTTGATGGTTTGGAAATAAGGATGTACTGACCAATCCAGTTGATTTTGAAAAAACTGTTCAATATAACCTCCACCGAACTGTGAAGGGGGCAAACTAATATTGTGAATCACAATCAGCTGTATCTCTGTATTTTCAGGACGTTGATTATAGTTGGGTGATGGGACTTGTCTTGCGCCAATCAATTGACCATTTACGACCTGAAACTGCGGTGCAGATTGCATATCTTATTCCTACAGGATTTTTCTATTTTCAATAAAGCTAATTTTCAATATTTTAGTGTACTCTTATCTGTATAAAATAAAAACTTCTTCAAACTTGCAACGACAGTGCTAATATATCGCTCAGTTTTTAAGGGTGACTAAAATAGGGATATCCATGAGCATACCTGAATCTTTGCTTGAACAATCTATTCAAATTAATATTCAACAAGCACTCCAAGAAGATATTGGCGATGCTGATATTACTGCCCTACTCACACCAGAAGATGAGCAAGCGACTGCCACGATCATTTCGCGTGAAGATATGGTCTTGGCGGGACAACCTTGGGTCGATGCGCTGATCAAAGCGTATGATCCAAGCGTACAGATTACTTGGCTTAAAAATGATGGTGACTGGGTCAAAGCCAATGAAACCATTTATAAATTGGCAGGTTCTGCGCGTAGTTTGCTGACTGTTGAGCGTCCTGCATTAAACTTTGTGCAAACCCTGTCTGCAGTCGCAACCAAAACGGCTGAATATGTAAAATATCTAGAAGGTACAGCAACCAAATTATTAGATACACGCAAAACTTTGCCGGGTTTACGGATTGCACAAAAGTATGCAGTTGCTGTAGGTGGCGGTCAAAACCACCGCCTTGGTTTATTTGATGCGTTCTTAATTAAAGAGAATCACATCATGGCTGCCGGTGGTATTGCTCAAGCAATTGCCAAAGCGCATCAAATCGCACCAGGTAAGCCTGTTGAAGTCGAAGTTGAAACATGGGATGAACTGAATCAAGCACTTGAAGCCAAAGCCGATATCGTCATGCTAGATAATTTTAGCCAACAACAAATGATTGATGCGGTTAAACATGTTGCAGGGCGCTGTAAATTAGAAGCTTCTGGAAATATAACTCTTGAGAATTTAAGTGAAGTTGCACAAACAGGTGTTGACTATATTTCGATGGGTGTATTGACTAAAGATGTTAAAGCGATTGATTTATCTATGCGTTTTAATGGCTAATCACTCAATCATATTCGGTCATAAAGCAGTATCAATATACTGCTTTTTTTATTACAAAATATAACGATGAGTCAATAAATAATCAGCTAATTTTATGCAAAAGACCTTCTAAATAACAATCAAATTACGTGTACCAACAAAAGAGATAAACAATGAAAAAACATATTTTATATTCATCACTATTCACATTATCTATTCCGATCCTGAGCCATGCAGACACAGTCAATGTGCATGTGTTAAGTGCAACAGTCAAAGATCAAAATATTGCTAATGCTGAAGTAATTTTGCAAAAAAATGGTGAACGCTCTGCATCAAGCTCTACCAATACAAGTGGCCGAGCTTCAGTCAATAGTAATACTACAAACAATTCAGATGATTTACTGATTATCAAAAAATCAGGTTATTCAACACTGGTTGCAAAATGCCCATGTGATGGCATGACCTACGCCTTAAGTCCGGTACTCAAAGATCTCAACAGTATGCGAATTGTACTGAATTGGGGGCAAAACCCTTTAGATCTCGATTCACACTTAAGTTATAAAAATCAGCATGTATATTGGGACAGTAAACAAGGTTTGGCTGCAAATCTGGATGTGGATGACACCGACTCTTATGGTCCTGAAACCGTCACGATCGATAAACGTTTAGAAGGTCAATATTATGTGTATTCAGTACATGACTTTTCTGATCGCACTCAACCAACTACGACCAATTTATCCAATAGCCAAGCCAAAGTCATGGTGTATGCGGGTGAATCACTGATTCGTTCTTATTATATTCCAACTGGTCAAACCGGGAATTTATGGACTGTATTCCGCATTAGCCCTGAAGGTGAAATTCAAGACATCAATCGTATTTCAGGAACTACGGTTAACGCAAGCCAAGTGGGTTCAACAGTATCAAATTATCAAAATCAAACCACTCGGGTAAATATTGTTCCTGTCTCAGCCGATGCGCAAAAAAGAGCCAAGACACTTAATTTAAGTGCAGATAAAGCCTATCAAAACAACCAGATTGAACAAGCTGCCATGCTCTATCAACAGTCTATCGACTACAATCCAAATGTTGGCCAGACCTATAGTAATCTTGCCGTTGCTTATCAAAAGCTCAATCGTTCCTCAGAAGCTTTATGGGCAAATCAAAAAGCCATTGCTTTGGCAACCAATAACAATACCAAAGCTTATTCTCACTATAATATGGGTAAAATCTATGAAAATAATCAAGATTATGCCCAAGCTAAGCAACATTACCAATTGGCAAATCAATACAAACCAAGCGCGACTTATGATGAAGCGATACAACGTGTAAGCCAGTAAAAAAATTGCCCAAAGGATATCTACATTCTTTGGGCAACTTTGATGCTTTAGTTTGCTATTTTTTATTGATTAGTTTTAATTTTGCTTACAAAACAACCAGTTTTTACATAGAAAAGCCGTCTGAATAAGCCTATAATCTTTGGCTTCCAATACATTCCTGTAATTAGGCCAATGAAGACTTTGAAACAACAAGTTTTGTTTTTACTTGTCGCTTTTTTATCTGTATTTGCTTTTTTCTTATACCAAGAAGATATCACGCGTTTCTTTCAATTACGTGACATCTATCTAAAACCACGTCTGTATAAATATGGCTTTTCAATTCTCTTAAACTACGCCTTTATTAGTTTATTTTATTTAATTTTAAGAAAAACCTTTGCGACCATTTTACTCAGTCAATTTATTATTTTTTTGCTGAGCTTTATCAATATCAAGAAAGAGCAATATCTTTCTGCGAGTTTGGTTCCTAGTGATTTTTTATTATTTAAAGAAACCTTTATCGCCTCTCCAATCATGCTCAAAATTGCGGTCTTTGCAGCAATTGCTGTGTTTATTGGACTATTTGTATTTCTCTATAAAAAAGAGAAATTAGGGACAAAGCCGCTCCTCCTGACAAATAGCATTTTATCTTTTGCTATCCTTGGCTTCTTTATTACTGCGAACTTTAAAAATAATTTTAGTGAAGCGTGTGCCAATGCAGCAAAAAATTCAATTTGCCAATATGCAAAATATTTACCCAATACCCGTGGTGACTGGATCGGTGATCATTTAACCATTAAATACTTAGGTTTTTCGACCTTCTTTTTTTCCAAAACCGTAGATGGCTTAAACAATAAAATTTTCCAAACACAAGTTGTTCCTGAAGAAAAAGTTGCTGCTTTTTATCAACCAGTGACGGTTGAGCATGATGAAGAACCTATAGCGAATCTAGCATCAGATGATCAGTCACAACAAAAGTTATTGCCAAATATCGTTTTTGTGATGAGCGAGTCGCATTGGGATGCCACAAAATTAGATAGAAGCATTCCACGTAACATCACCCCAACAATTACTAAAAATCAGGTTTCTAGCTTATTGTCTCCAAGCTTTGGAGGAGGAACTGCTAACGTTGAGTTTGAAGTTTTAACCAGCCTAAATACCTATTTAAATCATAATGAATTGGCTTATGTATCAAAATTAAAACGCCCAACCTATTCATTACCAATGTACTTAAATACATTGGGTTATGAAACAACTGCAATGCATAACAACGGCAAATATTTTTATAACCGTAGCGCAGTTTATCAAAATCTAGGTTTTAACCGTTTTACTTCAATTGAAAATATGATCAACATGGCTGATCGCGCCAAATATATCAATGCTGCGGGTTGGGCTACTGATGATTTGATTTATAACAGCATTGAAAATCAGCTTAATAATACCGACAAACCTCAATTTATCTATGCCATCAGTGTTGAAAATCATCCAATGTATAGTGATGATCGCTTTGGTAAAGACCATTTTAAAATCACTAAAGATGGTGTGAGTGAAAACAGTAAACGTGCACTGAACACTTATTTAACGGGTATGCAACGTGCTGATGATAAATTTAAAACCCTGATTGAGCATGTCAAACAGCTTGATCGCCCAACAATTGTGATTTTCTTTGGTGACCATTTACCCAACTTACAAAGCGTTTACGATGAGTATGGCTTCTTTAAATCAGAGCAAGAAAAAGCTGAGAAAAAAGATGTGCGCTTCTTTGAAACACCACTTGCAGTTTGGGCAAATTTCCCGATTGATCAAAAGCAATTTAAAGGGCCTTTTGTGGCAGCACATTTCTTAGCACCCAAAGTATTAGAAGCTGCACATATTCCTCTTTCACCTTACTATGCTTTTGTAAATAAGGTGAGCGCTTGTTATACAACCGTTCATCAGACAGGTACGCAAACACAAAAATCTTGTGAATTTAACCAAGCTGAGATTCTACAACAGTATAAAGACATGAATATGGATGTGTTAAATGGTAAGAATTTCACTTATCAGATGTTAAAATCAAAAGCTGAAAGCTAGTCCTGTCCAAATGATTAAGAAGGTTCTCCAGAGTCTTCTTGATCATGCTGTCGTTCAGCCTGTTGTTGCGGTTCATTATTTTTTGCGTCAAATTCTTTGCTTTCGAAATCTTCACGGCGTGGATCTCCAGCCATCAATACAAAGGTAATCACCGCGAATAGAACAATGAGTATTTTCATAAACCTGCCATTTGCTAAAATTTTAAATATTCTAAATATCGGCTGATGAAAAGATTTGTAGAGTCTGTATACGAAACAAGGGATTTCAGCTGATTTATGTATCTATTGAGATAAATAGATGATTGGAATCTTAATCATGTAAGTTTGCGCAAATTATGTGAGCATTTATCAACTCAAAAATAAGGTGCAAAGCGCACCTTATTTAAATCATAAAAATTTAGCTATTTAAAATTAAGATTCTATGAATCCCATATAAGGGTCAGAAAATGAGTCTTTACCCGTTTCAATACGCCCAGCAAAACGGCGTTTAAAGGTGCTATCACCGTCTATTGTCACAGTAAAATCATACCAACCACCGAAATCAGACATATTCCAATTCAACTCCTTTTCTGTAGAAGCAGTTTCGATATTCCATGTCTTATTGGGTAGATAAGCATTGGCTTTCACCGTCAATTTTGCTGTTTTCGCAGCGTCATTACGAACTTTTAAATAGAGTTTAGGATCACACTCTTCAACACATACACGCACTTCTGGCAATGCATCTATTTGTGCAGACTTGACTAAATCTCCTGCAAAGCCACGATGGAAGCCATTTGGACCCAACACCCATAAATCGTATAGTCCATTTGAAGTGTTCCATACATCGTCCAATTGTTTGCCTGCTTCAACCATATAACGACGAGGAATTGCGTCTAAATTCAATTTGTCGTAAACATGGAAAACTGCGGCATGTGTTCCTGTATTGGAGAACATTAACTTCACCGTTTTTGTTGCCACATCAACTTTCGCACTACTATGTAAAATATAAGGTAATGCCCGAGACAATCGTGTTCCTAATTCTTGAACAGGATAGACCTGACTTAAAGGACGAGAGACCGGCGGCAATAGCGCTTGCGCATTACGAATCGTATCTGCATCATTTTTGGTTTTTTTACCCATCAAGTCCGAAATAGCCGTAGTATTTGGATTTTTAAAGTCAAAAGCTGTGGTTAAATCACCACATACAGCACGGCGATATGGACTAATATTCGGTTCTTGCACGCCAAAACGTTGCTCTAAGAAACGAATAACAGACGAATGATCAAAAACCTGTGAATTTACCCAACCTCCACGGCTCCACGGAGAAATCACATACATGGGTACGCGTATTCCTGGACCATAGACACCCACACCATTGCTGACTTTAGGATCAGTAAAATTAGGTTGCCCTGCTGAAGCTTTGGGATGTGTAGCGTATTCATATGAGATTTGTTCATCACTTAAGGTGGTTTTACCTTGCATCACACCTGAAGCATCTTTTGACGGTGCACTTGGTGACGGAACGTGATCAAAAAAGCCATCATTTTCATCAAAGTTGACCAATAAAACCGTTTGACTCCAAATCGCTGGGTTTTCCGTTAAAGCATTTAAAACTTCCTGAATGTACCAAGCACCTTGTACAGGGCTTGATGGTCCGGGATGCTCACTATAGGCCGCAGGTGCAACCATCCAGCTGACTTGAGGTAATTGACCTTTGGCAATATCATCTTTAAATGAAGCAAGGAATCCACCATCAGGCATCGTATTGGCAATCCCTTTATACAATGGTTGTGTTGCATCAATGGCGGGATCATAAGCAGGACAGGTGCTGTCATTGTTTACAGGTTTACCGGATAACTCATTGGCACGGCGATACTGTTTAAAGCCCGCTAAAGGATTGTCAGTAAAGTTATCTGGCATGTTTTGATAAACTTTCCATGTCACACCCGCTTGTTGTAGGCGCTCTGGATAGGTTGTCCAATCATAGCCTGTGCTTGATGCACCAATACTGTCCAAGTCATTTACGACACTGGCGACACCCGCAGCTTTAGGACCGTTTGAACCTGTCCATAAGAACATACGATTCGAATTGGTTCCTGTATGCATTGCACAATGATATGCATCACACAGGGTAAAGGCGTTGGCAAGTGAGAACTGAAATTCAACTTCTTTTTGTTTGTAATATCCCATAGATTGGGGTTGCTTATATTGTACCCAATTGCCCATACGGCCATGGTCCCAAGCAAATTGCCCATCTGTCCATGAGTGTGGCGTACCGCTAACACGTTGTGCATTGCCACGAGTGCTGTCTAAATGATAGGGAAAAATTTTGTTCTTATCTTTATCATATTGTTCCCAAATCTTACGCTTGTCGGATAGCGGAATCGTAAAACGATCACCAAACCCACGAACACCTTTTAATGTTCCAAAATAATTATCAAACGAGCGATTTTCTTGCGTCAAAATGATGACATGTTTTACATCTTTAATCGTGCCTGTTTCGACTTTGGCGTCAATGGCTAAGGCTTTTTGGATGCTGGCTGGAAAGCTGGCTAAAGCGGCTGTACCAAATATTGTTTTTGTTGAATTGACTAAAAAATCACGACGGTTCATCTCTATTTCCTTATTTTTTATTATGGTGCGCAATGTACTTTACACGCAGCGGGTGGCTGTGGATTCGTCGTTGAGCTTTCATTATCATCATTACAAGCACTGAGTAAGACACTCAGACTAGTCACTAAAATCAGCAAAAAATTTCGCATTGTCCTATCCATGAAATAAAGGTAGGAATAGTCAATACAACTGGTATGACGCTAGAGTGAAGTTTTTATGGCAGTTTGATGAATATTTTTTAAAATATGATAAATATCAAATATTTGTTTTAATTTATAAATAAGCGACTTAGTTTAAAACAAGTTTACGGAATAAAAAACGCATCCGAAGATGCGTTTTGATTATAAAAATATATCAATATTTTAGAATTACCAACCAAGCGCTTCTTGTTGTTTTTTTACCAATTCCTGAATACCCTTTTCAGCCATTTCAAGCATTGCATTAGATTGAGCGCGTGTAAATGGTTTTTCTTCTGCAGTCCCTTGAATTTCAATAAATTCACCTGCTTGAGTCATCACCACATTCAAGTCAGTTTGGCAGTTAGAATCTTCTTCATAACAAAGATCAAGCAATACTTCATCTTGATACATGCCGACAGAAATTGCAGCAACGAGGCCTTTTAATGGATCGTGCTTAATTTTCTTTTTCTCAAGAAGTACATTCATGGCATCAATTAATGCAACCGCAGCACCCGTAATTGCAGCAGTACGTGTACCACCATCTGCCTGAATCACATCGCAATCAATGGTAATGGTGTTTTCACCCAATTTTTTCAAATCCACCATTGCACGTAAGCTACGACCAATCAAACGTTGAATTTCTTGAGTACGACCAGATTGCTTACCGCGAGCAGCTTCACGGTCGCTACGTGTATGGGTAGAACGTGGCAACATACCGTATTCTGCAGTCACCCAGCCTTGGCCCTGACCTTTTAAGAAACGTGGCACTGAATTGTCAATACTTGCAGTACACAGCACTTTTGTATGACCAAATTCAACCAATACTGAACCTTCCGCATAACGGGTGTAGTTACGGGTAATTTTAACTTCACGTAATTGATCTAATGCACGTTGGTCGATACGCATAGCTTGTCCTTATGGAATTCAAAAAATATTGCGACTTATTATAACAGATCTAAGAGAGATGGTTTTGTTACAAGAGGGTGGTTTTTGAAATTGTTCGCTGTAAAGTAGCGAATCATATTCAGATTCAAGTCATCTATAATTAGTGACAAGAGCCTCATAGACTACATTCTCATAATAATATGAGATATGTTCAGCAAATCCATTTACAATATCTTTATGTAATACCTTCTAAATTAAATAAATTCATTTTTGTATAAAGCCACATAAGTTACATCTCTATATTTTATACAATTGGCCAAAAAGTAAAGCTGACTCGAATTTAATAAAATGACGACTAATTTTCCTATTAATTTATTTCATAATTTTTTATATCTATACGATTTCCCCCATGATTGAATAAAATTATTTAATGATCCAAATTAATAAATATTTCATCTATTAAAAATACTTTTAGATACTATTTACTAGATTAATATCAATATAATTTCATTTTTCCTATTTTTTTATTTATATAAGAATAATTTTAGCTTTTAAATCAGATTAAAGGTTTTATAAATTATTACTTCTCTTTAATAAAACTCGCTTTATGTATGGAAACATATGTGAAAAATATAGAAATATTTTAATAATTATACTTATCTTAATCGTTCTATTTGTTATTCAATACTTTTATATGGATAATTAATACTTACAATTTAAATAATGTTTTTTTAATAGACAATACAATATTATCCTTTATATTTTATTTAATATTATTTTAGAAAAAATAAAAAAACATGAATAAGTCATTCGTTAAAATACTAAGTTATTGCCTAATACTTTCAGGGATCAACTCTTTCGTTTATGCAGATGATGGTATTCCAATTATGGCTAGTAGGGCAAATTGTAAAGCAATTTCTCCTGAAGGAGTTGGATATCATAATGAATCATTTAGTTGGACTCTAAGCTTCCCCAAAGCCATGATTGTAGAAACGAAACAAACTACTGCAAATGGAGCAATGAGATCAAAAGCTTCTTCAACAGTTACAGATTTTCCAAATCCAGATATGGAGTATGGTTATAGAGCCTACGCTGGGTATATTGATAGTTTTTTTCGGCCAAATAGAAATTGGTCTGTTAAAGGAAAACATATTTATGAATTCGCTATTGGTGGAGATATTGGATATCGAGAAACTTTAGCAACAGACTGTAATCTTAGTCAGGGATGGCCTTGGTAATGAAAAATAAAAAACTAATCATTAGTATGTTACTAATTGGTTTGGTCTCTCTTTTTATAGGAATAAGATCCTTTTTCTTCGTAGTAAAAGAACAAGTTAATCAAAATAAACCGGAAAAGCAAAAAAATAATTTAGCTTTACCTGAGGCTATTTCAGACCAAGAGGAAAATAAAAAGGCTAGTAAAATAATTATATCTGAAACAAACCAAATTAAAAATATGTTTGCTGAATCAGCTTTTTTAACAGTAGTAAGCTTAAAAAATGCACCTCTAACACAAGAGAAGAAAATAGATTTATTAAATAAAATAAATAGCTTATATAAATATGGAAGCTTAAGTGGAGGGAAAATAACTCATGAATTTTCAAATATAGAAAAATATAGAAATTTTCAAAAAAAATATGGATACAACACTATTAAAGAGAAAGTTAGTTTTTCACCTAAAGATTTACTATTAAGAAATAGCACTTTAAAATTAACAGGTTCCTATTATTCTGGGGGATATACTAAAAACAAAGGATTTGATTCTTTATATCGCTTATATGAAGCACCTAATGGGGAAAAAATTGAAATTAACCAAACGAAATTATCTAAAAATGGAATGAAGTTATTAATTATAGAAGAGACATTAAATTATCGTTTACCCAATGAAATACCTGCAACATTTGAAACTTTCGATTATGAAAAAACCTATAGTCTTAGGTTTGTTCAAAATGGGTATAGATATGCTATTTCTACCCAAAATTTGGATAAAAATTACATTATCAATTTGGCCAATTATCTTACAGAAAACTAATTTAATCACTCTCCAAAATGCATATTTTAATTTATTTTTTTATCACTTGTTTATTTTGACAATTTATTAACAAAATTCTTTCTGACTTTAATGCCATTTTAAGAACTTAATCTTACATAAGTAATCTAAATAACTTTGTTTTTAGAAATCAATTTATTTGTTCTATTTTCAGTATTTTATTTATAATTTTCTCGTTCTTTTTAAATTTTTTGTATTAAGCCGGTTAAAAATAAATTAAATGCACCTTGTTGACATCAACACGGTGCTTTTGGAATTGCTAAAATTTCACAATCAAGATTTATAAAACAGGACTTAAGCAAAAATACCCTTCAACTTTTGTAAAGACTGAGTAATGGTGGTTGTTAAACTATTTGGCAAAGAGCATTTGGCTAAACGAACCCATACACTGCCAAACTGTTTCATGAAATCTGCTTCATTATAGTTGATGCCATATTCCGCACATAAAGCTCTAATTTTTGGAGCAGCTTCTGAATAACGATTGGCAGGCATATCAGGGAACAAGTGATGTTCAATCTGATGACTTAAATTCCCACTTAAAATATGCAACCAGTCTGTTCCAGTAAAATTACTAGAACCACGAATCTGACGTAAATACCATTCAGCACGGGTTTCATTTTCCACATTATCTGCTTCAAAAGTCTCTGCATCTTCAGTGAAGTGACCATTAAAAATCACCGCTGAAGACCACAAACTGCGAATCACATTGGCAATGGCATTCCCAGCTAAAACAGGTAAAGCATTGGGTCCTGCAATCACAGGAAAAAATACATAATCTTTTAGAATTTGACGACGGGCTTTTTTACGAAATTTTGCAGCATCTGCCCAGACCTGCTTCCAAGTTTTTGTTTTATAAATCAGCGCATCTTCCAAATGTAAATTTTGTAAGCCAACATACCATTCAAAAAACACCATCAATTGAATCGCTAAAGGAATATTAAACAAAAAACGCGGTTCCCATTTCTGTGATTCACTAACACGGAGTAAACCATAACCCACATCATGGTCTTTACCCACAATATTGGTATAGGTGTGATGCACATAATTATGTGTGTATTTCCAATCATCACCTGTTGCCATGGTATCCCAGTCGTAATTTGCACCATTCAAACTTGGGTCATTTAACCAATCGAATTGGCCATGCATAACATTATGACCCAACTCCATATTTTCCACGATTTTGGAAATGCCCAACAATCCTGTGCCCACCACCCAAACAGGTGGAATCCATCCGCCAAACATCAACATACCACGTGAAGCAATTTCACTATAACGGACAAAATTACGGATTTTATAAATATACTTGGCATCTTGTTCACCTAAACTGTCCATGATTTCACGGCGGATTTCATCAACACGGCGACCAAACTCTGCGGTTTGCTCTGGGTTTAAATGTTTCGATTTACTGTTTGGAAAAGTAACTGACATATTCATTGTCTTGCTCCTCAGCGCTTCATTTCTAGAAGCCTTAGCTGAATTTAGGTACAACTTCCTACGCCTAGGTTCAACAGACCGAGAAGTTGTTTAAATTTATTTAAATGATTGTTTTAATTTACAGATTAATAACCACAGGACTTATTGCTTGGCTGATACACAATTTGATCTGTGTATTTGAAGCATGGTCAATTTCTCCTGTCAGCATATTTTTGGTCGAACCACTCACTTTAGTACATGTACAAGTATTGCAGATCCCCATACGGCAACCATGAGTTGGCTTTAATCCCGCTTGTTCAGCGCTTTCAAGAAGATTTGATTTCGCAGCAAATTCTTGTTGTGAACGCAAAAACACCACGGGTTGTTCTTCTAAAGTTTCATCTACAGCGATCTGGAAAAATTCTTGTTTCAAACGATCTGCAATATTCAAATCTTGAAAAATTTGATTGATGCTTTGCATCATTGCACGAGCACCACACGCATAGCTTTGACGCTGTTGGAAATCAGGAACCAAACTTTCCAATAACTCGATAGTTAAATGCTGTTTTTGTTGCGCGGTATGAATATAGTGATAATTCAACAATGAATGTTGCTGATAAAGCTGTTCTAGATCTGCATGAAAAGCCTCATCACGACTAAAATAAATTAAATCAATTGGACGATTTGAATCTTTGAGTGCTTCAAGCAATAATGAATGGATTGCGGTAATTCCACTGCCTGACGCAATCAATAACAATGGCGATGCATCGGGAGCTAAAACAAAATCACCCTGAGCTTGTGACAGTTCAACAATGCTACCAAAAGCCATTTGGCTCAGCGCATTGGAGACTTTACCCTGTTGTTTTACAGCAATGATCATATCGCCATTATTCAAAAATTTAACCACAGAATAACTACGTTGTTGACGTACACCCGCAATTTCAACAGTTACAAGAACAGATTGTCCCGCTTTAAACTGTTGATGCTTAAAATTACGATTTGGACGTAATTGAATTTGATAAAAATCAGGGCTTAATGCACGAGTTTTAATAATCGTGGCTTTTACCTTTTTCCAAGCCCAAACAGGATTGATTTTTTCAGCGATAAAATCGACAAAATCCTCACGAACCCATTCTGGCTGATACTGCATATAGCTACTCATGTGACGTTCCTCTTTGTGCTTGCTATTTATTGAGTGAACAAACGTTCTTTTAGTGAACATGTGTACACTATAATCATTTTTTAAATTCAGTCAACACCTGTACACTGACATTCGTCGTTTAATTTGTTTTTATTTTTGATAGACTCATCACAACAAAAATCTTTGGATACCAGAATGTCGATACGCGATGAACGAAAACAGCAAAGCCGTCAGGCTTTACTTGATGCTGCTTTAACCTTAAGCACTTCAGGTCGTTCATTTTCGAGTATCAGTTTGCGAGAAGTTGCCCGTGAAGTCGGTTTGGTCCCAACAGCGTTTTATCGCCATTTCCAAGATATGGATGAATTGGGAAAAGAACTGGTAGATCAAGTTGCGCTTTATTTAAAGAATGTCTTACACCAGTTGGGAAAAGGCCTAGCACATCCTGAAGCGAAAACCAAAACCAGCATGGTGCTGTTTTTTGAGGCGGTAGACAGCAGCTCGCAACAATGGATTTTTATGATTGCGGAACGTTGGGGCGGTTCGGAAGTGGTGCGTAAAGCCATTTCCCGTGAAATTGACTTCCTGAATGATGATCTTGCCAACGCGTTAAAAAAGTTTGAAGTTATCGCAAATTTTCATGATGAAAATGATTTAAAAGTGATCACCAATATTTTGATTAATTTATCTTTTACTTGGGCAATGTCATGGATCAACTTATCTCGACAATACTCTGGCATAGAACTTGAGTTGCAAAAAATGGTCCTTAAAAAACAATCGGTGACGCAAATCCGCTTAATTTTTAAAGGCATCGAAAATTGGGACCAAGATAGAGCTTAATTTATCTCCCAAACTCGCCTCTATATCACCCGCAATAAAAAACCCGCAATTGCGGGTTTTAAAAACATAAAAGCTTATTTGGCTTTACGTTCTTTATTGATGAGATAGTCAAGGACTTGCGTCACTTTACCGTCTTCACCTTGAACCACATATTTACCATTTACCACAACAGCAGGAACACCTGAAAGCTGATACTGTTGTGCCAATTGATTTGATTCAGCAATTTTTGCAGTAATCGCAAAAGAGCTATACATGCTGTTAAATTTCGCCTCAGGCACACCGTACTGAGTGAAGAATTTAGCAAAAGCATCTTTTTGTAGAACTTGCTGATTACCTGCATGATTGGTATGGAATAAAGGTAAATGCGTACGCTTACGTACACCCAATGCCTCACTCACATAATATGCTCGAGCACCTTGCTCCCATAATGGATTCATCGCTGCTGGGGTACGAATAAAGTTGACATCTTTAGGGATTTTCTTTAACCACGCTTGCATATGCGGTTCTAATGTAAAGCAGTGAGGGCATCCATACCAAAAAAACTCACGCACTTCAATTTTACCAGGAACAGAAACTTTTCCTGGATTTTGCACCACGGTATAATCTTTACCTGCAACAAAATCAGCAGCCATGGCGTTTGCAGAAAATGCCATTACCATGGCAGTCATGCCACCTAAAATAAATTTTTTCATTGACTTTATTGTCCTCGTCGTCATCTCGTATAGCTTATGCATTCACTATAAAACAAATATGGGAAAATCGTTTTCCTTCTGTGAAGTTTTTTACACGATTCATCGCTTTTTTTGGATTTATGGTTACACTAGGGTCTGTTGATATTTCATAAATAGACGAAGTGTTAACAAACACTAGCATAACTGAACTTAATTTTTGATTAAAACAATTTACTTAGAGGTGCCCGGCATGTCGCAACTTAATGTTGATCCACAGGAAATTGCTAAATTTGAAGCGCTTGCTGCTTTATGGTGGGATCAACACTCTGAGTTCAGACCTTTACATCAAATCAATCCACTGCGTTTAAACTGGATTGATGAACATGCCAACGGTCTTACAGGTAAAAAGATTCTTGATGTAGGATGTGGTGGTGGGATTTTGGCTGAAAGTATGGCACGTCGTGGCGCCAATGTTTTAGGTATTGACATGGGTGTAGCACCATTGAATGTCGCTCGCTTACATGCTGAACAGGAAAATGTTCAAAATATTGAATATCGCCAAGTCCCTGTGGAGCAACTCGCAGAAGAACAAGCAGGGCAATACGATATTGTTACATGTATGGAAATGTTGGAACACGTTCCTGACCCAGCTTCTATCATCCAAGCTTGTCAAAAGCTAGTTAAACCAAATGGTCATGTGTTTTTTTCAACAATTAATCGTAATCCAAAGTCTTATTTATTCGCAATTATTGGTGCGGAATATGTATTACGTTTATTGAAAAAAGGCACCCACGATTATCATAAATTTATTAAACCGTCTGAACTTGCTGATGACATTCGTAACTCAGGTTTAAAACTTAAAGATATGACCGGCTTACACTACAATCCACTCACAAAGCATTACTGGCTTGCGCCCAATGTTGATGTGAATTACATGGTTTATACTGTGAATGAAGGTGTTTGATGCAAGCTGTTCTTTTTGATTTAGATGGGACACTGATTGATACGGCTGCAGACTTTATCCGTATTATTCAAAATATGTGTCGAGAAGAAGGACGTGCAGTGGTTGATGCGGATTTGATCCGTACTCAGGTTTCTGAGGGTGCACGCGCAATGGTAAAACTGGTTTATCCAGAGCTTGAAGTGGATGATCCGATTTTTTTAGCACATCGTCAACGCTTTTTAGATCTGTATGGTGATGACATTGCTGTAGACACAGATCTGTTTGCTGGTATGTATCCTCTTCTGGCAGAGTTAGAAAGCCAGCAAATCCCATGGGGTATTGTGACCAATAAACCACGTTGGTTAAGTGAATCATTATTGAACGCATTGAACCTCACACAACGTTGCGCTGTTCTGGTGTGCCCTGAAGATGTCACTCAGACCAAACCAGATCCAGAGCCAATGTATCTAGCAGCAAAGCAAATTGATATTGCACCTGAACAATGTATCTATGTGGGTGATCATCCGCGAGATATTGATGCAGGACGTAATGCACAAATGTATACAATTCTCGCAGCTTATGGTTATTTACCATTACAGTACAAAGATGATTTAAATGCTTGGCAAGCCGACTGTATCGTAGGGAATGTTAATGAATTACATCAAGTTATTCGAAAACTTGTAGATATTTAAATCCCAAAAAATCATACAATTTACCTAACAACATGATAAGTAACACTGAAACATCTTGAATATGATGTTTCAATGTTTTTATATAGAACATAGGCTGGTTGGCAGTTCACTTATTTATAATGAGCAGTGCATTTCCAACAGTGTAAGCTAAGCCGTAAAAAATTTAATCATTCTAAATGATGAGAAACATTGTTTTATATGGTCAGGACATTGCGTCAAAAGCCTAAATTACATCATAACAATTATAGGAGGTCTCCCATGAAGTATTCAGAATATCAACCTCGCCCAGATTTATTGAAGGATAAAATTATCCTCATTACGGGTGCGGGAGACGGTATTGGACGTGCTGCTGCGCTCAGCTATGCCTTACACGGCGCAACAGTCGTGTTACATGGTCGCACGCTCAATAAACTTGAAGTCATTTATGATGAAATTGAATCACTTGGTGCCCCCCAACCTGCTATTCTTCCTTTGCAGCTTTCTACTGCCTCTTCACGTGACTATGAACTGCTTGTTGATACTCTAGAGCAACAATTTGGTCGCTTAGATGGTATTTTGCATAATGCTGGAATCTTAGGAGAGCGTGTTGAGTTGGCACATTATCCAGAAGAGATCTGGGATGATGTCATGGCGGTGAATTTACGTGCACCTTTTGTGCTCACCCAAGAATTACTGCCTTTACTGGAAAAATCTGAAAATGCATCAGTCGTTTTCGCTAGCTCTGGTGTAGGACGTGAAGCACGTGCGCAATGGGGTGCTTACTCGGTTTCAAAGATTGCGATTGAAGCGGTCAGTAAAATATTTGCCAAAGAAAATACTTATCCAAATATTCGTTATAACTGTATCAACCCAGGTGGGACCCGTACCGCTATGCGTGCCAAAGCTTATCCTGATGAGGACCCAAAGGTTTTACCATCACCTGAAGCCATCATGCCTGCTTATCTCTACCTCATGGGAGATGATAGCCTTGCGTTGAATGGTGAAAGTATTGACGCACAGGATTAGCTCCATCTTTCTTTCTCCACGCTTTTCGAAGTGTGGAGAAAATCATAAGAGATCCTCTCATTTAAACTATTGATCATAGAGTCAAACTAAAAATATTATAAAGACTTACATTAAAATCGTTTTACCCAATAAAAACTATAATTTTATTCAGTTTCTTAAATAACAAGAATTCTTCTATAGTGTTACTCAAGTTAAACAGATCAATTTGAGGCGTTTTTTATGAAAGATTTAAAACATAAAGTGGAGATGATTCGCTCTATCGAACAATTACAGCTCCCAAATCATTTTATTCAGGCCTTTGATGATGCGCATCAAGCAAAAGATATTATCAAAGCAATCAATTGCTTAAAGGAGATGAATCAGCAGTGGTCTTAATCTTTCATGCTGAATTTATAGCGGAGTCATCTCTCTAAGTATATTTTCATAAATATTTACATTTTTTAGCTACCTATTCCGCTTAAAAAAATTTGCTGCAATGCATTACAGGCCAAAGCTTTGCAATAATCCTTTTCACTTTTATATAAATATGTTTTTATTATGTCTGTCATTTTAAATGAAAAACTGAACTTTCTTCACAGTTTCTCTGCAATTTAGCAGTACATTAGTGAGGTCAAAATAAACATATTGAATAAGCGAGGACGATTATGAAAAAGATTTTAGCGATCATCGCCATCTCTTTATCAACACTGTTGACGGCTCAGATCAGCAGTGCAGGTCCTCATTTTGACGATGACAATGGTTTTGATCGTGGCAAAAGCGAACGTGGAGATCGTGGACGCAATCATCGTGATCGTGGTAATGATGATGACAACATTCAAGAACAACGTCGTGAACGTGAAGAACGTGGCGTAAAACGTTTGCAACAGCACAAATGGCAAATGGGTTATGTAATGCCACAGCATTATCGTGGTAATAGTTACAAAGTTGATTATAAAGACGAAAACCTTCCAAAGCCTTCGCGTAATCAACAGTGGTATAAGATTAACAATGACTATATCTTGGTCGATTCAGATAATAATAATATTGTGAATATCCGAGGGATGTAGTTTTTTAAATATTTTGCTTTCATAGGCTCAAACACCTTTTTTGTTTGAGCTTTTTTTTTGCCTAAATTTCAGTTTTTACACTCTGTTTTTAAAAAACTCTAGAAACCTCCATAAAATTGACAATCGAATGATATTTCTCCATTTTTTATCTTAACTTAAATTGTAGTTTGAATGATCGGATAAACTATCCGTCTTAAAAGGTCGAATCAAATGAGAAAGGTTATAAGCGCAATCACACTATCACTCAGTGCCTTAGTTACAACTTCGGTAATGGCCAACTGGGATCATGGGCGTGATCATCGTCCTGCTACATCACATGAAAAATTTGAATGGCGAGAGGGTGTAATTTTACCTGATCGTTATCAGGACAATCGATATTACGTGAATGATTATCGGACATACAAAAATCTGCATCAACCTGCTAAATTTGAACGTTGGTATAAGGTAGATGGCCGTTATGTACTGGTCAATGAACGCAACCATCATATTATTCGTGTCATTCGATAATATCTAAACTGCTAGATTTACAGCCCAAATTCATTTTTGGGCTTTTTTAATTGTGAAAAGAAAATGCCAATATGTCTCTTCATCAAGTCTTCATACATTTCACAATTCACCTAAACCATGCTCACTGTTTATCTCAAATGATTGAGTAATTTGATTACATCAAAGGACAAAAGTTCAATTCAGGTGTATCAAATGAAAAATATCTTAACCACACTAGCTTTATCAATGAGTGCTTTTATTGCAACATCGGCGATCGCTGCACCCCATGATTATCATCGAAATGATAACCAGCGCTATCAACAAAACCATTGGGATCATAAATATGACAATCGTTGGAATAAAAACAATCATTATGACAACCGCGTAAATTCGAATCAACGCTGGCGCTCAGGGCAGTACTTCCCGACTCAATTCAATTCTTCGCGCTATCATGTCAATTATAAAAACTACCGCCAGTTACCTAAACCTGGAAGATATCAGCAATGGTACAAAGTGAATGGTGACTATATGCTCGTAAATGAGCGAAATAATCGTATTATTCGCGTGATTGATTAATGGCTATATTTTAAGTTTCAAACCCAAGTTAGCTTGGGTTTTTTCATATTTTGAGAATCTGCTTAAAACCTAATTGATTCAACAAATAAATAAAACACATACTTTCATTTATATCTCCATAGTTTCTCTATATTTTACGATTAGATTTAATGTGAAGGCATTAATTATTGAGTGAAATAGAAAAGCCAAATATCATCAGTAAATTGTTCAAAATGAAAGATTAGAATGTGTAATTTCGATGAACAGCAATCGTTAAAATATCTGGCTTTTAACTCAATATTCCAAAGTGAATCGTAAAATTAATATACCCTTTCGCACTCGTCCTCCCACGTTCGAGTGCTTTTTTTATTCAATAGCGTCTGTTGACATTTCATAAATGGCTTGTGTAGTCGAATATAATCGAGCATGAGACATAAACGTCATAAAACATGAAACTTGAGATCATTTTAGCTACAACCTGAGCAAGAACAAAGCATTGCTTTGTTTGCAGCGCGCAAGGCACAGCAATGGGGACTAGCGTTTTTTGCCGTGACGACGTTACATTGCGAAAGATGTTTCTCATCATTTAGAATAACTATATTTCGTATTTCGTGCGTTGTTTCACCTAAAAAGTCGCATAGTCGCAAACATAGACGAATTGTTAGCAGACTCTATTATTCTTACGCTATTTTTGTTTAGAATCGCGGTATAGCAATCATCAATACTGAGATAGGCATGCAAACCGACAGTTTAGAAACAATACAAAGCACAACACAAGAATACGTGCATTGGTTTCGTCACTCTGCACCCTATATCAATGCTCATCGTGGTAAAACCTTTGTATTGATGTTTGGTGGTGAAGCTGTTGAACACGAAAATTTTCAGCATATTATTCATGATATTGCCCTGCTCCATTCATTGGGCATACGACTGATTTTGGTCCACGGCGCACGCCCGCAAATTACTGCCAATTTGCTTCACAATAAAATTCAAAGTCCTATTCATATCAATCGTCGTGTTACTACACGTGAATCATTGCCTTGTGTCATGAGCGCTGTGGGTTCTATTCGTCTACAAATCGAAGCACTACTATCTATGGGGCTTGCTAATTCACCCATGTTTGGCGCACGCATTGATGTGGTCTCAGGTAATTTTGTCACAGCAAAGCCATATGGTATTCGTGATGGTGTCGATTTCCAGCTCACTGGCGAAGTACGCACAATTGATACTGAAGCCATTCAACGCCATTTAGGTAATCAAAATATTGTATTACTGGGACCCACAGGATATTCCACTACAGGTGAAGTATTTAACTTGCTTGCAGAAGAGGTGGCGACAAAAACAGCCATTCATATCAAAGCTGATAAATTGATTTTTTTAGGAAATCAACAAGGCTTAATGGATGAGTATGCGCAATTGAAACGTGAAATTACTCCACTTCAACTCGATAAACATATTGAAAAATATCAAGATTCAAATTTTGAAATCGCCTTACATTTGCACAATGCAAAAGAAGCATCGCTAAAAGGTGTAAATCGCGTTCATCTACTTTCCTACAGCGATGATGGTGCCTTGATCAAAGAGCTCTTCACCCGTGATGGGCATGGCACTATGATCACTGATGCACATTATGAAGAAGTTCGTATGGCAAATATTGGTGATGTCGGTGGCTTGATTAATTTATTACGCCCTTTGGAAGATGAAGGAATTTTAGTGTATCGTTCACGCGAACGTTTAGAAAATGAAATCGAGAAATTTGCCGTCATTGAGCGAGATGGAACCATTCTCGCATGTGCTGCACTCTACCCGATTCCTTCAACAGAAAATGAAGTCAAATCAGCTGAAATTGCCTGTGTAGCCGTACATCCAAGCTATCGTAAATCTAATCGTGGTAGCCAAATTCTGCATTTTTTAGAAGAAAATGCACGTCAAATGGGTATTCAGCAACTGTTTGTTTTAACCACGCGAACCGCACACTGGTTCTTAGAGCATGGTTTTGAAATGGCAAATGTTGATGATTTACCTGAGGCTCGCCAAGCGCTATATAACTATCAACGTAATTCAATGGTCTTTAAAAAATCAATTGCTTAAAATTGATCAAAATGATTATTTTAAACAAATTATCACATTTGCTTCTAAGCTTATCTCAATAGATTCCATCCACCAGAGTATTTTCTTATTCTTGAGGATGGAATCTATATATGGCGATTGAATAACACAAATAACATCATAATTTTCAAATTCTTATAATATTATATTTTTATAGAATATCAGCTTTATATTTCTCATTTACAGATAACCTTAGCAATTTATTGTTTATCTATTTTTTTCATTAGTAATCACTAAAAATTTATTTTTTTGAAAATACAAAGCCTTTTAAGCTGATGCTCATGCCTTTTTTAGACTTTATAGGAGCATCGTGACTCATGGCGAGCTTATTTCAACCTTCGTGGAAAAAAATCACCCTTGTTAGTGTTAGCCTTGCCACCATCATGATGCTTAGTGGATGCTCAAAACCACAAGAAACCACAACTTTAAATATCGGTTTCCAAAAATATGGGGTATTGCCCATCATCAAAGCACGTGGTGACTTAGATAAAGCCTTAAAAGAGAAAGGGGTAAACGTTAAATGGGTTGAATTCCCTGCTGGGCCACAACTTCTAGAAGGTTTAAATGTTGGTAGTGTCGCCTTTGGTGAATCTGGGGAAGCACCGCCTATTTTCGCCCAAGCTGCAAACTCAAATCTGGTCTATGTTGCTAATCAACCTGCTGCGCCCTTGGCTGAAGCCTTAATTGTGCCGAAAGATTCAGCCATTCGATCGGTCCAAGATTTAAAAGGTAAGCGTGTAGTTTTGAATAAAGGTTCAAATGTACATTATCTTTTACTCAAAGTTTTGGAAGCAAATCATTTAAAACTTGATGATATTCAAGTGGTCTATCTACCACCAGCTGATGCCCGTGCCGCTTTTGAAAAAGGTGCAGTAGATGCTTGGGTGATTTGGGATCCGTTCTTTGCTGCTGCAGAAAAGCAACTCAATGCAAAAGTCCTTGCGACAGGTCAAAACTTGGTGAATAACCATCAATTCTATTTGGCTGATCGTAAGTTCGCTGAACAACATCCCGATGTTTTAAAAATTGTGGTCAATGAACTGAATACAACAACGCAGTGGGTGTCTCAACATCAAACTGATGCGGCAAAACTCTTAGAAAAACCGACAGGCTTACCGCTTGATATTTTGAATACCTCAATTTCTCGTATGGGTTTTGGTGTCACTCCAATTTCTAACGATGTGGTCAAGAAGCAGCAAGATGTCGCAGATGCTTTTTATCAACAAAAACTTATTCCCAATAAAATCAATATTCAAGCAGCTGTTTTAGCAAACTAATTTCGCCAACAGCTCCGCTAAAGAGGACATCAATATGACCCAGCAAATCGCGCAACAAAACACATCATCATGGTTCAATGCAACGACTCATGCCATGACCACTATGTTGATCTGTAGCGCAATGCTGGGTTCAGCCTCTGTGTGGGCAATCGATCCAACGGTAAAAGAATTACGTATCGGCTTTCAAAAAAGTTCTATTAATTTTGCAATCGCCAAACAACAGAAATTGTATGAGAAAGAATTCCCAAATGCCAAAATCACTTGGAATGAATTCCCTGCAGGTCCTCAAATTTTAGAAGCCCTTGCTGTAGGTTCTCTGGATATTGGTGTCACTGGTGATACCCCACCAGTATATGCCCAAGCCGCGAATAAACCGCTGTACTACATTGCCTATGAAGCAGCCAAGCCATTGGCTTCGGCAATTTTAGTGCCTAAAGATTCAAAAATCACCAAACTCAATGAATTGAAAGGTAAACGCATTGCGTTGCAGAAAGGATCTAGTGCGCATTATTTACTGGTACAAGCTGTACGTAAAGCTGGTTTGCAATGGTCAGACATTCAACCGATTTGGTTAACCCCTGCTGATGCCCGTGCTGCATTTCAAAAAGGTGCTGTCGATGCTTGGGCAATTTGGGATCCATTCTTTGCATCTGCACAAGTAGAAGATCAGGCGCGTATCCTCGCCTCAGGACAGGGTTTAAGTCCGAATTATACCTTCTATTTGGCATCACCAGATTTTATAAAGAAATATCCTCAAGCAGTTAAAGGCATTATCCAGCAAATTAATACTGCTGATAAATGGGTACAAGCCAATCGTGTCGCAACAGCGCAAGCCATCGGACAAAGCACCGGTTTAAAACCAAAAGTTAGTCAAACTTTTATTGAGCGACGCCCAAGACCTTCTGGTGCAGCACCACTTTCAGCAAAAGTAATTGCAGATCAGCAACAGCTGGCCAATCGTTTTAGCGAACTCAAAATTATTCCAAACAGCATAGATATCAAACAAGCGGTTTGGACAGTGAAATAATATTTTTCTAAGGATGAATGAAATGAAAATCTTCTGGTTTATTCCTACTCACGGTGACAGTCGTTATTTAGGTACAAGCAAAGGTGCTCGCCAAGTTGACCATGCTTATATGAAACAAATTGCTGTAGCTGTGGATAATCTGGGCTATGAAGGTGTACTCATTCCCACGGGACGTTCATGTGAAGATCCATGGATTACTGCTGCGAGCTTGATTGATGCGACTAAAAATCTAAAATTCTTGGTTGCGTTACGTCCTGGCGTAACAACACCAGCGCTTGCAGCACGTATGGCTGCAACTTTTGATCGACTATCCAATGGTCGGGTTTTACTCAACCTCGTTACAGGCGGCGATGAGCAAGAATTGAAAGGTGATGGCGTATACGAAGACCATGCTTCACGTTATAAAACAGCAGCTGAATACACCACGATTTGGCGTGAAATTTTAAAACGCTCACATACGGGTGAATCATTTACCTTTCATGGCGAACGTTTAAGTGTAGACGATGCTAAGTTACTTTATCCACCCATTCAAGCGCCTTACCCACCACTTTGGTTTGGTGGATCTTCTGAAGATGCGATTGAATTAGCTGCTGAGCAAGTTGATACCTATTTAACTTGGGGCGAACCACCTGCTGCAGTAAAAGAAAAAATTGCAGTGGTGAAAGCCAAAGCCGAGACTAAAGGTCGTCAACTTAATTATGGTATTCGTTTACATGTCATTGTTCGTGAGACCAATGAGCAAGCATGGCAAGCTGCCAATGAACTAATTCAATATGTAGATGATGCGACGATTGCAGCTGCACAGAAAAAATTTAAACAAATGGATTCTGTCGGGCAACGCCGTATGGCTGAGCTACATAATGGTGATCGTAGTAAGCTTGAAGTATCACCAAATCTTTGGGCAGGGGTCGGACTAGTTCGTGGTGGTGCGGGTACTGCTTTAGTCGGTGATCCTCAGACTATTGCAGATCGCATTCAAGAATATGCCGATTTAGGCATCAATACCTTTATTTTCTCAGGCTACCCACATTTGGAAGAATCCATTCGCTTTGCTGAACTGGTATTCCCATTACTGCCATTGGAAACACGTAAGAAACTCACACAACCTAATTTGACTGGACCATTTGGTGAAATCGTAGCCAACAACTACACACCTGAAGAAAATAAAAAACCGTTACAGGAGCCTGCATGAATGCCATAATTAAAAATGCTGCTCCAACCAAAAGCAACGCAGTTTCACGTGGAACTAAACAAATCGGGCAGCGTTTACTGCCTTGGTTTGTGCCGATTTTACTGATAGTCATATGGCAAATTGCCTCTAAAACGGGGCTACTTGAAAGCCGTGTTTTACCTGCACCGACAGCGGTAGTCTCTGCATTTTGGACACTTTTAGTCAGCGGTGAGCTTTGGCAACATGTCAAAGTTAGTGCTGGTCGTGCGCTACTTGGCCTCTTCGTTGGTGGTGGGCTCGGCTTATTTTTAGGACTACTTAATGGTTCATCAAAAGTGGCATCCAATTTACTGGATACCACCTTGCAAATGATCCGAAATATTCCAGCATTGGCCCTGATTCCATTGGTTATTTTATGGTTTGGAATTGATGAGTCTGCAAAACTATTTTTAGTGGCTGTCGGTGTCTTTTTCCCGATTTATATCAATACCTATCACGGAATTCGCTCAGTTGATCCTCAATTGATTGAAATGGGAAAAAGCTATGGATTAAGCAGATGGCAACTTTATAAAGAAATTATTTTACCGGGCGCAATGCCTTCAATTTTAGTGGGTTTACGCTTTTCACTGGGGTTGGTTTGGGTACTACTGATTGTGGCAGAAACAATTTCCGCACAATCTGGAATTGGTTATATGACCATGAATGCGCGTGAATTTTTACAAACAGATATCGTGCTGGTGGGTATCTTGCTGTATGCCCTTTTAGGCAAACTTGCAGATGTATTTGCACAATTTCTAGAAAAATACCTATTGCGTTGGCACGCAGGTTATCAAAAATAGGAGTCTGATATGACCGATTTAAGCATTAGCCAATATGCCAATGACTTGGTGGCAACAACCGAGATTGTTGAGGAAGAACAAGCAAAAATTGGTGCAGAAATTTCGATAGAACAACTGCATAAATATTATGGTGAAGTTAAAGTTCTTGAGGACTTAGATTTAAACATTGAAGCTGGTGAATTTGTTGCAATTGTGGGACGTAGTGGTTGTGGTAAAAGTACCCTACTGCGTTTAATTGCCGATTTAGAACAACCCAGTTATGGTGAAATCAAATTTAAATCTTTATTAAATTTCCGTGAAGGGATCATTGCAGATGATATTCGGGTGATGTTCCAAGATCCACGCTTATTGCCATGGAAAAGTATTCTAAAAAATGTGCAATTGGGTCTAGCCAAAAACCAATTTTCTAAGGCTGAGCAATTATTAGAAAAGGTGGGATTAAAGGAGAAATCTGGACTTTGGCCATCACAGCTTTCTGGTGGACAACGTCAACGAACGGCGCTTGCTCGTGCTTTGTCACATACACCGCGGGTCTTATTACTGGATGAACCTTTAGGTGCTTTAGATGCATTAACAAGACTAGAGATGCAGAGTTTGATTGAAAAATTATGGTTAGAACAAGGTTTTACCACCATTCTTGTTACTCATGATGTCAGTGAAGCTGTTCAACTCGCAGATCGTATTATTCTTTTGGATAAAGGTCATATTGCCCAACAGTTTCAAGTCGATTTGCCTCGTCCGCGTCAAAAAGGGGTGGCATTTGCAGAACTCGAACAACAAGTTCTCAGCGCTGTGCTTGCAACATGAACAACAACGCAAGGTATTGCATCAAAATATTTTTGCCCTTGCAGAATTACCTTGCGCGACATGTTCCTGATCTTGAATAATTAAATTTTTAGATTTGGATGTTTAGATCGCATAGAAAATGTTCGCTGTCATAAACATGTTAAAGTTTTTAACTGTTTCTATTGATTAAAAATAATTTGAATATTTTAAAGCAAGCGCATTTTCTTAAATGAAAATTAAATAATGCTATTTAAGATTATTTAATTTTTAAATTAACCTTATACTAAAAAATGTCACAAAATTTAAATATTAAGTCATAATTGACATAATTTTAATATAAGATTTGCTCCAGTTTAGTGCAAAATTATATAATAGGGATCTACGATCGACTTAATAATAAAACTTCATCATTATTTATCAGAAATATACCAAAATAATGCTGCTTTCTGTGCACAAATCAAACATTTTACCGTACAATTTAATAATCAGTTTTTCGATTAAAGATGCGATGGAACAAAAAAAGAGTGCTCAAAAACGCCAGCAGCTGCTCAATGCTGCACTTGATGTATTTTCTGTCTATGGTTTCAATGGCGCAAGTCTAGATGAAATCGCTCAGTTAGCAGATATGCATAAATCCAATATTTTCTACTACTATGAAAATAAAGAAGCCTTATATGTTGAAGTGCTAACGACAGTTATGCAGAAATGGTTAGCACCGTTGCAATCGCTTGAGTCAGAATTGGAACCGACAGAAGCATTGTCGCATTACATCATGACCAAAATCGAAATTTCTAGAACTCAGCCAAAAGCTTCAAAGCTTTTCGCGTTAGAAGTGATTCAAGGTGCACCACATATTTTACCGATCCTAAAAGGCCCGCTTAAAAAGCTCTTTAAACGCAAAGCCAAAGTTATTTTAAACTGGCAGGCGCAAGGTAAAATATCAGATCAAATCGATGCTGAATTGTTGATTATTAATATTTGGGCACTGACCCAAAATTATGCAGACTTTAGCACTCAAATCGAAATGGTTACTGGTAAAACTTTGCGTAATAAAAGTATGTGTCAACGCGCAATTGAACATACCATCCATATGACTTTATATGGTGTGTTACCGCGCAATTAATCATCCAATAGACATATTGGTTATTTTGGCAAACGGCCATAGAGTTCTATGGTCGCCAAGACTCAAATTTAAACTTTTTCTATTATTCACACAAACTAAGTCTTTAATAAATAGACTGATATAGTTTTAACAACTTTTGTGCACCCAATAATAAATTATCTTCCCAATCTAAATGTGCTGTGTCATTTGCACCGTCAGTAATATATTTAATCGAAACCAACCGCACATCTAGTTTTTTACAGACTTTAGCTAATGCGTAGCCTTCCATATCGACTAGATTACAGGTCACTTTAGGTTTTCCTGTTTCAAAACTATCACCTGTACCACAAACACCCTGTGCTAAATGTGGAAAATACGATTCTAAATGAATTTCGCTTGGCAAATACTCATCCATTGGTGTAACCCCCACATCAAAACCGAGTGGAGAAACATCCATATCGCGTTGCACAAAAGTTTTTACTTCAATCAACTCATGAGCATTAAAGAAAGAACTACCGGCACTCCCTAAGTTTAATATGGTTTTACAGCCAGTTTTCTGAATGACATCAAATGCAGTATAGGCCGCGTTGATCTTGCCAATCCCACTATAGTGGACGGTGATACCTGCTTGCTCAAACAACCCTTTAGATTCATTGGGTAAAGCCATAATCAATGCAATATCGTCTTTCATATATATTCAGAATTAAAAATTTTTCTTATTAAAATTGAAATTCAAATCCTGATCAATCTTATTGTTAACTCAAAATTTTAAAATCATATACAAATCACTACTGTACCTATAACTTCGATTGCTCATAATGTTTTAATAGAAAAATAGAGATGAAAATAAATGAATATCCAAATTATCGTGGGCAGTATTCGAGATGGCCGTGTTGCGATCAAAGTCGCAGAATGGTTACTTAAAGAAATCCAAAAACTCGACTTTAGTACCCTCAATGTTGAAATTGTAGATTTAAAAGAATGGGATTTGCCTTTCTTTGCTGGGAAAAACTCACCCGCCTCAGGAATCTATGATCAGCCCAAACAGCAAGAATGGGCAAAAAAAGTTGCTTCTGGCGATGCCTTTATTTTCATTACACCAGAGTACAATCATGGCTATAGTCCTGTACTGAAAAATGCCATCGACTTCGTTTATAAAGAATGGCAGCGCAAACCTTCGGCTTTTGTCAGCTATGGTGGTACCAACGGTTCACGTTCAATTGATCAAATCAAACAAGTCTGCGCTTTTATTGGTATGATTGACTCCAATGCAGTTATTGAACTGCGAGATATTGGGCAACGTGGTAAGAGTGAAACCTTTGAGGGGAATGAGTTTGATAATAAAGCAGTCAAGTCTGTGGTAAACAAACTCATCCAATATGCCAATGTCTAAAATCACATTGTACGCTTTAGCTTACATCACTTGCATGCATTGACGGCTAGGTAAGTTTAAGCAAATACCCTATTCTACTGACATAGGAAACAGGAAGTTTCCCAGACGTAAAACAATAATAATCGGTCTGTACATCAGGAAGTGAGGTAGAACAGGAGTTTACCTAGCGAACCAATATGAAAAAGCCCCGTCAGGATGATGGGGCTTTTTTTATACTTTAAACAATTTAATTTTGCCCAACTGTTAATGACTGATCACCAATACATTTACATCCGCAAGATAAAGGTGAATTATGCTGCGCAGCGGGCTTTCCCATCACCAACATATGATTATCACCTGCAACAATGCTGGCGACACACTTGTGTTTGGGACAAGTCGCCTTATCGCCTACACATGCAATCGCTTTACCATCAATCAGAAAAGAAGACTGAGCAGAAATAATTTTTCCCCCACCTGTCGTGGGTGATCCTAACGTGATATATGGAAGTGCCATAGTGCCTACCTTTTATTGTTTTGTTATTGAATAAAATTTATAAAACATCGAACTCAATACGGCGGTTCTTTCTACGACCCTCATCCGTTGCATTATCAGCAACAGGTTTGGTTGAACCCAGACCAGCTGTGCTTAAACGAGTCGGTGCAATGCCTTTCGTAGTTAAATACTGCTTCACCGCTTCAGCACGTTGCAAACTCAAATCCTGATTCTTCTGTGGATTACCTTGGCTGTCAGTATGACCCACAATTTTAACATTTTTACCTTGCACTTTATTTAATGCAACCACCATCTCGTCTAAGATTTGTGTACCTGTTGGGGTAAGTACGGCTTTGCCAGATTCAAACTCAATAATTCGATTTTTTAGTGCATTATCAATCACAGATTGCTCAGCAGCATTCACTGAAATTTGAGAATTAAATCGATAAGGTGGCTGAACTAAGGATTGGAATAAACTGGTGGTTGGCTGAATATCAGTTTGTACACCCATTTTTCCAACCAATTCAACTTGAGTACCTCGTACAGAGAGCTTACCTTGGCTAATCTTCTTTAGATCTGGGGTAATCACACGTGTAACCGAATCACTCCAGCCATTTGGTGCGGATACGGCTCGAATTTGGATTTTATCTACAACCTGATCATCACCATAAACCGCTTTTAATTTCGCCAAGATTGCTTGTTTGGTCATGTCATTCGGCACAGCACCTTCAACCACAATCGGTGCAGCAAACACATTGAATGAACAAAATAAGCTAGAAATAAGCGCAAATTTTTTCAATATTTTGACTTGTTTATTTTTCATATCATTATTCATCTATAAATGTTTGTCTAAAAAGTTTCATGCCTTGAACCAGACTCAATTGACGTTCGCATAAAGACTGTTCAAGCGCTGCTAGACCTGCATTCTGTTCCAAATAGGCATCAATCCATAGTGGTTTGACCAAAGATACCCAATGATCATTTTGCATATTTTGAGTGAAAATATTACTTAAAGCCGTGATATCTGCCCCTTGGAATCCAAATAATAAAATTGGAGACTCTTGGTGAAGAATACCAATCAAGATCTCTGTATTACTTTTTTCTAAAAAGCGTCCGATTAAGTTGACCCAAAACGCGGCAATTTCATAGCAATAATTATGATTATTAATTGGTAAAATAAGTACCTTAGATAACTTACTGGTACCGTGTTTAAGCACAGGCTGAAGTAACAAGCCCAAGCCCAGCATACTTTGCGCCAACTCATAAGGCGTGATCTTCATCATTTGTGCAAATGAATGCATGGTATGATTTTCAAAAAAGTCCTGCGTTTTTAATTCAGGCAAGACCTGTATTTCATGATCAATTTCACCCAGCTTATTGATCAATACTTCAGGATCACGAATGGTTCGGATGCTTCGATTTTTTTGAAATAAATCAATCAATACCGGTTTATATTTAAACGGCGCATAGAGTAAGTTTTGAAAAGGATGATCAACTTCTAATAACTGACTTAAGACCATTGGAAATTGACGACCAGAACTGTCTTCACTGGTCACCATATTTGCCGCAAGAAACATTCTTTCCTTAGGGTTTGCGATAAAGAAGTCTAAAGGCGCTAATGATTCATAAGCTTGATTAAAATTTTCTTCTCGCATTGCAAGCTCTAAAGCTTCCGTAATCCATTGATCAATCACTTGAATCAATGAATATTGCCCTTTTGTTTTCAGAAAATCACCACGTGCGGGACATTTTCCATAATACAACGGTGTAGACTTTATCGTTTGCATACTTTAATCCCTCGCGTCAAATCGTTTCCTTGAATCATTGAGCCACTCCTTTTCCAGCAGCATTTGCCGCATTGCCAGCAGGTGCTACAGTTGAGCTTGCTGGTGCGGTTGTCTGAGGCTTAGGTGCAGCTGCTACCGGTGCAGTCGCACCGCCAAATGGTGAAGCCGCTGGTGAGTTTGCACTTACGGTAACAGGCGCTGCCTGTGCTGCAACAACCAATGGTGCTTTAGGACTTGTGACTCGATCAACCAGTTTTAATCCAACATAGCCACGATTAGAACCAATTGGATTTGAAGCATTACCACTAATTAAACGGAATTGAAGTTTCACAAACAAATCACTGTTTTGTTTGCTTGCCCATGTCATTTCAAAGCTTCCATTCAATGACTTACGTTGTGCACTATCGATTAATTTATTGATTCCGTATTCACCCGGCTCATCAAATATAGTATGGGTTTGTCCATCTAAATCGATTGCCGTAATCCGTGCTCCTGGTATTGCACCAGGATTTGGCCACATGAAGTTGACCCATTGTTGGATGCCATTTTCATAAACCAAACGCTGTCCATCAATATCAATGGTATAGGACAATAATTTATTGTTAGGGATCGGATAGAATTGGAAGTTTGACTGATTGGTTGCAACCGGCGCCCCCCCTGCTGCTCCAGCAGATGCACCATTAATTGGCGTAGTATATTGCTCAAAATTCATAACGAATTCAGGATTCAAGCCAATCCCCATGTTTTTCCATGTCTTCGATGACAATGTATAACCACGACGAATAACAAATGGATCAAGAGTTTCTTTTACAAATTTAGCAATGCTACCGTTATCACCAAAAATTTGACTAATTTCACTACTGGTCGCTTGAATCGTTCCAGATGAGTTAAATGGCACTTTTTGTGAAAGTGTTTGGCTAAACGGTTGGAAAGCTTGCAAGGTCCAGAGTTTATTTATTTCATCCTGTGCTGGAGTCAACAAACTATCAAAAGATTGGGTTAACGGGCTCACCAACAATTTCTGAACCATTTGCTGATCCAACTCACCTAAACCTACCGTCAATTTTTCATCAACAACTTTTTGAGTGGTGTTGAAAACTGAAGTTTGATCATTAATAGTAAGTTTTGCTAGGGCCAAAGCATTTGGACCAAAGTCACCTGCACTACGTAGATCATTCAATTTACTTCTGACTTGTGCCATATTCTGTAAATAATCATCTAGCAGTGATTTGTTCTGTAAATCATCACGTTTACGAACCAATTGGTAGAATACTTGGAATTGTTGAGAAATCTGCCCTTGTGCTTGATTCGATGCACGTTGGATATCATCCGTTTTACCTTGTCCTAAAACTTTACGCTTAAACCAAGCAACAAATCCGGTTTGTGGCGCAGCAAGTTCAGCTTGAACAATTGGATTATCCCAACTGGTTTCTTTTGCAACACGGTCAATATAGGTACGGATTGGAGAGTTTTGTGGCTCACCCAATACATCCATGACCTTAGCTTGTTGAACAAAATCAGGCCCTTTCGCATAGTGAGTGGCATTAATAAACTTTTTCCATTCAGCAATATATTCTTGTTTATACAACTGGGTTAACTGTTTACGAATTTGGTCAGGGCTACCACTAAAAGTTAAATCGTCTGACTGGGTACTATTCAACACCCAATCTTTGGTATCCGTGGGTTTATTCGCAGCTTCTTCAATGGCTTTATCGACATATTCATCCCATGCTTTTTGGGTAAATATACCAGGCAATGCATAACCACCCAGCATGACATTCCGATTGGTTTCACCGACAATTTGGGCCACGGTCACAGCTGGGAATCGAACCGCCGCGCGCATTTTAATTTCATTATAAACGCGATCACGGGCAGGCATCCCTCGTACAACAGAAAGCAATACTTGACGAGTTTGATCTACCAACTGCGCATCAGACTCTAACACTGGAAACTTTTTATCATTGGCTAAGGTCATTGAATAGCTCAATATTTTTTCAGCTTTTTGAATCATTTCTCCACGTGGCATTTGCCCACGATTGGTATCTAGCCATGAACGCCAGAAGCGAGTGACTTGGTCACTTAAATGACTCGCATCCATATATTGTGGATTGCTCATCATCAAATAGGCTTTTAACGCATTGTAAGCATCTTGCGGATTGGTATCAGAAGGTTCTGATGCAATTTGTGTCGAAGACGCTTGCTTAATTTCAACATTGACATGATTTTGTTTAAGCGTCTGCTCATTGCCTTTTACACGTTGTAGATATTGCGCAATGTTTTGCTGACTTGGTGCTAAAACAATCTGTTTCACACCTTTTAAATATTCAGCTTTTAATTTTTCTTTTAAGTCATTGCCTTGATATAAACCAAATGAAAATTTCAATGGACGATGCTGATCAAAATCATCCAATTGCTCTAAGCGTTGTTGCAAAATCAGTAAAGCATCGATTTGGGTTGAAAGCTCTTGACCTGAAGTTTGCTCCATTTGCACAACTTTATTTAAATCGGCCTGAACATCTGCAATCAATTGTTGATTATTACGATAAGACCATACCCATAAACCCAAAATAATGGAAACACCTAATAATGATGCAATAAACGCCAAATAACGTTTACGTTTTGTGGTCGGGTTAATATGTTGTTTAACTAGGTTTTTATCTTTGAGAATGACTTCTGAGAATAGCCCTTTTAAGAAATAGCCATGATTCTGAGAAATTGAATTTTGTGGAATACCATGTTCACTATTGGGGATTTTAGTCAGCTGAAAATCATCAACAATCTGTTCCGTCATCGGACTTTCTATCACGCCTTCTTGTAAAGCACTCGTAAAGTAAAAGCCACGGAAGACTGGTTTAAACTGATACGGATTTTCTTCAAATAAAGTACCAATAAACGTTTTTAATACAGGTTTTAAAGTCTTAAATTCAAGTGGGAAAGTCATCACACTTGGCGAAATATTTTGCGCATGACGGCGACTTAAATGGGTGGTACTGACCCCTTTTAGTCCATCATATAAAATATTGTAGTGCTTCTCGAAATGTTCCACAGCATTCTGTGATGATTCAGAGTCATAAGGTAAGGTTGCGCCCCAAACTTGATCAAACTCAGCAGATTCATAACATTCAAAAAATTCAGTGAATCCTGCAATCAAATCCATTTTAGAAAAGACCAAATAAACAGGTGCAAAAATTTCTAAACGTTCAGTTAAGTCTTGAATACGCGCTCTTAAACTTTTCGCTAATTTGATCGATTTCTCAGGGCTTTGACTAACCAACTCAGCCACACTAACAATCACAATTAAGCCATTGATCGGCGCTTTAGAGCGGTTCTTTTTCAGAATATTTAAAAAGCCTAACCATTCTGAATGGTCTTCTGAATACACAGAGTATCGACCAGCTGTATCCAACAATACTCCTTCTGTTGAGAAAAACCAATCGCAGTTTCGGGTACCACTGAGTCCTGAAGACACCACTTTTTGATGGGTCTCTTCAAAGGGAAATTTTAATCCAGAATGGTAAATTGCCGAGCTTTTTCCCGCAGCAGGGTTACCAATCACCATATACCAAGGCAACTCATAGAGTGCTGCGTTACCACTTTTATCACCCAATTTAGACTTACGAATCAATTGGATCGAATCTTTCATCTGCTGATTGATCAGATTTAATTCTTCTTTATCTTTTTGTTTTCCATATTCAGCAGTGGTGTCTTGTTGAATCGCTTCAGCCAATGCTTCACCTTGTTCTGCATGTTTACGACGCTGGATCAACCAGTAGATGCCGTAAATCACCAACCCAAGAATGTAAGCTGCAACCATCATAAAGAAGTACTGACGCGGTACTACACTATATGAAGAAACGATCGCAACCAGAATCGAAAGCGCAATCACCAGTTTCGGATTTGTGATGTACTGCCATGCATAGCTTAAAATTGTTTGTATCATTTTCTCTATTTCTTTCTAAATTTATCTGTAAGTTCTATGCAAACTCAGTCCCAACAATCACTTGGGTTTGCTGATGTTCAGCACTATAAACATAACCGTACAACTCATCTTTAAAGTGCAAACTCAACATAAAACCAAAAACTTTGGCTAAGGGTTGGGTATGGCCTAGGCTATTTTTACTGTAAAGATAATGATGCGCTTCAATAGCTGTTTCGGCAAAGTTTTGTTCAAGTTTCTTTAACAGCTTGATCTCTGCTGGGTCGTCTAAGACCAAGACAAAGGGCTGTTCTTGATCAAACTGTTCTGCTTGGTCTAAATTCAACTCTTTTAATGTTTTAGATGCCTGATCAGAATTTAAAGCAATTCGAATATACTTTATTGCTTGTAAATTTTGCAATTCGACCTGGGTATTTGTCATACAACAAGTACTGATATACTCAGATGGAATATATTTTTCAGTCATCCACGTCCGATCATCTATGGTTTCTTGATCAATTTCTGAATCTACTGCAATAAACAGTGATACCTCAGAATCCAAAAGTTGGGTTCTTTTTAGCAACTTAATCCAGTCTTTATACGCAGTTGTTTCACCCCAATAATGATATTCAGTGCCAAATTGCTGATCGAGAATGCCCAGTTCAGTAAGATAATGGTGAACCAATTCTGAAGCTGAACTTTCATCCCAGCTATGGAATAAATTTTCTGGCAAAATAATGTGAATATTCAAATAATTAAGTCGAGGTACTGCTTCTGCGACCTGTTGTTCAATCGGCTCATCTTCATCGTCATGATGAGGGTCAATCCAAGCAGGATGCATACGATATTCATGTGCAAGTTTGGCATCATAAAAGAGTGCGGAGTTTTTTAGGTGCTCTGCAATTTGATATAAAGTTTCAGTATTCTGTTCTAATTGCTGCTGAATTAATGCACTTATACGCTTTTGACGACTAGAAAGACTAGATGCCTCATCCTCTAACGGTTCTTCAATATCTTGAACACGGAATGAAAGAATCGGTAAACCATAACCATTGACCAATTGCGAATCAAGTTCAGGACTTGCCACATCTTGAAGCTGATCAAGCTGTGCTTCATTTTCGCCTAAGGCACTTAAGCTTGTGGCTGAATAAACTTTCAAGTCTACCCATTCAATTTTTTCTTCAACTTTAGCTTCAGTGATTTGTTGTTCTGAACGTTGCTCTGCCTCAATTCTTTGTTGTTCTTTCTTCTCTTGGTGGCTTTGATAAATCTTTTTGATCAACATTGGGCTCAGGATTAACAAAGTAATCGCAGCTGGAATCACGCCAAAGAAAATCAGAAAATCTTGCCCATTTGGGTCATATTTAATATCACGCCAATAAAATACCACGATTACCGAAACTAGTAATATGGTACTGATTAAAGTTCCTAAAATTATTTTGATCACTTATGACACTCCAATCAGTGCATAACACGTTTCATCATTGTCACTTTGAGTTTTTGGCATCACAAAAGCACCTTGTGCCAAACCAATTTGTGTTGTTGAACTTAGTTGTAAAGGCTGGACTTCCTCTTTTGCCAAGACTAAACGTAAATCGACAAATAAGGTTGGACTACACCAACTTTGCAGAATTTTTTTTAACTTCTTACTTAATTTTTTCTTGGGTAAAAATTCTAAATACTGTGCATGGCTCAACGGTCCAATTTGAATCTCGATTTTTCCATCTATTTGTCGAATCGTCTCTCCACAGAATGTATTTACACCTAACAAGAAAGGTCGGTCCCCTCCCAAAGTAGTTTTCTGCTCATTCCCGAGTTTAAACTTTTCAGTAATATATTCTTTGACTTCAACTTGTTGATTGAATACACAGGTCAACATTGTCTTTAATGCATGAGCTGTATTATTTTGACCCTGCATAAGCCCAGAAAACTCAGCAAAATAGTCATCTAGATCACTCTGTTGATGTTGTGTCCTAATATAACCATTTAAAGCATGCAAGATTTCTAAGTAATTATTTTCTTTTTCAACTTCATAACGTACAGGCAAGTTATAACTTAAACTTGCTTCAACAAATTGAGCCGTAAGCTTATGATTAAATAAACCTAGAAACTTTTGAACTTCAACACGCTGTTTACGCGGTGTTTGTTTCACTTTATTAGTATAGGTATACGGCATTGCACCTTGCATACCGGTTAAACCGACAATCAAATTTGTAAGATGAATTTTTTCGTCTTGTTGTTCGAGTAATTCAATTTCATGTTTTGGAAAGTTCAAGTTTAATGAACTTTCAAAAAGAAAATCGTCAGACCAATTCTTTAAAAAAGCGGTATTGGGCGCATGTCTAAATAATCGTGTGGTTTGTATAAATTCAAAAGCTGTAGGGGTTTTAAAAAGCTCATCAATTACAGAAGCTTCTTGCCACCAACGTTCTGTACGCATTGGTATAACTCCTGTTTTGTATTTAAATCTCGAACAAAAACGTCAACAAAGCTGTTCATCTGTACTTTTAAGTTAAAAATATGACTGATCAATTCGCTGAAAATATATAAGCTATGCCCTCTAAAGACTTGGACATCGACATCCATTAAAACCTTAACCCCGCGTACAAACATTGGAAAGGGTTTGGCTTCAACGAGTTTATTGGTGATTTCAAATTCAATTTTTTTAATTGCATCAATAATTAAATGATTTTCTTTAGATTTAGGTAAGTTATAAAGCTCTAGCAATTCTTTAATATGACTTACAGCATCACCTTTCATTAAGGCTAAAGTATTTAATGAAAGGTGCGAAATAATACGCCATTGTTCATTCTTATTTTTTTCAAATTGGAAGGGTGCTGTAGGTCTCTTTAACACCAATGCACGACGAGCAACGGTACTGTCATTCAAGTTCAAGACGTTGTTTGACTGACCCAAAGCTTCGTGCGGTAATTCACGATTGGAACATAACAACTTACAACTTACAAAATCAGACTTAATACTGTGTGGTTCTAATTGTTTAGAAATAATCGAATAGCCCGTTTCTACATATTGATTTTGTAAAACCGTTGGATTTAACGCATAAAAAAACTGAATATCGTCACCATGATAATGACTCATCGCAAAGAAAGGTAGAATTGGGTAAACCACTTGATCTTGATTACTTTTTTCACGGATTAAATTCATTTCAACGATTGAATACACTTGATAGAATTCAGGATGATGTGCATCTGTCATTAAAGGATATTCTAAGTTTTTATGATTGATTTTTTGTGGCTCAGCTTGTTTCTCAAATAAATTGACGACAGGGCTGGTAAATAACTTAAAATTTGCCACATTCAATTCTGAATAGTTGCGGATGATGGCTTGATCATTTAAATTCAGTTTTAAATGGATTTGAACTTCAAAACTCAAATTTTCTTCTTTTAATAATTTTAAAAAATCTAAATTCAAATTTAAATAACTAAACTTTTCAGGAAAACAGAAATATTCGATTAATAATCGATAAGCATGATGTGTATGTTGATCAACGGGCAATAAACTTTCATTTTCATCAAAACCGATCACTTCAAACGGATTTTTTATCGGCACAACCTTGTTATTGATGCGAAGACTAAAACTGGTTTCTTTATGGAAAATATGATCTAAAACTTGCAAAGGAAAGTTTGAAATGGCATCCAGATAAATGGGCAGCTTTTCATTTTTTAACCAATTTTTAGCAGGGTTTAATAATTCAAATTTTAAATTTAATGTCGCATTTTGGTTTAAATGAATATGTGCACTGGGATTGGTTTGAAAACTCAGACTTTCCAGTTGAATAGGCAATAATTTAACTTCAGCACTGGTATTAAACTCACATTGGACACCTTTGAAACTTCTTGACTTTAAAGTGGTTCCTTTGGGAATAATGTGAACATCCGTCAATTGTTTTTGCTTATTTAAGTCTTCAAAACTCACCACTGAACACGCTGGAAAATGACGTAAATATTGAGGAAACATTACCTCAAATAAAGAACGGGTAAAGATGTCGTAACTATCAGCTAACTTTTTATCGATACGTGCAGCAATTAAAGAAAATGCCTGTATAAGGCGTTCAATATGAGGATCATCAATTTGTTCTTGATTTAAAGATAATCGTTGTGCAATTTTCGGGTATTTATCTGCAAAAGCACGAGACTGCTGTCCAAATTCTTGTAATTGCTTTTCATAATACGGTAAAAGTTCTTCTATCACGACATACCTACTTTATTTTAAGATCTGGCAGAAATCACATATTGCTGTGTTGTTGGCTTAAGTAAGGCATCAAAAATTACAGGTTCATAAAGTGGGTGAATATTTAAATAAGCTTGAATGCTTAAACATAACGAGCCAACATTTTGGTCATCTAACTGCATTTCTACTTTAATTTGTTTTAAGCGTGGCTCATGAGCAGCAATCGACTGTTCTATAGATTGACAGATAGTATCCCGATCAGTTGGATTTGCGGTTGAAAGTCCAACAAAATCAATAATACCAAACTGTATGATAGACTTTTTGACTAAAGGGAAATCATCGATTTCCAAATCCAGTTTGGCAATTCGTGTATTTAATAAGTCTTCTAAATCATGGGCAACAGACTCTCTTAACTCATGAATAGAAAGCCCTTTTATATAATCATCTTCAACAATTAAACGATCAAATAGTGTAGATCGAAATCCATAGGGGTAAAGTTGATCTAAATTCATAATGTATATTCTAATAATATGAAACAGATAGGGACCCAAGTCCCTATCTGTTTCAACAAACAATTAAGCAGCGTAAGATGCAGTATTGTTAGAAAGAGACCATTTCTTAGTAACGGCACCTTTAGCAGAACCGTTAATATCTTGTTGATTATAAGTCCACTCAACCGCAGCATATTTTAGACCAAATGCTTCAGTTGGAACACCTTCTTCATTTACCGTAGGCGTTACACTTGAAACAAGTACATGCTTAAGTTTGATTTGAAGGTACTTAATACGTTTGTCACCATTTGCGCGGTAGAAGTCAATTTGAACTTCATCAAATGTATAACCCGCAGAACATGCTTCCCAAAGTTTTGGACTAGTTGCATCCAAATCTTTAACAAAAAGCATATCTGAGTGTTCTACACGTTCAGCAGTATGACCACCAACGCTTGAAGAAGTCGCAGATTTTGGCTGACGAATATTATGAGACCAAGAATTAACTTCTAGCCAATTTTTGTGCTCAGAATCACGTGACTCGCCATCAACTTTGTACTTACCTTGAAATTGAACGTATATATCTTTCATTGGATTTACCCTTATTTTTTAAAGTTATTATTTAGCCACGCTCTATTTTAATTCGAGGACTGAGGTAACTCAGTGACAAGTCGCAAAGAAACCGACAACTCATCTAGCTGGAAATGCGGTCTTAAGAAGACCACAGACTTGTAGTGCCCTGGCTCTGCAGGATTCTCTACAACTTTTACAGAAGCTTCACGCAATGGATACTGCGCTTTTGCTTCTTGTGAAGCACCATCATCAAGCAATACATATTGTGATAGCCATTCATTTAAAAATGCTTCTACATTACCTGCTGAAGCAAAGCTTCCGACTTTATCTCGCATCATTGCTTTTAAGTAATGTGCAATTCGAGAAACAGCCATGATGTATTGGATCTGGCTAGATAAGGACGAATTCGCATTTGCTGTATCACTGTCATACTTCTTCGGTTTTTGCGTAGACTGCGCACCAAAAAATGCTGCGTAATCTGTATTTTTACAATGAACTAATGGAATAAAACCTAAGTCACTCAGCTCTTTCTCACGACGGTCAGTGATCGCAATTTCTGTTGGACACTTAAATACAACTTCACCGTCATTGGTTTTAAAAGTATGTACTGGTAAGCCTTCGACCATACCACCACCTTCAACACCGCGAATCGCAGCACACCAACCATGGAGATCAAATGCATTGGTCAAACGGGTACCAAACGCATAAGCTGCATTCATCCACAAATATTCATCATGGTTTTGCCCTGAAACTTCTTCTACAAAGTTAAAGCCTTCAGTCGCCCAACCTTCTTTTGGATCATAAGGCAAACGGCCTAAAACGCGTGGCATTGTCAACGCAACATAACGAGCGTCATCACTTTCACGGAAAGAACGCCACTGTACATATTCTGCTGTTTCAAATACTTTTGAAACATCACGTGGACGATCAATATCAGTAAATGATTCAAGACCTAACATATTGCTGCTTGCTGCCGAAATAAACGGAGCATGTGCTGCTGCTGCAACATGTGAAATCTGTTCTAACAGATACATATCTGAAGGTGTGCGGTCAAACTCAAAATCACCGATCAATGTCGCATAAGGTGCACCACCGAATGATCCATATTCTTCTTCATAAACTTTTTTAAACAAGGTGCTTTGATCGAAATCTGTTGCACCTTGAAAATCTTTGACCAATTCTTTTTTCGTTGTATTTAACATACGAATTTTGATCAATGGATTTGATGGGGACTCTTGACAGAAGTAATACAAACCACGCCAAGTTGATTCAATTTTTTGAAACTGCTCATTGTGCATGATTTTACTGAGCTGTTTTGAAATCAACGCATCTATTTCAGCAATACGTTTATCAATCGACAAAGACATATTTTCTGAAACAGTGATTGTTCCTGCCATTACTTCTTTGGCCAACTCACCAATCAAGCTTTTAGCACGGTCATGCTCTTCGTCATTGCGTGCAATTCGGCTGCGTTCCACGATAGAATCAAGTAAACTTACTTCTTCTACGGCTGCATCTTGCGCAGTATTGGTTTGTAAATTACTCATTTTCAGGACCCGCCTCAGCACTTAATTTACGAATCTGATCAGTATTTTGTAAGACTTCATCCAGTAAATCTTCCAAACGCTCACTATTTGAAATTTTGTTTCTCAAATCTGTTAAACGTTCACGAGCTTCAACTAATTTTCTCAATGGCTCTACTTGTTGTACTACTTGTTCTGGTCTGAAATCTTCCATCGATTTAAAAGTTAAATCGACTGACATACGCCCACCCTCTTCAGTTAACGTATTTTCAACTTGATATGCAGCTCGTGGAGACAATGACTCCATCACTTCATCAATGTTTTCTAAGTCGACATTGATAAATTTTTTATCTTTTAATTTGGTTTTTTCTAACTCAGAAGCAGCTGAAAAGTCACCTAAAACACCCACAACAAACGGTAGTTCTTTAATTTCTTTACCATCACCGACTTCAACATCATAAGTCAGTTGAACACGTGGTGGTCGGATTCGCTGTAATTTCTTCTGTACACTTTCACGTTTTGACATTTTTGTTATCCATTAATTTGGGCAATAAATTATGTTGGGAAATTCGGTCTTGGTGCTGATGACGTAGACTTCGGTTTCGCTGGCGTCGCAGTAGGCTTTGTAGCTGGTTTTGTAGCAGGCGTTGAGCGTGTTGGTGTAGTACGACTCTTCTGAGGGCGACTTACCTTCTGAGGACGAGCACGCTCTACAACTGGAGCACTTTCCTGATTTTTTTCAACCAAAACTGCTGCTGGCATTGCTTGTCTAACTGCGTCAGTAAAACTTTTTGCAACAGGATAGGTTTTATCCTCAGTCAAATATCTCATTTCACGCGTACGCATTTTATTCAATGCGTCAGAAGCTAAGCCAATTCCTGCAAGGAATTTGACATCCGTTAACTCATTGCTTTGTATATTTTGCGCTTCTAAATAATTAACAATTTGGATGGCTTTATCATTTTTCCCAATTTGCTGAAACTTTTCTGCTGCCGAGACCAACAGTTTGTTTTTATTGTCTTTATTTTTCTTATCACACAATTGTGAATAGACCGCCAACAACTCAGGATTAGTTTCTCCCTCAACCATTGGGTAATCTTTTATACAGGATCTTTTTAGTTTGATTTCACCATCCGCGTAGACAAATGTAGTCGCCAATGATGTGCCAAGAACTAAAATATATGGAATAAAATTCTTCAAAATCCAACCTCAATATTTACTTGATTCAGTTATTCAATAAATTTACTTTTGATGTTTTATAAATATGTATAATTAAGCAATTTCGTTAAAGACTTAAAAATAAGACTAAAAAAACGTGCTCTCGTCAAGTTAAATTTCGTATCAATATTTTAACCGTTTGATAAAAATGACTTTTTTAATTGGTTGTATAATATACATAATATCCTATCTTCACAAAAGTTTTTTTTTATGTAAAATATTTCCAGTGATTTTTAAAAAATTATTAAATATTTGATTTCAATATACTAATTTTAATGCCAAATTTATAGGCTAGAAAATTTAGAATTTATTTGCCTAGAAATAAAGTTTTTTGAGAGAGACAGAAAATGACAGATCTAAAAGTTTTGATTAAAAAGTTATCAGCATCCTCACGTACATCTTTAGAACAATCCGCCAATTTATGTGTAAACCATCAAAATTTTGAAATCGAAATCGAACATTTTTTTGTCAAATTATTAGAACAACAATCCAATGATCTTGAACTTATACTTAATAAATACAAAATTTCAAAAGATGCACTTTTAACGGATTTATTAGAGTGTATTTCTCAACTTCCTAAAGGAAATACCCGTACACCTATTTTTTCCAAATCAATTGTTAGACTCCTTGAGCAAGCATGGTTACTTGCTTCAGCTGAACAAGATCCAGTGATTCGAAGCAGTCATTTATTGATTGCTCTTTTAACAGCATCTGATCTTTACCAAATTGCCATTCGAGCATCAAGCTTATTTGATCTGTTTCCCATCGATACGATGAAACATAAATTCTTGGAAATTTGTGTAAAGAGTACCGAAAATATCCCAACAAATGATCAAGAGCAAGAAGCAGAACTTAAAAATACCCTAACAGACAATCATGCTTCGAACAACAAGACACCTGCATTAGATCAATTCACCATTAATTTAACTGAAAAAGCACAAAAAGGTGGGATTGATCCGGTCATTGGACGTGAATATGAAATCCGTTTAATGCTTGATATCTTAATGCGCCGTCGTCAAAACAATCCTATTTTAACGGGTGAACCTGGTGTGGGTAAAACGGCAGTTGTGGAAGGTCTGGCATTAAAGATCTCACAGAACCAAGTGCCTGATGCATTAAAAAATGTCCAATTACACTCTTTGGATATGGGGCTGTTACAAGCAGGCGCAAGTGTTAAAGGTGAGTTTGAAAACCGCTTAAAACAAGTTATTCAAGAAGTGCAACAGTCTTCACATCCGATTATTCTGTTTATTGATGAAGCCCATACCATGATTGGCGCCGGCGGCCAGGCTGGGCAAAATGATGCAGCGAACTTATTAAAACCTGCACTTGCGCGGGGTGAATTACGCACCATTGCAGCTACAACTTGGGCCGAATATAAACAGTATTTTGAAAAAGATGCTGCTTTAAGTCGTCGTTTCCAAGTGGTCAAAGTAGAAGAACCGACTGAAGAAGTCGCGATCGATATGCTACGTGCCATGATTCCAGTGATGGCCAATCACTTTAATTTACGTATTGATGATGAAGCGATTATCACCGCTGTTCATTCTTCACATCGTTATATTAGTGGCCGCCAACTCCCGGATAAAGCCATTAGTGTGCTTGACACCGCTGCAGCTCGTGTTGCGCTAACCCAAAATGCTCAACCAGTCAAACTCGATCAACTCAAAGCACAACAACATAATTTAAATCTTGAATTCAATATTATTGAAAGTGAACACCGTCACCAGCCAATTCATGAAGAGCGTTTAACTCAGTTAACATCATCATTGGAATTACTTGATCAAGAAATTCAGCAAACAGAACAACAATGGCAAGCTGAATTGGCTCTGATTCAAAAAATCCAAGCATTAGAAACCGCAGAACAGGCCGATTCAAACAAAGATGAGATCTTCAATACACGTACGCAGTTATCTGTGTTACAAGGTCAGCAACCACTGGTCTTTGAACGTGTAAATGCCCAAATTATTAATGAAATTATTTCAGACTGGACTGGTATTCCTGTTGGCAAAATGGTCAATGATGAAATTAAGCAAATTCTCAGTCTGGAAGAAAAACTTGAAAAACGGGTGATGGGACAAGATTATGCCCTACATCAGTTGGTTCAAGGTATTAAAACCTCAAAAGCACGTTTAGAAGACCCAAATAAACCACAGGGTGTTTTCATGCTTGTTGGTCCAAGCGGTGTGGGTAAAACAGAAACTGCCTTAGCACTTGCCAATGAACTTTATGGTGGTGAGTCACATTTAATCACTATCAATATGTCTGAATACCAAGAGGCGCATACGGTTTCTTCGCTTAAAGGCGCGCCTCCAGGATATGTCGGGTATGGTCAAGGCGGTGTTTTGACTGAAGCCGTTCGACGTAATCCGTATAGCGTTGTGTTATTAGACGAGATTGAAAAAGCACACAGCGATGTCCAAGAGCTGTTCTATCAAGTTTTTGATAAAGGTACACTCGAAGATGGTGAAGGTCGTGTGATTGATTTTAAAAACACCACGATATTACTGACTTCAAATACAGGGTCAAATGCCATCATGCAAGCATGCCTAAATCAACCTGTCGAAGAATGGCCAAGTGCTGAAGAGCTGACTGAACAACTCAAACCAAGCTTATACAAACAATTTAAGCCGGCATTCTTAGGCCGTATGCGAATTGTCCCATACTTCCCGCTACATGATGATCTTTTAGTCAGAATTATTGAGCATAAACTCGGAAAAATTACAGCACGACTCGAAAAACAGTATGAAACGAAAGTGACATATAGCGATGATTTAATCGAATTGATTCTAAGTCGTTGCACTGAAGTTGATAGTGGTGCACGTAATGTTGATAATATTTTAAATGCCTCTGTGTTACCTGCTTTAGCCACTGAAATATTGGTGGCTTTGGCTGAACAAAAAATTCCAAAAGTCATTCATATTGATACGAAAGATGATGAAATCATTTACCTGTTAGATCCACAAGCGAAGCCAGCAAAGAAAAAGTCGAGCAAAAAGTCAAAAGTTGTGGAAGCTTAAATATATACGAGTATAGAAAATGGATATAAATTTAGACGTCTTATTAGAGCCTATTTCTGATGCTCATCCGTGTGGAGAAGATTTGTCTTTTTCCAATGAGTTTCACGAAATTAAAAAAGCACGTACCCATGATGATCCTTTATTAGACCAAGGTGATTGGATTTCTGAACCAAAGCAAGCCGACTGGTCATTTGTTGCAGAAAAATCAATCCAATTACTCACGCAAAAAACCAAAGATATTCGTTTATTAACATGGCTTACAGAAGCTTGGACAAACCTCTATGGCTTCGAAGGGCTAATTAAAGGGCTAGAACTGAGTCACCGTGTTTTAGAACAGTTCTGGTTGAAGATTCATCCTGAAATTGAAGATGATGACTTAGATCAACGCCTAGGATTACTGCAAGGTTTTACCACCCAATTACCGAGCTTGGTAAAGAATGTTCCGCTCATCAACATTCAACCGTTTTATTCACTTGCGCAATACGAAAAATTCTTACACTTACAGAATAATCGTCGTAAGCAAGCAGAAGATTCTGACAGTGTAGAAGCATCCTTAGAGTTAGATCAATTCAATCAAGCGCTTTTCAATACTTCTCGAACTTTTCAATATCAAAATTATCAGCAATTTCAAGAAATTTTGCAGCATTGGAATATTATCAAACAAACATTAGATGCACTGATGGAGCTGGAAGCACCGAGCTTTGCAAGTATCGATTCGCAGTTTGAAAATATTCAAATGAATCTGAAAAAAATCTATAAAGCCGACTCATTTGGGAATAATAACAATACAACCACAGTTGAAGATACCCCAGCTCAAATGACCATGCCGGTAACAGAAACAACGCATTCAGCTCCAATTCCGCAAGCGCAAACATTTCAACCTCAACCACAAAGCCATTTACAAAATCGTGAACAGGCAATGCGGGTTTTACAAGAGATTGCTGATTACTTTCAAACCAACGAGCCGCATAGTCCTGTGAGTTATATGCTGCAAAAAACAATTAAATGGAGCCAAATGCCTTTACATGAATGGTTAACTCAAGTCATTAAAAATGATAATCCCCTTGATTCTATTCATGAGTTATTGGGCGTAAACCAAAATAATGAATCTTCTGAATGGTAATCATCTATGTTTAAAGCAGAAAAAGTTCTTTGGGGTGAAGGTTTATTTTTAAGACCACAACACTTCCAATTACAAGACACGTACCAAGAACAACGACTTAATCACACCATTCGTTCAACGATTCCTTATCCTTATGGAATTAAAAATCTTCGATTTGACGAAACACAACTGGGCACACATGTACTTGCTTTAGAGCAAATTGATATGATTTGGCAGGATGGTGAAATTTACCAAGCACCAGCCAAAGATCTGTTACCACAACCGATTTTATTGGATGAACTGAACTTACGTGGGGAAATGTTAATCTACTTAGCATTGCCTATTTTACAACCCAATAAGAAGAACATCTCTGATGAACAGGATAAACAACCTGCTCGCTACCATTCATATTTGAATGAAACTCATGATCTTTTTACTGATGCATCCCCTGCTGAAATTACATTTCTTCGACGCCGAACTGAATTTAAACTTTTTGATGTTCAAGCAGATCCAAATCAAGATTTAGATGGTTTTTTATATCTCGCCATCGGAAAAATCCGGCGTCATAGCTCAGGGAATTTTGAAATTGATTCAAAATATATTCCACCAATTTTACATATTCAGTCAAATGAAACCTTATTGGCAAATTTGAAGCGAACACTGAACGTTGTTCGTGCCAAAATTAAGATGATTCAAACCAATAACCGTGAAAATGAACAAAAGCTCATTGAATTTAGATCGGGTGATATTGTTTCATTCTGGTTGGTCAATGCACTAAATACCGCTCATGCGACCTTGAATCATCTGTTACAAAATCCGCAGATTCACCCTGAAAAACTATTTTTTGAACTTCTGCGTTTAACTGGCTCATTGCTGACATTCTCGACCGCATACGAAGTTGAGCATTTGCCACAATATCAACATCATAACTTGCAAGATAGCTTTAGCCAGCTTGATAAAATTTTACGCGAATTGCTCGATACAATTATTTCAAGCCGTTATATCAGTATTGCACTGAAAGAAATTCGCCCATCTTATTGGGTGGGAAGTTTGGAAACAGATAAAATTACTAAAGAATCAAGGCTTTATATTGCTGTTTCTAGTAGCATGATGCAAACCCATGAACTGATTCAAATTGTCCCGCTGCGTTTCAAAGTCGGGAATACTGTTGATGTTGAACAACGTGTTGTTGCGGCACTTCCTGCAATCCCAATTCATCATTTAGTCCAAATTCCAACTGCTATTCCGGTACGTTCTGGTGTGAATTATTTTGAAATTGAACCACATCATGAAATGTATCAACGTATGCTTGATTCTGAAACCATCTGTATTTATGTCCCTGCAGGTTTCCAAGATATCAGTATTGAATTAATTGCAGTGATGAATGGTTAAGCGAGGAGTATGTCATGAGCCAGAATAATATTGCCCCCTCACTGTTTGATGATGGACAAATTGGTGGAGGTTCTTTACCTCAACAATCCAAAATCACACAAGCAACCAATTTAGTCGATCTTCTACATGACGGATTTTATATTGTATTCTTATTGAAGAATCAGTATGTTCCAGAAAATGCAAACGGCTTTAAAGACAAAATTTTAGACTTGTTGAATCGATTTGAACATCAAGCAAAAAAACTGCAGTTTTCTCCTGAAGATATTCATGATGCAAAATATGCATATTGTGCCTTAATTGATGAAACCATTGTTACCCAACAAGATCCATCATTTTTTAACCTACAAAATCATTGGTTAATCAGCCCACTTCAATTAACTTTATTTGGTTCACAACTTGCAGGTTATCGTTTCTTTGAGTTTCTCGAACTGATCCGTGCTCGTGGTAAAGAGCGATTGGCTTCACTCGAAGTCTATCATTATTGCTTATTACTTGGCTTTCAAGGTAAGTATCGTATTGAATCGATTGAAAGTTTAAATCATCTTGTGGCTCGGGTCGGTGATGAAATCGATTATTTAAAAGGCAAAAAGACCGCTTTTTCTCCTTTTGCAGCTTTACCAGATCAAATCAAAAATATTATTCATAAAGAATTACCCTTTGTTTGGATTTTAATTTTCCTGTTGTTATTTGCTGTACTAGCTTTCGCTGGCCTAAAATTCATGTTGAATAAAACAGAAGATGCTTCTATTGCGAAATTTAATAATGTGATTTCTGCACCTGCTGAACAAGCACATATCACTATTCAATTGCCTTGACAGGTTGAATTATGACACAAGAAAAACAAACATCTATTCGTATATTACAAAGTAAACCCGCTAAAAAAACATTGGGGAAATCATCTGTTTTTCTACTTGGTTTAATTGCTGGGATGGTTATTTCTGCTATTTTCTTTTTTGTTTTTATCAATATCAAACCAACAGAAAATACCAGTACCAATACAGATTCGGTTGCAACACAAGAACCTGAGTTACGCGATGTGCATGCTGAAGAAACAACAACCAATCATCACGATGAAAATGTCGGTGCATATAAGCAGCATATCAATGAGAAAGATTTTAATCAGATTTTTAAACATGAAAATAAGGTTGCTGCTCAAAAAAATCCAATTCCGAATGCCTCCCCATTTGAACAAATGCTAAAACCTGAGGCTAAACCAGTGCCGCAGTCAGCTGCAACTAGACCACAAGCTGCAATAACCGCAAAACCAATACCAAAAGCGAAAGTAGAAGCTAAAGCAGAAGCTTCTGCTAAACCCACTGAAAAAGAAGCCGTACCTAAAAAAGAAGAAGTGCAAGAGGCTTCCCCTGAAGGTACAGTGAAAGTGACGATAGACCGCAAAGTCATAGAAAACAAACCATGATTTTGTTTGTTGTCATTTGTTTTATCTTTTTGGTGCTTGGTCTAACTTTTCTCATGTCTTATGAAATTAGACATAAAACTTTAGACTACCTTAAAGCACTTTTACCACAAGGTAAGAGAAAGCTAGCTTCTGCAAAGCACTTTGCAGAACAAATGAACCAAGCGGCTTCAGCCAATCAAACCCAAACCCATTGGCATTTACAGCAATGGTGGATCTTGATTGCGGGTTTCTTTTTGCTTTCCAGTATTCTTGTTTTTGCATTTACACGACCAATTGATCCGACTAAGGTTGAAGCAGAATATTTAAGAAAAACTGACCCTCAAATTTATGCGCTATTAAATGGCGAGGTTTTAACCCCTCCTCCAGCAGTGGAGGAAAGCTTAATTGATGCTGCGATTGTTCAAGCACAGATATTAGAAAGAGAAAACCCTGTTCCAAATCATCAAGTCCCGAGTGTAAATCCATCGGTTATTGATAATGAAGGAATTGGAGATCAACGTAGCAGCTTCGATACAGCTATGGTTGACCGGAAATGGGATAAAATGCATCCAAGTTATAAGCAACGTTTACTGATGGTCTTTAAAATCATGAAAGAACGTCATGGCTATGAAATGGTGCTTTTAGAAGGTTATCGTAGTCCAGAGCGTCAAACTCGTTTATCTGGCAATACAGCCACGACTTTAGCCAAAGCTTATCAAAGTTATCATCAGTTTGGTTTAGCAGCCGATGTTGCCTTTAAACGAGATGGTAAAGTTGTTATTTCTGAACGAGATCCTTGGGCATGGAAAGGCTACCAATTATATGGGGTTGTTGCTGAATCTGTAGGTTTAACATGGGGTGGACGTTGGACACGAATCCACGACTATGGTCATACTGAGTTCCGTATGCCTGGACTGCGTAAAAACCGTGAATCTGCTGAACGCTTGATTGCTGAAGCACAAGGCAAAGGACTTATGGCAAATAATATTGATATAAATTAATTGCCATGTTGTCTTTGTAAGAAAATGCTTACATCAATCACAGCGATTGTCATCTATACGATCAAAGCACATTCTTATATTCTATAGTTATAGGGAACAGGAAGTTTCCCAGACATAAAACAACAATAAAGCGTCTGAGCATCAGGAACGTGAGATTCGACAGGAGTCAGATCTAACACACCAATACAAAGAAAACCCCATCAGGATGATGGGGTTTTCTTTTTATATCTATAGAATATCTGATTCACATCACGTTGTTTGAGAATCTACAAGCTATTTAAATACACAATAATCTGTTTATTTTCAGCCATTTCCGCAAGTTCTAATGCTGTAAATTGGCTTTTATAGTCTTTGTCTGCACCTTTAGAAATTAATAATTTAACGATATCTAAGTGATCATTCTCCGCCGCAGCTTGTAGCGCACTATAGCCTTCATCGTCAGTTTGGTTGACGTCGATACCTTGCGATAACAGTTGTTCAACCTGTTCCAATTCCCCTAAAGATGCGGCATAGACCAGTTCAGGAAGATGTAATTCTTCTTCATTATCAGCAATAGGTGAAAATGAGTTAAGTTTCATAAGGAGCACCATTTTTTTGTTCAATTATTATTTAGCTAAAAATTTTAAAGGTCAACAATTCATTATTGACCGAATTCAGTCATCAATTTACTTAATATGACTAGATCTCTTTCATTCCGACCGATAATAAGCACTGCGCATAAAAAAACACCCCGTTCTCGCTAGAGACCGGGGTGTTTTAGATTTAAAAGCTGGCGATGACTTACTCTCACATGGGTAACCCCACACTACCATCAGCGCTAAGAGGTTTCACTTCTGAGTTCGGGAAGGGATCAGGTGGTTCACTCTTGCTATTGTCGCCAGCAAACTGTTATGGACTTGTTCGGGTCTTATTTAAATGCCTTACTTCGTACCAAATGAGTTTAACAGAACATTTGAGTTGAATATTTTAACTAGCTTTACAACTAAATCAAGTATGTTTGATCTTTTATGAATCAAATGATGCTTACTTCTTTCGAAGTTCGTATACAACTGCTTGGGTGTTGTATAGTCAAGCCTCACGAGCAATTAGTATTGGTCAGCTTCATGCGTCACCGCACTTCCACATCCAACCTATCAACGTCGTAGTCTTCAACGGCTCTTTAGAGGACATAAAGTCCTAGGGAAATCTTATCTTGAGGTAGGCTTCCCGCTTAGATGCTTTCAGCGGTTATCCCTTCCGAACATAGCTACCCGGCGATGCGACTGGCGTCACAACCGGTACACCAGAGGTTCGTCCACTCTGGTCCTCTCGTACTAGGAGCAGATCCTCTCAAATTTCCAACGCCCACGGTAGATAGGGACCGAACTGTCTCACGACGTTCTAAACCCAGCTCGCGTACCTCTTTAAATGGCGAACAGCCATACCCTTGGGACCTGCTTCAGCCCCAGGATGAGATGAGCCGACATCGAGGTGCCAAACACCGCCGTCGATATGAACTCTTGGGCGGTATCAGCCTGTTATCCCCAGAGTACCTTTTATCCGTTGAGCGATGGCCCTTCCATACAGAACCACCGGATCACTAAGACCTACTTTCGTACCTGCTCGACTTGTGGGTCTCGCAGTTAAGCGCGCTTTTGCCTTTATACTCTACGCGTGATTTCCGACCACGCTGAGCGCACCTTCGTACTCCTCCGTTACTCTTTAGGAGGAGACCGCCCCAGTCAAACTACCCACCAGACATGGTCCTCGTCCCGGATAACGGGACAGAGTTAGAACCTCAATATTACCAGGGTGGTATTTCAAGGATGGCTCCATAGCAACTGGCGTCACTACTTCAAAGCCTCCCACCTATCCTACACAAGTAAGATCAAAGTTCAATGTCAAGCTGCAGTAAAGGTTCACGGGGTCTTTCCGTCTAGCCGCGGGTACACCGCATCTTCACGGCGAATTCGATTTCACTGAGTCTCTGCTGGAGACAGCGCCCCCATCATTATGCCATTCGTGCAGGTCGGAACTTACCCGACAAGGAATTTCGCTACCTTAGGACCGTTATAGTTACGGCCGCCGTTTACTGGGGCTTCGATCAAGAGCTTCGCTTACGCTAACCCCATCAATTAACCTTCCAGCACCGGGCAGGCATCACACCCTATACGTCCACTTTCGTGTTTGCAGAGTGCTATGTTTTTAATAAACAGTTGCAGGGGCCTGGTTTCTGTGGCTGCCAATAGCTCAAGGAGCAAGTCCTATCACCGTCAGCAGCGTACCTTCTCCCGAAGTTACGGTACCATTTTGCCTAGTTCCTTCAGCAGAGTTCTCTCAAGCGCTTTGGTCTACTCGACCTGACCACCTGTGTCGGTTTCGGGTACGATTCCTGTGTAACTGAAGCTTAGAGACTTTTCCTGGAAGCATAGTATCAGCCACTTCGCTAGTAAACTAGCTTGCTATCAGCTCTCAGCATAGAGCACCCCGGATTTGCCTAAGATGCATGCCTACTGCCTTTCACCTGGACAACCAACGCCAGGCTGACTTAACTTTCTCCGTCCTCTCATCGCATTACACAGAAGTATTGGAATATTAACCAATTTCCCATCGACTACGCCTCTCGGCCTCGCCTTAGGGGTCGACTCACCCAGCCCCGATTAACGTTGGACTGGAACCCTTGGTCTTTCAGCGTGCGAGTTTTTCACTCGCATTGTCGTTACTCACGTCAGCATTCGCACTTCTGATACCTCCAGCATACTTCTCAATACACCTTCATCGGCTTACAGAACGCTCCCCTACCACGTATACTAAGTATACATCCGCAGCTTCGGCATATAGTTTTAGCCCCGTTACATCTTCCGCGCAGGCCGACTCGACTAGTGAGCTATTACGCTTTCTTTAAAGGGTGGCTGCTTCTAAGCCAACCTCCTAGCTGTCTATGCCTTCCCACATCGTTTCCCACTTAACTATAATTTTGGGGCCTTAGCTGGCGGTCTGGATTGTTTTCCTCTTGACTACGGACGTTAGCACCCGCAGTCTGTCTCCCGGATAGTACTCATAGGTATTCGGAGTTTGCATCGGTTTGGTAAGTCGGGATGACCCCCTAGCCGAAACAGTGCTCTACCCCCTATGGTATTCGTCCGAGGCGCTACCTAAATAGCTTTCGGGGAGAACCAGCTATCACCGAGTTTGATTAGCCTTTCACCCCTATCCACAAGTCATCCCCTGGCTTTTCAACGACAGTGGGTTCGGTCCTCCAGTTAGTGTTACCCAACCTTCAACCTGCTCATGGATAGATCACCCGGTTTCGGGTCTATACCCAGCAACTAAACGCCCTATTAAGACTCGATTTCTCTACGGCTCCCCTATACGGTTAACCTTGCTACTGAATATAAGTCGCTGACCCATTATACAAAAGGTACGCAGTCACCGAACAAGTCGGCTCCCACTGCTTGTATGCATGCGGTTTCAGGATCTATTTCACTCCCCTCACAGGGGTTCTTTTCGCCTTTCCCTCACGGTACTGGTTCACTATCGGTCAGTCAGGAGTATTTAGCCTTGGAGGATGGTCCCCCCATATTCAGACAAGGTTTCACGTGCCTCGCCCTACTCGTCATCATTATATGTGCCCTTTCGTGTACGGGACTATCACCCTCTACGGTAGCACTTCCCAGAGCTTTCCGCTAAAACACATATAACTTAATGGGCTGATCCCCGTTCGCTCGCCGCTACTGAGGGAATCTCAATTGATTTCTTTTCCTAAGGGTACTGAGATGTTTCACTTCCCCTCGTTCGCCTCGCATGACTATGTATTCATCATGCGATACCTACCTTATGGTAAGTGGGTTTCCCCATTCAGAAATCTCCGGATCACAGGATATTTGCCGCCTCCCCGAAGCTTATCGCAGGCTATTACGTCTTTCATCGCCTCTGACTGCCAAGGCATCCACCACATGCACTTAATTACTTGACTATACAACCCCAAACAGTCGCTAATCCCTACAAGGAGGATCAACAATATGGATTCAACCACTTCTATTTGTTGCCTGTGAATTTAATCACTATACAGCTTCAATTTAATTCATATACCAAAACGCTTGATTCAGTTTTATCGCTAGTTCTCATTTCATTCAATATTAACAATTGCTTGCTAACATCAACTAAAACGAGTTAAACAATTATTTCAACTCAAATATATTCTGTTAATGATTCACTACCGCCTCGTCAGCGAGTAGTTAACTGTGATAAATCACAGAACTTAATAAGCTATCGGCTTACTAAGTTCTGTAATCACTTAGTCTGTAATTAGTGGTGGAGACTAACGGAGTCGAACCGTTGACCTCCTGCGTGCAAAGCAGGCGCTCTACCAACTAAGCTAAGTCCCCAGCTTAAGATCTTAATATATCTGCTCTTCTGTGTTCAGTAGACTTGGTGGGTCTGACAAGACTTGAACTTGTGACCCCACGCTTATCAAGCGTGTGCTCTAACCAACTGAGCTACAGACCCTCAGATACATCAATGAAGAACAACTTGTTGTGGATTCTTACCAATCGTCAATCTTTCGTTAAGGAGGTGATCCAGCCGCAGGTTCCCCTACGGCTACCTTGTTACGACTTCACCCCAGTCATCGGCCACACCGTGGTAAGCGTCCTCCTTACGGTTAGACTACCTACTTCTGGTGCAACAAACTCCCATGGTGTGACGGGCGGTGTGTACAAGGCCCGGGAACGTATTCACCGCGGCATTCTGATCCGCGATTACTAGCGATTCCGACTTCATGGAGTCGAGTTGCAGACTCCAATCCGGACTACGATCGGCTTTTTGAGATTAGCATCCTATCGCTAGGTAGCAACCCTTTGTACCGACCATTGTAGCACGTGTGTAGCCCTGGTCGTAAGGGCCATGATGACTTGACGTCGTCCCCGCCTTCCTCCAGTTTGTCACTGGCAGTATCCTTAAAGTTCCCACCCGAAGTGCTGGCAAATAAGGAAAAGGGTTGCGCTCGTTGCGGGACTTAACCCAACATCTCACGACACGAGCTGACGACAGCCATGCAGCACCTGTATGTAAGTTCCCGAAGGCACCAATCCATCTCTGGAAAGTTCTTACTATGTCAAGACCAGGTAAGGTTCTTCGCGTTGCATCGAATTAAACCACATGCTCCACCGCTTGTGCGGGCCCCCGTCAATTCATTTGAGTTTTAGTCTTGCGACCGTACTCCCCAGGCGGTCTACTTATCGCGTTAGCTGCGCCACTAAAGCCTCAAAGGCCCCAACGGCTAGTAGACATCGTTTACGGCATGGACTACCAGGGTATCTAATCCTGTTTGCTCCCCATGCTTTCGTACCTCAGCGTCAGTATTAGGCCAGATGGCTGCCTTCGCCATCGGTATTCCTCCAGATCTCTACGCATTTCACCGCTACACCTGGAATTCTACCATCCTCTCCCATACTCTAGCTTCCCAGTATCGAATGCAATTCCCAAGTTAAGCTCGGGGATTTCACATCCGACTTAAAAAGCCGCCTACGCACGCTTTACGCCCAGTAAATCCGATTAACGCTCGCACCCTCTGTATTACCGCGGCTGCTGGCACAGAGTTAGCCGGTGCTTATTCTGCGAGTAACGTCCACTCATCCTAGGTATTAACTAGAAGAGCCTCCTCCTCGCTTAAAGTGCTTTACAACCATAAGGCCTTCTTCACACACGCGGCATGGCTGGATCAGGGTTCCCCCCATTGTCCAATATTCCCCACTGCTGCCTCCCGTAGGAGTCTGGGCCGTGTCTCAGTCCCAGTGTGGCGGATCATCCTCTCAGACCCGCTACAGATCGTCGCCTTGGTAGGCCTTTACCCCACCAACTAGCTAATCCGACTTAGGCTCATCTATTAACGCAAGGTCACAAGTGATCCCCTGCTTTCCCCCGTAGGGCGTATGCGGTATTAGCATCCCTTTCGAGATGTTGTCCCCCATTAATAGGCAGATTCCTAAGTATTACTCACCCGTCCGCCGCTAGGTCAATTACCGAAGCAATCTCCCCCGCTCGACTTGCATGTGTTAAGCCTGCCGCCAGCGTTCAATCTGAGCCATGATCAAACTCTTCAGTTAAAAATCATTAGTGACTTAAGGTCACAATTCTGGCTCATCAATGTACTGACAAATTCTCTCAAATAAACTTCGAGTAATTTAAACCAATCAATCAATGATAATATTTCGATCAATCAATTAGTAAAAATCCACACAAGTTGTTCTTCATATTCTCTTAATGATCTTCTCAATGCTTCGTCAGCATCAAGCTAGGTCGGCTATACTACTCTCTATCTCTAAAAAGTCAATCTATAATGTTAATTATTTTTTCCAACAAACCCAACTTCAATCTCATCTTAAAATCTCAATTCGAAATCTTAACAACTTAATCAAGTGCCTGATTTATCAGAAGTTTTATTTAACATCACCGCCGATGGATGTGCATTCTACAGCATTCCATTCCCAACACAACCCCTTTTTTTAAA